>NZ_JBBOSQ010000001.1:0-3550276 GCF_038005165.1 Bacillus sp. FSL K6-2431 | reverse complement strand
AGAATGCGAGGGTTTGTCTACACGCTGAGCATCTCTATAAAAAGAGATGCTTTTTTTCATACGTTTAAAGAGAAAAGCCATTGATAAATGGATTTTGTTCCTGCTCCGTAAGTACAGTGGTTTCTCCGCCATGTCCACTTAAAACAAGAGTTGATTCTGGTAAAGACAATAATTTGTTATGAATTGATTGAAGCAGCACTTCTTGACTGCCCCCTACTAAATCTGTTCTCCCGATGCCGCCTTCAAATAGCGTGTCACCAGAAATCACAAATCCTTCTTCCGCCGAATAGTAAGACACACTGCCTGGTGAATGCCCAGGAGTGTGGAACATCTCTAATGTAAACGATCCAATTTGAAGAGTTCCTTCTGACGTAATTAATTTTTCAGCTTCTTTGACCGTAATTCCATTTCCAATCAATCGAGCTGAACCGTTTAATTCAGCGTTCGTGAGCCATTCTTTTTCATTCTCGTGTACATAGAGTGGCACTCCCCACTCTGCGCGCACTTCATCTGCGGCACCGATATGATCAAAATGAGCATGTGTCAGTAAGACCGCAAGCGGTGTGAGCTGTTTTTCTTTTACATAGGAAATTAGCTTTTGTGCTTCACCGCCTGGATCAAAGATTAAACATTCTCCGTGCTCATTTTTCCAAATATACGCATTCGCTTGTACATAGCCTAGTGGCATTCTTCTCCAATTCATTTTCATCACCTACTTTATTCATTCTTTTTTATTATGAAGGCTACACAATAAAAATTCAAACAATCGTCAACTGGAATCTACTCGACAAGCTTTATGAAAACGGTTAAAATGAAAAGAAAGGAAATCAAGGGGATTGATGACAAAGGGGGACTTTCACATGATGCTCGTCATTATTTTTGGTCTAGTCACGATTTTAGCTGCACTCGGGATCTATCGCTCACTTAAAAAAGTGAACGTACTTGCCATCGCTTTTGCTGGCGCGACATTTTTGGTTTTTGGCTGGTTTACTGTCATGACCATCATCTATAGCGGTTATCCAACTGCACATTAAAAAGCCTGCATTTAGCAGGCTTTCGGATTGTTGACAAAGGGCTAAAATGATCTTTATTTTAGCCCTTTGTCTTTTTTTCAGCGTGATAGAAAACCTTTGCAGCCCTAGGAAGGACGAGTACCGGAGCGGAGCGAATTTGATATTCGTGAGCACCGGCACGCAGGACTGACACCGAATGCGAGGGTTTGTCTACACGCTGAAAGCCTGCATTTAGCAGGCTTTTTTTATTGATTCAAGTGCTTATTCACGCTTTCTATTTTACTTGTAAGCGTTGTGGTTTGATCCCGCCTGTCATCAATGCGGATATTGGTCGCTACGCGGTGCAGTCCCTTTTCAAAAGGTGCTTCATGAATGTGCTGAATGACTTCAAATAAAACGGATAATTCACCTTCAATTAATGTATTCATTGGTGTTAGTTGATAATTAATTTTCCCTTCTTTTTGAAAGCCTTCTAAAATTCTTTGTACATCTGCTACATAAGCACTGACACTTGGTGTTTCCGTACCTATTGGAATGATAGTGACATCTGCTATGGCCATGTTTATTGCCCCTTTCCACTCAAATCCTCATGTTTTCTCGTCCTCATTGTAACCTATTCGCAATCCATCATGCCATGCTCACGTTGCATTTAAAGAAGGTTTGTCCCGTTCTATCGTCAAATCCGCCCTCTCTACCTTCCCAATTTTTGTGAATAGCAGCAGGCATATCCCTGATACAGCTTCAATGATGCCTCCAGCCGCAATGACATATCCGGAACCAAATAATGTCGCCATATAGCCGCCAATGAGAGCGCCTAACGGGATCATGAAGAAGGAAATCATATTGATAATTGCATACACTTGCGGCTGATCCTCTGCTTTTACTGACAATTGAATCATTGTATGTTCAGGCACGTTGACTGCACTGATGGCGGCACCTAATGCAAAAGCTGATATAAACACAAGTGGTAAAAATGCGTTCATACCTGTGATGAAAAACGAGATTCCATCAACAATCCCGGCACCTATAAACAGCAGCCCATACCGGTTCACTTTTACCTTTGTCAAAACAAACCCCATCAAGAATGCACCTAGTGCCGTTGTGACTTTAATAAATGAATAGATCACGGGTCCACTATGTAAATCCTCTGTTAAATAAATAACAGACAATGCTTCCCATGGTGCGGCAGCAAAATTTGAGCAGACACAAAAAATCGCCAATGGGAACAAAATATGATGCCTTCTCACAAGTGAAAATCCCCGAATCAATCTTTTGCCGTATGATACCCCTTTTTTGGCTTTATCAATGATGATTTCTGTTTCATATGTAATGATTAATACAAGTAAAGCGGACAAGAGATAAAGAGGAATAATCACAAGCATTGTATATCCTACCCCTACAAACGCAATCATGACACCACAAACCGTGACCGTCACAAGCCTGACTACATGACTTGCTGATTGAATAGTTGCATTCGCTTTTTGTATGAGGTCCTCATGGACAAGCTTTGGAATAATTGATACAGACGCCGGTTCGTAGGAGCCACCAGTTGCCGAATGAAGCAGCATACACCCAATAACAAGTGCTAATGGCGTGAAACCATAAAAGTAACTGACCACAATCACAAGAATTATCGCTCCTCTTGTTAAATCAGCAAAACACATCCAAAATTTCAATTGATGCGGCTTCATCATTGGGGTAATTAGTGGCCCAACAATGGCTTGCGGAACAAAGCTGACCGCAATAAAAAAGGCTGTTCCAACTGCCCCTTTTCCGCCTAGTACTAAAAGCCACAAGATGGTGTTGAAAGATAAACTATCAGCTGTTATTTTGCACATTTTAGACATAAATAAGTAAGTGAAATTCCTTTTCCACAGGCTTTGAGCACTCAATGATCGACATCTCCCTAAAACATATCCTTTTTTTTACATCCATACCTTTCACAATAGCTCACAATTCAGCCTTCGTCAATTGCCCTAACATTATTTTTATTGACAATAAGAAATTGCTTCATGTTCAAATGTAAAAAGCACCTGACAGGTGCTTTTTAACACTTACATGCTTCCCATAACAACCGCTTTGTTTTCTCATAGATCGTGTCAAATTGATTCATGGAAAGAGGATTTTTTCCTAGGCCAAGCTCGACTGTATAGCCCTCATTGTGACATTGATAAATAAACCAATCACGATAGCCTGCATAGCTGTCAAGATATTGAATCGGTTTATAGCCGCTTACTTGTTCGAATCGTTTGACCGTTTCTTTTGAGATGGCTGGTTCATGACCAAGAAACCCCCAGTATATCTCTTCTCCTTGTGTATGGAGAGCAACAAGCCTGTCAAAGCGTTTTCGTAACGCTAGATTTGCCATCGCTTTCGCTTCTGGTTCTGTTAGCGGCTGATACCCAGGAAAACCTCGATTGGACGGAGCCTTAGTCTCATGACGGTAGTATTCGATCTCCCAATAAGCAGGAAATTGATTGTTCAAATCCACCCCTCGTATATTTGCTTTCCACTCCTGATAGTCAGCATATCCATCATGTAGCGGTGTGAATTCTTCACTGCTCAGACCAAGTGACTCTGGTCCATTTCGTACGAGGTCCACACCATCTGGATTCACCAATGGTACGATAGAGAGAGCTGTGGTTCGCAGAATATGAACGGCTTCATGATGCCTTGCTTGCACCGGGTCAGATGCAGCCAAACACAGCGATTTCAGCCATTTTATTAAAACAGACGTCGTGATCCATTCATTTGCATGAAAAGAGGCATTCAAATGAATAGAATGTAAATGCTGAACAGGCTCTGTTCGGATTTCATAAATAGGTGTATCAAGCACTGAATGACCTATGATGCTCATTTGAAGAAAAGGAAATGCGGCTTTCAAGTAGCTCAGCTCTTCTTCTAATTGAGCACTATCATATTCAAAGGTTCCATTGATCCAATCATCGGATTGCTGCAGCCTGTAAGGCGCAATAAATTTCTGCAGCTCACCTATGGAAGAAAATGAATGGATGCCTTCCGGAAGTCGGTATCCCGGTAAAAGGAGGTACTCATTGCTGATTTGATTGGATAAATGGAAAGCTGCATTCCCTATCTCTAACTGCTTTGCTACATGATCCTTTTCCTCTCCATCTAGGTGCCATTCAATTTTCCCAAACGACGTTGTCTTCATTTACATCCCTCCTCTCATACTATATGAGCCGGCAGACCAAAAAAGAAAACCTCTGCATGTAAAAATAACAGAGGTTTTCTCGTATGTTAGGACGCCTTTTTTAGCTGAGTTTCATCTTCTTTTTTGGATGGAGAATGGTCCGGGCTATTCCGGTCATAAAATCTAAGGAGATCCCCATAGATGATTTGATCAGAGAATTGGAGCTCTTGCTTTGCTTTCTCTTCATAAGACTGACACACAGTCTCATCATCTCTTGGCTCACCCGTTTTTTTATTGTAGCAAACACCATCTGTGAAAACACTGTCCTTCGTAATAAAACTGCCATCACGAAGCACGGTAAAATTATTCGTATCTTTCGATAAAAGATCATGGCCAAATTGAATTTGTTTACTTGTATCAATTCCTAATAGATTGAGTACAGTTGGGCGGAGATCGACCTGACCACCTACCGTATCAATTTCTTTTGGATGTTGGTCTGTGATCCCTGGAATGTGTACAACAAACGGGACTTTTTGAAGCTGTACTTCTTCAAATGGCGTAATTTCTTTATTTAAAAATTGCCCCATGGCTTCGTTATGGTTTTCCGAAATTCCGTAATGATCCCCATACAAAACAAAGATGGAGTTATCGTATAACCCAGCTTCCTTCATCTTCTTAAAGAAAAGCTTAAGTGCTTCATCTTGATAACGCACTGTAGGGAAATATTTGTTTAGCGTTTTGCTCTTAGAATCATATTCATCAATGAGCTTATCTTCTTCATCTAGATCAAACGGAAAGTGATTCGTTAATGTAATCAATCTCGTATAGAAAGGCTGCGGGATCGATTTCATCAATTCCGCTGACTGTTCGAAGAATGGACCATCTTTCAGCCCCCAGCCAACTGAATTTTCTTCATTTACATCAAATGATTTAATATCAAAAAACTTATCGTAGCCAAAGCTATCGTAGATCAGGTCACGGTTCCAGAAACTTTTGTTATTCGCATGAATGACAGAAGAATGGTACCCCTCATCCTTTAACAGCTCAGGTGTGGCTGTAAACTCATTGCTTGGATTTGTGAAGAACACAGCCCCTCTTCCAAGTGGATAGAGAGAGTTATCAACAATAAACTCTGAGTCAGATGTTTTCCCTTGACCTGTTTGATGATAGAAATTAGTAAAGTTGTAGCTTTTCTTGATTAATTTGTTTAAAAACGGGGTGATTTCTTTCCCGTTTAGTTTTTCATTGATCACGAAACTTTGTGTAGATTCAAGTGAGACAAGAATGACATTTCGTCCTTTTGCTTGACCAAACGTCTTTTCATTACGGTCGGTTTGATTTGCACTTATATAGTTTTCAATTTCTGTTAAGCTATTGCTGTCAGCAAGGGCTCGTTGAGCAGACTGCTTCGATTGCAGCACTCCATCATAAATATGGAAATTATATAAGCTGATATTTTTTACCAGCATCTCACGGTCAAATGAGCGAGTGAGCAGTTCTGGTCTCTCTGTTTCAGCCAAACCAAGGTTAAAGAAGAAAGTCGCTGCCACAAATAAATAATAGGCTGCTCGTTCTTTTCGTGAAATGGTGACATCCGTTCTAAAGGAAGGCTGCTTTTTATAGAGCCACATTAAAATGATAATATCAACGAACATTAGAAAATCGACTGGTTCAATTAAAGAGGTAATACTTGACCCGAGGTCACCCATATTGTTTGTTTGAAATAGGACGGGGATGGTTAAAAAGTCACTATAGAATCGGTAAAACACAATGTTAGCTAACAAAATAAATGTCAGAATAAAGCTCGTCACGATGATATATCGATTGCGATTTTTTTCTTTCATAAATAAACCGATTCCGAAGATAAACAAGATAAAGCTAAGCGGATTAATAAACAGGATGAACTCCTGCATGAAATTTTCTATTTTAATATTGAAGCTAGATTTATAGATAACATAGGTTTTGACCCACATGAGCAATGTCGCAATCAGTAAAAATGAAATCGCCTTTAATCTTTTCTTTCGCATTGTAACCTCCTTATGCTAAGCGAGCACTCAAGCTAGGGATACACCCTAATTATTGGTGCTTCTTCAAAAATAACTAAACTATATCTTATCCTGTATGTGCTGGAAAATCAATGTCTTTTTCCTCATGACAAACTTATGAATATGCTAAACATTTCATTTCATGCCCATCTATCGCTTTTTTTAATAAAAATGACATCATGATGACTTTTTTGTTTAAGACAACCATTTGTTTTTTGCCATCCATGCACCGCCGATGACTCCTGCATCGTTTCCGAGAGAGGCAATCACGACTTCGACATCATCAGCGCAAGGCGGAAATGCGTGATGCTTAACAACGCGCTCTACTTTACTGCGAAGGAGCTCACCTGCTTTTGAAACACCGCCGCCAATCACAATTTTTGTTGGGTTTAACGCACTGGCAAGATTCGCTAACACAATCCCAAGATGAGTCGTCACTTCTTCTACGACACGCATGGCAAGATCATCTCCACTTTCAGCGGCCTTAAACACATCCTTTGCAGTCAGCGAAGTGAGCGTGCCAAGTGAAGATGTATGCTGCTCTGTTACTAATTTATCCTTTGCAAGCCGGACGATGCCAGTCGCAGATGCAATGGTTTCAATACAGCCCGCTCTTCCGCAGTTACACGGTGCTCCTTGGAATGGAACGGCACAAATATGGCCAATTTCTCCGCCAGCCCCTGTCTCACCTTGAACAACTTCACCATTTACAATAATGCCGCCGCCAACACCTGTGCCAAGTGTGACCATCAGGATGTTTTTTGCACCATCGCCTGCACCCTTCCACATTTCACCGAGTGCAGCAATATTCGCATCATTTTCGATGACAGATGGAAGTCCGGTCTCTGCCTCTAGGTGATCTTTGAGTGGATAGTTTGTCCAGCCGAGATTCGTTGTTTTATAGACAATCCCAGATACTTTATCTACAGGCCCAGGTGCACCCATTCCAATCCCAATCAGCGCTGATTTGGGCATATTGATTTCGACTAGTTTGTGGTCAATTGATTTGGCAATATCGACTGTGATCGTCTGCCCTGATTTATCCGTAGGAATCTCCCACTTATGCTGAATTTCACCATATAGATTAATGAACGCAAGCTTAATTGTCGTACCGCCAAGATCTACTCCTACAAACCAATCCCCGATCATATGCCCTCCACCTTCACATTGTTTTTCGATTTAATTTGGCTAGTTCCATTTGAAGAATCGTCATTGCGTTTGACCATTCTGTCCGGTCAATAATGCCCGATGTATACATTTCCTTCAGTTCATCTGCCATAAAATCTAATTCCACTTCACGATCTCCGAAATACACATAATTTCCAAATCTCATGAGCAGCTGCTGTACATCATATAACGTTTTCATTGTTTTCACCATTTCTTCTCATCAACAGATAGGATAAGCGTATTCATAAATGCGCTTTCAGTCAAGTCATTCAATGTGTTTGCGAGTTTTTAATATATTGTTTCAGCTTTAAAAATTGATCATTTTTTGGATCTTGGTCTAACCCTTTTTCTATTAGAGCCTCTGCTTTCGCTGTCTCTCCTTTTTCTACGTACAACAACGATAAATGATACAGTTTATTTGGATCATCTGGATTTTTTTTAAGCGACTTTTGTAAAAATCCAATCGCTTTGTCAAGGTGTCCGAGCTGGGCTTCCGATAGTGCATATATATGTAGAGCCTCAGCTGATGCATCCTTTTGATGTACATATTCCTCTAGACGTTTACTTGCTTCGTTATAGTTCTTGTCATCAAATAAACTTGCTGCCTCACTTACTGCTGCCGCTTCCTTTTGATCGTCTGAATGAAACCCTGTATACAATCCAAAACCACCAATCAACAGTAGAACAATACTAGCAAGAAACATTTTGACAGGCTTCACCTGTTTAGGAAGCCGGACAGCTAAAGCCGCTAAAAAACCGCCAACCAGACCGCCAAGGTGCCCTGCGTTATCAATACCTGATACGGTAAAGCCGATCCCTAAATTGATGAGGATGATCACAATAATATTTGTCCCCATCGTCCGGAAGAAGAGCTTGCGGTTAGAAATTGCCAAATATAATAGTGCACCTAAGCATCCAAAGATCGCGCCTGATGCACCGGCTGCGATGGCCGTATTAAAGACAAAGCTCGCTATGGAACCAAAAATGCCGGAAATGAAATAGATGAGCAAAAATCTCCATGAGCCATAAATTTTCTCAACAGCCGCTCCGACAGACCAAAGAGCAAATGTATTAAAGAGTAAGTGTGTCAAGCCAATATGCAAAAACATTGGTGTAATCAGACGCCACCATTCTCCATCTAAGATCAGCCCATTATTTTTAGCACCAAACGCTGTCAAAGTTGCCGTATTGGTACTTCCGCCAAATAGTTCAAGTAAAAGAAACATCACCACTTGAACAGCGATGAACAGGTAGGTGAAAATCGGTCTGCCATTTTGAAAAACGGCCCGTTCTCGTTCACGCTGCTTTTCCTGATCATCAAATGCTTGAAGTACGCTCACTTTAAGCTGGATGACATCTTCAGCTGTGTCTCTTTTTGCCTCTTCTACATCCACTGTCAGCGATGTATTGAGCCATTTTTGCAGCTCATTTACGTCGTGTTGAAGAGTGTCTGCATTGAGTAATACAGGTGTAACCGTCACCTTTTGCTTTTTTTGCGGTTGACCGTTTAGGTCCTCCCAATCATCTACAGGGTCGTCAGCTGTAAATTGGAGCTGTAAGAGATGCAGAGAACGTTTACGCATGGCCTCTCTCAGCTGATCCATCCGATACGTCTGTTCTTCGATATCTCGAACGATCTCCTGTTTAAAATTCACATCTTTTCTATATAGACGGATGAGATCATACCCTGAGTTTCGTGGTGCTTCAAAAAATATTTCATCTTCTGGAAACGGACTTTGAATCATCTCGTACCCTTTTTGTCTTAATTCATCAACAACTCGCCAAAATAAACTATCTATGACATTCATTCATTCGCGCTCCATTTTTTACATTATTATAACAAGAATCGTTCTGATCCGCATTTCTGAACAAAAAAATCCCGGCGTCTGCGGGATTAGAATGCTTGGCGAATAAATTTCGTCCGAAAATATGGGATTTTCATCAGCCACTTAATAAAAAAGTGACGCACTTGATTTTGACCTAAGATCAAATTCATCAGCCGGTAACGATTTTGCACGAGAACGAATGCAAACAATGTGAACACAATGCTCCAAATCATTTTATTCATCATATTCCCTCCTATGTTCGTATCGTGGCTTAAATAGGATGTGTTTATGCATGAACCATCATTTTTATCGCTTACCATGCGATATGCTTTCACACTCTAATCCCTTGTTCTTTTGATTGAATATAATAGACCTCTTCACACTCGGATTGATCATAAGAAACGTCAAATTGATGAAGATCGATTAAATCCTTGAACGTATGAGGCAGCTTACAATTCGGCTCTACCTCTTCCATCTTGTGAGGGAAGTAACTGTCGTATGGATTTGGTGTATGAACATATACAGCGTCTAAACCAGGGTCATGTTCGTGAATACAAATCCATGTTTGGTATGGCTTTTCAAAGCCTTCAAGCTGTTTTAACAGCCTATGATATAAAGCGATATGGGCTTTGATATGCTCTCTTCTTATTTTTAAGCTATTTTCCCCGACCCCAAAAAAATCAAGGTGCGTATGCCAAAAATAAAACCATGAATCCTGATCAAGTTTGAGGTCACAAGTATTCACTTCCTCCCACATATTGCGGAAGTATCTTTTCTTTCCACGAAATTTTTTCAAAACGGACCTCCTATCAGCTAAAATGCCATGACCTTATGAAACAACAAAAAGCCCGTTCTTTGGACAATCAGCGGACTTTTACTTTTGATATGACGTGCCTTTTTCACTGACAATCATAGACACCGGTATGTCGTGCGCTTCAGTCGGCACATGCCTGATTTGCTGTAAAGACAGACAAAGTGCAATGGTTCCCCCGTGATAGTCAGCTAAGTAGCGGTCATAATAGCCGCCCCCAAATCCAATCCGGTAGCCTTTTTGATCGAAGCATACCCCAGGCACAATGATTAAATCAATGGTTTCTTTATGTACAGCTGTTGATACTTGAGGGTCTGGTTCCAATAGCCCAAAGTAGCTGGATGTCATCTTTGTTTCGGGTGTATATTCATAAAACATCATCTCTTTTGTTTTCGGAAAACAGGTAGGGATACATACTGTTTTTCCTTCTTCCCACGCTTTTTCAATTAGAGGCATTGTCGGTATCTCTTTTCCTCTAGACATCGTCAAAGCGATCTTTTTCGCCTGTTTCCATGCTGGCAGCTGCAATAAGTGCTCATGAAGTAAAGCCGTGCTGCGCTCAAATTCTTCAGGGCTTATCTGATCAAGCTTGGCTAATGTTTGAAGGCGAAGCTCCTTTTTCATACAGATCATCTCCCATCATAAAAAAACAGCAGGAAAATTCCCTGCTGCTTACTTTGTTTCACGATGTACAGTTTGTTTTTTATCACGTGAGCAATACTTTTTGAATTCAACGCGATCTGGATTGTTTCGCTTATTCTTTTTAGTAATATAGTTACGCTCACCGCATTCAGTGCAAGCTAGAGTAATATTTACGCGCATATTTTTCCCTCCAAACTAAAATCAATTCACATTCAGACCTAACTATAATACCACTTCTAGCTTAGGAATGCTAGAATGTTTTTTCACCAATTTCAATTTGAGTGCATCCACTTACATATCGCATGCTTATGTCATGAAAAATCGTCTGCTCCCCTATAAAACCTGATCCTTTGTCGTACTGTATACATGAGAGACCCTCTTCTCCCCGCCGCTTTCATTTATTTTGACAGCGAGGCAAGGTTTTCATACCCGTTTTACATATAAAAAGAAAAAAGATGAAAAAAAGGTGATTTTCTTCAGCAATTCCTTTTGAAACTAGCTTTTTTATGGTATAAAAAAGAAGGGTCGAAAACTGTCTGAAACAATCTTGGAAGCCTTTTATGGCTTTCAGCATTAAAATATGAATAAAAGGTGATGAAACATGGAAATTGCAATTATCGGATTGCTTGTTGTCAGTATTGTACTGATCGCATTCTCATATTTTCAAAGAGAACCGATTAAAGAAGTCGAGCAGGAACTTGAAACACTTCAACTATCTGCAATGCAAGAAATCTATAAACTGAAAAAGAAAATGAAAGTGCTTGAAGAAGAATTACTTGAAACAAACATCGTCGTCCGCAAGCATTCAGAAATTGATCCATCCATCGCAAGACAGATCATTTCAAAGCACCAAAATGGCATGTCTCCTGAGGCCATTGCGCGCGCTGAGCATGTATCTGTAGAAGATGTCAACATGATCATTAAAGACAACGAGAGGGTGCTTGTATGACGAAAAAAAGCATCCAAACGTTTGCAGCAGGTATGATTCTTGCAACTGGGGTTCTTGCGATTGTCTTTTTCCTCACTGGGAAAGACGAGGCAGCAGCTGATACAACAACAAAAGAAACCCTCGCACAGAAAGTAACAGACACTGACGTGAAAAACTATTTAGACTCCAAAAAAGAAGTCACTGTCAGCCGTGAAACGTACCAGCAGCTTCTTGACTATAAGGAAAAAGCGCTGAAGGCAAATGAAGACGGAGATTCTAAAAGTGATCAACAAAAAGAGGACAAGCCTAAAGGCAAATCGATCAAATTTGTGATTAAAAACGGTATGAGTACAAGTGATGTTTCAGACATGCTTGAAAAGGACGGCATCATCAACTCGTCTAAAGATTTTAATGATTACGTAATTGACGCCGGCTACCATAAAGAAATTCGTGCAGGCAAGTTCAATTTAAAAACAGGAATGACATTCAAACAGATTGTCAAAGCCTTAACAAAATAACAACAAACCCCCCTGGCGGCACTGACCTCCAGGGGGGTTTTGTTATCCAAATCGACCAGATATATAATCATTCGTTCTTTGATCGTTTGGCTCAGAAAACATCACATTCGTATCATTGACCTCAACAAGCTCCCCCATTAAGAAGAAGGCCGTTCGGTCTGATACCCGAGCCGCTTGCTGCATGTTATGCGTCACAATGGCAATCGTATATTTCTCTTTCAATTTCATAATCAATTCTTCAATCTTTAATGTTGAGACAGGATCAAGCGCTGATGTTGGTTCATCCATTAATAAGATGTCTGGGCTTGTAGCAATGGCTCTTGCGATACAAAGACGCTGCTGCTGACCGCCAGAAAGGCCTAGAGCGGGAGCACTTAATCGATCTTTCACTTCATCCCATAGGGCAACATCTCGAAGCGATTTTTCCGCGATTTCTTTCAATTGCTGCTTGCTCTTAACTCCATGAATTCTTGGTCCGTATACGACATTATCAAAAATTGACTGAGGGAAAGGATTTCCTTTTTGAAACACCATCCCGACATTTTTACGCAGCTCCACTAAATCGACACGACCTTTTAAAATGTTGTCATCTTTATACATCATATCCCCGGTGATTTTCACACCTGGCACTGTTTTGACCATAAGATTTAACGTTTTAATAAACGTTGACTTTCCGCAGCCGGACGGGCCGATAATCGCTGTGACTTCATGCTCTCTGATCGCTAAGTCAATATGCTTCAATGCATGATGCTGTCCATACCAAAGATTCATATCATTCACACGAAACACTTCTTTTTTTGCTGCTTTAGTTGCTACTGCATTCATCAAATCCACCCGCCTTATCCAAATCGACCATTGATATAGTCTTCTGTTTTTTGCTGTGCAGGACGTGTAAAGATACGTTCTGTGGCATCATATTCTACTAGATCTCCGTTTAAGAAAAAGGCCGTACGGTCTGATACACGGAGCGCTTGCTGCATGTTGTGTGTCACAATGACGATTGAATAATCATTTTTTAATTCGCCTAATAGCTCTTCAATTTTCGCATTTGAGATAGGGTCTAGGGCAGAAGCCGGTTCATCTAATAATAAGACACTAGGTTTCATCGCAAGTGTACGTGCAATACAAAGTCGCTGCTGCTGACCGCCTGACAATGACAAAGCAGATCGGTGCAGACGATCTTTGACCTCATCCCATAACGCCGCCTTTGTTAAGCTTTCCTCAACCGCATCATCAAGCACAGATTTTCTTTTTTCCCCGGCATACTTTAACGCATGGGTGATGTTATTGTAGATCGATTTAGGAAATGGATTTGGTTTTTGGAAGACCATGCCGATTTCTCTTCTTAAATTCACCACATTAATACGGTCATCCAAAATATTTAATCCTTCGTACATGATCGCCCCTTCACTTCTCGCACCTGGAATTAAGTCGTTCATGCGGTTAATGCTGCGTAAAAAGGTTGACTTCCCGCAGCCGGATGGACCGATTAATGCAGTAATTGCATTCTTCTCAATCTCGAATGAAATGTGATTGACCGCTCTTTTTTCACCATAATAAATGCTTAAATCCTGCACCTGTAAAATCTGTTCCGCTTGAAGTGGAGCCTTTTTCGCTGCAATCTCTTTTTTTTCTGCTAGCATTTGAACCATATCCCCTTCACACCTCTCTCACATTATTTTGACGTAAGCTTTTTATGAATAAATGAACCAAGCCATCTAGCAGCTAGGTTGAACAATAAAACTGAAAGCACAAGTACAGCTGATGCACCATTTGCGATGGCTTCTGCATCTGGAATGATTCCTTGTGTATTGACGTTCCATATATGAACGGCTAATGTTTCTGCCGGTCTAAACACATTCAGCGGTGACGTATCAGAAAAAGGACTCCAGTTTGTGAAATCAAGGCGCGGTGTGGAGAGACCTGCTGTAAAAAGAAGAGCAGCCGCCTCACCAAAGACTCTTCCTGATGCTAAAATCGCACCAGTGATAATAGACGGAAGCGCACCTGGAATAAGGACCGTTTTGACTGTATGCCACTTCGTTACACCAAGCGCTAGTGATGCTTCCTTTTGATCCTTCGGTACAGAGCGCAGCGCATCTTCTGTCACCCTGACCATCACCGGCAGGTTAAACACAGTGAGCGCAAGAGCTCCTCCAATAATCGTATAGCCCCAGCCTGTTAAATTCACAAACATGAGTAAACCAAACATACCAATGACGATAGACGGAAGTGAAGACAACACTTCGATACATGTACGAATAAAGTCTGTGACTTTGTTTTGAGGAGCGTACTCTGCCATATACACTCCGCCGCCGACGCCAAGCGGTACTGTAATCAGCATCGTAATAAACAAAATATAAAACGAGTTAAACAGCTGATCCCTGATGCCGCCGCCAGAGCCAATCGCACTTGAGCGGGTTGTCAAAAAGTCGAAATTTAATTCTTTTGCACCGTTGAAAATGATATAAGAAAACAAACCAACGAGAATCGCCGTAATAATGGCAGCACATAATCCAAATATAAATGTGGCAAAACGATCGGTCATTTTGCTATTCATTAAATCTTCCTCCTAGACGACAAGTATCTGATAATGAGTATGAACATAAATGATACAACTAGAAGGACAAGTCCCATTGACCAAAGTGTATTGTTCTCAACACTTCCATACGTTGTGTGACCCATGTTTAACGTAATAATGGTTGTTAATGTACCAGCTGTATCCATAATGCTCTCTGGTAAATTACGCGTGTTTCCAATGACCATCTGTACAGCAAGGGCTTCTCCAAATGCTCTAGCCATGCCAAGAACGACCGCTGTCATTAATGTTGGCAGAGCTGCTGGGACAAGCACACGTCTAATCGTTTGCCATCTTGTTGCGCCTAATGCGTACGATCCCTCACGTAAACTTTTTGGTAGTGAACCCATTGCATCAGTCGCAATGGATGTAACGGTTGGCAGGATCATAATAGACAGGACAATCGTTCCTGCTAGCACGCTATGCCCTGAGCCGCTTGACTTAAAATGTCCGATAAACGGCACCAATACTGTAAGACCTATGAATCCGTAAACAACGGATGGAATCCCTACAAGCAATTCAATGACTGGCTGGAGGATTTTACGTCCCCAAGCAGGTGCAATTTCTGTCATAAAGATTGCGCCTGCGATGCCTAGCGGCGCTGCAATGAGTGCCGATAGGAGCGTGACGGCGATTGATCCGAAAATAAAAGGAAATGCGCCGTACTGCGGGTTTTCTGCTGTTGGGTTCCAATTGATACTGGTTAAGAACTCAATTGGGCTTACACCATTTACAATGAAAGATTGTAAACCCTTAATGCCAAGGAAGATGGTAATGGCGATTGATACAGCAATCATTAAGAATGCGCAGAATCTCACCAAAATACTTCCTCTTACTTCATCCATTTGCCTATTTTTCTTCGAGCTGATCAGTCGATCGCTCGCTTCTGTATGTTCTATCTGCTTCATCTTTTTCTACACTCCTATGAATGTCATAAAAGGAAAAGTGAAAAGCTCCACTTTTCCTTCATCAGCAATTCAAGACCTCTTACTTATCTGTTTGTTTGCCTGTTGCGTCTCTTTCTACTTTCATATTAGCAACTGAGATGTAGCCTTGGTCTTTGACGATTTCTTTTTGTACTTCATCACTCATGAGGTAATCTAAGAATTGTTTTGCTAGACCATCTGGCTCACCTTTTGTATAAGAATGCTCGTAAGCCCAAATTGTATATTTACCGCTTTCTACATTGCTTTCTTCCGGTTTCACACCATCAATGCTAAGCGGTGTAATTTTGTCATCTGTTAAATAAGAGAATGCTAGGTATCCAATCGCACCTGGCGTTTCTGCAATCAGTTTTTTCACTGTGTTTGAAGAATCTTCTGTGATTCCTTCTGCAGGTGTTGCACCATCAAGTGCATATTTCACAAATGTTGCACGAGTTCCTGAAGAGTCAGGTCTGTTCACAAGAGTGATTTTTTGGTCTTTGCCGCCAAGCTCTTTCCAGTTTTTGATTTTACCAGTGAAGATTTTTTTCAATTCGTTCTTTGTGATGTCCTTGACACCCACTTCAGGGTTTACAGCTGCGGCCATTCCAACAACTGCTACTTTGTGGTCTGTTAAAGCTTTTGCGTCGATTCCGTCTTTCTCTTCTGCGAATACATCTGAGTTACCAATTTGTACAGATCCTTCTGACACTTGAGAAAGTCCTGTTCCTGAACCGCCGGCTTGTACTTGAATATCGGCTTTTGGATGTTTATCCATGAATTTTTCTGCTGCCGCAAGAACTAAAGGCTGCATCGCAGATGATCCTGAGATGGTAATGGAACCTGATGCCTCATCTTTGTTTGAAGCATTTCCTTTACTGTCTTTTGAATCTCCGCTTGAGCTGCTGTTTCCGCATGCTGTGACGAATGCTAACAATGCGATAGTAAGGAAAGTAAGCAGCCATAATTTGTTCTTTTTCATTTCAAGAATACCCCCTGAATAATTTGTCCTACGAGTAATACATTAAAGGTTCTTTATTAATTTCGTTTAAATGGAATGTTAAGGTTTTGTAAATGTCGAAGTTTTGTAGAGATCTTGCGATGTTTTTTATGTATTTTGTCAATTTATCTCGAAAATTTTGAAGAAAACGTAAAAAAACGCCCACAAAAAGTGAGCGTTTTTACCTAGAAAAGGTCTAGTCATTTGTTTCTGCTTCATTTTCAATTTTATTTTTGTTCTTCGCTTGTGTATCATTGCTTTCCTGTTTTGATTTTAGCTCAAAGTATTTGTCTAATACTTGTTCACCGATATCATTTGTAATTGGATAGCGCTGATTGTAGTCTTGATACACCCATGGTACAACGACGGAAATGGCCACTTCTGGATTATCAGCAGGCGCATACGCAACAAGTGTTGTGTTATATGTTGGTGTGCCGCGTTTGCTTTTAATTGGGCCGTCATAGAATGATTGAGCGGTTCCTGTTTTGCCAGCTGGGTTATATTTTTTGTTGCCAAAGTTCGAGTAGGCCGTCCCTCTTGGGTTCTGCATGACAAGCTTGAAGCCTTGCTGAACACGCTTGATCTCATCACCTGTCATGTCTAGTTTATTCAATACGTCTGGTTTGACGGATTCTGTTACAGCACCAATGCCGCGCTGCGGATCTGGCTCTCTCACTTCTTTAACAAGCTGCGGACGTAAACGATATCCACCATTGGCAATCGTTGAAACGTATTGCGCCATTTGCAGCGGTGTAAACGTATCATACTGTCCAATTGCATAGTCAAGCAGGAGACCAGATTGTGTAGACGTTCCCCGGTAGCCTGTCGCTTCGTTTGGCAGGTCAATCCCTGTTTTGACACCAAGACCAAATTTACTGAAATTATAACGGAATGTATCAAAAGCTTTCGGATCGATTGGGAGCGGCTGGTTCTTACGATACTCCCCTTTTCCAACGGCAATCGCTGTTTTAAACATATACACGTTAGATGAACGTTCGAGTGCCGTTAAATCATTAATGAGTCCCATATTTTGATAGGATTTCTTAGGCGGTGACTGCGCGATATACAGCGGTTCATCGTACTGGGTACTTCCAATATGAATCACGCCTGTTTTATATCCCGTCAGTACAGTGGCCCCTTTTACAGCTGAGCCCATCGCATAGGATGAAGTCATCGTTCCTAATGCGTAGTCATCAAATTTGTATTTTCCGTTTTTGTTTGAAATCTGTTTCCCCGCAACGGAGAGAACTTCTCCATTTCTAGGGTCCATCATGACAACAAACGCACGATCAAGAAGCTCTGTCCCGCCTCTTTGTTTCGCACTTCTTAAGTTCTTTTCAACGATTTTTTCTACTGCTTTTTGCAGCTGAATATCAATGGTGAGCACTAGGTCTTTCCCGCTCTTTCCTTCTGTTAGCACTTTAGAGCTTGTCACATTGCCCTCTTTATCAGTTGTACTCTGCTCTTTTTCCTTTTGGCCTTGCAGGACATCTTCATATTGATATTCTAGATAGCTTTTTCCTACACGGTCATTTCGGCTGTAGCCGAGCGATAAATAATGTTCAAGAAGTGACTGCGGAAGTCCTTCATCACTTGAGGACACGCTGCCGAGCATACTGCGAAGCAGTCCTTTATACGGATAGCTGCGTGACCAGTCTGTTGTGACATCCACACCTGGCAGCTCGTCCAAATGCTCAGAGACGTAAGCAATTTCGCTTGGCTTCACATCATCATTTTTAATGAATTGAGGCGTAAGTGCATAGCCTGCATCCATTTGTCTTTTAATCGCAAGCACTTGTAAGTCTTTTTTCGTCAGTTGATTTAATTCCTTGTCCGTGATGCGTTTCAGCTGAAGTTCATATAATTTATCATCAGCGACCTTATCGTCACCCTTTAATTCCGATTCCTTTTGAACAAGCTTTTTCGCTTCATTCGGGTGCGTTAAAATCCAGAAATCTTTTTTGTCACGATCGGTGATTTTTTTCGTACTCACATGAATCATATCCGCTAATTTTGTAGCCACTTTGAGCCGCTCTTCTTGTGAAGTCGTCGAGGTTCTCGTATATGTAATGGCATTTAGCGCTTTATTGCTGACAATCGTATTATAGTTTCGATCGTAAATTTTTCCGCGCGGAGCAGATGAGCTGACATTCACATCCTCTTGTTTTTCTGCCTGCTTTTTATAATCTTCTCCATTGACAATTTGTACAAATCCGAGTCTTACAACAACACCGGTAAAAATAATAAACGCAGCTAAAAATAGTAAATTCAGCCGAAGTGGAAGTGTTTTGCGCCCTTCCTTCACGTCTTTTTTGTTTTTCTTGTTTCTCATCACATCACCTTTTCTATCAAGAAAGAAATGGCACCCCTTTTTGTGTATAAAAGGTGCCATCATCATTTTAGCGGTTTTTCTATTATTTATCTAGAAATTTGATGTTCCATTGGTAAGAAATTTTACCTTTCTCCCTTAATAAGGTTCGTCTGAGAAACTGGCTTTTGACCGTCTGCCTCTTTCATATCAGCAGTTTTTTCTTTCAAATGAATATCTTTTACAAAGAAATAAATGAGAGTATGTCCCGCTCCAAGCACAACAAGAGATGCAGGTATCCCGAGCTCATCACCAAGTAAAGTGACAGACAGAAGAAACAACACAATGGAACAAATACGGCCAGCATTTAAAAACAGCTCCCTGACCACAATATATTCAATTCGGGCTTTCCTTGCATACCTTGCATGACCGATGACATCGTATGTTAAGGAAACATATGGAACAAGCAGAAGCGGATATCCTATCGCGATGGCTACCGCATACATGAGAAGTGATACATAGGACAAGTGAAAGACGATTAAGAACAAGGCGCCGTATAAAATCAGCCCGCCAAGCATAATGGCTTTCTTACGCCATTTTTTCTTAATCAAACGCGTAGCGAAGAAATAAGCGAAAAAGGCAACACCTGAGTTCACCAAACCAAATGTCCCGAGAGCAAGCTCACTGTTTGTTGCGATAAACACAAAGACACTGATTAAGAAGACAAAGACCCCTTCACGAAGCCCTTGAAAAAAGTGAGCTGTTGTAATCTTACGCCAATTCTCGTCGGCATGGCGTTCTTTCCATATTTGCTTGATGATAAATTTTCCTTTGGACTGCCTTCTCTTGAGGAAAAAGCTCATCACAACCGCTAATGAAAACAAAATTAGCGATAAAGTAAAAATCACTGTATAGCCCGTATCATCTGTTAATTGAGAAATGACAATACCCGCGATCAGTGGACCGATCATGCCAGCTGTAGAAGTGAGGACTCCGAGAAACCCATTAAAGAAATCTCTTGTTTCAGGCTCGGTGATCTCAAAGGTAAGTACGTTAAAAGCAAGCCAGTAAAAACCATAGCCGATCCCAAGGACACTCCCTAATAAAACAAGCCGCGCGGCCGCGTGCTCTCCTGCTATTAAGACAATTAAGTAAAAAGCGGCTAAGAAGATCACGCCGAAACGAAGGACAAACGCCCGGTCTATTTTTTTAGCAAGCCGGCCTGCGAATAAAAATGTAATGGGCTGAAGCACAACAATAGCCAGATTGTAAATCGCAAGATCTGTGAATTTCCCAGACTGTTTCCATAAATACACGTTTACAAACGTATTAGAAAGTGCAATGGCAAGTGCGTATAATCCGCCAATCGTGAGGAGGAGCATTAAATCTCTTGTAACATCCATGTCCCCGAACATTTTCTTTAATCTGCTCATATATTTCATTCTCCTTTTCTACACAATAGTCTGTCTCATCAAAAGGCAGATATGTAAAAAAAGGAGGGAAAATATAAAAAGACCTGCTTCTCTAAAGAGCAGGTCTTTTCAAATCAAATGGTTTATTTAGCTTCGCTGTAAAGGCGAGCCACTTCATCCCAGTTCACAACATTCCAGAAAGCTGAAATGTAATCAGGACGACGGTTTTGGTAGTTTAGGTAGTAAGCATGCTCCCAAACGTCAAGTCCTAGAATTGGTGTTTTTCCTTCAGTTAAAGGAGAATCTTGGTTTGGCGTGCTTGTGATTTCAAGTTTGCCATTGTTCACAACAAGCCATGCCCAACCAGAACCAAAGCGTCCTGCAGCTGCTGCAGCGAAATCAGATTTGAATTTTTCAAATCCGCCTAATTCTTTTTCGATTGCATCTGCAAGTTCACCAGTTGGTGCGCCGCCACCGTTTGGTGAAAGAAGCGTCCAGAATAATGAGTGGTTAGCATGTCCTCCGCCATTGTTACGTACAGCTGTACGAACGTTTTCAGGTACAGAGTTTAGGTTAGCCACTAGCTCTTCGATTGATTGATCTTCAAGAGCTGATACACCTTCGATTGCTTTGTTTAAGTTTGTTACATATGTGTTGTGGTGTTTTGTGTGGTGAATCGTCATTGTTTCCTTGTCGATATGTGGTTCTAATGCATCGTAAGCATATGGTAATTCTGGAAGTTTAAAAGCCATGGTTAAATTCCTCCTTAGAAATGTATGTACTGAAATGCTTCCTTAGGTCGTAAGCAAGCAATTCACCCTACTCAAAGAGTATCAAAAGAATTGGCTTGTTTCAACGTTATTGCTCATGATCTGAAACATTTCAGTGTTTATTTTGTATTTAGCCCTTTAGAAAGAGTTTTAAACGCCCTTTTTCTATTTATCGAAGAACATAAAATAAAAAGATGCCCAGCATCAGCGCTTGAATCAATCCTTTGGCAAATACACCTGATATAAATCCGATTAACGAGCCTAATCCTACTTTCACACTTGTTTTCACATCTTTTTGATGAACAAGGAGCTCTGCTATAACACTTCCGATAAATGGACCAATGATAATTCCTGCAATCGGAATCACAAAAGGACCGACTAATAACCCAATGGTGCTTCCCCAAATAGCTGCACGGCTACCGCCAAAACGCTTGACCCCAATCAGGTTCGAGACATAATCTGCCGCAAATAATACCGCGGTAAATACGGCTTGAATGAGCCAAAACGTCAGTGTCAGCGGCTCGAAGCTGAAAAAGAAACCATATAGAATAAATCCGAGAACCATAAAAACCACACTAGGGATAATTGGATAAACAAGTCCAACAAATGCAATGATAAATGCACAAATGATCAGAATCCAATACAGCACGTCCAAGTCACAGCCGCCTCCTTTTTATTTGCTGTATACATTATGCCTCATTCCCTCTATCTTAACCAGCAATGAAGGCCATACTTGTACTTGTTAGATAGACATTGATACAATATGAGAAATAGAAAAGAATGTAGGAAGTGAATTGATTGAACGTATTTAAACTATTGTTAAAAGGCATTTATTCACCAAAAGATATTGCGAAAGCACGGTTTACAGGGATTGGCAAAGCGATTTTATTCATTTTTATCCTTTCGATCATCGCAGCAGTTCCACAGGGCTATCATATGAGTCAAGAGATCTCGAATGCGATGTCAGGATTTCAGCATGTGATCAAAAAAGATTTACCTGATTTCTCAATCGAAAAAGGAAAGCTTCAAGCGGATCAAAGTGAACCGATAGAAAAAGAAGAAAACGGCATTACGATCATTTTTGATCCTGCTGAAAAAATAAAAGCAAGTGAGCTTGAATCAAAGCAAACGGCCATCGCATTATTAAAAGAAAAAGCTGTGATTGCTATTGATGGGCAAATGACAGATATCCCGTATCAACTGCTTGGTGGGACGCTGACAAAAGACGAACTTGCCCGCGTCACAAATCAGAATCAAGCGATTATTATCCCAGTCATCTGTGTGCTGTTATATCTATCAACTGCGGCTCTCATGTTCATTAGCGCAACTTTCCTTGCGATGCTTGGTACATTTATTAAACGCATGCAGCAAAAAGAGCTGTCCTTCCAAATGCTATGGAAGCTCTCTGCTTACTCACTCACATTAACAACAGTCTTTTTCGCCATCATGAGTGCATTAAACACGCCTGTTGCGAATTCATTTTTATTAAATTGGGTCATTAACTTTATCTTCTTATACCTTGTCGTAAAAGAAATACCCGCTAAACATAAACCACTTGTCAAAAATTAATTTAGTATATGAAAGCTCCCCCAACTTGGAGGAGCTTTTTATGTATGTGCATTCTCTATGATTCATCCGGATGAATGATCGCAAACAAATAATGATCTTCCCACACGTCATTAATCTTTACTTTTTTACGATTGAGTCCCTCATTTTCAAAACCTGTCTTTTCAAGCACACGAATGGAACCTATATTACTCGGCTTTACTCCAGCTTCAATACGATGCAGGTGCAGCTCATCAAAGGCATAATCGATGATTAAACGAATGGCTTCTGTCATATACCCTTTCCCGCCATGCTTTTCATCAAGTACATACCCCAGCCAAGCTCCTTCTACCGGGCCTCTTACGACAGAATTTAATGAGATTGTCCCAATTAAGGCATCTGTTTCATTTAAGAAAATACCGTGCATGTAGGCTTCATCCTGTACGCATCTTTCCACACTGCGCTGAATTCGTTCAATTTGACGAGATAACGTGAAAAAATCATCTTTGACCAAAGGTGTAAATTGCTGAAAATAGGAGCGATTCTCAAGTTCAAGTGCGAGTAGTGATTGTGCATCTTCTTCTGTTAGCGCTCTCACATATATATGCTGACTGATTTTCTTCATAAACTCTCCCCCCTGCTTTTATTTTATCATAATCGTGATAGAAGCTTGAAAAAGCACCGCCGAGCGTAAATTCAATACAAGACACACTAGAACGAACTAGAACCTCCCTTTCCAGCTTTTTTCCTCATGTTGGTTCTATCATTTCGGGACACGCATAGACTGAAGTAAACTCTTAAAAGCGGTGAGTGAAATGCGGCGTATTATTTTTTTGCTAATCAGTTTGTTTGTCCTATTTATTATCTTTTTTGATTTAAAAAATGGCACCATTCCCGTTGAAGAAGGTCCAGCTGTCCCTGCAAATGCCTTTCAAACACCTGAGAAAAAAGCATATAAGAACGTCACAGTGAAACAAGGTGAAACCGTCGTCTCTATCGTCCATACAAGTAAGCCTCTTGATGAAGTCATTGAAGATTTTGAAGAGCTGAATCAAGGCGTCAAAGCAAACGAAATTCGGGCAGGCAGCACATATAAGTTTCCGGTATATAAGAGATAAAACGTTAATTCCTTGTCATTCATACAAAGAGACTGTTACAATATGAACTGTAAAACAAGACGTACATGGCAAAGAATTGCTTGTACACTAAGGAGCGATTGACAAGTGAGTGAAGTCACACATCGTACTAAAACACGTCCCGTCAAAGTGGGACCTTTAACTATAGGTGGAAATAATGAGGTTGTCATTCAAAGTATGGCAACAACCAAAACACATGATGTCGAAGCGACAGTAGCTGAAATTAAGCGTCTTGAAGAAGCTGGCTGTCAAATCGTGCGTATCGCATGCCCAGACGAGCGTGCAGCAAATGCGATTGCAGACATAAAAAAACAGATCAACATCCCGCTAGTTGTCGATATTCATTTTGACTACAAGCTTGCACTGAAAGCGATTGAAGCAGGTGCAGACAAAATTCGAATCAACCCAGGAAACATCGGAAGACGAGAAAAAGTCGAAGCGGTTGTGAAAGCAGCAAAAGAAAAAGGCATTCCAATCCGTATTGGGGTAAACGCTGGTTCATTAGAGAAAAAAATTCTTGATAAATACGGCTACCCAACAGCAGATGGTATGGTCGAAAGTGCACTGCACCACATTAAAATTCTTGAAGATCTAGATTTTCATGATATCATCGTCAGCATGAAAGCATCTGATGTCAACCTAGCGATTGAGGCGTACGAAAAAGCTGCAAAAGCATTTGACTACCCTCTTCACCTTGGAATTACAGAATCAGGTACATTATTTGCAGGTACGGTCAAAAGTGCAGCTGGTCTCGGCGCTATCTTGAATATGGGGATTGGGAATACACTCCGCATCTCTTTAAGTGCTGATCCAGTTGAGGAAGTAAAAGTAGCACGTGAACTGTTGAAATCATTTGGTCTTGCAGCAAATGCAGCCACACTGATCTCTTGCCCAACTTGTGGACGAATTGAAATTGACCTCATTAGCATTGCAAATGAAGTCGAAGAATATATCTCCACGATTAAAGCACCGATTAAAGTAGCTGTTCTTGGCTGTGCTGTAAACGGTCCAGGTGAAGCGCGTGAAGCTGATATCGGAATTGCCGGAGCTAGAGGCGAAGGCCTATTGTTCCGTAAAGGTGAAATTGTTCGTAAAGTGCCAGAAGAAACAATGGTCGAAGAACTGAAAAAAGAAATCGATAAAATTGCTGAAGAGCATTATGCAAAAATGGAAGCTGAAAAAGCAAAAGCCAACGCATAACAAAAAACGCCTGACGTCACTGTCAGGCGTTTTTCTGTTCTTGTTAAAAGAACGGGGTGATAAATATGCCAAGGATGACGGAAACAATTCCGATCCCGATTGACCATGCGCCAAGCGCATGTGCTCCTTTTCTTCTTGCAATATAACCAACGACGATTGCCGCTACTCCTAATAGCACCGGCAAGACAAATAACGAGATAATCGCAATCGCGAGTGCTGTATAGCCTATCCCCTTACTGCCTGAATCGTCACCTACTTGGTCACGTTCTCGTCTGTCTACTCGATCTCTTGAAGCCTGATATGGCTCTGCAATTTCAGCAGCTGTTTCCTCTAGATAGCCATCATCATTACTAAAGTGTGTGTCGATTTCACGATCATTTCTTCTGAAATCTTCGTCTCTTTCCATGATCAATTCCCCCTTTTGGTTAATAGAAAGGAGCTTTTTTAGTATGAGCAAAAATGTCTGTTTCATGTTTGCTAAAACTTGCTGGAATTGTGAATTGATTATGTTACACTTTAAGAGTATAAAAATGAGGAGTGTGGGCATGTTACGTTTAGGAATTGATATAGATGGCACAGTGACGGCGCAGGACACCTTTGTTCCCTATTTAAATGAGTCGTTCCAATGTGCCATGACACTAGATGATATGACAGAATATGATTTGACGAAGCTTTTAAATATTTCTCAAGAAGAGTTTTGGGGCTGGATGAATCAGCATGAGCCTCTTATATATAAACAGGCAAAGCCTGCTAAGGACGCAAAAGAGATGCTTGATCAAATGAAACATCAACACAGGCTGATCTATATTACAGCGAGAAGGCAGCATCATGCGGATATCACCTACGAGTGGTTTCACAAACATCACGTGCACTATGATGACATTGAGCTGGTTGGCGGTCATCATAAGCTCGAAGCTGTTCAAAAGCACAAAATTGATGTGTTTTTCGAGGATCATCATGGAAATGCCACAATGATTGCAAAAGAGGCTGACATCCCGGTTATTCTTTTTAACTCCCCATATAATCAAATGCCCATTGACGACAGGATTATACGCGTCAACAACTGGCAGGAAGCATCTCAATGGATTAAACAATACGAGCAGCGTTTGGAAACTGCTTATTAATACAGAAAAGCCGATACTCTAATGTATCGGCTTTTTTGATGGAGCAAGCTTCCCTTCTGTCATGAGGAAATGGTACAGCGCTCCCTTCATGCCTGCCTGATTCAAGTAATAGCACGTTTCCACCTTCACTTGAATGTTCTTCCACGCAGGCAGAGTATGTAAATGTTTCTCAATATTTGATAGCAAATCTGGTCTTGCACTTACACCGCCACCAATGAGGATTTTCTCAGGATTAAGGACAGTTGCTACATTGTAAATACCAATGGCGATTCGCTTGTACCACTGATCCACTAGCTTTTCAATGGACGGATCATGCTTTGCCTTTTCAAAAATGTCTTGACCGTCTATTTGCGTGCTTTGCGGAATTCCTTGCTTTTCTTTATAGCTGCGAATTAAACCAGCTGTTGAAGCACTGCTGTTGAGTGTTGTAAATTGTCCATTGTCTGTCTCTGTCAGCATCATGCCAAATTCACCGCCGCGGAAGGAAGCCCCGCGTACAAGCTGACCGCCAGCGAAAATACCACCGCCAACACCTGTGCCAAGCGTCATACAAATAAAACTGTCACACTCTTTCGCATGGCCACTGTATTTTTCTGCAAGAGCTGCACAGTTCGCATCATTTTCGACTTCAACACGAAGAGAGGTTTTCTCTTCTAAAAGAGTTTTTACATTTTGACCATTTAAGGCAATGATGGCTCCTGCAAATTCTGTATAACCTGTTTCACTGTCCACAAAGCCCGGAAGACTAATAGCGATTCCGCTAACATCTGACGTTCTCTGATATTGTTTGACCACATCCGCCATCGCTTCTAAAAACGGTTCAAGCTGACGGCAGTTCGTTTCATAGTCACCGCTCGTGACCAACTCCCCATCCCGATCCATTAATCCATGTTTTGTTCTCGTCCCGCCTACATCAAACACGACATAATACGCCATTTTTGACCCTCCCTTTACTCCAAAAGACACAAATTTCTTCAGTACCTTGTTCTCATTTTAATGAAACAGCCGCCCTTTGTAAAACGTTTTCAAAAAGACAAGAGAAAAAGCCAGCTCTGCGGCTGGCTGTTTTATGAGTGAACTTCCTTCGGTTCGCAGGAAGGACACGTTCCGTATATTTCGAATTTATGTCCGCTAATGTGATAATCCTCTAGATCGGCGTCTAACTTGTCCATAGGGCAGGCATCGATCTCCTTTGTTTTACCGCATGTCAGACAAATAAAATGATGGTGGTGATGAGAAAAGGAACATTTAAAACGAAAAAGCTTCTCACCTGACAATTCCGTTGTTTCTAATATACCTAAGTCTTCATATAGCGACAGGTTTCGGTAAATCGTATCAAAGCTAAGACCCGGGTAGTCTTCACTTAGTGCCGTCAGCACATTTTTAGCAGTCAAATATTTATCAGAATCAGAAAACAGTTGAAGCATGTCTTCACGTTTGCTTGTATACTTGTAGCCTTTTTCCTTTAATAAATCAAGCGCTTCTTGTACGTTCATGATGATTCCCCCTTTTGAATTTTCCAATAAAAATACATCCGATTAAAATCAAAATGGACAGCATCACAATGGTTCCGCCTGGCGCTAAATCTAGATAATAGCTTAAGATCAATCCCGCCAATACAGACAATTCACCGAACAAGATCGAAAGGAAAATCGCCTGTTTGAACCCTTTAGCAATGCGGATACTTGCCGCAACAGGAAGTGTCATGAGCGCAGAGACAAGTAGTGTACCTACGATACGCATCGATGCCGCAATGACAAGTGCAACAACTAAGATAAAAATAAAATGAATCCATTTCGCTGAAATACCAGAAGCCTTTGCATGCTCTTCATCAAAAGAAAGTAAAAATAATTCTTTATATAAAAGCACGACAACTAACACCACAACGAGTGAGATCCCAACAACAATCCAAAGATCTAATCTCGACACCGCACTGACACTTCCGAACAAATAACTAAACAAATCTGTATTAAAGCCATTCGCTAGTGAAATGAAGATGACGGAAATCCCGATACCGCCTGATAAAATAATAGGTATCGCCAGCTCCTGATAATGCTTATACACAGAGCGCAGGCGTTCAATAAATAACGAACCGGCAACAGAAAACGCCATCCCTAAGTACAGCGGGCTTACCCCTGTCAAGAGGCCAAACTTTTTATCAAGAAATAAACTAGCTGCAATACCGGCAAGTGATACGTGACTGAGGGCATCTGCAATCAGCGAGAGCCTTCTCACGACGATAAATACACCAAGCAAGGGCGCAATAAAACCGATCAGCATTCCTGCGATAAACGCATTTTGTAAAAATTCATAATGAAAAAATGGAAATAGCATTATTCATGTCCCCCATGATGGTGATGATCGTGATGAATCACTTGAATGTCATGTCCGTAAAATTGAGATAACGCCTGATCATCCATTGAATCAAACGTTGCTGCATCTCCGTGGAAATGAAGTGTCTGATTTAAACAAGCCACATGGGTGACTTTATCAGAAACGGTGCCCACGTCGTGTGTGACGAGAATTAAAGACATTCCTTTTTCTTTGTTTAATGTTTCGAGCAGCTGATAAAAGCCTTCTACTGTCCGCTGGTCTACCCCAACCGTCGGTTCATCTAAAATGAGCAGCTTCGGCTGACTGACGAGCGCACGTGCAATAAAGGCACGCTGCTGCTGACCGCCTGAAAGTTCCCCGATGTTTTGGTGCTTTAAATCTTGTATCCCAACTGAACGAATGGCTTCCTCAACTTGCCATTTATCCTGCTTGCTCATTCGTTTGAATAAACCTATTTTCGCCGTCAATCCACTTGCGACGACTTCGTAAACAGAAGCAGGGAAACCTGTATTAAAACTATTCGCCTTTTGAGAAACAAATCCAATTTGATCCCAGTCTCTAAATTTTGAAGCAGGCGTGCCAAATAGCTTTAATTCACCTTGCTGTGGTTTAATGAGCCCAAGCAGGCACTTTAATAAGGTTGTTTTACCAGATCCATTCGGTCCAACAAGTGCTAGAAAATTTCCTTCCTCGACTGTTAAATGAATGTGATCTATGACATTTCGCTGTCCATACGAGTACGAAATGTCCTTCATTTCAATAATTGGCTTTGCCATGAATCTTTCCACCTTTAATCAATATAAAAAGAATGATTACGATTTATACAACAAAAAGAAAATGGCTTTTGCCATTTTCTCTGTCCATACATACATTTCATTATATAAAAGAAAGATTAAAAAGTAAAATAAAAGCTAATGAATGGCTGTTTTGAACTTACCGCCTTTTGTTTCATGCGTATCCATAATCGTAATAAATGCTTGACTATCAATTTCAAATACAATGGATTTTAGCTTTGTGATTTCAAGTCTTGTGACAACGGCGTAGATGACATCTTTTTCTTCATCTGTATAACCGCCTTTCCCTCTCAGCTTTGTCGTTCCCCTTCCAAGTCGATGAAGAATCGCATCTGAAATTTCATCATAATAATCTGACACGATAATGACAGCTTTTGTTTCATCAAGCCCTTGAATGACAGCATCAATTGTTTTCATTGCCAAATAATATGTCATAACAGAATACATAGCCTGCTCTGGTCCGAAGACAAAGCCTGCCCAAATAAAAATGAACACATTGACGATCATGACAAACTCACCGACGGAGAATGGAATTTTTTTCGTTAGCAGAATGCCTAAGATCTCTGTTCCATCCATTGAGCCTCCATTTCGAATGACAAGTCCCACACCAAAACCAAGTAATAGCCCGCCAAATACAGTGGCTAAGATTGGCTGATTTGTAAATGCCTCTACATGATGGAGCGAAGATTCAATCACGGCTAAGCTGACAATCCCAATTACTGTGGAAACCAGAAAGGTTTTCCCAATATGTTTGTATCCTGATATCATAAATGGAATATTCAAAATGACAACAATCGTCGCAAAATTGATGAATGGGTTATCTGTAAAGAGATAATCCAAAATAAGCGAAATGCCGATGATGCCTCCATCGATAATATTGTTTGGCACTAAAAATAATTCAATGCTGACTGCTGCGCATGTAGCTCCTACTAGAATCAGGAAAATTCTAAATATAAAATGAGGCACTGATTCCTTTCTATGCTGTTTACTATTTGCCATACGTTCTCCCCTCTACACAACTTAAATTTTCAATGAACATTTTATTCACTTTACTATTTTATCATTTCACAGGGTAAAATAAAATTTTTTGCACATTTTCCGTTTTCGCCCATACATTGTTACAGAGGGGAGGAATGGAATTGATTTTAATTCAAAAAATTGTCCTGCAACGGCTCAATCAGATCACAGCAAATGATCTGTTAAGGTATGCGAAGCAGTATGGTGTCAGTTTAACGTCAAACCAAGCTGCTGAGGTGGCCAAACTCATGAATGGGAAGAACATCAATATTTTTAATGATGCAGAGCGTAGCCGGCTTCTTAAGCAAGTAGAAGCGATTACATCTAAACAGACAGCTCAGACTGTCAATGATCTGTTTAATCAGTTTACAAGTTAAACAAAAAAGGGCCGCATTTAGCGGCACCTCATGATGTTATATGCTTTTTTACTGATTCTTAATTTTATCTAGTAAGCCTTCGTCAAATTGCTTTTCTTTTAGCATTGCAATTTCGAATTTGTAAGGTGGCTTTTTGTTCTTTTTATCTTCACCTACATAAGGCGTTTCTAAGATTTTTGGTACATCTTGAAGCTGCGGATGATGCACAATATTGTTCAGTGCATCGAAGCCAATTTCACCAAAGCCGATATTTTCATGTCGGTCTTTTCTTGCGCCTTGTACGTTTTTACTGTCATTAATATGAAGAACCTTGATTCGGTCAATACCAATGATTCGATCAAATTCTTCTAACACCCCATCAAAGTCAGTCACAATCGGATAACCAGCATCGTGTGTGTGACACGTATCAAAGCAGACAGAAAGTGCTTCGTTATGTGTCACTCCGTCGATAATTTGGGCAAGCTCTTCAAAGCTTCTTCCGCACTCTGATCCTTTGCCAGCCATTGTTTCAAGTGCAATTTGAACCTTTTGCCCTTTTACGATGACTTCGTTTAAACCTTCGATGATTTTTTGGATTCCTGCTTCTGGTCCTGCTCCGACATGTGCACCTGGGTGGAGAACAATCTGCCTCGCACCTAGCGCTTCTGTACGTTCAATCTCAGAGCGAAGGAAGTCCACACCAAGCTCAAACGTCGCTGGATTGACGGTGTTCCCAATATTAATAATATATGGTGCATGCACGACGATATCTGTCATACCATGCTCTTTCATATGCGCTTGTCCAGCTTCAATATTGAGGTCTTCAATTTTTTTACGGCGCGTATTTTGCGGTGCACCTGTATAAATCATAAACGTATTCGAACCATAAGAGGCAGCTTCTTGACTCGCTGCAAGAAGCATATGTTTTCCGCTCATGGATACATGTGAACCAATCTTCAACAATGTTTCCCCCTACTTTCCATTACGCTTTGACTTTCTACGTTCCTGTCTTTTGATTTTGTCCATCTCACGTGTCATTTTCTTTTTATATCCAGGTTTGACGGCTTTCGGTTTTCTCACAAGACGCTTTGCTTTTTCTTCAATTTCATTAGGTGCTTTTTTACGTCTTTGACGCTTCAAGCGGTCATCTGCATCTCGCCATTCGCCATGAACAATGGTTTTGTTTTCAAACACAACGCCCATTTTCTCAATTTGAATGAGTGCATCCTCATCAGCAAGCTCATAAATAGTCATCGCAATTCCAGATGAACCAGCTCGAGCCGTTCGACCAACACGGTGAACATAAAAATCAAGATCAGATGGAAGTTCATAGTTGATCACATGGCTGACACCTTTAATATCAATTCCGCGGGCTGCAAGGTCAGATGCCACAATATAAGTGAACTCTAAATCATCAATTTGTTTCATCACTTTTTTACGTTCGCGCGGCGTTAATCCACCATGAAGCACTCCAACTTTCATTCCTTTTTCTTGTAGGAATGATGCGATTTCATCAACGGTTGTTTTTGTATTGGCAAAAATGATGCCTAAATAAGGCTGTACATTCGTCACCATTTCATGGAGCAATTTTAGCTTGTCGCGCTGTTTAGATGGGACTAAAATATGCTGGATGTTTTCAGCTGTAATCCGTTTTGGTTCAACATGGGCATATTTTGGATTGTCCATATATTTTTTCAGGAATGGCTTTAGTTTTTCTGGAATCGTTGCTGAGAACACAAGCATTTGCAGCTGCTCTGGCATTTGTGAACCAATACGGTCCACATCTTCTAAAAAGCCCATATCCAGCATTAAATCCGCTTCATCAATGACAAGAGATGTCGCTTTGTAAACGTTCAGCGCCTGCTCATGAATGAGGTCCGCAATACGTCCAGGTGTGCCGACAACCAAATGCGGCTGGTTTTTTAGCTTTTGAATGGATTTCTGCTTGTCCGTTCCGCCAATGTAAAGCTTTGCTTTAATTTCTTCTTCTGGAGAGGCCTTCTTTAAGATCGTTTGGGCTTCTTTGAAAATTTGATTGGCTAATTCTCTTGTAGGTGCAGTAATCACGACTTGTACGTGCTCTTTGCTTGGATCAATTGAATGAATAAGCGGCAATAAGTACGCGTGGGTTTTCCCTGTTCCTGTTTGTGATTGACCAATCACGCTTTCTCCTTTTAACACAGCAGGGATAATTCTTTTTTGAATATCAGTTGGCTCATAAAAGCCCAGTTCATGAATAGCATCTATTATAAAAGACTTTAATTCATATGTCGTAAATTTTGTTTCGTTCATGTTTTCACTCCTTAAGGCAATGCCTTTTTGCTCATCTCCTCATTATAGCTGATTTTCAGCAAAAAAACCATGTCCGCTTTTCTTACAGGAAACCAATTGATGCTTCCTTGCATAACCTATGATTAGAAAGAGAATGCAGTAAGGGAGGTACAAGTATGTTAGGGCAAAGGCCTATGGGCGATTTTCAGCCGCACCGTCCCTCACGCCGGCATCTTGGAAATGGCGGACAGCCCGGAATTTTTCAAAGGAGGCAGCAGGCTCCTATCGAACAGACTTTTCAAGGGCAAGGCAATCAATTTCAGCAAATGATGCCTCGCTCCCCGTCTGTACAGGGAGGCGGTGTACGCGGAATGGGCGGAATTCCAGGAGGCGAAAGCCGTGCACTAGGCGGCGGAGCAGGAATGAAAGGCTTGCTCTCTAAATTTCTTCCTGGCGCAGGGGGAGCAGGGGTTTCTGGAGGTGGTGCGGGATTACAAGGAATCCAGAGCTTCGCAAATCCTGCAACCCTCTCAAGCATGTTGGGAAATGTTCAAAAGGTGCTCGGAATGGCGCAGCAATTTACGCCAATGATTCAGCAATACGGTCCTTTAGTCAGAAATTTACCTGCGATGATTAAGCTGTACAGCCAGCTTGGCAGTGCAGATGATGATGAAACAAGTACAGATGAAGAACCTAAAGAAATCGGCGAGGAAACAGAAGTGCAAAAAGAGGTTGCATCAGGAGATGATGAAATAGAAGAAAACGAAGAACCAGAGGACATCCTCGTCAAAAAAGCAGATCCTCACACATCACCTGCTCCTGAAGTAAAACCGAAAAAAAGACCTGGCAGCTCTGTTCCAAAACTATATGTCTAGTGATCTTTTAACGGCGAAGTGTCCCCTGCGTATAACAATCTTTGATATATACGCTTACTTTGGCTATAATGGAAGCTAGAGAATGATAAAAAGCCGTTTTTCCACGGCTTTTTATATTGTTCTTCTCTAGCAGCACTTCCCTACAGGAGGACGAATAAATGAATGTAATTAAAATTTCGCCGCGTGGCTATTGCTATGGCGTTGTAGATGCAATGGTCATTGCTAAAAATGCCGCACTTGATAAAAACTTGCCACGCCCAATTTATATATTAGGTATGATTGTGCACAACAAACACGTGACAGATGCCTTCGAAGAAGATGGGATCTACACACTGGACGGCCCAAACCGCTTGGACATTTTAAAGCAGGTTGAAAGCGGAACAGTTATTTTCACTGCTCACGGCGTTTCACCTGAGGTTCGTCAAATTGCAGAAGAAAAAGGTCTTGTCGCCATTGATGCAACCTGTCCCGATGTAACAAAAACACATGAACTCATTTCAGAGAAAACAGCCGATGGGTATGACATTATTTATATCGGAAAAAAAGGTCATCCTGAGCCAGAGGGAGCTGTCGGAGTAGCCCCTGACAAGGTGCATCTTGTCGAATCAGAAGCGGACATTGAGGCGCTCGATTTAACATCAGATAAATTGCTTATCACCAATCAGACAACGATGTCTCAGTGGGATGTCCACGATCTGATGGAGCTCATAAAAGAGAAATATCCTCACGTCGAGTACCATCAAGAAATTTGTCTTGCGACACAAGTACGTCAGGAAGCTGTATCTCAGCAAGCTGGCCAAGCCGATCTTACCATTGTTGTCGGCGATCCAAAAAGTAATAACTCCAACCGTCTGGCACAAGTGTCAATGGAGATTGCTGGAACGCAGGCTTACCGTATTGGTGACCTAAGTGAGCTCAAGCTGGAGTGGCTGCAAGGCGTAAATACCGTTGCCATTACTGCTGGCGCTTCTACACCAACGCCTATTACAAAAGAAGTGATCCGTTTCTTAGAAAACTACGAGCCGGATGATGAATCAACTTGGAAGATTGAACGATCGGTTCCTCTTTCGAAAATACTACCGCGCGTGAAAACAAAGAAATAAATAAACGTCAGAGCTTCTATGCTCTGACGTTTTTTGTTTACATAAATTGAAATGGATTTGTGTTTGATTCAGAAACAAAGAGCTGTACATCATACTTTTTCTCTGAACATAGCGATTGAAGCTTCGCCTTTACGCCCTCTTTCATCATCTTTTCTGCATAATGCCCTGGGTCCACTACGTTCAGCCCGAGCATCATGGCATCATGGGCGACATGGAAATAAAGATCCCCTGTCACATACACATCAGCACCCATTCTTTTTGCTTGATGAATGTATTTATTTCCGTCTCCGCCAAGCACAGCTACTTTTTTCACAACAGCGTCCTGATCACCTACAAAGCGAGCACCATTTACATCCAGCTTTGTCTTCACAAATCGCGCGAAGTCTCCAAGGGGCATAGGCTCTCTTAGCTCCCCTATACGGCCAAGCCCTTTTTGAATAGGAGGAAGGTCTGTCGTGTGTACACTATAAGCGACTTCTTCATAAGGATGTGCTTTGATCATTTCACGAATGACTTGTTTTTCAATACTTGCCGGGAAAATGGTTTCAATCCGTACTTCTTTAACAAATTCCAATTGACCGGTCTCACCAATGAACGGGTCCGCATCTTCTGATGGCAAAAAGCTGCCTGTCCCTTCATTTGAAAACGCACAATGGCTGTAGTTGCCAATATGGCCGGCGCCCGCATTTCCTAAAGCTGTCCGGATGGCTTCTTCAAATTCCTGCGGGACATAGAGGGCAAGCTGTTTGATTTGATCTTCATATGTCGGGACTAACACACTTGTTTCTTCAAGCTCTAAAGCCTCCGCAAGCAAGTCATTGACTCCTCCATCAGCCACATCTAAATTCGTATGTGCCACATATACTGCAATATCATGTTTGATGCATTTCTCAATGATTCGTCCAGCTGGCTGATCTGTCGCTACATGTTTTAACGGACGGAAGATCGGCGGATGGTGAGCAATCATGAGATCCACATTTTTTTCGATCGCCTCATCTACCACATTCTCTAGTACATCTAAGGTGATCATGACATTGTTTACCTTTTTATTTAACGTCCCAATCTGGAGACCGATTTTGTCTCCTTCCATGGCATATGCCTTTGGTGAAAATTGTTCAAATAATTGGATGATTTCATGTCCGTTTACTGTTTTAGCCAACAGTCAAAACCTCCTTTAGAATCTTTATTTTTACATGCAGCTCTTCAAGACGCTCCTTGTTCTCTTCTGTTCGCGCTGCCTGCTGAATTTGACTTTCTATCTTCTCCATATGCTGGAGCTCTTGCATCCACTTGCGCCGGAAGACGTCATTTTGCTCTTTCGCAAGAAACGGACCAACTAGCATGCCTGTTTCAATTGACATCCCTTCATAGGCTTTATCTTTGTCGCCTTTTTCGGCGATGATGATTTCGTATATTTTGCCATCCTCTTCTAAAATGACTTCACCCATCAATTCATACCCCTCTTGATAGAGCCATAAACGAATGTGGTGAGCATGGATATTCGGCTGAAGAATAAGCCTTTCATGGCCTGTGAGCTTATGCTTGCCGTCATGTAAAATGCTTGCGATGAGTGCTCCGCCCATACCTGCAATCGTTACAGCATTCACTTCGCCCTTTTCAATGACTTCAAGACCATTACCTTTTCTGACCGAGATCTGGTCATCTAATTCAAGTCTATGTACTTGCTGCTTCGCCGATTGAAGCGGTCCTTCTGTAATTTCACCAGCAACCGCTTTTACTGCTTTTTGATGCAGGATTGCATAGCACGGCAAATAGGCATGATCTGAGCCGATATCAGCAAAGACAGCCTCATGTGGTAAAAAGTCTGCGACTCTTTTTAATCGTTTTGATAAATTCATTTCATTCATACGTATCACTACTTTTCTTTAATGTTCATACTTGTCTATCTTATATAAATTATGGACTTTTTAAAAGTCGTTTTCAAATGAAAAAAGCTCTTCTGATCAAAAAGAGCTTTTTGCGTAACTTTATTTAATTTTGGATACCCATTCTGACATTTCATCAAGCTTCTCATTCGGGATTAGCCCGCCTGGCATCCCGTTGCCGCCTTCTTGAATTTTCTTCTTAATGTCTGCTACTTCAAGCTTGTCTCCAACACCTTTTAATGCAGGACCAGCACCGCCTTCATAGTTTTCCCCGTGACAACTCAGACAGTTTTGCTTATACAATTCTTCCGGCGTCGCATTCGCTGTTTCTTCTTGCTTTTGCTCCTCGCCTCCAGAGGCGATTTTGTCTTCATCTTTCAGCCCCTTCATTGATAAGAAAAAAGTGAGTCCAATACCTAAAATGGCAATCAATAAAAATGGTATAAGTGGATTCCGTTTCATTTCTTTCATCCTCCCCTTTGTGAAAACCCCTTTAAGACTATACAAACAATTCTAATTCTACTTTAATTTTACAAAAAGTAAACGAATTATGATACAAAACTTTGGTCAAGTTCACAGATTAGACAAAAATGATGCAAAGATGAGAAATGAAGCCTTCAGCACATTTTGATGTATTTTTTATACATCTTTTCTCTAAGAACGTTGCAAATTTATTATTTATTCAGTAAAATATAATCAGATTGAAAAAAGCGTTTTCATTTTTGATGAAGAAAGAACGGATCTCTTTCAAGATCCGTCCAGTTTCTACTCTAAGAAGTCTTTTAATCGTTTACTTCTGCTTGGGTGTCTTAATTTACGCAGAGCTTTCGCTTCAATTTGGCGGATACGCTCTCTTGTGACGCCGAACACCTTTCCAACCTCTTCTAACGTACGTGTTCTTCCGTCATCTAGTCCGAAACGTAGTCTCAGTACATTTTCTTCACGGTCCGTTAGCGTGTCTAGTACATCTTCAAGCTGCTCTTTTAACAATTCGTATGCAGCATGGTCAGATGGAGATGTCGCCTCTTGGTCTTCAATAAAATCACCAAGGTGCGAGTCATCTTCTTCACCAATAGGTGTTTCTAAAGATACTGGCTCTTGTGCAATTTTAAGAATTTCTCTAACCTTTTCTGGCGTTAAATCCATGTCTTCAGCAATTTCCTCTGGCGTTGGTTCTCTGCCTAGGTCTTGCAGAAGCTGTCTTTGAACACGGATCAATTTATTAATGGTTTCGACCATATGAACCGGGATCCTGATTGTTCTTGCCTGATCGGCAATCGCACGCGTGATCGCCTGTCTAATCCACCAAGTCGCATATGTTGAGAATTTGTATCCTTTGCGGTAATCAAATTTCTCAACTGCCTTCATAAGACCCATGTTTCCTTCTTGAATCAAGTCAAGGAACAGCATACCACGTCCGACGTAGCGTTTCGCGATGCTGACAACGAGACGAAGGTTTGCTTCCGCTAATCTTCTTTTTGATTCCTCATCGCCTTCTTCGATCTTTTGAGCATACGTAATTTCTTCTTTAGCAGATAACAAATTGACGCGTCCGATTTCTTTTAAGTACATACGAACAGGATCATTAATTTTGACACCTGGTGGTACGCTTAAATCATTTAGGTCAAATTCTTCTTCTGCTTTAGCCAGCTGCTGAACATTTGGGTCTTCTGTCTCTTCGTTTTCACTAATGAGCTCTACACCCTGTTCGCCTAAATATTCATAGTATTCATCCATTTGGTCTGATTCAATTTCAAAGCTAGACATACGCTCTGCAATTTCTTCGTATGTTAAAACGCCCCGTTTTTTACCCGTTTCAGTGAGCTTATCTCTCACCTGTTCAAAGGTTAATTCAGTTTCGGTTTCGTGGGCTTGTTTATCAGCCATTATGGATCCCTCCTTCCAAAGCTTGCAACGAATTCTAAAGTAACTTGCGATTTGCTTCCGCTCTGCTTTTCTCTCTTTATCAAACAGATGAGCAAATAGGAATAAAATAAAAAATGATGAAGGCAAGATGCTTGCGGTCTTATGCTCCTCCCGTAAAGGATTCATTGCCAGCCGTAAGTCTTGTCATAAATATTAGACGTATTACTTCAGCGAACGGTTCAACTGAACAATTTCTTTTGCAAGTGTTGCCGCTTTGAAGAAATCTTTTTGCCTCTCCGCTTCTGCACGTTCTAGTTCTTTTTCCTTTATCATTGACAAATTCCGATGATTCAACACTTTTTTTACATAATCACTTAATTCAGCTTCACTTAGTTCGTCTCCAACTTGAATCATGAATATATCCGTCAGAAGCTGATTGATGATATCATCTTCTATACGGTTCATTAGGTGCTGCGGCGTTGGTTCTTTGCCTTCTTCATACAAAGCATAAATGTACGTGGCCAGCGCCCTGTGAGAATCTATATTAAATTCAATCCCTACTCTGTCAAGTACTTTTCGGATCACGTCATCGCTTTTCAACATATGAGCAAGCAGCATTCGCTCTGCATTTTCATATGCTGGCCGCAGGCGCTTTCTTCGTACCTGTGTTGACAGATGTGCACGCCGTTTTTCAAGCCCGCTTTCTTCCTGCGTGCTTTTGGCTTCTTGACGCTGCTGTTTTTCAAACAGCTCCAGTTGTTCCTTTAATGAATCAAGTGAGATCGAGAACTCTCCAGCAAGCTGTTTCATGTAAATCTCTTGTTCCAAGGAACCGTTTAATCGGCTAATTTCTCGGAGTACCTGCTTCATATAAGTAAGCCGGTCTCCTTCATCAGATAAATTCTTTCCCCTACGGAAAAAGTTCATCTTAAAAGTCATTAATGTCACACTTGCATCTATGATGTCATTCCTAAATTTCTCGCCACCATATTTACGAATGTAATCATCTGGATCAAGTCCATCTGGTATCATGGCAACGCGAACTTTACATCCTCTTTTTCCAAGCAAATCTGATGCTTTCATGGTGGCTTCATAACCGGCCGTGTCAGAGTCATAGCAAAGAATGATCTCTTCTACGTTCCGTCTGAGAAGTTTTACGTGCTCTTCTGTTAGAGACGTACCCATTGTTGCAACACTTTCGCCGACACCTGATGTGACAGCTGAAATGACGTCAGCAAATCCTTCGAAAAGAACCGCCCGTTCGCGTTTTCGAATATGCATACGCGCGTCATGAAAGTGATAAAGCAGCTTACTTTTATGAAAAAGTGGCGTTTCAGGACTATTCATATACTTAGGCTGCTGATCACCAAGCGATCTTCCGGAAAAAGCGATGACTGTCCCGTGATGATCATGAATGGGAAACATCACACGATCCCTAAAGCGGTCAAAAAAGCCTGTTCCGTTTTCACGTTGAATCAAAAGACCGGCCTTCTCCATCATCGCAGGATCAAACCCTCGCTTTTCTAAAAACTTGGTCACGAAATCCCAAGAGTCAAGAGCATATCCGATCTCAAACTTGGCAATTGTTTCATCTGTAAAGCCTCTCGCCCGTAAATAATCGAGTGCATTTTGACCTTCCTTTGTATTTACCAGCAAATGGTGGTAAAATTTCTTAAGAAGCTCATGCGCTTCAATCATTTTATGATCTGCAGTGTCCTCTTGCTGTGAGGAGCTGATCTGAGCATTTGCTACATGATCAGGCAAATCAATATGGTACTTATCAGCAACATGTGAAACGGCTTCAATAAATGAGTAGCCTTCCATTTGTCTGAGGAACGAAAATACATTACCTCCTGCACCACAGCCAAAACAATGGAAGATTTGCTTATCTGCTGAAACAGAGAATGAAGGAGTATTTTCACCATGGAATGGACAAAGACCGAAATAATTTCGACCTTGCTTTCTAAGCTGTACGTATTCTCCAATCACTTCGACAATGTCTGCGTTTTTTTGGATTTGCTCCAAAAGTTCATCTGGTATACGTTTGCTCATCCTAATAACACTCCGTCGTACATTATTCGCCTTTTAATTCAAAAATCCTTCATGATTCGACAGGATTTTTTGTAGTTGCGTAATAAATCGCTTTTTATCCTCTTCTAAAAGCTTTTTGGGACCTTTTCCATATACACCTTTTCTTCGCTGTTTACTGGAAACATGTCTGCGTTCCAAATCAAAATCAATTGTTTCGTTTGTGTACATCCGTCCTCTTTCAGACAGTACAATGACCTGTCTTGGAAGCAGTAAGGAGGCAAGACCAATGTCTTGGGTGACGACAATATCATGCGCTGAAGCTGAGTTCGCAATGACTAAATCCGCTGCTTCCTTATGTGTATCTACAAAACGCCAATCTTCAAGTGGAGATCTTTTGGTTTGAAAATGCTCATATGAAGCAATGAACGTCACAGGTACTTGAAATTGAGATGCGACAGAAAGGATTTCGTCTTTTACAGGACAAGCATCTGCATCGACATAAATCGTCCTCTCTTGTTTATGTTCATTCAGGTGACTAATTCTCCATCCCTCCACCTTATTCCTGCTTTAGAGAAGCAAAAAGACCATACTTTTCCCCCATATAGCAAACAACAGTAAAACTCATTTTGTCGAAAAGTTATGTTCAGAATCACTTGACTTCTGCCAATATTAGTTTATTCGTTCTTGACTTAACTTAAACCTAAAATCAATCATTTTATCACAATTTTTTATTATAATACAAATGCAGCAAATATGCCATTGTTTTTGTTTACCCATTTCCCACCATAGGAAAAACCCAGGAGGAGCATCCTGAGTTTATTCGGAACCTCTTTTGGTCAGCATTTGATGAATGACATTTGCCGTTTCTTCAACTGCTTTATTCGATACATCAACGACTTGACAGTTAATGCGGTCCACCACTTTTTCAAAATACTCTAGCTCTTCTTTAATCCGTTCAATGTTCGCATAAATCGCGCGATCATTTAAACCTAGAGATTTCAAACGCTCTTTACGAATATGATTTAGTTTGTCTGGACTGATTTTCAGACCGATGCATTTCTTTGGATCAACTGAAAATAACTCCTCTGGCGGATCTACTTCAGGAACAATTGGAACGTTTGCTACCTTCAGCCGTTTATGCGCCAAGTATTGAGATAGTGGTGTCTTAGATGTGCGTGATACACCGATGAGCACAATATCAGCCTTTAGAATGCCTCTTGGGTCTCTGCCGTCATCATACTTCACTGCGAACTCAATGGCTTCAACCTTTTTAAAATAATCCTCATCTAATTGACGTACACGCCCCGGCTCATGTTTCGCTTCATTTCCATAAGCAGTCTCCATTTTATCGATCAGTGGTCCGATGATGTCATAATAAACGACTCCGTTTGCTTCTGCCTCTTCAATTAAGAATTGGCGCATTTCTGGCACAACAAGAGTAAAGCAGACGATTCCGTTATCTGCTTTCGCCAGTGAAATGACTTCTTTAATCGTACCGACATCCTCTACATACGGGATTCTTCTGATATTTGAATGGTCTGATGAGCCGCCATCAAATTGGCTAAGTGCCGCTTTGACTACGAGCTCTGCCGTTTCTCCTACTGAATCTGATACCACAAAAATTACGCGATTACTCATAACATCCCCTCGCAGTCTTCTGTAATTAGATTATTTCATTCTCCGATAAGTTAACAAGTATTTTCGTCATGTTTGTTTTTGTAATTCTGCCGACCACTTCAAAGCCTTTATCCGTATCTTTTATAACAGGAAGTGCGTCTATCTGCTTTTCAATCAAGTGCTTCGCCACACCCATAATGAAATCTTCCTTGCGACAAACGGTAATGTTCGGCATTCTTGTCATAATAATATGGACAGGAATAGATGGAAGCTCCTGTTTTCCAATACTTGCGCGAAGGAGGTCTTTCCTTGACAACACGCCTGTTAAAATAGAGTGATCGTCCACAACGAATAATGTGCCCACATCTTCTAAAAACATCGTACAAATCGCATCATAAACTGAAACATTCTCATGTATCACCACTGGAATGGATTGAAAATCTTTCACTTGAAGTTTTTTCAACTTATCTGCTAGAAGCTGCGTACCTGTTTTTCCTGTGAAAAAGTAGCCGACCCTTGGTCTTGCTTCTAAAAAGCCTGACATCGTTAATATGGCTAAATCCGGTCTGAGGGTCGCCCTAGTTAAGTTCAGCCGATCGGCGATATGCTCTCCAGTGATCGGACCATTCTCTTTGACAATCTGTAAAATCTGCTCTTGCCGTTTATTTAACTCGATTGTACTCACCACCTTTAAATAGAGAGAGCGAATCTTTACTTTATGTATATCATTTTCATAACTCATCATATTATAGCGCATCTTTGTCCGAATGAAACAAAAATCCACTCAAAAACCGTGAATTAAATGAGTAAAAAACGATTGCCCTTCAAAAAAGGCAACCGTTCTTAGGTATTTATTTTACTATTAAATTGTTCATATTCGCAAATGATTGAATGACTTTTGCTAGTTTAACCATTTGTGCCAAACGATTTCGCTTCAGCTTTTCATCATCTGCATGAACCATTGTGTGATCGAAATAATGAACAATCGGTGTTTTTAACGTATCAAGCGCCTCAAGTGCTGCGCTGTATTGCCCTGCTGCTACATGTTCATTGACAGCTGTCTCTACTTGCTGATACGCCTCATATAGCTTTTGCTCATGCTCATTTTCAAACAGCTCAGGCTGAATCTCTGCGTCTTCCCCTTTTTTACTGATTGAAATGACGCGTCCTAATGCTTCTGCTGTTTCTTTGAAGCTTTCTTGTTTCACGCTCTCTTCAAGAACAGCTGCTTTTTTCACGACTGCATAAGGTTCAATATTTTCAACATCCAGTACTGCATCGACAACATCATGACGGATATGCTCTGCTTGAAGGACATATTTTAAACGGTGTGTTAAAAATTCAATGAGAGCCGTTTCATGTGCTGCTTCTACTTGAGCAAGTGCCAAAAGCTCTTTGAATGAAATGTTCCAATGACGATCAAGCAGAATTTGAACGATACCGCTCGCTTGTCTTCTTAGTCCATAAGGATCTTGAGAGCCCGTTGGAATGACATCAATTGAGAAGAAGGAACAAATAGAATCCAGCTTATCGGCTACTGCCACAATCGCACCAATTAAAGTGGAAGGCGCCTCATCACCGGCAAAGCGCGGCATATAGTGCTCATTGATGCTCTTTGCCACTTCTTCATGTTCACCAAGTGCTTTTGCATATTTCTCGCCCATGATTCCTTGTAATTCTGGGAATTCATAGACCATTTGAGTCACAAGATCAAATTTCGAAATACTTGCGGCTCTTGCCACACGCTCTGTCGTTTCGTCATTTGCACCGACATGCGCTGCTAGACGCGTCGCAATGTCTGTCACTCTCTTGAGCTTGTCGCCAATTGTGCCAAGTTTCTCATGGAATACAACCTTATCAAGCTTTTTAATATTGTCTTCAATGACTAGTTTTTCGTCTTCTTTATAGAAGAAGGCAGCATCTGATAAACGTGCACGAAGTACTTTTTCGTTCCCTCTTGCGACATTTTCAAGCGCCTCACTGTTTCCATTTCTCACCGTAATAAAGTGAGGCAATAATTCACCTTGCTCATTTTTCACAGGGAAATAGCGCTGATGCTCTTTCATTGTCGTTACCAATACTTCTTCCGGCAATGCAAGGAATTCTTCTTCAAAGGAACCAGATAGTACCGTTGGGTATTCTACAAGATTGTTGACCTCTTCTAGAAGCTCAGGATCAACAGGTATCACCCAGCCTTTTTCTGAAGATAGAGCATTTAGCTGCTCGGTAATGGATTGTTTTCTTTTATCTGAATCTGCAATGACAAATTGATCGCGCAATGTTTGCTCATAAGAAGCAGGCGAGTCGATGGTGGCTGCCTTACCAAGGAAACGGTGTCCTCTTGTCTCGCGACCGCTTTTCACCCCAGCAATGTGAGCAGGTACAATCTCCTCTCCAAATAAACAAACAATCCATTTAATCGGACGGATGTAGCGTAAATCTTTGCTTCCCCATCTCATGTTCTTTGGAAAACTTAATGAAGCGGCGATCTCACCTAATGCTGGCAGAAGGTCTTTGACTTGCTTTCCTTCTTGAAACTTCTGGACATGGACATAATCTACTCCTTTGATCTCTTTAAAATAGAGATCATCTGTTGAAGCACCTTGTCCGCGGGCAAAGCCTTCCGCTGCTTTTGTCCAATTGCCTTCCGCATCTTGTGCGATCTTTTTAGCCGGACCTTTTGCTTCTTCTTTGATGTCTTCTTGTTTTTCTGCGACACCTTTCACAAGTACAGCAAGACGTCTTGGTGAGTTAAATAGAGCAACATCTTCAAATGAAATGTTTTGCTCTTCAAACCACACTTTTACTTTCTCGCCTAGCTGCTTTGTGCTTTCTGGCATGAAACGAGCCGGCATCTCTTCTAAGCCGATTTCGAGTAATACATCTTGTTTATTCATGAGAAGCCGCCTCCTCTTTTAGCATAGGGAATCCCAATTTTTCTCGTTCTTCATAATATGTTTTGGCTACTTTTCTTGCTAACTGGCGCACTCTTCCGATATAACCAGTTCGCTCAGTAACAGAAATTGCGCCCTTTGCATCGAGCAGGTTAAACGTATGAGAGCATTTGAGCACATAATCGTATGCCGGGTGAACAAGCCCTTTGTCCATTTGGCTATGCGCTTCTTTCTCATAGGTTGTAAATAAATCAAACAGCATATCAGTATTAGATGTTTCAAATGTATAAACAGAATGCTCATATTCAGCCATTAAGAATAAATCTCTCACCGTGAATCCGTCAGTCCATTCAAGATCGAAGACATTTTCTTTGTCTTGGATGTAGGAAGCAAGACGTTCAATACCGTATGTGATTTCAACGGAAACGGGCTTACATTCTAAGCCGCCGACTTGCTGGAAATACGTGAATTGGGTGATTTCCATCCCATCAAGCCATACTTCCCAGCCTAGCCCTGCACAGCCAAGAGATGGGTTTTCCCAGTTGTCTTCTACAAAACGAATATCATGTTTCAGCGGGTCAATACCAAGCGCTTTCAAAGATTCAAGATACAGTTCTTGAATATTGTCAGGTGACGGCTTAATGATTACTTGGAATTGATGATGCTGATACAATCTATTTGGGTTTTCTCCATATCTGCCATCAGCCGGGCGTCTTGAAGGCTCTACATACGCTACCTTCCATGGCTCTGGACCAATGCTTCGCAGGAACGTGTATGGACTCATCGTTCCGGCACCTTTTTCTGTGTCATACGCCTGCATTAATACGCAGCCTTCATTTGACCAATGCTTTTGCAGCGTCAAAATCATGTCTTGGATATTCAATGATCGCACCTCCATCTTTTCTACACCAGCCGCTATGTATGGCGGGTGGGTCTAGAACCCCGCAAAAGAACACAAAAACTCCCGTCTCTATGCTCGCAAGGCTCCTTGCAAACATAGGGACGAGAGTTTTTCCCGCGGTTCCACCCTATTTGCTGGTATCGTAGCATCCAGCCGCTTTGTTTTACGTTGCTCAAGAATGCCTTTCGTTACGCCTCCATCCTTAGCTTACACCGCCCTAAGGTCGCTTTTATGGATTTTGCGCAAGTACTTCTTTCTGTCAATGCAACATATTTTATCTTAGATGATCTTACAAAAAGTTATGGAAGATGTCAACTTTTGTTTTCCCCGCCCATGAGCTTTTTCATGGATTCCATCTGATTCATGAATTTTTTTGATTTCAAATAAAGGCCTGAATACTCTTCATAGTAGTGATCGAGCACTTGACGAATTTCTTGTTTCGTCTGCGGTTTCACATCAACCTGACCGAGCCTTGATAAATCAAAATAATGAAATAAACGGAGCAGCCTTGCAGCTGCTGGAGATAAGGGCAGTTTATACGGATCTTTAGAAAAGCAATTTCGGCAAATAAAGCCGTTGTCTCTAATCGAGAAATGAAACTGCCCTTCTTTTTGACCACAGTGGACACATTGATCCAGTTCGGGCTTCATTCCCATCACTGATAACATTTTGACCTCTACGATAAATAAGATAATATCAGCATCTGTGCCTTCATTCAGATGACGCAAAGATTGAAGCAGGAGCTCAAACAAATAAGGGTTTGGCTTTTTTTCTTCTGTGCCTTTATCGAGTAACTCTGTCATATATGCGGCATATGCGGTCAAAAATAAATCTTCCCGAATGGTTCGCATACTTTCAATCATTTCGCCTTGCTGGAGCGTTCCAAGTCCTGTTGATGATTGGATCAGGAAGGTTCCGTATAAAAACGGCTGGCTTATGGCTGACAGGCGGCTGTTTGATTTTTTTGCGCCTCTTGCCATCACACCAATTTTCCCATGTTCTCTAGTGATCAGCGTGACAATTTTGTTTGTTTCGCCATAATCTGTTGTTCTAAGGACGATTCCTTCACTTTTAATGAGCATTTGTCTACACTCCGAGCATTGGAGGGGGTCAAGAATTATAAGATTGGAAAATCAAATCGTGCTATCTCTTCTTCAAGTACATCGGGTCTTTCCAGGTTCTCCTTTTCTAATTCTTTGAAAAGCAGATACGTGTCAACGCTTCCTGTTTGTGAAAATACGTTCCATGTAAAATTCAACATAAAAACCCCACCTTTCTTTATTAGAAGCAGCAACGCTACATCCAACATATTAATTATATCTTGACCAGGCTACCTCCATTTCATGATAAACAATTTTTACTAATCGAACCGCACCATTGTCAGATTTTATGACAATAGCAGCAATTTTTTAATATTCGTCGTCTCTAAATCCGAAGTCACGAAGGTGAGTGGATTTATTACGCCAGTCCTTCTGAACCTTTACCCAAAGCTCCAGATACACTTTTGAACCGAGAAGTGCTTCAATATCTCTGCGCGCTTTTTGTCCCACTTCTTTTAATAAGCTGCCTCGTTTCCCAATAACAATCCCTTTTTGTGAATCACGTTCTACGACAATGGTCGCCGCCACATGGATCTTGCCATTTTCATCTGGCTTAATGGATTCGATCGCCACTGCAATGCTGTGCGGGATCTCTTCTCTTGTTAAATGCAGCACTTTTTCGCGAATTAATTCAGAAATAATAAACCTCTCTGGATGATCTGTTACTTGATCTGCTGGATAAAATTGCGGGCCCTCAGGAAGATAACCTTCAACCTGCTGAAGAAGCGTGTCAATGTTGTTTCCTTCAAGAGCTGAAATTGGCACAATTTCCTTAAATGGATAACGTGTGCGGTATTCATCAATTAAAAGGAACAGCTCATCTGGGTGAATTTGGTCGATTTTATTGACGACTAGGAATACCGGTGTAGATGTTTGCTTGAGTCGTTCAATGATGAATTCATCACCCTTGCCATAGCCTTCCTTTGCATTGATCATAAACAAGATCAGGTCGACTTCCTTCAGTGTATTTGTAGCCACTTTCATCATAAAATCACCAAGCTTATGCTTAGGTTTATGAATCCCTGGTGTATCGATAAAGATCGTTTGTGACGTATTTGTTGTTAAGACACCTTGCACTTTGTTTCGTGTCGTTTGGGGCTTATCACTCATGATGGCGATCTTTTGTCCAATCACACGATTAAGAAAGGTTGATTTTCCTACATTTGGTCTTCCAATAATGGATACAAATCCTGATTTGAAGCTTTCGTTAGTCATTTAAATCCTCCGGTGAAAATGCGCCTGGCAATAGTTCGTTTACTGTTGTTTCGTATATTTGTCCTTTTAAGTTCGTTAGAATCACTGGCATGTCAGGTGCACATAGCTCTGAAATAACCTGTCTGCATGCGCCGCACGGCGAAACAGGCCGGTCTGTATCAGCCACTACCGCTAGCATTTGAAACGATGTGATGCCTTCTGAATAGGCTTTAAAAAGTGCTGTTCTTTCCGCACAATTACACATACCATATGCTGCATTTTCAATGTTGCAGCCGCCATACACTTTTCCATCATTCGACAACAATGCTGCACCGACTTTGAATTTTGAATAGGGTACATATGCAAAATCTCTTGCTTTAACTGCTTCTGAAATCAACTCTTGTTTGTTCATTCCTAGTTCCCACTTTCAGAAGAAATGGACCCACTGTCACATTTATATTTTACATAATTCACGTGACATTTTCACGCCCATTTCTAAAAATGTTAATAAATAGTAATATTGTTCTATTGCATGATCTTCGGTAAGAAGATCATCAACCCAATCATAACCGAAATCGCGGCGTAAACGCAAACAGCGCCTGCTGCGGCGTCTTTCGCTTTCTCAGCAAGCGGGTGCCTCTCTTCTGTCATAAGGTCCACTGTATGTTCAATGGCTGTATTGACAAGTTCAAGGGCAAACATCCCCCCGCATAAAAGCAAAACGATCATCCATTCGAATGGTTCAATGTGAAACCAAAAGCCGCAGATCACCACGATGATGGCTGCGACTGTATGAAATCGAAAATTCCGTTCATTCAAGAAAGTTCGCCATATTCCTCTAAATGCATAATAAAAGCTCCGAAAAAAACGGGCAAGCGGCCTTCTTTTCTTACGAAGATCTTGAAAGGCCATAATCATCCAAGATCTTTGTCTGTTTGGCGAACATTTCTTTTTCATCTTCCTCTGTCATATGATCAAACCCGAGCAAATGCAGGAACCCATGAATGGTGAGAAATCCAAGCTCTCTCATAAAGGAATGTCCATATTCCTCTGCCTGCTCTTTCGTACGGTCCACACTAATGATGATGTCACCGAGTACAGGCGGAATATCATCAGCACCAATGATTTCAATTTCCCCTTCTCCTTCTTCTTCGAGTGCAAAGGAGATCACATCCGTTGGTGCGTCTTTTCCGCGGTATTCTTTATTAATTTGATGAATCTCTTCATTCGAAACGATCGTCACTGATACCTCCGCTTGATCTTTGACCTCAAGGGCATCAGCAGCGAACTGAAGAAGCTTTTCCACTTCTTCAAGCTGCTCTTTTGATACTTGTCCTGTTTCATCTATTAAATCGATTAACAATGTCATTTACTTCACCTTCTGCTTTGGGGCATCTGGATATTCAATCCGAGAATGGAAAATCCCCTTTAATGTTGTACAAATCGTTTGACTAATAATATTTAACTCTTTAAATGTCAGATCACATTCGCTAAATTGCCCATCCTGCATTTTATCGGAAATAATGCCTTTGACGAGCTTTTCGATCCGCTCTGGATTTGGATTATGCATCGATCGTACCGCCGCTTCCACGCTGTCCGCTACAGAAATAATGGCCGCTTCTTTTGATTGCGGTTTTGGCCCAGGATAACGGAATTCTTCTTCTGTCACCTGATCATCACGCTCTTTTGCCTTATAGTAAAAGAACTTTAACAGCGACTTCCCGTGATGCTGTTCGGCAATATCGACAAGCTCTTCAGGAAACTTCTTTTCTCTCAGCATATCAGCTCCATCTGTCGTATGGGCAATAATGATATTTTTACTTAGCTGAGGAGAAAGCTTGTCGTGCGGATTATCAATATTCATTTGGTTTTCGATAAAGTATTGCGGTCTTTTCGTTTTCCCAATGTCGTGATAATAAGCGCCGACCCTTGCTAAAAGACCGTTTGCTCCGACTGCTTCACATGCAGCATCCGCTAAATTTGCCACCATGACACTATGATGATATGTACCTGGTGTCTCTGTTAAAATCTTTTTAAGCAGCGGATGATTTGGGTTTGATAGTTCAATCAGCTTCATTGTTGAAAGAATGCCGAACATGCTCTCAAACACAGGCATTAGCCCAATGACCAAAATAGATGATGCAAACCCTGAAACAATCGCCATCATAAGGTTCACACCGATTTCAAGCCCTGATGGTGAGGAGTTTTGAATCAGCGTAATGGATAGAACCACAAGGACATTCACCAAAGCAACCGAAAGCCCTGCCTGCAATATTTTTGAACGTGCATTATGCTTTCTCAAAAATAAAATGCCCGCCATCCCGCTCACAAGGTAATAAGCGCAGATCACATAGTTAAAGACGCCGGTTACTCCTTGATTAAACATCATACTGCCGCAAAGAGCAAATACAAGGCCAGAGAAGATCGCTAGCCGCTCATTGATAAGGAGCTTGATCAGCATCGTGCCAAGCGCCACTGGCACCACATAACCTATCGTCGTATACTTCGTTTCCTGGAAGAGACTGAATACTTCCATGATAACTAAAATAATGGTGAAAATGAGCGAGTAGAGAAGCAACGACTTATTCTTATGAACAAGCGATTTTTTCCTCGATTCAAGTGAATGAATAATCGCTGCTAAGAATAGACCAATCAAGATCATAAGACCGCTTACAGGTTTAATCAAATTGGAGCTATTTAAGAGCCCTGTCAGTTCTAATTTACGATACACTTCTCGGTCGATAAGTTCTCCTTCTTCGACTAAGATTTGCCCTTGCTTAATTTGAACCGGCTGAATATTATCAGCGGCTTCTTGCCTTTTCTTCTCTGTCGCCACTGGATCAAATACATAGTTTGGAATGATCGCAAATTCACCAATTTCTTTCGCCGCATTTAAGTATTTGGATGGAATTGAGTTATTTTCAAGCTCTGTTTTCACTTGTTTTTTCTCATCTTGTAATTTCGCTGCTGTGATTTCTTTACTCATCAGTGAATTCACCACTGTGATGATGGAATCCTTAGTAAAAGAGAGATTTTCGTCACTTGCCTGAAGCAGTGCTTTGATGGATTGGTCTGAAACAGCCTCCTGCATATCTGATGTGAGTTTTTCTTTGACACGCTTGACCATTTCTTTATCTGATGGCGGATTTTCTTTTTCATCAGCTGCTTTCTTCTCTTCTTTAATGGCTTCGAAAAGGGAGGAGATGAGGTCAACACGATTGTCAGAATACGCTTTTTTGAGTGTATATTGATCCTCTACTTGATCTGTTGCTTCTTGCTTCTTTTCTTCTGTCGCTTCTTGATCATCGACGGTTGATGGAGAATAGATGGTCTGTTCGCTCACTGAAAATAGATCTAAGTCGAGCGATTCAGGCTTTACATGGAAGAAGAGCACCACGAATAGAATGGCTGCTAAACCAGCGTATAGCAAAACATTTAAATAACGTGAGCGCTCCATTTTCTGAGGTTCTTTTTTAGACAGCAGTCTTTTGCGCTTACTGTCTTTCTGATTCTTTCTCAAGGAAAGTACCTCCTTTTTTACTTTAAACCACGATCGAAACAAAATGACCCGATGAAGACGATCGGGTCACTAAGGTCATTTTTGCTTTTCGTATGCTCCGATGATCTTTGCCACAAGCGGGTGTCTGACCACATCTGTCTGGTCTAGCTCAATAAATGAGATGCCCTTGATCTCTGCAAGCATGTCCTTTGCAGCTGCAAGGCCAGACTGCATGCCCTTCGGCAGGTCAATCTGTGTAATATCTCCTGTAATGACCATTTTAGAGCCAAACCCAAGTCTCGTCAAAAACATTTTCATTTGGGCAGGCGTTGTATTCTGCGCTTCATCTAAAATAACAAATGCATCATCGAGTGTCCGTCCTCTCATATAGGCAAGAGGCGCTATTTCAATCACACCGCGCTCGATTAAACGTTCCGTATGATCACTGCCAAGCACATCATGCAAGGCATCATATAGTGGTCTTAAATAAGGATCTACTTTTTCCTTTAGATCACCTGGTAAAAAGCCAAGACTTTCTCCTGCTTCAACAGCTGGTCTTGTCAGGATAATCCGTTTCACATGTCCATTTTTCAGTGCATGAACGGCGTTGACGACGGCCAAATACGTCTTTCCTGTACCAGCTGGTCCAATTCCAAAGACCAGGTCATCTTTTTTCATCGCCGCAGCATATTCCCGCTGGCCAATGGTTTTTACCCTGATTGACTTTCCTTTAGCATTTTTCGTAATTTCATCTTCATACATATTTTCAAAATAATTGAGCTTGTCTTTTTGCGCCATTTTGATGGCATATACGACATCCCGTTCAGAAATCTCAATTCCTTTTCGGATGAGATGTAAGAGAGATGTCATCAGACGGCTCGCTGTTTCTCTTGATGCTTCCTGACCAGAAACATACACCTTTTCTCCGCGCGTAATAATGGAGACATTCAGCTCGTTTTCCATCAGTTTCAGATAAGCATCTTGATTTCCAAATAAAGCAATGGCTTCGTTTGGGCTATCTAATTTTTGTTGAATTTCAAGTAAATGTTCTGTCATTCTCTAGTCTCCCTGAACAATAGGTGTTGGTTGAACAATATCTTCTATTACTTGGTAAAGGATGATTAACTTAACTTTACCATTCCCTGTTGTCTCGTGCAAAACTTTTTCACTTTTCACCTCTCCTGTTTGACCTAGCTTCTCTTCTAATTCTTTTTTACCCATTTTAATCCCTGCTTGAACCGCTTCTTTATTTGTGTATGTCCGGTTTATTTTTTCGGTTTCGCGTGTCGTTTCTTTTTTATAGGAAAATGGGAGCTGGAAGTTTAAGAAATGGAGTGGGTGAACTTCAGTTTCTGTTTTTGGCTGCTTAAAATCATCCTTTTTAAAGGAAAAGCCCCAAAATGGCATTGAACCTCCAAATGCGGAGAGCTTGTGCTTTGTCTTCATTTTACCCGTAAAGACATCAAAAGATGTTCGAAGAGGGACAGAAACTTCAGAACGATACCACGTTTCACCATAAATTTTCGCTTTAGCACCAACCGTTTTTTGCTGGTCTTCGCTGCCGATGAGGCCAGAGACAAGCATTTGTCCTTTCTTCACATGTTCATCAACTGCGGCAAGCGGCTCCCCTTTTTCCACATACATTCTCGTGATGACCGCCTTCTTCTTGGCCACAATATGCTGAGGACTCGTATATTTCTCTTTTTCCGGCTCATTTTTTTCCACAACTTTCATTTGAAAAGTTGTACCGTTTAGTTCAACGCCGACCCATGTAATGCTTTGAATATTGGCGGTCAGTGATTTTTGAATTTTTTCAGGTGTTCCCATTAGAAACTGGAAACGGCCTTTTTGCACACCAATCTCGTCTAAATGCTTTCTCATCTGATGTTCAGTTTCTGGATTGGCCCCTTTAATATCAATTTTCCACACCATGTTTGAAAGTGCCAATATCGTCACTAGAAAAAACACAATCCCAAGGGTAAACCCAATATTCTTCCTTGACCATAGGAGAAGGAACGGAAATCCTTTCTTTTGATGAAATGAACATGTTACCTCATGATGTCTTTGTACTTTTCTAAAGGCATGTACATCTGATAAGCGAATAAATAAGCGCACGCTGTCTTGACGGCGGCTCACTTGAAACATTGTGATCCCCTGTCTCGTGCACTCATTGATGAGCCGCTCAATGCCGTTTCCCTTGATTTCCACTTCCACTCTGCCAATAAAATAGGCGAACCATTTATTCTTCACACTTCTCCCCTCCGTCAGTTAAGAATCAATATAACGGACCTCATCGATTTTCCCTTCTAATAAGATCTCTTCTGGCAAAATCGTTTTAATCACAAAATCTTTCCCTGAAATAATGCATTGTCCTTGTTTGAGCATCAGCCTTACCTCTTGATCACTGAAAAGCAAAAGCCCTTTATGATTCTCTATGTAAATGTGGAGTCTGCCAACCATCGTAATACGGGGAAGATCCATCATGACGTCTGGAGGGATTTCAAGTGTTCTTGTCAGCCATGCTTTAAGTCGATTTTTTCTTTTTCCCATTCAATTAGAACCCCTTCCCGCCCCATGTGTATGAGATCAAACTGAAAGATGGTGAGACTGATGAGAAAGCCTCTATATCATCCTATTCCTCAGCGGTTCAGATCATGCTAATGAATCCCGCAAAACAGCCGTTTCAGCATTTTTACTGCGAGAAATCTCCATCAGGTCAAACAAAAAAAAGCCCCTTTATATAAAGGGACTTTCTCGTTTATCTGTTATATGGCCGTTTCATCGTTCTGTGCGGCTTTTTCGCGCGCGGCTCTCCAAATACTTCTCCAAGGATCATCCCCTGAACAATTGTATCTTGATTGAGCTTCTCAATGATCTTTGGCTTCACTTCGGCAGAAGCAGCCTTTGGCCTTGTCAGTTCTCTTTCAAGCGATTGGAATTCTCTATTCAGCTCGCTTTTTCTTTCTTCCATTTCGGCAAGTGTAGCAGTATAGCGGTCCTGTAAGGATTGAGATGTTTTTTTCTTCATCCCGCCATGATCATGTACATCGCCGAAATCGTCCATCTGATCCGTCACGACTGGATCTGGACTTGTTTGTTTTGTTTGCTTTTGGGGCATCTGCTTACGCTGAGGAGCTGGCTTGTTTTGCTGATTCTTTTGTTCGTTCTCCTCTTGTTTGCCGATTTTCCCAAAGACAGCAGAGATGATACCGATGATAATCGCAATTAGTAACGGATTTTCAAATAGAATGTCCATTGGGCTCCCTCCTTAAAGCGTGAGAGGATGCTTATTTGTTTTCATTATCAGATGGACCTTTTGTCATTTTACCAAATGAATCTCTCATGTCCGTATCAGCATCGATATTCTTAATATTCATGTAGTCCATGACTCCAATATTACCTTCACGTAATGCTTCAGCCATTGCAAGTGGTACTTCAGCCTCTGCTTCTACAACTTTCGCGCGCATTTCTTCAACTCTTGCACGCATTTCTTGCTCCTGGGCAACAGCCATTGCGCGGCGTTCTTCCGCTTTTGCCTGTGCAATGTTTTTGTCTGCTTCTGCTTGGTCTGTTTGCAGAATCGCCCCGATGTTCTTACCGATATCAACATCTGCGATATCAATCGAGAGGATTTCAAACGCAGTACCTGAATCTAATCCTTTACCAAGAACTGTTTGTGAAATCATATCAGGGTTCTCAAGAACCTTTTTATGATTATCTGATGAACCGATTGTAGAGACAATCCCTTCACCTACACGAGCAATAATCGTTTCTTCCCCTGCACCACCAACAAGTCGGTCGATGTTTGCACGAACTGTAATACGTGCTTTTGCTTTCACTTCAATCCCGTCCATCGCCACACCAGAGATAAATGGTGTTTCAATGACTTTAGGGTTTACACTCATTTGAACTGCTTCAAGTACGTCACGGCCTGCTAGGTCGATCGCTGCACAGCGTGCAAAGTTCAATTCGATATTCGCGCGTTGAGCTGCGATTAATGCGTTCACAACTCGGTCCACGTTACCACCTGCAAGATAGTGGCTCTCTAACTGGTTAATCGTCGCATCAAGACCTGCTTTATGTGCTTTAATAAGCGGGTTGACCACTCGGTTTGGAATAACGCGGCGAAGTCTCATTCCTACAAGTGTAAAAATGCTTACCTTTACGCCAGCCGCTAGGGCAGAAATCCACAGCATCACCGGTACAAAGGTGAAGAAGATCGATAGAACGATCAGACCTGCTGCGATAATCACAAATAATAGTAAAGTAGATGGATCCATTTTATTCCTCCTATAAAATCAGTTATCTATACTTTCCTCACGACAATGCGTGAGCCTTCCGCTTTCACAATTTTTACTTGTTCATCCTTATCGATGAATGCACCTTCTGACACAACATCAATGCGCTCATCTCCAAATACTATTGTACCTGACGGACGAAGTGCGGTTGCTGTCACCGCGATTTGCCCAACAAGATCTTCTCTTGTTTCATTTGAGACATAACCGCTTTCCTTATTGGTTGAATCGGTTAAAATGAACTTTTTGAAAAATTTCATACGTTTCCCCAACACCTTTGTCAATAAAATAACTGCTACGATTGAAACAGCAGTGGCAATCAAGATGGAAATCGCCATTTCTGTAAAGCTTCCAGCTGCTAAAAACAAGCTGACAACCACACAGATCAGTCCAATGACACCTACGATTCCCCCGGGCAAAAACAATTCCAGAATCATGAGCAATATCCCTGCTATAAACAGGAACAACGTCTCATATCCTGCAAAACCAGCCACGAGATGACCATAAAAGAATAAAAGAAGCGCTGTCACTCCCATGGTGCCTGGAATCCCAAAGCCAGGAGAATAGAGCTCAACAATTAACCCTAAGCTTGCGATGGATAAAAGGATTGGAATGACGATTGGGTGCGTGAGAAAGCGCGCAACCTTTTCAGCAAAGCTCACTTCATCGTATTGAACAGAAGCATCGGCTAAATTCAGCTTTTGAAGCAAGTCATCCATATTTTTCGCTTCCCCTTCTGCATAACCGAATTGAAGCGCACGGTCTGTGTTGAAGGTGAGCAATTCTCCTTTTGGTGCACCAGCTTCTTTTGCGTCTATATCTACATCTGCCATTGCAAGTGCATACTTTGGATCACGCCCCTGCTTTTCGGCAGCATCACTCATTTCAGCAAGCCATAGCGATTCAGATTTTTGATCGGCAGCATTGCCTTCTCCATCAATGATCGCCGCAGCCCCCATCTTTCCATTTGGGGTCATATAGATTTGATCGGCATTTAGTGCAAGGAATGCCCCAGCTGAAAGCGCTCTATGATTCACAAACGCTGTCACAGGGATATCAGACGCACGAATGGCATCTGCGATCTCTAGCGCAGCATCGACTGCACCACCTGGTGTATTGATGTCTAGAATGATATGTTTTGCTCGTTCGGACTTTGCCTGCTCAAATGATCGTTCAATAAATTGAGAAAGTCCTTTTTCTACTGTATCTTCAATAGGGATAACATGAACTTTCTGATCTACTGATTTCGCGGTCAATTGAACCCCTAATAATAAGCATATTATAAAACAACTGAAGAGAGCAATAGAAATTTTTATTTTTTTCATCTATTTGGTGATCCCTCCTCTCTATCTTCCATTTTACTGTTCCTTTACATACGTTACAAATGTATCATAGGTTTCATTTTTATATGACAGAATGATGAAGGTATAAAAAAAGTACCCTTCTAACAATAGAAGGATACTTTTTTATTGAGACAGCTGTTCGCTGACAAGTCTGTTAATGACAGCTCCATCAGCTTTACCTTTTACTTTTGGCATAATAGCGCTCATGACTTTACCCATATCAGTCTTCGATGAAGCACCTGTTTCAGCAATCGTTTCTTTCACGATCGTTTGCAGTTCTTCTTCAGAAAGCTGTTCAGGTAAATAAACGTCTAAGATGTCAATCTCTTTTTGAACTTTATCTACTAAATCTAAGCGATTAGCTTTCGAAAATTCATGGAGGGAGTCTTTACGTTGCTTAATCTCGCGGGAAAGGACGGTTAGTTCCTCATCGCCGGTCAAACTGTCTTTCTTAAGCTTAATTGCTTCATTTTGGAGCGAAGCCTTAACCATCCGAATGACAACAAGCTTGTCTTTCTCACGGTTTTTCATAAAAAGCTTCATATCAGAATTTAATTGCTCAAGAAGACTCATAAAATCCACCCTCTTTAGAATTTACGTTTTCTAGCAGCTTCAGACTTTTTCTTGCGCTTTACGCTAGGCTTTTCATAAAATTCACGCTTTCTTGCTTCTTGCAATGTTCCAGTTTTGGATACACTGCGTTTAAAGCGACGAAGAGCATCTTCAAGCGATTCGTTTTTTCTAACGACCGTTTTTGACATTCTCTTTCCCTCCCTCCGAATACACCAATCGACTGCATTAAAAAAAGATATACATGTAAAACATGTACCTAGACATTATAATATAAGCCTAGTGTGAGGTCAACTAAGTGATTTGGAAATATATTTTCGTCATGAGCAGGTAGACAAGTCCATATATTCATTGGTAAGAGGAGGACTTTTCTATGATGGCGATCATTTATTTTTGTGCACTTATTTTCATTTTTTTATGGTCAATGGGTTTGCTGAGAAAAGGATTAATGGCGCTTGCGTCGTCTCGTATTGAGAAATCACTTCTTCTCTTTACAGATCATCCGGTAAAAGCATTCTTAGTCAGCATCGTATTTACAGGGATTCTTCAAAGCAGTTCAGCGTTTATGGTCATCGTGATTGGCTTTGTCAGTACAGGTATTCTCTCTTTTAAAAAATCCATTCCAATGATTCTTGGTACCAATATTGGCTCTACGTTTACAACAGAATTTATCGCCATTAAAATGGATGTTTTCATGTGGGTTTTAATCCTAGCTGGTCTGATATGCATGATGTTAGGCAAAAAATCTTTTAGGCATGCAGGAAAAAGTATATTTGGACTCGGGATGATCTTTTTTTGTATTCAAGGCTTTTCTAAAATTGCAGGTATGATGACAAGTCAGCCTGAGACATTGCGCTTTCTCGAAATGATGCAGCATTCTGACTGGACGGCGCTGCTTTCTGGTACTATTTTCACAGCGATTGTTCATTCAAGCTCCGTCTGTATCGGCATTTTAATGGGGTTTATGAATGAAGGAACGGTTGGGCTTCAGGAAGGCATCAGCTTTGTGTTAGGGTCCAATATTGGGACATGTATTACAGCCGTAATGGCTGCCATATCTGGCGGCTATGCAGCACGTCAAACGGCTTATGCACACGTTTTGTTTAATGTGCTCGGAGTGCTTTTATGTCTCCCATTTCTCGCCATGATGACAGAATTCGTCGCCCTTCTTGCAAACGCTCCCGCACAGCAAATTGCGCACTTCAGCCTGCTGTTTAATGTGGCAAGCTCTTTGCTTTTCTTCCCGTTCATCCGTCCATTTCACACATTGATTTTATGCCTTTTACCGAATCAATCAAAATAAAACACCGGCTTGCCCTTTTGGCACCGGTGTTTGATTGATTATGAGGTCATTCTCACTTTGTCTGTTTGTACTTCATCGCTTATACGAACGAATTGTCCTTCGTTATAAGGATAACCCGCTTTCGTAATTTTCACTTTGACCAAACGGCCGATCATGTCCTCTGTTCCTTCAAAAACAACCTTCATATAGTTATCTGTATAGCCCACATAAAGATTGTGCTTTCCTTCTTGTTCTTTGAAGGATTCTTCCGGAATAATCTCTAGGACATCTCCTTCATAAGCTGATGCGTATTCTTTCGCAAGCTGGTCAGAAAGAGCGATCAAGCGGTGGACACGTTCGTTTTTCACATTTTCATCCACTTGATCTTCCATTCTTGCAGCTGGCGTACCTGTACGTTTGCTGTAAGGGAATACGTGCAGTTCAGAGAATTGATGGTCTTTGACAAAGTTGTATGTTTCCAAAAACTCTTCTTCTGTTTCTCCAGGGAATCCTACAATCACATCAGAGGTGACAGCAAGACCTGGCAATGCTTTTTTCAGCTTTGTCAAACGCTCTGCAAAGAATTCCATCGTATATTTACGGCGCATTCTTTTCAGCACTGTATTAGAGCCAGATTGAAGCGGGATGTGAAGGTGTCTGACAATCTTATCTGACTGATCAAGCACTTCTATCACTTCATCTGTAATTTGACTTGCTTCGATAGATGAAATACGAATTCGTTTTAAGCCGTTGACACGTTCATCTAATTCTTTCAGAAGCTTTGCAAAGTTATAATCCTTTAAGTCTTCTCCGTATCCACCTGTGTGAATACCTGTTAATACAATTTCTTTATAGCCGGCATCCACAAGCTGCTGCGCTTGGTTGATGACCTCTTCTGGATCACGAGAACGAAGAAGTCCGCGAGCCCAAGGAATAATGCAGAATGTACAGAAATTGTTACAGCCTTCTTGGATTTTTAATGACGCACGTGTTCTGTCTGTAAAAGCAGGAACATCGAGTTCTTCAAACACACGTGCTTTCATAATATTGCCAACCCCATTAATCGGCTGTCTTTCTCTGCGATATTCTTCAATGTAACCGAGTAATTTATGTCTGTCTTGTGTTCCCACGACAATATCAACACCAGGAATCGCCATGATTTCTGCTGGAGATGTTTGCGCATAACAGCCTGTTACACAAATGACACCATCCGGGTTATGACGAATGGCTCTTCTAATGACTTGGCGGCTTTTTTTATCGCCAGTATTCGTGACCGTACATGTATTAATGACGTATACGTCTGCTTTTGATTCGTACTCTTTTCTTTCATAGCCTGCTTCTTTAAACAGCTGCCAGATCGCTTCTGTTTCATAGTGATTGACCTTACAGCCAAGTGTATGGAACGCTACTGTTCCCATCATGATTCACCTCTTAATAACTCTGTTTGATAAGATATAGCAGAAAGCGCGTAAAGAGGAGCTGTTTCTGTTCTTAAAATGCGTGGTCCAAGCCCGCAAATGACTGCACCATGCGTTTCAAGCGCTTCAATCTCCTTTTCTGCTAAACCGCCTTCAGGGCCAAAAACCACTAGCAAGGTTTGTCCGCCTTTCATCTGTTGGAGCACAGTTTGAAAGCGGCTTTGCTCTCCTTCTTTCGATGATTCTTCGTATGCAACGACACATTTATCGAATTCACCAGCTAATTGAGTCAGCTCTTTAAATGTTGATACTGGATCAACACGAGGAATGATATTCCGGTAGGACTGTTCAGCTGCTTCTTTCGCGATTTTCTCCCAGCGCTCTCGTTTTTTATGTGACTTCTTTTGGTCAATTTTTGTAATAGAACGAGCCGCTTGAAACGGGATAAATGCGCTTGCGCCAAGCTCTGTGCCTTTTTGGATAATCAGCTCAAGCTTATCTCCCTTTGGGAGACCGCTCGCAATTGTTACTCTTACCGGAAGCTCTCTGTCCTGATTTGTCCAGCCTTCAACGTGACAAATGACTTCTTCCTTTGTTATTGTATCAATTTTACTGAGCGCTTCAAAGCCGTCTGTCGTTAAGCAAAGGATTTCCTGCCCTGCTTTCATGCGCATGACGTTGGAAAGGTGATGTACATCTTCACCATTGATGACGATAGATCCCTTTGCGATCACTTCTTCTTTCGTGAGGTCGATAAAATATCGTTGCATACGTGTCCTGACACCTACTCGCTTTATTTTTTCGCTATAATGCTGACCCAATCTTCCATTGACAGCACTTCAACAATGTCAAAACCTGCTTCTTCTAATGCTGTTTTGACTTGTAATTTCTTTTGTCCAATGATGCCTGATGTAATGAAATAGCCATCTTTCTTCAATAAGTCATAGGCTTGATCTGTAAAGCGCAAAATCACTTCTGCGAGAATGTTGGCGACGATCACATCACGTTCACCTGAAATCCCATCAAGTAAGTTGTTTTGCTTGACCGTCACTTGTTCGCTTACACCATTTAGCTCGATGTTTTGCTTTGCACTTTCAACCGCAACGGTGTCGAGATCAAAGGCTTGAATGTCCTTTGCACCAACCATCGCTGCTGCCACACTTAAAATCCCAGAGCCTGTTCCAACATCAATCACCGTATCGTTTTCCTTCACATAGCGCTCAAGCGCCTGAATACAAAGAACGGTTGTTGGATGTGTCCCTGTTCCAAATGCCATTCCTGGGTCCATTTCAATAATCAGTTCATCAGAATGAACCGGAGTATATTCTTCCCATGTTGGAACGATGGTGAATTTTTCAGAGATTTTCACAGGATGATAGTATTTTTTCCATGCGGTGGCCCATTCTTCTTCATTTACTTCACAAATGGACAGCGTATTTCGTCCAAGGTCAATATCGTATAGAAGAAGATTGTTGATGGCTTCTTTGATCTCATCTACCGTTTCCATTAAAAAGCTGTTCATTGGAAGATAGGCTTTGACGATGACCCCTTCTTCAGGATAGTCATTCGGATCGAGCTGGTAGATCTCACCGTATACATTTTCACGTTCCTTGACTAAATCAAGCGGGTCCTCAATCACGACACCACTCGCACCTGCTTCATGCAAAATATTGGTGATTGGTTCCACCGCTTCATTTGTTGTATGGACGCTAATTTCTGACCACTTCAATACTACCAACTCCTTATCCGTCTTACTCGCCTTTAAATGCGCGTTTTACCTTATCGAAGAAGCTCATCTCTTGTTCGTCCGGTTTATTTCCGCTCACTTCAGCAAATTTTCTAATGATATCTTTTTGATTGTCCGTTAAATTTGTTGGTGTGACGACTCGTACAACGATATGCTGATCGCCTTGGCCATAGCCGCGTACATTTTTCACACCTTTTCCTTTGAGTCTAAACTTCGTGCCAGTTTGCGTGCCAGCAGGGACTTTTAATTTCACTTTACCGTGTAATGTCGGCACTTCAATTTCGTCACCTAATGCAGCCTGTGCGAAGGTTAACGGCATTTCGCAGTAAATGTCATCCCCGTCTCGCTCGAAGAATTCATGCGAACGCACATGGAACACAACAAATAGATCGCCTGGAGGTCCTCCATTTACACCTGGCTCCCCTTGACCAGACACTCTGAGCTGCTGACCATCGTCAACACCAGCTGGGATCGTCACATTGATTTTCTTACGCTTACGCACTTTACCAGAGCCGCCGCATGTAGAACATTTGTGATCGATTTGTTTTCCTGTTCCGCTACAGTAGTTACATACTCTGCGGTTGACCACTTTACCAAACGGAGTTGACTGCTCAACATTTAATTGACCAGAGCCGCCGCAATGTGAACAAGTCTTCGCTTCTGTCCCAGACTTTGCCCCTGATCCATGACACGTTTCACATGATTCCTCACGAGGAATTTCAATCGTTGCTTCTTTCCCAAATGCTGCTTCTTCAAATGAAAGCGTCATTGTATATTGCAAGTCTGCTCCTTGACGCGGTGCATTTGGATCTCTTCTTCTGGCTCCACCGCCAAAAATACTAGAGAAGATGTCATCAAAGCCGCCGAAGCCGCCAAAGTCTCCTCCTCCGCCAAAACCGCCGCCGCCAAAGCCTTGGTTTGGATCGGTATGACCGAACTGATCATACTGCGAACGTTTTTGATCGTCAGAAAGGGTTTCATAGGCTTCTTTTACTTCTTTGAATTTCTCATCTGAGCCAGCTTCTTTATTAATATCAGGGTGATACTTTTTTGAAAGCTTGCGGTATGCCTTTTTGATCTCGTCTTTTGAGGCGCTCTTACTCACGCCAAGCACTTCATAGTAATCACGCTTACTCATCTCTTCACACTCCCGATTTTCTCACATAAGTACGATTGTATCATTTTGATTTGACCTTTTTCAATTGCTTTCATCGTTGGAAAGAAAAAAAGTCAAAGCCAAGAGATCCTGACTTTGACTTTCTGACGAGTACGTTTCAGCAGTCTTTTTCAAAAGTAAAGGTGATTATTTTTTCTCTTGATCGTCGTTTACTTCTTCGTATTCTGCATCCACTACATTGTCATCTGCTTTTTGAGCACCTTCAGCGCCTTCTTGCTGAGCTTGTGCTTGTTTTGCAGCTTCTTCATAAAGCTTTGTCGTTAGTTCTTGAACGATTGTTTGCAGCTCATCTTTTTTCGCTTTGATGTCTTCAAACTCGCCTTTTTCGATCGCAGCTTTTAGTGCATCTTTCGCGTCGTTTGCTTTTTTCACTTGCTCTTCATCGATTTTGCCTTCTAGATCTTTTAATGTTTTTTCTGTTGTAAACACTAATTGATCTGCTTCATTGCGCACTTCGATTTCTTCTTTTTTCTTCGCATCTGCTTCAGCATTTTCTTCTGCTTCTTTGACCATTTTTTCGATCTCATCATCAGAAAGACCTGAAGAAGATTTGATGGTGATGTTTTGCTCTTTGCCTGTACCCATATCTTTCGCACGTACGTTGACAATACCGTTTTTATCGATATCAAAAGATACTTCGATTTGTGGTACGCCGCGTGGTGCTGGCGGAATGTCAGTCAATTGGAAACGACCTAATGTTTTGTTGTCTGCTGCCATTGGGCGCTCACCTTGCAGAACATGGATGTCTACCGCTGTTTGGTTGTCAGCAGCCGTTGAGAATACTTGAGATTTACTTGTTGGAATTGTTGTATTACGTTCAATCAGCTTTGTGAATACGCCGCCCATTGTTTCAATTCCTAAAGAAAGTGGTGTTACATCAAGAAGAACAACGTCTTTGACATCTCCTGTGATGACTCCACCTTGAATCGCCGCACCAAGAGCAACCACTTCATCAGGGTTTACACCTTTATGAGGCTCTTTGCCTGTTTCTTTTTTGATTGCTTCTTGTACTGCAGGAATACGAGTTGATCCACCAACAAGGATGACTTTATCAATCTCGCTAGCAGATAAACCAGCATCTTTCAATGATTGACGTACAGGTGTCATTGTACGCTCTACAAGATCTGCAGAAAGCTCTTCGAATTTAGCACGTGTTAGCGTTAATTCAAGGTGAAGAGGACCTGCATCTCCAGCTGTGATAAACGGCAGTGAGATTTGTGTAGAAGATACACCAGAAAGATCTTTTTTCGCTTTTTCAGCAGCATCTTTTAAACGCTGAAGCGCCATTTTATCTTTTGAAAGGTCAATGCCATTTTCTTTTTTGAATTCAGCTACTAAGTGATCAATGATCACTTGGTCAAAATCGTCTCCACCTAGACGGTTGTCCCCAGCAGTTGAGCGTACTTCAAAGACGCCGTCTCCAAGCTCAAGGACTGATACGTCAAATGTACCGCCGCCAAGGTCGTATACAAGGATCGTTTGATCTTCATCTGTTTTATCTAAACCATAAGCAAGCGCAGCTGCTGTTGGTTCGTTGATGATACGTTCTACTTCAAGACCAGCAATTTTACCAGCATCTTTTGTAGCTTGACGTTCTGCATCGTTGAAGTAAGCAGGAACTGTGATAACAGCTTTTGTTACTTCTTCGCCAAGGTAGCCTTCAGCGTAAGATTTAAGGTGTTGAAGAATGATTGCAGAGATTTCCTGCGGTGTATAGTTCTTGCCTTCAACTTCTACTTTATAGTCTGTACCCATGTGTCTTTTAACAGACATGATTGTGTTCGGGTTTGTAATTGATTGGCGTTTCGCTACTTCACCAACTTGGCGCTCTCCATTTTTAAAAGCGACAACAGATGGTGTTGTACGTGCTCCTTCAGCGTTTGCAATGACTTTTGGCTCTCCGCCTTCAAGTACTGCAACACATGAGTTTGTTGTTCCTAAGTCAATCCCAATGATTTTACTCATAATCGATGACCTCCCATTATGTAGTTATTGATTTACTTTTACCATTGATGGACGAATAACTCGGTCTTTGAGTTTATAGCCCTTTTGCAATTCTTCTACTACGATATTTGAATCAAAGTTTTCATCTTCAACTTGCATGACGGCTTGATGAAGGTTTGGATCGAACTCTTTGCCGACAGCTTCAATTGGTTCAACGCCTTCATTTTTCAACGCTTCTACCAGCTGGCGGTAAACCATTTGCATTCCTTCTAACAAACTTTTCGCCTGCTCATTGTCTGGATCAATTCCAAGCGCTCTTTCAAAGTTGTCAAGAGCTGGGAGAAGATCGCTGACAACATGTTGAGAACGATATTTTTGCACGGTCTCCACTTCAGTTCGAGCACGGCGTTTATAGTTTTCAAAATCTGCTTGAACACGCAGAATCTTGTTTTCTTTTTCATCTAGAAGCTGCTGCAATTCATCGATTTTCTCTTGGAAGGCAGACTGTTCATCATGCTTTGCTTCCTCAGTATCTGCTTGAACTGCTTCTTCTTGTGCTTCAACCTCTGCTTCTTGCTCAGGTGTCTGTTTTTCTTCTGACATTGTGTTCACCTCCCTCAAAAGATTCAAGAATACGAAGGGGCAGTGCCCCTATCTTTTTATCACCCTACTCATCATACAAATTGGAAAGTGCGTTTGACAAGTCTTTTGATACATGATGCAAAAGACTAACGACTCGCCCGTAATCCATGCGGGTTGGTCCGATGACGGCAATGGAGCCAAGTGATTTTTGATCAATCGAATAAGTCGCTGTGATCAAACTACAGTTCTCCATTGCTTCCAAATTGTTTTCTGAACCGATTTTAATGGTGATACCTTGCTGATTTGGATGAAACAGCTGCATGACATCATTCTTTTGCTCAATCAGCATCATGAGTGAGCGAATGCGGTCGATGTCATGAAATTCAGGCTGATTCAACATATTAATCTTCCCGCCAAAGAAAAGTTTTGATTCATTTTGTGTCGATGTAAATGTGTTGCCAAGCGCATCTAAAATGTGATCATAATCTTTTAAATGTGTGCGCAGAAGCATGACTACTTCTTTATACATCCTGTCCTTCAACTGGTCCATTGGAACGCCAGCTAAGCGGCTATTCAAAATATTCATCAGCTTCTCAATATCGGAGACATCGAGATGCTCAGAGAAGGTAATGGTTTTGTTTTCAACATGTCCGCTGTCTGTAATCATGATTGCTACGGCTTTATTTGGCTGAACGGGGACAAGCTGAATTTGCTTTAATCGATTTTCACTCAGCTTTGGACCAAGCACGATCGATGTATAGTTTGTGAGATCTGATAAAATTTCCGCCGATTTTTGAACTGTTTTTTCCAGCTCAAAAATTTTCTCCTGAAAAGCCGACTGGATAAGCACAAGATCTTTAGACGACAGTTTTCGCGGAGAGAGCAAATGATCTACATAATAACGATATCCTTTTTCTGAAGGAATTCTTCCTGATGAAGAATGGGTCTTTTCGATAAAACCAAGTTCCTCCAAATCAGCCATTTCGTTTCTAATCGTCGCAGAGCTGAATGTGATGTCCTCTTTTTTAGAAAGAGTCCTTGATCCAACTGGCTGCGCCGAACGAATAAAGTCATTAATGATGACTTGCAGAATCAAAAGCTGACGATTTGTTAACATCATCATCACCCCTGTTAGCACTCTCTTTCAACGAGTGCTAATTGTATAAACAAAATTACCAAACTCAAATTAAAATGTCAATTATAACTCACCGAGAAACGCTTGAAATACTTCATTTCCTAACAATTTCCCTTTTCTTGTCAAACGAATTCCAATGTCATCTTTTACAATGAGACCTTTTTCTTCTAATTCTTCAAGAACTGAGGGAAAAAGAGCTTCTGGTGAAGCACCATATTTGGCTTGGAAGTCGGCACTTTTCACCCCTTCGATTTTTCGAAGGCCTAGAAACATTTCTTCTTCTATCTGCTCTGCTTTTGTGACTTGATGAGTTTCTTTATACGGGAACCCAGTTTGCTCAATCAGTTCCAAGTAATGCTTCACTGGTCCTGCGTTCACATTTCGGATGCCATCTACATACCCGTGTGCCCCTGCACCGAAACCGAAGTAATCTTCATTGCTCCAATAGGTCAGGTTATGCTGGCTTTCAAAGCCAGGTTTGGCGTAATTGCTGATTTCGTATTGATGTAATCCATGGCGCTCCATTTCATCCATCACAAGTTCATACATTTCAGCCTCACGTTCTTGCGGCGGTAAATGCAGTTTTCCTTTTTGCATTAAGTTGTAAAACACCGTTTTCGGCTCCACAATCAGTGAGTAGACAGAATAATGCTCTGCTCCTAAAGAGAAAGCTGTCTCAAGTGAATTCATAACATGATGCTTTTCTTGATGCGGCAAGCCAAACATGAGGTCAAGGCTAATGTTGTCAAATCCAACCGCTCTAGCTCTCTCAAAGGACGTGAGAACATCTTTCTTTTGATGAACTCGTCCGATTTTTTTGAGCAAATCATCTTCAAAGGTTTGGACGCCAAAGCTTAGCCGATTGACACCGGCTTCTTTTAACACATGCAGCTTCTCGAGTGATAATTCATCCGGATTCGCTTCAACTGCAAATTCAACCAGGTTTTTTGCCGGCTTTAACACACGGTGAATGCTGTTCATAAGCTGGTCTAGCTGGCTAACGGTCAATGATGTCGGAGTTCCCCCGCCAATAAAGATCGTCTTGAGTTCTTGCTCACCCTTTTGCTCGATCGTGTGCTGCATCTCTTTTTCAAGAGCCGCTAAGTATTCATCGACTGGCTGCGTTTTAATGAAAAATTTATTGAAATCACAATAGTGGCAAATGTGCTCACAAAATGGAATGTGAATGTATGCTGCTTTCATTTGATGACACCTTCTTTACAGGTAAAGAGCCGCAGTTTATCGCTGCGGCACCTTTGTTTGTTTTCGACTATAAACGCCAAGGCTGACATTGTAAAGCAGGTTGCCTTGAGGAGGATGTTATTTTTTCGGTGTGCTGTCGTCCATCTTCAGCACAGCCATAAATGCTTCTTGCGGGACTTCAACAGAGCCCACTTGTTTCATGCGCTTTTTCCCTTCTTTTTGCTTCTCAAGAAGCTTTCTTTTCCGGGAAATGTCTCCACCATAACATTTAGCAAGTACGTTTTTACGCATCGCTTTAATGGTAGAACGAGCCACAATTTTTTGTCCAATCGCCGCTTGAACTGGTACTTCAAAATGCTGGCGTGGAATGAGTTCTTTCAGCTTTTCTACGATGATCTTGCCTCGTTCATAGGCGTAATCGCGGTGAACAATAAAGGAAAGGGCATCGATTTTTTCACCATTCAGCATGATGTCCATTTTCACTAGAGTAGATGGACGATAGCCAATCAGCTCATAGTCAAAGGACGCATAGCCTTTTGTGTTGGACTTGAGCATATCAAAGAATTCATACACGATCTCCGCCAAAGGAATTTCGTACACAATGCTCACTCGGTTTGCATCAAGGTATTGCATATCAATGAAATGTCCGCGCTTTCCTTGGCAAAGCTCCATGACAGAGCCTACATAGTCATTCGGCACCATCATTGTTGCTTTCACGTATGGTTCTTCAATTTTCTCAATCTTTTGCGGATCAGGCAGATTGGACGGGTTATCGACGATGATTTTTTCTCCGTCTGTCATATACACATCGTAAATAACACTTGGTGCTGTCGTAATGAGATCGATTTTAAATTCACGCTCAATCCGTTCTTGGATGATTTCCATATGAAGCATTCCAAGAAAGCCGCAGCGGAAACCGAAGCCAAGTGCTTGGGACGTCTCTGCCTCATATTGAAGTGAAGAATCATTTAATTCAAGCTTTTCTAGTGCTTCACGTAAATCGTTATATTTCGCTGTATCAATCGGATAAAGACCGCAGTAAACCATTGGGTTCAGCTTTCTGTATCCTGGCAGCGCTTCTTTCGCTGGGTTCACCGCACTTGTGATCGTATCCCCCACACGTGTATCGCCGACATTTTTAATTGCTGCTGTTAAGTAGCCAACATCTCCAACAGTGAGTTCATCTGTCGGCATGGCTTTTGGTGTGAATACGCCGACTTCAAGGACTTCAAATTCTTTGCCCGTCGCCATCATTTTGATTTTCTGACCTGGTTTGACCGTTCCTTCCACAATTCGTATGTACGCAATAACGCCGCGATACGCATCGTAGAGAGAATCAAATATAAGAGCTTGAAGCGGTGCTTCTGGGTCCCCAGCAGGTGCTGGCACCTTTTCGACGATTTGTTCTAAAATATCTTCGATCCCAATACCAGCCTTAGCAGAGGTGAGAACAGCTTCAGACGCATCCAACCCGATGACATCTTCAATTTCTCCTCTTACACGCTCAGGCTCTGCACTTGGCAGATCGATTTTATTGATAATCGGAAGAATTTCTAAGTTGTTATCAAGAGCTAAATAAACATTCGCAAGTGTCTGTGCTTCAATTCCTTGTGCTGCATCTACTACGAGAATCGCACCTTCACAGGCAGCAAGGCTTCGAGATACCTCATAGGTGAAGTCGACATGCCCTGGTGTATCAATCAGGTGCATAATATATTCTTCTCCATCCTTCGCCTTATATTTCAGCTGGACAGAGTTTAATTTAATCGTTATGCCGCGTTCACGCTCTAAGTCCATGGAATCAAGTAATTGTTCTTTCATTTCTCGCTGCGTAATCGCCGCTGTTTTTTCTAAAATACGGTCGGCCAATGTGGATTTCCCGTGGTCAATATGGGCGATAATGGAGAAATTTCGAATTCTTGATTGCCGTTCTAATCGTTTTTCTTTATCTGTCACAATCTATCACTCCTACTATAAAACGCGGGTTGCGCTAGGTTAGATTATATCAATAGGGCTGTAAAGATTCAATCGAAATCAAGAAAAGCCGCTCATTGATTAGCGGCTTTAGTCATATGGTGTAGATTTATTTATTTCCCATTTACCCAATCATAAAGAGAACGAGCTGCATGTGTCATGCCATCAGACAACACCTTTCCTGCTTTGGAGAAGGCATTAAAGCTCTCTATTTCCTCAAGCTGCTTTTGTTTTTCGGCAAGATCCTTTTCTGTAACAGCCGTTCCTAAGATAGAGGCTTCTCGTTCTTCTTCGTCGTTCATTTGGATGGAGAAAGCGCCTTTTAATTGCGGGTCATGGTAACCCTTCATTTGCAGCATGCCATTATTTGCCTGTTGCATTCCTAAAAAGACGCCAAATAGCAAGACCAGTCCTAAAATAATGGTTTTTCCCATAAATGATCCCATGCACCGTCACCACCTCAAGAGCGTTTTTTCTCATCCTTTGCTTTGCCGTTTACTTTTTCCGCATCCCAGAAAATGTCGCTGAAGACATCAGCTGCTGCATTGGATGCATTTTTCAATTCTTCCATATTATTATCCACTCCGCCAAATTCTAAAAGAAGGGCTTTGTCGGATAAATCTTGATTATAAATTCCATTATCACCAATTTCGCCTTTGGCAAACACACCGACACTGAGTCCTTTATATTTTTTCTCCATCAAATGGTGGAACTCCGTCGCAAGCTTGAGGTTTTTCTCATAGCTTTGATTCTTCTTCCCAACAACAAACGCAATTCTCGCATATTTTTTCCCTTTGATCTCGGCAGTAGTGTCTTTCTTTCTTCTCGAGTCACGGTGGATATCGATTAAATATTCTAGATCATCATTTTTCGCTAAGGCTTCTTTTACGACCAGTCTTGATTCATTATAAGACTGGGGATACTTTAGTCCTTTTTGCAGAAGCCGTTTTTCAACTTCTGTTTTGTCGACCGTATTCCCGATTCCTTGCTGATTAAGCGCCTTTCCGAACATGTCACCGACAAGGGTGACATTCACTTTTGAGTGCCGTGCATTGTTTGGATTCGTTTCTCCTTTTAAAAATGGTAAATATGATTCCGTATTATGTGTATGGTAAATGTACACAGCTTTTCGTTTTCCTGTCGACCGGTCCGGCTCTTTCGCAGGCTTTTTCGGCACATCTTTGTCGAGCTTGTCCAGCTCTGCTAAATTTGCTTCTTTTTCATCTTGAATGACTTCACTTGGCGGCGGCGATTCCATTGGCATGTTGGTATAGTCTGTTCCTTCACCTGCTAAGATGATTTTTGTATCAAAATGTTCAAAGCCTGGAAGTTCTCTACCTAGAAAACTACGCGGGTCTTCTAAATTGATACTGGTCGCAAGCTTGAGTGACAGTCCAGAGAAATGAAACCCTTTTTGATCTTTCGGGACGGCTGAGGCGAAATATTGGTTTTCCATGCCCATTAATGTGGCGAAAAACGCCCCGGAAAGCTCATCTGCTACACCATATAGCGAGGCTTGTGGCCTCAGCTCAGGTTTTAAAGATGTCAACGCCCCTGACATCACAAACACTACAACAAGCGAGGCTATAAATAAGAAAATGCTTTTGACTACTTTTGTTCCATTAATCGCAACGACCAACTGTCGAGGACGGCGGGGTCTTTTTTTCATGATTTACTCCCTCCAGCACGCTTTCTAGTAATTACACTATGAGCGAGCTAGAGAAAGTAGAACCGATTAATGATTATAAGAACCCATGTTATCTTGAGAGATTTTTTGATGAAGCGCTGTGTTTAATCCATTGGCGAGCACGTTTGCCATATCATCAATGAATGTATCCACTTCCTTAGGCGTGACCATGAGATTTTGCCCTAGCGGTGCAAGCACTTCATGGATCAGCTGCCGTTTCTCTTCTTCTGGAAGAGTTCCTACGATACCTAAGAATGATTGACGCGTTTCTTCATCTGGTAAGTCTTCTTCGTTTAGAACTTTTTTCTTCCCAAACGTCAAACCAGCCGGCACAAGAGAGCGGGACGGCCTGTCATCTTTCAGTTCTCTACCAAAATGCTTTAAGACATAATCAATTGTGTCACTTGCAATGGTGACTGCATCTACCACTGTCGGAACGCCAATCGCAATCACTGGAATTCCCAACGTTTCTTTGCTTAATTCTTTTCGCTTATTCCCTACACCTGAACCGGGATGGATACCTGTATCAGAGATTTGAATCGTCGTATTCACCCGTTCCACTGCACGAGCAGCAAGGGCATCGATTGCAATGACAAAATCGGGTTTGGACCTCTCGATCACGCCTTGTATAATGTCGCTTGTTTCAATACCAGTCAGTCCCATCACTCCCGGTGATAAAGAGGACACTGGGCGGTAGCCTTCCTGTACATTTTCCGGCTGTAATTCAAAAAGATGCCGGGTCACAAGCAGACTTTCAACCGTGAGCGGACCTAGCGCATCTGGCGTGACATTCCAGTTTCCTAGTCCTACTACAAGACAGCTCGCATCAGTCTGAATGCCTCGATCTTTTAAAAACTGAGCAAAATGATGGGCAAAGACTTCGACAACTTTTTCCTGCATCTCAGAATCTTTCTCCCGAATGCCCTGCGCCTCAAGTGTCAAGTATGTTCCTGCCTTTTTGCTGGTCAGCGCCTCCCCTTCTTTCGTAATCTCCACCGTGCGTATACGGATGCCATGCTCCTCTTTTTCCTTTTCGACAATCCCTTGAATTCCATCCTTTTTGACAACATTCGGATCGTTCTCTTGTTCTAGTATCTCTTTTGTTTCAACAGCCAAGTCTGTCCGAATTTGATAAGCACTTAAATCAAGTTTCTGTTTCTCCATAAAAAGACTCCTTCCACCAAGTAATTAACAGTAGTCTTTCCATCTCTTGAAAGAAACATTCGAGCGCTTCATCAATGAAAAATACTTTACATTTATATTGCATTCTAAAGGTGTGTTTGATAGAATACAACTTGTTCTATTGTGAAGATTTAACCTTAAGACAATTGTGTTTAGGTTGTATCTTAGGAGGTGAAACACATGCCAAATATTAAATCAGCGATCAAACGTACAAAAACGAATAACGAACGCCGTGCACACAACGTGACAATCAAGTCTGCGATGCGTACTGCGATTAAACAAGTTGAAGTTTCTGTAGCTAACAACGATGCTGAGCAAGCAAAAGCTGCTCTTTCTTCTGCTGCAAAACGCATTGACAAAGCCGTTAAAACTGGTCTTGTACACAAAAACGCAGCTGCGCGTTACAAGTCAAGACTTGCTAAACAAGTAAACGGACTTTCTGCATAATGCTTGCAACGCCTCAGTAATGAGGCAACTGTTTAACTGTACGTCCGTCCTGACCGGCTCAGCCATTAGGACAGACTGACAATTATACATCTAAACAAAAACGACCCTCTTTTTAGAAGGTCGTTTTTTTATGTTCAAGCGCCTAATAGGCGAAGCAGAAACAATTCTAGCAATAGCTGCTTGTCCTTTTTACCGGTTTTCATTTCATAATCGATCGTTGATAGCTCTTTGACAATTTGCTTCAGCTCTTCTTCTGAAAACAGCCTTGCCTGATCCATAGCAAGTTTCACGCGGAATGGGTGGACTTTTAGATTTGAAGCAATTTGTTTTTGCCCATATCCTTGCTGAGCGAAATACTTCGTCTGTAAAATCAAACGAAATTGAGTGGATATAAGTGCTAATATTTTAATGGGTTCCTCATTTTGTTTCAGCAAATCATAAAACATCTGCATGGCCTGAGAGCGGCGTCTGTTGACAATTTGGTTAATTAATTCGAAAATATTCTGCTCTAAGCTTCTTGCAACGAGCTGATTGACATCCGCTAATTCAATTTCTTCTCGCTCTCCAATATATGTACTCAGCTTCCTGACCTCTTGAAACAATGAGGATAGGCTTCCGCCGCACAGCATCACAAGCTGCTCAGCCGCTTCAGATGTCATCGCCTTTCCTTCTGTTTTCACCAGCGTAATGGTGAAATCCGTTGTTTCTTTTGGGTTTAACTCTTTTGCCTCAACCATAGCCGCTTTCTTTTTTAGCAATTTGGTGATTTTCTTCCGTTCATCCAGCTTTTCATATGGTGCCAATAAGACGAGAATGGTATAAGGCGCCGGCTTTTCTAAATAAGCTTCTAACAGAGAAAGCTCATGCTCAATCTTCTCTTTTTTCTTTTCCGCTGTAAGAAAATAAGGGTTCTTGATCACAACGAGACGTCTTTCTCCCATGAACGGAAAGGTTTCTGCATCTGTCACAGCCTGTTCAAGCGGCACCTCTTCCATATCAAAGACGGAGAAATTAAAATCCTTTGTCTCTTCGTCTACTACAGCTTGTCTTAATTTAGCTGCTGTTTCTTGCAGTAAATACGTTTCTTTTCCATATAAGCAATAAACGGGATGGATATCCCCTCTTTTTAAATTGTTCCAAACCTCAAAGACCATAAATTGAATCCCTCTCTTTCACTTCCTCCTCTATCCTAAAGTGTGCGAAGACATTAGTAAAGAGGAAGCTGAAAGTACCGCCTCCTCATTTATAGTAAACGTCTGGTGCAAGCTCCCGGGTCAGCTTGCTTCAGACGATATTCATAAAATGATCATGAAAATGGAAAACGGTTACTTTACCTTCTAGCAATTCCAAATGAGTTCAAGTATACTAAAATTAGCCAGGAGGGATGAAAATGAATGAATTTGAAAAAAATGTTCAAAGCAAGCGGAATGATGTGACCGACTCAGCCGTTGGTTTTATCGTCACATTCGGATTTTTCGCCTCAATGTTTATTTTGGCAACCATTATACACCTCGTTGGATCTTAACTTCATGATTGCTACATGACTGCCGTTTTGGCAGTTTTTTTATTGTTTTTGTAAGATATCATATGGAGGATGCGTGTAAAACGTTCCTTCCTTCTCAAGAAATCCATAGGTCACACTTCCGTCTTGATCTGTGCGGTACACCTTCGTTTGATGATCCTTTAGTTTTTTCAAGACTTCCTGATGAGGATGCTGATAACGATTGCGTTCACCAGCCGAAATGAGTGCGTGCGACGGCTCCAGATGCCGAAGCCACTCATCACTTGTTGACCCTTTGCTCCCATGATGCCCAACCTTTAAGACATCTGCTTGCAGGTGAGGATAGGCTTCTATAATATCTCGTTCCCCTTCATGTTCAAGATCTCCAGTGAACAGAAACCGTTTCCCGCCAAGATTAAAAGTTAGAACAAGTGAATCATTGTTCTTACTTGTCACCCGGTCTTGCGAAGGGTGAAGAACCTCAAATATGTGCTCTCCAACTTGGAGCTGATCTCCTCTTTCTAATTCATCAATCATAATCCCTTTTTCAGCTGCTTCTTTTAGCAGCTTTGCATCTTCTGGACTTCGGGCAAAACCTTTTGGTATGGCTAGCCGCTTTACTTTATTTCGTTTGATTAAACGAACTGCTTCTCCCATGTGGTCTTGATCTGCATGCGTGAGAATCAGCACATCAAGTTTTGCTATACCTTTAGAATGCAAAAACGGGATTAGTGTTTGTTCACCGATCGTAGACACTTTACGTCTTTTTTTCCATGGTTCATCATCAAAAGAAGGTCTGCCACCTGTGTCCACAAGTAGATGTCCCTTTCGGTAAGGGAGCTGAATAAACAAACTATCCCCTTGTCCGACATCCAGCATCGTGACCTCCCCTTTTTGGAGAAAATTCGGGTTGAAATAGTGTGCACTCAAGACACCGATGAGTAATATAATCGGCACGGCATAGGATTTCACGGACATTTTGCACTCCATCACAAACAGCAAAAAAACAATGGCGCTCACTTCAAGCAGAATATGCCACCAAGTCGATTTCATAAAAATCAGGTTGAACCCATCAAAAACTGCCATATGTGCTGACAACTGATGACTTAGCTGGATGACCGAATCAAGCAACTGGAACAACACTTTTCCAAGCGGAAGATAAATGATAGACAAAAGAAAAAAGAGTAAGGATAGAGGCAGGACAACTGTTGTATAAAAAGGGACAAATATCATATTCAATGGGATGCTCAGCAAAGAAAATTGCTGAAAATGATATAAAAGAACAGGAAGCGAGGCAAGCTGTGCAACAAATGAGACAAGGAACAACTGCATCACGGCGCTTTTCGCTTGCGATAAGATTCTGGTCGATAACAAAATAAAAAACGTAACCACGAATGAAAGCTGAAATCCGATCTCGAATAGATATAGAGGATGAATCGCTAATAAGAATAAAAACGTTGCGCTTAATACGACAGCAGAAGGCTGTTTCATTTCTTTTGGCAGGCTTGTCATCACTAAATAGATTCCTGCCATAAGGCAAGCTCTTAAAACTGATGGTGCAGCACCTGTCAAACAAGCATAAACAGGAAGAAAGCATAATAGAAGAAGACGCGCTGTCTCTCTTGTCACACCGGCACGAAGCAGACACCAAAATAAACAGGCAAGAAGCGTTTGCACATGCAGTCCTGAGATCGCTAACAGATGAATAACACCGAGCATTTGATAGTCTCTTAGCGTGTCAGGATCAATCAAATCACGGTCTCCAAAAATAAGAGCCTGTACAATACCTACAGAGTTTTTAGGCACATGATCTTCTAAGAATTTTAAGCCCTTTTGCCTCATCTTTTGAAGATAATAGGAAGGACGATCATTTGTTGTACAGCCTTTGATTGACTGCGGTAAGAAAATAGCGCGAATACCTTTTGATTGTAGAAATTGATCGTATTGAAACCCGTTAGGAATGGTTGCGTGTTTAGGCGGTCGAACATCACCTGTCATATGACAGCTCATACCTGGCTCTACGTCTTTTAACGTCTCTTTTTCACGCTCTGTTTGAATGGTATAGAAAGCGGCTAGCCGGTCATCTTCTGTTGACACAGTTGCCGAAAAACGATTGCCATCTATTTTCGGAATCGTTTCAATCACAACAGAGCCGGAAAAGAATTTTTCTTGAACAGGTTGCTCCGTTTCAAAAAACTCATGAACCATAAAAATAAGAGTATAGACGGCTCCACATAGGCTGATCATGAGAAAGAGTTTGGGGATTTTTTTCAGTAGGCTGAGAAGGAAGATGATGAGAAGAAAGAGAAGGAAGTACATATGAAGATGATATGCAGCCAGAGCAATTCCAACAGCTGCTGAAATTGCCCCAAACGGCAAATAATTAAACATAGGAAGTAAATAATTGATTCGCCTTCTCATGCATATTGCGAATTTCTGATTCACTAAGTCCTGATTCACTTAGTTTGCCAATTAGATCTGCAACAAAGGCTAATTTTTCTTGATTTTTTAAGTCGATGATCATTTCATCGAGTTCAACTTGTTCCGTTTGAACACCTGCCTGCTCAAATAAATCAATGGCATATGGGTGATTTTTATAATCCTTTGCATAGTAAACGGTTCGAATACCTGCTTGAATAATGGCTTTACAGCACTGCAAACAAGGAAAATGTGTGACATATATTTCAGCATCGGCTGTAGGTGCACCAAATTTGGCACATTGTAAAATAGCGTTCATTTCCGCATGGATGGTGCGAACGCAGTGATGATCAATGACATAGCATCCCACATCTGCACAATGGACATCACCAGCAATTGAGCCATTATATCCCCCTGCAATGATACGCTTGTCTCTGACGATGGTCGCCCCAACAGCTAACCGCTCACAGGTGCTTCGCAGAGCAAGCAAATGGCTTTGCGCCATAAAATATTGATTCCATGAAATTCTTTCCACGAGCTGATCCCTCCAGAATGATGGTTGGTATTAAGTGTACATGCCTTCCTTCTATACCGTCAATTCTACTTAACGGTCAATTCATTTTTCAGCCGTTCAATGGTCTTCTCCCCAAAACCTGAAATGTTCCGCAAATCTTCAATTTGTTGAAATTCTCCGTGCTCCTCTCTGTACGTAATGATAGCTTCTGCTTTAGCTGGCCCTATTCCATTAATGGTTAGCAATTCCGCTGCATCAGCCTGATTCACATTGACACCTTGACTCTTTTCATTACCCGATGGAGCGTCTGCACCTGCTGTTTGTGCCTCTCTCTCTGCTTCTCCCTGCTTCCGGACATAAATCATCATACTGTCTTCTAATTTTGCTGCTTGATTAATTTCAATCGTGTCTGCTTTACTAGTAAAACCTCCTGCTCTTCGAATGGCTTCTTCTACCCGTGCATCAGATTGAAACGTATAAACACCTGGCTTTTTTACAGCCCCTTTGATCTCCACAAAAATGGAGGATGATTCATTATCGGTCTTTTCTTGTTTGTTTTCTAATGTGACTTGTTTGTCTTGATCGCCCTTCAATACACTTGGCTCTCTAGTGCTCCCCTTATTTCCTGCCAAAAGGAAGAAAGTGATGATGATCGCGCCCATGAGCCCAGCTCCGATATAAAGACTGTATTTTTTCAATGGAATGAGTCGCTTCACGTGCTCACGCTTCTTTCAATCATATTTTTCTATTGCTCAACATACTGTTTAGAAGATAACAGATCCTATGCGCCTAAGGAGGGAGAACGTTTGAATATCGGGATAATCGGTACAGGAAACATGGGTACCATACTTACTGAGGCATTTATTGAATCAAAGGCAGTCAATCCCTCATCCATCACCATTACAAACCGGACCATAGAAAAAGCGTTCAATATAAAAAAGAACCACCCAGAGCTTGAAGTAACAAAACAGCTTACAGGAGCTGTCATGGATAAAGATTTCATCTTTGTTTGTGTCAAGCCGCTTGATATTTATCCTCTTTTAAAAGAGCTGAGCCCTCTTTTAAAAGAGCACCAAACCATTGTCATTATTACAAGTCCGGTTCATCCTGAACAGCTTCAGGATATCGTTCCTTGTCAAACAGCCAGGCTGATTCCAAGCATTACGAACCGCGCTTTATCAGGTGCGTCACTTTTAACATTTGGATCGTCATGTAATGTCGCGACGAAAACAGCGTTAAGACAATTAGCTTCCTGCATTTCAACACCTATTGAAATTCATCATTCGATTACAAGAGCGGCGTCAGATATCGTCAGCTGCGGTCCTGCCTTTATCAGCTTCCTCGTTCAGAAAATGATTGAAGCAGCCGTTGAAGAAACAGATATTTCTAAAGAAGAAGCCACCACCTTATCAGAAGATATGCTTGTAGGGCTTGGCCGTTTGATTGAAAAAAGAGTCTATACCCTTCCGACACTACAAGACAAAGTGTGTGTAAAAGGCGGCGTTACGGGTGAAGGGATTAAAGCACTTGAAGCAGGTGTTCAAGATATGTTCCACCGCCTTTTTCAAAACACCCATGAAAAATTCGATGAAGATCTTGAAGCGGTTGCGCATCAATATCCGCCAAGTGTGTTTACTGATGATCGCAGAAATTAATCAACTCTGCAACAAGCGAAAAAAGGGTTTTAAAAAACCATCGTTCCATTAAACGATGGTTTTTGGCTTCTTAGCTGAAATGAAATATCTTTCGGCGAATTCCCTGGGCGCTTCATTTGTAAAATCAGCGGTCACTTCTATTTGTTCAAAGCCAGCGGACTCAAGGAACGCCGCATAGGTCTCAAATGGAAATGTACGCTGTTCATGTGTCTCATCATAACGCTGATACACGTCTCCGTCCTTTACAAAAAAGCTTAAATCGTGAATGACCGAATACATGTCATCCCCTTTATCACTCTGCCAAATATAGCTGATCTCTTCATCTTGATCGGCATAAGTTGAACCTGGGAATACCTCTTCCATTTTATAAGGAGTATGAACATCAAAGAGTAAAACCCCATCTGCCTCTAAAAGCTGAAACATGTTTTTAAAGGTTTTTTTGACGTCATTTTCGTTTTTTAAGTAATTCAAGGAATCACAGCATATAACCGCCGCTTGAAAGACTTGCTCAAAACCCGTCAGCTCTCTCATATCTTGATGTAAAAATTGAATGGACTGCTTTTTCGCCTGTGCTTTTTGCTGCGCGAAAACCAGCATTTCTTCACTGAGGTCAATTCCTGTGACTGCGTGACCCTTTTCAGCTAACCGAAGAGAAATCTCTCCAGTTCCACAGCCAACATCAATAATGGCAGCATTCGGTTTGATATTCTGCTGGATCCACTGAACCCATTCATCATAAGGTGCATGTGTCATGAGCTCGTCATACACACCTGCAAACCCTTGATAAATCATGAGTTAATGCCAAGTGAAAGCGTTTCTCTCGGCGCATCTCCCCATAGCTTCTCTAGGTTGTAGTATCCTCTTTCTTCTTTGTGGAACACATGAGCAATGACATCACCAAGATCAATCAATACCCATCTTGCTTCATCAAAGCCCTCCATCTTCTTCACTTCGATTCCGCTTTCCTCTGCAAGATGTTTTACTTCTCTTGCAATGGCCTGCACTTGTTTATCAGAGTTCCCGTGACAAATGAGAAAATAATCGGCAACAAGTGAGATTCCTTGCATATTAAGGGCAATAATATCCTCAGCCCGTTTATCATCGCATGCTCCTGCCGCGACGTTTAAAATTGATGATGAATCCATCCAAATTCCTCCTTAATTGTTCTTATGCACAAGTGAGTTGTAAGTCGCAAGCGTATCTGGATAGACTGGCTGGTTCTTTTTCAATAAAAAGCTGATCGTGTTTTTTAGTGACTGAATCAGTGCGCTATCTAAATCTTGCTCTGCTAACTCTCTTACTTCTTCAACACCAGGGAAATGACGTCCTGGTTCGATATAATCAGCGACATAAATGACCTTTTCAAGTAATGTCATGTTTGGTCTGCCTGATGTATGAAATTCAATGGCCGTTAAAATATCTTGGTCGTTAATAGCTGCTTCCTTTTTAACCAAATAGGCACCAACCGGGGCATGCCAAAGCTCGGGCGAATATTCCAGCAATAGAGGGTTCATCTGTTCCTGCTGGATAATCCCCTTCATTTCATCCTTTGGTCTAAATTTCGCATAATCATGAAAAATAGCGGCGATCTCTGCTTTTTTCACATCTGCACCGAACCGTTCCGCTAAAGAAATAGCTGTCTCCATAACCCCGAGTGTATGTGTATATCTATGCTCTGTTAACTGCTCTTTGACACAGCTTAATGCTTCTTCACGATTCATATAAGTGATGCTCCTTTATATAACGCTCAACAGCTTTCGGTATCAAATAATCGACAGGTTTTTCCTGCATGATTCGCTGCCTAATCAATGTCGATGATACATCAAAAGCTGGAACATCTGCAAATAAAAGAGGATATGTTGTATTTCGGGTATAACCCGGTCTTTTCATCCCAATAAAAGTAATCATCTGAAGCAAATCATCTATCCGATGCCATTTTGGCAAATACTCGACCATGTCCGCTCCAATCATAAAAAAGAACTCATCTTCAGGATGACGCTTCTTTAAAAGCTCCACCGTATCTACTGTATAAGATGGACCCTCTCGCTCCATTTCAATGAGCTCCAATCGAAAATGTGGATTTGACTGGATCGCCGCATCCACCATTTTCACCCGGTGACGACTATCTGCTCGCTTCCGGTCTGTTTTATGAGGAGGCTTGTGATTTGGGATAAACCAAATTTCATCAAGCCCTACTTGAAAACGCACTTCATTTGCCATCAGCAAATGCCCATTATGAGGAGGATCAAACGTACCGCCAAACAACCCTATTTTTTTCATATCACATCCACCTTTACGGCAGCTTAATTTGTTTATTTTCCTTTGATTCTTTATAAAGGACAATCACATTTCCGATCGTTTGAACAAGTTCAGCTTTTGCACCTTTGACAAGTGCTTTCGCAACTTCCGTTTTGTCCTCGTCGCAGTTTTGTAATATGCTGACCTTTAACAATTCTCTTACTTCAAGCGCCTCGGAAATTTGCTTGATCATATTGTCATTTACCCCGCCTTTTCCTACTTGAAAAATAGGTGATAAATGATGTGCTTTTGCACGTAAAAAACGTTTTTGTTTCCCTTTTAACATGGTGTTCCTCCTAATTTCTGTATCACAATTGACTTCATTTTTCTTGCGTCAGGCGTGATGCCTGTCCACAGTTCAAAGGCTCTAGCTGCTTGTCCAACAAACATGCCGACACCATCTACTGTTTTCAAACCTAACCCAGCTGCTTCTCTGAGCAGTTTTGTTTCTATTGGATTATACACAATATCACAAACAACCGCTGTTTTTTTTGCGTTTACTAAAGAAATCGGGGTTTCTTCAACATTCGGGTGCATACCAATTGAGGTTGTATGGATGATGACATCATATTCCCCAAGCTGCTCTTCCGCCGTCTTTAATGTAATGGCACTAGAAGTGAAGTTCCCATCTGCACTTTCAATTAAAGCCTCAGCTTTTTCAATGGTACGATTGGTGATATCAAAGCTTTTCGGTGCATAGTCAGCGATTGTCGTATAAATCGCATTTGCCGCTCCGCCAGCACCAATCATTAGAAATGACAGCTCTGATAAAGGCTGATCCAAGGCTTCAAGCAATGAATGAAGAAAGCCCTCCCCATCTGTGTTGTACCCGACGAGCTGACCTCCTTCGAGCCGCACCGTATTGACTGCACGCAGGCGTTCAGCTGTCACATCAATTTTGTCCAGGTACTGCATGATGTCTACCTTGTGCGGAACAGTGACGTTAAAGCCGCTGATTCCTAAGGCTTTCATACCGCTAATGGCATCTTTCAGGTCATCATTTTCTACTTGAAAGCCATGATAATGTCCATCAATTCCAGCATCCTTTAATGCTGCATTATGAATATCCGGAGACATTGAATGGCCAACAGGGTTACCGATTACTCCGTATAAAGGTTTCAAGGTCTCTCCCCCTCTGAACATTTAAATTAACGAACGTCTCATAAACACATGCACGCCTTTTGGCGCATAGACTTTGATTTGCTTACCTGCATCATTTGCCGTAATCCACCCTAAGCCTGAGAAGACGATATCCATTTTCGGCTGATCAATGGTAAAGGTATGTGGAACGAGTGGAGGAAAATCTTCCATCCCCTCTTTTGATGGCGGTGATAGCAGTTCACCGGCATGTTTTTCATATAAATCATCTGCGTTCTCTAACTTTGTTCTGTGTATGTTCAGCTCATTTGGCATATAGCAGACAAATGACGTTCTGCCGCCTTTTACATAATCAAATCGAGCAAGCCCGCCAAAATAAAGCGTTTGAGCTTCATTTAATTGGAACGTTCTCGGTTTCAATTCTTTTTTCGGCGTTAAGATCTTCAAGTCATTTTTGCTGACATAGTGCGCCATTTGATGACGGTTGATAATGCCCGGCGTATCAAATAGAGCAGATCCGTCATCAAGCGGGATCTCAATGGCATCAAGTGTTGTACCTGGATATTGGGATGTGGTGATCACGTTCTCTTCACCAGATACTTCTTTGATGATTCGATTGATAAATGTGGATTTCCCAACATTCGTACAGCCGACGACATAGACATTTCTTCCTTCGCGGTAATGATCGATCGCTTCCATCACCTCAGGTACGCCCTGACCTCTGCTTGCACTGATTAAGAAAACATCGATCGGGTTCAATCCGTTTTCTTTCGCTTCCCGTTTCATCCAATGAATTAAACGATCTTTTTTCACGGATTTCGGTAAAATATCTACTTTGTTGCCGACGAGTAAAATCGGGTTACCACCGACAATACGACTCAGCCCATTAATCCAGCTTCCGTTAAAGTCAAAAATATCAACGACCTTGACAATCAGAGAATCTGTCTCTCCGATACTGTGCAATATATTTAAAAAGTCGTCTTCTGTTAAAGAAACATCTTGTATTTCATTGTAGTTCTTTAACCTAAAACAGCGCTGACAGATCACATCTTCTTTCAATAGAGATGCTGCCGGCGCATATCCTAATTGATCTTTATCTTCCGTCTGAATGGCTACACCGCAGCCAATACAAACAACCTTTTCCATTATTACTCTTCCTCCCACTGAATGTGGCCCTTACGCTTTAAGGCTCCTAAAATTCTGCGTTCAATCTGCCTGTTAAACTTTGTGATAAATCCGTCTGAGGCAGCAACAGGGACGACCAAAATCGTATGGAAGCCGTGACGATTCCCGCCTAGAACATCGGTCATGAGCTGATCCCCAATGACCACCACATCTTCTTTTTTCAATTGCATATCAGCGACGGCCTTATTAAAAGCTCTTCCCATCGGCTTTTTCGCTTTATAAATAAACGGAATATGAACTGGTTCAGAAAAAAGCTTGACCCTTTTTTCATTATTGTTCGATACAATCGTCACTTGTATCCCGTGATCCTTCATTTCTTGAAACCATTCAATTAAGCGGGGCGTCGCACTTGGACGATCCCATTCTACTAGTGTGTTATCTAAATCGGTAATAATTCCTTTTACATTTCGTTCTTTTAGTTTTTGCGGTGAAATGTGGAAAATGCTTTTCACAAATTCATCCGGTAAGAAATACTTCTTTAGCACAATTTGCACCCTTTCTTCCATTGGTTTTTCAGCGATAGTGTCGAATCAAATCACAATTTGTCTGTCTATCGAATACAATGAAAAAGTTTTCGACATATGACGAGGACCTTCAACAGTTGTGGATAATTTTACACACATTATCCACCTATATTTCATCACGCTTTCATTCAATTATAAACACTCTACCCACAAGTTATCCACTTCACCATGTGGATAACAGAACGATTGTTCTTGTTTCCCATTCATGGTAGATTAAAGGTACTTCAGAGACATTCGATCAACCTATGATGATATGTCTTTTCCTCAAGTTTTATGCCAACTTTTTCAGGGGAGGTGTTTTTCCCATCATATGGGTTTCTAGTATGAAAAAGCTGTCAGATGATTTACTTATAGAATCGTATTATAAAGCAAATGAAATGAACTTAAATCGCGACTTCATTGAATTAATTGAGACAGAAATGAAAAGACGTTCGCTCGGGCATATGCTCTCTGTTTCCTCTTAATTCCATATCACAGGAACCATGCCTCCCGAGCATTCTCTTTTTAAACTCAGGTGACTGATATTATATCACTTGCGCTATAGGCTTACTACTATTTTCCGTAAAAAACACCCCTTCTCAAGTAAAGAAGAGGTGTCTTATTTGCAAGGCTGTTCATTCCAAAACCATAACCCTCCACCTACGACCAAAATAACCACAAGGAATACAACAAGAAAAGCGTAACCGATTCCTGCTCCTTGAGCTGGATAAGGCGAACACGCAGGGTAAGGATAAGGGCATCCCCACATATCAGTTACCTCCTTCTAGGAAGATATACTGTTAGACTATGCTAAATGGATGATCTTGTTTAGGCAGATGGCCATCATTTAAAAATGTTTGATGACATCACGCTCTTTGATTTCGTTATAAATGATTCTTGCCCCTTTTGGCGTCATATGATTGCCAGAAGGGTCGATTAAACCTGATTGAATCAACGCATTGTCACTATCTTCACCAGCTTCTCGGATGAACGCTTTCCAGTTGTCGACAAGCGGTACTTGCTGATCCTTGGCTATTTCTCTCGTGATGTCATTATAGGAATTTTGCCAAGCTCTTGCCCCGCCTCTCTCAGCAAAATAAGATGACTTATACCTAGAGTAATAATACAAGCCCTTTTTTCCGCCTTCTACAACAGGTACACAAGTCATGAGAACCGGGGTAATGCCTGCTTTTCTACTTTCAGAAATGAAGTAGGTTACATTTTCTTTAAATCTTTTTTTCGTCACTCGGGGATGTTTCCCGTCTAAAATCGCCGCATCATTCGTACCGAACATGATGAGGACGTAAGTTGGTTTCTGCTTTAAAATATCCTGCTCAAAGCGAAGCTTCGCATCTTCAGTCGTCTGCCCGCCAATCCCTGCGTTCTTCACTTGAATTTGACCGCGCTCGACGTTTTTCATGAGATTCACCCATTTTTCAGATGTTGGATAATCTCGGAAGTCCCAGTTTGATCCCTTTGTATTGCTGTCGCCAAATGCAATGACACTTTCTTGTTCTGGCTTTGAGCACCCAGCAGCGACACAAAGCAGGATGAAAAGGACAACATATTTCTTCACAACATTCACCTCCAAAAGCCCTCTTCATATAGTAAACGACAAGACTTTTGGTTTCAATGAATGACTGTTTTTGACGAATACTTCCTATTGCAGTTGAACAGGTACATACGCTTTGTCATGATGCAGCAGTTCGCTCACTTTGACAAATTCATATCCTCGATCCTTTAATTCAGGTATCACTTGTTTCAGTGCTTCGACCGTCTGCTTCCGGTTTCCCCCGCCATCATGCAAAAGAATGATATCGCCGCCTTGAATATGATCAATAATACGGCTCGCAATTTTATGCGCGCCTGGTCTTGACCAGTCCTTCGGATCTTGCGTAAAGGACCACATGACCACATCATATCCTTGCTTTGACAAAATGCGGAAAGATTTCATCGTCAAGCGGCCGCCAGGAGGACGAAATAATAAGGGCCCGCCAGGCTGGAGTGAAGCGATATGAGCCGCTGATTCTTTTAGCTCCTGCTTGATCTCCTTTGATGATAACAGGTCAAAATACGTATGATTCATCGTGTGGTTGCCAAGCTCATTTCCTTCGTCCACAATCCGTTCTGCGATCTTTGGATATGCGTGAACCCGGCTTCCTACGACAAAAAAGCTGGCATTTACTTGATGCTGCTTCAGCACATCCAATATTTGATTCGTGTAAACTGGATGAGGTCCATCATCAAAGGTGATCGCAATCTTTTTCCGTTCCGCTCTCATGTCCCAGAAGGCACGTCCCGTTTTTTCGAGATCGACTCGTTTTAATGTATGTGCCTCTACTTCATTAGGAACAAAAGCACATAGCAGCAATATACACATCAAGACATGCAACCCTCTCATTTGACCGCCTCCACAGAACATTCTTACAGATTAAATTGCCCGCTTTTTGATGAATCATTCAGCATTCATGGTCACGATCCGCATATCTGACTTCTTTTTTCACATAAAAAAAGCCGGCCCATCAGGCCCGCTTTTTGTTTCACGTTTGGTTTCTCTCTTCAACTGTCGAACGTTGCTTAGAATTCATACAGACACTCTCCTTCTTGGATTTGATTTTGAGCCCATAATAATTTCTGATAATACTGGTTGGACTTCTGGTATTGTTGAGAGGCTTCTAAGGCTGTCGCAATTTCTAGTGAGATATCCTCTATATAAGAGTATAGGCTAAGTTTTTCCAAATAATCAATGGTTTTTTGCAGTTGTTTTTCATTTATTCCTTGAACATATAAAGCATCCAGATACTCAAACATATGACAGAACAGCTGGTCTTCATGCTTCTTTGCAGCTAATTTTCCATCTTCTAATATGCGGCGTGCTGCTACTTGTTCATTTTGTCTAAAAAGCAGTTTTGCGAGCGTATAGAGTGTATGTGGAAGCGTGGGAAGCTTCTCTTTACAGGCAATATCAGCCGATTCCGTTAAATAGCGTTCTGCTTCCTCAAGGTAGCCCAGCTCCCCGTAACATTTTCCTAAATTATAAAGCGCTGAACTGTATATCCGCGGGTGATCAATTTGTGATGCGAGCTGTTTTGCCTTTTTTAAATGAGGCAGTGCCCGATCTTTTCGTTTTAAATCTTGGTAGTTTCCTGAGATCACAAACAGGCACTGAATGATGCGAATAGTATAGGCATCATGCTGATCGTATATTTCTAGCGCCTTTAAAATATGATGCATCGAGACATGCGTTTGCTTCATAATATAGTAGGCTTCTGCTACTTTAAAATGAAACTCAGCCTGCTCAATATCATCAAATACCATAGACAGCTGTTTTTCTGCCACTCGGTAATATTTGACGGCTTCTAAATATTCTTTTTGACTAAACTCATGCATGCCACGAAAAAATGCATGGTAATAATGCAGCATATCAGATAACTCATGATTGGAGTTTTCGATTTTATCGACAAGATTAGATACTGAGAAAGGTTGATATTTTGAAGGGTGTATATAGTCAAGCATGATCTGGTGCCGAAAACACATGAGCTGATAATAAATCAGTAAATGCTGGTCCTCTTCCATCCGTTCAATTTCTGCTTCTACTTCTGCTTTCAGGATTTCCGCATCTGGAACACTGAACTGCCGTATCATTCGATACCATTCATTAATTTTCATACCTACATGTGAAGATAGAACCTTCCCCATGTTCCGAAAAAACCCCTTCCTTTTCGGTCTAATATTACATATTTTAGCACGCTTCTTGACCGCCAAGCACCGCAAAGAAACCGCAAACATATGAGCAAGGCAGCAAAAACAGACGAACAGAAGCCCGTTTTTTTCGAAAAAGATGATTTTTTCATCGTACAGACACAGACAATCCCCCCTTCACATACATTTGAGGATATAGGCAGTGGCCTAAACATGGTGGAGGTGAAAATCGTGGCAGGAGTATTTACAGCGATGGGATTGATGGTCAAAGAATTGGTGTTCTTAGTGTCCTATGTCAAAAACAATGCCTTTCCACAGCCCCTTTCGGGAGATGATGAAAAAAAATACTTAGCCCTTATGGCACAGGGCGATGAACACGCAAGAAATATGCTGATTGAACATAACCTTCGGCTCGTCGCCCATATTGTCAAGAAATTTGAAAATACCGGGGAAGACGCTGAAGACCTCATCTCCATCGGGACGATCGGACTCATTAAAGCAATCGAAAGCTATTCCTCTGGAAAAGGAACAAAGCTGGCAACGTATGCGGCGCGGTGTATTGAAAATGAAATTCTGATGCATTTACGCGCGCTAAAAAAGACAAAAAAAGACGTCTCCTTACATGACCCCATTGGTCAGGATAAAGAAGGCAATGAAATTTCTTTAATTGATGTCTTAAAATCCGAAAATGAAGATGTGATTGATACGATTCAGCTCAACATGGAGCTTGAAAAAGTAAAGGAGTATATCGACATTCTCGACGGCCGGGAAAAAGAAGTGATCGTCGGCCGGTTCGGCCTTGATTTAAAGAAAGAAAAAACGCAGCGGGAAATAGCAAAGGAGCTCGGGATATCGCGGAGCTATGTGTCTCGTATTGAGAAGCGGGCGCTGATGAAGATGTTTCATGAGTTTTACCGGGCGGAGAAGGAGAAGCGGAAGCGGGAGAAGGGGAAGTGAAAACAAACTTTTCCCAACTCCTATTAAAAAAACAGACCTTGTTGGGTCTGTTTTTATTTGAACATCACAATATAGCCCACATACACAAAAGAAAACTATGTCATGTTTTATCCCCATTTATTTCACTATGCTGTTTTCTTTTAAGTAACGCTCAAAAAGCTTATGACCTTCCTCCTCAATTTGGTCATCTTCAATCAGAGATTCTCCAATCAATAGCCCTAGATCATTCCACTTCTCATATTCCTTCAAAAGTGTTACTCCATAACTTTTTTGATCAAAAAACAAGAGCCATCTTCCTGTTTCTAAACTCTTAAAAAAACACGCCTTCATAATCAAAACCATGTTCATAATACCCTACATGTAAATGCATAGTTTCATCTAAGCTATGTAATTTTTCTTCTGTACTCACTTTCATCTGGCACCCCTAGCTTTCCATATCCTCCTGAAAATCAATATCTCTCAACTCGATCCATTCAACAAAATCAGGAAACGTTTTTGTCGTCAAAAAATGATGAACGATTTGATATGCTTGATCCCGATTGATGTAGCTACACGACGGCACATACAATGGGGATCCTGCGACCAAATGTTCGATGGTTTCAATTTTTTCTCCCTTTTTAAAGGAACCAAAAAATTCGGATACCTCATGATCAAGAAACCATACGGTTCCGTATAAAAGAAAACTAGACTTTCACTTTCCCAATCTCCCTCAATCTCAATGGAAGATTCCCCATTTCCTTGTTTCCAATACTCTTCATCTTCTTGAAAGAAGATTCTTTTCAAGAATTCTTCTCCCGGATTTTCTACTGGAGCTCCTGTGGGGCCGTAGTATAAAAACATCCATATCTCTCCTTCATACCTATATCAACTTGTTAACCAACTGTTCTATTTCCTTCAAATTGATAAAAAGCTTGTGGTTCTTCGTTTAATTTTAGCCAGTTATATAACTTGGGATTTAGCTTTTGAAAAGTTTGCTTGCTGACCCATTTTACTTCTTTGATATCATGATCCGGATCGAGAATACTCATTTGTCCTCCGGTGATTTCGGCAAAGAAGGTGATCATCAGCGCATGATGCTTTTTGTCTTGAAAGTATGCTTCTCGAACCGAATGAAGTTCATTTACTTTGCAAACATACCCTGTCTCTTCTTTCACCTCGCGAATCACGGCTTGATGCAGGTGTTCTCCTTTTTCTACAGCACCACCAGGAACTTCCCAATATCCCTTTACGTTTTTGACCATTAACATATTTTCTTCCTCATCATAAATAATAGCTGATACTACGTCTACTCGTTTCAAATGAATCCCCCTCAATCATTCTCTGTTCACATCAATTGTCGAATAAATAGCACGAACTGTTCATTTCAATACATTCATTATACGGTATCCTTGATACAAGGTAATGGTTAAGGAAGCAAAACAGCATTCGTGAGCAGATTGGAGGCCACAGCATGTGGATCATCATCATTTTACTTATTGTCCTCATTGGATTTACTGGGAATATCGTTTCCTTATTAAGACAAATGAAAAAGTCAAACGAGAAAATCATACAACTGTTAGAACATCAAAAACCGAAAAAATAAAAACTTCTCTCATTTAGAGGGAAGTTTTTTTAGAAAAAGCAATTGGAGAATTCTTACCGTTTCTCATGAAGCAACATATATCTGATTTTATGAATATAATGCAGCGCAATATGAACGAGACATAAAATGAGCCCGATCATCGCAAGAATATAAATGGGCAGCATCAAACCAGGTACATAGTTGACGATAAAACCCAAACAAAACGCTGTCAGCATATATAGGCTGATCAACCTCATCAATACCATCCGAAGCCCTCCCTTTCCACACTCATTTTAACATCATTTCCCTTTATTTTCATAATTGGCTTTAAAAAAAGATGCGAATCCACTAAGATTCGCATGATCATTACGTATTCAATTCACCTTTCTTCGCCCGCAATTCCTTCCACTGCTCAAGCTCTGACACTGTCAACAATTGATATCCTTGTTTGGTTAATTCCTTGATAATCGTGACAGCTGCATTTGCCGAGGTGTCATAGATGTCGTGCATTAAGACGGTTTCTCCGCTAGACGCATGTGTGAGAATGTAGTTAGCAACGTACTGGCTGTTGCGATATTTCCAGTCTTCAGGATCTACGTCCCAAAGCGTGACTTTCATATTGACAGCCGCGTTGATTTGCCCGTTTGTTCCTCCATATGGCGGTCTAAAGTGAGTCGGTGTAAAACCGCTCGCTTTTTCAATGATTTGCTGGGTCTCTTCTACCTGTTTGACGGCTTGTTTTAATGGCAGTCTTGTGAGTAAAGGATGGCTATAGGAATGATTTCCGATTTCATTCCCACCCTTTCTGATTTTATTTAGCATATCGGGATAATATTGAACCCTGCTGCCTAATACAAAAAATGTCGCATGTCCTTTGTTTTCTTTTAAAGCTGTTAAAATTTTTGAAGTCGTTGATGGATTTGGTCCATCATCGAACGTAAGGGCAATGGCTTTTTGATTTGGATTAAACGCTGACTGTTTTGGCAGTTTTACGATTTTTCTTTTTGGAATCGGTTCTTTTTTCTCATTTTTGTTCTTTTCTTTATTAATATATTCAGGCTTTAACATTCCTTTAAGCAGGGTTTTTTTAATCGCCAGCACTTGAGGGCCTTGTTCGCTTGGTGCGATTTGCCCTGCTGGAAAGTAGAATTCAATAAAACGATCCTTGATGGCAAAATACTGATAATGCTCTGCCGCAGGAGACGTTCCTTGCTTGAGTAAATGCTCATTTTCAGCAAGAGAACGATCTTTCTTTAACTCCTCAAATGTCATTTGAGACAGTTTTTGCAGATCTTCTTTCTTTGATAAAAATAAATCATCTATTGATAAAAAATGCTGTTTCTTGAAATCAAAATTGAATATCTTCGTTTGATGTGCGCCTTTTACTCCGCCTTTCAATTCATATGTATTGAATTTAATCGCAGCAGTTTGCTTGGCATAATGAATAATCTCGTAATCTATATTTAATTCGTATCGATTCTCTTCATCGACATCGCTCGCTTCGCTAAATGATGTTTTGAATTTGTCTAGCGCTGTTTCTGCATATCTTTTCATCTCTTGATCTAGCTTTTCTTGATGAAAGACCGGATAGTTGACTGCATATCTCATGTATCTCCCGTCATTCACGAGGGTGACTATCTCCACTTCTTTATAGCTCGCATCTGGTTCTACCTTCTTCTTCTCCGTCCCACTTGCCTGCTGATTATGATAAAATGCAGCAATTCCGATGATGATTGCAAGTCCGCATAGGACGAGACTGATTTTCCATTTCATTGACACAATAATTCCCCTCTCGTGATGGCGTCATGCCTTGATGACGTGTGTTTGTAGGATAGACTTTGTGCGAACCTAATTTAGTTTTCAAAAAACATAATCGTCACACTTTAGACACATTTTAAAAGAGGAATAGAAAAAGGGCTTGATTTCTCAGCCCTATCATTATTTTTGCATATATAGTTGAAATAATCTCGTTTCTTCATCAATCGAACTCGCTCGATCAAAAGCCGCTCTGACCGTCTTTGTATTGTTCAAGCGCTCATAAAGCATAGTCAATACAAAGATAAATGCCGCATCTCCATCAATGTAATCATCCGGCGCTATATAGGACAGGGCACCTGCTGCTAAGAAGGCATCTGCTAATTTTTTCTCACCTAGTGTGCAGCCTGTAGAAATGACGTGAATCCCCTTTAATGAAGCATACTGCTTGATTTCATCCGCTCCAAAAGCAGCGCCTCTAGGCTCCTCATCTTCGTATACATCTTCCCCTAATTCAGGCATGATCAATGCTCCTTCTTCACCGTGAAACGATAAAAGAAGGTAATCTATTTCTCTTCTATTTCTACCAGATAACACATGAATCAGGTCATTCGGTCTTCCAATCCAATGCATATCGACTTTCGCGCCGAAGTTTTCAAGTGCTGCACGCAGTGCAAAAGATTCCAGCTCACTATTAGGTCCTGCTGCTAATGTGATGCACATGGCTTGTTGATCCACTTCTATCTCCTCCAGACTATGATAAAAATAAAACCATTTTTTCCTCATCTGCATATGTATGATCTGGCCATTTTAGTGCTTTTTCTTCAAGCGCGTATGACTCAAATCCAATAGAGCGATACAGGCGTTTGGCTGAGTGATTGGTCGTCACGACTGATAAATACATTTGCTCGATGTCGTGTCGTTCTCCGGCGAATGAAAGAACTTCTGTCATCAAGGTCTTGCCTACTCCTTTTCCGCGGGCGCCCGCTGTAACATACATCGCTGCCACATTCGCTCGGTGCTTTAATTTCTGTAAGTTTTCTTGGATGAGCGTGACCATGCCCACAAGCTTCCCTTGATCAAAGGCGCCAAAGGTCCACATCAATTGTACCGAAGTATTGTACCGATTTGCTCTTCTTCATAACTCATCGCAAAGCCCTCTGGATGTCATCGTAGTGCTTCTAGTCTCAACGCGGCATATTCTTCAGCATCATCTGGAATTAACAATCGAATATTCAGAACATCGCCCCCAACAGAATGATTCATACGTCCAATTTTATCTTGAAAGGAGATTTTGATCAAAATTTTTCTTCTGAAAATAAAAAGGCATCCCATAAAAGGATGCCCCCTTCATTACCACTTGCAGCGTTTCACTGGACGGCAGCAAGGGTTTTTGATATCACTGCCGCAATCGTATTCTTTCACGATATACTCGTTATGAGTCGACTCAGTGACAGGATAGTAGTTTTCAATTCTTTTGATATTTTTATTGACGTTTGTGATATGCGTTGGATGAATTTTTCTGATGGTTTGTTCATTCGTTCTTGTGTTGACAATTTGACGTGTGGGGAAAACAACCGTTTCATCTTCTCCATGGTTTCCTCTGCGAGGTCCAAAGAAAAAATCATCTAATCGATTCCGGCTCATCTCAACACCCCTTCAATTTGTCTTTCACTTACACTCTATCGTATGTAAGAGACGTCATTTGTGATTAGATGCTTGTCTATTTTTTAAAAAATCCACTATTCATCTCGTTTTCTCTTTCTTTACAAAAGGTCATTTTTAACATATTATACAAATGATATATTGCGCAGAAAGGACATCTATGAAAACAAAACATAAACTCTTTTTATTCATGACATTTATTGTCATCATCATTGCTCTTCCAATGCTATCACCTATGATCTTCACAAATTCAACCGAAAAAGGCGCTATCCGGAAATCAATTTACCAAGAAGGATACCCTTACCAAAGCTATTTTGCTATTTTGAAAAAAACGAAGTACAAAGATCCTGAGTATGGCCAGCTTTATGATGTTTACTGGCAGGCTTGGAAAAGTGAAACAGGGATGACACCTTCTGTCTGCTATTCGAAAAAGGTCGAGAAAAATGAATATAAGGTTAGCTGCGGTACCGCCCCATAACCTTCCCACTCATCATCAAACACGAGGTGAACGATATGATCAATACGACACAACCAATCGAACGAAACAAGCTGGACATTGCACTTGAACTGACTCAATTGCATTTGAATCGATATGAAACGAATCATCCTGATCAGCTGAGTGAGGTTTATGCAAAATATTATGCGCTGCTTGAAGTGCTGGATTTATCTTCTTATGATCAATTGATTGATTTATTGCCAGATGAGCTAAAACAGACGCTTGAGTAAAAAACCCTCTATCCACATGGGATAGAGGGTTTTCTTTATACTCGTGCTGCCATATCGGTTTCGATTTGCTCTAAGCTTCTTCCTTTTGTTTCAACTAGTACAAAGCGGGTGAACAATAGTCCGATTAAGCAGATGACACCAAATGAGGAGAAAATAACCCCAAAGCTGAATTTATCTGCCAGGATAGGGAACACGAGTCCGACGGCTAACGATCCCGTCCAGTTAAAGGCAGATGAAATACCTGCGCCGATACCTCTGACAGAAAGCGGGAAGATTTCGCCGATGATGATCCACGTGATCGGTGCCCATGAGAAGGCGTAGCACAAGATAAAGCAGCAAAGTGAAATCAATGTCACCCAGTTTAAAATCCCTTCACTCACACCAAGTGCACCTAATGCGGCTGGTGCAAAGAAAGAAAGGGCCATGCCCGTTCCCCCTACGGTGAGAATCGTTCGGCGGTCGAACCGGTCGACAAATTGTAAAAAGATCACGGTGGTGACGACAAAAATGACACCGACAATGACTGTAAAACCTGCGGCAACCTGAGGTGCAAGGCCTACATTCCGAGCAATACTCGTTGCATAATACACTATGGAGTTCGCGCCTTGTATTTGCTGAAGGGTCGCCATCCCAACCCCTATGAAAAGAGCCATTCTAAATTTCTTTTGGAACAATTCACGAATACCAGAGCGTTCTTCTTTTGCGACTTCTAAAATTTCCTGCATCTCTGCTTCGATTTCTTCACGAGAAGAGCGTAGTGATCCTAATACCTCTCGTGCTTTATGAGGCATTCCGTGCTTAATTAAATATCTCGGAGATTCAGGAAGTTTCAGCATCCCAATATAAAGTACGATGGCAAATAAAGCGGCACTACCGAGCATCCAGCGCCAGCTGTCTGGAACAGGTTCAAACACAAATGCAACAATATAGCTCAGCAATAGTCCGCTCACGATCATGAGCTGATTGAGCCCAGACAATTTCCCGCGAATTTTAGCAGGAGCAATTTCAGACATGTATGCCGGCACCAAAGATGAGGCAGTTCCTACGGCTGTTCCTAAAAAGATACGTGCAATGGTTAATGAAATCTCTTCTGGTGCGATAGCTGATCCGATCGCTCCGACAAAAAAGATAACAGATGAGACCAAAATAAGCTTTCTGCGACCAAATTTATCCCCTAACAGACCGCTTAAAATGGAGCCGATAATCGCCCCGCCCATTAATGAAGAGACGACAATTCCAAGCCATAATGGGCTGAGCTGAAATTCTTGCTGAATATGTCCTTCTGCCCCTGCAATAATACCAATATCATATCCGAATAAGATGCCTGCAAAGGATCCGAAAAAGAAAATAAATTTACTTGACACTTTTTTCTCCAAGTGGATGACCCCCTCACTTAATTAACCGCTTTCATTTCATCCCGTGCTTCTACTGCACTCAGTAGAAGACCTTTTACCCTTCTATAAAACCACATATTCTGCATTGACAAGTTTTGCAAAATGAACAATTTGATCAACCGTTAAATTGAGGGATACGACTGTATGATGACCCCCACCTTGCTTAATCCATGCTTTGACGCCGTCCTGAAAATTCGGCTTGATTTTCCAGAGCACACGTGCAACCGGTAAATGAGGTGCTGCTTCCTCCGGCTCAAAGGCTTCAACTTCTTGTATGAGCCATTTGAAATGAGTTCCAAAGTCAGCAATAGAAACGACAACACCTTCCCCTGCTTTTCCATCAAACACAAGGCGAGCTGGATCTTCCCTGTTTCCGATTCCAAGCGGAGATACGACAATGACAGGTTTCGTATGGGCGAGCGCTGGATCTACTTCTAACATATGAGATTGCAGCACTGCTTCCTGTCCAGAGGTCATTTCATACGTGTAGTCCTCCATAAAACCAGTGGATTGATGATGACTCATCACTTTTAATAACCGGTCCAGCGCAGCAGTTTTCCAATCGCCTTCCCCCGCAAAGCCATATCCCTTTGCCATTAGCCGCTGTACCGCAAGTCCTGGCAGCTGCTTCATTCCATGTAAATCTTCAAAGTTTGTCGTAAAGGCATTGTACCCGCCTTCATCTAAAAAGCGTTTGATAGCGATTTCATAGCGCGCTTGCACCTTAACACTTTTTTCCCAATCTTCAACTGAATACGTTCCATAATCCACATCATATTGCGTTAAATACTCTGCAAATAATGCATCTACCTCTGCTTCTTCTACTGCACTCACATATTCGACAAGATCGCCTATGCCAAAGTAATCAACGGTCCACCCTAACTGAATCTGGGCTTCGATTTTATCACCTTCTGTTACAGCCACGTGGCGCATGTTGTCACCAAACCTAGCCACTTTGATCTGAAAGCTTTCATGATAGGCAGCTGCCACGTCCATCCAATCAGCGATTTGCTGCTGCACATCCGGCTTAGACCAATGACCGGCAACAATTTGGTTTTGTTTATTTAAACGTGCATTGATATAGCCATATTCTCTGTCTCCATGGGCAGATTGATGAAGATTCATATAGTCCATGTCGATCGTGTCCCACGGAATCTTTTCATAATACTGTGTGACAAGATGCAAAAGAGGCTTCTGCAAAAGATTGGTCCCGCGTATCCACATTTTTGCCGGTGAAAATGTATGCATCCACGTCATGACGCCGACAACTTCATCACGATAATTGACCTCTTTCATCAGCTTTGTGATTTGATCCGCGCTGACAGCTAGCTCCTGCAAGATCACTGGATAAGGAAGTAAACCGCTCTCATTTAAGGCATCCGTCATTTTTTGTGCATCTGCTTTTACTTTCTGCAGTGCTTCATCTCCGTATAAATGCTGTGATCCGACAATAAACCAGCATTCTTTATGTTGACTTGTTAACATAGAAATCCCTCTTTTCTTTATCTTGAAGGTTTTTGTCCGTAATACGCATGTTCGCCGTGTTTTCTTAAGTAATGTTTATCTAAAATTCGCTGCGGAAGAGGTTCTGCGTATTCATTTAATTGCTTTGCGAACAAATTCATTTTGGCAACTTCATCTAAAATCACACTGTTTGTGACCGCACTTTTTGCATCTTTCCCCCACGTAAATGGGCCGTGGCCTTGAAGCAATACACCCGGCACCGCCATCACATCTAGGTTTCTTTTCTCAAACGTTTCGATGATCAGCCGGCCCGTTTCTACCTCATAACCGCGATTGACTTCTTCTTCTGTCAGAAATCGAGCACACGGAACAGCGCCGTAAAATGTATCGGCATGTGTTGTGCCCATTGCCTGTAAATCGAGACCTGCCTGCGCCCAAACGGTTGCCCACATGGAATGGCTATGTGAAATACCGCCAATTTCTTCAAAGTGTTTGTAAAGAACAGCATGTGTTGCTGTATCTGATGAAGGGCTGTATTCCCCTTCCACTACTTCACCGTCAAAGTCGACCACAACCATGTCTTTAGCTGATAATTGGTCATACGCTATACCGCTAGGCTTAATAACGAATAGACCGCTGTCACGATCACACGCACTGACATTGCCCCATGTGAATTTCACAAGTCCATATTTCGGTAAATCTAAATTGGCTTCGTATACTTCTTCTTTTAAGCGTTCTAGCATACGGTTGTCACTCCTTTCTTTGGCATCAGATGTGATACTGCCGCCTCTTCAATCGGAAGGCCGTCTTGATAGCGCTTTAAAAATTCGCCAAAGCCTTTGACATCAAGTGGATCGGGTTCTATCAGTTCTTCTGATGTATGGGCAAACACTTGATGCGTGAGAAATTCAGCCAATGTTTGCTTTTGATGATGGACCATATAGGAAGCGAGGACAGCCATTCCAAACGCACCGCCTTCTCCCGCAGTAGAAACGACTGATACAGGTGTATCAAGCGCTGCTGCCACCATTTTTTGACCAACGAGCGGTGTTTTAAATAACCCTCCATGCCCTAATAACCGATCAATCGCAACCTGTTCATGTTCTTTTAAACGGTCCATCCCTATTTTCATTGCGCCAAAAGCAGAAAAAAGATGGGTACGCATGAAGTTAGCCAGATTAAAGCGGCTTTCAGCTGATCTGACAAAAAGAGGTCTTCCTTCTGGCAGTCTTGTAATATTTTCACCAGAATAATAGCCATAGCTTAAGAGCCCGCCGCCATCTCGATCTGCTTCTAACGCCTGCTGCAATAAGGCTGCGTATACCTTTCCTGACGACACTTGCACGCCTAGTGCGTCAAATGCCTCTCTGAAGATATTCATCCAAGCATTTAAGTCACTTGTACAGTTGTTCGCATGAACCATTGCGACTGGCAGTCCGTCCGGCGTTGTGACCATATCCACTTCTGGATACACACCCTTTAGCTCCTGCTCTAACACAATCATGGCAAAAACAGATGTCCCAACTGAAATGTTCCCTGTCCGTTTTTCTACACTGTTTGTTGCCACCATGCCCGTTCCGGCGTCACCTTCCGGGGGGCAAAATGGAATGCCTGGCCGCAAATGTTTGCCTTGATCTAAAATGGCTGCTCCTGCTGCCGTTAACACACCAGCCTCCTCGCCTGCTAAATAAACACGCGGCAGAAGGTGACGTAGCTTCCACGGATAGCCTTTTTCTGCGATCAAGTCTTCAAATTGATGGAGCATTTCTTCATTGTAATCTTTCGTTTGTTCATCAATTGGGAACATGCCTGACGCATCCCCAATGCCAATGGCCTGCTTTCCTGTTAACAGCCAGTGAATGTATCCTGATAGAGTGGTTATATATTCTAAACGGGAAAGGTGTTTTTCCTCTTCTAATATGGCTTGATACAAATGGGCAATGCTCCATCTTTCTGGAATATGAAATTGGAAGACATCCGTCAGTTTTTGACTCGCCTCAATGGTTGTTGCATTCCGCCATGTGCGAAACGGAACGAGGACCTCTCCTGTATGATCACATGCCACATAGCCATGCATCATAGCTGATACCCCAATTGAGCCAATGGTTTGAATGGTCACGCCATACCTTTGCTCGACTTGCTCTTTCATCTCTCGGTACGCTACTTGAAGACCTGTAATGATATCAATTAAGTTGTACGTCCAAATTCCTTCCTGGAGAGAACTTTCCCACTCAAATGCACCTTGGGCAATTGGCTGAAACGCTTCATCTATTAAAATGGCTTTAATTCGTGTTGAACCAAATTCAATCCCTAAAGATGTCCGTCCTTCTTTTAAGGCTTTGGTCGTCTCTTCATGATTCATTCTGCGTTCACCTCCATGAATGATAACGGTTTCAATTTTCGTTTTCTAGATTCATTGATTCTCTGTGCACATTCACAATATAATATTTGTACGTACATATGTCAATAATAAATATAGTTGTACATACACGATATGACAAAAACCTGCACTTTTCTAAAGCTGGTAAGACAGAAAGGGGAAGCGCCTGTTTTTGATTCGACAACCATGTTAAAATATGTCCATACAATTTCTTCTCAATCCGAGTAGATGATCAACTGAGAAAGAAGTGAAACGATGAAAAAGAAGTACCAGATCATTATCGATGATATAAAAAGCAAAATACTCACAGGGGATTACCGGATCGGGGAACGTATTCCAACTGAATCAAGCCTGCAGGAGATGTATCAAGTGAGCAGGCATACGGTTCGAAAGGCCATCTTAGAATTGTCGAGTGAAGGGTTTTTGCGAAGTGAAAAGGGTTCAGGCACATTTGTGACCAATCAATATCAAACAAAGCCTGCTGGACATCCGCATATGAGAACGATTGGGGTTATCACGACATACATATCCGATTACATTTTCCCTTCCATCATTCGAGGCATTGAAAGCCGATTAAACGAAGAGAACTATTCTTTGTTACTGGCGAGTACGAATAATGATGTAGAACAGGAGAAAAAAGCGCTCGAAATGATGCTGTCCTTTGGTGTGGACGGACTCATTGTCGAGCCGACGAAAAGCAATTTATACAACCCGAACATCTCGTACTACCTATCTTTTAAAGAACAGGATGTACCGCTCATTATGATCAATGCCTATTATGAGCAGTTAGAGGTCCCTTTTCTCTGTTTGGATGATGTGAAGTCCAGCTATTTAGCCACAAAAGAGCTGATCACCTCGGGACATCAGCAAATCGGCCTGATCTCAAAAACAGATGATTTACAGGGAAAGTACCGAATGAAGGGCTATATTCAAGCGCTCGGTGAAGCCAAGCTTAATTTCCTGCCTAAGCACGTCCTCTTTTTCGATACAGAATCGAAGCAGCATTTGGGGGATGATATTAAAACTTTCTTATTAAAGCATCAGCATGAGCTGACTGCCCTTGTTTGCTATAACGATGAGGTTGGATTAGAAGTTGCCAATGTATGCAGTGACATCGGTCTGTCCATTCCAGAGGATCTTTCCATTATTGGACAGGACAATTCGTATATTGCCCAGAAAAATGCCCATGTGAAGCTGACAACACTGACGCACCCTCAGGAGCAAATGGGCCGGGATGCAGCAGACTGGATGATTAAAAAGGTGCAAGGGAAGAAGAATCTCCCTCATCAAACCTTTTACGAACCTGAATTGGTTCCAGGTGAAACGATCAAACAAATGAATGCAAGAAAAAAATGAGCCCTTTTTGGAGAAGGCTCATTTTTTATATGGTTAGATCTCTTCTTTAGGGGCAGGCACTGCGCATACGCCATCTGCACATGCTGCTTCAAATGAATTGGCAGCCTCTTTCTCAGCTTGAGCTGCTTCTTCTGTCCAAGCCGTTTCAAGTGCACGCAGGAAGGTATCGGCTGGCTGTGCACCTGCCACTGAATATTTGCCATTGATCAAGAAAAACGGAACAGCATTGATACCAAGCTGTCTCGCTTCTTGTTCGTCTTTTCGGACATGATCAGCAAACTCTTCGCCGCCTAGAACTTGCTGTACTTCCTGCAAATCAAGACCTGCTTTTTCTGCAATATCTAAAAGGGTTTGACGATCACCAACATGCTTTCCATCTGTGAAATATGCTTGAAACAGCTCTCCCATGACGAAATCGCCTTTTCCCATTTGACCAGCATATTGCGCCAGCTGGTGGGCATCAAAGGTGTTTGTCAACACGAGTGGATCAAATTGAAAATCGATTCCTTTCTCTTTGCCGGCCTGCTTCACCTGCTCATTCATCGCCATGGCCTGGCTGCGGCTCATCCCATATTTTTTGACGAGCATATCATGGACATCAAAATCGACCTGAGCAGGTGCATGTGGATCAAGCTCAAAGCTTTTAAACTCGATTTCTACCTGTTCCTTTTGAGGGAATTGTTCAAGCGCTGTTTCTAGTTGTTTTTTTCCTATATAACAAAAAGGACAGGCGATATCTGACCAGATTTGTACTTTCATCTTCATCTTCCTTCCATGTTTACGCTTTTTCTTTAACGATGTAACAATTATAGTTACAACAAATCGGTTATGTCAAGATTCTGATCTTGATTGGAATGAAAAAGCCTCTCCTTTTAAGAAAGGAAAGGCTTTGAAAATGACTATTCTAAATTGGCATGGTGACCGTACATTTTATGAGTGTCGAGTTCTTTTATTTCCATTAAACGTAAAATGACCGCATCGTATGTCAGAAGTAGCGCTTGCTCAAATAGCGAGCCCATTGGCTGAATGGTATGATGGCTTCCTTCCTGTTGATCCTTTGGTGCACCTGACAGTAAGATGACTTTATCCGATAGATCAGCTAGAGGTGACTCAGCAGAAAGCGTGAAAGCTGCCACTTTTCCGCCAATTGCTTTCGCCTTTTTTGCAAGGACAAGCAAAGTCTCTGTTCGGCCAGATCCGCTCCCCACAATCAAGAGATCTTCTTCTGTAAAGGAAGGTGTATTGGTTTCACCGATCACATAGACCTTGACGCCAATATGCGAGAGTCTCATGGCAAATGATTTTCCCATCAAACCAGACCTACCAGCCCCTGCCACAAAGACCTTTCTTGCAGCTAAAATGCTTGAGACGAGTCGCTCCGTTTGTTCGTCTTGAATAGCGGGCGAGTGCTCAGAAAGCTCATTCAAAATGGCTTTCACATAGTCACTGGTCTTCATGATTGTGCGATCAGCTGCTTCATTTGTGCGGCCACTTCTGCTTTATTATCCTGGCTTGCGATACCGCCACCGACAATGATCAAATCAGGGTTTAATTTCACGACTTCAGGTAACGTATCAAGCTTAATTCCGCCTGCAATGGCTGTTTTCGCTTGTTTGACGACTTGTTTAATGGTCATCAGGTCAGCAAATGAGTTTTGTCCAACCGCTTGCAGGTCATAGCCTGTGTGCACACAAATATAATCGACTCCTAGCTCATCCAGCTCTTTTGCCCGGCCAGCGATATCTTTGATACCAATCATATCAACTAAAATCTGTTTCCCTCTTGCTTTCGCTTCTTTCACCGCTCCTTGAATGGACATATCTTCTGCCGCTGCAAGAATGGTCACGATATCTGCTCCAGCTTCGGATGCCTGCTGCACTTCATAGCCGGCCGCATCCATAATTTTCAGATCAGCGAGTACACGTAAGTTTGGAAATGCCTGTTTGACTTCTTTGACGGCACGCAAGCCTTCGTTGATCACAACAGGTGTTCCAATTTCGACTACATCAATAGATCCTTCTACTTCTTTGATCAGCTCAATCGCTTCTGGTATATTCACTAAATCTAACGCTAATTGTAATTTCATGAACGTTCACTCCCGTTTTTTCATCTCATCTTCAAGAGCTCCGTGAATAGGGCTTCTTGAACGATGAAATGAGTATAACAACTGGATGGAAGCAATCCAAGTACGCACTTTTTTTTTACATACTATACTTTTTCGCATATGGTTACAAAAAAGATACTGTCTTTCGACCAGTATCTTTTGCATGTATTACTATTTATCATCCTTTAAAAAATTGCTGTCGAGATACTGTTTTCCCCAATCATACATCGATTCTAAAATCGGCATTAAGCTTTCTCCTAGTTCTGTCAGAGAATACTCAACCTTTGGCGGAACGACAGGATAAACCTCCCGATGCACAATGTGATCTTCCTCTAATTCTCTTAGCTGATTGACAAGCATTCTTTGCGTAATCCCAGGCATTAACGACTTTAGCTCACCAAACCGTTTTGTCCCTTCTCTGCCCAGGTGCCATAAAATCAGCATTTTCCACTTACCGCCGATAATATTTAGCGTCAGCTCTTTTTCGCAATTGAACACTTTATTTTCCATACGTGATGACAACAACATACACTCCTTTGGTACAAACCATTTACGCTTTATCATATACTGCGGCAAAATGGATTGTCGAGCATACAGTCTTTGTTATTGATTTTGTTTGTTCACAAATGTCATAACAGACTCTGTCATTTTTTGCGCTTCTTTTGGCGCTCTGTCTGATCCAAACCATTTATTTAAATCACTGTGGCTCAGCGAATGGACCCGAAACACAAACTTAGAACCTTTATCATGGTTCAGTTTTTCTGCAAATCGATACACCTCAGGATTTTCCCACCCCGTGACCAAATAAACAGGCGGTACATTCGCTTGATTCATATAAGTGACAGGTGATGCCTTTGTCCAGTTCTTCTCCTGTTTACCAAATACTTTTTTATACGATGGAATGGCTTGGATAAATTGATTGATGTTTAACGGACCATCTAAAATCACGATAGAATTGATCGTTTTTGGCGACAGCCCCACACGTTTTAAGTAAGTCGAATCTGTGGCCACCAATGCCGTCAAATGACCGCCCGCTGAGTGACCCATGACATTGATTTTTGATGAATCAATTTGATACTCATCTGCATGATCCTTGACCCATTTGATGGCGTTTGCCGTATCATCTGCCATCTGCTCATAGTTGGCATCAGGGTGAAGCCTGTAATTCATCGAAACAAACACATACCCTTGACCAGTAAAATAATCCGCCTTTGAAGCGACTCTATTCTTATCTCCGCCTGTCCAGCCGCCGCCATGGAGATAGATCATGACTGGATGCTTCTTCTTTTTGTCTTCTTCTTTTCCCTTTGGCATATATATATCCAGTGTTTGCTGTTTGTTTTGTGTGTCTGCATAATGGATGTTTGTCGTCGGCTTAGGCTGGTTGAAACGGAACACAAAGAATGCGCATACCAATAAGCCAGCGATGACTGCTGCAAATAAAAGCCACTTCATCATTCGATTCAATGTCATTGCACCTTTCTATATTGGGATGGAGAAGCATGATTCGCACATATGTAGAGAGACTAGCCCGATTCATTTGAAACGACTTGTATGACTTGAACCGTTTCACAATAAAAAGAAAAATACTGTTCTTCATAGTCTTCGACAAAGTAATTCAAATTTTCCCAGCCTCTATCCAAAAACTGAATGTCCAATAAAATATGGTCATCGTTTGTTAACTCCAAATCTTTGATTTGAACAGAAGAGACGTTGGTAAATTTCAGATGAATGTCTGCTTGTAGATTCGGGGATTCATATGGGATGTGTAGAACAATACAATTGATCAAGTCGTAATGTTCATTATACTCTTTAAAGTAGTGAAATTCATTGATTTGCTTTAGATAGTTGATATTGAAATCTGGGATTTGTTTTTGGATTTTTTCATCTAAAAACCATGTCATCGTTTGTCCTCTAAAAGGTTATTGTATAAGTGCAATCATTCGTTTTCTTGTTTCTTCATGGTATTGAACATAGGAATGCAATAAAGGATACGATTCAAGGATCTGTTGATACGATTTGATTTGGGGATATTGCTCTTCAAATGACTGACGTAGCACGTTTAACTGTTTTTTCGGTATTCGTTTATGATCGATCACATAACTTAAGCTGCCTGCAACAAGTGAAAAAAACATATAAAAATCATCTGAACATATACCAGTTTCTTCTTCAAAAGAGACGATCTCATCTGGATAAGCTGAATCTAATAAGTATTGATAACGTTGTTTTAAATCATCGAATAAATCTTGTTTATCACGGCTGATTTTCATGGACCTTTCCCCAATCTCTCATTGTTTTAAATTCTTATTTAGACGCTAATGAGATCTTCCTATACACTGCAGATAAATTCTTGTGAATCGAAACATACGTTTTTCGATTCTATTGCGAGTAACATCCCATTGATGTTAAATAGAAAATTTGCATTTGCTTCAAATTCTTCAAGTAGTTCATTGTTCAAGTTCCCTGTATCATAAAGATGAAAGACAGATTTAAAATTTTCTATTTTACCCCTTCTGTTATTAATTCTTCAAATCTAGAATTACCTTACCACATTTATAAATCGTATTTCATGATGAGTGACATTTTGTAATTTTGATTATTTTATTTTCAATTATTCTCTTGAATTACTTTTTACTTATATTTGTAGAATAATTTTTAATTCTTGGACTTCTTTTGTATTACCTCTATAACAATACACTTACTTTAACTTTCGTAAAAGTTTATAAGGTTTCATAAAACTATATACCCTTTTGGCATATCTTCTCATGTTTAAAATTTGGGCAACAAATAAATAACAAAAAATGCGCCTTATAGTGAATAACATACTAAAAGGCACATTTCTACTAAAGCTATTTATATTTTCTTATCCATTCTTCCAAATCCTCTTCTGTGTGGAAATAGGAATTGGGAGCATCTTTCAAATCAATTCCACTTAGAAGAATCAGCATATCCCAAACTTTTTCATCATCGACTTCAGGATCATCTGCACTAACATAAATCTCAGCCCAATCAGAAACTTCTTCTCTAGTCATAGTCCCATTTAAGACTTTTTGTATTTTATTTATACAGTCTATCATTTCTGGTTCGACCATAAATTACCACTTCCCTATATACTGACCTTTACTGTTAAAGCGGTAATGCACTTTAACTTTACCATTTTGTGGTCTTACTTGTCTTACTTTACCACGATGATCAATAGTTTCATGCCATGTTCTCTTTTTTCCTGTTTTATAATTCCATTCTCTTACTACTCTTCTGCCCGCCATTTCCCCTTTTTTCTTAGCCGGTGTTACGTGGCCATAGTAACGGTAACGTCCCCCAGATAAATGCCTAACTTTTGCCTTGCCATATTTTTGTGATTGCTTATAATGTTCTTTTAATTTGCTATGCCTAGCAGCATTGTGGGCAATATTTGAAGATCGTTTAGCACGCTTTACTACTTTTAACACCTTGAATACCTTCCCAGGTCCAAAATTCGATGCTGCTGCTAAAGCTGCGCCTTTCCAGCCCTTGCCCGATTTATAAGCTTTGTATCCATCATATACTGCAAATCCTGCATTGACAACAAACCATACCCAATGGCCGTCTGGGTCTACATTCATGACTGGGTTGTTGTTTCCATAGGTATATCCGTTTTGATCTAGTGAATCTCCATCGCTTCCTGGATCTGGGTCAAGTGATAGGAATACGCCGTTTCTTGGTTCATAGTAGCGTGCGATTAAATAGTACAGTCCTGTTTCTTCGTCGAAGCGGTAACCAGCATAGCGATATGGGTTGCCTTTTACTTCTTCATCTTCTTTTACCTTTGTTGGAACGCCCCATGTATCGTATTCGTACTCAGCAACGATTTTTCCTGCACTATTTGTGATGGCCATGACATCACCGTGTGCATTGTAGTGATAGAAATATTTGTTTCCATTTTGCGTGAATGCAAGGAGTTGTCCACTGTCACCGTATGTGTATGCTTTTGTGACTTCGTTGTCTCCATCTGTTTCGTATAAAACATTCAGGCTGTCGCCGTCATAAAAGTAATTGGTGACTTTTCCATTCACTGTTTTTTGAATTCTGTATCCACGCTCATCATATTTGTAAGTGACAAATGGCTTGTCTTCGCCTTTTTTCGTGATGGCCGTTATGTTATCTTCTGCATCCCATTCATAAAGGAATTGTCCGTCAGACGTTCGGTTGCCATTTTTGTCATAAGTTAAAGTCTCATCATTTACCTTTGTCAGTTGGTTCATGATGTTGAATGATGCGTTGATTGTTTTTTTAGTGCCATTTTTTTCAGTCGTAACTGTTTTTCTGTTTCCAAACCCATCATATGTGTACTCAATGACCGTGCCATCTGGATGACTTTCTTTGATCAATTGATCTAATTTTCCATATTCATAACGAATCTTCCCGTTGCTTCCTTGATCAACCGTTATTCTGTTTCCATTTTGACCATATTCGTAAGCTTCGTTTAAGATCGTCGTGCCTTGGCTTGTTCCAATGTGCAAATCATTGATTAAGTTGCGCTCATCATAAGCAAAGCTAGCACCACTGCCGTTACCTGTAATAAAGGACTGAACATTTCCATTTTCATCATAATCAAACGAATACGTAGAACTCGAATCCTTCATCTGCGTCATTTGATCAAGCTTATTGTAACTAAATTGGTTCTTCCCTTTTTGATTTCCGTGTGTCCACTCAAAGGATTTCAGTTTATCTGAATCGGCTGGATACGTCCAAGTTTGGCTGCTGCCACGCTCTGTTAACTTTGTGATGCGATTTTGTTGGTCAAACGTGCGATTTTTGGTTGTGTTTTGTTCTTTGTTGACAACCGTTGTTTCGTTTCCGTTTTTATCATAGCTAAAGTGATATTTTTCTGTTCCATTATACGACTTTGATTTCACTCGGTCTGTTCCATCATACGTGAGAGACACTTCATGTCCATTAGCAGAAATGGTTTTGATTAAGTTGCTATTCGCATCATATTCACTTTTTAACACATTTCCTAAAGGATCAATGGTTTTCGTCAATTTGCCCATCAGGTCGTATTCAAATTGATACGTCTGATCTGACTCTGCACGAATCGTTTTCGACTGTTCATTGCCCTCTTTATCATACGTTCTCACAATGGATGTCCCGTTAGATAAAGTGATTTTCTTCAGCTGATCAGCCTGGTCATATTCGAATGTTGTTTTTTCGCCTTTCGCATCTGTTTCAGAAAGCTTTTTGCCCGTTTCGTCGTAGGCAGATTGAGATGAGTAACCAAGTTCATCCTCTTCTTTAACAGCATAGTTCCCTTTCTCATCGTAAGTGGTTTTCGTTAACAGACTACCTTCTACTAGACGGATATCATCAAACCAAGCCGTTCCAGTCGCGCTTTTTTGGAAAACAATCTGAACGTCGACTTTTTTCAATGGTTTTGTTTTTGGTATGACAACCGCCGCTCGGTTCCACTCTTGTGTACCGGTTGGGAATTTCGCATTAAACGTTCCTGTTGTGCCATCTGTATACGTAACGGACGCTTGAAGTGAGTAATCATTCTCATTTGAGGCTTTGACATTTTCAGCCTTAGACATCCCAGTCAATGTGACATACACAGATTGATCATTCACACTTTGTTCAATCGGTACAGGTTGTTTATAGATGGCATTTGCTTGAGTTGTAGAGGTTCTTGTCATTTTTAACGAAACGTCATCGTTAAAGCCTTCTTCATTATCTAATGAACCACCTGTTCCGCTCCAGCTTGTTGTTTTATCCGTAAAGGAATTATTTTTGACTGGATTATAACTTGATGAAACTTCTCCTTTTTCTAGCTGAATCTCATCGAACCAGGCTTTTCCTTTTCCAGCCTTATCTCGATGATCCACTTCCATATAGATTACAGCTTTGCCTGCATGAGATGGCGTCGTAAACGTGACTTGGCGTTTTGTCCAATCGTTTTTGCCTAATAATGTGCTGTAGCCGTTGCTGATCCATTGAATTCGTTTGTTATTTGTATCTCTTAAATCGATGTTAAAAAATGCTCTTGCTTTCGTTAGCTCTGTCTTTATTTTTCCACTAAGTGTATACGTCGTATTTGGCTCTAGTATTACTTCTTGAGTAGCAGAAGAATAGCCAAGTTCTGTTCCTTCAGTTGTCGATTGTGAACTGATCTCTAATACTCGGCCGCCAGATAACGCACCACTTTTCCCAGCTATTTGTGCTAGTTTCCCGTCATCCTTAGATGAGGTAAGCTTCCAGCCAGTTAGCGTATTTTCAAAACTGCCATTTTTTAATATACTCGCACCTGAAGCAAGTTCTTTACTCGTTTGTACCAAATTCCCGTAAGAATCATAAATACTTGCTGAAGACATATTTCCGCTTTGATCTGTCTCAGATACAGCATCTAATCCATCATAGGCGATATCTGTGATATCTCCTTCTGTATCTTTCACTTTAGTGACATCATTGTTTTTGTTATACTCGTAGGTTTCTGTGCCATAAGCATCTTTCGCCTGAATGACGTTGCCATTTTTGTCATACGAATAGCTTTCTGTAGCTTTTCCTTTTTCTACATCATTTGGGTCAGTTTCTTCTACGATTTGGTTGCCTTCATATTTCGTATTAGTGGTAATTTTAAGCCCTTCCGCATCATCTACAAATTGAATTGGATTGGCTGCTTCGTTATACGTATACTGTATTTTCCGACCGTTTGGCTGCGTCAGCATGAGTGTCTTTTTAGATAAATCATATGCGTACTCAAAGGTTTCTTTTTTTGCATTGATTGCCTTGACTAAACGATGATTTTCATATTGGTATTCTGTAAAAACAGGCTGATCTTCTGTGCTGTTTTGAGAGAATTGTTTAATCAGTTTGCCATCTTTGTCGTATTCATACGAGATGCTCGTTCCATCTGAATCAATGATTTTCATTAGGAAGCCTGCATCATACTCATATGAAAGCTTTTTTCCTTTTGGTCCTTGAACCGAGATGATATGACCATCTTCATCATATTCCATTGTTATTTTTCGACCAGATGCATCTTCTATTGATGTGAGCTGATTGTTTTCGTTATATTTGTATGTCGTTGTATTTTTATGTCCATCTACAACCTTGGTGATTTTCCCACCATTTTTACTAAAGTGTGCAAAGGTTTGATCCTTCGTTTTTAACATGTATTCATCTTTTGATTCCGTTAATTCAAGGAAAATACCTGTTGGTGGTTGATACGTACCATCTGTTTTTTTTGTAAAAACATGAGTTGTGGCATCTTCATCAAGATAGATGGCACCTTCTTTTGTTGGCGTGATACTCGTTTCTACATCTGCGTACCACCCTTGACCAAACAGGTGGTCAGCTGCATCTAAACTGTTGTATGTGCGACCAATTCCAAGTCCCGGTCCTCTTCCATCAATCGACATTTCTTCTTCACTGACAATCACATTACCAGTCGCACCATTTAGCTGGCCGTCTGGTATATCAATAATCGACCAGTAATCCTCTGTTCCAAGGAATTCAGCCCCTTCATGGAATGTCGGGTTAAAGGCTGGTGTCGGAATGGTTTCTCCATTTGCATCGTAGGCGGAAAGAGTAAAGGAGTAGTTCTTGCGTCCTTTATAATTTCCATTCGCATTTTCATATACTGGTGATGGGTCTAGCGCTAATTCCCCGCCCTTTCCATCTGTATGAAGCACATATTTCCCACTTTTAACTTCAGTAGGAGTCGGCCAAATGTTCTTGTTTTGTGTAGTCCAATGATCGACATCACCAACATCAAATGTTTGATATGCCTTACCATTATAGATGTTAATTTTATACCCTTTTGCATTTTTCACTTTGTCCCAATGTAAATTGATATAACCTGTTTGGCTCTCTTTTGTATTGGTATAAGCATATCCAGATAAAGCTTTCGGTCTAGATAAATCAGGTAAAGTTGGTCCAGCTGGCGGTGAAGCAATGGCTTCTCCATCTTTATTATAGGCAATCACTCTGAAGGAATAATGTTTTTGAGCCCCATCTCCTCCAGCATTTTTGTAAGTCGCACCAGGATGAATTGGAAGCTCAGCACCTTTTCCATCTTGGAGGTGCAATGCATATTTACCTGCTTTGATCTCAGCAGCTGTCGGCCATACTTTTTTCCCTTTTGTTGACCATGATGTTTGATTCCCAAGATCCAATGTCTCATAGCTTTTCCCATTAAACATTTGTATTTTATAACCAGTCGCACCGGATACTGAATTCCAAGAGAGATCAAAGTAACCTGTTGCGTTATTATTATTGAATCCTTTTGTACTAGGTGCTTTCGCTCTAGCCACATTCGGCACGACAGGTTTTACTTTTGCGGACATTGCGCCTTCACCTTGGTCAAAAATCGCACTTACAGCTACCCAATAATTTTTACTTGCCGCATAATTGCCGCCTGAGTTTTTGTAAACCGGGGAAGGATCAACTGCTAATTCAGTCCCGCCTTTTCCATCTAAATGGAGTTTGTATTTTTTTACTGCAATTTCGCTTGCTGTTGGCCATATATTCTTTCCTTTTGTACTCCATGATGCCACATTTCCAACTGAAATGGCTTCATACTCTTTTCCGTTGTACAGCCATACTTTGTAGCCTTTTGCGCCAGACACCTTTTTCCAACTTAAATTGAAGTAGCCTGTCCCATTTCCATTACTAAAACCTTTTACAGTTGGTGCATTTGCCTGCGGAATGGTATACGTTACTTCAATGACTGGTTTATTGGTAGAGTTTGTTGATGAGATTATTTTTTTCCAATGGTCTTGCCCATTTCCATTTGCATGTAATTTAAATCCATAGTTAGCTGTTCCGCTATTCCAAGCTTTGATGGTCGATGTCACATCATAGCTCGCCCATTGTCCTTTATATACATTGGCTTTGCCGATATTTTTGGAGCTTGGTTTATTATTCCATGTTAGTTTTGTATGATCATAGTTGGCATTCACTGTATCCAGCCAAAGACCAGTAGCCTTCGTCCCGTAATATGAATGAGCAACATACGTTTTGAGCGTCGCTTTCGTTACATTCATATTTTGAATCGGCTTGAATGAATTAAACTTCATAAACGCATAGTTTGTACCAGTTGTTTTATCATAATAACCTGTTTTCAGTACATAACTTTTAAGTTTAGCATCCCATTTTTGCGTAGAGGATGAATAATTTGTTGTTGGGTATTTACTCATGATAAATGTGTCTGCTGACACAGATAAAGAAGTCGAAGGATCGATAGACACAGGATAAACTCGTTCAGGATCTTTTAGCCATTTTTCATCTGCTGTCACACGAAGTAAATAGCCATCATCTTCTTTTTCTAATTTAAAGCTCACATCTTCTGAGCGAGCCACTTCACCTGACTTTTCATCTAAATTAGAATCAGTCATAAACGGTTTTGGGACTTGAAAAATGGTCCGTTTCTTCTGATCATAAAATGTGATAGAACCGTCTTCCTCGATTTCCCCAGTTAGATCAGTCTTTATTTTAAATGTAAATGAATTGTAGCCATCATATCGATTGAGTACAATATCTTCTTTGATATTTTCATTAAAGGTAAATGAACGTAAATCTATATTTGGAAATACCTCTTCATATGTAAGCTCGTTGGTGTTCTCTTTAAATTGTGCAGATGAATCTTTGGAATCGATTTCTGATTTATTTTTCCCTGAAGCTTTTAAAATTGAAAATTCAATTTGATGCTTCTTGTGTTCAAATGTGGCATATAGCCCTTGTTTCATTTGCTTTTGAAAAGTTGATTCTAATCTTGCATTTTCTGTTTCTATTTCTTTTTTCGAGCTCGTCTTTAATTCAGGAGAGATATCCTCCCACTCAGCATCTGGGGTCTCTTTTATATGAATTGGATCAGGATATACCTCTTGTGTAAATACACCCTCTCCTTCATAAAAAAGCTTGCTGTTTTCTGTTCTTTCTGAAAGAATTTCTCCGTCTTTTCCAATTTCATCTTCGTCAATACCTGCCATTTCTAGGGCTTTTGAATTATCTAATTCTTCTAAGCTGTTATGACTTGGTTTTGTATTTTCGTCATGTTCTTCTGCAAAAATATCAGAAGGAAACATTGATAAAAGCATCACAAACGATAGTAGTGCTGCAATATTCTTTTTCCAATTTACTTTTCTTTTTAGATTCATATTAATCTCCTTATCATATATTTGTAACATTTGTAACATTACGCCATATATAATAATACATTTGAAATGATACTTCAATATATTTCAATAAATATATCATTCTTTCAAACTAAACCATATATCATCAACTTATCAATAAATCCCCTTTTTCACATAAAAAAAGCACCCTAAACGGATGCTTCAATCAAATGATATTTTTTCAAAATGCGATAGGTGATTTCTTTTGCTTCTATTCCGGTGCCTTCGATATTTGTGGCAAAGATGTAGGTTTTGTTTTCATGTTTGATGAAGCCTACGTACCAGCCGATACCTGACCCAGAGCCTGTTTTTCCGTATAGGGTGGCGTGTTTCTCTTCTTCTTGTACCATCATTCGTTTGACTGTTCTCATAACAGTTAGGTCAAATGGAAGAGTCTCTTCATATAGCTGTTTGAGGAAACGAACTTGTTCGATTGGAGAAATTCGCAGGGTACTGCTTAACCAAAATTGATCGATTCCGCCAGATATATCTTTGTTCCCATAATGAATGGCTTTCACCCAATGATTCATGCGTTCTTCTCCAATGTCACGCGCCATGGCTTGATAGTACCAGACGACTGAATCTCTCATGCCAGATCCTAATGTATGATCCCTATTCCAGCTGTCAATCTCTCTTTTTACGCCATCCCAATATTTGATGTCGTATTCATCTCTCACTGCGCCTGTTTGGAGTCCGATTAAAGCATTTGCTACCTTAAATGTCGATTGAGGTGCAAAGCGCTCTTTCGCTCTATTTTTGTTATACACCCAAGGAGACTTTTCTTTTACTTCTTGAATCACAAACGTGCCTTCCCGATTTTTAAAGAATTCATCTACTGACCACGCTGGTGATCTTGCTTCAGTTGATGAAGGCTGGCTGATACAAAGTGCCATCAGCATGATGCTAGAAAACAGCCATTTTATATACTTTTTCTTCAAGACAACCGCTCCTTTTCCCATGATTGCCATGATTGTAGCATGTTTAAGCGATGGGATATAAGGTACGCTTGTCCTCTTTTCTTTCAAATAAAAAAAAGCCGATTTATCCGGCTTTTTACTGTATATTAGCTCTCTTTTTTCTCTTGAATGGCCTGTTTCGCCATTTTTGATATCGTCATATCGTCCATTGGCGGGTTATGTAGCCCGGCACGAATATCTCGATAGTAGCGCTGCAGTGGACAGTCTAGGCTTAAGCTTTTCGCACCCACTAAACGCATAGCTTTATCGACAACTTGCAAACTGTGATTAACGACGGTATGCTTTACAGCACCAAATTCATTGATTAACAGCTCTCTTTTCTCTGGCTTTTCATACAAAGTGGTCGTTGAGTAGATGACGTGGCGTGCTTGCTTTAATAGTAAGTCGATTTCGCCAATCAGTGTTTGGACATTTGGCAGATCACTAATCGTTCCGCTGATGCTGTTCGGTGAGTGGGTGATAGCATACTGAACAGCATAGTCTCTTGCCGCTTGCGCAATCCCTAAATAGCAGGAAGGAATATGTGCAATCCAAGGATTTAGCGTAACACCCCGCGGCCCTTTTTGCACCTCCACAAGCATGTCATCTGAAACCTTCACCTGATCTAAGATTAAATCATGACTTTCAGTTCCTCTCATGCCCACAACATTCCACGTTTCTTCTATTGAAACACCTTCTGTCTCACGGTGAATTAAGAAGAAGCCCATGGCCTCTTTTTCCTCGATCCATACGCCGACTAAAAAGTATGTAAGTGCCGGTGACATCGTTGTGAAAATTTTACGTCCATTGATGATCCACTCATTACCTGATCTAGTGGCTGTTGTCCCAGGCTTCCCGCCTCTTGTTGGACTGCCTGTCTGCGCCTCGCTCACGGCACGGTTGACAAGGGCGCCCTTCTTCACTTCTTCCGCAAAGAATTGCAGCTGCTGCTCATTCCATTGTTTCTTTTCGTAAATTTCGCCTACAACCCCTTGGTGCCAGCCGATTGATAAAGCGGTCGCTCCGTCCATACTGCCGAGCGTCTCTTGAAACAGAACCATATCTTTCACAGATTGACTTCCGCCTCCGTATTCAGCAGGAAGAGACAACGTTGTATAGCCCATCTCTACTAATGATTCAATATTTTTTTCAGGAAAATAAGCGCCTTCATCATGTTCTTTTGCCGTTTGTTCGATCGTTTCACGAAGAGATTCTAGTTGATTGAGCCATGTTTTTTGAAAATCGGTATCGACAAATAATGCTTTAGACAAAACGTATCCAACTCCTCTATATCTCACAATCTATCATATCTGATTTTTCCAATTGGAATAAATAAAACACACTTTACTTATAGGATTTAATGTGTTAAATTTTATCAATATTAAGTACATATGTCAAAGGAACGTGATGCTTTTATGATTTCAGCTACTAATCTACATAAATCTTATGGGCAGACCCATGTGTTAAAAGGCATTGATTTCACCGTACAAGAAGGTGAAGTGGTCGCCATTATTGGACCGAGCGGGTCAGGAAAAACAACACTTCTTCGCAGCTTAAACAGCCTCGATATTCCAGACAAAGGTGAGCTGACGGTTGGTGAAGCCACGATTCAATTTGAACGATATCATAAAAAAGATCTGCTAAAACTCAGGCAGCAATCCTCCATGGTGTTTCAGCATTATCACTTGTTTCAGAATAAACGAGCACTTGAAAATATTACAGAAGGATTGATCGTGTCTCAAAACATGTCTAAAAAAGAAGCTGAAAAGGTAGGGGAGCAATTTTTAACGCGGATTGGACTGCTACATAAAAAGGATGCATTTCCGAGTGAATTGTCCGGCGGTCAGCAGCAGCGAATTGGCATAGCCCGCGCTCTTGCGATGAACCCTTCATTGCTTTTGTTTGATGAACCTACGTCGGCACTGGACCCAGAGATGGTAGGAGAAATTCTAGAAATGATCAAAGATATTGCAAGTCAAGGCATGACGATGGTCATTGTGACGCATGAAATTTCTTTTGCAAAGGACGTGGCGGATACGGTGATCTTTATGGCAGATGGCGAAATCGTTGAAAAAGGCTCACCAGAAGACGTCCTATTGAAGCCACAGCATGAACGAACGAAACAATTTTTATCAAGAATTCATCGCGGCATGTGGCAAGAATCGGAGAAAGACAAATGAAACAAAAGACAGCATTCATGATGTCCGGTGTCCTTCTGCTTTTTCTTTCTCTGATGGGCTGCAGCAGTGTGAAAACCACGACCGACGATGGCAGAAAAATTGTAAAAATCGCACTGAGTGCAGAGGTCAATCCACCCTTTTTAGCAACAAATGAACGAAACGAACCGATTGGCTATAACATTGATTATTTAAATGAAGTGGAAAAAAGACTTCCTCACGTACATTTTGATTACATTTTTGGCGAGGAAGAATCGAATTTAATTGGTGTAGGCGCAGGGAAGTTTGAAATGGCGGCTAATTGGTTTTTTAGTAATCCTGAACGTGAAAAGCGTTTCCTTTACCCTAAAATTCCGTATGGTTATTCGATGACAGGTTTAATTGTGAATGAATCAGACAAAGAGATTCGATCGCTTGATGATATGACATCTAAAAAGCTGGCTCCTGTCAGCCCTAGCGGAGGCTTGCGTTCGATATTAAATCAATATAATCAAGAGCATGATCCGGATATTCCGCTGACGACTATTGAGAGCCCTTCAAATGAGCTTAACTTAAAGCGCGTTGAAAGTGGACGGTCAGATGCAGCATTTATGAACATTTCAACCTTTGATACCATTCAAAAGCATTTAAACCTAAAGGTCAAAGTTGGCGGCATTGTGTCAAAGGAGCCTATCTATCTTGTCTTACAGCCAAGCGAGAAGAAGCTTGCAAAAGATTTGGACCGGATCACACAAGAGATGATTGATGATGGAACACTGCCTAAGCTGGCGAAAAAGTGGTTTGGGATTGATTTCTTTCAAGATATTGATGACATCTCAGAGCAAGGCGATCAAAATGAAGGAAGGAATGAAGCGTCATGACGTTTACAGCTGGAGATTGGCTGCGCATTTTTTTACAGGTGCTTGAACGCCTGCCACTCACTTTTCTCATTATTATCGTGTCATTGTTTTTTGCCATCATCATCGGCTTGCTATTTGCATGTATTCGTATCAAGCAAATCCCAGTGCTGAAGCAATTGGCTGTTATTTATTTATCTTTTACACGGAGTACGCCTTTAATTGTTCAGCTTTTCTTGATTTATTTTGGACTTCCTCAGCTTTTGCTTGTGGCAGGGATTCAAATCAATCATTGGGATCGTGTGCTATTTGTGATGATGACGTTTTCTTTACATACGGGCGCTTATTTATCTGAAGTTTTTCGCAGTGCGTATTCATCTGTCGGGAAGGATCAGCTGGAGGCCGCCTACATTGTTGGGATGACAGATACACAAGCATTGATTAGGATCATTATCCCGCAGGCCTTCCTCATTGCACTGCCGAACCTCGGAAATTACACCATTGATCTCGTCAAAGACACGGCAATTGCCTTTACAATCGGACTCATTGATATCATGGGACAGGTGAAGATCATTTTAGGAAATAACTACGGAATCGGTCTGTTTGAGGTGTATGTGATCATTGCGATTGTGTATTGGCTTATTTGCATGAGTATTGAACTGATCACCATGCTGCTTGAAAGAAAATTTGTAAAAGGCCGCACCAGCCTGTCACGTTAAGGAGGCGATTTGATGCAAACCATTGATATTCAATTTGCGATTGACCAAGTACCTCATATTCTAAAAGGCGTTCCTTTTACATTATTGATTGCACTCGTTTCCATGGCTGTAAGCCTGATGATTGGATCTGTTTTTGCTTTCATTCGTCTCTTCCGCATTCCTGTACTCAGGCAGCTTGTGACGCTCTATGTCTCCTTTTTTAGAGGAACGCCTCTTATTGTTCAGTTGTTCGCTTTCTTTTATGGACTTCCTTTTGTTCTAACCAAAGTGAGCGGTACATTCGGGCTGACCTTTCATCCAGATATGGTCTCTCCATTAGCTGTTGCCCTTATTACATTCAGCCTTCATTCAGCCGCCCATTTAACAGAGGTTGTTCGGAGTGCACTTCTTGCGGTAGACAAAGGACAGCTTGAAGCGGCAAAAATTGTAGGGATGACGACACGCCAAGCGATGATGCGCATTATTTTGCCGCAGGCATTTGTGGTAGCCCTGCCGAACTTAGGCAATCAGCTCATTCAGCTATTAAAAGCCACCTCTCTTTCGTTTACGATTGGAGTACTTGAGATCATGGGGATTTCCCGAATCATTGCGAACGACGGCTATCAGTTTTTAGAAACGTATCTCGTCTCTGCTTTGATCTATTGGCTGCTGAGCATTTTCTTTGAACTCGCTTTTGCCTTGTTAGAGAAACGTGTCAGCGTGTACGGAAGATCTCTTGGACGATAAAAAAGTCGATCAGTCACAGAACCTGATCGACTTTTTTTGATCCATTTATTCACCTTTTTTAAGTATGTTAAAGGAAATTGTCCTGCTCTTTCCATTGATTGATCACTATGAATAGAAAAGAGAATGGCTTTTGCCATTCCCCTTCGATGTCTTACTATTCAGCACTAACTAAAATTTTCACTTGATCTTTTTCATTGATTAATGCATTGAAGCCATCCTCGATTACATCGTCAAGCTTGATTTTTTTCGTAACGAGTGTGTCAGCAGAGAAATAGCCTTTTCTCATTAAGTTTAATACAGATGGGAATACGTCTCTATAGCCGATGATCCCTTTAACTGTACGTTCTTTAATGACGATGTCATTTGGCATAATTTCTGCGCCTTTTTCCCAAATGCTTACAATGACTGTTTCACCTGAAATTCTAGTTGATTGGATTGCTTGCTTCAATACAACAGGTACACCTGTCACTTCAAAAGAAACATCGACGCCACCGTTTGTACGGCGTGCAATTTCTTGAACAACATCTTCATATTGAGAAGGATCAACAATGATCGCTCCAAGCTCTTTCGCTTTTTCTTGGCGTTCTTTAGATAATTCTACTGCGTAAATATCAGTAGCACCAGCTGCTTTTAATGCTTCAATAACAAGCAAGCCAATTGGTCCGCAACCAAACACAGCCGCTGTATCCCCAGCTTGTACTTTACTAGAACGAACGGCATATAAAGCAACTGCTGAAGGCTCTACAAGTGCCCCTTGCTCATATGAAATTTCGTCTGGTAATAAATGAAGTAATTCTTCATCGACAGATACATATTCAGAGAATCCACCGCCGCCTCCGGCAAGTCCTAAAAAGCCCATGTTTTCATCTAAGTTGTAAGCACCTTGATGTCCGTGAGTTGCAAAAATAGGCTCAACAACCACTCGGTCGCCTACTTTGTAATTGCTGACGTCTTCTCCTACTTCAACAACCTCACCAGAAAATTCATGCCCCAGTGTAATAGGTGCTTTTTCTTTTGTCAGTGGATGAGGTTCATTCACTGGAATGAAGATAGGTCCTCCTAGATATTCATGTAAATCACTACCACAAATGCCGCACCATTTCACTTTAAGTTTCACTTTTCCTGGAGCAACTTTTGGTTCATCAATTTCCTCTAGTCGAATGTCCTTTTGATCGTGCCAGCGTAGTGCTTTCATGTGTAAGACTCCTTTTCTCATCAATTTAATTAACTTACTTAAATAATTATAACATAATTTTTTTAATTTTCTAAGTAGGATGCACTATCTTTTTGCCAGTCAATGGACGAAAGATGATAAAACATAGCAATAAACAGACAAGAAGCATACATAGACTCCCGGTGACAACGGAGGTTCGGATTGATAAAACATGTGCAAGCCCACCAGAGACACCTGTCAGCATGATCGTCAGAATGGCTTCAACTAAAGCATAAAAACTGGCTACCCTCCCCATCACCTCTATCGGAATATTCGTTTGATAGAAAGTCATAAAACCTGTGTTCGCAAATGCTAAAAAGAATGCTAATATAAAAAATCCAACAGCGGCTATAAACAATGTGCTGGAAAAAGCATAAATGAGATAGCCACATGCCACCAACAAACTGCCAATCCCAAGCATGATCGAAACAGGCAGCCTCTCCACAATCACCGAATTGAGACCTGCGCCTGCGATAATGCCTGCCCCAGCTATACTCACAAGAAGACCATATTGTGTATCAGTTAGCAGAAGCACTTCTTTTGCAAAGGCTGTTTCAAGAGAGTCTATGGCAGTAGGAAGTACCGTGATAGCGGCACTAAACAATAAATACACCGCCATAATTTGGCGTGATGTCAAACTAAATCGAAGAACAAGCCTCGCATCCTCTTTTAACATTGAAAGGGTAAAACCCTTTTGGCCAGCATCTTGTTTGAGCAAATTCGGTAAACACATTGTTAATAGAGCAGATACCAACAAGCAGATCGCATTTATATAAATTGAAAAAACAGGTGTACCGACTAAAAAAAGCAGACCTGCTGCAGCGGGGCCAAGTAAAAACCCACCCGATTGTAATAATGAGCGAATGGCATTAAACCGTTTTCGGTTATTCGCCGGGATCAATCCTGTCATATAGACCATCGACGCTGGATGAAACATCGCTTGTGCCATTTGAATGAGAAACACCATCACATACAGGATGAGCAGATGTCCTGAAAATAACGCAAAGGGTATGCATGCGATCAGGATAGCTCGGCTGATATCTAAGCTGATCATCACTTTCCGCTGATTCAGCCTGTCAATCAAACTGCCAGACCAGCTGTTTGTCAAAAGAGCCGCAGCCGGTCTCAGCATATAGACGGCTGTTACAGCCAGCACAGAGCCCGTTTCTTGAAAAATGAGCAGATGGAGAGCAATCATATAAATCCATTCTCCTATGTTCGCAATTCCGATGGCTCCAAGCAGTAAACTCATATCCCGCCAATGTTTTTTCATCACTTTTCCTCCTATTTGTCATAAAAAAATCCCGCCCCCAAGACATTTCTGTCTTGAGGACGGGATTTACTCCGCGTTGCCACCTTAGTTTATTCATCTGTTGCCAGATGAACCTTAGCAGGTCATCATGAACCCATCTCTGTAACGGGAGAATATCGCTGCACCATCATCTGAAGGAATCCGGTGCAGAGCTAAGAGGCTTGGTTCCATCATGCTGCCCGGCTCCTTCTCAGCTTCACGGAGTTCTCTGTGCGGGACAGCTCATGATGTACTCTTCTCTATTTGCGCTATGTCTTTATTTCATCACGATCTTCAGTTGAGTTGTTACATATTGTACTGCGCCTTGATCAAAGCGTCAATGTTTTTTCAAGTTAATCAGCATAGATCATCTTTCTGGTCATGCCGCCATCAACGACTAAATCTGTGCCGGTCACAAATTGATTCTCCTCATCGGTTAAATAAAAGCAGGCCTTCACAATATCCTTTGGCGTGCCGACTCGATTGGAAAGATGCTGCTGGTGATCGATCTCTCGAAGATTCTCCTCATCCTTCGTTTCAATCCATCCAGGTGAAATGCTATTCACTGTGATATGATCCGGACTAAATGAAGCCGCTAAGGCATGAGTCAGCGCAGATATTCCACCTTTTGATGCAGCATATGCTTCTGTATGAGGCTCTGACATGGTCGCGCGGGTGGATGAAATGTTCACAATAGAACCGCCTTTTGGATTCTCTTTTATATAACGTGCTGCTTCTCTTGCACATAAAAAAGTCCCCCTTAGGTTCGTCTGTAACACACGATCCCACTCATCGACCATTAATTCGTAAGGCGATACTGTGTACATGACACCAGCATTATTAATGAGAATATCAATCGTTTTACAGCGCTCCGCCGCAAACGACATGAACTGCTGAATCTCCTTTTCTTGCCTCACATCCGTTTTCTTAAAATAAGCTTCTAATGATTCTTTTTTTAGCTCTTCCTCCAAGTGCTTACCCTTTTCTTCATCTATATCCGCAAGCACCACTCGTGCTCCTTCTTTTGCATAGCCCCAGGCGATCATTTCACCAATTCCATTGGCTGCGCCTGTGATGATAACGGTTTTATTGTGAAATTTCATTGTTTATCCAACCCTTTCTCCATCAGATGTTGTCGTCTATCATACCACTCATATATAGACGATACCTAGCCACATGAAACATAAAAGAACACCCTCCAAGTGATCGTGTCATGAAGAGGGCGTTTCTTTGGAATTCATTGATTCTATTTTTCTATATGGTGATTTTAAAAAGCAGCCTTTAAAATATCTAAGTAGTCGGCTTTCGTAACAGTACGAACATTGCTTGATGTAGAGCCGTTTTGTTCTGCTAATTCAGCCATTTTTTCAAAATCCTCTTCTTTTACATAAGATAAATCTTTTAGTGCTGGAATACCTAATTTTTTTGTGAATGTATACATGCCATCAATTAATTTTTGAATCGCCACATCATCTGAATCCGTTTTATCTGCAAAGCTCATTATTTTGGCAAGCTCTGCGTGTAATACCTTATTTTCGACTGCATTGAATTGCATAACATAAGGCAAAAATACCGCGTTTGCGATACCATGAGGTGTATCATAAAGACTACCAAGTGCTTCTGCTAAGCAATGAACGGCTGCGACATCGGCTGAACCGAAGCATAAGCCAGCAAGTAAGCTCCCTTCCTGCATTTTATATCTCGCTTCTAGATCAGATCCATTTTCATATGCCTTGGGTAAGTATTTTACAATTGTCTCCATTGCACTTGAACCCATTGCTTTGGAAATAGGATTTGTTACTTTACATGAATAGCCTTCAATAGCATGTACCAATGCATCCACGCCTGTTGCGGCTGTTATGCCTTTTGGCACCGTCAATGTAAGAGCAGGATCTAAAATCGCAATGGTTGGCCGAAGCAAGCCATGCTTTAATGTGATTTTTTTATGTGAAGCAGCTAACGTAATGACAGATGAACGGGTCACCTCAGAACCAGTACCAGCCGTTGTTGGGATACAAATTAATGGAGATAGATTAGCATACGCCTTCTTCCCTGATATATAATCTTCAGGAATGCCGTCATTTGGACCTAATAAAGCAATCGCTTTCGCCGTATCCATTGGACTTCCGCCACCAATCGCAATGACCGCTGATGCTTGTTCTTTTCTAAAGAGCTCTGCACCAGCTAGACATTCACTATCTCTAGGATTTGGAGATACTTGATCAAATACAACGACAGAATAACCAGCTTCCTGCAAATACGCTTCAATAGGCTGAACGAGCCCTGCGCTCTTCACACCAGAGTCCGTCACCAGCATAACTGTGGCACCCGGCAATACAATATCTTCTACTATAGATCCGATTTCTTTTGATTGACCAGTCCCCATCATCATTTTTGTTTGGCAATGATATTCAAAATTCATCATGATTTTTCTACTCCTTCATTTGTGTTTATGGAGTTAGCAGTTTGTTTTTCTGCTCCCCACCATTCTATTTCTTTTAAACCTGGTATGCTAGATGCATAAAAGACAGGATCTTTGCCTAACAATATTTGTTGAATGTAATCATCCAAAGCGGCAAAAGCGAACTTGCCTAGAATTGCAATCGCAATCAAGTTGACAATTGCCATAATGGCCATCGACAAGTCGGCCAAAGTCCAAACGATTTGTATGTTGGCCACAGCCCCAAACATGATCATCATTAATACCATAATTCGATACATCAATAGCGCTGTTACACTTTTATGGATAAAACCGATATTGGCTTCACCATAATAGTAGCCACCTACAATAGAACTAAAAGCAAAAGTAAATATAGCAAATGCTAAGAAAATACTAGCCCAAGATCCAAAATGCTGTGCCATTGCTGCTTGTGTAATTTCGATACCAGATAATTCACCAGCTGTTTCTACTGTCGATAGCATAATAATAAAGGCAGTACAGCTACAAACAACTAATGTATCAAAAAATACACCTAATAATTGAACAAACCCTTGTTTTACTGGATGCGAAACATTAGCGGCAGCAGCGGCATTTGGAGCACTTCCCATTCCTGCTTCATTGGAAAAGAGCCCACGTTTTACACCGTTCATTATCGCAGCACCAATCCCGCCCCCAACGATTTGCTCTAACCCAAACGCACTTTTCATAATACTTGTTAATGCCGCGGGTACAGCACCGATATTTGTGACAATCACATAAAGTGCTAAAATGATATAAAATGCCGACATAATTGGCACAATGATTTGTGTAAAATTAGCGATTCGCTTGACACCACCAAAAATGATGCAAGCAGTAAAAATTGTGACAAATAGCCCCATGGCAATTGGGCTGATCCCAAATGAATATTGAAAGGCATTTGTAATTGTATTCGTTTGTACAGCGTTAAAAATTAAGCCGAAACTAAGAATAACAGAAAAGGCAAAAACCCTGCTTGGCCACTTCATTCCGAATTGCTTTTGAATATAGTAGCCTGGTCCCCCTTTAAATCCATCATTTGTTCTAATCTTATAGATTTGAGCTAGTGTACTTTCAACAAACGCAGAAGCCCCCCCTAAAACGGCCGCAAACCACATCCAAAAAATAGCTCCTGGACCGCCCACTGTGATGGCAATGGCTACGCCTGCCATATTTCCAGTACCAATTCTTGTAGCAGCTCCAATAAAAAAAGCTTGCATAGAGGAAATTTCATGACTTCCCTTTTTGGTTTTGGGCGCTTTTTCAAAAATAGAACGGAAAATCTCTTTTAGTAAGACAATTTGCATAAATTTCATTCTCACTGTAAAGTAAATTCCTATGCCGATTAACATGACTACTAAAATATATGTCCATAAAAAATCATTCACTGAATTGACAATCACTTCAAACAAAGCCATCTCCCCTTTGCAAATCTGAATATTTGAAATAATACAACTTGCAAGCGCTTACTTTTATGATAGTAAAAATGTTATGATCAATCTATAGAGGTTTTCTGATGATATCAATCGGCTCGTCCGATTTAGGGAGGCTTGAAGTTGGAGATCAAACAACTGATAATGTTTCAAACAGCATCAAAAGTATTAAACTTTACAAAAACTGCACAAATGCTTGGTTATGCTCAATCTAGCATCACAGCAAATATTGTTGCACTGGAAGAAGAGCTAGGAACCCCTCTATTTGAAAGGCTTGGAAAAAGGGTGGTCTTAACAGAAGCTGGCAAACAATTTCAACATTATACGGATAAAATTTTAGGCTTAACTGGGGAAGCATTAGAGGCTGTTGGCGGAATGAATGAGCCAAGCGGCATTTTGAGAATATGTGCATCTGAAACACAATGCACCTACCGGCTTCCTCACATTTTAACGGACTTTCAAACAAAGTATCCAAAAGTCGAACTGATCTTCCGCCCAGGAATAGCGGAAAAGAATGTTCTAAATCTATTATTAGAAGGACAAATTGATGTCGCTTTATTGTCCATGAATCCTGTAGTATCCTCACATTTACTTGTAAAAGAATTAAAAGATGAACCGATGGCCATTGTATGCTGCCCAACAAATCCTTTGAGCAAAAAACAAAAAGTATATCCAATTGATTTGAACGAGCAAAGATTGTTGTTAACTGAAGACTGTGATTATCGCTACGCCTTTGAACATTCATTAACACAAGCGGGAGCAAAACCGAGAAGTAAACTAGAATTAGCAGATGTAGAAGCCATAAAAAAATGTGTAATGGCAGGCTTAGGAATCGCTGTACTTCCCGAAATTTCTGTGAAAAGAGAAATTTTAGAAGGCAATATCATCAAAATCAATTGGGTGGAACCCAGTTTCACGACGAAAATCCAACTATTTTGGCATAAAAACAAATGGATGTCCCCTGCTTTAAAGGCATTTGTGGATTTAACAGAGGATTATATCCTTTTAAACGGGTAATATGAGCCGTTTTCTATTTCTTTCATTGCCCCGCCTCCAAAATACTGAAGAGTTATTGTATATAAAAACCCTCTATAGCTATATAGAGGGCTTAAGCTTTCTAAATGATAAAAGTAATTTCATGCAAAGAGATTAATAGGATCGTATATTTTTCAAACCAATCACCATAAAAACAATCGTAAACGCAGCTAAAATTGTTATGTCTAATAATAAGATTGAGTAATTGACAGTACCGCTCATCATCTCACCAAAACCAGACATCATCCATGTTTGAGGTATAGCCAACGAGATTTTCTTCATCATGTCTGGAACGATATCTAATGGCCAATAAATACCCCCTAGCATGCAAGTTCCTACAATGATAATTGCACTAAATACTTCAGCTTGCTTTTTTGTATGAGATAAGGTTGCAATCATAAAACCTAAACTCACAACAAGCCCTATAACAAATGATCCAAACACTAAAATAAGCATAAAGTTTCCTAAGTATACATTGAAGAATATTGATAAGATGGTCAGAAGGACACCCAGTTGTATCCATCCAAGAAGAAAATAAGCTATGAAATACCCCAATAGCACAGATATTTTCTGGATGGGACTTGAAAGCAATCTTTGCCATGTATAATCTTTATATTCCAGATGAATAGAGGATGCCGAGCTTGAGATCGCAAACATCATAAACATGATGGTAAAGCCAAGCGGTATTAAATTTGGATGCTGGCTTACTTGGCTATCTTGATTTTTTTCAACCAATGAAATGGTGCCAGATTCATTTAACTTGTTCAAAGCATTGATGAGAGAAACACTTTTCTGCTCTTTTACACCCTGATTGATTTGATAAATGATGGACGCTGTCTCTTTTAAATAGGGAGATAAGACTGCATATTCCTCAGTTTTCTTATAAACTGTCACATCAAAAATCTCTTGATCTTTTAGATGGGACTTTAACGGGTTTGCGACTTTCACAGACGCAATGACCTTTTCTTCAGATACTAAATCTTTTGCATCGCTTTCAGTCGCCTTTACCCAGAGAAATTTGGTGTTTTTTTCGAGAATTTGAAAAATTTCTTGATCAAGTTTACCTTGACTGGGCTCTAGAATAAAAGCAACTGTAGGTTTCTTTGTATCAGATGCGGTACTTCCAAAGATAAAACTAAATACAATTGGCATAACAAATAAAAAAATGAGGGTCAATGGGGACTTTAATGTTTCTTTTAGCTTTAAAGCAATAATGGCTGATATTTTATGCATAGTGATGCTTCCTTTCAAAAGACATTCTTAATAAAGCAATGATGAAGAAAGCAAGTCCCATCCCACAGCTAAGTAATAATCCACTTTGAATTTCACTAAAATCAGCACCTGCCATACTTTTCAAAAACATTTGAAGTGCAAGAGAATTAGGCAAGAAATAGCTTATGTTGATCAACCATTGTGGAAATAAGTATAAGGGAACCATACTTCCACCTAAAGCAGCTAACACTTGAGTGCCTAAAATCCCCACACTGTTAAACGTTTTTTCCCTTTTGATAAAAGAACCAATCAGCACCCCGAAGCCCGCAGCATTAACTATAAAACTGCATCCTATCATGAAAACACTAAAAGGCTCTCCCCAGTTCACCTTAAAGACAAAGCTAGTAAATAAAATAATGACCGCAAGTTGAATCATACTCATCAAAACAATACCCAATAACTTCCCAACGATGTAACTAGTATTGCTTAATTTTGATACAACTAACCTTTTATAAACCTCTTCCTCTTTTTCCTCTATCATACTTCCAACTAAGAAAACAACAGTCATTAATAAAAAGAGAACACCCATCCCGCCCGAGTAGTATTGGAAAGAAGTGATCGGCTGGTTGTTCATATGAATATCCCTTTCGTTCACCAGTTCCTTCTTTAGTTGATGAGAAACGATTTCCACTTTTTCACCTTGATTTAACGGCATCAGAATACGATTCATATGATAATTTTGAAAGAATTGTAGAACCACATTTTCTAAGACTATTTCTTGTAAGACTGAATTTGGTCCTTTCAAAATATTCAATTGCACATGTTCATGATTAAATAGGCTTTTTTCAAAATTTGGCTTGATGATGATGCCCACTTTGATTTCTCTATTATTTAAATCTTTCTCTAGCTGATCTTTGGAGATGACCCTTACATCAATGATGTCACTGAGCTCATTCTTAGACAATGTCGATAGAAACATTTTACTTGTAGCGGACTTATCTTGATCTGTAACTCCTACACGAAATGAATTGATGCTGACTTCACTTTCTTGCTTCATATTCTCTCCAAATGCTGCACCTAAAATAGCAATCAATATAATAGGCATAAAAAAAAGTGTAAAAAAGCTTTTCTTATCTCTAAAAAACAATAATAGATCTTTTAGTACAACCCAGATGCTCATGTGTTCACCTCTAAACAGTCTAATCCCTCAAATTTTTACTAGTTAAATACAAAAAGACATTTTCTAAATTTGGTTCTACGATTTCTGCTGAAATAATTTGAATATTTAATGCGGTCACACCTTGAATGAGATGACTTAATAATTGCTGAGGATGTTGATCAAATATTTTCATTTGATTTCCTTGAACGTCGATTTCCTTTAAAGGGTCGACTTCATGTATGAATTGACGCACTCGATCTATATCATTTTGTCCATGTTCACATTTTATGGTCAAAACAATTTCTCTTTGATTTCCGACAAGCTCACTTAATTCATGCTGATCCCCTAAAGCGATGATAGACCCATAATCCATAATGGCCATTCTTTCACATAAAAATTCAACTTCTTCCATGTAATGACTAGTATATATAATGGTCATTCCTTCTCCATTTAATGTCTTAACTGTTTCTAATATATGACTTCTAGATTGGGGATCTATGCCTACAGTAGGCTCATCCATGATTAATAGTTTTGGTTGATGTAATATCGCGCAACCGATATTTACTCTTCTTTTCATTCCTCCAGAGAATACTTTCACTTGATCATTTGCTCTATCTTTAAGACCAATTAGCTCAAGTGTTTCTTGTACTCTGCTTTTCAACTCTTTTCCTTTGAGTCCATACATTCTCCCCCAAAACATTAAATTTTCTTTTGCTGTCAAATGTAAATATAAAGCGATCTCTTGCGGAACAATTCCTATCATTTGCTGCGCCTTTTTTGTTTCTTTTTTTACATCTATACCTTCAATCGTTATGGTACCGCTTGTGGCATGAATCAGCCCTGTCAAGATGCCAATCAATGTGGATTTCCCCGCACCATTCGGACCTAATAGTCCAAAAGATTCTCCTTTTTTTAAGTGAAAGGTTATCCCTTTTAATACCTGTTTATCTTCATAATATTTCTTGATGTTGTGTACGTTTAGCAATCAATACCTCTCCCTAGTCATTTAATATCAATTAAATTATCTGGTATGAACTTCAACTGTAGAATAATTTTTCCAATTCATATATTTTAACATGAGATGTATTGCAGGAGAATAGTACAGGTCATTTTAAAATTGAACATAAAAAAACTTACAGGATATAATCTCCCGTAAGTTTTTTCGATTATTCTCATTGATTCATTATTTAGAAATCATCCCATGCGGGTCAATGACAAATTTCTTCGCTACACCGGAATCAAAGTCGCTGTATCCTTGAGGGGCTTGATCAAGGTTAATGACGGTTGCATTCACCGCTTTGGCGATTTGTGCTCTTCCGCTTAAAATGGATTTCATTAGACTGCGGTGATATTGCATGACAGGGGTTTGGCCTGTCACAAAGGTATGGGCTTTTGCCCAGCCGAGTCCAATTCGCACTTTCAGTGATCCAACTTTTGCATCAGCATCCACTGCACCTGGGTCTTCTGTGACGTAAAGCCCTGGGATTCCGAGTTTACCGCCAACTTTGGTAATATCCATAATTGTATTTAAAACGGTTGCAGGCGCTTCTCCTTGATCTCCATGACCTGAAGCCTCAAAGCCGACACAATCGACGGCACAGTCTACTTCTGGCTCTCCTAAGATATTGGTGATTTGTTCGCCGATTCGATCATGTTTTCTTAAATTGATCGTCTCACAGCCAAAGCTTCTGGCCTGCTCCAGCCTTTGTTCATTCAAATCACCGACAATGACCGTAGAAGCGCCAAGAAGCTGAGCGGAATGCGCTGCGGCAAGACCTACTGGCCCTGCACCGGCAATATATACGGTTGAACCAGGCTTTACTCCAGCCGAATATGCACCGTGAAAACCTGTCGGGAAAATATCGGAAAGCATCGTCAGATCAAGTATTTTTTCCATCGCTTGATCTTTGTCTGGAAATTTCAGCAGCTGGAAATCTGCATACGGCACCATGACGTACTCGGATTGGCCGCCAACCCATCCGCCCATATCGACATATCCATAGGCAGAGCCTGGACGGTCCGGGTTTACATTTAAGCACACATGGGTTTTTTGTTCCTTACACATGACGCATCGTCCGCAAGCAATATTAAAGGGAACGGACACAAGGTCTCCTTTTTGAATAAACTCCACATCTCGTCCAACCTCAACGACTTCACCTGTAATTTCATGACCAAGGACTAGTCCTGCAGGCGCAGTGGTACGACCTCTCACCATGTGCTGGTCACTTCCGCAAATATTCGTCGTCACTACTTTTAAAATGACGCCATGCTCACATTTGCGCCCCACATTGGCTTTCGGTACACCCGGGCCATCTCTTAAAATCAAATCAGGGTATCCAATATCCTCAACTGCTACATTTCCTGCTCCTTTATAAACGACACCTTTGTTTCCCGACATATTTTCATTCCTCCCTTTTTGTTTAAAAATGAAGTCTCTACAATTTTCTCTACTTCTGAAGCAATTCCCTGCTCCAAATGGCACAATTGATAAAAAAAAGCGAAAAATGTCTATCACGGAGAGAAAAATGTATCTTCCAGTCAAATAAAAAAGAAAATATTGAAAAAAAAGCTAAACTTTTGAAGAACGGTGTCGATATAATAAATAAGCCAGACAGGTATCCTTAATCGACAAACAAATTCCTTATATATACTATCATTCCTTACACACCTGGCTGGCGCCTACATCATATACAAAAGTCTCTTCTGGTGAAGAGACTTTTTTTAATTCGTTCAAACATGATTCAATGACACGCAAAGAAGCTCCTCTCACGAAGAGCCTCTTTTAGAATGCTTGTTCATTACCTGGGAAATATTTTCATCATTTTAACGCTTTGATACAGATGTATGTATCATAGTGATAAACCGAAACTTCTCTAAAGTGATACGCTGAAAATAGGCGGCTGATCTCTTGTTCACTATACGATGAAAAAGAATGTGACCGCTTTTGTTCCTTCATCAGTTCCTGCTGTTGGAATGATAAGAATACTTCTCCATCCACTTGAAGAACGCGGTACACTTCCTTCATGACTTGCTCAATATCCTTCAAGTAATAAATGGTCTGCACCGTAAATAATTTATTGAATGATCTGTCTTCAAAAGGTAAATGCTCGGCTTTACCAAGAGTCACAACGGCTTTATCCTGTTCCACAAGCTTCTTATGTTTTCTTTTTGCATATTTGATCATATGACGAGAGGCATCCACTCCATATACTTTACCGCGATCAAGTTTCTCTGCTACCTTCGATAATGTCATGCCTCTTCCAGTACCGATTTCTAAAATCCGGTCATTTTCTTGTATATTTAAGAGTTGAATCGTCCATTCATTGATATTATGATGATTTTTTTCCATATAGCGGGCAACCCATTTTGAGAACAAGCCTTTTGGTTCCCTCATTTGTTTTCCAATCCAGCTTTGAATCAATGTTAACACCTGCTTTGCACCAGTAAATAAAACTATTTACGAATTTTCTTACTTTTCATATCGGCTCACACCTAACAAAGTTTAAGACCTAGTCCTAATCATTTGTTATTGATTAGACGGCATCTTTTCAGAAAATGTTTCGCAGAACTTCAAAAAATTTAATCCGAATAGGCGTTTTCATTAATTGTGCTCAGATTGATTTCGTTTTCTGCATGAGCTGCATATTTTATGAATGTATCTTGATTAGATAAAGGTGGTGCTAGATTATGGGCTTTGGTGGAGGTTATGCTGGAGGCTGCGGTGGTTACGGTGGCGGCTTTGCAGGCGGATTCGCATTGCTTGTTGTACTGTTCATTTTGTTGATCATCATCGGTGCAAGCTGGATTTGCTAATGTAAAAGGAGCAGGAAACGATAACGTTTCCTGCTCCTTTTCTTTAATACCAATAAGCTCGGTACTGATACATATATTGTCTGAGCATTTCCTCTTGCTCTCTTTGCATTCGGTACGGATTACCGTATCCATGCTTTAAGGAATGCGGAATGGATGCATATCCGTGCCCCACTGACGGAAACCTCATATATGGTGACATCGACATTCGTTGATCACCTCACAATCTCCTTTTACGGATATCATATGTGCAGATGATCAATGTGGAGCGTGTCTAAACCTGGTCCTTCTCCATCGTATAACAATCAAGTATTGCAAGCATCATAAACATGTCAATCTCCTCCTTTTCGCATTTTTCTTTTCGTATTTTAGTTCATGTACTTTAGTTGTTTCTGCTTCATTTCTTCATAAAATGTTTCGATTTGTTGTTCATAAAGAACTGTTTCAATGTCTTTGTATTTTCGTCGGATCGTCAATGTGATAAAAAATAAATGGATTGTCATATACGCTCACCTCCCTTCAGTTCGCAGCACGCGAAATAGCCCGCAGATCTTCTTTGTCAGTTGACCTGTGGGCACACAAAAATGCAGATCAAAAGACAGTGTCTTCCAACCTGCAATGGATGATACGTAAAATCCTCGTTTACTTTAACAGTTTTGAAGCGTGTGCACCGTATAAGGTAAAGGAAGGACACGAGCTCTTCCACAGGCTGATGACATGATGAAATTGTTGGTTGAATTGTTCACAAGTAGATACGAATAACATATTCTTCAGCCTCCTTTACGTTTTTAATTACTTTGTTAGTATATCCAGCAAGCACCATTTTGTAAACCTGTTTTTAGTAAAATAGATGATTTTTGTGTGTTTGACTAAATTTCTACATTTATTCTTGTCCGATTGTCCAATACAATCAAAAAAGCCCCCTCACGTATATGAGGAGACTTTTCGAATTAATCTTCATCTAGTTCTTGCAGTTTCTTTTGAAAAAAGATCGCACGTCTCACACAAAAAAAAGCTGCTAATAAGAAAATACAATCAATTCCCATCATCAGCATTTTTGGAGATGCTTCGATGTGTTGGCTTGGTATGATCGTACCAATATATAAAAAGGTGCTGACAGCAAGCAAAATAAAAGCGTACTGCTTGTAATCTGTCACTAAACCACTCCACTTTTTCTTCACTTGAATCACCTTCCTGTTTAACATGTCTATTGATAGCTTAACATAGTAAAAGAAAGGTAGTAGCATGTAAATCTATCCATTCACTAGTGCGTTTAGTCCCTGCTTCATATCATTCAGTAAATCATCCACATCTTCAATCCCGACGGATATACGAATTAGCCCATCAGTGATGCCAAGCTCCTCGCGGCGGTCTTTTGGAATGGACGCATGAGTCATTCGAGCAGGAACAGAGATTAAGCTTTCAACCGCTCCAAGGCTTTCTGCGATCGTAAACAGCTTAAGCTGACTTAAAAACACATCGACATGTTCTTCTTTTCCAATGTCAAAAGAGATCATGCCGCCGTAGCCTGATGCTTGCGTTTTTGCAAGTTCATGTCCAGGGTGAGCATCAAGACCTGGGTAATAAACACGTGTGACTGCTGGATGTTGTTCTAAAAACTCAGCGATTTTCTGTGCATTTTGCTGATGTGCTTCCATTCTTAGTCCAAGCGTTTTGATTCCTCTCATGAGAAGCCATGAATCCTGCGGTCCAAGAATTCCACCAGTAGAATTTTGAACAAAATGCAGTTCTTCCCCAAGCTCTTCAGTCGCTGTTACAACTAGCCCGCCTACGACATCACTGTGGCCGCCTAAATATTTAGTGGCACTATGCAGGACAATGTCCGCCCCATATTCAATCGGCCTTTGGAAATAAGGTGTGAAAAATGTATTATCAACAATCATTAAGATGTTGGCTTCTTTTGTCAATTGGCCGATCGCTTTGAGATCAGTCATTTTCAGTAAAGGATTGGTTGGTGATTCAATGTAAACCGCTTTTGTTTCAGGTAAAATCGCCTTTTTCACTGCTTCAGGATCACTTGTGTCAACAAAGGTCGCTTGAATGCCAATACGGTTGAGTACCTTTGTGATGACGCGGTACGTTCCGCCGTATACGTCATCTGTCAGGACAATATGATCTCCGCTGTTAAACAGCATCATCACTGCCGTAATGGCAGCCATTCCTGAACCAAATGCGTAGCCGTTTGCTCCTCCTTCAAGGTCACGAATGACGGTTTCTAGTGCCGTTCTTGTTGGATTCGCAGTTCTTGAATATTCATATCCTGTATGTTCGCCTGCTTTCGGCTGCTTATATGTGCTCACTTGATATATCGGCACAGACACAGCGCCCGTTTTTTCATCACCAGTTGTTCCGCTGTGTATCATCATTGTTTTTCGTTTCATTTTATTTTCCTCCCTCATAAATTCCTTTACTTAAATACCGTTCACTGCTGTCAGGAAAAATGGTGACGATGACTGTCCCAGGTGCTGCCTTCTTCGCTTCTTCTAAAGCGGCAAATAACGCTGCACCCGAAGAACTCCCGATGAGAACGCCTTCTTTTTCAGCAGCTACTTTCACCATTTGGAAAGCATCATCATCACTGACGGTATATATCTCATCGAATAAAGCAGATTCCATATAGTCTGGGATAAATTCAAGGCCGATTCCTTCCGTTCTATGCGGACCCGGATCTCCTCCATTTAAAATCGATCCTTCAGGTTCGACAACAACTGTTTTTAACGCAGGATGCTGCTCTTTTAAATAGGCAGCACACCCTTGAAAAGTCCCGCCAGATCCCGCTCCTGAAACGAATACATCGATATTTCCTTGCAAATCGGACCATAATTCTGGACCAAGCGTTTTATAGTAAGTCAATGGATTTACTTGGTTTTTAAATTGTAAAACGCAATAGGCATTGTCAAGGCTTGCCTCTAGTTCAAGGGCTCGATCAATCGCACCCTTCATGCCCTCTTTTCTTGGTGTATGAATAATCTCTGCACCGAGCGCTTTCATGAGCTGTTGTTTTTCTTGACTAAAATGTTCTGGTACGCAAAAAATGGTCCGCAATTGATGCTTTCTTGCACTGAGGGCAAGCCCAATTCCTGTGTTTCCAGCAGTTGCTTCAATGATGGTTCCGCCAGGGCGCAATTTGCCAGATGCCAATGCTTCTCTTATGAGCATATCACCTAAACGATCTTTAATACTTCCACCCGGATTCATCATTTCAAGCTTTGCATATACCTCTACACCTTCCGGGATGCCGATTCCTGACAATTTTAAAAGCGGTGTGCGGCCAATTAATTCTGTAATATCCTGTATGACAGCCATATGATTCCCTTCCTTTGTATGGAAAAGAAGGGGGAATCCCCTTCTTTTATTGAGTTTGCTTTATCATACGCAAGACAAGGTCGGTTGAGTGAATCGCTGCTTGCTCAAGAAATTGATCAAATGAGACATTGGATTCTTTCCCTGCAATATCAGATAGCGCTCGAACGACAACAAATGGCGTTCCAAAGAGCTGGCAAACTTGTGCAACGGCTGCGGCTTCCATTTCCACCGCATATAGCTCTGGAAACTTCTCTCTCACAAACGCTACACGATCCGGATCATTCATAAATGAATCTCCGGTTGCAATCGTTCCTTTTGCCACTTGGATATGATCGATCTCTAAAGCCGATTCCTCTGCCAGCTTCACAAGCTTTTCGTCTGCAACAAAAGCAGCTGGCAATCCTGGTACTTGTCCGTATTCGTAATTAAAGATCGTGACATCCACATCATGATGTCTAACATCAGTAGAGATGACAATATCCCCTACATTTAATGTGTGATGGAAACCGCCAGCTGATCCTGTATTGATCACATAATCCGGCTGAAAGCGGTCAAGCAGAAGTGTTGTGCTGACCGCTGCATTCACTTTTCCAATCCCTGATTTTAATAAAATCACTTCTTTATCTTCATAAACACCTGTTGTGAATTCACACCCAGCGATGTTTTCTTGTGTAGCATTCTTTAGTTGATCTCTTAATATCGTCACTTCTTCTTCCATTGCACCTATGACTGCGATTTTCAAATCAAAAACATCCTTTCATTCCCTTTTCTTCGCTTCTACGATCCAAACAAAATCATTCATTTGATGAAAGGACGTACTAAAACCTTCTTCTTCAAAGATTTGCTTTAGCACATCGATGGATGGATAATATTCCGTTTCTAAATCCTCAGCAAGCTGATCGAATCCTGCCGCTTTCGCTTTGTCAATTTCAGCTTGATGTGCTGCTTGATTTTGAAACATTGTATCAGCAAAGACTATTTTACCATCTGAGTGAAGGATGTTGCTATAGGTGTGAATGGCTTGTTTTTTTTCTTCGTCCGTTAAATGGTGGAAAGCATATGAACTGACGATTGTATCCGGCTCAAATGGCAGCGCTGGAAATGATAAAAAATCCCCATCATGAATCACATCGGGTATTCCCTTTTGAAGAGCCGCTTTCTTCATGGCGTCTGATGGTTCAACGCCAAATACGTTCTTATCAGCTGCGAGCAGTGCCGCTGTTAAATTCCCCGTGCCGCTTCCAAACTCAAGAACATCTTGACCTGCACGCAGAACAATTTCTTTTAAAATAACCGGATACCGGCGAAACACTTCTTCATACTGCTCATCATGACCACTTACCGTGTCGTCATAAGAGTCAGCCCAATGATCAAATAAAGAAAGAAACTCACGTCCCATTTTCTTTTCCTCCACTTTATCTATTTATTCCTATGCGTATAGTATGTTTTAATCCGTCGAACAGTTCCTATCCTACCACATGTTCAGTTTCTTTCCTACTAAAAAATACTGGGAGGGGTAGAAAAATATTTGCTCTTTTAGAGGAGAGAGATTAAGATGAATGAAGAGTATGGAGAGGTGAATCAAATGGATTTCCAGTTGGATTTTCTAAAAGATAAAATTGAATTCTTTGAAGCATCGTCTTTAAAAGAACTTGAACAAAAGATCCAAAAACAAATTGAACATAATCAGGCAATCTTGCTGACCGTTCATTCTGTCAGTCATCAAACGACTGTGATCGATGACCGGATTTTGTATACAGCGGTTGTTCATTTTAAGGCGAATATCTAAAAAAAGATAGCATGGCTGCTATCTTTTTTTCATGTTTATTTTAATTTTTCAACCTTTACAGGTTTCCAGCCTTTTTCATCTACCCATGTGATTTCCACGCGGTAGCGTTCGCCTGTTGATTTGTCACGGATGGTTCCCTTTGCATCTTGAGGGCCTCCGTTATTTCCTAACCAAAGAACTGTCATTTGATCTTCTGAAATTCCCGTTGCATAGGACATGGCTTTCATCATTTCTTTCCAGTCTTTTGAGTTAGAATCATAGGTTGCTGTATGTGAACCGGATTGCTCTGTTCCTACAGGCTCCCAGTCATCGCTTTCGTATGTTTTGTCTACGTCACTCGTTTTGCCGCCATCTGTTTCTTTGGCGTCTTTTAACGCATCTTTATTAGGCTCTTTTTCATCATCTGACTTCTTCGCATCGTCGTCTTGATCAGATGAGTCATCTTTTTTTGCATCTGAATCATCGGATGTGTCTTTCTTTTGATCTTTCACATCTTCATCTGATTTTTGTTTATTTTCACTTGTTGCAGGCGCTGTTTTAGATGGTTCTTTCGCTACATCTGTGTCTTTCGGTTTATTAAAAATTAATAAACTCGTTGCGACCACCAAAATAAGCACCACAACGATACCAATTAATATGTTAAGCACCATATTGGCCTTTCTGCGCTTATCACGATGTTCAAATCGAGAATTTCTACTCAAAATCTCTGCACTCCTTTGCCTCTGTTCCCTAAGTCGTTACTATTTTAACATGACATGAAGGGATGTTCTATGTCTGTTTCTTTTCAATTTCGTTGACCTTTTTTACAATATCATAAAACGCATCATTTGTCTTAGCCCGCCCACTTGTCTCATCAAGGTGAACAACGACAAGAGCATATTTTGGTTTTTCCACCGGAAAGTATCCAGCAAACCACTTATGATAAAGCGGATTCCCCTTTTTATCTTTACTGCCAGTTTGGGCAGTGCCTGATTTCCCCGCCACATCAAATGGAAGGTCTCGAAACCTTCTTCCTGTTCCTTTGTCAGACGTTACCACCTGCCTTAAGTACCTTTGCAGTTTTTGTGCTGTATAGCGGTCAATACTGCCCCCTTCTGGTCGTTTGTTTTGAAAGGTTAGCATCGTTGTTCCGTTTTGATACAGCACTTTTTCAGCGATTTTCACTTCTTTTCGTTCTCCGCCTCTTGCAATCGACGCCATCATATTGGCCATTTGCAAAGGAGTCGTTTTGACATTTTTTTGCCCTATTGCGGTTTGGGCAATAGCCTTTTTAACATGCTTGTCTCTTTTATCCCCCCACACATTGCCGGTTTCTTCACGATCAAACTGTTTGAAATGCTGCTTATGATAGACATCCCCTTCCCAGCCAGCTCGATCAATGAGTCCAAGCTTTGCAGCCGTCTTTTCAATGATTTGATCATCTGTTTGGATCAGCTTGTCAGCAAGTGTTGCAAAGGTATAATTACAGCTCTGCGAAAAACTCTCAGACAGATTCAGGACTTCCTGCGTTCCTTCTGGCTCTCCATATAAATTCTTTCGACAGTCATACATCGTTTGTGGCTGGTCGAGGTTTTTTTCGATTGCTGCGGCAAGTACAGCGGTTTTAAAGACAGAGCCTGGTGCCATGGCAGTCAGCATGTAATTTCTTGCTTCATGCCGGTTTTTGCTTGTGACGTTTGGCATACTTGCCATCGCCAGCACACTGCTGCTTTCAATGTCGAGCAGAACGGCCCCGCCTTTTTCGACGCCCTGGTCTTTCAGTACCTTCTCCATTTCAGCTTGCATGTTTTCATCAATTGTTGTTTGAACTTGAAGAGGATAAAATGAATGAGCCTCTGCTGTATATTTGACGTCCATCCCAAACAAAGGGTTTCCCCTTCCGTCCACATGATATAACAATTTTGTGTCTTGCTCGGGTAATAAAAATTCGTCAAAGGTACTTTCCAGCCCAAAAGTGCCGATTTCTGTACGGATGGAAAGCTCTTTTTTGTCAGGATAACGCTTTCTGAGCAATTCTGGATTCTCGCTCGTGAAGCCTAATGTGTGGAGGGCAAGTCTTTTTTTGTCCTTCTCTTTCATATATACGCCGTACACACCTGAATATTTCATATCATTGATGTCTTTCAGCTTTTTTTTCGTGATGTCATCTTTGAGAATCAGAGGTTTTTTGGTTTCTGTCAGCTGTTTTTTGAGTTCATCTTCTTCCATCTCAAGAATAGAGGCGGTTTGTTTTAAATGAGGAAGATCATATTGCAGGAAAGGAAATAAGATCACCGCAGGCTGTTCTTTTGTGAGAAGCGCCTCGCCGTTTCGATCTAAAAATTCACCGCGGCCATCTGAAATGACCACTTCTTCTGTACGCTGTTTGACACTTTCTTGTATTAAATTGATATCAAGCTTTGAAAAGGATTCTGTGAAAAACAGTTGAATTTCTGCCAGTCTGATGAGAAGACCGAGCAGCAGTATAAAAATAATAGCACCTGTCCATTGAATTCTACGTTTTTTGCGCATAAAAACACCTCGTCCCTATTGTGGACGAGGTGTTTATCGTATAAACGTGATTATGAAATTTTTACAATTTGGACGAACATTTCTCCGCCAGGTGTTTGAACGGTTACTTTGTCGTCTACTTGTTTGCCTAATAGGCTTTTTGCAATTGGTGAATCGTTTGAAATCTTTCCTTCGAACGGATCAGCTTCTGCACTTCCAACGATTGTGTAAGACTCTTCTTCTCCGTCTGGTAATTCAACGAAAGTGACTGTTTTACCAAGTGAGACAATATTTGAGTTTCCTTCATCTTCGATAATTTTGGCATTGCGAATCATATTATCAAGCGTAGTGATACGCCCTTCTACAAACGCTTGCTCTTCTTTAGCAGAATCATATTCCGAGTTTTCAGAGAGGTCTCCAAAGCTTCTAGCAATTTTAATACGCTCTACAACCTCTTTACGTTTAACCGTTTTCAAATGTTCAAGCTCTTCTTCTAATTTCCGTTTTCCTTCTTCTGTCATTGGAAATACTTTCTCTTGTGCCATGAATCATTCACTCCTTCTATTAATCCTCATCATACATACTTTCTGCACGTGAGTGACGACTGAAATATACAAGAATGAGGACTTCTTCATGCCCTCATTCCTTCTGTCCCATATTTGTAAAAGTCCATCTTACATGGCGTCCCTTTTAGATGCAACTATTATGCCTTTTCTCAGATAGGACCATCCGCAGCGGTCAAAAGATGATCTATCTTATCGCACAAACTGTGGAAAGGCACAGGAAGCTCCTGTACCTCGTTCGCCATTTCGATCATATGTAGAAGAATAGCTTATCCATTCTCCATCTTCCCAATACATAATATGGTCAGTGTACGATATGTCTATGCTATATTATTACATAATTGCTTTTTGATCAAGAATTGTTTGAAAATTTGTGATGATTTGTTTGTCGTTTTTTTAATATACTTTTACAAAATCGAAACCACTTCAATATTCAGCTTGAAAACGACATTTTTCTACATCTATTTCACATCATTGTTTTCCTATCATATCAAATCTTTCATTCAAAGTGTTACTTCTTAAAATATTTAAGCAGCTTCTACTTTTAGAAACAAGTGAAATATGGTATTTATTCTCTTTATTATGATGTTGAAAAGACCTTTACAATGTAAAGGTCTTTTTCTCCTCCACCATTTACTCTGCTCGGCTTTGAAGAATCGTTTGAATTTTTGTCACCATTAAGTCAATCGCCACATGGTTTTGGCCGCCTTCTGGGATGATGATGTCAGCGTATCGCTTCGTCGGTTCAATGAATTGGTTATGCATGGGTCTGACAACAGATACATACTGTTCAATCACAGAATCGATTGAACGGCCTCTTTCTTTCGTATCGCGTAAAATGCGGCGAATGATGCGAAGATCTGCATCTGTATCGACATACAGTTTAATATCCATTAAGTCTCTTAGACGTTCGTCTTCTAGTGCAAAGATGCCTTCAACAATGATAACATCCTTTGGTTCAACATGGACAGTCTCTTCTGAACGTGTGTTGAGCTTGAAATCATATATTGGCTTTTCAATGGATTCGTACTTTAAGAGCTGTTCCAAATGCTCAAACATCAGGTCATTGTCGAATGCGAGCGGATGATCATAGTTCGTAAGCAGACGCTCTTCAAATGGCATATGACTTTGATTTTTGTAATATAAATCTTGCTGAAGCATGAGGATGGAATGTCCTTTAAATTTTTCATAGATTGAATTGGTGACGCTCGTTTTACCTGAACCTGAGCCGCCAGCAATCCCAATGACAACTGGTTTACTCCTCATGTGCCTGTTATTTCCCCTTTCTCATCATGTTGCTTGGGTATACTTTTTGATCTAGCTTGAATTTAACGATTTGTAGCGGATGACGAGCGGCATCTAGTTCATTTCCTTTTTCATCCCAAATCGTCTCAATTTTGCATGTGAAATTCTCAATTTCTGGTCCGAAAAATTCGACTTCGTCACCAACTTTAAAGAAGTTACGTTGCTGCAATGTGACGATTTGTTCTTTTTCATCATAATGAAGAACGAGACCTGCGAAATCAAAAGTCGTTTTCTTTCCATGAATGCCAAACATTTGCTCATCCGTTCCTGGTACACCTTCAAAAAAGGCTGGTGCTGTGTCACGGTTTGCACATTTATCTAATTCATCTAACCATTCCTGCTCAATGACAAAATTGTCCGGGTCCGCACAATAGGCGTCGATGACTTTGCGATACACACTCACGACAGTTGCCACATAATGAATTGATTTCATTCGCCCTTCGATTTTCAAGCTGTCAATTCCCATTTCGATCATTTGAGGAATGGATTCGACAAGCTTTAAGTCTTTTGGACTCATCGCAAATGATGCGTCTTCCTCTCCAAATAATGGCGCTTCCTCAGAACCTTCTAGTTTATAAAGATCATAATCCCAGCGGCAGGACTGGCAGCAGCCCCCGCGGTTAGAATCTCTTGCCGTCATATGGTTACTGAGCACGCAGCGGCCAGAGTAAGCAATACACATCGCACCGTGAATGAACGTTTCAATTTCAATATCGACCTTTTCTTTCATTTCTCTAATTTCCAGCGCACTTGTCTCGCGAGCCAGCACCACACGCTCAAGCCCTTCTTCTTTCCAAAACTGAACAGCTTTCCAGTTCGAAAGAGATTGCTGTGTGCTTAAATGGACTTCAAGCTTCGGTGCGACACGTTTACACGTTTCAATGATCAGCGGGTCAGCCACAATAATGCCCGCTACTCCAGCGCCTTCAATCCCTTGAAGGTATTCCTCCAGCCCGTCCATGTTTTCGTTGTGGGCAAAGATATTCGTTGTCACATAGATTCGTGCACCGTATTTTTTTGCAAATGCAACACCTTCAGCCATTTCCTCAATCGAAAAGTTATCGGCATTTGAACGAAGTCCAAATTCTTTTCCGCCTATAAAGACAGCGTCTGCTCCGTAATGTACAGCAATTTTCAGCTTTTCCAAATTTCCTGCTGGTGCAAGCAGTTCTGGTTTTTTTGTAATGACACGTTTCCCGTCAATCATTTCAGAAATACCATCTTTCAATAGTGCCATTTCCTCTGCCTCCTCTTATATTAATAAACCGTTTCTTTAAAGAAGAACCCTGTATCAATTGAACGATTCACTGGCTGAATCTCTTCAATCCGCTTCACCCAGTCCTCTTTCTGATCTTCATACGCGTCTTTGTCAGTCGCTAATAAATCAATTGCTTTTCTATATAGAGACGTCACCTCTGTCATATAAGAAAGTGACTTTAAAATTCCGTCAATTTTAACTGAGTCAATGCCTGCATCAACAAATTCCTCTAATTCATCAATCATACACACATCATTTGGACTCATAATATGAGTGCCGTTTGCATCCTCGAAAATAGGGTATTTGTTTTGACGCTCTTGATCATGAAGGAATAGTCCTTCCTCCATATTTCTGCCTTCGACGTCCATTTGTTTGCCCTGATATTCAAAGTAGTTGCCAATGAGCGTACGTTTTGATTGGAACATACATGTCATGCCATGGACTTGAATTTCGATTTCCACCTCGGCATTTTCTTTGATGTCTATGACACTGTCCATATTCAGTTCTTTGGCAAGAACAGCACGCGTTGCACCTTTTCTGCCCCAGTAGTTACAAGTGTAGTAGTTTGTCCCAGTCGTTTCTGTACTCCAGTGGAGATTCAGGCTTACCCCTGCTTCTTTGGCGGCCATGATCACAGCTGGGTCTCCAAAGACGACGCCGTCTACGTTTAATGCGTCGAGAAAGGTTAAGTAATCTCCAAGCAGCTGCACACGATCATTATGAAAAATCGCATTCATCGCCACATACACTTTTTTGTGATGCGCATGTGCAAGCAGAGCCGTCTGTTTCACATCTTCTCTTGAAAACTCGCCTGCAAGACGAATACCGTATGTTTGTTCGCCTATTAAGAATGCATCAGCTCCCGCCTCGATTAATGGCAGTACATCTGACACCTTGCTTGGCGTCACAAGCAATTCTGGTTTTTTCATGATTGGTCACCTCTTTTTGTACTAATGGCGATCCCGTCTCCCACTGGAATAATGCACGTTTGGAAATCGGGGTTTGACATAAGCCATTGATTGTATCGATCAATTTTTCCAATTAATTGTTTTTTTCTTTTATCTTCTATTTCTTCTTCATAGTTCGTTGCCACTAAGCCTTTAAATAATACGTTGTCTGTAATAATCATTCCGTCATGAGCAAGCATCGGTTCAAACAGCTCAAAAAAACGTTTGTACTGCCCTTTTGCGGCATCAATAAAGATCACATCATAGGGCGCCATCGTTTGGACTGTTTTAGCCGATTCCATGGCATCACCAAAGAACACGTGTATTCTTTCTTTTAACTTTAATTCCTCAATGTTCCGTGTCGCTTCTTCATAGCGTTTCGCATTTCGCTCAATCGTAAAAATTTCAGCAGCTGGTAGAGCTGTCGCCATTCGAATGGCGGAGTAGCCTATCGCTGTCCCAACCTCAAGAATTTTCTTCGGCTTCTTCATCGACAGCAGCTGCAGTAAAAGTTCAATGCTCACCTTTTCCATAATTGGCACATGATGCTCTTTTGCATATGCCTCTAATTGAGCGATTGCATCAGGACTTGGGTGAATTAAATGTTCAATATAATCATTCATTTGATCATCTTCGATAGTCATTATTTGTCTAGCTCCTTCATGACCTGAAAAAGAAGAGTCCTGCCTGTTGCAGCTCTCTTTCTCGTCAATCTTTCGTTCATCTAAGTAAAACAACCCGATATATTTTACCACAAAGAAGTGGTAATTGCGAACCTATAAAATGGATATTCCAACGAAAAAAACTGCAGGCAATCTTGTATTGTCTACAGTCTTTTTCGATTCACATGTACATTAATTGCTGCCTGTGATGTATTTGGCTTTCGCTTTGTTGTGCTCATTTAACGTTTTTGTAAAGACGACTTCTCCATCTTTCTTCGCAAGGAAGTACACATAATCTGTTTTATCTGGATGCAGTGCGGCTTTCCATGAAGATTCGCCAGCATTTGCAATAGGTCCAGGTGGCAGTCCCTTGTTGTTATACGTATTATAAGGAGATTTCACCTTAAGGTCTTTGTAATAAACACGGGATTTATGCTCACCTAGTGCATAGAGAACGGTTGGATCGGTTTGAAGCGGCATGTCCTTTTTCAACCGGTTATAAAAAACACTGGAGATTTTTGCGCGATCCGTCTTTTCCGTTGCTTCCATTTCAATCAGTGATGCCATCGTTAACACATCATGTATGGACATGTTTCTCTTTTTCATGTCTTTTTCATACGTTTTCACGTATTGATCTGTTTGTTTAATCATTGTTTCAATGATCGTTTCGAGTGATTCATCCTCACGATAAAATGGATACGTCGCAGGGAATAAATAACCTTCTAACGGATGTTTCACCTGTTTGCCATTTACCTGTGAAGTCACCGTTTTCGGATATTTTTTCATTAACGTTTGAATAAACGCTGGATCATCTAGCTTCGCTTCCACTTCCTTCGCTGAAAAATTCGTCTGGTTTGCAATAACTGCCGCAATATCAGACAGCTGTTTTCCTTCTGGAATCACAAGCTGAAAGGCGTAGTCTGTCCCTCCAGATGTCAGCTTTTGAATCAGCGTGTCTGCGTCCATCGTTTGTTTCAAATGAAAGTATCCTGCTTTAAAGCCGGACGCATTTTTGTATTTTGCATAATAAGTAAAAATCGTGTCATTCGAAATGAGCCCATTTTCTTTTAAAATGCCCGCAATCTCACGGACTGATGTCCCATTAGGAATATGAATATTAATCGTTTGTTTGCTTTTTTGATCGACCGGTCCAAGTGCTGATTTAACATATAAAAAGCCTGATAATGCTGCAATGATGATGACAGCAAGGACAGATAACAGGACGATCCCCATTTTCCTTTTGAAAAATGGTCGTTTCTTTTGTTCTGAAAACATGCATGGCCCTCCTCACATCTAGCTTTTATAGTACATGATTCGACGGAGTTCGGCAATTACTTGCTCATGCATGTCATGACAGAACTTGACATAATACGGCTAAACCAACGCCGCCACCGCTCCCAATAGCAGCCATGACATAGCTTCCAATCGGTAAGGTGCGCGCTTCGTAAAATAGTCTCACCATCATCGCAGCGCCCGATGCGCTATATGGATGCCCAAGACAAAGTGCACCGCCTCTTTTATTGATTCGGTCATAAGGAATATCCAGCGTACGAGCAATCAGCGCTATTTTCAGAGCAAAAGCTTCATTGATTTCAAACAGTGCGACATCCTCTGCCTTGATTTTCTCTTGATCTAGAAGTTTCTTCATCGCATCAATCGGCGCAGCAGCTGGAAAATCGGGATGCATCGCCGCCACAGCACTTCCGGCATATCGCAGCATTGGCTGAAATCCATTCGCCTCCGCTAGCGCTCTTTCCATCACAACGACCGCTGCTGCACCATCTGCTTCTTTGCAGCTATTGGCGGCAGTCACAGATCCTTTTCCCGGTGAAAATATAGGCTTTGCCCGCTGGATCAGTTTCGCCATCGGTCTTATTTTCGCGGCCGCTTCATCTATGCTCAGTCCGTCAATCGAAACGATTTCTTCAGAATATGTACCACGTTTGATTGCGTCTATACTTCTTTCCCAGCTTAAAAGTGCATAGTCATCTTGTTCTTTTCTTGTGACGGAAAATCTAGAAGCCGTTAGCTCTGCTGCTTCTCCCATAGACGGATCTCCTATCCACTCCGGAGAAAAGCGTGCTCTTTCTTTCATTGGTGATCTGGATATGCTCTCAGTCCCGCCAGCGATATACATTGAGCCTTCCCCTGATCGAACCATGACGCAAGCTGTTCGGATTGCTTCTAGACCAGAGGCACACTGCCTATCAACCGTCATACCGGGCACTCCTAAAGAAAGCCCTGCTTCTAATGAGGACAGACGGGCCATATTTCCGCCGCCTCCTACAACATTTCCTAATATGATGTCGTCCGGTGTCATCCCTTTAGACAAATACTGAATAAGAGGCGCGGCTAATTGCTCTGGACGATAATCCTTCAGCATCCCGTTTTTATCACCGAAGGGTGTCCGTTTTGCTTGTACGATTACTGCTTGCATGACATCTGCTCCTCTGCCCACTTTTTCATGCTGGCACGTGCTATTTTTCCGCCGGATGTTTCAATTATTTGATCAATAACAAGCCATTTTTTAGGCACCTTGTAGGCCGCAAGTTTTTCTTTGACAGCTTGCCGAACCGTCTTTGTGTGCTGTCCTTGTTCAATAATGGCAACAGGGATTTCACCCCAATATGGGTCAGGAACGCCAACTACAACCGATCGCTTCACCTCTGGCTGTTCATTTAGCACACGCTCAATTTCCTCTGGAAAAATATTCAGCCCTCCATAGACGATCATGCCATTTTCACGGCCGCTCATATACAAATAGCCGTCTTCATCCAGCCAGCCCATATCATAAACGGTTATCCACTCTTCCGGCGGTTTCACCTCATGTAAGTAGCCTGCAAAAGACATCGGGCTCTTCACATAAATTCTTCCTGTCTCATTTGGCTGGCAGACAGTTTGATCAGCTCGCCTCACTTCAATTTGAATGGGAGAGAAAGGCCGTCCGACAGAAGAAGGCTTTTGTAGAAAGTCATTTGAAGATAAGTAGGAAACAAAGCTTAGCTCTGATGTGCCGTAAAAATCAAAAAATGTCACATGCGGATAGTTGGTCACGAGTTGTTTCTTTGAAGGAATGCCCCAATCTGCTCCAGATGATATGACAAGAAGCGAATTGTCTCTCGCAAAAGCGTCTATTTCCAGCAACGATTCTGTCATTGTCGGGACAGTATACATCACAGTAATGTCTCCTGTCTGTAAGGTTTTTTTCGCTTTCACTGGCGTAAATTTTTCTAAAAGCGTCACTGTGCCGCCAAAGTATAATGTACTAATGGCACCATATAAAAAGTGAGAGGATAAGAGTGTGCCTGCTATCAGAACATGATCTTGATGAGTGATTCCAAATGTATCGGCTGTCGTTCGAAAGCTTTCGATCCATGACTGCTGACGCCTGATAAAGGCCTTAGGCGAACCCGTTGATCCTGACGTAAATCCCATATAAAAGATAGGGTCGATCTCGCTGTCGCATTTGTTAAATGGACCTTGTGTGATGAGACTCATTTTTTCCTTCCATTCAGATAAAGAAAGAACATGCATGTCTTCGCTGTACTTTTCAAATCTATTTAAATATCGATCCTCGATAATGACGAGAGCTGCCTCACTTAACAAAAGCTTTTCTACACATTCTTCATGGCTCCATCTCGGATCAAGCGGGATAGCTGTCCACCCTGCAGAAGCAGCGCCAGCAAATATTTGGAGAAAAGAAGCACCATTTGATAATAAAAAAGCGACTCTTTTTTGCTCATGAGCCGTTTGTTGTAACCATTGCGCTGATAGCCGGACACGCTCATACCAATCTTGATAAGTGACCCTTTCTTGTCCATCAATGATGGCGATATGATCTGGGTTCATTTCTGCATGTGATGCATAGCATTCCGTTATTCTATTCAAACTGCACGCCTCCCTTTACGCACATCCCTTTTTCGATATGACATGGCCGAAATGATTTTCACCGTTAGAACGGCACATATGCCCGCTTTGATGAGATCACCTGGAATATAAATCAGACTAAGAAGAGCTGCCTGAGTGACCTTGATATCCATCATCATCGCTTGAAAAGGAATGCCGCATACATACAAAATTCCGATACTGCATACCGCAAAGATCATAAAAAGACGCAGAGCGGTCACTTTTTTTAATCGGTTGATCCACAAACTAATCATGAGGGCAGCTACTGGATAGGCAAGTAAAAATCCACCGCTTGGACCAAAGAAGACCCCTATTCCGCCTCTCCCACCTGACAAAAGAGGTGCGCCTGCTGCCACAACCAAAAGAAACAGAAGTAAACTGATCAGTGCATGTTTTGGCTTTAACAGACCCCCAGCAAGCAAAAGACCTGCCGTTTGCAATGTGATGGGTACAGGTGTAAACGTAAGTAAAATCGGCGGGATCAATCCTAACATCCCGATAACCGCAGTCATTAGCGCCATTTGCATCATGTCTTGGATTTTCAATATTCATACCCCTCACTCAATTCATTGTTAAAAATAGAGTAAAAGGTACGACTTATTATGTCAACATAAAATAAAATAAAGTTAACATATTGATCGTAAAAAAAGACCTGTGAAGAAAGATCACTAAGATCCGTTCACAGGCCTTTTATTCGTTCTATTCTTCGTCTTCTTCTTGATCTAAGAACGTATTTAACGTTTCTTCAATCATGTCCCACTCTTCATCCGTTTCAATAGGCTCTAGCTCGCCATCTTCACCGTTTTCGTTCGGCGTGAAGCTTGATGCATGAATTTCAATTTCTTCATTGTCTTGCTCAGAAATTGGGTAGTAAAGAACATATGATTTGTTAAAATGGTCGCTTTCAAAAGTAAATAGTACTTCGCAAAGCTGTTCATTTCCATTATCATCAACGATTGTAATTTGCTTTTCTCCGTGTTCCATTTGATTCACCTCATTTTAATTTAAGCTGTCTAAGTACCCTTGCAGGATCATAACAGCCGCCATTTTATCAATGACTTTTTTACGCTTTTGTCTGCTCACATCTGCAGAGATGAGCATTTTTTCCGCTGCCATTGTCGACAGACGCTCGTCCCAAAGCACAACAGGAACATTGTACGTGTTTTCTAACACTTTCGCAAATGATTGGCTGGCTTCGCCTCTAGGACCGACCGTACCGTTCATATTTTTTGGAAAACCAAGTACAATTTTATCCGTTCCATATTGCGAGACGATCTCGGACAGGCGGCTGAGACCGAAGTCTCCGCCTGCTTCATCAATTTTAATTGTTTCAATCCCTTGCGCTGTCCATCCCATTTCATCACTGATCGCAACACCAAGGGTTTTCGTGCCTAAATCTAAGCCTAAAATTCTCATGTTTTACGCCTCTTTATGTGTCTCTAAGTACGATTTAACCAATTCCTCAATTAATTCGTCTCGTTCTAGTTTACGAATTAGGTTGCGAGCATCCTGATGTCTTGGAATATAAGCAGGGTCGCCTGACAGCAAGTATCCGACAATTTGATTGATCGGGTTGTATCCTTTTTCTTGGAGTGCGTCATGTACTTTAATGAGCACTTCATTCACATTGGTTTCAGCTGAATCATCAGAGAAGTTAAACTTCATTGTCTTATCAAATGAACTCACTGCTTCTTGCACCTCTCTTCCAACATTCTACTAGCAAGCTTTTTTCTAACCGCTCATCTAATACCATTATTCTACACTACATCGCCTGATTATAAAACGGATTTGACAGATTCTTCGACAATTGCCAGTGCTTCTTCTAGCTTTTCCGGTTGTTTTCCGCCTGCTTGTGCCATGTCTGGGCGTCCGCCTCCGCCTCCGCCGCAGATTTCAGCTGCCTGTTTCACAAGTTTCCCTGCATGCAGACCTTTTTCGATGACGTCTTTTGTCACTCCTGCTGAAATGTTTACTTTTCCATTTTGAACGGCTCCGAGCACAATGACAGCTGATCCTAATTTGGCTTTTAAGTCATCAACCATTGTTCTTAAATGGTTCATGTCTTTCGCGTTTACTTTTTCAGTTAACACTTTTACTCCGCCGATTTCTGTCACTTTCTCTAAAATAGAGCCTGCTTCAGCCTGGCTTAATTTTGCAAGAAGAGATTCGTTTTCTCTTTGAACCTCTTTTAAATCTGCCTGCAATGAAGCGATACGTTTTGGTACATCCTTCGTATTTGACTTCAGCTCACTCGCTGCCTGCTCTAAAATCGTCAGCTGGTCATTTAATTCTTCGTATGCCCCTTTACCAGTCACCGCCTCAATCCGGCGTGTTCCAGCACCAATACCCGATTCAGATGCAATTTTAAACAACCCGATTTCCGCAGTATTTTGCACATGACAGCCGCCGCATAGCTCGATGCTGTAATCGCCTACTTGGACAACTCGGACAATATCACCATACTTCTCGCCAAAGAGCGCCATTGCACCCATTTCTTTTGCTTCAGCAATCGGCTTCAGGTCAATAGCAACAGAGATGCCTTCCCAGATCTTTTCGTTCACAATTTTTTCAATCTGAGACAATTCTTCTTTTGTGACTTGTCCAAAGTGAGAGAAGTCAAAGCGAAGTCTATTTTCATTCACCAATGATCCTGCCTGGTTCACGTGGCTGCCCAAAACGTCTTTTAGCGCCTGATGCAAAAGATGTGTCGCTGTATGGTTTTTCACAATGCCTTTTCGAAGAGCTGATTCCACTTCCGCAGTGACTTCAAGTCCTTTTTTGGCTGTACCGCTTACGACTACTCCTTCATGAACATGCTGACCATTTGGCGCCTTTTTCACATCTTTGATGTCAATGTTCACTTCAGCGCTTTTCAATGTCCCTTTATCAGCCACTTGTCCGCCGCTTTCCGCATAGAAAGGTGTTTCATCTAACAAAATTTGCACTGTATCGCCTTCATGTGCTTCTGTAACAATTTCACCATTTTGAAGCAATTCGACGATACGGGCATCTGCCGTTAGATTTTCGTAGCCAACAAATGTGCTTTCTACTTTAATATCTCCTAAAGCGCCACCTTGAACCTGCATACTGCCGACATCTTGTCTCGCATTTCTTGCACGTTCACGCTGCTTCTCCATCTCAGCCTGGAAGCCTTCTCGATCCACTGTCATGTTCTCATCTTCTGCGTATTCTTCTGTGAGCTCGACAGGGAATCCATACGTGTCATACAGCTTAAATACATCTTCACCTGAAATCTGTGTGCTGCCTTTGTCTCTTTCTTTTTTGATGACCTCTGACAAAATAGCTAAGCCTTCGTTCAGTGTTTCATGGAAGCGTTCTTCTTCATTCTTGATGACTTTCGCAATAAATTCTTCTTTCGCTTGTACATCTGGGTAGAAATCCTTCATGATTTCCGCCACAACTGGAACTAGGTCAAACATAAACGGGCGATGGATGTGAATGGTTTTTGCATAACGCACTGCACGGCGAAGCAAACGTCTTAACACATACCCGCGGCCTTCATTGGAAGGAAGCGCTCCATCACTTACAGCAAAGGCAACCGTTCGGATGTGGTCCGCAATGACTTTGAATGCTGTATCCTTTTCCTTTGTCTCGCCATAGCTTTCTCCAGAAATGGTCTCAACTGCACGAATAATTGGCATGAATAGATCTGTATCAAAATTCGTTGGCACGTTTTGAATGACAGATACCATTCGTTCAAGACCCATCCCTGTATCAATGTTTTTCTTCGGCAGCGGCGTGTATGACCCATCTGGATTATGGTTAAATTCAGAGAACACTAGGTTCCACACTTCTAAATAACGCTCATTTTCTCCGCCAGGATATAATTCTGGATCGTTCATGTCGTCACCGTACGATTCACCACGGTCATAGAAAATTTCTGTATTCGGTCCACTTGGGCCCTCGCCAATATCCCAGAAGTTGCCTTCAAGGCGAATAATACGTTCTTCAGGTACACCGATTTTATCTCTCCATAGAACATACGCTTCTTCATCCTCTGGATGGACAGTGACAGATAACAAATTCGGGTCAAAACCAATCCACTCGTCACTTGTGAGGAATTCCCACGCCCATTCGATCGCTTCTTCTTTAAAATAATCACCAATAGAGAAGTTGCCGAGCATTTCAAAGAACGTATGATGGCGTGCCGTTTTTCCTACGTTTTCAATATCATTTGTACGAATCGATTTTTGCGCGTTGCAAATACGCGGATTTTCAGGTACGACGCGGCCATCAAAGTATTTCTTTAATGTTGCCACGCCGCTGTTGATCCACAAAAGTGTCGGATCATCATGCGGTACGAGTGATGCACTCGGTTCTACAGCATGTCCTTTTTCTTTAAAAAAGTCTAAAAACATTTGGCGTACTTGAGCTGAAGTTAAAGTTTTCATTCAAAAAATCCTCCCTTATCATTCATCAATCTCCACACAAACGAAAAAACATCCCGCCCTATGCAAGCACAAAACGACTTACACAGGGACGAGATGCTCTCGCGGTACCACCCTGATTATAGACCTATTCCGTCTATCACCTTCACATCCGATAACGCCGGAAGAGAGCGGCAGTGTTTATCTGCACTCGGGACTAGCTTCCGTTAAAGGTCTGATAAGGCTTTTCTCAGCAAAATAAAGCCTCTCTCTGCAACAGCTTTTTAACGTACTCGGGTCCGTCATTGAATTCAGTATGTAGTATGAATCGAAATTATTATAGACAACTCGGCTTCTCTTGTCAATAAACGCTTCGTCTCATGAGGATATATTGCACAATGATCACTCTGATGATAGCGGCAGTTGGTACGGCTAAAATCATGCCTATTAAACCAAATAACTCTCCTCCTGCTAGCAAGACAAGCATAATGACGACAGGATGCATATGAAGACTTCTTCCTACGATGATCGGGCTGAGGACGTTGCTTTCTAAAAATTGCAGCACCGCTACTGTAATCAGCACAATCATAACCGATTTAACCGAGATGGTAAACGCAATAAAGACAGCGGGAACCGCACCGATAATCGGCCCAAAATACGGAATAACATTCGTTGCGCCAATCAGCATACCTAGGACAAGCGGATACGGGATATGAAACAGCCAAAGCACAATGGCTGCTGCACCTCCAATTAATGAACAGACAAGCAGCTGCCCTCTAATATAATTACCAAGCGATTCATCAACTGCCTTCACAAACGCATGTCCCCTCTTCCGAAATGATGGCGGCGTCAAATACCATGCAGCCCGCTTCATCGTATTCATGTCCTTCACCATATAAAAAACAAGAAAAGGAATGAGCGCTGCAACTAATGCGTAATCAAGTAATACTTTACAGCTAAGAATCATTCGCTCCGCGCCGTTAGCTGCATATGTCTCCGATTGAACAATTAAGCGATCCAAGCGGTCGTGAAGTCCGTCGGGCCAATGGTTTGTATGATGATGAATATGTGATAAAGCGCCATTATACGTTTCCGCAAGTACAGGAATTTGTTCTGACAGCTCATTTAACTGCTTGATCATGACAGGCGCTCCTTTATAAACCGCAAGCCCAATCCCGCCAAAAAACAGTACATAAATCAATAAGAGACTAACAGTCCTTGGCAAGCCCCCCGCGTGCAATTTTTCCACTATCGGATAAAGCAGATAAGAAATAAAAATGGCAATGAGCAGCGGAATTAGAACCGCCTTTAACAACAAAAAAATAGGCATCCATAACTCGTCGAGCTGCAATAAAATGAGCAAGGATGCAAGGACAAGCAGGACCCCTGCGGCATATATCAGAAATTGGACCGGACGTTTCTTCACCTTTTTCACCTCTTTTCTTATTGTTTATCCATCTTCTGTAATTATCCATGTAAATAAAATTTGTCCTAACTTTGTTAAAAATGAATACACATGAAACATACAGCTCCATCCAAAGTCACTAAAATGTCTACACTGAATATTCCATCATGTACAAGAGGAGGTTCTTCATGATCACATTCGAAGAAGTCAACAAGCATTATGGCCAGTTCCATGTACTGAAAGACATTAACCTACATATTCAAAAAGGTGAGGTTGTCGTGATCATCGGCCCTTCAGGATCAGGTAAAAGCACGATGCTCAGATGCATCAATCGTCTTGAAAGCATTGATGAGGGAAAGGTACTCGTCAACGAAGTGCCTGTTCAGCATCCGAAGACCAACATCAATCTTGTCAGGCAAAATATTGGGATGGTGTTTCAGCATTTTCACCTCTACCCGCATAAGACGGTGCTTGAAAACATTATGCTTGCCCCAATGAAGGTGAAAAAGGTGAGCAAGGAAGAAGCAAGGGAAACAGCCGAATTTTATTTACATAAAGTCGGCATTCCTGATAAAGCTGACGCCTACCCTTCAAGACTCTCAGGCGGACAGCAGCAGCGTGTTGCGATTGCAAGAGGGCTTGCGATGAAGCCAGAGGTCATGCTGTTCGACGAACCGACATCGGCTCTTGACCCAGAGATGATCGGAGAGGTACTAGATGTGATGAAGCAGCTCGCCCGAGAAGGAATGACCATGGTTGTCGTCACACATGAGATGGGATTTGCCAGAGAGGTCGCCGACCGTATTGTCTTTATTGATGAAGGCAGAGTTCTTGAAGAGTCAACACCGGCTGCATTTTATGAGAAACCGCGTGAGAAACGCGCTCAGCTCTTTTTAAGCCGTATTTTAAATCACTAGGGGGAATGATTTGATGAAAAAAATGAAACGCTTTGGCCTACTACTCTTTATGACTTGCTGTATTGCTGCATTGGCTGCTTGCGGATCTGCTGAAAAAGGCTCGACTGATGCAAAAAAAGGAAGCTCTTTAGAAGCCATTCAAAAAGACAAAAAAATCATATTCGGGGTCAAGAATGATACACGTCTCTTCGGTCTAAAAAATCCTAGCAACGGAGATATCGAAGGGTTTGATATCGATATTGCAAAAGCCATCGCAAAGGAAATGCTCGGCGATGAAGGAAAAGCAGAATTCAAAGAAGTGACATCAAAAACGAGAATTCCTCTACTGCAAAAAGGAGATATTCATGCGATCGTCGCAACTATGACGATTACCGAAGAGCGTAAAAAAGAAGTCAATTTCTCAGATGTTTACTTTGAAGCAGGACAATCATTGCTTGTGAAAAAAGGAAGCGACATTCAATCGATTGATGATCTTAAAAAAGGGACGAAAGTGCTTGCAGTGAAAGGATCTACTTCTTCTCAAAATATCCGCGAAAAAGCACCTGAAGCGTCTGTATTAGAATTTGAGAACTATCAGGAGGCTTTTACAGCTTTAAAATCAAACCAAGGGCAAGTGCTGACAACCGATAATGCGATCTTATTTGGTATGGCAGATGAGGATTCAAATTACGAAGTCGTCGGCGGCACCTTTACAGATGAGCCTTATGGTATTGCTGTGAAAAAAGGTGATCAGAAATTAACAGCTGCGATCAATAAAGCCCTAAAAACCTTAAAAGACAATGGAGAGTATGACAAGATTCATCAAAAATGGATCAAAGAATGACCGTTTGACGTGTGAAGAATGATTCTCTCAGGGTGAGCCGCTCATTGGCTCACCTGTTGATCAGGAAGGAAGTGAACTGATTGCTACGGTTTTCCATTCTTATTGAAAATTTTCATCTTTATGTAGAAGGCTTTAAATATACCATTGGTGCAAGTGTCATTGCTTTGATTGGAAGCTTTTTGATCGGTACACTCATTGCCATTATGAGAATTGCGCCACTTAGGCCGCTCAACTGGTTAGGAACGGCTTACGTGGAGTTTGTTCGGAATATTCCGTTATTATTGATTACATTTGTCTTCTTCTTTGGATTACCCGTGCTAGGCATTGTAGCAGATGGCTTCACCGCTGGCACAATTGCCCTTGCCATTTATACGTCTGCCTTTATTGCTGAAGCCATTCGCGCAGGGATACAAGCTGTACCGCTTGGACAAATGGAAGCAGCCCGTGCTTCAGGTCTATCCTATGGCGGGACGATGCGGTATATCATTTTGCCGCAGGCGATTAAAATCGTCATTCCCCCTCTTGGGAATCAATTTATTAATCTTGTCAAAAACTCCTCTATTTTAGGTGTCATTGCAGGGTTTGATCTCATGTATCAAGGAGACCTCATCGCTTCTAGAACATTTGTGACATTTGATGTCTACATCTTTGTTGCCATGTTCTATCTGCTATTAACGATTCCGCTCAGTTTAGGCGTTGGTTATTTAGAAAAAAGATTAGCAAGAAGCCACTAGAAAGGAGGAAACATCATGGATTTTCTAGGTGCCTACCAGCCTGATCATCTCGCCTTTTTACTTGAAGGATTTGCTGTCACCTTAAAAGTGGCTTTTATCTCCATCATTTTGAGCTTTCTCATTGGATTAGTCATTGGCACATTGCGGTTCGCTCAGATTCCGGTTTTATCAAAGATACTTGCAGTCGTCGTCGAAACCATTCGAAACCTGCCGCTCTTATTGATCATCTTTTTCACATATTTTGCACTGCCCGAAATCGGCATTAAGCTGAGCATTACAGCCTCGGCTATTGCAGCTTTAACCGTATTTGAATCAGCGATGCTGTCAGAAATTATTCGAAGCGGTTTAAAATCAATTGATAAGGGGCAGATCGAAGCAGCTAGGTCTTCTGGTTTAACCTATATCCAAACGTTAAAAATGATTATTATGCCGCAGGCTTTACGCCGTATGGTACCGCCAATTGTTAGTCAGTTCATCTCTCTTTTAAAAGATACGTCACTAGCTGTTGTCATTGCCCTTCCAGAGCTATTGCATCACGCTCAAATATTAAACGGTCAGAGCCAATCTTACTTACTGCCCATTTTCCTATTAGCAGCGATGATGTATTTTGTCGTCAATTTCAGCTTATCATTACTCGCGCGCCGATTAGAATATAGGCAGGCATAAAAAAGGACATCCGCTTTTGGCTTTTGGCGGATGTCTTTTTGTTTACATCATTCTCATAACGCGTTTTCTTAGCTTTTTCATATCCCGCTTTGATGGCATATCATATCGGCTTGCAAAGTGATATGCGAGTGCACCTGCACCAAGCGTTAATAGTGAAGAAGTCATTTTGCCCATTCGAAATTCCCCCTTAACACTTATAGTTGAATTGAACGTTCATCATCACTAAACAGATCATCTAAGCTGCTTAGTGTTCCGTCTTCTTCCACTTGGTGTGTAGATATTTTGCCTTTTGACAGCGTCAATTCAATAAAACAGCCCCAGCAATAATATTGATTGACCCCAATTTTTCCGATGTCTTTACATTTGCAATTTGGGCAAATGAGCATAATCAGCACCTCTTTACTTTCGGTTTAGAACAAGTGCTTCCTTTTGAACGTTGATCAAGGTTCCGGCAGCCTGCAGCTGTTTTCGGACCCCTGAAAGCTCTGTAAAGAAGCCGTCCGAGAGTTCATATGCTACGATTGTGCCCGAATTTGTGCAAAAGTATACATCTTCCAAAATGCCTAAATTTTCACCATCAGGCGACTGCATCATTTTCTTTTTCAATTTCGAAAATAAGAATGATGGGGCGGAGGAATCCATGCCTATTCCCTCCAGGCAGCTCACATATAAGCCTTTGTCTGTCAGCTGATCCCCAGCCGAGAATGGAACGAGTGCACAGTCTTTCTTTTTCCCATCTAACACATATCCTCCGCAGCTGCCTCCGGCTAATAAGCAAATATCTTTTATCGAACCAAGTGAATGAGACGTTTCACCTGTATAAATTGACATTCCTTCAAGCTCTCGACATGTTCTCAAAATGTGCTCAACCACCTTTTGCGGAACAGTCTTATCGTGTGCGTTTACTGCAAGACTCATACGAAGAAATGGCTTCCATGAACGAAATATGAGGATTTCTTTTCATGCTAAAAAAGGCTCCCATCTGGAAGCCTTTTATTCATGCATAAAATCAAATGGAGTGATTCCCTCCATACCGATATTTGCATCATGCACGCTAAACGGCAGTTCTTTTTGAAGTGCTGCAAGCTCAGCATCCATAACCTCTTCGGTTTGCACGAGCCGCATCGTTAAGGACGTTTGTCTGAGCGAATCCTCATTGTTTTTCACGCCCCACTCCAGTGCTGATTCCTCGCCGCACAGAATTAAAAACTTTTTACTTCGTGTAATGGCTGTGTACAGCAGATTTCGCCGAAGCATTCTGTAGTAGCTTCTCACGACTGGAAGCACAACGATGGGGAATTCACTGCCTTGTGATTTGTGGATGGAGCAGCAATAGGCATGTGTAAATTGATGAAAATCCTTTTTTGTAAAGGTGATTTCATTCCCATCAAAGGAGATCACAGCCATGTCTTCTTTTTCCGTGTTTTCTTTCGCATAAAAAATCGAGACAATTTCGCCAATATCACCGTTAAAAATATTGTTCTCCGGCTGATTCACAAGCTGAAGCACTTTATCACCGGTCCGGTACACCACATCACCAAACGGGATTTCTCTGCCTTTTGGTTTTTTAGGATTTAAAATGTGCTGCAGCATTTTATTGAGCTCATTAATGCCTGCTTTTCCTTTATACATGGGCGCAAGCACTTGAATGTCTTTAGCTGAATAGCCTTTTTGAGCAGCATTGCTGACGACTTTCTCAATCACTTCTTTCATTTGATCAACTGAGCATTTTATGAAAGATCGATCCTTTGAACGTGCGGTAATATCCTTTGGCAGGACGCCATTTTTCATATCATGTGCAAGCTCAACAATGCTGGAGCCGTCTGCCTGACGGTAAATATCTGTCAGGGTAACAGCTGGCACAGCTTGTGATGCAAGCAAGTCTCTTAACACTTGGCCTGGTCCGACAGACGGAAGCTGATGTTCATCCCCCACCATGATCACTTGGATATGATCAGGAATGGCCTTAAACAAGTGATTCGCAAGCCAAATATCTAGCATGCTTGATTCATCAATAATGACAAGCTTTCCTTCAATCGGCTGTTCTTCATCATGCGAGAATCCCTCTGACCCATTCCAACCAAGCAGCCGGTGAATCGTCACAGCTGGAAGCCCTGTTGATTCTGTCATTCGTTTAGCTGCTCGTCCAGTTGGCGCCGCAAGCACAAATGGAAAGGATTCATCTTTTTTGTAATCACTCGGATCAAGAGATACACCGTGAAGATCGCTGTAAAGCTCAACAATCCCTTTAATGACTGTTGTCTTCCCAGTCCCAGGTCCGCCTGTTAAAAGCAGCATTGGGGACATGAGCGCCTTTTGAATCGCTTCTTTTTGTGTCGGTGCATACTGGACGCCCAGCCGTTCCTCTAGCTCACCAAGGGCTAGAAGGAATTCTGATTCAGGGAATTGGTCTGCATATTCCGTTTGGGAGACGATTTTTTGTATACGTTTGGCGACACTTTGCTCGGCATAAAATAAGGACGGATGATAGCAGCGCTCATCTTCAATGATCATCTCTTTCCCTTCGCCAAGTGCAATGATCTGATTGGCGACGTCCATTTCCGTCACTTTGTACTCATTGCCTGTCTGATTGAGCAGTTTTCGGGTTTCGACGATCAAATCCTTTGTTTGTATGTACGTATGACCGTCCTGAAGGCTGGCTGTCTCCACTGTATAAAGCAAGGCTGCACGGATTCGCTCTGGATCATTTCCTGAGATACCGGTTCTAGCGCCAAGCTCATCCGCCTTAATAAATCCGATTCCTTCGACATCCTTGACGAGCTGATAAGGGTTTTCTTCAATCTTCTGCAGCGTCTCACTCTCGTACACTTGGTATATCTTCATGCTGAGCTGCGGACCAAAGCCGTATTGATTCAGGCTGATCATAATTTGTTCCAATCCTTGATGCTCCTGGAGCGCTGCGGCCAGCTTATCTGCCTTCTTTTTTGATAAGCGCGGAACGTCATACAAAACCGCTGGGTCACGCATTATTTTATGAAGCGTCTGACTGCCAAGCTGCCCTACAATTTCTTCCGCCGTCTTTTTGCCTATCCCCTCAAATAAATCACTTGAAAGATAATGGATGATTCCTTGCTTTGTTGTCGGTACTTCCTTTTGAAAATGAGTTGCCTGAAACTGTTCACCAAATTTCGGGTGGCTTGTGACTTTGCCATAGAAGGTGTAAGTTTCTTCCTCATGAAGTGCTGGGAAGTAGCCTGTGACAGATGCTGTTTTTTCCTCTAAGTTTTCCGATGTTTCAATGACTTTCACCTTTAACACCGAGTATAAATTACTTTCATTATGGAAAATAACGGCTTGAACTGTCCCCTTTAAAAATGGTTCGTCCTCAAGCTTCATTTGATCTGGATGTTCCTGCACAGGTCTTCCCTCCTTCCGTCTATTCTGCCTCTTGAATTAGCTTTTGCGCATGTAGTGCCAGCATATGGTCAGGCTGCACGTCAATCGCTTTTCCTAGCATCTCAAGTGCTTCGTCTTTTTTCTCTAAGTATGCATACGCAACCCCTAAATTATAAAAGGCATCTGCATGCTGCGGATCACGCGCGATCACCTCGGTAAAGGTCGTCACCGCTTCTTCCAGCAATTGTTCATTGGCTAAGCACATGCCAAATTGGAACCTTGCTTCATTATCATCTTCATTCAGTTCGATGGCACGCTGAAGATAAGGCATCGCAAGCTTCGGCTGCTCTAATTTGATGAGCGTTTGCCCCAGCATATAAAATAAATCACTATTTTCCATCCCAGCTTGAAGTGCTTGTTCAAAATAGTCTTTTGCTTTCATAAAGTCTTCTTTTAATGTGTAGACATTTCCTGCCCCGTAATAGGCTGCAGCTGCGGCGTGATCAAGTTCTATTGCTTTTTGAAAGAAGTTTAACGCACGTTCAAATTCATTGATGCTTGAAAGCAAGTTCGCAAAGTTAATATATGGAACCGGGTCTTTCGGGCTTTCTTCAATGGCTTTCGTAAAAGCTTCTGCTGCTTTTTCGATGTTCCCTTGATTTAAGGCTTCTATGCCGATTTCGTTATGATTCATTCGCTCTCTCATCCTTTCATTAAAAAACCTCAACAGCGACGTTGAGGTTTTGAAAACATGTTTACACATACGACAGCTTTTGGCCGTCCTTAAAGACATCGTCAATTGTTCCGCCACCGAGACATTCGTCGCCATCATAAAAGACAACCGCTTGTCCTGGTGTGACAGCACGAACAGGTTCATCAAAGATGACCATCGCTTCTTGCTCACCTGTCATTTTCACCTTCACATGGTGATCTTCTTGACGGTATCTGAATTTAGCTGTGCAGATTAATTCACCGTTTTCACCGACAATATGAGGACGAGTCCAGCTAATATTGACGGCTGAAATACTTTCAGAATATAAAAGTGGATTGTGGAAACCTTGTTCGACAAACAGAATATTTTGTTCCAAGTCTTTTCCAACGACAAACCAAGGATCACCGCTGCCGCCAATGCCAAGACCTTGGCGCTGACCGATCGTGTAATACATCAATCCATCATGCTCCCCTTTGACTTCTCCGTCCATCGTCTGCATCACGCCAGGCTGTGCAGGCAAATATTGACTAAGGAACGTTTTAAAGTTTCTTTCTCCAATAAAGCAAATACCCGTTGAATCTTTTTTCGTTGCTGTTGCGAGCTCTGCTTCTTTTGCCAATTCACGAACCCTTTTTTTCTCTAGATCACCGATTGGGAACATGACTTTATCAAGCTGTTCCTGAGTCAGCTGATTTAAGAAATACGTTTGGTCTTTGTTGGCATCAAGACCTCTTAGCATTTTAACTTCATCGCCAGTTCTGTCGACGCGCGCATAGTGACCTGTTGCTAAATAATCCGCACCGAGTGACAATGCGTGCTCAAGGAACGCTTTGAACTTAATTTCTTTGTTGCACATGACATCTGGGTTTGGCGTTCTGCCCGCTTTATATTCATCAAGGAAATATTGAAACACTTTGTCCCAATATTGCTTCTCGAAATTCACTGCATAATAAGGGATTCCAATTTGGTTGCATACGCGGATGACATCCTCATAGTCCTCCGTTGCTGTACATACACCATTTTCATCTGTGTCATCCCAGTTTTTCATAAATATGCCGATTACATCATAGCCTTGCTCCTTTAACATAAGAGCAGCAACTGATGAATCGACTCCTCCGGACATACCGACCACAACTCTTGTGTCTTCTGGTCTTTTTGTCATCTTCATCAACTCCATTTTCAATGAAACAGCATGTGCGTTTCGTTCTTCAGGTGCCTGGCTGTTTCATTTTTCACACACGAACAAAAGAGGAACGTTTATTTGGCTAAGCGTTTGACAACAGTTACTATCTTGCGCGCCGCCTGCTTCACATGATCCTCTTCATTCCCAAGACCGAAGCTTATTCTGACTGAGGACGTCAGCTTGTCTGCTTCTTCGCCATACATGGCGCTTAACACGTGTGAAGGAAGGACGGATCCAGCCGTACATGCAGACCCACTTGAAACAGCAATTCCTTCCATATCTAAATTCACAAGTAACGATTCGATAGAAACGCCCGGGAAATGAACATTTAAAATGTGCGGCAATGTCTCTTCCGGGTGCCCATTGATAGAGAAGTCGAGTGATTCCTCTTCGAATACTTGTAGCATGATTTCTTTGAGCTTACCATAATGCATGGCTTTTTCTCTTCTATTTTGCTTCGTTAATTGAACAGCTTCTGCAAGTCCGACGATCCCTGCCACATTTTCAGTGCCAGCACGGCGTTTTCTTTCTTGTTCTCCTCCGAAAATTTGCGGAGAAAGTTTCACGCCTTCGTTTACATATAAAAAGCCCGTTCCCATTGGACCATTTAGCTTATGGCCAGAAGCAGATAAGAGATCAATATGAAGGTCTGCTACATCGATTGGCATTGTTCCAAACGCCTGCACGGCGTCTGTATGAAAATGAGCAGTGTGATTGTGTAAAAGCTCGCCAATGTCTTTGATTGGCTGAATCACACCTGTTTCATTATTGCCGTACATGATGGTCACAAGAATCGTATCATCTCTTAGTGCTTGTTTTAGTTGTTCAAGATGAATCAATCCAGTTTCATCCACATCTAAATATGTCACGTCAAATCCTAGCTTCTCTAGGCGTTCACATGTGTGCAGCACCGCATGATGCTCTGTTTTTGCTGTGATGATATGTTTTCCTTCATGCTGTCTTGCCATGGCCACACCTGTAATCGCCAGGTTGTCCGCCTCTGTTCCTCCACTTGTGAGGATGATCTCCTGTGGTTTACAGTGTAATTCTCCTGCAATCACTTCTCTTGCTTCATCGAGCCACTTTCTTGCCTCGCGCCCATATGAATGAATGCTAGAGGGATTGCCAAATATCTCTGTAAAGTAAGGCATCATCTTGTCCACAATACGCTGATCCATCGGCGTTGTGGCTGCATGATCTAAATAGATACGTTCCATTCCCGGTACACCTCTGATCTAAATATAGAACATATACGCCTCTTGATCCTCGTCATCTTTATAGCTTGCCAAGTCTTCAAGAGTTGTATTGTCCAGTACGTCTTTTACTGCATCACGAATTCGAATCCAAAGTGCACGTTTTGCTGGTTCTTCGTTTTCAATGACTTCGACAGGACTAATCGGTCCTTCTAATACACGAATAATATCACCGGCTGTGATCTCGTTTGGTTCATGTGCAAGAACATAGCCGCCATATGCACCGCGAATACTTTTCACCAGACGGGCATTCCGAAGTGGTGATACAAGCTGCTCTAAATAATGCTCAGACAAATTATTGTTTTGAGCGATTGATTTTAATGATGTAGGGCCTTCGCCATGTTTTTTGGCTAATTCGATCATGATCGTCAGACCATATCTGCCTTTAGTAGAAATTTTCAAGTTAAACACCTCTGCGTTTTCTATTTCTATGTCATCAATTATTTTTCTGATTTCATATACGCTTATATAGACCAAAAGCAATTATATCATACTTTCAGCCAACTTTCATTTGCCGGTTCTGAGCGCTATAAGAGGACGCATCCCTTTTCTATTTGAAGAAATTTCGGTACTCTATACAAACAAGACATTGCTTTAGGAGAGATAATCATGAAACCTTTAGCGTACCGGATGCGCCCAAGTCATATTGAAGACATCATTGGGCAGGAGCATCTCGTTGGAGAAGGTCAAATTATTAGACGAATGGTCGAGGCAAAACATTTATCCTCGATGATTTTATACGGACCGCCGGGCATCGGAAAAACATCGATTGCGACGGCGATCGCTGGCAGTACAAGCATTGCGTTTCGAACGTTGAATGCGGTCATTCATAACAAAAAGGATATGGAAGCTGTCGCTGCTGAAGCGAAAATGAGCGGCCAGGTCATCCTCATTTTAGACGAGGTTCACAGGCTTGATAAAGGAAAGCAGGATTTTCTTCTTCCTTATTTAGAAAATGGCATGATCATTTTAATTGGCGCAACGACAGCTAACCCCTATCATGCGATCAACCCTGCCATCCGAAGCCGGACACAAATATTTGAGCTAAAACCGCTTAAAACAGAGCAAATCAAAGCTGCATTAACAAGAGCGTTACAGGATGAACATCGCGGACTTGGCGGTTATGAGGTGACAGTGGACGATGAAGCGATGAATCATTTTTCCAATGGATGCGGCGGGGACGTACGCTCTGCTTTAAATGCTTTAGAACTAGCTGTTTTATCGACAAAAGCAGATGATGCTGGGCATATTATGATCACTCTTGCCGCAGCAGAAGAATGTTTACAAAAAAAGAGCTTCTCACATGATAAGAATGGTGATGCTCATTACGATGTCCTCTCGGCTTTTCAAAAATCCATTAGAGGCTCTGACGCAGATGCGGCGCTGCATTACCTTGCCAGACTGATTGAAGCAGGGGACCTCGAAAGCATTTCAAGGAGATTACTCGTGATGGCTTACGAAGATATTGGCTTAGCTAGTCCGCAGGCAGGCCCTCGTGTGTTAAGCGCTGTTCAAACAGCAGAAAGAGTCGGCTTCCCGGAAGCACGAATTCCGCTGGCTAACGCAGTCATTGAACTGTGTCTTTCTCCTAAGTCCAACTCAGCATATAAGGCGATCGATGCGGCACTTGGTGACATTCGTTCAGGGAAAATTGGTGAAATCCCTGTTCACTTAAAGGATGCTCACTACAAAGGAGCCACAGCACTTGGCAGAGGCGTCGATTACTTATACCCACACGATTATGAAAACGGCTGGGTGAAGCAGCAATACTTACCTGATCCGCTGAAAAACAAGCAATACTATGAACCAAAGCAAACAGGTAAATTTGAAGGCGCACTAAAACAGGTATATGAGAATTTAAAACGCCAAAAATAAAAAAGCCCACCTGCCTATTAGCAGGTGGGCTGTCAGATTGTTGACAAAGGGCTAAAATGATCTTGATTTTAGCCCTTTGTCTTCTTTTCAGCGTAATAGAAAACCTTTGCAGTCTAGGAAGGACGAGCATCGGAGCGGAGCGAATTTAACATTCGTGAGCACCGAAGCGCAGATCTGACACCGAATGCAAGGGTTTGTCTACACGCTGGCCCCTGCCTAATTAGCAGGTGGGCTGTTTATTTATCCTTCACACGTGTAATTGGAATATCTTTCAAAAGCTGCATAATGACATGACCACCCATGATCAGTCCTGCGACAGATGGGACAAATGCGTTGGATGATGGCGGCATTTGTGCCTTGCGAATCTTCGCTTCATCATTTCCAACTTCTTTTCTGACATCTTCGCGGATGACAATCGGACTTTCATCAGAGAAAATGACTTCAATTCCTTTACGAATCCCTTCTTTGCGTAGACGCGTTCTCACGACTTTTGCAATTGGGTCGGTATGTGTTTTTGAAATGTCATCAATTTTGAAGCGGGTCGGATCTGTTTTGTTTGCAGCTCCCATACTCGAAATGATGTTCACATTGCGTTTCAGACACTCTTTCATTAAATGAATTTTATAGTGAATCGTATCTGACGCATCGATGACATAATCAAGTGGATATTCAAAAAATTGCTCATATGTTCCCTCTGTATAAAACATCTTGAGTGCAACAACTTCACATTCTGGATTAATATCAGCGATTCTCGCCTGCATTAAGTCAACCTTTGGCTGACCAACTGTTGAAAGCAATGCTGGCAGCTGACGATTTACATTTGTAATATCAATATCATCTTTATCAACAAGAACAATACGGCCAACGCCTGAACGAGCGAGTGCCTCAACTGCAAATGAACCAACGCCGCCCACACCAAGCACTGCAACTGTACTGTTTTTTAATATATCTAAGCCTTCCTTGCCAATGGCAAGCTCGTTTCTTGAAAACTGATGTAACAAGTGCCTCACTCCACCTTTATTTAAAATGAATCGAAAGAATCATATCATATTCAGACTTCTTCGTCATCCTTCTGAAAAAGAAAAAAACACAAAAAAGTCCCGACAACGCCGCCAGCTTTTCCTTCGTTTTGAACCCCGCACCATGCAGGTGGGTGCTTTCTTCCTGACTTTATAAGTCCTCTAAAGAGGCATTTATGCAGAAAGGAAAGGCAAGCTCCCGTATAAAAAAATGTTCGGTCAAAACTAGGTAACCACCGTACGTATCAGGACTTTATTTATTGATTGATGAAAGCATATCATAGGCATGCCGCTTTTTCAAGCGTTTACATGCCTATATCCATGCGTCTATTTTACTGTTTTACTTTTGTTTTAATCGCTAAACTTAGCTCATCCAGCTGCGCTTCGCTCACATGACCTGGAGCATCTGTTAGCACGCAGCTCGCACTTGCCGTTTTCGGGAATGCAATCGTGTCTCTTAGGTTAGAGCGGCCGGCAAGCAGCATCACTAAGCGGTCAAGACCAAGCGCAATTCCGCCGTGCGGAGGAACACCGTGCTCAAAAGCATCTAGAAGGAAGCCGAATTGTTCATAAGCCTCTTCTTTTGAAAACCCAAGTAAGCTAAACATTTTTTCTTGAATGTCCTTTTCGAAAATACGAATCGAACCTCCGCCAAGCTCATAGCCATTCAGGACAAGATCGTATGCCTGTGCCTTCATGTCCTCTGGGCTTGTCTCAATTAATTCAAGATCGTCGCGTACTGGCATTGTGAAAGGATGATGGGCAGCATAGAAGCGTCCTTCTTCTTCATCTTTTTCAAGCAGCGGCCAATCAACGACCCATAAGAAGTTGAATACAGACTCATCGATGAGTTCAAGCTCTTTGCCGAGTTTTAAGCGAAGGGCACCAAGTGCGTCATGGACAACAGACGTCTTATCTGCAACAAAGAGTAAAAGGTCGCCTTCTTCGACTTGAAGCTGCTCCTTTAATTCTGCTTGCTTTGCTTCGTCAAAGAATTTAGCAATCGGCCCTTTTAATTCTGTGCCTTCTGCTTTAAGCCAAGCTAGACCTTTTGCACCGTAGTTCGCAGCAAATGCACCAAGGGCATCAATGTCTTTTCTTGAGTAATTCGCTGCAGCCCCTTTGACATTGATGGCTTTCACAGCTCCACCATTTTTTACAGCTCCGCTAAAGACTTTGAAATCAGAGTCTTTTACCGTGTCTGAAATGTTGACAAGCTTCATCTCAAAACGTGTATCTGGTTTATCAGAACCATAAAAATTCATCGCTTCATCATAAGTCATACGAGGTAATGGCAATGTCAGCTCTACGCCTTTGACATCTTTCATCACCTTTGCCATCATCTCTTCAGCAAGCGTCATAATGTCCTCCTGACTCATAAAGGACATTTCGATATCGACTTGTGTGAATTCCGGCTGACGGTCAGCACGCAAGTCTTCATCCCTAAAGCAGCGGGCAATTTGATAGTAACGATCCATTCCTGAGACCATCAGCAGTTGTTTAAATAATTGCGGGGACTGAGGCAAGGCATAGAACTCTCCTTCGTGTACACGGCTTGGAACAAGATAGTCACGTGCACCCTCTGGCGTACTTTTTGTTAAAATCGGTGTTTCAATATCTAGAAAGCCGTTGTCATCTAAGAAATGGCGGAATGCTCTTGTGACCTCGTGTCGCATTTTCATCGTTTCAAACATAGCAGGACGGCGAAGGTCTAAGTAACGGTATTTTAAGCGCACATCTTCTGATACCTCGTCCGCTTGATCTGAAATGACAAAAGGAGGGGTCTTCGCTTCATTTAACACGCTGACCGTTTCGACTTGTATTTCAATTTTCCCTGTTTTTAGATTTGGATTAATTGTTGCTTCTTCTCTTGCGACAACCGTTCCTTTAATATCAAGGACATATTCATTACGAATCGATTCTGCTGTCTCAAGTGCCTCTTTTGAAAGGTCTGGATTGAAGACAGCTTGTACAATTCCTGTACGGTCACGCAGATCAATAAAGATTAATCCGCCAAGGTCACGTCTTTTTTGAACCCATCCTTTTAATACAACGGTTTGACCGATTTGGTCTTCTGTTACTTCTCCACAATAAAAAGTTCTACCAAACACAAACATTCCACTCCTTCTTTACGCCTTCTTGTGGGCCTTCATCATTTGAATCAGCTCATCAAGCTTCACTTCAATTTGTTCACCCGTTGTCGTATCTTTTACATTCACAATGTGCTGTGCCAGCTCATCTTCACCAAGGACAGCAATAAACTTGGCTTTTAATCGATCAGCCGCTTTAAATTGTCCTTTTAATTTCTTCCCTGTATAGTCCATTTCACTTGAAATGCCTTCTTTTCTTAGACGATTTAATAATGAAACAGCGTAATCTTTCGCATCATCACCGAGTGCAGCAATGTATAGATCAATGCCATCTTGCAATGGAAGATCAATCCCTTCAGCATCGATTGCTGATAGGAAACGCTCAATACTCATAGCAAAACCGATTCCTGGTGATTCAGGACCGCCAATTCCTTCAACAAGTCCATCATATCGGCCTCCTCCGGCTAATGTGGTAATCGCACCAAAGCCTTCAGCATTACTCATGATCTCAAATGCCGTGTGATTGTAGTAATCAAGGCCGCGCACTAAGTTCGGATCGACGACATATTCAACGCCTATATCTGTTAAGTATTGTTTGACCTTTACAAAATAAGTCCGTGATTCATCATTTAAGTAATCTTGAATGGATGGAGCCGTTGCCATCAATTCGTGGTCACGATCCTTTTTGCAATCAAGAATTCGCAGCGGATTTTGATGTAAACGGGTTTGACAGTCATGACAGAATTCATCGATTCTTGGCTCAAAGTGCTCAACAAGTGCCTTGCGGTAGTCTGCACGGCTCTCTTTGTCACCAAGGCTGTTAATGACGAGCTTTAAGTTTGAAAGACCTGCTTTCTCATAAACACTCATCGCAAGGGAAATAACTTCTGCATCAATGGCTGGGTCCTTTGAACCGATCGCTTCAATCCCAAACTGATAAAATTGACGATATCTTCCCGTTTGCGGACGTTCATAGCGGAACATTGGTCCGATGTAATACAGCTTTGTTGGCTGCGCCGGCTGTGCAAATAATTTATTTTCAACATAAGAACGTACGGTTGATGCCGTTCCCTCTGGACGAAGGGTGATGCTGCGTCCCTTTTTATCTTCAAATGTATACATCTCTTTTTGAACGATATCGGTTGATTCGCCTACTCCCCGTGCAAACAGCTCTGTATGCTCAAAAATCGGTGTGCGGATTTCTTTGTATTGAAAGGCCGCACATGTATCTCTTGCAATTTGTTCAACATACTGCCAGCGTTCTGACTCTCCAGGTAAAATATCCTGTGTGCCTCTTGGAATATTAAAACTCATTTTTCGTCCTCCTACGACCATCATTCATTTTTTTATGTGGACATATAAAAAACCCCCGCCTCTACTATGTGTATAGTAGGGACGAGAGTTATACCCGTGGTGCCACCCTAGTTGGAACATGATCTAGCCATGTTCCCGCTCAAATCCTTAACGCAGATTCACGTTCTCCGCCTATTGACTCATTTTTAGAGCGTTCAGCAGGAAACCTACAGAGTGTTCTTTCGTGATAAATGCCATGCGGATTCGCTTTCAGCCTAAGGCGATTCCTCTCTGCTCACGCAATTTACCCTACTATTCTCTATCATCAGTTCCACATTTTAAATTTTCAAGTGTGTTGATTTATATTATAATAAGGTCGGTGCTGCCACTCTGTCAACCCTTGCCGTGCCTCTTTTTCTTTTCCAGCTCTTCTTTTGACGTACATCCGTATTCAGATGCGGTTTCTTCAAGGAAGCCTGGTTGATCCATTTCGTCGTGCTGCCAGCGATCGATATCACGATGTCCATTATATTGCACTCGTCCTAATTTTCTGCTTAATCTCATGTTTGTACATCCTTTTATCACGTTTTTATTTAGTATAAACAGATTGATTCAATTTTATTAGGGAAACTGCAAGGAATTAGTCCATTACATAACGAATTTACATTCATCGGTTTTACAAGGGAGGGGAAAACACCGTTTTGAATCTAAAAAAACACAATCAAATGATGATGCTTCTTACCTGTTTTGTTCTTATCGCAAGTACTTTGCCTATGGCACATGCTACAGCACAAACAGATCAAGCTGTGGTCGCTACAGATGAAATCAATGTGAGAACGGGTCCTGGTTTAAGCTATGGAATCGCAGCTGTTGTGAAGCGCGGAGAAAGCTATCCCATTCTCACGAAACAAGGAGAATGGGTGCAGATCGGGCTATCGAACGGTCAAAAAGGCTGGGTCGTCTCATGGCTGATTACAACATCATCTGGCAGCCAAAAGTCTGCTAAGCCGAAGACACAAAATCAAAGCTCAGCAGAGAGCAGTTCCATTACATCGACAGCCTCTGATCTTCGCATACGGACGGGCCCAGGGACTTCCTATCAAGTCGTCGGAACTTTCCCGCAAGGCGCTTCGGCTAAAAAGCTGCAGACAAGCGGCGAATGGACAAAAATTTCGTATAAACAAGCAGTAGGCTGGGTTCACTCTGATTATGTGTCAGGCGGCCAAAAAGCTTCTCAATCAAGCGCTGGCGAGTCCTCTCGCTCTAAACAGACAGGCACAGTTGGCGTATCGAGCTTGAATGTAAGGCAATCGGCGGCACCAAATGCACAAGTCGTCGCTTCACTTGCCCGCAACACACAGATCACCATTTTGCGCGAGCAGAACGGCTGGTATGAAATTGAGGCAAAAGGCGTGAAAGGCTGGGCAGCAAGCTATTACATCGTCACAAGCAATGGAGCGAGTTCGGAGGGTGAAAAGAACTCATCTTCATCGGCTTCCCAAAAGAAAGCGTACATTGTTTACGATGGCACCAACATTCGAAAAAGTGCTTCTACCTCTGCTCAGATTGCAGAAAGAGCCACAAAAGGTGCTGCCTATCAAATTGTTCGCACGCAAGGTGACTGGTACGAGGTGACATTATCAAACGGCGGAACTGGTTATGTGGCAAGCTGGGTCGTTCAAACGAATAAAAATAGCAGCGAGGCACCAAGACCACAGCAGGATTCATCGTCAGGAACTGGTTCTTTAAAAGGAAAAACGATTGTTCTTGATCCAGGTCATGGCGGAAAAGACAGCGGTACGATTGGCGCAGATGGTGCGTTTGAGAAGAACATTACCATCAAAACCGCTAATTTACTGGCAGGCAAATTAAGGGCTTCTGGAGCAAATGTTTATTTAACTAGAAGTGAAGATTCTTTTATCAGCCTTCAATCGAGGGTCGCGACATCTCATTACAGAAATGCAGATGCATTTATTAGTCTTCATTATGATAGTTTTATGGACCCAAGTGTCAGAGGAAGTACGGCGTATTATTATCAAGCAGCAAAAGACCAGCAATTAGCGACAAATGTTCATACAGAAGTTGCTAAACGCTCTCAAATCCCTGATAAGGGTGTCAAATTCGGAGATTATTTTGTGTTAAGAGAAAACAAACGTCCTTCTCTTTTATATGAACTCGGCTATTTAAGCAATCCTCAGGAGGAAGCCATCATTTATAGCGCCTCTTACCAAGAACGAGTCACAGAAGGAATGACAGAAGGATTAAAACAATATTTCCGCTAGAAAAAAGAGGCCACTGCGCCTCTTTTTTGTTTGGTCGCAAAAGAAAAAGACTCTAAACAAACTCCTGCATGAGTTTATCTACAGTCTAAAGTGAATCTATTCTTTGCTATCCATCCAGATGGTGACAGGTCCTGAATTGGTCAATGACACATCCATCATCGCGCCAAAACGGCCAGTTTCTACATGAATGCCTTTTTCTCTAAGGGCTTTATTGAAACATTCGTAAAGGGCGTTCGCCGCATCTGGCTTGGCTGCTTTCATAAAATTTGGCCTTCTGCCCTTTCTCGTATCACCATAAAGGGTAAACTGAGACACAGACAGCACGCTTCCTTTTACATCCAATAACGAATGATTCATTTTCCCGTTTTCATCCTCAAAAATACGTAAATGTGCAAGCTTATCAGCTAAATAATGCACATCTTCTTCTGTATCTTCGTGTGTGACACCAACGAGTACCATATATCCTTCATTGATGGCTCCTGTGATCTCTTCTTCTACCTTCACAGATGCACTTGTCACACGCTGCACAACAAGCCTCATAGACGATATACTTCCTTTCTAATTCATGAATCGGCGAACAGAGTAAATGTCTTTGATTTGTTTAATGCGTTCTACCACTTTGTGTAAATGGTTAATATTTTGAATAAAGATCGCCATATGGATCGTCGCCACTTTGTTACGATCAGACTTACCAGAAACCGACGAGATGTTCGTTTTGGTTTCGTTGACTGCTTGAAGCACCTCATTAAGTAAGCCGCGTCTGTCATATCCTAATATTTCAATTTCCACATTGTATTCTTTACGGTTTCGAGCAGGCTGTTCATGCTCCCACTCAACCGGTATTAACCGTTCCTGCGCTTCTCCTGTCTTCACGTTCGGACAGTCATCACGGTGAACAGATACGCCTCGGCCTTTCGTAATAAAACCAACAATGCTATCACCTGGAACAGGATTACAGCACTTAGATAAGCGGACAAGCAGGTTATCTATCCCTTTGACTCTTACACCTGCTTCTCGTTTCTTCCCGTGATACGTCTTTGGCTCTACAGTCACTTCTTGAACTGTTTTTTCTTGTTCTTCTTGATCTCTTTGTTTTCTTTCTTTTTCAGTTAAACGATTGGCGACTTGGAGTGCAGTAATTCCGTTATAACCAACCGCTGCATACATGTCCTCTTCGTTTGAGAAATTAAATTTGTCAGCCACTTTTTGCAGGTTTTCAGCTGTCAGAATGTCTTTGACATCAAACTCAAGGTTTTTGATTTCTTTCTCCACGAGTTCTCGGCCTTTTTCGACATTTTCTTCACGGCGCTGTTTTTTGAAAAACTGTCTGATCTTGTGCTTCGCTTGGGAGGTTTGGGCAAGTTTGACCCAATCCTGACTTGGTCCATAGCTGTGCTTTGATGTCAGAATTTCAATAATGTCACCTGTTTTCAATTTATGATCGAGCGTGACCATCTTTCCGTTGACCTTCGCACCGATCGTTTTGTTCCCAATTTCCGAGTGAATCCGGTAAGAGAAGTCAATCGGCACGGAACCCGATGGCAGTTCAATGACGTCTCCTTTTGGAGTAAAGACAAACACCATATCAGAGAAGAGATCGATCTTTAATGATTCCATAAATTCTTCTGCATCTGTCGATTCATTTTGGAATTCAAGGATTTCTCTAAACCAAGAGAGCTTCTTCTGGAAGACAGCTTCCTCCGTTGATTCTGCTGACTCTTTTCCTTCTTTGTATGCCCAGTGTGCAGCAATTCCGTACTCTGCAATTTCATGCATTTCCACTGTTCGGATTTGAACTTCAAGCGGGTCACCTTTTGGCCCAATCACTGTTGTATGAAGCGATTGGTACATGTTCGGCTTTGGCATTGCAATATAATCCTTAAACCTGCCTGGCATCGGCTTCCAGCATGTATGGATAATCCCGAGCACGGCATAGCAGTCTTTAATGCTGTCAACCAAAATACGAACGGCCAGCAGATCATAAATTTCATTAAACTGCTTATTTTGCAGGACCATTTTGCGATAAATACTATAAATATGCTTTGGTCTTCCGGAAAATTCAGCCTTGATGTTTACCTCTGACACCCGATCTTTTACTTCATTGACAACCTCGTCCAAGTATTCCTCACGTTCCGCTCGTTTACGCTTCATGAGATTCACGATCCGGTAATATTGCTGCGGATTTAAGTAACGGAGCGCTGTATCTTCAAGCTCCCACTTAATCTTTGAAATCCCTAATCTGTGCGCAAGCGGTGCAAAGATTTCAAGGGTTTCATTTGAAATTCTACGCTGCTTTTCCTGAGGAAGGTGTTTGAGCGTTCTCATATTGTGCAGACGGTCTGCCAGTTTAATCAAGATGACGCGTATATCCTGCGCCATTGCCACAAACATTTTTCGATGGTTTTCGGCCTGCTGTTCTTCTTGTGATTTATATTTAATCTTCCCGAGCTTTGTTACACCATCAACAAGCATCGCAACTTCTTCGTTAAAATGCTCTTTTAAATCCTGTAATGTCACATCTGTATCCTCGACAACATCGTGCAGGAAACCTCCTGCAATGGTCGATGGGTCCATTTCAAGGTCAACAAGAATCCCCGCCACTTGAATTGGATGGATAATATAAGGCTCACCAGACTTCCGGTATTGCTCCTTATGTGCATTTTCAGCATATTCATATGCTCGCTCTATAAATTGAATATGTTCAGCGGACAGGTATTCTCTTGCCTTGTCAATGACCTGCTGCGCCGTTAAAACTTGTTCGTTCGCCATGGAATCACCTTTTTAAATGAAAACTGTATTGTAGTTTATTATCAAGAAAAATTCGATAGATGTAAAGAGAAGAAGTCCGCTAAAAGATTTTTGATAGGAAAAAAGCACCCTTCTTACCGAGTGCTTTTTTCGTAAAACTCCATTAGTATTGCATTAACGTCAAGATATCGTAACCGTCAAGCTTCTTTCTGCCGTCCAGATACGTCAGCTCAATCAAGAATGCAATTCCTGCCACAACGCCGCCCAATTCCTCTACAAGCTTGATGGACGCTTCAATTGTTCCACCAGTCGCAAGTAAGTCATCTGTAATCAATACACGTTGACCAGGACGAATCGCATCTTTATGAATCGTTAATACATCTTTCCCATATTCTAAGCCGTATTCGACTTTAACGACTTCACGAGGAAGCTTTCCTTCTTTACGAACCGGTGCAAAACCTACACCAAGTGCGTAAGCTACAGGGCAGCCAATAATGAATCCACGCGCTTCAGGTCCAACAATGAGATCAATGTCTCTTTCCTTCGCGTATTCAACGATTTGATCCGTTGCATAACGGTACACTTCGCCTTTATCCATTAACGTTGTAATATCTTTAAATTGTACACCTTCCTTTGGGTAGTCAGGTACAACTGTCACATATTGTTTTAAATCCATCTTTTCCTTTTCCTCCTCGTACGTCAAAGCACAGGTGAGACTTCGCTCATCATGCTATTCAGCCATTCCTTCAGCTCTTTGGCTGAGGAATATGTTAGTGTTTGATCGAGTTCCATCAATCGTTGTTTTGCTGTATAGGATGCTGATGCCGTTAAATCTTTTTTAGGGGCATCACGTACTATTGACAGCACACCATTCTCTATTTTAACAAAACCGAGTTCAAAAAACACCTTTGTCATAAAAATCATTGTATCTTTTGTCCAGCCTCTATGTTTCGCAAGCTCCATTCCTTGCTCCTTGAGAGGGAAACTTCCTCGCTTTAACAAGAATCCATAAAACCATTTGAATTGATCGCGGCTAGGGAAAGAGGACATGAAATGATCTTCTTTTCTTTGGAAAACCGTATAAACTCTAGCTGGCTTTTGGTTTACTAACAGCTGCCTTAGTAAGTGTTCATCTGCTGGAACATCTGCAAAGACAACATACTTGCCTTCTACATTGAATGTTGAAACATTTTCTGCATGGACATGATGAATCGGGATTTTGACTTCCTGTTTTGTTTCTTCGTCAAAACAGACCACCTCATATTTTTCTGGGTCAAGCGTGGAGATTGTCTTTTCCCAATCTTTTTTGCCGCGCAAATCAAACAGCTGCCACTCATCTACTCGGGCATCTTTTAGCATGAGCTGTGGTTTCTTCCGGTTATTCCATTCATTGATGGACATTTCACCAATGACGGAAATGCGGCTACCTGTGACAACTTCTTCTTTTAATTGACCTTGATGAAAACCGACACAGTCAAGCAGCTGGTCTTCGTCTTTCAGAGACATTTTAATATGATTCTGATTTGCTCCAATTGTTCGGATTTCTTCAAGTCTCACATCTTCAATCATGATGAACGGCTTTGGATTCTGCATGCCAAATGGTGACAGCATCCCCACTTCTTCAATTGCTTCAACCGTCAACTCGTCTACCTTGCATACAGCATCGACCCGCTGAATCGGAATAAAGTCTTCTTCTGTCAACGTTTCATTCGCATATTGATTTAATCTTTCCCTTAGTAAAGGAACATCATCCGCTCGAAGTGTCATACCCGCAGCCATTGGGTGCCCGCCAAAATGCGGCAGAATGTCACGGCATTTGCTTAAATGGAAAAATAGATCGAAGCCAGGAATACTCCGCGCTGATCCTTTTGCCATTTGCGTCTCTTCATCTATTCCAAGCACAATCGCAGGACGAGAAAATTTATCCGTCAATTTAGAGGCAACAATTCCGACAACACCCGGATTCCAGCCAGCTTTCGCTACAACGATTGCAGACTGGTCATCACCTGTCTCTTCCACCATTTGAATGGCTTCTTCTGTGATCGTACTCACAATTTTTTGACGTTCTTTATTCAGTTCTTGTACAAAACGAGCGAGTTCTTCTGCTTCATCCTTATCCTCTGTCATGAGAAGATGAACAGCTGGATCGGCCTGTTCAATTCGTCCTACAGCATTCAGCCTTGGCGCAATTTGAAAGCCGACCGTTTCCTCATTTGCTTCTTCAAGAGTAGCACCTGCTTCTTTCAATAACGCCTTCAGCCCCGGTCTATTCGACTGCCTAAGCTGCATAAGCCCTTTTTTAGCGAGCCATCTATTCTCATCATGAAGCGGCACAAGATCCGCTATTGTCCCAATTGCCGCAAGATCTAACAGCTGAGTTGGCAGCTTTCCAAGAAGTGCATGCGCCACTTTAAATGCTACGCCTACACCGGCAAGTTCTTTAAAGGGATACTCACAGCCTGGCTGCTTAGGATGAACAATCGCAAGTGCCTCAGGCAGTTCCTCACTTGGTTCATGGTGATCTGTAATGATCAGGTCTAACCCTATTTCTTTTGCAATACGTGCTTCATTTACAGCTGCAATGCCTGTATCGACGGTGATGACAAGCGATGCGCCTTGCTCTTTGATATATCGGAAAGCCTGTTCATTAGGCCCATAGCCTTCTTTAAATCGATCTGGAATATAAAAGTCTACTTTCGCAGACAACTCTTTTAATGTATGTAAAAGCACAGACGTACTTGTCACACCATCCGCATCATAGTCTCCGAAGATCACAATCGATTCCTGCTCTTCGATCGCTGTGTTGATGCGCTCTACTGCCTCTTTCATTCCTTTTAATAGAAATGGATCATGAAATTCGGCTTTTTGATCAAATAAAAAAGACCTCGCTTCTTCTACTTCTTCAAGTCCTCTTTTTACAAGAAGCGATGCAGTCAGCGCTGAAATATTCAGATTTTCAGAGAGTGATTTCACTTTTTCTTCGCTTGGATGTTCATATTCCCAGCGCATTTTGGATAATAACATAAATTCACCCCTCAACCACACTATTATACTAGAGTGGCCTGAGGGGTTTCAATTTTTATTTTATGAAATTGTGCTGGAAGATTATTTTTCCTTCCGGTTAAATGATGCTGGCTGTTCTTTTAAAGGCGTCACATTCGGTTTCTTTTGAACGTCTTTGTCGATCTTTTTATTCGAAACAGCAGGTGCAGGTGCGGCTGCACGCTCAGCTTTTAATGCCTTTAGTTCACGTTTTAGTTTCATAATTTGGAAAATCCCTGCAAAAGCCACAATGAGTCCGCCCATGAGCACAGAACCAATAATGACAAGGATCAGCGGCCATTCAGCCGATCCAAATAAGTAGTCAACTTGCACCGGCCGCACATTGATCACGGCAAATACTGAGACAATTAATACGAAAATAAATGCGAGTATGATGGTCCATTGTTGTTTGTTCATCTACATATCCCCCAAGCTTTTTCTTTTATTCTTCCCTTTTCATAGTCCTTTTTAAACACAGAAAGAAAAGCGCGGAAGAAAATCTATCAGTATAGGCATGATACTTCTACAGTTTCAAGCGCTTTCGGCTTATATACCATGCCGCCTAAGATTGCTGCAATTTGTCTTGCTTCTTCATCGTTTAGCAAGATATCAGAAATAGATTCTTCATGATCGTCCTCTTGAAAATGATACATTTCTCTCCTGCCGTCATCGTGTGTAATGATGGCAAGCTTCTCATTATTTCTTGTGATCATTTCGGCTTTGTGACCGATACCTGGCAGTTCAGTTTCCCGAACCTTCATAACAGCCCCACCAAAGCCAAATGCCTCAAACGGACACTTGCTTTCTATACTTGTCTAAACGTATGTCATTATAGCAAAAGACCATTTCAAGATCAATGATACCCGGAATGTTTTTTCGAATCGTCTTATTTTCGGAAAAACTAAAGAAAAAAGACTGCCATTTAGGCAGTCTCACTCAATTAAATATCTTGCTCAGTATCAATCTTCGCCGGTTTTTTCATCTCACGGCCTTTCCACATGAGCCAAATTTGCGCTGCGATATATAGAGATGAGTACACCCCTGTTAACAGACCGACAAGTAAGGCGATGGAGAAGTTCGTAATTGACGCTGATCCAAAGATAAGCAGTGCGATTACAACGACAAGTACGGTTAATACCGTGTTGACAGATCGCGTAAAGGTTTGCTGTAAACTTAAGTTCACAATGTACGATAGATCTTCAATGGTTTTTGGTTTGCGCTTCTTCATTTGTTCACGAACCCTGTCAAAGGTGACGATCGTGTCGTTGATCGAATATCCGATGACTGTGAGGATCGCCGCAATGAAGGTGACATCCACCTCTAAACGCGTAATACTAAAGAAGGCCACGATAAAGAACGCGTCATACAGCAGTGAAATAATCGCTGCAATGGCCATTTTATATTCAAATCGAACGGAGACATATAAAATGATCCCGATTGAAGCAATGATGACAGCATATAATGCATTTCGGGCAAGTTCTTTCCCAACAGTCGGAGACACTGTACTTACGTTCGGCTCCGTTCCGTATTTATCTTTGAAGTAATCTTTCACTTCAGCAATCTTTTCTTTGTTCGGCACACCGACAAATCTCGCTGCTGCCTGATTTTCTTTTTGACCCGATAACACGACACTGTCTGTCTCAAGGTCCAGCTTTTTAAAGTCTTGCTCGACTTGTTCAGTTGACAGCTTGTGATCACTTTGGATATCAATTCTAGTTCCACTAGTAAAGTCAATTCCCGCATTCAGCTTGAAGATGGAAAGAACGATGATTCCCGCAATGGTGATAGTAGCTGAGAAAATCATAAATCCTTTACGTTTGCTGACGAAATCCCACTTATCAAATGGTGTTTTTGGCTCGGTGGTTTCTGTTGTTTCATGAATGTTCATAATGTCTTTTTGACGAACACCAAACCAGCCTTTTCTCCGGTCAAGATAGCGGCTTTCAACAAGAAGACCAAGAAGGAATCTTGATAGGAAGACAGCTGTGATAAAGCTAGTTAAAATCGATAGGATGAGCATCGTTGCAAATCCTTTTACCGAGCTTGTCCCGAAGAAGAACAGCACGCCGCCGGCAATAATACTTGTTAAGTTTGCATCAAAGATGGTTGCAAATGATCGGCGGTTCCCTGATCTGAAAGCAGAACGGACTGATTTGCCGAGCTTGAGCTCTTCTTTGATCCGCTCATAAGTAATAATGTTGGCATCAACAGCCATCCCTACCCCTAGAATCAATGCCGCAATTCCAGGCAGCGTCATGACTGCACCCATCCAATCAAACACTTGAAGCGTAATGTAAATATAAGCTGAAAGTGTGATGACAGCGATAAGACCAGGTAATCGGTAATAAAGCAGCATGAATAAGAAGATAAATGCGATTCCTACAATTCCTGCGAACACTGTTTCGTCCAGTGCTTGTTCACCAAACTGTGCACTCACAGATGTTGAATATTTTTCTGTTAATTTCACTGGCAATGCCCCGGCATTTAAAATACTTGCAAGGTCCTTTGCCTCTTGGACAGTAAATTTCCCTTCAATTTGCACGTCACTGCTGTTGATTTCTTGATTCACATTCGGTGCAGAGACATACTTATGGTTTGATTTTGAGACTTCTTTTTTGAAGGAATCTCCTTTGTGGTAATCAAGCCAAATGACAAGCTGGTTATTCGGCGCCATCGCCGCTACTTTTCTTGTGACGTCACCAAATTTTTTCGCATCCTTTAGTTTAACCGTCACAATTGGCTCATTCGTTTGACTGAATGTTTGTTTTGCACTGTTTTCGACCAGGTCAGCCCCGTTAAGGAGTTCTTTATCATTCGTATCTCTGAAGGATAGCTGTGCTTCAGTGGAAAGAATCTCCCTAGCTCTGTTTTGATCTTTTACTCCCGCAAGCTGCACACGGATACGATTGTTGCCTTCAATCGAGATGTTCGGCTCACTTACACCTAGCACATTGGCTCTTCGGTTTAAAGCCTCCACTGTACTGACGAGGACACTATTTGTGATTTTATCCTCTTTTTTCACTGGATGTACATCATACAGGACCTCAAATCCACCCTGTAAATCCAGCCCTAGCGTCATATCTTTCGCAACAGGCTTTGTTAGTAAGCCTACGCCAGTTCCGATTAACAGAACCACTAAGAAAAACGCAAGAATGCGCCCTTTTTTCATTATGTATTTCCTCCTTAAACACCTGAATCCATTAAGATGGCTTATTTCAACAGTTCATCTAGCATATTCTTGCCATCTTCACTGTCCAAAAAAGCAGACGTTTTAAACGACTGAACGGTTGCATAGTTCATAAATTCGCCAATTTTCACAGATAAAATATCTGCAACCATTTCATGAATCGGATACTCTTGTTTTTTCTTCCACTTCTTATTCTCTAAGTATGACCATAATTCCTCTAAATCTACATCTTTATAGCCCAAAACGATGAATTCTTCAAGCTTACTGAACAGAAAAGGCTTTAAATGGTCTTTGTAAATTGCAGCCGGATGTTGTGTCAATGGGACGCTCCCCCTTTTCAGTTTTTATCGAGAGACTTGTCATGCTTGGACGATATACACGCATATCTTATTGTATATGATTCTATGTCGTTTGAGAAGGCAGGTGATCTTTGATTTGACGAAGCAAACGTTTTTAAAGGGCACGATTATTTTAATTTTAGCAGGTTTTATCACGAGAATATTGGGTTTTGTCAATCGAATTGTCATTGCAAGGTTCATTGGCGAAGAAGGAGTCGGGCTTTATATGATGGCTGCTCCTACCTTTTTTCTCGCTGTGACGCTAACACAATTCGGACTGCCTGTCGCTATCAGCAAGCTTGTCGCAGAAGCAGAAGCCCGGGGTGACAAACAGAAAACAAAACGAATTCTTGTCATGTCTCTTGCGATAACAGGGACTCTCAGCCTGATATTCACGCCGCTCTTTTTATGGTTTGCACCCATCATGGCAGAAAATATGCTGACAGATCCTAGAACGGTCTATCCACTGCTTGCCATTACGCCCGTTGTCCCAGTCATCGCCATTTCCAGTGTGCTAAGAGGATATTTTCAAGGCAGACAGCAAATGAGCCCGCTTGCCATATCTCAAGTACTGGAACAGGTTGCAAGAATTTCTCTAGTGGCAGTATGTACAACGGCTTTCCTTCCTTATGGGATTGAATATGCGGCAGCAGGTGCGATGATTTCATCTGTTATTGGAGAGATGATTTCACTTGCTTATTTACTGATTGCCTTTCGTTATAAAAAGACCATTCGTATTCGAAAACGATTTTTTAAGGCGATTCATGACGGTAAGGACACGTTTAAGCAGCTGATGAGTATTGCCCTGCCAACAACAGGCAGCCGTTTTATCGGGAATATTTCGTGGTTTTTAGAGCCGATAGTTGTCGCGCAGAGTCTTGCCATTGCTGGATATGCGGCTGTTGAGGCGACAAGACAGTACGGGGAATTGACTGGTCTTGCGCTGACTCTTTTGACACTGCCAAGCTTCATTACGTATTCACTCGCCACGGCATTAGTCCCGGCGATCAGTGAAGGAATGGAGCAGAACAAACGCAAAACGGTCGAATACCGGCTGAAGCAGGCGATGCGTCTTTGTCTACTCAGCGGGGGTATTTCCTGTATTATTCTTTTCGTTTACGCAGAAGATTTAACGCTCTTTATGTATGGTACATCGCATGCGGCTATTTATGTGAAATTCATGGCACCATTTTTTCTTCTATATTATTTTCAAGGGCCGCTTCAAGCCGTCTTGCAAGCACTTAATTTGGCTGGTGCGGCGATGACGAATAGTCTGATAGGTGCTGTTGTGAAAACAGGAATGATTTTTGTTCTTGCTTCACAGCCGGGCTTTGGCATTATGGGGGCAGCACTTGCAATATTAATCGGCATCGTCCTTGTCACGCTGCTTCATGCGGCAACTGTCGGTAAAGTACTGCCTATTCATTTACCAATGAAGGAATATGGGATATGCGTTCTTGTGATCATCGGCACTGGAGCCGTGAGCCTTTGGCTGAAATCTCAAGTAAACGGGCTCTTTTCTGCCCCGATTGAGCTTGTGATGCTGATCTTTGTTACGTGCGTAATGTATGTCATTCTATTAATCTGTCTAGGGCTAGTGAAGCGAGAAGAGCTTCGCCGTATCCCGTTTATAGGGAAACTGCTTTAGCTCATTTCTTCTTGATCACTTCATCTTTCAAATCAATATAAAACGTCTTTTGATTAAAGCTGCAGTAGGAAATTTGATCAATTTCATGATAGCCCCTTTTGGCAAGCTCATCTTTCAGCCACTGTTCATTTTGATTAATTTGCTTCAAATGATCGTGCTGTACAACGCCATCAGCAATAAGTGGCAGCTCAAGCGCTCCGTGTGTGTGCTTGTTTTCTTTTTCGACAACCGCAAGCTTTCCGGATGGCTCTAAAATGGCGTAAGACACATCCTGAATGCTATCGATGTTGTTTTCTCTTAATTGAATGAGCAGGTCATCAAAATTGTATCGCTGTTTTCTCATCGCACCCTCGTCAATTTTCCCATTAATGATGAGCAGGACCGGTTTGCCGTCAAGAAAGCGCCGGACACCTTGGAATTTCAATGAGAGATAGGCAAGTGTGATTTGAATGAAGGTTAACAGCAGGATCGGCCATACCGTATGTAACATGTGATCCTCGACTTCTTCTATAGCAAGAACCGCAATTTCTGCGATCATCATAAAAATGACAAGATCTAAAATACTCAATTCGCCAATTTCTCTCTTGCCCATTAACCGAAAAATAAACCAAATAAGAAAATATAAAATGATTGTTCTCATGGAGATAATCAAGATGTCCTGCATGTGATGTAAACCCTCCTTCTCCACCATAGCTTGTGTCAAAACCCTTTATTTATGTAGAAAAGAAAGCCTCTGTTTTTATCGTGAGAAACATGTCTATTTTTTCTTCTATGTGAATACATTTTAGTAAAAGACAAGCTTCGGTCAATTGGAGAGGAGACGAATCACATGCAGGAAACGAAACAAATCGGAAAAGGGATTTTATCCGGCTTAATGGCCATTTTTATCGTCATGATTGTCACAAGCTTACTTGTATCGCTCATGCTTACCTTCACAAGTATGCAGGAATCATCGTTTAAATGGATGATTATGATTTTGTCCTTTGTGGCACTTTTATTAGGGGGGATCATTTCTGGAGGAAAGGCAAAGGAGCGCGGCTGGTTCATTGGTGCGATTACTTCGCTGATCTTTTCCCTCACTGTATTTTTGTTTCAATATTTAGGGTTTGGAGAAACCTTTTCACCAGAGCAGTTCATCTATCATGGGGCATTTCTAGGGATTTGTATGCTCGGCGGAATGATTGGCGTCAATCTTCGAGGCAAATAAAAAAAGAGCGGATCTATATCGCTCTTTTTTTTATGGCTATGTATCGGAGGATTAGCCTTTGTCAGCTAATTCTCTAATAGCACGACGATCGAAAGTTAAACGGTTGTTTTCGCTTGTTTTGATGACCACTTTTGATTCATCAATGTAGTCGATTTCACCGTGTAAACCACCGATTGTGACGATTTTATCGCCTTTTGATAAAGATTGCTGCATCTGACGCACAGCTTTTTGTTGCTTTTGCTGTGGACGGATTAATAAGAAGTAAAGCACAGCAAACATGACAACAATCATAATGATTGAACCCATACCACCATCCATTCTATTTCACCCCTTTCTAAAGCATTGTAAAGCCTTTTCGTTTATGCGTTAAAAGTTTTTCGCATTCGGTTCGTTAAAGCCGTAACGCTCAAAAAACTCTTCTTTAAAATCACCTAAACGATCCTCACGGATAGCTTCTCTCACTTGCTCCATTAATTTTAACAGAAAATGAAGATTATGATAAGTTGTTAATCGAATTCCGAACGTTTCATTTGTTTTGATCAAATGTCTAATATAAGCGCGTGTGTAGTTTTTACATGTGTAGCAGTCACAATTTTCATCGATTGGTCTGAAATCACGCTCATATTTTGCATTTTTCACAACTAGACGTCCTTCGCTTGTCATGAGCGTACCGTTTCTAGCAATTCGTGTTGGCAGCACGCAGTCAAACATATCTACACCGCGAATGGCGCCGTCAATTAAGGAATCTGGTGAGCCGACACCCATTAAGTACCTTGGCTTGTCTGCTGGTAACAATGGCGTTGTGAACTCGAGTACACGGTTCATCACATCTTTTGGTTCCCCAACAGATAAGCCTCCGATGGCGTAACCTGGGAAATCAAGTGACACGAGATCTTTTGCACTTTGTTTACGAAGCTCTTCGTATTCTCCGCCTTGGATGATTCCAAACAGCCCTTGATCCTCTGGACGCTGATGTGCTCCTAGACAGCGTTCTGCCCATCTGCTTGTCCGCTCTACAGAACGTTTCATGTAATCGTATTCTGCTGGATATGGCGGGCATTCATCAAATGCCATCATAATATCAGAGCCAAGCGCATTTTGAATGTCCATGGCCTTCTCAGGAGAAAGGAACAACTTATCTCCATTTAAGTGATTACGGAAGTGGACGCCTTCTTCTTCAATTTTTCTAAATTCACTCAAAGAGAAGACTTGGAATCCGCCTGAGTCGGTCAAAATCGCTCGATCCCAGTTCATAAATTTATGCAGGCCGCCTGCTTCTTTCACAATGTCATGACCCGGACGGAGCCATAGGTGGTACGTATTGCTTAAGATGATGCCTGCTTCCATTGCCTTTAGTTCTTCAGGCGCCATCGTTTTGACTGTAGCCAGTGTACCTACCGGCATAAATACAGGTGTGTCAAAGGAGCCGTGCGGTGTATGAACGCGCCCTAGTCGTGCACCTGTTTGTTTGCATGATTTAATGAACTCATAACGTATCGGTAATTGCGACAAAATGAGCCCTCCTGTCTTTGTTGTATGATGTTATTGAATCAGCATGGCATCGCCAAAGCTGAAGAAACGGTATTCCTCTTTTACAGCCTCATTGTACGCTTTTAGGACATGCTCTCGTCCAGCTAATGCGCTGACAAGCATGATTAACGAGGATTTTGGCAGATGGAAATTCGTGATCATGCCATCAATTGCCTTGAATGTGTAGCCGGGGTAAATAAAGATTGACGTCCAGCCGCTTGACGCTTTGAATTCACCGTCATGCGCACTTGCAATGGTTTCTAGCGTTCTCGTTGACGTTGTCCCCACTGAAATAATCCGCCCGCCTTCTTTGCGAACGCGATTAAGCTCTGCCGCTGTTTCTTCATTCATTTCGTAAAATTCCGCGTGCATTTCGTGTTCTTCAATACGATCTGCACTGACCGGACGAAAAGTACCAAGCCCCACGTGCAGTGTAATGAATGCGATGTGCACACCCTTTGCTTTCAGCGCATCCAGCAGTTCGTTTGTAAAGTGAAGACCAGCAGTTGGAGCAGCAGCGGAGCCGACCTCTTTCGAATACACCGTTTGATAGCGTTCACGATCGTCAAGCTGCTCTTTAATATAAGGAGGCAGCGGCATTTCACCAAGGGATTCAAGTACTTCATAAAAAATGCCGGTATACTGAAACTCAACTTTTCTGCCGCCATGATCTAATTCTTCTGTACATACCGCTTGAAGCCTTCCATCACCAAATGTGATCACTGTTCCTTTTTTCACCCGTTTGGCTGGCTTTACAAGTGTCTCCCATTTGTCGCCTTCCTCTTGTTTTAAGAGAAGAAGTTCAACTTTTGCACCTGTATCCTCTTTCATTCCAAACAAACGTGCCGGCAGAACGCGCGTATTATTTAAAACGAGACAATCACCCGTTTGAAAATAATCGGTGATTTGTGAGAATGTATCGTGTTTGATTGCACCCGTTTGTTTATTTAAGACCATCAGTCTTGATGCGTCTCGTTTTTCAAGCGGTACTTGTGCAATCAATCTTTCTGGTAAATCAAAATCAAATAGTTCTAACTTCATTTCCTTCACCTATTCTGTAGTTAACTAGTTAACGTTATTTCATCCGTCCAAAGATATTCAGTAATATGGTTAGCACGATGCTAATGACAATGCATGTGATCACAGGAAAAAAGAATGTCACATTTCCTTTTTTCACAAAAATATCACCTGGAAGCTTACCAACCAATTGAAAACCTAATCCTGCGGCAAAAAGGACACCACCTAAAATCATCAATATTTTAGGGAATTCAGTCACGAATCGGAACCTCCATTTGAAAATGTTCATACGCTTCTCTTGTGACGACCCGTCCTCTTGGTGTTCTTTGCAGGAAACCAATTTGCAGTAAATACGGTTCGTACACATCTTCAATCGTATGTGATTCTTCTCCAATTGTCGCTGAGATCGTATCAAGCCCAACAGGCCCGCCTCTAAATTTTTCAATCATACTTAAAAGCAGCTTATGGTCGATATGATCAAGACCAAGCTTGTCGACTTGAAGGCGCTCAAGGGCATCTTCTGCAATGTCCTCGGTAATCGCGTGATTCCCAAGCACCTGCGCAAAATCTCTTACTCTTCTGAGTAGACGATTGGCAACCCTCGGCGTACCGCGGGAACGTCTTGCGATCTCTTCGGCTGAGCGAAGATCGATCCCAATCTCGAACAGCTCTGCTGTTCTTGAAACAATGTGAGCCAAATCTCTTTGCTCATAGTATTCCAATCTTGCATGTACTCCAAACCTGTCACGAAGCGGCGCTGTTAAAAGCCCGACACGGGTCGTGGCACCTACAAGTGTAAATGGCGGTAAATCAAGCCGTACAGAGCGCGCTGTATCTCCTTTGCCAATGACGATATCTAAACAAAAATCCTCCATTGCTGGATAAAGCACTTCCTCAATTGAGCGCTGCAAGCGATGAATTTCATCTATAAACAACACATCACCTGGCTCAAGAGAAGTCAAGATCGCCGCCAAATCGCCAGGACGTTCAATCGCTGGTCCAGATGTTGTCCGCAGCTGAACATTCATTTCATTGGCAATAATCGACGCGAGCGTTGTTTTCCCGAGTCCGGGCGGTCCGTATAAAAGGACATGATCGAGTGTTTCCTGCCTCATCCGGGCAGCTTCAATAAACACGCTGAGGTTATCCTTTACTTTTTGCTGACCGATATATTGGCTAAGTGTCTGTGGCCGCAGACTTTGCTCAATGGCTGATTCATGGTTGTCTGCTTCAGTTGAGACGAGCCGTTCATCCATGAGACATCACCCTATTTCAACATTTTTTGTAAAGCTTTTTTCACATATTGATCGGTTGTGAGATTCTTTTCTTCTTTTAACAATGGAAGAACCTTTTTAATTTCGCGATCACCGTATCCGAGAACACTTAAGGCTTCAAGCGCTTCGTCTAATGCCGTTTGCTGCGTTTCGACCTGAATATGGTCCTCGTGATTAAATAGATTGCCAATCATTTCAGGCACAACATCAGCTAGCTTTCCTTTTAGGTCGAGAATGATTTGGCGAGCTGTCTTTTTGCCAACACCAGGGAATTTAATCAGGAACGCTTCATCTTCACGTTCTATCGCTGAAATGACAGCGCCAGGATCTCCTGAAGCAAGAATCGCTAGAGCCCCCTTCGGCCCAATCCCTGTGACATTTAACAGTTTTGTGAACAGCGCTTTTTCTTCTCGTGTTTGAAATCCATATAACGAAAAAGCGTCTTCCTTTATGTAATGATACGTATAAATCGTTTCTTGTTTATTGATTTGATAGATAAACGGGTTTGGGCTATAGACTTGATATCCCACTCCGCCGTTTTCTATGACAACATATTGCGGGCACACATAATCAATGGTCCCTTTTACAAACTCTATCACCGTTTTCACCTCTTTGACTGTTCTTCATTGTAACATAAATCGAGAAGAAAACCGCAATAAAAGTTAACATACGTTCGCTCAATGCATTTTTACGATGACACCACGAAAAACAGCTTGCGGCCTTCACACCAGCAAGCTGTTATACGCTTTAAAACGATATTTCATTTCGGTAAGGCTTCATGACTTCAAGCACATGCTCAAATTCATCCTTTGTTCGAAAAGGAATGCCTTGCTCAAGCTGCTCCTCCACATGACTTTCTAAACGGGACGTATCAATTTGAAAAAAGAGATGAATGGGCTCCGCCCAGCCGTCAGGCCTTCCATGAAACGTAGAAATCACACCGTCCTCTGATAATCCGATATATCCATTTGCTTTACTTAATGGAGAGATATCATCAATTTGCTTTCTAAAAAGCGCAAAATCCTCTTTCTGCTCTACTAGCGTCCAGCCTTTATACTGCGACCAGAATGTGTCTTTGTCTTCTAATGATGCCCGGTGTCTTTCAATACTCACATCTCCGTCTAGATAAACTTTTTCAAGCTGTACGGTGATCGAGTTTGACTGCTTTTGCAAGTGTTCTTTTCCTTCCATATCCGTAGCGAAAAAAAGCACACTTGTCATGATAAGTCCTGTAACGAAACATTTCATCTTCACTTTCACTATTTACACCTCTTTAAAACATGAGATCGATGCATGACATATGTAGTTTGACCCATTTTTCTAAACATTAACCAAATCGATGACATGAATATATGGGAAGAGTCTTTCGTTGTATCCTTCATTCGTAAATGGTATGTTTTATACAATCCATTGCTTTATCGAATGCTCGGTTTTTTCATCATTCGTTTTTCAGCCGCATAAACTGAAACCAAAGAAGGTGAAGTCAATGTCAGAAGTCAAAAGATTAGCCGAATCGATTCAGTATCATGAGGATAAACGTCTTCATAAGCTTGCCTTTAAACCGGCAGAGCTTGAGCTGTGCGGCAAAGGAAGAAGTGCCTATGTCTTTTCATACAAAAAAAACGGCAAGAAAATGGCGTTAAAAGTCTTTTTCCCTTCTTATCAGCATATTGCCCGCAAGGAAGCCGCCATTTATGAAAAACTTTCTGGTTCGTCTTACTACCCTGAGATTTATGAATCTGGGGATCAGTATATTTTAATGGAATATATTAAAGGATATACATTCTATGAATGCCTCACAAAGGGGATTCCTATTAAAAAACAAATGATTGAACAAGTCGATGATGCGCTAGAAGAAGCACGCGAGAAAGGATTGAACCCTTCTGATATCCACCTAAGGAATCTGATCTTAACGAAGGAAGGACAGGTCAGGGTCATCGACGTTGCCCGTTTCACACAAACAAAAGCATGCCACCAATGGGATGACTTAAAAGCCGCTTACGCTTATTATCAAAAACCTTTCTTCCCGAAAAAAGCACCGCGTCTTTGGCTTGAAGTGATTGCTTATTTGTATAAAAAGAACTGGCTGTCTCGCGGCCAGCTTAATAATCGGAATGATTTCTCTGCATAATGAAAGCCGCTCTCACTGAGCGGCTTTTCTGTGTCAATCTGTTTCAACATGGATGCTATTCACATTTAATAAGTTAATGATTTCATTATTCAGCTTAAACCAATGATTGGCTTCTTCAATTTTCTTATACACATCATAGGTAGCTGGACGTTTTAGCTCGAAATCAAGCACTTCCCCATTGTTCATATGAAATGTTACCTTAAATACTTTCATCATAAGATCACCTTCCACTCTCTCTTGTTAGCTGGCCAAATAGATCGGCTCTTTTCATTCATTCTCTACTCAACTCGTTTCCCCTCCTTCTTTCCTTTCAAACACAAAAAGTTTAAATTTTGTTTAAATTCAAACAATATCTCTATCCCTCTTCTTTGCAAAGAAGTATATTATTTTAAAAAGGAGGTTTTCTTTATGAAACGGAAAAAGAAACGAACATCCCCAGAAAGACAAACAGTCGTGTTTCATTTAACAGATGCCCTCATTCCGAGTCTGGACATGATAGGGGTTGCATTAAAGGCATTTTTCCACCTCTTAAGAAAAGCCTTATCCGCGATCTGATAAAACCCCGCACAACATGCGTGCGAGGTTCTTTTTTAGGATGAATATATTTGACTTCCTTGGCTGATAAACTCCTTCGCCTTCTTCTCCATCTCTTTTTTTACTTCTTCTGATTGATTGCGAATATCATGGGAAATTTTCATGCTGCAAAACTTCGGCCCGCACATTGAGCAAAAATGAGCAGTCTTAGCGCCTTCGGCAGGCAATGTTTCATCATGGAACGCCATCGCTCTTTCTGGATCAAGTGACAGGTTGAATTGGTCCCGCCATCTAAATTCAAACCTTGCTTTCGATAAAGCATCATCGCGCTTTTGAGCAGCAGGATGTCCTTTTGCTAGATCAGCAGCATGTGCAGCAATTTTATAGGCGATCACACCTTCTCTTACATCTTCTTTGTTCGGCAGCCCTAAATGCTCTTTTGGCGTCACATAGCATAGCATCGCTGTTCCATACCAGCCGATCATAGCTGCGCCGATGGCAGATGTAATATGATCATATCCCGGAGCAATATCTGTTGTAAGAGGTCCTAATGTATAAAATGGTGCCTCTTTGCAAATCTCCATTTGTTTGTCTACATTCTCTTTGATTTTATCCATTGGAACATGCCCAGGTCCTTCAATCATCACCTGAACATCATGTTTCCAAGCGATCTCTGTCAATTCACCTAACGTTTCCAGCTCTGCAAACTGCGCTTCATCATTGGCATCAGCTATTGATCCTGGTCTAAGCCCATCTCCAAGTGAAAAGGCAATATCATACGTTTTCATAATCTCACAAATATCTTCGAAGTGGGTATAAAGGAAATTCTCTTGATGATGAGCAAGACACCATCTTGCCATAATGGCACCGCCTCTTGAAACAATTCCGGTTACCCGATCGACTGTCAGCGGAATATACCTTAATCGCACACCCGCATGTATCGTGAAGTAGTCTACTCCTTGCTCTGCTTGTTCAATTAACGTGTCTCTGTACACGTCCCACGTCAAATCTTCTGCCACGCCATTCACCTTTTCAAGCGCCTGATAAATGGGAACGGTGCCTACTGGGACTGGGCAATTGCGTATGATCCATTCTCTCGTTGTATGAATGTCCTTTCCTGTAGACAGATCCATCATAGTGTCTGCACCCCATCTGATTGCCCAAGTCATTTTTTCAACTTCTTCATCAATGGATGATGTCACAGCTGAATTGCCAATGTTCGCATTGATTTTGACATGAAAATGCCTTCCGATAATCATCGGTTCACTTTCAGGATGGTTAATATTCGCTGGAATGACGGCTCTTCCGCTGGCTACTTCCTCTCTCACGAACTCAGGACTTAGCCCTTCTCTTAACGCGATGAACTCCATTTCAGGCGTCACAATACCTTTTTTTGCATAATGCATTTGCGTCACACAGGCACCTTGTTTTGCGCGAAGCGGCTCATGATGAAAATCAGTAAGAACATGCTGATGTGACGATTTCTCTTTGGAGCGATATCCGTTATCTTCAGGTTTTACATGACGTCCTTCATAACTTTCTGTATCCCCTCTTTCTTCGATCCATGCCGCTCTCAGACGATGAAGCCCCTTTGTAACATCGATATGGGCACGCTCATCGGTGTAAGGTCCACTCGTATCGTACACACGAATCGGTTCATTTTGAATGTTTCCTGCCTGCGTCACCGTTTGTGAGAGGGCAATCTCTCTTTTTGGCACTAAAATGTCAGGTCTTGACCCTTTCTCATACACCTTTCGGCTGCCATCAAAGCTTGATAATAACGATTGAGTTGTTAGGGTATTTTTCTTTTCTTTCATTTGCTGTTCTCTCCTTCTCTTCTTGTCACCGGACAGGATGGAATCAGCACCAGCAAAAAAAACAGGCTCTATGAACAGAACCTGGTTTCGTCGTTAGAAATAAACATGAATCTCATTTATAAGACACATGTATCATCTTCAACTTCCCCACGCTGGTACGAGCCAGATCAGGTCCAAAGGGTTAAGAAGCATACACTTCTCTCTCAGCCCAGCCGCGGGCACCCCTAGTCACATTTATTCATTTCCACAACAGTGTAGCATAGAGATGCCACGAAAAAAAGGAGTTTTAGGAAAATAGTTCCTTTTCACTACAAAAGAGATAAAGCCAGCTTGATATACACCTTTATATACATCATCCTCCTCAAACATTTAGATAAAATCTGAAATAATCATTGATCCTTTTCTCCTATTATGTATAATTAATCTAAACGGAGAATTTTTATACAGACTTTTTTAAAGGAAGTTCTAGTCGATTGCAAACATTTCTCACATTTATCGTCATAGGATTCTCAATTGCTCTACCAGTTGGAGCGATCACGGTTGAAATGACAAAACAAGGATTAAAAAACGGCTTCTTTCATGGTTTAACTGTAGGAGCAGGCGGCATGACCATTGATCTCTTACTAATCATGGCTTTGTATGCTGGATTTGCTCAGTTTTTATCACTGCCATTTGTCCAAATCCCGCTCTGGCTGATCGGAGCTATCTTCTTAATGATGCTCGCATACGATTCCATTAAACATGCGGATCAAGACATCCATTTAGCTGGCGAAAAAGTCAATAAATCTTTCGCAAAAACGTACAGAAACGGCTTGCTTGTCGCGGTGTCTCCTGGAAACCTTGTGTTCTGGGTTTCTGTATTCGGAGCTGTACTGGCAGATGCATATACAAAAACAGATTCATCTGAATTTATGCTGGCATCAGGCGGTATTTTGGCAGGGATTCTCCTTCTCCTTCATGACATCAGTCTTCTCACCCTTGTATCCTTAACAAGAAAAGTGATGAATCGAACGATGATCAAATGGACATCCATTATTGCTGGTATTTTATTACTTGGATTTGGCTGTTATTTCTTTTACGAATTCTATATAGGCATTAAGGTTTATTTTTAAGAAAAGGCTAAAGTTCTTGAGGAACTTTAGCCTTTTTTACTTATCGAGTCATGCCTGTTTGACCTGTTTCAAATTGTGTTCTTCTCATATCTCTAAAGCGTGTGAAAGCTCCCTCGTCTTTAATGACTTGGACAGCTCTTCCATCCGCATAACGAGTCGCTGCTTCTTCCACTTGTGATACGCCCTCTGACGTCAGACGTCCATCTGATTTAATGGCAATATACACATTTTCATCTGTTACCATCACCTGTGAGTCTGCAACGTGGTTCATTTTATTGACGCGATTGGCAATTTTTCTTGAACGCTGCACATTCTCTTGTTTATCGTAGCCAGAGAACGACATTTGGTTATGATAGTTCATATCTCCATGACTGTAGCGTCCGTCACCACCTGCGAGAGGCGTTCGATCATCTGCTTGAGGGCGGGTGCGATAATCAACATTCGTTGTATTCCCACCGTTCATTCCCTCCATGAGTTCAGAAACTGGCCCTTGATGATCTTGGTTATTGTCATCCGCACGGTTATTCGAATGATATCCGACTGGCTGACCTGATTGATTATGACGTGTATCTACACCTGCATTGTCATTTGTACCACATGCCGTTAACCCAATAGGAAGAAGCACTAATGCGATCGTTTTTTGCCATTTTTGTCTCAAACGAAAAACCCCCTGTACAAATTCAATCTCATGAGCGCGAAACAGGCTCTGTTTTAGCATGTACAGTTTGGGGAAAAATCAAGCTGTCAGTTATAAACAAAAAAAGGAACGATTGAGATCGTTCCCTCCAGTTTGCTAAAATGATCTTTATTTTAGCCCTTTTTCTTCTTTTCAGCGTGATAGAAAACCTTTGCAGTCTAGGAAGGGTGAGCACAGGAGCGGAGCGAATTTGACATTCGTGAGCACCGGAGCACAGCCCTGACAAAGAATGCGAGGGTTTGTCTACACGCTGAAAGGAACGATTGAGATCGCTCCTTCTGTTATTACTCTTCTCCGTCTTCCTCTGGTCTTGCAAAAACAGATTGACCTGGATATGGCTGCATATAAGGCTGAGCTGGATAAGCCCCCATTTGGCCATAAGGTACAGGATTCGGGTAATGTCCTGGCCATGGCTGATGCTGCTTCATGCCATCATCACATCCGCAGTCTTCCTTGCCATAAGCTTCATTTGAAACATTTGGATAAAAGCCTTGATTCACGTTCGCATTGACATTTGCGTTGGCATTGGCATTTGGATGCATATGGTGGTGCCAGTGATGCCCATCGTTTGCATGATGTTCATAATGTTCTCCATAATAAGCTGGCGCTTGATACGCAGGATAATACGGCTGCGCTGGGTATGGATATGGCATCATGTGATGGTGATAATATGGCTGGACAGGATAGCAAAGACCTGACCCTGGTAAAATTGGCGATGCTGGCACCATTTGCTGCGGATATGGATACATTGCCGGCATGTAATGACCATGACCATAATAAGGATCATATGCGTCATGATGCTGGTGATGGTGATGATGTTCCTTATTCTCAGCCATTCCCCCTACCGCTGCGCCTCCTACATTCGGCATTTGCGGGAAATTAGGAAGGTTTGGGTAATTGCTGTGCTCCATATCTTTTCCCTCCTCCTTTTGATGCGGAATATGAATAAACGGATCATACCCCTTTGCCACTTCATCTTTTAAATGACCTTTATTTTCATGATGGAAATGGTCCTTGTTGTCTTTATGCTCCTTATTCTCATAATGAACATGATCTTTATGATCCTTTTTGTCATGAACATGATCTTTCTTTTCATGAACGTGATCTTTTTTCTCATGATGTTCTTTTTTGGGAGGAGGCGTGAATGGCTGGTAGAGATTGGTCTGATAATAATTCACATCGACTTGTGGAAAAGCTGGCTGCTCGATCTTTGGCACTGGCGGTACATAAGGTACAGGTTCGTTTGGCTTTTCTTTCGGCTTCGTATCTTGCACTTGCACGACATCTTTTGGCTTTTCTTTCACATACGGATGTTCTTTCGGCTTTGGCATTTCTTTTGCTTTCTGATGATCTGTTTTTACAGGAACACCACTAGATGGAATCTTGATCTTCATACCCGGCATGATCAAATCTGGGTTACTGAGCTGTGAATTTAGTTTTTTCAATTCTTGAAAGTCGACTCCGTATTTCTTTGAAATTTTCCAAAGGGAGTCTCCTTTTTGCACAATATGAATTTTCAACGTTTTCCCCTCCTATGCAAAACGTGAACGTAACGGTTATGTCAGAAGTACAATATGTTTCACCATAAATTTATGCCTATTTACAAGCCGATATGATAAAAACTTGTTTTCTGATAGGAGGGGCTGATTCATTATTTAATGGCGAGCATTTTATTCAGTGCAAGTAAAGCGTCTTTTGTCGTGTCTTCATTGACTTGAATCAAACCGACCGGATCACCTTTCTCTATGCTTTCTAGTGACCATAACAAATGAGGGAGATCGATCCGATTCATCGTCAAACATGGACACATATCCGGATTGAGGGATTCGATTTGTTTATCTGGATGCTGATCTATGATTCGCTTGACCAAATTCATCTCTGTTCCAATCGCCCACTTGCTTCCTGCTGCTGCTTCCTTGATCGTATCAATAATAAATTTCGTTGAACCGGCAAGATCAGAAGCCGTGACGACTTCATGCGTGCACTCTGGATGGACAAGAATTTGAATGTCACGGTCTCTTTTTCTCGTTTCTTCAATATTCCGCACCGTAAATTTCTCATGGACAGAGCAATGGCCTTTCCATAAAATCATCTTGATGCGGGAAAGAGGCTGATCGGTGATGAGCCTTTCTTCTATTTGATCCCAGACAGCCATTTCTTCAAGTGAAATGCCTAAATCAAAGGCCGTATTACGCCCTAAATGCTGATCAGGGAGAAACAGAATGCGCTCTTTTTGTGTGAGCGCCCACTCCAGCACTTTTTTAGCGTTTGATGATGTCACAGTAGCCCCGCCATGCTTTCCGACAAATGCTTTAATATCAGCTGTTGAGTTGACATACGTAAGTGGAAGAATTGTCTCCCCAAACAGATTAGTGAGCTGCTCCCATGCTCTATCCGTTTGTTTCATGTTTGCCATATCTGCCATTGAACAGCCTGCTCTCATATCTGGCAATAGAACCTTTTGATTCTTGTTTGACAGCATATCTGCCGTTTCAGCCATGAAGTGAACACCGCAGAACACAATGTACTCCGCTTCCTTGTTGTCCGCGGCTATTTGTGCGAGCTGCAATGAATCTCCTGTTGCATCTGCGAATTGGATGACTTCATCCTTTTGATAATGATGCCCCGGTATAAAAAGCTTTGATCCAAAGGCTCGTTTAATGTCTAATACACGCTGCTTCATCTCATCAACAGAGCGGTGTTTATATTCTTCTGGCATCATGGCTGCATGTTGATTCGCGAGTACATTAAGCAGTGACATGAGTGGTTCCCCCTTTATGACTGAATTCCATATTCATACTAAAATCAAATGCTGGGGCAGAATGTGTCAGAAAACCGAGTGAAATAAGGTCGACACCTGTCCCTCTGTAACTTGGCAATGTCTCTAGCGTGATGCCTCCTGAAGCCTCAGTCAGAATTGTCTCCGGCGTCATTTGTTTAAAACGTTTTACTTCGTCCGGAGAGCAGTTGTCAAACATGATGACATCGGCCTTTGCATCTATGGCTTCCTTTAGCTGCGTTTCTGATTCAATTTCCACTTCAATTTTCACCATATGACCGGCATATGCTCTTGCTTTCTCTACTGCTTCACGAATAGAGCCGCATGCGGCGATATGATTATCTTTAATCATTACCCCATCTGATAAGCCGAAGCGATGATTCTTTCCCCCACCTGTCTTCACAGCGTATTTCTCTAACATACGCAAGCCGGGCGTCGTTTTTCTCGTATCACAAATCGTAATCGACGGGTCCGCTAATCGCTGCACTGCTTCATGTGTTAAAGTGGCGATACCTGTCATGCGCTGCAAGACATTTAAAATGACCCGTTCTCCTTTTAATAAGTCGCTGACTGGTCCCTTTATTTTCGCCAGCACTGCCCCTGAATGAATCCAATCACCTTCTTCAAAGAACAACTCAGTCTGAATCTGTTCATTCAGCAGGCGGTACCCTATGTCAATGACTTGAGAACCTGCCAATACACCCGATTGTTTTGCGATGATATAGGCTGTTCCTTTCTTTTCTCCAAAAATGCCATCAGCTGATACATCTCCAAAACCAATATCTTCTGTGAAAAAATGAGTCAGCATTTGTTTTAACTGTAAACGTTCCATTTGGCACCGATCCTTTCATTTTTCATCATGTGAATGTGGCCTTTTTCATGGACAATTTGCACGCCCCGCCATAATGCATCATTCCGATTTGGATAATCCAATCGATAATGACCGCCTCTACTTTCTGTACGAAGTAATGCAGACTTCACAAGACAAATCGCTAATGTCCATTGATTGCTTAATTCGATCTGTTCACTTGTGATATCCTTCACATTCATTTGCTGATAAGGGACTTGCTGTAATGTTTGCAGTAAGGTCTTTAGCCCTTTTTCGTCTCTTACAATTGCGGCATATGTCGTCATCCATTGTCTCAACTGATTCTCTGAAATCTCTGGCACGGACCATATTTCCTGAATTGAGAAAGAGGGGATTGTTTTTTTCTGTTTAGGTACTTGTTCAATTCTCCGTGCCGCTTTGTTTCCTAAAACGAGACCTTCCAAGAGAGAATTACTCGCCAATCGGTTCGCTCCGTGTAAGCCTGTACAGGCCGCTTCTCCGATAGCAAAAAGAGATGGAACCGTCGTTTCTCCATATTCATTCACGCAGATTCCGCCCATTAAAAAATGCATACCAGGGGAAACTGGGAGCCTGCCGCTTGCTATATCGACACCTGCACGCTCACACATTGCAGCAATGGCTGGAAAACGAACTGAGAAATGTGGAATTTCGCTGATATTGAGATACAGATCATGACCTAATTGCTGTTCATGAAAAATAGCTCTAGCGACAATATCTCTAGGCGCTAAATCAGCTTGTGGGTGAATGCCTTTCATGATCCTCCTGCCTGTTTCATCTTCTAAATAGGCTCCCTCTCCTCGGACTGCCTCTGAAACGAGACCGACTGCTTTTCCAGCGATCGTCAAGAGGGTGGGATGGAATTGAACAAATTCGAGATCAGCTAATTGTGCTCCGGCTCGATAAGCCATCATCAGTCCGTCTCCTGTTACAGAAGGGTCATTTGTGTTTGTTTCATATAGGGAGCCGCAGCCGCCCGTGGATAAAACAACGGCATCTGCGGTCATGGTATGTACGCGATCTTTCTCATCTTTCCAGACCACTCCTATGCAGGTTCCTTCGTGAACGAGCAGATCAACGACATGGGAATTTTCATATAAATGAATATGTGAGCCAAGCTGATTTTTTAAATACTGCACGAGGGTTTTACCTGTTTGGTCTCCTCCTGCATGCAAAATGCGATGAGTCGTATGCGCCCCCTCTTTACCTAATTGCGGCACGCCCGTCTCCGTTTGATCAAATGGACAGCCTTCTTCTACGAGCTGCTCCACCATATGCTTTCCAAGACGTACGATCTCTTGTACCGCCCTTTCATCATTGTGATCACAGCCGGCGGCTAATGTGTCTTGTACATGCTGATGAACAGAATCCTGTGCTGAAAAGGCAGCAGCGATTCCTCCTTGTGCAAGCATGGAATTACTAGAGGAAAATTGTTTTTTTGTCATCATGATGACTTCGCAGCTTGCTGAAATGGTTTTTGCAAAGGAAAGCGCTGCAATGCCTGATCCCACCACAATGATTTTTTTGATTGATGACACCATCGCCCCTCCTGTCATTTACACCTGTCTTGACACATATCATTACACAACACTACAATAAATACAAGAAAAAATTTTCTCATAGGAGATGGATGGATTGGTTTATTTAGATTACGCAGCTTCTACACCTGTTTCGGAGGAGGCACTGCATGTTTTTCATCAGCTAAGTAAAGATTGCTACGGGAATGCAAGCAGTCTACATGATGCAGGCGGAAGAGCAAATGACATACTGACTTACAGCAGACAATCAATCGCTGCCATTCTTGAGGGCGAACCAGAGGGCATCTACTTTACAAGCGGCGGAACGGAATCCAATCTTCTTGCGATTCAATCGATGGCAAATGGTCTGCCAGCAGACAGGCAGCATGTCATCACAACTTCTGTAGAGCATCCTTCTGTTCATCATGCGGTTAAGAGCTTAGAGCGTCTTGGCGCGAAGGTTACGATCATTGAACCGAATCAAGATGGGATCATCACTCAGGACATTCTCAAAGATGCATTATTGCCTGAAACAGGATTAGTATCTATCCAGCATGCTAATTCAGAAACAGGGATTATCCAGCCGCTCGCTGAATTAGCACCCATTTTAAAAGAAAGGCACATTCTTTTTCATACAGATGCCGTGCAAACATTCGGAAAGGTTCGTGTGTCCATCAAGGAGCTTGGGGTTGATGCCGTATCCATCTCTAGCCATAAAGTGTATGCACCTAAGGGCGCTGGTGCTGTCTATATGGGCGCTCACGTTCCTTGGAAGCCTTTATATTCAGGTGCAGTTCAGGAAAATGGCTTCCGCCCTGGAACAGTGAATGTTCCATGCATCGGTGCTTTTGCTGCTGCGAGCGAACAATTAATGCTTAAGCTAGATGAGCAAAAACGGCAAAATGAGCAGCTTCGTGATTATTTTCTTCAGCATCTGAAAATGAGACAGCTTCCTGTTCGTACACTTCAGAACAATGGCAATCGCCTTATGCTGCCTCATATTATTGGTTGTTTTTTTGAAGGGTTTGAAGGACAATATGTAATGTTAGCATGTAACCGGCATGGGATTTGTATATCGACTGGAAGCGCATGTGCTTCTGGTTATCATCATCCTTCCCCGGCTGTGAAGGCATTGCACGTATCAGACCGTGATGCTCTTCAATTCATTCGACTATCATTTGGATCGAAGTCGTCAAAAGAGGACATCGATCAGCTTTTGCATACATTTGAACAATTGCAAAAGGAGAAGAAAGGAGCATAAGACGTGGAGCAAGAGAGGAAACTCATTGGCGAAGAGAGAAGAAACGCCATTTTAGAGTGGCTAAAAGAGACAGATACACCGCTCACCGGAAGCTTTTTGGCTAAAAAGGCGGCTGTCTCTCGACAAGTCATTGTACAAGATATCTCACTATTGAAAGCAAAAAACGAACCCATTATTGCCACAAGTCAAGGCTATGTGTATATGGCATCTCAGCATGCGCCAGAAAGAGAAATTGAACAAATCATCGCCTGCAAGCATGATCCTGTTCGTACAGAAGAGGAACTGACCTTAATTGTAGATTTTGGGGTGACGGTAAAAGATGTGATTATAGAGCACCCTGTTTACGGTGAACTAACGGCCTCGATTCGCGTCAGCACTCGCAAGCAAGTAGCTGATTTCGTTCATCATATTTCTAACACGGGCGCCTCCTACTTGTCAGAACTAACAGACGGTGTGCATTTACATACACTCACTTCTTACAGTCAAAAGCAGCTTGACCAAGCCATCCAAGCGCTCGATGATGCTGGCTTTTTAATTAAAGACTAAAAAAATAGTGTCCTATAAGGGACACTATTTTTCATTCGTTAGTTCATATGTTTGGTAGCTGCCGAGCAATTTGACTTCACAGCCAATTGCTTCTAATTCCTGAATCGCACCAGGGACAAGGACATCATCCATTTCTTTTTCTATATCTATAATAAATAAATAGTGTCCAAGACCAGTTTTTGTTGGACGAGATTCAATTTTTGACAAGTTGAGATTTCGCCAAGAAAAGGCAGATAACACGCGGTGCAATGCACCTGATTGGTCATCCTTTGGCAGACTGACGACAATGGTCGTTTTTGGCTTCGATGAGAACCCTGCATTCATTGGGAACGATGCTTTAGGATCTTTATGTAAAATAACAAAGCGTGTATGATTGTGCGGATAATCATGAATGTCTTTTTTTGCAATCGTTAAACCATACGTTTGTGCGGCAATTTCATTCGCAATGGCCCCAGCAGCTTCATCCGGATGCTCACTGATATATTTCGCTGCATAACCTGTTGATTCAACTGGACGATGCGGAATATCTGGGTACTGCTTTTTCAGAAATTGATGACACTGGGCAATCGCGTGCGGATGTGATTGGATCACATCTAATGTCTCCCAGCTTTCCGCTCTTGATGGGTGGACAAGCAAATGCTGCCGAATCGGTGCTGTCATTTCACCAACAATGGACAGCGCTTCTTCATGAATTAAATAATCAATCGTTAAGTTTACAGATCCTTCGAGTGCATTTTCAAGTGGAACGACCGCCAAATCGACTTCGCCTTTTGACACAGCATCCATACATTGCGGAATCGTTGCATAGGCACGCTGCACTGCATCTGCTGGAAAGCAAGAGCATACGGCCAAATGAGTAAATGTTGCCTCTGGTCCAAAATAACCTACAGTTAATTGCTTCATCTGCTATGATCTCTCCTTTTACGCCCCAGAACCTAGAATTTCAACTTTTTCGACAAATTCAAGTTTTCTTAATTGATTCATGACTGTATTGATATCATCTGCCATACCAGCCGTGCTAATGGATAGGGTGACATTCGCTCTTCCTTGCAGCGGAATCGTTTGGTGAATGGATAACACATTACAGCCAGAGTCAGCCACAATTTGCAGCAGTCTTGACAGAGCCCCAGACCGATCCTCAAGGTGGAAAAACAATGTGATGATCTGCTCTTTCACCATCGTATAAAATGGAAAAACAGCATCTCTGTATTTATAAAAAGCACTGCGGCTTAAATCCGCTTGTTGAACAGCATCGGCAACTGAATCCGCTTTTTTGCGATCGAGAAGCTTTTTGACTTCAAGCGTTTTTCGCATCGCATCTGGAAGGACATCCTCTCTTACTAAATAGAACGTTTCTTCTTTCACCTGTTTTCTCCCCTTTTAAAAACGGGAGAGCCCATGGACTGGACCCTCCTTTTGATCAATCAATAAATTCAAATTCAAATTCAAGCAGACGAATGATGTCGCCGTCTTGTGCACCACGCTCACGCAAGGCATCATCGACACCCATTCCGCGCAATTGTCTAGAGAATCGTTTCACGGACTCATCTCTTGAGAAATCTGTCATCTTAAACAGTCGCTCAAGTGCTTTACCCGTTATGACAAATGTACCGTCAGGATCTCTTGTGATCTCAAATGGTGCATCTCCCTCATCAAACCTGTACATTACGCGGTTATCAGACAGTTCCTCTTCATTATAAAGCGGGAATTCCGGTGTTGTTTCAAGCTGATTGGCGATTTCAAATAAAAGCTCACGAAGCCCTTCTCTTGTGATCGCACTAATTGGGAACACTTTATAGTCATCCGTTAATTTTTCTTTAAATGCCGCTAGATTGTCAGCAGCATCTGGCATGTCCATTTTGTTCGCTACAATGATTTGTGGACGCTCAGTCAATCTCATATTGTATTGCTCAAGCTCTTCATTAATCGTCACATAATCTTCGTACGGGTCACGTCCTTCAAGTGCTGACATATCAATGACATGGACAATGACGCGTGTCCGCTCAATGTGGCGTAAAAATTGATGACCTAAGCCAACACCTTCGTGCGCGCCTTCGATCAGTCCTGGCAGATCCGCCATGACGAAGCTTCGGTTATCATCTGTTTCGACAACTCCTAGGTTCGGCACAAGCGTTGTGAAATGATAATCTGCAATTTTCGGTTTCGCAGAAGAGACAATTGAAAGCAGTGTCGACTTCCCGACACTTGGGAAACCAACAAGTCCAACATCTGCAAGTACTTTTAATTCTAAGATGACGTCACGCTCTTTACCTGGTTCGCCATTTTCAGAAAGCTGTGGTGCAGGGTTTGCCGGTGTTGCGAAACGTGAATTTCCACGTCCGCCTCGTCCGCCTTTTGCAATGACTGCCCGCTGTCCATGCTCTGTTAAGTCTGCGAGTACCTGTTCCGTCTCTGCATCCGTCACAACCGTACCGGGCGGAACTTTGACAACCATTTCTTCCGCATTTCGGCCGTGCTGGTTTTTACTCATTCCGTGCTCGCCGCGATCCGCCTTAAAATGGCGCTTATAACGAAAGTCCATCAATGTTCTGAGTCCTTCGTCTACTTCAAATACAACATCTGCACCATTTCCACCATCGCCGCCAGCCGGTCCGCCTTTTGGCACATATTTTTCACGACGAAACGCCACCATACCGTTTCCGCCGTCACCGCCTTTAACATACACTTTAACCTGATCTACAAACATAACTTCCTCCGTTTCTCTGCATCACATATCTCATTCTTGCCTCAAACAAAGCTCGATCATGGACTCATGACTTGTCACATGAAATTGAACTACACTCATACATGGATAGTTTGCGTCATGAAACGCATTTAACGCATCCAAACTTGTTAATTTTCCTTTGAAATCAAAATATAAGATCACATCATTCTCTTCATGATCTGTTTGAAACGTGACCGTTAAATGATTTTCAGTTTTCTGGCAAACTGATTGATCGAATATCGAAAACAACTCCTGTGATACCGTTAGCAGCTGCGATTCATATGCTGATAAGTCTCGGGTTTCACCAAGCACTTCGTATTCTAAGGTGATAAAATGCGACTCCCAATTAAATGTTAGAAAGTAATAGGCCAATTGGGGAATTTTTAAATTTGAGAGTTTGGATTCATGCTGTGCTTCAATGACCATTTCTTCTATAATTTCAAACACACGGTCATATTTTTCTAATGTCAAGTTGCCCTTGATCAGCTGCAATTTATTCATCCAGTCATGTCTTGAACGACTGAGCAGATAGATCAATTCATTTGTTAATGCAACGTGAGTTAATTTTTCGTTTTGTTTACTTGATATCTCTTCCATTATCGCACTCCCAATCGTTTGGTCTCTCTTTTAGGAGTCTTATCATCAATATGTCTCCCTGAATTATAACAGAGAAGACAGCATAGAAAAACACTAGTTATGTGAGGAAAGGTTGTTTTTTCTGATCTATAGGAGAAAATGAGGCAAAGTCAGCAAACGTTCTTTGATATTGATGGAGTGCATCTCTTTTTCATCTTCGATACTACTTGTAAAAAGTGAAAAAAACTCCAGTCAATGACCGGAGTTTTTAGCAATTATTGTGCCGCAGGATATACGCTCACTTTTTTACGGTCACGACCGAAACGTTCGAATTTAACTGTTCCGTCGATTTTAGCGAAAAGAGTGTCGTCGCCTCCGCGTCCAACGTTTTCACCTGGATAGATTTTCGTTCCACGTTGACGATAAAGGATAGAACCACCAGTTACGAATTGACCATCAGCACGTTTAGCGCCTAAACGTTTAGACTCAGAGTCACGTCCGTTCTTTGTAGAACCTACCCCTTTTTTAGATGCGAAAAATTGAAGATCTAATCTAAGCATGAAGTTCACCTCCTATTTTTTTGTAGATATTCTCACATAATCGTGATAATCTCGTTCGATTGTTTCTAAGGAAACGACCATGCCTTCTAAAAGCAGCTGGGCTTTTTCAAAGGATACTGGATCTGTATCAGCCGGCAATTCAAAAGAGAAATAGCCGCCTTCCTCGCCAATATCAAGCAGAGGGTCCAATCCTGTCAGTGCAATAATTGAATTGACTGAACCGAAAACAACAGCAGATACTCCTGCACAAACGAGATCCTGACCTTTTTCAGCAAACTCGGCATGTCCAGTCATCTGAAAAGACGTAATGCTTTCATCTGCTGCCGACCGAGTAATGGTTGCTTTGATCATATCACTCACACGCCTTAAGCGTTGATTTTTTCGATAACAACTTTAGTGTAAGGTTGACGATGACCTTGTTTCTTGTGGTTGTTTTTCTTCGGTTTGTACTTGAACACAGTAATTTTCTTACCGCGACCTTGTTTTTCAACTTTAGCCGTTACTGTTGCTCCAGCAACTGAAGGGTTACCCACTTTGACAGTGTCTCCGCCGACAAACAATACGTTTTCAAAAGTTACTGTTTCACCTGCTTCAGCAGCTAGTTTTTCAACATAAACAGTTTGACCTTCTTCAACTTTTACTTGTTTACCACCAGTTTCGATAATTGCGTACATCTCTGCACCTCCTAATAAACTCAGACTCGCCGAATACAGGGGGCCTTAGGCTCTTTACACCTGCTTCGCGCGGTTGTAGCACGGGTGCTACATATCCATAACATTAAAAAATATATCAAATTAGACGCAGAATGTCAACGTATTTTCATCACTAGTACGGCAAAAGAAGCTCTTCCATGGAGGAGGTAGTTCTTCGATCTGAAAAATATGCATGAAGCAGTTCATTTTCGTCAAGCTGGCTCATTTTCACGCCATCTCTTTCAATAATAATCGGATGCTTACAGCCTCTTTGGAATCGCGCCATGACTTCATATACTTTTTCCTCAGCGCTCGCTCTCAGCGGAATCAGCTTTTCTACCTTTTGCTCTTTTTTACCGTAATAACGTTCTAGTAAAAAACGAACCCTGACATAATGCCGCTGCCGGTACTCCATCACGAGTGAATAGGCTAAAAAGGTGAGCAGCACCCAGCCGTTGAATTGAAGCGGCGCAAACAAAAGTAATCCGCCTGTCAACAGACTAAAAAAGACAAGGGAGCCTTTTATGGCAAGGGCATGTGCACGTTGGAAAGGGTAATATGCTGATAAGAGCAAAAAGAATAATTTCCCGCCATCTAGCGGCCAAATCGGCAAAAGATTCACAAGGAAAATCGCCATATTATAAAAAGTGAACATCGTAAAAATGTCGTGTGAAATAAGAGAAGCTTCCATGAAAAACCACGCCATTAGCTGGAGCGGTACATGCTGGAGCGGCCCGCATAAAATGACCGCCAGCTCTTCCTTTAGCGGGCGGTTCCCATGCTCTTCTACTTCTACCGCTCCGCCAAACGGGAGTAGAAAAATCCGCCGAATGCGCCAATGATAATAGCAAGCAGCCGCTGCATGTCCAAGCTCATGGACAAAGACGATAATGAGCAGACAAAGCAGCGGCTTGATTTGACCAGAGAGGATCGCAAACGCCATCACAATCCACAGCAGCGGATGAATGTGAATTTTCGTCAGCATGACCAGCCATCTATTCAAAGGTCATCACCTGAATAGGATCGATAAACTGTTCATTTTGCTTAATGGCAAAGTAATACGTGCCCTTTCCTTGATCATCCAGTGAGATCTGGCCAATTTTCTCACCCTTATCGACAAAATCGTATAAGGCCACATTGGCTTCCTTTAATTGACCGTACCAGCTATAGCTGTTATCCGCATGCTGCACGACCACTGTCAGCCCTGTGTCACTTTTCTTTTTCACTTCTACTACATAGCCTTCCTTCATACTGTCAATCGCTTCAGCCGATGTTTCGATTTTGACACCTGCTCCATTTTGCGTAAAGGATTCCTGTACTTTTCCAGAAGCAGGTACGGCCAGTTCTTGGTTCGCTTGTACATCTTTTTGGTCTTCCTTTTTGTCTGTTAAAAAGGCAAGGGGGTTTCCAACTGTTTTCTCAAACCAGCGATTGGCAGCAGCAAATTGAAAATCTTGCTCAAAGGTCTGCGTAATGATCGGCTTCAGCTGCTGAAACGGCCCTGCCTGACCTTTAAATGAAATGGCTGCAATCAACACAAGAGACGCAGATAATAAACATTTCAGCACAAAGGCATTGGGGTTAAATAGCGGATGCTGATATTTCTTCGGCTGATGAGACGACGATTCAAAGGAAGACGACCCTGAATGCTTTTCTTCCTCTGTCAGCATGACCCATGGAGGGATATCCTCTTTTTTCTTAAAAGTCGTCTTCTTAGATGGAGCAGCTGACTGCTTCGTTTTGCGGCGCTGCGCGATTTTCTTTCGGTACTCGTCCACTCTTTTCATGAGATCACCCTTTACATACAAACAGTTTGTACATTTTATGTGGCGATCTCATCTGATATGCAACAAAAAGACCGATTCTGATCGAATCGGTCTCATCTTACCTGAATGCTTATTAAGCTCTTACACCAAAAAATGCTTTCAGCTTCGCAAACATTCCTTTGTTTTCATCTTCAAATGATTGAAGTGGAACAGATTCGCCTAGTACGCGGCGGGCGATATTACGATACGCAATCGAGACTTTATTTTTAGCATCCATGACAATCGGTTCACCATTGTTTGAAGCCTTAATCACGTCATCATCATCAGCGACAATGCCAAGAAGATCAATCGATAAGTGATGGACAACTTCATCCACATCCATTGAATCGCCACTTTTCGCCATGTGTGTACGAATACGGTTGACAATCAAACGAGGTGGTTCGATATCTTCTTGTTCTAACAAGCCGATGATACGGTCGGCATCTCTTACAGCTGAGATCTCAGGCGTCGTCACGACAATTGCCTTATCTGCACCAGATACAGCATTTTTAAAGCCTTGCTCAATTCCAGCAGGGCAATCAATGACGACATAGTCAAAGTCTTGTTTCAATGATTGAATTAATTCTTTGATCTGCTCCGGCTCTACAGCCGTTTTATCGCTTGTTTGAGCAGCGGGTAAAAGATACAAAAGATCCTCGAAACGCTTATCTTTTACAAGCGCTTGGTGAATTTTACATCTTCCTTCTACTACATCGACTAGATCATAAATAATGCGGTTCTCAAGCCCCATCACGACATCTAAATTCCGAAGGCCAATATCGGTATCAACTAGACACACCTTTTTCCCTTGAATTGCTAGTGCTGTGCCTAAGTTTGCAGATGTTGTTGTTTTGCCAACGCCGCCTTTTCCTGAGGTAATCACAATAGCCTCGCCCAATTTCACATTCCTCCCTCAAGCCTTGTCAGATTAGGTCTTATATGAGCCAATTGCTGCAGGCGTTCAATGATCATGTTGCCATCTATATCTAAATAAGCACATTCCATTTCATTTCCATCTTCTTTTTGATCTGGTGCACGGTTAAACACTTGTGCGATGCGAAGCTGTGTTGGAATCATACGAGATGCCGCAATGACAGCTTGTTTATTCCCATTACATCCAGCATGTGCCACGCCTTTTAAAGCACCGAGCACAAAAATATTTCCCCCTGCACGAATCGTTCCGCCAGGATTGACATCTCCTACTAATAAGAGATCTCCTTCGACATACAGTACCTGTCCAGAGCGCACAATTTTGGCTACAGAGGTAATGTCAGCCTCTGCTTTTAATCGTCTCGCCTCTTCAGTTGACATGACGTCACTTTCAATAGAGTGAATGACGAGATGTTCATTTTCAGAGACTGCTTCAGTCAAACGCATTTCCTGATCCTCTGTTAAATACCGAAAACCAAGCTTAATATGCACATTAACCTTATGACCTTCTCTTCCATCTGTATATTGCTCAAGTAAAAGAACCTCTCGCAAGCCAGAAAGAAGGTCATCAAACGAACAGTCATCATTTAACTGTAATGTTAATCCGTTTTTTGTACCTTTTATTGTCACATATTGCTGTTTTTGAGTTTTCAAGATGCTCACCTCAACAACATACTCATTTCGCCGTATTTGGACAAACTCCTGCTTTTATTCGTCGATCAGTCCTTGTTTCATGTTGATGAAAAAGAGCCTAAGCGGCACAACAAGTATGAGAGACGCAGCAGTATTTAAAAGAATCGTTGGAATAAAGCGTTCGATGACATACGTATTAAACGGCATAATCCCTGGTTGAATTGTCGCTTGAACGCCGTACACATAAAACTCCATCACGGAAACAGCAATAATCGACAGAAAGACGACCACTAACATATTCGTTTGCAAAACTTTAAAGGCTTTCGCTAGCAAATAGCAGAGCGCTCCAAAGCCAAACATATGAACACCAAGTATGCCTGTATACGAAATATCATATAAAAGTCCAAAGATAAAACCGAAAATCACACCATATTTTTGATTCACAAACGCCGTCATAAATACAAGTGCGAGTAAGATGAAATGAGGAGCTAAAATTTGATTGTCTGAAACAAATGGGAGCTTCACTAGATCGACAAAAATACTGTCAAATACGAAGATAAACAACATGACGAAAGCAAGAAGGACACGTCTCACGAGCCTTCCTCCTTCGTCAATTCAGATGCATCTGCCGTACTTGAGCTGCGATTCACCACAATCACACGGTCTAAATTGTTAAGTTCAGCCGCTGGTTCTACATAAATGATTTTTGTCAGGCCGTAATGATCTGGCTCGATTTCACTCACCTTACCAATCGTCAAGCCTTGAGGGAATACGCCCCCTGCTCCAGATGTTTCAACAAGATCTCCTTTTTTGACATCTCCATCTGCATCAGATTTCAGAATATTCATTGTCAGCATTTTTTTCTTACTGTCATAGCCGTTAATAATTCCGTTGAGTTCTTCTTTGCCCTTTTTCGCAAAAATTTTCGTTGAAATTCTATTATTTTGGTCAGTAGAGCTTAGCAACCTTACAGTCGAAGTAAAATTGTTGAGCTTATCACTTTCAATTTTCCCAATTAACGCACCACTCTCATTTGTGACCGCCATATCTTTGTCAACGCCTTGTTTTTTCCCTTTATCAATCATGATAAAGCTATCCCAAAGGGACGGGTTTCTCGCGATAACCGTTGATAGAATTGGCGTATAATCACGAATAGAGTTCACATAACCGAGCTGCTTGCGTAGCTTTTTGTTTTCATCTTCTAGTTCTTGTAGTTTCGCCTCATATTGGGTTTGTCCATCAAGTTTTTTTCGAAGACGTTCGTTTTCATCGTATGTGTTCTTTAAATCTTGTACATTCCCATAAATACCGGCAATAAATTGTGATGGTTTATGAAATACACCTTGAAAAAAGCCTGTCGTATCCCCCACTAATTTTTCCGGCCATGAAGCACCTCTGCCGCTTTTCACTGAAAAACCAATCATGGCCACCAGTACGATGACACAGACAAGGAGCAACATTAATCTTTTATTCATAAAAAACTGCGGCATGTCTTACACCTCTTTATTTACGCCCGATTATCGATTATCTTTTGATTTTCCTTTGAACAAATGAATATGCTCTAGTGCTTTTCCTGTCCCGATCGCCACACAGTCAAGCGGATCTTCAGCAATAATAACTGGCATCTTCGTTTCATCACTAATAACTTTGTCAAGATTACGAAGCAATGCACCGCCGCCAGTTAAGACGATTCCACGGTCCATAATATCTGCTGCCAGCTCAGGCGGAGTTTTTTCAAGTGTCATTTTCACCGCATCAACAATTGTTTCCACTGTATCACGAAGCGCTTTTGCAATCTCATCTGCTGTAATCGAGATTGTTTTTGGCAGACCAGTTAAAAGGTCACGGCCCCGAATATCCATTTCATCATGCACATCAGGCTGCGCAGAACCAATTTCCATTTTAATAGCTTCTGACGTACGATCACCGATCATCAGGTTATACGTTTTACGGATGTAGCTGCTGATCGCATCATCCATTTCATCTCCTGCCACGCGGATTGATTGTGATGTCACAATACCGCCAAGAGAAATAATGGCTACCTCTGTTGTACCGCCGCCAATGTCAACAACCATACTTCCTGTTGGCTCCCATACAGGCAGGTTAGCACCGATCGCCGCAGCAAATGGCTCTTCAATCGGGTATGCGTCACGTGCACCAGCTTGTCTTGTTGCATCAATAACTGCACGCTCTTCTACAGCTGTAATACCAGATGGTACACATACCATCACGTAAGGTTTACGAGCAAAAAGCCCTTTGCCTTTTAATGCTTGATTAATGTAATATTTCATCATTGTTGCTGTCGTCTCGTAATCTGCAATGACTCCGTCTTTCATTGGGCGAAGTGCCACAATATTACCAGGTGTACGGCCAATCATGTTTCTCGCGTCATTTCCAACCGCCACTATAGACTTCGTATCAGTTTCCAAAGCTACGACCGAAGGTTCTCTTACAACAATGCCTTTTCCTTTAATAAAAACAAGCGTGTTCGCTGTTCCAAGATCTATTCCAAGGTCTTTTGTACCAATTCCAAACATATGTATGTATCTTCCTTTCTTAAACCAAAATTCCCTTTAGGGAAAAACTCATAAACTCTATTATATCGTAAAACATTGAAAAAAAAAGTGTTACAAATACCCTTTTTCCTTCAAACTCACAAATTTTTGATCACCTATGACCAGATGATCAAGCAGCTGTATTCCAATCAGCTTTCCACATTCAAAAAGTCGCTGTGTAACTTCAATATCTTCCCTGCTGGGCGTCGGATCTCCAGATGGATGGTTATGCACACATATAAATGAAGCGGCCGATCGTTTAAAGGCTTCTTTGAAAATTTCACGCGGGTGAACGATCGATGAATTCAGGCTTCCAATAAACACGGTATGTTTATGAAGAACTTGATTTTTTGTATTGAGATAAAGACAAACGAAATTTTCCTGTGTCAAAAATCTCATATCTTCCATCACAAAGTTCGCTCCGTCTTCTGGTGTGCGGATCACATAGCGGTTATCCGTCGTTTGATGGTGTAATCTAGTGCCGAGTTCTAAAGCAGCTAAAAGAGAAATCGCCTTCGCCTTTCCAACTCCTCTAATCTTCGACATTTCTTCAATTGAGGCTTCTTTTACAGAGCGAAGACCGCCAAATGTTTGCAGAAGTCTTGCGGAAATTTGGAGAACTGATTCTTTTTTCGTGCCTGTTCTTAGAAGGATCGCAACAAGTTCATGATTTGACAAACTGCTGGGCCCGTATTTGATAAATCGTTCTCTCGGTTTTTCATCATGAGGGAGATGCTTTAGCAGCATAGGGAAATCGTTCAGGATGACCACTCCTTTTAGAATTCCTTCCTGTCTTCAAAAAGGGGTGATTCCAAAGGTTTCAAGCACTCTGACTGTTTTCGCAATAGGTAGACCGACAACGGAAAAATAATCACCATCTATTTTTTGAACAAACAGTGCGCCTTTCCCTTGAATGCCATAGCTTCCCGCTTTATCAAGGGGTTCGCCCGTATCGATATAGCGGTCTATTTCATTTTGAGTAAGCGTCCAAAATGTCACTTCTGTCTGTTCATAAAATGTTTCTTTTCTATTCTCTGACTGAACCGTGACACCCGTCAAGACTTGATGTGTCTTTCCTGATAATAATTGAAGCATAAAAGCCGCTTCTTTCTTATCTTTTGGTTTCCCAAGACATTTGCCGTCAATTGCAACAATTGTATCTGCACCAATGACCACAGCTTTGGGATTTAATCTTTGAATATCATTTGCTTTTTGTTCTGCCAACCATTGGACGTTCTCAGCAGGGGAAAGGTTTCGATTTATTTCTTCTTTTAAATGACTTGCTTGAATGTCATAAGAAAACCCTGCTAGATCAAGCAATTCTTTTCTTCTAGGTGATTGCGATGCGAGAATCAATTGGTTCATGTTTGTTCATCCTTTCAGGGTTTAGCCTAAGAAGTAAGATACCCATTCATCCTAGCAAATGTACATCTTACCGACAATTTACGAAAATTCATTTTTCATGTACCTTCATCATTATGTTGGATGCAAAAGAAAAAAACTAGTCATTTTTTGACTAGTTTCGTTTCTTAAAAAATGATTTTACGTATTTAATTGATCAAGCAATGCCTGCTGAGATTTCCAGCCGTTTTCAGCAGTTGGGTCATTTAAGAGCTGCACAGCTTTTAGCAAACTGCTCTTAGCCGGTGCATCCTCTGTTTTGGCACTTTCAAGCTCAGAAATTAGCTGCGTGACTTCCTTTTGATCCACTTCATCGCCTGCAATCACTTTGGATGATAATACAGATGCCTTTTCTATTAAACTAGTCAGCTCATCCGGCACTTGAAATGAGAGCTCCTTTCCTCCCCACGCCTCAAAGTGCTGATCAATCAATTTCTTCCCTACAGCGCTTGTCATCCCCTGCTCTGTCGCAAGACCGGCAATGACATAATATCCATCATCCATGGAAACCTTTTTCCCAGCATATCCTGCATCTTTTAAACTGCCAACTAAGTCATCTGCTCCTTTTTCAGAAGAGAATTTCCCAGCCTGTACAACAAAGGTTGATAAACTGCCAGAGGCACTTTTTTCATCTTTGTTCTCTTTTGATTCATCTGTAGTACCTGCATTCGGCGCATCCCCGCCAGCTTTCATCGATGATTGATTTTCAGAACCAGATGCCGAGACACTGATATCTCCACCTGAAGGATTTGATGTACCATCTTGACTTAAACTAAGCGCAAACACCCCAAGGCCTGTCCCAAGAACGACCGCAAACACAATCGTTGTCATCACTCTCTTGAAGGGACCGCGATTTTTACCGAACTTCTGATCAAAGGAGCTTTTTTTCTTTTGATAAGGTGTGACGACTTTTGGATCAGAATGATAAATATGATCAGCAGCATCATCCCACTGGAAATCCTCTTCTTTCGGTTTAGCCGAATCTTCCTGAGAAGCCGCTGTCTCCTGTTCCGAATGTCTCTTTTCCTCCCAATTCGAAAACGTCACTTGATCCTCTTGCTGTTTTGGCGGCTGATGATCATCTTCATGCACCATTTCTTCCTTGCCATTAATATTGACCTTTAGCCCTTGTTTTTTTGCCTGCCTTTTTTTCACTGTCATTCCCCGCTTTCTGACATGTTTGTAAGAAAGACCTTTCTGTCCAATGAATCAGTGCGAATTTAACCCGTCCTTCTTTCTGTTTCACACTTTACCATAGCAGTAAAAAAAAAGAACAAGACTTTTGTCGGCAGGGCAAAAAAGTGTTCGCCAATTTTTTCACCCCTTCGACTAACCAAATTGAAACAAGACAGGAGCACCACAGAGATACAGCAAAAAAGAAATAGCGATCGAAGGAACAAAAGGGAATGGCTCGTTTACTCGAAAGGAAAAGACCTTTGCATAAACCATTCCAGCGATACATGAGAGAAAAAGCATGAGAAGGAAGGGCTTGAAGCCAAAGCAAAACGCAAGCACACTGAACAGCTTCATATCAGCTCCGCCCAGACTATTCGGCTTAAAATAATCTAAACTAGAAAACAAAAGAATGCAAAAAATCAGAGAAGCCGCCCCTTCCCACCAGATAAGAAGCGGTTCCAACGTGCGGTATATGACGAAAAGAGGGAAAAAGAAGAGAAACAGCTCGTTCGGCACCCTCATATAGAGAAAATCACTCACGACAGCAATCACGAATAAACTACAAAGAATCACAAGGAAAAGACTTTCAAACGAAAAACCAGCGATCCTATAAATGAGCAAAAAAAGACCGCCTGACAGCATTTCAATCGTTGGATAGAGCCAAGATAGCCGAATGCCGCAATGTTTACAAGACCCCTTCCATACAGCATAAGAAACGAGCGGGATCATCTCGTGCAGGGATAGCGGCTGTTTACAGGCTGTGCAGTGAGAGCGAGGGAAGAGAATAGACCGCTTCACTGGCAGCCTTTCGCCAGCGAGATGTAAGAACGATCCCATCGTGACGCCTGCAAGAAACAGAAAAATCTCAATCATATGTGGTGCTCCTTCCGGTAATAAGATAGACCGGATTTTACCATGACCCTATCCACCAAAGCATCTAGTGAAAATATGATTTTTCCCCTCTTCTACATATAAAAAGAAAAAGACGCAGGAGGCATCAAAGCCATTTGCGTCTTTTCGTTACCCAATCATACGATTTCGTAAATCTGAAATAAAATAAAGAGAGCCTGTCACAAGGATCACCGCTGAAGGATCATCACTTTTTTTCTGAATGAACTCAAGCACTGTTTGAGGGTCATCGTCATACGATTTTGCCTCTAACTGACTGCATGCATAAAGCTTTTCCGCTGATTCAGCTCTTGGAAAATCAAATGAAACAAAATGGATAGAGGAACTAATGGCTTCAAGTTTTTGAATCATTTGCTTGTACGGCTTATCTTTTAAAGCACTAAAACAGACATGCACTTGTTTACTAGAAAAATGAGCTTGTACCGTTTCAATTAAACGGTCGATTCCTTCTTCATTATGAGCGCCGTCTAAATAAACTGGTGGATGGTCTTTGACTTTTTCAAATCTTCCAGCCCAAACTGCATGCCGAATACCTTCATATACCTGCTCTTCTGTCACGCTAATATAGCCTTCTTGCTCCAGCCATTCAATGAGTAGAACAGCAAGGGAAGCATTTTGCTGTTGATGCGTTCCGATTAACCCTGTTTCAAGCTGCGGATACTGCCTTTTTGATGTGCTTAACGTAAATCGTTCTCCTGTTTCTGTTGGCTGCTGATGACTGAAGGTACAAGTATCCTGTAATGAAATGCATTCCACCTTCTTTTCTTTTGCGATATTTTGAATGACCGCAAGTGCTTTCGGTTGATGAACTGCGGTGATCATCGGAATACCCTCTTTGATAATGCCCGCTTTTTCAGATGCAATTTGTTCAAGTGTATCACCTAGAATCGCCATATGATCATGACCAATCGATGTAATCGCTGTTAAGATAGGTACGGCAACATTTGTTGAATCAAGTCTTCCGCCAAGCCCTGTCTCTAATAGGACAAAGTCTACTTGCTGCACATCTGCAAAATAAGCAAATGCACATGCGGTAATGATTTCAAACTCTGTTGCTTCGCCAAGCTCTGTTTGATCTAACTCATCAACAAAAGGCTTGATTTTATTCACCAAACTCAGCCATTCTTCATCCTGTATAGGTGCTCCGTTCACGCTGATTCGTTCATTGAACGTTAAAATAAACGGGGAGGTGAAGGTGCCGACTGAATAGCCTGCTGCCTGTAAAACGGAACGAGTAAACGCAATCGTTGAACCTTTTCCATTTGTACCTGCAACATGTACCGCTTTTATGCGTTGTTCCGGATGGCTTAGTTTGTTCATCAGCCACTTCATTCTTTCAAGACCCGGTTTTACACCAAAGGCCAGTCTACTGTGAATCCACTCAATGGCTTCATGATAGGTTGTAAACAATGTCATCTCTCATTTCATCCGAAATTTTCAAAAAAGACGACTCCATTTTGTTAGGAGCCGTCTTTTCAACCTTATGCTTTCAGCTCTTCAATACGCTTTTGAACAGCTTCGCGTTTTGCGACATAGTCACGTTCTTTCGCACGCTCTTCTTCTACGACACTTTCAGGCGCTTTTTTCATAAAGCCTTCGTTGCCAAGCTTTTTCTGGACGCGCTCTACTTCTTTTGTCAACTTATCAAGCTCTTTTTGCAGACGAGCGATTTCCTCATCTAAGTTGATTAAGCCTTCAAGCGGCAGAATGAGCTCTGCTCCAGAAATAACAGCCGTCATCGCTTTATCACTAGCTGGGACATCTGTGCCAATTTCAAGTACACTTGGGTTCGTAAAACGCTCAATATATGAACGGTTTTTCTCTAAGCGTTCCTGCACATCAGATGTAGAAGCTTTAATGTAAAGCTCCACCTGTTTGCTCATTGGCGTATTCACTTCACTGCGGATGTTACGAACAGAACGGATGAGTTCCACAAGCAGCTTCATATCAGCAGACGCTTGTTCGTTTGAAAGCTCTGGCTTCACCTCAGGCCAAGCCGCTACAGTAATCGATTCACCTTCGTGCGGAAGATGCTGCCAGATTTCTTCTGTTAAGAATGGCATGAACGGATGAAGAAGTCTCATCGTCTGATCTAATACGTACGCAAGGATCGAACGAGTCGTTTTCTTCGCTGCTTCATCTTCTCCATAAAGCGGAAGCTTCGCCATCTCAATGTACCAATCACAGAAATCATCCCAAATGAAGTTGTATAAATGTCTGCCCACTTCACCGAATTCATACTTGTCAGCTAGCTGTGTGACACTTTCAATCGTTTCATTTAAGCGGGTTAAAATCCATTGGTCAGCAACTGATTTTTCTCCTGTTAAATCAAGCTCATCATACGTTAAGCCATCCATGTTCATTAAAGCAAAACGTGATGCGTTCCAAATTTTGTTCGCAAAGTTCCAAGTGGATTCAACCTTTTCAAAGCTAAAGCGAAGATCCTGACCTGGTGAGCTTCCAGTTGCTAAGAAATATCTTAATGAATCTGCACCGTACTTGTCGATGACCTCCATTGGATCAATTCCGTTACCTAGCGACTTACTCATTTTACGTCCTTGCTCGTCACGGATCAGCCCATGAATCAGAACGTCTTTAAACGGTTTTTCTCCTGTGAATTCAAGACCTTGGAAGATCATGCGAGAGACCCAGAAGAAAATGATGTCATAGCCTGTAACAAGCAGGTTTGTTGGATAGTAGCGCTTGAAGTCTTCACTATCTGCATCCGGCCAGCCCATTGTCGAGAAAGGCCAAAGCGCTGAACTAAACCATGTATCAAGCACATCGTTATCCTGTTCCCAGTTTTCTATATCTTCTGGTGCTTCCAGTCCAACATATACTTCTTTCGTTTCTTTATGATACCAAGCTGGAATGCGGTGTCCCCACCATAGCTGACGAGAAATACACCAGTCACGGATATTTTCCATCCAGTGTAAATACGTCTTTTCAAAGCGGTCTGGAACAAATTGAACTTGGTCGTCCCCATTTTGAAGGTTAATGGCTTCGTCTGCCAACGGCTGCATTTTTACAAACCATTGAGTAGATAAATAAGGTTCAACGACAGCTCCGCTTCTCTCACTATGACCAACTGAATGCATATGGTCCTCAATTTTGAACAAAATACCCTCTTCTTGCAAGTCTTTTACAAGCTGTTTACGGCATTCAAAGCGGTCCATTCCTTTGTATTGCAGTGCATTTGCATTCATTGTGCCATCTTCATTCATGACAAGGATACGCTCTAAGTTATGGCGGTTTCCAAGCTCAAAGTCATTCGGGTCATGAGCAGGTGTAATTTTCACAGCTCCTGAACCAAACTCCATATCGACATAATCATCAGCAACGATTGGAATCTCGCGTCCTGTAATTGGCAAGACCACTGTTTTTCCAATTAAATGCTGATAACGTTCGTCATCAGGATGCACGGCAACGGCTGTATCTCCGAGCATTGTTTCAGGTCTTGTCGTCGCAATTTCAATTGAACCCGTGCCATCTGAAAGTGGGTATCTTAAGTGATAAAACGCGCCTTGAACATCTTTATAAATGACTTCAATATCAGAAAGTGCCGTTTTCGTCGCTGGATCCCAGTTAATGATGTACTCTCCGCGATAGATCAGCCCTTTTTCATACAATTGAACAAACACTTGGCGTACCGCTTTATTCAGACCTTCATCTAATGTAAAACGTTCACGTGAGTAATCAAGACCAAGTCCCATTTTCGCCCACTGACTGCGAATAAAGTCCGCATATTCTTCTTTCCATTTCCACGTTTCTTCCACAAATTTCTCCCGGCCAAGGTCATAACGGCTTACGCCTTCTTCGCGAAGCTTTGCCTCAACCTTTGCTTGGGTCGCAATACCGGCATGATCCATTCCTGGAAGCCATAGAACGTCATAGCCCTGCATCCGCTTCATACGTGTCACGATGTCTTGAAGGGTAGAATCCCACGCATGCCCAAGGTGCAGTTTTCCTGTCACGTTTGGTGGAGGAATGACGACTGTATATGGATCTTTCGTTTTGTCATTTTGTGCTTCAAAGAATTTTCCTTCAAGCCAGTACGTATAGCGGTCTTTTTCAATCGCATTTGGGTCGTACTTTGTTGGCATTTCTTGATTATTTGTTTCCATTTATGTAACCTCCACATTTTTTCGGCTGATGAAACATAAAAAAGCCTTTTCATCCTTATAAAAGGACGAAAAAGCTTTTTCGCGGTACCACCTTTTTTCATGGAACACATAGACGTGTCCCATACACTCTAAAGGATAACGGGGTTCTCCCGAATTTCTCTACTTGTTCATTCAAGAAATTAAGCTCACAGGCGACCTTCCAAACAAGTGCATCCTAGGAAACCTTTCAGCTCATGGTCTCCCTCTCTTTAGGGTCTTGCTTGTACTCTTCCTGATCCACGCTTACGATATATCACGTTCATCAGCACATACTCATCTTTTATTTATATTACTAAATGCCTTTTGTTTTCGTCAATCATCTTTTCCGCTTTTCTTCTTCTTTATACAAATTGGGCAAGCACCCTTTTCCTCTTTGCCCATATGATAATAACAAAATGAAGAAGGAGGGCGTTTGCTTTGAAAAAGATCAATCCTTACACACTTCCCCCCTGGCTGAGACAAATTCGGGCAGTGGCCTCCCAAGTCGTTCTCCCGATTGCGATATTTCAAGGGTTTCGTACGATCATTTTCCCCACAACATTTGACGTCCTCATCCTAGGTATTCTCATTTTTCTCGCCTGCGCCTTTCACCTTGATTGGTTTTAGAGACTCGCGCTTATGTACACACAAAATAACCTCGTCATTCCGCTGATGACGAGGCACTTTGTTCTTCTTCAAGCCGTCTAGCCTGCTCAATCTCGTGAATCTTCATGACGGTCGGCTCTGAATTTTTCATCTGCCAATACGCTCTTAACAGCTGTTGACAGCTTTCCATCTCATCCTGCCCGCCTGCTTCATAGGTTTTAACTGTATCAAACAGACCTTGTGGATAAGCAAGGTAACTAAGAAACAAATGAAGCTCTTCCTCCCGAAGAGGATTTCCTTTTTGGTACGTATAAAACAAGGAAGTGCATTCAGGACAAGACGTGGGATAGGTTTTGAATGTCCGATAGTAAAAGGTCAGAAGGTCATAAATGGGGGCGGCTTTTTTTGACCGCTCAAAATTGGTGAAATGTCCTGTACCCACATCATTATACAAAAAGTGATGAATCGACAGCTGCCCATGATTTAACACAACACGTGTTGTTTCTTTATCTTTCATTTCTTCATGCCAGTCTTCTAGTCGTTCGAGGGCAAATTCGCTGGCAGACATCGCCTCTGAAAAATACATCGCAGCAGCCAGTTCAAATGGCGACATATACCAAGTTTGCTCTGCCCGCTCTATGAATCGTTCATACATGTCTTTCTCTGTTTCCCATTTGGTCTTGATTTGTGTGTAGTGCGCTTCGATCTCTTGCTCTGTGATATCCATCATCACTTCAGTCCGCTTATGAAGTCTTGCAATCTCTTGAAATAAATATTCATGTTTATCGTCCTGCTCTTCTCTCTTTTCATTCGTCAGCCAAGGCATGAGATAGTATGCGTACTGGCTTTCACGATGACTTGAGAAAAAAGAACCGCTCTTCGTCCGATAAATCGGCACAAAAGAGCGATAGCCCTTTGATTCTAGTTCAAGCATTTGCTCTGTAAACTGCATATGCCTGTTGGCTTTTACTCGCTTTAAGGCAAATACGCCCTGCTTTGTATATACTTTGACGACAGCAGGACTGACAGGTTCAACGTATTCCGCCTCAAGCCCGTATTCGTATAGGACAGATTGGATCTCATCCACGTTCACTCACCACATTTTCTCGATCGGTCATCTCTTGTTAGGCATTGCTTTTTTGATATTCAGGAATATAAAGAATCTGCCCTTCTTCAAGCTCCGCATCCACCGATAATGAGTTTGTGCGAAGAAGCTGCTGCACATTCAACTGATATCGCTCACAAATACGATCGACCGTATCTTCTTGCTGAACTATACATATTTTCATGCGAGAAAAATCTTCCTCCTCCTGCTTAGCAAACAGCTTTGTTAAATAAAGAGAGTTTTCACTGCCAGACGTTTCTCTCACATCTTCTTCAAACTCCTCTTCTTCTTGAGCTGACTCATATACTTTTGGCGCTTCTCGTTCATATAACCGTCCGAGCTGGTACGTGTCATCCTGCGCCTCTTGCTCCTCTTCCACGTGATAAGCCGGTGATTCAAATACTGGATACGGCTGAACCGTTTCTTCCAGCTCTTCAGCTGCTTCGGGATCTTTTCTCACTTCCACCTCAAAGAATGTATCCTCCCGTTTCTCTTCTTCTAAGAGCTTAGGCGGTTCAAAAAATGGTGGTTCTTGCACCTGAGCTTCTGGTAAGGAGCGATAACCAAGCACCACTTCTTCTTGGCTCTCCGATTCTTCCAGTTCTTCGGTTTCTTCTTCCCTACTCATCAGCTCTATCTCAATTTCTTCTTCCTGCTTTTCTTCTTCGGCGCGCGTGTCATGCTGTAATACAGCCTGATCCTCATCAATCTCACGTTCATAGCCTTGTAGCTCTTCTTGCTCTTCATCTTCTGGCTGCAGCTGATAATCGTAGGTCACGTCGCCATATTCTTCTTCAGAACGATGAACAAATTCATACGGCTCCTCTACAGGCGCTTGAGGCATTTCCTCGTCTAATAGACCCTCAATCGCCAGATCAGCTTGAATGGTGAGCAAACGATTTTCTGTCAGCTGGTAATCAAACGCATCAATAAACACAAACACATCATTTAAATGACTGATTTTGTTTTTAGGAATCGTGATATCGACTGGGAATTGATGCAGAAGCTCCGCCGTCCCGTCTTCTCTGACCTTCACCTCATCAGCTTCTCTGTATGATGCATAGGAACTCAATTCACCCAATAGCTCCTCTTGATTTATGTTGTATTCTCCTGTTAGCTCGAGTGAACCTCTAATCGAAACATAATCATTCACTTCTTGAACGAGAATGTCAGGATCGAGAGAAATAGACAGCAGCTCACTGACTTCCTGTCCGCTTTTGAAATAGATGGATTCTTCTACTGAAAACTGTAATCGATTGTTTTGAGACAAGTCGGTGTCCTCCTTTCATCTAATCCTTCAAAATAAAATTAGATGTCAATACAGATGTATGTGAGAGGCAATGAAAATATGATTGGTTTTCAGCAACACAAAAAAGCCGATATGTCTCCATATCGGCGCAGCGTGTAGACAAACCCTCGCATTCGTTGTCAGTCCTGCGCGCAGGTGCTCACGAATATCAATTCGCTCCGCTCCTGTGCTCGACCTTCCTAGACTTCAAAGGTTTTCAATTCACGCTGAAAGGAAGAACACAAGGCTGAAAGCAAGCCTTGTGTCATGATCAAAAGCCGATATGTTTCCATATCGGCTTTCGTTTATCGACGTAGTTTTTGAAATACTTTTTCCACTGTCTCAATCGTATATTCGATGTCTTCATCTGTGTGAGCTGTTGACAGGAATAGTCCTTCGAATTGAGAAGGGGGAAGGAAGATGCCGTGGTCGGCCATTTCCTTGTAAAATTCAGCAAATAAAGCGAGATCAGCTGTTTTGGCTTTGTCATAATTGACCACTTCTTCATTTGTAAAGAAGAATCCAATCATCGAACCCGCACGGTTAAACGTTAATGGAATTCCATGTGCTTTCGCCGCATTTGAAATGCCTTCTTCCAGCCGGTCTCCTTTTCGTCTAAACTCTTCATAAGACTCAGGTGTCAGCTGTTTTAAGGTTTCTAAGCCTGCTGTCATCGCAAGTGGGTTACCAGATAACGTTCCTGCTTGATAAATTGGACCGCTTGGCGCAATTTGTCTCATAATATCCGCTCTTCCGCCATAAGCGCCGACCGGAAGACCGCCTCCGATCACTTTACCAAGACACGTCAGATCAGGTGTGATGCCAAAGTAGCCTTGCGCGCAGTGATAATCCACACGGAAGCCGGTCATGACCTCATCAAAAATGAGTAAAGCTCCGTATTGCTCTGTGATGTCTCTCAGCCCTTGTAAGAAACCGTCTTGCGGAGGGACAACCCCCATATTTCCTGCAACCGGCTCGACAATGACACCTGCAATATCGTCTCCAAATTCCTGAAAGGCAACTTGAATGCTTTCTAAATCATTGTAGGGCACTGTGATCGTGTTGCTTGCAGTTCCTTCAGGTACCCCTGGGCTATCTGGAAGCCCTAGCGTTGCGACACCTGAACCTGCTTTAATGAGCAAAGAATCACCGTGGCCATGATAGCAGCCTTCAAATTTCACAATTTTATTTCTGCCTGTAAAGCCTCGAGCCAGACGAAGTGCACTCATGGTTGCCTCTGTACCAGAGCTGACCATACGAATGACTTCGATAGAAGGAACCCGCTCTGATACAAGCTTAGCTAATTCATTTTCAACTAATGTCGAAGCACCAAAGCTTGTCCCCTTTTCTGCCACTCGCTGAATGCTTTCAACCACACGGTCATTCGTATGACCTAAAATAAGCGGTCCCCACGATAAGACATAATCGATGTATTCATTTCCATCAATATCATAGATTTTGGCGCCTTTGCCTCGTTCCATAAAAATCGGATCTGTGTTCACTGATTTAAATGCACGTACAGGGCTGTTGACACCACCAGGCATTAAATGCTGCGCTTCTTCAAATGCTTGCTTTGATTTTTCATAGCTACGTCCCATTTCAACGTCCTCCTGTCTATCCGTTCTTTATTCTGAGAGCCATTTTGCTGCATCTTTTGCATGATACGTAATGATGAGTTCTGCTCCTGCACGTTTCATGCTTGTCAGCATTTCAAGAACAAGCTCTTTTTCAGAAATCCACCCATTTTGAGCAGCGGCTTTGACCATTGCATATTCTCCGCTCACATTGTAAGCAACAATAGGGAGTGTAAATTCATTTTTCACATCACGCATAATGTCTAAATAAGAAAGAGATGGTTTCACAATGAGGAAGTCAGCTCCCTCTTCTACGTCAGATTGCGCTTCTCTTAGTGCCTCTAAACGGTTTGCAGGGTCCATTTGGTATGTTTTACGATCTCCAAACTGCGGTGTGCTATGCGCCGCGTCACGAAACGGACCGTAAAACGCACTTGCATATTTCACAGCATATGACATGACAGGTACATGAATAAAGCCAGCTTCATCAAGCGCCTCACGAATGGCAATAACAAATCCATCCATCATATTAGAAGGAGCAATGATATCTGCACCTGCGCGCGCTTGGCTAACAGCAGTTTTCGCTAATAGCTGAAGAGATTCATCATTTAAAATTTCTCCATCTTCAACGATTCCGCAGTGTCCGTGATCTGTATATTGGCATAAGCAAGTGTCTGCAATGACCACAAGCTCTGGGAAATGCTTTTTGATCTCAAGCGTTGCTCTTTGAACAATGCCATGATCGTGATACGCTTCACTGCCCACATGGTCTTTATGATCTGGAACACCAAATACAATAATTGATTTGATGCCTAGGTCGACAAGCTCTTGGACTTCTTCTTTTACAAGGTCCACTGAAATGTGATAAACACCCGGCATTGAAGGGACTTCTTTTCGGACATTTTCTCCCTCTACAAAAAAGATCGGATAAATGAAATCAGATGGTCTTAAAAAGGTTTCTCTGACTAATTCTCTCATTCCTGCACTTGTCCGCAGTCTGCGGTGTCTGTTAAATTTCATCATTGGTTCAACTTCCTTTCAGATAAACGGCACATCAATTCAAGCATTCCGTCTATCGTATAAATATCTGGGGTTTCAGAAGAAATCCCGTATTGAAGCAGCGCCTCTTTTGTCAGAGGACCGATCGTCACAAAACAGGTGTCAGAAGCAGCTAGCTTCGCTGCACCTGCCTCCATGGCATGCATAAATGAATGGACAGTGGATGAGCTCGTAAATGTAATAAAATCAAATGATTGCTTCGTCATTGCCGTTTTGAGAGCGGCAATTCCTTCCTCATCCTTGACCGTTTCATATAAAATCCATTCCTTTACTTCTATGCCAAGTGGAACAAGCGTTTTCTTCACGACATCTCGAGACAGGTGTCCTTTTGCTACAAACACACGCTCTCCCGGACGCACATGGTCAAGCAGCGCATCTGCGAGCTCTTCCGCTATGAATCGTTCTGGTACGACATCCACCTTCAAGCCGTGCTGCTCAAGATAGGCAGAGGTTTTCTCACCTACCGCAGCCACTTTCAAATGGGATAAACTCTTATGTAAATGATGGTCTTCTATGTAGCTCAGAAAAAAAGACGCCCCATTTACACTCGTGAAAACAAGCCATTGGCTATTTTCTAAGTCCTTTAAAAAGGCCTGCGCTTTTTCATTTGTGAGCGTAGGCTCAAACCGAATAAGAGAGGTTAAAACAGCATGGCCGTTCAGCTCTTCGATCTTCTGCTGAAACACACCCGCTTGACGTTCATTTCGAGTGACAAGCACCGTCTGTCCGTGAAGCGATTGGCCTATGGTCATTGGGAGGACAGATCCTTTTTCACCTTGTCGATTAAATCCTTTGCTCCCTTATCAGCCATCTGCTTCGCACATGCTGTTCCAATTGCCTCAGGGTCATAGCCTGATACAGTTTCTCGAATAATCGTGTGTCCGTCAGCAGATGCCACAAGACCCGTCAGTTCAATTTCATCGCGCTCATTTATCGTTGCATAGCCAGCGATCGGTACCTGACAGCTGCCATCCATTTGTTTGAGGAAGGCTCGTTCAGCGAGAACCGTTTTCTTTGTGTATTCATTCGTAAATTGAGCGAGGAGCTGCAATAGCTCTTCATCATCTCCGCGGCACTCAATTGACAAAGCGCCTTGGCCAACTGCGGGCAGGCAAGTCTCAGGAGATAAAAATTCAGACACGACCTCTTTGCTCCAGCCCATTCTGGACAGACCGGCAGCCGCTAGAATAATGGCATCATATTCTTCATTTTTCAACTTTTCCAATCGTGTATCAATGTTTCCTCGAATCCATTTAATGTTCAGATCTGGTCTTTCCTGAAGAAGCTGGGCACTGCGCCGTAAGCTGCTCGTTCCCACAATAGCACCATTCGGCAGCTCGTGAAGACGCAGATGATCCTTCGATATAAGAGCGTCCCTTACATCTTCACGCTCAGGAATACAGCCAATGACTAATCCTTCAGGAAGAGCAGCCGGCATATCCTTCATACTGTGAACGGCCATATCGATGTCGTGATTTAGCATCGCCTGTTCAATTTCTTTGACAAACAGTCCTTTTCCGCCAACCTTTGATAAGGTCACATCTAAAATTTGATCACCCTTTGTCACAATCTCTTTTATTTCAAAAGAATAAGAAGGGTTTAGTTCAGACAGCTTTTGAATGACCCATTTTGTTTGTGTAATTGCAAGCTTACTTCTTCTAGAACCTACTTTAATTGTACGCAATTCGTCTTCCTCCCGACAATGCCCTTAAGACTCATCATTATTTATTGAAACCAATGAAAGGTTGATAAGCTACCAAGCAGAAAATAATTGATCATCAGCACAAGGAATGAACCGACATTCCACAGTGCCACGACTTTGCCCTGCATATTTCTCACCAATCTGATATATAAGTAAACACCATATAAAAACAGCATAATAAACGAACCAAGCACCTTTGTATCTGTCCAGTACAACGTATCATACGAAATATATGCCCAAATGATGCCAAGAATCAAACTAAGTAAGAGCATCGGCACGCCAATAATGTTTAATACGTATGCCATATGATCAAGCTTCGATAAATCTTCAATTCTTAGAAGCCATTTTCCCCATTTTTTCTTTTTCAGCAAACGATATTGAAAGAGATAGAGAAGAGAGAAAGCAAATGAAAGTGAAAAGGCACCGTATGATAAAATCGCCATCGTAATATGGATCACTAGCAATTCACTCGTCAGCTTCCCCGTTAGTTCTGCTGAGTGGAGATCCGATGGTGTAAAGGTGTGAATCGCCATCAAGGAAAAACCGATGACATTTGTAAAAAAGACGATAAATTCAACACGCAGTACTTTTGTGAGAACAAGTGAAAGTGTCACAAGCACCCACGTATAAAAATATAACCCCTCTGCTACATTCAACACAGGGAATCGGTCTGTTTCCATCATAATATAGAACATGTAGACTGTTTGCAGCAGCCAGACAATAGAAAGCAACCAGAAAGCCATTTTTCCAGCCTTCCGGTTGTGTTGAAGAAAATCTATGAAATAGAACAAGACACTTAGTGCATAGATCAAGGTCGTCGCTTCGCCTAGTCTCGCTACAATGGATTCCATCATCGCTTAATCACTCACTGGCAACTGTAGCAAGGCCTTGTGCCATATTTGGTTTAAACAGCTGAAATGACCCTTGCTCCACCTGCATCGGCTCCGCCCTTTGCTCTTCATCTTCAACCTGTAAATCAAAGATTTCTTTGAAGAGTAAAAGTTTTTCCTCTGCATTCGGCTCCGCGGCAATTTCTTTTGCCTTTAAGATAGGATCTTTCAGCATTTGATTGATAATGCTTTTCGTATGTTTATTTAATAGCTTCATTTCACGATGTGTGAGATTCGGAAGCTTTCGCTCAATACTCTGCATCGTATCCGCTTGAATCGTCAGCGCCTTTTCTCTAAGTGCAGAAATGACAGGAACCACACCAAGCGTATTCAGCCATTGCTTAAATTCCACAATTTCTGCTTCAATGAGGAGCTCAACCTGCTCAGCCACCGCACGGCGTTCTTTTAAGTTAGCTGCCACGATGCCCTCAAGATCATCAATGTCATACAAAAAAGCACCTTCTACTTCAGAAATGGCTGGATCTAAATCACGAGGGACAGCAATATCCACCATAAATAGAGGTCTGCCCTTCCGCTTTTTATTCGCACTTTCGACCATTTCTTTTGTAATGACAAATTGTTTCGCACCAGTGGAACTAATTAAAATGTCTGCTTCGGATAATGTTTTTTCCAATTGGTTTAAGCTTTTAGGCTCTCCTGAAAAACGGCCCGCCAATTCTTTTGCTTTCTCATACGTTCGATTGATAACCGTTACTTGACCAATCCCTTGACCTTGAAGGTTTTGAGCCGCTAGTTCGCCCATTTTACCCGCACCAAGAATCAGGACATGTTTATCAGAAAGACGTCCAAAGATTTTTTTCGCAAGCTCGACAGCTGCATAGCTGACAGACACGGCATTAGACGCAATGTCTGTTTCCGCATGAGAGCGTTTTGCAACGGTGACCGCCTGTTTGAATAAATAATTGAAAACGGTACCAATGGTCTTCTCCTCTTGAGCTACTTTAAAGCTAGAGCGCACTTGACCAAGTATTTGTGTTTCGCCAATCACCATGGAATCAAGTCCACAGGCCACACGGAATAAATGCTCGACCGCTCCATCATTTTCATAGAACTTCAAATACGGCGAGACATCTTCCTTTTCTAAACCGAACCAATCAGCTAAAAATCTTTTTATATAAAACCGTCCAGTATGAAGCTGATCTACCACTGCGTAGATCTCTGTTCGATTACATGTTGAGATGACGATATTCTCTAGAATGCTTTTTTCTTCTTTAAGCTTGGACATCGCTGTTCCGAGCTCGCTCGGTTCAAAGCTCAGCTGTTCCCGTATCTCAACAGGGGCTGTTTTATAATCTAAACCCACAACAAGAATATGCATAACTTCAGCTTGCACCCCCAACGCCCTGTCTAATTTATAATAATTACAATATAGAATTTATTATTTATAGTGATTATAACATATATTCATTTTTAACTGGATGAAAATTGTGAACAGATTTCAAAAATGTTGTGATATAGTAGAAAAATGTTCGACACCCATTATGCCATATCATCACTTCAAGCAATTTACCAGATTTGGCGCGTGCGGACAAATGATCTGCTTAAAAGAAGGTGACATCTTTGAAGAAGAAATCCATTTTGCTACCGCTCACTTTGCTGGCTGTAGCGCTATATGCCATTCTCTCAGGAGGTCAATTTGACATTTGGAAGGATCAAGAGAAATGGTATACACTCGTACTGCTTTTTGGCCTTGCTTTCTTATATCAAGGAAAGAAGGAGCAAGAAAGCGCTCATGTGTTTATCGGTATGCTGATGACGGGCCTTTCGCTACACTTTATTCTTCAGCCAAAATTGGACTACTGGCCAGACACATTTACGATGATCGTATTCATCGTTGGACTTGCTCTTTTTGTGAAATCATCTCAGAAAAAAGAATATCGTATTGAAAGTGTTGTTCTCATTGCACTCGGTCTGTTCCTTTATTTCTTTCAGCAAATTACAAAGCAGCTAAGTTCCCTTTCGATCCCTACTTCCGGTTTTGAATTGTACTGGCCTTATGTACTGATTGCTGTCAGTCTCCTCTTATTATTTTTAAAAAGGAAATAACTTATACAATAAAAAGGCATCTGCTCATGACAGATGCCTTTTTTTAGTTATTAATCTTCGCAAGGATGGCATTCCAGGCTTCGTCTTTTCCCTTTTTTGTTTCAGAAGAGAATAGGACTAGTTCATCTGATAGGGCAATGTCGAGTGTCTGTTTAACAACTTTCGCATGTTTTTCCCATTTGCCTTTTGGAATTTTGTCCGCCTTTGTTGCGATGACGATCACAGGAACGCCGTAATATTTCAGGAATTCATACATGTTCACATCATCTACTGATGGCTTATGACGCAGGTCCACAATTTGGACAACTGCTTTTAATTCTTCACGCATTGTAATATACGTTTCGATCATTCTACCCCAGGCTTCACGCTCTGTCTTTGATACTTTAGCAAAGCCGTAACCTGGAACGTCCACAAAATGGAGCATATCATTAATAATGTAGAAATTAAGCGTTTGAGTCTTACCTGGTTTAGAAGACGTACGTGCTAAATTTTTACGATTAATCAATGAGTTGATGAACGAGGACTTCCCAACATTTGATCGTCCAGCAAGAGCGATTTCAGGCAGTCCCCCGCTTGGGTACTGCTCTGGTTTTACCGCACTAATGACGATATCTGATTTTGTTACTTTCATCTTCCCTCTCCTACCAACGCTTTCTCAAGCACCTCATCTAAATGCGAGACCGGAATAAAGGTTAGTCCTTCTCTCACACTTTCAGGAATATCATCAATATCCTTCTCATTGTCCTTTGGAAGAATAATGGTTTTCAGTCCTGCACGATGTGCGCCTAATGCTTTTTCTTTTAGTCCGCCAATTGGAAGCACTCTTCCTCTTAACGTGATCTCTCCTGTCATACCAACCTCTTTTGACACAGGTCGTCCTGTGAGGGCTGATACAAGAGCCGTCGCAATGGTGATACCAGCTGATGGCCCGTCCTTTGGAACCGCACCCTCTGGAACATGGATATGAATATCATGCTTTTCATTAAAATTAGGATCAATGTTCAGTTCATCTGCTTTCGAACGAATATAACTGAATGCCGCCTGTGCAGATTCTCTCATGACATCACCAAGCTTACCTGTTAACAACAGCTTGCCTTTACCCGGAGAAAGTGATACCTCAATCGACAAGGTGTCTCCGCCAACAGTGGTATACGCAAGTCCTGTGACAACCCCCACTTGGTCTGTCGTTTCAGCCTGACCATAACGGTAAAGTCTTTTTCCGAGAAATTCAGATAAGTTCTTTTCCGTCACTGTGATGCGTTTGCGGTCTTCAGCCACAATCGCTCTTGCTGCTTTACGGCATATCGCCGCAAGCTGACGCTCTAATCCACGAACACCCGCTTCTCTTGTGTAATAGCGAATCGTATCATAAATCGCTGCTTCACGGAGCTGCAAGTTCCCTTTCTTTAATCCGTGCTCCTTTAGCTGCTTCGGCAGAAGGTGATCTTTCACAATTTCTGCTTTTTCAACCTCTGTATACCCTGCAATCGTGATAATCTCCATTCTATCACGAAGTGGACCTGGAATGGTTGCTAAATTGTTGGCAGTGGCAATAAATAGCACCTGAGACAAATCAAATGTTTCTTCAATATAGTGATCGCTGAAGTTATGATTTTGCTCTGGATCTAAGACTTCGAGCATCGCAGAAGATGGATCGCCTCTAAAATCAGAGGACATTTTATCAATTTCATCTAAAAGGAAGACCGGATTCATCGTTCCTGCCTTGCTCATTCCGCGAATGATACGGCCTGGCATCGCACCTACATACGTTCTTCTATGTCCACGAATCTCAGACTCATCACGCACACCGCCAAGGGAGATACGGATAAACTTTCGGTCAAGTGATTTGGCAATCGATTTGGCAAGTGACGTTTTCCCTACGCCAGGAGGTCCTGCTAAGCAAAGAATCGGTCCTTTTAATGAATTGGTCAGCTTCTGTACAGCAAGATATTCAAGCACCCGTTCTTTGACCTTTTCCAGCCCGTGATGCTCATCATCTAAAATTTCACTTGCAAGCTTTAAATCGAGACGATCTTCTGTATAGATGCCCCACGGGAGGCCGATCAGCCAATCAATATAATTTCGAATCACAGAGCTCTCAGCAGAGCTTGAAGGAATTTTTTCATAACGATTCAATTCTTTTAGCGCCGTTTCACGAACAGAATCCGGCATGCTCGACTCTTCGATTTTAGACATTAAAGAACTGACTTCGCCCGTTTTCCCTTCTTTGTCTCCAAGCTCCTTTTGAATGGCTTTCATTTGTTCACGTAAATAATATTCTTTTTGCGTCCGTTCCATTGAACGTTTCACGCGCTGCCCGATTTTCTTTTCAATCTCGAGCACTTCTTTTTCATTGTGAATTAAGCTGATGACCCGGTTCAGCCGTTTTTTGACATCTACTGTTTCCAGTACTTCTTGTTTGTCCTTTAATTTAAGCGGCAGGTGAGAAGCAACGATATCTGCCATTCTCCCCGGTTCTTCAATGTCCGTCACTGTTGCATATGTTTCAGCTGAGATTTTTTTTGAAATTTTTATGTATTGATCAAAGTGATCTAACAATGTACGCATGAGGGCTTCTGCTTCTGCGTCCTTTAATTCTTCTTCTGTCAATTCTTTAATGTCGACGGACGTATAGTCCTCCAGCTCGACATATGATTCGATCTGCGCTCGATTTAGGCCTTCAACGAGTACACGAATCGTTCCATTTGGCAGCTTCAGCATTTGTTTAATTTTTGTGTAGGTGCCGACTTTGAAAATTTCCTCTTCACCTGGTTCATCTATTGAAATTTCCCGCTGTGTAGCTAGAAAAATCATATGATCGTTCATCATCGCCTGTTCTAATGCTTGAACAGACTTTTCGCGTCCAACGTCCAAATGCAAGACCATTGTTGGATAAACAAGCAAACCTCGCAATGGAAGGAGCGGAACATTCTTTTTGATTTCATCTGCCATGTTGATTGACACCTCCGTCACTAGTATGAATCATTATAATATACCTGTTTCAGTCTTGTACAATGTAAAAGACTTGAGAAATGTTGATCTTACCGTAGTATACCCTTTCTTTTTATCTTGAAAAAGAAAAAAAGATCTATTTCACTAAAAAATCCCCATATGTGATGGGGATTAAACAGATTTTCTTTTCATTTCTTCTTCTAGTCCATCTTTCTTCTCGTCTGGCGGGTTAACCAAACACTGATCCAGCACTTCTTGGAAGTGCTTCACAGGCACAATGGTGACCCCTTCAATCTCTTTTAAGATCGACTGCTGGTTGTCATAAGGAATAATGACGGTTGTGGCACCAGCCTGCTTCGCTGCCTTTATCTTCGGTATCACACCACCGATCGGCTTCACCTGACCTTGCAATCCGATTTCACCCGTCATGGCTGTCAGATGATCAATCGGGATTTGATGTATGGCTGAGAAGATTGCGGTCGCCATGGCAATCCCAGCAGACGGCCCATCAATAGGGGCACCGCCTGGAAAATTAATATGGATGTCATATTCATTTGTCCGAATGCCTAAATTTCGAAGTACCGTTAATACATTTTCAACTGACCCTTTGGCCATACTTTTTCGTCTAATGGATTTCGATTGATTGCCAATGCTTTCTTCTTCTGCAATGCCTGTAATGTTGATACTGCCTTTCTCAAGCGCCTTACAGATGTTCACTTCAATCTCAAGCAAGGCACCGCTGTTTGGTCCATAAACAGCCAATCCATTGACTACCCCCACTTTTGGCTTTTCCGGTACTTTTTGTTCATATCTTGGTGTCAGCTGGCTCGAATGAATAACCCATTCTACATCTTCGATCGTGATGTCTTTTCGATTTTCCGTGACCGCCATGCCAGCGGCAATCTGCACCATGTTGACGGCTTCACGTCCATTTTTCACATAGGAGGTTAACAGGTTCAGCCCTTCATCACTTAATTCCTTTTGAATTTTTTGGACAGCCTTGGCAGCGACGATTTTCAGTTCATGCTGGTCAAGGTCTTTAAAGAAAATTTCGAGACATCTTGACCGGATCGCTGGTGGAATTTCGTCAGGTGTTCTTGTCGTGGCACCAATCAATCGAAAATCGGCCGGAAGTCCATTTTGGAAAATATCATGAATGTGATTCGGGATTTGGGTATTTTCTTCACTGTAGTAGGCACTGTCTAAAAAGACTTTCCGATCTTCCAGCACTTTGAGCATTTTGTTCATTTGGATCGGATGCAGCTCACCAATTTCATCGATAAACAGAACCCCGCCATGAGCATGTGTGACGGCTCCTTGTTTTGGCTGCGGAATGCCTGCCTGTCCCATTGCTCCAGCCCCTTGGTAAATTGGGTCATGCACGGAACCAATAAGCGGATCTGCAATGCCTCGTTCATCGAATCTCGCGGTTGTGGCATCGAGCTCTACAAAGACCGCATCTTTTTTAAAAGGAGAATCAGCGTGACGCTTCGCTTCTTCCATCACAAGACGGGCAGCGGCTGTTTTACCGACTCCCGGTGGTCCGTAGACGATGACATGCTGTGGGTTCGGCCCGCATAGTGCCGCTTTTAGTGCACGAATGCCGTCTTCCTGCCCTACAATATCCTGAAACCCCTTTGGCCGGACTCTCTCTGATAAAGGTTCACTCAGCTTGATTGACCGCATCTTTCTGAGTGCCTCCATTTCTTTCTTTGACTCTTTGTCTATCGTCACCTTTTGTGTGCGCTGATTTCGCAGTAAGTTCCAAAAGTACAGCCCGATGACGATACCAAAGAACAGTTGTATGAATAAAACGATTCCTGTCCAGCTCAATCGGTGCTCCCTCCTTCATCTATCGTATGTATTGGTTTCTGTCTGCTAGTATTTCCTAGAGCTGGACGGAATAAACACAACTTCCACGATAAATAAAAAACTCCTGAATCAAAAGGATTCAGGAGTGAGACTACTCTTATGCAGATGTTTTCGTATCTTTATTAACGACTGTGCCGTCCTTTAACACAAGACGCGGCGACACGCCATCAGCAACTGTTGCACCAGTGATGACACATTTTTCAATATCATCACGTGATGGAAGGTCAAACATCACATCAAGCATGATGCCTTCAATGATTGAACGTAGACCACGAGCTCCTGTTTTACGCTCAATTGCTTTTTTCGCAATTTCGCTAAGAGCATCTTCTTCAAATTCTAGCTCTACATCATCAAGCTCAAGCATTTTTGTATACTGCTTAACGAGTGCATTTTTAGGCTTCGTCAAGATCTCTACAAGTGCTTTTTCATCTAACGGCTCTAGGCTTGCAATAACCGGCAAGCGGCCGATGAATTCTGGGATTAAACCGAAGCGAAGCAAGTCTTCTGGGAGTACTTTTGATAAAAGAACTTCTTTTTCAAGATCTTCGATTTTATTTTCCGCACCGAATCCAATGACTTTTTGACCTAAGCGGCGTTTGATGATTTGCTCAATGCCGTCAAAGGCTCCACCACAAATAAAGAGGATATTTGTTGTATCGATTTGAATGAATTCTTGATGAGGATGCTTACGTCCACCTTGAGGCGGTACACTAGCGACAGTTCCTTCAAGAATTTTCAATAGTGCTTGCTGAACACCTTCCCCAGATACATCACGAGTGATAGAAGGGTTTTCTGACTTTCTTGCTACTTTATCGATTTCATCGATGTAGATAATACCTTTTTCTGCTTTTTCTACATCATAATCGGCTGCTTGGATCAGCTTTAGTAAAATATTCTCTACGTCTTCACCAACATAACCTGCTTCAGTTAAAGATGTTGCATCTGCAATCGCAAATGGCACATTTAAAATACGAGCAAGCGTTTGAGCAAGTAATGTTTTACCGCTTCCTGTTGGCCCAATCATAGAGATATTACTTTTCGAAAGCTCAACATCATCAATCTTGCTGTTGGAATTGATCCGTTTGTAGTGATTATAAACCGCTACAGCTAAGGATTTCTTCGCATTTTCTTGGCCGATGACATATTCATCAAGAATCTCCCGAATTTCATGAGGCTTCGGAACATCCTTGAATTCAACTTCTTCCTCAGTGCCGAGCTCTTCTTCAACTATTTCCGTGCAAAGCTCGATACATTCATCACATATATATACGCCAGGTCCTGCGACCAGTTTACGCACTTGATCTTGCGTTTTTCCGCAAAACGAGCATTTTAATTGACCTTTTTCCTCGTTGAATTTAAACATTCTTTCACCCCTTATTCTTCTTCACTTGCCTGTAGCTAACAGTCAGCTACCTTTCTGGGTCCAGTATGTATGCATTTTACCATACTTTCCTAAAAGACGGTAATGATGTGTTTCTAACACTGCACATCGAGATATGTATAACAGAAAGATGCGACTTACACTATCGTTTCCAAAAGAAGCGATGATAAGTCAAAAATTGTACAAAACAAGGCACGAGTCACTCGCGCCCTGTTTTATTATTATGCACCATATTAACGGTTTTCTACAAGAAAATCAATTGCTTTACGAACTTTTAGATCTTCTTTCATTGCGTCAGTAGATCCGATCGCTTGTTTAATATTTTCAATTGGCATGTTGTATGCTTCAGCCATTTTTGAAAGCTCTTCTTCTACTTCTTCATCAGACACTTGTAAGTTTTCTGCAGCAGCAATTGCTTCAAGTGTTAGGTTAGATTTTACGCGTTTAGCAGCATCTTCTTTCATTTGCTCTTTCAGCGCATTTTCATCTTGTCCTGAGAATTGGAAGTAAAGCTCAAGGTTCATTCCTTGCATTTGAAGGCGTTGTTCGAATTCTTTCATCATACGGTCTAGCTCTGTGTCAACCATCGCTTGTGGGATGTCAACTTCCGCATTTTCAGAAGCTTTCTCAACTAGCTCTTCACGAAGTTTACCTTCTGCTTCGTTTTCTTTCGCTTCTTCAAGACGTTTCTTTGTTTTTTCAGTTAGTTCAGCAAGAGTTTCTACTTCTTCATCAACATCTTTCGCGAACTCATCGTCAAGTGCTGGAAGTTCTTTTGCTTTGATTTCGTGAATTTTCACTTTGAATACAGCTGGTTTACCTGCAAGGTCTTCAGCATGGTATTCTTCTGGGAAAGTGACTTCTACGTCTTTTTCAGCTCCAGTTTCAAGACCAACTAACTGCTCTTCAAAACCAGGGATGAATGAATTAGACCCTACTTCAAGAGAGTAGTTCTCAGCTTTTCCGCCTTCGAATGCTTCTCCATCAACGAATCCTTCGAAATCAAGAACAACTGTATCGCCGTTTTCGATTGCGCCTTCTTCTTTGACAACAAGCTCAGCTTGACGGTTTTGCATGCCTTTTAACTCTTCTTGTACATCTTCATCAGTGACAGTAGCGTCGTCTTTTTCTACGTTAAGACCTTTGTAGTCACCAAGTTTCACTTCAGGCTTCACTGTTACTTTTGCAGTGAAGATTAAGCTTTCGCCTTTTTCGATTTTCTCAACATCGATTTCAGGGCGGTCAACTGGCTCGATACCAGCTTCGTCGATTGCTTTTGGATACTCAACTGGAAGAAGAATATCTAATGCATCTTGATAAAGAGATTCTACACCAAAACGCTGTTCGAAAAGACCACGTGGTACTTTCCCTTTACGGAATCCAGGGATCGATACTTGCTTAACAACTTTCTTAAACGCATCATCAAGTGCTTTGTTAAATGTTTCAGCATCAACTTCTACCGTTAAGATGCCTTCGTTACCTTCTTGTTTTTCCCATTTTACTGACATGTGTGTTTCCCTCCAAAAATCTATTCAGATTGTGCGTTGTTACATTCTAAAGCATCATAAAGACTTCGTCCAATTAAAAACCACGCACGCCGCTAAAGAAGCGGTATTATGTATACAACATTTGACTTGATTATACATATCGTCTTTCAACCATTGGAATCGACAACTGCACGATATATGCACAAATACAACCATTATATTATAACATAACAAGTCCGTCTTTCAACTAAATCGACAAATTACAAATAAGAAATTTCTTCAATATCTTTCAGCATTGTGCAAGCTTCTCTCAGCTCTCGTTCATCAAATTCATACAATAGATGCAATTCTTCGAGGTCAATCTCGATCCCATGCATTTCATAGCCGACTTTATGAAGTGCTGCTGCCCAAAGATTCGGATCTGTGTATTTAGGAAGAAATGGATATAGTACAAATAAGTGCCGGCGCCATAACTCTTCCACGCCTTGGTAAAGGGTTGGGTTCTCATTGCCGAGTGTGTCATCGAGCTTTCGAAGGACTTGCTGAAGCAGCGGCATTTGCTCTGGTTTAACAGCCTCAGAAGGAACAAGCGTTAAAGAATCACCGAACTTCGTCACATGAACCGGCTTTGCCACATCATGATCTGACAGAAGCTGCAGAATCAATGATTTGACCAAAGGGTTTCCATCAGGCTTTTGTAGGATCGTATTTAATAGACCCATGTGCGGCGTGATGTTTCGGTCTTTCAGCGAATGGATGAACTGCACCTGCTCCTCTGGACGCTCGAGCAGATCATCTATATTGATTTCACTGCCGTCCTCTTCATCTTCATCTAAAATCTGTTCAGGCGATTCGATCATTTTTCTACTAAATTCGAGCAGCTTGTAAAAATGCTCCGCGCTTTCTGCTGGAAGGTGGTTTTCCTCAAGTACTGCTTCAATTGTCTGCTTCACTTCTTCATATTCTTTCAGCTGAATTAAGATTGTCATATACACTTGAAGCACGGTGAAGTAATGACCATATCCTTCATGCAGCATCTTTTCACACACACGCTTTGCATCCTGCAGCTCGCCCAGCTCCAGAAAACAAATCGCCATACCGAGATGAATATCGGATTCTTCATCGTCATCATAAGATTTTGCTTCTGAAAACAAGTGAAGTGCCTCTTGATACTGTTTATCTTTTAATGCTGCCATTCCTTTTTCAATCAGTCTTTCTTTCAGACCAGGAAACAAAATGACATTATCTTTCTTCTTGTCATGTTTCATGCTTACGTTCCTTTCGGGCGCATATTTTTTATCAGTTTACCAACGAAGGTTAGTAAACACAAGTAACGAGAGGTTTTCATGCAAAAAAGAAGCCGTCACACCTCGGGCGGACGGCTTCTTGTTGTTTACGCACGCAGCCAGCTGCTGCGCTTATCTTCAAATGCTTGAATGTCATCTTCTAGTAGTAAAGTTAATGAGATTTCATCATAGCCATTCAGGAGCATTTCTCTCCAGTGAGGATCCACATCAAAAGGAGTGATATTCCCTTCGTGATCTTCTATTTGCTGTTTTTCAAGATCAACCGTCATCTCATACCCTTTGTTCTCATATGACGCAGCGAATGTTTTCCACACATCATAATCAAGACGAATCGGAAGCATCCCATTTTTAAAGCAGTTTTGGTGAAAAATATCTGCGAATGATGGTGCGATGACAATTTTGAAACCATAATCATCAAGTGCCCAAGGAGCATGTTCCCTTGATGATCCGCAGCCAAAGTTTTCTCCTGCGATCAAAATGGATGAACCTTCATAAATCGGCTGATTCAGTTCGAAATCAGGATTTGGGCTGCCATCGGCTAAATACCGCCAGTCGAAAAAGGCAAACCGGCCATATCCTGTTCGTTCAATTCTTTTCAAAAATTGCTTCGGAATAATTTGATCTGTATCTACGTTGATACGGTTAAGCACAGCGGCTTTTCCTTTGTGTGTGACTAAAGGCTCCATCTATCACAACTCCTTACACGACTGTTTTCTCTTGATTAAACTTCCTGACATCGACAAATCGGCCATGTATTGCAGCCATTGCGGCCATTGCCGGGCTGACAAGATGCGTTCTCGCACCTTTTCCTTGACGACCCTCAAAGTTACGGTTTGATGTGGATGCGCAGCGTTCTCCTTCTGGTACCACATCGTTATTCATGCTGAGACACATACTGCAGCCAGATTCTCTCCATTCAAATCCTGCTTCAAGGAAGATTTCATGAAGACCTTCTTCTTCTGCCTGCAATTTGACGCTTTGAGAGCCAGGCACGACAATCGCTCTGACATGATCAGCTACCTTTTGTCCTTCTATCATAGAAGCTGCTTGGCGTAAATCAGTCATTCTTGAGTTCGTACATGAGCCAATAAACACATGCTCAATCGTAATATCTTCAATACGCTGATGCGGATGAACACCCATGTATTCGTACGCACGAATCGCTTCTTTTTGGTCATCCTCTTGCGCAAAATCTTCAGGTCCTGGGATGGATGCATCTACAGGCAGCACCATTCCTGGGTTAATTCCCCATGTGACCATTGGTGAAATCTCATTCCCATCTAAAACAATCGTTTTATCATAGGTTGCACCCGGATCTGTTTTAAGTTCTTCCCATTCTTTAATCGCTGCTTCGAAGTCTTCTCCCTGCGGTGCATATTTGCGGCCGCGGCAATATTCAAAGGTGACTTCATCAGGTGCAATCAATCCTGCTCTTGCGCCTGCTTCAATCGACATATTACAAACGGTCATACGTTCATCCATCGTCATGTTTCTGAATACTTCCCCAGTGTATTCAATGACATAACCTGATCCAAACTTCACGCCATGCGCACCAATGACTGCTAAAATGACATCTTTGGCCGTTACCCCTTTTTGCAGCTTTCCGTCTACTCTAATTTCTAATGTTTTCGGACGCTGCTGCCAAAGTGTTTGTGTGGATAGTACATGTTCAACCTCACTTGTACCGATGCCAAAAGCAAGTGCGCCAAATGCGCCATGAGTGGATGTATGACTATCTCCGCAAACGATTGTTTTTCCCGGAAGTGTCAAACCAAGCTCTGGTCCAACGACATGGACGATTCCTTGGTCTACACTGTGAAGGTCAGCTAGACGGACACCAAATTCAGCACAGTTGCGCTCTAGAGCACTCACTTGTTTTTTAGCAACCTCATCTTTGATCACAAATCGATTCACAGTCGGGATGTTGTGATCCATCGTCGCAAACGTATTTTGAGGTCTTCTCACCTTGCGCCCTTTTTGTCTTAATCCTTCAAACGCTTGAGGCGATGTCACTTCATGCACCAAGTGCAGATCAATATATAAAAGGTCTGGTTTCCCCTCGCCGCTTTTGACAACGTGCTGATCCCATATTTTTTCGATGATTGTTCGAGGCATAACCCTTTTCCTCCCTCTACCTAATTCCACAAGATTCTATTTATACAATTGTTTTCGCGCGCTGCTTGAGTGCGTCTACAACTGCATGAGTGATGTCTTCAGTTGTTTGATACGTTCCCTCTTTTGCAGATAAATCCTTTGTTCTTTTGCCAGAGGCAAGAACAGCTTCAACAGCTTCTTCTATGGCAGCCGCTTCATCTTCTAATGCAAAGGATGTTCTAAGCAAGCTTGCTGCCGACAAAATAGTTGCCAGAGGGTTTGCGACGTTTTGCCCCGCAATATCGGGTGCTGATCCATGAATCGGCTCATATAAATGAAGGCCGGTGCTTGATAGACTAGCAGATGGCAACATACCGAGTGATCCAGTAATCATTGAAGCCTCGTCACTTAAGATGTCACCAAACATATTCTCTGTCACAATGACATCAAATTGTGCAGGCTTATAAATCAGCTGCATGGCGGCATTATCAACGAGCATGTGCTCAAATTCAACGTCTAGATATTGAGAAGCCACTTCTTCTACCGCATCCCGCCATAGTTTACTAGAAGCCAGAACATTCGCTTTATCCACAGACGTTACTTTTTTCCGTCTCGTTAACGCCATGTCGAATGCTTCTTTTAGTACACGGACAATCTCTTCCTTTGTATAAAGAAGCGTATCAACCGCAGCTTCTTTTCCTTCTTCATCTGTATAGCGCTCGCTTGGTTCACCAAAATAGAGACCACCTGTTAATTCACGAACGATGACAAAATCGACTCCGTTAATGTGATCCTGTTTTAACGGTGACGCCTCGCTTAAGCTATCGAACACTTTGACAGGACGAATATTAGCAAATAAGTCCAATTGTTTACGAATGGCGAGCAAGCCTTTTTCCGGACGAAGCTCTGGTGGGTTTTGATCCCATTTTGGTCCGCCGACTGCTCCTAATAAAATCGCATCCGCGCTCTTGCAAACATTAACCGTTTCTTTTGGGAGCGGATTGTTTTTTTCATCTATTGCGATACCGCCAATGAGCGCCGTTTCGAATTCGAATTCGTGCCTAAATTGAGCCGCTGTCTCTTTGAGGACAGCGACCGCTGATGTCACAACTTCCGGTCCGATTCCATCGCCGGGCAAAAGTGCAATTTTCTTTTTCATGAGGACCTACCTCCTTTCCTATGAGATCGCGTGATGTTTCTCAATTTCAATGAGATTTGATTTAAAGATTAAATGCCTGTTTACTGCATTGACGTAGGCTTTCGCCGATGCTTCCAGCACATCTTGCGCTACACCGCGTCCAGCTGTTTCTTTTCCTTCTATTGAAACATTGACATATACTTCCGCTAGTGCATCTCTGCCTTTTCCATTTGATTGAATACGGTAGTCTAGCAAATGAATTCTTTCCTCCATACAGCGCTCCAGTGTGTTGTACACAGCTTCTACACTGCCTGCGCCTGTAGCTGCTTCTTGAATAACTTCTTGCGTTTCTTGATTTTTCAGAGAGACCGTTGCTGTCGGCATCTGTTCTGTTCCATAATGCACTTGAAGACTTTCAAATTCGTAGCCAATTTTTCGGTCTGCTACTTTTTCTTCCAATATAATAGAAATCAAATCATCATCTGTGATTTCTTTTTTCTTCTCCGTCAAATTCTTGAAGGTTTCGAAGAACTTATTGATTTCTTCTTCTGTTAGTTTAAAACCTAGCGTTTTCATGCGGTCTTTAAACGCGTGTCTTCCGGAGTGTTTCCCAAGGACAAGTACGTCTGTTGTCACACCGACAAGCTCTGGAGAAATGATTTCATAGGTTGTTTTTTCTTTGAGGAAACCGTCTTGGTGAATACCTGATTCATGTGCAAAAGCGTTGTTACCAACGACAGCTTTATTGCGCGGTACAATCATTCCTGAGTATTTGCTCACTACATCACTTGTACGCTTAATTTCATTCAATTGAATCGTTGATTCGACCTGGTAGAAGTCTTTTCGAATATGAAGAGCGACTGCAATTTCTTCTAAAGCGGCATTTCCTGCACGTTCTCCAATTCCGTTAACAGCCGTTTCAATTTGATTTGCTCCATTTTCAATGGCTGCAAGTGAGTTTGCTACAGCCATCCCTAGATCATCATGACAGTGAGCAGACAAGTTGACGCGGTCGATATTTGGAACATGTTCCTTCATATATTTAAAGATATTGCCATACTCTTTTGGCGCTAAGTATCCAACTGTATCTGGCAAGTTAATGACACTCGCTCCAGCGTCAATGACCTTCTCTACAATTTCTGCTAAGAAAGCAAGATCTGTACGACATGCATCTTCTGCTGACCACTGGACAACTGGAAAACGTTCCTTCGCGTATTTCACCATGGAGACAGCCTGTTCTACGACCTCTTCACGTGTTTTCTTTAGTTTATGCTCCAAGTGAATATCAGAAGTAGCGATAAAGATATGAATTCTTGGTTCCACTCCATCTTTTAACGCTTCCCATGCAGCATCAATATCACCTTTTACACATCTCGCAAGACCAGCAACTGAACAGTTTTTGATCGTTCTAGCAATTTCTTGTACGCCTAAGAAATCCCCTCGGGATGAAGCGGGAAAACCCGCTTCAATGATATTAACCCCAAGGCGCTCAAGCTGCTTTGCAATGATTAGCTTTTCTTGTGCATTTAAGTTCACTCCTGGTGATTGCTCTCCATCTCGAAGTGTTGTGTCAAAAAAATTAATTTTCCGCACCGACGCTCACCGCTTCCTTTTTCTTTCCTTGTTTGACGAAAGGCATCATTTCACGAAGCTTTCTTCCGACGATTTCAATTTGGTGCTCATTTTCATTAGCATTGATCGCATTGAAACGTGGACGATTCACTTGGTTTTCAACAATCCATTCTTTTGCAAATGTTCCGTTTTGGATATCAGTCAAGACGGCTTTCATCGATTCTTTTACGTTTGCATCCACAACGCGTGGTCCTGATACGAAGTCACCCCATTGTGCTGTATCAGAGATTGAATATCTCATGCCTTCTAATCCTTCTTCGTACATAAGGTCAACGATCAGTTTCAGTTCATGTAGACACTCGAAGTATGCAAGCTCTGGCTGATAACCAGCTTCTGTTAATGTTTCAAATCCTGCTTTTACTAGTGAAGTAAGCCCCCCGCAAAGGACTGCTTGCTCACCGAATAGATCCGTTTCCGTTTCTTCTTTAAATGTTGTTTCAAGAACGCCCGCTCTTGCTCCACCAATTGCTTTTGCATAAGCAAGTGCTTTATCTTTCGCTTGACCAGATACATCTTGATAGATGGCAAATAGTGCAGGTACACCAGCGCCTTGCTCATATGTTCTTCTCACAAGATGTCCTGGACCTTTTGGAGCCACAAGATACACATCTACGTCACTTGGAGGAACGATTTGATGGAAATGAACGTTGAATCCGTGTGCGAATACAAGTGAGTTGCCTGCTTCTAATTGATCTTTGATTTCTTCGTCATATACTTTCTTTTGCTGCTCATCTGGAAGTAGTACCATGACGATGTCTGCTTGTGCTGCCGCTTCTTTTACTGTGAATACTTGATGGCCGTCTTCTTGTGCTTTTGTATAAGATCCGCCTTTTCTCACGCCGACGATGACATCTACGCCGCTTTCTTTTAAGTTCAATGCATGTGCATGACCTTGTGATCCATATCCAATGATGGCAACCTTTTGACCATTTAATACGTTTTCTTGGATATCACCGTTATAATATACTTTTACCATTTGACTCTCTCCTTTTGTTTAGACAATTGAAATTGTTTTATTTTGTTGCGGCTTTTGCTGATTATCTCTCGCAAAGGCCGTGGTGCCAGTTCTGGCGACTTCTTTAATGCCGTATGGCTTAAGTAATTCAATGAGTGCTTCAATTTTTGAAGACTCACCTGTCACCTGAATGACGACACTCTCTCTGCTAACATCTACAATAGAAGCTCTAAAAGGTTCAATGACCCCCGTGATCTCCATTCTAGATGCTGGTGCAGATACGACTTTTATCAAAGCCAGCTCTCGCTGAACGATTGATTGGTTTGTAATGTCTGTTACTTTCAGAACATCGATTTGTTTGTTCAGCTGTTTTGTCAGCTGTTCGATGTCTTTCTCTTGGTCTACATGGACGACGAACGTGATGCGTGATACATCTTGAATCTCAGAATGGCCGACCGTAATGCTTTCAATGTTGTAATGTCGTTTAGTAAAAAGGCCAGTGATTCGGTTCAGTACGCCTGATCGATTTAATACAGTCAACACAATAATTCTTTTCAAGGTTTCACCCCCACCATCTCATGAAGTCCTTTCCCCGGTGCTACCATCGGGAATACTTTTTCATCTCTCGCTACATTGACATCGATGAAAACAGGCTCTCTAGAGGTTAGCGCTTCTTCAAGCTTTTCTTTCGCCTCTTCGTCTGTTGAGATTCTGATTCCTTTAATGCCATAAGCTTCAGATAATTTAACGAAGTCTGGTTGCTCTGAAAATTTAGAATATGAGTAGCGTTCTTCGTAGAAAATTTCTTGCCATTGTCTTACCATTCCAAGGCTGTGATTATTTAGAACAATCACTTTCACTGGAAGGTTCAGCTCACGGATAACGGCAAGTTCTTGCAAGGTCATTTGGAAACCTCCGTCTCCTAAAATCGCCACAACCGTTGCCTCTTGATCAGCCAGCTGAGCGCCGATGGCTGCCGGTAAACCGAAGCCCATTGTACCAAGGCCACCAGATGTGACCCACTTATCAGCATTTTCAAATGGATAGAACTGCGCTGCCCACATTTGATGCTGTCCAACATCAGTTGCCACAATGGCTTCACCTTTTGTGAATTGATGAATGTATTCAATCAGCTTTTGAGGTTTAAAGCCCTCTGCTTCGTTTTCAACGTACCAGAGTGGATATTCTTCCTTCCACTGATCTAGTTGGTTTTTCCATTCGTCTGACTCTCCTTGCTTCCCGTCTTGCTTAATCAGCTCTTCAAGGACTAGCTTACTGTCTCCAACAACCGGGATATGGGTATGAATGTTCTTGCCAATTTCTGCTGGGTCGATATCGATATGTGCTACCTTCGCATGTTTCGCAAAGTGATTGAGATTGCCAGTTACCCTGTCATCGAATCTCGCACCAATTGAAATGAGCAAATCACATTGATGAAGAGCCATGTTCGCTGCATATGTGCCATGCATACCAGCCATCCCTAGGAAAAGAGGATGCTTTGCCGGGAAGCCGCCAAGTCCTAGCAGTGTATGAGCGACTGGAATTTGCTGCTGCTCTACATACTGCCTTAACTCTTCAGATGCTTTGCCATGAAGAACACCAGCTCCTGCTAGAATGACCGGTTTCTTCGCTCTGCTGACAGCTTCTACTAATTTGCGAATCTGCAAATAGTTTGGCTCTACTTTTGGCTGATAACCAGGTAAATCAATTGGCTGATCGTATTCAAACGTTCCTTCAATGCCTGCCACATCTTTTGGAATATCAATCAAGACTGGACCAGGTCTTCCTGTCGTTGCGATGTGGAACGCTTCTTTAATGACGCCCGGTAATTCCTCTGGATTTCTCACCTGGTAGCTGTGCTTTGTGATAGGCATTGTGATGCCGAGCACGTCTGCTTCCTGGAAAGCGTCTGATCCAATAACTGAGGTTGCCACCTGTCCTGTGAAGACGACAAGAGGAAGTGAATCAATCATCGCATCTGCAATTCCTGTGACTAGGTTTGTCGCTCCTGGTCCTGATGTAGCAATGACAACACCCGGTTTACCAGATACTCTAGCGTATCCTTCTGCCGCATGAATCGCTCCCTGCTCATGCCTTGGCAGGACATGAAATAAACCAGAATCATAAATTTTATCGTAGATCGGTAAAACCGCTCCGCCTGGATATCCGAAAATGACTTCTACTTTTTCTCTTTTGAGTGCCTCAATTAGCATGAGTGCACCGTTCATCGTTTGTGATGCTTTAGATGTTTCCGTCTCCACTTGTACATTTGTCCCCATTTGATTTCCTCCTCTTTGTCTTGCTTCAGTCAAGTTTTTTCACCCTTTTCTATTCAAGATCGAGATTTTAACCATATAAAAAAGCCTTCTCACCCCACAATGACACTACTTTTCACTAGGTCAAAGGGGCGAAAAAGCTTTGTTTTTCGCGGTACCACCCTTGTTCACAGCAACATCTGCTGCCGTCTCATGGACATCTTTCATCCATTTTGGTAACGAGTGAGCAATGTCACTCGGTCTGCCCTACTATCATTTCAAGCAGACACTCAGAGGTGAGTTCACTTTAGAAAGTAACACCGGTTTCCAGCTACCACCGGCTCTCTGTAGATACTGACTCTAAAACTACTAGTCCTCTTCAACGTTTATCGATATCTATTTAGCTTGCGTGAATGTTTTCATCTGTAAAAACGACTTTTTCTCCTTCTTCAACGACTCGCTTGCGGAATTGTTCAAGAAGTTTGTTTGTGTGAACCCCAGGTTTCCCTTCACCGATTGTACGGCCGTCAACCTTTACAACGGCAATCACTTCGGCTGCGGTTCCAGTTAGAAAAACTTCTTCTGCTGTATACACATCGTGCCTTGTGAATGGTTCTTCTTTCACTTCATAGCCTAAGTCTTCTGCAATCTCCATGATGGCATTTCTTGTGATGCCTTCAAGAGCGCCGATATAACCTGGCGGTGTATAGAGCTTACCTTTTTTATAAATAAACACATTGTCTGCAGAACCTTCTGCCACGTACCCTTGATCGTTCAGCATCAGTGCTTCACTCACACCGGCCATATGGGCTTCGATTCGGACAAGGATGTTATTCAAATAATTTAATGATTTCACTTTTGGACTCAGTACATCGGGACGATTTCGCCTCGTCGGTACCGTCACAATATCAATACCTGTTTCATATAGGTGCTTTGGAAAGATGGCCAGCGGCTCTACAATGATCACTGTGTTGGCTCTCCCGCAGTTGTTTGGATCTAAACCAAGATCACCAGCTCCTCTTGAGACAACAAGACGGATATAGGCATCCTTCAGTCCGTTCCTTTCAACTGTATGAATCATTTTTTCCGTGAGTTCCTCAAGTGAATATGGAATGTTCAGCATAATCGATCTGGCGGAATCATACAGGCGGTCTAAATGTTCTTTCATTCGAAAGATATTTCCGTTATACACGCGTATCCCTTCGAACACACCGTCACCGTATAAGAAGCCATGATCATAAACTGAAATTTTCGCATCCTCTTTTTTCACGAGTTCATCGTTTAAAAAGATCCACTGTTCCTTTTGGTCTTCCATTTTCAGTGAGCACCCTCTCTTTCAAACAAAAAGTAGTTGAATTTTCAGACACTTTATATTAAAGCGCCTCACGCTTGCTCTGCGTGTTTGTTTAGCTTTTGTTGAACCCATCTTACGCCGCTTTCCATACAGTGTCAACAGCATTTTTAAAATTATTAGACAATTTAGACTAATCAAAATTAAATGTATACGCTTACACCTTTGCTAGACAAGGAATGAAAAAAACTTAAAATTTTTTGTATTTTTTCTTCAATTGATTTACTTTACCTGAACGCTTTTCATTTGAGAAAACGTTTGTCATATTTTTTCACATTATTTTTAATGAAGACTGGTAGATTCCAGCGCTTTTGATTTTCTTTCGGTATGCCTTTCTAAAGCGTTTTCCTATGAATTTATGATAGAATGAGAGCATCTTATAGAAGGAGGGCAATACATGGCTAACATCAGAGGTTATATCGGAACGTATACAAAGGGAGACAGTAAAGGCATTTATACTTTTACATTAAATACGGACAAGCAGCAGATCGAACAAGTAGAAGTGGCTGCTGAACTTGAAAATCCTACATATTTAACCGTCTCAGATTCTCAAAAATTTGTGTATGCTGTTGTGAAAGAAGGATCACAGGGCGGCGTGGCTGCTTATCAAATCGATGCTGAAACCGGCACACTTCGTTTCATCAACCAAGAACTTGCCGAAGGCGCTTCTCCTTGTCACGTCAGCGTGGACAGTCAAACAAAAACAGCTTTTACAGCAAACTATCATAAAGGAACAGCAGAGATGTATGAAATCGATGCTGAAAATGGCTCAGTGATTCGCACGCTGTCACAGGCGCAGCATGAAGGAACTGGCCCTAACGAAGATCGTCAGGAAAAACCGCACACTCACTTTATGGGTCTGACACCAGATGAACAATTTGCAGTGGCTGTTGACCTTGGGACAGATGGCATTTATACGTATAAGAAAGAAAACGGCAAACTCGAGCTTGCTCATACATTTGAAACAAAACCAGGCACAGGGCCTCGCCATATTACATTCCATCCAACGAAACCTGTGGCATATGTGATGACAGAGCTAAGCTCAGAGGTGATTGTGCTTCGTTACTTTGAAGATGGTCATTTCGAAGAGATTCAAACGATCGCAACCATTCCAAGCGACTTTACAGAGAACAATCAAGGCAGTGCCATTCACGTCTCTTCAGACGGCCAATTTGTTTATGCAGGAAATCGCGGACATGACAGCATTGCGATTTTTAAAGCAGACGCTGACGGCCAATTAAGTCTTGTCGAGATTGCTTCTTCTGAAGGAAACTGGCCTAGAGACTTTGTGCTTGATCCAACTGAAGAATTCCTCGTCGGTTCAAACCAAGAGTCTAGCAACCTAGTGTTATACAAACGCGACAAAGAAACAGGACGACTCACTGTCTTACAATCAGACATCTCAGTCCCTCATCCAGTTTGCGTGAAATTTTTAGGATAATGAAAAAAAGCCTCCAACTGTGGAGGCTTCATATTGTTGACAAAGGGCTAAAATGATCTTGATTTTAGCCCTTTGTCTTCTTTTCAGCGTGTAGACGGCATCCCGCCATCTTCAAGCTTTTGATCAATCAGAGACGTATCGGTTTTTTCACCGAACCATTTTGACAGCCTGTCCTGCGCTTTTCCTTTCACATCATCATCAATGTAGACCGCTACTTGAATCAGAGCAAATGTGATCGCTCCTAAATCATCTGTATAGCCTACACCAATTAATGTATCGGGAATGAGGTCAATTGGAAGGATAAAGTATCCGAGTGCCCCAATAATAAGGGTTTTTGCTTTGACAGGTACTTCAGGTTTTTGCAATGTATAGTAAAGTAATAGCACAGCATAGACAAGAGAGACACCAGCTTTTTGTGCCGTCTTTTTTAACTTTTCCCAAAAGGCATGATCATTAAAATGCTTCTTTGAACGCTTCAATAGTTCTTTTTTCTCAGAACGATTCATCATATCGCCTCCATTTACAGCATAGACCTTTTCCCTTCGTTATACAAGATATTCGCCAATTCGACAAACAAAAAGCAGCAGAAAGCTGCTGCATTCTACTGCTCTTTGTAAAACTTTTCGATTGCCTTATCGATGTACACCCATCCTTTATAAGACACATGAATCGTATCTTTAAAGAAATAAGGATCGTACTCATGCTTAGTCAAATCTGCGACTTCATACCCGTTATCGCGTATTTGACGATTGATTTTCTCATAATACTCTGTACGTCCCTCTTTCGGAAAACCGGTATAATCATACCATTTTCCGTTAACAGGAATCGTCACAAACAAAGGCTTTGCCCCTGCCTGTTTTAAAATATCCAGCATGATTTGAAAATCTTTGTATTCTGGTGATTCCGCATAAGAATGACCTTCACGGGAATCTTTCATCTTTTTCATGATCGGTTTCAGCTTGCGGTCAAACAGTTTTTGATTAATATAAAACGGGTTGTTCCCTGCTTTTTCCGCACCTAAGACACTTGCTTCTTTTTCAAGCTCAGTCCATGTTTTTCCTTTGACTGAATGAGACGGTTGAAGCTTACGTTCATGTCCCGATCCAATTGTATAGTACATGTCTTTCTTTTGAAGCATGCCATAATACATTTTTGCAATAGGAGAAATCGCGCCATAAGCGAATTTGTTCCCAGAAAGCTCTGCTTTAAAAAGCTCTGTGATGACCATGTCGTTCTTCACTGCTTTAAACTTCATGATTCTCTTGATCAGTTCTTTTTTCACAGCTGGATCAATTTCTTTATTATAAGCGAGATTCAGTGCTTGAAGCGCTGAATAGTTCGGTGCAAAGTGATTTTCGTCAGATCCCCATTTCACAAACCACTGCGGGGACACGATAAACACAAGCTTCTTCCCTTTTAATTCATCCATATGCGCTGCAAAGTTCATCGCATGAATTAATGATTGCGATCCACCTTTTCCAATAAGATAAGGTGTAAACCCTTGAGGATTCTCATGAAAGAAATTCGAAGGGTGATATGGATCAAAACGTGATAGTTCAGAAGATCCATAGATCGGCAAATAAGTTGGATCTTTTAGCATTTCGTCTTGTAAATAAAGCCCTTGGAACATCCCCGGATCTAATTCTGTGGCTGACTTTTGTAATTTGTCTTTTGGGATCAGATGTGAGAGCCATGCATTTGGTACAAGAAGAACACCAATGAATAGAACAGCCGCTAAAATAAGCGGCCCAAAAAAACGCTTTTTCATTACTTCATCTCTGCCAGCTGCTCAGCAATGTGATTCGGTGTATCCCACACATCACGATCAAACTCTGTAATCGGAACAGTAATTCCAAGTTGACTTTCGATTGCCATAAGCAGCTCTACTGTACCAAATGAATCTAGAAGACCTTCGTCAAAAATTGCAATCTCTGGATTTTCTTTCACAACGTCATCCTGACAAACCTCTGCAATAATACCGTATACTTGATTTTTAAATTCCATAATTTTCTACTCCCTTAATCATTAATGATGAAATGGTTTTCCTGAAAAAATATAAAATCCGAAACAAATCACATGGAATGTAATAATGATCGACACAACCATTGTGACCTTATTATCCGGCCACCACTTGTGTTTTTTATTCCATTTCTCGAATAAATTGTAACCGGACATCACAACTGCGTGATATAGTCCGTAAATAATATATTGAAGGGCTAGACCATGCCAAGCACCCATCAATAGAAAGAGGACAAAGTACCCAATATTTGATACTGCCATACGGTTCTTGATCCACTTCTTTTTTGTCATAAAGAACACAAATCTCATAAACACGTAGTCTCTGAACCAGAAGGACAGGGACATGTGCCAGCGATTCCAGAAGTCTTTAATGTTCCGGCTGATAAACGGTTTGTTAAAGTTTTCTGGTGATTTAATGCCCATCATATAACTCACACCAACAGCAAATGCTGTATAACCAGCAAAGTCAAAGAACAAATACATACTGTACGCATACATATATGTTAACTGTTGAACAAAGTGACTGCTGCTAATGTGATGAATATTCATGAGAATATACGTGTGAATCAGATAACCAATAATGAACTTGTATAAGAAGCCGATAAAAATTTTATGAATACCGGCGTATAGAAGATCACTGTACGCTTCCTTTTCAGGCGGCGTATCCATATCCTTTTCAAACCGGCGGTAACGATCAATCGGACCTGATGAAATCGTCGGGAAAAAGACAATGAAATAGACCAAACGATGAATCGGCATTTTCTTCTTAATCAAGCCGTCTCTTGTCTCGATAATTAACTGAACACCTTTAAATGTTAAGTACGAGATCCCTAAAAAGCTCAGCCAGTTCATTGGCGGCGGTTGATGCGGCTGATGAGTTAAAAAGAACGGTAAAACCTTTGATAGCACAAGCGGCAAAATCGATGCCACCACTGCCATATAGAAGACAGACGCTTGATTCGCTTTCAACCGGTACGAAAGGTACAGGCGGATGATCAAGACTTGCCACACTGTAAACAAGAAGAGTAGCAGCGCGCCATGTGCATCCTTAGAGAAAATAAGGGCGAGTGCCACAACCGTTGCAAACATGTTGTAGCCCTGCATTCTTTTGCCGCGAAGACCAAGAATGATCGTCGGCAAAAGAAGAACACCAATTAGAATGAAGAAAAAGAATGAACTAAACGGAATCATAGAAGAACCTCTTTCGCGATTCTTTTACGGTCAACCTTCCCGTTTGGCGTCATGTATAGCTGCTCAAGATAGACAAACTTTCTTGGAATCATGTACGCTGGCAGTGAATCCGCCATTTCTTTCTTAATTGCACTTGTCAGCTGATATTCTTTTTCAAAAGAATGCGCTGCTGGAACAATGGCTGCAATTAAGTACTCCACATGACCGTTTGGCTGGAACGGCACAATCACACAAGCATTGACATACGTTGTCTCGCTCACATGATATTCAATTTCTTCAAGCTCCATTCGGTATCCATGCAGCTTAATTTGATAGTCCAGACGGCCGTGGCATGTAATCAAACCATCCTGCGTCACACCTGCGTCACCTGTACGGTAAGCAGGGCGCCCTTCGTATTCAAAGAACACTTTATCTGTTAAGGCTTGTTCACCTAAGTAGCCTCTCGTGACGCTTGGCCCCACGATGACAATTTCCCCTTTTTCACCGTCAGGAAGTGCATTGCCTTCTTCATCTAAAATAACGATATCTGTATCCGGTTTGGCGTAGCCGACTGGTAAAGAATCGTGCTGATCAAGAATCGCTTGCGTGACTTCAATCGATGTGATCGCAACAGTTGCTTCAGTCGGACCATACGTATTAAAGACCTGCGCCTTTGGAAAACGCTCAAGGAGTGCACTTGCTACAGATACAGGAAGTGCTTCTCCGCAGAACAAGAAAACTTTCAACTCTGGTAAAAGCTCCCCTGTAAAGGAAGGGTCCATTAAGCACATTTGCACAAAGGAAGGTGTTGATGTCCACACTTCAACGTCAGATTGACCAAGTGCTGCAAACATATCCTTCGGCTTATTCACTAGATCTTTCACTAAACAGTAAAGCGTGCCGCCTGATTGAAGCGCTGGATACAAATCCATCACTGATAAGTCAAAAGAAAATGGTGCTTGATTTAAGAACGTGCGTCCCCCGCCAATTGGGAAGTCTCGGCACATCCACTCTGTAAAGCTTTCTAAATTATTGGCTGTTACCTGAACGCCTTTCGGTTTTCCGGTACTGCCAGACGTATAAATGATGTAAAAGACATCATCCTGTTGAACCCACTGCGAGGATGGCGGTGCTTCTTTTTCAAGAGCTAAAAGAGATGCCGCACTTTTCACTTCAATGTGTTCTTCTACATCTAGTACATTCAGCTCATTTGCACAAATCAACAGACTGGCTTTTGAGCTTTCAATAATTGAGACGATACGCTCGGCAGGGATTGAGATGTCGACCGGAATGTATGGTCTACCTGATTTCACACTGCCTAAGAAAGAAATGAGCATCTCTGGCTCCATATGACCGTATACAATGACAGGTGCACTATCTGTAGCGACTGCATCGATCGCACCAGCCATTTGGTCTGATAGATGCCAAAGCTCATCATATGTGATCGAAGCATGTTGAGAAACAAATGCTGGCTGTGTTGGTTTCGTTTGTTGGTATTCTTGAATCGTGTGTAATAGTTTCATAGTTTAATCTCCAATTAAAAATCGTTGTAAATGAATGATCCCGTATTAGCTGTGTGGAATCCGTAAATAAAGAACAATAATAGCAAAATAAGTAAGTAAAAGCTCGTATATCCTATCCATTTTACAGACTTATTTTCTGATAGCTTTTTGAATAGCATATTGATAACCTCTTTTCTTTTGACACTTATAGAGACGCATGAATCATTAAAAGAGTTTCATATCAAAACATAAAAATTTTAAGAAATCATGAAAAAGATGTCGAACCTTGGAACGTCTCTTTTGAGCAAAGCTGTCTCATTGTAACAAAGATTTAATACATTTGAAATAAAATCCGAGCTTAAATTTGCCTTAAAATTGCTGAAAGCTGTCGAATAAACACAAAAGCCACCTAGTTTACCTAGATGGCTTTGATTTTAATTACTTCTTATATTTATTGACTTCGAACATGAGAATATTTTTGAACACCACATAATCCTTTTTACTTTCAAAGGGACCTTTGTTGTTGTCATGCTCGTCAATCTCATAAAACCCTGGTCCTTCTCCGGCATCACGCTTTTTGTACCAGGATAGGAAAGCGTTGACTTCTTTCATGGAGAGGTCATACTCTTTTTGCAAACCATTGACCATTGTGATGATGAGGAGAGCATCGCCGTCTTCATCGGTTGCACCGTCTTTTGGTGGTGTTGCTGGATCCGGGTCTTTGTCACCTGGAGGAGCTGTAGTGTCACTGTTTTTAAGACTTTTTAATGAAATAGATAAATTAGATTTGAAATCGTCCCTAGCGTAGTTAGGAGCATCATTACTCTGTGGAATACCTCCAATTACATAAAGTGTATCATCAATAATGGCGGATACATGCCCCATACGATAAGGAGCAGAAGAATTAGGGACAGTTCTTGATGTCTTAGTTTGCTTATCATAGAGTGTAACTTTAGAAACTCCACCTGTTCTTATAATATAATCTTCAAAATTTAATGCACTATAATAACGCCCAATTCCCCCAGACCCTACACTTGTCCACTGATCTATTGATGGATCATATTCAAACGTTGCTTGTCCAGATAAAACATAGAGTTTATTTTTTATAACTACAGCATTTCCAGCAGGAGCGTCTTTTTCAAATTTTTTCTTCTTTGTCCATTCTTTTGTTTTTATATCGTAACTATACGTGTTACTGCTGTAATTCTCGTGCTTTAACGGTTTATTATAACCCAAAACATAGATTTTATTATCTATAGCACCTGCGTATAAATCGAAAGCAGATATTTTCAATTCAAATGGGAGGTCTTCTGCCTCTTCCCATTTATCCATTTTGATGTTATAAACTTCTACGCTATTTGAAAACCCTTGATCTGTTCTCCCACCCATTACATATATATGATCCCCTACAATAACACTAGCAGCACCCATACGGCCTGTTTTCATACTAGCTTTTTCTGACCATTTATCTAACTTCGGATCATATACATAAGTAGTATTAGAATTGGCTTTACCTGAACCTATTCCACCTATTACATAGATTTTCCCATCATATACTTCGCTTACAGCTCCTACTCTTGCAGCTGGCAATTCTGCTCGTTTTTCCCATTCAAGAATATCTGCCTTTTCTGCTTTTATTGATTGTAATGGATAAATTAATGCAGAAATTAATAAAATGAAAATAAAAAACCATTTTTTCAAGATAAACACACTCCTTCAATTTGTTTACATAACAAATATCGGATAGTTATTTATTTTTTCCATGTTTTTGTTACTTATATATATTTATTTACTTACCGTCTCCCCAATGCGCCTATAAATTTCTAAAATTAGACTTCCGCATTAGAATTATTTCATATTTATGTTAATTAATTGCAGGCGTTACTCATATTTTTCTATATCTCCATCAAAAAAACCCATGATTTCATGGGTTTCTTCTCAGTCCATTATTAAAAAATCCGTCACAAGGCAAGCAGGCTCTCCGTTTTGATCTAGCCCCCAAAAGCTTGGATACATCCCGTCGCCGAAGCCTGTTGTAAACATGGCAATGTCCACTTTGTCATGAAAACGGGCGACGAGCCAGTCCCATGTGTGCTTGTAGTTTTGCTCAAGCGCTTCTGCAAATTCTTCATAAAGATAGAAATCATTGTCCTCTTTATACCGTTTATCCTCATAAGCTTGTAAATATCGTGCTGCTTCCGCATCCATGAAACAACCCATTCCCGTATTTACACCGTAGCCGAAGAACTCGTCTTCTTTCAATTGATTGAGTTCTTGCCCTGCTCTTGTGGCAAGCTCCCATTCTGTTGCTTGCTCGTTTGTGAACTTGATCATTGCATAGGCAACGCGTTCGTCACCGCTTTGCAACCGCTTAACTATAAGTAGAATAGGATATTTTCCTAGAGCAACCTTCCTCGTAAACGATTGGTCTCCTTCAGAAACAAAAGGATCACATGCAACGATATGACCGCTAGTGATCTCGATATGCCCTAACTGTTTGGCGAATAATTGATCACCTTCTAAGCTGCTTGATTTCTCTCCATTTTCATATAGTAGGTTTGTTGGATTGATGTTGTACAAGTGACCATTCCTTTCATTGTTTTTCTAGGGCGTTTGGGATTATGTGCTTTTTCCCCATTTAATCCGTCAATAAAAAATCTGTAACGAGACAAGTTTCATCTCCATTCTCGTCCATCCCCCAAAAGGTTGGGTTACGCCATCACCAAAACGAGTAGAAAAGATCGCTAAATCAACTTTCTCCTGAAAGCGCGTGGCTAACCAGCTTCTTGTATCCTCATAACTTTTCTCCAAACAGTTCTATGAAAGGGTTCTCCTTCTACTATACACTTTAATTTTTTTAGTTGGAAAATGAATATTCTCTCTTTTGAACATTTATCCCTTTGCGATGTCTTTTTCATTAGTTAAAAATAAATGGAAGGTTCATTAAAAAACGCCCTTCCAATGGAGGGGCTGTGTTATTAATTATTTTATTTTGAATATCTCTTAATAAATGTTTCGCTAATCCTGCTTACGATATAGATCGCAACCGCTAAAATCAGCATCAACGGAAACATACTTAAACGATCATCTGCAGCATAAACAATGATCCCCACAATGATAGCCACTACGATTGCCGTTAAAAAATGCTTCACCGCCATCTCACCCCTTTGTATACATCATATACATTTTATTACACAAAAGGTTCTATTGAAATAATTACCACAAAATCAGATATACGCAAGTCTAGATTGATTTCGACCACAAGCAGAAGTGGGTTTCCTTTGTTTCGCTCTATAAGTGGGTTTCTCCCCTCCCTTATATTGTTCGTATAATCTCTATATGCTAAAATTAACTAAAATACCTAGATAATGGATCAATCAGGAGGTCATTCAGTGACACAGCAAAGCAAACCATCCAAAATGTTATTAATTACTTTACCCGGCGCTATTATTGCCCTTGTGATGATCTTAGGGAAAATTGATACACCTGTAACATATGTTTTATTTTATATTGTGGCTTTTAGTGTTATGGGTTTAGTGGTTTCGAGCTTAGTGAAAGACTACAGAAAAAAGAATAGTTAAACTCTTCGTCTAGGAAGCTGTCGTTTATGCAGCTCCCTTTCTTTATGTGAACCCTCTCAAATTTCTACATTAAAGCAAAAACAACTGGAATTAAAAAGAGGGAAGTAAATGAGTAGAGAAATTAAAGGAGAATGGAATGAAAACCCTTGACGTCTTTGAGTTGAAGAATGGAATTGACCAAACGCTGAACAAGTTGAAGCAACAATCACAGAATGTTAAGTCCCTAGAAAAACAAATCAATCAAATCATCTCCTTAGATAGCGCATTAAAGGGAGAAGCTGGACAAGCAATAAAAGATTTTTATATGGAGTGTCACATTCCCTTTTTGCAATTCTTTCAGATCATCATTGAAGAATACAGTGGTGCGCTAAAAAAGACAAAACAGGCACTTCATGCTTTTGAATCAAACCCGAATGGTTTTATCTCTCAATCATTCATTGAACACGAGCTTGACCAAGGGTTAAAAAAAGACGAACGGGCCATTTCTGATATCGTATCAGATGTTAATCAAGCCATTGGCAGAGTAAACCATATTGTGCATTTGCCTCATGTAGACGAATCTACTTTCCAACAAAGCTATCAAAAAGCATGGCTCGAGACGTCCAAAACCATTGGACTACTTCATGCATTTGACAGAGAACAAACAAGTGCTCTAAATGAAACAAAAAGTTCCCTTCACACAATGAAGCAATACATAGATACTTTAAGCAAGATGTTCACTGGCCCGAAAATTGAGATGACCAGTTATCAAAAGGGCTCTATTTTCAAAGATGGAAAAGAAGAAAAAATCAAGAGCACCATCAACGGATTGAATGAAAAAATAGACAACCCTAAAGAAAACCCAATGATGATCATGCTCAAGAAGCTGAATGAAAAAGAGCGATCGAATGTGGATACGGTTGTGAAGAAGAAACCATCTAATAAAATCAATCAAAACGCCGTGATCGTAAATAGAAAAGTATATAATACAAATGAAAAGATTGACTTCGCAAATGCCAAAACAGTTGAAGTTATTCGAGATGGAATGCTGTATCGGTTACGAATATCGGATCAAAACAAAGTGAATATTGAAAGCATCACAAAGATTTCTGATGTGAAAACGGGAGAACAAACCTCAAACATCTTAAATACGGCGGTTGAATTTACAGGAATAAATGATGCAATTCGTGCCATCACAGGGAGAGATCCTGTAACAGGTGATAAAGTCGCTGACATGGACCGTCTAGTATCAAGCTTGTACATGATACCAGGAGCTAAAATCGCTAAAGTTGGAAAATATGTTTTTAAAAAAATGAAAGGAGAGAAAGTAGCCAAGAAGATTGTTAAAACACCTTCCTTCGGCAAACACTCCGTACCAAAAGGTCCGTATCGTGAAGTAAATGGTTTCCCTGCAAAGGTAAAACCAGGAGCTCAAGAGAAACATATTCCTGATGCACCTAACTATAAGCAAGAAGTTGCGAATGGCCGTCCAAATAAAAGCATTTTCAATGGAGATAATCAAACAGCACAAGAATTGCTAGATAAGTTCGCTGGGAAAGGTACAAAAATAGGTGAGCACAAAGAAAGAGTAGACTTTGGCCAAGTGATTGGAAAATACTATGATAAAGATACCGGTAAGTATGTGGAGACTACTAGAGGCTTAATACACTACAGCAAAAACGGCGCTCATATAGTACCATCAGAGCCTTTAAAACCATAAATTAAGGAGGATTCGAATGGGATATGATCCATTAATTTCAGCATTACGAAAATATAAAAATAACGATTTGATTTTAGAATGGAAAAACGGTTTAAAAGTTATTGGGGAATCTGACACACTTTATGAAACAGATAACGGATTGGAAGATGATGATGTCAATTATACAGAGTATGACGCAGTCGCATTTCAAGTTAATAACATCTTATCGCCCCCCGCTAATAACGACTGTGATATATACGATTGGTTAAAGCAAGAAAAAAGTTCCTTAATTGAAATTTCACTTTATAAAGATACACCAAATGCAGTATATTTAGCAGACGGTCAAAAATTATGGGAATTGGACAGTGATAATTAACAAAGGAAGGCCCCTCCAAATTGGAAGGGCTTTTCGTTTGTTTTTGCTTTACCTCAATATATTAAGTAGCAACCCTACAAATAAGCCCATTTTCAATTTATACATTTTTGATTTTGATCCATTTACGTTCATAGTCATTGAAGAAGCTAATCAGAAATCAGCCACCCATCTTGATAGCTTCTTTGATACAAAAATAGGGAACGGAAATACTTAAAAACAAATTCGCCCCCAACCCGCTCCCTAAACTCTAATTTGAAGCAATAATCGATCTTATGTTCCAAGAAATAAAAAAGCCTGAAATCCTTTCATATCAAGGATTTCAAGCTTTTACATTAGTACGTCCCAGGAGAGATTCGAACTCCCGACCGACGCCTTAGAAGGGCGTTGCTCTATCCAGCTGAGCTACTGGGACATGTTGTTATGTAGTGTTCTGTTGGTGAGTACCTCACCGACAAGATTTATTATATTACTATTGTTCTTTAAAGTCAACGGTTTTTCGAAAGTTTTTTCATAAGGGGCAAATGCTGCACCCTTATGAAATACCTTCCAATGTGACAGTGTTTTCGAGGTCTTGTATGGCTTGACCTTCGTCTGTGAAAAACTGTACGTTCGCTTCGCTTCCATCTAGTGTCAGTATAGCGTAGCTGCGCTCTTTACGCACTCTTGGCAGGTGCACGCTGCCTGGGTTAATGAGCAGTTTTCCTCTTAGCAGCTCACTGCCTGGGATGTGCGAGTGGCCAAAGCAGATGATGTCTGCGCCTAGCTCTTCTGCACGGTAGTAGACTTGAAGCAAGGATTGTTTGATGCCATGCAGATGTCCGTGAGTGAGAAATAGTTTTCCGCCACCATCAAGTGAAAGCAGGAGCTCTTCTTCAAAATCGCCCATAAAGTCACAATTTCCTTTGACGACTTTGTATCCTTCGAGAGCTGGGTGGTTCGTTTCGAGTTCTGAATCTCCGCAGTGAATCATCATGTCGACTTCAGCCACATGCCGTTTGGCAATGGTTTGAAGTTCGTCTGTGAGTCCATGACTGTCACTAATGATGAGTATCTTCATGGCTTCATTCCCCCTTATTCATTTGCGTCTAGCAGTGATGAAAGCTTTTGAAGCGCGACCGCTCGATGGCTAATCTTGTTTTTCTCCTCTGGTGATAACTCGGCCATCGTCTGGTCTTTGTCTTTGACGATGAAAATTGGGTCGTATCCGAAGCCGTTTTCGCCGATTGGTTCCTCGGCGATGAAGCCTTCTACTGATCCTTCTACCGTCTTTGTTTCTTTACCCGGTATGCTGACAGCAAGGGCACATCTGAATCTAGCTGTACGGTCTTCTTTTTCAATGCCTTGAAGCTCGCTCAGCACTTTTTCTACATTCTCAGCATCGTTTTTATGTTCACCAGCGTATCTCGCTGAATATACGCCAGGTTTTCCGCCAAGATAGTCAATCGACAAACCGGAATCGTCTGCAATGACCATTTCACCTGCTTTGGCTTGAATCGCCTCGGCTTTGATAATGGCATTTTCTTCGAAGGTTTGTCCTGTTTCTTCAATCTCTTCAGTAAAGCCGATGTCTGCTAGTGTTTTGACCGTGAATCCTTTTGGCTCAAGAATGGCTTTGAATTCTTTCGCTTTACCCGCATTGTGCGTTGCAATGATGGCTGTTTTCATCCTGATCAAACCCTTCTCTTTATTCGATGACTTCTCCTGTCACTGCTTTTTGCTTTTCGATTAATTCTTTGATGCCCTTTTCGGCTAAATCAAGCAGTCCGTTTAGCTGTTCTCTTGAGAATGTCGCTTCTTCGCCTGTGCCTTGAAGTTCAACAAAGCGTCCAGCGCCTGTCATGATGACATTCATATCTACTTCAGCTGAAGAATCTTCTTCATAATTTAAATCTAACAGAAGACCTTGCTGAGAATCAATTCCGACGGATATCGCCGCTAAATAATCAGTGATCGGGTTTTGTTTGATGACACCTTCTGCTCGAAGCTTTTGAATCGCAAGCGTCATGGCGACAAAAGCACCGGTAATAGATGCTGTGCGTGTGCCCCCGTCTGCTTGAATGACATCACAGTCAATCCAAATCGTGCGTTCGCCTAGCTTCTCTAAGTCAACGACTGCACGGAGTGCTCGTCCAATTAATCGCTGAATTTCCATTGTACGTCCTGTCACTTTTCCTTTAGATGATTCTCTAATGGTTCTTTGAGCGGTTGCTCTTGGAAGCATGCTATATTCTGCTGTAATCCAGCCTTTTCCTTGTCCTCTTAAAAAAGGAGGTACGCGGTCTTCGATGGATGCGTTACAAATCACCTTCGTATTGCCCGCTGAGATTAAGACAGAGCCTTCTGGATGCGTAATGTAGCCTGCCTCTATTTCAATTTTTCTTAATTCGTCATAGTGTCTTTCATCTAATCTCATGATTTACCTCCGTTACAATATACATTCCGCGCGGATGCCAGCGGGGTTCTCCTACTAACTTTGACAACCTCGGCTCGTTCTAATCGCTTGGAATAAAAAAGAGGCAGCGAATATGCATGCCTCTTTTTCTCCATTATATCAATGTGTGCCGTTAAAAACTACCTGTATTCACTTGTTCTGGTCTTGAAACCGGCTTTGTCAGCTCTGCTCCTTTTTCGTTCACAAGCTCAGCCTTGCCGTTTACCTTAACGGATACGCTTTTGACGTCCGGCAGCTCTGTTAATGTGAGCACGATGCTATCAAGAACTTTTTGTGAAATCACCTTTTTCTTTTCATCTGCGCTGCCGAAAATGGATTCGTTGAAATCAAGTGTCACATGTCCGTCTTTTACTTTCGGGATATCATTCAGCTTTACATCTTGATCAAAGTCTGTGAGCAAATGGCTTTTTTTGCTTGGTCCAGAGACGAGCTCATCAATGGCTGCTGTAATTTGATCATCCTCATCTTTTGGCGTCCTTTTGGTCACAGGAACATAGTACGTCTGTTCATCAGATTCAGCTAAGTAATAAACTGTCACTGGCTTTGTCGATGTCATATCAGCGGCAGCCTCGTGCTGAATATTAATACCGTCTTCTCTGCTTAAATCATCTGAAATCGGTGTGCCGTTCACAGGCATTTCTTTTAGTTCATGACCATTCATTTTCAATTTGACTTTGGCGACAGAATCAAACTGCGTTAACGTCCAAGTGACCGATTGCAGGATGCGCTGTTCGTCTTCTTTTTTATAGTTTTTGAATTCATTTGAAAAATCTACTACGGCCGTTCCGTCTTTAATGTCGACAGATACACTCGTGTCGGCCGGTAAAACAGCCCGGAATCCATTTGGCATGAGGTTAGAAATCGGTCCTCCGTCCACGAGGTATTCTAAGGTTTGTTTGGCACTCCCCTCATTTTTCGGCAGTGGAATGGATTGAGAAACGACATACCCGTTTTTATCAATTAAATATAATTCTCTCATGACTGTATCTGCCTTCTTCTCTTCTTTTCCTTCTTTCGCTGTTTGTTTCTCTTCTTTATTTTCTTTCACATATGTGACGTTTTGTGGCGGGTCAATCTCTGTTTTCGCTTGGTCTGTTTGAAACAATCCGCATCCTGACAAAAGCATGGCTGACGCGATACACGTCACAGCTGCTGTAGATCCTTTTTTCAGCATACTTCACCCTCCTCTAGTAGTTTGTACTACTATGTATACGAGCTCCTCCTGCGGATTAGACCCTTTTCATAAAAAAATAACCCACTTCAAATAGAAGGGGGTTATTGCTGATAGACGTGTTCGAGTGATACGGTTTCGACCTTCCCTGGCAGGTAGCCAAACCAGTCACGAGCGATGTTTTCAAAATTTTGCTGCTGCCCTGTTGTATAAAATGTATGAACAGGCGCTTCTTTAGAGGTATTTAACAGCCCTTTATAGGAAAGAATCGTACTTGCTTCTCTCGCTGTCTCGTCCCCTGATGAAATGATGCTCACATCACTGCCCATAAAGCGCTGAATCGACTCTTTTAAAATTGGATAGTGTGTACAGCCAAGAATGAGTGTATCAATTCCTGTTTCTTTCATCGGTTCAAGGGAATCTTTCACCACTTCATCTGCTGTCTGATCTAAAAACGTCCCGCTTTCCACAAAGGGAACAAGCAACGGACATGCCAGACTTTGAACCGCTAGTCCTGCTTTTAGGGATAGCAAAGCTTCTTTGTATGCCTCGCTTTTGATCGTATTGGCTGTACCAATGACACCAATCTGCTGATTGTTTGTCACCTTGATGGCTGTGCGGGCGCCGGGCTGAATCACGCCAATGACCGGAATATCAAGCGTTCCTTTGATTTCATCTAGTGCGATCGCCGTCGCTGTGTTGCATGCGATGACGAGCATTTTAATATGATGATGTCTTAATAAGTAGTGTGCCATTTCCCAAGTATATTGAAGAACCTCTTCTTCTTTCCGAGGACCATACGGGCACCGTTTTGTATCGCCTACGTAAATGATTTTTTCTTTTGGCAGTTGTCTCATGATTTCCTTTGCAACGGTTAAACCGCCGACGCCGGAATCAATGACGCCGATTGGTTGATCCAACAAAATCGCCTCATTTTCTTTTCATTTGCTGCTGTAGTTTCGTTAAGGATTGGTTGAAAACGATGGCTTCTTCTTCTGAGAAAGCCCCTAGAAGTTCACTGACGTATTCTTGGCGTTTAACAATCACTTCTTGAATGATCCGCTCGCCTTCAGGCAATAAATGAATGCGAACCACGCGGCGGTCAGAAGGATCTTTTACTCGTTCGACAAGTTCACTTTTTTCCATTCGATCAATTAAGTCGGTGGTTGTACTGCAAGCCAAATACATCTTTTGTGATAGCTCACCTATTGTCATATCTCCGAATTCATAAAGCCACTGAAGCCCTACAAATTGAGGAGGTGTAATCGTATATTGGTTCAGGATTTCTCTGCCTTTTTGCTTAATAATTGCAGCAATATGGCGCAATGATTTTTCAATCTCTGCTACATGGTCGAACTCATTCGTTTCCATTTCATTGATACCTCACTATAGCATCTCACTTTGATTAAAACGTACATTCCTATTTTCCTCGTTTTTCAGAGAAAATGCAAGAAGAGACTCATGGAAACCATATAGAAATAACCGGTTCCTTCCTAGAGTGGAAGGAAAACCGGCTGACTTTAGAGCTCTAGCTCACCCATACGCAGAAGCTCGACTACGGCCTGTGAACGACCTTTGACTCCTAGCTTTTGCATGGCATTCGAAATATGATTTCGAACAGTCTTTTCGCTAATAAAAAGCTCGCTTGCAATTTCTTTTGTTGTTTTATCTTGGACGAGCAATTCGAATACTTCTCTTTCTCTTTTGGTTAATAGCGGCTTGGATTGAAACTCTTTCTCCTTCAAGTATTGTAACCCTCCTTGCTAAGGTGAGAGCTCTAGTCTCTATAGAATGGGATTCTGTATAGTCGAGATATCATATGCCGGCTGCCCGAGGTAGGTGACGTTAAAATCGAGAATTCCTGCATATGAGCGTCCATTTTGTACGGTTTTATCCGCACAAAAAAGGACGAGTCTCCTACCCGAGACGTCGTCCTTTTCATACACGTATTTAAAAGATAGAAATGGCACCTGTTAACAAAGCAATAAGCGTTGTAAAAAGGGCAGTTAACACGGTCCACAGCAATGCGTACCTTTGCAAATCGCCAATATCTTTGTTCAGCATACTGACAAGAAGTAGCGTTGAAGCCACAAGAGGGCTCAGCAGATGAACAGGCTGTCCTATAATAGAGGCGCGTGCAATTTCCACTGGATCAATTCCGTAAGCTGCGCCGGCTTCTGCCAAGATCGGCAGCACCCCGAAATAATAAGCATCATTTGAAAGAACAAATGTAAATGGCATACTCGTTAAAGCCACAATGAGCGGAAAAAACGAACTGTAAGAATCTGGAATTAAGTAAATCACCAAGTTGGCAATCGACTCCACCATTTTTGTCCCCGAAAAGATTCCTGTAAAAATTCCTGCTGCAAACACAAGGGTAATGACCGTTAAGGCATTTCCCGCATGTGATAAGATTCTCTCGCGCTGATCTTCAACCTTTGGATAGTTGATCATGAGAGCGATGACAAATCCAATTAAGAAGAGAACTGGAATCGGTACGATATCTAAAACAAGTGTCGCCATCACTGCAATCGTCAAGAAGAAGTTCACCCAAATGAGATTCGGTCTCTTTATATCTTCTACGCCATCTTCGATTGACGCTGCCAGTTCAGGGGAGATCGAGACCTCTTCTTTGTACTGAATTTCTGCAACCCCAATTCGCTTCCGCTCTTTTTTCCCAAGCACATAAGCAGTAAAAAGGATGAATAGACCGCCAGCTACCATCGTTGGAATTAATGGAATAAAAAATTCAGCTGCATCCAAGCCAAGCGCAGCAATTGCACGAGTAGCTGGACCACCCCACGGGGTCATACCGCTCATAATACCTAATGATAATAATGAAATCGTTCCTAAAATCAACGGGTTCATCCCAATTCTTAAGAAAAGCGGCAGCAAAGCGGATACGGTAATCATGTAAGTTGTCGTCCCATCACCATCTAATGCAACAAGCATAGACAAAATCGCTACCCCAAACGCAATTTTGACAGGATCCCCTTTCACAATACGTAAAATGAGTTTAATCAGTGGATCAAACAGCCCAGCATCCAGCATGACACCGAAGAATAAAATGGCAAATAACAATAAAGCAGCAGATGGCGCAACCGTTTTGAGTCCATCGAGCATCATATCCCCTAACCCACTGTAAAACCCACCAATCAATGCAAAGATGATCGGTACTACGGTTAACGCCACCACCGGATGCATACGTTTTGTCATAATAAGAAATGTAAAAGTCACGACCATTAAAAGCCCTAAAATAGCTAGCACTATATATCCCTCCATCCTCTTCTTTACACGATCAGCAAGCGCCCCTTTGCACTTGTGATCTGAATGTTAGCGCTTTCTATTTCAAGGATATAATAGCTTTTTTCATAATGAAAATATTGATTTTTTCGTATCTTCTATAAATTCTTTTTATAATCAGCCTTGCTGGCTTCTTAAAAATTCGATGAATGCTTTCACAACAGATAAATGAAGGGAGTCAGGCTGGTACATAAGCCATGTATCTCTTAAAACAGGCTGTCCATCTTTATACGAAAGACCTTTTACAAATAGCTCATCACTTGGCCTGAGGCAAATTTCCGGGACAATGGCATAGCCTAAACCGTGCTTGACCATCTCTTTTGATGTATCCTGGCGATCTGTCTCCATCGTCACAAGCGGAGGCATGGCAAACGTTTCCTGCCACCATCTATTAATCAATCGTTTTAATGAACTATCTGTATGATAGTCAATGAGCGGCAGCTTCGGAAGGTCCTTTAGCTGAATTTCTGATTTTGAAATGATACAAAGCCGCTCTTTATCAAGCAAAAACCGCTCTCCATTCCAGTCGTAATCCCCTCTTAAAATCCCTAAATGAACACTTGATGTGCCTAATAAATCCATGACTTTCGTACTCCAGCCTGTATTCACCATGAATTGAACATGTGGATACTGCTTAGAAAATTCTTTTAATATTTCTGGCAGTTTATACTGGGCAAAGTTACTTGAGACCCCCAACCGGATCGTTCCTTTGACCTTTTTTTGCATATTGAGCATGCCATCTTTCGTTTGCTGCAGCTGTTTGAGCATGTCATTTGCATATTTAGCCAAGTATTCCCCCTCTGATGTAAATTCAATTCCTCGTTTTCTTTTAAAGAAAAGCTTCATATCAAACTCCTCTTCAAGCTGTTTCAATCGATAGCTTAAGGCAGGCTGAGAGACAAATAATTTTTCTGCCGCTTTTGTGATGTTCTTTTCTTCATAAAGTACCTTTAAAAACCGCCAATCTTTTTCATCCATTATATGCCCTCCTTTTTTACTAATTATAAAATATTTTTATCGATTTCTCTTAAAATAATGTATTTAACTTATTTCTTATTATACTTTACCATTTTGGTTAGATAAACAGTTAATTAAAAATTGAGGGTGAGAGTAATGAGAAAAGTTCCAATCACAATCATGCGAGGCGGTACAAGCAAAGGAGTATTCATTCACGCAAACAATGCACCATATGAACACGATGAGCTCGAAGCATTTCTATTAGACATTATGGGCAGCCCTGACCGGCTACAGGTCGATGGAATCGGCGGCGGTAATTCTTTAACAAGCAAAGTAGCCATTATTGATAAAGCCACACGCCCGGATGTGGATGTGAACTATACATTTGCACAAGTCAGCATCAATGAGAGATATGTCGACTTTAAAGGAAACTGCGGGAATATCTCATCAGCGGTTGGGCCATACGCCATCATTAAAGGACTTGTTCAAGCGGTTGAGCCCATTACGACTGTACGTATCCTCAATACCAACACAAATAAAGTCATCGTAGCAGAGGTTGAGGTTGAAAATGGCGAAGTGAAATTTGAGGGAGATGTAGAAATTCCAGGTGTAAAAGGGACAGGATCTCCCATCTATCTATCCTTTGAAAAACCTGAAGGCGCTGTGACTGGTAAAACCTTTCCGACAGGGAACCGCATGGATACGATTCAGACAAAATTCGGAGAGATTCCGATCTCGATCGTTGACATCGCAAATCCCATTGCCTTTGTCCGTGCGAAGGATCTTCATTTAAAAGGAACCGAATTACCTGAGGAGTTTACAGACGCATTACTGAATGATTTAGAAGAGATTCGTTCCATCGCTGCTGAAATGTGTCACTTTGCACCAAAAGACATGGCGACATTACAGTCACCAGCTGTTCCAAAGCTTGCGATCATTAGCGAGCCTGCTGATTATGTGGATACAACCGGAGTGATGAGACGAGCAGCCGATATGGATATCATCGTACGCATGTTATCGATGCAAAGACCACACCAAGCGCTTGCCATTACCGGCTCTGTCTGCGTGTCAGCCAGCTGTTTTATGGAACATACGCTTCCTGCACAGCTTTATAATGGACAACATGATACGCTTCGAATTGGGCATCCTGCCGGGATAATGCAAACGGACATTGACGTGTCCCAAAATAGAGTCAAAGTCATTCGAACTGCAAGAGAAATTCTAGACGGGGTTGTCTTTACGAAACAAGATTATATTGTGCAGCCTCATATTAAAAGAGAAGCCTAAAGCAGACGAGAACATCGTCTGCTTTTTTTAATGCTGAAGCGGGGCATCAATATCTCCGGCAGAATGAGCTTTGATCTGTCCTTTATCATCTTTTAGCTGAAGATGACCAAAGCGGTTAACGCCGCAGCAAATGCCTTCTTCCCATGTTTGTTTTTCACGATCTAACGAAATGCGAAGCGGCTTGTTTAGACGATATAACCGTTTATTATAAAGGGCAGTGAGTGCTTCAAACCCTTCATTCTGCCAGCGTGTATGGTATTTTTTAAAAGCCGCTGCCAGGTCTTTCACTAGCTGATCAGCTTTCACCTCTGTCAGCTCTGATAAGCAAATGGTTTTGTACGGGACATGCTCCGGCTTCGTCTCTACATTGATGCCAACACCGATATAAATGGCGCTGCGATCTGCTTCAATTAATGTGCCGGATACCTTTGCTTCATTAATGAGGATATCATTCGGCCATTTGATCGCCAGCTGATCGTCCGCTCTTATGAGTGGTTTCAGCACATCATAGATTGCTAGCGCTGTTAGCGGGGCGATCGTTGACTGGGTGGAGAGTTCTTCTGGCGGCATGACTGTCATGGTCACTGCCACATTCCCTAAAGGTGTTTCCCACGGCCTGCCGAGTCTGCCTCTTCCTTCTGTCTGCTGGCGTGCATAGACAGCAAATGAGGGCTTTTCTCCTTGCTGCATGAGCCTTTTCGCTTCATTATTTGTACTATCAATGGTGTCATATTGAAAAATCTTCATGTGTTCTCCTCTTGTTTCTTCTTGATATGGTGCTTTTATTATAACAAAATGGAGCGTGCACGTTGATGAGGTAGCATGCTACTCTTTTCTCTGCGCCCTAAATGTCTCTTTTTCTTCTTCAGTAAATGGGACAGATGTGCCTGTGTCTTTACTAATTTGCACCATGGTGACTGAGCCTGTAAAGCATGGCTCCTGCTGTTCATTTTCTCCTAAATAATGAAGAATGAGTGAGCTTGAGCCGACCTTCTCAGGCTTAACATACACTCGAAGCCTCTCTCCAATCTCTACCTGCTTGATGTAATCACATTGCAGGTTAGCGACGACTGTCATGGTTTCTCGCACACGTTTCATCCGTTTATCAACAATTCCTGTTTTTTGAAAAAAGGCAATGCGCGCCTCTTCAAAATACACAAAAGGGGTAACATTGTTCATGTGGCCAAACATATCCGTTTCTGAAAACCGAACGGTCGTTTCGACATAAAATCGAAAGGATGCCCTCCACTCTTCAAACGGTGCTTCAATATATGACGGCAATCTCACTTGATCATCTCCTTATTTGGAAACAAAACGCCTCTCCCGTATTGGAAGAGGCGTTTGTTTCAATATTGCATCCAGCCTCTTAAACACTCATCATGATTGGCAAAGAGGACTGAATGTGATGTTATTCTGCGTGATCGCTTCCGAAGAAGTTACGGAATGCTTGTAAAGTTGTATCTCGGTTAAGTGCAGCAATTGACGTTGTCAGCGGGATTCCTTTCGGACAAGACTGCACACAGTTTTGGGAGTTCCCACAGTTCGCAAGACCACCGTCCCCCATAATTTCTTCTAGACGGTCAGACTTATTCATTGCACCTGTCGGATGTGCGTTAAATAAACGAACTTGCGAAAGCGGTGCAGGTCCCATAAAGGAAGATTTATCATTCACGTTTGGACAAGCTTCAAGGCAGACACCACATGTCATACATTTCGAAAGCTCATAAGCCCATTGACGTTTTTTCTCAGGCATTCTTGGTCCAGGACCAAGGTCATACGTGCCATCGATCGGTACCCATGCTTTCACCTTTTTCAAGGAATTGAACATCCGGCTTCTATCAACCTGCAAATCTCTCACAACCGGGAATGTCTTCATCGGCTGAAGACGAATCGGCTGGTCTAATTGATCAATAAGAGCTGTACATGATTGGCGCGGCTTTCCATTAATGACCATAGAACAAGCTCCGCACACCTCTTCAAGACAGTTCATATCCCAGTTGATCGCCGTTGTTTTTTTCCCTTGTTTATTGACCGGGTTCCGTCTAATTTCCATGAGTGCGGAAATGACGTTCATATTTGGGCGGTAAGGGATTTCGAATTCTTCATCATAAGGCTTTCCATCTGCTGTATCTTGACGTGTGATTATGAATTGAATCGTGTTTTTTTCACTCATCTTATTTCTCCACCTTTTTCTTCGAGTAATCTCGTTTACGAGGTGCAATTAACGATACATCGACGTCCTCATAGTGGAATGCAGGCTTTTGATTTTTTCCTTTGAACGTAGCCATCGTTGTTTTTAGGAACTCTTCATCGTTTCTCTCTGGGAAGTCTGGTTTGTAGTGTGCGCCTCGGCTTTCATTCCTGTTGTAAGCCCCGATCGTAATGACTCTTGCCAGCTGAAGCATGTTGTCAAGCTGACGTGTGAAGGCAGCGCCTTGGTTGCTCCATGAAGCTGTATCGTTGATGTTGATCTGCTTGTAGCGCTCCATTAGTTCTTCGATTTTCTGATCTGTTTTTAAGAGTTTGTCATTGTAACGAACAACTGTGACGTTATCCGTCATCCATTCTCCAAGCTCTTTATGAAGCACGTACGCATTTTCTGTTCCGTCCATGCCGAGGATGTTGTCCCATTTCTCCTGCTCTTTCTTCACGGCGCTGTCAAATGTTGCAGAAGATAGGTCTTCCGCAGACTTTTCAAGACCGCTAATGTACTTCACAGCATTTGGTCCAGCGACCATTCCGCCGTAAATGGCAGAAAGCAGTGAGTTTGCACCAAGTCTGTTTCCGCCGTGCATAGAGTAATCACATTCTCCGGCAGCAAATAGACCTTTGATATTCGTCATTTGATCATAGTCAACCCATAATCCGCCCATTGAGTAATGAACAGCAGGGAAAATTTTCATTGGAAGCTTACGCGGGTCATCACCCATGAATTTTTCATAGATTTCAATGATGCCGCCAAGTTTAATATCAAGTTCTTTTGGATCTTTATGAGAAAGATCGAGATATACCATGTTCTCTCCGTTGATGCCAAGCTTTTGCTCGACACATACGTCAAAGATCTCACGTGTTGCAATATCACGCGGTACAAGGTTTCCGTATGCTGGATATTTTTCTTCTAGGAAGTACCAAGGCTTCCCGTCTTTATATGTCCAAACACGTCCGCCTTCACCACGAGCCGATTCACTCATGAGACGAAGCTTGTCATCTCCAGGGATCGCTGTTGGATGAATCTGAATGAATTCTCCATTTGCGTAATGAGCCCCTTGCTGATAGACGATAGATGCAGCAGATCCAGTGTTAATCATGGAGTTCGTTGATTTTCCGAACACGATTCCAGGACCGCCTGTTGCCATGATCACTGCATCTGAACGGAAGGATTCAATTTCCATTGTTGTTAAGTTCTGCGCGACAATGCCTCGGCATACTTCCTCGTCATCTAACACAGCGCCAAGGAATTCCCAGCCTTCATATTTCGTGACAAGCCCCGCTACTTCATAGCGGCGAACCTGCTCATCAAGTGCATATAATAGCTGCTGGCCTGTTGTAGCTCCAGCAAACGCTGTACGGTGATGCTGTGTTCCCCCGAAGCGGCGGAAGTCCAATAATCCCTCTGGTGTTCTGTTAAACATCACACCCATCCGATCAAGTAAATGGATAATGGACGGCGCTGCTTCACACATTGCCTTAACTGGCGGCTGGTTGGCTAAGAAGTCTCCGCCATACACCGTGTCGTCAAAATGCTCATAAGGTGAATCCCCTTCACCTTTTGTATTCACCGCTCCGTTGATTCCGCCCTGTGCACATACAGAATGCGAACGTTTTACAGGTACGATTGAAAATAGTTTAACAGCTGTTCCCGCTTCTGCTGCTTTAATAGTTGCCATGAGACCAGCTAAGCCGCCTCCGACAACGATGATGCTAGAATTACTCATTGTAGCCCCTCTCCCTCTTCTACTAATCTATTTCCTCTTAAACAAAAGCGAAAATTGCTCTTAGCCCTACATATGAAAGCGCTATAAATATACCTAATGTCACATATGTGGAGATTCTTTGTGAGCGTGGTGAAACAGTAATTCCCCAGCTGACAGCAAATGACCACAAGCCATTAGCAAAGTGGAAAATAGTAGATAAAACGCCGACAATATAGAAGCCTAGCATAAATGGAGAGCTTAAAATATTCGCCATCATGTCATAGTTCACTTCAGCTCCAAGCTGAGCTTGAATTCGTGTTTCCCATACATGCCAAGTCACAAAAATCAATGTGATGATACCTGAAATCCTTTGCAGTCTGAACAACCAGTTTCTTAAGTAACTGAAGCGAGACGTATTGTTTTGTGCCGTAAAGGCTATGTACACCCCATAAACAGCATGATAGATCAGTGGTAAGAAAATCACGAACAGCTCAAGTGCATATCTGAATGGAAGCTGTTCCATAAAGTGTGCAGCTTTGTTAAACGCCTCTGGTCCATTCGTCGCAAAGTGGTTAATCACTAAGTGCTGAATTAAAAATAGACCGACCGGAATGACGCCAAGCAAAGAATGCAATCTCCGATAAAAAAATTCTTTGTTCCCCGACATTACTTTACCCCCTAGTAAAAAGTGCAATTGCTGAAAATTGTCTTACCCCCGCTTCTTTCAATTGTAAGCACTTTATTCAAATTTATTGACAATTTCATTTTACTCCTATGTCAAAAAAGCGTCAAGAAACCGCGTACATAAATTAAAATTTTCCGAAATTTAAAAGTTTTAAATCAAAATTCGTTTTACTACAATAAGAATTTCTTAGACTTCAGGGAAAACTCTGTCATCATATGCTCACATAAGCTATAATAAATTGTTGAAAGAGGGGAGCCGTACAATGAATAAATTCGAATCTAACTTAGAACAGCTAAAAGAAATTGAAGTCAATGGATTTGCCTACGAGCTGATACGCGAAGTTCTGCTGCCTGATATTTTGGGTCAGGATCATTCATCTATGATGTATTTTGCGGGTAAGCTGCTTGCTCGTAAATTCCCTCAAGAGTCATGGGAGAAAATCCCCGAATTTTTCCATGATGCCGGATGGGGAACTCTCACGATGGTCCATTCGAAAAAACAGGAAATTGAGTTTGAGCTCGAAGGACCACTTGTATCAAATCGACTTACCTATCAAAAGGAGCCATGCTTTCAGATGGAAGCAGGTTTTATTGCTGAACAAATCCAGCTTCTCAACGAGCACGTGGCTGAATCTTATGAACAAGTGAAAAAGCGTGCTGATAAAGTCATTTTAACCGTTAAATGGGATTTAAGAGACCCTAGCTAACACTCTTTATGAAAGGCGCGGACTTTAGGTCACGCCTTTTTTGTTTGCCTTCTTCTATCATAGCATACTTAGTGAATGGGTTTACGCACGTTTTCCTTTCTAGCATGGGGGGTTTCGGATATAAAAAAGAGGTGCACTCTTTCAAGAGATACACCTCTCTGCCTGTTTAAGAATGGGCAGCTACCTTTGATAAATCAAACGCATCATGCAGTGCTTCAACTGCTTTGACCATATCGTCACGGCCAACCACTGTTGAGACTTTGATTTCAGACGTACTGACCATTTTCACTTGTATGTCTTTTTCCGCTAACACAGCGAACATTTCAGCGGCTACGCCTGGATTTGAGACCATACCAGATCCAACGATAGATACTTTGGCTAATTTGCTTTCTGTCTCGATCTGTTCGTAGCCAAGTGCTCCTTTATATTCTTCTAACACTTCAACTGTTTTAGACAAATCATCCGTTTTCACAGAGAAAGAGATCGACGTCTGATTGGTGCTTGTGACGGACTGAATGATGATATCCACATTGATATTTTGTTTCGCAAGTGTCGTAAAAATGGTCGATAATGTGGTGAGACCGCTTGAAAGACCGCACACCGTCACGCGTGTAATCTGATCCTCAAATGCAATGCCTCTGACGACTAAATTTTGTTCCATGGATGATTCCTCCTCAATTAACGTACCCGATTCATTTTCAATACTAGAACGGACTTCTAGTGGGACTTGATAATTTTTCGCAAATTCGACAGCTCTCGGATGCAAGACACCAGCTCCTAAATTAGCCAGTTCGAGCATCTCATCGTATGAAATACCTGCAAGCTTCCGCGCGGCCGGTACATAGCGCGGATCTGTCGTAAATACTCCTGGTACATCTGTGTAAATATCACATTTATCCGCTTTTAGTGCGGCAGCAAGTGCTACAGCCGTCGTATCTGATCCACCGCGTCCAAGTGTTGTGATATGCAGGTCATCTGCAATTCCTTGGAAGCCTGCCACAACAACGACTTTCCCAGCACTTAATTCCTCTTTTATTCTTGATTCATCGATGTCCACGATTCTTGCGTTACCGTGTACTTGCTCTGTTTTCATACCAGCCTGCCAGCCTGTAAAGGAAATCGCATCATAGCCTTTTGCTTGCAGCGCCATCGTTAATAAGGAAATGGTCACTTGCTCTCCAGTTGCGAGCAGCATATCCATTTCTCTTTTGCTCGGATGATCTGTGAGTTCTTCCGCTAGGTCTACTAGAACATCCGTTGATTTACCCATTGCCGACACAACCACAACCACATCATGTCCGGCCTCGCGTTCAGAGATGACCCTTTCTGCAGCATTGCGAATTTTTTCTGTCGATCCAACAGACGTTCCGCCAAATTTTTGTACAATTAGTCCCATGTCTACCACCCTTTTTCAAAAGATCACGTGTGAGAGAAGAGGCAAGAAGCGGCTTTGGAGACTGCCTGCTCACTGCAAATAAAAAAAGCAATGAGAGAACAGATCTCCCATTGCTTTATAATCATCATCAAACGATGCAAACAATGAGATAGCCCTCCAAGAAATACATTCTTGACAGCCCTACATTTCTTCAATGTACAGCCAGCGAATAAAATGAGTGGATTTTATTCACTTCGGCGACGCTCCCCTTTTAGCCCTCTTCCTAGATCCCATCGATCTCTGAAGGCTTACTCTTGAAGTTCGCACCTCTATCTTCAACAAACAACACGTTCATTTATTAAATTTAGTCACAATCTTAACAGACTTTTGGAAAAAGTACAATCTATTTTTTTAAAGCTTCCATTAAAAGCTCGGCCGTTTGTTTCGGGATACCAGCCTCCTGAAAGTCTTGGATAGAGGCTTCTTTCATCTTTTTCACAGAGCCAAAATGTTTAAGAAGCTGTTTTTTACGCTTTTCTCCGATACCTGGCACATCGTCTAAAATAGATTGAAATGCATTTTTTCCGCGCAGCTGCCGGTGAAAGCTAATCGCGAACCGGTGCACTTCATCTTGAATGCGCTGCAATAAATAGAAGGCCTGGCTATTTCGCTCTAGTGCAACAATTTCCAGTGTATCGCCCATCATCAGATTCGACGTCCGGTGCTTTTCATCTTTGACTAGACCTGCTACTGGAACAGACAGATTCAATTCATTTTCAAGCACATCTATCGCTGCATTGATCTGTCCCTTTCCTCCGTCAATTAAAATCAAATCTGGTAGCGGGAGCTCATCCTTTAACACGCGGGTATATCGCCTTCTAATGACTTCACGCATCGATGCATAATCATCTGGACCTGTGACAGTTTTAATTTTGTATTTTCGGTATTCCTTTTTATACGGCTTCCCGTCCTGAAAGACGACCATGGCAGAAACCGGGTCTGCACCTTGAATATTCGAGTTATCAAATGCCTCAATCCGGTAAGGCATATAAATATTTAGTGCATCTCCAAGCTGCTTCACTGCACCAATGGACCGCTCTTCATCACGCTCAATGAGCGAAAATTTTTCTTTTAAGGCGATTTTGGCATTTTGATGGGCAAGTAATAGCAAATCCTTTTTCTTTCCTTTTTTCGGCTGATGAACGTTCGTCTCAAGCAATTGTTCAATCATCTCTTGATCTACGCTATCTGGCACCAAAATTTCCTTCGGCAGAAAGTGGTTGTTCTTTGCATAAAATTGTCCCATAAATGTGAGAAACTCTTCCTCAGGGTCTTGATACATAGGAAACAGGCTGACATCACGTTCAATCAATTTCCCTTGCCTGATGAAGAAGACCTGGACACACATCCAGCCCTTGTCATAGGCATATGCAAAAACATCTCGATCTGATAAATCGCTCATCGTCATTTTCTGCTTTTCCATCGTAGAGTCGATATACGCGATTTGGTCTCTCAGTTCTTTTGCCCGTTCGAACTCTAATTGTTCGGCGGCTTCCTGCATCTTTTCGGTGAGTTCTTTTTTGATTTGCTGATGTCCTCCATTTAGAAACCTTATGATTTCGTCCACGAGCTGCTTATTCGTTTCTTCAGAAATGTCATACACACATGGCGCGAGACATTGTCCAAGATGATAATAGAGACAGACACGGTCAGGGAGGGTGCTACATTTTCTGAGAGGATATAAACGGTCGAGCAGCTTTTTCGTTTCTCTTGCTGCCTGTACGTTCGGGTATGGACCGAAATATTTCCCTTTATCCTTCTTCACATTGCGTGTGACGATCAGCTTAGGATGCCGTTCATTCGTAATTTTAATAAAAGGATACGTTTTGTCATCCTTGAGCATGACATTGTATTTTGGGTCGTATTTTTTGATTAAATTCAGCTCTAAAATGAGTGCCTCGATATTAGAAGAGGTGACAATGTATTCAAAGTCCTCAATTTCACTGACAAGCCGCTGCGTTTTGGCGTCATGAGATCCAGTGAAATAAGAGCGTACTCTATTTTTTAAGACCTTTGCCTTCCCTACATAAATGACTGTATTTTGCCGATCTTTCATTAAATAGCAGCCTGGTTGATCTGGCAAGACCGATAGCTTTTCTTTGATCAGTTTGTTCATCTTTTCATCCGTCCTTGTTTTCCTCTTTCACTCCTTCTAGTGTATCACGAACATTTGTTTTATACCATGTTGAAAGAAAAGCGGCTCTCGTCTTTACGAGAACCGCTTTAGTGAGTATGCCGATTGGGCATAGACAGGTTTATAGATGTTTGTTAACAAGCTCAGCAAGTGCTTCTTTTGGTTTGAAACCAACAGAAGTTTCTACCACTTCACCGTCTTTTAAAACAAGAAGTGTTGGGATACTCATCACGCCGTATTTACCAGCAGTTTCTTGGTTATCGTCTACATCAATTTTTACAATTTTCATTTTATCGCCCATTTCTTGATCAAGTTCTTCAAGAACTGGAGCAATCATTTTACAAGGTCCGCACCATGGTGCCCAAAAGTCCGCAATAACAACACCTTCTGCAGTTTCTTGTGAAAATGTTGCGTCAGTAGCTTTTACGATTGCCATTATTCATTCCTCCAATGTAAATTATGCTTTTTAGTATAGCATCTACCAATGTGACTTGCGAATGAAATGCTTACGAATCATTTTTTATGAAATGAATTAAAAAACAAACCGTACAATCGCACCAATGACAACAATTGCACCGATAATCATGAGAATCGTTCTAAGCATATAAATAACTCCCTTTCCGCTTCGTTTACAATGTATGATGCCCCAACATCCTGCTCATCAAACATCTAAATATGCGATCAAGCGAGATCAATCGTAATCATCACCACAGACATTGGCGGTAGCTCTATGCTCAACTCACCGGGTTTTACAGCAAATTGCTGAAACTCTGCTGGCTGGACAGCATGAGGATCATCAAATGTGTTGTGCGCATTCATGCGGTTTGCTGTCAGCACGCGGCCCGTGACTTTCGTTTCTGCATCCACACCTTCAATGGCAAGGGATACTTCGTTTTGTTCATGCGGATTCAGGTGACAGAAGCTAATATGCATCTTATCTGACGAACGCGAAGCTGACACGCTAACCTGAGGTATTTTTTCTCCTCTGCGTTCATAAGGCGTTGACACGAATTCCACTTCAAGTGCTTCTTCCTCTTGATGCACTTGAAACATGTGAAACACATGATACGTAGGTGTCAGAAGCATCTTTTCGTCTTCCGTTAACACCATTGCTTGCAGAACATTGACCGTCTGGGCAATATTCGCCATATGAATCCGCTGGCAATGACGATGAAAGATATGAAAATGAAGGGCACAAACAAGTGCGTCTCTTAGTGTGTTTTGCTGATACAAAAACCCTGGATTTGTTCCTGGTTCTGGGTCATACCATGTTCCCCATTCATCAATAATCATCCCAATTCGCTTGTCTGGATCATAACGATCCATGATCTCTCCATGATCCACGACAAGCCGTTCCATCTCATAGGCTTTTTTCAACGTGATAAACCATTCATCCTCATCAAATTCAGTCGCTGATCCTTTCTTCTCCCACGTACCAGGTACAGTGTAGTAATGCAGACTGAGTCCATCCATCCAAGGTGCGGCCCGCTCCATTAATACTTTTGTCCAATTCACATCATTTGAATTGGCTCCGCACGCAATTTTGTATATTGATTGACCTGCAAACTCTCTCACATACGTTTGATAACGTTTATATAAATCGGCATAGTATTCAGGCGTCATATTCCCGCCGCAGCCCCAACTTTCGTTTCCTACACCAACATAGGTCAAATCCCAAGGTTCTTGTTTTCCATTTTGAATGCGCCAATCAGACATAGGTGTTCCCTTTGGAAAAGTGATGTACTCGACCCAGTCTGCTAATTCTTGAACAGTCCCACTTCCCACATTTCCGCAAATATAAGGCTCACATTCAAGCAGCTCACACAATTTCATAAACTCATGTGTACCAAATTCATTGGATTCAACCGTACCACCCCAATGAGTGTTCACCATCGGCTTTCGTTCGCTGAGATCACCTACACCATTTGCCCAATGATACTCGTCTGCAAAGCAGCCGCCCGGCCACCTAAGCACCGGAATATGTAATGCTTGAAGGGCTTTTAGCACATCCGTACGAATCCCCTCAATATGATCGATCTCTGAATCTTTTCCGACCCAAATCCCATCATAAATCCCTCTTCCTAAATGCTCTTGAAAATGTCCATAGATGTGTTTAGAAATACGTCCGATCACGTCATTCGCTTTTACTGTTCCCTTCACTTATCAACCGCTCCTTTGTGTATTGATTACATACAAAAAAACCCAGAATACCTAGGCATTCTGAGTGTATGAGCGTTACGAGTGGATATTCATCTTTTTTAACTCTTCATTCAAAAGCGGTACCACTTCAAACAAGTCACCGACGATTCCGTAATCGGCAATTTTGAAGATCTCAGCTTCTGGGTCTTTGTTAATCGCCACAATGACTTTACTGTTAGACATCCCGGCTAAATGCTGAATCGCTCCTGATATCCCGCACGCAATATAGAGATCAGGTGTGACGACCTTGCCTGTTTGCCCAATTTGCAGGGCATAATCACAGTAGTCTGCGTCACAGGCACCACGCGAGGCACCGACTGCTGCGCCCAGCGTCTCAGCGAGTTCATTCAGCGGTTCAAACCCTTCCTTACTCTTGACCCCGCGTCCCCCAGCGACGATAACTTTTGCTTCAGATAAATCTACACCTTCTGACGTTTTTTTAATGACTTCCTTCACGATCGTTCGCAGGTTCTGAATATCGACAGAAACCGGTGTAATGTCTCCGCTGCGTGAGGCATCCCGCTCAAGAGGTGCCACGTTGTTCGGGCGTATGGTGGCCAAAAGCAGACGATCTGTTGAAATCACTTTTTCGAAGGCTTTTCCAGAGTAAATCGGTCTTGTGAAAACAAGATGTTCTCCGGTAACGCTTACATCAATCGCATCTGAAATTAGACCAGTCTGCAAGCGTGCAGCTATTTTCGGCGACAAATCTTTTCCGATAGATGTATGGCCAAAGAGGACGGCATCTGGGTCAACCTGATCTAATATGGCTTGAAGTGCCTGCGCAAAACCATCTGACGTATAGTATGAAAGGTGCGGATGCTCCACAATCATGACATGATCCGCTCCATAGTATAGCAGTTCATTCGCTTGGTCTTTGACGTCATCCCCTATTAACACGCCAATGACTTCACCGCCATCTGCCACTTGATGAGCGGCAGCAATCGCTTCAAATGTCACATTTCTTAATTTACCGTCACGACTTTCTCCAAGTACAACAACTTTTTTACTCATCTTTCAAGTTCCCCCTTGTTCTCGTGATATCGTAAAGTGGATGTTTAGATGACCTTTGCTTCATTTCTTAATAAATCCGTCAGTTCTTTAACTTGATCCTGAAGCTCACCGCTCAGCACCTTGCCACCCTCTTTTTTCTCCGGTAAGAAACGTTCAATTGTTTTGATTTTATATGGCACATCGTCTTCATCCAGATCTAAATCATCCAGTTCCAATTCTTCTAAAGGCTTTTTCTTTGCCTTCATAATGCCTGGTAATGATGGATAGCGAGGCTCGTTGAGACCTTGCTGCGCAGTGACGACAAGCGGGAGCTCAGCAGAAATGACTTCCACATCACCTTCTGCATCTCGTTCAATCGAAGCAGAGCCGCCGTCAATTTGAATACTTGTAATCGTTGTGACATATGAAAACCCAAGTAATTCAGCAAGACGCGGGGCAACCTGTCCAGAGCCACCGTCAATCGCCACATTCCCTGCTAAGATCAAGGAAGCCTCTTTGTCTTTTAAATAATGGTAAAGAATCGTAGAAGCTGAATATTGATCCCACTCTTCTAAGTCGTCTTCCACATTTAATAAAACGGCTTGATCGCAGCCCATAGCAAGCGCTGTTCTCAGCTGCTTTTCCGCATCCTCACTGCCAACTGTCACAACGGTCACTTCTCCCCCGTGCTCGTCGCGAAGCTGGATGGCTTCTTCTATGGCGTACTCGTCATAAGGATTAATAATGAACTCTGCTCCATCTTCTTGAATTGCACCAGACTGAATGGAAATCTTCTCTTCCGTGTCAAACGTACGCTTCATCAAAACAAATATATTCATCCATTTCTCCCCCTTGTTTCGTTTGAATCCTTTATTCCCCTTTAAAATTCGGTTTGCGCTTTTCGATAAAGGCTTGGATGCCTTCTTTGGCGTCATTCGATTGGAAAATCTCACCGAACTTTTTGGCTTCTAGCTTCATTCCGCCATCATATGAATACAATTTTGTCGCATTCAATAAATCCAGCACATACTCGAGTGATTTTGGACTTTTCGTTGCAAATTTTGACGCAAGTGTTTTGGCTGCTTCGAGCGCCTCTTCTTCTGTTTCTGCCAGCTTTGAAACAAGTCCGCAGGCAAATGCTTCTTCACCTGTAATCGGTTCAGCTGTACCCATCATTTCCAGCGCTTTAGCAGAACCAACATAGCGCGGCAGGCGCTGCGTACCGCCGAATCCCGGAATGATGCCGAGGTTTAGTTCCGGCAGTCCAAGCTTCGCATCTTTTGTGGCAATTCGGATATCACAAGACATGGCAAGCTCAAGGCCCCCGCCTAATGCCGCTCCGTGAATTGAAGCAATGACCGGTTTTGGACATTGTTCAATCCGTTCAAAGACCTGCTGCCCTCTGTCTGCAAGGCTTGAATAGTCAGACTCTTCCTGTAACGTCGTAAATTCCTTAATATCAGCTCCTGCTGAGAAAAATCTTCCTTCCCCGTGGATCACAATGGCTCTTACTTCTTCATTTTGTTCGAGCTGGTCAAACATGTCATTAAGCTCGGTGAGCAGCTGAGAAGATAAGGCGTTTGCTGGTGGATGCTGAATCGTGATAAGTGCTGTCTGTCCTTCATGATGTAAGGTGAGTATCTTTTCCATGTCAATCATCCTTTTTCAAAATGTCTTTAAGATTGATGTATTCCGTTTAAGAGTAGATCACGTACGTTTTCTGCGAGTGCAGGAAGATCATATTTTTGATCATTCATGACCCATGTTGTAGCGGTTTCATCAATCGTCCCAAATACCATTTGTCTCGCTAAGCGGACATCTAGATTTTGTCTGAATTCTCCTGTTTTCTTTCCTTCTGCTAATATCGACTCGAGCATATTTAAATACCCTTTCAGCACCTCATTGATTTTTTGCCGCAGCTCAAGGTTTGACTGCCTGAGTTCAAGCTGTGTCACAAGAGCCAAATGATGATTTTGCGCAAGCATACGAAAATGCTCCTCAATGAGCAGTAGAAGCTTTTCTTTCGCCGACGGTTTCTTTTGAATATCTGTTTCCATTCGTTCGATGAATTGTCCCATTTTTTCTTTGAACAATGAGATCAAAATATCCTCTTTATTTTTGAAATAAAGATAAATGGTTCCGTCTGCAACCCCTGCTTGTTTCGCAATTTTTGAAACTTGTGATTGGTGATAGCCGTTCTCTGCAATCACCACAACTGCTGCATCAATAATTTGCATGTACTTCGGTCTTTTCTGCTTCAATGTGCTTCGTCCCTTTCTGGATTGAATGAGTATTCATTCATAACTTTATGTTAAAAAGAAACGGGCGATTTGTCAAGTGATCTTCTCTTTCTTTTCCACCTTTAGCATACCAGAGGAGGCGGTCAACATTCAAATCATCCGGCCGATGGACCGGATGATGAAGCCGTTATGTTTTCGGTTGATCGGCAGGCGTTTCAGATGAAGAAGCGTGCTTTCTTTTTTCTTCTTCAATTAATACTCTGCGCAAAATCTTCCCGACGGCTGTTTTAGGCAGTGACTCTTTAAATTCATACACGCGCGGTACTTTAAATGAGGCAATTCTCGTCCTGACAAAGCGATCAAGTTCGTCCTCTGTTAAGTAGGCATCCTTTTTCGGTACAATAAATGCTTTCACTGTTTCTCCTCTGTACGGATCTGGAATACCTGCGACGACGACTTCTTGTACAAGCTCATGCTCATAAAGGGCTTCTTCGACTTCTCTTGGGTAAATATTATAGCCGCTCGCAATGATGACATCTTTTTTCCGGTCGACGATATAGAAAAAACCGTCCTCATCCATATACCCTATATCTCCGGTGAAAAACCAGCCATCTCGTAATACAGCCTCTGTCTCCTCTGGCTGATTCCAGTATCCTTTCATGATCTGAGGCCCTTTGACAATGATTTCTCCATGCTCATATGGTTCTTTGAGGCCTCCGGTTTCCTCGCAATAAATACCGGCATCTGTATTAGGCCACGGACAGCCAATGCTGCCTGTTTTGTTCGCTCCCCATAAAAAGTTAGAATGAGTGACGGGTGAGGTTTCTGAAAGTCCGTACCCCTCCACTAAGCGTCCTCCTGTTAATTTTTCAAAGCTTTGTTTGACTTCAACAGGAAGTGCCGCTGAGCCGCTTAGACATGCAGTGATGGACGATAGATCATACTTTTCAATGTTCGGATGATGCAGCAAGGCGATATACATGGTTGGTGCACCTGGAAAGAGCGTCGGCTTCTGTTTTTCAATCGTTTTGAGGGTATCAGCTGCGTCAAATCGCGGAAGTAGAATCATTGAATGCCCTTCTTTGACAGCAAGATTTAAGACGGTCGTCATTCCGTAGACATGAAAAAACGGAATGATGCCGAGGATGCGTTCTTTCCCCCTGGTCGTTTTATACATCCAGGAAGCGCACATTTCAGTATTCGCTAAAATATTTTCATGTGTGAGCATGACGCCTTTTGGTAACCCGGTCGTTCCGCCAGTATATTGCAAAACAGCGATATCCTCTTTCGGATCAAAGGCAAGTGCGGGTATCTGCTGTTCACCTTCCGATTCTTTCATAATCTGCGCGAAGTGATGAATGGTGTCATTTTTCTCCACTTGGATGACCATTTTATTTTTTCTTCTTTGCACAATAGGAAACAGTATGTTTTTCGGGAATGGTAAATAATCTTGTAGTTTGGTGACGATTAAGTGCTCCATACTTGTCAGCGCTTTCATTTTATAAGCCTTTGGATACAACAAATCTAGCGTGATCAGCACTTTGGCGCCGCTGTCTTCTATTTGATATTCCAGTTCTTTCTCCGTATAAAGCGGGTTTGTTTGAACAACGATGCCGCCTGCTATTAAAACAGCATAATAAGAAATGACCGATTGAGGACAGTTCGGCAGCATGATCGCTACTCTGTCGCCTTTTTTCACGCCAATTTTCAGCAGATGACTGGCTAGTTTCAATACGTCTTCTTGCAGCTGTTCATAGGTGATGTTCTTTCCTAGAAAATGAATGGCTGTATGCTCAGGTGCAGCCTCTGCGGAGCTGAATAAGTAAGATTGTAATGTTTCATTTGGGATGGTGAGTTCGTGGGGAATTTGATTCGGGTAATGCAGAAGCCAACGTTTATCTGACTGCATAAAAACCCTCCTTCCTGAACTTTCGTACTATTATATTATAGCAAACTTTTCCTTAGGGCAGTTTGCTTTTTTCTAATAGGGCTTGGTTCAATTGCATATGTTTACTTTTTCGCCGGTGTTTCGATAGAGGCTCTTTTTCCTTCATGATGCCACTGTTCATATAATCCACCGATTGCACGAAATGAGTCGTTGACTCTTTCTACGATCTGTTGATGGATACTAGGGTCATTCGGTAAATGCGTCTGGATGTTGTCGACTTGATACTTCCTCATCATGTCGATGTAAACCGTGAGAAAAATCGTGTCTTCTAAAATCCAGTAAATGACTTCATCCGCCGCTTTTGTTCTTTTATGTAGCATTTGAATGCCTCGTTCATATTGAATGAGGATATAACCACTCGAATCGATTTGAATATAGGGACTCAAATCATCAAAAAATCCTGACGTTTGAAACGGACGTGCAATATACGGTTTGTATATGTCTCTTGGAAGGGATGTCATTTGAAGACAAGTATCAATGCGCTTGATCAGTTCGTCTTTTTGCAGAATGTGCTTCATGTCATTCGCCGCCTTTGATGAGATAAAAGCTGCCAAGGGATTCCCTGACAGCTTTCTAACGCCTGTTTTTTTCATTTCACAGGAACAGATAAACGGCACCAATGACCGCAAAAGTGCAGGCAACTACGATTAATACTTTTGCTAGCTTTTCCATGTCGTCTCCTTAAATGCCGGCTGCTACTACGTAAGACAGCCCAACTGAAATGATGAGTGAAATAAACCCGACCGCTCTATTATCATTTTCAATCTCTTTGTCTACTTTAAAACGTGGTGTTAAAAATTCAAAAATGAAATAGCTGACAAGCAGCATCACAAAGCCGTATACGCCCCATCCAATCATTTGAAGAAGGGAATTGTGCTGAGCGATTGAATGCTGAAACACATTCGCAATCCCAAAGATTTTCCCGCCTGTTGCCATGGCAACGGCTAAGTTCCCCCGCTGAATCTCTTCCCAATTCTTATAGGAGGTGACGAGTTCAAAAATGGTTAGAAATAAGACGAGACACAGGACGGCCACGCTATAATAGGCGGCAATTTCCACAAGTTCATTTTCCCAAAAGGCTTTCATGCGTTTTCTCCTTTTTACTTTAATTCGACGATGGTGACGCCTGATCCTCCCTCACCTTGTTCGCCAAAACGAGCATTTTTCACACTTCGATGCTGTTTCAGTAATTCCTGAACCCCTTTTCTAAGGGCGCCAGTTCCTTTACCGTGAATAATAGACACGCGCGGATAACCAGCTAATACAGCATCATCTAAATATTTTTCGACTCTGCTTAAGGCATTTTCATAACGCTCGCCTCTTAAATCGAGTTCCAGCGAGACATGATAATCTTTCCCTTTGACTGCCGTGATGGCTTTTTCTTGCTTAAATTCAGGTGCTGATTTGATAAATTCCATGTCTTTTTCTTTTACCTTCATTTTCAGAATGCCCATTTGGACACTCCATTCTTTGTCGCCTGTTTGTTCAAGCAGCGTTCCTTTTTGCCCGAAGGTAAGCACTTTGACTTCGTCGCCTGACTTCAGCTGTCTTACTGCTTTTTTCGCTGGCTCTGGCTTCTTTTTCCTGTCAAACTCAGGAACAGCTTCTTCAAGACGCTTTCGCGCATCGATGAGTTCATGCTCTTTGAATGAGCGGTGCTCACTTTTTAACGACCGGAGCTCTTGAATGATATCTTCTGCTTCTTTTGATGCTTGTTCAATTTTCTCTTTCGCTTTCTGTTCAGCTTCTTCAAGCAGTTTGTCCTTTTGCTCATTCCATTCAAGAATTTGTCTTTGCAATTCTTTATGAAGCTTTTCTGCTTCTTTTCTATAGACTTCTGTCTCATGCAGTTCTTCTTCTGCTTGTTTCTTGCTATCTTCTAATGAAGCAATCATTTGGTCTACTTCATTATGCTCTGCATGCATATCTGCTTTTGCCCGGTCTATAAGGTGATCTGGCAAACCAAGACGCTTTGAAATTTCAAATGCGTTACTTCGTCCAGGCACACCGATGAGCAGGCGGTACGTTGGAGATAAGGTTTCAATATCAAACTCCACGCTTGCATTTGTGACGCCTTCCCGGTTATACCCATATGCCTTCAGCTCGGGGTAATGAGTCGTTGCGATGACACGTGCATTCGTTTGATGCACTTCATCTAATATGCTCATCGCAAGTGCCGCACCTTCAGCTGGGTCTGTTCCTGCCCCTAATTCATCAAATAAGACGAGAGTATTAGAAGTCAAATGCTTTAAGATATCGACAATATTGACCATATGAGATGAGAACGTACTCAAGCTTTGTTCAATGGATTGTTCGTCTCCAATATCAGCAAAGACTTGGTCGAACACAGCCACTTCAGAGCCTTCTTCAACTGGAATATGGAGGCCCGCCTGTGTCATCAGCGTCAGAAGACCTAGCGTTTTTAAAGTAACGGTCTTTCCCCCTGTATTTGGTCCAGTGATCACGATCGTTGAAAAATCTTTGCCGAGCTCAATATCATTTGCGACAACTTGATCCCGGGGCAATAGAGGATGTCTTGCTCGTTTTAAATAGATTTCTCCTTGATCATTCACAGCAGGTTTTGTGGCTTTTTCTGTCTTTGCATATTTAGCTTTAGCAAAAATAAAATCTAGCGTCTGCAGTTCCTTTACATTGTGAAGCAGTTCCCCAATGTGCTCTGAAACGCTCTCTGTCAGCATTTGCAGAATCTTTTCAACCTCTTGCTTCTCTTTTAAACGGGTTTGCTGCAAGGTGTTATTTACATCCACGACCACTTGCGGCTCAATAAAAAGGGTCGCCCCTGATGAAGACTGGTCATGAACAATTCCGCCGTAATTCGAGCGGTACTCTTGTTTCACCGGAATAACAAACCGGTCATTACGAATGGTGACAATTGTGTCTGACAGCATTTTCGAAGCCGATTGTGAACGAATCATTGCTTCTAATTTATCTCGGACTTTTGATTCTAGTGAGCGTAATTGAATACGCAATGAACGAAGTGCAGGAGTTGCATGATCAAGCACTTCTCCATTATCACCAATACAGCTTTCGATTTCTTTTCTGATTTCAGGCAGTAATATCAGTGTCTCAGCATATGTATGAAGGCGCGGTATATCTACTCCATCTTCATACATGGACGTGAGAAAGTGCTTCATATTTTTCACCGCATATAATAGCCCTGCGATTTCCATCAGCTCAGAAGGGCTTAATGTACTGCCGATTTCTGCCCGTTTCACTGCGCGTCTAATATCTGTTAACCCGCCAAATGGCGCTGATCCCTTTAAGCGGATCACATCTTGCGCTTCTGCTACCTCTTCCAGCAAATGCTGAATGGTTTCTATATCCGTCAGAGGTGTTAAATCCTGCGCTCTTTCTTTTCCTAATGTGGATGCGGTATAGGACATCACTTTTTCTTTTACTTTATGAAATTCTAATGATGCTAACACTTTTTGTTGCAGCATGGTCCAGCCTCCTAACGACTACCTGTCACGCGTTAAAAACTTTTTGATCTCGTTTAGAGTAAAAGTATTCACGACATTTGCTTTTGGTGTCCAGCCCTTTCTTGCAGCTGTTACACCGACTTCCATATGTTCCAGCATGGCGATGTTGTGCGCATCTGTATTGATCATGATGTGCACACCCGCTTCATTTGCTTTGATTAAATGCTCTGTTTTTAAATCAAGTCTTGACGGATTGCTGTTGAGCTCAAGTGCAGTGCCCGTTTTCTTCGCAAGCTCTATGAGTTGATCTATATTTAAGGCATAGCCATCCCGTCTGCCGATCAAACGGCCTGTTGGATGTGCAATTAAATCGACATGCTGATTACGCAAGGCATTTTCAAGGCGTTCCATAATGACTTCTTCCGGCTGAGAGAAGCTAGAATGAATAGACGCAATGACAAAATCCATGTCTTTTAAAAAGTCATCATCATAATCTAACGATCCATCCGGCAGGATATCCATTTCGACCCCTTTGAAAATGTGAAAATGCTCGAATTCCTGATTAAGCTTGTCAATTTCTTTTGCTTGCAGACGCAAACGTTCTTTTGTTAAGCCGTTGGCTACTTTTAAATATTGCGAGTGATCTGTTATCGCCATGTATTCATAGCCTTTTGCGATACATGCTTCCGCCATTTCACGAATAGAGAAGGCTCCGTCACTCCATGTCGAGTGCATATGAAGGTCGCCTTTGATATCTTTCAGTTCTACAAACTGCATACTTTCTTTATACGTATCAATCTCCGCTCCGGTTTCACGAATTTCTGGCGGAATGAGCGGAAGTTGAAAATGTGCATAAAAAGCGCTCTCGTCTTCAAACGTTTTTACTTCTCCAGTTTCAATTGTTTCCACACCATATTCGCTAATGCGCTCTCCGCGTTCCTTCGCAAGCTGACGCATTCGAATATTGTGATCTTTTGAGCCAGTGAAATGGTGCAGTGTAGTTGCGAATTGGTCTACTGTCACAAGCCGGAAGTCGACACTGATCTCAAAATCAAGGGCAAGCACAACAGATACCTTCGTATCACCGCTTGCGATGACATCTTTCACATCATCAAGTGCAACGAGCTGCTCTCTGACTTGCTCAGGATTGTCTGTTGCAATGATATAATCTAAATCTTTGACGGTTTCGCGTGCACGTCTTAAACTGCCAGCTCTTGAAAAACGGATGATACCTTTCATCTCTTCAAGCGCATAATCAATCCGCTCTGCCACATCTAATGCAAAGCCAATTGGCAGTCGTTCCGGCTGCTTTCCTGCTTCCTCAAGAGCTGCGAGAATCTTTTCTTCTGTTTTTTTGCCGAAGCCAGCAAGCGCTTGTACCTTTTCCGCTTCGCATGCTTCTTTTAGAGACTGTGCATCATGGACGCCAAGCTCTTGGTAAAGCTTAGCGATCTTTTTGCCGCCGAGTCCTGGCAATTTCAAAAGCGGGACAAGTCCTTCAGGCACTTCCCTTTTTAATTGTTCGAGTGTTTCTGATTGTCCTTTTTCGATATACTCAGTGATCACAGCAAAGGTTCCTTTTCCAATGCCGGGTAATGCTAGTAGATCATCTATTTGAGAAAGGCTGCGGTCATCTTGCTCCAGTGCCGCTGCTGCTTTACGAAAGGCAGAAATCTTAAAAGGATTATCTCCTTTTAGCTCCATATATACTGCAATTGTTTCAAGAAGTTTGATAATATCTTTTTTATTCATCTCTCATCCTCCAGCCGCTTTGGCATCTTCCTTTATAAATATACAAACTTTTCCTTCATCCTACAACTTTCTGTCATGGAATGAGAAAAAACTTCTCCAAGAAAGGAGAAGTTTTTAAACTCCATACGTCGTCCATAAGTCTTTAACAAGACCGGACAGATAAGGGGTGTTGCTTACGATCGCATCTGCTAATATGGATTTGCTCAACATTGTTTGCAGTGCATCGACTGGAAGTAATGCAGCGACAAACAAGAGAATAAATACAAATAGATAGGTTTCAAGAAATCCTAAAACACCGCCAAGCAGTTTGTTGACCTGTTTAATCACAGGTATACTTGCAATGGTTGTGAGCAATCCGCCAATGATGGCGAGCAGGATTTTGGTCAAGATAAACAGAATGATAAACGCAATGGTATTATAATAAGCTGTTTCTAGATTCCCACTAAAGAAAGCGAGCTGCGCTTGACCGCCGCTAAAATTAGGTGCTGGAATCCACGTAAGCTGTGGTGCAAGTGACTGATAAAACATGGAAGCCACTAAGATAGAAACAACAAAGCTGATCAATTTAATAAATTGAAGAATAAACCCGCGTTTTAGACCGACAAGCGTTCCCATAAGAAGCAAAAACAAAATGATGATATCGATCACGGTAATTTCATTCCTTTTCTTTAAGCTGAATCTCTAGTTTTTCGTATTGCTCTTTTAATTTCAAGTAGTCGTGGACGACATTGACTGCTGTCAGTACAGCTAATTTGTTTATATCAAGGTATGGGTTTTTTTCATTTATTTCTCTCATTTTATCATCAACAATTGAAGCAACGTGTCGCATATGCATCTTCGTTTCTTGACCGATGATCGTATAGGACTGTCCGTAAATCTCAACTGTTGTTTTCGTTTTACCGCCGTCAGACAACGTTTCTCCTCCATTCCACGAGAATCCTAGTCTCTATCATAACATGTTTAGACATTGAATGGAAAGACGAGCCCTTCCCTGTTATGGTACACTTTAGAAATCAATGATATCAAGGTAAAAAGGAGTTATCCACTGTGCCCCAATCCGTCTTAAAAGCAACATCAGAAGACCTTAAAAAAATGAAGAGCGCGTATGCGCACCACTTAACTGATACGTTTCCACCAGGCGCCCTTTTTCAAGCAAAGGTTCCTGGCTGTACAATTACAGCCTATCGATCTGGAAAAGTGCTATTTCAAGGTCAAAAGGCAGAAGCTGAAGCCAGTCAATTCAGCCATTTACAAACAGCTGATCCGAAAAGTCCAAAAGCACCTGCTGTCACAAAATATAGTCCGCCGTCAGGGATTGCTTCTATGTCCGTCATCGGTTCAGATGAAGTAGGAACAGGTGATTATTTTGGACCGATAACGGTCTGTGCCGCCTATGTCGATTCAAGCAAGCTTGCTCTCATGAAAGAGCTTGGCGTAAAAGACTCAAAAGGTCTAAAAGACCCGCAAATTATCAACATTGCCAAAGATCTCATCAAAACCATTCCGTTCAGCCTGCTCGTACTCCGAAATGAAAAGTACAATGCGATGCAGGAAAAGGGCATGAGCCAAGGAAAAATGAAGGCGCTCCTTCACAACCAAGTCATCACCTCTGTGCTGGAGAAATTAGATGGGAAACAGCCTGAAGCTATTTTGATTGACCAATTTGCAGAACCGGGTATTTATTTCAAGCATCTTGCTGGGAAAAAAATCATTCGGGAGCGGACGTACTTTAGCACAAAAGCAGAAGGCATTCATTTGTCAGTTGCTGCGGCTTCCATTATTGCAAGGTACTCTTTTTTAATTGAAATGGATAAGTTATCTAAAGCAGCAGGGTTTGACATTCCAAAAGGAGCCGGTCCTCATGTGGACAAGGCGGCTGCAAAGCTCATCAAGCTGCACGGCGAAGAGGCTTTACGTCAATTTACAAAGCTGCATTTTGCCAACACACAAAAAGCGAAAAAATGGTTATAAAAAAGAGCTAGGCCCATATGGCCTTAGCTCTTTTTTCTTTAACCGCGCAAGACGGCTTGATACGTATTTTCTAATGCTTTCAATACGTTTGTATGAACAGCGGTGACTTCTTCCTCTGTCAATGTTTGTTCCGGATTTAAATATTGGAGAGAGAATGCAACAGATTTTTTGCCTTCTTCCATGTGTTCACCTTCATACACGTCAAAGACGGATAGATCAGTCAGTAAATCCCCGCCTGCCTCATAGATGACCCGCTCCAGCTGTCCGCTTGAGATATGCTGATCTACAACAAGTGCAATATCTCTTGTCACAGCAGGGAATCTCGGAATTGCTGTATATTTCATATCCTTCGATTCAGACGTCATCACATCTGTTAAATCAAACTCGAAGACATATGTTTCTTTTAAATCTAATTCCTTTTCAATAACTGGATGAAGTGCAGCAACAAACCCAATGACTTTTCCATTTAAATGAACATCTGCTGTACGACCTGGGTGAAGACCCTCACGCTCTGCTTGAACATATGTGATTTGGTCTGATACACCAAGCTTTTCAAATAGACCTTCTGCAATTCCTTTCGCTACATAAAAATCGACAGCTTTTTTCTCGCCCTGCCAAAGATTTTTATGCCATAGGCCTGTCAGCGCACCAGCGACATGCTCTTTTTCCACCGGTTTTGCTCCTTCAGCTTCTGCTAAGAACACAGAACCCGTTTCATAAAAACCAAATGAATCAGCTTGTCTTGCCAGGTTATATGCAACGGAATCAAGTAAGTTTGGCAGAAGACTTTGTCTAAGCACACTTCGTTCTTCACTCATTGGCAGGGAAAGTCTCGTTTTATAAGCTGGATTCAATGCAAAAGCTGTAGACTTATGCTGATTTGTCAATGAATACGTGATCGCTTGAGAAAGACCTGCGCCTTCTAAGAAGCGTCTCACCTTTCTGCGCTTCACTTGATATGGCGTGAGACCGCCAACTGTACCAGCTGTCGCAGGCAGTGTAGACGGGATATTATCGTAGCCATATAATCTCGCAACTTCTTCAGTGAGGTCTTCTTCAATCGTGATATCCATTCTACGAGAAGGAACCGTTACAACAAGAACGTCATTTGATTCGCCTACTGTAAAGCCCAATTTGTTGAAAATTTGAATCATATCTTCTTTTGAAATGCTCATGCCAAGCACCTTGTTCACACGCTCAGTAGATACTTGGATGACATTCATACTTGTTTCAAGGTGGTTTTCCTCCACAGTCCCGCTTAGCACTTCACCACCTGCATAGAGACTGATCAGTTGCGCTGCTCTTTCGGCTGCTGATTTCGTACGTTGCGGATCAAGTCCTTTTTCAAATCGTGTACTTGATTCACTGCGAAGCCCCAAGTCTCTAGATGCTTGACGGACTGTTTGACCGTTGAAATATGCCGCTTCTAAAAGAATTGTTGTCGTTTCATCACGCACCTCTGATTCAAGACCGCCCATGACGCCTGCGACAGCGTGCGCTTTCGTCCCATTAGTGATCACAAGATGCTTTGATGAAAGTGTACGCTCTTGCTCATCAAGTGTTTGAATGCTTTCGCTATCAGTCGCTTTACGTACGACCACTTGCTTTGAACCAAAGCGGTCATAATCAAATGCATGAAGCGGCTGACCGTATTCAAGCAGTACAAAGTTCGTAATATCGACGACGTTGTTAATTGGGCGAATGCCTGCATTCATCAATCTTGTTTGAATCCAAAGCGGTGCTGGTCCAATCTTTACATGTTTAATGATCTTCGCAGCATAAAGTGGATTCGCTTCTTGATCCTCAATTTTCACTGAAATATAGTCTGCTGCTTTTTCTGAAGACGTGTCATGTGCTGTATCAGGAAGTTTGATATCCTTCCCTAAAATGGCTGCAACCTCATAGGCGACACCTAGCATATTCAGGGCATCCGCACGGTTTGGCGTTAAGCCAAGCTCAAGTACCGCATCGTCTAATTGAAGTGCCTGAAGGGCATCATCTCCGGGCTTGACGTCATTTGGGAAAACAAAAATACCTTCTGCATATTCCTTTGGTACGAGTTTGCTTTCTACACCTAATTCTTGCAGAGAACAAATCATGCCATGAGACTCTTCGCCGCGCAGCTTTGCTTTTTTAATTTTAAAATTCCCAGGAAGGACTGCGCCAACCGTTGCGACAGCCACATATTGTCCTTTATCCACATTCGGAGCTCCGCAAATAATTTGAACCGGTTCGTCTTCTCCGATATCTACGAGACATTTGTTTAATTTGTCGGCATTTGGGTGCTGTTCTCGCTCCACGACGTGTCCAACGACAACTCCTTTAATGCCTTCGCCTTTATATTCAACGGCTTCCACTTCAATTCCGCTTCTTGTGATTTTCTCTGCTAATTCATCCGGCTGAATGCCTTCTAAATCGACATAGTCTTCTAACCATTTATATGAAACAAACATGTTGATTTCCTCCTCTTAGTCCTGCTTGAATTGCTTTGTGAATCTAATATCATTTGTGTAGAAATGGCGAATATCATCAATGCCGTATTTGAGCATTGCAATCCGTTCAACACCCATTCCAAAAGCAAAGCCTTGGTAAGTTTCTGGATCAAATCCGCTCATTTTCAGAACATTTGGATGAACCATCCCAGCTCCTAAAATTTCAATCCAGCCTGTTCCTTTACATACAGAACAGCCTTTTCCGCCGCATTTAAAGCAAGACACATCCACTTCGACAGATGGTTCTGTAAATGGGAAAAAGCTTGGACGCAGTCTAATTTCACGATCTTCACCAAACATTTTTCTTGCGACTGTCTCAAGCGTACCTTTTAAATCACTCATGCTAATATTGTGATCGACAACAAGCCCTTCAATCTGCATGAATTGATGTGAATGAGTCGCGTCATCGCTGTCTCGTCTATATACTTTCCCAGGGCAGATGATCTTCACAGGACCTTGTCCTTTATATTTTTCGAGTGTACGTGCTTGAACTGGTGACGTTTGTGTTCTAAGCAGTGTATCCTCGGTAATATAGAAGCTGTCCTGCATATCACGTGCCGGATGCTCCTTTGGAAGATTCAGCGCTTCAAAGTTATAATAATCCGTTTCTACCTCAGGACCTTCCTCAACGGTATAGCCCATACCAATAAATAAATCTTCAATATCTTCGACAACAATCGTTAATGGATGTCTTGCCCCCATTTTGATTGGGCTTGCTGGCAATGTAACATCGATCGTTTGTGACGCAAGTTTCTTCTTCACTTCTTCTTTTTCTAGCTGTTCATTTTTTTCAGCAATAGCACCAGCAATCTGCTCTCTCACTTCGTTTGCGAGTGCGCCCATTTTTGGTCTTTCTTCTGCGGAAAGCTTGCCCATTCCGCGAAGCACCTCTGTGATCGGCCCTTTTTTCCCTAAATATTGAACACGAATGTCATTGACTTCTTTGAGCGAGCTAGCTGCTTCAACCTTCGCTATCGCTTCTAATTCAAGCTGTTTTAACGTTTCTTGCATGAGTGTAATCCTCCTTTTGATATACAAAACCGCCTGGATAAACGGCTGTTTGATCGTTTGAAGACAATAAAAAAACCCGTCTCCTCTAGAAAAGAAGGGACGAGTTGTGGTCGCGGTACCACCCTTGTTAAGCACAAATACATGTGCGAATAAGCTTCATTGACATAACGGAATCAAACGAATCCGGTTCACCTTTACGCAAAGCTTGCGGTCCCGGTGACAACTCCAGAGGTGAATTCCTGTTTCAGCATTCCTTAAATGCACTTTCAGTCTACGATGCATTCTCCCTATAAGGCCGCTCCTTGAAACAATCTTCCTCTATCATGGTTTTTAAAATATTAGTTTCATTATAGTGAAAATAAGCGCATGTTGCAACACTATCCACGCAAATGATAGACAAGAACAGCTGCTGCAACAGCCACATTTAATGATTCTGCCTGTCCATACATTGGCACATATAAATTATGGTCTGTCATTTGCAGAATCTCTGGGTTTATACCCGCGCCTTCATTGCCCACAATTAATGCAAACGAACCTTCTGCCGTTACGCTTCTATACGCTTTCGCCTTATTTAAAGCACTTCCGTATACAGGAATGCCTTGCTCCTTACATGCTGGTATGGTCTGCTGAAGGCTTTGCTTTAAAATGGGCAGGTGGAAATGTGACCCTTGTGCGGAACGGAGCGTTTTTCCGTTAAACGCATCCACTGTTCCATCGCCTAAGATCACAGCATCAAGTCCAGCAGCATCTGCTGTCCGAATGAGTGTGCCTAGATTCCCTGGGTCCTGCACTGCATCTAATAGAAGAAGTCGTTCATACTTCTTTTCTTCAAATACAGGAACTGTACAAACTGCCGCGATGTGCTGAGGCGTTTCCGTTTCGGTCATGGCAGAAAAGGCTTCCTCGCTCAGTTCATAAAGTTCAATGTCCGGATCAATATGAAAAGGAAGCTTATCAGGCGATGTGACCATTAATTCTTTCACAACTCCGCTCTTCAATGCTTCTTCCACTAAGTGGATTCCCTCCACGAGAAACAGCCCCGTTTTCGTTCGTTCTTTTTTCGTATGGAGCTTTTTCCACTGTTTAATGTTTGTGTTTTTAGCTGATTCTATATATTTCAAGCGACTTTAACTCCTTTAAATATCATGAATTTATTATATCTCATGCACACTACATAATAAACCTGTCTTTGAGACAGAATAGGGCTATTACCATCAAAAAAGGAGTGTGGGCAATGGATTTTAATTTAAGAGGCGCAGTCATTCAAAACATCACTGGCCATAATCAAGAGCAGCTTGAGCATACGATTTTAGATGCCATTCAAAGCGGTGAGGAAAAAATGCTGCCAGGCCTTGGCGTGTTGTTCGAAGTGCTATGGCAAGAAGCATCAGAAAACGAGAAAAACGAGATTCTTGAAACATTAGAGCAAGGCTTAAAGCCTCATCAGCAGCAATAAAAGAAGCCGGTTTGCTTATCATAGCAAACCGGCTTTTTCATTTAGCCAGTGATCGGTGTTTCCATCCGAAGCGCTGGATCACGCCAAATGTCGACCCATTTTTTAATCGCAAACACAATAATCACAAATCCTAAGATCAGCATAATGATTGACAGCACAGCATTCAGCACGCTGTAACCTGCTGCCTCGGGATTAAGGTATACATTTGCTACCATCCAATAGCCCGCATAATTCACTGTCACATATAAGTAAGCAAGTGGAATTAAACAAGTCAGCATATATCGCCTTTTATCTGCAATTTTTAAGACAACGGTTGCTCCTATGATGAGACCGACCGATGCCATTAACTGGTTTGATACCCCAAATAGTGCCCAAATAGACCCGATGTCTCCAGAGTAAAGCAAGTACCCCCACATAAAACAAGCAAGCGCACTTGCGAACACCGACCCAGGGACCCAGTCATTTCGTTTAAGCGGTTTATAAGCTTCGCCAAAGAAGTCTTGAATCAAATATCGTGCCACACGTGTCCCTGCATCAATAGCGGTTAAAATAAAGACGGCCTCAAACATAATGACGAATTGGAAAAAATAAGACGCCAAATGACTAAAGAACGGAATTCCCGTAAAGATATACGCCATCCCTACAGCTAATGTCACAGCTCCACCCGTTCTTCCTTCTAAATCAAGACCAATTTCCTTACTCAGCTGCGGAAGGTTCTCGACACTCATCCCGAGTGTTCTGAACACTTCTGGCGTACTGTTTATCGCAAAATAATCGCCTGGATGAAGAGCGGTAGCGGCAATTAACGCCATAATTCCAACTAGACATTCTACTAGCATTGCGCCAAAAGCGACGGGCTTCATATCACTCCAGCGGTCAAGCATTTTAGGTGTTGTCCCAGATCCAACAAATGCGTGGAAACCAGATATGGCACCGCAAGCAATGGTTATTGAAATAAAAGGCCAGACAGGACCAGCTAAAACAGGACCTCCTCCATTCACAAACTCCGTAAAGGCTGGGAATTGAATCGTTGGATTGACGACAAAGATTCCAGCAATCAATGCGATAAAAACACCTATTTTCATAAAGCTGCTTAAATAGTCCCTCGGTGCGAGCAGCAGCCAAACCGGCAATGCCGCAGCAAAAAAAGCATAGATCGGCAAGGCAAGAGCAAGTGTTTTTGTATCAAGTGTTAAAAGATCGCCAAGTGCCGTTCCTTGAATATTCGGCCCAAGGAATACACCAACCATCAGCAAAATAAATCCCGCAGTTGTCGCCAGTTTTAAATTGCCTGTCTTTTTATAATAAAGACCAACCCCCATCGCAATTGGAATCGTGATTCCGACTGCAAATGTCCCCCAAGGGTTACGTTCTAACGCATGAAGCACAACCATAGACAGTCCTGCCATTGTGATCGTAATGATAAACAGCATCGCAAGCCCTGTACAAAATCCTGCGACAGGTCCTAGCTCTTCCTTCGCTACCTCTGATAACGATTTCCCCTTTTTTCGCATCGACGCAAATAAGACGACAAGATCATGTACAGCTCCGCCTATCACTGCGCCAATTAACAGCCAAAGAAGACCCGGTAAATACCCAAATTGTGCGGCTAAAATCGGACCCACTAACGGACCTGCAGCTGCAATCGCAGCAAAGTGATGCCCAAATGTGACCCATTTATTGGTTGGCACATAATCCTTCCCGTCCTCTAATGTGTGAGCCGGTGTAGGATGATCGTCTGTCACCTTTAAGACCTTGACCATCATAAATGTGCCATAAAGACGATAGGCAATCGCTAAAATACACATAGATGCTATGACAATTGTAACCGCATTCATTTAACCATCCCCTTTGCACAAACAATTTGTTACAAATATAGCATAAATTGATTGATTTTTCTTCCCTTTAAAACCAAGTTGACAAATAAGAATAATGTGTTTATTCTTAAGGTAGCTTCACCTACTTCCATAAACTCTCTTTTGACAGGGCATTCTTTAGGCTCTGTCCTTTTTATTGCTTTCATCTTACAAAAATAAAAGCTAGATCACATGTGCCTTATTCACTAGAATATTTTTTCTTCTTCTCTCAAAAACAGTTCTTTTGGCGTAACTTAAAATGACAGTTCATTTCCTGGGAAATTCAATGAAATAAAAAAAGCCCTTCCCCTATACTGAGGAAAGGCTTTCTTACTTAAGAACCGTACGTGATCTGCTCAACCGTTTTTTGATCAAGTCTTTTGATCACTTCTGTTAAAAGCTTCACTGCATTTTCATAATCATCTCGGTGAATCATCGCTGCATGGGTATGAATATATCTACTTGGTATCCCGATCGATAGTGATGGCACACCATGACCTGTTAAATGGATACCGCCAGCATCTGTCCCGCCGCCAGGCATAGAGTCATATTGGTACGGAATGTTCAATTCATCCGCTGTTTGGACAACAAAATCCCGAAGCCCTTTATGCGATACCATAGAAGCATCAAATACAACAATCGTTGGTCCTTTGCCAAGTTTGCTTGTTGCTTCTTTTTCAGTAATGCCCGGTGTGTCTCCTGCTACACCAACATCAATGGCAAATCCAATATCAGGCTGGATTGTAGCCGCTGCTGTTTTGGCACCACGCAGGCCAACTTCCTCTTGTACAGTTGCAACACTGTAAGCAATATTCTCATGCTGAGTATTGTGTAAGTTCTTCATGACATCAATCGCAACTGCACAGCCGATACGGTTGTCCCATGCTTTTGCAAGGAGCATTTTTTCATCATTCATCACTGTAAACTCAAAATAAGGGACGATTTGATCTCCAGGCAGAACGCCCCACTCCATTGCCTGTTCTTTGCTTGATGCACCGATATCAATAAACATATCTGTAATCTCAATCGATTTTTTTCGAGCTTCAGGTGACAAGACGTGCGGCGGCTTTGAGCCAATCACACCTGTTATGTCTCCCTTTTTCGTTACAATCGTCACACGCTGCGCGAGCATGACCTGTGACCACCATCCGCCGACAGTTTGGAAGCGAATGTAGCCTTTGTCATCAATTTTTGTCACCATGAATCCTACTTCATCTAAGTGACCAGCAAGCATAATTTTAGGTCCGTTTGCGTTTCCTTCCTTCTTAGCAATTAAGCTGCCAAGGCGGTCACTAGAGACTTCATCTGCATATGATTCTATGTATGTCTGCATGACTTTTTTGACATCACGTTCATTTCCTGGAATCCCTTTTGCATCCGTTAGGTCTTTCAGCATAGTTAATGTTTGATCTAGCTTTGTCATTCCATATATCCTCCTTTATCTTCATGGTGCATTCTTATTATACAAAACCTTTTTCGTTCAATACGATCTTTTTATGAATATTTTTTCGTTTTCCGAAATATTTTTTTAAAAAAAGTTGAAACCTTTTGGCCTTTTCATTCGTAGTACATCAGATAACGGTATTGGAGGTGCATCCTGTCATGTTTGTAATCCTCATTAGACTAGCTCTTGTTGCACTGCTTGTCTACATCTTCTACATGGCGGTAAAATTCTTCTCAAATCCGAGAAGAAAGCTGAAACAAGCACAATTAAAAGAAGGCTTTTATTTTATGGACGAACAACAAAATGCACGTAAAAATTTTAATTTCGTCTATAAAGGTGTCTTGTTTGAAGGGGAGAAGCATGTTCCTTCTAAGGATCATCCTCTATTTGTCCACTCCATTTACGTTTGGACGGAGTCACCTGAGAAGCTAAGTGAATTTACATTAGAAGACTTTGAAAAATTGGAGGAAAACATTATCGAACGTTATCCTCAAACAAAAATTGATTGGGATCAGCCCATTAAAAAAATCAAACAAAAAAAAGGAGCAGACACGCCGTCTTGATGGCGTCTGCTCCTTTTTCAGATGAACTTGATATATCCTAATATGATCAACTGCACCATGATTAACATTGGCATGCCAATTTGAAAGGCAGGATGCTTTGTTTTATGACGGAAATACTGCATCCCTAGATACGATCCAGCAGCCCCAAAAAGCACGGCAGCACTCCATAAGTGCGCCTCTGAAATTCTCCATTTATGCGCTTTTGCCCGGCGCTTGTCCTCTCCCATGAGAAAGAAACCATAGCCATTTACCAAGATCAGCAGCACAATCAACGCGATATTCATTCATTTCACCTCACATGATGAGCAAAAAAGATCACCCCTCGACGGAATGATCTTTCTTATGACTTACTTGTCTAGTTGTGCTTTTGCAGCATCAGCAAGCTGATTGAATGCACTTAGGTCATTCACAGCAAGGTCAGCAAGCATTTTGCGGTTTACTTCGATACCAGAAAGCTTTAGGCCATGCATTAAACGGCTGTAAGAAAGACCGTTCATACGAGCTGCAGCATTGATACGAGTGATCCATAGTTTACGGAAGTCACGTTTTTTCTGACGACGGTCACGGAAAGCGTAGTTTCCAGATTTCATCACCTGTTGGTTTGCTACTTTGTATAATCTATGTTTTGAACCGAAATAACCTTTTGCTAATTTAAGAACCTTTTTACGACGCTGACGCGACACAGTTCCGCCTTTTACTCTTGGCATTGTAATTCCCTCCTATGATTCCTATTCCAAATTACTTGATGTTTGCAAGTTGTTGTTTGATACGTTTGAAATCTCCAGCACTTACGATTGCGCTCTTACGCAATTTACGTTTTTGCTTTGTAGATTTGTTAGCGAACAGGTGACTTGTGTACGCATGAGAACGTTTAAGTTTACCAGAACCTGTTTTTTTGAAACGTTTAGCAGATCCGCGGTGAGTTTTCATTTTTGGCATTGGATATTTCCTCCCTCTGTTACTTTACTTTTCGACTTTTGGTGCAAGCATGAGGAACATGCTACGTCCGTCCATCTTAGGTTTTGTTTCTACTGTTGCTACTTCAGCGCAAGCTTCAGAGAAACGGTCTAACACGCGCTGTCCGATTTCTTTATGCGTAATCGCACGCCCTTTAAAGCGGATAGAAGCTTTCACTTTATCGCCCTTTTCAAGGAATTTGATTGCATTACGGAGCTTCGTGTTAAAATCATGTTCATCAATTGTCGGGCTCAACCGAACTTCTTTTAAGCTAATGATTTTTTGATTCTTACGTGCCTCTTTATCCTTCTTCTGCTGTTCGAATCGGAACTTACCATAGTCCATGATTCGGCAAACAGGTGGTTTTGCATTTGCAGCAACTAACACAAGGTCAAGATTGGCTTTCGTAGCAATTTCCAGAGCTTCCTGGCGGGTTTTAATCCCCAGCTGATCGCCATTTTGTCCGATCAAACGAACTTCACGCGCACGAATACCTTCATTAACTAATTGATCTTTGCTAATAGTGAGCCACCTCCATGAGATTTTGAATTGAGTTCACAATTCATTTTGACCATTTCGTTGTATGTTTTACAGGCAAACAAAAAGTGTGGGCATATAAAACACCCACACTGCGAACATTTGCATGAAAAAATAAATGTACGGTCAACCTGTCAACTACAAACACGTGTCAATCAGGTGAGAAGCGGGTGCTTCTGCTTGTGATATCTATTCAATTCGTTAATTATTCTACACAATTTTCATTTGTCCGTCAAGTAACCGAACTCTTGAAACAACTTTTTCATTTTAGCATGATTAAACGAATTGGGCAAGGCTTTTCAAAACAATGACGTCATCAAAGAATCAATTGCATAAAGATTGGGATGACGATGACGGTCACAACCCCTACGACCACAACAGCAATACTTGCCATGGCCGCTTCCACTTCACCCATCTCAATCCCAACAGAGACGCCAAGTGCATGTCCTGATGTACCGAGTGCAAGCCCTTTTGCCACTGGATTTTTAATTCGAAACCATTTTAAGAAGAAAGCACCTAGTGCATACACAATGACTGCATTAAATATGACCGCAAAGGCTGTGATATCTGCAATTCCGCCAATATCCTTTGCAATCGGAAGAGCAATCGCTGTCGTCGCTGCCTGCGGGAGCATACTTTTCATTACAGCCGCATCAAGATGAATTCCTTTTGCTACGATATACACAATTGTAATGGAGCAAAGTGATCCTACAAAAATAGCGGATAAAATCTGCCACCAATATTTTTTAAGCAATGCGCGCTGCTTATAAAGCGGAATAGCGAAAGCAATGGTCGCAGGCTCTAAGAAAAACTTGATAATCTTGCCACCCTCATTATAATCTGCATAGGAAAAACCGCCAATTTTCAAAAATAAAATACCTAACACCATGGCGACAAAAAGTGGTGTAAATAAGAAGAAGCCTTTTGATTTTTTAAATAAGAATGTACCGATTCCAAAGGCGACCAATGAGACGACTATACCAAAATAAGGACTCATCGTACTTGTACCCATCCTGCATCTCTCCTTTAATGCGTACTTGAAGCTGGTTTATTAGAATGAGAAGGAGTCGATTTGCTCTCCTTTGTCTCTTTACGTTTCTGTGGTTTGTCTGATAATTGCATGAGAAACTGCGTGAATAGCCCTGTCGCTGCAAGTAACATAATCGTTGCAATGATAATGACACCGACGACTTGCACACCTACTTCTTGCATGACACCTAGTGATTGAATAACCGAGATACCAGAGGGAACAAATAGAAAGCTAATGAGCCCTGTCAATGATGTACCTAATTGCTCCACTTGCTCCAGTTTGATGATTTTCGTTGTCAGCAAAACAAATAATAGAACCAGACCGATCACAGATGCAGGCATCGGAATTGGTAAATACATTGAAATGAGATTAGAAACGAACATTACGGTTGCAAAGATAAATGCTTGAGATAGAAATCCATATACTTTAGTGGCACTCATGCCCCTTCACCTCTTTCTTCGACTGCCCTCAGTATATGGCATGAAATAAATGAATGAAGCGTTTACAATCAAACTCGCCGGATTCAATGAATGAAATGCAGAAAACGAGTATTGAAATACAAATAAAAAAAGCCGTCCTACTCTAGCAGGAGCGACTTCTTTAGTTCTTTGGCGTAAGTGCGGCTGACAGGAATAATCGACCCGTCTGTCATATGCAGATTATACGTCGAATTAAACCACGGCTGTACTTCTTTCATATGAGAGGTGTTCACGATATAGCTTCGATGAACCCTCATAAAATAAGCCTCAGGGAGTTTCTTTTCAATGACCACAAGCGGTTCTGTGACCTCATACATGTGATCCTTTGTTTTTACAACCTTTTTCCCCTCACTAAGCCCTACATACATGATCTCTTCTACTTGCAGAATGACAATTGAATCATCGACTGAGATGGCTAATTTTTGCTGATGGGGGATTTTCTCATCTGATAGCTGGTGGTCTTGCGTCTCAACAGATTTCCACTTTTTAAACTTTTGGATCGTTTGCAAAAGCCGTTCTTCATCAAATGGTTTTGTTAAATAATCGAGCGCACTGACCTCAAACGCCTTCAGCGCATACTGATCAAAGGCTGTCGCAAATACAATCGCTGGCGGATCAGACATCCGGTTGAGCCTTTTGGCAATATCAAATCCATTTTCACCAGATAAATCAATGTCTAAAAAGAGCAGGTCCGGCTTATGATCCACCATCCGATCAAAAGCTGATTCTATATTTTCTGCTTCCTCTATTTGAACATCCTCTTTCGTTCTGCGTAATAAGTATTTTAATTCGTCTCTTGCTAACACTTCATCATCTACGATTAATACATTTATCAACGAAAATCATCCTCTTTTACATAGTCCATTGGAATGCGAAATGAGATGTCAGTGCCTTGGCCGCTATGAATAGATAGAGCGGCTTGTCTGCCAAAAATCCCTCTTAACCGCTGATCTAAATTAAAAAGAGCCGTACCTGTTCCTTCTTTGGATTCAACAGGCGCTTTTAATAACTGAGCCATCTTGTCATTCTCGATTCCCTGTCCATTATCCGTCACTTTCATATTGACATGCCCATCTTTCATCACAGCAGATACGATGACTTCACAGCTCGTTTGATGTTTAGGAAATGCGTGTCTCACTGCATTTTCAACAAGCACCTGAAGCACAAATGGCGGAATCATCACCTGCTCTAGCTCCTTTTCAATTTGAAAGGTCACGTGGTATTTATTTGGAAACCTTGCTTGTGCAAGTGACAAATAGGCTTCTACATGCTGAATTTCTTTATGAAGTGGAATGAGCAGCTGGCGGGCGCCTTGCAAATTGGATCGAAAATATATACTCAGCTGAAGCAGCAGCTTCCTAGCCATCTCTACGTTCGTTCTGCACAAGACAGAGATGGTATTAATGGCGTTAAATAAAAAGTGCGGATTCACTTGCGCTTGAAGTGCTTTGATCTCTGCATCTTTTAGCAGGCGGCTTTGGGTTTCTGCCTCTCCAAGCTCAAGCTGTGTGGAAAACAGCATTGCCAAGCCTTCTGCAAGTTCCTCCTCTACCCTGCTTAATCCGACCGGAGAATTGAAATACATTTTTAACGTTCCGATCGTTTGACCATTGGAGGTGAGGGGCAACACAATCGCCGCTTGAAGCGGGCAATGGGTGACTGAACAATTGATTTCATCTTTCGAATGCGCCTTCATAATTTTGCCGCTCATCAATACTTGTTTCGACAGTCCTGTAATGAGGCTTTTCGATGGAATATGATGATCCGTCCCATCTCCAACATGCGCTAAAATCTTTTCTGTATCGGTTAAGGAGACCGCATCTGTTTCTGTTAATCGATGAATGATCTCCGCCACGCTTTTACATGACTGTTCATTTAACCCTTGGCGGAAGAAAGGCAGCGTTTGATCGGCGATTGAAAATACACGGTGTGTCTGCATCGCCTTTGCCTGCTCTTCTTGCCGAATGACTGACTGTAAAATCGATAAAAAGATAAAGCTACCAATTCCATTCACAAAAATCATCGGCAGGGCAATAATACTCACAAGCCCCCAAGCTTCAGCAAATGGCTTTGTAAATAGAAGGATAATAATCATCTGCAAGGACTCCATTGCCACACCAAAAAGTGCGGCTTGGCGAGGTGTCACCATTCGATTCTTCCGCTTAAACCTGCTGCCGACATAGCCTGCAATCACACCAGCTAAAATCGAAGAAATCGCACAGCTGAGTGCCGTGCTTCCTCCTAATGAATAGCGATGAATCCCAGCTAGAAGCCCTGCGCCAATGCCAACAAACGGCCCTCCTATTAATCCGCCCATTTCGATTCCCATGATTCTCGTATTGGCAATTGAGCTTGACGAGCCGAGATGATAGGAAAACTCATGATTCATGACCATCTGCTGCTGGATTTCAATTCCTGTGTAATTGCTGATAATACTAAAAGAAGCAAAAATAAAGACAAGGACTGCCTTTTTTCGAAACCCTTCATTATGAAGCAATAGATTGCGAAAGCCCTTCACATGGGCAAGCACAAACCCTAAAATAACGATGATCCCAACACGCTCGATCATCATAATAATTAAATGAAGCAAACCTGCCACCTCAATTGATGTATGTATTATTTACTGTCTTTCTATTCTATCATGTGCGGTCAATGTTCAAATATCTCTCAAATCTTTTCTTTATTGCCCTCATCTTCTATTGTAAAATGAACTTGAGCCGTCACTTGCAATTGAAGGTAACATATACATAACAAGGGAGAAGATCATGAAAGCCGTATTTTTCGATTTAGATGATACTTTGCTTTGGGATGAAAAAAGCATTCACACCACTTTTCAGGAAACATGCCGCGAAGCGGAAAAGAAATATGGACTGAATCCAGAAACATTTGAACAAATTGTACGTGAAGAAGCAAGAAAGCTGTATTCGTCCTATGAAACATATGATTATACTGTCATGATCGGAATTAATCCTTTCGAAGGACTGTGGTCCAATTTTAGTGAACCGATTAGCGAAGGCTTTCAAAAATTGAATGCCCTTGCACCAGAGTATCGCAAGAACGCTTGGACCAATGGCTTAAAAGAAGCAGGAATTGACGATGAGGCATTTGGACAATATTTGGCTGATTTCTTTGCAGCAGAGCGGAGAAAACGCCCATTTGTCTATGAAGAAACGTACCCTGTTTTAGACCGTCTGAAAGGCAGCTATGAATTGCTCCTTTTAACAAACGGAGATCCTAGTCTTCAAAAGGAAAAACTGGCCGGTGTTCCTGAGCTTGCACCTTATTTTAATGAAATTGTCATTTCAGGAGATTACGGGAAAGGCAAACCTGACCCTGGCATCTTTGAGCACTGCCTTCAGCTGTTAAATCTAACAAAAGACGATGTGATCATGGTGGGAGATAATCCAAAAACAGATATTCTTGGGGCATCTCGAGCCGGGATTCAAACCGTTTGGATCAATCGACATGGCAAAAAGAATGAAACAGATGTAACGCCCGATTATGAAATCAAAGACTTATATGAATTGTTTGATATATTAAAATAGAACAAACGAGAAAACACCCTTCTCCTAACGAGATTGGGTGTTTTTTGTGTGCTCAAACTACACAATTCCCGCTAGACTTTGCGCTTGCTTGTCTAAGCTGCGGGCTGCTTCTCCTACATTCATAAATTCCTCGCTTGCCTGCTTTACAAGATCGCGATTTGTAAACACCGTTGTCTTGGCCCGGCTCGTTCCGCTGCTGACCTTCTCTACTTCCGCATGAATCGCCTTTACATATTGATCTACTTTGACGATCGCTTCTTTTGCATCAGTTGCAAGCTTTCGAATTTCTGCCGCCACTACACTAAAGCCATTTCCATAGGAACCTGCATGGGCTGCTTCGATCGCCGCATTTAATGCAAGGAGCTGGGTTTGTGAGGAAATGCTGTTAATCGTTGTAGCGATGAAGCTGATGGACTCTACCTGCTCTGTTAATCCTTCTAGTAAGCTCATATTTTGATCTGTTTCGTTTGCTATATGATCAAAGGAGACATTGACTCTTTGACTATGCTGGATGCCCACTTCTGCTCGCTCCATTAATTTCGCAGACATGTCCTTTAAATCGCCTACGACCTGTTTCATCGTGCTTTCTCTTTCTGTTATGTCTGTTGCGACTTTCACAACACCCACTACGCGTTCCTCTTCATTGCGGACAGGTGTATATGTCGCTTCAAGCCATAAATTGTCACCATTCTTCGTCGTCCGCTGCACCTTTTCCTGAAAGACTTGCCCCGCTTTCAAACGCTTCCAAAACATTTGATAGCTTGCGTGTTCTGCAATATGAGGAGGACAAAACTGTCTATGTTTTAAACCAATCATCTCTTGCTTTGAATATCCCATGGCTTTTGCAAAAATATCATTGACCCATAGCACTTCACCTGTCACATCAAATTCAATCATCGCCAGTGAGTGTTCCAATGCACGAAGTACTGCTGATCGCTCCAATACTTGTGATGATAAAGTGTTTGTTGTTTTCATCATCGCTTTCATACCCCCAATTTAACTCGAACCAATAGTACATACTTACCCATACTTTCATACTATCTAAACGTATCATTCAAGGGACTGGATCACTAGTGGAGAATTTTTCCCGAAAAGAAAAAGCCAGTGATCTAAGGAGAAAGATCACTGACTGCTTCGCTTGAAAAAGATTATTTTTTCGCTTCTGCTACTGCATGTTTCACAAAGGCTTCAAGATCCATTGTTTCTGAATCTTGCTCTCCGTATTTTCTTACATTGACTGCGCCATTTTCTGCTTCTTGATCTCCGACGACTAGCATGTACGGAATCTTTTGCATTTGCGCTTCTCTAATTTTGTATCCGATTTTTTCATCACGGCTGTCAAGCTCTACGCGAAGACCTTCAAGCTGCAAACGTTCTTGTACTTTTTTCGCATAGTCTAAATGGACAGAAGGTGAAACCGGGATGACTTGGAATTGTACAGGTGCCAGCCAAGTTGGTAGGGCTCCTTTGTATTCTTCAATTAAGAAGGCAACAAAACGCTCCATTGTAGAAACAACACCTCTATGAATCACGACTGGACGATGGTGCTTGCCATCTTCTCCGATATATGTGAGATCGAAGCGCTCTGGAAGTAAGAAATCAAGCTGTACAGTAGACAGTGTCTCTTCTTTTCCAAGAGCTGTCTTCACTTGAACGTCAAGCTTCGGACCATAAAATGCCGCTTCGCCTTCTGCCTCATAATAGTCATGACCAAGCTCGTCCATTGCATCCTTTAGCATCGATTGCGCTTTATTCCACATGGCATCATCGTCGAAATACTTCTCAGTATCTTCTGGATCACGGTAAGATAAGCGGAATGTGTAGTCATTCAAGCCAAAGTCTTGATACACTTCTTCAATTAGGCGAACTGTACGAATGAATTCGTCTTTGATTTGATCTGGACGTACAAAGATATGGGCATCGTTTAATGTCATACCGCGAACACGCTGAAGGCCGGATAAAGCACCTGACATTTCATAACGGTGCATTGTACCAAGCTCTGCAATACGAATTGGCAATTCGCGATAGCTATGCGGCTCGTTTTTGTAAATCATCATATGGTGAGGACAGTTCATCGGACGAAGAACAAGATCTTCGTTGTCCATTTCCATCACAGGGAACATGTCTTCTTGATAATGCGCCCAGTGCCCTGATGTTTTATACAATTCAACATTTGCAAGAACTGGTGTATACACATGCTCATAACCAAGGCGTACTTCTTTATCGACAATGTAACGCTCAATAACGCGGCGGATCGTTGCGCCTTTTGGCAGCCAAAGCGGTAGACCTTGACCTACCTTTTGAGAGTTCGCGAACAGTTTCAGCTCTTTTCCTAGTTTACGGTGATCGCGTTCTTTCGCTTCTTCAAGCAGGCGTAGATGCTCATTTAGATCATCTTTGCTGAAGAAAGCTGTACCGTAAATACGCTGAAGCATTTGATTGTTGCTGTCACCTCTCCAGTATGCACCTGCAAGGCTTAACAGTTTAAACTCTTTGATTTTCCCTGTTGACGGCAAGTGAATGCCGCGGCAGAGATCAAAGAATTCACCCTGCTCATAAATCGTGACAGCTTCACCTTCTGGAATCGCCTCTAACAGCTCAAGCTTTAATTGATCACCAATCGCTTCAAAGCGTTTTTTCGCTTCTTCTCTTGATACTTCAATTCGCTCGATTGGCAGATTGCTGTTAATGATTTTTTTCATTTCTTTTTCAATCTTTGGTAAATCTTCCGGTGTGATGGCAACATCGATGTCCACATCGTAGTAGAAGCCATTTTCAATCACAGGACCTACGCCAAACTGAACGTGATGCTCTTTTCCATACAGGCGTTTGATTGCCTGTGCTAGCAAATGAGCTGTGCTGTGGCGCATAATGTCGAGTGCTTCATCACTTTTATCTGTGATGATCTCAATTGTTCCACTTTCTAGTAGCGGCGTACGCAGATCTATTTCTTTGCCGTTCAATTTACCGGCAAGCGCTTTTTTCTTTAGGCCTGGGCTAATTGATGCCGCGATGTCTTCTGTTGTAGCTGTGTTGTCAAACTCCTTGACTGCTCCATCTGGAAATGTAAGTTGAATTTGTTCTGACATCTCTGGTCACTCCTTTTTTTGGCAATATAAAAACCCCGCCCCCTGGAAAGGGACGAGGTTGAATAAAACGGAATCGTGGTTCCACCCTTTTTCCCGTATTTGCAGCTTACTTTTTCATAAGCAAACACGGCTTGTGGTTCGATAACGGGAATTCCCGTCAGCCATTACTAAAACGTTCACAGCTGATGTTCAAAGGTGGTAAAGCAAATGGTCCTCTGCTAGGAAGCTTTCAGCCGCGGCTTCCCTCTCTTTAAGCGGGTGTTCATTTGTTCATGTCCTTATCAATACGGTCTTTGTATGAAGTTACACCGTATTATAAAACGTTTTTTCGTGAAAATCAAGAAAGCTTTTCACTTTTCTGTTCCAAATGGTCATGGACAAATTGAACATTGTGTTCTTGAAATGAATGAGCCGGGAATACCTCGACCCTTTCTTGAAAAATATTTTGAATGGTCTGTACCATCGAGTGACCTGTATCATTTGTAAACAGGTCAATCTTTTTGGGCGCTATGGATACGAGTGGTGCAATCAGCTGCGAATCAATATACATTGGATGCTCTCTTACAAACTGTCTGTCTATGTATTGTTTTTGATCACGCTCAGAAGCGTACCGAAATTCCCAAATCATCAGGCGATCCTGATGCACAACATGTACTTTTTCGAGCTTCGGTTCTTTTGCCATCACATAGTCTCGAAGCGATTGAATGAAGTTTTGATATTCTTGTTCCATTTTGTATTCTTCAATGGAGACTTCAACATAGTTCTTCAGCCTCCTGTCATACTCTGACAGTCTGAATGTCATAAATGAACCAATTGAAAAAATACCATGCTGTAAAGAAATCGTCTCGAGCTCCTTTGTTAACAGGGCTTCTCTTGACGGTTCTTGATGAATGCCGGGAATATCATCTAAATCCCCGTTCATGATGCTGTGGGCAATTGAAAGAATTTGGTGCTGCTCTTCAGGATCTTTAAATAGATACGTGTTTTCAAGAATGCTGCGCATGCGCTCATTTTCTTTGCATTCCAAAAAAAAGTGAACCAGTAATGGCCGCACAATGGACTCAAGTCCTTCCTTTGATTCCTTCGCCTCTATGAGAAGCCGGTCTTTCCCTTGTTGAATTGACATGTGATGCCGACTGTCCAAGTGTTCAGCAAGATGTAAAAAAGCGGCGGTATCATATTCATCTTCAAAGATTATTTCAAGCATGTTTGTCCCCCCTAACGACATCTGTTACATATATATGGGGAGAACATAAAAAATAGACGCCTAAAATAAATCAGGCATCTTTCTTTTTAAAATGAGCGGAACTGAGATAAAGATTAGATAAATCAAACAAACGATTGCTAAAGCGGCATAATTGCCACTGACAAAGCTTGAGCCAAGGACATTTAATGCAACTGTACCCGGTATTAAGCCTAAAAAGGTAGCTGCCGTAAATGCACGATAATTTGCACGTGAAGCTGCTGCCGCATAGCTGACAAAGTCAAAATGGATTGGGGCAATTCGCAATAACAAAATGTAAAGAAACCCATGCTCCTGAATGCGGGACGTCACCGCTTTCAGCTTCCGGCTGCTTGATTGTGTTTCCTTCTTTTTTGCACGAAAGGTTGTGGCAAGCAGGAAGGAGCATGTTGCTCCGGCGGTAGCACCAACGAGGGCATAAATCGTCCCAAGAACACTGCCAAATGCCAAACCTGCTGCCAGCGAAAAAACCGTAATAGGGACGAGAACAAACGGGCGAAAAAGAGATAAGAAAAGAAAAACAAAGGGTGCCAGCATCCCAAATTGAAGCACCCAATTTTTCACATCTTTTGGCGCCAGCTGAAGATGCTGTTTGTTCAGCCACCAAAGTAAAACAGCGAGACCTGCAATCACGAGAAAAAGCAGCCATTTTCTTTTGTTCATTTCATTTGCTCCTCCTTCAGGTGATAGACGCTTTTATAAATGACGGCGGTTTTCTCCTTCGAGCAAGACTGCCTCTGCTAAATAGAGAATCCGTTCCATTAAACGAGCGGCTTTGACCTCTTCTTTTTCCCCGCGCTGTGAGTACGTAAAGTGATGCTTCAGTTCACTTGGTGAGAAATTAGAAGAGAAGAAAGTCGGCAGCTGCTCTGCCATACGGTATTGTAAAATCGTTCCGAGTAGTTCATCTCGAACCCAGCTTGTCATCGACTCTGCCCCAATATCATCAAGCATTAAAATAGGGGTGGATTTGACCATGTTCAGTTTTGATTCTAGTGTATGATCGGCTAACGAATTTTTTAGCTCTCTCACAAATTCAGGCACGTACACAAGGAGAGATGGGTATTCCTTCTCCGCTAACTGCTGCGCAATGGCTGCCAGAATATACGTTTTTCCTACTCCAAACTTTCCGTGTAAATATAAGCCCTTCCCTTTGCCCGTCTCATCATAGCTTTGCAGGAATTGCCCTACTTTTTGAATGACTTCCTGTCTTCCCACAACGTTCAAATCAGCGAACGTCGCTTGAAGAACATTTTGCGGAATGTACATGCTTTTCATGAGCTCTTGCTGTTTTTTCTGTCTATCGAGCCGCAGCTTGACTGGACAAGGGGAATATTCAATATCAATACTCTGACCTTTGATCACAAGCTTCGGGTGATAACCGTCTAAAATCGCATTGACGTTCTCTTCATCTAAGCAATATGAACAGCCCTTCGACTGCTGCACATATTCAAAAAGCCGGTTCAAGCTGCGATTGATCATGTCTTCGTGTATGTCTTCTTGGTGCTCCTGTAAAAAGGCTTTTACATCTTCATCAGATAACACACTCTCTTTAATCTGATTGTATCTCACACGAAAATCTACGCGCCCTTTTAGCTGTTCAAATGAACGACCGATCGGTTTCATCCTCATCTCACCTCATCTTAATGTGCATTGTACTTTTTCATATTTTTAAACTGATCTAACAGTTTTTCTTTTTCTCGTTCGAGGTCTTCTGTCGACAGGCTGTCTGTTTGTTCTTTTGCAGGCTGTTCTTTCGTTTCGGTTTCTTTCATCCAATCAGGAAGCTTCTCTTCACGGACAACTTTCCCTGATCCGTATGTGCTACGCTGCTTTTTCTGCTGCGCCCACTCTGTCATTTGCCTGTTCTCTTCTTTGGCCATTTTCATGGCCGCCGCTACGGTTTTAATTTTCTTTCTCACCCAATGAGCGGCGATTTTTTGCATATATGTTTTCGACAGCTTCATATCTGTTTTCAGTAATGTATAGTAGATCAAAACGTTCATGACACCTGGCTCTAGCTGTTGCTCAAGCATAATATCTTCGACAATTCTTAAGTCGGCATATGTTGGCTCAATGCCGTCAGCCATATCTTTTAGCAGCTCCCTAGGCGAAATATGATCAAGCTTTTCAATCAATTTGGCATCCGGCGTATCTGCCACTGGCGCTTTTGAAGCATCTTGACGCAAGTGTCTCGGCTGTTTTTGATCAATGAGTTTTGGCTGCTCGCCTCTGTATTCAATTTGGTACCAGTCTCTTGCCGCTTTTCTCAGCTCTTCTGTTGAGATCATTTGATCCGAACCACAGGCGCCTGCTACAATATTTTGCATTTGAAGCGGGGTGATGCCGTATACAACGGCTAACTTCTTAATGGTTTCTTTCACCTGCTTTGTCAAAGCCTTTCTTGGAATCATCATATCAGACATGCCTGCTAACAATAAATCGAAATCAAAGGATTCGTCTGAGAGAGGAGCCGGCTGACTCGATCCAACGGTCACATATTCATAGCCCTGATCAAGTGATGACGCCTGATTGATTTCTTCTGTCATCCTGCGTTCACCTGGCTGCAATACGTGAAAAACTTCTTCAAACGACCGCGAGATGTTCTTTGCCTCTGCCGGAACACCGGGATATGAGAAATAATCACGAAGCTGCATATATTTCGCTTTCTCTACACGATGGTACAGCAGAACATTCAGCATACCATCTTGGAAAAACTCATCTGGTCTTAACGGCGGCACAAGCTCATATGTAAACAGTCTGCCTTCTTCCGTTTCCTGTTCATATGTGCGGAGTAAACCAATCGCTTCAAGCTTTAAACGTTCCTCAAAAATATCATTCAAATTCGTTTGCAGCATGACCATGAGCTGCCGATGAGGTGCGGGTTTCCCCCACATACGATTTTGTTCCAGCTCTCCCCACAGCGTCATATATAAGCTGAAAGCGGACATGCCTATAAGCGGCTGATATAAAAGAGTGATGAGCTGTCTATCGATGTCACCGAGCAATGAAGCGCTTTTGACGACATACGGATCGACGGCTAGCACTTCCTTCCAATGCTCTGTCATATGCTGATCCTCCCCATGAATTGCAATTGTTTCTATTGTACACCCTTTTTGCGTTTTACGCTTTACGCAGGAAAAAGAGCATGAAGAATCTTCAGCTCTTTTTTAGCGTTCTTTCTTTAATAAATCTTTTAATTCATCAATAAAGACGTTGATATCTTTAAACTGCCGGTAAACGGAGGCAAACCTGACGTAAGACACTTCATCAATTTTTGCCAGCTCGTCCATCACCATTTCACCTACAAGCTCACTTTTCACTTCTGACATACCTTGATTACGCAGTTCTTTTTCAATATTAAAGCAGACATCCTCCAGCTGCTTTAAAGCAACAGGTCGCTTTTCACATGCTTTTATGAGTCCTCTCAGCATCTTTTCGCGGCTGAATTCTTCTCGAATTCCTTCTTTTTTCACCACAATCAGTGGTAATTCTTCTAATTTCTCAAACGTCGTAAAGCGATATTGGCAGCTTTCGCACTCTCTTCTACGACGGATGGATTTCCCTTCATCTACTGGTCTTGAATCAAGCACCCTTGTGCCAAGGTGCTGACATGTGGGACATTTCATTTCATCAGCTCCGATCTATTCTTGGAAGTTGTTTGTCTAGTTCATCATAAAGGGAAAAAACCGTTTTCTCACTATAGCCAAAATCTGTTGGCAAGGCTGTTTCTGTTGTCACATTAAAATCGACAGCTGTTTCAAAAGGACGAATTGAAATGACAGTCGCTACGAGAAAGGCTTTTTTCGGCATACTGATGTTTGCGCTGATTTCACCTCGTTCTGCTGAAACAGATGTTACTTGATAGGAAGCGTGCCCAGAAAGCATGGCTTCCACCGCTTGAAAAACTTGCGCATTCGTCGATTTGTAGTAATGGCTTTTCAGTTCTGACACTGGATGCTCGTCAGATGTTTCTGTATGGTTTGACATGAACCGTTTGAACTTTTGTCCTAAAATCATCTACGTATCCCCTTTGCCATAATGCCTCTTCTTTATTTTATAAAAAAAACCTTTGTTTTCCTAGAACAAAAGTATAGGCGAGTTGGGGAATGTTGGATTTTCTCTATCAAACAAATATAAAAAGGAGCATAACACAAAGGCATTTCAATGCTTTTGGCCAGCTCCCATTGCGATCTTTTTTTATGTTTATAGTGCTTTGGCTTGCGCCTGTTTCACTTGTACAGGTCCCATGCCTCGAGGAATTTCAATGTTTTCTCTTGTTTCAGCACCTAATTCATCTCCGATATGATCTGCTGCGATATTCGGATCTAGGTCGCCGCAAGTATAAACATCTATGCTCGCATAACCATGTTCAGGAAAGCTGTGAATTGTCAGATGAGATTCAGAAATAATGACAACTCCACTTACTCCTTGAGGTGCAAATTTGTGAAAAGCAACCTCTCTTACTTCAGCTCCTGATTTCAAAGCTGCATTTACAAACGTTTTTTCAATAAAATCCATGTCGTTCAGTTTATCACAGTCGCATCCCCATAGCTCGGAGATAACGTGACGTCCGATTGTTTCCATCATGGACCCCCCTTAAACAAGAATGAAAGAGTGAAGTTCTAAGCAGCCGGACCGGACATATACCACGGGGGAAAGTTAGTCCAAAGAGGTCCTAACCCTTTAAGTATACCCGAATGAGTCTGCGAACAAGAAGTTCACGAAAAATAGTATACTTTGTTTAGACCCATTTTGCAAGCTGTGTTTTCAATGGGATTTTCTCTCATTCCTTGAAAAGGGACGTTCGTCTTCTTCATTTCAAACAGCAGAAAGCTCTTTCATCTGCGATCCGACAAACTTCACAAGATCCACCACTCTGCATGAATAACCCCATTCATTGTCATACCATGCAAGAACTTTTACTTTTCTATCCCCCATCACCATCGTTGTCAGTCCATCTACGACAGCTGAATAAGGGTTCGTATTAAAGTCTGTAGAAACAAGCGGCTCATCCGTGTAATCTAAAATACCGGAAAGAGAAGTTTTTGATGCATTTGAGAAGGCTGCATTGACTTCTTCTGCTGTGACATCTTTTTTCAAGTCGACAACAAGATCAACCATCGATACATTGGAAACTGGCACGCGAAGTGCAAGTCCATGCAATTTCCCTTTCATGTGCGGTAGCACTAAAGAAAGCGCTTTAGCGGCACCCGTCGTCGTTGGAATAATGGACTGGGCACATGCTCTTGCCCGGCGCAAATCCTTATGCGGGTTATCGATATTTTTTTGATCATTTGTATACGCATGAACCGTTGTCATTAAACCGTTGTCGATACCGAATTCATCATCTAACAATTTGACAACTGGTGCTAAACAGTTTGTTGTACAAGATGCGTTTGAAATAACGACGTGCTTTTCAGGATCAAGATCATCCTCATTGACACCCATCACAATTGTAATGTCTTCATTTTTACCTGGAGCTGTAAGTACGACCTTTTTCGCTCCGGCATCTATATGGCCCATCGCTTGATCTTTTGAATTAAATTTTCCGGTTGCTTCTATGACGATATCAATCCCAAGCTCTCCCCACGGAAGCTGCTTTGGGTCTCTGTTATTGAGCAAAAGCACTCTTTTCCCATTTACAATCAGTGCGTCATCTTCTGCTGTCACATCGCATTCGTAACGTCCATGATTTGTATCATATTTAATTAAATGTGCTAGCGTTTCGGCAGGATAGCTTGCGTTCACCGCTACAATTTGAATTTGATCATCAAGCATTGCTTTTCTGAAGACCATGCGTCCAATTCTGCCAAACCCATTGATCGCTGCTTTTACCTTCATGAACAGGTCACTCCTCTATTATGTGTTATACTCAATAAATTTATTTATGAAATTAGTATATCACATTAGATTGTAATTGCCAGTATATAAACGTATATTTTCTAAAAAGGGCTGTTCTTTTCATGAGAAATATAAAAGCATAAAAAAAGAAGAGTACGTGTATGTACTCTTACTTATCAGTATGTTCCCATTCATTTAATATGTTCTGCAATTGCTTTCTAATAAAAGCAAGATCTTGTGTATTTTCTATCACCCGGTCTGCTTTCTTACATTTTTCTTCAAGAGGCTGCTGAGAGTGAATCCGATTCAGCGCTTCTTCCGCGCTAAGGTCGTTTCGATTCATGAGTCGTGATAGCTGTAATTCTGGTGTTGTATACACCACAATAATGCGATCGACGAGACTTTCCAGCTGACTCTCAAATAAAAGCGGGATATCCAGGACAACGAATGTTTCTCGGCTGTCGATTCCTTCATCTCGCTGCCTGAGCATTTCCTTTCGCACTTCTGGGTGAACGATCGCATTTAGCTGCTTTCTTTTCTCTTCATTAGAAAAAATAATGGCTCCCAGCTGCTGCCGGTCTAGCTCTCCATTTGGCAGGAGGACACCCTCACCAAAGGTTTGAACGATATGATGAAGGGCGGGTGTTCCTTTGGCGACCGCTTCTTTTGCAATCACATCTGCGTCCACAACCCGGATGCCCTGCTCTTTTATCATCTGCGAGACTGTGCTTTTTCCGCTAGCAATCCCGCCGGTTAATCCAATGACAAGCGTCAATTGATTTCCTCCTTTTACAGCTTCCAAACCCCAATTAATATGAGCAGAAGCCCTGGTAAGCATGCGAGTTTATCGATCCAGCGCCAATTTGCCAAGTAATGACCGGCACGCAGACCGATACAGACAAAAAGTGAGCTCATCACTGCGACCGTGATACTCATGACAATTGGAGAAAAGCCTAGTATCGCTGCGCCAATCCCTGCGCCAAATGCATCAATGGATAAAGCAATTCCAAGAAGTACCGCTTCTATTCCATTAATCGTCCCAGATCGGTCTATATCTGCACTTGTCGGCTTTCTTAAAATGTGAATGACAAGCCCAAGTGATTTCACTTCCACATTAAGCAATGTCTTTTCATGAAGAAGCAAATCACGCTCTTTCGCTGGTTTGTAAAATTGATACAGGACCCAAAGGCCAATGGCAATTAAGATGCCTCCCCCAAGTTTATCGGTCACTGAGACAGGGAGAAATGTCATCAGCAAGCTGCCAATCAGCATAGAAATGAGCAGCACAATCCCTGAGCAGCATGCAATAATGACGATGGCTTTAAATGGGATTCTCATTTTGCGGAGACCATACGTAAAGCCTACAGAAAAGCTGTCGATGCTGACTGCAATAGCTAAAAACAGGAGCGAAATCGAAATCATACCTGAACTCTTCCTTTCTGTTCATGCAACGATGATCAAGAGTCTCTAGGCGTTCTTAGACTCTTCTTCACTATATGAAGAGCAGGTGGGCTGTGTGTCAGTCTACACCTTGCTGAAAAATGAATGTTTTTTATCGTATGCATCGCAAAAAGGAAGCATGCTCATGGCTAAGCTTTATTGAGGACGTTTTTGGCAGGTCACACAAAAGTGTGTACCGCGCCCTCCGACTACTGTTTTCTCAATGATGCTTCCGCATGTTTGGCAAGGCTCTCCCCGCCGGTCATATACAAGAAGCTGCAATTGAAATGTGCCAATATCTCCTTGTGAGTTGATATAAGAACGAATTGTACTTCCTCCCGCATCTACCGCCACCTGAAGCGTATCGATGATCTGTTTGTGAAGCACTTTGCAAGATTCCAGGCTGAGCTGATTCGCTTTCGTTTCTGGATGAATCCCTGATTTAAACAGGACCTCATCTACGTAAATGTTACCAAGTCCTACGACAATCTTTTGATCAAGCAGTGCTGTTTTGACCACGCGAGTTGTTTTTTTCAATTGCTCCCATAAATACTCAGGAGTAAACTGTTCATCGAATGGTTCATATCCCAGCTGTGATAGCGGGAGTTCCCTTTCCTCTTCACCCGGCTGAAATAAATGCATCGTGCCAAATTTACGCACATCATGGTACCGAAGCTCCGTCCCATCTGTAAACGTAAAGACGACGTGTACGTGTTTATCATAAGGCTCATGCGCTTCATGTACACGATATTTCCCTTCCATCCTTAAATGGGAGACCATCACATAATGGTCTAAATGAAAGAGGAGGAACTTTCCTCTTCTTTCAATGGTTTGTATGGTTTCTCCAACCAATCTTCTTGCGAACTCTTCCGGCTCCCCAGGACGTTTGATGATGTTTGGCCATTTGATATCGACCGTTTCAATCGTCTTTCCTTCGACTAACCGCTTGAGAGTGCGCCGGACGGTTTCAACTTCTGGTAATTCCGGCATGCTCCTCGCTCCTTTTTCTCTCTATTATTTATTTCGCATCGTACCAAGATGGACCTGAAGCAAAATCAACTTTTAGCGGCACATCAAGCTGAAGTGCATTTTCCATGACTTCAGGAACAATCTTTTCAAGAATGGCGATTTCTTCTTTCGGCGCTTCAAAGATCAATTCATCGTGCACCTGTAATAAAAGATTTGTCTGCAGGTTTTCTTCTTTGAGCCTTCGCGCCATATCAATCATCGCTTTTTTAATAATATCGGCTGCGCTGCCTTGGATCGGTGTGTTCATGGCTGTTCGTTCTGCAAAGCTTTTGATATTAAAATTTCGGCTTGTGATATCTGGGATATACCGTCTGCGTTTAAGAAGCGTCGTGACGTAGCCTTTTTGTTTCGCTTCCTGAACGATTTCTTCCATATAGGTTTTCACGCCTTTAAAGCTTGTTAAATAGCGCTCGATAAATGCGGCGGCTTCTTTTCTTGTGATCCCAAGGTTTTGAGAAAGTCCATAGTCGCTGATTCCGTATACAATACCGAAATTTACCGCCTTGGCTTGTCTTCTCATAGCGGAAGTCACTTCTTCTTCTGAGACATGGAACACATCCATCGCTGTTTTCGTGTGAATGTCCATGTCCCTCGTAAATGCTTCGATCAAATTCTCATCTTGTGAAATATGAGCGAGTACACGCAGCTCGATTTGTGAATAGTCAGCTGCAAACATGAGCCAGCCTTCTTTTGAAGGAACGAATGCTTGACGAATCTTCCGTCCTTCTTCTAAACGAATCGGGATGTTTTGAAGGTTTGGATCTGTTGAGCTTAATCTTCCTGTTTGGGTGAGTGCTTGATTAAATCTTGTATGCACTTTATGGGTATCCTTGCGCGTTACTTTCATTAACCCTTCTACATAGGTCGATTGCAGCTTTCCAATTTGTCTGTAGTGCAGAATGGATCGAATGATTTCATGCTTATCTTCAAGCTTTTCGAGCACATCTGCAGACGTTGAATAGCCTGTTTTTGTCTTCTTGATAATCGGGAGACCCAATTTTTCAAAAAGGATGACACCAAGCTGTTTAGGAGAATTGATGTTAAACGTTTCTCCTGCTAAGCGGTGAATGGTTTCTTCATATTCTTTGAGCTTTTTCGTTAATTCTTCACCCATTTTCTCTAGGCGCTTTATATCTACCTTTACTCCAAGAGATTCCATTTCGCCTAAGATGAGTGCTAGCGGCAGCTCTAAATCTTCATATAGTTCATGCTGATCATTTTTTTCTAATGCTTCTAGTGTTAAATCATGCAAGGCTGAGATCGCCGCTGCTTTTCGTCCGAGATGTCCTTTCAGTTCATCTTCAGGTGGAATCGCCTGTTTTGCTCCTTTTCCGTATACTTTTTCATCAGAAAGAGCGATATTCAGACCATATTCCTTCGCTACACTTGCGACGTCTTCGTATGATTTCTGCGGGTTGACGACGTAGGAAGCGAGCAGAACATCATTGTCGACACCTTTTAGGTCCACATCATGCCATCTGAGAGCGACAACTGCTCTTTTTGAATCAAAGACCCATTTTTTCTTCGTTTCATCCTGTACCCATTCTTTAAATGCATCTGATTGAAGCGCATCTTCTTTCGTCATAAAGAACGCACCATTTTCATTATGGATCGCAAAACCGATCAAATCTGCTTCGTGATAATTATCTCCAAGCTGTTCTACCACAAGGGCTGCATGATCTGTCAGCATGTCGCCTCCTGCAGCTGTCATTTTTTTCACTTCTAATGCGTCTACTTCAACCTGTTCATCTGTTTCTGGTGCTTCTCCTAGACGCTCTAGCAGGGTTTGAAAGCCTAGTTCTTTATAAAGAGAGATCACTTGATCCATGTGTGGACCTTCGTAGGCAAGATCTTTGCTCGACACATCAATAGGTGCTTCTACGAGAATGGTCGCCAGCTCTTTACTCATGACTGCTTGTTCTTTATATTCTTCAAGCTTTTCTTTGAGCTTTTTCCCGCTCACTTCATCAATATGTTCAAGCAGGTTCTCAACTGTTTCAAACTGCTTTAACAATTTAATGGCTGTTTTTTCACCTACACCTGGGACGCCTGGGATATTATCTGAGGAATCTCCCATCAGCCCTTTCATATCAATGATTTGATCTGGTCGCAGGCCATATTTCTCTTCAATATGAGCAGGTGTGTAGTATTCTACTTCTGTGATGCCTTTTTTCGTAATAGCGACTGTCGTATGATCTGTTGAGAGCTGTGTTAAGTCTTTATCTCCTGAGAAGATTTTGACTTCAAAGCCGTTTTTTTCTGCCTCGACAGCCAACGTACCGATAATATCATCTGCCTCATATTGAGGAAGCTCGTACCTTTTCACCTGATAGGCATCTAATAGTTCACGGATGAATGGCATTTGTTCTGATAGCTCTGGCGGGGTTTTTTGTCTTCCGCCTTTATATTCTTTAAATGTCTCGTGGCGGAAGGTTGTTTTTCCCGCATCAAATGCGACGAGCATATGGGTTGGCTTCTCGTCCTCCAGCATTTTCATTAAAATCATCGCAAAGCCATAAATAGCATTTGTATGTACGCCTTTATCATTTGATAATAGCGGCAAAGCAAAAAAGGCTCGATATGCGAGGCTGTTTCCATCCACTAACACTAATTTCTTTTTGTCTGTCATGTTTTAATCCTCCATCGGCTGAGCATTTCAGCCGTCTCTTTCACACATTGTATCTTCATTTTATCAAAGTTTATTTTGAAAAGAAAATAGTCGAGCCTGCATAAAAAAGGGACGAAAACAACAAGTGTTTTCGTCCTTCCAAAATTGGCTCCTTGGATGAAGGGGTTCCTATTCATCCTATCAATGAATGTTTAACAAAACATGAATTCATTGTAAAGATCATGTAAATTTTAACGTGACTTTCCTTTTTTCTCTATGTCGATTTCAGGCTCACTGTAAAAGTCGTTCCTTTACCTTGTTTGCTGCGGACAGAAATTGTTCCTTCATGCGCTTCCACAAGGTGTTTGACAATGGCAAGGCCAAGACCTGTACCGCCTGAATTCCTGCTTCTATCTTTATCAATTCGATAAAATCTCTCAAATATTCTTGGAATCTCACTTTTCTTCATACCGATCCCTGTATCTGCTACATCAAATTCATAGGCACCTTTTCTCGGTCTTGCTGAGATGGTGACACTTCCTCCCTCTGGTGTATAGGTCAGGGCATTATTAACGAGATTGAGGAAGATTTGCTTTAACCTTAGCGGGTCTGCCATGACATAGACCGGTTCTTTCGGGACACGCACGTGTAATTGAATGCCTTTTTCTGTAGCCTTTTGTTTTAACAGCACTTGAATCTCTTGGATGATTTCTGTCGCATTGGCTTCTTGAATATTCAGCTTGAATTGCTGCTGCTCAATTTTAGAAAGATCAAGTAAGTCTTGAATCAATGTTTCTAGACGGACACTCTCTTTTAAAATGATAGAAAGGAATTCTGTCAGTGCTTCTTTGTCATCAATCGCGCCATCAAGAAGGGTTTCAGAAAATCCTTTAATCGACGTAATCGGTGTTTTTAACTCATGAGACACATTGGCAACAAAGTCTTTTCGCATCTGCTCCAGCTGCTTCGTTTCTGTCACGTCATGAAACACGAGGACAATTCCTTTCCATTCATCGTCTGTACTTAAAATGGGTACACCATCCACTTGGAAGTAGCGTCGTTCAATGTCAACGGCTAGACGTAAAAACTTCCGCACCTTCGTTTCTGTCATGAAAATTTCGTCAATTAATTCGATAATCTCTTCATGGGTAAACGCTTCATGATAAAGCTTGTGCATGTAAATGTGCTTTTGCACCTTAAACTGCTTGCGGAAGGTTCGATTGACGAGGTGGATATACCCCATCTTATCAATCAATATAATCCCCGCTCCAATATTTTCAATGACCGTTTGCAGCCGGTCTCTCTGCATTTCACCAGCACTTGTCATTTCTTGAAGACTTTCTGCCAAACGCTTCATGGAAGTATTCAGTTCACTTGTTTCAATCATCAGCTCTTCATAATTATTCGTATCATAGTTCCCGCGTTCTAGCTGTTTAGCTACCTTTGTCGCATAATCAATTGGTTTCACATATTTCATCGACATGCGGTACCCAAAGAAAACGATAATGATAATCGCCGAGCCAAGACAAAAGGCTAGGGCAAGCCAAAGCTGGCCGTCAATTTCATTTAAAGGCTCGTATGACGCATGGAGAAATAAATAACCCGCCGGTTCGTTTTGTTTTAAGATCGGGACAGCATAATGGAAAAGCGCATCCTTCTCATCGTCAATAACGACCCCTTTTGTTTGGAGACGTTCATTGTTTAGTGTGTTTTGAATGACGGCCTTTTGTTCTGCTTGACCCGTTGTATGTATGATCTTCCCCTTTAAATCCACAATCGACGCATTCATATCAAAATGCTGCTTTGCCTGATTGAGGACCTCTTTGTTTTGCTTCGCCTTTAAATCATCACCATTCATAGAAGACAGGAGAAAGCTCGATTCCTTTTCCATTCGTTCCGTTAATTTTGTTTCATAGAAAACATGGAACATGTGATCTAGGAAAAGACCAAGTGCCACAAACACAATAAAAAGGAGAAAAATGAGTCCCGAAAACAGACGGGTTCTAATTTTACTCATTTGACTTTGGCTCCTCCAATTTGTAGCCTAAGCCGCGAATCGTTTTAATGTATGTTGGTTTTTTTGTGTTCTTTTCAATTTTGTCCCGCAAGTGACTAATATGGACATCCACAATACGAGTGTCACCTGCAAAGTCATAATTCCAAACGGCACTTAGCAATAAATCACGCGTGAGGACACGTCCTTTATGCTTCGCCAAATAAAGCAGCAGTTCAAATTCTTTTGGCGTTAGCTCTAGACGTTCTTCCTGGAAATAGACTTCGTAGTGTTCTGGTAAAATACGCAGTTCACCAATTTTGATTTGATCTGCAATGATCTCTTCCTTCTCCTCTTGCGTGGGGATAGGCTGAGATTGCTGTGCTCTTCTCAAGATGGCTTTTACCCGAGCACCCACTTCTCTAGGACTGAACGGCTTTGTCATGTAATCATCGGCCCCAAGCTCAAGACCTAGCACCTTATCAAATTCATCGTCCTTTGCTGTCAGCATTAAAATAGGGAACATCATTTTTTGAATTCTCAGTTGTTTGCACACTTCAATGCCGTCCATCTTCGGAAGCATTAAATCTAATACAATGAGATCAGGCTGTTCACTTGCTGCTTTTTCAAGTGCTTCTTCCCCGTCTCTTGCTGTGACGACATCATAGCCCGCTCTTTCGAGGTTATAGCTTAGAAGTGTTACAATCGATTCTTCATCATCCACAACTAATATTTTTTTATTCATGTTGTGCCTCCAATTAGTGATTTCCCCTGCATCCGTTTTTTTGTATCTTATGTGAAAAGCGAGAAGTCATGCTTTCTCTTTCATTTTAACGAAAGCTTAACAAGAGAACAATTTAAAATTTCGACAAGATTTGTTTTGTAAACAAAAAGAAGACTCCTCATCAGAGAAGCCTTCTTTTTTATTCATATTAAGACAATACTTTCATGACATTCTTAACAGATTCAACAGAACGGTCAAGCTGACTTCTTTCTTCTTCTGTCAGCTCAAGCTCGATGATCTGCTCAAGGCCGTTTCCACCTACGATTGTTGGTACACCTAGGTAAATGCCTTCGTAGCCATATTCACCTTCAAGGTAAGCAATCGTCGGCATGACGCGGCGCTGATCTTTAAGGATCGCCTCAACCATTTCAACTAGTGAAGCAGCAGGAGCATAATATGCACTACCGTTACCTAATAGGTTCACGATTTCGCCGCCGCCTTTTCTTGTTCTTTCAACAATTGCATCAATTCGCTCTTTAGGAATCAATGTTTCAAGCGGGATACCGCCTGCATAAGAGTAACGAACAAGAGGAACCATGTCATCGCCATGTCCACCAAGCACAAAGCCCGTCACGTCTTTAACAGATAGGTTTAATTCTTGAGCAACGAACGTACGGAAACGTGCTGTATCAAGAATGCCCGATTGTCCAATGACTTTTTCTTTTGGTAATCCTGATTCTTTATAAACTGCATACGTCATTGCATCAACAGGGTTTGTTAATACAACAATGATTGTTTCTGGAGAATATTTAACGATTTCGCGTGTCACACTGCGCATGATTTTTTCATTTGTTGACACGAGATCGTCACGGCTCATTCCCGGCTTTCTTGCAATTCCCGCCGTAATGACCACGACATCAGAACCGGCTGTATCTTCGTAGTTAGAAGTTCCTGTAATGTTTGCATCGAAGCCTTGAACAGGACTTGCTTCCAGCATATCAAGTGCTTTCCCTTTTGTTGGGTTCTCAAGCTGCGGGATATCGACTAATACGACGTCCGCTAATTCTTTTTGAGCCGTTAGAAATGCTGTAGTTGCTCCAGTAAAGCCTGCTCCGATAACAGATACTTTTTTACGCTTGTTTGCCATTTCCTTTTTCCCCTTTAACTTTAAAGTTTAAGAATCAAGACAAGTTTTTGATGAGCTCGTCAGCAAACTCAGAACATTTCACTTCTGTTGCGCCATCCATTAATCTAGCAAAATCGTAAGTGACGACTTTTGATGCAATTGTATTTTCAACAGATTGAATCACTAGATCAGCTGCTTCCTGCCAGCCAAGGTGCTCAAGTAAAAGCACGCCTGATAGAAGAACAGAAGATGGGTTCACTTTATCAAGACCAGCATATTTTGGTGCTGTTCCGTGAGTCGCTTCAAAAATAGCGTGTCCTGTTTCGTAGTTGATGTTCGCACCTGGTGCGATACCAATTCCACCTACTTGTGCTGCAAGAGCATCAGAGATGTAATCTCCGTTTAAGTTCATTGTTGCCACAACATCGAACTCAGCTGGACGAGTTAGGATTTGTTGAAGGAAAATATCTGCAATGCTGTCTTTGACAATAATTTTGCCAGCAGCTTCTGCTTCACTTTGCGCTTTATTTGCCGCATCTTTTCCATCTTGTTCTACAATACGATCATATTGTGCCCATGTAAAGACCTTGTCGCCAAACTCTTTTTCAGCCACTTCGTAGCCCCAGTTTTTGAAGGCACCTTCTGTGAATTTCATGATGTTTCCTTTGTGAACAAGTGTCACAGACTTACGGCCTTGGTCGATTGCATATTGGATAGCCGCTCTGACAAGGCGAGAAGTTCCTTCTTCAGAAACTGGCTTGATTCCGATACCTGATGTTTCTGGGAAACGGATTTTGTTTACACCTAATTCGTTTTTCAAGAAGTCAATTAACTTCTTCACTTCGTCTGATCCTTGTGCATACTCGATACCAGCATAGATATCTTCTGTATTCTCACGGAAGATGACCATATCTGTGTCTTCTGGACGTTTCACAGGAGACGGTACGCCTTTGAACCAGCGAACTGGACGTAAGCATGTGAATAGATCAAGCTCTTGTCTAAGTGCCACGTTTAATGAACGGATTCCTCCGCCGATTGGTGTTGTCAGTGGTCCTTTGATTGCGATTAAGTATTCACGAATGTCTTCAAGTGTTTGCTCAGGAAGCCATTCTCCAGTTTTATTGTAAGCTTTCTCACCGGCATATACTTCTTTCCAAGTGATTTGCTTTTCACCTTTATATGCTTTTTCTACAGCGGCTTCAAGTACTCTTGATGCTGCTTTCCAAATGTCAGGACCGATTCCGTCCCCTTCGATAAACGGGATGATTGGATTATTTGGTACATTCAATACGCCGCCAGTAACTGTAATTTTTTCGCCTTGTGACAATGATATTACCTCCCAGGTTATGTAGTGAATATTTGAAACTTCTTGGCTTGATGTCTGCAAGCGAAGAAGTTTTTCACGTGATTCGTTTTTTGTTGATCTAGAGGCTGATTGGCCTTCGTGAGGATCAGCCCCCGCTTATTCTATAAACATTAGTCTCTTTCACTGATCGGAACAAACGTTTGAAGATCAGGTCCAATGTAGTCAGCTCTTGGACGGATGAGACGATTGTTGTCATACTGCTCTAAAATGTGAGCAATCCATCCAGAGAATCGGCTGATCACGAAAATTGGTGTAAACAAGTCATGATCAATCCCAAGACTGTGATATACAGATGCAGAATAAAAATCAACATTTGGTGGAAGATTCTTCTCTGATGTCACGATTTCCTCTGCGCGAACAGACATTTCATACCATTTCGGCTCGCCAGTCAGGTTTGTTAAACGCTGGCTCATTTCTTTTAGATGCTTTGCACGCGGGTCACCTTGACGGTATACGCGGTGGCCAAAGCCCATAATTTTTTCTTTCTTCTCTAGCTTACCATGAATATAGGAATCTACGTTTTCAACTTCGCCAATTTCTGAAAGCATCTTCATCACGCCTTCGTTGGCTCCGCCATGAAGTGGTCCTTTCAGCGCACCGATAGCCGCTGTTACACCAGAGTAGATATCTGATAGTGTAGCAACACATACACGCGCTGTAAATGTCGATGCGTTTAATTCATGATCAGCATGTAGAATGAGTGCCTTATCAATTGCCTCAATTTCTACTGGTGACGGCTCTTCGCCATTTAGCATATACAAGAAGTTCGCAGCATAGCTGTATTCTTCTTTTGGCTGTACAGGCTCAAGTCCCTTACGAATGCGTGAAAACGCAGCGACTAGTCCAGAAATTTTCGCCTGTAAGCGAATGGCTTTTCTGTAATTTGCTTCTTTGTCCATAATCTCTGATTCGTCATCAAGTAATCCTAGTAAGGATACCGCTGTACGAATCGCAGACATTGGATGAACCCCATCCAGCGAATACGATTTAAAGTGCTCAATGATTTCTTGCGGAATGTGAGCATTTTCGTTGAGCTGCTGTTTTAACTCACTCAGCTCTTGCTCATTCGGCAGCTTTAAGTGCCATAACAGGTAGACAATTTCTTCGAATGTAGCTTTTTCAGTTAAATCATCGATATTGTACCCTACATAAGTAAGAGTATCATCAATAATTGAGCTTACGGATGAAGTTGTTGCCACGATACCTTCAAGACCTCTTGTTGCTGTCATGTTCAATCTCCCCTTTTTAAAAAGATTCCCCTTCGTTGCAGAATTCTCGCTTTTTGAAAGCGCTATCCAATCCGAATAAGTCGGCACGTTCAAAAAAGAAAATGCTTACATTTACCTATACGGTTAGAGCGCTTTTAGCCTCATATCTCTTGTGTGATCAATGAGTTCAAAATTAAGCCTATTCCCATTATAAACAATAATCAGACATTTGTTAAATGTTTAACTATAATTTTTTTTGATATTTTTTTTTCCAGTCTTCCATATCAGGCATGGAATAAAGGGATTTTGCTTCTTTTATTATATTTAATTATGTTTTTTTGCAAAAGCTCACGCAAGAAAAAAATAAAAAAGAAAGTGGCATGAACCACTCTCTTTTCAACCGCTGAAAAATTTCACAGCCTGCATCGCCAAATAAGCAATTCCTGCTCCGATCAGCGGACCGACAGCTACCCCTTTAAATAAGCTGACTGCCAAAATCGTCCCGAACACAAGCGCTGCTGTGATATGCGGATCATTTTCGAGTAGCACAATACCATTTTTTGCGATTAATGCTACTAATATACCCGCTCCAAGTGCAATCCAAGCATAAGAAGATTTCATGGCTTCTCCAAGCTGCTTAAATCCAATGTCACCTGTTGCAATAGGAACAAGCACAGCAATTGTAATGACGGTGACGCCCCAATTGATGCCCTTCGATTGAAGAACTGGGAAAAATTTTTGATCCAAACCAATCAGCTTAATCCCAATGAGCACAGAAACCGCTAAAATTAATGAATTGTTTTTTGCAATAAGTGCAATAACGAGTAAAAGAACCAAAAATAAATTTGCTTGAGTAAACATACGCCGCCCCTTCCTTTCTTTTTATTGCGACCTTTTCATATTACTAATCTTTTTGAATAAAATGAAGTATCGGACATGCTTGTTTTTTGGAGGGGATTGTGTGAATCACACCTATATGGCCATTTTTCTACGAAGTTTGATGATGATCAGCATTGCTGTTTTTGCGGTTGTCTTTTTATATCAGTCTTTTTCTTTTTTATATCCTTTTTGGATTGCACTTATTGTATCCTGCCTGATTCACCCTGCTGTATGCAAAATAGAAGAGATCACCGGAATGCCGAGAGGATTTGTTGTCGTCATTGTACTACTGCTCTTTTTAGTAGTAGCAGCCGGTTTCATCACACTCTTAGTAGCAGAAATCATTTCAGGAAGTGCTTATTTGGCAAAGGTTCTGCCTGGTCACCTTGATCGCATGATTGGGATTGTGGAACAGTTTTTTACAGATAAGATCCTGCCTTTGTACCATGATGTAACCGCCCAATTTAATACACTGCAAGCTGGTCAAAAGGAATCGATTTTGGGACAAATCCAAGCGCTAGGCGATGAAGCTGCCGCAAAAATAGGGACTTTTCTTTCAAAAACACTCGAGCTCATCCCGGCTTTTTTAGGTCTTTTGCCTGATGCAGCCGCAACCCTTTTGTTTTCTGCATTGGCGACTTTTTTTATCACGAAAGATTGGTTTACATTAAAAAAATATGGTTCTCGTATCTTTCCCGCAAAATGGATGCAGCATACACGAGCCATTTTATCTGAAATCAAAAAAGCCATTACCGGTTTTATGAAGGCGCAGCTTTTGCTTGTTGCGATGACCATCGGCCTTGTCATCATTGGACTGATCATCTTAAAAGTCGAGCACGCCCTTGTCATTGCTTTATGTATTGGGTTTGTCGATTTACTTCCTTATATCGGGAGCGGCACCGTTTTTCTGCCGTGGATCATTTACTCCGCCATGACAGGAAACCTTTCACTCGCCATCGGGCTCGGCATTTTGTATATTGTCGTGCTCATTCAAAGACAAATATCAGAGCCAAAAGTCTTAAGCAAATCCATTGGGCTTAATCCTTTAGCCACGCTTGTGGCGCTATTTGTCGGGTTAAAATGGTTGGGTTTCCTCGGACTCGTCATTGGCCCTGCTTCCCTTGTCGTGTGGCAAGCATTTCGTAATGCAGGTGTTTTCAGGGATATCTATCAGTACATTCGGTACGGCATGCAAAAGTAAAAGAGACCTTCAGCTCAAGGTCTCTTTAGCGAATAATTGTATAGCGACTGCGATTAGACATGTTTCTGAGCCAGCGTTCAAAAAGCGGCTTGATTTGCTTTCTCGTCATCGGAATGAGCAGCAGCGCACCGATGATATCTGATAAGAAGCCGGGAATGAGTAGCAGCAGACCGCCGATTAGAATGCAAAAACCATCGACAATCGCTACCCCTGGCATTTTGCCATATTGTAAATCTCTTTGCACTTTTTGAAAAGCTTCGATTCCTTGTTTTCTTGCAAAATAAGCACCTAATGCACTCGTGAGTACGATCATCAGCATCGTTGGCAAAATGCCAATGATTTTACTTGATATTAAAAATAAACTGATTTCCACGGCAGGGAACAGAATCAATAATAGTAGCAAATATTTTTTCAAGCCATATCACCTCATGGGGTATCTTTCACCCGAAAGCTGTTTTACTTTTTTAGTGTAACATAAAAAAAGAGAGGAGTCAGACAACTCCCCTCGTGTGTATCAATTAAAGGACGCTTGCACGGCCTTTGTAGATCGCTCCGCGTGCCGGATCTACTGTAATCTCTTCGCCTTCTTTTAGCAGTGTTGTTGCACCATCAAGACCTACAATCACTGGAATGCCAAGGCTAAGTCCAACGACTGCTGCATGGCTTGTTAGTCCGCCTTCTTCAGTGATCAGGGCAGATGCTTTTTCTAAAGCACCCATCATATCACGGTCTGTACAGTTTGCAACAAGAATTGCACCATCATACATTTTTTCCTCTGCTTCTTTTCCGCTTTGCGCAATGACAACCGGTCCAAATGCAGATTTACGGCCAATTCCTTGACCTTTCGCAATGATGTCACCGACAACATAAACTTTCATTAAGTTTGTTGTACCTGTTTCACCAACTGGCACACCAGCTGTAATAACGATTAAATCGCCATGTCTCACGTAGCCTGTTTCAATCGATTTCTCGACTGCATTCTCAAGCATTTCATCAGTAGACGTCGTTTTTGAGCCGCTCTTTGCAAATACACCGAATACAAGAGATAGCTTTCTCGCAACTGATTCGTTTGCTGTAACTGCTACGATTGGTGCTTTTGGTCTATATTTTGAAATCATTCTCGCTGTATGACCGCTTTCCGTAGGTGTCACAATCGCTGCAACGTCAAGCTTCATCGCTGTATGTGCAACAGATTGACCGATGGCATCTGTAATGCTGACATCTACTTCTTCGCTTCTGCGAGAAAGAATGGCTTTATAGTTGAGTGCATCTTCTGAACGTGATGCAATGTTATGCATCGTTTGTACAGCTTCTACTGGATATGTTCCTGCTGCTGTTTCACCAGAAAGCATAATCGCATCTGTGCCATCAAAAATGGCATTTGCCACGTCACTTGCTTCCGCACGAGTTGGACGAGGATTACGCTGCATGCTATCAAGCATTTGGGTCGCTGTGATGACTGGTTTGCCTAAGCGATTGCATTTTTTGATCAGCATTTTTTGAACAAGTGGTACTTCTTCTGCCGGGATCTCTACACCAAGATCTCCACGTGCAACCATCAAACCGTCTGATACCTCAAGGATTTCATCGATGTTATCAACACCCTCTTGGTTTTCAATCTTAGGAATGATTTGAATGTCAGCTGCGTTATTCTTTTCAAGAAGCTCACGAATTTCAAGAACATCAGAAGCTCGTCTCACAAAAGAAGCTGCGATGAAATCGACGCCTTGTTCAACTCCGAACAGAATATCATTGGCATCCTTTTCTGTAATACCTGGCAGGTTCACACTTACACCTGGTACGTTTACACCTTTTTTGTTTTTGAGCGTGCCTGTATTCATGACCTTTGTGACGATTTCTTTGCGGTCCATGTTAATTTCTTTCACTTCTAAACCAATAAGACCATCATCTAATAGAATCGTTGAGCCTACTTCTACATCATGAATTAACTCTTCATACGTCACACTAATTTTTTCCGTATTTCCAACAATGTCTTCCATACTTACGATAAGATCTGCACCAGCGACTAGCTCAATTGAGCCGTTTTCAACTGTGCGTGTACGGATCTCTGGACCTTTTGTATCAAGAAGGATCGCAATGTCCTTGCCTAATGTTTTACCTGCTTTACGAATGTTTTCAATGCGTGCACCATGCTCTTCAAAATCTCCATGAGAGAAGTTTAGTCTGGCTACATTCATTCCTGCTTCAATCAATTCAGTCAGCTTTTCAATAGTTTCACTTGCTGGACCGATTGTACAAACGATTTTTGTCTTTCTCATTACTGTTCCTCCTAAGGTCTTCTCGTTTTATATAGAGAGCTCTTGTGAAAGTCGGTACATATTTTGATCGACTGTATGTTTTTTATCTAAGATATCTAAAATATCGTGGTGAACGAGTTCGTTGCTTTGAATGCCCACACAGCGTCCGCCTTTTCCTTCAAGAAGAAGTTCTACTGCGTATGCTCCTAAACGGCTTGCGAGTACTCGGTCAAATGCGCTTGGAGAACCTCCGCGCTGAATATGTCCTAAGACAGATACACGGGTTTCAAGGCTTGTCTCCTCTTCAATCCGCTTACCAAATTCAACACCGCTGCCTACGCCTTCTGCGACGATGATGATACTGTGCTTCTTGCCGCGCTCGTGCCCTCTTCTTAATCTCGCGATAATTTCATCCATGTCATAGTCTGCTTCAGGAATCAAAATAGATTCGGCTCCGCCTGCAAGACCTGACCAAAGAGCAATATCACCAGCATGTCTTCCCATTACTTCCACTACGTATGTACGTTCATGAGATGTGGCTGTATCACGAATTTTATCAATGGCGTCAATGACTGTATTCAGTGCTGTATCAAAGCCAATAGTGAAATCAGTACCTGGGATATCGTTGTCGATTGTACCCGGGACACCTACACATGGAAAACCGAGCTCAGTTAATTTCTTCGCTCCCATGAATGAACCGTCTCCGCCAATCACAACAAGTCCTTCAATACCGAATTTTTTTAAGTTCTCAATGCCTTTTTCACGACCTTCAACTGTCTTGAATTCAGGGCATCTTGCCGTGTAAAGTTTTGTTCCTCCACGATGAATGATATCGCCAACTGAACCTATTTCAAGTTTCTCAATTTTACCGTTAATTAGACCTGAATATCCATTATAAATACCGTAAACTTCAACATTATGGTAAATCGCTTTCCTTACAACTGCGCGCACAGCTGCATTCATTCCTGGGGAATCCCCACCGCTCGTTAAAACTCCTATACGCTTCATCTTTTTCACCTCAGAGACCATATATGAATTAAACATACCATTTCCACTGCTTGAAAACAATCATGAGCAAAACCGGATGTTTTCAATACGTATTTCTAAAACCGTACTTATTATACAATTAAATAAACCGTTTTTAAACAAAAGTTAAGAAAGTCATGAAAGCAATTCTTTCAAAAGCGAGGAATATCCAGCCTTCTAAAGCCCACCGTATCAGGGTTTTCAGACGTTTCAAACTTTATGAAAACAAAAGAAAATTATTTTCAAATAGCGCTTACATGAGGTCGGTTTTCATGAAAAAGGATGAAAAAAAATAAACGCCAGCCAAAAAGGCTGTACGTTTATTTAGTTTACCCCAATATATTGATTTTCAACCGATACTTTCCCGATTGCTTTGTATTTTTGATATCTTTGTTCGACTAGTTCTTCAGGTGTTAGTTTGAGCAAAGATGTAAGTGACTGTTTTAATGTTTTTTCAATGTAGGCTGCTTGTTGTTTCACGTCTCGGTGTGCTCCACCTTGCACTTCTTTAATAACATCATCTATAATATCTAATTCTTTTAGGTCTGGAGCCGTAATTTTCATTGATTCTGCAGCTTTTTTCGCAAGTGATGAGTCCTTCCAGAGCAGTGCTGCTGCACCTTCAGGTGAAATCACTGAATACGTTGAATTCTCTAGCATGTATAGGTGGTTTCCTACGCCTAAGCCTAGTGCGCCGCCACTTCCGCCTTCTCCAATGACAATACAGACAACCGGTACACGAAGTCCTGCCATTTCGAATAGGTTTTTCGCAATTGCTTCACTTTGCCCGCGTTCTTCAGCTGCTTTACCAGGATAAGCTCCTTTTGTATCAATAAAACAAATGATCGGGCGATTAAATTTATCTGCTTGTTTCATCAAGCGCAGCGCTTTACGGTAGCCTTCTGGATGAGGCATTCCGAAATTACGGCGCAAGTTTTCTTTTGTATCTTTACCGCGCTGATGGCCAATCACCGTGACAGGAAGCCCTTTAAACGTGGCAATTCCTCCAACGATCGCTTCATCATCGCCATAAAAACGGTCACCGTGACACTCGAAAAAGTTGTCAAACAGCTCTTGAATGTAATCGAGAGTTGTTGGGCGCATCGCATGACGAGCAATCTGTACTCTGTCCCACGGTTTTAAATTTGTATAAATGTCTGCTTCAAGTTTGCTCAGACGTGTTTCAAGACGCTCAATTTCTGCACTTAAATCCATTTCTGAGTTTTGTGTGAACTTTTTCAGTTCATCAATTTTCGCTCGAAGTTCAATGACAGGTTTTTCAAATTCTAGTTCTCCAGCCACTCTCGTTCACCTCCTGTGCTGTGTAATGCTAAGATTCGGCCTAGTGTTTCTTTCATCTCTGCACGATGAATGACAGCATCCAATTGACCATGCTTCATTAAAAATTCAGCCGTTTGGAAGTCCTCTGGCAGGTCTTCACGAATGGTTTGTTCAATGATTCTACGACCTGCAAACCCAATTAAAGCACCAGGTTCTGCAAAGTTGTAATCACCAAGAGACGCGAAACTAGCTGATACACCGCCAGTTGTTGGGTTCGTCATCACAGAGATAATCAAACCTTGATCCTCGCTGAACAGCTTTAATGCTGAGCTTGTTTTTGCCATTTGCATAAGACTGAGGATCCCCTCTTGCATTCTCGCTCCGCCAGATGCAGTAAAGATGATAAATGGCACCTTGTCCGCTTTTGCTTTCTCGATCGCAAGTGTGATCTTTTCACCAACAACTGAGCCCATGCTGCCCATACGGAATGTGGCATCCATGACAGCGATCACAGCAGGCTTGCCTTCAATTTCACCTTGACCTGTGACAATGGCTTCATTCAAAGACGTTTTTTCTCTGTCTTTCTCAAGCTTTTCTTCGTAGCCTGGGAATCCGAGCGGGTTTTCTGAGATCAGATGCCCGTTAAATTCTTCAAATGTGCCTTCGTCAACAAGGCTGTCAATACGCTGTTTTGCATTCATTTGCAAATGTCTACCGCAATTCATGCAAACACGTAAATTTTTATCTAGTTCTTTGGTGAGCATTATTTTTTTACATTGCGGACATTTGGTCATGATGCCTTCAGGCACATCTTGACTTGCCTGTTCAGAGGGTACAGATGCATATTTTTTCTTTTTACTGAAAATATTTTTGATTGACAAATGACTACCTCCCTTTTTGAAGGGTTTTTTCTTTACACGCACATCCACTATTATAGGACATGTCATAACTGTACCGAAACTATTGTACTTTTTTTGTCAAACGCTGTCATCCTTCATTCAATTTTTTCAGTGGGGAATTGATGAGAAATGAGTATGTGTTTGGGGCGCTGAGCAGTTGATATATGTGAATTGTGAACGTCTACAAAAAAATATCATTCCGGATGAAAAAATTTTCGCGTATGAGAGGAAATGGTGCACGTCTTTCCTCCAATTTCAGAAAGAACGTGCACACTTTTCCAATTGATTATTCGCCGATAATCGTTAATTTTCTTGTTTTTTCAGCGACTTCTTCTGGGTCGACTTTGATTCTTGCAACACCAGTTTCCATTGCTGCTTTTGCTACTGCTTTTGCTACCGCTGGTGCTACACGTGCATCAAATGGTTCAGGGATGACGTATTCAGCTGACAATTTATCATCTGAAACAAGAGAAGCAATTGCTTCAACGGCTGCAATTTTCATTTCTTCGTTAATGTGGGTTGCACGTACATCTAGTGCTCCGCGGAAAATTCCTGGGAATGCCAGTACGTTGTTTACTTGGTTCGGGAAGTCAGAACGGCCAGTTCCTACAACACTTGCGCCTGCTGCATGTGCATCTTCTGGCATGATCTCTGGATTAGGATTCGCCATTGCGAAGATGACAGGATCTTTTGCCATTTTGCCAACCATTTCTTTTGTTAGAGCGCCTGCTGCTGAAACCCCAATGAAGACGTCAGCGCCTTCAATCACTTCTTCTAATGAACCTTCTTTACGGTCTTGGTTCGTGAATTTAGCCACTTCGTTTTTCACTGCATTCATACCGTTCGGGCGGCCTTCGTAAATTGCGCCTTTTGTATCACACATGATGATATCACGTACACCGAAATGATATAGAAGCTTGATAATCGCAATTCCCGCTGCTCCAGCGCCGTTTGCCACCACTTTGATAGAGGACATTGATTTTCCAGACAGTTTCAGTGCATTTACAAGTCCAGCTACTGTCACAATCGCTGTTCCGTGCTGATCATCGTGGAACACTGGAATGTTTGTCTCTTTTTTCAAGCGCTCTTCGATAATGAAGCAGTTTGGAGCTGCAATATCTTCAAGGTTGACACCGCCAAACGTTGGCTCAAGAAGCTTTACTGTTTCAACGATTTTGTCTACATCGTTTGTCGCAAGCGCGATTGGGAAGGCATCAACGCCAGCGAAGCTTTTGAATAATACAGCTTTTCCTTCCATGACTGGAAGAGATGCTTCTGCACCAATATTTCCAAGCCCTAAAACAGCACTTCCGTCTGTGACAACAGCGACCATGTTGCCTTTCATTGTATAATCATACACTTTGCTTGTGTCGTCATAAATATCTTTACATGGTTCTGCAACACCAGGTGAGTAAGCCAAGCTCAAGTCTTTCGCATTTTTCACTTGTACTTTTGATTTTGATTCAAGTTTGCCTTGATTCTCTTTGTGCATATGTAATGCTTCTTCTCTTAATGACATGTGATGAACACTCCTTCAAGTGGAAAATGATTTAATGAATTGCTAAGTTGATAAGCACATACTGGCAGTTTTAAATACACAGAATCTTTAAAATGATAACACAATAGGTGAATTTGTAAAACATATTCAGGCGATTTGTCATCATTTAATCACAACGTTTTGTTCACCGAGCAGCTCTTTTAACTGGAAAATGACAGCATGATCTGCATGAACTTTGTATGCATCTGGAAGTCTCACTGTCTTTTTTTGCTTCTCATAATACAAATAGACATCTGCTTCTCCGCTGTGCATCGAGATCACCCGCTTTACTTGCTCTAGCAGCTCCTGCGTATGATTTTCTTCTTTCACTCGAATGTAGACAGACTCTTTTCTTTGTGTGCCCATCTCTTCAAGCAGAACGGCTTCTTGCACGATGATCTGGCTGCTGTCATTTCTGACATCTATTCTGCCTTCAACATAAAGCATGGCGCCCTCCTCAAGTAAGGGGGACAGCTTTCTAAATTGCTCTGGAAAGACGACGCCTTCCATTTCTCCCGTTTCATCCCCAAATGTGATAAATGCCATCGATTGTCCATTTTTTGTTCGAATCGATTTCACTTTTGTCAAAAGACCACCCATTGAGACCTTTCGCTTTATATAGGAAGAAAGTCTGATGATGTCCACTGCACCATTCTCTCTTAAGCGATCTCGGTACGCTTGTACAGGATGATTTGATAAATATAGTCCAAGTGCCTCTTTTTCAAATTGCAGGAGATCGACAAGCGGCAATTCTTCTATCTCCGCATATTTTGGCTTAATGGAGAAGGTTGTATCCCCCAGAAAGTCGAGCTGATCATCTGGATTTAAAAATGACACGTGGTCTAATGCAATATCTATTGATGCCAATAACGAAGCACGATTTGGATAAAGCTCATCCATCGCCCCTGAAAAAATGAGCGCTTCAATCGTTTTTCGGTTGACACTCTTTGCTGATACTCTTGCGCAAAAATCAAATAAATCTTCAAACGGCTTTTCCTGTCTTGCCCTGTATATATCCTTTACAGCTGACACTCCGACATTTTTGATCGCTCTTAAGCTGTAGCGGATCTCCCCTTTTTCAACCGTAAATGGAAATTCACTCTTATTAATAGAAGGCTTCAACACAGATATCCCTTTTTCCTTTGCCTCATAGAAATATTGAGCGACTTTGTCTTCATTTCCAATCACACTCGTTAAAAGTCCGCACATAAAATATAACGGATAATGCGCTTTTAAGTAAGCAAGCTGAAAGCCAATCATGCTATATGCAACAGCATGGCTTCTATTAAAACCATAGTTTGCAAATTTGACGATTAAGTCATAAACGTCATTTGCAATGTTAACAGGATACTCCTTTTTTAGGCATCCTTCAACAAAATGGCTCCGCTCTTCATCAAGGACCTTTTTATCCTTCTTCGAAACAGCTCTTCTTAATAGATCTGCCTCGCCAAGCTGAAAGCCTGCCATCTTCGCTGCAATCAGCATAATTTGCTCCTGATAGACGATAACCCCATATGTGTCTTTTAAAATGTCATACAAATCAGGATGCGGGTAAGAGACCTTGACTCTGCCGTGCTTTCGATCGATAAAAAGCGGGATATTCTCCATTGGACCTGGGCGATAGAGGGCATTGACTGCCACGATGTCTTCTAAACTAGAGGGCTTAAGGCGTCTCAGCACCTGACGCATCCCTTGTGATTCAAGCTGGAAAATCCCAGTTGTATCTCCCGCTGATAACAATTCAAATGTTTTCTGATCTTCATATGAAATGTCACTAAAGTTAATGTGGACGTTTTCCTGTCTTTCAATCTGGTTTTTAATGGATTCAATTAAGGTTAAGTTCCTTAGTCCTAAGAAATCCATCTTTAAAAGCCCGAGATCTTCTAAATAATTCATCGCATACTGCGTTAAATACACACCATCATGGCCGTCTTGAATAGGAACAATCTCTGTCAGCGGCTCCTCGCTCAGCACAACGCCGGCTGCATGTGTCGAGGTATGTCTTGGCAAGCCTTCTACCTTTAAAGCAGTTTGAAAGACTTGTCTGAGCTCTTCGGACTGCTGGAGCATTGTTTTTAATTCAGGAGATGCAGCTAGCGCTTCTTTCAGCGTCGTTCCTGGCTTTGATGGAATCAGCTTTGCGAGACGGTCCGCTGCCTTTGAATCAATCCCCATCACACGTCCGACATCTCTTAAGGCCGCTTTTGCTGCAAGGGTTCCAAACGTGACAATTTGCGCCACATGCATGTCTCCGTATTTGTCTTTTACATAAGAAATGATTTCATCTCTTCTCGTATCGGGGAAATCAATATCAATATCTGGCATACTGATTCGCTCAGGATTTAAGAAACGCTCAAATAACAGGCCGTGACGGAGCGGATCAACATCCGTAATAAACAGTACATAGGCAACAAGTGAGCCTGCTGCCGATCCCCGGCCCGGCCCTGTGACAATGCCTTGGTCATGGGCATACTTCATAAAATCCCACACGATGAGAAAATAATCACTGAAATTCATTTTTTGGATAATGCTCAGTTCGTACTCAAGTCTTTTCACATACGCGTCATTTGAAGCAATCTTTCTTTGCTTCATCCCTTCTACACACACTTTGCGTAAAAACTGATCTGCTGTTGATTGATCAGGGGTCGGATAGGATGGGAGTTTTGTCTGCCCAAGATTTAAATCGACTTCACAGCGGTCTGCGATCTCCACCGTTCTTGATAGCAGCTCCGTATCCTGCGTATACCATTCCTTCATTTCTTCAAAGGTTCTGAAATGCTTTTCTGCTCGGTCTTCCTCAATTTCGGACAACTGCTGCCCTGCCTTAATGGCCTTTAAACACATATAGGCCGTTTTGTCTTTCAGGTTGATGTAGTGGACATCTCCTGTCGCAACAAGAGGAATGTCCGCACTTTTTGAGACATCCCTCAGTTTACCTGTAAGCGATTCGTCTTGCTGAAATGGCTGAAGTGCGATGTATACATGTCCCTCACCGAAAATATGTTTCAATTGTTTCGCCGCATCATGCGCTTCTTCTAGCTGATCATGCTGAAGCAGCGTTTCAATGTAACCAGAAACGCCTGGTGTGATGGCAATGAGCCCGCGGTGGTAGCTTTTCAGCCATTTCTCTTTCAGTCCAGCTTTTGATTTTGATTTCAGCACACTGCTGATCTTGATCAAATTTTGGTAGCCTTCATTGTTTTTGGCAAGGAGTACCAAGGGATAAGCCTCTGTCTCTTGTTCATCTATGAAGACAGAAGCTGTTAAACCGATGACAGGCTTGATGCCATGTTTTTTACATTCCTTATAAAATTCAACCGTTCCATACATCACATGGTCATCGGTAAGAGCGAGCGCCTTGCAGCCAAGTTCTTTCGCTTTCAGCACGAGCTCCTTTACTTTTGCTGCACTGCTTAATAAGCTGTATCCACTGTGGACCTGAAGATGAACATAAGACATGCTTAATCCACTCCTTTCGTCTAAAGTCATTCTTTCATTATAAAACGCGATGCGATGAGAAACAAATGTTCTTTCTTTTCTGTCCGTTCATACTTGTCCCGCACGCACCATATATTGAATAGAGTGAGGTGGACAAAATGGATGTGAAGGAAGCTTTTATTCCAAATTTTATTAGCTGTTATTTTATTGCACTTGGGGTCATTTTGGGTGGTGCCATTATAGGCGGTGTTGGTGCTTATTTGTCCGGTCAGCCGCCTTTATCCATTATTACGAGTCTTGCCAACCGTTTAAAGATTTGGGCGCTTGTCGCAGCTATCGGCGGAACGTTTGATGCTGTTTATAGCTTTGAAAGAGGTATTTTTGAAGGGAACACGCGTGATATTTTCAAGCAGATTTTATTAATTGTCTCTGCCATGGGCGGTGCGCAAACGGGTTATCTTATTATCACGTGGCTCACACAGGAGCATGTGTCATCATGAGGGTGCCGGAGCTGTACAAACGTCCAGGCTGGCAGCGTTTTTTTGCGGGGATGATGTTTGGCGCGATTGTGAGCTGGCTCATTTTCCTCTTTACATACGGAACCTTTCAGGAAAAGCAGGTGACACTGCTGAGAAGCCAGCAGCACCATATGGACAGTCTGAAAGAACAAATCACACTCTATCGGGAAGATTTGCATAAGTTAAATGAGGATAATAAGAAGCGGCTGCTGATCCAAAGCGTAGATGTCCATCTCGTCAATCGTGAGCAATATAAAATCCCAGAGCCAGATACGCTAAAATTTGAAGATCAGGTCAAGGAGGATATCTCAGAGGTTATTACAAAGGATATTGAAAGTGTCTATAAAACAAAGGAATTATTAAAACGCACGGTCGAAAACAAAGAATATACCATTCGGGAAAAGGCATACCGCGCCAAAGTGACAGAGCTGACAATTTATACAAAGCTTTCACTTGAAGTGCGCATTTCATTTGCTGAATAAATGATCATGTGGAATTTTTATGAATTTCTGCCCTCAATGATCGCTTTTCCCCCTTAATTTTTATACACTAAAAGTAGAACGAGATCTAAAACAGAAAGAGGTGAGGACAATGGAGGTTTATAGCTATCGTCAAATGGCACGAGACAAAGCAAGCCGGATCAAGGACGGCATGTGTGCTTATGCTGAGACAGAAATGATGGCTCATTTAATTAAAAAAGAATTAAAGCATCAAAATCTCCAAGCCTATGAAGATTCAACTGACATCGGCTGCTGGTTTATCCCTGTATGCAAGTAACCCTTTTCTCCATGACAAAAAAAGAGAGAGGGGACTTGAAGCCCCCTCTCTCATGATGATGATTTACATACTTCTTCTAAATCACGCAAAATCTCATCTGCCACGGCCCAATCATAAATAGACGCACCAGCTGCAAGCGGGTGGCCGCCGCCATGATATTTTTTCGCAATGGTATTAATGACGACGCCTTTCGAACGGAATCTAACACGAATCTGATCGTTTTCTTCCACAAAAAAGACCCATGCCTTAATCCCTGCAATATTTCCAAGTGTTCCAACAAGCTGTGAGGCTTGCTGCGCTGTCGTTTGGAACGATTCCAAAATATCCTGCTTAATGAAAACAGAAGCGACCCCATTCTCTGACAAAGAAATATGTTGAAAAATATAGCCATTTAATTTCACGACATTGAGATCCGTCTCATACAATTGATTGAAAAGGGCTGAAGATGAAAATGGATATTCAATCAGTTCTCCAGCATATTTGAGCGTCTTTTTCGTCGTGTTTGGGAAAAGGAAGCGGCCTGTGTCTCCTACAATGCCGGCATAAATGAGTTCAGCCGCCTTTGTATTCAGCTGATATCCTTCTTCTTTCCCCTCTAAATACAATTCATAAATCATTTCGCTCACAGAGCTTGCCTCTGTATCCACCCAAAGCAAATCACCATAAGGATCTTCATTTGGATGATGGTCAATTTTCATCAGCTTGTCGCCCATTGAATAGCGCTGATCGTCAATTCTTGCTTGATTGGCTGTATCACAGACAATGACAAGGGCATCTTTGTACACGTCATCCGGCACCTCATCAAGTTCATATAAAAATGAAAGGGTTGGCTCCGGGGTTCCTGTCGCATAAATATTTTTTTCTGGATAGGTCGCACGCAAGATTTCCGTAAGGCCGCACTGCGATCCATACGCATCAGGATCTGGTCTTACATGTCTATGAATGATGATGGTGTCATATAATGATATGGTTCTAATCAGTTCTTTTTTCATAAAAACTCCTTCTTATCCGATACTCTTTTTATTATTAAATCATAATCTATCCTGACGGAAAAGTGAGAAATAGACAATTTATTCTAGTAAGCAAGCCTATTTACGTTTAAAATAGGGTTGTAACCACTTACAATGGAGGCTTGGCACATGCTTGTTTTGATTGTGTTTATTATTTGTTCTGCCATGTTTTATTTATACTACAAAGCAAAGAATGTACGTACGAACCGCCCAGTCGAAAAGAAATTCTGGTCGGCGAAATCCAGTATGGCACTTGGCTGCTTTGTCCTGCTCTTCGGTGTGAATCAATTATTTTTAAACCGCTCGTCACTCGCATTTGTCATTGGATTTATTTTTGTTGCTGTCGGTATCGGCAGTACGTGGGCTGGATATAAAGCCTACAAGCATTACCTTCCGCTCTTTTTAAAGGAAGGCGAAAAAGATCACGCATAATAAGAGAGAAGGGCTAAAATGATGTTTATTTTAGCCCTTTGTCTTTTTCAGCAGATTATCCTCTCTCCATGAGCTGCACCATCAGCATGGCTTTACCGACGATATTCGATTGATGATAAACTTCCACTTCCAGCTTTCCAAACTTGCGTCCTACTTCTAAAATATTTGGCTTGATTTGTATCGTGGATTCCATTTGAACCGGTTTTAAGAAGTAGACAGAGAGACTTTCGACAATCAGCTCCCCTTTTTTATGAGACTTTAAGAAGCGGTTGGCGGATTCAATTAAAATTTGCGTGAACACGCCATATGAAATGTTTCCGAGCTGGTTTGTCATTTGTGGTGTGACCTCATATTGATACACGGCATCTGCCTTTGGTTTTTCTGTATCGGTCTCTTTAAACCCTCTTGAGACAACATCATCCAGTTTTTCTCCGACCTGCGGCTGCTTTTGAATCATTTGAAGCGCCTTCAGCACGTCCTGACGACTGATCATTCCAATCAGTTTCGCATAATCATCTACAACAGGCAGCACCTCAATGCCTTCCCATACCATCATTTGAGCAGCAGAAGCGACAGAGGTTTTGCCAATGACTGTCAGTGGGTTTTTCGTCATGACCTTTTCAATCGGTGTGGAGCGGTCATGCCCCGCGATATCCTTTGAGGTGAGAATGCCGTGAATTTTCATTTGGTCGTCTGCGACCGGAAAGCGTCCGTGGCCAGTTTCATAGTTCTTTTCATACCATTTTTCAAGCTTATCCTCTGGTGATAAATACACTGTTCGTTCTATCGGCGTTAAAATATCTTCCACAAGCACAATCTCTTTTTTTATGAGTTGGTCATAAATGGCCCGGTTAATGAGAGCTGCTACGGTAAATGTATCGTAGCTTGTCGATAAGATCGGCAGCTCAAGCTCATCTGCGAGCTGAATGATTTCATCATCTGTTGAGAAGCCGCCCGTGACCAGCACAGCTGCTCCTGCCTCTAATGCTTGTCTGTGGGCATTGATCCGGTTTCCGACAATTAGCAGGTTTCCAGCTGCCGTATAGCGCATCATCGCATCAAGCTCCATCGCTCCGATGACAAATTTGTTTAATGTTTTATGTAAGCCCGCTCGTCCTCCAAGCACCTGTCCGTCAATCACATTGACCACTTCTGCATATGTCAGTTTTTCAATATTTTCTTTTTTCTTCTGTTCAATTCGAATGGTACCAACTCGTTCAATGGTACTGACGAATCCTTTATTTTCAGCATCCTTGATGGCCCGGTAAGCGGTCCCTTCACTCACTTTCATTTCTTTCGCAATACGCCGGACTGAAATTTTCTCTCCGACTTCTAATGAATCAATATACGATAAAATTTGTTCATGCTTTGTCGCCAATCCCGTTCACCCTTTTTGTTTTCAGCGTTTTCATCTAACTTTCATTATAAGGGCAGGAGGCTTTTAATAGCAATTTGTCTTTTTTCAGCGCGATACATGTAAACAAAAAAGCCGGCATTTGAGTGCCGGCTTTCAGATTGTTGACAAAGGGCTAAAATGATTTTTATTTTAGCCCTTTGTCTTCTTTTCAGCGTGATAGAAAACCTTTGCAGTCAAGGAAGGACGAGTACTGGCGCGGAGCGAATTTGACATTCGTGAGCACCAGCACGCAGGACTGACAATGAATGCGAGGGTTTGTCTACACGCTGAAAGCCGGCATTTGAGTGCCGACCTTTTGCTATGTTGATTAAATCTCGATCGATTCTCCGCTGTTTAACACATGACCGACGCCGCCATGGAGGCTGTCTGCAAATGCATGTGGGTCCTGCTCAATCGGCGGGAATGTGCTGTAGTGAATTGGCACGACTTGCTTCGCCCGAAGCCATTCGGCTGCGATTCTTGCATCGTCCGGTCCCATCGTGAAGTTATCACCGATCGGAAGGAATGCAAGCTCAATATGATTCAGCTCACCGATCAGCTTCATATCTGAAAAGAGTGCAGTGTCTCCGGCATGATAAATCGTTTTGCCCTCTGCGGTAAATAGAATACCTGATGGCATGCCTGTATACGTAATCGTTTTGGCATCTTCATCAATGATAGCAGAACCATGGAACGCTTGAGTGAGCTTCACTTTACCAAATTCAAACTCACGTCCGCCTCCAATCGAAAGCGGGTGCGTTTTCACCCCTTGCCAGCTTAAATAAGTGGCAAGCTCGAATGGAGCAATAACGAGCGCATCATTGTTTTTGGCGATTTCAATGGTGTCACCGACGTGATCTCCATGCCCGTGCGTGAGCAAAATGACATCCGCTTTGACATCTTGCGGTTTGATATCTGTGTGCTTATTTCCATTTAAAAATGGATCAATCCAAATATGGTATCCGTTTGTTTCAATGTGTACGACTGAATGTCCGTGATATGTAGCTTTCATGTGAGTATATCCACCTTTCGAATTTGATCTCATTTCATCTATTCCCTGTATAAAAAACTGAAAAACTTAATGTCTGTGAATGACGTTAAGACCACCTGTTGCTTCAATAACGGTTCCTGTAATCAGATCAGAGCGGTCATCGCATAAAAAGGAAATGATGCGCCCGATATCTTCTCCAGTACCAGACCTGCCAATCGGCGTTTCATCGTCTTTCATCTGGCGCGCTTCTTCTATTGTCGATTCTTTCATGTCTCCAACGATTTTGCCTGGACAAACCATATTGGCTGTGATGCCATTTTCGGCTTCTTCAATCGCAATGGTTTTCGTCAGTGACGCCAGCCCCACTTTTGCTGCTCCGAAGGCTGATCTGTGCATCCATCCCGGCGCATGGTCTGCGCCTTGAAAGCCATATGTGACAATTCGGCCGAAGCTTTGCTTTCTCATCATTGGGATGACCATACGGAACAAATGGAACACAGCAGATAGGTTGCCTTCCATCATTTGATACCATTCATCTTCGGAATAATCCGCTAGTTTTTTTCGTTCAAAAATATAAGGTCCGGCATTGTTAATCAAGGCATCGATCCGCCCAAATCGCTCGGCTGCCAGCTCGACCATATTTTTTAAATCTTCTTTGTTTGTCACGTCACCTTGGACAAATTGAAGCTTCTCTTCATATTGCTGCAATTCTTCTTTCATCTGGCGCACAGCTTCATCATCACTTCGATAATTTACTGTCACAGAATACCCCATATTCAGTAAAGACTCGGTGACTTTCCTGCCAAGTCCCTTAGAACCCGCTGTTATTAATGCGTGTCGCACACAATCTCCTCCTAAAACAAAGGTTGCAAGTTCATGTGTTTCTTTTGTTATCTTTACTTTACTATAAACCAGCATCTGGCGCACTTATGAACCCTTTCTGCTATTTCTATTTAGAATGAAAAAATGAAGGATGATTCATCCACTTTTGGATATCCCACGAGCCATGAATATCAAGAAGCAGCGAAACAAAACGGTAGCATTCTCTCACCTCATAAAGCTGACGAGGAAGCGGGCAAATCTCTTCATAGCCCAACTGAACATCGTGTGCAGCTTCTTTCGTCAAAAGGTATTCCAATGCAATAAAATCAAACGCAGCTGGTCCAAATACGACGTATTCCGTATCAACTAGACTCGTCACTTGATCATACTTTTCAATATATTGCGACGGATCTAAATCAATTAAAATGAGACTGGCTGAATCAGGAGGACTGAGGTGGTCTAGCTTTTGCTGCACCATTTCTCCATAGCACTGAAATTCAGGCTGATCAGCGTAATAGCGGCTTATAAGTTTAGGCACAGCCCTTTTTAAAAGAGCATGGAATTCACTCAAATGTCTCTTTTCTGCTCCGTATATAGTACCGAAGGAGTGAGTTCGATGTGAATGAAGATGTGCTAGCTTCCTCCCGTAATCCATATAGAAATCTGATGAACGTCCCTTAAAAGATGTTAAAGGTGTTCCTTCTACTTTTTCCATGACATCAGAATGTCTCCCCGCCATCTTCACTTTACGAACAACTTCCGGAATATGAAAGGAATTCGTATGAGCCAGCTTTTCATTGATTTGATCGAGATGCTCTTGTCCCATATCGGCATTGACCCCATAGATCATGTTGATCCCATATACAAATTCACTTTCTGCTTTTGTCATTTTAGGAGATTTCACCACATATTCCGTTTTGTCTTGTAAGGAGATCAGCCACACATCATTGGCCCGTCCGTCGTACTGTTCTCCTAACGTCTTAACTGAGACGATGGGCTGGTCAAACAAAGCCTGAAGCGTTTTCTTCATGGACTACTGTCACTCCCTCTTCAGCTTAACACTGGTATGTTTTCAACTTCTCTAATGATGATCAATCTCCTTTTCCCAAGACAAAAAACCATCCGTATAAACGAATGGTTTTGGTCAGTTATGCTAGGCAGGCTTTTGCTTTTTCTAAAGCGAGCTGAATTTGTTTAAATCCAGTTCCACCTGCGCTTGTTCTTTTTTCAACAGCAACATAAGGATCAAGAACGGTGTAAATGTCTTCTTCAAAAAGATCGCTCGCTTCTGTAAATGTCTCAAACGGAAGATCACTTAAGTAGATGCCTTTTTGAATGCATGTATACACGAGCTTGCCAACGATTTCGTGTGCTTCACGGAATGGCATGCCTTTTTTCGCAAGGTAGTCTGCCACTTCGGTCGCATTTGAGAAATCTTCTTTCGTTGCTTTTTTCATGACATCTTCGTTCACTGTCATTGTTTGAATCATGCCTGTGAAGATTTGCAGGCTGCCGGCGATGGTTTTGACTGTATCAAACATGCCTTCTTTATCTTCTTGCAGGTCTTTGTTATACGTAAGCGGCAAGCCTTTCATAATGGTGAGAAGCCCCATCAGGTTGCCATACACACGGCCTGTTTTCCCGCGGATCAATTCTGCCATATCCGGGTTTTTCTTTTGCGGCATCATGCTGCTGCCTGTTGCATATGTGTCATCAAGCTCAATGAATTTGAATTCTTGAGAGCACCATAAAATGATTTCCTCACAAAGACGCGAGAGGTGCATCATGACAAGGCTGCTGTTAGACAAGAACTCTAAAATGAAATCCCGATCACTTACGCCATCAAGGCTGTTTTCGTAAATATGATCAAAACCAAGCAGCTCCGCTGTATATTCACGATCAATTGGGAATGTCGTTCCTGCTAGCGCCCCGCATCCAAGTGGAGACACGTTAATTCGTTTCAAAGAATCTTGAAAACGCGCTTTGTCACGCTCTAGCATCCAGAAATAGGCGAGCATATGATGTGCAAAGGAAATAGGCTGTGCACGCTGTAAGTGCGTATAACCTGGAAAAATCGTTTCAACGTGCTGTTCTGCTTTTTCCACAAGCACTGTTTGAAAGGAAGAGATCAGTTCAACGATATGCTCTACTTGGTTATTCAAATATAAATGCATATCAGTGGCAACCTGATCATTCCGGCTTCTCGCTGTATGCAATTTGCCGCCAAGCGGACCAATCTCATCAATGAGCATTTTTTCAAGGTTTAAATGGATGTCCTCATAATCCACTGAGAATTCGAGTTCATTTGCCTCTGCCTTTTTCATGAGCGTATTCAATCCATCTTTAATGGCAGCGGCCTCGTCATCGCCCAGGATACCGCATGTATTCAGCATACTTGCATGAGCAAGGGAGCCGGTCAGATCTTCTTTGACTAATTGTTTGTCGAAATGAATGGATGCGCCAAACTCATCGACCCATTTTTCTGGTGTTTTTTGAAATCGGCCTCCCCAAAGCTTTTTCATGCTTTAACCTGCTCCTTTTTATTCACGATGCTGTTCACTTTTGTTGGTAAGCCCCAAAGGTTAATAAATCCTACCGCTGCATCATGATCGAATTCATCTGCTTTTGTGTAAGTTGCTAAATTTTCATCATAAAGTGAATATGGTGATTTACGTCCTTCAACAATGGCATGGCCTTTAAATAGTTTTACACGTACAACACCTGTTACGTTCTGTTGTGTTTCTTGTAAGAAAGCATCTAGTGCTCCTTTAAGAGGTGAGAACCATAATCCGTTGTATATTAATTCAGCCATTTTTTGTTCAACGATTGGCTTAAAGTGTGCGACTTCCTTCACTAGCGTTAAGTCTTCAAGCTCTTTATGTGCTTTTAGAAGTGTGACAGCACCTGGGCATTCGTACACTTCACGAGATTTAATGCCTACAAGACGGTTTTCAACGTGGTCGATTCTGCCAACTCCATGCTGACCAGCGACTTCATTTAAATGAAGAATAAGATCTGATAAGGAATACTGAATACCATCAATAGCTGTTGGTTTTCCTTTTTCAAACGTGATTTCAATGATTTCAGGTGTGTCAGGTGTTTTTTCAAGTGGCGTCGTTAAATCATACGCTCCTTCTGGCGGTGCAGCCCAAGGATCTTCTAAAATGCCGCACTCGTTACTTCTGCCCCAAAGGTTTTGGTCGATTGAATATGGGCTGTCTAAGTTAATCGGAATTGGAATACCATGTTTTTGTGCATAATCGATTTCTTCATCACGAGACCATTTCCACTCACGCACTGGTGCAAGAACTTCTAGGTCTGGATTCAACGCTTTAATGGATACTTCAAAACGGACTTGGTCGTTTCCTTTTCCAGTACATCCGTGCGCAACCGCTACTGCATTTTCTTTCTCTGCGACTTCCACTAGTTTTTTTGCAATAAGTGGACGAGATAATGCAGATACAAGCGGATATTTCCCTTCATACATTGTGTGTGCTTGTAAGGCAGTTAGTGCAAATTCCTCTGCGAATTCTTCTTTTGCGTCAATCATGTAAGACTGAACCGCTCCGACTTGAAGTGCTTTTTGTTGAACGAATGCTAAGTCTTTTCCTTCACCTACGTCTAGGCAGCAAGCGACGACTTCGTATCCTTGCTCTTGTAACCATTTAACTGCAACAGAGGTATCAAGACCTCCGGAATATGCTAATACGACTTTTTTATTTTGTGACATGATTGAAAAGCTCCTCTCACTTGTTTTGATTCTGTGAATGTTTTTTTGCATAAAAATAAGTTTTAATTTATAAACATGCATTTAGTATGTATACACTGTAACAAGGAAAAATTGTTTTTTCAACCCCTTTATGAAAAAAACTCCGCCAAATTTTCTTGGCAGAGTCATTTTGGGCTATTTTTGATCCTTTTCAAGCTCTCGTAAGACGTGAGGAAGCTCTGGAATGATGAGTTTTGTCATGGCTAAACGAACAGCTCCAGTAGAGCCTGGTGTGGCAAAGACGGCTTTTTGATTGACGACCCCTGCCGCTGCCCGGGACAACATAGCGGCTGAACCGATGTCTTCTGTATAGCTTAGCATGCGGAAAATTTCGCCAAAGCCAGGCAGCTCCTTGGAGAAAAGCGGGGTGATCGCTTCAATGGTGACATCCCTTGCGGCAATTCCTGTGCCTCCGTTTAACAAGACGGCATCTATTTTGGGTTCGCTTGTTCCCTCTAGCACAGCGTCTTGGATCGCTCCAATGTCATCTTTTACAATATCATATGCAAGAATGAGATGTCCCTGTTCTTTAAGCAAATCAATCATCAGACGGCCGCTTTTATCTGTTTCTTTCGTTCTTGTATCACTGACCGTAATGACTTTCACATAAAGCCTCGCTTTCGCCTCACGTTTATGTTCTGTCACGCCCATTTTCGCACCGCTCCCTTTTGCTTCGTATTGGACAACATTATAGCATGCTGCTTTTAACAGAAAAAAGCTCTTTTCCTTATTGGAAAAGAGCTTCTTCATTTTGATTACGCTAAGCGCATAACGTCTCTTGCAATCATGACTTCTTCGTTCGTTGGAATAACGATCACTTTTACAGGAGAGTGCGGGTAGCTGATGAATGCTTCTTCGCCTCTCATGTTGTTAAGAGAAGGATCCCAGTAAACGCCCATGAATTCTAGACCACGAAGGACACGTGCTCTTACTTCTGAACTGTTTTCACCGATTCCAGCTGTGAAGATGATCGCATCTACGCCATTCATTCTCGCTGCATAAGAACCGATATATTTATGAATACGGCTTGCAAAAATATCAAGAGCTACTTCTGCACGGTCGTTTCCTTCTTCTGTTGCTTCTTCAATATCACGAAGGTCACTTGATAGACCAGACACACCTAAAAGACCACTCTTCTTATTCAAAGTTGAAAGTACTTCTTCAGCTGTATGTCCTGTTTTCTCCATAATAAATGGAATAAGGGCAGGGTCAATGTTACCTGAACGTGTTCCCATTGCAACACCCGCAAGCGGCGTGAAGCCCATTGAAGTATCGATTGATCTTCCGCCTTCAACTGCTGCGATACTCGCACCATTTCCAAGGTGACAAGAGATCAGACGAAGCTCTTCAAGAGGACGGCCTAATAGCTCTGATGCACGCTCTGTTACGAACTTATGGCTTGTCCCGTGGAATCCGTATTTACGAATACCAAAGTTTTTGTAGTAGTCGTACGGAAGGCTGTATAGGTAAGACTGCTCTGGCATTGTTTGGTGGAAAGCTGTATCGAACACAGCAATCGCTGGTACGTCAGGCAGAATTTGTTTGAATGCTTTGATTCCTACAACGTTTGCAGGGTTGTGCAGTGGTGCTAGCTCTGAAAGCTGATCAATGTCATTGATGACTTCATCAGTTAAAAGAACAGAGTCGCTGAATTTCTCTCCACCGTGAACAACACGGTGTCCTACGCCATCAATTTCATTAAAGTCTTTGATGATGTTAAATTCAATTAGTTTTTCAAGTAGCATTTTAACCGCTACTGCATGATCTGGAATATCTGTGACTTCTGTTTTCTTTTCTCCATCTACAGAAATCGTGAAGATACTGTTGTCCATTCCGATTCTTTCAACAAGACCTTTTGTTAAAACGGTTTCTTCTGGCATGTCGAACAATTGGAATTTAAGAGATGAGCTTCCTGCGTTGATTGCAATAATTTTAGACATTCTTGTCGCTCCTTTTACTCAGTTGTTATATAAGGTTTCACGTTTTTTCCGGTGCTATATTCAACCTGTATGACGGGTCTTTTATAGTTTAACGATAAGTCCGAAAAATATCTGACTTTTTCATTTAAACATTGAAAACTTTGCATTTCAAGTGCACCTTCGAACTGTTATCGCTTACATCGATAAGTCGATATTTTCTGAATAATAAAAAAGCCAGACATCACTCTGGCTATTCTTTCGTTTCTTTTTCTTCTATAAACCATTGGTCTAATTTTCTCATTACACCCAACATTGATTCTTTTTGTGAGAAAGACGGTAGATTGGCAAACAGCATCCGTTTTGGTGCTTCGAGCCCTTCCTTTTTCTTTTGCATCACAAACAAGCTTTTGGCGTGCTTTTTGTCCTTGAACATGGAGACCGGCAGCTGAATTAATGCATTCATATATGCATGATCTTTGATAAAGTCCTTTAATTGCACGCTTTCTTTTCCTTCAAACAAATCGTTTGGAATGATGAAGAACAAGAAGCCGCCTTCTTTTGTATAACGAAGGCTTTGTTCAATAAATAAATAATGCGCAAAGGCATGTCCTTCTTTTGCCTTTAATTCATAGTCTGCTGCACGCTCATCATTTGGATAATAACCAACTGGCAGACTGCATACAGTGACATCTACTGGAGAGATCAAAAGCGGCTCAAGACTGTCTTGATGGAAAAGCTCGACTTCCTTCTCTTCCAAGTTCGCCTGTGCCCATGCAATTTTAATGAGGACATCATCAATTTCAGACGCAAAGCCGCGCTTTGTTTCTGCAGTCAGATTATTTAAGACAGCAAGCAGTAAGTTCCCTGTTCCTGCTGCTGGATCAAAGACAACTAGCTCTTTTTGTCCTTCTAAAAATTTATTCACCAAGTAGCTGACAAACAGCCCGATCGTATCTGGTGTCATCTGACGATTTGGATGGGAAATATCCTTTTGTCCTTTCAATACGGCGAGCTGAAACGCTTTACGAATCTGCTCATGATCATAAGAGGCAAAATCTGCTTTCTCTATTAAATCCTTTAGTAAACCGTCTCGATCATTTGCTTGGAAAAAGGCTTCTCCTGCTTCAGCTAATGCCTCAATATAGGAAATGCTTTGGTCCTTTTTTAATCGAATAGAAGCTGTATCGAGCAGCTCGAAAATCGTACTTACTTGATCTTTCTGCAATGCTTTTCTCTCCTCGCTTTGTTAAAAGCTATATGTTCTCATTGAAAAGAGCCCCAGTATGAAGCCGGAGCTCTTGTCGATGCTGCTTTTATAACAGTGATTTTGCAGCTTCAATGGCTTTTTCATAATTTGGGTGATTCGTTGCTTCGCTTACGTATTCAGTGTAAACCACTTTCCCATTAGGGTCTAATACGAAAACTGCACGCGCCAATAAACGCAATTCTTTCATATACACACCGAATGCTTCACCAAATGACATATCTCTGTGATCAGATAATGTTTCGACATTTTCAATTCCGTTTGCTCCGCACCAGCGTGCTTGTGCAAATGGAAGGTCTGCACTAATTGTATAGATATTGACCGGACCTAAACCGGCTGCCTCTTCATTGAAACGTCTTGTTTGTGCGTCACACACACCTGTATCAATAGAAGGAATCACTGAGATGATCGTCACTTTTCCTGTTAAATCAGAAAGTGAAACTTCCCCTAGTGAGTTCGTTAATACCGTGAAATCCGGAGCCTGCTCGCCTACTTTTACTTCATTTCCTACAAGCGTGACAGAACTCCCTTTAAATGTGATCGATGCCAAAACAATTCCTCCCTTATCAAATGTATGGTTCTATCATAGTAGAGAAAGCAAAAAACTGCAAAGCCTAATCTTCGCTTTTGAAAAAAAAGTTAACTGCAGCGCAGCTAACTTTTTAAAGGTCTATGTCATCTAGTTTTCGTTCTTTATGACGGTTCTCCCGTTCATCCTTCTTAAACATGTGCTGAAGACGTTCAATTGCTTGAGGAGCAGAATCCAATATTTTATCAAGCAGATGTGTATGTTCATCCAAATGAAGCATTCGAACGCCGTTTGTTCCGACAATTAAGAAGGCGATTGGTGTAATAGACACACCTCCGCCGCTTCCTCCGCCAAATGGGAGTCTCGGTTCTTTTCGTTCTTGATCATCAGAACGTTTTTCTTTCTTTTGGTTTCCGTTAAATTCACTGCCGCCGGCTGCAAATCCAAAACCAACCTTCGACACAGTAAGGATGACACTGCCGTCAGGGGTTTCGACTGGATCGCCGATGATCGTATTCACATCTATCATTTCTTTTAAGTTTTCCATCGCTGTCTTCATAAGACCTTGGATTGGATGATCTGCCATTTTCGGGTTCCTCCTTAAACAGATGATTCATTCTTCGTTGCTTGAAGAGAGGCACTTTTTCTCGCCTTTCTTCCTTTTAACCAATGAACAAGTAAACGAATGGCTGCAAGCATAGCATGTCCAATACGAAAATAAGCTATACATGTAAACTGGGTCTGTGACACATTGTGCTGAAAGGCAGGAATGACTTCATATACCGGTTTATGCTTAAAGGTGAGATGCTCCTGCATAAAGGCAAGTAGTGCTCCTTTCACTGACCATACACCGCCGGCTGCTACACCTGTCAAAGCGGCGTCATGAAAGCCGATCCATGTTGACCAGTGAAACGATACAATTCTCATGCGAATGAAGAATTTACGCATGATCCGGTTTAAATCGACGATCTCTTTTGTGATGCGCTCCATTTGATGAAGGATCTGCTTCATATCACGTTTTCCCACTTTTTTATGTATGGATTCTTTTTCGTGACTAGGGGTTTTGGCGCTCGCCATTTTCTTTTCACGTATATCAATCGTTTGATCCTCTGGATTGACCCTCACCATCGGAATGTCTTTTTTGAGTCTGATGATTCCATATAAGGTGATGATCTTCAGTGCAAGATGATCATCGTCATTTGCATGTGAATAATCCAGTGAAATGGTCACTTTCATGAAGATTAATAAGATTCCAAGGAACAAAAAAGCTGCGATCCAAACGTAAAGCACTGTGCTCACTTCCTTCATAACAAATGATGCTTCCTCTACGATTATGGCTCTCATTCTGGATTTTATACCCAATCATAAAAAAAAGAGTTTGACCGGTACCCGGCCAAACTCCTCTGATTATACGTTTGCTTCTGTTTTTTCATATAGGTGTTCATGGACGACCACCGTATCAGCAAAGTAATCATGAACCCCTTGCTTTTTCGGTGTGAATCCAACAACAGCATAGAGAACAAAGAGCGTATTGATATAGCGTCCTACAATCTCTCTAAAGAAAATGACATCCCATGCCAGCTTCTTTTCAGGCTGAAGTGAGACCACTTTGATTCCAAACACCATTTTCCCAAGTGTTTGCTGAAAGAATTTCGTCATGATGGCGAAATAAAGCAGGAATACAATCGTCGTTGTGACGGAGAATGGACAAAACCATCCTCCTCCTTTGGACCAGCCGAACAGACTAAAGATTGGAGAAACCGTCAAATGGTTGACACCCCAGACGACGAGCCAATCAAGAATAAACGCCCAAAACCTAATCCAAAAGCCTGCAAACGCCTGTGCTTCAATCACTGCACGTTTCGCAAGAGCCGGATTCGATTCTTCTTGGCTACGGCTTTCGGTTACTTCATCGAATGTAGAATCCATCTATGATCCCTCCTTTATTTTGAATAGAGATACATCGGTTTAGACCCATTTGAGCCAGCCAGTGTTTCTTTTAGATTGAGAAAATCAATTTCACTTTTAAAGAGTTTGCTTGCGCTCATATTGAAGAGAGAGTTCCAGCCAAAGCTTTGAGAATAGCTGATCACTGTCGCTCCTTTTAACCCTTTTTCATTTTTCTTCATTGCTTTGATTGCATCTTCATAATATCCAAGCTCATCGACTAATCCGTTCGATTTCGCCTGTGTTCCGTCATAGACCCGGCCGTCAGCAATTTTCTTGACGTTCTGTTTTGACATGCCGCGTCCTTCAGAGATGACTTTGACAAATCCTTCATACGAGTTATCCACCATGCTTTGCATGATGTCGCGCTCATCTTTTGTCATGTCACGATTTGGCGACATGATGTCTTTGAATTTTCCGCTCTTAATTGTTTCGTATTTAATACCTAAATTATCTGCCAGCTTTGAATAGTTCAAGCTTTGCATGATCACACCTAACGATCCTGTTAATGTTTCAGGTGAAGCAAAGATTTTTTTGGCTGGAGTTGATACGTAGTAGCCGCCAGAAGCTGCCATAGAGCCCATGGAGACGTAAATCGGCTTCTTCGCTTTTTTCACTTCTTCTAATTTTTTATGTATTTCTGCACTTTCATAGACACCGCCGCCAGGAGAGTTAACGCGTAGCAGTACACCTTTTACTGAAGCATCATCTTTCGCTTTTTCTAGTTCCTTGAGGAATGCACGATGATCATAGCCTTCTCCGCCTAACAGACTTGATGCGCCGCCATTATCTTGAATGGTTCCATTAATCTCAAGAACCGCTATTTTTCCAGCACCGCTTCCATCCTCTAGTACCTTCTCTTCTATTTCATCCCCAAATTGATAGCTCATTTTATTGTCATTGAAGCTTTCATACAAAGCCGTCGTGACACTAATCACAATTGAAAATCCGAAAACTCCAAGTGCAATGATTAACGCTACCCATCTTTTCGCATTCATCTTTTTCTCCTCCTTTTTGTCTCTCTTCATTGATACGAATATTCACATGAAATGTTTCACAGGAATTGTGGTTTTTTTACATTTCATTTCATCATATGATAGCACCTCTCTTCTTTCACGATCAACTTTACATCGTCTGCCAAGAGATACGTGTGACGAAAAATTGGCTTTTTTATCCTCTCTCTGCACCTATTAGGCTAGGTCTTCACCACAACAAAACACCTAAGCCACTCTTTCATAAGAAAACAGCTATTCAATTATGCTCAAATTCTGCCCTTTTCAAATCCCTTACATTGACTCATTTCTAAAAACGAATGCCACCATCATGAAGGTTTTTCTAATGTTTTTACTTTCATATGAAAAAAGTGTAAAATGTGAGCAAGGCTTCATATGTAAGCCCTTTATTACTCTAAATCTACTTTTGACAACGAAGGGGAGAACGTCAATGACAGACAATCGTCGCAATGTATTTTTCTTTTACAAAAAAGATCATGAATTGGATGGACACATTTCTTCTCTGGAGAAGCTCGCTACCGATCAAGGCTTTCAAGTCGTCAAGCGTGCAGAGGATGCCCATATTATTGCTTCAATTGGCGGAGATGGCACATTTCTTCAAGCAGTCCGCAAAACGAACTTCCGGGATGACTGCTTGTATGTAGGGGTATCAAAAACAGAGAATTCGCATCTATACTGCGATTTTTCATTAGAACATTTTGATAAAATGATTGATGCCATGAACACTGAACAGATTGAAGTGAGAAAATATCCGATCATTGATGTAAGCGTTGACAGTACAAACCAGTTCCATTGCTTAAATGAACTGTCGATCCGCTCAAGCATTATTAAAACATTTGTGATCGATGTGTATATAGATGATTTCCACTTTGAAACATTTAGAGGAGACGGAATGATTATTTCTACTCCGACTGGCTCAACAGCCTACAATAAATCGGTAAACGGCGCCGTGGTTGATCCGATGCTCCCTTGTATGCAAGTTACAGAGCTTGCATCGCTAAACAACAACTCGTACCGTACACTGGGCGCTCCTTTCATCTTAAGCAGTGACCGCAAGCTAACGCTGAAGGTTGTGCAGGACGGAAACGACCATCCGATTATCGGGCTTGATAACGAAGCGCTTGGCACAAAACACGTCAAACAAATCGACATCGGCCTTTCAGGAAAAGTCATTAAAACGGTAAAATTAAAAGACAACTCCTACTGGGAAAAAGTAAAACGCAGATTCCTTTAATCAAAAAGCTCCTTTACGGGGCTTTTTTTCATGTTTTTTCATTCACGGTCATGATTATGGTATGATGTCACAAGTATGAATGTACGAAAAGGAGAACACGATGACATTACAACAATTTGATCAATATCCATTAAGCGATGATTTAAAACAAGCGCTAAAAGCACTTCACTTCCATACACCTACACCTGTTCAGCACGAGACATTATCCGTTGCTTTTTCAAGGCAGGATCTGATCGTCAAATCTCAGACTGGCAGCGGGAAGACCGCAGCCTATGGTCTGCCGATTTGTGAAATGGTCGATTGGGCTGAAAATAAACCTCAAGCCCTCATCCTCGTTCCAACGCGAGAACTCGCCATGCAGGTAAAACAGGACCTTACAAGCCTTGGACGATTGAAACGAATTAAAGCCGCAGCCATTTATGGAAAAGCCCCTTTTCAAGCCCAAAAAGTAGAGCTTGCACAAAAAAACCACATTGTGTGCGGAACACCAGGACGAGTCTTGGATCACCTTGAGAAAGGTACTCTTTCATTAGAAAACCTCAAATTTTTCGTGTTAGATGAAGCGGATGAAATGCTGAACATGGGATTTATTGATCAAGTCTCTTCTATTATTCAGTATCTGCCGCCAAAGCGAATGTCGATGCTGTTTTCAGCGACTATGTCTAATGAGATGAAGAAATTAAGTGGACAGTTTCTACAATCACCAAAAGTGATTGAAATTGCACGCGCGGAAACGTCTGTACAACAAATCACCCACACCGTGATTGAAACGGAAGAAGAAGCGAAATTCTCTCTTCTTCAGCGTACGATCGTCATTGAAAATCCAGATAGCTGCATTATTTTCTGTAATACACAGGATCGAGTCAATGAACTCACGATGAAGCTGGATGATTGGGATGTGCCTTGTGACAAAATTCATGGAGGCATGAGACAGGAAGACCGTTTCGCTGTTATGGATGAATTCAAAAACGGGGAATTCCGTTATTTGATCGCAACCGATATAGCAGCCCGGGGCATTGATGTCAGTGACATGACACATGTGATTCATTATGACCTCCCCTATGAAAAAGAGCGCTATATTCACCGAACAGGAAGAACAGGCAGAGCGGGAAAAAGCGGAAAAACCATTGCGTTTATGACGAAAAATGCAAAACCTCTAATTGATGAATTAAAGCAGGAAGCAGGTATTGATTTCAAAACGCAGCCTTATCCAACAAAGGAAGATGCAGAGCCGCATGTAGAAGGCTTTGAAGAAAAGATTGAAACGCCAGTTCAAAAGGAAAATAAACAGGCGGGCGTTGAGAAAGATATTATGAAGCTTTATTTTAACGGTGGGAAGAAAAAAAAGCTGCGGGCCGTTGATTTCGTTGGGACCATTGCCAAAATAGAAGGCGTTGCCTTTGATGACATTGGGATTATTACCATTCAAGATACGAAAACTTATGTCGATATTTTAAACGGCAAAGGCCCTCTTGTGCTAAATGCTATGCGCCACACAACCATTAAAGGCAAGCAGTTAAAAGTTCATGAAGCACGTTCATAAAAAGTGAAGGCTAAGCGCCTTTACTTTTTTATTTAAAATAAAATAAGCTTACAAACCCTGATACCGTCAGCCTTTCCTGCAATCAACATGACAAATGTCATATTAAATACATGATGGGTGCTACTATGAGCATGACACCTTTCCTTCTATACTTTGAAGTAGAAAGAAACGGAAAGGACTTGAACGTTCATGACGACTTCAACAAACACACAGCAGCAAGCCACTTTAAGAAAACAAGTTGGCCAATTCTCTGGTGCTGATTCAAAAAAAAGTATCATGCAACTCCTTAATACATTTATTCCATTTTTGGGGCTTTGGTTTCTTGCCTATTATAGCCTGAACATCTCCTACCTTTTAACCCTCTTCTTTGCGGTTATTGCAGCTGGTTTTTTAGTACGTGTCTTTATTATTTTTCACGACTGCTGCCACCAATCCTTTTTTAAACAGAAGCCGCTGAATCACCTGTTTGGTTTCATAACGGGTGTACTCACCCTTTTCCCTTATCTTCAATGGCAAAGAGATCATTCAATTCACCATGCCACAAGCAGTAATTTAGACAAACGAGGTACTGGTGACATTTGGCTCCTGACAGTCAAAGAATATCAAGAAGCATCTGCATGGACGAAATTCCGCTACAGATTTTATCGTAATCCTTTTGTGATGTTTATTTTAGGACCGATCTTTGTTTTTCTCTTAAAAAACCGTTTCAACGTCAAAAATGCTCGTAAAAAAGAGCGCTGGAACACGTATTTCACAAATGTGAGCATCATTGCGCTAGCAGCTGCAACGTGTCTACTTTTTGGCTGGCAGGAGTTCCTGCTTGTCCAAGGTCCAATCTTCCTGATCTCAGGATCAATCGGTGTATGGCTGTTTTATGTGCAGCATACATTTGAGGATTCTTACTTTGAAGAAGATGAACATTGGAATTATGTGCAGGCGGCAGTAGAAGGCAGTTCTTTTTACAAATTGCCAAAGCTTCTTCAGTGGTTAACAGGCAATATCGGCTATCACCATGTTCATCATTTAAGTCCGAGGGTACCGAATTATCACTTGGAACATGCACATGATCATAGTGAGCCGCTTCAAAATGTTCCAACCATCACTTTAAAAACAAGTATCGAATCAATGAAATTTAGACTTTGGGATGAAGAAACGAAAGCATTCGTTACCTTTAAAGAAGCACGGCAATCTAAGAAGATGCCCGCACCTGTCATTAAAGGAGACATTCTAAAGAAAAATGCATAATTGGTGCAAGCTCTTTCTTACACTAGAAGGAGCTTGTTGTCATTTACAGGATGCAACCATAAGTTGAATTTGATAAAGTAAGGAAAAAGAACGAAAACGGAAAAGGTGGCACACGGATGAAAAAACAGTTAAAAATTCAAAAATTACATGGGATTTCTCCCTATATATGGGCCATTTTTTTCATCCTTCCCTTTTATTTTATCATTAAGGCTCCTTCGACTTTAGGCATTGTAATCGGCATTATTTTGAACGTTGTCTTTTTCGCTGTCTATCGTTTTGCCTTTATCGCAAAAGGCTGGTCTTTATATGTATTAGGCCTTCTCTTGATTGCGATTTCTACTGGCTATGTCATGCTCTACAGCTACATTTATTTCGCTTTTTGCATCGCCTATTTCAATGGGCATATTAAAAGAAAAGTACCTTTCTATATCTTATACTATATTCATGTCGGGAGCGCCGCCATTGCTGTAAACTTCAGTCTGATCTTAAAAAAGGGCTGGTTTCTCACGCAAATCCCCTTGGTTCTCATTACACTCATTAGTGCCATTCTCCTCCCTCTCAGCATTCGAAGCAGGAAGGAACGTGAACGGCTCGAAGAGAAATTAGAAGATGCCAATGAACGGATCGCTGACCTTGTAAAAATTGAAGAAAGGCAGCGCATTGCACGTGATCTGCATGATACCCTTGGACAAAAGCTTTCCCTCATCGGTTTAAAGAGTGATCTTGCCCGAAAACTGGTTTATAAAGACCCAGAGCAGGCACGCGCCGAACTGAAAAGCATCCAGCAAACAGCCAGAACGTCTCTCAATGAAGTGCGGAAAATTGTTTCCTCCATGAAAGGTATTCGGATCAAGGATGAAATGTCGAACATCGAGCAAATTCTCGAAGCAGCGGGGATTGAATTGATTTATGATGAAAAGGAAGCGCCAAAACACATCTCTCTTCTTAACGAAAACATTGTAAGCATGTGCATCAAAGAGGCCGTGACAAATGTCGTCAAACATAGTGATGCGACCGTTTGCAAAGTCACCATTCATCAAAAATCAAAGGAAGCTATCATCACCGTTGAGGATGACGGGACATTTAAAGGCGATGATCCACTCTCTCCAATGAAGGGGCATGGCCTTTTAGGAATTAGAGAAAGATTGGAATTTGCAAATGGGCGCCTGCGTATTGAGACAAAGGACGGAACAAAGCTGATCATGAGCATTCCAAATGATTCAGCAGCAAAAGACAAGGAGGGGATGAAATGATCAACATCTTTATCGCAGAAGATCAGCAAATGCTGCTCGGTGCGCTCGGTTCACTTCTTGATTTAGAAGACGATATGACGGTTGTTGGAAAAGGTACGAACGGTCAGGACGCCATCGATTTTGCCAAAAAACACCCTGTTGATATTTGCTTAATGGATATTGAAATGCCAGGAAAAACGGGACTTGATGCAGCGGAAGAGCTCAAAGGAACAAATGTAAAAATCATCATTTTAACGACCTTTGCCCGCTCTGGTTATTTCCAAAGGGCGCTCAAAGCTGGCGTCAGCGGCTATATGCTGAAAGATAGTCCAAGTGAAGATCTGGCAAGTGCCATTCGCAGTGTGATGAAAGGGAAAAAGGTGTACGCCCCTGAATTAATGGAAGACTTATATAGTGACGAAAACCCTTTAACAGATCGAGAGAAATCAGTCCTTGAACTCGTTGCCGACGGCAAAAACACAAAAGAAATTGCGAAGGAGCTCAGCATTAAAAGCGGCACTGTCCGAAACTACATTTCCATTATTTTAGATAAGCTAGAAGTGAAAAACCGCATTGAAGCCATTACACGCTCAAAAGAAAAAGGCTGGTTTAAATAAGAAAAAAGATCAGGACACATGCTGCCTTGATCTTTTTTTTCTACCAAAAATCTCCTCTCCTATTTTTTATCACCAACTATCAAAATGTAATTGACAACAGACCGCACTTCTATGATATGATATCCAAGTGATAATAATTATCATTATCACTCATACAATCAAATACTCGGCTAATGTGCCGATTTCAAAGGAGTCTACATTCATGAAGAAAATATTGTTCCCTCTGATGCTCATCTTTGTACTTGCATTGAGCGCATGTGGCAATAGCAGCAGCTCTTCCTCAAATAAAGGAAATCAATCAACAGCATCAGACAAAATTACATATGAATCTGAAAATGGCCCTGTGAAGCTGCCAGCGCACCCAAAACGTGTCGTTGTACTTGGTTCTTACACTGGTAATGTTATGTCACTTGGTGTGAACCTGGTCGGCGTCGACTCTTGGTCAAAAAAGAACCCTCGCTTCCAAAAGGAATTAAAAAATGTGGAAGAAGTGTCGGATGCCAATGTCGAAAAAATCATGAAGCTAAAGCCTGATGTCATCATTGGCTTAAGCAATACAAAAAATGTAGAAAAACTAAAAAAAATTGCACCCACCGTCTTGTTTACGTATAACAAAGTCGATTACCTACAGCAGCATATTGAAATTGGAAAAGTATTAAACAAAGAAAAAGAAGCCAAAGCATGGGTAAAAGATTTTAAAGAACGCGCAGCTGAAGCTGGAAAAGAAATTAAAGCAAAAATCGGCGAGGATGCGACGGTTTCTGTGTTTGAAAGTGGCACAAAAGATCTTTACGTGTTCGGAGATGCATGGGGCCGGGGCACAGAAATTCTTTACCAAGCAATGAAACTAAAAATGCCTGAAAAAGTGAAAGAAAAAGCATTAAAGGCTGGCTACTATGCGGTTTCACAAGAAGTTATTCCTGAATTTGCTGGAGACTATATGATCATTAGTAAAAACAGCGAAATGGACAATTCCTATCAAAACAGTGAAATTTACAAGTCCATACCAGCTGTGAAAAAACATCGTGTGTATGTGGCAAATGCAGAAGAATTCTATTTTAATGATCCGCTCACACTTGAGTATCAACTATCATTCTTTAAAAAGCACTTTTTAGGTAAATAAACTGAAGCAAGGGAGCCCTTCCCTTGCTTTTTTCTTATATGCTTCTAGCGGCAGCATCTTTTTTCCGCTACAATGACATACAAGCGAATACAAAAAGTGTGGTGCTGATTTTGTTTAAAATTTTACTCATTGAGGATGATACAACCCTCTTCCAAGAAATCAAAGAACGTTTAGTCAACTGGTCCTATGATGTTTATGGGATTCACGATTTTCAACAGGTGATGCAGGAATTCACTTCTGTTCAGCCTGATCTCGTCATTATCGATATACAGCTCCCAAAATACGATGGCTTTCATTGGTGCCGGATGATTCGGCATCATTCAAATGTACCAATCATCTTCCTCTCCTCACGTGACCATCCTGCTGATATGGTTATGTCAATGCAGCTCGGTGCCGATGATTTTGTACAAAAGCCCTTTCACTTTGACGTGCTTATTGCCAAAGTCAGTGCCGTTCTTCGCCGCGTGCATGATTATAATGCAGAACCGGCTAGCCTAAAGGTATGGTGCGGCGCTACGATTGATCTAGAAAAAAACACCGTCACAAATGATCACGGTGAAGTTGAATTAACGAAAAATGAACTGTTTATTCTCAAGGAATTGATCCAGCATAAAAATCATATTGTCAGCCGGGAATCACTCATTCAAGCACTGTGGGAGGATGAACGGTTTGTCAGTGACAATACACTTACTGTGAACGTCAATCGCCTTAGAAAAAAACTAGATGAGATCTCCCTTGGCACCTACATTGAAACAAAAGTGGGCCAAGGCTATCTTGCAAAGGAAAAGGATGATCAATGATGCTGCACGCATTTTTAAAAGAACGAAGAAGCTGGATTCTGTTCTTTCTTAGTTTGCAGCTCCTCATTCTGTTTGTTGCTTATTTGGATACGACCATTCCAATGGCATCTCTTTTTTATATTGTGTTATTATCTACGTTTTTCATGATCGTCTTTCTCTTTTTCCGATACCGTAAAGAAACGGCGTATTATGAGCGGCTGAAAGAATGGGATGATCATATTGATCATCAAATGCGGCTCACGCCATCTTCCCCATTTGAACAGCTTGTACATGATGCGACGTCTGAGCAAATTGCCCGCTACCGAAAAATGGCAGCAGAACAGCAAATTGCCCTTGAAGAAGAGAAGGATGAATTACTCTCATGGATACATGAAGTGAAGACACCTCTCACAGCGATGCACTTGATGATTGACCGCTTAACAGAGCAGCCGCTGAAATCAAATATGACGTACGAATGGCTCAGAATTCATTTATTACTCGATGCCCAGCTGCATCAAAGCAGAATACGTCATATCGAAAATGATTTATTTATTGAACAGCTGGACCTGCAAAGCATCATAGCGAAGGAAATCAAAGCGCTCCAATCATGGTGCATGCAAAAAGGGATCGGCTTTGAACTCACGCTAGAAGAACGTCACGTATTAAGTGATACAAAATGGTTATCCTTTATGATCAGACAGTTACTCACAAATGCAGTCAAGTACAGCCAATCGTCCGATATTGCCATTGAAAGCAAGAAAATGGATGACCAAGTGATGCTGACGATTACAGATCAAGGCAGAGGAATTGACCCAAGAGACCTTCCACGTATTTTTGAAAAAGGCTTTACCTCAACTAGACATCACAATGACACAGCCTCAACAGGAATGGGACTCTATTTAACAAAAAAAGGAGCAGACGCTCTTCATATCAAGATCGAGGTCAACTCCACGATAGATCAAGGCACAACCTTCACCTTCATCTTTCCGAAAAAGAATGATTTTGTGCATATTGCGAGCATGTAACAAAACAGACGAATCAAAATCTCTTCGCATACGGCTGCAAGCTAGTGCGAAGAGATTTCATTCTTTTATTTAAGAAATGCTCTCTGCCTCTTGACGCACAATATCTCCCATCTTTCTACGTCTATAAATACTTAAAATCATCCCAACAGCCATCAATTCAAGCAGAATATGAGAACCGCCATAGCTCATGAAAGGCATGGACAATCCAGAAAAAGGCAGAAAGCCGAAATTAGTAACAATGCTTAAAATCAATTTTGCTGCAAACACAGCTGCAAAACCTGTCATCAGCATTTTTCCATAAGCCATTTTTACGCGTTTTGTTGTATGAAAGATTCGGTAAATAAAAATGACAAACAACATAAATACAACGACTCCTGCTAGCCAGCCAAATGAAAAAATGATATATGTAAACATCCAATCAGTGTGAACCTCGGACATTGCAGAAGGAATGATTTGAAGTCCGTTTGAACTAAATTGATGGACTGTGTAAAGTTGTCTACCTGCTTGAAAAAGAGAAAACATTTCAAACATTAGATATATACCGCCTGCTGCTGCCAGCGGAATGATTTGCCTTAAACTAGCACTAGACACACACATCATCGTTAAACACATGACAAAACAGATAACGGTCGCAGGAAGAAAACCAATCGCACTGATTAGAATAACTGGTAAAGCCATAATCCCTACTCCAAGCCAAGCTTTGAGACCATTCTCCCAATTCCAAGAGTGAAAGATACCTGCTAAAGAAACAGCCACAAGAAATGGTACGACCTCCGTCAAATTGATTGAGATATCGCTTAATCTTAAAAACAGAACACCGTTTACTCTTATGCCAAAAATCATCGTCAGAAGCACCATTCCAAGCGTCCCTATATATAAATGCCAGGAGTATTTCAATAAGCGCCGATAATCGAAGGAAAATAAAACAAACATAAGCACTAGTCCAACTAAATAAAAGGCGAGACTTTTATAAAAAATATTCATGTCTTGTAGATTTGTAAACTCCGAATGAAACTGCAAAAAGTACATGATAAGCAGTCCAAAAGAACAAGCGGCTAATACAAGAAGAAACATTTTAAGATCCATTTCGGTTTTATGTGTTTCATGAAGCTGCGCTCCAAGAATGGTCGCATCCCCAATTTGCTCTAGCGCTTGATCCACCGCCTCTTCTTCAGACATCCCAGCATTCATCGCTTCCTCTTTTAGCGTGTATAGATGATCCATAAGTTCAAGCTTGATTTCCGAATGGACATCTTTATTTTTGACTCGTTTACATACATTCTTCATATATTTTTCAAACTTTTTTTCTAATCCCATGCGATTTTCACTCCGTTCAACACGCCATCGACTGCATTTTTGAAAACATCCCATTCTTCTTTCTTTTCTTGCATAAATGCTTTTCCTTGTTCATTTATTTTGTAATATTTTCTTTTCCGATTGCCATTCCCTTCGCCCCAGTAAGAGATAATGAATTCTTTCCCCTCCAAGTTGTGCAAAATCGGATAGATTGTTCCTTCTTTAAAGCTGAAAATACCTTCAGACTTCTCCTCCAATGCTTTGATCATTTCATATCCATACATTGGCTTTTCATTTAACAAGCTTAAAATCAGGGTAGCTGTACTTCCCTTTAAAAGCTCTTTACTTACTTTCATTTCTGGTCACTCCTAATACATAGATTTACTATGCATATATTTAATATGCATATCATACATGATTAAAATGACCGTGTAAAGCTCCTAAACGTCTTCATACCAAGAAAAATCCAAGAAGATTGATACATAAGAATGAAAAACAGATAAAATGAATGTGTGATGATCAGAAACAAACTTAAACAAAACATATGAACCGTTTAAAAAAACAAGCATGTGACAACAATGTCACATGCTCGTCTGTTTTGTTCGCCAAATCGAAGGAAGTCCGGCGGGCTTCTTTTTATACTAGAGATATCAATTAAATAGAAAAGGGGATCGACAAATGAACATTTTAGAAGCTCGCAAAATATATAAAAGCTACGGAAATAAATTCAACAAACAAGAGGTGCTGAGTGGCATTGATTTGACCATTGAAGCCGGAGAATTTGTCAGTATTATGGGGCCATCAGGCTCGGGGAAAACAACCCTTCTGAACGTATTGTCCTCTATTGATCATGTGTCCAGCGGATCAATTCGTATCGCAGATGTTGAGATGACACAAATGAAAGATCAGCAGCTCGCAGAATTCAGAAAAAAGCAACTTGGCTTTGTTTTTCAGGATTATAACTTACTTGATACACTCACGGTCAAAGAGAACATCCTCTTGCCATTATCCATCTCCAAAACGCCGAAGAAAGAAGCTTTCGAACGTTTTCAACAACTTGCGGAGGACATGGGCATCTATGAACTAAGAGACAAATATCCGAATGAACTCTCTGGTGGACAAAAGCAGCGGACATCAGCGGTTCGTGCCTTCATTCATGAGCCAAGTCTGATTTTCGCAGATGAACCTACTGGAGCGCTTGATTCCAAATCTGCATCTGATTTACTCAATAAACTGCAAGATTTCAATCGAAAACGAAAAGCGACCATTGTCATGGTGACACATGATCCTGTTGCAGCCAGCTATTCAAGACGCGTCATTTTTATCAAGGACGGACAGATTTATACTCAGTTGAATAAAGGTGCTTTAGAGAGAAAGATGTTTTTCGAGGATATTATGAAAACGCAAGGTGTTTTAGGCGGTGTGAAGCATGAACATTAATCAGCTCATTCTCCGTAACCTGAAGAAAAATTTGAAGAATTACTATTTATATGTGTTTGCTCTCGTGTTTAGTGTGGCGCTCTACTTTTCCTTTGTCACCTTGCAGTACTCACCAGCACTTGATGATGTAAAAGGGTCCATTAAAGGCGGTGCGTCGATTAAAGCCGCTTCGGTCCTGCTTATTGCCATCGTTGGGATCTTCCTGTTATATGCGAACAGCATTTTTATTAAACGCCGAGGGAAAGAAATAGGTCTCCTGCAACTCATTGGCATGACGAAACAAAAAATTGCCAAACTGCTCAATGCAGAAAATTTTATCCTCTACGTGTTCTCAATGGCTGTTGGCATCATAGCTGGATTTATTGGTTCAAAGCTCATGCTGATGGTGTTATTTAAAGTAACCGGCGTGAACGCCATCGCCAACCTGCATTTTTCAGGCATGGCCCTTTTGCAGACACTTATCGTCTTTTTCATCATCTATGGATTAATTATGCTAAGAAATAGACGGTTTATTAGTAAACAGACAATTTTATCTTTGTTTCGAACCACGTCTTCTACAGAGCAGCGTGTGAAAAAGATCTCTGTGTTTGAAATCATCATTGGGGTTTTCGGTATTGCCTTGATTAGCTCAGGCTATTATATTTCTTCTCAGCTTTTTAGCGGCTCATATACGTCTATACTTGAATTATTTTTAGCCATGATTTATATTCTAGCCTCTGTCATTATCGGTACCTTTCTTTTTTATAAAGGCTCTGTTTCTTTCATTGCCAATATTGTACGTAAAAGAAAAAATGGCTATCTCGCCATTCATGAAGTCCTGTCTTTGTCATCTATTATGTTCCGATTAAAATCAAATGCACTGCTTTTAACGATTATTACAACCGTATCTGCTCTTGCCATCGGGTTGTTATCTTTAAGCTACATTTCCTATTACTCAGCAGAAAAAACGGCTGAACAACAGATTCCATCACATTTTGTCATGGGCTCAGAGAAAGAAGCCAATACCTTCGCTCGTGCACTTTCTGACAAACATATTGCATATGAAAAAAAGCAGTTCAAGGTCATTCAAGCGGATTTTGACGCAAAGAAGATCATGGATTCGGAATTAGATAGTTTGAAGAAGGATCCAGGAGTCTTGACACTGTCTGTGATCAGTGAGAAAAATGCACCTCATATTCATGTGGAGAACAACGAAGTCATTTTAAGCGGCTACAGTGATATATTGAAGAAATTCATGCCGATTCAAAGCTCAGGTGATGTGAAACTTCTTATCAAGAAACCGCTTGATTTAAAAGTCATTGATATGAAGAAAGATTACATCATCTCTTACAAGTTCACTTTTGGCGGTCTGCCTGTTGCCGTCGTAAGTCAAAGTGTTTTTGAGCAGCTTGACCAGCAGAAAGATCCTAAACTGCAGCTTGAGAATAACCAATATAACGCAATCAATATAAAAGATGATCAAAATCTTGAACAAGCCAATGATGTGTTTACATCTTTAAAACTAAGTGACAACAGCATGTCTCAATTAGCTTCAGCTCAGCAGCAAAAGCAAACAATGGGACTGATGATGTTTGTGGTTGGATTTTTAGGTTTAAGCTTCCTTGTCACATCAGGCTGTATTTTATACTTCAAACAGATGAATGAAAGTGAAGAAGAACAAAGCTCGTACACGATCTTACGTAAGCTTGGATTTACAGAGAAAGATCTATTAAAAGGCATACGACTCAAACAGCTATTTAACTTTGGGATTCCGCTCATCATCGGATTGCTGCACAGCTACTTTGCCGTACAGTCAGGCTGGTTTTTATTCGGCGGTGAACTGTGGACACCAATGCTCATCGTCATGTCGATTTATACGGTGTTATATTCTATCTTCGGATTCCTATCTGTCCAGTATTACAAAAAGGTCATTAAAGAATCCTTGTAATTTATTCCCCATAGGCCGCTGCCTATGGGGATATGTTTGTTTATGATGGAGTTGATTCAAACTTATGCGATAGAATATGATCTCTTGCCGCATAAGCTTTCCGTTTGACCTCTTCTAGGTTCACACCGACAAGCTTTCCGTTTCGTTTCACTGCTTTTCCAGCCACATAGACAGAATCAACATTTGAAGGGTGTGCCGTTTGGACAACCGCTCCAGCCGGATCTGTCATCGGCAGAAGATTCATGCTTGTTCGGTCGATCAGGATGAAATCAGCTTCTTTTCCAGGTGTGAGCGAGCCAATTTTATGATCAAGCTGTAATGCACGAGCTCCATTGATCGTCGCAGCTTCAAGCATTTGATGAGCAGAAATCCCAAGTTCAGGTCCTGGCATAATGCCCTCCATCAGCAATGATTGATTTTGGAGCGCGCGCTCTGCCTGAAGTCCAAATTTCATTTGAGCAAACAAATCACCGCCTGTCGCTGTGACCACGTCTACACCGAGTGTTGGAAGAACACCTTGTTCGATCGCAAGTCCTGTGACAGGATAACCGTGACCCATCATCATCTCAATTTCAGGTGTAATGGATATGGAGCTTCCGCTGTCTGCCAGCATCTTCATTTGATCCGCATCGATTGCATTGATATGCACCATGTTGAGATCAGGTCCAAGTAATCCCGCTTTGTGAAGTCGCTCAATTGAACGATCCTCCGCTCCCCAGTTCCCAAAGCCAATATGCATACTGCATAAAGCATCTAGAGACCGGGCTGTTTCAATTTCAAATACTGAAGTTTCCCATGAAGAAAACTCTGGTCCACGAATCGCAAGCCCCATCGTCAAAAGCTGATCTGATGATTGAAAATGCGCTTTTTTCACGCGTGCTGCGTCCTCCATATTGGTGAGCGTGCTCTCCCTATCCCAATACTCAGCATCTCCAGAGGAACCGAAAGCAAAAACAGCTCGAATGCCCGCATCTTTCAAACCTCCGATGAGTTCTTCTGTATGATCCATTGAATTGATCATCGTCCAGTCTAGAAATGTGGTCACTCCTGCATCTAATGCCTCTAATGCCCCTAAATAATTTGCGATTCGATCATCGGATGGGCGTCTCATCGCACCATAGTTTCCATAATAGATTTTGCTCAAATATGTCTGCAACGACCAATCTGTGCCTATGCCTCTGATAACAGACTGCCACACATGGCGATGTGTATCCACAAGCCCTGGCATGATCACCATATCGGACGCATCGACGATGTCAGCATCATTTGCTTCAATGAAAGGTCCGACCTCTAAAATGTGTGTCCCTTCAATTAATAAATCTCCTTTTTCTAAAAAACCTAAAGTTGGATCAAGTGTTAAAAGCGCTGCATCTTTAAACAATGTTTTCTTCATCCATATCCCCCTTTTCAAATGACGAGGAAGAGTTCTCCCACCCTCACTGTTATTTTAAAACATAAAAGGATTGAATTAGAAGAAAAGTGACTTCGCTAACTATTTTATGAGCTGATTTTTCTGAAATAGTTGTAGATACGTTTTAATTTGACCTCATGTTTTCCTTTTGGGCTTTCCATCATGCCGAACTCAAAGAACTTCACAGGTTTGATTCCGACATAGTGTAAAAGGGCTCGTTTCATTAAGATCTTGTGTGCATTTTGCAAAAAGAACAAAGGGTAGTTGGTTGGCCCTTGCATCGTCGATACACAAACAGCACTTTTTCCTTTTAACAATCCTTCTGGAAACAGCCCGCCTGTTTGACGATAAGCAAAATTCGCAGCAAACATGCGGTCAATAAAGCCAAGCAGCATGGCTGGAGGTCTTCCCCACCAAATAGGATATACGAACACGATTTTGTCCGCCCATTTGATCTTCTCCTGATACATCCGAATGTCAGGGTCTTTATGCATGTCACGCCTTTTTTTCTCTTTATTAAAAATCAGCACAGGATCAAATTCTTCTTTGTATAAATCGATGATTTTCACTTCATGAACTAGTGGATTTTCTTCACTGCCTTTCATGATTTCTTTTAAAAAAGCACCATTTAAACTATTGTGATGGGGGTGAGTATAAATAATGAGTACATTCATGTATGATCTCCTTTTATTATCATTTGATAACCAAATGATATACCTCCGTTAAATAGTTGTCAAATGATAATTGTTTTTTGATAATAATTTTGGTATGTTACGTAGGAGGTGATAAACATGAAACATCCCCATTTCTTCAAGGAATTCGTAGCATTTGCTTCTACTTTTTCAGAACTAAAACATGACCTGATGAACAAAGTCAAACCAGCTAGCTTAACGACCTTACAATACTTAATACTAGAGCAACTAGCTGTCAGCGAGCCGCTTACGCCTAGTGAAATTGCCGACTGTCAGCACATGTCTCTTCCGAATGTCAGCAGAGAACTTAAAAAACTGCACGAGAAACAATTCATTGATAGAGAAGAAGACCGTGATGACAAACGAAAACATGTCATTATGCTGTCTGACAAAGGCCGTGCCTGTATGAACGAAGCCTTTCAGCATATCGAAGGGATGCTATTAGACAGCCTAACTTCCTCGGATATAGAACAAATGGATGATATCGTACAAGCTTTCCGTCTTTTAAATCAAACGATTTTCAAAAAATAACCTAAAAAGGCATGAGCGATACGCTCATGCAAAGGTGGCTAAACGTCAAAATACAAAAAAGCGCGGGCTCTCATCTACCCAAACGCTTCTCGCTTTTTTCTCTATGTACTTTTATACAATCAATTGATACGCAATGTATAACGCGACAAGCCAGATCATGACCGCTGAAGCTTTATTGATACGGTTCATCCACTTACCGTTTGTATCTAACTTCCCTAGCATTTTCCCTAAAAGAGTGAGCCCAATAAACCATAACCAGGACACGATGATACAAGCGAGTGTAAATGCCCATTTTTCTGCCCCGTTATATTGAAGCGAATTTGTTCCAATCACACCAATGGTATCGAGAATGGCGTGGGGATTTAAAAGTGAAACTGAACAGGCAAAGACAATTTGTTTTCTCGCAGGCATGAATTCCTGCTTCTCTTTAGCATCTGTTGATGAGCTTGTGTTCCACACGGACCATCCCATATAAACTAAAAAACAAAACCCAATGATATAAAGACCGATTTGCAGTACAGGAATGGTGAACACCACAACAGAAACACCAATGACAGCTAATGCAATTAATAGTGTATCACAAAGAGCAGCAGTGATAACGACAGGTAAAGCCTGATATAATCGCGGCTGAAGCGCTCCTTGCTGAAACACAAATACATTTTGTGCGCCCAATGGTAAGATGAGGCCAAAAGCAAGCACGATTCCATGAATGATGGCAATGAACATCTTCTAACATTCTCCTTTTCCAGCAATTTCTTCACATTTTAACATAAAACATCATGATCGCTTCCAGCAGATTTGATTTTCCATAAAAAAAGCGCTGGATGCTTTCATCCAAACGCTTTTCGTTTATTCATCAAGATCCTTTTCGTGCAAGTTCTCTTTCTCTCAGCTCGACACGGCGAATTTTCGCTGACGGTGTTTTTGGCAGCTCGTCGATGAATTCGATTTCTCTTGGGTATTTGTAAGGTGCTGTTGTGTTTTTCACATGCGTTTGCAGCTCTTTGATTAGCTCGTCACTTTGTGCAGTTCCATCACGTAGGACGACATATGCTTTGACGATTGATCCTCTGATTTCATCAGGGCTAGCCACAACCGCACATTCTTTGACTGCTGCGTGTTTGATCAGTGCATCTTCTACTTCAAACGGTCCAATGGTATAGCCTGAGCTGACGATGATATCATCTCTACGGCTTTCAAACCAGAAGTACCCATCTTCGTCTTTTTTCGCGCGGTCACCCGTAATAAAGTAATTCCCGCGGCGCTGCGCCTTTGTACGCTCTTCATCTTTGTAGTATTCCTTAAATAAAGCCGGCGTTTCAAGATGAACCGCAATATCACCAATTTCTCCAGGAGCGCATACGCTGCCGTCCTCATCAATGATCTCGACTTCGTTTCCAGGTGTTGGTTTTCCCATACTGCCTGGCTTGATGTCCATTCCTTTTAGAACCCCTACAAGCAGTGTGCTTTCTGTTTGGCCATAGCCATCTCGTACTTCTATATCGAAATGCTTTTTGAATGTATCAATGACTTCACGGTTCAGTGGCTCTCCCGCAGAAACGGCACTATGCAATTTTGGCAGCTCGTACTGACTTAAGTCATCTACTTTCGCCATAAATCGGTATTCTGTCGGCGTACAGCATAGGACATTGATTTCATTTTTTTGAAGCAGCTCTAAGTACGTATTTGGATTGAATTTTCCTCCGTATACAAAGCCTTCTGCGCCACTTCCTAACACAGATAAGAGTGGGCTCCACACCCATTTTTGCCAGCCTGGTCCTGCTGTCGCCCATACTTTATCTCCTTCATTAATGGAGAGCCATGCTTTGGCAGCGGTGCGTAAATGTGCATATGCCCAGCCATGTGTATGAACAACCCCTTTTGGGTTGCCTGTTGTACCAGATGTATAGGATAAGAACGCCATGTCTGTGCGTGTTGTTGGAGCCATTGGAAGCTCGCTTGATTGGTGATCCTTTTCCGCAAGAATATTTGTCCAGCCTTGATCGTTTTCACCGATTGAGAATGTTTTAAAATCGTTTGGCTGATTGGTTCCGTCGAACGATTGAATGAATGAAGAGTAAACGATCGCTCCCTTTGCTTCTGCATGTTCAATTCGGTAATCTAAATCTTTTGCACGCAGCATTTCTGAACAAGGAATGACGACCATTCCTGTTTTCAAGATCGCTAAATAAATGCTGTATGCCTCTAGCATGCGCGGCACCATCACAATGATTTTATCGCCTTTTTTAAAGCCTGCATTTAATAATACATGACCAATTTTATTTGCTTCTTCCACTAAAGATGCATACGTCACATGTGCTTCGTAGCCATTTCCATCCTGCCAGTGCAGGGCCTTTTTCTCCTTGTCATGACTGAACGCTTCAATCTCACTGACTAAGTTATATTGTTCTGGTGCAATTAAGTCTTCTCTTTTCATGGTACAGCTCCTTTTAGCCTCTTTCTATGAAACGAAACATGTTTCAATTTACCTATTCTAACATTCATAACTGAAAAATGCTTGAATTAGGACCTACTCCTAGTATTATGCCATAATTTTTTCATTCCGTCTTCTTTTTTGTAAATATTCAAACTATTTTTATGTACAAAAAGAAAAGAGCGGGAATGATCCCGCTCCTAAGCCATAGCTTTTTAATTGTGTGTCTTAGAAAGATCCGCCACCCATATGTTGTTGAGCGTAAGATACAAGACGTTTAGTGATTTCTCCACCAACTGATCCGTTAGCGCGAGCTGTTGTTTCTGGTCCAAGGTTTACACCAAATTCTGAAGCGATTTCATACTTCATTTGGTCGATCGCTTGTGCAGCGCCTGGAACGACTAATTGATTAGAACTGCTTTGTCTGTTTTGTTGAGCCATGTGTTCTCACCTCCTTGTGAATATAGAATGTGTAGAAACACATGACTTCATGCGATCGATTTTATGGTAATTATTATGAAATTTTTATTTTAGAATAAATCAGCGAATTCGTCTGCCGTTTTCTTCTCATTTGTGACGATGATCGTTTCGATTTGATCCACTGCCTCATCAAGCATTGGCTCGAAATCAGCAAAGCTTTCGTAGCGTTCTACTTTCTCAAGCTTTGGTTTTGTTTTAGGAGACGGCGGCGTAAAGATCGTACAGCAATCCTCGAAAGGTTGAATACTTGTATCGTATGTGCCAATTCGTCTCGCTTCTTCAATAATGTCATTCTTATCAACCGCAATAAGCGGGCGAATGATTGGTGTATTGGTTACATGGTTAATGGCATACATGCTTTCAAGTGTCTGACTTGCGACTTGTCCAAGGCTTTCACCGGTAATAATCGCAAGAGCATCACGCTTCTCTCTTATTTTATCTGCGATTTTCAGCATCATTCTTCTTGTTGATGTCATCGTATAGTTTTCAGGTACTTGTTTGTGAATCAGCTCTTGAATTTTTGTGAAAGGTACGATGTGAAGCTTCACTTCGCCCCCATATGCAGCTAAGCATTCTGTAAGATCAATGACCTTTTGTTTGGCACGTTCACTTGTATATGGGGGACTAAAGAAATGGACGGCCTCAATTTGAATTCCGCGTTTCATCGCTTGGTAGCCGGCAACTGGGCTGTCAAAGCCGCCTGAAAGCATGAGCATCGCTCTTCCGCTTGAACCCACTGGCAGTCCGCCTGCACCCTTGACATCTTTAAATGTAATGTATGTCGCATGTTCTCTTATTTCAATGCGCAAATGTACATCCGGCTGTTTGACATTGACCGTTAAGTTTTCCGTATTCTTCAGCACATGTCCGCCAATTTCCCGGTTCATTTCATTTGAATCAAGTTCAAATTGCTTATAAGAGCGTTTCGTTGAGACCTTAAATGTATTTCCTTGTTCATATACTTCCTGTACCGCTGTGAGTGCCGCTTCTTTGATGGCATCGAGATTTGTCTCACATTTCACCGCCAGACTAAAGCTCTGAATGCCAAATACACCTTTAAGCTGTTCTGAAATCGGTTCAGGGTCTTCACCGTTCAGCATGATCGTGATGCGGTCTCTGTCAGATGCATACTTTAATGCTTCAAAGTCTTTTAATACAAACCGGATATGCTGCCTTAGTTTTTCAATAAATTTCTTTCTATTTTTTCCTTTTGTTGAAATTTCACCAAAACGGACTAAAATATGATCATATTTCATGCTGTTATCTCATTCCTTTTAATTTTTTCACACTTTGTGCGATCGATGTGATGATTTGCGGCGCTAGTTCGGGTCCTTGTCCATACGTCAAACTGATTCTCATACTGCTTTTTGCCACTTCTTCCGGCCTCCCCATCGCTAGGAGAACTTGGCTTGGCTCTTTTTTCTTGGCTGAACAGGCAGATGTTGTCGAAACATACATGCCTTCTTTTTCAAGCATATGAAGAAGGACCTCAATTTGAATACCTGGTACTGAAAAATTCACAATGTGCGGCGCACTTTGCGTCAGCGGTGTGTTGATGACAATACCTTCTATTTCTCCAAGCTGCTTTTGCAGCTGCGTTTTTAAGTTTAACATTTCATCATGATGTTTTTTTTGCAGCTCGAATGATTGTTTCATGGCTTTTGCTAAGCTGACAGCACCAGCAGGGTTTTCGGTACCTGAACGTAGGCCTAATTCCTGCTCTCCTCCTGTAATAAAAGGGGCAAGCACTACACCTTTCTTTAAAAAGAGCGCTCCTGTGCCTTTTAAGCCATGAATTTTATGGCCAGATATCGTCAAAAGATCCACATCCAGTTGTTTATCAAGTGCTACTCTGCACATTCCCTGCACCCCGTCGACATGAAATAGGGCATTTTCAGCATGCTCACGAATCATGCCAGCAGCTTCTTCAATTGGCTGGGTGGCACCCGTTTCGTTATTGACGTGCATCATGCTGACAAGCACTGTATCAGGGCGAAGCACTTCTTTTAAATGATTCATATCTGCATGGCCATGCTCATTTACTTGAATATAGGAGATGTCAAAACCAAATAAAGCCTTCAGCTGTTCAAACGATTCGATGACAGACGGGTGTTCAATTGCTGTTGTCACAATATGTTTCCCCCGATTCATTTTGGCGAGAGCTGCTCCTTTAATGGCGATGTTATTTGCTTCTGTTGCACCAGAAGTAAAAATAACCTCATATTGTTTCAAACCTGTATAGTGAAGGATTTGTTTTCTCGTTTCACTTAGCAAGCGGCTCGCATCAATTCCAAGCTGATGTAGCGAAGACGGATTCCCAAAAAAACGTTCACTCACTTGCTGATATACTTGTAAAACCTCAGGGTACGGTTTTGTTGTTGCACTATTATCGAGATAAATCATACTTGGACTCCTTACAAAAAGCTTTAAAAATAAATGCATTTATATGTTACCATAATGAAGTCAGACAGAGAATTTTCTGAAAATGGCAGTTGACAACTTTTCATTTTCACTATATCATGCATAGTGCAATTGGCACATAAACACCTAAATTGTCAGAATATTTAAATTTAGCACATTACATTGGATAAGGAGGAACTATTTTGAAAAATAGTTTAAGTATAAAAGAGACATTAGCCATTGGTTTAATGCTTTTTGCATTATTCTTTGGCGCAGGAAATATGATTTTCCCGCCTGTCCTTGGACAATATGCAGGTGAGAATGTTTGGCTTGCTATCGGTGGATTTTTACTCACCGGAGTTGGTCTTCCGCTTCTAGGAGTTATTGCTATTGCCCTTACAGGTACCGGTGCGAAAGGCCTTGCGGATAAAGCCCATCCTATATTTGGAACCATTTTCACTGTCATTCTGTATTTATCCATAGGACCATTTTTTGCTATCCCGCGAACAGGTACGGTTTCTTACGAGATTGGTTTAGCACCGTTTCTGTCTGAAACACAAACCTCTTCATGGGTACCGCTTTTCTTATTCACCCTTGTGTTTTTCACGATTACGTATCTGCTCGCTTTGAACCCTTCAAAGCTTGTTGATCGAATCGGCAAAGTGTTGACACCTATCTTATTAACGGTCATTGCAATTATTGTATTTAAAGCCATAGCTACACCGATGGGAATAATCGGTGCGCCTGATGCGACTTATAAAGCAAACCCTCTCTTCACTGGGTTTTTAGAGGGCTATAAAACAATGGATGCTCTCGCTTCTCTCGTATTTGGAATCGTTGTTGTGACAGCTGTTAAAGAAAGAGGCATCACAGAGCGCAAATCTCTTGCGGCGGCCTGTATAAAAGCTGGCCTTGTTGCAGCAGCTGGACTAGCACTAGTGTATATCTCGCTTGCTTATGTCGGTGCTTCAAGTCCTGATACAACCGGAATGGTTGGGGCAAATGAAGGCGGCAAACTGCTTTCACTATCAGCAAACTTTTTATTTGGTTCTGCTGGTAACATTGTCCTTGGTGTAGCCATTTTATTTGCTTGTCTCACAACAAGTGTTGGGCTTGTCTCATCATGCGGCGAATATTTTTCAAAGCTTTTCCCAGCACTTTCTTATCGCACAGTCGTACTCATTGTTTCTTTATTTAGCACATTGGTTGCAAACCTTGGACTGGCACAAATCATCTCTCTATCGGTCCCTGTACTCGTAGCGATATATCCACTGGCAATTGTCATTATTTTATTGTCATTCCTTGACCGCTGGATTAACGGTAGACGAGTGATTTATGTAGTATCCCTCATCTTTACTGGTTTCTTTGCCATCATTGATGGATTATTAGCTGCCAAAATCAATCTCGGTGGGTTGCCTGCCTTCTTAGATGCATTCATTCCATTTTACGATTTAGGCATTGGATGGGTCGTACCAGCAATTATCGGCGCAGGTATTGGCGTACTCATCTCTATGTTGACTAGCCCGCCTAAACAGCTCGCATCATAATCATGCTTCAAACATCCCCTTCCAAAGATGAAGGGGATGTTTTTTTATTGTCCTCCATATACTAAAATAGAAAAATTCATGACTTTTGTACGAAAACACATGTTGACATCAGACGCACATCCTTTATAATTAGTGAATGTTAATGAAGAACGGTTTTAGCAACTAATTAACAGAATATTTCAACATAATATTGGAGGCTTTATATTCAATGAAGGCAACATTGTCGACGAAAGATACAGTTATTATCGGTTTTATGTTATTTGCTCTATTCTTCGGCGCCGGAAATATGATTTATCCACCAGAACTTGGGCAATATGCTGGCACAAATGTATGGAAAGCAATGGGCGGATTTTTATTAACAGGTGTCGGTTTACCTCTTCTAGGGATTATTGCGATCGCTTTAACAGGTCGAGATGCGAAAGGATTAGCTGATAAAGCTCACCCAGCTTTTGGAACAGCGTTTACCGTCATTTTATATTTATCTATTGGGCCGCTTTTCGCTATTCCTCGAACAGGAACGGTTTCATATGAAATTGGTGCATTACCCTTTTTAGCAGGTGTACCAGCTTGGCTCTCCCTTCTTTTATTCACACTTGTCTTTTTTGGTATTACGTATTATCTTGCTCTAAATCCAACGAAGATTGTAGATCGTGTAGGGAAAGTGTTAACACCGATTAAATTTACGATCATTCTTATAATTATTGTCAAAGCCATTTTAACGCCGATGGGCGTCATTGGCACACCTGATGTATCCTATAGCAACGGATCATTTTTCAAAGGATTTTTAGAGGGCTATAAAACCATGGATGCTCTTGCTTCTATAGTGTTTGGGGTTGTTGTCATCAACGCCATTAAAGGACGCGGTGTGACAAGTAAAAAGGCACTGACATCTGCTTGTATCAAAGCAGGTCTGATTGCAGCCTGCGGATTAACATTTGTTTATCTATCTCTTGCTTATTTAGGCGCTTCAAGTACACATGCCATTGGTTTTGTTGGAGATGGTAGTAAAATCTTGGCTCAGTCTTCTCAATTCCTATTTGGCAGCTTAGGAAATATTGTGTTGGGTGCTGCGATTACGGTTGCTTGTTTAACAACAAGTATCGGCCTCGTTACATCATGCGGAGAGTATTTCTCGAAGTTACTACCTAAGCTTTCGTATAAAATGGTCGTTACACTCGTGACATTATTCAGTTTTATCATTTCGAATTTTGGACTTGCTCATATTATCGCTTTCTCTGTACCAGTTTTAACTGCGATTTATCCGCTAGCGATTGTGATCATTGTTTTGTCACTTGCTGATAAGTGGCTTGGACATAGAAGACCTGTATATGCTCTCTCTTTAATTTTAACAGGCTGCGTTAGCTTATTTGACGGCTTAGCAGCAGCGAAACTTCCAATCGATCCAATAAAAGACGTCTTCCAATCAATACTGCCTTTATATGACCTTGGCATAGGCTGGATTGTCCCTGCAATACTTGGAATCGTGATCGGATTTGTAATCTCTCTTTTCACTTCTTCTGCTTCAGAAGAGCGTCAAAAACAAGCGTCATAATATAAAAAAGCTGAAGTCCATTGATAGGACTTCAGCTTTTTTATTGATGCTGATACTCTTTTTCTTGCTGAGCTAACAGCTTTTGAACAGCTCCGGGTGATGCTTTTTCAACAGCCGCTGCTGCTATATCAAATGATCCGTTGTAATCATAGGCGTAAAATCTTCGTTCAGCCTCTTTCAATTGTTCTGAAAGAATGTGGTTTTGACTTCTAAAGCGATTGCCATATTGAATGATTCGTTCAATTTGATCCACTTTACCAAGTATTTCTTCTGTCTCATCCACAACATTTTTGACTGTGTCAGAAGCATCTTTTAATTGCTGATTTACTGCCGGCATGTTGAGTGGCAGGTTTTCCAGCTGCTCGTGCACTTGATGAATCATCTCCTGCGCTTTTTCAGCCCGCTCTTTCATCTCAGCAGGTACACCTGGAATATTGCTTTTATGCAGCTGGCGTACTGTATCTGTCAGCATGGTTTTGAGCTCAGCCAGTGTTTCTCTCGCTTGTAATTCTTCTTTTCTTAATGATTGGAGATGACCTTTAAATGTGTCATGCAATGCTTTTGCATCCTCGATAAAGGTGTCCAGCTGATTGATTTCATCCATTAATAATGAATATGCCACGTGATCACGATCAAGCTTCTCACGGATTTGTTTCATCAGCTTTTCAATTTCTTCTAAACGTTTTTCAAATGCCTTCTGTTGATCGAGTTCTCCTGCGGTCAGCTTGTAGCTTTCTTTCACAAGAGCCGTTTCTGCCTTTGTTTGTGTGTGATCTTGCTCGAGCTTTTCGAATGCTTCTGTGAGCTCAGGCATTCTGCTTTTAATTTCCTGACCTGCCTCTACTTCCGCCTCTAGCTGATCATACAGCGTCTCAATCGCATCATCAATCATTTGCAGAATGCTTGATGCCTCTTCTAAATTGAGTTCATCAATGAGCAATTTTTCCGCCCTCGCAAGCTGTTTGTTTAAAGTCTCCAGCTCTTTCGTGATCTGGATGTGCTCCAGCTTGTAGCCTTTTTCCGACATTTCTTGATATCCGTCTTTCAGCTTCGTCAGCTGACCTGGTACGGTTTGTTTGCAGTCTGCAATAAGCTTTGGTACATCATTGATATATAGTTGAAGCTGGTCGAGTCTGCGGTCTTGCTCAAGCAAAATCTTTCTTGCTTTCATGTAGTTTCCGTTTTCTGTTTCTTCCTCGTACTGCTTGATCCCTTCCCAGGCCTCATCTAAGTCCTGCTCCATTTTGTCATAAAGGGTGCCATACAAATGGCTGTACGCAAGCAGATTTTTTCGAACCGTTTGATATTGCTCTTTGACCTTTTCAATGTCCTTGCGATTTTGCTCCTCGCTTGTGACAAGGTCTGCTATTTCTTTTAAAATGTCTTCAATGTTCGAATCAGCAGCACTCAGCAAATCCTCAATATGCGTTAGAACCTGCTTAGCTTTGGAGAATCGATATTTATCAGAATACTCTTCTGCGTCATATAATAGCTCCTCTACCTTTGGAAGATGGGCTGTGACGATATCGTCCCACTCTGCACGCCATCTTTCAAAAAACTGCTCTGTTTCTCCGGTCATTTTTAAGTGTTTGATTTTTGAAATTTCTTCTACAATTGATCTGTTTAAAATTTCAATTTTCCATGCTTCCAATCGGTCAATCTCTTTATATATATTTTTTCTGAGGAAATAACCGACTGAAAACAAAGCAAGCAAAATGACAATTAAACCGATGATAAACTCCATAATGAGCCCCCTTGTTGTGATCTAAGTGATGTCAGGGTAAAAGTGTCCCGAGTAGACCTGAGAACCCTTTCGTGTCCGCTTTGCATTTGTCTTTTTATAAACAGGATCGTATGTTTTCCAATACCATCCATTCACGGTTGTATGTATGTTTTTCAAGAAAGTATTTGATCGCTTTCTATCATTTGATCACACGTATCCATGTGACCTGCTTTTATGTATGCGGAAGCTGTCGTTTTCATTGTTATTATGATACCATGTAACCAGCATTTTTGGTCATGATTTTTCATTATTTTCGCTGATAAACATGACGTTTTTCAAAATATCGACAAGAGGTGACGACATGCTGAAGCAAGATGCACATCTACATACACCGTTTTGCCCTCACGGCTCGCTTGATTCTTTTCATTCTTATATTGAAAAAGCCATCAAAAAGGGATTTGATTCCATAACCTTTACCGAGCATGCCCCTCTGCCTCCATCGTTCCATGATCCAACACCAGAGCAGGATAGTGCCATGAAGCTCCAAGAACTTGACTCGTATATAACGAAATTGGATCAGTTGAAACAGGAATACAAAGGCCAATTAATAGTAAAAACTGGGCTTGAGGTTGACTATATCAAAGAGTATGAAGAGGAAACAAGTGCCTTTTTAGACTGCTATGGTCCAGAATTAGACGATAGCATTTTATCTGTTCACTTTCTTCCTGCTGGCGATGATTATATTTGCCTTGATTTTGACGAGCATGCCTTCCAGCAGCTAACAAGCCTCTATGGCAGCATCGAAAAGGTCTATCAAAGCTACTATGACCAAATTCATTCTTCTATTCTATCATCTTTAGGTCGCTATAAGCCAAATAGAATCGGTCATATCACCCTTGTGCAGAAATTCAAACAGCTTTTCCCATTTGAGATGACTTCTGCACTTTGTCAAAAGGTCACCCTTTGTCTTGAAGAAACGGCAAAAAAAGGCATGTCCTTAGATTTTAATACATCAGGTCTTCGTAAAACATATGCCAGAAGTATCTATTTAGATCAATGGATGATTGATCTTGCAAAACAGAAAAAAATTCCGCTCATTTTTGGGTCTGATGCCCATCAAGCGGAAGATCTCGGATATGCTTATGATCAATTCGAAGACATCATGAGTTTTAAATGAGAATCTAATGCCGGCTTTTTTGGTTCTAGTAAATGATGAAGCGAGCGGCTCAGTTCTTTAAAATACGTTTGATAGAAATAAGGCTCATTTGGATTTAAATAAAGCACCTCTGTTAAATATTGCGGCTGTAAATAGGGCATCATGAGTAGTGATTTCAGCTGAATCATAAAAGAGGAGATGGAGAGCTGCTCACAAATCACATGGGTGCTTTTTCCTTTTTCAATGATGAGCTGAAACAAATATTTTTCTTTCGTTAAATAGGTCGACATAATTTCTCTAATGAGCGTCGAATCAATCGTTACCTCTCGATAAACGAAACGGGTTAATTGACGGTGCTCGTGCTGATAAGATAAAATATCAAAAACCACATGTAGTAAGCATTCTTTTGCATGACGAGTTTCCATGTGATGGATATGTGATTCAATCATGTGAATATAGCCTTCATAAAAATCGGATACGAGCTGCTCAAGCAGCCCTCCTTTTCCTTGAAAGTAATAAGAAATGTGGGCAACATTGACGTTTGCTTCCTTCGCAATCTCACGGACAGAGGTTCCAGAAAATCCTTTTTGGTTAAAAAGTCTGATGGCAGCTTCAATAATACGGTCTTTTGTTTGCATGGTTGTTGATGCTTTCATCCGCTCACCCCTCTTCATGTGTACATACTTCAAGATGAAGGCGGAAGTTCCTTTTACAATTGCTCGACAAATCCCACATGTGAGACGCAAGTTATGTATTTTTGAGATAGAAAGTAGGAGATTTTCATGTTTCATGTCGAAAAACAGTCTGGCGATCCATCAAAAGACTATCAATTGCTCGTTAAACAGGTCGAAGCCATTACAGATGGTGAGCCTGATCTAATTGCCAACCTAGCAAATGCGGCGGCGCTATTGTATCATTCACTCCCAGAGGTCAATTGGGCAGGGTTTTATTTGGCTAAAGGCGGCGAGCTTGTGCTCGGACCGTTTAACGGACTGCCTGCATGTGTGCGTATCCCATCTGGAAAAGGCGTTTGCGGTACGGCATTTGCAACAGGTGAAGTCCAGCGTATCGCTGATGTGCACGCATTCCCTGGGCATATCGCATGTGATGCAGCATCACAATCTGAAATTGTCGTTCCGCTCAAGGTAAATGGAGAGATCATTGGGGTGCTCGACATTGACAGTCCCGTGAAAGACCGTTTCAGTGAAGTAGATGAAACCTACTTAATTCAATTTACCGAGGTACTCCAAAAGGCATTATCAGCCTCTACAAATGAGTAATCTTACAAAAAGCAGGCATATTGTCTGCTTTTTTATTTTCTTCGCAGACGCGAAGCATCGCCATTGTCTCTAAATAGGTTGACTTCTCCTATCCAGCGTCATATAATAGAGTTTGTGTGAAATATGGCAGCCTTTTTGTTCGGCTTTTTTGTATCATTTTGTTCCTTCTATATGAAGGTGCATCTTGTAACTCCCTGCTGCTGGAGCGAGGATGCATGAAAACATAATGACGGAAAAGACAAAGAACAGACGGTTTTTATTTTTCACAAATAAAAACAAATAAGGAGGAGTCACATTATGGCTCGCTATACAGGTCCAAGTTGGAAGATTTCCCGCCGTTTAGGCATTTCATTAAGCGGAACAGGTAAGGAACTTGAAAAACGCCCTTACGCTCCAGGCCCACATGGTCCAGGACAACGCAAAAAACTATCTGAATACGGTTTACAATTACAAGAGAAGCAAAAGCTTCGTCACATGTACGGTGTCAACGAACGTCAATTCCGTACACTATTTGACAAAGCTGCTAAACTTCCTGGTAAACAAGGTGAAAACTTCATGATCCTTCTTGAAACTCGCCTTGACAACTTAGTATACCGTCTTGGCCTTGCTCGTACTCGTCGCCAAGCTCGTCAGCTAGTCAACCATGGTCACATCCTTGTTGATGGAAGCCGTGTAGACATCCCATCTTTCTCTGTGAAACCAGGTCAAACGATTGCTCTTCGTGAGAAATCTCAAAACCTTGCAGTTGTGAAAGAATCAGTTGAAGTTAACAGCTTCGTTCCTGAATACCTTACTTTCGATGCTGAAAAGCTTGAAGGAACTTTCACTCGTCTTCCAGAGCGTTCTGAATTAGCGCCTGAAATCAGCGAACAACTAATCGTTGAGTTCTACTCTCGTTAATTTCATGACTCTCCAAAGAGAGATCAAACAAACCCTAGATCCCTTGATTGTTCAAGGTGGTCTAGGGTTTTTTGTTTGCGATTCTCCTATGAACAAATCAATTTAAAACATATATAGAAAACAGACTATACACAAGACGAGCACCAGGCAAAACTTCTAAAAGCATTTCTACACATTTAAGTTAGTCTAATTTTTTAATAATAATAGAGGCATTCACGTTTGTTTGAGTCCCTCCTGCTAGGGTTTGAAGAGTAACTGCTGCTGCGGAAGTATGGTTTACAAGAGTAAGCGTGTCACCCGCTGCTAGAGCGAGGATTGCCTGACCGTTATTCTGTTGAGTACCAGCTCCTGACCCATAAACTGTGTTCGTCACAGGACCTCCATTTACAAATAGGGTAAATTGATTTGGCTCTACGCCAGAAACTGAAAAAGTAACCTCGTAGTTTCCTGGATTGGTGACTATAATTTGAGAAGTCCCAGGGGCATGTGTAATACCAGAAGTAATAATTCCAGTTGAGTCAAAAATCACCGGGGCCTCTAAAGCTACTGTTTCAGCACTTAGATTGTATACATATGCAAATTCAGCTAGCCCTGCTCCTGTGGCTCCTGTGGCTCCCGTATCTCCTGTTGCACCCGTTGGACCGATTGCTCCTGTTGCTCCCGTATCTCCTGTTGGACCGGTTGCTCCTGCGGCTCCCGTTGCTCCTGTTGGACCGGTCGCTCCTGTGGCTCCCGTATCTCCTGTTGGACCGGTTGCTCCTGTTGCACCCGTTGAACCGGTTGCTCCTGTGGCTCCCGTATCTCCTGTTGGACCGGTTGCTCCTGTTGCACCGGTCGCTCCTGTGGCTCCCGTATCTCCTGTTGGACCGGTTGCTCCTGTTGCACCCGTTGAACCGGTTGCTCCTGTGGCTCCCGTTGCACCCGTTGAACCGGTTGCTCCTGTTGCTCCCGTATCTCCCGTTGCACCCGTTGGACCGGTTGCTCCCGTATCTCCTGTTGGACCGGTCGCTCCTGTGGCTCCCGTATCTCCTGTTGGACCGGTTGCTCCTGTTGCACCCGTTGAACCGGTTGCTCCTGTGGCTCCCGTTGCACCCGTTGAACCGGTTGCTCCTGTTGCTCCCGTATCTCCCGTTGCACCCGTTGGACCGGTTGCTCCCGTATCTCCTGTTGGACCGGTCGCTCCTGTGGCTCCCGCGGCTCCTGTTGGACCGGTTGCTCCTGTGGCTCCCGTATCTCCTGTTGGACCGGTTGTTCCTGTGGCTCCTGTTGCACCGGTCGCTCCTGTGGCTCCCGTATCTCCTGTTGCACCTGTTGGACCGGTTGCTCCTGTTGCACCTGTTGAACCGGTTGCTCCTGTGGCTCCCGTTGCACCCGTTGAACCGGTTGCTCCTGTGGCTCCCGTATCTCCCGTTGTACCTGTTGGACCGGTTGCTCCTGTGGCTCCTGCGGCACCCGTTGCTCCCGTTGCTCCTGTGCCCGTGCCCGTTGCTCCTGTTGGACCGGTCGCTCCTGTAGCTCCTCGAATCCCTCGTAATCCCCGTAATCCTCTTCGTCCTACAATTACTTTTGTTTCACAAATAATGCAGCAGTTTGATTTTGATAGTTTCTGTTTACATTTAGGGCATTTTTTATACTTATCACAACCCATCAGTTATTCATCTCCTTTATCATTATTCATATGCCACATCTGTAAATAGGTGTGGATAAGTAAAACGTACAAAGAATAAAGATAAGCGTAGAATAAACACAAATTGCCAGATTATTCTAAAATTCTTTTGATTTTGAAAATTTGATTGTATTTTGCGCTAAATTTGTCTATTGTTTTTTCATAAAAAGCTATTCAAAACCATATAATCTATCATGAAAAAAATCCCCTAGAATTCTAGAGGATTTTTTTGTTCCAAGGTTCTCTCAAGTATTATTAAGCGTATGGCGGTATCTTTTATTTTACCATCCAATTACTAATCAATTGATCTGTTGTCATGACAGTCGCAAATTCATCATGCAGTGTGGCAAGTGAGAGCCGGTGGATCGTCTCGGGGTCAAAATATGTACCGGTATGATCTGTTAGTCCAAAGGCGGCTGTTGCATCTGAGATGAGGTACGTATCAAAGCCAAGGTTTCCGCTCATTCTTGTGGTTGTGGATACGCAGTGCGGTGTTGTGAGCCCTGCAATCACGACCGTGTCAATATGGTTTGATCTTAACTGTTCCTCCAAGTTCGTACCAATGAAACTGCTGTTGACTTTCTTTTGGATCACCGTTTCTTCCTCTAACGGTCTGGCGATATCTTTGAACAGATGTCCTTCATTTGCCGGATGAAACACAGAGTCTGGATTGTCGGATGTATGCTGAATATGAATGACTGTCCAGCCTTTCTCTCTCCAAAACCTCAATAGGCGGCTGATATTCTCCTCTGCCTCTAGATTATTTCGTTCTCCCCATTTTTCATGCTCGAACGCCTTCTGTACATCGACAATGATCAAAGCCTTTTGACTCGTTTGCACAAACGCTCACCTCCAAATATTATTATCCACTACATGTAGTGTAAGGAATGGTGATCCATTTGTACATGCTTTTACTGGTGTTTTACCTGTTTTTGCATCAAAAAAACAAACCACACACTAGTGATGATGTAATAGATACCGATAATCGATGTACAATTAGATAGCACCTCATCTATTTGAACTGATTTGACGAACTTCATCCAAATGAAATAGATGATGAGAAATGAGCATAGAAAATAGAGAAAGTATCTGAAGAAATAATGCTTGAGTTTTTGCGTCATCGTTTTTCCTCCCTTTTCAATATCTCTCTCATCTAGCAGTTGCCATATGTCAGATGACATCAAAAAAGACAGCGGCTTTCGCTGTCTTTTTTTGCTTTTTAATTCGTATTCTGTCCTCCGCCGTTCAGTCCTTCTTTAATATACCCTTTCACTTGGCTTGAGGTTAATAGACCGATATGACCAACGCCATGGATCAGGACGTTTTTTGCGCCAATTAAACGCGAGAGACTGTTGACAACAATCATATCGGCTGAGCTATAGACAGATGTGTAAAGAATTTTTTGATTTGGATCTGTGCCTGGTAGTGCTCTGCTTGAAACAAGTCCGTTTGCTCCACCAATTGTGACGACGTTTTCAATTTTATCACCGCCGTCTAGATTCTTAATATAATATAGCGTGTTCGCTCCGCCCATACTATGACCCACAATATCTACTTTTTTAGCACCCGTTTTGTCTAACACATCTTTGACGAATCTAGATAGACGCGGACCATTGTTGCGGTTATTCCCTGTTTTGTCTATGAAATCGATAGCAAATAATTTGTTACGATCCCAGCCTTGTGTGACCAAGTAACTTTTAATAGAAGCAAAGTTATAAGACGCACCGCCAATGCCATGTACCATCACAACCGGATTGTGCTCAGCCGCTTTGATCTCTTTCGGCTGGATGAAGGCCATTGAACCTATCACTAATGCAAGCGCAACAAGAATTTGCAAACTCTTTTTCTTAAAACAAATCACTTTCATTCCCCCTTATTCATCTTATTCGACTCTATTTTATACAAGAAAAATATGTCATAAAAGTGAACAAGGCACTGTTTGTTGCTCTATTTTATAGAAAATAATTACTGAAAAAGCACCTTTGACTTTCTAAGCGTCAATGCCAAAAGACTAGGCAATGTCTCTATGAGCAGTCTATTAGACTCTTAACTGAGCACCCTCCTCACATTTTGAATAAAAAAAGCAGCCGGTAATCTCAGCCGGCTGCACATCGTTTTTATTTGTAATTCACAAGGAAGTATTTCTTTTTCCCTCTCCTTAAGACGGTAAATTGGTTTTCAATTCTATCTTCAGCTGAAAGGACGTAGTCTTTATCGGTTTGTCTCTCTCCGTTGATGGAAACTGCACCATTTGTGATGTCTTCACGCGCTTGACGTTTTGATGGTGACAGCTTTGATTCCACAAGGACATCGACAAGTGTTAACTCTTCTGTGCTGCTTTTCTCCATTGATGGAACATCTTTAAAGCCTACTTTGACTTCTTCTGCTGAAAGAGATTTAATCTCGCCTTTAAATAGCGCATTTGAGATGTTGACCGCCTGTTCTAGTGATTCACGGCCATGTACAAGTGTCGTCACTTCCTCTGCTAGACGGCGCTGTGCTTCACGTTTTTCAGGTGCTGTTTGCACTTTTTCTTCGTACGATGCGATCTCTTCTTTTGATAAGAACGTAAAGTATTTTAAGTATTTCACGACGTCACGGTCATCTGTGTTGATCCAGAATTGGTAGAACTCATATGGAGACGTTTTTTCTTTATCTAACCAGATGGCGCCGCCTTCTGTTTTACCAAATTTCGTACCGTCTGCTTTCGTGACGAGCGGCATCGTTAAACCGAATGCTTTTGCCCCTTCTGCTTCAGACTTACGGATCAGTTCAAGTCCAGATGTGATATTTCCCCACTGGTCGCTTCCGCCAATTTGCAGCTTACAGTTTTCATTTCTGTAAAGATTTAAGAAGTCTAAAGATTGCAGGATGACGTAGCTAAACTCTGTGTACGAAATGCCTGTCTCAATCCGTGAGCTGACGATATCTTTTGCCAGCATGAAGTTCACACCGAAATTCTTTCCAATATCACGAAGGAACGTGATGACATTCATTTGGCTGATCCAGTCGTAGTTATTCACGATAACGGCTGGATTCTCGCCTGCTTCAAAATCAAGAAATTGAGAGAGCTGTCCTTTGATTTTATCTGACCACTGTTCGACGATTTCTGCTGGGTTTAGTGAACGTTCTGCTTTTTTGAAGCTAGGGTCGCCGATTAGTCCAGTTGCGCCGCCAACAAGAGCAATCGGATGATGGCCTGCTTCCTGGAATCTGCGTAATGTTAAAATTGGCAATAGGTGACCAATGTGTAAGCTGTCCGCTGTTGGGTCAAAACCGGAGTAAAGCTTGATTTTTTCTTCCGATAATAATTTTGTTAAACCTTCTTCATCTGTTTGCTGCTGAATTAATCCTCTGAACGATAACTCTTCCATCAATTGACTCATATCCAATTCTCCTTTTTTTACAATTCAACATAAAAAACGCCCCTTCGAATGAACGAAGGGACGATATATATCGCGGTACCACCCTGCTTAAAAGACAATAAATCACGCCTTTTCACTTACACTGATAACGGATAGATCCGTTCTTTCACTAATCAGGACAGCATACATGCTCCTTTTCGTAAAAGCGGTTCGTGAGGGTAATTCGAATATCTCTTTGTACTGACTCGCACCAGCCGTCAGCTCTCTTGGACAGGGAAAGATGATTCTACTGAATCTCAGTCAAAACCTTTACATATTCAACTAATGTCATTTTAAACATATTTTTGATATCAAGTCAACTGATGAAAAAATTAATCTTCCATTGTCGATAGGTCGCCAGCCGGTAAATTCAGCTCCCACGCCTTTAGCACACGTCTCATAATTTTTCCGCTTCGCGTCTTAGGCAGTTTGTCCTTAAACTCGATTTCTCTCGGTGCCGCATGTGCAGCGAGTCCTTTTTTCACAAACGTACGGATCTCTTCTTTCAGCTCATCTGTCGGCTCATATCCACTTCTAAGCGCAATGAATGCTTTAATAATTTCGCCGCGGACCGGATCTGGTTTTCCAATGACACCAGCCTCTGCAATGGCCGGATGTTCGACCAGTTTGCTTTCCACCTCAAAAGGACCAACCCGCTCTCCTGATGTCATGATCACATCATCGACACGTCCCTGGAACCAAAAGTATCCGTCTTCGTCCATATAAGCTGAATCTCCTGAAACATACCAATCTCCCGGCATAAAGTAAGATTCATATTTTTCAGGATTGTTCCAGATCGTATGCATCATAGACGGCCAGCCTTTTTTGATGGCGAGGTTGCCCATCCGATATGGCGGAAGTTCATTTCCGGCATTATCCACAATCGCAGCTTCTACGCCTGGAATCGGTTTCCCCATTGAACCTGGTTTAATGTCCATGCATGGATAATTACAAATCAGCTGTGCACCGGTTTCCGTCATCCACCAAGTATCATGAATTCGTTTGCCAAATACAGCGTCTCCCCAGCGGATGACTTCTGGATTAAGAGGCTCACCTACACTTAACACATGACGGAGCGATCTGAGATCATATTTTTGAATGAGGTCATCTCCTGCCCCCATTAGCATTCTAAAGGCGGTCGGTGCACTGTACCAAACGGTCACACCTAGTGATTCAATCGTTTCATACCACGTATCAGGGTTAAATCTGCCGCCTAAAATGACATTCGTCGTCCCATTTAACCACGGTGAAAAAATGCCGTACACTGTGCCTGTTACCCAGCCTGGGTCAGCTGTACACCAGTAGACATCGTCTTCTTTCAGATCAAGCACCCATTTACCAGTCTGGTCTTGCTGAACCATTGCGCCATGGACATGCAGCACACCTTTTGGCGTACCTGTCGACCCTGACGTGTAATGAAGCAGAAAGCCGTCTTTTTCATCCATCCATTCGATTTCAAGGTCCTTCGCCGCCTGCGCAAAAGCCTCTTCATAATGGATTGTCCGAACGCCATCGACGTCTTCCTTTTCACCGCCGACAATGATGACAGATTCAAGTTTTGGAAGCTCTGCAAATGGAATTCGTTCAAGCAGATCCGGCGTTGTCACAATGACCTTCGCCTCGCTATTTTCTAAACGGTCTTTGACCGCACCTTCCATAAATGCCTCAAATAACGGGCCAACGATCGCACCAATTTTGACTGCGCCAAGCAGAAGAAAATAGAGCTCAGGTGATCTTGGCATAAAGATAAATACGCGATCCCCTTTTTGCACATGCGCATTTTCTCTGAATAGATTGCCCGCTTTATTTGTGTTGATTTTCATATCTCTGAACGTATACTTTTCATCCCGCTGTGAATCTCTGTAGTGAAGCGCCACCTTGTTCTTACGAAACGAGTCCGCATGTCTGTCAATCGCTTCATAGGCTGCATTTATGTTTCCTGTTTCATACCATGAGAAGTTTTTTCTTGCTTCTTCCCATGAAAATTCTTTGTATGCCTGCTCATAATCATTTAAATGATAGTCCCCTTTTACTGATGGTAGCGTTTCCACTTTCATCAAACAGTCCCCCTTTGCATACGTTTACAATGACTATTATAGTATAGATGACTTTTTTTCTCAATTTTTAAAAAACTTATAGTGAAACCGTTTTAATTCTTGCAAGTTTTAAGATAAAATAGAGACGACTCACTAGAATTTGAGGCGGTGGATACGTGGAGCATCCTAAAACTTATTATTCAAAAATCATTAAGCGAGAAACAGGTACCATCCTGATTGAAGGTCCGGTACCTGCATCAGAGCTTGCGAACTATACGTTTCATGAAGGCCTAACGGCATTTCGCACGCCAGAGGAACAGAAACAAGCACTTGTTGAAATAGCAGACCTTCCAGAAGGACGTATTATCATTGCAAGAGTGGATGAGCTTGTTGTCGGCTATGTCACGTATTTGTATCCTGATCCGCTTGAGCGCTGGTCAGAGGGCAACATGGACAATTTAATCGAGCTTGGCGCGATTGAGGTCGCTCCTCCATTTAGAGGCTGCTCACTTGGTAAGCATTTACTTGATGTGAGCATGATGGATGAGCAAATGGAGAATTATATCGTCATTACAACTGAATATTACTGGCATTGGGATTTAAAGGGGACAAAGAAAAACGTGTGGGAGTACCGCAAGATGATGGAGAAAATGATGAACGCAGGCGGTCTTGTTTGGTTTGCAACAGACGAGCCAGAGATCAGCTCACATCCAGCCAATTGTTTAATGGCCAGAATCGGGAAAAACGTGAGTCCTGATTCGATTGAGCGTTTCGATCGTCTTCGCTTCCATCAACGCTTTATGTATTAACGTTCAATTCGTTTTTTTGGCAAAGGGGATTGGTAAACAATGATGATTGAACAAATTATGGAGCGTGATGTGATCACGCTGCGAAAAACCGATACGATTGAAGAAGCCATAAAAAAAATGAGTGCACATCACATTCGGCATATTCCAATCGTATCTGATCAAGATTCTGTCATTGGGATGGTGACAGATCGAGATATTAAAAATGCCAGTCCAAGTATATTTGAAACAGAAAAAAGGAAGCTCTTTATTCAGCGGCCTGTTGAAGAGATCATGGTATTAGAGACGATTACTGCTCATCCGCTTGATTTCGTTGAAGAGATTTCTAGTGTCTTTTTTGAACACGGAATTGGCTGCCTTCCAGTGGTGAGACGCGGCAAGCTTGTAGGCATTATCACAAAGACTGATTTGCTTCGTACGTTTGTCAGACTGACAGGTGCAGATCAGCCTGGGTCACACTTAGAGGTTGAAGTGGACCAAATGACAGAAGGTCTTGCAGACATTACGACCATTTTAAAAGAGCAGCATATTCAAATGCTGAGTGTGCTTGTGTATCCACATGCAAATGAATCGTCTAAAGTGCTCGTCTTCCGCCTTCAAACCATGCATGCAGATCATGTGACGAAGCTGATTCGTGCAAAAGGCTATAAGGTGCTGTGGCCTATGGAGCAGACGATCAAATGAAGGAAGCGACCTTTGTTTTTTCACCCTCTTTTCAAACGTACCAGTTTCACCAAGACCATCCCTTCAATCAGCTTCGTGTCTACTTAACATATGACCTGCTTCAAAAAATGAAGGCGTTAACAGATGATGAGATCGTCGCACCGCGTATGGCGACCCTCGAGGAATTAAAGCTCGTCCATACAGCCGATTATATTCAAGCTGTGCAGCGGGCTAGTCAAGGAAAGCTCTCTACAGCAGAGGGGGAGCGCTACGGTCTTGGCACGGAGGATACACCGATGTTTGCAGGTATGCATGAGGCAGCTTCTCTCCTTGTTGGCGGGACACTCACAGCCGTTGACCAAGTAATGATGGGACACTCGCAGCATGCACTGAATCTTGGCGGTGGACTTCATCACGGGTTTAAAGGGCGTGCATCTGGCTTCTGTATTTATAATGACAGCTCAGTGGCGATTCAATATATTCAAAAGACATATGGTGCAAGAATTTTATATATTGATACGGATGCCCATCATGGAGATGGTGTACAATTCAGCTTCTATGACGACCCTGAGGTATGTACGGTCTCGATTCATGAAACGGGACGCTATTTGTTCCCTGGAACTGGACAAGTACAGGAAAGAGGTCATGATAAAGGCTATGGCTACGCCTACAATATTCCGCTTGATGCATTTACAGAAGACGAATCGTTCCTTGAAGCATACCGAACAGCAGTGACGGAAATTGCTGCTTTTTTTAAACCAGATGTGATTTTGACGCAAAACGGCGCAGACGCACACTACTATGATCCGTTAACCCATTTATCTGCCACCATGAAAATATATGAGGAAATTCCTAGACTTGCCCATGAATTAGCGCATCAATATTGTGATGGCAAATGGATCGCTGTCGGCGGAGGAGGATATGATATTTGGCGTGTCGTGCCAAGGGCGTGGAGCCGAATTTGGCTTGAAATGAAAGGCATTACACCGCCTAATGAACTGCCTCAGGACTGGGTTCAGGCTTGGCATAAACAATCTCCTGTCACCCTGCCATCCACATGGAGAGACCCTGACGATTTATATCCACCGATCCCAAGAAAAGCAGAAATCACAGAAAAAAATGCTCAAACTGTAGAAAAAGCACTGATGCCCGTTAGAAGAGAAAAGAAAAATGCATAAGAAAAGCAGGCATTCACTGATGTGTAAGCCTGCTTTTTCGTTTTATTTTGTTGATTGTCTTTCTTCAATTCTGTGTGGAAGTTCCACAATTTGGTCATCTACTTGCTCTTTGTTCATCAGCTTTGTCAGCAGTCTCATTGCGACAGCACCAATATCATACGTCGGCTGAACAACAGTTGTCAGCTGAGGACGCACCATGAGAGAAAGTCTCGTGTTATCAAAGCCAATCACTTCTAAATCGTCAGGAATGGATACGCCTCTATCTTGTGCTCCATGAATGACACCTAGCGCCATTTCATCCGTAGCCGCAATAACAGCTGTCGGCTTGTCAGACTGCTCAAGCAAGTGAGCAAGTGATTCAATTCCAGAATCATACGAATAATCGCCTTCAGCGACGAGCGCATCGTCAAATGCGATGCCCGCTTCTTCGAGCGCACGCTTATAGCCTGCAAGCTTTCTCATAGAGTTAATCGGTTCTGACATTGGGCCAGATACGAAGGCAATTCGCTTATGTCCTTTTTCAACTAAAAGCTGAACTGAATCATAAATCGCTTGCTCGTAGTTGATGTTGACAGACGGTGTTTGAGCTTGCTCTTCAACAGATGCAGCAAGAACAATTGGCACAGGAGAGCGCTTAAATTCTTCAACAAGCACATCTGTGATATTTCCACCCATAAAGACAATCCCATCTACTTGTTTACCTAGCATTGTATTTAAAAGATGAAGCTCTTTATCGGTATTTTGATCTGAGTTGCTCAAAATGATGTTGTACTTATACATCGTGGCGATATCTTCAATTCCGCGAGCAAGCTCTGAATAGAAGATACTCGAAATATCAGGGATGATGACTCCCACCGTTGTTGTTTTTTTACTTGCAAGGCCTCGTGCCACCGCATTCGGGCGATAGCCAAGGCGATCAATCGCTTCAAGTACCTTTTTTCTTGTTGTTGGTTTTACATTCGGATTCCCATTCACTACGCGTGATACCGTTGCCATACTTACATTTGCTTCTCTTGCTACATCATATATTGTAACATTATTCACATAAATCACTCCTTCAAATACACTTCATATCTATAGCATTCACCAATTGGATAGAGACATGTCAGATACGAGGAAAATAATATCCTATTTGTCATTAAAACGATGAAAAGAGACACATAATTTTTCAATCTACATCAAAATGACATTCTTTTATGAAATTATACACGTTTTTTCACCATATGAAAACGTTCCCTTTCTTTTTATAACTAAATTAAACAAACTTTAATGAGCTTGTTACCTGTAAATTGAATCATATTTCATGAAAAGTCGTCGAGAACGTCAGCTATGACAATGATCTTAGCAGATTCTATTGAATTTTAAAAATGAAAACATTGTGAACAAGCACTTTTAAAGCTTGCAATGTGCTCTTTTCCTTTCATTCCCAATATCCATCATGTTTTATCCATAGAAAAACCGCCGGGCAGTCATCCGGCGGCTTTCTATCTATGATTACGCGTGAATGTTAACAAGTGGTCTTAACGCATCTAACCATTTTTCGAATTGAGGAATGTCCATTTGCTGCGCTGAGTCAGATAGAGCAACAGATGGATCTGGATGCACTTCTGCCATGACACCGTCTGCTCCAATCGCAAGAGCTGCTTTCGCTGTTGGAAGGAGAAGATCTCTACGTCCAGTTGAGTGCGTCACATCAACAAAGACTGGTAAATGTGTTTCTTGTTTCAAGATTGGCACAGCAGAAATATCTAGTGTATTTCTTGTCGCTGTTTCATATGTGCGGATACCGCGCTCGCAAAGGATGATTTGGTCATTTCCTTGGGCGATGATGTATTCAGCTGCATTGATGAATTCTGAAATAGTCGCTGCAAGACCACGTTTTAAAAGAACTGGTTTCTTCACAGATCCGGCTGCTTTTAATAGCTCGAAGTTTTGCATGTTCCGTGCACCAATTTGGATGACATCGATATGCTCAATCGCTTCTTCAATATGAGCAGGATTGACGATTTCACTAATGACAGCAAGACCGTATTCATCCGCTACACGCTTTAGAATTTTAAGACCGTCTACACCAAGTCCTTGGAAATCGTATGGACTTGTGCGAGGTTTAAATGCACCTCCGCGAAGTAGTTTTAGTCCTTGCTGTTTCGCTGCTGCCGCCACTTCTGCAACTTGCTCGTAGCTTTCAACAGCACATGGTCCAACGATGAAGCGCTGTTTCCCATCACCGATCGCTTCTCCATTGATGTTCACGATTGTATTTTCCGATTTTTTCTTACGAGAAACAAGAAGTGCTTTGCTGTGGTCATCTTCTTGAAGCTCTAGGCCTGCTTTGAAAATCTCTTTGAAAATATGCTGAATTGTTGAGTTTTCGAATGGTCCATCATTTGCTTCAAGAATTTGGTTCAGCATTGTGCGCTCTCTGACAGGATCATAACGGTTGACACCTTGCGCTTCTTTCGCCTTTCCAATTTCTTTTACAATGCTTCCTCTTTCATTGATCAGTTTTAAGATTTGAAGATTTAGTTCATCTGCCTGCTGTCTCAATTGTTCTAGTTCATTGTTGCTCATTTTTGTCATCCTTTCCTCTGCCTGTTCTCGCTTTTTTTTTTTCATTCTCTCATGATAGGGTTTATTATAAACAAAGATTTCGGAATTGTCACGAAAATTTTCTTTATTACCCAAACGCTTTTAAGCGATAAAGTATTATGTGTAAGATTATAGCATAGTTTTGATTGAAGTAAACCTTTTTTATAAAAAAAACGTCAGCAGTTGCTGACGTTCAGATTGTTGACAAAGGGCTAAAATGATCTTTATTTTAGCCCTTTGTCTTCTTTTCAGCGTGTTAGAAAACCTTTGCAGTCTAGGAAGGGCGAGCACAGGAGCGGAGCGAATTTGACATTCGTGAGCACCGGAGCACAGTCCTGACAAAGAATGCGAGGGTTTGTCTACACGCTGAAACGTCAGCAGTTGCTGACGTTTCTTTTACACATTATGTTCAAGCGCTTCTTTTGTAATGCTTGAGTGGGATGCATGCCATTTTACTTTTCCACCGCTAAAGACGAGTGCCTGGGGACTTTCGTGCTTTACCCCTGACTTTTCTGTCACATAGGATGAAAGCTCTCTTGTGTTTTGAATTTGCAAGAAATAAGTTGGCACGTCTTCATGTGCAGACGCAAATGCTTCAAACTCTTGAAAAGCCGCTTGACTGATCGGACATGTCAAACTGTGCTTAAAAAAGACAAAGGTCCCATCTTGATTCGTTAGTTGATCAAACTGTTCTTCTGTTTCAATGAGTTGTTTTGACATGATGTTCTCCTTCTTCACTCTGTGCAGTAAGAGTTAGCCTTTAGTCGATTGTTCTACTTTTTCTTTGACATCTTTAATGCCATCTTCAATTTCTGATTTCGCTTCTTGTGCTCGTACTTTGGCTTCATCCGCTACATCTGATGCTTCACTTGCTATGTCAGCTGCCGCATCTTCTGCTTCACTTTTCACATGATTAGCTTTTCCAGCTGCACGTTCTTTTATGTCTTTCACTTTGTCTAAAATTTGGTTTGACTGTTCTGCCACCATTTGAGACAATTCAGACGTTTTATCTTTCGCAATCGTCACATATTCAGTGCCTCTTTCTTTTGCATCTGTTGTGAGTCGATCTGTTTTTTCTTTTAAAACATTCGCTTGGGTGTTCAAATCATCGCGAAGCTCTTTCCCTGACTTCGGTGCTAAAAATAAAGCTGTTGTTGCACCCACAATTCCACCAATAAGTGTTCCGATCAAAAAGTCTTTGCTATTGATTCCGTCTTTGCTCATGATTATTCCTCCTATGCGAAAATGGTTTATTTTTGGTGTTTTCGTTGTTTCCATTTTTTATAAATTTCAAGTGCTGCGTTACTCCAGCTTACCACATCCGTGACTTTTTCTTGATTTCGTTCAACGGATGAAGAAACCGCACCAGCTGCCTGCTTTATGCTTGTATTAAATTGGTTGATCGAGCCGCCAATTCCCTGCACCGCATCCACAACTGTGTTGAGTTTTGCCGATTTGTCTTGAATATCTTCAGCAAGCTGATTCGTCTTATGTAGCAACTGTGCTGTCTCTGTGGTGATCCCCTGCATCTGACCTTCAAGACCTTCTAAAGTTGATGCGACATTCTTTAATGTCAGCTGTAAGGATTTTAATGTTTTGGACAAGTAGATGACAAGAATGAGGAAAGCAATTGCAATCAGTGCAACGCTTAGATATAGAATAATAATCATCTGATACCTCCTTTGCTGCGGGCATATTCAATTCATTACCCTCTCGTTGTATCATTCAAACATCGCGTAGAATGACCGATTGAATAATAATTCTACACTTATTCGCTGATTCCTGTCCACAGCGAACGAAAAAAAGCGGAAGATGTTGACACAATTAGCCGCTTTGTCACATTTTATTCAAAATAAAAAAAGTGCCGATCAAAACGGCACTTTTCGTTTAAGTATTTATACAGCGACTTTTTCATAAGCACGCAAATATTTTTGAATGTCTCCTGCTCCCATAAAGACCAGAATCCCATCTTTGTGCGCTTTCAGCACAGATGTATCTTCTTCTGCAATCAATTGGGCCTGCGGGATTTTTTCTCGTAAGTCTTCGATACTCAGCTTCCCGATGTTTTCACGGGCTGAACCGAAAATATCACATAGGTATACATAGTCCGCTTTTTTCAAACTGTCAGCAAATTCACTTAAGAATTGCTGTGTACGTGTGAAGGTATGCGGCTGGAAGACAGCGACAATCTCACGGTCTGGATACTTTTGGCGTGCTGCTTCAATTGTGACTTCAATCTCCGTTGGGTGATGGGCATAGTCGTCAATTAAAACCTGCTCACCGACTACTTTTTCATTAAAGCGGCGTTTGACTCCACCAAATGTCGTTAGTGCCCCTTTGATGAGCTCTACATCAATGGCTTCATAGTGACATAATGCAATCACAGCTAATGAATTAAGGACATTGTGATTTCCGTAGGCAGGAATGTAGAAGGTATCATAAAACGTATTACGTACAAATACATCAAATGTAGTGCCTTCCGTGTTCTTCACAACATTGCGTGCTTGGAAATCATTTTCTTCATTGAAACCGTAGTATACAACAGGTACCTTCGCTTGAATTTTAGGTAGATGCTCGTCATCACCGCAAGCGATAATGGCCTTTTTCACTTGTAGCGCCATGTTTTGAAATGCATCAAACACGTCGTCAATATCCGAGAAGTAATCAGGATGATCAAAATCAATATTGGTCATGATCGCATAGTCTGGATGATAGCTGAGGAAGTGTCTGCGGTATTCGCATGCTTCAAATACAAAATACTCGCTGTTTTCTTTCCCCATACCAGATCCATCACCGATTAAGTATGAAGTTGGTTTCGCTGATTGCATCACATGGGCAAGCAGTCCTGTTGTTGACGTTTTACCATGAGCACCAGTAATCGCAACGTTTGTGAATGTATCCATGTATTCTCCAAGGAATTTATGGTAACGAATGACAGGAATCCCTTCAGAAAGGGCGCGTTCAATCTCAGGGTGTGTATCAGGAAATGCATTACCTGCAATGACGGTCATCCCTGGCTGAATATTATCTGGGTCAAATGGAAGAATTTTAATATTTCGTTCTTCTAATGCTTTTTGTGTAAAGATATGTTTTTCGATATCCGATCCTTGGACAGTATACCCAGTATCATGAAGAATTTGGGCCAGTGGACTCATACCTGTCCCTTTTATTCCAACAAAATGATAAACAGTCATAATTGTACCTCCAACAAACGTCTATCTGACTTACAGTATATGACGCTCATTTCAATTTGCAACTTGTGATTTTCGCCTCTAGCGGCTCACAGATCGCAGCTCCAAATAAAGATTTTTTTCCGATCTTCCTATTCTAATCAAAATTAACTATGATTAGTATCCGACAACTTTCCTATTTCTAACACCTGCTTTCGCTCATTTTACATAAAAAAGCGTTCTGACAGGCATGCGAAAAGCGTCCAATTCCAAAATTGCACCTATGTGCTATCATACCATGTTTATGAAAAAAATGAAGTGGTTTGTTTAGATCAGCTGTTCTAAGTCACTCAGTGTCATGAGGACTTCCCTTGGCTTACTGCCTTTTGCACCAGAGATCATGCCCTCGCGTTCCATCATGTCGATCAATCTGGCTGCACGATTGTAGCCAATTCTAAATCTTCTCTGCAAACTCGATGTACTAGCGCTATTCTGCTCAATGGCAAAACGGCAGGCATCCATAAACAATTCGTCTTCATCTGTAATCGCAGAGCCTTGGAGCATTAATTCCTCCTGTTCGAAAAGGAACACCGGCTTACGCTGTTTTCTAACATGTGCCACCACTTGATCGATCTCGCGGTCTGATACAAAGTTCCCTTGCAGCCTCGTCGGCTTGCCGGAGCCATTTTCTAAGAAGAGCATGTCTCCTTTTCCGAGAAGCTTTTCTGCACCTGCCATGTCGATGATCGTTCTAGAATCTACCTGACTTGAGACAGAGAATGCAATTCTTGTTGGAATATTGGCTTTAATCAGACCTGTGATGACATCAACAGAAGGTCTTTGTGTGGCAATCAATAAGTGAATGCCGCATGCTCTTGCTTTTTGCGCGATTCGGCAAATGCTTTCTTCGACTTCATTTGGTGCGACCATCATTAAATCAGCAAGCTCATCGATCACCACGACAAGATAAGGTAGTTTTTCACCCATTTGTTTTTCTTTGACAAGCTCATTGAATCGTTTGATTTCTCTCACACCAGAGTGCGCAAACAGCTCGTAGCGTCTTTCCATTTCATCCACTACCCATTTCAGAGCAGCTGTCGCTGTCTTCGCATCGGTAATAACAGGACTCACGAGATGCGGAATATGATTATACGGCGCTAATTCGACCATTTTAGGGTCGATTAACAGCATTTTCACTTCATCTGGTGATGCTTTAAACATTAAGCTCACTAAAATGGTATTGATGCAGACACTTTTTCCTGAACCTGTTGCTCCAGCAATTAAGCCATGCGGCATTTTTTGCAAATCAACGACAACAGGTTGTCCTGAGATATCTAATCCGAGTGCTGCTGTTAAAGGAGATGGATTGTCTCTAAACGCACTGCTTCTGATCATCTCTCGTAAGAAAACCATTTTACTGTGAAGGTTCGGCACTTCGATCCCGATCGTGTTCTTTCCTGGTATCGGTGCTTCAATTCGAATATCCTTTGCGGACAAACTAAGTTTAATATCATCTGACAGGTTCGTGATTTTGTTCACTTTGACCCCTGGTTCTGGATGTACTTCAAACCTTGTCACAGAAGGACCTTGCGTGACATGAACCACACTTGCTCTGACATTGAAATTTTTCAGCGTGGCATTGAGTAGCTCTGCTCGCTCTTTCACCCATGTCCCGTCCTCTTCTTTTTGAGCTGGAGGTACGTCTAAAAGGGCGAGGCTTGGAAACACATATCCTTGGGCATCTGCTGCTTTCTTTTGTCCTTGCACGCGCTGATCACTTTTTAACATCATGACGTTAAAAGGAACCGTTGAGGTTTGTCCACTTGCACGTTGTGGCTGAGGAGATGCCTGTTTCGGTTTTTCTTCGATCACTTCATGCACTTGTTCTTGCTTTTCTTGCTGCTCTATGACAGGTTCTACTCGTTCAGTAGCGGTCTGTTCGTCTGTTACTTGTTCTATTGGCATCACTTGATCTTCTACTATTTCCGCTTCTTCTATCAATTGCTCTTCTTGCAGATCATGCTCGGCAACTGGCTCTGTTTCTTCCAATGCTGCCGCCGCTGGCTCTTCTTGATGGTCTTCTAAGGAATCAGCTTCTATTTCCTCGACTGGTTCTGCTGAGATGACGTCTAGTACCTCTACTTCTTCTGCCGGCATGTCTACTTCCATTTCAATTGCGGAATGCGTGTCTTCCGCTGTTTCGAATGTCAACGGTTCTATTTCTATTTCCTGAGTATGATCTACAAGCTGTTCTACCGGCTCGTCCTGTATTTCTTCGTTTTCACTGGAAACATCCTGTACAGGCTCAGACTCTACCGGCGGCTTGTGATATACTTCGGCTTGCTGATGATGTAAGTCAGCTTCAATATGGTCTTGAGGCTCAGAAAAGGCTGGCTCTTTTTCCTCTGTTTGAATGAAAGGCTCGTCATTTAAACGCTCCATCGTCGATTGAACGTGATCGTGATAAGCGAGCTCCTCTTGCAAAGTAAGCGGGGTCACGTCTGTTTGCATGTCCACTCTTTCTTCTGCTGGCGCTGAAACTGTTTCTTCCATACGATTTTCTTTCCGTATTGATGGAATGTTCATTTGCTGTCTGACATTTCGTTCACGCTCTGCCTCTTCTGATAACAGGGTGACGCGCTGCGCTGTTTCTGCTGCTTTCATTTGAACAGAAGATGATTCTTCTTTCGACTCTGTTCGTTTCGGACGCATGTCCTGATGATAGCCATAGATCGGTGATGGAATTTGCTCTGGTTTGAATGGCTTTTTATGAATGTCAGGCTGAACCGTTTGTTTTGACTCATAGGTCTTCTGCTTAGCCTTTGGCTGGCCTTGCTTCGAGCGTCTTCTTTCCTGCTTTACTCCGTCACGCTGAGGTTCATCTGGAACGAGCGGAAAGCGGAAGTTGCCTGTCGGATATTCATAATAGACTTTTGTATCTTCAATTTTTTTATATTCTTTATGCTGTTCAAAAACTGGCTGCTTTGGTGCAACTGGACCTTCCTCAGGTCTCACAGCTTTTTCTTCTTTCTTTTCTTCTCCTAAAAATACACTAAAAAATTTATCTAACCAACTCATCATTTATCACTCACTTTAACTCCCCTTACGTTTTCTTGGGCGATTTTTAGTATACCATTGCTTTTTCATGCAGAAAAGCGAGAAAAGTGCCGCTCTTTGCTATTTGTGCTGTCTGTAGATGAAAAAAAGTCACTAAGTACGTACTTAGTGACTTTTGGTATAACACAATCTTCGCTCTGATGTGCCCGTTTATGGGAGGTTATGCTTGAAAGGCTTTGCCAGCTTGATGGCTTCCTTCTAGAACAAGAATCCCTTTTTCAGCAGGCGCGTCTGGAAGATCTAGTTCTTTTGCTGAACAAATCATTCCGCTTGATGGAACACCTCTTAGCTCAGCATCTTTGATGATTAAACCGCTTGGCATCACTGCCCCAACCTTCGCAACCACGACATATTGCCCTTGATCAACGTTTGGTGCACCGCACACGATTTGTAATGTTTCATCGCCAACATCCACTTGGCAAATGTTTAATTTATCTGCATTCGGATGCTTTTCTTTTTCCTTTACATAACCGACAACAAATTTTGGTGATAGATCGACAGTCAACGTTTCACTGACACCGTTGCGGTTTAAAATTTCGTTGATATCTTGAACAAGTGTTTCAGAAAGTGGTACAGATCCGTTTTCTTCAATTTTCATGTAAGTGGATGCGTTGAAGATATTAAAGCCTGTTGTTTCTTTTGTTTCTTGATTGAAGATTCTTACGACATCTCCAAACGTCTCATGACCTACTTCTTCTCTCGTCACATCTTTCAATGAAATAAGGAGTGTGTCGCCTACACCTTCTGCATTATAAAAAACGTTCATTCTTCAAAATTCCCTTCTACTGCTGTTTTGGTCTGCTTTTAGCAAGAATAAAGATCGGTTCAAGCCTGCCTTCATCATATAAAAATGACAATGCGGTAATCGGAACCGTGCCGCTGGCGAAGAAGCTCATCGACATCTGTCCTAAAATATCATAGCCTGATTCATTGCGAACATCTGCAATGATGAATACATCTTGATGGGGGACAGAGATGGCCATCTGTCCTTCTATTTTTTGAGCGTATTCTTGTAAAATCGATTCATTTAAAAGTCTGCTGGCATCATATCCGTCATTCGCACGGAAGAAATAAAACCGGTTGCCTGCCACTTCATCCATTTTCACTACAGTTTCAAGTGAGCGGACATTGAAGCTTGCAGTTTCCCTGATTCGTTCTTTTGTCCAGTTTTCCTTTTGAAGCATCTTTTCATCAATTAATCTGTAGGTGCTTCCAAGGTCAAGTGCATAGTAGATTCTCGTTTCAGCTGTATGCTCATCAAAAACAAGCGGAATCTCGTCACTTGATGTCTCAGGAAAGGAAGTGGATCGAATGACCGGATAAATTTGCTTTTCTTTTCCTGAGATGTGCTGCGCTTCGCCTTTCATAGCACTTAGCGCCTCTTTCACATAATAAACGATCTCATCCAATGTTTCATCAGGCTTTACTTCCCACTTTGCAATGATTGGCGGGAGCTCTAGTGTGATCCCTTTGCCTGTTTGTTTATCTTCAATACGAAGCGTATCTTTTTCTCGGTCAAACTGGTGTGACCAGCTGTCATTTGTCAGACGGCTTTTGAGTTCGTTCGCAAGCTGTCTTGATGTCATTTTTGCCATGATTTAGACTCTCCTTTCATTATTTAGAAAGAGAATCTGTTAAAAATGCTTCAATCTCTTCCTTCGTTTTACGATCCTTGCTGACAAAGCGGTTAATCTCTTGCCCATTTTTAAATACTAAAAAGCTTGGAATGCCGTAAATTTCCCACTCTGCGCAAGTGTCAATAAATTGATCTCTATCCACATAGAAGTACTCAAATTCTGGGTAGTTTGCTTCAAGCTCTGGCAAGAATGGTTCGATAAAGGTGCAGTCCGGGCACCAGTCCGCTGAAAATAGCAATACTGTTAAGTCTTCTTGAATTACTTTTTGTAATTCTTCGTTAGATTCAATTTTTTTCATGTTTCATTCCTCCAGTTTGTATGGTTAAATCTCCGAATTGTATATAGCCTTTCTTTCTCATCCATTCTGATACTACCAAACTAATCACTGCCGGGCCAACGATATGCAAAAGAGCAATCGCCAGAAAAACGGATGGATGAAATCCCATAACGGTCAGTGTCATGAGCTGTCCAACAAGGCCACTCGTTCCCATTCCTGCCCCTGCCGCATTATTGACCATCCCAAAGCCAATAATACCAATTGGCGCGAGAATGAGGCCCGCTATCGTCGGCGGAATAAGGATAAGGGGATTTTTCACAATGTTCGGCAGCTGCAATTTTGACGTGCCAATACCGACAGCGGCAAGTCCGCCAAAACGATTTTCTCTAAAGCCTGCAGCGGCAAAACCGACCATTTGAGCGCAGCAGCCAATCGTTGCAGCACCAGCAGCTGTTCCGCTTAAGTCAAGCATGAGCGCAAGCGCAGCACTTGAAATCGGTGAGCTGAGAGCAAGTCCAACAATGGTTGCTACTAGCATGCCCATGATGAGCGGACTTTGGTCAGTCCCCCACATAATGAGCCTGCCAAGCCCTGTCATCATGGCTTCAATCCCAGGACCGATCAAAGCGGCGGTGGCAAAACCAGTGATGATAGTAACAAGCGGTGTCAAAATGATATCAATTTTTGTCTCACCACTGACCAGTTTGCCGAGTTCTACACCAATTAATGCTGCGACAAAGCTTCCAGCAGGTCCACCAAGCTCTGCTCCTGCAGCGCCTGAGACAACACTTGCAAAAATGATCAATGGAGATGCCTGTAACCGGTATGCAACGGCTACGCCAATCGCTGGTCCCATGAGCCCCATGGCGAGTGTTCCCATTTTGATGATGAGCGGAAGTGATAACAGACCGCCTGCTGTTTTTAAAATCAGACCTACTACTAATGTAGCAAATAGACCTAAAGCCATATAAGAGAGTGCATCAATGAAGTACACTTTTGGCGAAAGGGAGATTCCCTTTCTTTTCAAATAAGTCATCAACGTCGTCTTCCTGCTTTCTCATAGGAAAGACGAAGAGGCCTGTCCTTCCCATTATATGTAGTATTCTTACGATGAAAAATAATCTCTACCATGAATATCATAATCATATTTTTTTTGCTTTATCAAGCACTTCTTGTGTAACATGAAAAGAAACAGGGCAAACCTTTACTAAGTTTGTACAAAAGGAGGAGATCGTTATGCAATTAACCGTCTATTTAGCAGGAGAAATTCATAGCCAGTGGCGCGATGAAATCAAGGAGAAAAGCCAATCGTTGAAACTGCCAGTGACATTTGTTGGTCCAATGGAGAATCATGACCGCTCCGATCACATTGGTGAGGACATTTTAGGTGAGCAGCCGAATGCCATATTCAAAGATGATGCCGCTTCTGATTTGAACAATTTTCGTACTGAGATCCTATTAAACAAGGCAGACGTCGTCATTGCCCGCTTTGGTGAGAAATATAAACAGTGGAACACGGCGATGGATGCATCTGCTGCCATCGCTAAAGGGAAACCTCTCATTTTGATCCGCCCAAAAGAACTGCACCATCCGTTAAAGGAGCTATCAAACAAAGCGAATATCACTGTGGAAACCGTGAACCAAGCGATCAAAGCGTTATCTTACGTGTTTGAACAGCAATAAAAAAAGGCTGCTCTCTTGAAAGAGGCAGCCTTTTGATTACTTTACACCTGTTGATATATAGAATCCACTGTACTTTGATCACAGTTTTTCACAAGACGGACGATTAATTCTTTTGCCGCTGCATAGTCATCCACATGCAATACTGAATGACTTGTGTGAATGTAGCGAGCACACACTCCAATGACAGCAGAAGGCACGCCTTGGTTTGAAATATGCACACGTCCAGCGTCCGTACCACCTGGTGATACGAAGTATTGGTATGGAATACTGTTTGACTCAGCTGTATCGAGCACAAAATCTCTCATGCCGCGGTGCGTAATCATGGTTCGATCAAAAATACGCAGAAGTGCACCTTTTCCTAGCTGGCCGAATTGGGTTTTGTCACCTGTCACATCGTTTGCAGGGCTTGCATCTAAAGCAAAGAACAGATCTGGCTGAATCATATTCGCAGCTACTTCTGCCCCTCTAAGACCTACTTCTTCCTGAACCGTTGCACCAGAATACAGATGACATGAAAGTGGTTCGTCTTTTATTTCTTTTAATAATTCAATCGCAAGTCCGCAGCCATAGCGGTTATCCCAAGCCTTCGCTAAAATCTTCTTAGGATTCGCCATAGGAGTAAAGACTGTTGCAGGCACGATTTGCTGTCCTGGACGAATGCCAAGTTCTTTTGCCTCTTCTTCACTGTCTGCCCCAATATCAATGAGCATGTCTGATGGTTTCACAGGTTTGCTTTTTTGTTCTGGTGTTAGAAGATGAGGTGGTGTACTAGAGACGACACCAGGAATTGGCCCGTGATCGGTATGAACATCGACACGCTGCGCCAGCATGACTTGACTCCACCAGCCGCCGAGTGTTTGGAAGCGGATCATCCCGTTTTTCGTAATGGATGAAACCATGAATCCCACTTCATCCATATGACCAGCCACCATGATTTTAGGTGCGTTCTCTGGCCCCTTGCGTACCCCAAACACACCGCCAAGACGATCCTGAATGAGTTCGTCAGAATATTTCTCAAGTTCCTTTTTCATAAAAGCACGCACATGGTGCTCATTACCTGGGGTACCTTGTAATTCTGTTAAATTTCGGAAAAGCGACAATGTTTCTTCATTCATTCTACGATTTACCTCGTTTCTATGTAATGACCATATATATTCCTATAAAAATAACACTCACTTTATACTATAAGAATTCTTTCGGTTTTCCAAGTATCTCTCCAGAAATTTTGAATATGCTTTCAACTATTCGGATTCCTTAACATCAATGGACAAGTTTTGTATAATGGAAAAAACAGCAATACGGAGGTGCAGCACGTTGAAGTTAAAACATGTTCTGATTGGTGCGAGTATTGGCGTAGCCGCTGCAATTGTTGCAAAGAAAGTATTTTTCCCTACGTATATCTCGTCTGAAAAAGCATTAAAAATTGTGAAATCCGCTTTTAAACAGCGCGGCCCGATTGATGGCTCTTGGATTTATACTGTACCAGAACCGTATACCGTAAATGGTGAAACGATTGATGTGTACAAATCTGGCATTACTCGCTCAGCCTTTGGCGAGCTTGAACAGTACGAAGTCATGATTGATGCCAAAACAGGCATGATTGTGGATGTCATTGATTCTGTGGCTTGATAAAGAAAGCTTCGCAAAGTTGTGTCCTTGCGAAGCTTCTTTTTTATATGGCTTTGATTTTTTTGTACACAGGATGCCACATAGCGTCCTGTACAGCCTGAATAAGGTCATCAGGCGTTTCCTCTGCAATTCCTTCATCGATCGCTGCTTGCGCCACACGAACAGCTACTGTTGCTGAAACGGTTCGAAGCTGATCGACACTTGGCAGCATCGCTGCACCCGGCTTTCCGACATTGACCATGCTGGCAATCGCTTCAGCACTCGCAACAAACATGCTGTCTGTCATGAGGCGTGCTTTAGACACAATCGTTCCAAGGCCAAGCCCTGGAAACACAAGAGCATTATTTGCTTGCCCAATTTCATATGTGACGCCGCCATATTCGACAGGATCAAATGGGCTTCCTGTTGTCACGAGGGCGCGTCCTTCTGTCCACTCAATGAGATCTTCAGGCTTTGCTTCTGAAAGAGGTGTCGGGTTCGACATCGGTAAAATGGCTGGGCGCTCCACGTGTGACGCCATTTCTTTCACAATTTCCTCTGTAAATGCTCCTCCTACTGTCGAGGTGCCAATTAAGATGGTTGGTTTAGCCTGTTTGACGACCTCTAATAAATCAATGGAATGCTTAGGACCATTACGGGCATAATCCTTTACTTCGTCAGAACGTCTTGCATATGGCTTTTGAAATGGCTGAATGTCAGGCGAATCATCTGTAAGTAAACCTGTTTTATCAATACACCAGAAATGATCATATGATTCCTCTTCTTTGACTCCGTCTCTGACAATCGCATCACGGATCTGCTCCGCTATGCCAATCCCTGCCGTACCCGCTCCGAAAATGACGATTCGGTGATCTTTCAGCGGAACCTTCGAAGCTTTTGCACATGCCATAACCGCAGCAAGTGAAACAGCTCCAGTCCCTTGAATGTCATCATTAAATGTACAAATCCGTTCCTTATATTTTTCCAATATGGCTCGTGCATTTTTTGTCCCAAAGTCTTCCCAGTGAAGGAGGGCATTTGGAAAGGTTGCGCGGGCAAGCTCTACATATTGATCGATAAACTGATCATAACGCTCGCCTCGAACGCGAGAATGCTGATTTCCAACATAAAGCGGATCATTCAAGAGACTTTCTTGGTTCGTCCCTGCATCAAGTACTACGGCCAGCACGCGGCTAGGATCAATGCCTGCTGCGGCTGTATAAACAGCAAGTTTCCCGACTGAAATGGCAATACCGCCAACACCCCAGTCTCCAATACCTAAAATACCTTCTGCATCTGTCGCAACGATTAAGTCAATGGATTCATCCACACCGTAAGAGGCAAAGATCTCTTCCATGCCTTCCAAGTCATCAATTGATAAATAAAGCCCCCTTGGCTTTCGATACTCGTGGCTATAACGCTGAATGGCTGTTCCAACCGTCGGTGTATAGACAATCGGCAGCATCTCTGCCAAGTGCTCATTTAGTAATTTGTAAAAAAGCACTTCGTTTCTGTCATGAAGTGATGTTAAATACACATTTTTCCCCAGTTCATCTGGCTGTGCCTTGAACTGCTCATATGCACGCTTTGCCTGATCCTCTAATGTTAAAACCTTAGGTGGTAGAAAGCCCTTTAAACCAAGCTCTTCCCGCTCTTCCTTCGTAAATGCAACCCCTTTGTTTAAATAAGGGACGGACATGACTTCCATCCCTCTTAATGGTGTTTCAATGACATCACCATGTACACGATAAAATTGGTTCACCTGCACTCTTCCTTTCACAAGTTCATTTTGTCGTTATTTTGTGTGAAAGGCGAAAAAACATGCAGATGATCTTTTATTTTCCTGTTTCTCTTTTGACTTCATGTGTGATTTGCCCATCTTCATCCCACTTAACAGCGCGGTAAATCGCATCATGATAAAACAAGTACCACGCATTTTTTTCTTCTGCAAATGCCTGCCATTTTTGCTTAGCTGGAATTGAGGTCATTGGGTAATCATCATATGCCAAGACCCATAATGGATTTTTATGAGCGTGCGTTGGCATAATGTCAGCTAAATGAATTGCTGTTTCGCCCTGACTTGTGAGCGTTAAGATGCTATGGCCATTGCTATGACCGCCTGTATGATGCAGCTCAATGCCTTCTATTACTTCGATGCTTTCTTCAAATGGCACCACTTGATCTGCTATAGGCTCCCAGTTTTCTTTCCAATATGTATTTCTTGAGCGGATGTTAGGCGCCCTCATTTCATCCCATTCGATTTTGGATGTGATGATTTTTGCTTGCGGAAAAACAGACACGAGTTTTTCTCCTTCGAGTTTTGTTAATCCGCTTGCATGATCAAAGTGAAGATGCGTCATTAAGACGTAATCAATATCTGCTGTTTGCAGGCCGAGTGCCGCGAGTGACTTTTCCAATTTTGTCTCTTCTGTTACGCCGTAATTGCGTTTTTGTTTATCCGTCAGCTTCCCTGATCCGATGCCAGAATCCACTAAAAAATGGAGACCATTCCACCGTATGAGGATTGGGTCACACCGCAGTTCAATTTGATTGCGATCGTTCACCGGGTATTTTTTTGACCATAACGGCTTTGGCACCACACCAAACATCGCACCTCCGTCCATGTGTGTATCTCCCCCGTTTAACCAGAACAGTTCCATGTCACCTATGTTCATTGTCTCCATTGCTGTCATCCCTCCTTTTTCTATCGTAGCAAATACAGCTGAAAATCGCATGCATCAATCTTTTCATGAAAAAAGCTGACTGCAATTCTTTTTGCAGCCAGCTTGATGTCACTTGTTATTCTGAAAATTTCACTTCTGATCGATAGATAGGTTGTCCCATAGACGAGAATTTCTCTTCGTATTCCGTCATCACATTTCCTTCTAGTCCGTCCTTATGTAAATCTAAGCTTACATACGTTAAAAGAAGGCCATATGCAGAAAAGCTCTTTAAGGAATATTCAAATAACCCGCGGTTATCTGTTTTGAAATGCAATTCACCGCCTGGACGGAGAATATGTTCATATCGCTCTAAAAAGGCCTTAAACGTCAATCTGCGCTTTTCATGTCTTGCTTTTGGCCACGGATCAGAGAAATTCAAATACACTCGGTCAATCTCATTTTCCGCAAACACATCTGTCAGCGTTTCCGCATTAATGTTCAAGAGCTTTACATTTTCAACATCTGTCTCTTTGATTTTATCTACTGCTGTCACAATGACACTTTTAAATAATTCAATGCCAATATAGTTGGTATCAGGATGAAGCTTGCCCATTCCAGCGATAAAGCTTCCTTTTCCTGTGCCAACTTCAATATGGATTGGATGATCATTTCCAAACAGCTCATGCCATTTCCCTTTATATTGCTCGGGGTTAGCTAAGGCAATATGAGCATTTTCAGCTAAGTAATCATCAGCCCATGGTTTATGTCGCATTCTCAATTTGATACACCTCTATTTTCTTTACATTTTATCAAGATACCATGAAACATAAAGACCCGCAAGACAGCATCTTTATGCGCATATGAAAAAGACCAGCCCTTCGCTTGAGCTGGTCTGCCGCATGTATAAATTGGACGCTGAATGCACAGTTTAACCACATAAATGACACGCAGAAAAGGAGCATACGTATGGGATTAAACCGTCAACATCAGCTTCAATTAATCAAAGATATTTTAACCGATCACCAGTTGGATTGCTGCGGGACTGTTGCAGAATATGAACAGGTGGGACGCGTGATTCAATTCATGCTGGCAAAAGAAGACCTTGATGCCGACATTCGTCAATTATTAACTGATATTTATGATTACAGCCAAAAGGGCACTTCTGTCAGTTCAATCGATGCACATATTGAGGCGCATCAATCGCATTTGTCAGAGTGGGTCGAGAATATTCCTCTGTCTTAATGAATATTTAACCGCTGTAAGAGTGCGCACAGCTCCGCTTGCACTTCTTGCTGCGCTTTTTCATTCCCTTTTCTTTTATGCCACACGACAAACGATACGGTTTCAGCGAGGACGTACCAAGCCATGCGTTTTCGCAAATTGTCTGTCAGCGGGGCACCGTACATTGAGAGCCAGCTTTCCCAGTTCTCTTCTTCAACATAATGGTATAAAAGTGGTCCAAGATCAATGGCTGGGTCAGCAATCATCGCCCCATCCCAATCGATCAAGTAAAGCTGGTTTTCATCTGTCAGCAGCCAATTATTATGATTCAGGTCACAATGACACACGACCTTGTCTTCAAATTGAACTGCCTCCACATGCTTCTCTAAGTACTGGATAGCACGTGTGACGTCGCGCGAATCAATTTGCTCTTTAAATATGGACTGTTTTAAATGCTTCAGAATGGATGCTGGGTCTAGAGAGTGCTTCTCTAATCGTTTCAGCATATCAAGCAATTCTTTCGATGTATGAATTTTTCTTAGCTGCTCTGCTACAGGACGGTCATTCATGTCCTTTGGCTTCAGCTCTCTGCCGCTCAGCCAGTGCTGCGCAGTGATGACATCCCCATTTTCCATCCGTTTTGTCCAGACAAGCTTCGGCACAATGCCTTCAGCTGACAAAACCGCAAGAAACGGTGACGTATTGCGTTTTAAAAATAGCTTTTGGTCATTGTGTGTTGCGAAGTACGCATCTCCCGTAGCGCCTCCAGCAGGAGAGATGTGCCATTCGCTACCTAATATTTGTCCCAACCAGTTCATATCAATTTTCAACCCATCATTTCTTAAAATATTTTAAATCGTGCTTTTTTAGTCGACAAAATTCAGCCGATTGAAGGTCAATAGGCTGTTTCTTTTTTTATTTATATGATCATAAAAACAAAAAGGACAGCTATTGAGAATGAGATGCTAAACAATAGCCGTCCTATAGATTTTATCGTTACCTTCTTATACTCGTCAAGCAAAACTAGAAAATCAGGACAAGAACCTTATGAAAAGAAAGGCTTTTTTCATGGTTCTTTGACTAAGACATTCACGATAAGTGATTTAAGCACGTAATTTTAAGGAGTACTCACTCGCCTTCACAAAAACAGGCGTCGCGCCGATCACTTCTCCATCTGCATGAAATAAGATTTTTCCATCTGCCTCCAAGTACGCTTCTTCGTGCTGAAACAGGGTAACGCCCTTCATTCCAAGGTGCTTGCGAAACACCATCGCACTTAGAAACAAGAGCACTTTAAATGGATTCAAACCTGTGACAACGAGTGTTTGAAAGCCTGGCTGCCTTGCGCTTACTTCTGGCGCTGCTTCCAGCCCACCTCCGTAATAGGGGTGATTACAAACAATCACAAACCACACTTGGCGAAAGACCTTCTTCTCGTTTTCAATAAACAGTGCAAGGTCGAACGGCTTAAAGGACCATAAAGAATGGAGAAATGACAGCGGGTAGATGATAAACCCAAGCCCCAGTCGTTTCAGCCACTTTTTTCCTCTGAAATGCACTGTTTTCCTTAGCACATGCGCATCAAACCCAGCACCGATATGATTGAGAAAGAGAACGGATTGTGCGCTTTCTGCGTGATCTTGAAAGGAGCCGAGCGAAAATGTTTTGGTGAGCATTCTTTTTTGCTTTCTCACTTCTTTTAGGACATCTTGACGATGGATGCCAAGGCCCTTCGCCGCATCATTCCAATGACCGGCGGGGACAAAGCTTAGCTGCACATGATCCATTTCCTTTAAGCCATTTAGGACTTCATGAATGGTTCCGTCACCGCCAATGACAATCAGGCGCTTTAGCCTGTCATCTTGCATGGCGCTAATTTGTCTTGCCAATACTTCTGCATGACCTTCATGCTGGGTGAGAAACGATCGATATGAGATCTCCATCCTTTGTAGTTCTTTCTCTATGCTCCTCCATGTACGAAGTCCTTTTCCATGTCCTGCTGCTGGATTAACGATAAAGTACCATTCATTCATATATTAGCTCCACTCAGGTCTCATTTTTCGTGACCTTCCATTATGCCTTTAATCGAGCCATTCCTGCCTTCTTTTGCTGTCTGATTCACCATAAGCAAGCAATGCTTTTGTCGCCTTAAATTGCTGATGCTTTGTCGGCGCAGTATTTTTCCGCTGCTTTTCAAACCAATCTTCCGCCTTCTTCTTATCGACAACCTCCATCCCGTATGGAACTTCCGGTAAGTCAATATACGAGGTACGGCTGATCAGGATTTTTTTCACAGGAAGATGGACACCGCTTTGCTGTAAGATCTTTGACACGACGGTGCCAGAGCGTAGAAGGCTTGCGCAAGGATTCAAAACGGACTGAACCGCTTTCCCATTCGCCCGCTTTTCCCAAAAACGTTCCTTCGTTCCGATATATACGCTGTCAGGCTCTGCCTCTAAGAAGGATAAACAAATCACTTCCAGCGGCGTAATGAGGACTGGACATAATTCCATCTCTGCTTTTTGAATGAGCAGCACCGGTTTGTACATCACAAAATATGAATCCGGAAGCTGCCTAGCAAGCATGCGCAGCTTTTCGTCATACCGAATGTGATGGGAAACGGTCGAAATGTTGGAAATCGTCGAGCTCGCCCATTTTAATTGAACATCATATAGATGATCCTTAAAAAAATGAATGAGCTTCGTTTCATCTGTAGGAACGTTTGTAAAGACACCTTGCTCTATATCTGTCGGCTCGTTAAAAAGACTCAGGTCCCGTTCCTTCTTCATATCGGCTTCTTTTTGCTTTCTCTTTAAGGAGAATTTCTTTCTCTTTTCCTCCTCTTGTTCAGGCGCTTGTTCAGAGATTTGGTCAAATGAATGCTGCGTCTTCTCTTTTGAAGCTTTTTTTAACTCGTCCCACCTTTGCTTTTTCAATCGAATGAATTGATTGATGTAGTGATGCGGGTCTTGTTCATATCGTGATATATAATCTTGAATTTTGATAATTTGCGCCATCTGCTGCTCACTCCAACTTTTAGAATCATTTATGTAGTGCAAATTGTTTGATTGCGTGATAACGCGGGGTTTCTCTCGGGCGTATTTCATATAGAGTCATACAAGAAACCTCTATCACGTATGGCTCTTTGCGTAAAGGCGCTTGTTCTGCAAAAGAGTGATCCGCATTCCATTTGCGCGCAATCGTCATATGCGGATGAAACGGTCTCTTTTCAACAGGATGTCCTGCTGACAATACGGCTTCTTTCACCTTTTCTCTTAATTGCATGAGTGGTTCACTTTCATCAGGTTTTGCAAAAAAGACTCTCGGGCGTTCCTTCGTGCCAAACTGTCCGACCTCATTCAGCTCTAGTGAAAATGCAGTGGCTTCCTTTGAGAGGATCTCAAGCAGCTCGATGATCTTCTTTAAGCGCTCATCTGGAATGGCACCTAAAAAGATCAAGGTCACATGATAATCATGTGGTGCTGTCCACTTTTGAAAAGACAGTCCGCTTCTTTGATCAATGTCTTTTTTGATTTGATGCGCAAGTTGTTCAGGGATGTGAACCCCAATAAAATAATGACGGTTTTCTGACACAATATCACCTGTCCTTTTATAACAAACTTTACGAATCCCCATTGATGATAGTATAACTAAAGAAATGCGGAATGAGAAGAAAGGGTGTCACATGATGAAGGTTGCACAAAATATAGCGGAGCTGATTGGCGATACACCACTTGTTCAATTACAGCGGCTTCAGCCAGACAATGCGGCAGCTGTTTATTTAAAACTGGAATCGTTTAATCCTAGCGGCAGTGTGAAGGACCGCGCTGCTTACAATATGATCGTCGAGGCTGAAAGGCAAGGAAAGCTTACAAAAGGAGCGACCATTATTGAACCGACGAGTGGAAATACAGGGATTGGTTTAGCTATGAATGCAGCAGCTAGAGGGTATCAAGCCATCCTTGTGATGCCTGATACGATGACAAAGGAACGAATCAATATTTTGAAGGCTTACGGGGCGCAGGTCGTTTTAACCCCAGGAGAAGAAAAAATGCCAGGCTGTATTCGCAAGGCAGAGGAGCTGGCAGCTCAAATTCCTCATAGCTTTATCCCGATGCAATTTGATAATAGAGCGAATCCAGATGCTCATAGAGGCACAACGGCTGTTGAAATCATGGAAGCTGTCAAACAACTTGGCAAGCCCCTTGGAGCCTTTGTCGCAACAGCAGGAACTGGCGGAACCATTACAGGCACTGGTGAGGAATTAAAGAAAGCTTTCCCTCATTTGACCATACGTGTGGCAGAGCCGAAGGGATCTCCAGTCTTATCTGGCGGGACACCTGGCAAACATAAACTTGTTGGCACAAGCCCAGGATTTATTCCCAAAATTTTAAACGAGCATGTCTATGATGAGATCGTGCAAGTAAGCGATGAAGATGCGTACAATATCACACGTCAGCTTGCCCGGCTTGAAGGAATTTTAGTTGGTCCATCCTCTGGAGCAGCCTGCTATGCTGCGATTGAAACAGCCAAGCAATTGCCGGTAGATCAAATTGTGATCTGTATGACAGCAGATACAGGCGAACGATACTTATCAAGTGATGTTTTTCAAGATTAAAAAAGGAACAGGGTCATGAATCCCTGTTCCTTTCAGATTGTTGACAAAGGGCTAAAATGATCTTGATTTTAGCCCTTTGTCTTCTTTTCAGCGTGATAGAAAACCTTTGCAGCCCTAGGAAGGACGAGCACCGGAACGGAGCGAATTTGACATTCGTGAGTACCGGCGCGCAGGACTGACACCGAATGCGAGGGTTTGTCTACATGCTGTTTCAAGGTTAGGACGATTTGTCGGACTTCACCTCAGCCTGCTCCCCTGTGATGAGTAAAGCCTGCTCATCAGTAAGCGGGCATAAATCGAGCGTCTGCTCATACTGCTCCATGATTTGCTGCGCAGCCTCGCCTAAATAGGTATTGTACATATGCGGTACCGGACAGTAGCTTATCTCATTGAATCCTTGATAAGATGAAAGCTCTGGTGCCTTCTGCCGATCATCCATCACGGAGATATATTCAATGCTTGGCGCCATGATGATACTCCCTGCGGATTCGCCAATGTACAACTTGCCTTTATTGATTTCTTCTTTTAGCACGTCATCGAGACCGTGATTTCTCAATTCCTGCAGCAAATAGAAGGTGTTGCCTCCTGATACGTACACCACATCATTTTGTTTTATCATCTTTATGATTTCTTCGGCAGACTGCTCAGCTATTTGAACGATTTCTAGCTGCATACCGAGTTGATGAAAGGCTTCTTTCGCTGCCTCCACATAGTGAGTGACTTCTTCCACAGCACTTGCTGTTGGAAAAAATGTCACACGTTTTCCTTTTAATGATTCACCCGTAAAGTCAGATAAGAGAGAATAGCTGTCTTTGAATGAAGAGCATAAGAACATTTTTTTCACTGTAAATCCCTCTTCTCTTTTTCTATTTTGCCAATTCATACATGGCTTGTGCATATAGAGCGGTTGCTCTTAGTAGATCATCGATTTCGATATATTCATCCTTCTGGTGTGCGCAATCTGGTCTGCCAGGGAAGAGAGGACCAAAGGCAACGCCTGCTTCTAAAGATCTCGCATACGTTCCTCCACCAATGGCAATCAGGTGAGCTGGATCTCCCGTTTGTTCCTCATATACCCGCTGCAATGTTTTGACAAGTGGGTGATCTTTTGAGACGTGATGCGGGGGGCTGTCATCAAATTTTAGAAGGGTAGCCCCTTTGATGCCTTCGATCCCTTTTTTAACGTCCTTGCCGTCTGCTGTCACTGGATAGCGGACATTTAATCCTAGCTTCGCTTCCTCGCTTTGTGTATAGCGGATCGTGCCAACATTCAAGGTCAAATCTCCGCTAATGTCATCTTTGCAAGCAATCCCCAGCTTTTTCCCTCTTGTATCCTGATCAAATAAAGCATTGATTTGAGAGGTAAAAGCAAGCCCGTCTTCATCTAATTCTTGTCCACATAGGAAATTGGCCATATGAATGCCCGCATTGATGCCATGCGCCGGCTCCATAGCATGAACTGATTCACCTTTTAATGTGAAATGCAGTCCATCCGCTACATTCTTTACCTCACCTGATAATTGATTGTCAGCAAGATAAGCTTCAAAAGCTGTTTTTAATGATTCAGCATCGTGTTCTTGTGCCGCTGTCACAGTGGCAGTTGCCTCATCCGGCACCATATTCAGCCGCATACCCGATGTGAATTGCTTGAGCGTATAGCGCTGATGTTGTTCTGTATGTTGATATGTAAATGACACAATGGCATCAATGATCCCTTTTTCAGCATGAATAATCGGAAAATCAGCATCTGGTGCAAATCCAATTTGCGGCATCGCCTCGTGCTTGAAATAATGGTCCACACAGCGCCAATCACTTTCTTCATCTGTTCCAATGATCATTCGAATCTTTTTTGACAGCTTCATCCCTGTATCTTTTAACATCTTCAGTGCGTAGAAAGCCGCCATGGTTGGCCCTTTATCATCAATGGCGCCTCGTGCAAATATTTTATTTTCTCTTATGTCCGCTGAAAATGGCGGGGTTGTCCAACCGTCACCAGCAGGCACAACGTCCACATGGCATAGCACACCTACAATGTCTTCGCCTTCTCCATATTCAATATGACCAGCATAGCCATCCACATTCTTGACTGTGAATCCTTCGTCTTCCCCTTTTTTCAGCATATACTGAAGGGCCTGATCGACTTTTTCACCAAATGGCTTTCCTTCTTTTCCACCTTCTTCATCAAGGACACTTTCAATTTGTAAAAAAGATTGTGTGTCCTCAATCAAATCGTCTTTTTTTCGTATGACTTCAGCTTCCCAATTCATTTTTCCATTCCTCCTTGAAAAAAGGTTGCAATCCACCCTTAAAACGAATATTATATTAATTGTTTTGTAATAATGTTCGTAAATGGAGGATTTTATGTTTCAGTTAAAAGAAAACCAAACCAACATAAAGAGAGAATTAATCGCTGGTATGACGACATTCTTTACTATGGTATATATTGTTGCCGTTAACCCAGGAATTCTTTCAAAAGCAGGCATTCCTTTTGACCAAGTCTTTACTGCAACAATTATCGCTGCTGTCGTCGGTACACTCTGGATGGCACTATTTGCAAACTACCCGATTGCGATTGCACCAGGCATGGGGCTGAATGTCTATTTCACCTTTACAGTTGTCGGTGGTGGCGGCATCAGCTATCAAACAGCGTTCAGTGCGGTATTTGTTGCTGGAATACTCTTTATTATTTTATCGTTAACATCCCTTAGAAAACAACTGATTCAAGCCATTCCAGATAATTTAAAATACGGCATTACAGCCGGAATCGGGCTTTTTATTGCATTTATCGGCCTCCGTCAGTCTGGGATTATCGCAGCTGACCCGGAAAATTTAGTGAAGCTTGGCAACTTAAGCTCGCCTGTTGTCATTTTAACGCTTGTCGGCTTAATGATCTCTGTTATTTTAATGGTACTTCAAGTAAATGGCGCTCTGTTTATCGGCATGTTAGCGACGACACTGATTGCGGTCGTAACAGGCCAGCTTCATTTTCCGAAAATGCTGATGGACATCCCTGCACTACCAGAAGGCATGCTGATTACAAACCCATTCGCTGCCTTCGGCGATGTATTCTCTCATCATTTATACGCTGTCGTCTTCTCCTTCTTACTAGTGACGATTTTTGATACAACGGGCACAATGATCGGAGTGGCCGAACAAGCAGGACTCATGAAAAATGGGCAGCTGCCAAAAGTACGCAGAGCCCTGCTCGCTGATTCTGCTGCAACGACGATCGGTTCTATGTTTGGGACAAGCCCAACGACAGCTTATATTGAATCATCATCTGGGGTTGCTGCTGGCGGAAGAACCGGGCTAACGTCTTTAACGGTCGCTGCATTGTTTATTGTGGCATTGTTTTTTGGCCCGCTCATTCAAGCCATTTCTTCTTTACCATCCATCACATCACCTGTTCTCATCATTGTCGGGTGCTTGATGATGAACTCCGTGTCACGCATTCGCTGGAACGAGCTAGACGAAGCATTCCCTGCTTTTCTAGTGATCCTTTCCATGCCGCTGACATCTAGTATTTCAACCGGAATTTCACTTGGATTTATTTCATATCCACTTGTGAAACTGGCAAAAGGGAAATGGAGAGAAGTACATGTACTTGTTCTCATCTTTGCCATTTTATTTTTCATTCAGCTCTTTTTCTTAGAAGGATAACAGAAACAAAAAAGGCACATTCTAACAAGGGATGTGTCTTTTTAAGATGAGTGAATTTTTTATTTTGTAAATTTTCTGTGTTTCATTTTTGGACGTTTGAATGTGACAGTATTCTCCATACGCCTTACGCCCATTGGGTTGTAACCGAATTCAAAACATGGTATATACCATGTTTCGATTCATGAAGACAAGTTAAATAACATGTAAAGTTGACTTTTTGGTGGAACTAGATGCATAATAACGTGTATAATAGAATAAAACATTAAGAAACACGAACATTTACCATTGTTGCATGTCCTTATTTCGCAGTTTTAGTGTAGTAAGTTGTGGTTAGTCAAGTCCATCCGATCTTATTGATAGGGAGTGGTTTTTTGAAACCTTCAACAAACCGTATGATGACTCGAATAAAATCAGTCTATATGTTCATTCAAGAGAAAGGTCTTGTGACGACACAAGAGCTGGTTGATGAATTCGGGATCACACCTAGAACCATTCAAAGAGACTTAAACGTGCTTGCCTATAACGATCTTGTTCATAGTCCAAGCAGAGGCAAATGGGAAACAACGAGAAAAAAAGTAAAAATATCATCTTAAGCGTATAATGAACTGTCCATATAACAAAAAGAACCGGCGACATGCCGGTTCTTTTCTTTTGTTCTACATTTATGGTCGATTGATTAAGCTGTCTAATTCTTCGTCCGTCAATTCACGGTACTCCCCTGGCGCTAGATCTTCATCTAAAGAGATAGCCCCCATCGAGCGTCTTTTTAAAAAGATGACCTCATTTCCCACTGCTTGCGCCATCAGCTTCACTTGATGGTACTTTCCTTCAGTAATTGTTAAACGAATGCGTGTATCTTCACTTTCATTCGCATCTACTTCAACCTTTGCCGGCTTCGTGCGGTAATCATCTAAAATGACAACACCCTCTTCAAGACGCTTGATGTCTTGATCTCCTAATGGATATTTCAAATGAACCTCGTACGTTTTTGGCACATGCTTTTTTGGAGAAAGTAATTGATGAGCAAGCTGTCCATCATTTGTGAGGAGGAGAAGACCGACTGTATCCTTGTCTAGTCTCCCAACAGGAAATGGCTCCCTTGCGATATCCTCCGGCTCAAGTAAATCGACGACCGTTTCATCCCGCAAATCTTCAGTAGCTGAGATGACCCCATCTGGTTTGTTCATCATTAAGTAAATGAATTCTTTATATTCTACACGCTCCCCGTGTACGAGCACTTCATCATTCGATGGATCAACATGATCTTTCACCTGCTTCGCCAGTTCTCCATTCACGGTGACTGCCCGTGCCTTGACCAGCTTCTTTACATCTTTTCTTGAACCAAAGCCGCTGCTAGCAAGCAATTTATCAAGCCTCATGAAACTCCACCTCTTCTTAACTCTTTTTTCTTAAAAATTTGGGCATACGGCTGCCGAGTACACGCTCAAGTAATCCTACCTTATATGACAAGAACAGATACACACCGCCGCCAGTGATCATTGAAATTAAAATGACGATACCCGCGTTAATAATTCCACCTTCATACGAAATCACTTGGCTCACAAGCTGACATGTCGCATACGCCACTACAGCCATAATCGCAGTCAAAATACCAATGAGAATAAATCGTTTGAAAATCCTGCGGAACGAATAGCCGGCATGGCGCTTAATCATGATAAACATATACAAGATGGACGCACTATAGCCTAACGCAGTCGCAAGCACAGAACCATTTCCTTGCAGCCAGCTGATTAGCGGAATGTTCAGAACCGTTTTAATGATGATCCCTAACAACAGACTGACGATGGCAAATTTTTGTTTGTTAATTCCCTGCAAAATCGCTGCATTAATGGTGAATAAAGAAAACAATAACGCAACAGGTGCATACCAGAACAAAATTGACATCCCAATCTCAGGATGAACAGACGGATAGAAAAACCAATAAACCGGTCCAGCTAATGCCGAGATACCAAATGAAGCAGGCAGCACGAAAAATAATATGACCTGCATCGTCTGATCAATTTGTCTATTGAGCAGCTTGTAGTTACGAGCTGTAAATGATTCCGTAATCGTTGGAATCAAGGTTAAGCCAAACGCTGTTGCAAGGGACACAGGAATCATCACGAGCTTCGGTAAATATAACGTCACAATAGACAATACCGCTGTACTAATATCCTGATGGCCTGATGCAATCATGGCTCTGTTAATCGTGTTTGTATCTATATAAGAATAAATTGGAATCGCCAGTCCAACAAACACATACGGTGCGGCATAGCTAAATAGCTCTGTAAACATTTGCTTATAAGATAAGTCAGAGGAAGCACCTGTATTCGGTTGCATGGATAAGAGCCGATCCTTGCGCTTCAGCCAATATAAATAAAGCGTGAATAAGCCGCCAAATGCGCCGATAAGTGCTGCAAACGTAGCATATCCGACAGCGATGACAAGACCGCCGTCAAGCACTTTTAAAATAATAAACGTTGCTGTTAATAGGAAGATGATTCTGACAAGCTGCTCGATGACTTGGGAAACAGCTGTCGGTCCCATCATAGAGTGTCCTTGGAAGAACCCTCGCACGAGACTCATAATTGGTACAACCAAAAGACCTAAACTGACCATCCGAATCACATATACCACTTGGTCGACGGTCAAACCGCCTGTTTCATTTGATCCGCCAAGCTGAATTTTGGCGAAAATTGGTGCACTCAAATATAAAAGAGAAAAAGCGATAATCCCGGTGACAAGCATGACCGACATACCCGCCCTGAACATTTTTCTTGTTGTCTCATAATCGCCAATTGCATTATATTTAGAAACAAATTTTGATACCGCTGTTGGAAAACCAAGCGTAGCAATACTTAAAAAGATCGTATACTGATTGTATCCATATTGAAATAGCGCTCCACCAGTAGCTCCAACCATTGCGCTAAATGGAATTAAATAAATCATACCAAGAATACGAGAGAGATAAGTCCCTATCGTTAAAACCAAAGTACCACGAAGCAGTTTATTAGACATGCGCTTAACCACCATTTTTCTAATGAATATTCAACTCAACTATTTTACCACATCATTTCGACGCACAGGTAACAAATCCAATACAGAAGGCACAAAACCAATCAATTCATATTTCAGCCTTCCCCAATTTTCGTTATAATAGATGAATGACTGAAAGTAGAAAGAGGAATGTAACATGAAACATTATGATGTCATTGTCATTGGCGGTGGACCTTCTGGACTGATGGCCGCTATTGCATCAGCAGAGCACGGTGCAACTGTTCTGTTAATTGACAAAGGAACCAAGCTTGGCAGAAAGCTCGCCATTTCTGGCGGTGGACGCTGTAACGTCACCAATCGCCTTCCAGTAGAAGAAATCATCAAGCATATTCCCGGAAACGGCCGTTTTTTATATAGTGCATTTTCTGAGTTCAATAACGAGGATATTATTTCGTTTTTTGAAAACCTCGGCATTGAACTTAAAGAAGAAGACCATGGACGTATGTTCCCTGTCTCAAACAAAGCACAATCTGTTGTGGATGCCCTTTTAGACAGGCTCCGTAACCTCAATGTGACCATTCGAACGAATGAGAAGATTAAAACAGTTCTGTATCAAGACGGACAAGCAGCCGGAATTGTTACAAATAATGATGAAAAAATTTCAAGTAAATCCGTTGTGATTGCTGTTGGCGGAAAAAGTGTGCCGCATACTGGTTCTACTGGTGACGGCTACGCATGGGCAGAAGCCGCTGGTCATACGATTACAGAGCTCTTCCCAACAGAAGTACCGGTCACATCAGATGAACGTTTTATAAAAGAAAAAGTGCTCCAAGGGCTTTCTTTAAGAAGTGTGGCTGTCAGTGTTTTAAATAAAAAAGGAAAACCCGTCGTCACACATGTCATGGATATGATCTTTACACACTTTGGCTTATCCGGCCCAGCTGTTCTTAGATGCAGCGGATTTGTGGTGAAAGAATTGAAAAAGCAGCAGGTCGTCCGTCTGCAAATAGACTTATATCCGAAGCTTAATGACGAAGAGCTTTTCCAAAAGCTTCATCGAGACCTAAAAGATGAACCAAAAAAAGCCATTAAAAATGTCCTAAAGTCTTGGATGCAAGAACGCTATTTATTGTTTTTGTTAGAGAGGAACGGTATAGATCCGCAAGACACTTTTTCTGGTCTTGCTAAGGACAAACTGCGCGCATTCGCCCATGATTGCAAACATTTTATCGTTCATGCCAATGGTACTCTCTCGTTGGACAAAGCGTTTGTTACAGGAGGCGGCGTTTCTGTGAAAGAAATTGAACCGAAGAAAATGGCGTCTAAAAAAATGCCCGGTCTTTATTTCTGCGGAGAAATTCTAGACATTCATGGTTATACAGGCGGATACAATATCACGTCAGCACTTGTGACTGGCAGGCTTGCTGGTATGAATGCTGCACTCGAAGCAAAGGAGAGATTTTCATGATAAGACGTGCACTTCCGATTATCCTAGCAGTTGTGATTAGTTTGACAGCCGCTGTTTTCTTAAAGCTGTCCATTACCCCATTAAAAGTTGCCATTGTGTTGGCATTTACCATCTTCGCTGTTTGTTTAAAAGAATACGTTTATCGTCTTCGTAAACGTATTGAAGAAAAATCATCTTCACATATCGATAGTTGATTAATGGAAGCAAAACATGTTACGGTAAAGTAGAGGTCGAGTGAGAAGCTCGCCTCTTTTTGTTTGAAATTAGTTGAGTTAGGGGATATTAAGTAAATCCTCTGCTTAAACGTGTAGAACAACAGGAGAGTGAGATGGTGTGAAAAACGTATCAAGTGTATTTTGGATTGTGATTGCGATCACATTTGTTGCCGTCATATGGGGAGCTTTTTCTCCAGAAACACTGCAAAATGTCACAGATCAAATTCAAACATACATTACAAATGACTTTGGCTGGTATTACTTGTTAGTGGTGTCACTACTCGTCGGCTTTTGTCTATTCTTTATTTTTAGCCCAATCGGTAAGATTACGCTAGGAAAACCTGGGGAAGAGCCTGAATTCGGCTTATTTTCTTGGTTTGCGATGCTATTTAGTGCCGGTATGGGAATTGGTCTTGTTTTTTACGGAGCAGCTGAACCGATCAGCCACTATGCCATCCAGTCACCAACGGGTGATACTGAAACGGCGCAGGCATTCCGAGATTCCCTTCGATATACTTTTTTCCATTGGGGGCTTCATGCATGGGCTATTTATGCCATTGTTGCACTTTGTATTGCTTACTTTAAATTTAGAAAAGATGCACCTGGCTTAATCAGTGCAACGTTGCAGCCGGTTTTAGGAAATAAAACGAATGGATGGATCGGAAAAACCATCGATTGTATTGCGGTATTTGCAACTGTAGTTGGTGTTGCGACAAGCCTTGGATTAGGCGCGGCACAAATAAACGGTGGATTGAATTACCTGTTTCAAATTCCGAATGCTTTTAGCACACAATTGATCATTATCATGATTGTGACGGTGCTTTTCCTTGCATCTGCTCTAAGCGGGATTGGAAAAGGCATTAAATATTTAAGTAATATCAACATGGTATTAGCAGCTGTTCTGATGTTTTTCTTACTTTTGGTAGGTCCAACTGTTTTTATCTTAAATTCATTTACTGACTCAATTGGGCAATACTTATCCAACATCGTTCAAATGAGCTTCCGTCTATCTCCAAATGATCCTGAGAAGAGAGAATGGATTAATGGATGGACAATCTTTTATTGGGCATGGTGGATTTCTTGGGCACCATTTGTCGGAATCTTTATCGCAAGGGTGTCACGCGGACGAACGATTCGAGAATTTTTAGTAGGTGTCTTAGTGGCTCCTTCTATCCTAGTATTTCTATGGTTCTCGATTTTCGGTGTATCTGCGATGGATTTACAGCAAAAGAATATTGTCGATGTTGCGGGTCTATCAACAGAAACAATGCTCTTCGGTGTACTAAATGAATATCCGCTGGCGATGATCACATCGATTCTAGCACTTATTTTAATCGCTATATTCTTTATTACATCGGCTGATTCAGCTACATTTGTGCTTGGAATGCAGACAACCTATGGATCATTGAACCCTTCTGGCAGTGTCAAAGTTAGCTGGGGTATCATCCAATCTTCTGTTGCTGCCGTACTTTTATTTTCAGGGGGACTTGAAGCCCTGCAAAATACAGCCAAGCTCGCAGCCTTGCCGTTCTCCGTTGTCATTATTTTGATGATTGTCTCACTGTACAAGTCACTGAATGATGAACGAAGAGCCATCAAGCAAGCCAATAAAGTCAGTAAACCACGAAGTCCAAGAGTAAAAAAAGCATAATCTCAAGCGAAAAAGCCGTTCCTCATAAGAACGGCTTTCAGATTGTTGACAAAGGGCTAAAATGATGTTTATTTTAGCCCTTTGTCTTCTTTTCAGCGTGATAGAAAAAACCTTTGCAGTCTAGGAAGGACGAGCACCGGAACGGAGCGAATTTAACATTCGTGAGTACCGACGCGCAGGACTGACACCGAATGCGAGGGTTTGTCTACACGCTGAAAGCCGTTCCTCATAAGAACGGCTTTTTTCTATATAGACAATTTAAGATTGTTGCAAGCATGAGGATTCCTGTAAAATAATAATGAAATCATTTCTACAATGGAGGTTTATATGACGCTGCCTACATTCAAGTACAACCCAGATCCAGTTTCGTTAAACGTGATCAAAAAAGAGCCTACGACATGTCCTGTTTGTGAAAAAGATAGAGAATATGTGTATCATGGTCCATTTTATTCTGTTGAAGGTGTGAAAGGAATTTGCCCTTGGTGCATTAAAGATGGTTCAGCCGCTAAAAAATACGATGGCACCTTTCAAGACGATGCAAGTTGTGATGACGTTGAGCAAGAGGAATATATAGATGAACTGATCTTTAGAACGCCAGGTTATCGCGGCTGGCAGCAGGAATATTGGTTAAGCCATTGCGGAGATTTTTGCGCGATCGTCCAGTATGTCGGTTGGAAAGAGATAGAACATTTAGAGGAAGAGCTCACAGAAGATATCGAAGACATTTGCAGCGGCGGGGGATTAACGAAAGAAAACCTAAAACAATGGCTCGTCAACGGCGGAGATCTGCAAGGCTATCTCTTTCAATGTGTTCACTGCAACAAGCATCGTTTATATATTGACGCTAGTTAAACAAAGTAAAAGGACCCTTCAAATAGGTCCTATTTTTTATATAAAATGAGGGCAGAAAAACAGTAGAGCTGTTCTCCTCCTTGCTCACAGATCACTGCTACATTGTACTTGATGTCAATGATTTGGTCGTCATCCATTCCTTTTAAAAAAAGATTGATTTCGCTCTGCAAATCTTTTTCGTGCTCTTCATCAAATACAGCTACCTTTAGCACATATGCCACTCTCCCTTCTCTCGCTACTCTATCTTTATGCACATGAGGGCGGGCATATGAACAAAAAAAGCCTTTCATCTATGAGATGAAAGGACTTCTGTTTACAGCTTCGGTTTTGTTTCTCCTGTCCAAGCAAGCATTCCGCCAACGACATTGGTCGCTTGATAGCCTTGGTCTTCTAGGAAATAGCAGACATTTTCACTACGTTTACCAGAGCGGCAAATAATATAATACTCCTGCGTTTGATCGAATGCATCCAGTTTCTCAGGGATATCTCCCATTCGGATGTGGACAGCTTCTGGAATCATTCCTTCTGCTACTTCCTCGTCCTCACGCACATCAACAAGCTGAATGGCTTCTTCTTGCTCTAGCTTTTGTTTTAATTCTTCTATTGAGATTTCTTTTACTGACACGACGCTCATCTCTCCTTTTAATCACAGTGACACCATTATAGCAAATGAACCCCATTACTGTGTATTCACCCGCTTCGATTGCAGGAAAGACGGCAGGCGTTTCTTTACTTCGGCTGTCTGCTGCTCACTTTCAAACTCTACTTTTTTGAATACTTGATAGGCGAGCCACATATGACCATAGGCGAGTATACTCACACTAAAGAACGGCACGATTCCCGGCAAATAAGCAAAGAGAACAAACAGCAGAGCCGAGAAAACGAGCATACAGAGTGTATATTGCAAATATGAGATACCAAGCAAAAGAGAGAATTTTAGATAGAGACGTTTTTTCCAATCATAATGAGCCAGCAGCGGAAAAATATAAAACAAGCTCACAACAAAGAGAAATCCAAAGATATAAATGGCAAAACGAAGCACATGCAAAAACCAGCTCGTTGGATAAATATACGCAAGGTCAACATATATAATCGTTCCTATGATCAATAGCGCCAATCCAATCAAGTTAGAGCGTACAAACTCCTCACGGTACACCTTCCAAAAAGTCCGGAAAACGCTCACTTGCTCATGCCCTTGTATCCACTTTCTCATCACCGAAAATAACGCAGTGGTCGCAGGCATCAATCCAAAGATCCCAAGTCCCAGCATGGTGAACAGCAACCATAGCAAATTTGTATAGGCGAGTCGCATCACCCACTCACACATTCGAAGCATTCTGCTCATTGAACCATCATGATCCATCTCTTTCCCCTCCTCTCTTTTTTTATGACACCGTCTCTTTATGAAGCAACTCTTCTATGTCAATTGGGCGCTTCTCTGCAACAGACCGCCACATGCCTTCCCCAAGTGCAATTGAATAAGCACCAGCCTCTGCCCCTGCTGATATGTCATAGTAAATTAAAGGATCTTTCCCGATAAATAAATCGGCCAAAAGCAGAGGATCTCCGCCGCCATGTCCTCCTGGCTGCTTCACAACTTCAATCGTCTCTTTTGCCCCAAACATCGGATAATAAGAAATCGTCTGTTCTGGGAATTGAAAAGGAATTCTTGATGGCACATGAAACTCATTTGTTTCAATACGCCCCTTCGTCCCATTTATAGCAAGCCGGTATCCTTCGTAGGGTGCTGAGAATTGAATCGAATAGCTGAAGAGAGCCCCTTGGTCATATGCCACTGATGCCACATATGTATCCTCAATGTCAATTTCCTCATCAAAAATACAGGCGTCTGGGCGATAATTGGTGTATTGCTGCGTTTGCTCCTGACCGGATTCAATATGATCGTCCTCGACATTTGAGCGTACTACCCTCGGATTCCACCTTGCTTCATAATGACATGTATCCTTCACATGACATGTTCCGCAATACCTGTTTTCTTCCCCCTGCAAAGGATTCCAAGGACTTTTATCTCCGTAATAGTTCAGCGCCCCGTAGGCAAATACTTGCTTCGGCTTTTGATTGATCCACCAATTGACCAAATCAAAATGATGCGTCGATTTATGAATGGATAGTCCGCCAGAGAATTGCCGCGTGCGGTTCCACCTTTTGAAATAACTAGCGCCATGATACGTATCAATGAGCCAGCTCAGTTCAACAGATGTGACCCTACCAATCTTTCCTTCTAAAATGAGTTCTTTGATCTTTCGATGAAATGGATTGTAGCGATAATTGAAAGTGACTGTGACCTTTCCTTTACTTTCCTTTTCTTTTTCCATTACTTTTTTGGCGTCTTTTGCTGTTGTGACCATTGGCTTTTCAGTGATGACATCGAGATCATGGTCAAGTGCTTGCAAAATATAGGTGACATGTGTGTCATCCCTGCCTGCCACAATGACGATATCTGGCTTTGCTTCCTTCACCATTTGATCAAATGCCTCTTCATGAAAAAACGAGACGCCCCGCAGTGATGGAAAACGCTCCTGACAAAGTGTATACCGATGATGATCTATATCTAAAAGCCCTGTAATCCTGTAATGCTCATTGAAATCCTCTGTGAGCGGTTTAATAAACATATTGAACGCACGCTGACTGAGTCCGCAAATTACGACCCGTTTCACAGTCCCCACCCCTATTTCTATCGATTTTCACGAAGCTGTTTCATGAGAGACAGCGCCTCTTTAGACTTGTCTGCATAAACGGGAATAAAAGCGACCATATCTCGATGTAATCGAAAGGTATAGCCGTTTAGCTTCTTCGTGCCTTTACTAACTTGAACCGCATAATCAACCGTTTTACCTGTCCTTTGATCCTCGATCGTATATGGCCCTGCCGCTTGATCATCAATACCCATCTCTTCAAGCAGCTGAAAGCTTTCAGGATCATCATATGTTCGAAACATTTCTTCCGGGACAAGCATGATGTCCCCCTCTTTGGCGGTAATTTCAACAAGAAGCTTTTCAGGAATCGCCGGAAAGATGTGGACGCTATACGTTTCTTGTTCCGTTTGAAAAGCCTTCTCGACTAATTGATCCTTCATCCCCTTTGACATGTCAGAAAAAATCAGAACATCGATACCGTTTGTTTTCCCATGACAGGCTGACAAACAAAAGGCAGCGATAAAGCTGAGGAGCCATGCCACAGCCCTTTTTTGCCTCTTCATGCCTTTTGAAAAACAGGCAGCTTCTCTAGCTCAGTTAACGCCATAATAAAAGCGCCTGCCCCGTGTAAATCATTTGTGCTTCTTTCTCTACCGACGTAGTAATCATAAAATCCAGCGGATGTTCCGATACATATATCATTGATGGTAAGATCACCGTTTTCTGTCACAGCCGTCTTATGCTGAATTAAGCCTTGGTAAGCTTTCACCACATGATCTGTGTAGCGGGGGCTGACATACCCTTCGTTCATGGCTTTTGCCATGGCGTACATGAATAAACACGATCCAGAGCTTTCAAGCCAATTGTCGCTATGAGTACCTTTATCAATGATTTGATGCCAGAGACCTGTGTCTTGATCCTGGTACCTAGCTACACTCTCCAGCATGTCTGTCAGCGTTTCCTTCCACATCTTTCGCCCTTCATGCTGCTCTGGCAGATCCTCGATCATATCTGCTAATGCAAGGACATACCAGCCAAATGACCTTGCCCAAAACTCGGGAGAACAGCCTGTCTTTTGATCAGCCCATGGCATCACTTTTCGTTCGTCCCACGCGTGATAATACAGACCTGTTTTTTCATCTTTTGTATGCTTTCTCATGAGATACTCTTGCTGGATCACCATATCCACCAGTTCCTCTTCATCTTTCAGCTTTGCAAACTTTAAGGCAAAAGGTCCGCCCATGTAGAGACCATCCAGCCACATTTGATAAGCATAATTGTCTTTATGCCAAAATCCGCCCTCAGATGTGCGATTCAATGTGCGATAAAGCCCGCGGAGCTTCTCCGCTGCCAGCACATACCGCTTCTCTCCTGTTCGTTCATAAAGAGGGAATAAAATGAGCCCAGCTTGGATCGCATCAAGCTCATCTCTTCGAAATAACAGGTTTCCATACTCATCAATGAGCGAATCTGCGTAGCTTTTCACATAATTGAAATACGTCTCGTTCCCCGTTGACTCATATAGCTTCATCACACCGCAAAGAAAAACGCCTTGATGATAATGCCATCTTCCAGCTGGAGGTAGCTCGATTGGTGTATGCGCTTTCATAATTGTTTGTGCTAATTTCTCTGCATGCTCAAGTGGTGATCCCTTTTTAGTCGATAATGTCATTCTTTTTCATCTCCCTTTTTAGTAAATACCTTCTTCCCCAAATTTCTTCGCTAAACGGTTCGCCAGCATAACCAAAATGAGTCCAACGGCTGCTTTAAATAGACCAACAGCGGTACTATAGCTGAATTGCCCTTGCTTAAGACCAGCTGTATAAACGTACGTATCAAAGATTTCTGCTACTTCCCGGTTTGTTGCATTGAGTAATAAATAGACATGCTCAAAGCCAAGCTCTAATGTGTCACCAATTTTTAAAATAAGCAGAACGACAATCACACTTTTAATGGCAGGGAGCGTAATGTGCCACATTTGTCTCAGTCTGCCGGCTCCATCCATTTTCGCTGCTTCATATAGCTGCGGATCTACCGCTGTAATCGCCGCAAGGTAAATGATCGTCGACCAGCCTGCTTCCCGCCAGATTACTTGTAAAATGTACATCGGCCTGAACCATTCCTGACTAAGAAGGAAGTTAATCTTTTCCCCTCCAAAGAAAGCAATTAATTCATTGATTAACCCACCATCTACTGTTAACAAAACAAAGGATAAGGACACGACAATCACCCATGACATGAAGTGAGGAATGTATATCATCGTCTGCACAAATTTCTTAAACAATGCCAATCTGACCTCGTTTAAAAGCAGGGCCAATAAGATCGGAATTGGAAAGAAAATCACGACATTCATGGTAAATAAAATCAGTGTATTTTTTAATAAGATGAAAAATGTTGGTTCTGTAAACAATCGAATAAAGTGTTTGAAGCCAACCCACTCACTACCGAGAATACCGAGAAACGGCTGGTAATCTTGAAAGGCAATGATCAGCCCCCACATCGGCACATATTTAAAGACAAGAAAATAAATGAGCCCTGGCAAAATCATGACATACAAAAACTTTTGACTAAACATTTGATTAAGTAAGCGCTTTCTTCTTTCTTTTTTCAAAGCTGCCGCAGGCACACCCTTGGCAGTAACATCCTCTGTTTTCATAGATAAAGCCTCCCCTCATGCTGGTGCATGTGTTAACTGTATCTTAAGGATGAAAAATCCGTCTACAATCATATCATCAGATCATATTTACTTAGGGGAAGCTACTCAAAACGTTACATAAAACATGAGAAAATGATCCTAATCTCAGAAAATGATTATTGACAAACCTACCAAATTTTTGGATTAATAAATAAAGAGGAAAAGATTGTTCCGTTTGAAATGGGGGGTTTTATGAAAAGAAGGCAATATAAATTTTATTACAAGCTCGTCACGTTTTTTTTCATGCTTAGTACGATTCCTGTCATCATTGTCGGTATTTTTTCTTATCAGCATTCACAAAAAACAGCACTCGAAAATATCTCAAATGAAAAGCTGGACAGCGTTAAACAAACGCAATCCAATATTGAGCATATTTTAAAGACAGTTGATCACTCTCTCACTCACTATGTCAGTTCGCCGCCTCTCCTTCAAACACTGGCAGAACCTTTAAATCCAGACCAATTCCAGCTTTATAATCAAGTACAGCAGGAACTGAACTACCTGCAAACCTTTGACACCGATCTTTCCAATATTACGCTCGTCAGTAAAATGGAAGACTGGTACATGAACAATTCGGGGCTTTATCATGTCACAAGCGGGGACCAAGAGAAAGCGCTCACCTCTTACCTCAATATTCCGAGTCATTCCAGCTGGGCACTTGAAGAGAATAATCCACTTGTTGCGACAAAGGAAGGAAAGGCCTCCTTTTGCAAATACAATGTGAACTTAATCAAACAACTCCCTATGAACAGTGTCCAGAAAAAAGGGATCGCTGTCGCCAGCATTCCCAGCTGCACGATTGCTGACAATATGCCTGACTTCTCTCAATCTGACAGTATGTTTGTCATTGATACTAACGGAAAAGTGCTGTTACATAACCGCAAAGAACAAATTGGTGAATCCTTGAAAAATCAAGAGTTCGTCAAGCATGTCCTATCGCGTGAAAAACGATCAGGTCAATTTAACATGAAGATCGAGGAACTAAACTATCAAATTACGTTTCAAAAATCAGACTATAACGAATGGACGTACCTATCCTTTGTTTCCATACCAGAACTCAAGGCACAAACGAAATCAATTGGGTGGATCACCTTTATTATCTGCTTTATTTTGTTAGCGCTTTCATTGCTATTTTCATGGTTTGGGTCCAGACATTTTTATAAACCAATCCGCTTGTTATACGAGTCCTTTGCACGCAATGAATCCTTTTTGCAAAAGCAGCCTTTTCAAAATGAATTTGAGTTGATTGAGTCGAGTATTAAACAAATGAAGGATCAAAACAATGATTTAGAGGAACGTATTGAGCAGCAAGTCACGCACCTCCAGCAATACTTTATGGTGCGGCTATTGCTCGGAAAGCTGACAGAAGAAGAAATTAACAACCGGTTCCAAAGTTTAGGCTTCCCTCAGGACTGGTCTCACTTATCCATGCTTGTGACCCAAATTGATACGCTAAAAGGGACACCTTATGAAAAAAAGGATGCTGACTTACTTTTATTTGCGATCAATGGACTCATTGAGCAGATTATTCCGCAAGAGGAGCACCTTCAGCCAACAGTTGTCAATCAGCATCAAACGACGATTATCCTAAATCACTCAAAGTCAGATGAAGAGTTTACTGAATATTTAAACCAATTAGCGGAAACGACTCAGCTACGTATCGAGGAAGAGCTTGGTTTATCGATCAGCATCGGAATCAGCCGTCAGTTTCAGGAGCTCACGATGGCAAAACAGGCTTACATTGAAGGAAAAGAGGCCTTAAAATACAGACTCAAAGCAGAGAAAAAGTCCATTATCTTATATGAACATATCCAGCAAGGAAAAACGTTTAAAACTCATTTTCCAAAGCAGCTTCAACATGATTTATTTGATGCGATGAAAGCAGGTGATCAAGGCAAGGCAGATCACTATTTACATGTGCTCCTGCAATCCATTTTCTCTAAAAATGCAGGACCGCACGAGTACCATATCGCCCTCGCCCGTTTTTTAAACAATTTGATTGAGCTGATGCATTTGCTTGGCATTGAATTATTTGAGGTCGAAGACAATAAAATGCTGTATGATACGATTTTTGAATTTAAAACGTTTGAAGATACCGAAGCATGGCTGAAACATGAGATCATTCGGCCGATTATTGACCAGCTAGGTGCACGCGAGGAATCACAATACAAAAACATCTCAGAAAAGATCATCCATATCATTCATCAAGAATTCGACTCAGATCTCACATTGGATGAAATCGCCACACGCCTGCATTACAACCCAAATTATTTAAGCAGTATCTTTAGAAAGGAAATGGATATCTCCTTTAGTGAATATCTCTCATCTTACAGACACCATGTCGCCAAAAACTGGCTCGTGGAGACCGATATGTCCGTCAAAGAAATTTCGGAAAAACTGAAATATAAAAACCCGCAAAACTTCATCCGTTCCTTCAAAAAACTAGAAGGCACGACCCCTGGCAAATACCGCGACCAGAAAAAAGGCATATAAGACAAAAAGTCCCGCTCTCATAGGAGGAAGCGGGACTTTTTTATTTAAATTGTTCATTTAAAATGCTGTCTTCTAGCACTGAAAGCGGCTCTCCGTACACACGTTCAATATGAGCTGCTCCCCAATCACATAGCGCATTCAGAATTCTTTCGAGCGACTGACCGTATTCACTTAATTCATATTCCACTTTAGGCGGTACTTGCTCATACACAATCCGGTTAATCACCCCATCACTTTCAAGCTCTCTCAGCTGCTGCGTGAGCATTTTTTGTGTGATGTTTGGCATGAGTCTCTTCAATTCACTTGTGCGTTTTTTTCCATGTGTTAAATGACATAAAATCACGCACTTCCACTTCCCGCCAATGACCTCAAGGGTCGCTTCCACGGAGATATTATATTTTTTCTTTTCCATTAAATCCTCACTCCTCATTATACGAACAGGCACTTTTTAGTACCTATATTACAAAAAAGTACGTACTTTTTTTTTCGTCATCCATGTTAGATAATAACTCTTGCCGATCGGCTTCGTCTATCAAAATGTCATCTCAGAAGGATGTGAACTGATTCATGAAGAAAAAACAAAACCAATTTGCCCTTCTCGCACTAGCTATTAGTGCTTTTGCTATAGGAACCACTGAGTTTATTAGTGTCGGTCTTTTGCCGATGATTTCAGAGGACTTTGGAGTGAGCGTCAGCCAGGCGGGCTGGACCGTCTCTTTATATGCACTTGGTGTGACATTCGGCGCCCCTATTTTGACTTCTCTGACTTCAGCGATGAAAAGAAAAACATTGCTTTTGCTCATTATGCTCGTCTTTTTGATTGGAAATACACTCGCCACGATGGCTCCGACCTTTTCAGTGCTATTAATCGGCCGGGTCATTTCAGCCTTATCCCATGGAATCTTTATGTCCATCGGCTCTACGATCGCTGCAAGCCTTGTAGTGAAAGAAAAACGGGCAAGCGCGATTGCCTTTATGTTCACTGGTTTAACAGTAGCGACTGTGACGGGCGTGCCATTCGGGACATTTCTTGGTCATGAGCTCGGCTGGCGGACATCATTCGGTGTGATTGTCATTATTGGTCTGATCGCACTAATATCTAACTATTTTCTTGTTCCATCTCAATTAAAGCAAGGCGTGAAAACATCATTTAAGGATCAAGCTGTTTTATTAAAAACAAAAAGAATCTTGCTTCTATTTGTCATTACAGCAACAGGATACGGAGGAACCTTTGTCGTCTTTACGTATTTATCCCCTCTCTTACAGCATGTGACAGGTCTTGCGCCTGGGGCGGTGGCATTGATCCTGCTTTTATACGGGATCACGATCGCAGCTGGAAATGTCATTGGCGGAAAGGCTGCAAATGAGAAGCCAATGAAAGCACTCATTTACATGTTTATCATCCAAAGCATCATTTTGTTTATCCTTAGCTTGACTGCTGGATTTACGGTGCTAGGCATCGCAACCGTCATGCTGATGGGACTGTTTGCTTTCATGAATGTCCCAGGGCTTCAAGTAGCTGTCGTTGATTTTGCAGAAAGATACACACCAGGAGCAGTCGACGTCGCTTCCGCTATGAATATCGCTGCCTTTAATGCTGGTATCGCCATCGGCTCATTTTTAGGCGGCATCGTGACAGATACTCTTGGGCTTCTGCATACAGGCTGGGTCGGTGGTATCATGGTCCTCATCGCTGCGATTCTCACGATGATTAGTTTTCGAATCGAACAACAAGAACAAAATCAAACCATCTAAGGAGTGTTCAATATGAATCATTTACAAAGTACAAAAACATTAAACAATGGAGTCCACATGCCAGGATTTGGTCTCGGTGTATTCAAGGTGGAAGATGGTGCAGAATTAATAGACGCCGTCAAAACAGCCATTCAAATAGGCTATCGCAGTATTGATACAGCGGCTATTTATGGCAATGAGGAAGGGGTTGGACGAGGCATACAACTTGGTCTTGCAGAAACAGGACTGCGCCGCGAAGACCTCTTTGTGACATCAAAAGTGTGGAATGCCGATTTAGGATATGAATCCACTCTACAAGCATATGAGGAAAGTTTGAAAAAACTTCAGCTTGACTATTTGGATCTATATTTAATCCATTGGCCGGTTGAGGGCAAATATAAAGACGCTTGGCGTGCGCTGGAAACTTTGTATCGTGAAGGAAAGGTGAGAGCAATCGGTGTGAGCAACTTCCAGCCGCATCATCTAGACGAACTATTAAAAGATGCAGACATCATACCAGCTATCAATCAAGTCGAGTTTCACCCAAAACTAACGCAGGAAGCACTCTATACGTATTTGAACACACATGGCATTCAAATGGAAGCTTGGTCACCGCTCATGCAGGGGGAACTGCTTCATCATCCGGTGATCAAAGAACTCTCGGACACATACGGCAAAACACCTGCTCAAATTATTTTGCGCTGGGATGTGCAAAAAGGCGTCATCACCATTCCAAAATCAACGAAAGCGCATCGTTTAAAAGAAAATGCAGACATATTTGATTTTGTCTTATCTGATGAGGATATGAAACGTCTTTCTGACTTAAATGAAAACAAACGGATCGGTCCAGACCCAGACAATTTTGACTTTTAATAGAAACACCCCCGCTCTTTAACTGTGCGGGGGTGTTGATGTTGATTATTTTGATTTTTTAAAGGAAGCTTCATATTCTTCAATGATTTTATTGCCACCATTTGATTTCCACTTCTCTACATCTTTCTTAAATTGATCTTCACTGATGTCTCCAAGAATGAACTTATAGGTCGCATCATCGATGATTTTTTTCAATTCATTTCCTCGTTCTGAGGCTGTTTCTGAATACAGGCTTTCAGCAGGGTTGGCGACGATGATCTTTTGATTGTCTTCTTCCAGCTCTTCATATTTTGTACGAACCGCATCCCCTTTATTTTTCAAGTAGCGTTTATCAATGCCTACTAGACTGACAAGCGGCTGTACATCTGTCTGCCAGCTTTTCACTTGGCTTTCTTCCCTGACAAATGTATTCCCTTCTTCTTTCTTATAATGCTCACCATCTATACCGTACGTCATGAGACCATAGACATCTTCTTCTGCAATGCGATCAAAGAAGGCCAAAATTCGCTTTAATTCTGCCTCTGATTTCACGCTTGTTTTAGGGAATGCGAAGATGCCATTATGACCACCTGATGCCCACACCCGTTCTTTGCCATCTGGACCTTTGATTCGGTTCAAGATATCGACTTTCATGTTTTTATCTGTCGCGTCATCTCTCAAGTTCACAGCATCTACCATATTTCCAACATAGATTCCTGCTTTTCCTTGTGAGAATAATTCCTGCTGCTGTGTTTTGCTTGTCACAGGGAAGTCTTTGTTGATATAGCCATTATCACGCAGTTTCTTCATGTACTTCATCGTATTCATGTACTCATCTGTCATAAAGTCTGGCGTGAATTTGCCGTTATCTTCTTTCCAGTCTGTTGGCATTCCCTCATATGAACCCAGCGTTTTAAATGCCCCATAAATCAAATCGTTCCGATCCGTAAAGCCAATTGTATCCGCTTTTCCGTTTTGATTCGGATCTTTTTCAGTAAAGGCTTTCGCTACCTCATAAAGATCATCCAACGTTTTTGGTGTATCCAAATTTAAATTTTCAAGCCAATCCTTTCGAATGACAATTCCTTGTCTTGAAAGTGGTCTCTCTCTATAAATACCATAAAGCTTACCGTCTATAGAGGCGTTTTTATTGATCAGTTCGTTCATCTTACTTAAATTTGGATAATCCTTCAAATACGGACCGACTTCCCAGAACATACCTGATCTGAATGCATTAATAGCAGACGAATTCTTAATGTCTTGAATCGTCACAATCTGCGGCAGATTCCCAGCTGCAAGTGCAGAATTTAACCGATCTTCCTTCACAGCATCAGGCACCCACGTAATATCAAGTTCTGTATTTGTAAGCTTCTCAATCTCTTTTAAAACCGAATCTTTCGGCGGCTGCTGATGATACAAAATCGCCATCCATGTCAGCTTCACTTTTTTGTCTAAATCAACCTTTTCATTCGATGAACTTCCTTTGCTTGAACATGCGGATAAAATACCGCTTGCTGCAAATAACAGAACAAACGCAATCAACCATAATTTCTTTCTCCCCATAAGATCCCTCCGTTGTTCCTTCTTTTTAACCTTTTACAGAACCTAGTAATGCCCCTTTGTTGAAATGCTTTTGAATAAATGGATAGACAAGCAGAACGGGAATGGTGGCTACCACAATGACAGCCATTTTAATCGTTTGGTCTGGCGGTGGTGTGGATGATCCCATATCCGACATATCTCCCTGCATTCCGCTCGAAACAATGACAATCTGCCTTAGAAGTACCTGAATCGGCCATTTCACTGAATCATTTAAATACAGGATGGCGGTCATGTACGTATTCCAATACGTCACGGCATAAAAAAGTGAAATGGTCGCAATAGCTGGCAAAGAAAGTGGCAGCACAATTTTAAAGAAAATCCCTAAATCGTTACAGCCATCCATCTTCGCTGATTCCTCAAGGCTTGCGGGAATGTTTTGAAAGAAGTTTTTCAAGATGATCAAATTGAACGCATTGATCGCAACCGGTAGAATTAGTGACCAATAGGTATCAAGTAGACCAAGTGTTTTCACCACAATAAACGTCGGAATCATACCTCCGCTAAATAGCATCGTGAAGACAACGAGAAACATCAATGTTCTCCGGCCTTTTAACTCCTGACGAGACAGCCCATATGCCATGAGTGAGGACAAAAACATGCTGACAGCTGTTCCAACGAGTGTCACAAGAATGGACACGATAAGGCTGCGGTACACAATATCCGTAGAGAAAATATACCGATAGGCCTCTAAAGAAAACGTGGTCGGGAACAAGATAAACTTCTTCGTGATGACCTCTTCTACTGTAGCAAAAGAGGCAGCAATGACATGGATGAACGGAAGCACACATATTAATGCGAACATGAGTAGAAAAGAGTAATTAAATAAGTTGAACAATCGGTCTTTAATAGAACGATCTATGTTCATCACACCCTTTCTTTGAAAGCGTTATCATTTTATCCGAAAATAAGCTGCAGCCTGTGACGATATCGTGATTAAAATGTAACAAATGGGGGAAGAAAGCGTCTATAATCATCTTGACAGTCCAACTGGGTCGATCCTGTCAGTCGTGCTTTTATGCTCATGAAACAAAAGAATAAGATCATCAGCTAATGACATGATTATGCCCTATGCCTGATCGTTTTCTTCAAGGATTTCCGTCGTATTCACATCGGGTCTATAGCCTAACTCCTGCTTCGTGTTTTCCGTAGACCAAGGCTTTTCTTCGTTTTCTGATACGGCATAATATGTCCCAAAGGGAACGGTCGTTTCAATCGCTGCCTTTATCATCCGTGCTAGATCCTCGTGTGAAAGAAGTGTTCGTTTCGTCCGTTCTTTCTCGTGTAATGCCTCCATCTCATCTGTCACAACCGTTCCAATCCGTAAATTGATAACAGACATTCCCGTTTGATCGTGGAACAAACGGCCTAGCTGTTCAGAAGCAAATTTTAAAATGCCATAGACATTTTGAGTCGCAGGTACATCGTTTGTTGTAATATGTCTCCCTAGTAAGGAGCGTCCATCTTTTTCATAACGATCGGTCACGTGATTGCTGCTTGCAAAAATGACTTTTCGTATGCCGAGGCTTGCAGCTGATCGAAACATAGAATAAGAGCTCCTCCAAAAAATATCATTCATTTTTTCAAACTCCTCATGATTCATCACATCATGCGTCATCTCCATGTTTAAAAGGTGTATGATGACATCTGTATCTCGCGGAATCGCCTCATATAATTCCTGTTCATTCGTTGCATCTGCTAAAATGTCTCCTTTTACACAGCCCGTTTGATCAATAATGGTGATCTCATACTCAGAAGAGAGCGTTTTTGTTAAAATACGGCCAATCACACCGCACCCGCCAATGATCGTGATCTTCTTCATGTGTCTCCTCCTTTCTAATGACGTAGTATGTCCAAGCCTTTATAGATTACAGCCATTTTTTTAAGAATCGAGTGGCCTCGTGACGCATAGCGGCTGTTTCAAAATGACCTGCATGAAGACCAACAAGCTGATACCGTTCTTTCAATGAAGCCGCTTGATAAGTTTGGCTCAATCCCTTTTGAATGCGAGCGACGCCTTCAGCAGGCGTGAGTGGATCAAGTTTTCCAACTAAGCTTAAATGCGGCCTTGGAAAAATCATTTCCTGAATATCAGCTGCCGTAAAGTGCTTTGCTAAGCTTGGTACATAGTAATAAAAGCCATGCCTGTCTAAATTGTTCGTTTCAATTAATGTGTGGTGATCGACCTGTGCGCAAAGATCAATACACACACTGACCCTCTCATCAAGCGCAGCCGTCCACCAGGAAAGAAGCCCGCCCATTGACATTCCAAAAATAGCTAACCGGTCCGGCAGCACATCAGGTCGAGACAGCACATAATCAATTGCACACATGCTTTCATACAGCATCATGCCCCACATCACTTTCCCTGTTAAAAGCATTTCCTTAAAAATTTCACTTTCGGTTCTTCCTCTTCTCTCACCAAATCCTGCATGATCAATAGCCAGAACACTATAGCCTTTTGAGGTGAACTCTTTCGCATATGAAGGCGCTTGCAAATAATGAGCACCCTTGATGAGCTCTTCCTTCCCATCGACGTAGTTCCCGCCATGAGAGTGCTGAAACAGCACAACTGGTCTTTTTTTCACCGTATCCTTCGGCTTCACAAAATAAGCGGGCACTTCCTCTACACCATGGATTGAAAGAATGAGTGTTTCGATAACGTACGATTCACGATCCTCGACCTTTAACGTATATGCCTCCACGCGATGGCGTTCTGGCATTTCTCCTAACAGACTGAGCAGTTGTTCACGTTTGCTTTCCTTTTCCATTGACGTCACTCCTCCTTTTGTTGATCATCTGTTAACATACGAGATCGATCGTGCAATCACCTTGTTTTCGACAAAATTATGTCCCGGGAAATAAAGAACACCCACCGGTTCATACCGATGGGTGTCATCATTAATTCGCAACAATATTGACAAGCTTCCCAGGAACCGCAATCACTTTGCGAATGGTTTTCCCTTCAAGCTGTTCTTTTACACGTGCATCATTTTTTGCAAGCTCTTCTAACTGTTCTTTAGTTGCATCAGCAGGAACAGTTAATTTTGCTTTCACTTTCCCATTCAATTGTACGACAATTTCTACTTCATCGTCGACAAGCTTTGACTCGTCATATTGCGGCCATGCTTCATAAGAGATAGACCCTTCATGACCAAGTTTATTCCAAAGCTCTTCCGCTACATGCGGTGCAATTGGAGAAAGTAGTTTCACAAAGCCTTCTGCATATTCTTTCGGCAGTGTATCAGCCTTGTAGGCATCATTGATAAACACCATTAATTGTGAAATCCCTGTATTGAAGCGCAGGCCTTCATAGTGGTCTGTCACCTTCATCACGGTTTCATGATAGCTGCGTTCTAATGCGCCTCCAGTTTGCTCTGTTATTTTATCACTGATTGTGCCATCTTCGTTTGTGAATAGACGCCATACACGATCAAGGAAGCGGCGAGCACCATCAAGTCCTGTTTCAGACCAAGCGATTGATGCATCTAAAGGTCCCATGAACATTTCATAAAGGCGCAATGTATCCGCACCATGAGATTCTACGATATCATCTGGATTGACGACATTTCCTTTTGATTTACTCATTTTTTCATTATTTTCCCCAAGAATCATTCCTTGGTTGAACAATTTCATGAAAGGTTCTTTTGTCGGAACAACGCCGATATCATACAAGAACTTATGCCAGAAGCGCGCATATAGAAGATGAAGTACAGCATGTTCTGCTCCGCCAATATATACATCAACAGGAAGCCATTTCTTCAGCTTTTCAGGAGATGCAAGCTCTTCTGAGTTATGCGGGTCAATATAACGTAAGAAATACCAGCAGCTGCCTGCCCATTGCGGCATTGTATTGGTTTCACGGCGTCCTTTTTTACCTGTGACAGGATCGACAACCTCAACCCAATCTTTAATATTGGCTAAAGGTGATTCACCTGTGCCACTTGGCTTAATCTCAGTCGTTTTAGGCAAAATGAGTGGAAGCTCTTCCTCTGAAACAGCTGAAGACGTTCCGTCCTCCCAATGAATAATTGGAATTGGCTCACCCCAATAACGCTGGCGGCTAAATAGCCAGTCTCTTAAACGGTAAGTGACTTTCTTTTCGCCTTTTTGATGTTCTTCCAGCCATGCAATGACTTTTTCAATCGCTTCTTCTTTTCCTAATCCATCGAGGAAATCAGAGTTAATGTGTTTTCCATCGCCTGTGTAAGCTTCTTTTTCAATGTCTCCTCCTTCGACAACTTCCTTGATTGGAAGATCAAATGTTTTGGCGAATTCATAGTCACGCTCATCATGGGCAGGTACCGCCATAATCGCGCCTGTTCCATAAGTAGCCAGCACGTAATCTGCAATCCAGATCGGCATCTTTTCACCATTTAATGGATTGATGGCATAAGCGCCTGTGAAAATACCCGTCTTCGTTTTTGCAAGATCTGTCCGCTCTAAGTCGCTCTTAGATTGAATTTCTTTCATATATGCTTCGACTGCTTCTTTTTGAGCAGCTGTTGTCATTTTTTCAACAAGTGCATGTTCTGGTGCAAGTACCGCATAGGTTGCCCCAAACAATGTATCAGGACGCGTTGTGAAAACAGTAAACTGTTCATCATGTCCTTCTACTTCGAAATGAACATGTGCACCTTCTGAACGTCCGATCCAGTTACGCTGCATATCTTTAATGCTTTCAGGCCAATCAATGTCTTCTAAATCTTCTAACAGCCTGTCCGCATATGCCGTAATCTTTAGCATCCATTGCTTCATCGGACGTCTTTCAACCGGATGCCCTCCGCGTTCACTTTTTCCATCAATGACTTCTTCGTTTGCAAGGACTGTGCCAAGCGCTGGGCACCAGTTCACTGGTACTTCATCGATATACGCCAATCCCTTTTCGTACAATTTCAAGAAAATCCATTGTGTCCATTTATAATAATTTGGATCAGTCGTGTTGATTTCTCGATCCCAATCATATGAGAACCCTAGTGATTGAATTTGGCGGCGGAAGTTATTGATGTTCTCTTCTGTAAAGACCGCCGGATCATTCCCTGTATCTAGCGCATACTGTTCTGCTGGAAGACCAAATGCGTCCCATCCCATTGGATGAAGAACATCATATCCCTGCATACGTTTCATGCGTGATAAAATATCCGTTGCTGTGTAGCCCTCAGGGTGCCCGACATGAAGTCCTGCTCCTGATGGATATGGAAACATATCAAGTGCATAGAACTTTGGTTTATCTTCCGAGTCAGATGTGGCGAATGTTTTATGTGTCAGCCAATAATCCTGCCACTTCTTTTCAATTTCCCGATGCTGAAAACTCAATGTGAAAACCTCCTTTAATATGTACGGCTGTATCTGCTCAGATGACCACCGCGAGAATTCAGATTTTTCTAAAATCAACAAAAAACCCTCATCCCTAGAAAGGGACGAGAGATTTTTTGGTTCCCGCGGTACCACCCTTGTTAGCGTAACTTTCTGTTTGTACGCTCACTTAATATCTTTAACGCAGACATGCGACAGAAGCTTTAACGCAACTGCAACTCTGAGGCGAGTTCAGAAGCAGATTTGATTGACTTTCACCAGCCGTCAATTCTCTAAAGACAAATACTGCTTTCCTACTACTCCTCTTCACTGTTCTTATCGTAACCGTCATCTAAGTAGTATTTTATAGAATTATGATCATAAGTGCAAGCAGGTTTGTATACAATGGGAATGTACCCTAGATCAGGGTAAAGTAGAGGATATTATTCGTGTGGAGATCGGTTATGACGGTTGGAGTCTGCATTCTGTGAATGCTGTTCTCTTACAAAATCAAAGCTTCGCAGAACTGCTTCTCCTCCGTAACCTGAAATAATTGATAAGATGACCAAGTGCAGACTAGAATCGGGATTTGAGGATAAGACAAGCAGTGTAGCGGCAATCATCCCAACGAGCCAATCTTCAATAAACCCTAAATAAATAAACTTTTTTGTCATTCTGGGCTTCTCTAGCCTGCCTTTTTTCTTTACGTGACCGAGAATGCCCATGACCCCTCCAATGGCGCAAGCAATAATGACTTGTTGCAGCATTTTCATCACCTTCCTAAAGCCCTTAGAATAGTAAAGCGACTTCAGGCTGTCCAGCCCCCTGTAATGCCATTCTGCTGTTCCGTCATAATCCATGTAAAAGGTCTATTCTCTCTAACGAAGAAAAAAGCTTGTTTCTTCCATTATATGTGAATGACCCAAAACAATCTTGATGCATTGGAATCATTTTTACCTAATCCATATTGACTATTTTTGTCATTTTATGAATTATGAGCAATTGATTCCTTCTTTTTCTAAAGAAAAGTCTCCTTACTTACTATATTCTAATGGAGGACAAACTATGATGACAAATTTAACAAAGCCATTGCAATCGTTGAAACAGAACATATGTTATGTTACGTTAGTAAGGAATACCTTTGGTTGAAAAGACAACCATTTGATATGTCTGATAGCAGCAACAAAGGAGGGTAATATGGTCAGCTCGAACATCTTCGGCTTACAAAAACAGCTTGAACTCATAAAAAAAGCGCTAGATCATGCGCGGATCGGTGTTGTCATTACAGACCCTTCTTTAGAGGATAACCCTATCGTTTATGTGAATCATGGCTTTACACACATGACTGGATACAAACCAGATGAGATTCTTGGGCGTAACTGTCGATTCCTTCAAGGGAAAGACACAGATCAAAAGCAGCTTGATTTAATACGTCATGGAATACAGAATAAAACACCTATTACCACACAGCTAAAAAATTATAAAAAAGACGGTACTTTTTTTTGGAATGAACTCAATATAGATCCTCTATACATTGAACAAGATGATAAAACATTTTTCATTGGCTTTCAAAAGGATATTACGAAACAGAAAGAATATGAACAGCTCCTAGAAGATTCCTTACAGGAAGTCACCTCTCTTTCGACGCCAATCGTCCCAATCAAAAATGGTGTATCTGCTCTGCCACTCATTGGAAAACTATCTGAAGAACGCTTTGATGCCATTGTCGCGAAGTTAACTTGTATATTAGATGATTCAAAGGATGATTATTTAATTGTCGATCTTTCTGGTTTAATCGATGTCGATGATTCCGTTGCAGCACGCATTTTCAAGCTGCATCGTCTTCTTAATCTAACCGGAACCGAACTGATCATCACAGGAATCAAACCGCAGCTTGCAATGAAAATGAAAGACTTGGATACAGATTTTCAGGATACAATCACTTATTTGACGGTTAAGGAAGCAATCAAAGGATTACCATTAGCTGAAAACCCTGTGTAAAACAGGGTTTTTTTAGTTGAAACGCCCCCTAAAAATGGAAAAATGAGGTATGATAGGTGTAATAAAGGATGTAGGGGGGCTACTAGATGATGATGTTACTCATCATAGGTCTTTTATGTGTTTGTTTTGCCATAGGATATGCCGTCAATTTCTTATTACTCAAACACCAGAATGCGCAGATCTTTTCAAAGAAACTATTTTATCCTTTCTTGATCTTGGGTCTCATCTTTTCCATTATGTCATTACCGTTTGCTGCCACAGATGCACCGAAGGCACAAGCAGATCCATCTTCAGAACAGCTGTTAAAGGATCAAAAGCAGCTCACATCTGACATAACGCGCTTAAAAGCTGATAAAGAGGAGCTTACCGCTTCTTTAGAGGACGCAACAAAGGATAAAGAAAAACTAGCGAAAAAGCTAGAAACCATCACCTCAGAAAAAGAAACAATCAAAAAGCAAGAAAAGACCATTCAAGCGCTTGAAGAGAAAATAGACAAGCTTGCCTCAAGCAACGAAACACTTAAAAAAGAGAATAAGAAAAGCAGCAACGATACGGATTCTTCTACCGTTCAGCGGTCCGCTCCTAAAGATGAAGGAAAAAGCACAGGCGGTCATGAGTCACAGAAGGAAACAAAAAAAGGATCTGCAGCCTGTAACATCAAAGGAAGTGTCAACGGTATTTATCACACACCGAGCAGCAGATACTACTCTAGAACAAAGAATGTAACCAAGCTATTCTGCTCTGTAGAAGAGGCAGAGCGTGCAGGGTACCGGGCACCTAAGCAATAGCTATACGAAAAAAGAACCTCCTGTCAGCCCAATTGGGTGCTTAGGAGGTTCTTTTTTTAGATTTCTCTTCTTAATGCTGCTAATACATTCGTTTTTGTTGCTTTACGTGCTGGGTTGAGCCCTGAAAGGATTGCTACCCCTGCGCTAATCACTGTTGCTGTAATTACAAGGCTGAGCGGAATATAGGAGAAGGTGATCGAGAATTGATCGCTTGACCCTCCCTCTGACATGGACGACAAAATGGCTGGAATGATTAAATTGACAGCGAAACTAATGATATATGAGATGATAATACCGATGATCGACCCAATCACCCCAATGTAAGCACTTTCCATGAGGAACATTCGCTTGATAATCGATGGATTCGCGCCAATGGCTTTCATAATCCCAATTTCTTGTGTCCGCTCTGTTACTGCCATTGTCATCGTATTAAAAATACCAATTGCAGAAATAATGACCGCAATACATCCAACAAAAATAAGTCCAATTTTGAAGACTGTAAAGAACATATCCATTCCTTCGAGCTGATTCGTCACAGAGATGACTTGATAGCCCTCATCTGTCAGCTTATTCGTGAGTGCACCGACATTGTCGAATTTATCTGCATAAACAGAGGTCTTTTTCTCGACATTTCCTGCTTCAGGAGATAGATCGAGTACTTGACCAAATTCCTTTTCATACGCATTCGGAATAAAAATTTTATGATCCTCTTGCCACTCCAGATTCGGCTTTTTCAACACACCTACTACACGGAAATCAAATGTTTTTTCTTTGACGACTTCATTTTCTTCGTTGAGTTTTGGTACCTTGACTTGAATCACTTTATTTAAAATATCTTTCGTGTAGCCCTTAGGCTCTTTTGGTGTTTCTTCGCCATTTGATGTCTGATTTAATTTTTTTTCATAGGCTTGGCGTTCTTTTTTTGTCCACAGTTGTTCAGCCATATGATACCCGACCACAATTTCGTTCGCTGATGTTGGGACTTTTCCTCGGTCTAGCTCAAGCCCTGCTTCTTTTTCTTCTTTCATATCGGTTAGAGCAGCCTGCGTTTCACCTGAGCGATCATCGAGCTCGACGTTTACCAATGGAATGAGCGCCGTTCTTGAGACGACAGATTTCACATGATCATATTTCTTTAAATCATCTGTCTTGACGTCACCTTTTTCCTTGCCTAACACTTTCACTTCTGTGATGATTTGCTGTTTCATGATTTCATCTTGCGCCGATTTTTGCAGACCAAAACCGACAGATGCTAAAACGATTAAGAAAGAGCATGCCATTGTCGTCGCAAGAATGGTCATAAACACACGCAATCTATTTTTCTTCATGTTTCTTCTAATAAATTTGACCTGATCTCTAAATTTCAATGGATTGTTCCCCTTTCTTTAATACACCATCATGAAGCTGGAACGTTGTATCTGCGATTGAAGCGACTTCATCGTCATGTGTAATAATGACAAACGTGATTCCTTTTTCACGATTAAGCTGCTGGATAAAGGCTAAGATTTCTCCTTCGGTTTCTGAATCTAGACTGCCTGTTGGTTCATCCGCTAAAATAATAGATGGATTTAAAATCAAGGCTCTTGCAATACTCACACGCTGCTGCTGCCCGCCTGACAACTCATTCGGGTAATGCCCAGCATGATGTTCTAAACCTACTCGTTTCAGCATTTCTTCTACTTTCGCCTTTCGTTCAGACGGCTTCACACCTTTTAAAGTGAGCGGAAGTTCAACATTTTCATACGTCGTTAAGCTCCCGATCAATTGAAAGCTTTGAAAGATAAAACCAAAGTGATCTAAGCGGAAGTCCGCCCATTCTTTTTCATTAAACCCAGTCACATCGGTACCATCAATGACAATTTGTCCGCTCGTTGGCGTAATATATCCTGAAATTAAGTTCAATAGGGTAGATTTCCCCGAACCACTTCGCCCCACTATACAAGCAATATCGCCTCTTTTGATGGATAGGTCAATCCCTTTCAGCACAGGAATCTCATTCTCTCTGCCCTTTTTACCAATTGTAAACACATGATCTAACGCTTGAACTTGAATCATCTCTACTCCCCTACTCTCTGTTTATCTTTTTCGATATATTAAGAAATAACTTGTTAGTGCACCTACAACGCCGCCTATGATCATGCCGACAAAATAACCTAATAACGAATCGGAAGAGAAGCCAACCCAGCCAAAACCTAAAACACCGAACACGATGACCATAATTTGAATTGGCCAATCCATCGCTGAAAAGAGGAAGAACCTCCCATTTCGTTCGGTTGGATGTTTGGTAAAGCTAAACAAACCAACTAGGTAAAATATGACCATCATGACAAGTGGAATGATGAATTCTTCACCATTGAACCAACGCTGATAATCCTGTTGAAAATAGTCATTTGTAATATAAGTAATTGGAGATAGAGGCGATATCAAATAATTGAAGCTCGTATCTATCCAATTCTCAGTTGGTCTAATGATAAAATCTAAATGAACGATCGGAAGTCCAATCATCAAAAATGGTAGAATGGATGTACTGAATCCAACGATTGTTTGAGATATGGCACTTCCTGTTAATGTACCTGCTGCTAAAAATAAACTATAGACCATCAAGGCTGACAACAGTGCATAAAAATAACGACTGTTGAACTCAGGTGTCTCTATTGGATGAAGACCTAATTTAAGTAAATAAATGATAAGGTATGAGACAACATGAACGCTTGCAATGATTCCAGCCCCTAAAAAAAACTTGGAATGAAAGATGGCACTTCTGCTAAATGGCAAGGATAATGTAAAGTCTATTTGCCCTTTATTTCTCTCAAATCCTAGCTGAATCACAGCAAAAAATATTCCCATTATCCATGAAAGTGAGAGAAATGCATCTTGGTTAAACATATAAGTGAATGTTGCTGTATCACTTATACAAGATGGACTTTTCAAACAATCTTGAAAAGTTGAGTAACCCATAAAGAGAGATAATGGCGTCGCAAACACCGCAACCAGCATCACTAAAATAAATGTCAGCTCTGATTGCTTCCATTCCTTATATAATAATTGCCGCTTTACCATCTCCGTTTCCCTCCAAACTTTGCAATGAATACTTCTTCTAAATTCACAGGCAGTTCATGCCATACTTTTGGCTGCAGCGACTTCAAGTACTCTTTGGCCTCTACATCGGTTTTAAGAATAAGTGCTGTATAAAAAATGCCCGCTTGATCTAATATAGCAACGCCATTTTTTCGTATACTCAAGTTCATATCTTCTTCAAAAGCCATCTGGATTTTGACATAATCATTCTTTAATTCATCTAGATCCATGACACTTGTGAGTTGATTTCCTTCTAAAAACCCGATTCGGTTGCACATACGCTCAATATCCTCTAATCGGTGCGATGTGATGAGAATCGACGTTTCACGTTCCGCTACCTCGTCGATCATGAGCTGAAGAACATCATTTCTTGTGACGGCATCAATACCATCTGTTGGTTCATCTAACAGAATCACGGCTGGCTTGATCGCAAAGCTTAAAATTAATGAGAGCTGTTTTTTTAACCCTGTCGATAGTTCACGATATTTCACTTTTTCCGGAATTTCATAGCGATTCACAAGCTCATTGGCATATGTCACGTCAAACTTCGGGTAAATATGCTTTAACAGCTGGACAAGCTGCCCGTAATTGTATCTGTCAAAGTAGGGATTGACGACTGGCATATACACAATATTTTGCTTTACTAACGGGTGGTCTTTCACAAGCACGTCTTTAAAATAAATCTCTCCTTCATCTGGAAGAAGAATTTGCTGAATCAAGCGGAGAAGTGTTGTTTTACCAGAGCCATTCCTGCCAAGCAAACCAAAGATCTCACCTTCGCCTATTTTGAAGGAAACGTTACTGAGTACTTCACGTCCATTTAATGTCTTCGATACATTTCTAACCTCAATCAACTTTATTTCCTCCCTCGAGACTTGAGCCAATCTCTTCTATCCATTCCTTCAGTTGTTGAATATCAATACCGGCATAATGAGCTTCTATAATGAGTTGTCTTAATTGCTCCTTCATCTCCAATACCTTCCCTTCATTCAGCTTTAACCGAGCCTCTTCTGTTACATACGTACCGCGCCCTCTTAGTGTTTCAATAATCCCTTCCCGCTCAAGCTCCTTATATGCTTTACTGACGGTGTTTGGATTGGCGATGATAATAGTGGCGAGCTCTCTGACAGAGGGCAGTTTGTCACCAGGTTTCATTACACCTTTTAGACATAAAATTTTGAGTTGCTCAATGATTTGTTCATATATTGGCGCAGCGCTTCGTGGATCTATTTGAATCATGATGGCTCCCTCTTTCCTCATTCATGCTTTTGCAGTCCTATTGCTTGTTCATGCCCTTGCATTAAAGGGATTGAATTAAGTATCAAATCTTTTTGAACTTCAAAACCAATGAAAACGAGAACGAAAAAAAATGTACATGCTAACACAACAGCCAGCACCATCCACTTCAAATTGATTGGTTTTTTTTCTTTTTTCATGGTTAAACACCTTTCTTCACTTTTTAAGTGTCTTTAGTGTATTAGTTGATGTAGTACACTTAATACATTATAGACACTTAAATAAAAAGTCAATAGCCTTTCAAAAAATAAAAAACAGACCCTTTAAAAAAGGATCTGTTCATCATTCGTTGTCGTAAGAAATGCCTAAAATCATTTGATTTTGCAAGCTTTGCATTTGAACACGTGCCCTGTCTAACCGCTCTCTTTGCTGGTCATTGGCGACATCTTTTAATTTTTCTAATTCGTTCACCGCATCTTCAAGCATAAGCTGTGCCTTAGAAAATTCGTCCTCATTATAATGCTCTTGGCGTAAGTTCAAATCAAATTGCTCATTTGCAAACTCAAGGGTTTCAGTACTTTTTTGGATAAATTCATCGATTGACTGCCTTGTTGCCATCTTGCATTCCCTCCATTTCATCATTGCTCCCGCCTATTTTGCCCACGTAAAGCTTTTTCACTAAAGAAAATGTTGGACAGATTCAATTGTCCTCCTTCATGATTTTTGTTAAACTTTAAGGATGCCTATTATTACGCAAGGAGGTTACTGACTTGGATCAGCATAACCCTTTTTTATATTCAAACAGCGAAAAACGCTATCACACATGGAACTATCATTTGCGAGAGCACTTTGGTCATAAAGTTTTTAAAGTGGCCTTAGACGGCGGCTTTGACTGCCCAAACCGTGATGGTACTGTAGCCCATGGAGGCTGTACATTTTGCAGTGCCGCAGGATCTGGTGATTTTGCAGGAAACCGTGCGGATGATCTCATCACTCAATTTAACGAAATCAAAGACCGGATGCATACTAAATGGAAAGACGGAAAATATATGGCGTATTTTCAGGCGTATACAAACACACACGCCCCGCTTCCTGTTTTAAAGGAAAAATTTGAAACCGTGATGAATTTAGATGGTGTGGTTGGCTTATCTATTGCGACAAGACCTGACTGCCTGCCAGATGACGTGGTGGAGTATTTAGCTGAATTAAATGAGCGTACTTATCTCTGGGTAGAGCTTGGTCTTCAAACGGTTCATGAACGGACAGCGATGCTCATTAACCGTGCCCATGATTATGAATGCTACGTAGAAGGTGTAGAAAAACTGCGAAAACACGGCATTCGTGTCTGCTCGCATATCATCAACGGCTTGCCTCTTGAAAACCGGGACATGATGATGGAGACAGCAAAAGCTGTTGCTGATTTAGATGTGCAAGGAATTAAAATTCATTTGCTTCACCTTTTAAAAGGAACCCCAATGGTCAAGCAATATGAAAAAGGCAAATTGGAGTTTCTAAGCCAGGAAGAATATGTCCAGCTTGTTTGTGATCAGCTGGAGATCCTGCCGCCAGAAATGATTATTCATCGTATTACAGGCGATGGCCCGATTGAATTAATGGTTGGTCCAATGTGGAGTGTAAACAAATGGGAAGTATTAAATGCCATTAATGCTGAGCTTGAAAGACGTAACAGCTACCAAGGCAAACGTTTCGTCAGATTGGAAGAAGCAGCAAAATGATCTTGAAACGCATGCTCCCTTTTAGTAAAGAGCTGTTAGAACGGGCTTGTCAAAAAGGCGACATCGTCATTGATGCAACGATGGGAAATGGCCACGATACAATCTATTTAGCTGATCTTGTTGGTCATGATGGACAAGTTTTTGCATTCGACGTACAAGAAGAAGCCATACAGCAGACGCGTAACAGACTTGGTGAGGGATATCCATATGTTCATCTCATTCACGATGGTCATGAAAAACTGGCTCAACACCTGCCAAGGGATGTTTATGGACATATCTCTGGCGCGGTGTTTAACCTTGGGTACTTGCCCGGAGGCGATAAAGCCGTCACCACTCAGGCCGATACAACCATTGAAGCCATTGAGCAGCTCCTCGACTGGCTTAAACCCGGAGGTCTGATCGTCCTTGTGATTTATCATGGACACCCCGAAGGGAAAAAAGAAAAAGAAGTGCTTCTCGACTATTGCAGATCACTTCCTCATGAAGAGGTACAAGTTTTATCATATCAATACATGAATATTCAAAACGACCCGCCTTTTGTGGTCGCCATTGAAAAAAAACTAAAGCTCAAATCCTAATGGATTTGAGCTTTTTTATGAGGATTTCATCCAAGGCATTTTCTGATAGGTCCGGTAGGCTCTTCCGTTGATATAGAAAAAGAACGATGTTTTCCCGCTTGATTTGATCAGCCGTTTTGCCAGCTTATTCATCTCTTTTTGGGCTGTTACTTTTTCATCGGACAAATAGACTGCCAATAATCCTCTGTTAATTAATTTGTGAAAGTTTTCGTGCGGAATGCCTTTCAGCTGCTCATCCGCTTTTTCAATAAAATGCTGAAGTCTATCCATCATCTCATGATGAGAGGCATAGTAGGAGCAAAAGTTCAGATCTCCTCCAAGCCGGTCTTCTTCTTGGTCAATTAAATAATCAAGTAAAATGTGCAGACCTTGAATATAAGGGAAATAACTTTCATAAATTTGCTTCGCCTGCTTTTCTGTAAAGTCCGGTTGCAGCGCGTACGCCACAAGACAGAAAATCCCTAACGTTGATCCTGCACAAGCTGAAAATTCATACCATTCCATCTTAGGCAAATCCTTTTCATATTGGCGGAACCATGACTCTAGTCGCGGAACCCGCTCATGAGGAACGACGTGTTTATGTACTTGCAAATCACTGTAGTAATCGCACAGCGTGTGTAAATATGGCTGAATGATCGGATAATGCTTAAGACGCGACAGCACGTCTTGGCATGTGCGGACAAGCGCGTGTAAATATCCATGATCTTCTTGATCATCACGGAATTGGTAGTATGGCTTGAGCTCAGCATGAATATCAAGCGCATCTCTCATCGCTTGATGCAGCATATGAAAATCTTTTGGATCAAGCGACGTACTGCGGTCACACAGGTTATCTAAGTAATCACTGATGGTTTGATACGCCACAATGAATTCAATACACGTTTCTTTCGCCTCACCTGCTAGAAGAGATAAAATGCCTCCGCCTTCGCAGTGGAAGGTTTTACTCGATATGCTCGCTAACGCCTGCGTACGCAGTTCTTCATTTTCAATCATTTCTGCATGAGCCCGCCACTTTTTTAGCTCCTGATGAACAAGCGGAAAAATATCTTTATACACCTTTGTCATCAGTGCAAAAGGACGCTCTGGTACTGACAAATCAATCCACCCCTAACTTAAAGCTCACCATCAAATATATTGATCTGTAAAGGCTCTTGCTGCCTTAAACACATCTTCTCTTTCCGGTTCATTAAAAATTTCGTGATACAGTTCTTCCCATTCACGATATGATTTATTGGTTGATTCAATGCCATTGAACCATTTGATCACCCTCGTTTTATCGACGATCTTATCATCGCCCGCCTGCATTAAAAGGAGCGGAATCGATTTAAAAACATTCGTAGGCTGCATGGCTGCATCAATATTTTTGATCAGCTCTCGGTACCAGCGAACCGACACCTTTGTTACGTAAAGGGAATCATTTGAGTCTGCTTCAATCACAGCCTGATTTCGTGTGGCTAGTTCAATCGACAGCCCTGACTCGACTTTAAAGGACGGTGCGAGCACATTTAGACCTTTTGATGCAAAATCCATTAGCTTCTTCGGTTTAAATTGCAGACCTAAACAAGGTGATGATAAAATAAGGCCATCAATCTTCGTATGGGTATACTGCTTGACCCACTCAATTGAAATGAGTCCGCCCATACTGTGTCCAAGTAAAAAAGTAGGAAGCCTGAATGATTTCGCATGTTCGATCCATTCATCTACTGTATCAATGTATTCTTGAAACGAACGAATGTGGCCGCGCGCACGTGTCGACGTCCCTTGCCCAGGCAAGTCACCCATGACGACGTGATAGCCGGCATTTCGCCACATTTCGATCAGCCATTTATATCGGCCGTGATATTCACTCGCACCATGTACTATCACAATTGTACCAACTGGTCTTTCAGCATGCCAAGTCCACAAAGTAAACACCTCACAAATGTTGTATTAAGAAAGGAAGTCGAAAAAGTGATTTATCCATATCATCAGTTTACACCTGAGATTCATGAATCGGTCTTTGTCGCAGATAACGCCACCATTACAGGAGATGTCACGATTGGAGAATATTCGAGCGTGTGGTTCCAAACCGTCATCAGAGGCGATGTCGCTCCTGTGAGAATTGGAAAAAACGTCAATATTCAAGATTTATCCTGTCTGCATCAAAGTCCTGGAAAAACACTTCTTATAGAAGATGGTGCTACCATTGGACACCAAGTCACATTACATAGCTCAATCATTCGAAAAAATGCCCTAATTGGTATGGGGTCTATCATTCTCGATGGTGCAGAAATTGGCGAAGGTGCCTTTATCGGTGCAGGTAGTCTTGTCCCTCAAGGAAAGGTCATTCCAAAAGGATCACTCGCTTTCGGCCGTCCAGTCAAGGTCGTCCGGCAGTTAACAGATGAAGATATCCAAGACATGGACAGAATCCGTAGAGAATATGTAGAAAAAGGACAATACTATCGTTCCCTTATACCCCGTTAACATCATACGCGTTATCTTCACTTTATCATGTTTTTTTCAGGATATTAAGCAATAACTATGAACCGCTTGTTATTTTACCCTTTTCCGCCACTTTCTATCATAACAAAAAAGGTTTTCAGCTTTGTGCTGAAAACCTTTTTTCATTAACTAAAGATAACTTCTTTCGGTTGATGATTCAACTGCTCTGGATCAATGCTGCGCTCCACATAAATGCTGTGCCAAATCATAAAGATAAGGACGGTCCAAATCTTACGGCTATGATCTGCTTTACCAGCACAATGCTCATTTAATAAATCAAGCACATACTCTTTGTTAATGTATTCATCTGTTTGACTGTTTTTGATGATGTCTTTTGCCCAAGCATTCATCTCATTTTTCAACCAATGACGAATTGGCACAGGGAAACCAAGCTTTTTACGGTTTAACACATGGTCAGGCACAATGCCTTCTGCTGCTTTACGCAATAAATATTTCGTTGTGCCATCTTTTGTTTTCAGCTCTTCTGGAATTTTAGAAGCCGCTTCAAAAACGACCTTATCAAGGAATGGAACACGAAGCTCAAGAGAATTCGCCATCGTCATCTTGTCTGCTTTCAATAAGATGTCTCCGCGCATCCACGTATGGATATCAACATATTGCATTTTGTTAATATCACTGTAGCCTGCGCTTTCCTCGAAGTATGTCTTCGTTATGTCACGATATGTGATGCTTGGATCATAATGTTTGAGGAGATTTTTCTTCACTGGCTCTTCAAAGATTTTCGCATTACCGATATAACGTTCCTCTAATGGCGTACAGCCGCGAACGATAAAGCTCTTCCCTTTCATTCCTTCTGGCATTAAACGAGCCAGACGAAGAAGAAACTTTTTCAGCATAGATGGTACAGATTCAAATGGTTTAAGAGAAAGAGGCTCACGGTAAATATTATATCCACCGAACAGCTCGTCCGCTCCTTCACCTGAAAGAACAACCGTCACTTGTTTCTTCGCTTCTTTTGCCACGAAATACAATGGAATCGCTGCCGGATCAGCTAAAGGATCGTCTAAATGCCAAACAATCTTCGGAAGCTCGTTCATATATTCCTCTGGAGAAATAACGGCGCTGAAGTTTTGTAAGCCTAGCTTGTCAGCTGTTTCCTTCGCGACATCGACTTCACTAAAGCCATCCTGCTGGAAGCCAACAGAGAATGTCTTTAGCTCAGGGTGTAATTCCTTTGCGACAGACACGATGAAGGAAGAATCAATACCACCTGATAGGAATGAACCAACAGGTACATCACTTCTCATGTGAACTTTCACAGAATCATAGATCGCATCGCGTACTTCTTCAATTAACTTCTGTTCTTGTGTTTGCTCAGGCTTGAATTGAACTTTCCAGTATGTCTTAAATTCGATCTCCTGTCCTGGGCGTAAAATAAACTGATGACCAGGCTCAACTTTATGCACCTTTTGATCAAGCGTATTTGGCTCAGGAACGAATTGGAACGACATGTACTGCTGCAATGAAGTCTCATCAAATAAAATGTTCTCGTTCACAGCCATCAAGCTTTTGCGCTCAGACGCAAAGTACACTTGCTCATCCATTTGTGTGAAATAAAGCGGTTTGATGCCAAAAGGATCTCTTGCGCCATATAATTGCTGCGCTTCTTTATCCCAAATTAAAAATGCAAACATGCCGCGAAGCTTAGAAGCCGCTTCTTCTTTATAATGACGGTATGTGGCAAGCAGTACTTCCGTATCAGAATCTGTGCTGAACGTATAGCCCTTTTTCACAAGCTCTTCCTTCAGCTCCACATAGTTATAAATTTCCCCGTTAAAAATAATCCAGTACTTTTCATCTTCATAAGAAAGCGGCTGCTTTCCGTGTTCAACATCTATAATACTTAAACGTCTAAATCCAAATCCTACATGCTCATCATGAAAGTACCCCTCATCATCCGGACCACGGTGAACGATGAGACGATTCATTTGTTTAATTAACTCTTCCTGCTCAGTAGTTTCGGACAATGGACGGTGATTAAACACACCAACAAACCCACACATATTATTGCCTCCACGTTATGTTATTTCTTAAAAGTAGACCTATAATTAGACAGTTATTTGTCCGATTTTGTTTCACATTTTTTCGCTTTTTGTAGAATTTTTTTTAATCAAAAGGAAAACCGCTTAAAATAAGCGGTTTTATATGTTGTTATTGTCCTAATGCTTCCTTGCGAAGCGTATCGGCTTTATCCGTTTTTTCCCACGGAAGATCTAAATCATGACGGCCGAAATGTCCGTATGCAGCTGTTTGTTTGTAGATCGGACGACGCAGGTCAAGCATTTTAATAATGCCAGCTGGACGAAGATCGAAGTTCGCACGAACCACTTCAATTAATTTTTCTTCAGAAGCTTTTCCTGTTCCGAAAGTATCAATTGAAATCGATACAGGCTGTGCAACACCAATTGCATAAGCAAGCTGTACTTCACAAGAATCTGCAAGGCCAGCAGCTACGATGTTTTTCGCTACGTAACGAGCAGCGTATGCCGCAGAACGGTCAACCTTTGTTGCGTCCTTCCCAGAGAAAGCACCGCCGCCATGACGAGCGTATCCGCCATACGTATCAACGATGATTTTACGTCCAGTTAAACCAGCATCCCCTTGAGGTCCACCGATCACGAAACGGCCAGTTGGGTTAATAAAGTATTTTGTCTGTTCATCAATTAGTTCACTTGGAACGACAGGGCGGATGACATGCTCTTTTAAGTCGCTTTGAATTTGTTCAAGCGTTACTTCTGGTGCATGCTGCGTTGAAATAACCACTGTATCAATACGAACAGGTTTATTTTGGTCATCATATTCTACTGTTACTTGTGTTTTTCCATCTGGACGTAGATAAGCAAGTGTTTGATCCTTGCGTACTTCAGTTAAACGGAGAGATAATTTATGCGCTAGTGAAATCGGCAGCGGCATAAGTTCTTCGGTTTCGTTGTTGGCAAAACCAAACATCAATCCTTGGTCACCTGCACCAATCGCATCAAGTTCTTCTTCAGTCATTGTGCCTTCACGTGCTTCAAGCGCTTTGTCTACACCTTGCGCAATATCAGCAGACTGTTCATCAATAGATGTGAGCACTGCACATGTTTCCGCATCAAAACCATATTTCGCACGCGTGTAGCCAATTTCCTTAATCGTGTCACGCACCGTCTTTGGAATATCGACATAAGTAGACGTTGTAATTTCTCCGCTTACTAATACGAGACCCGTTGTAACAGAAGTTTCACAGGCAACACGTGCATTTGGATCTTTCTTTAAAATTTCATCCAAAATGCTGTCTGAAATTTGATCACAGATTTTATCCGGATGTCCTTCCGTCACTGATTCTGAAGTAAATAAACGACGATTTTGACTCATAATGGCTATTTCCTCCTGTACAAGACCACATCATCCCAAGATGAGGTCTCCAATATGATACGGAACTCGTTCCCTCTTATATTTGAAAACGTTTCTATTAGAGATGTTATTGGCAATTTGTTCATATGATATCCCAAAAATAAAAAAACCATTTCCTTCATTGCGAGGAAAGGGTCTGAGATCGCATGCCTTTCACTCTTATCGCTCAAGGTGTTCTTGTACCTTGCATCAGGTTAGCACCTTGGTTTCTCAGCATATTCATGCCTTTTCATAAGAAACCGGTTGCTGGGCTTCATCGGGCCTGTCCCTCCACCAACTCGGGATAAGAGTATCCGTTCAATAAGATATCTTATCTTAAATACTTGTATCATGTCAATGCTTCATCAGAATTATCTTCCCTTTTTTTCACCACGTTATTAGCATCACCAAAAAGCATATTTTCATAGCAGAAATGAAAAAACACACACAAAAATATTTAAATAGTATAGACTATTATTACGAATGTGTTATACTAATCGAAACAAAACAAATTCAACGGTAAAGGAAGGGTTTTTTTATGAACTCAGTGGATTTAAAAGAAGATTTGCAGTCATTGCTCTCATTAGAAAATACGCACCAAAATTTATCTGTTCCGAAACTTGTTGAAAAGATTTTGGCACGTGATGAAGGCGTTTTAACATCAACAGGAGCTGTCCGTGCTACAACCGGTGCCTACACAGGACGTTCGCCTAAAGATAAATTTATCGTGAAAGAAGAAAGCTCTGAACATAAAATTGATTGGGGTCAAATCAACCAGCCGATTTCTAAAGAAGCATTTGACCGTTTATATACAAAGGTTGTGTCATACTTAAAAGAACGTGATGAACTATTCGTCTTTGAAGGATTTGCCGGTGCAGATGAAAGATACCGTATGCCAATTACAGTGGTAAACGAATTTGCATGGCACAATCTCTTTGCAAAGCAGCTATTCATCAGACCTGACGGATCAACACCTTCTTCAAACGAAAAACCGTTCACCATCTTATCTGCACCGCATTTTAAAGCAGATCCTGAAACAGATGGCACAAACTCTGAAACGTTTATTATCGTTTCTTTTGAAAAACGTACCATTCTGATCGGTGGAACAGAGTATGCAGGAGAGATGAAAAAGTCCATCTTCTCTGTCATGAACTACCTGCTTCCTGAGCAAGATATTTTATCCATGCACTGCTCAGCAAACGTCGGTCAAGAAGGCGATGTCGCACTATTCTTCGGCCTTTCAGGTACTGGGAAAACGACGCTTTCTGCAAGCGCAAGCCGCAAGCTGATCGGTGACGATGAACACGGCTGGTCTGGCTCAGGAGTCTTCAATATTGAGGGCGGATGCTATGCGAAATGTGTGAACTTAAGCGAAGAAAAAGAACCGCAAATCTACAAAGCCATCAGCTTCGGATCAGTTCTTGAAAATGTTGTGCTTGATGAAGAAACACGTGAAGCGGATTATGATGACACGTTCTTTACTGAAAACACACGCGCTGCTTACCCAATCGAAATGATTGATAACATCGTGACGCCAAGTATCGCAGGACACCCATCTGCCATTGTCTTCTTAACAGCTGATGCATTTGGCGTTTTACCTCCAATCAGCCGTTTAACAAAAGAACAGGCGATGTACCATTTCTTGAGCGGTTACACAAGTAAATTAGCAGGAACTGAGCGCGGTGTCACATCACCAGAAACGACATTCTCTACTTGCTTCGGTTCACCATTCTTGCCGCTTCCAGCTCACGTTTATGCTGAAATGCTTGGCAAGAAAATTGATGAGCACGGCGCAAAAGTATTCCTTGTGAATACAGGTTGGACTGGCGGAGGCTATGGTACAGGCAAACGTATGAACCTAGCGCATACAAGAGCAATGGTGCAAGCAGCGATCGAAGGCGACCTCGACAACGCCGAAATGATCACTGATGACATCTTTGGATTACACATCCCGCTTCATATTCCTGGCGTTCCAGATGAAGTGCTTCAACCTTCTAAAACATGGGATGACCAAGAGGCTTATCAAGAAAAAGCACACTTCCTTGCCAATGAATTTAAAAAGAACTTCCAAAAATTCAGCCACGCAGCAAGTGACATTGAAGCCAAAGGCGGACCACTCGTATAATCAAATGACAAAAGCTGAGGGGAATCATTCCCTCAGCTTTTTTTGTTAGTTCGTTGAATGTAATGAGACGAGACGGTAAGTGACCTTTGTCACATTGTCTGTAAGCTCTAGCTTTTCAACGTGTGCTGTCCCTGTTTTTTCTCCGTCTTTCGTTTTACGCACCTCAAGCGGAATATTTAATGGATAAATGCGGTACCCTTCCTTCATGAGTTCAAATACATTCTCTTCAATTCTTGTCTCTTTTCCCTTCGTGACAATCATTGTATTAAATTCAACAGGCATTCCCATATTGAAAATCCCCCTACTTTCTAAAATTCGTTATACTGCTTATTTTACCACATTTCCGCTTTTCCGGCTGTGCATCCACGTCGTCAGCCTTCTGACAATTTCCCGATTATGCTGCGGCGGAAAATAATGGTTGTATCCATGGAAATACCAAGTCTCCACTGACTTTCCGTGCTGGCGCAGCGCATCTTCTAATAAATACGCATGCTCAATGGATACATTCTGATCCTCTTCTCCGTGGATGATGAGAACAGGCGCTTCAATTTTGTCTACATCATTTAAAGGCGTTCTATCCTCATAGGCCTCTGGCACTTTGTGCGGGGGACCGCCAATCACACGTTTCATCATCCTTCTCATATCCACACGCTCTTCATAGGTGAGCTTCATATCACTGACGCCTCCCCATGTCACAAAGGAAGCGGCCTCCTGTTTCATTTCAACAGCGGTCCAAATGCCCATAATGCCTCCGCGCGAAAAACCAAAGATATGAATACGCTCCTGCTTCACCTTTTTATGATGCTTTAACAACTGAAAGGCAGCAAAAGCATCTTTCCGGTCCTCTCCGGCAAAGTCTTCGTTCCCTTCGCCTCCCTGATTTCCTCGGTAAAAGGGCGCAAATACAACAAATCCCTGCGCGGCAAATTGCACAATCCGGCCTGGTCTGACCATTCCCACATTTTTTATGCCGCCTCTTAAATACAAAAAGCCGTCATAGAGACCTTCTCCGGCCGGTTCTGCGAGCAGCCCTTTGATCCGAAGTCCATCTGCCTCATAGGTCACTGTAAATAAGTGAATATGCGGATGGGGGGACGGAAACCTTCTTTTTTCCACAATCACTTGATTTCTCTCCTTTTCATCTGTTCTTACGTCAAATGCTTGATGATCGCTTCTGCAACGAGCTGGCCTGATTTAGTCACCATCGGCGTGCCGCCGCCTGGATGACTCGTTCCTCCAACAAACCATAGCCCTTCAATGTCCTTTGACTGATTATTGATGCGGAAGAACGCCTGCTTGAACGAGTTGGAAGACATACCATAAATGGCTCCATGATATGCGCCCGTTTTCTGCTGCAGATCAAGCGGAGTTTGAACCGCTTCATATTCGGCCACCTTATCCAGATCAAAGAGACCCTTTTTCTTTAATTTTGTTTTCATATGCTGCGGGTATGTCTCCTTTAGCATGTCCCAATCGTGTTCATTTGTCACATAAGGCGCATTCGCCAGTACAAACAAGTTGCTTCTTCCCGGTCCTCCGCTTAAAGCTGGTTCTGAATGACCTGAATAACAGATGTAAAGCGTTGGATCCTGAGGCAGTTGTTTTTTCTGAAAAATATCCTTGAATTCTTGCTCATAATTCTCTGGGAAAAACACATTGTGATGGGACAGCTGTTCATAGACTTTAGGTACACCTAATAAGAGAACAAAGCCAGATAGTGACGGTTCAATGACAGTAAGCTTTTGATTTAAAAAGCTTGGGCGGTCTTTTTCATCAATCAGATGGCGGTAGACAGTCAGCGCGTCCGCTCCGGAAATGACTTGATCTGCTTCATACATCTGGTGAGCCGTTTCTACTCCTTTGATTCGCCGGTCCTTCACATGAATCTTGTTGACTTGTTCATTCAGGTGAATCTGTACGCCTAATTCCTTTGCCAAAGTCTCAAATGCTTCAACTAAACGATATGTACCGCCCTTTATTCCATATATCCCTTTCTCCCCTTCTAAATACGCCATCATATTAAAAATAGCCGGAGCCTGATAGGGAGAAGAGCCGATGTATGTAGCATACCGTCCAAACATCGCCAATGTATGCGGATGATGGAAATATTGACGCAGCAAGCGTTGAACGGTTGTAAACGGTTTGACAGAGAGAAGTGCTTTCACGAGCTTTACATCCGCCTTATCCTTCCACGTCAATAACAAACGATTTAAAAACTGATCCTCAGCCTGTTGAAAAAGCATCTTTGATTCCTGTAAAAATGCACGGTATTGCTTCGCATCTTCAGGACTGAATGCTGCAATTTGTGATTCCATCTGCTCAATATTCGGCGTAAATTCGACCGTATGTCCATCTGAAAAAACATTTTTGGTCAGAGGAGAAATCGGATAAAATGTGACGTAATCCTCCATCCTTCTATGACAGGAAGCAAATACTTCCTCAAAGTATGACTTCATTGTAATGGTACTCGGTCCTAGATCAAAAGAATAGCCAGCCTCCTGATGGCGCTGCAATTTCCCGCCTAAAGCTGCTTCTTTTTCTAATATGGTGACCTGAATCCCGTGTGACTGTAAGCGGATCGCTGCTGATAATCCGCCAAGCCCGCCGCCGATGATGATCACTTTTTTCATTCGTACCTTCTCCCTTTCCATTCATACCCTTCTTTTTTCAGCCCGATTCTCATAGAAGCAAAGCCAATGGCGATCAGACTCAAAATACTGACCGGTAATAAAAAGGCCATTGCAGATGTTCTTCCGTTCTCAATATCAATTGCCGCTTTGATCGACACACCTAGTCCGTAGCAAAGAATGGCTAAGCATATACTAAGCACATCCAGCTTTAGCAAAGCCACCATCAAGCAAATGATTGGAGCCAAATAAAGCAGGGTGTATAAACAAAAGACACTGCTTAACAAAGCAATGCTTCGATTGACACCTGGAAACAAATTTTTCCTGTAACCTTCCCATACCTCTTGTCCACTCTCATACATTCTCATATACACAAACGGATGAATGCTTGCAAGTGTGAACGGAAAGCCTTGTTCCTTCACCCGTCTAGCCAATGCCATATCATCCACTAGCGAATCCTTAATCGCTTCATGCCCGCCTATGTCGTGATAGCAATTCTTTTCAATGGCAATAAAGCCTCCATGTGCGGCGGCAAAAGCCGGATTCTTTGATTTTCTGACCCACTTCACAGGCAGATGACAGCCAATCGTAAACATCATCATGGGAACGACAAGATGCTCAAAGAATGTTCCTGTTTTTTGCTCTGGGAAACCTGACAGCATGCCCGTTTTTTGCGCGCATAACTGCTCGTACACAGCTTCAATTGCTCCCCGTTTCAACCGGACATCCGCATCTAAAAATAACAGCCAATCAGAAGCCGCCACCTCAGCGAGCTGAGAACAGGCGTATGATTTTCCTAGCCAGCCTGGCTTTAATGGCCGGCCTGACTGCACACGAATCCATGGATATGTTTGTGAGAAGCGCTCCACAATCGCTCTTGTCTGATCGGTCGAATGATCATCAAGTACAATCACCTCTTTCGGATAAAGACGTTGATCAACGATCGACTGAAGACAGGCTTCTATCCGTTTCTCCTCATTTCTAGCCGGAATCAAGATCGATAACGAAATGGGTTCATCTGGCGAAAAGGAAGCGGGCTTTAACACAGGAAACTGCTTCATATTCCATATGGTGAATAGAAACTGACAAAGCAACAGCACACTGATTACAGTTAAGAAGAGCGCCATGTTCTCACCCACTTTTTAAAAGAATCAAACGCATCACTTGTTGACTGACTTGTCCTTGTGATCTGTTTAAATTCTTCGTTTATTGAAAAATCAGGATCCTCAATGACCTGTGCTTGATGCCTGTTTAACTGCGTTTCAAGCAGATCGCCAAGCATACGCGTCACATCCTTGCTTCGCAGGGAGCTTCCAGATACGATGGCATCATCACCGAACACAACAGAAACTGTCGGCTTTTGAAATTGATTAAATGTATACTGCAAGGTTACAGGCTTCACCACAACTTGTTCAAATCGCCTCACTAAAAAAGAAGCCCCTCCTTCCAGTTGAAGCGGCCGCACATCCTGATGCATAATTTTCCCCTGTGGAAAAAGCCATACCGCTCCGCCGTCCTGCATGTTCTCTTTTGCTGTCATTAAAGCTTGTTTCACGCTTCTCAGGTTCTCTTTATGAACCGGAAACGCCCCAAGCTTACGGAAAAAAGCATATTGCTTCAGCTGCTTCTCTTCCATCATCATGTAGTGATCAAGTTCAGACGCTTTTTCTGTTAAAAGAAAAATGATCAGTCCATCCCACCATGAGCTATGATTGGCGAGATAAAGAACAGGCAGGTTTTCCTTCGGGTCCACCGAGCCTTTCATCATCACACAGCGGAAATGCTTATGGAGCAAATATCGCTCTAGATAAAGTGAAAATAGACGTCTAAACGATCGGCTTTTGTCGCTTTCTTTCAAATCGAACCCTTCCTTCACACAAAATGACAATGATCAGTGCTAAATAAAAAATGACATCGAGTCCGCCCTTTAATGCCAAAAGACCAAAAAAGAACACCATCGCCTGATAAATACGACTCGTCCAGCTGAGTGCCTTTTGATCAATTGAGACAAGCGGGAAAAGAAATGAAAGTCCTGCTCCAATCATACCCCAGCTCACAAAATTCTCAAAAGGAATACCATAAAACCCACCGCCGTCATACCACACCCAAAACTTCCGCTCAGCTGCTACTGGATCTAATATGAGGTCAAGCAACACAATCCATATCCCCGTTTCGACGGCTCGTCTCCACTTTGACTGCTGACTGGATAAAAAAAGGCTGTTTAAAAACACGCCAACCCAAGCAAATGCAATGGTTAACGGCACCCCCGCCACTAGAAAACCTAGCGTCGGATAATAGTCATAGGCCCCAAATGGGAACCCCGTTGTGATCCCTACCCACTCCACCGTAAATGTAAGCACCCCGACAATGACTGCCCTTTTGATGACAAACCCCCATGACCCATAAATCTGTCGCCCAATCTCTATGACGCAGCAAGCATACAGCACAAGAAAGATTCCGTTTGCAAACTGAAGCCATGCTGGCACTTCAAAAAAGACCATTAAGATCAGACCTACTAAATACCATCCAATAAATACCCAACTCAATCTATACACGAAACCGCTCCTTTATTTCTGCCAAATTCAAGAAATCCTTCATGCCTCTAGTATAGAAAAAAAGACGCGTTCTATAAATAAACAATGCGCTTCTTATTTTCATCTAGGCACTCACCAAAAATCCCTTTTCACATACTTTAATAGTGATCTAGAACAAAGGAGGCGAATTACTCTTGAATCGTTCCATCAAAGTCAGACTGGCATTCATCGTCGTCGTCCTGCTCTTTATTCCATTTGTCGCCTGTAAAAAAGAACAGGAGCAGACCGTACAAGTAGCCGAGGTGACCCATTCGGTCTTTTATGCTCCGCTATATGTCGCCTTATCAGAGGATTTCTTCAAAGAAGAAGGCCTGGAGGTTGAACTAAAAACCACTTGGGGCGGCGATAAAACGATGACAGCTCTCTTATCAGGCGGTGCTGATATCGCACTGACCGGGTCTGAATCCTCTATCTATGTAGAGGCTCAAGACACAAAGGATTCTGTCATAAACTTTGCACAGCTGACGCAAACAGACGGCACATTTCTTGTTTCAAGGGAGAAAGTAAACCAATTCTCTTGGGATCAATTAAAAGGTAAAGATTTCTTAGGACAGCGGAAAGGCGGCATGCCGCAAATGGTCGGTGAATATGTCTTGAAAAAAGAAGGCATTGATGTAAAAAAGGATCTTCGTATGATTCAAAATATTGATTTTGCCAACATTTCAGGTGCGTTCTCCTCTGGAACTGGCGATTTTGTACAGTTATTCGAACCGACCGCTTCCTTACTCGAAAAAGAAGGTAAAGGGTACATTACCGCCTCCTTTGGAGAAGCTTCTGGCAAGGTGCCATATACCACCTTCATGGCAAAGAAGAGTTACTTAGAGGAAAACAAAGAGACCGCTGAAGCGTTCACCCGAGCCATTTACAAAGCGCAGAAATGGGTAGAAGCCAAGCAGCCTGAGGAGATTGCAAAGGCCATTCAAGCTCATTTTCCTGATACAGACCTTGATGTCTTATCAACTGCCATCAAACGCTACAAACAGCAAGATTCCTATGCAACAGATCCCCTTCTAAATGAAGAAGAATGGAACAAATTGCAGGAAATCATGAAGGAGAGCGGTGAATTGCCGGAATTTATTCCGTACAAACAACTTGTCGATTCATCCATTGCAAAGAAGGTCACAGATCACAAATAGAATAGGAGGTAGCACATGTCTTTCCTTCAAATTGACCATGTGACCCATACGTACTTCTCTTTAAAAGAAAAAACAACAGCTATACAGCACATCAATATGGAGATAGACCAAGGTGAATTCATCTCATTTATTGGTCCCAGCGGCTGCGGAAAAACCACCTTGCTGTCTATCATCGCAGGAATTACGCCGCCCTCTGAAGGTCGAATTTTAATCGAAGGAAAAGAACCAAATCAACAGGAGCATCAAATCGGCTATATGCTCCAGCAAGATTATTTGTTTCCTTGGAAGACCATCAAGGAAAATGTCATTCTCGGGTTAAAAATTGCGAAACAAGATTCACATGAGTCCGTCTCAGCTGCCCTTGATTTACTGCCAAAGCTTGGACTGCCTGAAGTCGAGGAAAAATATCCGAAGGAGCTGTCTGGCGGAATGAGGCAGCGTGCGGCTCTCGCCCGAACGCTTGCAGTTGATCCCGGTCTGCTTTTACTAGATGAGCCATTTTCAGCGCTAGACTACCAAACCAAACTCACATTAGAAGATCTCGTCTTTCACACATTAAAAGACTATCAAAAAACAGCGGTTCTTGTGACACATGACATCGGTGAAGCCATTGCGATGAGTGACCGCATTTTCTTATTCTCAAAGCACCCAGGCTCTATCCAGCGAATCTTTACCGTTCCAGACGACATAAGGGCTCTCTCTCCATTTGAAGCGAGACAGACCACGCATTTCCAAGAGCTCTTTCAAACGATTTGGAAGGAGCTGAAAACAGTTGAAACACAGTGACCTTTTACATGAAGCCTATCGCAAAAAATACCGAATGGAAAAACGGATCACACGTATCTATCAGCTCATCATATTTGCCAGCTTCTTTTCGCTTTGGGAGCTTGCCAGTCATTTCAGGTTCATTGATCCGCTTATTTTCAGTTCACCCTCTGCGGTCTGCCAATTGTTTGTGCAAAAAATTCAAGATGGTTCTCTAATGAATCATATGAGTATTACATTATTTGAAACGGTGCTCGGTTTTCTACTTGGTACCTTTTGCGGCATTTTGCTCGCTGCCGCCTTATGGTGGTCCACCCGATTAGCAAACGTTCTTGATCCTTATTTAGTCATTTTAAATGCCATGCCGAAAGTTGCCCTCGCCCCCATTTTAATTGTTGCCCTTGGACCTGGTATGATCAGCATCGTCGCCATGGGTGCGATCATTAGTGTGATCATTACGACGATCGTCATTTACACTGCCTTTCAAGAGGTCGATGAGAATTATTTAAAGGTGATGAAAACCTTTGGCGCGAAAAAAAGCGTCGTCTTTCGTGAGGTCATTTTGCCAGCTAGTATTCCAACGATGATTTCTGCCATCAAAGTGAATGTTGGTCTTTCTTGGGTTGGGGTCATTGTAGGGGAATTTCTTGTATCCTCAAAAGGGCTCGGCTACATGATCATTTACGGCTTTCAAGTCTTCAACTTTACACTCGTGTTCTTAAGTCTTTTCATTATTGCTGTGTTTGCGACCATCATGTACCAGCTTGTGGAATGGCTCGAACGCCGTTTTCTCCAAAAATAAAAAGCACAGGGAGATCTCCCTGCGCTTTTTTTAACGAATCAAACCGTTCTTTTCTAAATAAGCAAGACTTTGTCTTAACACATCATCTTTCATAATAAAACTGAAATTCTTATTTTTTGCGATGGATCTTGGCAAGTCTGCGAAAAGAACAGGTCCTTTCGTTTCAAAATACGTGTCTTGCTTCACTAGCCTTTCAATATCAGCGAAATAAATATTTTTTACGATGACCTTTTCTCTGCCTAGCACCTGATACTGACCAATATACGTTAATTCACGAACAACAGCACCCGTCTCTTCTTGAATCTCACGTATAGCGGCTTGGTCTGCTTCTTCATTTGGCTCAACTTTCCCTCCTGGAAACTCATAGCCCCGATCCTCATGTTCAGTGAGCAGCCATTTCCCCTGGTAACGGCAGATAGCCCAAACATGCTTTGGATGACTTGAAAAAGGCTTCTCTTCAAAGGAGAGCTTGACCGTATTATGATAATAGTCTTTAAATACATGCATGTGAAATCCCTCATATCCTGTCCTTGCTTCTTGTAAAACATCATACCACAGATCACATTTCTCTGAAGAATTTTTATCAAAAGTGAAACAAACGAGTGGTTTCATTTCGTCTGTATTTAAAATGAGGTCTTGTTGCTAAAACCTTTTTATCATCCCCAACTTCACCCTATTTTAATCATGAAACCTTTTATCCCTTGATGACGTAAATCAATTATTGTTTGTCCTATTACGACAAGGAGGAAAACAGCATGAGGATAACAAATGGGTCAAAACAAGAAAAAGATCAATCGCTTACGCCCAGTAAAATTGAAAAAGATGACGCCCCTCATGAGGTGATCAAGAAACACCTCATCAAAGGGCAAAAGCTAGATTTAACTAAAGACAATCCAAATATCGACCAAATTCAAATCGGGCTTGGCTGGGATTTGGCTGGCCAGCCAATTGATTTAGATACGCAAGTGTTTCTCTTAAATGAAGAGGACAAACTGTTGTCTCCAAGCCATCTGATCTATTATCATCAGCAGCAGAGCTTAGACGGAGCTGTTCGCCATCTTGGTGATCATCAAGTTGGCGGCGGATATCGAGACAATGAAATGATCATTATGCAATTAAGCAGAGTCTCTCCTGATATTCATAAAATCGTTGTAACAGCCACGATACATGATGCACACGAGCACAAGCATCATTTTGGACAAGTGACGAACGCTTATGTGCATCTGACTGATCAAATATCACAACAAGAGATTTGTACCTTTCAATTAACAGAAGATTATTCGTATTGTACCTCCATCATTTGCGCCCAACTCATAAGAGATGAGGAAGAATGGAAAATTATCGCCACCGGACAAGGAACTACGCTAGATTTAAATGATTTATGCCGCATCTATGGATTCACATCTTGACGCAGGAAAGGAGCCGGCACCAATGGGATTTCAATTCAACACAATAGAAGAACTCACTTTACAAGCAGAAGGCAGCGGAATCTTTTTTGCGAAAAAAGGCGCAATGATTGCCGATCAAGGTACGTTTCAATACCGCAAACGACTACTCGGTACGAACAAAGGAAATATGGTCAGTCAAGTATTTAACCATATCAGCAGAAAATTGACAGGTGAAAACCTTGAGGTGATGGAAGTAAGTGGACGAGGTACTTGTTATTTGGCTGATTCCAGCGAGCACGTGACAGTGATTAACCTTGAGCCGAGCGGTCCTTGGCAGCATGTAAGTGTAGAAAGTGAGGATTTACTTGCCTTTACTGAGGAATGTCATTACGGCGTGACACCAGTAGGCGTAGGGATTTTATCACAGAAAGGACTGTTTACATCAAAGCTCTCCTATCAAGGCCACGGGGCGCAGGTCGCCATTAAAACAAATGGAAACCCGCTCATTTTAAAAGCCCCTTGCCGTGTAGACCCTGACGCCATCGTCGCTTGGACAGGTAAAGCACCGAAGGTCAAATTAGATGTGAACTGGAAGACCCTCATCGGACAAACATCTGGTGAATCCTACTTATTTGAGTTCCAAGAACAAGACCAAATTGTCATTATCCAGCCATCTGAGCGTACATCCGGCTTACGGGTTGGTTTAGATGATAACCGTTATAAGCCTCAGAGCCAGAACTCCTCCCATGAATTCACTAATTCACAGACATCTCAGCAAGAGAATAGAGGGGGGCTTAGTGATCTGATCGGAGGCATCTTACAACCGCGAAAATAAAAGCATGTAGAAAATCTCTACATGCTTTTTCAATTCATTAATCCATTTGTTTCAATAAAGTTCTTTGTCTCTTCATTCCCGAGCTCGAAAATCATTGAGTATATCTCTTTTCTTTTTCGATCCATTTCATCATTCGGACTGTCATAATGATATTCAAGATACGGAACATGCGCTCGAAAGAAGCCTTTCCAATCTGTCATATACTGTTCATCGAAATAGTCTCTCAGCTGCAAAATTTGATCATCGTCTGCTTCTATTTGAAATTGCCAAGCCGCCGCATCTCTATGCTGAGATATCGACCCATCCTGTACGGATACATAATATGTGTGTCTCGTCATCTGATTCATCCTTTTTCCTTTAGTATGACCAGATATAAAGAAATTACGGCTTTTTGCGCAATTTATTTTTTAACATGTCCAACACATCAATAAACAACTGTGGAATGGGAATTCCGAGGGCATTGGCTGTCGAGACGATTTGGTAAGATTCATAAATAATATAGAAGATGATCGCTAAATCCTTAATCATCCCATTTGTCTTCAGCATGACATCGAAGAAATGCGCCATGGATATTAAGGAGACCGTCACAATCTTTCGAACAAGCCGTGTAGAAAAACGTTTCATTGTGAGCTGTCCTGTCAAAGATTCTCTTAGGCTTGAACAAATTAATTCAATGGCCATGAGTGTTACTAATATCATCAGTAAATATCCTGCTCCACCAAACAGAAAGCCCATCGCTGACAAACTGACTGTAAACAACGAAAAGATGCCTAAATCTTTGCTCACTTGGCATCAACATCCTTTCAGAGTGGAACTCCTTACCTCAATAGTATATGTCAGATCCTCGCAATAGCTTGGACGACAAAAAATAAAGGCGTCGCCTTTTAAATCAGAGAGAGTGATGACAAGGAAAAAAGCCACCTTGTGCGGCGGCTTCCATCTTTAGACTCTCACATCAATAAAGCGAGCGTCTGAATCCTTTGGTTGAACAGCTTGAGGCTGCTGCTGAACTTGATCCAGCATGACCATGGCTTGTGCTGTATTCGTAGCAAGCTGTGAATTCAACAAACTAATATTAAGTGTTTTTTGAATGCTCGCGACTTGCTGACTCATCATTCCTGCAATAGAAGACATCTTCTCCCCTCCCTTCTCTTTTCTCTTCGGCTGAAAGCCCTATGATTTCAATGGGCTGTCTGTCCCGATTCCAACAAAAAAGGAATGTCGATCTCTTCATGATCGACATTCCTTCCACATACGTATTATCCTAAAAATGCTTTAAGCATCCAGTTGTGTTTCTCAATAGATTGATGAATCGCAAGCAACATATCACCTGTTGTTTCATCGCCAACTTCTCCAGCCAGCTCCATTCCTTGCTTTAATTCCTCAGCGATATTGGAGAAATCATCATATAGATTTTTCACCATTTGCTCCGCTGATTCATTACCTTCAGCTTCTTGAATACTAGAAATTTCCAAACATTCTTTCATTGTCGCAACAGGCTTTCCATTTAACGCGAGCATACGCTCAGCCAAATCATCAATGTATGTCGCTGTTTCTGTATAAAGTTCCTCAAATTTCTCATGGAGTGTAAAGAAGTCTTTTCCCTTTACGTACCAGTGATAGTTATGTAATTTTACGTAAAGCACAGTCCAATCAGCTACTTGTTTATTGACGACGTGTAATAATTTTTCAGACATGTTTATTCCTCCTTATGTAATTGCGTTTAGTATGAGAATACCCTTTTCCTATTATACTGAAACCTGCCATGAATTTCTTCTATTTTGACTGCATGAAATATATGTTAATATGGAAATAAGGAGGGAGTTAGATGCTGCTACTTGGAATTATCAGCTTTATCATTATCTCAATCGTTGTCTTTTTATCGTTGTGGACAACATCGAAGGCTTATGAATATAAGCATAAAATCGATTCACCACAGGATGCTGAACCAAACCAACGTCCTAACCCGAAATAAAATGACACTTAATGATGTGAGGTTTCTTCTTCAGTAGATGAACTCTCTTTTTTCACATCACCTACATGGATATTTGTCTTTGGCATATTATGCTGCTGTTTAGCTGTCACATGGACTTGTATGATATAAAGGCCATCTTTTTTAAAGGCTGTATGCAATTCATATACACCTTTGTTCTCTTTCTTTGGCTGAATCATCTTGCTGTTATCCTTATCGCCATCTTTCCACACTTCAAATTGAACTTCGTCTGCATCATCAACAGGCGTATCACCATATGTGACAGCTGCTTTTACTATAACGCTTTCATTTTTCTCCACTTGTTCAGGTCCTGTAAGCTTCACTTCTAATAGCTCAGGTACCTCCCCTTTGCCACTATTTGCTGCAGAGTTCCCACATGCACTTAGTAACAAGAGCATCAATATCATTCCCAACATTTTTCGCATCCCGAGTTCCCCCTTCTTTTACTGACATGTCCATTTTAACAAATATCCCCTATTTTGACATCTCATGATCGAATACAAAAAAACCGGACATCATCATGTCCGGTTTATGATCGATTAACCAAATACTTTTAGAAGCTCTTCTTGATCTTGAGAAAGCCAGAAACGCATCAAACGTTTTGCCCCTTCAAGGTCATGAAGCTTCGCTTGACCGCATTGCTCTTCGTTTGCAGCAGGAATCTCTGTTACCTCAACTGCATCCTTGAATGTTGCATCAAGAAGTTCAACGATTTCTTTTGGAGTTGGTGCACCACTGACCACTAAATAGTAGCCTGTCTGGCAGCCCATTGGAGAAATATCAATGATATCAAAATGGTCGTATTTCTCTGAGTGTGTTCTAATGTTAAACGCAAGTAAATGCTCTAATGTATGAATCGTATCAGGTTTCATTGCTTGTTTGTTTGGCTGACAAAAACGAATATCAAATTTATTGACTTCTCCATCTGATCCCACTTTATGAACGCCACAATGACGAACGTATGGCGCTTTTACAGCATTATGATCAAGTTCAAAGCTTTCAACTGAAGGCATAATCACCACTCCTATAATTGCAATTTCCTATATTATAACATATTTCTCCGACCAGTTTAGTTTATAAAACTTTCCTTCCTTGTCCTTTTTTCTTATACTGTGGAAGACAGACAAGGAGGAACTTCTATGAAACAAATTTTTATCGGCATCATACGCTTTTATCAAAAGTGTATTTCCCCTCTTACACCGCCTAGCTGCCGGTTTTACCCAACATGCTCAAACTACGGGCTAGAAGCGATCAAAACGCATGGCGCTTTAAAAGGCGGCTGGCTCACCATCAAACGGATTTTAAAATGTCATCCGCTCCATCCTGGCGGCATCGATCCTGTCCCGCCGAAAAAGGAAAAATAAATTATTTTTCTTCATATCCGTTGACGACTACGTCAAGCTTGCCAGTTCCTGGATCAATGACAAGACCGTGCACAGGCACATTTGATGGGAGAAGCGGGTGATTTTTGACAACGGACACACTGTCCTTCACGCTCTCTTCAACCGAACTAAAGCTTTTGAGCCACTGTTTAAAATCGATTCCTGAGTATTCCAGTACTTCAATACGTTTTTCTGGGATACCACGCTCAATGGCTTTGTTTAAAAGTGTTTGGCTGTCTATTTTGCTCATACCGCAATCATGATGCCCAATGACATAAACCTCGTCAGCATTTAATTCATAAACAGCCACTAAAATGCTTCGCATAATACTTCCAAATGGATGAGACACAAGAGCACCAGCACTTTTAACGATCTTGATATCTCCATTTCTCATGTTCATTGCACGTGGAAGCAACTCGACAAGTCTTGTATCCATACATGACAGAATGACAGATTTTTTCTGTGGAAACTTCGTTGTTGTAAATTCTTCGTATTTCTTTTCTTCAATAAATTGTTGATTATATTCGATGATTTCTTCTAAAAGTTTCATACGTTGTCCATTCCTTTATCTTTTTTTAAAAATAAATATAGCACAATGTGAGAAATTTCGTCACGTTTTGCAGCGCATTTTTTTAAAAGGAAACATATGCTGTTGAAAATTTTTTATTTTCCTCTTTTCAAATCGTAATTATTACGATACAATAACTCAGGACATTAAATCGTAATCATTTCTATCTAATAGATTGAGAGGAGACATTTTTCACATGAAAAAAATCTTTTATATGTTAACAGCTGCTTTATTTGCGATCGGTCTTGCCGCTTGCTCAAGCAGTGCGGGGACAAATGCTTCAAAAGGGAAAGCAGACGGAAAACTAACCGTTTACACCACAATTTTCCCGATTCAAGATTTCACTGAAAAAATTGGTGGTTCTCATGTTCATGCGCAAAGCGTGTACCCTGCCAATGCAGATGCACACAGCTTTGAACCAAGTTCAAAAACGATGGTTGAAATGGCTGAAGGAGACGCCTTCATCTACAGCGGCACAGGCGCTGAAGCATTCGCTGACAAAACCGCTTCTACGTTAAAAGACCAAGGCGTGAAAACAGTCAAAGCAGCCGAAGGCATCAAATTGTTATCGACAAAAGAAGAGCATTCACATGAAGAAGGCGAAGACCATGATCACGATCATGAAGGGGAAGATCATGACCATGATGGACACGATCACGGAGATAAAGATCCTCATGCATGGTTAGACCCTGTTTATGCACAGCAAATGGCAAAAAACATTAAAGATACACTCGTTTCATTAGATCCAGATCATAAAGACGAATACACAAAAAACTATGAAAAACTAAAAAAGGATTTGCAATCGCTAGATCAAGAGTTCAACACAACGTTATCTAAAGCAAAACATAAAGAAATCCTTGTTTCCCACGCAGCCTACGGTTATTGGGAAAAGCGCTACGGCATTGAACAAATCAGTGTATTAGGGTTATCCGCTTCTGAAGAGCCTTCACAAAAGCAGCTCGAAAGCATTGTACAAAAAGCTGAAAAGCATCACATTCAATATGTGATTTTTGAAAACAACGTCAGCAGCAAAGTCTCAGATACGATCCGCAGTGAAATTGGGGCAAAAAGCCTCACACTTAAAAATCTAGAATCTATTACTGAAGATGATGCCAAAAATGGAGAAAGCTACGTCAGCTTAATGAAACAAAATCTAAAGACCTTAAAAACCGCTTTAAATGATTAATTGTTAAAATCCCGGATGATTATTCGGGGTTTTTTGCTGTAAAAAAAGCACACCATTGTAGGGTGTGCTTTTTATATTACATTTGATACTTTTTCTTAAACAACTCGGCTCTTCCGCCTTTTTCTCCGAACTTTTGGCGTCCTGTATAAAAAGGATGCGTATCAGAGCTTGTTTCTACTTTAATGACAGGATACGTTTTCCCATCTTCCCATTCTACTGTCTCATTGGATGACTTTGTCGATTTACTCAAAAAGCGGTAACCGCTGTTTACGTCCATAAATACAACTTCATGTGAGGTTGGATGAATATCTCTTTTCAATGTCAAAACTCCTTTCGTTATCAAAACGTAATTATTACGTTTTATTTTTATATTCTACTCCCTCTCTTACAACTTGTCAAAAATCAAGCTTTCTTAGTCAGGAAGAATAATCTAAAAATGGTGGAGAATAATAACATCATGAAAAAGAGAAGCGATAAGAAAGGCGGAGAAAAAAATTGACTGATCTCGTTTTAGCTAGAAGCCTGTTCGGCACAACCATGGGCTTTCACATTATTTATGCCTCGCTTGGTGTCGGCATCCCGCTAATGATTTTGTTAGCTGAACTCATCTTCCAAAAAACGAAGGACCCTCACTATGCTGTCATGGCGAAACGGTGGACGAAAGCGCAGGCTGTCTTGTTAGGTGTCGCCATTCCAACAGGCACGATTGCTGGTACCCAGCTCGCTCTTCTATGGCCAGGTTTTATGGAGGTCATCGGAAAGGTCATGTCACTGCCATTTCAGATTGAAATTTATGCGTTCTTTATTGAAGCATTATTTATGTCTATTTATGTGTACGCAGCGGATCGCCTATCACCTGCTATGCGCATCATTACTGTTATTTTTGTCGTGATTGGTGCAGCCGCTTCAGCGATTCTGATCACAAACGTACATGCGTTTGAAGGTACTCCTGCTGGCTTTCAAATGGTCAATGGAGAAATTACGAATATCGAGCCCTGGAAGGCCTTTTTCAATCCAAGCTTTGTCGTAACTGCGACACATGTCGTGCTGTCTGCTTTTACAACAGGTGCTTTTGTGATTGCATCAGTGGCAGCTTTTAAAATGCTTAAAACAAGAAAGAATGAGAAACTCTATACGTTTCATCGAAAAGCCCTTTTTCTTGGACTTATTGTAGGCGGCCTCTTCTCATTTCTTACGGCCATAAATGGTCATGAGTCTGCTCAGCTTCTGTATGAATATCAGCCAGAAAAATTAGCTGGTGCTGAAGGTTTATTTGAAACACAATCACATGCGCCGCTCGCAATAGGTGGTTTTACTGATGCTGATTCAAAGGAAATTAAAGGAGCAATTGAAATCCCTTGGGCGCTTAGCTTTCTGGCAGGAAATAGCTTTGATACGGTGGTCAAAGGCTTAAATGATTTCCCTCGTGACGAGTGGCCGCCTTTATTTATTCACACGTTATTTAACGGCATGGTCATTATTGGCTCAGTTCTCATTTTGTTTGCGGTGTTAGCACTGCTTTACCGTAAAATTTTAAAACGCGAGCATTATCCGAAGTGGCTCCTTTTTCTTTACTTATTCGGCGGGCCCCTTAGTCTTTTGGCCATTGAGTTCGGCTGGATCTTTGCATGTACAGGCCGTCAGCCATGGGTCATTTATCGAATGCTCAAAACCTCAGAGGTCGTCACATCATCAGGCTCGATCGGTACGCTCTTTATCCTTTTTGCCATTGTCTATCTCATCTTAGGCATAGCAACTGTGATTGTGCTGACGTACTACTTTAGAAAACATTCGATTGAAGAAGACCTACGGTTAACAGAATCTTAAAAAGGAGCGATCAAGATGCAAATGGATGTGACAACTGATGCACTCATTGCAATCACCATCTTATGGGGGTTCGTTTTTATCTATGCAGTGATGGCATCAATGGATTTCGGCGCAGGATTTTGGTCCATGATTTATATGAATAAAGAACAAACAAAGGCCGCTAATATCGCAAATAAGTACCTTTCTCCAACATGGGAAGTAACTAACGTATTCATTGTGGCAATTGTTGTCGCATTGTTTAGTATGTTTCCAGGTGCGACCTTTGTCCTTGGTACTGTTTTATTAATACCTGGCAGCATTATATTATTGCTTCTTGCACTGCGAAGCGGGTTTCTCGTGTTTTCTCATTCTCTTCCTAAAAAATACAGAAAAGCAGTGACTTACATTTCAGGGATTAGCGGCTTTATCATTCCATCGATCCTGATCATGGTTCTTCCGATTACTCATGGTGGATTTATCTTTGAGGAGAACAACAACTACTCATTAGATCTTGGACTGGTCTTTACGAGTGCAAATGTCTATTCTTTTGTCGGCTTTGCCATTTTCAGCACCCTTTTTCTTTCGTCATTGCTTTTAGCTGATTTCTCGAATGTGGCTGATGAAGATGAAGCTTATAGCATTTATAGAAGAGGAGCGCTCATTACGGGTCCGCTTTCACTCATGATGGCCTTTTTCATCATGCTAACATTAAGAAGCGAGGCAAATTGGCTGTTTACAAAAATGATGCAGAACATCCCTATTCTTCTTGTATCACTCCTGATGTTTTTGCTAGCAGGGCTGGCTCTATTTTTACCAAATAGTCGGTTTAAGCATAGAAAAGGCCGGCCTCGTTTAGCTGTCATTGCGATTACCATTCAATATTTTTTAGCAAGCTATGTGTACGGACGTGCCCATTTGCCTTATATGGCCTATCCGGATATTACAATCATGTCTGGATTTACAGACCCTGTGACATTTAGAGCATTATTTATCACGTATATTGTAGGTTTTATCATATTATTCCCTGGGTTCTATTTCTTCTGGAAATTGTTTATGAAGGATAAGCGCTATATTCGCCAGGAAGATTAACTTGAATGGATGAGGTTCATTTCGGTTACATTATAGAAGAAAGACATACTCAAAAGGAGGTCATCTGTATGAGTCAAAAAATCCTTTGTGAAGTCAATAACTGTTCCTATTGGAATGCTGGAAACCGCTGTGGGGCAGATGCAATCTATGTCGTCAGCCACACAGGAAATACGGCTGAAAAAAGTGAAGAAACGGATTGTAAAACGTTTAAACCACAAGATCTTTAAGTCTCATTTAAGGAGGCGCTTCGCATTGAAACACGATCGGCTGCTTCAAACGTTTTTTTATGAAATTCACGACGCGGACGAAGCCGCATTTTATCAGGCTGCTCACTCCTTTTTAAACCTTTGGGATTATGAATATGGCCATGCAGCAGACATGCCCAGTGAAATGAATCACTATATTGGACAGCTTGCTTATGACAGCGAACTGGTAGAAGAGTAAGAAAGAGCGGATCACCGCTCTTTCTTTTTTGTTGAGACAGGAAGGAAAAACTTTCTCTCACTATATATAGATTTTATTGGATGTGCAAAAGGTGAATACCTTATTTTCACATCACAAAATCATGTTTTGTAAAGACGTCAATTTTATCTGAAAAGGAACGAAGCGCTTGATAATCCACTTCTACGCCCATTCCTGGGGAACGAGGCACCTCAATAAAACCATTTTCAACCTTGATTTCAGGATAAATGATATCCTGCTCCCAATATTTTGACGAAGCGGAAATATCACCTGGAATTGTAAATTGCGGAAGCGAAGCAAGTGCCACGTTCTGTGCGCGAGAAATGCCTGTTTCAATCATTCCTCCGCACCATAACGGAATTTGATGCTCCTTACTGAATGTATGGATTTTAAGGGCTTCTGTCAGCCCTCCAACTCGTGAAGGCTTCACATTAATAATTTGACAGCTGCCAAGCTCTACAGCTTTTCTAGCATCATCTAAGGAACAAATACTTTCATCCAAACATATCGGTGTTTTTAAATGCTTTTGCAAATGGCGATGATCGACGATATCATCTGCAGCTAATGGCTGTTCAATCATTAATAAACGAATGTCATCGAGCTGTTTGAGCTTGCTAATATCCTTTAATTCATAAGCAGAGTTTGCATCCGCCATTAGTGGAAGGTGAGGGAAAGACTCTCTAATTTTTTTAAGGAGTCCGATATCCTGTCCCGGCTTAATTTTCACCTTCACCCGCTGATAGCCTTGGTCCACAAATTGCTGTATTTGCTTCAGCATGTCATCAATGGGTCCTAACCCCGCCACAACACCAGAAGGTATTCTATCCTTGGTGCCGCCTAATACATCTCGTAACGACTTATTCTCACGCTTCGCATAAATATCCCAAACAGCCGCTTCAATTCCCGCTTTCGCCATCCTATTACCTTTAAATTGGTACAGGCTGTCTGGTATTTCTGAAGGGTGTGTAAAGGTGCGTGTCAGCACATTTGGTATAAAAAAAGCTCTCAGCATATGGTAACAAGTCTCAATGGTTTCTTCTGTATACCAAGGAGAAGAAAAGGCTGACACCTCTCCCCATCCAGTCAATCCCGTTTGATCTTTTACCTCGACAATAATAAACTCACGCTCTGAGATGGTCCCAAGACTTGTGGTAAATGGCTGCTTGAGCTTCATCGTGACATGATATAAAATCACTCGTTCAATTTGAATCATCTAAAAACCCCTTTGACTTGAGTCTGTGCCTCTGCAATTTATTTGACGCATTTCTTGGCAGCTCGTCCACAAAGTGAAAAGCGGCAGGCCATTTATATTTTGCTAGATGCGACTCACATAAAGCATAGAGCTCGTTCTCCGGTATTTTATGGTCTGTGACAAGAAAGGCAGCTGGTACCTCTCCCCATCTATCATCATACATACCCGTCACTCCGGCTTCCTTTACATGCGGATGTGTTAACAGGATCGCTTCAATTTCAGCAGGATAAATATTCTCACCGCCAGAAATAATTAAATCTGAACGGCGGTCAAGCACAAATAAAAATCCTTCCTCATCCACATAGCCGATATCACCCGTTTTCAGCCAGCCTTGATCAAAAGCAGCCGCGGTCGCCTCTTCGCGGTAAAGGTACCCTTTCATGACATTTGCCCCTTTCACCATAATTTCGCCATGCTCAAAAGGACGACAAATGCGTGTACCATCTTGAATTTTCAGCTCACATCCAAAAAGGGGTTTTCCCGCTGATCCAAGCTTCTCTACACTAAATTCAGGCGCAAGGGTCACAATTTGTGAACAGGTTTCTGTCATGCCGTACGATTGAAACACAGGGAAGCCTTTCTCTTTGCTTTCTTGCAGCATCGCAAAAGGCGCAGGTCCTCCGCCTAATAACAGACAGCGCAAAGAAGACGGACATTCTTCCAGCCTGCTTAATAAACGGGATAACATCGTTTGAACAACAGATATCATCGTCACACGATGCTGTTCAATCGAACCCTTTACTTCATCGACATCAAACTTTTGATGAAGTACGACAGTCATCCCATAAATCACAGACTTAAATAAAGCGGATAACCCGCTAATATGAAAAAGAGGCAGTGCAATAAGCCAGCGGTCATCCTCTCTGAGGCCCATATTGAGTGCAGAGGAAACAGCACTATAAAAATGATTACCAAACGTTTGCTCGACCCCTTTTGGTTGTCCTGTTGTGCCAGACGTATACATGATCGTTGCTGTTTCATTCAAATCAAATTCGCTTTCGATTTTCTTTCCATTGTCGTGACCTGCTTCTGGTAAAGTCTCCATTGTATAAACGGGTAGATCACCCTTATGATCACTTGCATAAACAGGTTCAGTAAATAAAGCGGCTGCTTTTGCATCTTCAAGTTGATAGCGCCTTTCAGCTTTTGTTAACTTATTGTTCAATAGCACGATTTTGAATCCTAATGAAAAACAAGCATGAACAAGCATCACCATTTGAGGCTGGTTGTTCATCAAAAGCCCGACCGTTTCCCCTTTTTTTAATGATGCTTGTGCAAGTCTATTTGAAAGCTCATTGACTTCATCAGCTAAATCGCGAAATGTCCACTGTTTATCCTGAAAAATGAGTGCGACTCTTTCTGGTGTTAAATAAGCACGGTGCAGCAGCCAATTCGGTTGCTTCATCATGACACCTCCTTTTTGTAAAAGAAAACAGCTTAGTCTGATGCACTAAGCTGTTTTTCATCGCTATGATTGAATCAAGGGAAACGCGGGAACTGACCGAAGTCCGGCTTGCGTTTTTCCTTAAAGGAATCGCGTCCTTCTTTTGCTTCATCTGTTGTGTAATAAAGAAGTGTCGCATCTCCTGCAAATTGTTGAATTCCAGCTAATCCATCCGTATCTGCATTAAATGCAGCCTTCAAGAATCGTAAAGCAGTCGGGCTCTTTTCTAGCATCTCCTCGCACCACTTCACTGTTTCCTCTTCAAGCTGCTCTAATGGTACAACAGTATTAACAAGTCCCATATCAAGCGCTTCTTGTGCATTGTATTGACGGCATAAGTACCAGATTTCTCTCGCTTTCTTATGACCAACAATACGTGCAAGGTAGCCTGAGCCATAACCAGCATCAAAGCTGCCTACTTTTGGACCAGTTTGTCCAAAAATCGCATTATCTGCTGCAATTGTCAGGTCACATACAATATGAAGAACGTGTCCGCCGCCGATTGCATAACCAGCAACCATTGCAACAACAGGTTTTGGAATCACACGAATTAAACGCTGTAAGTCGAGTACATTTAGACGCGGAATTTGATCGTCTCCTACATAACCGCCATGACCGCGTACTTTTTGATCTCCACCAGAACAGAATGCTTTGCCGCCAGCACCTGCAAGTACGATCACACCAACATTCGAATTATCACGAGCACGTGAAAATGCATCAATCAATTCACTCACAGTCTTTGGTGTAAACGCGTTATGTACATGTGGACGATTAATCGTGATCTTTGCAATCCCATTGCATGTTTCATATAAAATTTCGTCATATTGACGCTCAGTTTGCCATTCAATAGCCATCAATAGTTCCTCCTCTAATCTTGCGTAATAAACTCACTTACTATTTTACCAAAAAAATGTGGTTGTTCCACATGAACTGTATGCCCAGCCTGCTCAACCAATATGAATTGACTGCCTTCAAGCTCCTGCTGCATACGTGTGGCGATCTTGCAGAACTTTTCATCAAGCGCTCCGCACATCAACAAAACAGGTAAATTCATATGCTTTAACCCCTTCCAAACAGAGGGCTGCGAACCTGTTCCTATGCCTTCTAAGCTGCGAGCCAGTCCAAGTGGATTGGCATTTAGCCTTTCCTCTCGTAGTTGAGCCTGCGTGTCAGCTGATAAAGTTTTCTGAGAAGCAAACAGTGGAATACTCTCCCAAAAATCCACAAACTTCACTAAACCTTCATGTCTCATTTTCTGAGCCAGCTGATGATCATGTTTGAGTCTTGCCATCCGCTCTTTAAACGTGCGAAGCCCTGGAGAGGTACTCTCTAGAATCAACTTGTTGACTCGCTCTGAATAACGAGAGGCAAATGATAAAGCAATACGTCCTCCCATAGAATATCCGAGAATATTCACTTTGTGAAGCTTTAATTGGTTTAAAATCTCTGCAAGATCTGCTAGCTGATGCGACATCGCATATCTTCTTATACTTTCTGGTGAGTCCGTGCGGCCATGTCCAAGCAGGCTGACTTGAATCAATCTTGTATTTCCCATATAAGCATTCAAGAATGTCCAAGAAGCCGCGCTTCCAGTGAAGCCGTGTAAGCATAGCGTGGCATTCTCACCTGATGGATTCTGATCCACCACCTCGTACGCCACACCATCACGCATCCGTATTATGAAAGAAGACATTCTTTTTTCACTTCTTCCAATATGTCATCCATCATTTGACGATGCTTGCTTACACGAGAATGCCGATCTGTTTCAATTTCAATTAAATGAAGTCCAGGCTCTTCTATATGCGCCTTGTAGACATCATGTAATTCTTGTTTCGTTGACGGTTTCGAATAGGTTCCCCCATACAACTTCGAAGCATACTCAAAATTCAGTCCAGTCGGTGTACCAAAGAGTTTTTCATAATACGGTTCCTCAGACGCCTGTGGAAGGAAAGAAAAGATGCCTCCTCCATCATTGTTTAACAACACAACCGTCAGTGGAATGTCCATCAACTTCGCTGCAAGGAGACCATTCATATCATGGTAAAATGATAAATCTCCAATCACTAAGGTGACCGGCTGTTTCAAAGCTGCATACGTGCCAAGTGCTGTAGACACAACACCATCAATACCATTTGCTCCTCGATTCGCCATCATTCGAAAAGGCTTCGATTGCGCTTCAAAAAATGTATCCACATCACGAATCGGCATACTATTCCCGATAAAAAGGACACTCTCCTTCGGCAAAAGATGCTGAAGCTGACGGTACACATTCCCCTCAAATGACAGATCCTCATCAGAATAATGGGAAGCATGCGTTCTGAATGATGAATTTGCATCCTGCCAGCGCTTTAGAAAACTTGTATCCTCACGTTGATCCGATCTATTGACTACTTCATCTACAAAAGCTGCCACATCACTTTCAAAGACATATGAAGCACTCAGCCCAGGATCTCGAAAACCTCCGGCAGCATCAACAACAATCTGATTCACTTCCGCATGTTTTTCCAGCCACTTGAATAAAGGCTTAGACACAGGCATTGGTCCAAAACGAATGACCATATCCGGCAATAGGTGCTGCTGCAATGCTTCATCTTTCAATAAAGAATCATACGCATCAATAATAAGATCTGCATGCTCATGACCATTTCGTAAATGAGAAAGCGGGTCCGCTAAAATCGGCATATGCAAGGCTTTTGAAAGACGTAATACTGCCTCTATCTCTTCCTCTGTATGAAGCTCGCCACACACAATCAGTCCCTTTTTGGAACGGTTCATAACCGTCACAATTTCAGATATCGCATCATCATTTGGGAAAGCCTGTCCTGTAGCTAATACCTTTTTCAGGTCTGTTTCTTCTCGCTCGAAAGGATCAATAGACAAATCAGGAAGCAATGGTTCTCTCAGAGGGACATTGATTTGTACAGGTCCCTTCGGCTCTTGCATCGACATATGATTTGCTCTTGCCGCAGCCGTCTGAACATAGCGTAACATCGTCTGACTTTCTTCTGGCAATGCTAAGTCTGTGAACCATTTAACAAACTTACCGAATAAGAATTGCTGATCAATCGCTTGAGGTGCTCCAACTTCCCTCAATTCGTGCGGCCGATCAGCAGTTAAAACAATAAGTGGGACACGGGAATAATGTGCCTCTACAATGGCTGGGTAAAAGTTAGCTGCTGCTGTACCTGACGTACAAATAAGCAGCACTGGTGTTTGACTTGCTTTTGCAAGACCAAGCGCATAAAAAGCAGCAGACCGTTCATCCACTAATACATGGACATTGATGTCTTGGTGGGCTAGAGCCAGCATTGCAAGCGGGGTCGAACGAGAACCTGGACAGACAACTGCCTCTTGTACGCCACCTTGGACAAATTCATCCATCAATCTGCCAATATATGTTGTCATGATTTGATTATTCAATAGGACGACCTCCAAGGGCAGATAGCATTGGTCTTAATTTCACTTGCGTTTCCTCGTACTCCTGCTTTGCAAGGGAATCCTCTACAATGCCGCAGCCAGCGAACAAACGAACATGGTCTTCCTCAATAAGACCTGACCGAATGGCAACAGCAAATTCTCCATTATCCTGAGAGTCAATCCACCCTACCGGCGCTGCGTACCAGCCACGTTTCAACGGTTCGATTTCACGAATGACCTCAACCGCCTTTTCCTTCGGATATCCGCCTAATGCTGGCGTCGGATGGAGCTGTTCAATTAATGAAAAGAGAGAACAGCTGCTTTTAATTTCTCCTACAATCGGTGTAAACAAATGCTGAATGTTTTTTGTTTTATAAAGACTAGGTTGATTTGGTTTATGGACGCGAAGGCAATTAGCCTCAAATGCTTGCTCAATCATATTGACAACAATTTGATGTTCAATCAAATTCTTCTCATCATGCAGCAGTTCCTCGCCTAATGCTCGATCTTCCGCTTCATCTTTTCCACGAACAATCGAACCTGCTAAACAAGATGAAAAGACCTCTCCGCCGCTTTTTTTCACTAAGCGTTCCGGCGTAGCTCCGACAAATGCTTGTCTCCCCTGTTCAACCGCAAATACATAACTCGTTGTTTGATGCTTTAATAATTCTGATAACAGTGGAGCGAGTTCAATTTGATTTTTATAGTGAAGCAAGACTTCTCTTGCTAAAACAACCTTTTCATATTCGTTTGCACGAATGTGGTCTGTCGCTTCTTGGATCGCCTTCATCCATTCCTTCACATCTCGTTCTTCCATATGAACAAGTTCAGCTTGTCCACCATGTCTGAGCGGTAATGTTTCGTAATGAGAGGCTTTTTGTTCTAATTCTTGAATGAGCTGATGAACATTCCCGTCCACCTGCTTCCATTCATTGATCGTCAGAAACGTGCCTTCTTTCGAGACAGTAAGCATCATCGATGGCACAAAAAAATGAGCCTCGCCAAAAGCTTCCCAGTGACGCGCCTTCTCTTCATACGGATCAAATGAGAATCCTCCAAATAAAAGCGGACCAACAGCCGCTTGCCTTAACTCCTTCTCATCATGAAAATGGAACATGTGCTGCTTCAGCTGTTCCCATTCTTGATGGACTGTATCAAATCGTTCCTTGCCTTGCTCAGATGATTTAATAACGGCCGCTCTGCCAAGTCCAGAAAATATCATTTGGCTTTCTGGATCAGACCAAAAAAACCGCTCGCCTAAAAAATCCGCTTCGCCGCTTTGGAAAAAGGCAAGAGGATCCAGATCGTCAACTCTTCTGGAGTAGCTTATCAAAACAGCATGGTTGACGTTATTCGCTTCTTCTAATGTCGCAAGCGCTTCCTGCCGGAAAGTACTTTGCACTGTTGTCACCATGATACATTCCTCCAAAATCCATGAAATAACATAAAAAAATAAAACCATAATGAAAAAATACGTGAACATTCGAGTATGTCGAATGACCTGCTTTTCTATTATAAACCTTAACAGATGAACTTAGTAAAGAAAACAGCTTTTTAAACCTAGAATCCTTATTATATCACGCTTTCTAGATTTTTTCGCTCCTGCTTCTTGAAACGAGAGCATCTATAAGAAAAATGGAAAGTCTTGTTCTAAGATCAAGCTTTCTCTCGATATGGCAACGATTAGCAAACATCTTTTTCAGGTTTCATCGCATCAATATATTGACACCTTTTTGAACTTTGCTAAACTGGAATTTGGACGTGTACGTATTTTTTTATTTAAAGGAGTATATTTTATGCAGCATCAATCGATATCAGATCAGCTTTCACCGATTAAGCCTGATAAGAACTGGCGGATTTGGTGGAATTTACTACGACCGCATACATTAACAGCAGCATTTATTCCCGTTACTTTAGGAACTGTTCTCGCACTTCCAAGTGGTCAAATACATGTTGGGCTATTTTTAGCTATGCTGTTTGCATCTATGTTTATCCAAATCGCAACGAACATGTTTAATGAGTACTTTGATTATGTTCGCGGATTGGACAACGAGAAATCTGTCGGCATCGGCGGCGCCATTGTCAGAAATGGTGTGAAACCTAAAACCGTTCTCAGCCTTGCTTATGCACTATTTGCGCTTTCTTTACTACTAGGGGTGTACATTTGCATGATGTCTAGCTGGTGGATTGCACTGATAGGACTCATATGTATGGCAGCAGGCTATTTCTATACAGGCGGTCCTGTTCCTATTGCATATACACCGTTTGGAGAAGTTGTGTCAGGTGCTTTTATGGGACTAGGAATCATCCTGATCAGTTTCTATATTCAAACAGGCACACTGACGTCTAAAGCTGTTCTCGTCTCATTACCAATTTCTATTTTAGTTGGTGCCATCTTACTATCGAACAATATCCGCGATTTAGACGGCGATAAAGAAAATGGACGAAAAACACTTGCTATTCTTGCTGGGCGAAAGGCTGCTGTGAACATTTTACTTTCCATGTTTTTGATCTCTTATGTACTTATTTTTGTTTATATCTTCACAGATATTGTTGGCCTTTGGAGTCTTCTTGTTTTACTCAGTGTCCCAAAAGCATATACAGCTATCAAAGAATTTAAGCAAAAAGAAAAACCAATTGAATTAATGAATGCCATGAAATCTACAGCTCAAACCAATACATTTTTCGGTTTCCTGCTGACAATCGCTTTGATCTTACAATACTATATCGCGTAACAAAGAACGCCTGCAGCCGCAGGCGTTTTTTCATGAGGAATTGCTTCAATTTGGAACTAGTCTTACAGACAAAATTGCTCATACTAATATTATGTTTAATATGAAAGGATGATCGCTTTGTTGTCTAAAGACGAATTACATCATTTGAAGCAGCGACTTCTCGATGAAAAGCACGAACTCGAAGCCAAAAGCCATGACGATGAACAAAAAGTATCATTTCCTTATGATTCGGTCGGAGACCTGTCAGCCTATGATAATCACCCAGGTGATCAAGGGACAGAGCTGTTCGAACGCGGGAAAGATATTGCGTTAAACAGTTTGGAACATGAACATCTGTTAGACGTTAATGAAGCACTTCAAGCCATCACAGACGGCTCTTATGGCCTATGCAAGGTCTGTAAATCACCTATCCCAAAGGAACGCTTAGAGGCCTTACCTAGTGCCGTCACATGCACAGAGCATTCAAAAGAACAAACCGTTTCACAAAACCGTCCGATTGAAGAGGATTTATTAAGTCCGCCATCAGGGCAATTCGAAAATGAAGAAAGTGCAGCCTATGATGGAGAGGATGCATATCAAGACGTAGAACGCTACGGAAACTCTGATACGCCGTCTGATATGGAATTTCCTCCATTGACATACGATGATGTGTATACACAATCAGAAGATGAAGATTATGTCGAAGACTATGAAGGATTCGCAGCTGCTGATATTGAGGGCAAAGCAAGCAAAGTATATCCAAATAAAGCCCACGAAGCCTATGAAGAGGCATTGGATGACGAAGGCGTCATGACCGTATTTGGTGACTTGAAGCCGTACGAAGAAGAACCTTATACAGAAGAAAATCATTAGTCCCCTCATAATGGGGGCTTAATGTTTATATCATGTAATGATTGGGAAATCACTTTAAGAGTGAATTTGATTGGAGGAGATTCTTAATGGCGAGAAAAAGTATCATTTGGGCAGTGGTTGTCTTCTTTATTACATACGCATTATTCTCTATTGCCGGATTCTTGTTTCCGATTGACAGAGAGTGGTATGATGCATTAAATAAACCGGAATGGACACCGAGTGGTGGAGTAATTGGCGCTGTGTGGGCTGTCTTATTTGCTCTCATCTCGTTGTCCGCAGCGATCATTTATGGAAAATATGGATTTCAAAAAATCACTTTACCCTTTTGGATTCTTTTTCTTTTAAATTACGTATTTAATCAAGCCTTTAGTTTTTTTCAATTTACACAAAAAGATCTATTTGCCGCTACGATCGACTGCCTGCTTGTAGCGCTGACAGCACTTGCTCTTGTTATCGTCTCGCGTAAACTAAGCAAAGTCGTTCCAATTTTACTAATTCCTTATGTCTTATGGGGCTTCTTTGCAACATACTTGTCTTATACGATCTATTCCATGAACATGTAAAAAAAGACCGCTATAATGGCGGTCTTTCTTTTTTGAAGAAAATAAAAAAGAGATCTTTGACAAGACCTCTTTCTAAACATGACCCGTACGGGATTCGAACCCGTGTTACCGCCGTGAAAGGGCGGTGTCTTAACCGCTTGACCAACGGGCCAGATAAATGGCGGAGAAGGAGGGATTTGAACCCTCGCGCCGCTCGCGCGACCTACACCCTTAGCAGGGGCGCCTCTTCAGCCACTTGAGTACTTCTCCATTTGGCTCCGCAGGTAGGACTCGAACCTACGACCGATCGGTTAACAGCCGATAGCTCTACCACTGAGCTACTGCGGAATATCATGGTGGGCCTGAGTGGACTCGAACCACCGACCTCACGCTTATCAGGCGTGCGCTCTAACCAGCTGAGCTACAGGCCCATGAATGGATATACAAATGGAGCGGGTGATGGGAATCGAACCCACGACATCAGCTTGGAAGGCTGAGGTTTTACCACTAAACTACACCCGCAAAAATATGTATGGGGCGATTGATGGGAATCGAACCCACGAGTGCCAGAGCCACAATCTGGTGCGTTAACCACTTCGCCACAACCGCCATACTATCAATATTTTTTTATAAAAGTGGCTCGGGACGGAATCGAACCGCCGACACACGGATTTTCAGTCCGTTGCTCTACCAACTGAGCTACCGAGCCAAGTATTCATTTTAAAAATGGCGGTCCGGACGGGACTCGAACCCGCGACCTCCTGCGTGACAGGCAGGCATTCTAACCAACTGAACTACCGGACCATTTTGGTTGTACTCAATGAGCACTCCCCATTGGTACATAAAATAATTTGGTTGCGGGGGCAGGATTTGAACCTGCGACCTTCGGGTTATGAGCCCGACGAGCTACCGAACTGCTCCACCCCGCGATGATATAAGTTTTTAAAAAATATGGCGGAGGAAGAGGGATTCGAACCCCCGCGGGCTTTGACACCCCTGTCGGTTTTCAAGACCGATCCCTTCAGCCGGACTTGGGTATTCCTCCGTATAGATGGTGGACCTTGTAGGACTCGAACCTACGACCGGACGGTTATGAGCCGTCTGCTCTAACCAACTGAGCTAAAGGTCCTTTATAGCGGCGGAGGGGATCGAACCCCCGACCTCACGGGTATGAACCGTACGCTCTAGCCAGCTGAGCTACACCGCCATGATCAAAATAATCTTTTAAAAGTGGAGCCTAGCGGGATCGAACCGCTGACCTCCTGCGTGCAAGGCAGGCGCTCTCCCAGCTGAGCTAAGGCCCCATAAAAGATGGTCGGGAAGACAGGATTCGAACCTGCGACCCCTTGGTCCCAAACCAAGTGCTCTACCAAGCTGAGCTACTTCCCGATCTTAATGGCGCGCCCGAGAGGAGTCGAACCCCTAACCTTTTGATCCGTAGTCAAACGCTCTATCCAATTGAGCTACGGGCGCTTATTGTATAATGCCGAGGGCCGGACTTGAACCGGCACGGTAGTCACCTACCGCAGGATTTTAAGTCCTGTGTGTCTGCCAATTCCACCACCCCGGCGTGGATGGTATAAGCGGAAGACGGGATTCGAACCCGCGACCCCCACCTTGGCAAGGTGGTGTTCTACCACTGAACTACTTCCGCATTACAGGATTTCTTTATTTTACTTGGCAATGCGGGTGAAGGGACTTGAACCCCCACGTCATAAAGACACTAGATCCTAAGTCTAGCGCGTCTGCCAATTCCGCCACACCCGCATGAAACATGGTGAGCCATGAAGGACTCGAACCTTCGACCCTCTGATTAAAAGTCAGATGCTCTACCAACTGAGCTAATGGCTCGCTTTAAAAGCGACTTGTCTATCTTACCATATGAAACTGGTGCCGGCAAGAGGACTTGAACCCCCAACCTACTGATTACAAGTCAGTTGCTCTACCAGTTGAGCTACACCGGCTTTATCTATCCTAACATTATGTAAGAATAAATATGGTGGAGGATGACGGGCTCGAACCGCCGACCCTCTGCTTGTAAGGCAGATGCTCTCCCAGCTGAGCTAATCCTCCACTATGTAGGAATCTCTCGATCCGACAAAGATTATTATATACAGGTTTTCATCATTTGTAAAGGCTATATTAAAAAAATTTTATTTCAATTTTCATTACGTATTTCTTTTAACAAATGACCTTTATTTCCTCTATTCAAACAGCGTGATCTAACGTTCATCACTTAAACTTCTCCACTCTATATTCTCTTTAAAAACGGGCAATTCCTTTATAAATATGAACATCTCACATTAGATACAGTATGTCCGAAATGGAATTATCTACTAATAACGATATAGAGCTCTTCTATCATTTATTAATCTAACTCTCTACTGGTTTAACTGAAACGCTCGATCTCTTTTGTTTTAATGTGTTCACATGCTTGTAAATGAGTTAGAGTGTCGAAACGTTCATCAAACAAGTGCAATCAGCAGCATATTTTCTCAAGAAGCACAAAAAAGACCAGTTCCGTATGGAACTGATCCTTATACAAGCTTGGCGGCGTCCTACTCTCACAGGGGGAGACCCCCAACTACCATCGGCGCTGAAGAGCTTAACTTCCGTGTTCGGTATGGGAACGGGTGTGACCTCTTCGCTATCGCCACCAAACCTGATGGAGAGAATGTTCTCTCAAAACTAGATAACAATGTTCAAACTTCACATTAGAATATAGGTTAAGTCCTCGATCTATTAGTATCTGTCAGCTCCACGTGTCACCACGCTTCCACCTCAGACCTATCAACCTGATCATCTTTCAGGGATCTTACTTCCTTGCGGAATGGGAAATCTCATCTTGAGGGGGGCTTCATGCTTAGATGCTTTCAGCACTTATCCCGTCCGCACATAGCTACCCAGCGATGCCCTTGGCAGAACAACTGGTACACCAGCGGTGCGTCCATCCCGGTCCTCTCGTACTAAGGACAGCTCCTCTCAAATTTCCTGCGCCCGCGACGGATAGGGACCGAACTGTCTCACGACGTTCTGAACCCAGCTCGCGTACCGCTTTAATGGGCGAACAGCCCAACCCTTGGGACCGACTACAGCCCCAGGATGCGATGAGCCGACATCGAGGTGCCAAACCTCCCCGTCGATGTGGACTCTTGGGGGAGATAAGCCTGTTATCCCCGGGGTAGCTTTTATCCGTTGAGCGATGGCCCTTCCATGCGGAACCACCGGATCACTAAGCCCGACTTTCGTCCCTGCTCGACTTGTAGGTCTCGCAGTCAAGCTCCCTTGTGCCTTTACACTCTGCGAATGATTTCCAACCATTCTGAGGGAACCTTTGGGCGCCTCCGTTACATTTTAGGAGGCGACCGCCCCAGTCAAACTGCCCACCTGACACTGTCTCCCTGCCCGATAAGGGCAGCGGGTTAGAAGGTCAATACAGCCAGGGTAGTATCCCACCGATGCCTCCACCGAAGCTAGCGCTCCGGTTTCCAAGGCTCCTACCTATCCTGTACAAGCTGTACCAACATTCAATATCAGGCTGCAGTAAAGCTCCACGGGGTCTTTCCGTCCTGTCGCGGGTAACCTGCATCTTCACAGGTACTATAATTTCACCGAGTCTCTCGTTGAGACAGTGCCCAGATCGTTGCGCCTTTCGTGCGGGTCGGAACTTACCCGACAAGGAATTTCGCTACCTTAGGACCGTTATAGTTACGGCCGCCGTTTACTGGGGCTTCAATTCGCACCTTCGCTTACGCTAAGCGCTCCTCTTAACCTTCCAGCACCGGGCAGGCGTCAGCCCCTATACTTCGCCTTACGGCTTCGCAGAGACCTGTGTTTTTGCTAAACAGTCGCCTGGGCCTATTCACTGCGGCTTCTCGGGGCTTTAACACCCTAAGAAGCACCCCTTCTCCCGAAGTTACGGGGTCATTTTGCCGAGTTCCTTAACGAGAGTTCTCTCGATCACCTTAGGATTCTCTCCTCGCCTACCTGTGTCGGTTTGCGGTACGGGCACCTCTCACCTCGCTAGAGGCTTTTCTTGGCAGTGTGGAATCAGGAACTTCGCTACTAAATTTCGCTCGCCATCACAGCTCAGCCTTTACGGGAAACGGATTTGCCTATTTCCCAGCCTAACTGCTTGGACGCGGATATCCAATACCGCGCTTACCCTATCCTCCTGCGTCCCCCCATTGCTCAAATGGTGAGGAGGTGGTACAGGAATATCAACCTGTTGTCCATCGCCTACGCCTTTCGGCCTCGGCTTAGGTCCCGACTAACCCTGAGCGGACGAGCCTTCCTCAGGAAACCTTAGGCATTCGGTGGACGGGATTCTCACCCGTCTTTCGCTACTCATACCGGCATTCTCACTTCTAAGCGCTCCACCAGTCCTTCCGGTCTGACTTCACAGCACTTAGAACGCTCTCCTACCACTGTTCGTAAGAACAGTCCGCAGCTTCGGTGATACGTTTAGCCCCGGTACATTTTCGGCGCAGAGTCACTCGACCAGTGAGCTATTACGCACTCTTTAAATGGTGGCTGCTTCTAAGCCAACATCCTGGTTGTCTAAGCAACTCCACATCCTTTTCCACTTAACGTATACTTTGGGACCTTAGCTGGCGGTCTGGGCTGTTTCCCTTTCGACTACGGATCTTATCACTCGCAGTCTGACTCCCAAGGATAAGTCATCGGCATTCGGAGTTTGACTGAATTCGGTAACCCGGTAGGGGCCCCTAGTCCAATCAGTGCTCTACCTCCGAGACTCTTACCTTGAGGCTAGCCCTAAAGCTATTTCGGAGAGAACCAGCTATCTCCAGGTTCGATTGGCATTTCACCCCTACCCACACCTCATCCCCGCACTTTTCAACGTGCGTGGGTTCGGGCCTCCATTCAGTGTTACCTGAACTTCACCCTGGACATGGGTAGATCACCTGGTTTCGGGTCTACGACCACGTACTCATGCGCCCTATTCAGACTCGCTTTCGCTGCGGCTCCGCATCTTCTGCTTAACCTTGCACGGGATCGTAACTCGCCGGTTCATTCTACAAAAGGCACGCCATCACCCTTTAACGGGCTCTGACTACTTGTAGGCACACGGTTTCAGGATCTATTTCACTCCCCTTCCGGGGTGCTTTTCACCTTTCCCTCACGGTACTGGTTCACTATCGGTCACTAGGGAGTATTTAGCCTTGGGAGATGGTCCTCCCGGATTCCGACGGAATTTCACGTGTTCCGCCGTACTCAGGATCCACTCTGGAGAGAACAACATTTCAGTTACAGGGCTGTTACCTTCTTTGGCGGGCCTTTCCAGACCTCTTCGCTTATATCGTTCCTTTGTAACTCCGTATAGAGTGTCCTACAACCCCAAGAGGCAAGCCTCTTGGTTTGGGCTGTTCCCGTTTCGCTCGCCGCTACTCAGGGAATCGCATTTGCTTTCTCTTCCTCCGGGTACTTAGATGTTTCAGTTCCCCGGGTATGCCTTCTCATACTCTATGTATTCAAGTATGGATACTACTCCATTACGAGCAGTGGGTTTCCCCATTCGGAAATCTCCGGATCAAAGCTTGCTTACAGCTCCCCGAAGCATATCGGTGTTCGTCCCGTCCTTCATCGGCTCCTAGTGCCAAGGCATCCACCGTGCGCCCTTTCTAACTTAACCATTTCTTACTTTAGAAAGAATCACTATGTGTGATGAACTTTGCATTGCATTCAATGTGAATGTATTACTTATTGTTATCTAGTTTTCAAAGAACAATCCTGTCTCGCTAGAGACATGTCTTGAAGGAATGATCCTTCAAAACTAAACAAGACGAAAACGCACACTGCTCCATATATCCTTAGAAAGGAGGTGATCCAGCCGCACCTTCCGATACGGCTACCTTGTTACGACTTCACCCCAATCATCTGCCCCACCTTCGGCGGCTGGCTCCATAAAGGTTACCTCACCGACTTCGGGTGTTGCAAACTCTCGTGGTGTGACGGGCGGTGTGTACAAGGCCCGGGAACGTATTCACCGCGGCATGCTGATCCGCGATTACTAGCGATTCCAGCTTCACGCAGTCGAGTTGCAGACTGCGATCCGAACTGAGAACAGATTTATGGGATTGGCTAAACCTTGCGGTCTCGCAGCCCTTTGTTCTGTCCATTGTAGCACGTGTGTAGCCCAGGTCATAAGGGGCATGATGATTTGACGTCATCCCCACCTTCCTCCGGTTTGTCACCGGCAGTCACCTTAGAGTGCCCAACTAAATGCTGGCAACTAAGATCAAGGGTTGCGCTCGTTGCGGGACTTAACCCAACATCTCACGACACGAGCTGACGACAACCATGCACCACCTGTCACTCTGTCCCCGAAGGGAAAGCCCTATCTCTAGGGTTGTCAGAGGATGTCAAGACCTGGTAAGGTTCTTCGCGTTGCTTCGAATTAAACCACATGCTCCACCGCTTGTGCGGGCCCCCGTCAATTCCTTTGAGTTTCAGTCTTGCGACCGTACTCCCCAGGCGGAGTGCTTAATGCGTTAGCTGCAGCACTAAGGGGCGGAAACCCCCTAACACTTAGCACTCATCGTTTACGGCGTGGACTACCAGGGTATCTAATCCTGTTCGCTCCCCACGCTTTCGCTCCTCAGCGTCAGTTACAGACCAGAGAGTCGCCTTCGCCACTGGTGTTCCTCCACATCTCTACGCATTTCACCGCTACACGTGGAATTCCACTCTCCTCTTCTGCACTCAAGTTTCCCAGTTTCCAATGACCCTCCCCGGTTGAGCCGGGGGCTTTCACATCAGACTTAAGAAACCGCCTGCGAGCCCTTTACGCCCAATAATTCCGGACAACGCTTGCCACCTACGTATTACCGCGGCTGCTGGCACGTAGTTAGCCGTGGCTTTCTGGTTAGGTACCGTCAAGGTGCGAGCAGTTACTCTCGCACTTGTTCTTCCCTAACAACAGAGCTTTACGATCCGAAAACCTTCATCACTCACGCGGCGTTGCTCCGTCAGACTTTCGTCCATTGCGGAAGATTCCCTACTGCTGCCTCCCGTAGGAGTCTGGGCCGTGTCTCAGTCCCAGTGTGGCCGATCACCCTCTCAGGTCGGCTACGCATCGTCGCCTTGGTGAGCCATTACCCCACCAACTAGCTAATGCGCCGCGGGTCCATCTGTAAGTGACAGCCGAAACCGTCTTTCATCCTTGAACCATGCGGTTCAAGGAACTATCCGGTATTAGCTCCGGTTTCCCGGAGTTATCCCAGTCTTACAGGCAGGTTACCCACGTGTTACTCACCCGTCCGCCGCTAACATCCGGGAGCAAGCTCCCTTCTGTCCGCTCGACTTGCATGTATTAGGCACGCCGCCAGCGTTCGTCCTGAGCCAGGATCAAACTCTCCGAGGTATGCAGGATGCATATCACACATGCGTTGCTACACGATGTAGCGAACTTAGCATGTGATCATTTCCTGCCTCGTCAGCGTTTGACTGACTACCTATGATGTTTCATAGGATTTTTTTATAAAAACTCGAATTAACAGGTACGTTTTGTCTTGTTTAGTTTTCAAAGATCATCTTCGTCGTCTCTCAGAGGCGACTTTATTAATATAACATTCTATCAAGATAAAGTCAATAACTTTTTTCTTTATGTTATTTAATAACCGCGCTGTTTTAGCGGCGAATACAAATATAACACCTTTTGAGAGAGGAAACAAGTATTTTTTCTAAATAATTTATTTTTTCTTATCTCTTCCTATATAACCATACAAAAATTGATTGTCACAGGAATTCTCTATTGTTGATCCTGAAGGTCTTTAGTATATTTATAATAGAAGAAAACTAAATAACCGCAGGGGGAGCTTTGTGCTGAGAGTGAACACTCGTTGTTCTGACCCTTTGAACCTGTCAGTTAATACTGAAGTAGGAATGTGGATTCAATTGAATACATGTGGTGTATTCAACTCGATATGTTTTTCTATGAATAACATACTCATCCTTACACGGTCTCTCCTTGCTCAATTCATGAAAAGGGAGATTTTTTTATGCAGCAATCAAATCAATTGGTACGACTGATGGAAATCGCAATTATGACTTCACTTGCACTAGTATTAGATTACTTATCAGGTCTCTTTTTAAGAATGCCGAACGGCGGATCTCTTGCGCTGATTATGATACCCGTCATTCTTATGTCTATTAGATGGGGAATATCAACCGGGTTTATCATTGGTGTGCTTATTGCAGGCCTTCAGCTGATGAATGGCCCTATTATCGCTACACCAGTTCAAGGATTTCTCGATTATTTCGTCGCATCTGTTGTCATTTCCCTAAGCGGCCTCTTTTCTGGATTGATTAAAAAAGCCATTCAGGACCAAAAGCGAAAGCAGCAATTCTTCTATATTATCCTATCCGTATTTGTTGCAAGTTTCTTCAGACTGTTGACGTTCTTTATCTCTGGTGTTGTTTTCTTTTCTCATTATGCACCAAAAGGAACTCCAGGTTGGGTTTACTCTTTAATTTATAACAGCACATATATGGTTCCTTCATTTATTATTTGCAGTATCGTTCTTTGCATACTCATACCAAGTGCATCTCGTTTGGTTTTTCCTCACAAAAAATAACTGGCTGATTTCAGCTGGTTATTTTTTTATGCATAATTTGCCGCTCTATGGAATCTATTAATAGTAGAAGATTTCATGTTGGAGGTACGCCAATGAACCCTTACTCCATTATGCTGTGCTGCTATATTCTCAGTCTTGCTTATTTTTTGGCAGGTTTCTATGAAGCTTTAAAAATAGCAGGAATAAAAGGAAAAGTAGAAGCTTCTCCTCTTATCTCTTATATGCTTTTAGCTGTGCTTTTCACTTTTTTCTCCCATTATTATTGGAAGCTGACGATTTAATTCGGTGTAGATGGTCATTTAATACAGGCAGCTCCCACCCATACCCTATTTCATCATGCTTCTCGCCAGCCAGCTCGAACTGGCTGGTAACGACAAAATGAGGTTGAAGCTTTTGATAAAAATGCTTTGCCGAATTTTGTTCAAATACCCACAGCATGATATTCTGATACCCTTTCTCTATTAAATAGCTCACTCCTTCTGTAATTAAAGCGATACCTGCTCCTGATTTCTGTTTCTCTTGCAATAAATAGATCGCGTAAAGTTCTCCATCATATGTTGGATAGCGCTCATCACGTTGTTTTCCAAAAGAAGCAAAACCAAATACCCCCTCGTCATCTTCTGCGACAAACGTCCCTTCAAGTGACCTTCTTCTCCAGCTCTCTTCTCGATCTTCTATATTTAAACCATCCAAATAATCCTGATTAATAATGCCTTGATAAGTCGTCTGCCAGCTCTTCACATGTATTTCGGCAATTTTAGGAATATCTTTTTGTACAGCATGTCTCACCTTCATCCGCGCCACTCCTTCTCACTGTTTTCATCCTATCTTTATTATGATAAATTCCTATTTCCTAAAATTCAATCAATAAAGGATATTCGTTGACATTTTGTCAACACACCTTTATATTGGGTACGACTTCTTCTATAGAAGAGTTGATACATCATACAAAGGATGGCGTAAAATGGATTCTAAAACAACTGAGCTTGGGTCTCTCTTAAAGGAAAGATTGCAACAACGTTCTTTATCTTTAAGAGAGCTCAGCACATACACAGAAATTGATAAAGCGACACTGTCTCGAATCATGAATGGAAAAAGAAAACCAACTTTGAATCACTTGCAGCGGCTTTCAGATTCTCTGAACCTATCATTAGATCAACTATTAGCTGCTGCAGGGTTTCCAATCAAAAACGAAAAGGTACATAGTGATACGTTCATACAAACGGTCGTAGAGATCGAAAAAACACTGAAAGATGAGAAGGTCTACGACGGTACATTTAGTCAGACCAAATTGAAACAAAAGCTAAACGAATATGAGACCTATAGCCAAACAAACGAGGGAAAAGAAACGATCTCAGCAAAGTTTGAGAAAAAGATGGAGGCGGTAAACGGCGCCGGGCCATTCCTTCAGCATTTGAAAGACATGTACAGCTTATTTATGACCGGACGAGGTACTTCTCGAGAATTAATGATGATGGGGAGCGCACTCCTTTATTTCATTATGCCTGTTGACTTAATACCAGATTTTATTTTTCCGATCGGCTATATTGATGATGCTGCGGCTGTGAAAATCATCATAGACCAGCTGACAAATAGGTAACAGGACAAGAAGCTATGAAAAAACAGTACAACATTGACTTCGTACTTTTACTCACTGTGATTTGTTTATTTGTCATCAGCCTAATAGCTGTATATAGCGGATCAGGACAGTATGAATCGCAGGATATGTTTTATTTCGTCAAAAGACAAATTTTCTGGTATATCGTCGGTTTCGGTCTTATGGCCGCTGCTGCATACTTTGATTATGAACTTCTTGAGCGTTTATCTTTTCGGTTATTTACAGGTGGTATTTTTCTCATTATTCTTGTGCACTTTTTCGGAACGAGTCAAAACGGATCCCAAAGATGGATCAGCTTCGGTTCAATCAAAATTCAGCCATCAGAGTTCATGAAAATTTTTGTGATCCTGCTACTAGCGGCTGTCTTGAACCAATACAAGCATCAGCGATTTTCGTTTAAAGAAAGTATCATTCCTACAAGTAAAGTCGTTTGCTGGACCGTTGTCCCTTTTTTCCTCATCTTAATTCAGCCTGATTTAGGGACAGCGCTCGTGATATTATCTATCGCCTTTACACTGATGCTCGTGTCAGGAATTTCCAGCAAGATGATGACCGCATTAATGGCTTCTTTTCTTGCACTTCTTTCATTTTTGGTCTACTTACACAACGAACACTTTGAGCATTTCACAAAAATCATTAAGCCACATCAGCTTGATCGCATTTATGGCTGGCTCTCCCCCGATGAATTTGATTCAACATACGGGTATCAGCTGAAACAATCGATGCTCGGTATTGGATCAGGTCAATTATCAGGAAGCGGTTTTACAAAGGGGCATCAAGTACAAGGCGGTAATATCCCCGAAGCGCATACGGATTTTATCTTTGCCGTCATTGGTGAGGAGTTTGGTTTTATCGGCGCCTCCCTTTTGATGTGTTTGTACTTAATGATGATTTACCGAATCATTCATGTGGCTATGCATGCTAATACGCTTTATGGTTTGTACATATGTGCAGGAGTCGTTGGGCTGATCGTGTTTCAAGTTTTCCAAAACGTAGGGATGACAATCGGTTTAATGCCTGTGACGGGACTCGCGCTTCCTTTTATCAGCTATGGAGGCAGTGCGCTACTCACTAACATGATCGCCATTGGCCTCGTGTTTAGTGTCAATATCAGGTCATCATCCTATATGTTTGGAGACAACTGGAATTGAAGATGATGGCATTTCTTCTATCTCATCTCAAAAAAGTCGACCTCGTTCTTGTTGGAACGATTGTGTTCCTCTGCTTATTTGGTTTACTGATGGTGTACAGTGCAAGTTATCCTTTAGGAGAAGTGAAGTATGAGAAGGGCAGCTATTTCTTTATTAAACAATGGCAATGGCTCCTGATTGGGGGATTCTTTTTTTTCATTGCTGCTCTTTTCCCTTATCAGATTTATCGTAAATGGATGAAATGGCTTGTCATGCTGTCATTGCTATGTCTCATCCTAGTCCTGATTCCTGGAATTGGTGTTGTCAAAAACAATTCACAGCGGTGGATTCAGCTGGGCTCTCTTATGCTCCAACCTTCTGAAGCTGTGAAACTAGTGATGGTGATCTATTTTGCCTATGTGTACGCGAATAAACAGGCGTACATTACATCTTTTAAAAAAGGCGTACTGCCGCCACTCATCCTTTTAAGTCTTGTTTTTTTATTAATCTTAAAGCAGCCTGATTTAGGCACAGCTGTGTCTATTTTATTAAGCTGTGGCATCATTTTATTATGCGCTGGGTTGAAAACGCGCCATTTCATTTTGCTAGGATCGACTGCCGTAGCATGTATCACTTTTTTTGCAGTGACAGCTCCTTACCGTTTGAAGCGGCTGACTTCTTTTCGTGATCCCTTTCAGTATGAAGATGGGGATGGCTATCAGTTGATTCATTCGTATCTCGCAATGAATTCCGGCGGGCTGATAGGGAATGGCTTAGGCGGGAGTATTCAAAAGCTAGGCTTTCTTCCCGAACCCCATACGGATTTTATTATGGCCATTATCAGTGAAGAGCTGGGCATTATGGGGATTTTGATTGTGATAGGTGCATATCTATTCATCATGTATCGCGCAATGCGAATTGTGCAGGCTTTACATGACCCTTTTGGAAAACTGTTAACGATTGGGCTTACGTTTCAAATCATGCTCCAAGCAGTCTTTAATTTAGGCGCTGTCTTTGGTCTTCTTCCGATCACAGGCATTCCGCTTCCTTTCATTAGTTATGGTGGCTCCTCCCTAGTGTTCATGATGATATCTGCTGGTATTCTCGTAAATCTTTCTTCATATGTAAAAAGGAACCCATATCGGGCACATGCCAAATAGACACCTTCTGATGGAAGGTGTCTATTTATTTTATTCTTCTATTTGAGTATCAGCGATCTCTTTTTTTCTTGGCTGTTTGATTTCATTCGTTAGTTCCTGAATGCTTTGCTTCACATTGCCTTTGCCGGAAAAGTTCTCAATAATTTCTTTGACATCAATTCCAGAGGATGCTTTCAGGCTTTCTTGCAGACTGGACATAAGGTTTGTAGCATAGCCAGTGACTTTATTGGCACCGCTGCCTTCTCCGTTACCTCCCGTATCCACAACCGTAATTTTATCAATGTTAGAAAGTGGTGCAGATACTTGCTTCGCATATTCAGGAAGCATTTTCACAATCATATCAAGAATCGCTGCCTGACCATACTGTTCGAATGCTTCAGCGATTTTCTCTTTCGCTTCGGCTTCCGCAAGTCCTTTCAGTCTAATGACTTCTGCCTCTGTTTCCCCTTTTGCACGATCAGCTTCCGCTTTGGCAAGCCCGTCAATTCGGACTTTCTCAGCTTCTGCTTTTGCCATTGCTTCAATGCTGTATTTCTTGGCATCTGCTTCTGCGAGGCGTTTCGCTTTTTCCGCTGCAGCTGACTGCTCAACCGCATAACGGTCCGCATCTGCTTTCTTTTTCACTTCAGAATCGTATTGACGCTCACGACGCTGGATCTCTTTTTCTTCTAATTCAATTTGCTTCTGACGTTCAATGATTTTTACTTGCATTTCTTGTTCAGTTACGTGCTGACGATTACGTGCTGTTTCAAGATCGTACGCTTGGTCGGCACTTGCTTTTGCTGTATCTTGTTCACGTCTGAATTCTGCTCTTTTCAGTTCATTGATCTTTTCTGCTTCAGCGATTTCAGTGGCACGCTCAAGCTCAGATTTCTTCGCATCTTTATCTGCTTCTGCACGTTTGATACGTGTTTCTTTATCTGCTTCTGCTGTTGCAATATCTGCATCGCGTTTCACTTGGGCAATTCTAGGTTTACCTAGTGATTCTAAATAGCCATTTTTATCACGGACATCTTTGATGGTAAACGATACAATGACAAGACCCATTTTCGCTAGATCTTGAGAAGCGACACGCTGTACTTCTTGAGAAAATTTCTCTCTGTTTTTATAAATCTCTTCAACTGTCATTGACCCTAAAATGGAGCGAAGGTGTCCTTCTAGTACTTCTCTCGCTTCGTTTTCGCGGTCTTCTTTTGTTTTACCTAAAAACTGCTCTGCAGCAGTAGCAATTTCTTCAATCGACCCGCCGATTTTAATGATGGCTGTTCCGTCCGCCATGACTGGTACACCTTGTTCAGTATAGACTTCAGGTGTTGAAACATCTAGCTTGCTAGATAGTAAGCTGAGCGGCTCTGCTTGTTGAAAAACAGGGAGTACAAAGGTACCTCCGCCTCTTACAATCTTAATCTTGTTTCCACCTTCATCCACGTGGACATTTTTACTTCCGAGGTAACTTCCTGTGACGATTAACGCTTCATCTGGACCTGCAGTCCGGTATTTCGAAACAAATACACCAATAAGTGCAATCAGAATCACAAGCACAATTCCAATGATTATCAAAATGGTTGTTCCTGGCATAGCATTCCCTCCTAGATTTCTTCATTTGGTATAACTGATAAGACGCCTTTGTTCACTTCGACGACCAGTACCCGAGTTCCATATGGAATCTCCTCTTCGTCGAAGCTGACGGCAGGCTTTGAGATTTTCCCGCTATTACTAATTAACAGCACTTCTCCAAACCCGTCTTTTGGAACAGATACAATGATCTCCCCAGTTCTTCCTTTTAAGTCGGCCTCCGTATATGAGAGAGATTCTTCAGCAGAGGAAAGCGGGACTAAGACAAATACATTCAAACAGGTCACCAGAACCACTGCGAGGATGGCAGATAAGACTGCGCCAAGCCCACTTCCTACAATTGCTGTTTTTTCAGAGATAAACCCTCCAGCCGAGAAAAAGGTAAGAAATGCGAGGATTAATGTTGGTTGAAGGAATGGAACAGGAATCGCTTCAAACAATCCATCAAATACATCGCCGAAAAAGACGAAAACAAGTGTCAGGATTCCTGATATCATCAATATGTATAAATACAGCGTCTGAAGTGGCAGCCCGAACACATCCATCTTCCTCACCCTTTCTTCATGAAATGAACAGCCTTTGTTTCATTTAGACCATGCTCACCTCCAATGTATTCCTTCTAACAGGTAATACGAACCACTTTTGTAAAGGTTTCAAATTTCCTCACAATTCTTCACAGGAATTCACCGATAGCTCAAGAATGATTGTCATGTACCAGTATGTTAAAATTTGATCTTGAGGTGATGAAAATGAGTTTATTACATGATGCAAGACAAGAATTGTGGCAAGAGCTACAAGGTTTGAACGAAGAGCAATTGAATCAAAAATTATCTGATGATACTTGGAGTATTCAAGAGGTGACAGATCATTTAAAGAAGATGGACCTCGTGGCAGCAAAACATCTAGCTGCTGAGGGAAAAAAAGCACCGATCAAAGAATATGAGCCAAAGCCGGTGGAAATGGCAGAGGATCGTTCTAGAAAAGCGACTGCGCCTAGTATTGTTGAGCCTGAGCGCAAGCATGTGACACCTACACATTTAAAAGATGAGCTCGATACAGCCCGTGAGCAGCTCAATCAAATTCTATCAACGTTTACTGAGGATGATTTCAAACGCGTCATTGCACACCCTGTGTTTGAAGAGTTATCGCTTAAGCAATATCTTGATTTTATCGGCGCACACGAAAAACGCCATATCCATCAAATCAAAGAAATTAAAGAACAGCTATAAGACATAAAAAAGACTCCCTTTTGGGAGCCTTTTTTCATTGTTACACTGTTTTAGGTGTTAGATCAAAACAGCGAGCATAAATCCAGTTGTACGCTTTTTCGTTTAGATCTCTTGGGTTTCCAATTGTTTGCGGATCTTTCATTGCTTCTTTAGATAAACGGTCAATCATATCTTTTGATACACCTTGTTCTTCTAATGAAGGAACTTCTAGGTCTTCCACTAAATCATACATCCAGTTCACTGCTGCTTTTGCGGCTTCCTCTGTTGACATTCGGCTAATATCAATTCCAAACGCTTGCGCAATACGAGCAAATTTTTCGGGATACCCTTTCCAGTTATACTCCATCACCGGTCCCATCATTGCTGCGACACACTGACCATGCGCTACAGGAATAATGCCTCCGAGTGTTTGACTCATCGCATGTGCAGCTCCAGCTGATTCGCTTCCATAAGAAAGCCCGGCAAGCATTGCAGCTTGTGCCATTCCATACCTGGCTTCTAAGTCCTCACCATCGGCAAAGGCACGGCGAATATAATGAGCTGCATATTCAATGGCCATGAGCGCGACCGCATCTGTAATAGGCTGAGCAAATTTCATTGTATAGCATTCAATGGCGTGTGCAAGTGCATCAATTCCAGTCATTGCCGTCACATGAGGCGGCATGGATACATGTAGCTTTGGATCAATGACTGTGAGGTGAGCTGCAATGAGTGGGCCACCTGTGTTGAATTTGAATTCTCTTTCTTCATCTGTAATCACTGCCCACTGCGTGACTTCTGAACCTGTACCAGCTGTTGTCGGAATAGTGGTTAAAGGCGGGATTCTGTTTTCAAGCGGTTTTTTCCCCTCTGCCGCTTCGTAATCAAGGACTGAGCCTTCATGCGTCGCTTCTACACCGATCGCCTTCGCTGTATCCATTGAGCTTCCGCCGCCTACTGCGACTAATCCATTACAGCCTTCTTTTTCATATAACGCAGAGCCTTCATTCACTAAACGGACTGGCGGGTTTGGCTCTACTTTATCAAATAGCACCACATCGATTTGTGCTTCTTTTAATGAAGCAATCACTGGATCTACCACGCCCGCCAGGTAAATACCTGGGTCTGTTACAAGTAATACCTTTGAGACACCGTATGCTTTTACTTCTTCCCCAACATGTTTCACTGCACCGATGCCATGTTTGATGACAGTCGGAATTTCAAATGTATGGAATTTCTGCATGCTTTCAATTTTCATATTTAATGTCATATAGAATCTCCTCCAAATGTGTGATTTTTATTGAAACCAACGAATCGCTTCAGGTTTTGTATTACGATATACATGCTTCAGTTCCGTATATTCCTCAAGACCGGTGCGTCCTAATTCACGTCCTAGACCTGATTGCTTATATCCACCCCAAGGTGCTTGAGCGAAATAAGGATGGAAGTCATTGATCCAAACTGTGCCTAATCTTAATTGACGAGCGACTCTTTCGGCCTTGCTGATATCAGTAGACCACACGGCTCCTGCTAATCCATAAATCGTATCGTTTGCCAGCTCAATCACTTCTTCCTCTGTACGAAAGGATTCAACTGTCAATACTGGGCCAAAGACTTCTTCCTGGACAATCCGCATCTCTGACGTGCAGCCTGAGAATATCGTTGGCAAGTAGAAGAACCCATTTGAAAGCTCCTCTGCGTCCGGTCTTTTTCCGCCTGTTTCTAATTTGGCGCCTTCATCTAACCCAATGCTGACGTATTTTTCTACTTTTTCTCGATGCTCAGCTGAGATGAGCGGGCCGCTCTGGGTTTCTTCATCAAAGCCGTTGCCTAGCTTGATTTTTTTCGTGCGCTTCACCAGTTCTTCTAAAAATTCAGCATGAATGGATTCTTCCACTAGCAAACGTGAACCTGCTGAACACACTTGCCCCGCATGGAAAAACACAGCATTCATTGCCTGGTCAACCGCTACGTCTAAATCAGCATCTTGAAACACAATATTCGGATTTTTCCCGCCGAGCTCAAGGGCGATTTTCTTCACATTCCCACTGGCTCCCTGCATGATTTTCTTACCTGTTTCAATACCGCCTGTAAATGAAATCAAATCGACTTGATCATTCACAGCAAGCTCATCACCAACCGTTGCACCTGGTCCAAGGACTAGGTTCGCAACCCCTGCTGGAATGCCTGCTTCTTCCATGAGTTTGAATACTTTGATCGTGGTGAGTGGTGTAATTTCACTTGGTTTTAAAACGATTGTGTTCCCCGCCGCTAGAGCAGGAGCGATTTTCCAGCTTGCTTGAAGCAATGGATAGTTCCAAGGAGTAATTTGTCCGCATACACCGACAGGCTCTCTGACCAATTCGCTTTTAGAGTTCGGAATTGGCGATGCAATGATTTCCCCGCCATCTTTGTCGGCAAGACCGGCGTAATATTGGAACACGTTCGCAATATCGTCCATGTCTGCTTTGCTTTCCTCTACTGTTTTACCAGTATCAAGCGATTCTAATTTGGCTAGTTCATCAAGATCACGTCTAATCAATTCAGCAATCTTAAACACCATATTTCCTCTTTCAAGTCCAGGCAAGTTTGCCCAGTCACCTTGATCGAAGGCTTTTCTCGCTGCTTTAATGGCGAGCTGCGCGTCATTTCTTGATCCTTCACTGACTGTCGCGATCACTTCTTGATTAAATGGATTAATGATATCCCGCGTGTCGCCACTTTTGGCGCCAATCCATTGTCCATCTATAAATAGTGTTTGACTCATAGAAGGAACCTCCTCTGATTCTCTTTGGTAAGTTTGTTAAATAAAAATTTAACGTTTTGAACATAATTAACGTATCATGTTCAAATTTTTCTGTCAAAGGGAGATATGCTTCATTTTCTTTTGACATTTTGCATTCTTTCGTTAACATATAGTCCATAAAGATTTTTTTGAACGTATTGAATTCTCTTAATAGAAAGCAGGGACAGGATGAAAAAGCAGGAACAGCCGCAAGCAGAAGAGCGTATTTTAGCTGCTAAAGATCTAGTCATTGATTCCATAGCTGAAACGATGGATCTCTATGGAATTACACGAAGTGCTGGTATTCTTTATGGGACCATGTATTTAAATGAGGAAATGACGCTGGATGAAATGCGTGAAGAGCTGCAAATGAGCAAGCCGAGTATGAGTACAGGTGTGAAAAAACTGCAAGACATGAATATTGTCAAAAAGACCTTTCACCGAGGACGAAGAAAACATAGCTTTGTTGCTGAAAAAGACTTTTTTAAGTTTTTCATGAACTTCTTTCCACAAAAGTGGGAACGAGAGGTCGAGGTCAATTTAGCAGCGATAGAAGAAGCGCAAGTCCGGCTTCAAGAGGTGGCTCGTGATGATCAGTTGGAGGAACATATAAGAGAGGAAGCGCAGCAGCTCATAGAGCAGCTTGAAAGCTCAAAAGCCTACTATGACTGGCTGAGACGCTTAGCAGACTCTGTTCATTCAGGGGAAATCTTTGACTATATCCCGATTGATCAGAAAGAAAAATAGACGATGTGTGTGCGTTTTAAAGCTTGAATTTTACAGGAGGATTGATTATAATAAATTAAGTCGTAACACATCGGGGCATTAGCTCAGCTGGGAGAGCGCTACGCTGGCAGCGTAGAGGTCAGCGGTTCGATCCCGCTATGCTCCATAAGAAAAACCCTTACAGCAGTAAGGGTTTTTCTTGTTTTCAACATTTTTATCTTTCGTCTGTCTCATGGGCTAGCTTTATCAAGCTTCTCAGCTCAGCCATTGCCCTAGATTGAACATTTAGGAATGTAGCATGACGATCCCAAGCAAATAGAAATTCGCGTATTCTTCCTCAATATCGGTAAAATCTGAAACGACTGATTTTTTCTTTTTCAGCTCTTTGATCATTTCGTCTTTGCTTTCAACAAACATGATCTTCTTCGCCTGTACTATAGCGGTGAACTGAATCTGTATTTGTTCCCACAGTAGATCAACAGGTGAAAACTCCTGAATGCCCTGCATGATCTCAAACGGTTCAGCTGGCATGTGCTTTGAGTAAAATCCTTGTGTCTTTAAGTTTTGTTCCCTTTTGAAGCACCACGAATAGGAGCGCTCCCTTTCAGTTTTTCATCCCATTTGTCGCTCGCTTTCCACTTTCTAATTGTGTTTGCAGTGACCCCTAATTCTTCCGCAATTCCTTTTAATAAGCGGTTTCCGTCACTTTCCTTCCACAACTGAATTGCTTTGTCTCGATTCGGATTTCTTGTCCTTGTCATGTAACATCACCGCCACTCCTTTCTTTGTGTTGTTTTGTAATTTTTATTTCGTAACAAACTTATCATCTTTTGCTAACTCATGAAGAGTATCTTTACAGATCTCAGCCATTCCAACAGCTTCTAGGTATAATTCATTATGGTAAATAGTCATTAGTGTTCCGTCTTTCATCTTGAATGTAGTAACAAAGCTGTCTATATCATGAAAGTTCTGTTCAATCCAATTAATCAGCCCATTTACCGCTCCTAGGAACACTCTTTTAACTTTACCCCATTCAATCATCACTCCCTTTGATTTATTCGCTCTAAATTACCGCCGCACTCTACCTTTAAGCCGATTCTTTGCGTAGAGATTATCAGAAGCAGTTTACAGGGAACAAGCACCCTGTAAGGGTGCTTAAAGAGTGTTAAATACTAATGAATACTTAGTTAAAAGATAGTAATCCCACTTTCATTTAAAGAAGTCCAATAAACTTCGCCATCTTGGTCCTGTACTCTAATATTAACTATTTCCCCTGTGTGACTAGTGTCTATCACTTTAAATTCTTTAATAACTTCGCCTGTTTTACCGATTAAATCTTCTCGTCTTTCAGTATTTAGAGTTCCCATTACTAAAAAACCTCCATTTTTTTATAGTAAAAAGAAGCACTTAAAATTAAAGTGCTCCTTTTCAATAAATAATATGCTTTTCTTAGCTATCTTCTTCGGTTGTATTCTCTGTTCTAATGTTTCGTAGGATCCTTCTATTTTCGTTCACTTGATTTATAACTTGTTGAAAAGCAGTAATAGATTCTTCATCTCTAGCTACATCTTTCACGACAAATTTATCCAATTGATTTCGTTGAACAGTTATCTGTTTATCCTCTTCGGAATCATAATATCTAATACTATCAATGACTACATCCGGGGAATGGATAGCTGCCAATACAATTGGATTACCATTTAATTCACCATCTGCCTTTGACCTAATGCGTAAGAAATCTAGTTTAGAATTATCCTCTTCATTCCAGAACTTCTTGAATGAATCATTGAAAGACTCTTCGCCATAAATATCTTCACTTAGGCTACCTCTTTTATTAATATTGCTTACATCAATAGCAGTAACTTTATTTACTTTAAACCAGCGTAAAAACATTTCGTTTCCTTCAGGCAATAAACTTGGTAAAGCTACGAAGGGTGCTTTGTATATCTCATTAAATGCGCTGTTTAAAATTTCTGTTAGCCGGTTTAGAGTTCTACCTGGCTCTAAATTTTTTGGTGAATATCTTCGATTTTGAAGCAAAAAGCTTCTGCTGTTAAAATCAATAGCAAAAATAGTACGTTCATAAGGTTCTCCCTGCAACCTTTCTAGGCTCTTATCTTCATTTACTTCATAAGAGTTAGGAATAAATTCTTCTGATATACTCCCTACAAGAACTCCTCTTTCATACTCTACATCGCTATTTATGACAAACTTTAAACCTTGTCCCGCATTGAAAAAGTCTAAATTTTTCAGGTAATTTTGTATTTCTACCTCTTTACCTTCATAATTAGTATCGCCAAAGATTCGATAGATTTTAAAATCCATTTTTCCAACTCCCGATTAGTTATTTTTTCCTACATTTTTAATATCGGGACCTTCAATATAAAGTTAATATTTTGCAAAATTTGTCGAACGAATCCCAAGCTAGCAAGAGCAAGTGAAAATATATTAATTTGTGGAGACGCTGGAAATTATGCCTTCAAGTTTACACTGCGGTTTTAAGTGATTTCAAATGTTGAAGAAAATTGACTTTCTTGACTTCTTTGACGATGTTGCTGATTATATTGTGTCTCTTGAGCATTCAAAATGTTAATAAAAAACGGACACCAACCAACACCCGTAAAAGGTGTCCGCAGGCTCTCCATTTTAAATGTATTATTTCCGTTTCCAGTGACCGTGTGGTGTTTTGCCATTTTATAGACTCTTGTTGCAAACGCTTCGTCTACCTCCAAGAGCTGGTCATCGAGTGGAAGATGACTAAAGAATAGCTATAGGCGTATCTAGCAATTTTCTTACCTTATTGCGATTACCATTTATCCTTGAAAAAAATCACTTTTTTAGCAATTGTTCCATTTTGTTCTTCGTCTTCGGACCGTAAATCCCGTCTGCCGCTAGACCATTCATGAGCTGGAACCGCTTGGCCGCATTCGCTGTTTTCGGTCCATAATAGCCATCAACTCCGTTGTTTTTTGCCCCTTTGTCCGGGTAGAAATAGAGTGAGGATAAGGCTTTTTGCACGGCTATAACTTGTGATCCTTTTGTTAAGGGCTTGGTTATTTTTAAGATGCCAGATGGCAGATTTGACGATTTCTGTTTGGTAACTGGTGCTTTGTGACTCAAGCTCTCTGTTCGAACTGGCTTTCTTGTACTTTTGCTGCCGGTACGAGCTGTGGCTATTCCAGCTTTAAATTGATCCCACCGTCCGAGCAATTTCCTTGGACATTCTTTCCCGCTCCAATGTTTATGAGGCACTACATTTGATAAAGGAATTCCCAAATCGCCCATTAGCTTTCGAATGAGCCATTGGGCATTTTCGACTGCTTGTTCAAAGTTGCTGTCTGTATTTTCGCAAATTTCAATTCCGATTGATTTCATATTGCCATTGCCTCTGCCATCTCCTGCATGCCAACCGTTCTCGTTTAACGGTAAATGCTGATAAATCACCTGATCGTCGACAGTGTAATGCCAGCTGACTCCGGTACTTGAACGGGCAACAAACGCTGCGTGACTCCCCGCATTTGCACCTTTTGCCGTGTTAGAGGTATTATGCACCGTAATATAGAGCGGCTTCATCGTATTTCCTGGTCTGTTGCGGTTGTGTTTTGGAATGTAGGCTTGAATGATATTGACCATATTGTTTCTCCTTCAACGATTATTTTGTTAGCCCTCTTTGTTTCAGGGTATCTTTTTGTAATTGACCTTTGTAGGTTACATAATTATTTTTAAACCAAGCGATAATGGCTGTCACCATCGTAAAAATGGTGGAACCTGCTACATATAGTGCCTCACCAGCGGTTTGTACTTGCTCCTCACTAATCGGCAGCACCGTCTGTCCAAACATGACAAGTGTTTGATTGATGAGCGCAATAAAAAGAAGCACTGTGCGAATCACAGTGCCTTTGTCGAATGTTTTCATGATTTCTCCTCCTATTTTAAATTCCGTTCAATTTTGTCGAGTTTGTCGATCACAACATCATACTTCTCACTAAACTTTGCTAACACATCATTTTGCGCCTCGATTTGTTCATTGAGCTTGTTTTCTCTTTCCTTTGTTGTGTTTAATACATAAAACAGCACCCAACAAAAGAGAACGGCAAACGGGCCTTGTGTCATTAAGTTTTGAACAACATCTACTTCCATTGAAATCACCTTCTTTCCGGCAAAAAAATAAAGCCATTAAGCTTCGTATATTTCTCCAGTTATATCTTGATAGTCGTCTGCCGAGATCCAGCCAATGCTTACATAAAATGCAATGTCCTCTGGTCCGTAACATTGCCAGTCCCAGAATTGTTTGATATCTGCTACAGTTGGAAACATCATTCTGAATTTCCCCCTTTCTGCATAGCCAATAACTGCGTTAATTGTTTTGATAACAAAGCATTTTGTTTCTTTAAAAGTTCTATATCACTTGGCGGGAGAGGGGCTGGCTTTAGGCTATCTATATACTCCTGTGTCGCTGATTCATACCAGTGTTGTTTTTCCACATCAAATGCAGCTTTATAAAAAGAAGGATGATTGGGTGGTGCAATCGTTGTGCATTGATCTGGAATGACATAATTGCCTTCATCATCTCTTTCGAACACTTCGATAGGTCTGACCAATTCATTTTGATGATTGTATTCATAAGCTAGTATCATTTTTATCACTTCCTTAATTTAATGGGACGACCGTGTCTAAATAGTAGCCAGTTACGGCACTTTCATTCGCTGCCAGTAAACCTGTTAGCTTTAGCTCTCCTGTCTTATATATAAGTAATTTACTATGACCCGTTGTACCTGATACAGGCACTGACACTACAAGACCTTTCTCTGATAAACCCGCGGCTGGAATCCATCCACAGATGATTTCTCTATTTGCTTTTAGGTGGCCTCTTAGCAATAATAAATTTCCCCATTTTACATATTCAACTGGTCTATCCCCTATAGATGAACTTTTGTCTAAGGTCACACTCTGCCACGTGACATTTTCAAACTCAGTATTTGTCATTAGCTGTTTCCAGCCTCTGAACCCCCCATCTGTATGAGTCGTTCCGTACCAATGACTATTATCATAGCTTCGACTCACATGAAATGTTTTGCGGTTATTTCCCGTTTCTATAATATCTACATTAAACCAAGAAGCATCGGTCGTTGATGGCATATTCACTGCGTTCGTTCCAGAGACATAATAAAAGCCAGATGGCAGTGTTAATATATCTGTACCAGTAGGGATAAGCATTCTATTTCCATTCGCCTTCAATAACGGATGCTCGTTCAACCTCTTCCATCCGCTCCATTCTTGCTGAGTACCCGAAACATCTGTCGTGGAACGATTGATGTACACATCACCTGTATTATTTGCCCCAATAATCCAGCCATAGGTATTTTCACTAAAGACTGATAAGGCTCTCATAGAACTTCTTGTCGGCAAATCAGGATGTGCTTCGTGGATATACCAAGAATGCACGCCTGGTAATTTGATGAGTTTATCCAAAATACTAGGATCGTTTGCATTAATTCTTTCGTATGCTCTTCCATCGTCAGCGGTAATTTTAGATAGTTGTCCTGCGTCCCATTTGTTTTTTTCGTTTTGACTAGGTATTTGCAGCCAATTGATCGCAAGGTCATTCACATGATAGGAAAAACAAAATGCATTGCCTGATGTGTCAATCGCCATTCCTACACCAATATTATTTTGACCAACAAGCTGAAAGCCTCTTAATGCAGCATTACCTATAGCAGGAGAATCAACTACCCCAGAACCGCCTGGAGCATAAAATGAGCAGGCACCTAACGATTTTATCCCGTTATAAATACTGCTGCCAGATGGGATATTGATCAACTGGGATCCGTTATCATTCGTCATTTTATATAGCTGAGATTGATTCCATTTCTGCTTTTCTGTTTTAGATGCATGAGATGTTACATCATTTTCGTGTTGATTGATATGATTTAATAGTTCAGCATCATTTTCAATAATAACCTTTACCATGTCATTAAACAGATCTGCATGGGCTTTATCACTTGTTTTGAAAGTACGTGGTGTCTTTATCTCCATGTGATTCTCCTTTCACATTGTTTATGGAATTATCTTGTACTGAACTTAAAACCAAATGTAATAAACTCAGTTGGATTAGCATTATTTGAAGATGATTGCACACTTACATTCCCATTCTTATCTACTAAGGTTCGATGGAATTGAGGTACTCCAGGTGTCCCTATACTCGAAGCGATACCTACAAAATGGATCGCCTGCTGCGGCCGATATCCTTCAGGCAAAATAAACACTGGGTTATTTCCTAAAATCCCACCTTTTATAGCACCTACTATCTCAACTTCCCCCAAGAGATTCTTTCGATATTTCACTGGCAAATTAATAGGGTCATATTCCTTCCAATTGCCATTAATCTCTTTAGGTGTTTCCCATGAACCTTCTAATAGATCTGATAGCGTGATTTGCTTCTCCCATGGTGTCCATGATTGTGCTTTGTGTCTAAGAACTCTAAAGTATGTGTTCTTCCCATAAACAGATTCGTATGCTATTTGTACTAATGTACTGCCATAACTCATGACCAACAAAAACACTCGATCATGGGAAGGCGATGGACCATTCACTCCAGTATTATATATAAGATACATCCCTGTCTCCGTAAGGGTATTGTAGTCTGTTTCGCTAGCAAATCCATGATAAAAGGGCTTTCCATCATCTTGTGTGATTTTTACTAATTGACCGTTATCCCATCTTTTTCTATCGCTTTCTGTAGGCAGCTTTGTCCATTTAATCGACGTATGTCCGGCTTCGTAATAGAAAAAATAAGCATTACCTGAACTATCCATCGCAAAACCAGAGCCAATATTTTCTTGACCTACTGTCTGCAGCCCTCTAATTGACATATTCGATGAGGCCGGAGAATCCTCCACACCAGCAGCTGCATAAAAAGTACATGTTCCTTTATCTTTTATCGCATCAAATATTCTGCCATCAGCAGATACATTAATCAGCTGTCTTCCACTATCTGCTGTGATCTTATAGTTCTGTGAATTATTCCATTTCTTCTTTTCTGTTTCAGATGCGTGTACTCTCGCATCATTTGTATGTTTTAAGAACTGCTCTATTAATCCATGATCATTTTCAAGAAGTACTTTGACCATGTCATTAAACAAATCAGCATGTGCTTTATCATTTACTTCAAAAGGTTTTGGTTGTTTTATTTCCATTCAGTTTTCACTCCCTTGCTTTGATGCTTGGTTCCATTTCTTGTAGCTGCTCTAGAGTGAGCATCCTTTGCTCATATCCTGTTTTTAAATCTTCCATTGAACAATCGCCTAGTTCCACCGCTTGTTTGACCAATTCAGGAGTCACCCATTTAAAATACAACGCCATCACCCAATAATTCATGATTCACGCTCTCCTTTATATAAAAGGATCTCATTTTTTAGCGCTTTTATTTCGTTTGTTAGATGATCACATTGATGTTCAAGCTGTTTTCTTATGAGCTTTTCTTTGGCTACTTCTTGTGCTAGATAATCTAGCGGAAGAGGCGGTTGATACCTTGGATTGATTTGAGATTCGTCCCACCATTCTTTCAATTCTTTTGCCGTTGGCTTTGGCACATCTAGATGCCACTCGTTAATGTAAGAACCGTCTCCATCATTTCTAAGTTCAAAGTCCTTTTGCGGATCCGCATCGGGGTATTTATACTTAATGGCTTCATATAAAATCATAGAATCCTCCTATCCTCTCAGGAAATTTCTGCCGCCTACTTCTGTAATATCAAAATAGTTGTACCAGCCTGAATTTTCAGATACATAACGACTAACATCTCCGTCATATCCTGCATACATGTAAATTTCTAAATAATCCCCTTTATTAGCCGGTACATTCGCAGCACCATAAAGTCCCATACTAAAGCTCAACGTATCAGATGGGCTGGTCGGGCTCTGTCTTTGATGTGCAATATTTTTATACCTTTTTCCATTTAAATAGATCGATAATTCAAAGTTTGCGTATCGTTGAAAGGTTTCAATATAAACACCTGCATTCACTGAATACATTCCGTTTTCAGGGCAGATGAAGCGATTATTTTTGATATCAAAATTGTTATGACTGTCTTTTATCTTTCGATTAAAAAGGATTTTTTGATACTCACCTTTGGTTAATAACTGTTTTCCAGTTGTACCTATATTGGCATGACAGAATCCAGAGAGCTTATGCCAGTCGGTCCAACCAGATCCAGTCCACCAATGACGGCACCACGTACCTGTGCTATCAAAATAACTGCCCGCTTCGTTTCCAGTCCCATAGTAATATTGAACAAATCGAAAGTTACTATATTTTTCATTTTTCACAAAGCCAAATCTCGTAGGATATCCGGTATCATTCGCTTGTCCAATATCCATGAACGTAATGCCATTAGGATATTCCTCACCGCTGACTGATGCATCTTGAATGGCTTGATCGCCTGTTAGTTTAAATAAGCTTTCATTTGTGATTCCTTCTATTTGTAGCCTGAGCGCATTGTCATTCTCTACTAGAGTGTCGACCATCCGGTTAAATAAGCTGGCATGTGCTTTGTCAGAGGTTTCAAACGGTAAAGGTGATTTGATGTCCATTTCATTCCCCTCCATTAATAAATATCATCAATCTCAAAAACAAATTCGATGTCGCCGTCTTTTTGTTTGTCTGTCATGGTGCGGATGGCGGTGAATTTGCCGGCTTCGTCGACAAGTGCTAGTTCGTTGATGACTTCTCCTGCAAGTTCTCCTTCGGCGATCGTGCAGGTGTAGCGGATTTTTGCTGGTTCCATGAAGGTAAACGAATCAATCTCTTTTTGGACGAGTTCTTTTTTGAGTTTTTGTTCAGTGCCGTCTAGTGAGATCGGTTTCCCATCCTTCGTCCCACCATTTCCAAATGCCATTTTGACGACTTTTGTGAGTTTTGTTCCTTCGGCTCTTGCCTTTGCCATTTGTTGACGTGCATATAATGTTGTTACGGTTAATTGATCAGCCATTGTGATCCTCCTTATAGCTCTATTTTTTGAGAAGTAGCTGCTAGCATTTTTGATCCGTCGAGCGGAACAGATCCGTCGAGAATCCAGTAATGATCCTTGATCAGTAAGCTGCCGCCCTGTTCAGTTTGGACATGTACTGGCAATCGGAACGTCATTTTCTTCTTGGTTTGATGCTGGAGCTGATTTTTTGTGCGTAAAGTCAATGCCGCTCCTTGCTTCGTTTCATGTACCGCTCCAGTCATGACATAATTCATTCGGTATGTGTTCTCTGACTTATGCTGAAGCGGCATTCTCATCTTCAACGAATGCCGAAAACGAGCAGGTACATCGGTTGTCCCTCGTGTTCCGCTCAGATAAAACGACCCATTTAATACAAATTCACCATTGAGTAAAATCGGGATATGATCGAAAAAACCCACTCTGCTTCGCAGTGTGAGCCTCCCGTGATGATCATTTATTTCATGTACATCGGTATGATGAAATGCAGTGAACGTATAAGCCAAATGAGCTGGCTTTAACGTTTCAAGTATTTCTACAATATATCTAGTGTTTTGCAGATCATCTAGATTCACACGTAAGGCGAAATGGTAGCGATTGGTGGTCAGACGGATGATGGCACTTGGATTTTTGAGAAAGCGATTCACCGATTTCTCTAAAGAAAGATACGTGATCGGTGGAATGTTTGACATCATATTGAGTAAGCGTGCTCTGCGAAGTTCAATGGAATCATCTGATTCTCGCTGCACCTTCAGCATTCTTTCCCATCTATTCAATCCCCATGTCGCTGTCAAAGGGAAGAGCTGATCCGTTAAATCGAAAATGGATTCATCCAATTGCTCAAACTCTGGCGCTTCTGTTTTGAGCAGGTGATCAACTTCATAAATCTCTGTAAAATATGGCGGCAAGTAGTTTTTCATTTCATCCTGTTTGCTCAATAACCTTCACCTGCCTCAGACGCGGTATCTCAATGTCCTGTAATACTAAGTTTTTTGACTCCCCATTCAATAACACGTTTGCATAATCTGATACACTTTCTGAATGGTACAGAATGTCATTTAATGCGGACATTCGAATGGTACTCTTTTCAAATGCAATTGATTTCAACAGCGCTTTGACCTTTTCTTCTATTTCTTTCTGCGCTCCTTCAAGGGTCCAGTCCATTTGAAGTTCGACGGCTACTTCTATGTCAATGTCCAGCCATTTGGCGCTTTCGACGGTCGCTTTTGAACCAATAGGCGCTTGTCCTTCTCCTTCGCCTGGTACTGGGTCGATATATTCCTGTACTCTTTTAACAAGCAGATCTGATGCAACATCTAGATTGCCGTCTGTGATGACAATCTTGACTGTTCCTTCTCCATTCCAAAGCGGGAATACCTTCGCTCTGCCAACCCCTGTCACTTCCTCAGCCCATTTTTTATAATGCGCCTTGTTGGCACTGACAGCCTCTCGCCTAGCACGTATTAAGTAGCGATCATATAACGAAGCGTCATCTTCTTCCTCTTGTCCGGGTATTACCAAATCTTTCATGATAATTGATTCAAGCCCCGGGATTGTATCAAGAGATAGTAGCGGCTGATCTGTTAATTGACCATTGCCGATCCTGCCAGGTGTCTCGCATTCTAGCGTGCCATCGTTCGAATATTGGAAATAGACGTCTTCAATAAAAAACCGTGAGCCAGCTGGGATGTTGATATCCTCCGGCTGAATAGCTGCGGACCAAACCGCTTTAGTCGCTGGTTTTCTTTCAATTCCTACTTCAGCGGCCCGCCGATCTAGAAACTCTCCTTGTGCTGTATCTGCAAAGACCAGCTCGAATACTTGATCAAGCCAAATATAGGACTGGGCCAGTTCAGCGGCAGCAGGTGCCAAGGCATTCCAAATGACGCTGTTTTCTCTTTTATCTATATCATCTGGCAGTCTGTCTAGCATTCTTTCCATTAATGCTTCATACGTTTGTTCCTCAAACATCGCTCTCCATCACCTCCTCTATTTCTAATGTGCCTTCATCTGTGACAATAGCTAGCTTGACATGAAACGAGTCATTCTCCTTTGTGACCTCTATCTCTTCAATATGATCAATCCGTTCGTCCACAATCAATGCTTCCTCTAGCAGCCTCGGAATCTCCATTTCTTTGTATTCATCCGTGGCTTCTGTATCCGTCAAGAGCTCCTGAATTTCAGTGCCAATGTCGTGGCTGTAAATAGGATGTGCATACCGCTCTGTCCTAAGTGTCATATAAACGAATTGACGAATTGCTTCAATGCCTGAAATGGTTTCACCTGTCAATCTGCCAGTTTCAACATCTATTCGATACGTCGTCGAGGTTTCCACCTCTTCGTCTTCTTCTGTTTCCTCAATTTCTTCCTCTGGTGAAAGTGCCACGTTCATCACCTCCCTTACAATTTGTCGATGATGTAGAAGGATTGTCCTCCTGCCATTGCCAGCACCATAATGCTGTCTCCCCTTTTTAGTTCATCATCCTCACCCTTATTTAGGCGCTTTGGCCAAATCAGTAATTCTTCCGGGATGATCAGTTTATGGTTTTCATTTAACTGGATGCTTACAGGAGAAACTGCCGTGACTTCTCCAATCACCAGATCAATTGGAGAGGCGGCGTCTACAGCATTCACTGCTAATCGTTTAATCGCTTCACTTAACCTCACGCTTGATCACCCTTTGGAATGGAATTTTTCTCAACGACATCAATTGTCATGGTGTGTTTCACTCCACTGAATTCATGTTTGTCTTGATCGATCCAGTACGTTTTTTTTACGTTGATTTCAGGGATTTTCAAATAGATTGGAAGACCGCTTTGCAGTTCAGGAATGCCTAGCGCTTGGATGCTTTTGACTTCTTGTTTCACGCCTTTTTTCTCTGCCAGCCGTACTTTGGCTCTTTTTTGCAGCTGCGGCTGGTTGATTTGCCCTGTAACCGTCTCAACATGCTGTAAAATACCGTATTTACTCTGACCTGCTTTATCCTGTTCGACCACTACAATCTCTGATTTGCTACCTTTTTTCTTATTTTTCCTCTGTTCATCCGCAGACGTGCGCAGCTTGACACGAGTGGCTGTTTCTTCAATCGAGGTGCTGTACTGATAGCCAATGAGATTGACACCTGATTCAATGACCCATACGTCCTCTGGATCTGGCCAAGCTCTCAGCCCCATCTTTCCTTTAGCAGAATAGATTTGATAGTTTCTGCCGGTTTGCCGCTTTGTCTCTTTTAATGCTTTCAGAATCATGTCATATAGGCTCGTATCGTTTTTAAACACTAGTGATTTTATGACATGACCTGTATTGGCGATGGAGGTCATGGGAATTTGAAAGTCAGCTCCAATCCGTCTCAAGATTTGATCTGCTCTTTGTTTTGAAAAAACATAGACATCTTGGTTTTTCACCAAATATTGAAGCATGTCGTATGCGGTAAAGGTCAGTTTCCCTTCAACAGGCGTCCTAGAAAACACAATGCCTCTGAACAGCTCTTTTCCTTTCCATTTAAAAAGAACCGTGTCCCCTTCTGAGACACGGTAATATGTTTGACTCCCTTGCTTTGTGATAATATTTGCTTGAATAGAACGAGGGGCTTGATACCTTTGCCCCTGAAGTGTCACACTCTCTGTGACAAGCTCATACATGGTGCCGCTTCTGATGGCAAAAAGCTCGATCAATGCCAGCCCCCCTATTGTGGTATTTTTAACCTTTGTCCAGGGAAAATCCAATGCCCCGGCTGCTTAATATTGCGTTTGCTACGTTTAATCATCGCTAATTTATTGGCATTCCAAATACGTCGCCATTTTGTACTGTCGCCATAAAACCTGCCTGAAATAGCCCATAGCGTATCCCCTTTTTTGACGGTGTACATTTTTGGCGGTGTTTTTGAAGGCCTTTTCTTTTTTGTTTGTTTTGCTTTTTTCTTTCGTTTAATTTTCCTAGGTGATGCGGTTTTGTATTCCTTTAACTCGATCGTAAATTCACGATCGCCAATATCATATGATCCTTCTTTATGGGTGAAGCTTTCAATGCTGCACGTCATATTGATTTTTGTCCCCGTTACAATCAACCGCACAGACTTCTTTGAACGCATCATTCGTTCTATTTTCGCTATCGCATTCTCCGGTGATGGAATGCTTTTATATTCAGCAATTGGCGAATATTTCTTAGGAAATAATGAAGTGAATGATACTTGCTTAGCCGATGGGACATCAATAAAGGTCAGTTCTCCAAAAGAGGCAACCTTTACCGTTTCATTTTGTACGTTATTTGTGATTTCAAGTTCGGATGGAAGGACAGGGAATCGCAACTTGTCCTTTCCTTGGGAAATCCACAATTGATACACTGATTTACCCATCAATCACGACCCCCTTCGTTCCTGTATGAAGCTCTACTTCCAGTTCATCTACGAGCATTTGTCTAATTTTTTCGACAAGCGATTGCTGATCTTGTCCATTATGGAAATGCTGGTCCCCATTGAATTGAATGGTGATTTGCTTATTACTTGACGATGCTGTACGACTAGAAGACTGAGCTGAGGTGACTTGCTGCATTTGTGATTCTGGTAAAGGAGCAGACGCATTTGCTGGATCATATACTTGCATTCCAAGTGCCTTGGCTGCCTGGGTTAATAAATACCTTCCGCGTATGCCTCTTTCTTCAGGAATGATCCATTCGCGTTTGTTTCCTTCACCAACTCTAGCAACCTGCTCCTGAGTAATCAGTCCACCATTTGCGTAGCCTTTATAAGGCCCGCCTCTTCTCATACTTCGTAATCCCGGTGTATTGAAGACTGTTCCATATCTGCCCTTGATGTAGTTAATGGCTGCTACGGCATTATGAATTGGGTTCCAAATGTCATTCATGCCCTTGCCTTTATTAGAGTTAAACGTCGTTCCAATGGTTTGCATTAAGCCTTTAGAAGGCGTTCCCTTCTTGGCGTTAGAATCCCATAAGTTGATTGCTCTCGGATTTCCATTCGATTCATGCTGCGCAATGGTCATAAGTCCTGGAAGCCAGTTCATCGATGTGCCAGTTGCCATGAGAGCTGCCATGAGCCATTGCTGAACACTAAGACCTGAAGCCCCCATACCGCTGAAGGCACCGATTAATGAACCAGCCTGATTTTCAGCAAACTTTTTCACATCAACTGAGTCGAGTCCTTTGACGACACCGATCGATGCGAATTTCCCAAGACTCATCATGACGCGTGAAGGGGAATGAATATCTAATTCCTCTCTAAACGCCTGCTCTACTTTCTTCGCCATTTCTTTGGCGGCTTGTGTGACTTCACTTGCTTTTGAACGCATGCCACTGTTAAAGGCATCCATCATTCCTGAGCCCCAGCCTGGTGATTCTTGTTTTGCTTGTAGAAATGGTTGTTTGATGTGCTGATCTACGTATTGGCTAGTACCAACTGATGTGGCATTTTGACCTGTGGCAAAACCACTAACCGTTCCAGAACCCCAAGTTGGCGATGCTGTCATCACTTGTTGGTATGGTGCTTTTACACGACTTTGCAAAAAGCTATCTGTTCCTGTTGGTGTCATCTGCTGACCATTCGCAAAAGCAGCAACTGTTTGCTGACCGTACTTATTTGAGTCTGAGGTCAATTGACCAAAAGGCTGCTGAATATTCTTTTGTTTCCATTGATCAAGTGTAATCATTTTTTGATTTAATCCTTGTTCAAAATCCTTATTAAATTGCTCGCCTATGCTGGAGGCTTGAATGTTCCCAGTCATCGAGACCGATCCGTCTATTGAACCGACAGAAGATGATGAAGCTACTGCTGTAGGAGCTGGAGAGCTTGATACTTGATTTCCAGCTGCTCCGCTTGGCATAACAGACATCCCAAGATGAGAAGCAGCCTGAGCAAGCAGCATCTTCCCGCGCCCTCGGTTATTTTGAGTTGGAATGACAAATTCGTTACCTGCTTCACCGACCCATGATAAGGTTGGCTGGGTGATATAGCCGCCTGTGGCATTGTTATCGGGTTTTTTCTTCCCAACAATCCAATTTATGACTACATCTACAATACCGCCTGCTTTGTCAAAAATCTTTTTAACCCACCCAAACGCTTTAGAAAACCCATCACCAATAGCTTCTGCTACTTTTACAATCGGCTTTTGAATGTTGTCCTCAAACCATTTGGATAATCCATCCCATATATCTGTCACCACTTTATACGCTTCTTCGAACTTTTTCCCGAAACTGTCTTTAATGGTTCCTACGGTATCTACAAGTGGATTCCACACATTTTCCATAAACCATGACGATACAGCTCCAAAGATTGATTGTATCTTTTTCCATGCATTTGATAATGCTGTCCAAATCCCTGTAGCGACTGTAACAACTGTACTGCTCAGTGGTGTCCAAACGTTTTCAATAAACCAACCTGCAACTGCACTGAACGTTTCTTGTATCCATGTCCAGGCATTGACTAGACTTGTCCAGATGGTTGTTGCTACCGTAACGACTGTGTCGCTGAGCGGTGTCCATACGTTTTCGATAAACCAGCTTGCAACTGCACTAAATGTTTCTTGAATCCATGTCCAGGCATTGACTAGATTTGTCCAGATGGTCGTTGCTACTGTAACGACTGTATCACTTAGTGGCGTCCATACGTTTTCGATAAACCAGCCTGCAACTGCACTAAATGTTTCTTGAATCCATGTCCAGGCATTGACTAGATTTGTCCAGATGGTCGTTGCTACTGTAACGACTGTATCACTTAGTGGCGTCCATACATTTTCTGTGAACCAAGCCGCGACTGTTGACCAAACTTCGACAATTTGATTTTTGATTTCAATGGCTTTTTGGCCAATCTTTTCAAATCCGCCGCCATCAAACCATTTTCCAATTGTTTCACCGATAGATTCTCCGCCCATACTTCCAGCGATGCCGCCTACTAGACCGCCGATGGCTGTACCTATCCCTGGGACTACGCTTCCAATAGCTGCACCTGCTGCAGCACCTGCCATTCCACCGGCGATGCCGCCTCCAGTCGTACCAATCTTTTCACCAGCATTCTCTTTGTTCATACCAATTAGATTTGTTGCACTAAGTACACTTCCTAGAATAGGTACTTTCTTTAATAATTTTCCGCTCCCTTTACCTATACTTTTCATTGCATTCCCTAATCCACTTAACCCCTTGCTACCTTTCACTAAACCCGTAAGTCCGCCAGCTGAAGCTGCGATACCCGCACCTTTCTTTAGTCCAGTAGGGATTTTTCCAAATAATTTACCTGCATTTGTTTTCAGTTTCCCTAATCTACTTGGAGGTCTTCTATTCATTTCGGCCCTTGATGTAGCATTTGGATTTCTTGTCTGTCTTGGTGAGCGACCATTTCGATTTTTAGTTTTAGTAGATCCTCCCCTGCTTAAACCTCTTGCACAGCAGGGGCAACAACTATTGCGAAACAAGCCTTTTCCACCTCGCGACTGAGGTTTCGTTTTGGGAGCTGGATTTGATGGTGTTGATGTTGGTGCTGTTGTTGGTGCTGTTGTTGGTGCTGTTGTTGGTGCTGTTGTTGGTGCTGTTGTTGGTGCTGTTGTTGGTGCCTGAGTGGTACTTTCACTTGATTGATCACTTGCACCTAAGAACCGATCTAATACATTAGTCACCAATTGATCTAGTTTTTTTTCAGGATTAAATTTAATTTTCTCTTTAATTCTTCCGATCACATCTTGCTTGTACTCTTCTATTTTATTTTCAACCCAAGGAAGTGCTTTTTCATCCCAAAACTTTCTAGGACTCAATTTTTCCTTCACTTTATCTGCAACGTCACCTGCATATTTTTGAATTTCACTTAATCCCTTATTGGCAAGGTTCTGGAGCCAGCTCTGTTTAGGATCTTCCGTTTTCACTGACGGACTAACAGCCTCAGGTTCTTTTTTTATGTTTTGTTCTTTCACAACCGACTCTGCTTGATCTCGTTTTTTCAACTTACTCTTTGCATTGTCTTGAACAGACACTCTGATTTCGTGTTTAGACATCGTCAAGCTTTTGAGCGTCTTTTTGATTCGTTGAATTGCAGCGGTGGCTTGGTCAACCATGTTTAATCTCATATAGTACGTTCTGTTCATGAGCTGAAAGATAGATTTTTTGATTGATGACATTTTACCTGACAATTGATCGTTTAGTTTAAACGTCAGCATAATGGGGCTTGTTCCCGCTTGCTTTAAACGATTTATGCTCGATTTAATGACATCTAATCCCTTCGCTTGAATGGATATGACCAAGTGATTCGGGAACATATTTAACTGATTGTTTAATGCTTTAAGATCACTATAGATTCCTTGATCCAGCCTCATGGAAATCACTGACATTTTCCGAAGCGATAAACTAAAGTTTCTTAATTTTTTGTCATCTATATCCAGGTTTATTTTCACCGGTTTTCTAAATGGTTTGAGCTGCTTCTCAAAGGTTTGAAATCGTTTTTGAATGCGCAGCAGCTTCTTCGATACTTTGTCTTCTAATTCAAATCGCGCAGTGAGTTTCGCCAATTATTTCCCTCCTTTCTTTGCTTCTTTTTCTAGCATGTCGAGTTTGTAGCTGATGAGTCCAAATAGGAGTGCTTTGAATGGTCTTGGTGATTCGTATAAATCTAGGAGTTCAGATGGGGAATAGTGAAGCTCGTGCATGGCGTAATATAAAAACACGGCTTCCTTATCCCCATCTTTTATTAGTTTTTTGCTGCGTCTTCTAAATCTTCAATTTCGTCTTCGAATCCGTTGATTTCAATCGCTTTGTTTAACCAGTTTGCGTATTCACCGCCGACAGATAATACACGTTTTGCGACTTCAACTGGATCTTGTGTGCTGTAGGCTTCTCTTAATTCCTTCGAGCGGAAATCTGGATAAATAGTCGATTCAATGGCAATTCGTGCGTAGAAACGCTGGCTGTCTAAGTCCTTCACGCGGCCTCTGCCTTTGACATTCTTGAAGGTCGTATTTTCTTTTTCCAGTTCATCAATGCGTTCAGTTGTAATGGCTTTAAAGACAAAAGGGATGACATTCCCTTTTTTATCAACAAAACGCTTAGAAATTGGTACTTTGACCTCTTCCGCTTCTACTGTTTTTCCTGGCATAAAAAATGAAAGATCAAATGTTTGTTTTTCGCTCATGTATAAAAACTCCCTTTGTTATGTTTTTTTGAATGCAAAAAAGCACATCCATTTTTTGAATGTGCTTTCCAATCTTTTCATGTATAATCTAAATTGTACAATTGAACGGCTTGCTCAAGGGTGTCTGGCTCATCCCCGATAGGAAGGGGGTGATGCCAATGTCAACATTTGAAGCGATTTCCCTAATGCTTTTATTCGGGATGTTTATCTTTACTTTGTTGACGTATATAGACAAAAAATAGACTCCCCTTGAGCTTTGGACGGTTGAAGGGAAAGTCTATCCTTAAAAACTATCTAATTGATAAGCCAGCCCCTTGAGGGCCAAATTGTACATTGCCGGGATGTTGACGCATCCTGGCTTCTTTTTATTTTATGCAAAGTACTTTGCATGTAAACATATTTCTAAAAAACTTTTTGGGGTTACACAGTAACACTTTTGTAGCTACTCTGTAACTATGAAAAATTATACCATATCGTTGAATAAAATAAAAATAACATATATTTTCGTCATTTGTATGCCTTTTGTTCATTAAAAGGAATTCTTCAGCTTTTCAGGAAGATCAAAGTCCTCGAACGTAAACGGAACTTCTTCTTCAAGTGCTTCTGAATCGACATCCAGTCCAGCAATTTTAGCCGAATCAAAGTTGACATCAAATAATGTCACACGCTCAGTACCTCGGCCTGATGATTTATCGTCAATCACCGCTTGAAGAGTGAAATAAGGATCTTCCCCTTTTTTCACATAGTTGAGCATGAGTTGTACGAAACGTGAAGTGACTTTATAGAATGTTGCCGTTCCTGTTCCGTTTGCCCCAGTTGTTTTATGACCAGTCATTCTTCGGCCCATCACGTTGACTTCTGATTTGTTTTTCTCCACGTTTGCTTCAAACGTTTTGATAAAGGCAAGCTCCTCACCTTCTAAGAAAAGACGACCCTCTTTACCTGAAATTGTATTTTGCGCTTTAAAAGCCATCTTACTTCACCTCCACATTGAAATAGAATTTTTCTGCTGCATCTACTGGTTGAACAGCTAGATCGATAATAAATCCATCACGATCTTCATTGAGACCGATCACGATATCTGTTTCTGAGTTAAAGCCTGTAATGCCGCTGCCATCTTGAAGCTGTGTGAGATACTGTGTAATCAGTGTTTTCACAAGCTGCACTCCATCATCAGATGCTGGAATGTCATTGCCATTGGCTTTGCGTAATTTAATCAGATTTTTTAATTCGAACGTTAAATCATTGTTGATGGCATCAAGCACACGAATGATTTTGTTTTTCGCCATTTGCTGATTCTTTTCAGCTGTGAAGCTTGTTAAAGAGTTAATATCTTTTTCAACACTCACCGTGCGGTCTCTCGCATCAAAAGTAAAGAGGAACTCCCCTTGTGATAATCGGTATTCTACTTGATCATTATCAAGGCGTTCTAATGTATCCACTGCTCCTTCGTATTCAACAAAGGTGAGTGACTGATTGAAGTTTGCACCTGCACTTGCCCCTGCAACCCAAGCTGTTGTTTGAGCAGGTGTTAGTTCTGTTCCATCTTCCAGCACAACACCGCTTGTCACATTAATGATGCCTTCTTGGTCAGCTGCATAGTTCGCCACAACGCCTTGCACCTTACGTCCTTGCTTATCACGTAGACGCTCGATAAATGAAGCGAAGGTTGCTTTTAATTGCTCACTATTATCGACTGGGAGCGCAATGACATCAAAATATTCTGTTTCTGCTGCTTCTAGGAAAGCTGTATAATCTGCGACACTTGCCACACCGTTTTTCCCGCCGCTTAGTGCCACACCAGCCGTGATAACTGCTTCACCTTCACCAGAAAATTGAACATATTTGTTTTCTACAAGATCTTTGACATCCGTGACAACCTGCTTATCGACAATATCTGTTCCAAGATAAGTGATGACGTCACGTTTTGTGCTGTCGAGTACATTTTCTGCCACTTGGATAGTGATCTCATTTCCTTTTTGACCGCCATAATTGGCTGTGACCACAAATTTTTCTGCGATTTCCGCTTTGGCTTGTACCCCTTCGTTTAGGCGGTAAAGCAAGACCGTTTGTGCTTTTTTCTTTGCTTCACGGAAAAGAAGAAGAGACTTGTCATCAATGTTGAGTCCAACCTTTTTATTTAAGTCTTCCATATTGGAAACGGAAATAAAGGTTTTTGGTTCTCCCCAGCTCATCACAAGAGGAAGTGCCACCGTACCTCGATCGCCTAAAGTAATTCGCTGCTCTGCTGTTGTTTTAAAATTAAAGTAAATGCCAGGACGCTTTTTCTCTGTACCTGGTGTAAATGTGCCTCCGTTCATCCTTTAAACCTCCTTGGACAAAAAAGCATCAATGTGCTTTTTCGCTTCTGTTTTTGTAATTGGTTGATGTTTGATATAAAAAAGAGCACCTTCAAGGATTTCTGGTTTAACCCCAAAAAGATCCTTACTGTGCTCCTTTAAGGCTTCAAATGAAAAGCCAAATTCTTTTTCTTCGCCAGCTGTTTGAGCAGGCTCTGCTTTTTTAGTCTTGCTCACGTTTGATCACCCCATCTGAAAAGTTGATGTCTTCAAGGCTCGCTTGTTTGTCTCGGTTATACCAATAACTGCTATCCCACGTCAGGACAATCGCTGCTACGCCTTGATCTAACATTCTGGTTTCCACTCTTTTTATGCGGACATAATCATCAAGCACCTCTCCATCTTCACTCATCATCTGAATCATTTGACGATCAGCAAGCAATGCATCAACAATTATTTCTGCCGCGTCATGTGCTTTTTCTGAATCCATATGAAACACTTTCACTTGCAGCGAATAAGATTTCATAAATGTAGATACCGTATCTGGACCGCTGATGACTGTTACGGGCGGCACATAAACGGATGGCACTTGAAAACGCTCTGGCAAAAGTCGATCATACATTGTCACAGGAAAGTGTGTGTAAATATAATGCATGATTGCCCCGACTTCTTGATTCATTTCATCACCTCCCAAAATGTCGATCGAACCAGCTTTGAAGCTTTCGATCCAGCGACTGTTCAAACATTTGCTCATAGAGCATGACAGCATGATCCCAGTAGCCATTTCCATCTACCCATTGAGAGGCAAGCATCATTCCTGTCTTTGCATTCGGATCATATTCAAAGCGACTGCCAGCCCATCTGCCAGGCACCCATCTTCGCTCTCCACTTGAAGAAGTAGCATGTCCGTCATTGACATAGGAGGCATATTCAAGCTTCGTTCCCACTTCAAGTGTGAGACCACCTTTTGACATGAGAAAATGATTCTCCTTGTCTCCTTGCGTAAAGGAGCTTAGAAGCCGACCTGTATCGACAGCATTCTCCTTGATTAACTCATCCTGAATGATGTCCAAAAGCTCTAGACCCATGTCCTCTAGCCAATCTTGATATTCTGCTTTTAAGCCGCCGGCACACGCTGTTTCCAGCTGTGAAAGCAGCCGGTCAAGTCCATCAATTTTCATAGATTTTCCTTCCTGACTGCCATCACTTCAATGTGATGATTTTTCACTTTTTTGGGCTGCTGCAACTTAAGTGAGACGCCGTTCCACACCATTTTGTCATGCAGGCGAATATCACTTGCTAAAGGAAAATGGACAAGATAGGACTGATAAATCACTGTATTCGGCTCTTCTTGCACAAGCGACTGATTCTTTTCTATGACATAACAAGCCAGATCTGTCAGGCTAGGCGCATCGGGATAGGAAAGAGTCATTTGTAAGTCATCAGCTGGAATCCCGAATTTTCCTCGGGAAGCCTCCTGATGTTCAAGGTGAAAAAGATCACAGCGATCTGTTAAGAGAGATTGATAACTCATAATGATCTCACCTTTAATTTGGTACTGCCGCCAGTAAATGATGGTTCAATGTAATCGACAAGCAGGGCATATACATAAGGTTTGCCTTTCACTTGATCAGCTGCCTTCGCATATGAATAATCACCCATTTTTTCTGACGTAAAGCCCTTCATCATAGATTCATCATCATTCAGCATGGCAAAATATTGGGCCATCTTTAATAATGCGATTCTTGCTTTTTCAGGGAGGGGCTGATATTTTTCGCTTGAGAAATCATGACCTACGATCTGAAATACCGCAGCTTCTGCTTCGATAATATCTGCTGTCAGTCTTTCTACAGATCGATTTTTCACACGCTCAAATACAGAATAGGCTTGCAGTTCTTCAGGAGAAATAATCATGGCCTGATGTCACCTACTCTTTCACTTTCATCACTTTTGCTACAGCATCCTCTTCCTCAAATTTGCTGTCTAGCTTCGCTGTTAGGACAATAATAAATTTACGTCTGCGAATATCTTTTTCTACTTCAATTCGAATATGACGAGAAAAACCTACGATAATATTTTTAGGGTGTGTCAGCAAAATATCTGATACGTCTGTTCCCGCTTCGTCATATGGCTGCATATTGGCAAGACCTTTGACCGGCACACCGAATGCAGAAGAAAGTCCGCCTTGAATAACCGCATCTCCGAGAGTTGTCTGACGGTTTGCTACTTGATCCTTCCATTCCACCTCTAAACTTGGGGATGTGTAGAAACGGAAATCCTGAGGTACACGTAAATATTTTGACGGCATCGCTTTATAGGCTTGTTTAAACATTTGACGGCTAATTTCCGCTCCATTTGCATCTACAATATGAGATACCGCTTGTTTTCTGACGCCATCCATTTGGGCTAAAAACGGATCTGCTGAAGTCGTATCCCCATTGACGATGAGCTCTTCAATATCAACTGCCGCTCGTTCAGCAAGCATTTGCATAATCGTCTGCTGAATTCCGTCTTTTTCAATATTGTTTTCAATGCTGTCGTAGGTCATATGAATCTCTGCAATGACCTCTTTTGCATTTAGCTGGACAGTGCTTGTCGCTGGGACAACACGGTCTTTCGCATCAAGCGCTTTGCCTTCCTCTGCCGGGCGCAAAATACGCTGGCCAAAGCCGATTTTTTCGATTTTTTGTGAATCACTTTCCATCGGAATGATGCGTGCATCATTTAAAACGGTTGGTGTGTTTTGCATCATTCTAATGAATGTGTTGGATTGGGTTGCGTTCATGAGACCGCCGGTTTTTAAGCTGGCAAGTGTCATTTCGGCCTTACGAATCAACTCTTGATTTCTCACACTGTTTCCTCCTTATTTCGGCTTATAGTAAGCCATCCCATATGGGTTTTGTCGTGTCGTTTTGTGTATCGTGGATTGTTTGTTTTGATATGCCCCTTGCCTTTTCAAGCATGTGAATCCGCTCTGAAATAGGCAAAAGCTGCTCCTGAAGCACTTCCTGCATCGCTGCTTTTTCTCTGCTGGCTGATTTTTCTAAGGAAGAGAGCTGATGACGAATCGGTGCAACGACTTGCTCGAGCACTTTTTGGACAGGTTCTTCCCCTGTTTGTTCTGTTTCCTGCTTTTCAGCCTGCTGCAAGACGTTTTCGATGGCCTTTTTTGCCTTTTCGAGCTCTCGCACTTGATCCGTCGTCAAAGCGGCCTCTTCTTTTTGTACGTCTGCTGGCCTTTCACCAATCGTTTGAAGTACATCCTCTGTCTTCAGAATGTCCTGCATGATTGGAATGAGCTGTTCTAAGGTAGCTCTTACATCCGCCTCATCACCATCACTTGACTGTAAGGTTTCCAGCAGATGGTCTAAAATATTCCAAAATGATTGTGACATGTTTGCACCTTCCTCTTTTAAAAAGAAATTTTTCAGCAAAGAAAAAAGCCCTCTCTCATTTGTGTCTTGAGATAGAAGCTGATCTTGTTCTTCTATGGCGACGATGTCCGCCGTTCCGGCCATTGAGTAGCCTGTAATGTGGCCTTTTTGAATTTGATCCCAAATCTCTTGGGAAGCCTTTGTCACAAGCACCCAAGATCCTTTGCGAATCAGCTCCCCGCCCACTTCAACATCAGTCGGAGCAATATATGATTCAACCACTTCGCCAACACCATCTTGAAAATCATGCTGCTTATCAATATGACGGGCATCCTTCATAAAGCCGTGTGCCGCTCTTTCAATTTCCTTGGCTGTCATAAAGTCTTGATGTGCATCAGGTGTATTCGGCTCATACACGACACCGTACACGAGGCGATGAGCATCTTCTGCCTTTGTCAGGACACTGACCTCTTTTTGAAAGTCAGGCCGCTTTTTCTTTGCTTTCATCAAAAAGAATTTCTTCTTGTTCGCTGCTTTGTCCACGTAGGAAACATGCGTAATTTTAGCGTTTTTTAGTTCTCTTGGCATATGTTCACCCCCTTTCAAAAAAGCGCACCCGCTTCTGTTTATTTCGTCAGCTGGTCCGGCTCTGGTTGAGGCTTTTCTTCAGCTGATTTCATGCGGCTTTCTAAAGGGCGGTGATACAGTTCCTCAGGCCATTCCTCTAGCGTTTTTCCGAGGATTCTTCCTGCTAAATCGCGCAAATCGTTAGGTGACACTGCCCCCGCCTGAATAAATGGTGTCAGTACTTTGGCAATCTCTAATGGATCTCTAAAATCAGGACCATTTAATAGAAAACGGACATGCCAAATTTCAAGATCCGGCAGGAAAAGAGTATTGAGTTTTCCTGTGATGAGATGCCGTTCCGGCTGAAATACTTGCTCTTCAGTTGTTTTACGCGCTGTATCTGCTGTCGCTTTGTTATAGTCTTGAGACTCACCTGTGTAAATTGGTGGAAGGCGAAACGCAGAGCGGATTTTGTTTCTTGTTTTTTCATCGTATTCTAAAAAGAGCGCATCTTCTTGCAGGATCTCGGCTAGAGATTTGAAGTTTACTTTGACATTTGAGACATCTTCTTCTCCCGTTAACCCTTTTTCTGTCGGCAGACCTTCAACTTCAAGCAATAGAAATTTATGTGCATGATCAGATCCTTCAATATCGTCCATATAATCTTGAAGCTGCTGATAAGAGGATTCTGACAGCATCCCATTTTCGACAATGATGGCACCTGGTACATGCCGTCCTTGTTTAAAATAAAGATAGTTCAGCTCCTCTGCCTTGCGTGCTCCGTACATATTGACGATGTTGCCAATCCAGCGGGGAATCCCATACGTTCCGCTGCCAATTTTAAAATGAATTACTTCTGTTGCGCGAAGCGGCTCTGGTGTGGTGTCATCGTACTTGCCTGTTTCACAGTGCAAAATGCGCGGATCACCATACTCCTTGAAGAAGACTTTCTTTTCGTTGATCACCTGCACATATTTGCGGAATCGTTTCTTTCGATTCATTGTTCTTAATTCGCCATTTTCTGTGTAACTGAATTCAACGTCGACTGGCTCACTAAGCTTGCAAATGCGGATATGGAGCGCATCTAAATACTCGATTCCGGCCGGCTTTCCTTGTCCATCTCTCAGCACCTCTAAAAAGCCATTACCCGTTTTCTCTCGGTCTTCGAGGACATAGCCAAGAATCACATCAGCGGACTCATCATAGTTCATGTACTTCGTAAACTCTTCAAGTCTTGTCCATTCCTTTTCTGCGGCTTTCTTTTTTGCCGGTTTTACACCTTCTGCATTAAAGTCAAAGGCATATTCCACCCCAAACCCAAAACCCAAAATATTCGTTTTGTACGCATCAATACATTGCTGAAGAATGGTTGAATATTCTGCCATGCTTTTTAATTCATTGATGTTGTAAGGCGGGGGAACAATGTCGTCTTTTTCATAGGAAAATTCATCTGCATACATTTGTTTTGTATGATCAGACATGTTTGCCTTCATAATCGTTGCTTTCAATTGTTTCATTGTATGGACCTCCTCTCTCTGTTTGGACGGACACGCTCTGAGGCGGTCTGTTTCAAATCCGTCACTTCATAATCATCCAGCGCATACCAGATCGCTGATAATGTGTGCGGATCGATTTGAAATGCATCTTCCTCTAAACGTCCATCCTTATCTGCCTTATAGGTCAGTGATTGAAGTTCATAGATTGTGTACGGACAAGCATCAGAGCAAATGATTTTTTTAAACCGTTTGATCTTTTTCGTATACTGCAAACGAGAGCCTTGGAACTTATGTGCTGCCACCATTTGAAATCCACGCTGCCGAAAATAGTGAATGGTTTTAGGCTCGGCTGCATCGGCTTTGATGAGTTCCTTTGATTCAATGAACTCTTTTAGGTCAACAGCTGTTTCATCATCTGTTTTCCCGCGGTCGTAATATTCCCAGTAAATATATAAGTACTTTTTTTCATGGTCGACGGCTAATCGAATGAGCGCATTGTATGATTCAACAAATCCAAAATCCATGCCTGCTCGTTTTAGCGGCCGGTCAATCTGCTGAATGGCTTCTAATACATCAGAATGGCTTCTCACCTCAAATTGAGGAAAAACCTTTGTGCCGTTGATGCCGAAATAGCCCTTCCTCGCAATTCGATAGAGGTCTGGGTCGTATTCTTTCAGCTCATCCAGCTGCTCCACATAGCTTTTAGGGAGAAATAGGTTATCTTCCGCTGTGGAGTGATGATAGTACGTATCCTTGATCACAACGGTGCGTTTTTTGTATAAGGTTTCGTCATCTAGGACAAATCGCTTCAGCTGTTCATCTCGAAAGAAATGTCTGTACGTCCAATTATCTTGACCAACAGGATTGGTCGATAACATCATATAAAGCGGTAAGGACGGGTGCCTCAGCCTTCCAAGCAGCTCTTTAAAGCCTTCATAAGAAACCTCTGAACACTCCTCAATCCAAATCATCGATATATTGTTAATCGATTTCAATTTCTCAGGCTTGTCCAGCCCTTTGAATAAGATGCTGCTGCCATTTCGAAACGTCAAGGCAAGCGGCGAACTGCGGCACTTCACCACATGATCGATGCCAAGATCGCTTACGATCTCTTGTAAGAGAGAAAATGTTGATTCGCGGTGCGTATCATATACTTCTCGAATGACAAGTGCTGTCCGTTTTTCTTCCAGCAGCTTTAAAATGAGTTTTAACGCAATGTGATAGCTTTTCGAGGAGCCGTAGCCGCCTACTAAAAATTGAAACTTTTGATTCCAATCGAATAGAAAGTGTTCAAAGTGAGGATTGACTTCTTTTTCAATCAATGGCGTCATGAGTTATCCTCTTTTCGTTTGATCATGATGTGAAGATCTTCCTCTTTTTCTTCGCGCACTGCTTTTTTTGTTTTTTCGATGGTCAGTTCAATTTGCTTTAGCCTTAATCTTCGTTCATCCTTCGCATGTGCAAGCTCTTCAAACTGTTTAATGAGACGCCTGAGCTCTCCCATTGCACGGGATTGGGCATTTAAAAAGGTGGCATGCCGATCCCATGAAAATTGAAACGAATATTCTTCTGTGCTGATTTCTTGTTCTGGCTGAATGCCTTCTACTGTTTCTTCTAATGAAGAAGGCATGTATGCTGCCTTTTTCAGCTCTTTGATCATGTCATCTTGATCTGACACATACATGATTCGCTGCGCCCGAATAATGGCAGCATATTGAATTTGAATTTGATCCCAGATTAAATCAAGCGATGTACGCCCGCCCATTTTCTCCATGATTTCAATTGTTTCATCTGAAAGAAACTGATTGAAGATCGAGTGTGCCTGCTTTGACGAACCTTTTTGCCTTTGCCATCCGTATCGTCTTTTCCAAGATTTCACGGTATGGATCGAGACATTGTAATGATCAGCAATTTGCTGGTACGTCATCCCTTTCATATAATCTTGCTTGGCTTCTATCCGTTTATCTTTCATTTACATTCACCTGCCGCCTCCTTTTAATTCGAACGATTTCCTGTGAAGGAATCATTTGTGTAGGGCTAGCAAACATCCGTTTGGTCTTTCTAACTATAGGTGGCAACTGTAAGACAAGTGTTGCTCCATTTATTTTGTAAAAGAAAAAACGCCTATTCAGCTACTTCGAATAGGCGTTCTTGTACTTTTTTGGCCATCTTTGTCCGAGCTCTCTCCATATGTTTTTGGACAGTTCCTTTCTTCACATCCAGCATGATCGCAATCTCGCTAAACGATAATCCTTGCGTTGTGTGCATGAAAAATACGTCCTTTTCTCGGTCCGTTAAAACGGACAAGGCTTCATCAATTCGTTTCTTGTCCCGCTCACTGAATTCTTTTTCATTTTCTTGGATGATTGTATATTCATGTGATAAAGCCTCTAACACTTCTGGATTTGCTAGAATGGTGCGCTGATAGACTGAACGTCTGTCTAATCCTCTGCGTGCGCCTGGCTCTCTTCCAATTTGAAGCCACTCTACTACGTATTCGAGATCGCTCACCATACTGGCGATCATTTTTTTATCATGCTTGTCTTGAACGGACAGCTGATGTTCTTCTTTTTCTTTAAATGGTTCATATTGTTTTCTAGCATCCTTTAATGCTCGTTTGTATTCGATAAGTAAATCTTGCATATTGGCTCTCTCCCTTTTTTAAGAAAATAAAAAACGGACACCAATCAGTCCCCTTTTCATAGGGTCTTGATCAGTGTCCGCAGGCTTTCCGTCTTGGACGTATGATGTTGTGATCTGTTCTGTGATCTAGCTGATTTTAAAACCAATCTCGTGATCTACTCTTGCAAAATGACCTTTTGCCGTTTGGATAATGGTTTTTCCATGTTCAGGTACATCTATCTGATAAGCTGTTCCTACATTCCCATCTAACACGATGACTTGAATTTTTCCTGTTTCCATCTCACCGACAAATGTCTGGTTTTCTTGAATGAATAATTGTTTTGGCTCGTTCATATGCTTGTCTCCTTAATTGGTGAGGACTTCGTGCCATCACCTATCGTATTTAAAATGATTTCAATTCTTGGACGCATACTATAAAACTGGGAAACTCTTAAATCGACAATCTGTAGAGGGGCCCTATCCGCAATAGAATGAAGTGCTTCTTGAATATGGTGTAATCGGGGCTGAAAGATGCTGACGTTCACTGGACGTATCAAACCTTTCTCTGCGTATGTACGCTTGATTTGACAATCAGCTATGTCAAGCGGCATGTCGTCAAATAAACGAATCTCGAGTGATAGTGCGTCTTTTATTTTCTGCGGGCATTGCGCTTTTGCAGCTGCTCGTATTCTTTTTATCAATGTATCTTTTGTGAACAATAACTCTGTCTCAATGATGAAATGGATGACCATGTTATGATCTCCCGTCATCCTTTTCCCACTGACGAATGTCTTGTTCGTTTTTACTCGCTTTGAGCAAGCATTTGAGGATTTCCATGATTTTCTTCCATCGTTTCATGTCGTCTTGCTTCCTCCTTTTTTGCTTCAGCGAGCTTTTCCGCCAAGAGGGTCATGTATGTTTGCTTGTCTTCTGATGTGGAAAAAACAAACACCGGTTTTTGGTGTTGAAAGGTCATCCAGCCGCCGGCTTGGACTAAACAGAGCTGCGCTTCCTTTCTGGCATCAAACGTCATCTGATGTTTCATCTTCTTCAAATCCCTCCAGACTCTCTTCAATCTCGACTTGATACCCATAACGTGTCATGTCATATGACCAATAGCTTTTTGGATATCCAAAATCATTCATCTGCGCTACCATTGGATGTTCAATATTCATTTTGTTCGTCTCCCCTTTTCAAAGAAGTGCTCTTCCTTTAAAGAATTACTCATTTCGTGTAACTTTTGGTCAAAAAAAAGCTCTTGAACACCCCTATTCAGCAAATCTGCAATATGCTTTGCTATTTCTAAGCTGGGCTTCGTTCTGCCCATTTCTATATTTGCATAGCCGCTCGTATACTTATACCCTAACTTTTTCGCCAAATAGGTTTGTGTTTTTCCTTGTAAAATGCGTTCTTCTCGTAAATTTTCAAGTTTCATCTTTTCACCTCTTACTCAATATGTGTAAGTTATATTCATTATGATAATATACACAAAACGAGTAAGTCAATCATTTTTTATTCTTTTTGTGTAATTATTTATCTTTTCCGTGTAATTCATGATAAAATTTACTCATAACATGAAAAAAGGTGTTTCCAATGGATAATTTGACTGGGAAGATTTTAACTGAATTAAGAGAGAAGCATGGATGGAGCAAGTCAACGGTTGCTAAAAAACTCGGATTAAAGGCGATGTCCACTTATGCAAATTGGGAATATGGCTTGAGAAAGCCCGACGGTGAAATGATTGTGAAAATCGCCGAGTTATACGGGGTTTCAACGGACTATCTTCTCACAGGTAAGGACAAAGGCGGAACTGATGGCGACCTTGCAGACGATCCTGATTTGCAAATTGCGTTTAAGGCTGCCTCCGATTTTTCCGAAGAAGCACGAAGACAAACCATCGATTTTATTCACTACATTAAAGAAAAAGAGAAGCAAAAAGGCCGTCAGCCAAAACAGCGAGACGACGATTGAGCATCTCTTTTCATAAAGCTTTACATTGCTGGGATACGCCCAGCTTTTTTTTATGCCTCTTTTTCCCCTAAAAAAGAGAAGGCTCATGAATAATATGTGACAATTTTCACCATAAATACTCTTTTTTCCACATATTTTAATTGACATATAATACTATTATTATTAATATATGTATATGCCAAAAAAAGGAGTGTTACCGATGAAAAAATTAATGAAAGCTTGTACATTGTCTTTAGCTGCTTTAGGTGCTCTTACGTTCTTCCAAACTGAAGGTGCACATGCAGCTGCACAGCCAAAAGAACCAGTTATAGCAAAAGCTCCTATTATGAATAAAGTGATTACAGTGAACCGTACGCTTACTGTAGGTTCTTCAATCGCCGTCTCTCTTCCAGCAAGTCAAATTTCTGTGTCAGGCGCAACATATGCCATTCAATTAGATCAAACAGCTCCGAACTTCACTTGGATTCGTGCCGTACAACGTGGTTCTGTCACAGTTTCTTACTATAATTCACTAGGCGAGCTTGTGATTAACTATATTACTGTTCGATAAGCTATAAGGCTTTACATATAAAAAGGCGATGACTTCATGATCATCGCCTTTTTGTGTGTCTTCAAGTATTTTTGTAGACTTCATTTATCCAATGCTTGCCAACGACTATCCATTATGTTAACTTTTAATAAAAATAAGTTAACATAATGAGAGGAGCTTATGATGGGAAAACACATATCTTTGTCTTGGGAAGCGATAGCAGAAAAAGCGCTGAAAAATGAACGGATCACTCTTCAAGAAGGTCTAGATATTCTTGAAGCTGACGATAGAGAATTATTATCTATCATGCATGCAGCCTATCAAGTACGATTTCATTTTTTTCAAAATAAGGTGAAATTAAATATGATTCTTAACGCAAAAAGCGGTTATTGTCCTGAAAACTGTGGTTATTGTTCACAGTCGATCATTTCTAAAGCATCGGTTGAACGATATACAATGCTTGATCAAAAAACGATTGTGGCTGGCGCGCGTGAGGCGCTCAAGAGAAAAGCGGGGACTTATTGTATTGTCGCGAGCGGCAGAGCACCTTCTCACAGAGAATTAGATGAGGTGACAGCAGCAGTAAAAGAGATCACTGAGACCATGCCTTTGAAGGTGTGTGCATGTCTTGGGTTATTAAATGAAGACAAAGCGAAGCGGCTGAAGGAAGCAGGGGTTCATCGGTACAATCACAATATCAATACACATCAAGATCATCATACTCACATTACGACAACTCATACATATCATGACCGCTTGTCGACCCTTGAGGAGGTCAAACAGTCGGGCATGTCACCTTGCTCAGGGGTTATTATTGGAATGGGTGAAACCAACCAGCAAATTGTTGAAATGGCTTTTGCGCTCAGAGCCATTGATGCGGATTCCATTCCAGTCAACTTTCTTCATGCAATTGAGGGAACACCACTTGAGCATCAAGAACGAACACATCCGGTCAAAGCATTGAAAGTGTTGGCACTCATGAGGTTTGTCAATCCAACCAAGGAAATTCGAGTGTCTGGAGGCAGAGAGTTCAATTTACGGACGCTTCAGCCGCTTGCCCTTTATGCGGCAAATTCCATTTTCGTAGGCGATTATTTAACAACAAAAGGTCAGCAAGTCAAAATGGATCATCATATCATTGAAGATTTAGGTTTTGACATAGAAGAATGTGCGTTATAAAAAAAGTCTGCCGGTGAATCGGCAGACTTTTAACAATAAGATTAGAATCTTTTATGGAAGTCGACAGTGCCGCTTCCTTCCTCACGGTCAAAGCTGCCGACAAATGTCCAGTTAATATAGCCGCCGTCACCATTATTGACGAACGTCCCATCTTCAAATACCCAAATACCAAACGTAATACCATCATATTCAACACTATCATAGTAAACCACATTGTTCAGTCCGCTAAAGTCATGGTCTTGGCTTAAGTTTTGGACAACGACGTTATAGTTTTGACCTGCTTCATAGAAGGCGCTGTACGCCGCATTTTTAACGAATCCATCACGATTTTGAGATGATTTTACTGCTTGTTCAATTTTATCGGCAATGGCTACTGGATCAATAGAGACACTTCCATCAACACCTGTTGTCGTTGCAGCTTCAGCCGTTTGACCAAAAGTCGTAAGAGATAGAGGGGCAGCAACCATTGACGTAGCGATCACAGAACTAACAAAGAATTTGCTTGTTTTTCTCATTATTTCTAACTCCTCCTTTAATTGGTATGTTTATGTACTACCCCTTCTCCAATCTCTTAAACACTAATTTATGAAAAAACTTCTTTTTCTACCAAATAAGAGGGTGATTTTACTGTTTAAAATAGTTAAAACAACAAAAAACTACTCTTTAATAAGAGTAGTTTTCAGCATTACATGAATAGGATAAATAAAATCACACCTAGGATTATTCGATATATTGCAAAAGGCACCAGTTTGATTTTATTGATCAGTTTTAGGAAGAATCGAACAACGAAGAGAGCCACAACAAATGCACTCACAAAGCCGACGATAAAGAATGGCAGCATGTCTGTTGTTAAATATTCGGCATTTTTCACCAGTGTTAACAAGCTTGCCCCCGCCATAATCGGCATCGCCATGATAAATGTAAAGTCAGCTGCTGCACGGTGATTCAAACCAAGAATAACCCCGCCTGCGATCGTCGAACCTGAGCGCGAGAAGCCTGGCCATAATGCCAAACATTGAAACAGTCCGATATAAAGCGCCTGTTTATACGTCATGTTATCGACAGAGCTTGTTTCTGTTTTACGTTTATTGATCCAGTCAGCGACAAGCATCAGCACTGCGCCTAAAATCAAACCGACAGCAACTGTTCTCACGTCAAACAAGTATTTATCAATATAATCTTCAAATAAGAATCCTAAAATGACGGCTGGGACGAGTCCTACTGCAATTTGAGCAATGGTCAGTTTATGCCCGCTGCGCTTTTGTTCTTCAGTGATATTTTTCTTTAAGCCTAACAAGTTCAAAATTCGATCCTTGAACACAATCATGACAGCTAAAATAGAGCCTAACTGAATCACGACTTTAAATGTGTTTGCCGCCTCTGGCGTAATGATTTCCTTTGACTTTAACCAAAGATCATCGACAATGATCATGTGACCTGTAGACGAGACAGGTGCATACTCTGTTAATCCTTCGACAATTCCTAAAACCAGTGCCACGAATAAATCCCATAGATTCATGATTTTCTTTCCTTTCAATTCTGATCTTTTGAACAGGCAACCATCTATGTCCACATAAAGACAAGCTTCCTATTTCGAAAGCTCGTCTTTATGATACTATATTTTTTTCAAAAAAAGATTATGACATCAAACCTTTTCTTCTTTATACAAATTGGATCGCATTTTAAACCAATCAAATAAGTGAGTCGTGATGACTTTCAGCACGGCGTACGTCGGAATAGCGACAATGATGCCGACCACGCTGAACAGTTTACCTGCTGTTAAAAGAACAAAAATGATGGTGATTGGATGGATGTGAAGATTTTTCCCCATAACCTGTGGAGAAATGAATTTCCCTTCAATCAGCTGGACAACCGTCCAAACAATGATCAATTTTAACAGCATAATTGGTGACGTGACAAGGGCAATCACAATCGCTGGTGTAATGGCAATCGTTGGACCAAGGTAAGGCACGATACTTGTACAAGCAGCAATGATGGCCAGCAGTAAGGCATAGTCTAACCCGATAATCATGTATCCAATTAAGAGAAGAAAACCGATACAGAAGCTGACAATGATCTGGCCGAGAATATAAGAGCTCAGGCGATGGTTCATTTCGTGAAGCACGATATGTGTATGTTCTCTAAACTTATTCGGAATAAATTTCAGGAAATAGTCAGGCAATTTTTTGCCGTCTTTTAATAAATAAAACAGAATGAACGGAACGGTCACGATTGAAATGATGACTTCAGTAAGCGCCCCTAGGAATGTCCCCACTCCGGTAAAGGTACTTTCCAAAATTTTCGTCGCTTGACTTGACGCTTTGCTCACCAATTCAGAAACGTTAAAATTCATCGCTTTTTGCGCTTGATTAATGAAGTTGCTTCCCGTTAGTTGTCTAATCTGATCTTCTACCGTATCAACATATTTCGGAAGGTTATGAAACAGACTCATCATTTGCGCTTGTAAAAACGGAATAATAGACACAATCGTCACTGTAATAATGCCAATAATGACAATATATAAAAGCAAAATCGAAAAGATCCGTTTGACTCTAAACTTCTCTAACAAATTGACAATTGGATTTAATAAATAATACACGACCCCCGTTAAAATAATCGGTAAGGCGATGGTTTTGACGAGTACAATGAGCGGTGTGAAAATAAAGGATGTTTTCATGAAAACAAGGATATTCAATCCAATTAATAGCAGGACGAGTAAAAAGAGAACAAACTTGTTATCAAGAAAAAATTTTCTAAATCGACTGCTCCACATTTGCATAGAATTCATATCGTTCCTCCAAACTCGGGCTATTTTATGAATAAATTGTACACTACCTGATCATGATATGGTGGTCATTGTTTCAGCTTTTTTTCCCATTTCGCAATGGACATCACCCATACAATCAGAATGGGCTGTCCTATCAGTCTTATCCATAGCAAAGACTGCTCTGTGCTTTCTTGACCTGGAAATGGAATTCCCTCTCGTGCAGCAAATAAGTTTGCAGGGAAAATGAGGACAAGATAGACAGCAATGATTTTTGCTGCTGCGATCCTGACATTTGGCAAAAGCAGCAAGACAGCAAGCAGCCATTCTAGGCATGCCGTCGCATAGACCATACCATATGGAAATGGCCAGCCTGGCATCATACGGGCAAAGCCACTCGGCTCTATCACATGAAAAATACCGGCTGCTATGAATAAAAGCGCAAAGACGTATGTACTTCCTATATGCAGGACGCGCTTCATGGTCGTTTCCTCCTCTCCCTTCTATCAGAGTATTACCCGAATGAAGGAAGAAACTACCCCTTTTCGTACATTTATATCCTTTATGTAAGACGCATCAGCCTATATAAAGGTTTCATCCGCTTTTCAATAAAAAGAATGTTCTTTCATACAAACGCTTTCAAAGGATGTATAATCAGAGAAAGTAGAAGGAGGGAACGACATGATTCGATTTGCTGTCATCGGAACGAACTGGATTACAGATCGATTCTTACAGGCCGGTGAAGGAGTAGCTGATTTTACATGTACAGCCGTCTATTCACGGTCCGCTGAAAAAGGCCAGGCATTTGCCGAAAAATACGGTATTGATACAGTTTTTACGAACTTACATCAAATGGCAGAAAGTGATGCGTTTGATGCCGTATATATTGCGAGTCCAAATGCCCTTCATAAAGAGCAGGCCATGTTGATGATGGAGCACCAAAAGCACGTATTATGCGAAAAACCATTTGCCTCTCACCGAAAAGAAGTAGAAGAAATGATTGCTGCAGCGAAGAAACATCAAGTGTGTTTGATGGAAGCGATGAAAACGACATTTCTGCCCAACTTCCTTCAAATCAAACAGCACCTTGATCAGCTTGGACCCATTCGGCAAGTGGTCGCTCATTACTGTAAATATTCCTCAAGATACGATGCCTACCGAAATGGCGAGATTCCAAATGCGTTTAAGCCTGAATTATCCAATGGTTCTTTAATGGATATCGGTGTGTATCTCGTCTACCCGGCGCTCTATTTATTTGGTCTGCCGAATCAAATCACCGCGAGAGGCTATAAGCTTTCTTCTGGTGTAGATGGGAGCGGCTCTGTCCTTTTACAATATGACGAGCATCAAGCACTCCTTTTTCATTCTAAAATTTCAACGTCTCATTTATCTGCGGAAATTCAAGGAGAGGATGCGACGATGGTGATTGATCAGTTCCACCGTCCTTCGCATATCACAATCCATGATCGGCAAGGACACCATACCGACATCTCTCTCAAAGATGATCAGCCAGCCATGTATTATGAAATCTGTCATTTTATTGAGTGTATTCAGCAAGGAATGAGGCAGTCTCCGGTCAATACATTTGCCTTATCTGTTCAAACCATGTCCGTCATGGACGAGGCGAGAAAACAAATGGGCGTGAGGTTTCCTGCCGATAGATAAAATGAATGGGGCATGAAATGATGAACAAAGGGCGAACATGATGTGCAAATTCGCCCTTTTTTTATTTTGGATCAATAGTTTATGTTGCCGCTAATACATCCGCAAATGCTTTCACATAGGGAGGAAGATCCGGTGGACGTCTGCTCGAGACGAGATGACCATCTGTGACGACTGCTTCATCAAACCAGTCTGCTCCAGCATTTGTCATATCATCTTTAATACCAGGTGTGCTCGTTACTTTTTTGCCTTGCAGGATGCCTGCTGAAATGAGCACCCAGCCAGCATGGCAAATTTGTCCGATTGGTTTCGCCTTTTCATCAAACGTACGGACAATGTCTAATACTTCTGGATAACGACGCAGTTTATCGGGCGCCCATCCGCCTGGGACGAGCACAGCATCATATTCATCCGCTTGAATGGAATAAAAATCTGCATCGGATACGGCAGGCACACCATACTTGCCGAGGTACTCATGATCTGCTTTTTCTCCTACGAGATGGACGGTTGCGCCCTCCTCTCTTAAACGCAGAACCGGATACCATAGCTCTAAATCTTCAAAATCATCACTGACAAACGCAATGACCTTCTTATTTGATAAACGCATAACATCTCTCCTATTCTTTCAATTTCCTCTATTGTACGAGATGACCGCTTAAAAAGAAAAGCGGTTCCCCTTGAGGAGAACCACTTGATCTTATTCACTGATCTTGAATTTTTTAATTAAATCACGTAATTCTTCCGCCATTTGGGAAAGAGTCGTAGAGGAAGAACTAATCTCTTCCATAGAAGCAAGCTGCTCTTCAGCAGATGCAGCGATATCTTGGATACTTGCTGAACTCTCTCGTGATACATCTGCAATTTCATTCACTGCTTTAGAAATTTGCTCAGATCCTTTTGAAAGCTCGCGTACTGTTGTATTCATTTCATTCATTCTTGTAGCGATTTCCGCTGTTTGCTGATTAATTTGTGAGAAGCTTTCTTTCGTTTGATCTGTAATGGAAAGACCATTCTTCACTTCTTCATTCACTGATTTGAACATATTTTGAGATGTTTCGATTTCAGATACAATTTCTTTCACAAGCTTTTCAATCTCTTTTGCTGAATCTGATGATTGAACTGCAAGTTTACGTACTTCCTCTGCGACAACAGAGAAGCCTCTGCCTGACTCACCTGCACGTGCTGCTTCAATAGCTGCATTGAGTGCAAGTAAATTCGTTTGATCCGCAATGCCGTTAATCACGCCTAGGATGTTTGTGATGTCTTTTGATTTATGCTCTAGCCCGTTGATCACCCCTTCAGCTTCTTTCACTGAATGGTCGATCGTCTTCATTTGGCCAACGGTTTGCTCCACAAGCTGCCCGCCTGATTCCGCGACTGTTCTTGATTGAATAGATGATGCTGCGATGACATCAGATGTTTCTGCGACCTCGTTCAGACCTTCATTCATTTGTTTTAAATGAGCCGCACTTTGCTCCACCATTTCGCTTTGATTTTCGTTGCCGTTTGAGAATGTTTCAATAGATGATGTAATATGTTCGGTTGCTTTTGTTGTTTGACCTGCGCTTGCTGTCAGTTCTTCAGATGAAGAAGCCACGTTTTCTACAGATGTTTGTACAGCTTGGATGACATCTCTTAATGATTCACTCATTTCATTAAAGCTTGTGCCTAGCTGTCCAATTTCATCTTTTGACCGGACATCAATTTTTTCTGTTAAATCTCCCTCACTGATTTTCTTTGAAGAAGAGACAAGTATAGATAGTGGTTTTGTAATGGAACGGATGATCAAGAAGATCAGAATCCCGCCAATGATGAGCGCGCCAGCTAAAATGATAGCGGCCATGTTAAAGACTGGCTGTGCAGCTTCTTCTACTTCTGTCACAAACATCGTACCGACAATTTTCCAGCCAGTCGCTTTGTTTGTGGTGAATTCCATTTGCTTTTCTTTTCCTTCAAACATATAACTCATAGAACCTTCATCTTGTGAATAAAGCTTTTCTAGCCATTCACCAGATAATTTTGTTCCCGCTTTTTTCGTAGGATGGGCAACAAAGGTACGATCCGGACTTCCGATAAAGGCATAGCCTTGTTTCCCAATGTTTATGCTATTTGATTCTTTTACTAGATTCGCAATGTCTAGGTTCATTGCAATGACTCCTGATCCGTCTTCTAACTTTTTAGAGATGGTGACCACAAGCGTACCTGTAGAAGCTGTTGGATACGGTGCTGAAACAGACAGCTCTCCGTTTTTCTCCCAGCCGTCTTTATACCAATCCCGCTCCGTTGCGACATAGTCAGCAGGCATTTTTTTATTAGGATATCTTGAAAACACTTTGCCATCACTTGAAGCGACAAAAATGCCTTCTGTGTCATCATTCATACTCATGAACTGCTCAAACCGTCCTTGAATATCTGTCGTGCCTTTTTGCTTAAGCTTTTTCTCCGTGATCCATTTGCTAAAGAAATCGGCTGCGTCTGTTTTCACTTTCACAACCTTCGTAATATTTTTATCTAGCTGCTCGACGTTCTCCTTTGCACTTTGCATAATTTGATCATTCAAAGAAGTACTCGCCGTATGATATGAAGAGAATGCCAACACAATGATTGGGCATAAGAGAATAAATAAGAAAGAGAATACGAGCTTTTTTGAAATAGATGGCTTCCTGAAATACTGTATGAATTTCATAAAAAAGAAAACTCCTTTTCGTAAGATAGTATATATATCGGAAGTACTACTATGTTCTTTACTTTTTTAACTTATTAAAGTCTAAATAAGACCAAAATACCCAAATTATATGTATTGAATGGAAAAAACACCTGACGCCAAAACGTCAGGTGCTTCCCTATATTCTTATATTTTAAATTGTTTAATGAGCTCTCTTAGCTCTTCTGCCATCTGAGATAACGTAGCAGAGGAGGAACTGATCTCTTCCATAGATGCCAGCTGTTCTTCTGCGGATGCTGCGATATCTTGGAAGCCTGCGGAGCTTTCTCGTGAAAGCTCTTTAATTTGATTCACCGCATGTGAAATATCATTTGAGCCATGCGAGAGTTCTTTAGCCGTTCCGTTCATTTGTTTCATTTGTTCTGTCATTTCTGATGTTTTATCGGTAATTTTCTCAAAGCTGATTTTCGTTTCATCTGTAATGTTTAATCCAGATTGTACTTCACCTGCTACTTGTTTAAACATGTTCTGTGATTTTTTAATTTCCTCTACAATCTCGTTCGTCAAGCTTTCAATTTCCTTTGAAGAGCTTCCGGATTGCTCTGCCAGCTTACGAACTTCTTCTGCAACAACAGAGAAACCTCTGCCTGCTTCTCCTGCCCGAGCGGCTTCTATCGCAGCATTTAAAGCTAGGAGATTGGTCTGGTCGGCAATGCCGTTAATGACACCCAGAATGTTCGTAATATCTTTTGATTTCTGCTCTAAGCCTTGAATCACAAGCTCTGCTTCTTTCACTGCCTGCTCGATGGTTTGCATTTGCCCTGCTGTTTTTTGAACAAGCTCTCCACCGGCCTGAGCCGTTTTGCTTGAATCAATCGACGATTCCATCATATGAGAGGTCGTATCGACCATATGGGATAAGCTGCGATCCATTTCGTTCAACTGGACTGAGCTTTTTTCGATCATATCATTTTGATGTTCATTGCTGTTTGAGAACTGTTCAATAGATGATGTGATATGCTCAGTCGCTTGAGCGGTCTGTCCCGCACTTGCTGTTAATTCTTCAGAAGAGGCGGCCACATTTTCGATGGAATTTTGAACAGCTTGAATGACTTGTTTCAGCTTAGCTGACATCTCGTTAAAGCTCTGCGCAAGCTTGCCGATTTCATCGTGCGTACGAACTTCAATGTGCTGGGTCAGATCACCCTGACTGATTTTCTCAGCCGATTCAGAGAGCGCTATCAGTGGCTTTCGGATCGATTTAATAATAAAATAAATCGCGATTCCGCCTATGGCAATCGCAACTGCCAGTATGATCATTGTTAAGTCGAGCACTGGCTGTGCAGCTTCTTTGACTTCGTCCACATACATGGTTCCAGCAAGCTTCCAGCCTGTTGCTTCATTTGTGTCAAAGAACATTTGCTTCGGCTGTCCATTGTATTCATATTTGAAACTGCCTTGTTTTTTAGCATACAATTTCGTGATGAAATCACCTGTCAATTTCGCCCCAGGCTTGTCTGTTTTATGGGCAATATAATGCTGATCTGAAGTCGCGACAAACGCATAGCCTTCTTTGCCTATTTTGATGCTGTTTGTATCTTTCACGATCGTGTTCAAGCGCACATTGATTCCAATCACACCAGAACCATCTGCTAGCTGTTCTGATATTCTGATGAGCAGGTCATCTGATGACTTGTCGGCAAAAGGATCTGAAATGATGAGTTTCTCATCTCTCATCGATTGTTGAAACCACGGTTCGTTTTTTGCACTCGCTTCACTACCTTTATGAATCTCGGAATATTCGGTTAGTTTACCATTTTGATCTGCAATGAATACTTCCACAACATCTTCGTCTGTTTCCGATAATTGCTTTAATTTCACCTTGAGTAAATCCTTATTTTTAGAAGTCAATTCACTCTTTTTCACCGATTTCGATAAATAAGAAACGATATCAATTTTAGGCTGTACATCTTTATTAATGAGTTCGTTTAATTGCTGAACACCATTTGCAGCACTAGACATAATCTCATTATTGAGAGACTTTGATGCCACTTCATAAGAAAATGCTGCCAATACGAGAATTGGCACTAGGAGAATCGCTAAGAATGCAGTAATTAATTTCTTGGACATTGTAAAATGCTTAAAAAAGTTGATTTTTTTCATGACTCTACTCCTTTTGAATTATGATTTGTGGTATTTCCCTTCTATTCTTAGGTAATATGAATTATTTTTCAAGGGGTAATGTTCGAAATCTAATTAAAATGAGTAAATTTACCTATTTCTTTTGATTTATTCGATTGAAAAAGAGCCCTTTAACTGAAGGGCTCTTTTCTTTTTGTCTATTCGACTTTAAATTTGCTGATCAAATCACGCAATTCTTCTGCCATTGATGAAAGCGTAGCAGAGGAGGAGCTGATTTCTTCCATAGATGCGAGCTGTTCTTCCGCTGAAGCCGCAATGTCTTGAATGTTTGCGGAGCTTTCACGTGAGACGTCTGCAATCTCACGGACAGCCTCTGACACATGTGCAGAGCCATTTGAAAGCTGGACAACTGTTTGATTCATGGTTTGAAGCTGGTCAGAAATTTCCTTTGTCATTTCGAAAATATTGTGGAAGCTGACTCTTGTTTGTTCAGTGAAGCTTAGGCCTGATTGAACTTCTCGATTCACTGCAGTGAATACTTCCTGTGATACATCGATGTCTTGAACGATTTCTTTAATCAAATTCTCGATTTCTTTCGCCGAATTGGCTGATTGAACAGCCAGTTTTCTTACTTCTTCTGCTACAACGGAGAAGCCTCTGCCAGATTCCCCAGCTCTTGCTGCCTCAATTGCTGCATTTAGCGCAAGTAGATTCGTTTGGTCGGCGATACCATTGATGACACCTAGAATTTGTGTAATGTCTTTTGATTTACTTTCAAGAGCGCTGATGACATTCTCTGCTTTTTTCACGGACTGATCAATGACATTCATTTGAGAAGCGGTTTTTTCGACAAGCTGTCCGCCTTCCCCTGCGATATCTGTTGATTTGATCGATGAAGCAGTAATGGATTCAGCCGACTCATTCATGTGCTGAAGGCCACGGTTCATTTCATCTAACTCTTCTGAGCTGGATTCGACTTTGTCATTTTGACTTTCATTTCCATTGGAAAATTGTTCAATGGCTAGTGTAATATGCTCTGTTGCTTTACTTGTTTGCCCTGCGCTGGCGGTCAGTTCTTCTGATGAAGAAGCGACATTTTCGACTGAGGTTTGGACGGCACCAATGAGGGTTCTTAATGAGTCAATCATTGTATTAAAGCCTTTCCCAACTTGGCCAATTTCGTCATCTGATTGGATCTGAAGCTTATCGCGCAAATCACCTTCGCTGACTTTTTTCGAGAAGCGGGCAAGGTTGGATAATCTTTTAGATATAGAGCGGACGATAAAGAAGATGAGGGTACCTGCTACGATAAGTGTCACACTGAACACAATAAGGGCTGTATTGAAAACGGGCTTTGCTGCATCTTCTACTTCTGATACGAGCATCGTTCCACCGATTTTCCAGCCGGTTAATTCGTTGGTCACATACGCAACCTTTTTATCTATTCCTTTGAGTGTGTAGCTGCCGTTTCCTTCTTTGTTTTGATAAATAATATTTGCTAGATTCTCATTGACCTGACTTCCTGGCTTTTGGGTCGGATCTGCTAAAACTGTTTTATCTTTCTCCATGATGAAGGCATAGCCTTTTTGCCCAATTTTGATTTCTTTTAACTTTTGAATCAGGGTGTCAATTTCCATATCAAGTCCAATAACACCTGACCCATCTTTCATTTTTTGAGTAATCGTGATGACCATTTTGCCTGTGGAGGCTGCTACGTATGGTTTTGTGATGACTTGTTTACCGTTCTCTGCATTGAGCGCTTCTTGATACCATGGACGCTCTCTTGGATCGTAGCCATCAGGCATCTTTTGAACTGGATATTGCATAAACAATCCCTTTTCGGAGCCTGCATAGATAGCAGAAACATCTTTTTCATTAATTTTTCCAAATTGCTGCAATTCTTTGATGGTCGCATTTCTATTTTTTTCTTGAAGATTAGACGCTTTGAGTGAGTCTGTAAACAGAGCCACAGCATCTGCTTTGTTTCCTATATTCTCATTGATTAAAGTATCAAATGCATTGACTTGACTCATCGCACTGCCCATAATCTGTTTGTCTAGCTCTGTCTTTGATGTAAAAAACGCACTAATTGTCAGTGCAGTGGTTGGCAGGATAAGGACTACCAAAAAGGCAATAATTAATTTTTTTGAAATGGATGGTTTTTTTAACCATTGAATCATTTTCCCCATTTTCTCTTTCCCCCTTTACTTCTCTAAAGTTATTATCGGATGAAAGGTTTATTTTTACAGGCTGAAAACGATGTTTAAAATATAAAAAAAATACCCAGACAATTCTGGGTATTTTTTCATCATTATTTAATCAATTTTAAATTGACTTGTGAGCTCTTTTAGTTCCTCTGCCATGTTAGAAAGTGTCACTGAAGAAGATGATATTTCTTCCATAGATGCCAGTTGCTCTTCAGCAGAAGCCGCAATGTCCTGAATGTTTGCAGCACTTTCTCTAGAGACTTGACGCATCTCCTGCATAGCTTGTGAAACTAGCTTCGAACCGCTCGATAGATCAATGGCTGTATCGTTTAATTGCGTCAGTTTTTTCGACATTCCTTCTGCCGCCTCATAAATGTTCTGGAAGCTTTCTTTTGCTTCTTCTGTCATACCAAGTCCTGCATGTACTTCTCGATTGACCGTTTTGAACATATCTTGAGATTTAGCAATTTCTAACACAATTTCTTGAATGAGCTTTTCTATTTCTTTCGCTGAGTCTGCCGATTGGACAGCCAATTTTCTCACTTCTTCTGCCACGACAGAGAAGCCGCGTCCTGATTCGCCTGCTCTTGCTGCTTCGATGGCTGCATTTAACGCAAGAAGATTCGTTTGATCTGCAATGCCGTTAATGACATTTAAAATGCTCGTAATATCTTTAGACTTATATTCTAATTGCTTCATGACTTGTTCTGCTTCTTGTACAGATGTATCAATATGTTTCATTTGGCTCGCTGTGCTTTCAACTATTCGGCCGCCTTGACCAGCTGCCTCTGTCGATTGAAGTGAGACAGTAGCCACTTCTGATGACGTTTGTGACATGCCTTGTAATCCTTCATTCATTGCCACAAGCTGATTCGTACTAGATTCGACTTTCTCGTTTTGTGCTTCATTTCCATTTGAAAATTGTTCAATCGACATCGTGATATGCTCAGTTGCTTGACTTGTTTGGCTGGCACTTGCCGTCAGCTCCTCGGAAGCGGAAGCCACATTGTCGACAGATTGCTGTACCGCTCGAATGACGTCACGAAGGGATTCACTCATTTTGCTAAAGCTTCTTGTGAGATCTCCAATTTCATCCTTCGATTTGGTTTCAAGGGTTTCGGTTAAATCACCATCACTCACCTTTTCTGAGAAATCAACAAGCTTTCGAAGTCCAATTGTGATGGAGCGAACGATAAAGAAGATCGCAATACCGCCAAGGATAAAGGAAGAAATTAAAAGAATAATGGCAGAATTCCAAACTGGCTGTGCTGCTTCTTCTGTTTCTGATACAAACATCGTTCCAGCAATTTTCCAACCTGTTAAATCATTTGTCACAAAAACGAGGCGTTTTTGTTCTCCTTTATTCTCATAAGTTGATGTTCCTTCTTTTCCGCTGTAAAGGATTGATGAAATATTTTCAGTAACCTTAGATCCTGATTTTTCTTCTAGATGGGCCACAATTTGCTTGTTTTTATTCGCAATAATTGGGTATCCTTCTCGTCCAATTTTAATCTCTTTTATTTTATCGACAATGTCTTGTACATCAATGTCGATTCCGATCACTCCCGCCCCATCCTTCAGGCGCTGGGCAATCGTGACAACCATGCCGTTTGTTGTGGCAGAAATGTATGGATTGGTGACAACTGGATTACCACTCTCATCCTGCATAGCTAGTTGATACCAATCGCGCGTTGTTGGATCATAGCCTTTTGGCATATCTACTTTAGGAAACTGAATGAAGTCACGCTTTTTACTTGCTGCATAAAACCCAACCACATCATCTTCATTGATTTTGCTGTATATCTCAAAATGCTCATACAGCTTGTCCTGGTTGTTCTTTTTAAAGTCTGCAGCAGTAGCTGTTTCAGTAAAGAGTTTTACTGCGTTTTCCTTATTCATCAGCTTTTGCTGGATCATGTCATTCAGTTCATTGACTCTTGCTTTTGCTCCGTACATGATTTCATGATCTAATTCTTCTTTGGCAATCTGATATGAAATCGTACTGAGTGTAATAATTGGCAAGACAAGGACGAGAGTGAATGAAATAATCAGTCTCTTAGAAATCGATGGTTTTTTCAACCATTTTATTGCATTTTTCATGTTTTTCCTCCTTTTAAACGATATGTTATATATCGGACAGCTTCATATTATTTTCATGTTTTTCAAATAAAAAGGATGCTTTTTTGTTTATTTACACAAATTGATTCCTTGCCCAAGCACCCTGCATACGCTAATACAAAAGGGGGCGCTTTTCATATGATTATCCTTTCAGGACAGCCAGTGACAAATGAGCAGCTGGCTTCATTTCAGCTAGAGGGACAAAAGCGGATCATTTTGATGCAGTTACAAGCCTCAAATGATACGTTCCGCTATAGGCAAGCATCTGATTTGTTATTTGAGGTTACATTGAGATCGAACATTATGAATGCTGCAAGAGATTTGCATAAAAGTGGTGCCTCATTTGCCATCTTTCAAAAGTCTCGTGCAAATGACGCCTTTTGGCGCGTATCTGAAGCAGGAGCACTAGAGCTGCGCTATCAAGTCGAACCATCTAGAGGCATTAAAGACATTTTTGAAAATGGCTCACAATATGCATTTGAATGTGCCACCGCCATTGTCATCGTGTTTTATATGGGCGTCTTGCAAACGGTAGGAGACGAGAAGTTTAACCGAAGGCTTCGCAGTCTAACTCTGTATGACTGGCATTATGATACATTGTCGATTTATACAGAGCGCGGGAATGACTTTATCTATGGGGATTGCTTATATTTCGAGAATCCAGAATTTAGCTATCAGCAGTCACAGTGGCGCGGGGAAAATGTGATTTACTTAGGAGAAGATCAATATTACGGACATGGACTTGGGATTTTAACAGCGGCAGAAATTATCGACAAATTGAATAAGAGAAGGCGGCCAGGTGCTGTTCAATCTGCTTATCTATTGCCGCAGACCACCCGGATGGATGTGATTTATCTCAGGCAAATGTTCGGCAGCTAAAAAAAGCCTCTTGTCTAGTGGTTATGACAAGGGGCTTTTATATGCCTTGCGCTTTCGATAATCTTGCAGCGTGCCAAGCATCGTGTTCGCAAGGAGCTCCATTTTTTCTAAGTCTTTTCTTGTGACCGGCGGATCGTGCCGGCTCCATTTTACATAACGAACAAAATAGTAATGACGAATGGGCGTAAGGACGGCAGGAGAGTGCGGAAATTCATCAAACCAAAATTCAATTTGGCCTTTTTTTCGGTATGAATGTTTTAAGATGTCCACCCTTTCACACCACCCAACATGATTTTATATGTGCGTCAGTTCATACATGATCTCCTCAACGGTTAAAATCGAGTGAATACGGCCAACGCCCTGTCCTGCCCAAAGAGCCATTTGATCAGGGTTTCCCGCCGCCGCAGCTGCTTTTCGCATCGGTGTCGTCCATACATGCTGAACCGGATAAGGAAGAACCCTATCTTCATTCTGTCTTTCTTCCTCCATCCACTGATTCACAATACCTCTTGCTCTTTTTCCAGAAAAAAGCTTCGTGATCTTTGTTTCACTGCTTGCTGCCTGTAAAATCGCCTTTTTGTATATGTCTGCCGCAGCACTTTCCTGACTGGCTAAAAATCGTGTGCCGATTTGCACCGCATCCGCTCCAAGTGCTAGAGCGGCTTCCACACCTGCTCGATCTGTAATCCCGCCTGCGGCGATCAATGGCACATGACAGAGCGGCTTGACGTCAGAGATCAGGCTAAAGAGTCCCATCAGGGCATCTCCTTTTGCAGGTAAAAAGGTACCTCGGTGACCCCCTGCTTCACTTCCTTGCAGAACAATGGCATCCATCCCCTTTTCCTCTAAAAGCAGTGCTTCCTCTTTTGTTGTGGCGGTTCCAATTAAAAAGATCCCCTTTTGTTTTAAGCGATGTATCGTTTGTTCGTTTGGACAAGCGAAGGTAAAGGAAACGACCGGTACGTCCTCATCCAAAAGAATGTTGATTTTCTGTTCAAAATCATTCCACAATTCCTCTTCGCTCGGCAGTCTATCGGCTACTGGTCGTGCTGGCAGTCTCTTCTCCCAAAATGCCACATCCTCTTTTTTGACTTCAGGAATTGGCTCTGGTACAAATACATTGACCTGAAACAGGCGAGTTGTCAGTTGTTTGACCTGTCTGATCTGCTGCCTCAAATGGTCAGGTTGCACATATCCACTTGCCAAACTGCCAAGTCCTCCGCATTGCGAAACAGCGGCTGCCAGCTGAGGTGTCACGGCACCTCCTGCCATTGGCGCTTGAATAATACCATATTTGATTTGCAGTAATTTCGTGATATCCCCCATTTATTTCCCCCATCTCTTACTCGTTTGATGATACCTGTATATAAAAATGGCGATGTCTCGGCCCGTCAAACTCACAGAAATAAATTCCCTGCCATGTGCCAAGGACAGGATCACCATGATTAATGAGAATATGCTGCGTAGCACCCATAAAGCTTGCTTTCATATGTGCGGCTGTATTTCCTTCCATATGGCGGTCCTTCGGATGTTCCCACGGAAAGACTTCGTCAAGCCGGCGGAGCATATCTCGTTTCACATCTGGGTCCGCATTTTCATTAATGGTCATCCCTGCTGTCGTATGAGGACAGTAGACAATGACGGTTCCGTTTTGAATACCTGTTTCCTTGATATATTGATGGACCTCATTCGTCACGTCGATCATCTCATCGCGTCTATTTGTTTGTACATTAATTTTTTTCATATGAGAGGCTCCTTTTTGTGATTTCTATCAAACCATACCCTTTTTATGTGAAGTCAATCACTGTTTATCGGTAGAAGGCATTATCTCACCTAAAGTTTACCAAGTAAAAAAACCTCGTCAAGTGTTACGAGGTTTTTAGGAAAAGTGGACCTTTTTGATGTCAATGGTCCGAATATGATGGTCTTCTGCATCTATGATGGTAAATTCACAGCCTTCTGCTTCAATCGTATCTCCAATCTCAATATCAAATTTATGTGTCATCATCCAGCCAGCAATTGTATCAACATCATCATTCTCAATGGCTAAATCCAATAAATCATTTACTTCATCAATCAAGGCTTTCCCATCCATTACATAGTGGAAGTCACCTTTTTTGACGATATGAGGTGTTTCATCCTGATCATATTCATCTCGAATTTCGCCCACGATTTCCTCTAATATGTCCTCTACTGTAACAAGCCCGGCTGTTCCTCCATATTCGTCTACGAGCACAGACATATGAATTCGCTCCTTTTGCATCAAAATGAGCAATTCTTGAACAGGAGTACTTTCAATCACCCGAATCACTGGACGCATTAAGTCTTCAATCGTCACATCTTGATTCAGGAAGCTCGCCTTAAACACATCTTTGCTATTGATGACACCAATCACATGATCTTTGTCTTCTTTAATGACGGGGTAGCGTGTGTATCTTTCGTTCAGCATATAATGCGTCACATCTTCAAGCGTCTGTTCAATCTCTATGGCTGAAATTTCTGTACGAGGAATCATGATCTCTCTCGCCACTCGGTTATCAAATTCAAAAATTTTATTCACATATTTGTACTCAGACTGGTTAATCTCACCCTTTTCATAGCTTTCAGATAAAATGAGACGCAATTCTTCCTCACTGATCGCCACTTCATGTTCTTTGACAGAATGAAAACCGAATAATTTCACAATGCCTCGCGCAGATCCATTTAATGCTTTAATAAACGGGTACATGACTCTATAGAAAAAGATGAGTGGCTTTGCTGTCACAAGGCTGACCGCCTCTGCCTTTTGAATGGCAATCGTTTTAGGCGCCAGTTCTCCCACAACGACATGTAAAAACGTAATGATCACAAATGCGATGATAAACGATAGGATGTCGGTTAATGCGGAATGAAGCCCCAACTCCTCAAACAGTGGATGCAGAAAATGCTCCACCGTCGGCTCGCCCAGCCACCCTAAGCCTAAAGCGGTAATGGTAATACCGAGTTGACAGGCGGATAAATATTCATCGAGATTTGATATGAGCTTTTGTACGTGAATGGCTCTCTTATCACCGCTTTCAATCAGCTGATTGATTTTAGAGCCTCTAATTTTCACAATCGCAAATTCAGTGACAACAAAAAACGCTGTCGCAGCAATGAGTAATATGACTAAAAATACGTTTAAAATATACAAAAAAACCCTTACCTAACAACGGTAAGGGCTCACCTCCTCTGGCATCAATTAATCATTACGGCCATTTAGGAAGATCATTACAAAACGGAGCAATTCAAACAAGGAGACAAGGGCTGCTGCGACGTACGTAAGAGCGGCAGCATTTAACACCTTGTTCACGCCTCTTTCTTCACTGCTTCTAATGATTCCTTCTGAAACAATGATATCTTTCGCACGAGAACTTGCATTAAACTCGACAGGCAATGTCACAAGCTGAAAGAACACAGCCGCTGAGAACAAAATGATCCCAAGCCCGATTAAGTTAAGGCTGCCAAGTAAGATTCCACCAAGGAAAAGAAGCGGGGCAACACCAGATGCAAAGTTCACGACAGGAAAGATCTTATGTCTCAAGACAAGCGCACCATAGGATTCCTGATGCTGCAAGGCATGTCCAACCTCGTGTGATGCGACTGAAATGGCTGAAATGGAGTGGCCGTAGTACACAGGTTCAGATAAGCGAACCACACGCTGCGTCGGGTCGTAATGATCAGTCAAAGTTCCTCTTACCGGTTCAACAGGCACGTCGTATAACCCGTTGCGATCTAAAATATGTCGAGCGGTTTCCGCACCTGTTTTCATACTGGATGCTTCAACCTTTGAATACTTTTCAAAATTATTCTTTACTTTAAATTGTGCCCAAAATGATAATCCCAATGCGGCAAAAGTTAAAAAATAAAAAAACAGCATGCTCATCAGCTTCCTTTTTATTTTATATATTTATTTACAATTTTAATGACTTTTATGTAACGTGTACAGAAAAAAGCACTAGGTCTTTTTAAGGGGGATCACTACGCCAATGAAAAAGAAGAACACACCTAAGCATGCTGTATAAAAGGTCACCGTTCCGTATAGGTTTTGAAAAAAGTGCAGCCATGAAAAATCATTCATAAAATGATTCACCGCATTTAAGTCAAACACAAGTAAGATCATAGCTGATGATAAAAAGTGAGCGCCGATAAAAAGAAGTACGGTCTTTTGAACGAACGACATTCGCATTCCCTCCTTCTTCTCTCTTATTTTAAGATATGGGATCTACATGACGAAGATGAAAAAATGTTTCCTCAATCGGGCATACTGACATTAGCAGTCTCCTGAAAGGAAGAGTCCGATGAAATCAAACCGTATCTTTATCGCTTGGCTAAGGTGGCCACTGTATATTCGCATTGCCATCATCATCTGTTTCTTGCTTCTTTTTTTTGGACAATTAATCGTCTTGCTTGAACCGAAGCAGTATCATACGATCTTTGATGGGATCTGGTGGGCTCTCATTACAGTCGCGACGGTCGGCTACGGTGATTTTGTGCCGCAAACCATGCCCGGGCAAATCGCAGGTATGGCGCTGATTCTGATCGGGGCAAGCTTTGTCACGGCTTATTTTGCCACACTCGCTGCCGCTGTGTTCAGCAAGCAGCACCATTATGTAGAAGGGAAGGTCGCGTTTAAAGGAAAAGGACATCTCATTATCGTCGGCTGGAATGAAAAAACGAACAAACTGCTTCAATCGTTTCAAACGATTGATCCAGCTATGCCGATTGTTCTAATTGATGATTCCTTGAAGGAAGGGCCGCTTCTAGAGAATGTTCATTTTATTAAAGGGCATGGCACCGAAGATGGCACACTTCGTAAAGCCAATATTTCAGGTGCAGATGCACTGATGATTACCGCAGATCAGCACGAGAATGAAGTGACAGCTGATATGCAGAGTGTTTTAACATTACTTGCAGCAAAAGGATTAAACCCTTCACTCTACTGTTTAATTGAAATTTTAACAGATCGTTACGTGAAAAATGCCGAGCGGGCTGGCGCCAATCAAGTCATTCATACCTCTGATGCAGTCAATCATTTAATGGTCGAGCATTTTCTTTTAAAGGAACAGTTCAAAGCGTTAAAGAAAAAACGTCATATGACCTTGCATAAACAGATCACCATCATACCGGTTCCAGCTTCGTTAGCCGGAGAAACATTCTTAACAGCGCTCCATCATTTTTTAGAGCATCATGTGATCATTGTCGGTGTACAAAAAAAAGAAGGACCCATGATGAATCCTCCCTTTGATTATGAGCTTCATCCTGAGGATGAACTGATCAGCCTTTAAAGCAGTGCGTCTTCTAATTCCTTGACGAGCGAAAAGCCAATCTCAGTATAAGCTTTTGATACATCTCCATCTTTCTCTTTTGGTTCTTGGAATTGGTTAAAGGATGCTCCCACATTTCCAACCATCGCATGATCATCTAACTTATCTTGATAGACATGCTTTAAGAGAAATGGATCTCCCAGTTTCACCACAACGCCTGGCTGATCCAGCTGGCCCTTTTCGGCTGTAAAAGGAACTCTGAGAAAGGTATAGCCATCACGATTATCAATTTTATAATCAAAGTATCCGTGATCGTAATCCCAGTTACCATTAATGACATAGCCGAGCGGCTTCATCGTCTCTTCTAAATGGTAAAGTGAAAAGCTTTCACCAGTCAGCCTGGATGGTACATGAATCATACGAAACCCTCCTTTTTGTCTAATAGGTTTCGTTAAAGAGAGGAATTCATACATCTATCTCTCGTGATTTGTACATTGTTTGAAAAAGTGGCATCAAATAAGCTTTGATTGGATGATTGATTCGTCTCGTTCGCACTGCCGGACCCTGATGTTTCCTTCGTAGCACTCATAGGACAAATGCGTCCGACATTGCCAAAGTTGACGATTGCCTGGCCAGAAATATCGTGAATGTAAATATGATTCGTTCTCATGTTTCACCCTCCTCTACTCATTATTCTATGTACAGAGCGTAAGGAGGCTTGCACAGGAACCGTGCGAAAATAAAAAAGGCACACCCTTCAAAGGTGTGCTCAGCGTGTAGACAAACCCTTGCATTCGTTGTCAGGTCTGCGCGCTTGGTGCTCACGAATGTTAAATTCGCTCCGCGCCAGTGCTCGCCCTTCCTAGACTTCAAAGGTTTTCTATCACGCTGAAAGGTGTGCTTTTCATTCTTACGATTGTTTCAGGCGGCTTTCAAGCTCGGCTTTTTTCTCTTCGAAGCCTGGTTTTCCTAATAAAGCAAACATATTCACTTTATAAGCTTCTACGCCAGGCTGGTCAAATGGATTGACGCCTAGTAGATATCCAGACATCGCGCATGCTTTCTCAAAGAAGTAAACGAGATATCCGAATGTATAAGCATCCATCTCAGGAATTGTAACGATCAAATTCGGTACTTTTCCATCTGTATGAGCAAGCATCGTTCCTTCAAATGCTTTTTTATTAACGAAATCAACCGTTTTTCCTGCTAGATAGTTCAAGCCATCAAGGTCTTGTTCTTCTGCTTCGATGACAAGCTCATGACGAGGCTTGTCTACATTAACGATTGTTTCAAACAAGTCTCTTCTTCCTTCTTGAACATATTGACCAAGTGAATGAAGATCTGTTGAGAAGTTCGCAGATGAAGGGTAGATTCCTTTTTCATCTTTCCCTTCACTTTCACCGAATAATTGTTTCCACCATTCTGCAAAGTATTGCAATCCTGGCTCATAGTTAATCAGCATTTCAATCGTTCTGCCTTTATTGTAAAGGACATTACGGACGACAGCATATTGGTATGCCGCATTCTCAGAAAGCTCAGATGAAGCGAAGTCTTCGCTTGCTTTTGCCGCACCTTCCATCATCTGATCAATGTCTGCACCGCTCACAGCGATTGGCAATAGACCCACTGCTGTTAAGACTGAATAACGTCCACCTACATCATCAGGGATGATAAATGATTCGTAGCCTTCTTCTGTTGCTAATGTTTTCAATGCACCGCGTGCCTTGTCCGTTGTTGCATAAATACGTTTTTTCGCTTCTTCGGCACCGTATTTTTCAATGAGGAGCTTTTTAAAGATGCGGAACGCAATCGCTGGCTCTGTTGTTGTACCAGATTTTGAAATGACGTTAATAGAGAAATCTGCATCTTCCAATAGATCCATCACATCAGTTAAATAAGAAGAACTGATGTTGTTTCCAATAAAGATGATTTGCGGCGTCTTGCGTTTGCCTTTTGGCAGCGTGTTATAGAAAGAGTGGTTCAAAAATTCAATCGCCGCACGTGCGCCGAGATATGAACCGCCGATTCCGACAACAAGTAAGACATCAGAGTCTGACTTAATTTTATCTGCACTTTTTTTAATGCGGGCAAATTCTTCGCGATCATATTGCTTCGGCAAGTCAACCCAGCCTAAATAATCACTGCCTGTACCCGTTTGTTCATGAATATTATGATGGGCCACCTTCACAAAATCTTTTAAATATGTAAGCTCATGCTCTTGAAAGAAAGGTAACGCTTTTGAGTAGTCAAATTGAATATGTGTCATCGCTTGTAAGCCCTCCATTACGTTAGTTCTATCCCTTTCACTTTAGCGGAACTAGCTATTGAAATCAAGTGATCGTCACTCCCATAGCAAAAAGCCGTTTCTCATAGAGAGAAACGGCACGAAGGATTATAAAGAAGCTTTCAAAATAGAAAGAATGTCATCACGATCAAGTTTCATAAAGTTACCAAAACCACCGTATTCCATTTCTTTCGCCGCAATGTCGGCAATTTTGTCCAGCTGATCTTCACCAATGTCATAATCTGCTAGACGGCTTGGTGCACCGAGGCTTGTCCAGAAGGCTGACAGCTTGTCGATTCCTTCTAATGCGATATCACGATCAGATTTTCCCTCTGTCTCGATGTCAAACATGTTTAGCATTAGATTTTTAAAGCGATCCACATTGTGATCGAGTGTATGACGCATCCAATTTGGGAAGAGGATCGCAAGTCCGCCTGCATGCGGAATGTCATAGACAGCCGATACTGCATGCTCAATCGTATGGGACGCCCAGTCGCCAAAGTAACCCATTTGCAGCGTTCCATTTAAAGCGATCGTTCCTGCGTAAAGGATCGTTTCACGGTGCTCATAGTTTTGTAAGTCTTCAAGCAGTTTTGGTGCTGTCTCAATGACTGTTTGAAGAACAGCAAAACACATTCGATCCTGTAAAGGCGTGTTTTTCACATTATGGAAGTATTGCTCGAAGACGTGGCTCATCATATCGACCATGCCGTACACCGTCTGGTTTTCTGGCACTGAATAAGTATGCTCAGGGTCTAAAATTGAAAAAGCAGGATGAGTGACTGAACTGCCCCACACATATTTTTCATTTGTTTCCCAGTTTGTGATGACAGAGTCTGGATTCATTTCTGAACCAGTTGCCGCAAGTGTGAGCACTGTGCCAAACGGCAATGCTTTTTGAGCGGTTGTTTTCTTTGAGATAATGTCCCACACATCTCCGTCATATTCCGCTCCGGCTGCAATCGCTTTTGTACAGTCGATCACACTGCCGCCGCCAACAGCTAATAGGAAATCAATTTTTTCATTTTGGCAGATGTCGATTCCTTTTTTCACTGTGGTGAGGCGCGGGTTTGGTTCAACACCTGACAGCTCAAATACGTCAGCTTCTGCTTCATTTAACGCGCTGATCACATTATCATAAAGACCATTTTTCTTAATGCTGCCTCCACCATATACAAGTAACACTCGTTTTCCATAACGAGCGAGTTCGCTTTTTAGTCCGTCTAGTTGTCCTTTTCCAAACATTAATTTCGTTGGATTATAATAAATAAAATTTTCCATCTGTTGATACATCTCCTTACAGCGTATATATCCAAAAACATGAAAGACTACTTTAACATATGTACACGTCGAACTCAAAAAAGATAACTGCTCGAAAGCAATTATCTTTTCATTGTTTGATTATAAAGAAGCATTCAAAATAGCTAGAACATCTTCTTTGTTTAGCTTTTTAAATTGACCAAATTCACCGCGTGCCATTGCACGATCTGCGATTAAATCAATTTTCTCATCGTTGATATCATAGTCCGCTAAACGGTTCGGTGCGCCAAGACTTGTCCAGAAAGCTGACAATTTGTCGATTCCTTCTAAGCCTACTTCTTCGTCTGTTTTGCCCGCAGGATCCACATCGAATACGCGTACCGCTAATTGTTTAAAGCGGCCTGGGTTTTCCTGAATGACATGCTTCATCCAGTTCGGGAACAAGATCGCAAGTCCGCCTGCATGAGGGATATCATAGATAGCAGATACCGCATGCTCGATGTTGTGAGATGCCCAGTCACCGCGTGCTCCCATTGACAGCATACCATTGAGCGCAATGGTACCAGTGAATAAGATCGTTTCACGCAGCTCATAGTTCTCAAGATCGTTGATCAGCTTCGGAGCTGTTTCAATGACCGTACGAAGAAGCCCTTCACACATACGGTCTTGGTAAGGTGTATTTTCCGTGTGATGGAAATATTGTTCGAACACGTGAGACATCATATCAACCATGCCATAAATCGTATGGTTTTTTGGCACAGTGAACGTGTTCACTGGATCAAGAATAGAGAATTTAGGGAAGACTGCTGGACTTCCCCAGCCATATTTCTCATTTGTTTCCCAGTTTGTGATCACTGATCCAGAGTTCATTTCAGAACCTGTTGCAGCAAGGGTTAACACCGTACCGAACGGAATTGCTTCCATTGGGACATGCTTACGCGTCACGATATCCCAAGCATCTCCATCGTACTTGGCTCCGGCTGCGATCGCTTTCGTTGCATCAATAACACTGCCGCCGCCAACTGCCAAAATAAAGTCAACGTTGTTCTCTTTGCAAAGCTCAACCCCTTTTCTTACCGTTGTTAAGCGCGGGTTTGGCTCAACACCAGCAAGTTCAGTGATTGCAGCTCCTGATTCTTTTAGGATGCTGACAACTTGGTCATAAAGGCCGTTTCGTTTAATACTGCCTCCACCATATACAAGTAATACGTTTTTTCCGTAGTGTTTGAGTTCATCTGAAAGGGCTGAAACTTCTCCCTTTCCAAATATTAATTTCGTTGGGTTCCAATAAGTAAATCGATCCATTTGATCTCCTCCTCGCGCTACATTATGCGCCTCAATCATTCCAAAAGTAAAGTAATTTGCTTTAATCCATTTTCTTACGCATAGTTTGGCTAAAAATCTGCAAAATATAAATGTATTGATGCTGTAGCGAAAGGAGGAATCACGATGAGTGCTATTCAGCGTATTGCCCTCGTGCTCACGATTATCGGTGCTATTAACTGGGGACTAATCGGCTTTTTTCAATTTGACTTAGTAGCAGCGATCTTTGGCGGACAAGGCTCTGCATTATCACGTATTATTTATGGTCTTGTTGGAATTGCAGGTCTTGTTAACCTTGGTCTATTGTTCAAGCCAAGCGAAGAAGCTGTTCGCCGTGACGAGCCGAATCCAGAGGTTCGCTAAACAAAAAGACATAAAAAAGGCCGCCTATACGAGGCAGCCAAAGGCACCGTTTGAAGCGGTGCTTTTTTTATTTCTTGATCAAATCTTTACGGTTAGATTGCTCAATCCACTCTTCAAGTTTATCTTTAAGTGTATTGAAACCTTGTGGTGTAGCAGCTTCTTCTTTCACTTGCTGTGGTCTTTGTTTCTTTGGTTTGCTTTCTTTTCTTTCAGGTGCTTCTTGTGTAGCACGGATAGAAAGGCTGATTTTACCAGCTTTTTCATCAACAGAAAGAACTTTCACTTGAACTTCGTCACCAATTGAAAGATGCTCGTTGATGTCTTTTACGAAACCATGTGTTACTTCAGAAATATGCACAAGTCCTTGAGTTTCTTCATCTAATGCAACAAACGCACCATACGCTTGTAATCCTGTTACTTTACCAGTGTAAACACTGCCTACTTCAAACTTTGTCGCCATGATAACAACTCCTAAATAAATGTTTTAATATTCGTTTATACGCAATTAAAAACTATATCACAGAACGGTCTTTTACGCAAAATATTTTTTAATTGGGTTTAGATCAGTTCAAAAGGGGGAATACCTGAAAACAAGAATGCTTTCTAGTATTCCCCCCTAATTTGAGAGGCATGAGTCCTAATGGATTGATGCCTTTTTTTATTTGATGATGGCAGGTGCTTCTTCTTTCACTTGTCGTTCCTGCAAAAAGCGCTGGATTCTTGAAAGTGATTCCTGAAGATGGTCAAGAGACGAAGCATATGAACAACGAATATGACCTTCACCACTCGGTCCGAAGACATTACCAGGGACTACGGCTACTTTTTCACTTAGGAGCAGCTCCTCAGCAAATTGTTCTGACGTCATGCCCGTCGTTTTAATGGACGGGAAAGCGTAAAATGCGCCGTTTGGCTGGTGACATGTGAGCCCCAGTTCATTCAAAGAGCCGACAAACAAATTTCGCCGCCTTCTGTAGCTTTTCTTCATTTTCTCTACATCTTCAAGCCCATTTTTCAAGGCTTCTTCTGCTGCATATTGTGCCATTGAGGGCGCGCACATCATAGAATATTGGTGTATTTTCAGCATGGCATCGCGCAGTACAGGTGGTGCTGCCACATATCCTAAGCGCCAGCCAGTCATAGCAAACCCTTTTGAAAAGCCTGAAATGAGGATCGTTCTTTCCTTCATATCTTGAATTGCCGCAACGCTTGTAAAAGCTTCATCGTACGTCAGCTCTGCGTAAATCTCATCTGTGATAATGAGAAGGTCATGCTCTTTTGCAAATTGAGCAATATCTTCAAGCTCTTCCTTTGAATAGACAGAACCAGTTGGATTTGACGGTGAGCAAAGCAGGATCGCTTTTGTCTTAGGCGTCAGCTTCGTGCGAAGATCCGTAGAGTCTGCTTTGAAATCTTTTTCAGCCGATGTACTTAAATAAACAGGTACTCCGCCCGCAAGTGTCGTAAGGGCCCCATATGCTACGAAACAAGGCTCTGGAATGATCACTTCATCCCCGCTGTTTAAAATCGCACGAAACGCCAAATCAAGTGCCTGGCTTCCGCCAACTGTGATAATCAGTTCTTCTTCAGGACTGTAGTCAATGTGAAACCGCTTATATAAATAGTTGCTCAATTCTTTTCGCAAAGATAATAACCCTGCATTCGCCGTATAAGAGGTAAGCCCTTGTTCTAATGACATAATACTTGCTTCTCTGACATTCCAAGCTGTCACGAAATCTGGCTCGCCGACACCAAGGGAAATGACCCCTTCCATTGTGGCTGCCAAATCAAAGAATTTCCGAATACCTGACGGCTGAATGCTTTGTACCGTTTCAGATAAATAAGACTTTTTCATTTAAGGTGACACCACGATTCTTTTGTCATCGTCTCCTGTTTCAAACACTTTCCCATCATGTTTATATCTCTTCAAAATAAAGTGGGTAGTTGTTGAAACAACGGAATCAAGTGTAGATAATTTTTCAGACACGAAGCGGGCAATATCAGACATAGATCTTCCGCGGATCACAACAGATAGATCGTAAACACCTGACATGAGATAGACAGACTCCACTTCCTGAAAGCGATAAATACGTTCAGCAATTTCATCAAATCCGACGCCTCTTTTTGGTGTCACTTTGACATCAATCATGGCTGTGACGCCTTCATGACCATCTACTTTACGCCAGTCAATCATGGTTGAGTAATCAATAATGACTTTTTGATCTTCAAGTTTTTGAATAATCGCTTCTGCTTCTTCTGTTGTCACGCCTGCCATTTTTGCAATTGTATTTAAATCGGCACGGCTGTTTTCATCTAAAATCTCTAATATTTCAGTTTCTTTTTCTGTTAGTTTCATTTGATTTCACACCTCAGATTGTAAAAAGCTAGTTTTAAAAAATCTTCTGAACATTATAGCACGTTTTTCCCATTATGCTAAGCAGGGAAAAGATGCTAACCATAGCTTAAAATCCACTTTTTAGGGTACAATACAGTCACCTAACAGAGAGTATCAAGTATCGGAGTGATGAGTATGGACATTGTTCAGCCAGCTTATATGAAAAGTAAATTCGGTTTAGACATCTATTACGAGCACTATCCAAATCAGGGGAAGAAAACATTGATCTTAATTCATGGTCTTTTCTCTTCTACCTTCAGCTATCGAAAGCTCATCCCGCTTCTGAAACAAGACTTCAATTTAATCGCGATCGATCTGCCGCCATTTGGACAGTCCGAGAAATCGAATACGTTTATTTACAGCTATCGCAACATGGCAAAGATCATTATCGAGCTAGCTGGTTACTTACAGATTCAGCATGCGATTCTTGTGGGTCATTCGATGGGCGGCCAAATTGCTTTATATGCCACATCTGAACGGCCAGACCTATTTGAAAAGGCGGTCCTTTTGTGCAGCTCAGGATATTTAAATAAATCAAAGAGATCAGTTGTTTACAGCACATATATTCCTTATTTTTATCTCTATCTTAAAAGAAAGCTCTTGAAGCAAGGCATCATGAAAAATTTAACGGCTGTTGTACATGATCATTCCATCATTGATCAAGAGATGGTGGACGGATATTTAAAGCCTTTTTCTGATGATCAAATTTTCCGAGGGATTTTCCGCTTGATTCGGCACCGGGAAGGGGATTTGACCTCGGATGTCCTAAAGAAAATGGAGACACCCGTGCTGCTCATTTGGGGTGAGGAAGATCGAATCGTTCCCATCCAAATAGGAGAGAGGCTGCACAAGGATCTGCCAAACTCGACCTTGCACGCATTAAAAAAAACCGGGCACCTCGTTCCTGAGGAAAATCCGGTCTTTGTGTCTGATCAAATCGGACATTTCAGCCTGTCTTAGCGTGTGCAGGAGCTGCTGTCTCGTATGACGAAAAGCTGATTCGCTATATGTTGACAGCTCTCAAAAGGCAGGAGCTGCTCAAATGAGTGATGATAAATGGCTTGAATGTCTTTTGCTAAAGATAAAGAGTCTTCTGCGTCGTATAATGCACTGATGACGTCAGCAGGCTCCGTTTCATAAAAGTCCTCCCCATATTGAAAAGGGTCCCATGCCTTAATGAGTTGAATCATCTCTTCTACAGCTTGACTATCTTTCATCGGTATCACCGCTTATAATAAATTTTGTGATGTTTATTTTAGCACAACCAACAATGGTTGAAAAACGGCTAGAGGTGGGTTTCATGAATTTCGACGAACAGATCATACGTAAAGGTTCAAAATCAGTGAAATGGGATCAAGCAGAGTCTTTATTCCTAACAACAGATGCGCTGCCAATGTGGGTAGCCGATATGGATTTTAAAGCGCCGCAGGTCGTCCTTGATGCATTAAAAAAGCGATTGGATCACGGTGTATTTGGCTATGCCTTTCAAGATCAGGATACGCAGCAGGCAGTAGCTGAATGGCTCAAAAGAAGGCATGGATGGTCGATCCAGACAGAAGCTGTCACCTTCACACCTGGAATTGTCACGGCACTTAGTTTTGCAGTCCAAGCCTATACAAAACCAAGTGACGAAGTCGTCATACAGTCCCCTGTGTATACACCTTTTTATCAAATGATTGAACGAAATGGACGAACAGTCTCAACCAATCCTTTAAAAATAGAAAACAACCGCTATGTCATGGATTTTGATGATTTAGAGAAAAAATTAAGCAGACCTGAAGCGAAGCTCATGTTCCTCTGTCATCCGCATAATCCGTCCGGAAGAGCGTGGTCAAAAGAGGAATTAAAGCAAGTTGGAGACCTCTGTATCAAGCACGGTGTCACAGTCGTTTCAGATGAGATTCATTCTGATTTGATGCTATACGGAAAGCCGCATGTACCATTTGCTAGTCTTTCTGACGACATAGCACATATCACAGTGACGTGCATTGCACCAAGTAAAACATTTAATTTAGCTGGCCTCCAAGCATCTGCCATTATCATTTCCGATGAAGAAAAAAGAACCCTTTTCAACAATGAAATGCAAAGAAACGGACTGGCCAAACTGAATGCTTTTGCGATCCCTGCGATGGAAGCAGCCTACCGCCATGGCGACGAGTGGCTTGATGCACTTGTTCTTTATCTCGAAAACAATATGAAAATGGCAATGGACTATATTGACGAACATCTTCCAAACATGCGTTATATGAAACCAGATGCTTCTTATTTATTGTGGCTAGACATTCGGGATTATCAATTCAGTCAAGCGGAATTGAAACGCAATTTGCTAAAAAAGGGCAAAGTGATCCTAGAGATTGGTCACGTGTACGGACTCGAAGGAGACGGCTTTATTCGGATGAATCTCGGCTGTCCTACTTCAACAGTCAAAGAAGGATTGAAACGCCTTCATCAAGCGTTTACGCAATCATCTGATTAAGACCTATATGATCGAAAGAACATCCTCACGGGTGTTCTTTTTAAAGAAAAAAACCCTCCTTTTATCATATCTACTTTGTACATGAAATGATATAATGAGAGGAATTACTATTATTTACGAGGAGAGCATTTAAATGGAAATGTTCAAGGATTTTCTGCTCCATGTATCTTTTATTCTATTTCCAATCTTTTTATATCACGCGCTATGGCTAAGCCGGACCCCTGCTCATTTCCCAAAAACGAATAAACTGCTCATCACAGTATTCGCATCCATCTCTTCAGCACTATGTATTATGTATCCAGTTGGTTCGATTTTAGACTTGCAGACTGGCCTTCAATCCATCCCTCTTGTACTTGCCATTTTATACGGAGGCTACACAGCTGGGATCGTCGCCATCTTGATAAGTTCCATGGTCAAATTCGTGATGTATGGCTCTTTTTTATGGGTTGGACTCATTGTCGTACCGATTTACTTTTTCATCCCATTTCTGTTCTACCGGAAATGGCGTCAATATTCGAAGCTGAAAAAGCTGATGTATGGAGTGCTTATCGGTTTATCCAAAGGATTCTTTATTTACATTGGACTATTTGCGGTCAGCTTAATGGAATACAGCCCGGCCTTTATTATGCAGCAGAAGTTACTTGAGTTATTTCTCTCAACTCTTTACTACATATTCTTTCTCGTGCTAAGTATCTATTCCATTGAATTCGTCAAAGAAAATGCGCAAATGAGAACACAGCTCGTCCAATCAGAAAAGCTGACCATTGTAAGTGAACTCGCTGCAAGCGTTGCCCATGAAGTACGCAATCCGCTGACAGTGGTGAGAGGCTTTATCCAATTGCTCTTTTCTAGTGACAATACAAAAGAGACATCAACCAATAAAGATTATAAAAATCTCGTTTTGTCCGAGTTAGACAGGGCGCAGGATATTATTACGAGTTATCTTGACATTGCGAAACAAAATTATTATCAAATTGAATCTCTCAACCTATCTAAATTACTCGAGGAATGTGCATCACTGATGACATCCTATGCGAATTTCAAATCGGTCACGATTCATCAATCCATTGAACCTGACTTATACATTCAAGGTGATGAAACGAAGATCAAGCAAGTCATGATTAATTTAATCAAAAATGCGATTGAAGCAGCCCCAGAACACGAAGGGAAAATTGAGCTTTATGCTTCAAAAGAAAATCATAAAATATGCCTTTTTTTCGTGGATAACGGTGTAGGAATGACAGAAAGCCAAATGAAAAAGCTTGGCGAACCCTATTACACATTGAAAAATAAAGGGACTGGACTTGGGCTGACCGTGACATTTTCTATCATTGAAAATCACCATGGAACCATTCGTTTCAAAAGCTCGCTGCAGTCTGGTACAACCGTTACCGTGAAGTTTCCTGAAGATACAAGAAGAAAATGATCAATCCATTTTTTTTGTCTTTTTTTCATCTATCCGCTCCTGCTTCTTAGACGCACGAACGATCAGACGAAAGCAAATAAATGCAGCCATAAAGAAAATCACAGTGGTGATTGCCGCTGGGATGTACTCCCTTTTATCTTCAGGAAAATACAGTAGAAAGAGTGCGATGAACGACAACATTCGCCATTCCCCCTTTTGCTCGTTTACTTCACTATATTGGCTAAAAGAAATGAAATACCTTCCTACGAGAAGGAAATGGAGGAATTTCACATGACAGACATTCAAATTGGACAAGTTGTGAAAGGATTTTATAAAACAGGTGTTTACATTGGGGAAGTGACAGCAGTGAAACCATCGGCCTATCTCGTTCAAGTAAAAGCCGTTCTGACACATCCCACTCAAGGCGACCTGCATCACCCAAAAGAAGCAGACGTGCCTTTTTTCCAAGAAAGACGGGCTTTGGCCTATCGTGAACAGACGAATATCCCTCATCATATGGTGAAGCCTTATGATGGCGTTATACCAGATTATCAAGTATCACTAAAAGAAGCTGTAGAAAAATTAAAACAAGCGCTCCATGCGGATGAATCCAAATGGGCGGAAAAATCAAGAGCATGCCTATCTTCTCTCGAAAAAGATTATTTTCCAGAAGACGCCCGCTAATCAGCCGAATCAAAAAAATGTGAGAAATCGATCAGCTCACCAATTTTGGTTGTTTGCGGATTTTCCACATAGGCTCTGTCTTTTTCAAAAAGGGTTAACAGCTGATAAGTCGTCATGGCATCATCTAGTGCTTTATGATGCTTACCAGCTCCTTCACTGCCGTATTCCTTTGCCGCCTTGCGAAGCCCTGTCAGTGTGCGATCACCAAAAAAGGTTTTATATTCAAAGGCAAGGTCCCTCAGCTTCCCCTTAAAAGGAAAGGCAATGTGATTGAGCATACAGTTTTGCTTCAGCACTTTCATGTCCATATTGCCCCATGTAATAATCTCACAATCCTCTCCCCCATCTAGCGACACAAGCTTCTCGATAAATGCCTCAAAGGAAATTCCGCTCTCTACATCCTGCTGCGTAATACCGAGGAACGATTTACAGCGCTTCGTCAGCTTCGGGAACTTTTTCGGTTTGACGTAGCTAGAGAACGTGTCTATGATCGTTTCACTTGCCGCTTTCACTACCCCAGCTTCAATAATTTCAGGAAAAAAATTTTGCGGATGATACTTTCCATCAGGCATCGTAAATTCAAAATCGACCACAAGCACCGTCTTCTGTTCCACCAGTCTCACCTCACTTTTTCATCAGTTTTTCATTCTGATACCATTATATTAAGACGGACCTTGAAATCACTTCATTTTCTTGAAAATAATGCAGATTCACTATGCCCAACCTATTCATCAGATGAAAGATCGTTTAGTTTCCTTTATAATTATTAAGGAACACGAAATAAATAAAGAAGGTGGTCTCTATCACAAACAGGAAGAAAAACTTGTACATCATGTGGTTTGTGAACTTTTTTGTATCTGCCAGCATTACAATGATCGTCCCTTTTTTATCACTTTACATAGAATCTCTTGATAGCAGTTATTCAAATGAATTTGTCCAAAGATGGAGCGGCTATGTCTTTGGCGTCACGTTTTTAACGGCCTTTCTGATTTCTCCGATTTGGGGACGGATTGGAGATCGGCATGGCTATAAAAAGATTTTGCTCATTAACGGGATTGGGATCGCAACAAGTATTCTATTAATGGGGCTTGTGCAAACCGTTTATCAGCTATTCGCCCTGCGGCTCTTCATGGGGCTTGTCACAGGTTTTATCTCGACTTCAATGGCACTCATCTCTGCACAGACCGAAAAGGCAACTGCAGGTAAAACCCTTGGAACGATGCAGATGAGTAATGTCGCCGGAGGATTGTTTGGTCCATTAATGGGTGGATTCATGGCAGACAGCGTCGGATTTATTTATACGTTTTTCCTCACAGCGGCTGTCATTTATGTGTCAGCAATTGTGATTATTTTCGGAGTGAAAGAACATCCCATCCGTTCAAAAGAAGCGAGGCGCGTTTCTTACTCACGGAAGGATGTGCTCGTTCATATTTTCAAACAGCCTTTGCTTGTCGTCACGATGCTTTTAACGTTCATTACACAAGTAGGGAACTTTAGCATTCAGCCACTTTTGGCTTTATACATTCATGATTTACACGGTCCTGTTAATCTCGCATTTTATGCAGGTCTTGCGTTCTCTGCAACTGGACTTGGCAACCTGCTCTTTACACGAAAATGGGGAGATCTGGGAGATCGAATTGGTCACGACAAGGTGCTGCTTGCCCTTCTCATCCTCTCCTCTATTTTATTCATCCCGCAAGCAATGGCGGATTCCTATGCGATGTTAGTACTTTTCCGTTTTCTATACGGGATGGCACTTGGCGGGATTATTCCATGTACGACGGCGTATATTCGGATCAAAGCACCTGCCTCTATGCAAGGGGAAGTGCTTGGATACAATGTCAGCTTCCGTTTTCTTGGGAATGTTGTCGGTCCGGTAATTGGCGGCATTGTGGCGAGTCATTACGGGATTCCAGCTGTCTTTTATGTCACCGCCGGCATTTTTCTATTTGGCGCATTATTTTTATGGGCAGTCCGCTCACAGTCGAAGGCAAAAGAAAGGAGTGTCTGATCCAGCATCAGATACTCTTTTTTCTTGTGTAGAAGCCTTATTCACTAGACTTCAAGCCCATTCTTTTCTAAAAATAACCTTCTCGTATTCGCAAAAGAATGGTACGATATGGCTAGAAAATTGAAGAAAGTGAGTGACCTCATGTTTCGTGCAATGATTGGTTGGTTATTACTTGCTGCCCTCATTCCATTATTTGTTCTGACTTTTTATCTATCAAAGGAAGAAGCTGCAAGTGTGAAGCCTGTGAACGAAGTGCTTGATCAAAAAATCAAGCTGGAAAAGATAGATTTTTCCCAAAACAGTTATATGTATGACCGGGATGGCTCTCTCATCTCAGAGATCGTTTCAAACGATGAAAACCGAGTGTTCGTCACGTATGATAAAATTCCTGATCATGTGAAGGAGCTGTTCCTCCGCTCAGAGGACCGTAACTTTTATGACCATAAAGGCATTGACTTTATGGGAGTTGTTCGTGCCCTTGCCTCAAATGTGAAAAACCATGGCATCAGCCAAGGCGCAAGTACGATCACACAGCAATTATCTCGTAATTTATATTTAAGCCATGAACGTTCGTTCACCCGAAAGTTTACAGAGCTGCTCTATTCCTATGAATTAGAGCGGAAATTCTCGAAAGATGAAATACTCGAAAGCTATTTAAATACGATTTATTTCAGTAATGGTGTTTACGGTGTCGGTTCTGCGGCTAATTACTATTTTGATAAGCCACTTAGTTCTTTAACGCTTGCACAGATGGCATTTATCTCTGCGATTCCAAACAACCCAACACTGTATGACCCATTGAAGCAATTCAAACACACAAAAAAACGCCAAGAACGACTGCTTGGCATTTTAAAGAAAGACGGCGTCATCACCAAAAAGCAATACAAAAAAGCCGTCAAACAAAAAATCAGCCTGTCCTTGAGTGAAAAGAAAAACCTTTACCCTGACTATGTGACATACGCCAATGAGGAATTTACCGATCTTGTGTCAGATCAGGAAGGCTTTACAAAACGCTTGAAGAAGGCCAAAACAGATGGAGCAAAAAAAGCCATTCAAAAAGAATTATCTGAAAAGGTCAGTGCCCTGCTTCAGGATGGGGTCAAAATTTATACGGCACTTGATCCTTCCTTACAGCAACGAGCCGTCTATCAGCTCAATGCGCAGCTACCTTACCAAGGTGTAGAAGGCGGATCAGCGGTCATTAATCATGAAACGCATCAAATTGTCGCACTTGCTGGCGGGAAGAACTATAAAAAGTTTGATTTCAACTACGCCTATCAAGCGCAAAGACAGCCTGGTTCTGCGATTAAGCCGCTTTTAGACTATGGTCCTTACATCGACCAAACCGGTGCAACAGCTTCAAGCAAAATTAGTGCCGGCAAGTTTTGTAGCAGCGGATACTGTCCGCAGAACTATAATCATAAAACGTATGGAACCGTCACACTTGAAACAGCCTTTAAAAACTCTTACAATACCCCTGCGATCCGAATGCTAGATACAGTCGGTGTCAAAAAGGGCTTTAGCTATTTAGAGAAATTCTCATTCGAGCATATCGTAGCGGATGATTACCGCCTTCCTTCTGCACTTGGCGGATTTACGAAGGGCTTCTCGCCGCTAGAAATAACAGATGCGTATACCGTCTTTGGCAACCAAGGTGCTTACACGCAAAATCATTCGATCACAAAGGTGACAGACTTAAACGGCAAGACACTTTACAAGTGGAAAGAGTCACCGAAGCAAGTGTATTCTCAGCGGACAAATGACACCATGCGTAAACTGCTTGCCTCCGTTGTAAAAAGCGGAACAGGGAAAAAAGCGAATTTCAGTTCCCCTTACATTGGTGGTAAAACAGGAACATCCAATGACTACAAAGACATTTGGTTTGTTGGACTGACAGATCAATATACAATGGGTGTATGGGTTGGAAGAGATAGAGGAACGGTTGAATCTATTTACAGCTCAAGTCCGCACTTACGTATTTGGAAAAATACGATGCAATACGCCAGATAAACAGGAGGTTTGATTGCAATGCATTCAACACATCCATCCCATTTAATTTTATTTGATGGTGTCTGCAACGTGTGCAGCGGCGCTGTTCAGTTTGTGATTAAGCGTGATCCAAATGAGCGAATGATGTTTGCTTCATTACAATCAGAGACAGGGCAGCGCATTTTAAAAGAAAACGGTTTGCCTTTAGATGAGTTTAATTCATTCATTTATATTGAAAAAGGAACCCTTTATACGAAGTCGACAGGCATCTTAAAAGCCACGCGGCATTTAAAAGGAATCTACAGATGGAGTTATTTATTCCTTGCCATTCCGCGCCCTATCCGTGATTGGTTTTATGAGCGGATAGCGAAAAATCGCTACAAATGGTTCGGTCAAAAAACATCTTGTATGATGCCTACACCTGATATTCAAAAACGGTTTCTATCATAAAAAAAGCATCCTCCACTATCGGAGGATGCTTTCTTTGTCTGTTTATGAAGGCAGACTTGCCATAACACTGTTATAAAGCTTAATAAATAAGTACAAAATGCCGATTAAAAACGTGGCCCAAAACAGCAAAATAAACATCATAAATCCAATTAAATTCAGCATGGAAAGCGATTGATAAATGCGGACCACAACCCAGATAAAATAGACAAGACCTGCTAAAACAAATAGTCCGACAAGCAAAATCAGCTGCTGCGTCAGCAGAAATGCAAGCAAGCTGGCAAATAAATAAACAACGGATGCAATCCGAATTTTCTTTAAGTTCTCTCCTTCAGGATCTTTCGCGAAAAAGAGTAGCGCCAGCTCTAACACCGTATCTGCAATCAGTTTCAAGGCAGATAAAATCATAAAATAAACAAGTGCAAAAGCAGCAAAAAGAGCAAGCCGGATGCCCTGTTCCGAGAAGAATTCCAGCATTCCTTTTAAAATACCTGCTTGAGTCAAGAAATCAGTCATTATCCCTACTGTGAAAATCGAAAAAGCAGAGCTGAATAGTAAAATCGAAATCAGCGGAAAATATCCAGTCAAATATGTATTTTTCATAAATAGATCCTTTCTCATAAGCTCACATTTATTATGGCTCACTTAAAACGGATTGACAAGATGCTTTCAAAGTAAACTGGTAGCAAAATCAAATTTGTGATTTTGCACGTACATTCCTTCACAAACTTACATTTTCCCGTTAAAGTATTACTATTACGAAAAAATCGTGCGTTAGGGGTATACTCGTGAAAAAAACATTAAGATTGCAAACACGACTGACGATTTTTGTTTGTATCGTTGTCCTGATCTCCCTTTGTATCACTTTCTTTACGATCTGGTCAGAAACAGCTAAAAACATTCATCAGCAGGAACGTGACATCGCCCTCTCCACTGCCAAAATGGTCGCAGAGGCTCCGATCACAGCGAAATCATTAGAAGAAAATCGATCGTATTCAGCACTCCGTCAATATACAACAAGTGTTCAGCGAATCACCAAAACCGAATTCGTTGTCGTGATGGATATGAACGGCATTCGCAAAACCCATCCAAATCCGCAGAAGATCGGGAAGCGGTTTGCTGGCGGTGATGAAAAACTAGCATTACAGGGTAAAGAGCATATTAGTACGGCTTCTGGAACACTTGGCAGATCCATGCGTGCTTTTGTTCCGGTTTATGATCAAAATGGGAAGCAGCTCGGGGCTGTGGCAGTAGGGATTACATTAAAGGAAATTGACTTGATTATTCATCAAAGCTTACTTCCACTCTACTTCGTCATATCGCTCAGTCTTCTTTCTGGTATCATTGGAGCACTCATTGTGGCAAGAAAAGTGAAGAAAATTATGTTTGGACTAGAGCCAGATGAGATTGCTACATTATTAAAAGAACGAAGCGCCATGCTAGAATCAACAAAAGAAGGGATTCTTGCCGTCGATCAGCACGGTAAAATCAAGCTCGCCAATGCTGAAGCGAAACGGCTCTTTCATATTATGGGCATTATGGTTGATCCTAGAGAACAAGATGTTCAGGTGCTCCTCCCTTCAAGCGGTCTAAAGCAAGTCATTGAAACACGCAAGCCGCTGCTTGACCGCGACGTGAGAATGAACGGACTGGAGCTCGTATTTAACGAAGTCCCGATTACGGTAAAGGGCGAGATCGTTGGAGCAATCGCCACCTTCCGTGACAAAACAGAAGTCAAACACTTGGCTGAGCAGCTGAGCGGAGTCAAAATGTATGCAAATGCCCTCCGTGCCCAGTCACATGAATTTATGAACAAGCTTCATGTCATTTTAGGATTGGTTCAGCTCAAAAACTACGATGACCTTGGCACTTATATCAAAGATATTGCGATCTATCAGCAGACGGAAACAAATGAAATCATCAACCATGTGAAAAACTCTGTTTTAGCAGGATTTTTACTAGGAAAACAAAGCTATATCAGGGAACAAGGCGCGACCTTAGAAGTCATATGCAGCACACAAGTCCCAAATTCAGAGGACCCGGCAGTGACGCATGATCTCATTACCGTCATTGGCAACCTGTTAAATAACGCACTCGATGCTGTTTCTCATACTGAGACGAAAAACATCTCGATCTCATTCCGATACGTTCAGGAGCAGCTTCATATTGAAATTACAGACACAGGTGTTGGTCTCACAAAAAAAGAACAAGACATCATGTTTGATCAAGGCTTTTCAACTAAAGGAGAAGACAGAGGATTCGGTCTCTACTTCGTTGATCAAAGCATCAAAAAATTGAACGGTCATCTGATTGTCACGAGTGAAAAAGGAGAAGGAACGACCTTTAGTCTCCGTATTCCGTATAAACAAAAGGAGGATTCACATGATTAATGTGTTAATAGTAGAAGACGACCCAATGGTTGGGGAGCTGAACAAACGCTACCTGACCCAAATCGACGGCTTTGAATTAAAAGGGATTGCCACCTCTTTTCAGCAGGCACTGGACATCTTAAAAACAGAAGCCATTCACCTTGTACTGCTCGATATTTATATGCCTGGACAAAATGGCCTGGCATTATTATCAGAAATTCGCAAACAAAATCATTCGGTTGATGTCATTGTCATTTCAGCTGCCAATGAAGTCGACGTGATCCAGCAAACGATGCGAAACGGGGCTGTTGATTATTTGATCAAGCCGTTTGAATTTGAACGTTTCCAATCAGCGCTCTCAGAATATAAACGAAAACACGCCTTGTACCAAACGATGAACAGCATCTCGCAAAATGATTTAGATGCGAAACTCTTTCATAAAAAAGCAGAGACGGAAAAAGTCCTTCTGCCAAAAGGCCTGACCAAAAGCACACTCAAACTCATCTGGACAAGTATTCAATCATTCGGTCATCAGGCTTTCACGACCGAAGACCTAGCGAATCATACAGAAATCTCTCAAGTCTCTATTAGAAAATACTTGAAATTCCTTGAGGACATCGAAGTAGTTGATGTTGAAATGGCATACGGGACAATTGGACGCCCTGTTTTCCAATATAAACTCAGTACAACAAATATGAATTTAATTCAGCAATATCTATAATTTGACACATCTGACCTTATACAGAGGCCAGATGTTTTTTTATGGAACATGATGTGACAAACCCCTTGATATCAGTGGTTCCACTGTAGTAGATCACATCACAAAAGCGGCATTATATCATATTTCAGCACATAAAAAGACATCGAATTTAGCCTTTTAACATTTTTTTTAAAATAAAACAAATTTCTATTTATTTATTCGATTGGAAATGATAAATTATGATTGATTAGTTCAACGAGATATAAGTCTGATGTCTTACATCTTCTCTCCTGTCCTCCATAAGTTTCAGGAGAAAGCAGGATAAAATACCCTATTCAGAAGGGTGAGAAGAGATAGGTCGGTCTTTTTTCGCGAGACTTTTCTGAAACTTTTAAATTTTATAGGGGGTTATGTTTTGAAGAAGCGCAAAATTGGACTAGCATTGTCCTTAGTCGTAGCAGCAGGAACCATCCTTGGAGCATGCGGCAACTCTGGCTCAAACAGCGGTGAAAGCAAAAAAGATAAAGATCAATTCACTGTTGCAATGGTAACTGATGTCGGTGGTGTCGATGACAAATCGTTTAACCAATCAGCTTGGGAAGGTTTACAAGCATTTGGAAAAGACAACAATCTAAAAAAAGGTAAAAACGGCTTTGATTACTTACAATCTAAATCAGACGCTGACTATACAACAAACTTAAACACACTTGCTCGTGAGAAATTCGACCTAATTTACGGAATTGGTTTCTTAATGCAAGATTCTATTAGTGAAATTGCAGATCAGCGTAAGAAAAACCACTTTGCCATCGTTGATGCTGTCGTGAAAAAAGACAACGTAGCCAGCATTGTGTTCAACGAAAATGAAGGATCATTCCTTGTGGGTGTTGCGGCTGCTCTTTCTACAAAATCAAACAAAATTGGTTTTGTTGGCGGCGTTGATTCTGAATTAGTCAGAAAATTCGAAGTTGGTTTCCGTGCAGGCGTTGAAGCAGCTAACCCGAAAGCAAAAGTTGAAGTGAAATATGCTGGTGCATTCGATAAGGCAGACATCGGGAAAGCAACAGCTGAAAGCATGTACAAATCCGGCGTCGACATCATTTATCATGCTGCTGGCGGCACTGGAACTGGTGTCTTCACAGAAGCGAAAAACCTGAAAAAAGCGGATCCTAACCGCAAAGTTTGGGTCATCGGTGTAGATAAAGACCAGTATGACGAAGGAAAAGTACCTGGAACAAAACAAAGTGTCACCCTTACTTCTATGGTTAAGAAAGTAGACAAAGCGGTACAAGACTTAACAACGAAAGCAAAAGAAGGTAAGTTCCCTGGCGGCGAAGTGATCACATATGGTCTGAAAGAAGGCGCTCTTGACATTTCTCCATCTCAGGACAACCTTAATAAAGATGTATTGAAGAAAGTAGAAGAATGGAAACAAAAAATCATCAAGGGCGAAATTAAAATCCCTGCAACACGTGATGAACTAAAAGATTTTAAAGCTTAATTTGAACATCGGGATAAGCGCGCCTTATCCCCTTGTTTCTCCTTTACCTCCTCTTTATTCGTAAAAGGTGGTAAAAGAAAAGCTGCAGCCTCGTTTTGCAGCTTTTCTTTTGCTAGTTTTTATCTTCATCAGCACCCTAAAAAAGGAGCGGTTAAACCTGTGGATTATGTCATTGAAATGTTGAATATACGCAAAGAATTCCCTGGCATTGTAGCAAACGATAACATTACGCTGCAGCTAAAAAAGGGCGAAATTCATGCGCTGCTTGGTGAAAACGGCGCTGGAAAATCAACGCTCATGAACGTGCTTTTCGGACTGTACCAGCCTGAAAAAGGTGAAATCAAGGTTCACGGAAAACCTGTGACCATCTCTAGCCCGAATGATGCAAGTGATTTAGGCATCGGTATGGTGCATCAGCACTTTATGCTTGTCGATACCTTCACCGTCGCTGAAAACATCATTTTAGGAAAAGAGCCCAAGAAATTTGGAAAGATCGACAAAGAACAAGCCATACAGCAAGTACAAGAGCTTTCTGACCGCTATGGTTTAAAAATAGACCCTGCCGCAAAAGTATCTGACATCTCTGTCGGCATGCAGCAGCGTGCAGAAATTTTAAAAACTCTTTACCGCGGCGCTGATATTTTGATCTTCGACGAACCAACAGCCGTCTTAACACCTCAAGAAATTAAAGAACTCATACAAATTATGAAAAACTTAATCAATGAAGGCAAATCCATTATTTTAATTACCCATAAGCTGAAAGAAATTATGGATGCATGTCACCGCGTCACCATTATCCGAAAAGGCCAAGGCATTCGTACACTTGATGTGGAAAGCACAAACAAAGATGAGCTTGCAAGCCTCATGGTCGGTCGTGAAGTTTCATTTAAGACAGACAAAAAAGACGCCTCTCCTGCTGAGGAAGTACTTCAAATTCAGGATCTTACGGTAAAAGACGCGCGAGGAATTGAAGCGGTCAAACATCTCAATCTCTCAGTAAAGGCTGGAGAAATTGTCGGTATTGCTGGAGTCGATGGCAATGGTCAATCTGAATTGATTGAAGCCATTACCGGTCTAAAAAAATCAGAATCTGGCACGATCATGCTAAACGGGAAAGCCATTCAAAATCTTCCGCCTCGTAAGGTGACCGAATCTGGAATTGGACACATTCCTCAAGACCGTCATAAACACGGACTAGTGCTTGATTTTTCAATAGGAGAGAATATTTCGTTACAAACGTATTACCAGCGTCCATACTCAAAATTTGGCTTGATGAATATGAAAAATATATACCAAAAGGCAAAGCAAATCATTGCCGAGTATGACGTAAGAACACCGAGTGAATATACAGAGGCACGCGCCCTGTCAGGCGGGAATCAGCAAAAAGCCATTATTGGCCGTGAAGTTGACCGCAATCCCGATTTATTAATTGCCGCTCAGCCGACACGTGGACTTGATGTTGGTGCGATTGAATTTGTTCATAAGCGCCTCATTGAGCAAAGGGACACAGGCAAAGCCGTCCTCCTCATCTCATTTGAGCTTGATGAAATTATGAATGTCAGTGATAAGATTGCTGTTATATTCGAAGGCAGCATTATTGCCATCGTTGATCCAAAAGAAACAACAGAGCAAGAGCTTGGTCTATTAATGGCTGGAAGTACGCAACAGGAAGTGGGGAAAGAAGCAAATGTCTAATCGCTTAACAAATCTGCTTATTCCGCTTATAGCCATTGTACTTGGTCTTTTTGTTGGGGCCATTATTATGCTGGCAAGCGGTTATAGTGTCATCGAAGGCTATGGCGCCCTTTGGAATGGCGTCTTCGGTGAAACCTATTATATGGGAGAAACCATCAGACAAGTGACACCTTACATTTTATCAGGGCTTGCTGTTGCTTTTGCATTTCGGACAGGTCTCTTTAATATCGGTGTAGAAGGTCAAATGCTCATTGGCTGGGTAGCTGCTGTATGGATCGGTACAACTGTCCATGCACCTATGTACATCCATCTGCCACTTGCACTCATCACCGCAGCTGCTGCTGGTGCATTATGGGGCTTTATTCCTGGGTTTTTAAAGGCTCGTTTTTATGTTCATGAAGTGATTGTCACGATCATGATGAACTACATTGCCCTTCATGTGACGAACTATTTGATTTCAAATGTCTTAACAAATAATAAAGATAAAACAGAAAAAATCGATGCCACTGCCTCGCTTCGCTCTGGTTTCTTTGAACAAATCACCGATTTCTCCCGGATGCATAATGGTATTTTTGTTGCCATTATAGCTGCGGTCGTGATGTGGGTCATTATTCAAAAAACCTCTAAAGGCTTTGAATTGCGGGCTGTTGGAATGAACCAGCAGGCATCCCATTATGCCGGTATGAATGTTCGCCGCAATATCATTTATGCGATGCTCATTTCAGGTGCTTTTGCAGGTCTTGCAGGCGCCATGGAAGGTCTTGGTACATTTGAATATGCATCAATTAAAGGCTCGTTTACCGGTGTAGGTTTTGACGGAATCGCCGTCGCTTTATTAGGTGGAAATACTGCTGTTGGTGTTGTTCTTGCTGCACTGCTGCTTGGTGGATTGAAGGTCGGCGCTTTAAATATGCCACTTGAATCTGGCGTACCGACTGAGGTCGTTGATATTGTCATTGCGATCATTATTCTTTTCGTTGCCTCAAGCTATATTATCCGTCTTGTGATGAACCAAATGAAGAAAAAGGGGGGAAAATAAGTGGGATTTCTGCAAATTCTTGAAATCATCGTCCCAGCAACACTTGTCTATGCTGCACCACTTATTTTAACCGCTCTTGGAGGCGTCTTTTCAGAAAGATCAGGTGTTGTGAATATCGGTCTTGAAGGTTTGATGGTCGTCGGAGCATTTTCCAGTATTATCTTTAACTTGTTTTTTGCTGATACATTTGGCGCCTTGACCCCGTGGCTTGGGCTCCTCGTTGGAATGGCGATTGGCGGATTGTTCTCTCTCATTCATGCAGTTGCGACCATTACATTCCGTGCAGATCAAACGGTCAGTGGTGTTGCGATTAACATGCTGGCACTTGGCGCTACGCTGTTTGTCGTGAAACTCATTTACGGGAAAGCTCAAACAGATAAAATTACAGAGCCTTTCTATAAAGGGGATATTCCCCTTTTAAGTGACATTCCGATAATTGGCGATATCTTCTTTAAAGATGTTTATTATACGTCCATACTCGCATTAGCGCTTGCGGTTGTAGCTTGGTTTGTTTTATTTAAAATGCCGTTTGGTCTTCGTCTTCGTGCAGTCGGAGAACATCCAATGGCTGCTGATACAATGGGAATCAAAGTGTACCGGATGCGCTATATCGGCGTCTTTATTAGTGGACTGTTTGGTGGTCTTGGCGGAGCTGTTTATGCCTCAACCATCGCACTTGATTTCTCACATGCGACCATAACTGGACAAGGCTTCATCGCACTAGCTGCACTTGTCTTCGGTAAATGGCACCCATTCGGCGCAATGGGCGCTGCTTTATTCTTTGGATTTGCTCAAAGTTTAAGCATTATAGGCTCTCTCCTGCCGCTCTTCCAAGATATACCGAACGTGTATATGCTCATTGCACCATATGTGCTGACCATCTTAGCACTCACTGGCTTCATCGGCCGAGCAGATGCACCGAAAGCACTTGGGACACCTTATTTAAAAGGAAAACGATAATAACGATGTATGATCAATCCCCTGAAGGATAAACTACCTTCAGGGGATTTTTGTATGATAAAAACATAAAAACTCCTGTTTATTTTACTTTTATTACACTTAATTTAGTTTAATAAATAGATGAGTGTCACAGAATCTTCTACAATTGAGACAAATAGCATTTGGGGGTGTTTATGTGGCTAATACACAACAATTGAAATCGATTACAGACGATTCTGACAATAATAAAAGCGTTTTCCGTAAGATCATGTCTTGGAAAATTGGTGTTATTGACTTACCTGTGTATTTAGTACTTGCAGCGATTATTTTAACTGCCGCTTATTTTAATAAAATTCCAGCAAATATGCTTGGTGGTTTCGCTGTTATTATGATTTTGGGGATTTTCCTTGGAGATATAGGACAACGGATTCCGATATTAAAAGATATTGGTGGACCAGCGATTCTTTCTTTATTCGTACCATCGTTCCTGGTCTTTTTTCATGTTCTGAATCCGAACTCGTTGGAAGCGGTTACGTCTCTTATGAAGACGTCGAACTTCCTTTACTTCTATATTTCTGCTCTTGTAGTAGGTAGTATTCTTGGGATGCAGCGAACTGTTTTAGTACAAGGCCTTATTCGTATGTTTGTTCCTCTTGTTGCAGGTACAATTGCAGCTGTGACTGCCGGAATTCTTGTTGGTCTTTTAGTTGGTTACACACCGCATCATTCGTTCTTCTTTATTATTGTTCCGATTATTGCTGGTGGTGTTGGAGAAGGGATTTTGCCATTATCTATTGCTTATTCACAAATTCTTGGTGTATCAGCAGAGTCATTAATCTCTCAATTAATTCCTGCTGCCGTCATTGGGAACGTCATTGCCATTATCTGTGCTGGCGCAATGAAGAAGCTTGGTGAAAAACGTCCTGAACTAAACGGGAATGGTCGTCTTGTAAAATCTAAAGAGGCAAATGAAATTTTTGAACAGCCTGATATGGATCCAAAAGTTGATTTTGGGTTAATGGGTGCTGGTGTACTCGTGGCTTGTACAACGTTCATTTTTGGTGGTTTATTAGAAAGCTTTGTTCATATTCCAGGTCCAATCTTAATGATTGTTCTTGCCGCTTTAATCAAATACTTAAACGTGATGCCTCAGCATCTGCAAGATGGCTCACAGCAGTTCTACAAGTTTGTATCAAGAAGCTTTACATGGCCGCTTATGGTCGGTCTAGGGATTCTATACATTCCACTTGATGATGTAGCAACAGTGATTTCTATTCCATTCGTTTGTGTATGTATCGCTGTCGTTCTTGGAATGGTGGGTTCTGGTTACTTCGTTGGGAAATTGATGAACATGTACCCAGTAGAATCTGCGATTGTGACAGGCTGTCACAGCGGACTTGGCGGTACTGGTGACGTTGCGATCCTTTCAGCTTCTGGAAGAATGGGTCTCATGCCTTTCGCACAAGTATCTACACGTCTTGGTGGAGCAGCTACTGTGATCTGCGCAACAATCTTACTTAGAATGTTTACTTAAAACATTGAAACATCAAAAGCATGTGCCCTCTCATAGGCACATGCTTTATTATATTTCTTTTATCCTATATGATTTTATTCATCAGCTAATACAATTCGTAAATATTCCCTAGGCTGAAAAGGATACAGCTTAGTTTCCTGATAGCTCATGCGGAAAAGGTGCTCAGAAAATAGCGGCCATTCACTGCCTTCCTGCCACCTTTTTTGATCATTTCGGTCAATCAAGAATGCTCCTCCTAAAATCGTGCAGAATATGCTTAAGCTGATGGCGATCTTTCGTTTCATTTAATCAGCTCCTTTAAGAAAAGCATGTACGAAAAACAAAACAATATACAATGAGTTTCATTTTTGATAAAATTATTTTTGTGGTCAAAAGAACCCAAAACAAATACAGTTTGCTCGAAATCGTTTCAAACCAATGCACTATGGCTGTATTTAAGATATAATTTTAATTACCAGTTCTTTAGAACGTGAATTTATATTGATCAAAGGAGGTTCATTTTCTTGCAACTTATTCACTTCGCCATCCTATCACCTTTTTTACTCGCCTTTGTTGTACCTTTCCTTTTTAAATATGTAAGGCGTATACATACAGGGTGGTTTGTTCTCATCTTGCCGATTCTTTTATTCACCTATTTCATCCAAATGTTACACATTACCTCGAATGGACGAACGCTTTTCTCACAAGCTGAATGGATTCCATCTTTAGGGATGAATTTTACTGTATATGTCGATGGCCTTAGCCTGTTATTTGCATTATTAATTACAGGTATTGGCGCACTTGTGGTCTTGTACAGTATTTTCTACTTATCAAAAGAAAAAGAACAGCTTGGCTCTTTCTATACGTATTTGTTAATGTTTATGACCGCTATGCTTGGTGTGGTTCTCTCTGACAATATGGTGGTTCTGTACTTGTTTTGGGAGCTAACGAGTATTTCTTCCTTCCTCTTAATTGGGTATTGGTATAAGCGGGAGCGCTCTAGATATGGTGCAACCAAATCACTGCTTATTACTGTTTTTGGCGGATTAGCTATGCTTGGTGGCTTCATCCTCATCTACCTGATCACTGATTCATTCAGTATTCGTGAAGCAGTCAATCAGCTTCAGCTCATTATGGCATCACCTTACTTTATCCCTGCCATGATCCTGATCTTACTAGGTGCCTTTACGAAATCAGCGCAATTCCCATTCTATATCTGGCTGCCTGATGCAATGGAAGCACCTACCCCTGTGAGCAGTTATCTGCATTCTGCTACGATGGTGAAAGCCGGTATTTATCTTGTTGCCCGCTTCAGTCCGATCTTTGCTATATCAGAGGTGTGGTTCTGGACCATATCCATTGTCGGACTTATCACATTATTCTGGGGATCATTCCATGCCGTCCGGCAAAATGATTTGAAAGCCATTCTGGCCTACTCGACAGTTAGTCAGCTCGGCATGATTATGCTCATGCTTGGCGTCGGCGCAGCTGCGATTCATGAAAACAACCCTGCCTTTTTTGGCGCAGCCGTTCTTGCTGCTATTTTTCACCTCATTAACCATGCTACGTTTAAAGGTAGTCTCTTTATGGCAGCAGGTATTATCGATCACGAAACAGGTACTCGTGACATTCGGAAATTAGGTGGTTTAATGACCATCATGCCGATTACCTTTACGATTACGCTAATCGGTACATTTTCAATGGCTGGACTACCGCCATTTAACGGCTTCTTAAGTAAAGAGCTGTTTTTCACAAGTATGTTACGTATTTCTGAGATCAGCTTTACAGATATTTCGACATGGGGCGCTATTTTTCCAGCAATTGCTTGGCTCGCTAGTGTCTTTACGTTCATTTACAGTATGATGCTTCTCTTTAAAACATTTAGAGGCAATCTTCAGTTAGATCAATTAGAGAAAAAGCCGCATGAAGCACCAATTGGCATGCTCATCCCGCCAATCATTCTCGCTGCACTTGTGGTCACTTTCTTCTTTTTCCCAAATATTCTAGCTTATTCTGTCATTGAACCTGCAATTGCAGCCATTATCCCTGATGCGGTTGATCCTGGAAAACGCATTGTTGTCAAAATTGAAGCATGGCACGGCTTTAAGCCAGAGCTCTATATGACAATGGGTGTTGTCGCTTTAGGAATCATCGGATATTTGACGTTGTCAAAATGGCGTCCAATGTACAATATATTTAAGGAAAAATGGTCATTTAACACGTTATACGATCGTTCTCTAATCGGTTTAGAAAAAGGTTCATACCGCCTGACAAACAGTTATATGACCGGTTTCCTTCGTGATTACCTTGTCTATGTGTTTGGGTTCATGATTATTGTACTTGGCAGCGTGATGTTCTATCAGCAAGCTTTCTCATTTGAAACAGAAAAAGCTGCGCCAATTGGCACGTATGAAGCCATTCTTTCACTTGTGATGGTGGCGGCGACGGTCACGACCGTATTCGCCCGCTCACGCTTAACTGCCATTATTGCTCTAGGTGTCATGGGATACACGCTGTCATTATTCTTCGTGATTTTCAGGGCACCTGACCTTGCCCTGACACAGCTGATTATTGAAACGATTTCTGTCGCACTATTTTTACTTTGCTTCTATCATTTACCGAAGCTGAGCTTAAAGCAAAAAACGAGAAAATTCAAATTAACCAATTTGATCATTTCAATAGGTGTTGGTCTCACTGTCACTTGTCTTGCTTTTGCTTCCACAAGTCAGCAGTCACTTGAGTCCATTTCAACTTACTTTATTGAAAACAGCTATAAACTTGCTGGCGGCGACAACATTGTCAATGTCATTCTTGTAGATTTCAGGGGCTTTGATACACTCTTTGAAATTACCGTACTTGCCATTGCGGCACTCGGTATTTATGGATTATTAAAGGCACAGGCACAAGGAAAACGGAAGAGAGGCGTGCGGCGATGAGGAAGATTGATACGAATGATATGCTCTTACAAGTCACAACAAAAATCACAGCATTCATCATCTTGCTTTTTTCCCTTCACTTATTTCTTGCGGGACATAATAATCCTGGCGGGGGGTTCATTGGCGGCCTGATGAGTGCCAGTGCTGTCGTCCTTCTGCTTTTAGCCTACGATCTGAAAACAGTGAGACGTATTCTGCCCTTTAATTTTATTTATGTTGCAGCGACCGGGCTGCTCGTCGCGATCCTGACGGGGATGGGATCCTTTCTATTCGGTGCACCTTTTCTATCCCATGCATTTGATTATTTTCAACTGCCGTTTTTAGGGAAAACAGAACTGGCGACAGCCGTACTGTTTGATATCGGTGTATATTTAGTTGTTGTCGGTGTCACCATGACCATTATTCAAACGATTGGAGAGAAGGAATAATGGAATTTCTAATGTCTATAATCGTCGGTATTATTTTTATGGCGGCGACCTATTTAATGCTTTCAAAAAGCCTTCTACGGGTCATCGTCGGTACTGCTGTTTTAAGTCACGGCGTCCATTTGCTTCTTTTGACAATGGGCGGCTTAAAAAAAGGAGCTCCACCTATTTTAAAAGAGGGGCTCACATCCTATGTAGATCCATTACCACAAGCATTAATTTTAACAGCCATTGTCATTGCTTTTGGTGTGACATCCTTTTTACTTGTCATGGCCTTCCGTGCCTTCCAAGAGCTGCGAACAGATGACATGGATCAAATGAGAGGAAATGATCAGCATGAATAATCTCGTGATCCTGCCAATTTTAATTCCATTATTAGCTGCTACACTATTGATCTTTATGAATAAGAACATCATGCTGTCGAGAGGCTTTAGTGTGTTTGCTTCGCTCTTAGCCATTGTCTGTAATTTGTATTTAGTCCAAACCATCTTTACTAATGGGATTCAAACTCTCTATTTAGGAGGCTGGAAAGCACCATTTGGGATTGCCCTTGTGGCCGATCAGTTTGCTGCGCTCCTTGTGCTCACCGCTTCCGTTGTTGGGCTAGTGACAGTTCTATTCTCCTTTCAAACAATTGGGAAGGAAAAGGAGCGGCTTTTCTATTACTCTGGCGTACAATTTTTGTTAGCTGGCGTAAGTGGGGCCTTTTTAACAGGCGATATTTTCAACCTGTTTGTCTTTTTTGAGTTGCTGCTAATGGCGTCTTATATGCTCATTGTGTTAGGCGGATCAAAGCCTCAGCTTCGAGAATCACTCAAATATATTGTATTTAATATCATCTCGTCGGCATTATTTATTGTCGGTGTCGCTTGCTTATATGCAGTCACGGGCACTTTGAATATGGCTGATTTAAGCGTGAAAATAGCTGAATCAGGGCAAACAGGATTAATCACTGTCATTTCTATTCTGTTTCTCATTGTATTTGGCTTAAAAGCTGGGATCTTCCCGCTTTATTTCTGGCTGCCAGGATCATATCATGCACCGCCAGCGGCTATTTCTGCTCTATTTGGTGCACTGCTGACAAAGGTTGGCTTATATGCGATTGCCAGAGTTTTTACGTTAATTTTTATACATGATACAGGGTTTACACATACACTCATGGCTTGGTTTGCCGCACTAACGGTGATATTCGGTGTGATTGGCTCTATTGCCTATTCTGATGTGCAAAAGATCGTCATCTATAACATTGTCACAGCAGTTGGGGTCATTTTGTTTGGGATTGCAGCCAATACACCCGCCTCACTCCAAGGGGCCATTTATTATCTCATTCATGACATGGTGATTAAAGGCGCTTTATTTATGCTGGCAGGTGCACTCTTTGTGTATGCTGGCACCAATCACTTGAAAAAGATGGGCGGACTGATTCAATCTCAGCCTTTACTAGGGTGGATGTTTTTCATTTCGGCTTTATCCCTAGCAGGAATTCCTCCTCTGAGTGGGTTTGTTGGAAAGCTAAAGATTGTAGAAGGTGGATTTTCTGCTGGACACATGACCTTTTCTATCCTTGTCTTAATGTCCAGCCTTCTTGTCCTGTATTCGATTATGAGGATCTTCATACTCGCATTTTGGGGCGAGGATCAAGATATGCGAAGAAGGAAACCGTCGATTAAAGGAATGGTGTACCCTGGCGTACTGCTTGTGATCTTGTCGCTTGCCATTGGGTTAGGGACAGAGTTCATTGCCCCTTATATCAATCAAGCAGCGGAAATGCTCTCAACACCAGAAAAATATATTCAAGCTGTGCTGAAGGAGTAGATGAACATGGCCTTTCAAATATTACTAAACGCTCTCCTCGCCTTTACATGGATGTTTATGAATGATACATACAGAGCCGCAGACTTTGTATCAGGCTTTGTACTAGGGATGGTCGCCATTTTTATGCTTCGGCGGTTTTTCCCGCAGCGTTTTTACGGCTATGCCCTGTTTGCAATTTTCAAGCTCGTATTGATTTTTATTCGGGAGCTGCTTCTTGCCAATTTAAGTGTATTAAAGACCGTATTATCTCCAAAGCTCACCATTAAGCCCGGTATTTTCGCCTTTCGTACAGATTTGAAAACGGATTGGGAAATCACCATACTGGCTAATATGATTACATTGACACCAGGTACACTCGTCATTGATATTTCTGATGATCGTTCCATTTTATACATTCATGCGATGGATATTGAAGATGCAGAAAAAGCCATTCACGATATCCGGGTTTCATTTGAAAAAGCGATTCAGGAGGTGAGCGGTAAGTAATGGAGCTCATATTACAAATTTCACTTGGCATTCTTGCGCTGTCCACCTTTCTTTTTGTGATACGGGTTATCAAAGGGCCCTCTATTCCTGATCGTGTAAGTGCGCTTGATGCGATAGGAATCAATTTAATTGGGATGACAGCTATCGTTTCTATTTTGCTGAAAACGACAACGTTCTTTGAAATTATTTTACTGCTCGGTATCCTTGCCTTTATCGGCACTGTCGCTTTTTCCAAATTCCTTGAGAAAGGGGAAGTGATTGAAAATGATCGTCATCGCTAAAGCTATTGTCATTTTCTTTATCCTGCTTGGCGCCATCCTTTGTCTCATTTCAGCCATTGGCGTTCTTCGCCTGCCGGATGTTTATACACGTATGCATGCTGCATCAAAAGCATCGACACTTGGGGTTGTCCTCATATTAGTTGGGGTGTTCTTTCACGAATGGTTTCTTGCAGGGATTATTTCTGCGAAGATCCTACTTGGGATTGTCTTTATCTTTTTAACAGCTCCAGTCGGCGCACACTTGATCGGAAGAGCCGCCTACAATACTGGTGTCAAGATGGACAAACGAAGTGTACAAGATGATTATGGTGGTTTTCGTAACTTCGTGATTAAACGCAAAGAAGACTCGTACTTATAAACCAAAAGAAGATCCTCACATGCGAGGATCTTCTTTTTATGAATCAATTCAACCTAAAAAAAGCTTCCGCTGCACCGGGAGCTTTTTTTATATGCGATCAATGACAGCAAGTGTGCATCTTGACGTACAAATGTGCCGGTCTCGATCATCTTTAATATCAATTTGAAATACCATTGTACGGCGCCCGACATGTACAGGAACAGCCGTCGCTGTCACTACTCCATCACGTACAGATTTTAAGTGATTGGCATTGATTTCAATCCCTGAGCAAACTTGCTGAGTTAAGTCTAAATGAGCCGCAGCTCCCATGCTTGCCACTGTTTCTGCTAGAGCAGCAGAAGCTCCTCCGTGTAGCAGTCCAAATGGCTGTTTTGTTCTGTGATCAACTGGCATTGTCGCTACGCATCGAGACTCATTACACTCTACAATCTCAATCCCCAGTGCCTCAAGCAGTGTATTTGATCCACTCACTTCCATCAGGGTTCTCTCCCTTCACACGTTTACAGCACACTTTCAGATTTTGCAATTAACACCGCTTCGGTTCGAGAGCCAACATTCAGCTTATTAAAGATGGACGTCAAGCTGTATTCAATCGAGCGTTTGCTCAAATGCAGCACATCGGCAATCTCTTGGTTCGTGTATCCTTTTTCCACTTCTCTCAGGATCAAACACTCTCGCTCTGTTAACAGCTCGTGATCGGTCTCCTGAGCCTGTTCTGGCTTTTCTTGCTGCTGTGAAATTAATTTCTTTAAATAGGATAGCTGAATGACAACTTCTCCTTGCAATGTGCGGTGTATGTATTCAATAATTTTGTCTTTTGTCTCTGTTTTACTAATTGCACCGTGCAATCCAGCCCGAATGGCCTCTTCAAAATAATCATCTACTTCATACCCTGTATAAATGATGATTTTCACTTGTTGGTTGGTTTCTAGAATTTGTTTCGCAATGTCCATTCCATTGATATCCCCGAGATTTAAATCCATCAAAATCACATCATAGATGGAAAAGTCATGCGTCTTTAAAAAGGCGGCTTCTGCATCAGGACTTAAACAATCGACTGATAGCTGCTGATCTGATTCTAATATGCTTTTTGTCCCTTCCATGACAGCCGGATGATCATCAATGACCAATATCTTCTTCATGTCTTCCTCCCTTTAAATCACTCACTTCCATTTTATATAAAAGACTTGGCAGATGCCAAGTCTTATTCCTTAATAAATCGTTACAATTCCATTTCAATTTTCACCTTCAGCCCTTTTTCAGGTGCGGTATGAATGTGAAGCTTCCCATTTAACGCCTTGACTCGTTCTCTGATGCCAGAAAGGCCCATGCTCATGGTGTGCTGATCAAGATGTCTTGCGTCAAACCCAACTCCATCATCCTCGTAGTGAAGAACAACCTGATCTTTAATACAAATCAGCATTACGAGCACTTGGCTGGCTTGAGAATGTTTCAAGGCATTGGATAACAGCTCCTGAACAATTCGGTAAATATTGAGCTGGGAGTCAATATCAATGTCCAGCTCCTTATCAAAGCGTGTCGTATTCAGCCGAATATGAAATGGTGCTTCCTCCTGAATTTGAGAAGTCAGCTTCGATATCGCCTTCACTAAACCTAAATCGTACAGCAGCTGCGGCCGAAGTTCATGACACGTTTCTCTCGTCGTTTGAATCACCTTAGACATTTGTTCATTCCATGAGATAAGCGATTGTTCAATAGACGTTGGGCATTGATCGTTTTGGAAATTCGTTAAAAACATCTCTGACTGTCTTTTCAGCGATATCAAATCCTGCAGCACGGAATCATGAAGATCCCTCGCTAAATCGGAGCGCTGTTTTTCCTCCATCGCAAACATGACTTTTTTCAGCCAAGCAGGGTTCGCTTCACGCTGCTTCAAATCTTCAAGATGCTCCATCAATTCTTCAATCTTGACGACATTTTCTAAACTGACACTTGTGTAAAATGCCAATGTTTTCAACCAAGAAATCTCATCCCGCGTCAATTTAGGTGTACGTAAATTAGATAAACAGCAAATCACAAAAGAGTGACCGCCCCGCTCACCAATTTTCATCATGAACCCTTTATCAAGCGCAATGATTTTTCCGACTTCACCTAAAATATCTTGAAATTGATCCACATAATCTTTCCATAGCTGGCTTTCTTCTATTGATTCATCAATTTCAACAATTTGTCCATCTGCCTTCACTTCAAGCACAAAGGCTTTGTTCACAACAAGTACTTCTAAGATGGTGTATTTTAAATGATACAATACTTGATGAAGTGATGACGCCTCACGAATAAGCTGTGTAAATTTAAATACACTATCCTGATAATTATGCTTCTCTGAAAAACGCTTCAAACGAAAGCGGAAATCGATGATTTCTTTAAAGTAGAAAACGGTGAGCATAAGAATGTACGTGATGATCGTAAATTTCACTGTATAGAAATTTGCATTCGGCTTTTGAATAAAATCAAAAAGAACAACCACTAGTATTGTTGGTGTAATCGCTAAAAAACCGTAGTATTTAATCCTCCCCATAAAGAAATCAACATTATACAGCTTATTTGACATAAATTGATAGACTAAGAAAAAAGGAATTAAAAGAACAAACGATGCTACAACATATGGTGAAATAAAATATATACCAAAAAAATAAGGAATGATAAAAAATAGCATGAATGGACTGAATGCTGAGATTAAAATGAGTGCAAATGCTCGAAGTACATTGCTGACTTCATTGTCTTTCAATTTTTTAGCAGCCCTTATAGTGATAATAATCGAAAGGAAAGCCAAAACAAAAAATGAAAGTAAATTGACATATGCTAATAGATCTACTGGTCCAGCTTTATTTTTATAGAATAAAACTAATAAAACGTTAGTAACTGGAACTAGATACAAATAAAAAAGAACTCGACGACGAATAATTTCTGTTCCTAATTCTTTTAAATATTGATACATAAAGTGCATATATAGTGGAGGTACAATATTCATTGTAACGATTACAAGAATACGACTGATAGCCTCTCCTTTTCCAGAACCACCAGAACTTACATAACCTATAGACACCGCCAAAAGAAATAAAGCTAAAATATAAGCTGACTCTTTTTGGTTTGCTTTATTCATTTTTAAAATCATAAATATACAAAATAGACAGATGGAATAAAGAATGACTGGTATTAGATAAATAAACAGATTCGCTTGACTCAATAACCTTACATTCTCTAAATCAATTTTATCACCATGTCTATCAACGACTAAACTTTTAACATTAGCTAAAAAACCTCTTTTAACTTCTTCAACTGGTTTTTTATTCCCATTCACTTCAAGTATGATATCGCCTTTTCTAACTCCAGCTAGATAGCTATCTGTAAAATTATCGACATCCACTACCTCAAGTTGACCGTGACTATTTTCCTTAACAGCTGCTCCAACAAAAATATTAAATACGTTGATATAAGAGATATAAATCACATAGATGAAGCTAAGGATAACTAATATAACTGTTAACTTAGAGTAAAACTTTCTCATAATATTTATCTACTCAAGCAGTTGACCATATGATTGCTTTAATAACGTCTTCTTTCTGGAATCCGTCAACAATAATACTTGCAGTTTCTTGATCAACGTGAAGCAGTGATGCGTTCCCATTAACGATTTGATTTAATGTTGAAGGATTCTCCACTAAATAACTAACCAATTCCTGAATTTTCATCTTCTCCATCTCCAATTAAAAAAAGTATCAGTTTTTTCTTTTTTGAAGCCTCTAAATGTAGTTTCTTGAATGTTTCTTTAAACTTATTTCTGAGAAGGTTTCTCATAATAAATACATATTGTTGAGCACCAGATTTTTTTAATTTATCCTTTAATTCTTCAGAGCCGGCACTCTTATCCTTTGATTGAAAATACCTTAGCAAGTCTGAACTAGATGGATTAAACTCATTTTTCAAGTAAACTAGCGGTAATGTTTGCATTCTTTTAAAATCAATATTCTCTTTATTAAAAAGACCTAAATAGTCATTTTCAAGCTGCTCTGCCATACCTAGATAATACGCATATTCTTCTACATTCTTTTCAAAAGAACCTGTTGCCAAAATAACCCCTAACACACAGGGTAACACAAACAGTGATCCTGCTTTTGACTTCATGATATCTAAACAATCCTGCTCATTCTTCGGCTCCAGTGTAATATCCATATGCTGCCCTTGCATTGACTGAATGGAATAGGAATATACATTGTTTAACAGCTCTGTTGCATGGTCAAGCTTTGAAAAGACTTCAAAACTCAATGTAAAAAGAACATTCGCCGCATTAATCGCAATTCCGCTCTGACATTTCATCCAAGGATACGAATCTTTATCCTGATCTTCGATATCATCTAATATATCGGCTGATAAGATGAGAAGTTCAATCCCTGCTGCCAATTGTGTAATCGCTTGCTTGTCTTGTCCGCCAAATGCCTCATAATGCTTGTAAGCCAATTGCCCAAAGGGAAATTCATTCTTTATATCTGTAAATTCTAGAAGCAGTTGTTGTAAATCTTTCTGCCTGACTGCATGTTGAATAAAATCAGACATATTCTGCTTGATTTTTGTATTCTCTAGATAGTTTAGCATACTCGGTCTTGTCCCTCACCCTTCCGCCTTTTATTTTACTAAAAAGACATGAGCAAATGTCCACTGACATCACTATTTAACAATTATATAATAATATATCCTTTTTTTGTATGTATTTGGATAAAAAAAAGACTTGATGATTATCAAGTCTTTAAGAAATTTTCACATATTCATATTTGTCGTATTGATCAATGCTTTTGTTAATGTTATGAAGAGAAGCCGTTGTTTCTCTAATTTCGTTTTCAAGTTTCCATAATAATTGTTTAAGTTCTTCGATTTCATACTTTTCCATCGATTCCACTCTCCTTTTTTGGAAGATCAATGTATTTGTGTATGGTGATTGGGTCATAAGTATTTGATCTATTACTAACAGTGTAAATGTAATTGAGTATTTTTTCACCGAAAAGTATGCACAAAATGTGTGCGTGATACCGCAAAATTCAATAGGTCTTTTTTCATCATTTTCTGACTTTTCAAATCATACTTTTATCTTAATTTCAAAGGAATTGTGTCACTAATGCAACAAGAATAGGCATCATTCGTCACACTTCTCTCACAATAGAACATACGATCCCTTCTATAACCTCGGTTTTGCGTGTTATAGGTCAGACGACAGACCCCATTGTGGACACCGCAATTTTTTGGCGACATTCACCGAAATTGACCGCAAAAGTACCTATTTTTATGTTGGATTTATAAAGATAGAAAGATCATTTTGATTCTTTATTCTGATTTTCTACATACATTTAGAACAGATATCCGTCCAATTTCACGTCAATGAGAGAAGAGGTGACCATGTGTTTTACTATGTTCCTTATCCTGCTTTGCAAGGTCCCGCAATGAGCCGTGCATATTCGCGCACGCCTATGACTTTTCCTCCAGTAGATGCCCACTCGTTTCAACGAGCCGCAAAGGAATCAGCCCGACTTGTTGCTGATGCTTCACTTATTACACAGCAGATTTCCAGCTCGCTTTCGTTTGCACAGCGGATCATGGAGGCTGCTGAGCGCTCTGATTCAGCAAGTGTCATCCGAATGCTGAAACAAATCGGTGTGAAAAGTGGTATTGACATCCGCTTTAGTCCAGAAGGCATTCGTATCTACTTGTCTCTCGCCTCTAGCAGACTTTTTCTCCTTTTACAGTGGGCATAACAAAAAAAGCCGCTCTGACGTGAGCGGCTTTTACGATTCAAACATTTTATGACACCATTCAATGGCTTCTATATAACATCCGTAGGCTTCTTGCTTCGGGAGATTCCCATCTAACATCTCATGATCCCATTCATTTCGTTCAATCCGTTTGGCTACACCGAGTACAAATGAATAATCATTTTCATAGCCAAGCAGTGCCTCGCCCACTTCATCAGAAAGCGGCAGCTCTTTCACAAGTTCTGTGATATCTGCCCTGACAAGTGTATCGATGAGAGAAAACATACCTGTCAGCATATAAGAGGCTGGGTGCTCTCGTTCGGTACGACTCGCAATCAGTTCACACGTTTTCGCCCGAATGAAGGACATTTTGATAATTTCTTTTTGGCTTGAATTGGCTTGAACATTCAATTCTTTAAATGAAAGAATAAAGATCCAGCGCCGAATTTCATTAAACCCGAGCAGAATAATCGCCTGCCGGATACTTTTGATTTGATAAAGACGTCTCATGCCGCCTGAATTGAGCATTTTTAATAATTGGTATGATAGCGAAAGGTCACTTTCAATAAAATGGGTCACGACCTGGATATTCGGCTGTTCCTTGCTCAGCTCATTTAATAGCTGGTGGTACGCATGGAAGCTGGTTGATAATGCTCGTCCTGATATAACATGCGGCTCACTAAAGAAATACCCTTGAAACAAATGGAAGCCGGCTTCTAGCGCTTCTTCATATTCTCTTCGCGTTTCCACCTTTTCTGCAAGGAAGCGAAGTCGATATTTTTTATAGGTATGTAGAATATTTCTACGTTCTTTCGATGTAGTCTTTAGAAAGTCAATTTTTAAAATATCAATGCAATAGAGGAGTTCGTCAAGCAACTTGTCACTGAAATGTGATCCGCTTAGAAAAAAATCATCAAGTGCAATCGTATATCCCCATTTTTTTAACTCCTTACATCTCATAATAAGAGCCGGGGTAATCGGGACATTTTCTAATATCTCGATCACAAGCTGATGCGGATCAAAATAGGTGAGCAGATCAGACGAAAGTAAGCTTTCGGTGAAATTAATGTAGCATCTTTTGCCTTCTGTCAATGTTTCGATGCCGATATTTAAAAAACTGTTAATAATGAGGTCCGTTGTCGCTTTGTCACCATCTTCAGCGCTATATGTATTGGTTTCACTATCTCTATAAAGTAGCTCGTATGATACGACTTGTTCTTTTCTGTTAAAAATAGGCTGTCTCGCAACAAACACCCTCAACTGCTCCAATCCTCCTTTATGCAATGACAAACAAGATGTGCTTTCAGTATACCAAATGATTGCGCTTATGGTTCAATTTGAATCGGTGAAAAAATAAAAAAAGAGATCACCTGACTGGATGATCTCCTTTTCTTCCAACGTTAGCTTTCATAAAGCTCTAGTTTAATTTTATTTTTCACGTCATGGATAAACTGCATCTTGTTATCCCAGCATTTTTGACTCAAATCGACTGGATATTCTTCTGGTTTGCTGATTCGTTTATATTCCTCCCAGAAAAGTCCGAGGCTATCCTGCACATAGGCTTGAATCGTTTGAATATCCGGATTGTCATATACAAGTTTTCCTTGTTCGAAAATCGGGACATGTAGATCCTTCGCCACAAAGTTTGTGACAAATTTGCTGATAAATGTATGCACAGGGTGGAACATTTTTAGCTTATCCTCACTATGAACATCTTCCTCTTCGAGCGCAATGTAGTCACCCTCTGAGTGATGATTCAATTGGTTGATAATGCGGTACACACGTTTACGTCCTGGTGTTGTCACTTTCTCTGGGTTGGACGAAATTTTAATGGTATCATTCATCTTACCATTCTCTTCAATCGACACAAGCTTATACACTGCACCGAGAGCTGGCTGATCAAATGCTGTGATCAGTTTTGTTCCAACACCCCACACATCAATTTTGGCACCCTGTGCTTTTAAATTCATGATGGTATGTTCATCGAGATCACTTGATGCAATGATTTTTGCGTCATGGAATCCAGCTTCATCCAGCATCGTTCTAGCTTTTTTAGACAAGTAGGCAAGGTCACCACTATCAAGTCTGACACCAATAAAGTTGATCTTGTCTCCGAATTCTTTCGCTACCTTAATGGCATTCGGAATACCGGATCTCACGGTATCATACGTATCGACTAAAAAGACACAGTCTGTATGGGTTTCAGCGTATTTTTTAAATGCCGTATATTCATCACGGTATGCTTGTACAAGTGCGTGAGCATGTGTTCCTGACACTGGGATGTTGAAGCGCTTCCCAGCACGAACATTACTTGTCGCCTGAAAGCCGCCGATGAGTGCCGCCCTTGCTCCCCACATTGCTGCATCCATTTCATGTGCACGTCTTGTTCCAAATTCTAGTGCTGTCTCGTCTTCAATGATTCCTTTAATCCGAGCTGCCTTTGTTGCAATCAGCGTCTGGAAGTTCACAATATTCAGCAAGGCGGTTTCGATTAGCTGCGCTTCGACAAGCGTTGCCTCGATACGCATAATTGGTTCATTTGCAAAGACAATTTCGCCTTCCCGCATTGAATGAAGGGAGCCTGTAAAGGATAACCCGCTTAAATAATCAATGAAATCGCTTTTATAACCGAGTTCGTCTTTTAAATACGCTAGATCACTTTCGGTAAAGGAGAAGTCCGATAAATACTCAATCGCTTTCTCTAAACCAGCAAATACAGCGAAGCCATTGTCAAATGGAAGCTTTCTGAAGAAGAGTTCAAACACTGCCTTCTTCTCATGAATGCCGTCTCTCCAATACGTTTCTGCCATGTTAATTTGATAAAGGTCTGTATGTAGTGATAAACTGTCGTCAATAAACCGATGCTCCAACTTCCATTCTCCTTCCCTTACTTAACCACTTTCGCACCAAGCGACTGCTCAAAGTGAGAAAGTGCCCACTCGTGCCCCGCTTCATTAAAACTCGCTACAGCATTCTCGTGAATCACAAGTTCGAAGCCTTTATTGTACGCATCAACAGCTGTATGAAGTACACAAATATCGGTACATACGCCGGCTAAATGAAGTTCAGTGATGCCACGCTCGCGCAGTTTCATTTCTAATTGAGTGCCTGCAAAAGCAGAGTATCTTGTTTTTTCCATATAGTAGACATGTTTTAAATGCTTTGACGTGTGAAATAGTGAACTTAGTTTGCCATAAAGTTCAATTCCCTTTGTCCCGCGAATATTATGGGGCGGAAATAACTTTGTCTCTGGATGATAAAGGTCTTGCTCCTCATGATGATCGACTGCAAAGACGACAAAGTGCCCTTCATCAATAAACGAAGAAGTGATCTCTGTGATCTTAGGCTCTATCGCCTGTCCAGGCTTTCCGCATGTCAATTTTCCATCGTCTGCAACAAAATCAACGGTATAATCAATACAAATCAATGCTTTGCCCATCCGCATCTCTCCCATATGCTCTTTTGACTCATTATAGCTTATTCATTTCACTAGGGAAACCTATTCAACAGATTCGTGAGAAAAAGCCTTTTGAAACAGCTCATCTTCGATATAGATGTGCTCTTGATTGACCGCATTCGGCAGCTCTATCACAAGACCAAAAGGAGAATGTGCCTCATGATGATTCACCACTTTAAAGGAACATCCAGCGGCATTAGCCATTTTCACATATTGAGAATAAGAAGCATAGGACAACTCACCATTTAAAAGAACAGTGGCCTGACGGTTGGCCTTTAATATTTGTTCGACCTCTTGATACGGTTTATTTCGTGATACCTGTCCCTTTGTCAGGGCAAGAAGCGCTCGTTCCCTTAATGAACCCAGAAACATTCTTCGTTCATCGGGTTTTGTTTCAGCATGTCCAAATATCCCTTGCTGCAAATAAAAGTCTACGGATTCTTCTTTCATCGCTGTTTTCACTCCTGGTTTTAAAATTTACATTTCTGTGACCCAGTGCACAATCTTTAGTGCAAGTTCACGGGCTTCGTCTGTTTCTGCTCTTTCCATTAAGGATTGCTCGAGCGTATGGATCAGCTGCTCTTTTTCGTCCTCGTACGCAATGGATATACTCCATTCAATGTCAGGTACGGCAACAAGCGTTTTATATTCTTTTTTATTTTCATGTAAATATACATTGTAGGTCTTTGGCTGCCGGCTTGTGATGTGTGCTTTTCTAATTTTCATTTGACTCTGTTCACACCTCTTTTTTCTTCTTACATCCATATCCATTGTACCATAAAAAAAGACAGCTTCTGAAAAGGAATACCCTTTCAAAGCTGGCTACGCATTGAAGCTCTTTTGCTGACTAATAAGATTAGAATCCCAAACAAATGTGACGTTTGGACTGTTAAAAAATTGGACGAGGTCCCCTGCATTATAGGTACCTGAACCACCGGCGGAGTGATCAACACTTTTTGGTGAAATAGCAAAAACATCACCGAAATGTGCCGCCCCATTTCCGTACACACGATCTATATGAATAGGTCCAACAATCGCTGGCATTGCTCCACCACCTTTTCTATCCACATCATATGCCCAGCTCAACAATACGTGTATCACAAATAAAAAAAGACAGCTGATATTTGATCACCAGCTGTCTTTCTATGCATTAAATGATTGAGGCTGGCCAAACAATGTGAAGTCCCAAAGCATCGTCGCATTTGGATCACTTGTAAGAGACATATAATCACCTGAATTAAAGGCTCCAGCCCCGCCAGTCGAGTGGTCTACAGCTAAAGGGGCAATGGCCAGTACATCACCGAAAGTAGCTGCACCATTTCCTCCTAATGACTCGATATGAATAGGTCCAACGATGGCAGGCATCAGAATCTCCCCCTATCTGCTTATGTCAATCATCTTATGCAGAAAGGGAAAAGTTGTGCATTTGCCCTGCCTTAGACGTTTAAATGCTGTTCTTTACGAGACCGCTGACGCAGCTGAACCAATCTGACAATATTCAGGGTGATGGCTTTGAGCAGTGCATAGACAGGAACCGCAAAGATCATGCCAAGGATACCGCCAAAGCTTCCTGCCCCAATTAATAATAGGATAATGGTCAAAGGATGTGTGTTCAGGCGTTTCCCAATGATCAATGGAGAAATGACATTTCCGTCAATTTGCTGCACGACAAGAATCACAATCACTGTCACCACTGCTTTTCCAGGCGAATCAAGAAAGGCAATCAGCACAGCTGGTGCCGCGCCAAGATATGGTCCAAGGTATGGAATCACATTTGTGACCGCAATGATAATACCGAGAATAAGCGCATATTTCACACCAATTAATAAGTATCCAATAAAACAAGCGACTCCGACAAACAAACAGACAATAATCTGCCCCTGTATGTAAGCTGCGAGCGTGTCGTTTAATTCTTTGAAGATCTTGAGCCCTTCCTTGCGGTAAGGCATTGGTAAGAACTGAACGAGCTTGTCCGGAAACTTATGCCCGTCTTTCAGCATATAAAATAAAATAAATGGAACTGTGATGACGGCTAAAGCAATATTCGCAATCACGCCAAACACCGCAGACATGCTTGAAGCAATGTTTTCCGGTAATGCCTTTAATGTCGAAACGACCGTCTGTTCAAACTTTGAGACAGACACATAATCTTGGCTCATCATCCAAGTAAATGTTTTAGAATGCGAAAAGTCATTGATAAATTTCTGCATGTCCGTCACATATCCAGGGAAGCTTTTGACAAGTCCGCCTAACTGCGTGACAATGACAGGTCCGGCAGCATTGACGATGATTGTGATGAGTCCGATGAACAGGAGATAAATGATCAGGATAGCGAGTGTCCTAGGCATTTTCTTGGACAAAAATTGAACAATTGGATTAAAGATGAAAAAGAGAATACCCGCCAGCAAAATGGGGACAAACAGTGTTGATGCAAATAAAATAATCGGCTGAAATAAAAACGAAACCTTTGTTGATACATACACAATGAGTAAAACAAGTAATATTTGGAATGTCCAAAAATGAACTTTAGATTTTAACAAAGATGCTCCTCCTGTTACGTATTGATCTTATTAAAAAACTACTATTCAACCCACCATCTGTCAACTGCTTCTTGTTTTTAGAACCTCATTTTTTGAAAAAAAAAGAACAATTGGTATATCATGCACTTTTTCTAGATATACATTCTATAAGCATGAAAAAAAGCAGACACCTATGCGTCTGCTTGTTACACTCTTTCACTGTGATCAGGCATCACCGACACGATTTGCTGGATCCGCACATAAAAAACTGATTTCGCCCCCGCTTCTATGACAATATGATCCGGCATGACTTCCTTCAATTTCCCACGGACCGTATCTTTCACTGTTTGCACAATTAATCTCATACCGACCACTTTCTGCAATGTTTGATAAACATATGGATCAACTAATGAAACAAGCTGTGGACTTCCTTGTTGTGCCATACTACCCGCCCCTTTACTTGTGTATTTACCCACAGCGTATGCATGAACCCATGTGAATGTCACTCAGGGCAATCCCACAACATTAATACCATATTTTAACAATTGGTATGTTTTTACATTTTTTAGAAGTATAATAGATTGGTGCTGCCAACCATTTAAAACATTTGAAGAGGTGAATTGTCTTGAAAAAACTCATCTGTATTGTTGCTGTCATGCTCTTTCTATCCTCTGCATGTTATGCGCATGCAGGGACAATTGGAGACCCACCAGGGACGCCAGGAAAGTGGTTTAAAGGCGAAGAGCCCGTTCAAAAAGACGGATCAAAACCACCACTTGTTTTTGTTCATGGCATTAACAGCTCCTCCTCCACTTGGTCCAATCGAAACGATATGGCAAAGCAGGCTGTTTTGAACGGATACGAAAGCGCATTCATAGATTTGCACCCAGATCAGGACATGAAAAAGAACGGCAAACTATTAGCGGAAAAGCTCAAAGAAATCTATGATTCGTTTGGTAGAAAACTCATTGTGATTGGTCATAGTAAAGGCGGGGTCGATACACAGTCCGCCCTGGTGTATTTCAAAGCCCATCCCTATGTGGAAAAGGTCATTACTCTCGGCTCTCCTCATAACGGGACACCGCTTGCGGATCTAGCGTATAGCAAGGGCGGAAGCTGGCTGGCGGAAATTCTTGGACAAAAAAGCGACGCGCTTTATTCTTTGCAAACCGGTCTGATGGCGGCTTTTCGAAGTGAAACCGACCAGCTTGAGGCGTTTCCCAATAAATATGTCACCTACTCTGGTTCGGAATGGGGAACATTTGGCGGTGCGCTGTATTTAGGCGGCATGTATTTAAAGAGCTTTGGTACAAATGATGGTGCCGTCACGGTAAACAGCACAAAACTATCATATGCAAACAATATTTTAACCGGAAAATGGGATCACTATTCAATCAAAAACGGCACAAGTATGTTTCCTGTGTTCCAGCATCAGCTGCTGGCAAATGCCGCGAGCGCTGAAAATAAACATAAAGAGGAACAAGAGCCCGTTTCTGCTGAGCTCAATACAGATGTTTATGTGAAAGGTGGAGAAAGTGAAAAGGATCAAACAGAAGCGTTCTATGTAGAGGAAGGAACGAATGGCTTATCGATCCAGTGGTTAAATGAAAGGCAGGAGACGCAGCCCGAAATCATTGCCCCAAATGGAGATGTCTTAACAAACCTTAAGACATCGGAAGCATCTTTCCCATATGAAGGCGCATATTCACACCATGTAAAAATCAATAAACCCGTTCCTGGAAAATGGACGATTCAATCGAATTCAGGAAAAAGAGCTCCTTATCTGCTGCTTGTAACCTTTGATTCTCCATTAAATGAAGAAATTAAAGAAGCTGCTTCGAAGTCAGGAGATGCATCGACCCATTCAAGCGGTCTGATTAAACGGTTAAGCAGAACGGTGGAAACCACTTACTTTCAAGATGCAAAAAAAGATCATCCATTGAAAACAAGTACCTCATCAGCCGTTCAATTGAAAAAAGAAGGTGCTTATTCTGTCACGGTAAATTACACTGGACTCACTGCGTCAGGGACATCTGCGTTTAACCGTACCGTTATTCGCACATTGTATGTCGATCAGCACGGAACGATTCATGGTGACATTCCATATTAAACAGAGCGTTTCATGGGCTGAAGTGCCTGCTGCACTTTCTGATCCAAATCAGCAATTTTTTTCATTGCGAGTGATTCGTCTATTTGTCTGTAATGGTGGTGTCCGCCAGGCTCTTCATCCATTTCATCTGCTTTCTTCACAATTTGTTGGAGTGTGTCCTTATGAAGGTCGCCCTCTGGCAAATAGGAATCTGTATGAAGCAGAATCGCAAGTGCAATATCTTTGGCTGCTTTTGGTTCCTCCCCGAGCCGTATGAGCAGTTTATGTGCCCGCTCCGCACCTTTAATGGCATGAATATCATTTCGTCTATATGTCTCGTAATCCCATTCTCCGCCGGCTGTATACCATTCATAATGGCCAATGTCATGTAAGAGCGCTGCTTTCACAGCCAGATCTGGGTTAATCCCAGCCTTCATCGCCAGCTTGAATGCGTGATAAGCACAAGCAATCGCATGGGCTTTTCCTGAACGATTTAAATACTTTTGAGCAACTGGATGGGTGTAAACATCCATTAATGTAACCTTTCTCATGGAGACCCCTCCTTATCTATATTTTTAGCATCCTAACATATTCTGAAAAGAAACTCAAATGTTCTGTTATATTTTCTATGAGTCTCAAGATTAGCTTATGTCAAATTGGCCGGTTTTGCTTGTACAAGACGGAAAAAAGCAGTCGTTATGACTGCTTTTTCACATACTCACGTGCATCGTATACACAGCCGCCAGCTGGATCACCCGCTAAAAGATCGAGCAAAATACCTGCGACTTCATCTGGACTCTTCAGTGTGCCTGTTTCATATAATTGCTGAAAACGATCAATTTGTTCGAAGTCCTGTTTTGATGATTTCCGAATCTCTCCTTGCATATCTGTATCAATCGTGCCTGGGGAAAATGAAAACGTGTTGATTGGATACGCCTCGTCCTGCTGTTCCTCATGCAAAGTCCTCATAAACATATCAAGTCCTGCCTTTGAGCTGCAATACGCACTCCAGCCTTTATATGGATTTTTCGCCGCTCCAGAAGAAAGGTGAACAATCGTTTTCTTTCCATTAAATGATTGAGTCTGCTTAACAAACACATGGCTCAGCAAAACAGGAATCACAAGATTCAGTGTATAATGCTGATGAAGCTTATCCTGTCCGCCTTGCCCCACACGCTTGATAGGTGTCACCATGCCTGCATTATTGACGAATAAGAGGTCATCAGCTGCTGTCAGTGTTTGCGGCGTGAGACAATCTTGAAGCCATTTGGCTGCTGCTTGCTCATCTGTCAGGTCGACCTGTGTATGTGTAAGCTTCGGATGAGAAATTGGTGATGCACTTCTTGCTGCCGTGTACACATGATCTCCGCGTGAGAGCAGCCGGTTCACAAGTGCTAGGCCAAATCCTTTTGATCCGCCTGTAACGATTGAAATTCGAATGACAATCTCCTCCCTCGATAACTCTATTTTACGTAGTGAAACGGTACGACTTCAAGCAATCTGCATAAAGAAAAACCTGCCTCTTTTTAAAGAGACAGGCTATTTCTTTTCAGCCTTCACATTCACCTTTGGAATTAGAATGACCATCACAACGATGCCAAAGACGATTAAGAAACCAAAGATGATCGGAAGCAGTGCGGATGACTGCTTCTCATAATCATCTCCAGAAGGTGCCGATACAGCGGCATCACGAAAAGAGATATTCATCTCTTCCATCATGTGAGCTGATGTTTTGGGCGGGTTCTCTTTTAGATCACTGAAAAGCTGCGGAGAAAGAGACCCTCCCGGAGTTTTAGGCGGTTCAGCAAAATGAATGTCTGTTTTAACTGTTGATGTCTTTTTGCTTTGTTCGTATTTCGTTTGGTCCCTCAATATACTTGAGTTAATATTGAGTTCTTTTTCTTGATATTCATTCGGCTTGACATTTGTATCCGTATCTTCACCAGCGGCGAAAGCAGCAGGAATGAGGAGAAAAAGGGACATGACACCAAGTGCCATCCCTTTCACGAACAGATTAAGCCTCATGAGTCACATCACGTTCCTCCGTTTTATCTTTCCATAGCTTTGTCACAAGCGGGATGGCCATGAAGAGGACAGTTAAAATCACTAATCCTATAACACCCATTCCAAAGTGATCTCCATTTCCATATTGGATGGACAAGTACACGTCTGTCACTGGATTTGTGAAATGGAAATTCGGCATCACCAAATCAATTAATGGTGCGACAAAGAAGAAAATAAGCGCCGTTGCTGCCATCCATCCGGCAATAGAGCCGAAAAGGAACGCCGTGCGAATAAAGGCGGAACAAGCCACTAATAGTAAAATCGTGAAAATGGACCACTGAATCGCTTGATCATCTGCAAGCTTGTAAATGTTCAGTCCGAACAAGCTGATCATGAGTCCGACTAATAGATTTAAGATGCCAAACAGTGCACCTTTAACCAGCATCGGAGCTGCCGCATAATACGAGCTGAAAAAGCCAATTAACAAACTACTGATCATCACAATGACCAAAATGACCACTGGCGGTACAGTCTGCGTTTTTTCTTCTGGTACATCACCACTAATTTTCAGCGGATTGGCTAAGTGATTATACACATAGTTGCTGTTGCCTTGATCGCTTAATGTGTTTCCTAAAATACCTTTCAAATCTTGCTGAACAAGTTTCGTGGAATGAACATTCTTGCTCCAGTTTTCATTCAGCGTATCCGCTTTTTCTTGGACCGTTGTCACACTCTCTTCAATGTTATTCGTATAATCCGCCACCCCTTTTTGGCGGTCGGTTAACGAACTCATATTTTCAGAAAGTCGAAGCACTTCCTGACCAATTGAATCCTGTGCACTGACAACAATAGAACTGCCTGCAAGGTCTGCCGTATACACTGCATCTCCTTGATCAGCCATTTGCTTCGCAACATTGTCCGCACTTTCAGAAATTGTGTTTAATTCCTGTTCCATGCTTGCCTGCTGAGTCGAAATGTATTCTGCATAGCCATCTGAAAACTTCTGCATCTCATCAATAAAAGTAGACACATCATCGTTTGACGTCAGCATTTGTTTTTTGAGCGTATCCCAGTTTTCTGTTTCCTCTTTTTTGATGGAGAGGATGGACTGGATATTCTCTTCTTTTGCGTCATATAAAGAAGAGTTATTAGATGGTTGATAGACATTTGCGATCATCAGCTCTAGCTGAGAGAGTTGATTGGAATACTCCATTAATTTTTTAGTTCTTGTTGATTTTGTTTCGAACTTTTTCTCAAAAAGATTGTCATTAAAAGCTTCACCAATCGGTGAGTTTCTGCGCTTCAGCTCTTTTACTTTGCTTAAAATAGTGGACTCCTGATTTTTGATTTCATTTGGAATCACATTATATCGATCTTGTAACCATAGGAACATCTTTTCAAGCTTTTCTACTTTTTTCGTAAGTTTCTCAAGCTCTTTACTCATTTGACTCACTTTGTCTTTCAATTCGTCATTATGAGCGGAAGCTTTTTCTTGAATTTTCTTTTTCACTTCATCTAAGCGGGTTGAGAGTGCTTTTAGGTCATCCTGCGATGAATTCTTGTTGCCGGTATCTGGCTGAGCAGGATTTTCGCCCGCTTCACCTTCTTCCCCATCTCCGGTCGAAGGCGGTGTCTCTTGTTCTCCTAATTGATCCGCAAGGTCGTTCATTTCTATTGAAATTTGCGAGAGCTCATTTGTTTCTTCATCTAGGTTAATCCCAATCTCTTCTGGGTTTTCATTATCTTGATCTGATGGCTCGTCATCTTCAGAATCAACTGGCGGCTCAGGCTCATCCATCAACTCTTGCCGTTTAGCCAATAGCTTTGTCTGCAAGGCTGATATCTTATTTCGATAGTCTTCTAAGTAACGCTCTTCATACTTTTTAATCAGTTCTTCCTGAGACTCCTGAACAAGCTTAGTTAATCCCGTCGATTGCTTAGGAATAGCGTCCTCTCTTGACTTGTGAACAGATTGGATGGCGCTGTCCGTTGTGTTTAGCTGACTTTGTACGCCGTTGATGTCTGTTTTGAGTCCACCCATTTGATCACTAAAGCTGCGGGCATTTTGGTTTTGGATATCAGCGAGCTGTTTGAGCCCCTGCTGGATTTGTTTTTGGTTTGTTGATTGCGCTTTGATCAGGAGGTCCTTTTGTTTGTCTTGATACTGCTGGTATTGATCGACTACTTTCACAAAGCCCTTTAACTGGTTCTTTGCTTCTTCTGTTGTACTCAGACCATCTTTATATTGTTTCTGCGAATCGGCCATCGCATTTTTTAATTCTTCTATTTGTTTCTTCTGCTGCTGAACAGCGTCTGATAGTTTGTTTGAGTTCGGCTTATAGAAGTTATACATCGTGTTTTGGAATTCGACTTCTTTACCGACAATTTGCTCAAACTCTTCTCTGACATTGCCGATTTCCTGTGATACAAAGCTCCAGTATAACGTTGACATCTGTTCATTCATTTTCTTTTGCGCATTTTCCAGCTCTCTTTGCACTTTCTCTTTATTGACTGAATTGAGCTGATCTTGAATGGAAAATTGAATGGATGCCTTTTCAGGATGATCTTTATCATAGCTCAGCACATTTTTAGAGAAATCAGACGGAATATAGAGGACAGCGTCATACTTTCTGCTTTTCAGTCCATTTTCCGCTGCACTGCGGTTCACTACGGTCCATGTATAATCTGGACGCTCTGATAATGCGGCCACGACATCCTGTCCGAAACGAGCGGTGTTTTCACTTTCGCTCGCTCCCATATCCTCATTGACCACAGCAATATTACGTGTGGCATTCTTTTTCTGTTTTGCCGGATCATCTCCAATAAGGTGGAAAAATAAAATCGGCAGAACCAGAATCAATATCATGGTTGATACGATTTTGATGGAGCTTTTTTGCTGCTCTGTCATTGAACACTCTTCCTTTCTACCGCACATAAAGGAACCTGGATTTTCTTCTCTTTCCCGTTTTCAACCAAATACCCGAAGCCTGGCTGAATATCTGGTTCTTGTCTTGCATACGGAAGCGGTATGATGTTTTGCTCTGATTTTTTCATGAGTAACATAGCATGACGAACTTGTTTGATTTCGTTTGTGAGTGCATCATAGCCTTTACTGAATTCGGTATGATTTCCTGATGCGATCAGGCTAAAGCCTAGGTGTGCATATGACTTCATGAAATCAGCCAATTGATCTTGAAGGCGCGGGTCGATCGTCTGCTGAAAACGCGTAATGCCATCAATCACAAGCACAATTTGAGAGAACGACAACTGATCAGTCTCTCCCCGGCGCACAGCTTCGACGTACATCTCTTCACGCACCTTGAATAAACGGTCTATTTCCTCAGCCCATTCGGTGATATCACCTTTTGTTTCAAGGTAATCAATGTTCTCTTCTTTTGCATAATGAGAGAGACCCCGATCAATCGAATCAAAGACGGCTAGCTTCTCAGGTTTTGCTGCTAATAGCTGATCAAGCATCAGTTTTGTCACATTTGTTTTCCCTCGCTGCGTTTGACCGATGATGAGGCAGTGTTTATTCTTCTTCAAGTCAAAGTAAACAGGAGCAACAGATTCCTCATCTAGTCCGACTGGAATGTCATACGGCTGTTTTTGTTCTTCTAAGCGACTTTCTAGCTCCCAAATGGTTAGTTTATCAGGAAGCATTGGTACAGGTTTTGGTTTTTCAGCTGATGCAAAGCGATCATGAAGAAGCTGGATCTCTTGTTTCAAATGCTCAAACAGCTCGAGGTCGTTATCTCCTTCAACTGGCAGGAACATTTGTGCAAAGTAAAGCTCTTCTTTGTTGATAATAACTCGTCCTGGAATCGGCTCTAAGCTAAATTTCGGTCTGCCAATAATCGAGTACGCCTCTCCTTGATCCATTAAGTAATGGACGACCTTTGTTTTCAAGTTGTTCATAAGAGATTGACGGACTGCGTTTACCCGAGTCGCTGTAATTAAGAAGTAAATTCCTAATGATTGTCCATCACGGCTCAGCTGGATAAATTCAGATTCAAGTTCATGCATTTCGTCTTTGACAATGTCAAAGTTGTCGATCACGATGAAAATGAATGGGAGCTTTTTCTCATTTAAGGCGTTGTACATTTTGATATGACTCATTTCTTGCTGCCTGAATAAACGCTTGCGGTATTCAACCTCTTCCCGCAGACGCGTCATCGACTTTTGAATCTTTCTCATTTGATCCATTAAGAAATAATCCGCCGTGTGCGGCAGCTTGGCCAACGGAAGCAATGTTCCATTTCCGAAGTCATAAATATACGCATGCCATTCTTCAGGTGAATATCTCTCCGCAAAGCTCATGAGTAGTGTTGTTGCAGCAAGTGATTTTCCGTAGCCAGAGGAACCAAAGATCCCAATGTTCCCATCCTCCATCATTTGATAAGAAAGTGGATGCTGGCTTTGCTGATCTGGCTCATCGACAAGCGCAAAATGGAAGACATGCTCTTCACTCGACGCGTAACGTGATTTTGGAATCCGTTCTTCGAGCGGTGGAAGCCAAGGACTTGGGAGCTTCTCAATCCCAAGCTCCTGCTGCATACGTTCAATTTCATCCACAACAGCAGAAATCTCCGACACTGTCTCTTTTTTCACAGCCGGCTCTGTGCTTACCCCAGATAACGGAATAAGTCCAGTATCTGTCACAATGGCAATGTCATCTTCTGATCCGTAGCCATCCTCCATATAAGGCGCACCGCTCCAAGCTGATTGGAACAATTCATAGATTTCATTGTTTCCTACTTGTAAGTAGCCACGGCCTGTAACGGTAATAGACGCCGCATCACTATTTTTCAATATTTCCTTACTGTCTGACGCATCCTGTACTTTCAGTGCGACCTTAAAGCGTGAGTTACTCCAAATTTGATCATCAATGACCCCGCCTGGCTTTTGGGTAGCCAAAATGAGATGAACCCCAAGGCTTCGGCCGATACGTGCCGCACTGACAAGCTCTCTAATAAAGTCCGGCTCTTCACTTTTTAATTCAGCGAACTCATCAGAGATTAAGAATAAATGAGGCATTGCCTGTTCAGCCTTTTTCTCCTTATAGAGCTTCGTATAATCATTGATGTGATTCACATGATATTGATCAAACAAGCGTTGTCTTTTCTTCAACTCACTTTTAATTGAGGCAAGCGCCCTTTCACTAAAGTTCTTACTGCCTTCAATATTGGTGATCGTGCCAAGTAAATGAGGAATATTCCGGAACGGCTGCGCCATTCCGCCTCCTTTATAGTCAATCAATAGAAATGCGACTTCATGCGGATGAAAGTGTACAGCGAGCGATAAAATGTACGTCTGTAAAAATTCACTTTTCCCTGATCCTGTTGTTCCCGCCAACAGGCCGTGCGGACCGTGTGCTTTTTCGTGTAGGTTCAGATCCACAATGTCATTTTTCCCTTTATAACCGATTGGCACAGAGAGTGATTTGGCCGTTTCTGATGTGAGCCACTTTTCACGAATGCCAATCTCGTCTACCTGTTTGGCATGAAAAAGATCAAGGAAGGAGACCGTTTCAGGAATCGAATTGGTCATGCCAACTTGATGATCTAATGTTCTCAGCGTTCTGGCAAACAGCTCATTGTCCCCGCGCTCATGTGTATCAAGCTGAAATGGAATTCGGACGGCTTTCTTGTGCTGAATGAGAATATCTCCTTCTTCCTCGTTAATATAACGGACAAGCGTCGAGATATTTTCAGCTAAGCTTTCCTTTGTTTCAGCAGCAAAAATAATGGAGATGCCAAGGTCCGTTCGGCTGCCTTCTAAATATTCTAAAATCACATGTTCCGCAATGAGCTCATGATTTGTCACGATAAACACAAAGTGAGGCGTAAAGATTTTTTTCTCTTTTTCTTCTTCTAGATCACGCTCACGTAAAATTTCATAAATGGAGGACAACAGCTGATCACGTGTTTGTTCGTTGTAAATGAACCCTTTGCCGTATGTATGAGGCAGCTGGAAATGCGGAAGCCATTTCATCCATTCCCACTTCTCATACTCCTGCTCATGAAAGATAAAAACAAATCTCAAATCGTGATAGCTATGCGAGAAAGCAAGCTGTCCGACAAGCTGATGAAGCTCCTTTTTCACAATGGCTGGCTTTCCAATCAATCCAGTTGGGCCATCGGCAAGACCGAATGTGATGGGTACATCCTTTACTTCACGATAGACCTGTTGCATGTGCTGCGTTTGTTCCATTAATTCATCGATATCACGATTGGCCATATCGCCGCCGCTCATCGATAGTTCATAGCTTGACGGGACTGCGCCCGTCCCAAGACGCAACTGCAAGAAATCATCACTCATCAGTGTTTTTTCCCAAATTCGGCCGCTAATTTCTGACGTTAAATACTTCATTTGTTCAAATGATGGATAATGATACGTCAAAATATATTGCTGGCGGTCGTAGAGCTCTTGCAGTTCTTTTCGTTTATTTTCTAAGTAAAGAGAATAGACTCGCTGCCGTTTCTCTTCCCTTCTTTTACGTTGTGATTTCTCTTTAAAGTATTGAACAGACGATGTGATTAACGTCATGATAAACATCGCCATCGACACGACAATAAAGATCCCGCGCGGCTGGACAAGAGCGACAATTCCCATCACAAGAAGCATCACAAGCGGCGGGAGGACAACAAGCCAAAGCCCTCTGCTGCTATTTTCACTCTCCTGCGAAGGAAAGCTAAAGGAAACCCGGTCATCTGGCAGATCATAAATTAAACGCGGTGTTCGTCTATATAAAGGATATTTTTGTTTTGTTTCTGTGCTTGGTGCTCTTGTTTTTTCCAAACGTGTTTGAAATGGTTCATATGCAGTCACCTGCAATAAATCATCATCTTTCAATGTCACCGTTAGAAAGTTCCAGAACAGCTCATCTCCAGCATCAATTGTCTCTGGACCGCGAATTTTTTGCCCGTTCACATAAATCGTTTCGTCCTGAGGCATGACATACCAAGTTCCTTCGATTTTCTCCAAAGTAAATTGGCTCGCATCTTGAAACATGGAATGCGCTTGTTCTTTCCACACATCGATATCATCTTTGTTCTCACGTGAAAAAGACAGCTCGACTCTATTTCCTAGGTAATAAATGTGTTGATCATGATGTGCTTCCATTAAAACAAGTGTCAGTGTACCAAGCTTATATGGTTCATGTGGAAGTAATGTGCCTTTCTTCTCTTCACCCTGATAAATGGAAAAGCCATCATTCGGTTCATCAGGAGTTAAACAGATGACCCCTTCATCAAACGAAAGTGAAGGGATTGTCACCGTATGCTCTATTTCAGGTCCAATCACAGCTTCTCGATTGAACTGCTCGTCTAAACGGACGGTTTGATAATCCTCCTCATAAAAAACCCAAAGAAGACTCAAACGCTCCACCTCCTCATGGGACAGCACCAACTGTCAGTTGTATCGAAAGAATTATTTTTTCTCATCTTTTTTCGTCTGAGAGGTTTTCTTTTTCGCTTCAGATTCTTTCTCTTTTTTCTCTTGATCGGCTTTTGACTGCTCTTTTTGTTCAGCTGTTTCATCTGTTTGACTTGCGCCCGAGGATTCATTGGTGCTTGTCTCCGTTGTTTCTTTTTCTTCATATTTCGCCATTTCCTTAATGATCGGATCTAGCTGTTTTTGTTTTTCTTCCGCAGAAAGACTGTCATCGTTTTGAATGTCGTTGCGGTAGGCGACGAGTGCCGTAAATATGTACCGGTCGTCTCCAAGTACCCGTGCAATATCAAGTGCTTCCTTGCTATTGCCTTGTCCAATATGAATCCAGAAAAGGAAATATTGCGGATCAGTCTGTAATGTGTATGTATCTGTGATTTCTTTTTTATGCTGATCGAGTAACAGGTTGCCTTGATTTGTTTGTACATACGAAATGGCCAGTTCATATTGAAGAGAGACCGGCATTTGATTGGCTGAATATTTTTCTAACGTATCCACCACTTGGCTGTACTGTTTGTTGAGATAATATTTGTTTGCCTCGACATACGCTTCTTGTTTCGGCATCGCAAAAAAGAAGGTGTAAATGGTGTACACCAATGCAGGGATTAATAGGACAAGCAGACCTAGTCCGATATATCGTTCGACCTTCCATTTCTTTTTCGGAATGGTCAATAGCGTTTTCTCTTTCGTTTCAATCGCTTCGATCTTTTGCTGAATCAGGGCAGACAATTCTTCCAGAGACTTCGTTTCGCTGATCTCTTTTGCCAGTTCAGATAATTTCAGTGTCTCGCTGTAAGCCACATATTCTTGAAACTGATATTCATGGTCCACCACTCGAAGAATGACGGCTTTGACCTCTTTTAACAGACGATGCTCATCCGTTTCATATGGCGGGATGCTTTCTTTGACGCCGTAATGCAAAAATGCAGGAGCTAAGCCTTGATGAAAAACAATGTTTTCAGGAGAAACAATAGGATGCAGCCGCTTCACGTCGTGTTTGCACACTGCATCGACAAGCTGGTATGAAAAAATCCATTTGCTTTTTTCATCCTTCGCATGGATGAAACGAAATTCCTGATAGGCAGGAGGCGGTTGAATCGAAATAATGACCTCATCTTCAGTTAATTGAATCTCTTTTTTGAATGAAGGGTTGATGTCTTTGATCGGTGCCGCTTCTAAACCGTCTAAGAGTTTAATGGTCTCTCTTTGAAAAATGAAGCTGTAGGTTCCGCCCTCTTTTTTCATCACTGCTTCTAATTGTTCTTCTAAATAGGAACTCTTTTTATCTGCCATTTACAAAAGTCCTTTCATAGTATTTCCAGCCTGTCTCCTGTGGTGATTCCACAGTCTGACAGCTTATATTCGCCTGAAAACACAGCTTTCTTATTGACTACTCGCACCCAGCCGCCTTCTCGCTTAGGGAGTGAGATTTGTTTTGCCTGCCAGGCGATATGGATGACTTGTTTAATATGTAAATAATTTGATAGTCTCAAATCAAACACACTGCCATCATAATTTTTTAAGTCGATGGTAATATCGATATACACAAATTTCCACCTCACAAAATAGAAAGAGCGCCGGCATCCATTGACAGACTCGGCGCTTTTTCTGCTTTTCACACTTAGAAAGGAAATCCCTTTGATTAGCCGCGGATTTGGCTAGCGATGTCTTGGTCAGTGCTTTCAAGTGTATTTGCCGTTTGATCAAGCTGATTGCTGACATCTGTTAATAGATCAGACATTTTGATGAATGAAGGCTTTAACTGCTCGTATTGATCAGCAAATGCTTCACTAGAAGCACCTTCCCACATTCCTTTTAAATCTGAGATCATTCTATTTAGACGATCAACTTGGTTTAACACTTCTTGACTTTCAACACCATATTGCTTAGCGGTCGCTCTTAGTTCTTCTGGGGTTACGCGAATAATTCCTGACATATTCCTCATTACCTCCCGTGCATAGCCGCCATATAATGGGCTAATCCACTTATTTTTTGACGTTATTATTATAAAAACAGAAATGATACACAGTCAAACAAATCTGTTTTTATTTTACAAAATGAGTCTATAGAATTACTGTATTTTCGCTTTTTATCTAGTATTTAACATTTTTTTGGTCATATATTCTTAATAAGTGTAGACACACTTCACTGAATCTTTCCGCCTATTGATTTATTACTACGTTATTATTGTACTATTTCTTTTTCGCCTTCTTTCAGCATCGGTGCGCTCGCTTTTCATAGCGATCTCTTTTTTAAATTTATGGCATTTTGTTATTGATTTACGTACCTCTTTCTCTTCATAATGTAAGTACGTGAAATATTCGAAAAAGCAGGGGTTTTTATGACAAAAAAGACAGATCCATTTAAGTATAGTCTTGATCGTTTAGAGGATGTGGCAGACCAAATTAGTGATGTGCTCAATTGCCCTATTACTATAGAAGATACGCATCATCGATTGCTCGCTTATAGCACACATAATGATTTTACTGATCCCGCCAGAACTTCAACCATTATCTCCCGCCGTGTACCGGAAAAGGTCATTAATCGGCTTTGGAAGGACGGCATCATTCCTACACTCCTTAAAACAGACGAACCGCTTCGTGTCCCTCAAATTGCAGAGGTGGGTTTATCTAGCAGGGTTGCCATTTCAATCTGGAAGGACAAAGAAGTACTCGGATTTATCTGGGCAATTGAATCCGCACAGCCATTTTCAGAAGAAGAAATGGACCTTCTGAAGATGGCAGCACATGCTGTTAAAAACAAATTACTTAACTTACAAATTCGCAAAACGAAAACAGAAGAACGCAATCAGGAGCTTTTTTGGAAGATGCTCACAGGTCATATTCATGAAAAGGATGAGATGCTCGACCTATTTTTAAGACTCGGCATCAGATGTCCAGACACGTATGCCATCATCATCTTCCGACTTCGTGACGAACTCACAGAGGACACAGAAAAAAAGCTATCTTATCTGCTTGAAACAACACAGCAAGTCCAAGTGCTGTTAACGACTGTTGATTTTCACGAATTCATTATTCTTGTCTCACCAAAAACAGAGCACCCACTGCAGGATATTAAACAATTCACAAGCGGCATGCTGCAGCAGCTGTCTGATCGTTATCATATCCATCACGTTCAAGCAGCGATTGGTGGAATTTACGATAACATCTCTCATATTCAGCCATCCTATAAAGAAGCACTGGCTGTATTAAAAACAAAAGAGCGCTTCCCTGTTGAAACCGAACGTTTACACAGTTTTTCTGAACTTGGTATTTATCAATATTTAGATGTCCTCGCTGAAAAACGAAGGGGTTCATCTTACTCCAGTTACTCTTTATCAAAGCTGGAAGATTACGACCTGAGGCATCATTCCAACCTAGTCGAAACCCTTGAACGGTTTATTGACTGTGACAGCAATGCCAATATTGCCGCAAAGCAATTAAACATCCACATCAATACATTGAATTACAGATTAAAACGCATTACGGACATTGCAGAAATCGATTTAAAAAACATGAATGAGAAAATGACCATATACCTTGATATGAAACTAAAAAACGTCCATTTGTGAAATTTCACAAAGAGGCGTTTTTTTATTTTTTATTTCAACCGAAGCATTTTTTAAACATTCAGGATACACTAGACATACAATATGAATAGATAAGCATGGGAGGAATAAACATGATCATCGGCATTCCGAAAGAGATTAAGAACAATGAAAACCGAGTGGCATTAACACCAGGAGCAGCTTCTCAATTACTTTCAGCTGGACATCAGATTTTGATTGAAACAAACGCTGGTTTTGGAAGCGGATTCACTGATGACGATTATGTATCTGTTGGTGCAGAAATTCTTGATCAAGCGAAAGATGTGTGGGCTTCTTCTGATATGATCATGAAGGTAAAAGAACCATTACCTGAGGAATATTCATTTTTCAGAGAAGGACTCATCTTATTTACGTACCTGCATCTTGCGGCAGAGCCCTCCTTGGCTGAAGCTTTAAAACAAAAAGGCGTCACAGCTATTGCTTATGAAACAGTAACGGACGGAAAATCACTCCCTCTCTTAACACCTATGTCTGAAGTGGCAGGCAGAATGGCCGCCCAAATCGGTGCACAATTTTTAGAAAAGCCAAAAGGCGGTAAAGGCATCTTGCTCGCAGGCGTACCAGGGGTATCAAGAGGGAAGGTCACAATTATAGGCGGCGGTGTTGTTGGAACAAACGCAGCGAAAATGGCGATTGGACTTGGCGCAGATGTCACTCTTATTGACGTAAACGCAGAACGATTACGTCAGCTGGACGATCAATTTGGTCATCAAATGAAAACGTTAATGTCTAACCCTGTCAATATCGCCGATTCAGTCAGTGAGGCGGACCTTCTCATTTGTGCGGTGCTGATCCCAGGTGCCAAAGCACCAACGCTTGTGACGGAAGAAATGGTGAAGCAAATGAAGCCCGGTTCCGTCATCGTAGACGTAGCCATTGACCAAGGCGGCATTGTCGAAACCATAGATCATATCACAACACATGATCAACCTACTTATGAAAAACACGGTATTTTACATTATGCTGTCGCCAATATGCCTGGAGCAGTTCCACGGACATCGACTGTTGCTTTAACAAATGTCACCGTTCCCTACGCACTGCAAATTGCTAATAAAGGCGCTGCAAAAGCCATTCAAGAAAACAAAGCCATCGCAGAAGGTGTCAATGTCATGAACGGACATATCACATATGAAGCCGTCGCTCGTGATCTCGGCTATGATTATGTACCTGTTCATCAAGCGATCGATGCGTCCTCTATGACAGAAGCTTAATACAGACCCGCCCTTTTGATGGGCGGGTTTTATTGTTAACCAATATTAAAAACAGGTTGACAAATAACCTTCATCCCCTTAATCTATTTGTACAGATAAGACAGGGGGAAACATCATGCAACAGAAAACAAGAACCGCTGATTTTGTGCTAGTCGGAATGTTTGCTGCACTCATGGCGATTGGAGCGAATATCACATCCATTGTGCCGTTTTTACAGGTCGGCGGAATTCCACTTACGATGCAACCATTTTTTTGTGTACTTGCTGGTCTTTTGCTCGGCAGACGGCTTGGTGCTTTAGCGATGATTGTATATGCCTTGGTCGGAATTGCTGGCGCACCTGTATTCGCACAGTTTTCAGCAGGCTTTGGGGTGATTTTAGGCAAAAGCGGTGGTTTTGTCTTATCGTATATTCCTGCTGCCTGGCTAGCTGGATTCATTTTAGAAAAAAGAAAAAATCCTGGATTTGGCCGCTTTTTACTTGCAGCTATTGCAGGTACGACCGTCATGTATGTGATCGGAACGACTTATACGTACCTCGCATTAAATGTGTGGCTGAATGCCCCGATTTCTTATCAAACCACGTGGTTCTTTATGATCTGGTTTATGGTGAAAGATTACGCATTGACGATATTACTTGCGATGCTGGCACCTAAAATTTATCGCTCTGTTTCAAAAGCTACGTCCTTTCGAAAACAACAAGCCGCATCATAAGTGCAGACATCATCTACAAGTCGCATAGAAAAGAGCCTGTCTTCATTCAGGCTCTTTTTTCATCATTATTCAGCGTATTGGTCAATGATTCCTTCTAGCATCCCTTCAAGCACTTCTACATCTTCAAGGTCTGATGGACTGAAGCGGTAGCGCACAAGCTGTTCTCCATCATGATACATCTCCTCAAGCCACCCTCTGAGTCCTCTTGCTCTGCGGTCGACTTCGAAAACAATGTCTAATCCGCCTTCATCTATCAGAAAAATCAGCTCTAATTCATCAAGCATATAACGATAGTCATCTGATGTCGGAATAAACTCGAATTCTTGAACAAATGGCAGACGACGCTGGAAGTAAGGTGCTTGTTCACAGTCCGCTTCGTTCAGGTGGAAGCCAAGATTTCTAGTGGCCTCCAGTACATTTCTCACCCAAGGATGTGCTTCAACGAAAATGCGGTCATAGTCAGATTTATCGATTCCTCCTTGGATATCAAGGTCTGTCATTACTGCAATTTCTACTTTTCCGATCGTCATCGGGGTATCGATAGGAAGAATAAATGAAAACGGAAATTCATGCTTTTCTCCAGGCTGGATGATAAAAGAATCCGTCACCCGTAAAGTAAAGATATTCACATATTTTCTATGCTCTTCATCATCTTTCACAATCACATACTGTGTTTGAATCTTGACATTGATATAGCGGATGTCCTGAGAGATTTTCCCGCCTTTTGCATGGACAGTTCCCCTTACCTCTTGTCCAGGATAATAAGTGTTTTTCTCCAAAATGGTATCTACCTTTGCCGCACCAATCCCTGCACTTGCCGCTAGCTTTTTAAAAAATGACATCTCTCATCTTCCCCTTTTCGTTTTTATCAGCATATATACGTAAGATAGAGGAAGAAAGATTCATTTAATTCATACTTTAGTCCTAATTATTTTTTCGCTTGTGAACAACAAAAAAGCTTATAGAAAAAACATCATCGTTTTCTCTACAAGCTTTTCATCTTACAGGATAATCGCTGCAAGCCAGCCGAATAGAACAAGTGGGATATTATAATAGATAAAAGTCGGGACACATGTACCCCAAATGTGGTGATGCTGTCCATCCATGTTCAATCCAGATGTCGGTCCAAGCGTACTGTCACTTGCAGGTGAACCTGCATCACCAACAGCCGCAGCTGAACCAATAATGGCAATGGTCGCCATTGGACTAAATCCAAGGTGTAAACAAAGTGGAACAAAGATGGTCGTAATAATAGGAATCGTGGCAAATGATGATCCGATCCCCATTGTCACAAGCAGACCCACAAGCAGCATTAAAATGGCCGCGAGACTCTGGCTGTTGCCGATAAATTGTGAAGATGCTTTAACAAGCGTTTCAATGTCTCCTGTTTTGGTTAAAACGTTGGCAAATCCAGCCGCAACAAGCATGACAAAACCGATAAATGCCATCATGTTCATGCCAGATGTAATCAGTTGATCTGCTTCATCGCGTTTCATCATTCCGGTCACAAACAAGACAAGCAGTCCTGCGAGTGCACCGAAGATCATCCCTTCCACGCCAAGGCTTTGAGACAGATAAAGCTGGACAATCAATGACACGAGAATGGCAAGACCGGCAAAGAATAGACTTTTTGTCGTATAGGCTGATTTCTCTACATCTGTAATATCGCGATCCTCATATACTTTTGGCTTACGATACATGAAAAGAGAGACAATCAATCCTAGCACCATCCCCCCAACAGGGATCAGCATGGCATATGGAATATCTGCTAAATTCACAGCTAGACCTGCATCCTTCATATTGTCACGGAGCATTCCGTGGAAAATCTGTCCAAAACCGACTGGAAGTAAAATATATGGTGCAGTGAGTCCGAAGGTCATGACACACGCTAGCAGTCTACGGTCAATTTGAAGCTCGTTAAACACTTTTAATAATGGCGGAATTAAGACCGGAATAAAGGCAATGTGAACAGGAACGACGTTTTGTGAAAAACAAGATACGATCAAAATCACAAGAATGATCAGTATTTTTGATAATGTTTTTCTTCTTGAGTCGCCTTCTTTTCCTAAAAGCTTCACTGCTCCTTCAACCATGGCATCTGGAAGACCCGTTTTTGTCAGCGCCGCAGCAAATGCCCCTAAAAGCGCATAACTAATTGCCACTGTCGCATTTCCTCCGAGCCCGTCAGTAAAGGCTTCCACTGTTCCTCCCAGGCCTAATCCACCTGCAAGTCCGCCAGCTAAAGCACCAAGTGCGAGGGCAATGACCACATTGACCCGCAGCAAGCTTAATATCAACATTAAAACAACCGCTAAAACAACTGCATTCATGGTGAAACCCCCGAAATCCTTTAGTTTACTAATGTAGTAGATAATTAAAGTACCAACGTATGTTACCATAGAAAAAATACTACGTCAAATGGCGTTTGACCTACATAAAAAAGGCCCTGCCATTTGGCAGAGCCTCATCCTTTATTTCTTTCCTTCAAATCGTTCCACAAATGTGGCCAATGACCGTACCATCACACCTGTCGCCCCCGTTGGTCCAAAGCATGAAGGCTTTTCTGTTGTGGCTGTTCCTGCAATATCCAAGTGAACCCAAGGCGTATCCTCAGCAAACTCACCGATGAAAGCTCCTGCCATGATCGCATGACCATCGCGGCCTGGTGAGTTATTGAGATCAGCCATTTTGCTGTTTCGTACGCGCTTTTTATCTTTTTCAGTGATTGGCAGCTGCCAAATCATTTCACCGCATTCTTCTGATGCCTCTTTAAACTGGGCATACAGTTCATCGTTATTTGTCATGACGCCTGTTGTCTCATTTCCAAGTGCCACAATGACTCCGCCTGTTAATGTCGCCACGTCTACAAGAACAGAGGCACCGTGCTGCTTCGCATATGTCACACCATCTGCTAAAACAAGACGGCCTTCTGCATCCGTATTCAGCACTTCGATTGTTTTACCGCTAAGCGACACAATGACGTCATCCGGTTTCATCGCATCAGCCGAGATCATATTGTCTGTCGAAGCAATAACAGCAATGACATTTTGCTCTGGGCGCAGTTCACCGATGATTTCCATAGCGCCTAAAACAGAGGCTGAGCCGCCCATATCAGTTTTCATCCCAACCATACTGGCTCTTGGCTTTAACGAATAGCCACCAGTATCATATGTGATGCCTTTACCGACAAGCCCAATCACGTCCGTCCATTCTTCCTTGCCTTGATATTTCAGAACGATGAGCTTTGGTGGTTCTGTTGAGCCTCTATTGACAGCTAGAATCCCGCCCATCCCGAGCTCTTCCATTTGTTCTTTATCTAAAATTTCAATCTCAAATTCGTATTTATACGCAAGCTCTGCCGCGTACGAAGCCAGATCAGAGGATGTGAGCATGTTCGGCGGCATATTCACAAGGGTACGAGCCGAATTGACGGACTGTCCGTAGACCTCGCCCACTTTCAGACTTGCCTGAATTTCAGTCGTATCATGATCCGTCATTGCATAAACAAATTCGATGAAGCGATCCGGCTCATTTGTTTTATGTTTAAAATCTTGTAATTCATATGTAGCTAAAAGGCAGCTTTCAGAAAGGGCATGGGCTGCATCTTGGGCAGGCAGATCCTTTCCAATAAACGTATCCAGTAAGACCGAAACCGCTTGCTTTTTATCTTGATGAAGCTTTTTAAATAAATGGGCAAACCCTTCTTTTGCCTCTTCAAACGTGTAATCTGATTCCTTCCCAAGTCCGACAAAATAAATGCGTTTGATGCCTGTTTCAGGGGATGGGAAAAACTTCGAAAGCTGATTTCGTTTAGATGAAATATCGCCTTCTTTTAATAATTCAGTGATTCGTCCTTCAAGTAATTCATCCATTTCTTTTGCTTTTCCTGATAATTGGCTCTTTTGAAAAAGTCCGATCGCCAGTGTATCTTTATGTTGCCATTCATTTGTCGAGAAAAACATATTTATCACACGCTCCTTCAATGAACTCCATTTTTCACATTGGAACTTCTATTATATCAAAATTTGCGGGTCTATACGATCATTGCCAGTCTGTCTTTACTTGATGAACATTTATATTTTCACACGCGGAAGGGCATCATGAAAAAGCGATGAAAACTTGTACAGCCCGTCCGCGTCTCCTCGTTCCACATCTACTTTCTTTAATGTTATAATTGAACATGGACTTGGCAGCATTTGAATCTGCTATCATTTTTTCATCATACTAGGGTACACAGTCCACCATTTTGCACGATATTTTTTCTTACAGAGAGGATGTTTCTTGTTCATGAGCGTACTGACGAATTTTCCGCTGCTTGCCAGCCTTGCAGCCATCTTTTTTGCTCAATTTGTAAAAGTACCGATTCAATTTATCATTTCTAGACGACTAGATTGGTCGCTCATTACAAGCACAGGCGGAATGCCAAGTTCACACTCCGCAGCCGTAACAGCACTCTCAACAGCAGTGGCTTTAGAGCACGGGCTAAATACATCAATCTTTGCGATTTCCGCCATCTTTGCGATTATTACCATGTTCGATGCGACAGGTGTGCGCAGACAGGCAGGAGAACAGGCAACTGTACTGAACAAGCTGGTAACAGATTTTAACCGATTTGTTTCTGAAGCAAAGAATTTCCCGAGTGCGGAAGAAAAAGAAAAGCAAAAGAAATTGAAAGAGCTTCTTGGTCATAAGCCGATTGAAGTCTTCTTTGGCGGCTTAACAGGGATCTTGCTGACACTTATCTTAGATTATTACTTCATGTAGAAGCGAAAAAAGCTTTGGACCTCAAACTTGTCCAAAGCTTTTTTATTCTTTATTGGCTTGAAACTGCTGACGGAATACTTGCATTGATTTTGCTTCATTAAGCTGGTTTAAGTCTTTTTCCGTTAACGTTCCTTCGCCCTTTTTGATGATATACACATCGAGCACTTTTTTACCCCATTCTCTATACACATCATCTACTGTTTCATAGTATAAATCAAGCTTATGACCTTTAATGGCTTTTCCCGTATCTGCGACCACTCCGTAGCCATAGTTTGGGATAAAGAGTACCGTTCCAATCGGAAAGACTGATGGGTCCGCAGCCACAGTTGAATATAAATCACGTTTCACTTTGACGCCTGAATATGTAATGCCATATGCATGGTGTTCCTTCGTTTTACCTGTTGATTCCACACCTGCTGTATAGCCTGTGGCGACAACCTTTTGCTTCGGGTAATCGTTCCAATTGAACGCTTCTTCGAGAGAAATAGCCCGCAAGTCATCACTTTTGAGTGCCATCGTTTCTCTTTTTTGCTGTTGGAAAAAAGAAGATACTTGCTTGCCAGGATCAGTCTCTTTCACCCAGGCAGCTACATCACTTGGTTCGACTCCAGATATGCCCGTAAAGCTTGTCAAAAGAGCAAGCATAAAAAGGGCTGTCATGAACAATCGTTTCATCCATGTTTTCATCTTTATTTGTCACTCCTCTACCCATCTATTTGTTTCCAAACAAAATGGAAACTATGCAATGGAGAAACAAAAAAACCCACTTGCCTATCTACAAGTGAGTTAAAACATTTGATACCCTCTTTTTCGAAGTGCATTAATGACAAAACCTGATGCAATTGCACCAATCAGACCGCTTAACAAAATAATGATATCAGCGGCTGCTAGAGAGACAATGCGGTCCCCTATTCCTGAAAAAGCGATGCCCGGTTCTCTGACATAAGCGATCATCTTTTGATTGTTGATAATGAAAAGGCATACAATTGGATATAAAATAGCCATAATCCATGACATTCTCAGCAGCATATTGAGCAAAAAGCCAATGCCGAAGAATAACACGAAAAATAAAATAACGGAAATAATAACGACTGGTAAACTGATCACTTCATCTCCACCCCCAAATATCCCATCATTAGTTTAACTTGGAAATAGAGATGAAGTCAATCAATGGAAAAAGCAGATGGATTAAAGCTTCTTTCCTGTCCCTTTACATTCCTCACATGTTTCAGATCCGCCGAGCAATAGCTGAAAATATCCTTTCCCCGAACAATATTGACAGGTGGACTTCTTTTCTTTTGTATGTGCATTCATATTGCTCACTCCCTTAATCTAAATTTTCTGATAATTTATCATACCATACTTTACTGCCGATAACCAAGTAAGAAAATATGTCAAAAAAAACGTGTATCACGAGGATACACGTTTTTGTCTATATCGGTTTAGAAGAACTTGAATTTTCCTTTTTTCAGAACAAGTCCTGGTCCGCCAACCATGAATAAAGAGCGGTTGTCGATGATTTTCTTCATTGCTGAAGCTTTTGTTCCTTGAAGTTTTTTACCAAACGCAACACCTACAGCGTCGTGTTCACCAAGTGAAGCAACTGTTCCTTTGATGTCTGGCTTAAAGCTTTCAAGAGAACCACCTTTCACTAGTGCTGCAAGGTTTTTCGCTACTGTTTCACCTTGCTGCATAGCGATTTGTGCAGTTGGTGGGTATGGACGGTTGATTTCTTCATTGATGATCAATGAACAGTCACCGATGATGAATACATCATCATTTTCTGGTACACGAAGATCTGGAGATACTTTTACGCGTCCGCGCATATTTTCAAATCCAGCTTCTTCAACGATTGGGTTACCGCGTACACCAGCAGCCCAAACAACAGTTTCAGCTTTGATTTCTTCAGTATCATCGTCTTTTCCAACAATGATGCCTTCAGGCGTACATTCTTTGATCGCTGTACCAATTTTGAACTCAACGCCTTTACCTTGAAGGTAGTTCATTGCATAGTCGATCAATGCAGGATCGAATCCTGGAAGAGCTGTTGGTGCAGCTTCTACACAGATGATGCGCACATCTTTTTGATCAATATCATACTCTTTGCAAAGCTCAGGCACACGGTTTCCAAGCTCACCAAGGAACTCAATACCTGTGAAGCCCGCACCGCCGACAACGATTGTCAAGCGCTCTGGACGTTTATCAGCTTCCGTATTATACGTCGCAAATTGAAGCTCAATATGCTCACGAAGCTGACGAGCAGAGTTGATGTTAGAGATTGAGAATGCATATTCTTTCAGTCCTGCAATACCAAATGTTTCAGGAACAGCACCAAGCGCAACAACAAGGTAGTCGTAAGAAAGTTCGCCATCTGATGTCACGACTTTCTTCTCTTCCTTATTAATGCTTTCAACTGTTGCTTGTACAAAGTTGACACGGGAACTGTTAATCACATCTTTGATTTGATAACGACAGCGGTCATGATGAAGTGTACCTGCACTTGCTTCATGTAACCATGTTGTTTCGTAATGATAATTATGCTTGTTCACAAGAGTAATGTCCGCATCATTTGTGCCAAGCTGTTTTGTTAATCTTGTTACAGTCATTAATCCGCCATAACCTGCACCTAATACAACGATTTTCGGTTTATTCACTGGAATCACATCCACCTTTTTTAAATTTGCTGTAAAACGGATAAAGAATTACATATCGTTATTCTCAACCGCTTTGCGGCATTTTATGAAATTTAAACAAAAAAATAAGTATGTGAAAATCTGAACTTTCACCTACATAAAACGAAAGCATTTGACCGTATCCGACAAAAATTCATAAAAAATTAATATTTAGTTCCCTTAACAATAATAGCGAGTTCTGATCCAATTTTCAAGGCTTTAAACTGAAAATCCTTATGATAAACGGTCTTTCTCACTTTTTCCTCTTTTTCAAAGCTTCGGCATCAAAAAACGACAAGTTTTTCAAAACAAGTCAAACGACGATGTGTGGTATGATATGATATAGTGATAACAATTTTCATTTGGGAGGATTAAAGGAATGCAAGAAGATTCTAAGGTATATGACATTACCGTTATCGGGGGCGGCCCAGTAGGATTGTTTACTGCGTTTTACGGTGGCATGAGACAGGCAAGTGTGAAAATCATTGAAAGCCTTCCTCAGCTCGGCGGTCAATTATCCGCTCTTTACCCTGAAAAATACATTTATGATGTGGCTGGTTTTCCAAAAATCCGCGCACAAGAATTAATTGATAACTTAAAGGAACAAATGGATAAATTTGATCAAACCATTTGCTTAGAGCAAGCAGTTGAAACGGTTGAAAAACAGGCAGATGGTATCTTTAAACTTGTGACAAATCAAGAGGTTCATTATTCTAAAACGATCATCATCACAGCTGGTAACGGTGCATTCCAACCGAGAAAGCTTGAACTAGATGCAGCAGAATCATTTGAAGGAAGCAACCTGCATTACTTCATTAATGATTTGAATCAATTTGCTGGCAGACGTGTCGCTGTTCTTGGCGGCGGAGACTCTGCGGTGGACTGGGCACTGATGCTTGAACCTATCGCAAAAGAGGTTTCCATTATTCACCGCCGCGATAAATTCCGCGCGCATGAGCACAGTGTAGAAAACCTGCACAATTCGAAAGTCAATGTCGTGACGCCATTTGTCCCAACAGAGCTCATTGGTGAAGACCGCATTGAACAGATTGTGCTAGAAGAAGTCAAAGGCGACAAAAAACAAGTGCTTGATGTGGACGACGTGATCGTCAACTTCGGTTTTGTTTCCTCTCTTGGGCCAATTAAGCAATGGGGTCTTGAAATCGAAAAGAACTCGATCGTCGTGAAATCCACAATGGAAACAAACATTGAAGGCTTCTATGCGGCAGGAGACATTTGTACGTATGAAGGAAAAGTCAAATTGATTGCCAGCGGATTTGGTGAAGCACCAACGGCTGTCAACAATGCGAAAGCCTACATGGACCCGAAAGCCCGTGTACAGCCTCTTCATTCCACAAGCTTATTTGAAAACAAATAAGCGAAATCAAAAAAAGGAGTTCCCACTAGCGGAACTCCTTTTTCGTTTATTTAAAAATCCCAATATAGGCATTCGCCATTCCAAGTACCATTGCAGCAAGCAGCACCACAACAATCCCTGCCACAACCAAAATCACCCGATCTTTTACACGTTCCTTTTTCGGAAGCGGCTTCTCAATCCCGCAAGCTGGACACGTTTTAGAACGATACGGAATCAGTTCATGACAGTTCCTGCAATTGATTTGTTCACTCAAACTTCAGCAACCTCTTTTCTACCTACAGTTTATGTTTGGTTCTCATGATACTCTTTTCGGGTGGAAATAGCCAGTTGTGAGAGCAAGCTGTAACAAAATTGAGCGATTTATAAATTGTTGAAGAGAGAATGAAGGTTTTATCTGATCAACCGATATAGGAAAAGAAGAAGATCATAATGAAGGATAGGTGGAAAAATGTTAAAGCGTTTCATGATCAGTTTGATCTTGTTACTGATGATTGGTGGCTCAGTTGAGCTGTTTGCAAAAGACTATAACAAACATTATGCGCAGTTCGCAGCAGGACTGAATATTGATGTTGATCAGCTAGAACCTTTTTTAAAGCGTGTGTCCACTTCCATTTTAGATTCTGGTTTGAGTGATCAAGAAATCAAACAGATACTCTCTAAAGTCCAAAAAATGAATAAAAACAATGAAACGAAAAAAGTGGGTACTTTTGAAGTAATGTATCATGAAAAACCAGCAAATATTAAAATTGTGATTGAAGTCCATGTGGAAGATGGCAATAAAGAAATGGTGATCTATATGTTTAGCACCCAAGAGCTGGTGGATGTCTTGGATAAAGAGCTGTTGAAAATAGAAGAAGCAATATGAGAAAGAGACACTGGATGAGTGTCTTTTTTTAAATTTCTTCTCCACCTTTAACATCACATGCTGTTCCACTTAGTCATTTCCAATCATGTCATTATTTTAATAGGCTTAGATTAAGTGAAATCCCCAAAATTAATCAGGTTATTTTAATAACAAATTTTCCATTCATCAATCCTTTTTCTATTGACCCTCACGTAACGTCATATTTTATAGTGATATCAAGAGAGGTGAATTGAAATGAAAGTAAAAGAAGTAGCTGAATTGTTTGGTATTAGTATTCGGACACTTCATCATTACGATCAGATTGGCTTATTGATTCCGAAAGAAGTCACAGATAATCGTTATCGACTCTATTCAGAAGAAAACCTTGAAACATTACAGCAGATATTATTTTTCAGAGAACTTGGATTTCCATTGAAGGAAATAAAAAAGATGATGCATAATCCTTCATTTGAGAAGAAAGAAGCATTTATTTTACAAAGAAAAATGTTAATAGAGAAACGAGATAAATTTGATAAAATGATCGAAAATATTGATAAGACGCTACAGCATTTGATGGGAGAATCTCTCTACACCCATAAAGAAAGGTTCGAGAATATGAATATGAAATTTAGTCAATATGGAGAAGAAGCTCGTCACCGTTGGGGAAATGAAACTGTTGATCAAGTCAGCTCAAAACTAAATCATTTGTCTAAAGATGAACAAATTGAATTATCTGATAGCTGGGATAGCATATTTAATAAACTAGCCTCTCTTCGCAATCATTCCCCTAAATCCAAAGAGGTGCAAATCGTAATCAAACAATGGTACGACTTTTTAAACAAAAACTTTAGTTATTACTCTCTTGATGCTTTTTACGGTTTAGGCCAACTCTATATTCAAGATGAACGTTTCACAAAGAATATAGATCAATATGGTGAGGGCTTGGCATCATTTATGAGCGAAGCGATGAAAGTCTTTACTACTCTTCATAAAAGAGGGAACAGCTATGAAAATTATGATTGAGAATACAATCGATCAATACGAAAAATTATTCTCAACGAAACACAATAAAGAACGTTTTTTCCAACACACCATGATGAAACCTTTTGAAAAGATGTGGAATATGATTAACGTTCCGCTAAAAGCTAAACAGCAAAATGGATATGATGTAATAATGGCAACCAAGATGCTTGGCTATCTTGATGTAACAGATACACAAACTGGACAACAGGCATTGAAGAGACTACGAGAAATTCAGGCTCTTCAAACAGCAGATATCACCTTAAACCATTGTATGGATTTCATAGAAAAGCACAACCTTCAAATAAATGCTGATGAGTTGAGATTTGGTCTATATATAGCTGATCCGAAAAAGCTTGAACTGCAAAAAGGATATTGTGGCTTTGGGGGAATTCCTGGATTTATTCAAGTATCACTATATCCAAATTCATATAATATCCCTAGAATTCCTGCTCTCATTGCACATGAATTCCATCATAATATCCGTTTTTCACATTTTGAATGGGATTACGGAAACGTCACGGTTGGAGATTATTTAATTATAGAGGGTTTAGCTGAATCATTTGTAAAAGAGCTTTATGGTGAACATGTGTTAGGACCTTGGGTCACTTCTTTTGATAAAGAGGAATTAGACTATTCAAAAGAAGTGATAAAAGAGGCTTTACATACAAAAGGGTTTGCTGAGGTCAGCAGTTATATGTTTGGTGATATCATTGCAAAAGAACAAGGCTTTCAGCCTGTCGGATTATCACCCTTTGCAGGCTATGCAGTAGGCTATCAAGCTGTACAATCTTTTATGAGAAAAAATAATATAGGAATAGAAGAAGCCACCTTACTTGGTACAGATGAAATATTAAGAAATTGCGAACTTTTTTATACTTAAATACCATACAAAAAAAAGACGGTGCTGAGTGATTTAAGTTATCTCCCCTTTTCACATCTTTAATACAATACAAAAAAACCTCCTCGAATCATAACCAATTTGAGGAGGTTTTAAATATTCAATATGGATTTACAAAATTAATTGTTACTAACCTTAACACTCTTCCGGCGTACCGGTATTTGTCGCTGTTCTGAAAGAAGAACCGCATCCGCATGAAGCAATCGCGTTCGGATTATCAATAGTGAAACCGCCGCCCATTAGTGATTGTTTGAAATCAATGATGGTGCCGTTCATGATATCAAGGCTTTCGGAGTCGACAAGGACCTGGATGCCTTGCTGTTCGAAATGCGTGTCTTTCTCTGAAACTTCATGGTCAAAGCCCATTCCGTATGAAAGACCGCTACAGCCGCCGCCTTTTACGCCAACTCGTAGGAACGCATTTTCTTCTTCATGCTCTTTCATCATATCTTTAATCTGCAGTGCAGCAGCTTCTGTAATGGTTACTGGTGTACTCATGATCATCCCTCCTTTTGACTGGATGTTTCTTTTCAATTATAAACCTGATGGTGCCTTTTCTCAAATAAATGGTTTACAGATAAAATGTGCCGTCACAAATCGTTTCAGCAGGCCCTGTCATGAGCACATGGTCGTTGTCTTTCCAGCGAATGATGAGATCTCCGCCTGCTAAGTGAACCGTCATGTCCGTTTCTTTTTTCGCCTGTCCATTCACAATCGTGGATACGGCAGCCGCGCAAGCTCCCGTTCCGCAGGCTTGAGTAATGCCAGATCCTCTTTCCCACACACGAAAATGCAGTTCTGTTTCACTAACCACTTCTACAAATTCTACATTGACGCCTTCTGGGAACATGTCGTGTTTTTCGATGATTGGCCCAGTTGTATCAAGCGGTGCCTTTTCAATGTCCTCTAAATAAAACACGATGTGCGGATTTCCCATTGAAACGGCCGTTCCATTTAAGGTCGTCGTGCCAAAATCAAGCGGTTCATTAATCGTTGTGCTTGCTGGTTCACCTAGCATCGGCATCGCTTCTTTTTCAAAACGAGGCTTTCCCATATCTACTGTCACTAAATGTACGTGACCATCCTGTACATGAACGGTCGCTTCAACGAGTCCTGACAATGTCTCAATCTGGAACGTTGTGTCTGTGACGATTTGATGCTCATACACATATTTTGCGACGCAGCGCAGACCGTTGCCGCAGTTTTTTCCCTCTGATCCATCATTGTTGAAAATGCGCATTTTCACAGGTGCAACATCTGATGGACAAATAAGGATCATTCCGTCTGAACCGATTCCTGTATAAACAGAAGAAACCTGGATCGCTATCTCTGATAGCTGCTCTTCTGGAAGCTGTTCCTTCATCTGATTGACGTATATATAATTATTTCCTAATCCGTGCATTTTCGTGAATTGAAATGATGTCATGAGCTTCCTCCAAAAATGTTGTTTCTTTATAGTATAAAAGGAGTCGATTCAGGAGACAATCTTATCATCCCCCGTTTTTCATACATAAAAGCTCTTTGCTGCCATGGCAAGGGGCTTTTATTATGCATATGCCTCATTTTCTCTCGTGTGATGCTTCATTTTAATGATATTTTATTAGCATAACATATTGGATGCGCTTTCTATTCATTCTCCTTAAAAATGGAAACTTAAAATATGAAAAAAATGCACCTCATGACCCATGTGGTGCATTTAAAACATCTCATTTTCCTCTATAAAAGCATAAATACGCTCAACTAGCTGCTCTGCATTTTCTCCGGAAACAAATTCTCCATTCACGAGTGCAAATGGGGAGTCCATACATTTGCCGCAGTAGCTTAAACAGCCGTATTCCATAACGTCTAGGTTTGGGTCTTTATCAAGCTTCTCTTTTGCTTCTTGAGACCCTTGTGCAAGATTACTTACACAAAATTCGATCAGTGGGAACACTTTGCTTCACCTCACATTGCTTTACCATCCTACCGAAATTCCTTCTATTAGTCAAAACATGAGCTTCACCTGTATCGTTACGCCTATTCCTCGTAAAATGTTTTACTATTTAGGACTAACTAATGAATATGTAGGTTATTTTGAAACAATTATTGTGGTTTCACAGTAAATTCGATATAATTTTATTTGGTATTTTAACTTAAAGTTTTTTAGTATAAGTGTTTTTCAATGTCTACGGGGAAAAGGAGAATCGTCATGAAAAATTTAGTCTTGATCGGCGGAGGTTACGGGAATATGCGGGTTCTCCACCGCTTATTGCCAAATCAATTACCTGATGATGTTACTATCACATTAATTGATCGAAATCCTTACCACTGTTTAAAAACAGAATATTATGCACTCGCTGCTGGAACGATCTCTGATCATCACATTCGAGTATCTTTTCCAGAGCATCCGAAGCTGGATATTCAATATGGGGAAGTAGAAAAAATTGATATTGAAAACAAACAGATCTTATTCAGCGACCGTGAACCCATTCCTTATGACGACACGGTGATTGGACTCGGCTGTGAGGACAAGTATCATAATGTCCCTGGTGCGAAAGAACATACATACAGCATTCAAACCATTGATCAGTCAAGACATACGTATAACAAATTAAACAATTTGGGTGCAGGTGCAACGGTTGGTATCGTCGGTGCTGGACTTAGCGGGGTAGAGCTAGCCAGTGAATTAAGAGAAAGCCGTGCTGATTTAAACATTATTCTTTTTGACCGCGGAGAGCTGATTCTATCAAGCTTCCCAAAAAGATTAAGTTTATATGTGCAAAAGTGGTTTGAAGAAAATGACGTAAAGATCATTAACTGTGCCAATATTACGAAGGTTGAAGAAGGTGTTGTTTACAACCATGATGATGCCATTGAAGCAGAGGTCATCGTATGGACAGCAGGCATTCAGCCAAGCAAAGTGATACGAGAGATGGATGTTGAAAAGGACGTACAAGGCCGCGTCGTATTAACACCTCATCACAATCTCCCTGGAGATGAGCACGTCTATGTCGTGGGTGATTGCGCAAGTCTTCCGCATGCCCCAAGTGCACAGCTTGCCGAGGCGCAGGCAGAACAAATTGTCCAATCTCTGCAAAAACGCTGGAAAAACGAGCCGCTTCCTGAGGCTTATCCTCAGTTTAAGCTAAAAGGTGTCTTAGGCTCTTTAGGGAAAAAAGCCGGCTTTGGCTTAGTAGCAGATCGTCCACTTATTGGCCGTGTACCAAGACTTCTAAAATCCGGACTCCTTTGGATGTATAAGCATCACAATGGCTAACATCATGTGAATTTTATCTCAAAGCTCCTTCTCGTCGAGGGAGCTTTTTTCTATGAAACGGCATGTGCCGATGAACGGGTCCATTTGATCGGAGCAAGGGCAAGGATGCAGTCTTTACGAAACGTTCTCATCGTCTTTTTCGATAAACAATACGCTTGGATGAGCTGGTCTGTTTGACGGTGGACAATGATTTTACGCTTCGTGCACTCTCCGTTTTTCTTCATATAAATCATCTCAATTGGTATTTGCTGTTGAAGAGATTGTTTCAGTAAATAATTCATGATGCTCACGCTCCTTTCATTTCATTATAATCGAACAAACGTTCTTTTTCAACCCGAAAAGGAACGTTTGTTCTGTTTATTTTCTCAAAAAAAGAACAGTTTATTCACTGCTCTCCGTGTAACCGTATTTCTCCATTTCTTGATAAATGTCTTTTAATTTTGGATTGCCCTCTCCGACAATTTGATCCTCCACTAAGACAAGCGGATAAAAGAATTCATCATCAAGAATTCGTTCAGACAATTCCTTTTGGTGTTCGTTTTCTGGTGGGTGCTCAATATCAATATATGTGATGCGAAACGGCTGATTTGGATATTTTCGTTTTAACGCTGCATCTAACCACTCAAATGTGTCTTTTGATGAAGGCAGATTCACGCAGCTAGCGCAAAGTACATCTCTTCCATATACATAAAGATCGACGGTTTGATTCATTTGACAAGCCCCCTATTCTTTCTTTATTTTAGCTGAATTTTCTGTATGAAAAAAGTCAAAATCACTTTTTGTTTCAAGATGAGATTGTGCTATAATGAGAAGGAAACTTTGAAACCAATCAATAGATTTTTATCGTCCAGATGAATATAATGGTGATATGTTGTGAAAGGAGCGATTGTATCTAATGACTGAAGTCGAAATGAAAGACCAAGTACAGGAAGTACTAGACAAACTTCGTCCATTTCTATTACGTGATGGTGGAGACTGTGAGCTTGTAGACATTGAAGATGGCATTGTCAAATTGCGTCTTCTTGGTGCATGCGGCAGCTGCCCAAGTTCAACCATTACATTGAAAGCCGGTATTGAGCGCGCATTATTAGAAGAAGTGCCTGGCGTTGTAGAAGTTGAACAGGTTTTCTAATTCATATATGACATGAAAACGACCCGAATTTGGGTCGTTTTTTTCAGTATTAGCCTTTTTCAGCGTGATATGAAAACCCTTGAATTCTAGGAAGGACGAGTACTGGCGCGGAGCGAATTGATATTCGTGAGCACAAGCACGCAGGACTGACACGGAATGCGAGGGTTTGTCATCACGCTGAAACGACCCGATTTGGGTCGTTTTTTTATTATTAGCTTAGCTTCTCTCTAAACCAATCCTTTATAAAGGTCAGTCTTTGAATACGCTGCCCCGGATGGCCGCTTCTGGATAAATCATGAGATGCTTTCGGGAATTTGACGAGCCTTGTGTCTTTCCCAAGCTCCTTCAGTGCTACAAAAAGCTGTTCTGCTTGATCGACTGGGCAGCGATAGTCTTCGTCGCTGTGTAGGATGAGAAGCGGCGTATTTACCTGCTTCACATACTTGAGCGGCGAACGATCCCATAGCTTATCGACTGAATCATAAATATTCCCATCCATCTGCCACCTTGTGAAATAATAACCGATATCACTGATGCCATAAAAGCTAATCCAGTTTGAAATGGACCGCTGTGTGACGGCTGCGCGAAAACGGTCGGTCTGTCCGACAATCCAGTTGGTCATAAAACCGCCATAGCTGCCGCCTGTCACTCCAAGTCTTGTTTCATCAAGGAAATCATAGGCTTTCAGCACATGATCAACAGCCTGCATGACATCCTCATAATCAACGTCACCATAACTCCCTCTCACACGGTCGGTAAACATTTGTCCGTATCCATGACTGCCATGAGGATTGATATATACGATGGCATAGCCTTCCGCGGCAAGCATTTGAAATTCATGAAAATACGTATAACCATACATGGCATGCGGCCCGCCATGAATTTCTAAAATAAGCGGATAAGTCTTCCCCTCTTCCAATTGGGATGGCTTCATAAACCAGCCATGCACCTCGTCGCCTTCTTTTGACTGAAACGAAAATGGCTCTGGTACCGATAGGACATGCTCCTTGAGGAATTCATCATGCTCGAACGTGATTCGCTTTAGATCCGCCTCCCCTAATGTCAGCTCATACAGCTCACTTGGAGAAACGGGTGACAGCCGGCTCAGCAGCATTTTGGATTCATTCGGATGAAGGCTGAAGTTTGTGATATGCTCTGCCTCTAATCGAACAGGATAGGCTAAGCCTTCAACAGAGAAATAATAAATCCCTGTACTGCCTTGATCAGAAACAAGCGCATAAAACCCTTGGCTATCCTTTGTCCACTGCGGAAACTGATTGGCTTCGCCCATAACACTATCCCCTGCCATACAGTTGCCCACATACATATCGAGCATTTCTGACAGCTGAACGCCGTTTCCCTCCTTCAGATCATACAGCCATAATGCTGGGAACGTAGCATTTTGAAATTCTCGCTCATGTCCGATATACACGAGGCTTTCTCCATTAGGAGCAAAAGACACGGCGGAATAAGCGCCAGCAGATTGTGTAATTTTCTTTGTCGTACCGTCCTCTAATGATTGGAGGCATACATCACTTATGTAAGGTTTCTGAGGATTTGATTGAATATAGGCAAGCCATTTCCCGCACGGAGAGAGCGTGTGATTCACATGATGATGCTGTCCGCTCGTAACTGCCTCGATCTCTCCTGAATGAACATCCACTTGAATGATCTGCGTAAAACGCCCATCTAAAAAACCTCTGCCATCTGCTTTATAGGTCAAATCATCATATACCGCAGGAGCGAACTCATCTCGCTCTTCCTTCTTTTCATCATGTATAGACTCTGTTTGTTTCAGTGACACAGCCGCATAAATGAAAGCTCCATTTGGTGAAAAGACAGGATGAGATACTCCGTATGGAATCGACGTTAAGGTACGCACACCGCCTCCCTCGCTCTGAATCAGTGCAAGCTGGGGAGCTTCCTTTGGCTTTTGCAAAATAAACGCAAGCTGCCTGCTGTCTTTTGACCACACTGGCTGATGATGCTTTCCATCCTCAAATGTCCATTGTGACAGCTCCTCTGTCTCTTCATCTCGAACCCATAAATGGATGTTGTAATCGTCCTTTTTGTCATTCACCGTGACCTTTGTAAAAACCGCCTTTTTTCCATCTGGTGAATAAACCGGATGAGAAACAGAAACAATCTTCGTTAAATCTTCTGCTGTCATCAATTTCTTCATGAATGTATCTCCTCCTTTTATGCATAAAAAATAGTTCGATCCTCTAAATAATAATCCCTGCTTCATTTTATAAAAACAAGAATAAAAAAAGAACGTGCATTTTTACAGCACGTTCTCAGGTTATTGAAAAAGGGCTAAAATGATCTTTATTTTAGCTCTTTTTCTTCTTTTCAGCGTGATAGAGAACCTTTGCAGTCTAGGAAGGACGAGTACTGGAGCGGAGCGAATTAATATTCGTGAGCACCAGCACGCAGGACTGACACCGAATGCGAGGGTTTGCCTACACGCTGGAACGTGCATTTTTACAGCACGTTCTTTACTTGATTGACTGGATCATGCTCCACGACAACACCTTCTACTGGTACTGTCAGCAAATCTACTTCGCAATGCGGGAAGTTTTGGGCAAGCTGCTTTTTCAGCGCTTCTCCCTTCCCTTTTTCAACTAAGGTTAAGATTGTCGGACCAGCACCGCTTAATGCCGTTCCATACGCTCCTTTTAGCGAAGCGACATGCTCTACCTTCGACAGCTCTGGGACGAGCATTGTGCGGTAAGGCTGATGAAATAAATCCTTATTCATCATTTCTCCAACAAGCGGCCAGTTTTGCGTCATTAAGGCGGCAACAAGCACGTTGCTCACAGCACTCGCACTGACAGCATGTTTATAGGAAAAATCCTCTGGCAGGACATCACGGGCATCCTTTGTCAGTACTTCATAAAAAGGAATCACGACAACAACATCTATATCCACATGCTTCACTTTGACAGCATGTGTCTTGTCTTCTTCATGAAGACCAATCAGTAAACCTCCGAATAAAGAAGCACCCGCATTATCTGGATGACCTTCTACCTCACTTGCAAAAAAGAGCTTTTGATCATCCGGCATATTTAATTCGAGAAGCTGATTGGCTAGCTCAATGGCTGCCACAATTGCAGCAGCACTGCTGCCTAGCCCCCGTGCCAATGGAATATCACTCCACACTTTGACATAAACAGGCGGGAGTGTTTTTCCAAAGTGATCTGCGACCTTTTTGGCTGTTTGATAAATGAGGTTGTCGGTGCCTGATGGAATTCCAGACACGACATCTGATTCTGCTTCAAACAGCCAGCTATCATGGTCATAGACCGATAGCTTTAAATAGCGGCTGAGCGCCATTCCAACTGAATCAAAGCCTGGTCCTAAATTGGCAGTGCTTCCCGGTACTGTGATTGAAAAAAGCATGGAGGCTTTACTCATACGCGCGCGGCCTTTTCTAAGTGTTCAAGAATTTGATCTTCATCTGCATCAAGTGTGACCGGCTTAATTTGTGAAATATCAATGGCCGTATTCGGATCTTTCAATCCGTTGCCTGTTAATACCGCAACAACTTTACTGCCTGGCTTGATTTCTCCGGATTTCACCTGCTTTAGCACACCTGCGATAGACGCACATGAGCCTGGCTCTGCAAACACACCTTCTTCACGAGCAATCAATTGATATGCATGGAGAATTTCTTCGTCTGTCACTTCATCAATCTTTCCGTTTGATTCATCTGCCGCTGCCACAGCTTGTTTCCAGCTTGCAGGATTTCCGATACGGATGGCAGTTGCCACTGTTTCTGGCTGTTCAATCACTTCATTTCGCACGATCGCTGCTGCGCCTTCTGCTTCAAAGCCGCGCATAACAGGCAGTCCAGTTCCTTTTTTCTCATGGTATTCCTTGAAGCCTTTCCAGTAGGCGGTAATATTCCCCGCATTTCCAACAGGAATCGCCAGTACGTCCGGGGCCGAGCCTAGCTGCTCACAGATTTCAAATGCCGCCGTTTTTTGTCCTTCAATTCGGTACGGATTGACAGAGTTAACAAGGGCAATCGGCGATTTTTCACAGATGCTGCGGACGATTTTCAGTGCATCATCAAAGTTACCGTCAATTGCAATGATCTCTGCTCCGTACATCACAGCCTGTGCAAGCTTGCCAAAGGCAATTTTTCCGTCTGGAATGATGACGATACATTTCATATCAGCACGGGCAGCATAAGCCGCTGCCGCTGCAGAAGTATTCCCTGTCGAAGCACACATGACCGTATCATTGCCTTCTTCTTTTGCCTTTGCAACAGCCATGACCATCCCGCGGTCCTTGAAAGAGCCTGTTGGATTGACGCCTTCTGTTTTCACATGAAGCTCAATCCCTAGCTTTTCCGAAAGCTTGGCAAGGTGGATCAGCGGTGTATTCCCTTCATTTAATGTTAGTTTTGGTGTTGATTCGTTTACTGGTAAGAATTCCTGGAATTCTTCAATAAGTCCATTCCACTTCATCAGCTTAAACCGTTCCCTTCTACTCGGTACGTGCTCTTCACTTGAACCACCACGTCGAGATCGTTTAATTTTTGCAGGATATTTGAGAAATCTTCTTCTGAGGTCCGGTGTGTAATAATCACAATTTCAGCCAGCTCATCATGCCCTTTCACAGGAAGCTGAAGGATCTTTTCAAAGCTGATGCCTCTTTCAGAAAAAATAGATGTAATGCGGGAAAATGCCCCGACTTGATCTCTAACATGAATTCTTAAAAATTGCTGAGCAAATACTTCCGATGGAGATTTGATCTTTTTCTCAAACTGCGGTGCGATAAATCCGCTTCCGTTAACGCCAAGACGCATGTTTTTCATGACTGCGACTAAGTCTGATACAACAGCGGTTGCCGTTGGCAGACTTCCAGCTCCAGGTCCGTAAAACATCGTTTCCCCTACAGCACTCCCATAGACATACACCGCATTGAATTCATTGTTGACTGATGATAACGGATGGTGATCAGGGAGTAAGGTTGGCTGGACACTGACTTCCACTTTCTCTCCGTCCCGCTGGGCAATTCCGATCAGCTTCATTGTGTAGCCAAATCGTTTACTGAAATTAATGTCTTCATCAGAAACGTCAGAGATGCCTCTGACCTTCACATCGTCTAATTCCACATTCATGGAAAAACCGAGTCTTGCAAGAATCGCCATTTTCCTTGCTGCATCCAGTCCTTCTACATCAGCTGTCGGGTCTGCTTCTGCAAAGCCAAGATCCTGCGCTTCTTTTAAGACATCCTCATATGCGCTTTTATCGACGTTCATTTTCGTTAATATAAAATTGGTTGTGCCGTTCACAATTCCCATCATTTTCGTAATTCGGTCAGATGCCAATCCTTCCTCCAGCGTACGCAGAATCGGAATTCCTCCGGCGACACTTGCTTCATAATAAAGATCACAGCCATTTTCTTTCGCCACATGTAAAAGCTCTGTTCCGTAAAGTGCCATTAAATCTTTATTGGCGGTAATGACATGCTTCTTTTCATTTAACGCATCTATTAAATATTGTTTTGTCTCTTCAATGCCGCCCATCACTTCAATAATGACGTCGACCTCTGGATCTCTAATCACATCGTATACTTCAGTTGTGAAGACTTCTCTTGCCACATCCACATCTCTCTTTTTATCGGGATTGCTCACAAGCACTTTTTGTATTAATACCGGACAGCCGATCTGGTGCATTAATTTATCCTGATGATCTTGGATAATCTTGACGACACCGCTTCCCACTGTTCCTAATCCTAATAGTCCAACTCGAATTGCCTTCACCTGAAATTCCACCTTTCTCCGTCAATGTCCTCTCTAAAAAGACATTTGTTAACCCAACACAGACATTCAATGTACACACATTATAAAGGGGTATCCTCATTTTGACAAGGTAATAAAATATGAGATTGTTAGAATGAAACCGCTTAACAGCTATTTATATCAAGATTCTATATTTTCAAAATATTTTTGTCAGAAAAGCTCCCGAAACTCAGGGAGCCTGAAATGATGAACGAACCGGCGTTTTGGCTTGCTGACCTTGTAGGACAAGCGCAATATTTTCAGCACATAAACGCATCATCGTTTTTCTCGTTTCGACACTTGCACTTCCAATATGAGGGAGAACCGTGACGTTACGTAATGTTGTTAACGGATGAGATGGGCTGACAGGCTCCTGTCTAAATACATCCAGGCCAGCGCCGGCAATTTTTCCTGTCGTGACTGCCTCATATAAAGCATCCTCATCCACAGTCTGTCCTCTTGATACGTTAATAAAATAAGCAGAGTTCTTCATCAGATCAAATGCCTTTTCATTAAACATGTCTTTCGTTTCTGGGGTTAACGGCGTCAGGCAGACGATGAAATCAGACTGCGTGAGCAAGTCCTCAAAAGCCGCATAGGTCACGCCGAGCTGCGCTTCTGCCTCTGGCTTTCTTGACCGGTTATGGTACAGCACCTTCATGTCAAAGCCTGCTGCCCGCTTGGCAAGCGCTGTTCCGATACTGCCCATGCCGACAATTCCAAGGTTTTTGTGATGAACATCAGCTCCTGCAAGAAGAAGCGGTCCCCAGCCTGTCCAATTTCCTTCCTTAATCCAATCACTCGCCTCGACAATCCGTCTAGCTGACGCCATCAGAAGGGCAAAGGCTAAATCAGCCGTGGATTCCGTTAATACATCAGGCGTATGACAAATGGTGATGTTGCGCTTATTAGCGGCTTCAAGATCAATATTGTCATAACCCACAGCAAGGTTTGCGATCACCTTAACATGTGGAGCCTTTGATAAAAGGGCTTCATCTACTTGATCTGACAGCATGGTGAGAAGCGCATCCGCTTTCGCTGCTTGTTTTTCTAATTCTTCTCGTGGACATGGCTCATCTTCGTTTGGCCACATCTCGATATGAGCGACTTCTTTTAGTGGTGTAAGTGATGCTTCATCCAGCTTTCTTGTGATATAGACATAAGGTTTCGGCAAGAAGAACACTCCTTTGATTGATTTCTTTAAGCATAACGAAAAACGCCTCAAGAGAAAAGAGACGTTTCATCTGTTCACTGAAACTTCAAATCAGTGGACCTGTGATCCAGCCAACAGGTGGAATGAGGCTCCCGCCGCTTCGCATGGCACTCATTTCTTGAAAGACCTTTAGAAAGTATTCATAGCGATTGGCATCATTTAAGACGTAATCTAGCCGTTCTTCATAATATGATTTTTCATTTTCTCCCGACATGTAGTAGCCTTCCACAATTTCAAAGTAATGAAGCGGGAACAACAGGCGGCTGTATAACAAACGCTTAGAAAAGGAAGAAAGTGGTGTCACCTGCTCATATTGCTGTAGAAAAGAGAAGCCCTCCTCAATTAAATCTTCCTTATGCTGGACAAAGGTTTCTCTTAAGTATTCGGCAATATCCCGGGTTGGATGATCAAAGACCCAATCTACAGGTAAACGAAGCGGCTGCTCATGCGGCCATGTCCTTCGCGAAAAACGTTGGTGGCAGACAGTGCCTGAGTCACATTCTTTCGGTTCATCATCCAGCTCAGTATCCACTAAATATTGAATGGCGTTTTCCGTTAATCCAAGATAATACGGAAAGGATTCGATGAATTTTTTTTCAAATCGTTCCAGTGGTTTTTGGTGCATTTGCTGCATCCAAAAGCCTTCAAGCTGATCTAACCGTTTTGCCCATAATTCCTTCCACGCTCCCACACGTTTTGTTTCAGACACCTCATATGGAAAACCTCTTCCCCTGACATGAAAGGCCGCCAGCTCTGACGCCTGTTGAAACGAGCGGCTCGAGATCGGCGGTGCTGCCTTTAATAAAGCATACAGCTCCTTTCCATGAGTAAAGGTGGACTTCTCTTCATTTGTTAATTCAAACACAGCGACGTATGGGTCTCCGGCATTCAGTAAATACTGACTGATATGAAACAGCTCTGTGAGTTCTTCTTCTCGCAAATGAGACACAGGAACAATGATAAAGAGAGCCTCCGACGTTTGAAAGCTCTGATAACTGCCATATGGCATAAGTTGACGCACATCAATACCAAATGTGTGATAAATGGTTTCTTTCATGTTTTCACCTGCGTTCATATGATCGATCTCTTATCATATCGTAGTCGCAGGTTGAGGGATTTATGAATACTATTTACTATCCGAAGCTTTTTACACGTTGTGGACAAATTACGAGGATTGGGTGAGGAATATATGCCACATCATCATGAGATGAACGAAGTAGAAAAAACAGCAAGACGCCGTTTACAAGAACGAGGCGTATCCATTCAAGATATAGCAGACCTTGTCTACTTTTTACAGGAAAAATATCATCCTGGCTTAGACATGACAGAATGCATCCACAATGTGGAGCGTGTCATCGCAAAACGAGAAGTCCAAAATGCGATATTAACTGGCGTCGAACTAGACGTACTCGCCGAGCAAAAAAAACTGACCGAGCCGCTTCAGTCTATTCTAGAAACAGACGAAAGCCTGTATGGTGTTGATGAAATTTTATCGTTTGCTATCGTCAATATTTATGGTTCGATCGGCTTTACGAATTACGGATATATCGATAAAGAAAAACCAGGAATTCTCGGGATACTCAACGATAAATCCACAGGGGAGTGCCACACCTTTTTAGATGACATTGTCGGCGCCATTGCTGCTGCAGCATCAAGCAGGCTGGCACATAGTGCGAGAAATGTGGAATAAAGCAAAAAAGAGGACGCGCGCATAACGCTTGTCCTCTTTTTTTATGATAATCGTTCAATCCACTCAGATAATGAATCAATGACATAGGTTGGCTGTTTGTCATATTTGTGAAGCAGCTCTTTTGTTGTCACGCCTGTATGAACGAGCAATGTGTCCATTCCTGCATTCATCCCTGCCATAATATCCGTATCATAGTTATCGCCTACCATGAGCGTCTCAGACACATCCGTCCCGAGCACTCGCATGGCTTGTTCCATGATGATCGATTCTGGCTTCCCGATAAATGTTGGCTGGACTGTAGTAGTCACGGTCAATACAGATGTTAACGAGCCGTTGCCTGGCAAAAGCCCTCTTTCGGTTGGAATAGCAATGTCTCCATTTGTTGAGACAAATTGTGCGCCTTGACGGATGGCAATCGCACCGACTGCGAATTTTTCATATGTAATGCTGCGATCAATTCCAACAACAACGAAATCAGCGTTTTCCTGACCAAACGTCAGCCCTTTTTCTTCAATGGCCTGCTTGATTCCTTCTTCACCGATGACGTAAACAGACGCGTCTTTCTTTTGTTCGGCAATATAATTGGCTGTTGCCATACTTGTTGTAAAGACTTGTTCTTCAGTTGCTGGGATATCGAATGAAACGAGTTTTTCTGCTACCTGCTTTGGCGTGCGTGACGAGTTATTCGTGACAAACAAGTAGGGAATGTTTAGCTCATTTAACTTTTGAACAAATTGACCTGCTTCTTCGATCTTTTCTGTTCCTTTATACATGGTTCCGTCTAAATCAATTAAATAGCCTTTGTATTTCATGATGTTCACAACTCCAATGGATTATTTAAACGCTGATACTGGGCCTAGCTCCTGCTCTAAGTAGGTACGGATGCGGTTTGGGAAAACCTGTAGCGCATGCTCAACCTCGCTGATCACCTGCAGCAAGTCGTGATGAACCACTTCTTGGTATTGCTGTACAAGTGTTTTGCGGCACGAGACAAGCTTTTTCAGCTGACTGCCTTCCTCTTCTGGTACAACCTTTTCATCAACAAGAATATCCATGATGTCATCATAGCTTCCTGGATCACGCATAATAAAGCCATCAATCATGTCATTTCCCGTATCAAGAATACATTCGACGAGCAAATGGACAATTCGTTCCAGCGCTTTTTTCTCTAGTGGACTTGTCCATGTTTGATGACTGCGCATCAACTCATATTGCTCCTCGAAAAAACGTAATGTCTTTTCAATCTTTTTCCTATCTACGAAATACATCATGACGCTCCCCTTTGCGTTATTTTCTGATTCGTTTTAAGACAAAATAGGCACAGCCAAAATTACAGTATTCATAAATGTATTCATCGAGTGTGCTGATTTTTGTATCAAATGTGGCCTTTTGGTTTTGGTCATCAAAGAACCCCTTCAATCTCAGCTGATTGTAGCCCCAGTCCCCCACAATATAATCGTACTTATTTAAAATATCTGAGTACCTTGCTTTAAACGCTTCTTCATCAAAACCGTCTTTAATATCTCTTACAAGATCAAAAGTAGCATTCTGAATGACGATCATCTTCTCACCTCTTTTTAAACGATCCATCTTTAATGATAATTCATTGGAAGAACTCCATCAATTGCTAAAGCATGTTTTTTCAGATTTAGCCGAAGCTAAAGAAAAAAGGAGGTCACTTTTATGAAGAAACAACTGACAGCCGCGATTCTTCTCAGCATGCTTTTAGGCGGGTGCGGCTTTCAATCAGGTATGAACCGGCAAGTGGATGAAGATTCTTCAAGTAAAACCATCCGTCTGTCGGATCGTCATGAAGGAAATAATTCTAACATGCCAGAAGCAGACACAAACAGAGCAGGGTATGTTCGTTATCAGCACCAGCAAGTAACGGATCAGAAAGAAAGAACACCTGCTTTAAATCGTGAGCATCTTGCCCACGTCATTACAAGTTTAACTGTGCAGCTGCCAAACATCAAAGATGCAGCCACACTTGTGACAGATGAGGATGCACTGATTGTGTATCGAACAGGCAACAAAAACCGGGATGAATCTGCCGATCAAGTAAAGAAAACGGCGGTTTCTGTTCTCCCTCGTTATTATCATGTATACGTCTCTGATAATCCAGAGCACTTTCAATCCATTGCCAATTTTTCACGTCTTCAAACCAATTCACGTGATTTTGATCAAATCTTAACCAAAACAATTCAACAAATGAAATATTCCCCTCAAGGTGGAGATATTTCTACGAAAGAAGATGCAAATGGTATGACGAATTCCGACCGTACCATGAGAAGAAATGCCCCTTACGGCCAAAATTAACACGAGAAAAAACGCCAGAGAGCTCTGGCGTTTTCTTGTTATGCTTGCGCCTGACGCTTTTTAGACGCTTCATTTACTTGTTCATCTGCATGGTAGGAAGAGCGCACAAGCGGTCCAGCTTCACAATGGCTGAAGCCTTTTGACATCGCAATTTCTTTCAGCTCTGCAAACTCATCCGGATGATAGTATTTTTGAACTTTTAGATGTTTTTTCGAAGGCTGTAAATACTGACCAATCGCCATAATATCGACGTTGTTAGCAAGAAGATCATCCATGACTTCAATGATTTCTTCCTTCGTTTCACCGAGTCCAATCATAATGCTTGATTTCGTTGGAATGTCGGGCTGCATTTCTTTTGCACGGCGCAAGAATTCTAATGAACGATCATATGTAGCACGCGCGCGAACCCTTGGCGTTAATCTGCGAACTGTTTCAATATTGTGATTTAAAATGTCAGGACGTGTGTCCATTAACGTCTTCAAGTTATCATAATTGCCGCCCATATCTGAAGGGAGAACTTCAATTGTCGTAAATGGGCTTTTTCTTCTAATGGCACGAACGGTTTCAGCAAACACACCTGCTCCGCCATCCTTTTGGTCATCCCTTGCAACCGCTGTTATGACAGCATGCTTTAAGTTCATCAAAGCCACTGAATCTGCCACGCGTTCTGGCTCTTGCAGGTCTAGCTCAGTTGGAAGTCCAGTTTTCACCGCACAGAAACGGCATGCGCGCGTACAAACAGATCCAAGGATCATAAATGTAGCGGTTCTTCTCACTGCCCAGCATTCATGAATATTCGGACATTTTGCTTCCTCACAAACGGTATTCAGGTTGTTTTCCCGCATCATTTTTTTCAAACCGGTATAGTTTTCATTCGTATTCAGCTTAATTTTAAGCCAGTCCGGTTTTCTTACGTGCTCTTCCTTCTTTGCCAATTCCATCATCTCCATATGAATTCGTTAAAGGTGCATCTACAAAAATCTTCCTGCTATATACGATGGATGCAGCTAAGAAGCTGCAAAAAATTGAATCTTCGGCCTAAAGCCTTTTCTTTAGACACTTTAACATAGTACAGATTGAACAACAAGGGAATGAGCTGCAAAAATACCCAAAAGCCTCCTAAAAAAATCACAAGAAAATTACTAACATTTTCTTCTTATGAAATAGGGTGATCTAACCACACTAAACGGTAGAAGACGATGCTTGATGAAAGGAGATGGACGTTTGTGAAAGTGGTTTTAGCCATCATGATCGCTCTTTCAATGCTTCCTTTACCTGTTCATGCACAGGGGGAAGGCAAGCAGCCAGATGTACTGAAGCAGCGAATGGCACTTTACGAAAAAGTCGCCATCACGACACAGGTTCCATGGTATGTACTTGCTGCGGTTGATCAGTATGAGCACAATATTCGAAAAAGCAGAAGAGATTTACCGAAACAAAAAGGCGTCATTGGCATCTACATTCCCCGGGAAATGTGGATCGGCCCTGAAAACCCGAATAAGCAGGATACCTCTCCTTTAAGCATTAAAGTGTTTGATGGAATTGGACTTGATGGAAACGGGGATGGAAAAGCGAACAGCGATGACGATGAGGATGTATTATTCACGTTTGCTCAATACTTGCTTCATTACGGCAACAGCATTGATCAATTAAAAATTGCTTTATGGGACTATTATGGACGAGATCAAACCGTTGGAATCATTTCATCTTTTATGAAGCTATATCAGCACTATGGTCATCTTGACCTCGGAAAGCACGCTTTCCCTCTTCCAGTCGGAGCTGACTACAGCTACCGGAGTACATGGGGAGATGCAAGAGGATTTGGAGGCAGAAGAATTCATGAGGGTACGGATTTATTTGCCCATTATGGACTTCCCGTTCGTGCGACATCGTATGGCGTGATTGAAATGAAAGGCTGGAACCGCTTTGGCGGCTGGCGGATTGGGATTCGAGATATTCATAACCATTATCATTACTTCGCTCATTTAAATGGCTTTGCAAAAGGACTCAAAACAGGTCAAATTGTTGAACCCGGACAGGTCATTGGATCTGTCGGAAGCTCCGGTTATGGCCCTCCAGGCACAGCAGGAAAATTTCCGCCGCATCTTCACTATGGCATGTATAAAGACAATGGCAGAACTGAATGGTCTTTTGATCCATACCCTCATTTAAGGGCGTGGGAAAGAGCTGAGCGAAAACGACATTAAAGAAAAGGAGAAGTTTAGCGTTTTCGCACCCTTCTCCTTTTTCATGTCTAAGCAAGTTACTGCTCATTTTTCTCCTTCAAACCTAAAATTAAAAATAGAATTCCCATGATGAGAAAAATGAAATACACAACGGTTACTTCCAATGGAATCATGTCAAACATACCTCTAAAAATATCGATACTTAAGCTTTCATTTCTGACCAGTAAAATGGATGCTGTGATATATTTAGCACTAAATACTATAGCAAAAACCAAAAAACAAATACCACTTACATAAAGTTTCTTCATAAAGCTCCCCCTAATAACAATTAAAATTGATCATGACACATTCATCTATATGGAATCAAGTAGTGAATGAGGTTTTTATTTACAATAAATGCACATCAAAAAAAAGCCCAATCATTCCTTGGGCTGTTATTCTTTCTTCTCCTTTTTCTCTGGGAGAACAATCGATGGAGCGCCTGAGTTCGTTCCGCTGCCATTGTAATAATCTGGTACGTCTCCTTGAACGGCTTGGATGGAGACGGGAACTGAATTTTTGACTACGATTGTTTCAGATGCAAACGGGATGATGACTCTCACCTTGACCTCAATTAGAACACTAATATCAATCAAGGCATTGTTGATGCCATAAGGCTTAATGTTTTTTTCAACGTCCGTATGCGGATCGCCAATGAGACTAAACCGTACAGGCACTTTTGGTCCTAGGTTGGCGATGAGTGCATTTCCGGACGCTTGCCCAAGCGGAATGTTATATATAATGCCGTCATGTCCATCTGTTTGATCCTTTAATGCTTCTTTTGCCTCTTTTTGAAAATTCCCCTTTTCAATGTCCTCTAAATTTTTTTGAAGATGACGTGACAGGTCAGCCATTGCTTTCGATGTTGCTTGCGCATTAAAATCGATGGTCGTTACTTTTCCGTTCTCACTTGTATTCATGACCACCATATCCTTCATATTCTCCTGATCTTCTGCAAAATCTTGGACGGAATATTGAATCAGATGATTGGCGATACGCTCTGTTTCTAGTTCAGCAATGTGTATAAGGGTTGGTTTAATGGAGCGGTTAATAAAAAATAGACTTATGACGGTTGAGAGTACAAAGAATAAGATCGCAAGCAGCATGACGTATCGGAATGGCAAAGGGCCCTTTTTATAGGGGCGATAGCGGCGGTTCATTCTCAATAAAAAATCCCCCCTTCTCCATTACAAGTGTATGCAGACAGGCGGGGGGATAGGAATCATCTCTTCATTTTATTTCACCATTTTTAATAAGGCGTCTCTTCCAATGGTTCCAACTGTAATGCCTAACGCTTCTGCAGCGTATGTCACAGATTCTAAAGGGGCATCAAGCAATTGCTCTATCGTTCTCACACCAACTGCTCTCCCTGCGATAATACCTCTATCTGCAAGCTTTTCATTTAAGAGCCCGACATCCAGTGCACCGCACATAATATACCCATGTTCATTTGTCACTGCCATAAAATTCGTCTTCGGCAGTTTGACGGTGACGGCTGTAAAGGAATGTCCATCAATATTAATAGGTGTTAAATTCACCAAATCCCTTCACTCCTCTCATCACAATCTATGTGACAAGAGGGCGAGTGTTGTTAGGCTAAAGCGGATTTCATGTGGCTTCCTTCAGGCGCCAAGTAAGCACATCACGTAAAAATTCCGGCATGAAATATTCAATGTGTTCATGGTCACGGATATGAGGAAATAGAGAGCCTAATGTATACATATCGACTGTGCCAACCGTATATAAGGCGTCTTTTCTGATCAATTGATCATGCACAAAAACATCCTTTACTCGTTTGGTTTCACCTTCTTCTACTGTATAGGTGAGGCCGCTATACAGCATTTTCCCCATCAACTCACCTCTAAAGCCGAAGCCCTTAATGCGTAGCTGTTCCATTTTTTCTTCACAGGCACGCCGAACGGTTTCGATAAGCTGTTGACCGGAAAGCGTCACCCTAATTGGGTTAATTGGGTGCGGGCAGATTCGGTGGACTTCTTCTCTAGTCACGATTCCTGCCTCTAATGAATCAAGCACCATACCTGCATTCATCATGCCGATATCTGCCCCGCACCAATCTTTAATGGCATCTGTTAAGAGCTGCGGAAGCGGGGATTCATCAAACCACTTCGTTTCTAGCCTTGACTCAATCGCAGTTACTTTCTCCTGCATGAGGGCTCTCGCTCTTCTCTCTGCTTGCTGTAAGGTAGTGATCGCTTCATCCGATTCACTGATCAGCTGGTCCACTGACTGCACCGTTGCTTTTTTCTCGATTAACTCTTTGCTCGCTGTGTCAATGGTCAGCTCGACACAGCCAATATAATGCCCATACTTTTCAGCGCATGCAAGCAGTACCCCATTGTCCATTTCACCCTGTTCTAACAAATGATGCGTGTGTGAGCCTAGGATAATATCGATGTCAGGAAAATCATGGGCGACCTCCCGATCATGGATGATACCAAGATGGGATAAGAGCACAATGATATCCGCTTGTCCCTTCACTTCCTGCAGCATGTCCCGTATGCTGTCAAACGGATCTGTTATTTCCCAGCCCAGCTTTTCATAGACAGGTGTATACGCAATGGTCACGCCTAAGAGACATATTTTCAGTCCGTTTTCCATTTGGATTATATGATAGGGCTGTGCCCACGATGGTCTGTTGCCTTTCTCAAATAAATTTGACAGGATCACTGGAAATTGCGCATGCTCGTACAATTGATCGAGCTGATCATGAGGCAGCGTAATGCCTTCATTATTTCCAATTGTGACCCCGTCATAGCCAAGCTGATTGAGGAGCTTGACGTTTACCTTTCCATAATCAGCTTCTGACACAAGGTTCACTCGGTCCATATGATCGCCAATATCAAACAAGAGCATCTGATCGTGAACTTGACGCTTTTCCTCAATATAAGCTGCGATTTTGGGCCAGTTCTCAAAGTGGCTGTGCAAGTCGTTTGTATGATATAACCATAGCTTCTGCAGCATGTTGATCTCTCCCTCAAGTTGTCACTGAACCGTCTCATTCAAGTTGAAAGCCGCAGCTCTCATTTAACTAAATAAATCTAACTGCTTCGGAGAAAGGCTTGAATACGTAATATCCAGCAAATCAATCATCTGCTGACCATTCGCCGCTGCATCTCCGCCGGAGTTATTATTAAACACGACATACACATCTTTCGATTGCTGATGCAGGATGTCGAGATTCTTTTTCCACTCTTTTAATTCAGCTTCATTATATAAATATAAGTATCGCACTTCACGCCAATTCTCATGGTCTGCTGGGTGAAGCCAGCCCTGTTTATTTCTTCCGTGAAAACGGACCAATGTTTTATCACGGTGCGTAGCTTGTATGACTGGCGGAATGGAGCCTTCTCCAACTTGCGGCTCATCACAAACAGAATGAATCCAGCCTTCTTTTTCCATAAAGGACAAGGTCTGCTCATAAAATTCATCTGAGAACCATGTGCGGTTACGGAATTCGAGGGCACACGGAATGTCCCCCATCTTCTCTTTACACCATCTTAAATAAAGGACGTGCTCTTTTTTGCAATCAAACCATGGTGGAAATTGAAATAGAACCATGGCTAGTTTCCCTTCACGAATAAGCGGAGTCAATGAAAGAATAAATGCGTCAAACATCTCTTCCTTCGAAGCAAACGGAATTTCGCCTCTCTGATGACCGGTCATTCCTTGATATGCTTTCACGACAAATTGAAAGGTATCTGGCGTATCCTTGATCCACTTTTCATGATTACGTTCAGGCTGAACTGCATAAAAGCTGGCATCCAGCTCCACAATGGGAAACGTAGACGAATAGTGAAACAGCTTTTGCGCGCTGCCGATTTTCGGCGGATAAAGACTGTCATGGTCACCCCAGCCAGTTAATCCGATATAAATCATGTTTCTCACCTCTTGCCACTCTCATGTATAGACGGCTTCCTCACATGAAAGCCTTTTTCTCTTGTCATACCCATCTTTCTGAAAGAAATTCTTCTGTCTACAACATATCATATTTGCCCGTAATTCTGAATGAAGATGACTGATGGTGCGTGATTTTATCATGAACTCTGTTTGTTTGTGATATTAGTTGACAACTTTCTATCTTAAATGATTTGAGCTGATAACATAAAATGCATATCAGAGAAGTGAACAGTGATTGTCCATTTATTTATTCATCTTCACCAAGAACTAAAGTTCTCAATAAAGGAGACTTAGTGGATATGAACTTAGACGATAACCAGTTTGAAGCATTGCAAAAAATCGCCGAAAGGATTCACAAGCCTGTCTATTTGTGTAACCAGCATGGGCGCCTTCTCTGCAACTCGCACATCATCATCACGAGCCCAGATTGGATTCGCATTCTCCCCTTTTTCAAAAGCCGGACACCCCATTATTTTTCAATAATAGATACGAAGCAAACCTTTTCTGTCTTTCCGATTGATCTAACCGAACAAACATGTGAGTATGTGGTCATTCCTTCCTTCATCCTTCCGCTGGATGAAACACTGCAAGTCATCATTGAACAAGCAGTACACGAAATCTCGATTGCGCGAATGAGACAATATTCTGCCCAGCAAACGGCCAAGCGTGCCAGAAATGAAGGATTTCGCAGATGGATAGAGGGTTCATCGTATTCTCAGCAAGACGCTTCAAACATTGCGAAGGCGTTTGGATTAAATGTAGATAGCAGCTATCTATGTATGATCTGTCAGCTTGATCAGTGTCATGAGACCACTCATTTTTTGAAGCAGCAACTGATGTTAGAACAAGTCGTTGATCTGCTCGACAGCGCACTTCCAAGCTCTCCTTTCCCTTCCTTTTTATTTGTCAAAGGTGATATGGGCATTGTATTAATGGAAGAGACGGGCAGTTGGTCAGAGATGAGTGAAAGACTCCTTTCTTTTTTGAAGCAGCTGCAGATGCTCGTTAGCATTCAAGTGAATCACACCATTTCCTTTGGCGCGAGCTTGACTAGTTGTCGCATCACCCATCTATCTGAGGGCTATAGTGAAGCATTAGAAGCGCTTCAAGCCGGACATCTCTCGGCGCAGTCGGAATATATACACTTCTATCAGGCAAAGGATGTGCCAGATTTATTAAAGCTTATTCCAAGAAAGGATTTAGTCACGTTTCACCAGATGCACCTTCACCCGTTATATGAAGCCGGTCAAAATCTCCTCCACACCTTATCTGTCTATTTAGAAACGCATTGCCACATTTCAGAAACAGCGAAACGTTTGTCTATTCATCGCAACACGGTCATTTATCGATTGGAGAAGTGTGAGGAGCTGCTGCGGATCAGCTTAAAAGACCCTGAAACCACATTTAGGCTGCGCTTAGCATTACGTATTCACATGCTTCTTTCACCCCATCCTGAGTGAATGTTTTCTTCCGAAGTTTCATATAGTTTGGAGGAGAAAAATGATACAAGAGGAGGGATGATAAATGGATGATGAGCTGCGTCACATCCCGCAACCCATTCGAGAGGATGGTGCTGGTGCCACCGATCTAGGCCCGCGGGACGTCCTTCGAGATATCGAGAACCCAGATATGCTTGTTCCACCTAAAACCGATGCCGGAATCATTCCTAATTTAAAATTTTCATATTCCGATACACATATGCATTTAAATCATGGCGGCTGGTCGAGAGAAATTACGAAGCGAGAGCTGCCTGTTTCCACAACGATTGCGGGTGTCAACATGCGGCTGACTCGAGGCGGAGTGCGAGAGCTCCATTGGCATAAGCAGGCTGAATGGGCGTATATGATTTTAGGAAAAGCCCGCATCACCTCTGTAGATGCAGAAGGGCGAAATATGATCGCTGATGTAGCAGAAGGAGATTTATGGTATTTCCCCCCAGGTATTCCGCACTCCATTCAAGGACTTGAGGACGGGTGTGAATTTCTTTTAGTCTTTGATGATGGCGCTTTTTCTGAATTTGATACGTTCACCATCACAGACTGGTTTGCCCATACACCGAAAAACATTCTCTCCGACAATTTTGGCGTTCCTAAGAAGCTGTTTGACCATATTCCGAATAAGCAGCGCTACATGTTTCAAGGCTCTCCGCCAGCATCAATAGAAAGCCAAACGGTATCTGATCCATACGGAAGCATCGAGCCGCCATTTACGTACCAGCTGCTTCGCCAAAAACCGCTGACGACCTCTGGGGGAACTGTCCGCATTGTCGATTCACGGAATTTCCCTGTTTCAAAAACCATTGCAGCTGCGCTTGTTGAAGTAAAGCCTGGCGGCATGAGAGAAATGCACTGGCACCCTAATAATGATGAGTGGCAATACTATTTAACCGGTACAGCCAAAATGACAGTCTTTGGAGCCGGGGGCACTGCCCGCACCTTTAATTACAGAGCAGGTGATGTCGGATATGTTCCTTTTGGTATGGGACATTACATCCAAAATATCGGCCAAACGAGCCTTTGGTTTTTAGAAATGTTTAAAAGTGATCGCTTTGCAGATATTTCGTTGAATCAGTGGATGGCCTTAACACCTCCTCAATTAGTGAAAGAGCATTTGCATGTAGATGATGCCATGATTCGTGCGCTTCATAAAGAAAAATCACCTGTCGTGACATATAAGAGATGATGCGCATCAAAAAACCGATCAAGCCGTACTGATCGGTTTTTTATAAACAAATTTTAAGAAACTGTCGAAGGATGCTGCACTTTTTTCCCCCACACGATGGATGCAATGAAGCTTATGCAAAGCACCAGTGTTCCGAGCATAAAAGGAAACTCAATATTCACATCAAATAAAATGCCCGCAAGGCTCGGTCCGACAATATTGGCAAGGCTCATAAAGGATGTATTGAGGCCGCCCGCTACTCCTTGCTGATTACCTGCCATTTTGGACAGCAATGTATTGAGGGCTGGACGAACAAATGATGTAGCCGATAAAAATAAAATAGAGCCTGCAAAGATTAGCCAAAAGGACGGCGCAACACGGCAGACGATGAGCATCAAAGCCGCTCCTAGCAGTGCATAACGCACGACGCGCATTTCACCAAATCGTTTCACAGAGGCATTCACCAACGCACCTTGGACAAGCACGCCTGCAAGACCCGCAACCGTAATCACAAACGCAATATCCTTCGGTGTAAATCCATGTTTTTGGTCTACATATAAGCCGAAAATCGATTCAAAATGAATGATGCCAAAATTGAGGACAAACGCCAATATAAACAAAAAACCGTAGGATGTCTTTAAAGCTTGCAGCATTTGTACAAACGGGTTGAAATGAATGTCTTTGTTTAACCTCGCTTCTTCCTGCTTTTCCTTTGTTAATGTTTCAGGTAAAAACAGGATGGACAATAGGGTAGAAAGAGCTGCAAAGGAACCTGCGATGAGAAAAGGAAAAGCGATTCCGTACTCGACCAAATAGCCGCCTACGCCTGGTCCAATGACAAAGCCTAACGTCATTGCAGCACTAAATAGCCCCATTCCTTTCCCTCGATCCTTCTCACTTGTGATATCAGCGATGTATGCAAACATGGCTGGCATGAGTAAAGCCCCGGCAGCACCACCTAAAAACCGAGACACAAACAGCATCCAAAGCTGATCAGCAAATGCAAAAATAAACTGGGCAATCGTAAAGCCGGCAATCCCCGCAATGATCAATTTTCTACGTCCAAATCGATCGGTCAGTGCGCCTGCAACCGGCGATAAAGCAAACTGTGTAAGACCTGTTGCAGCGACAAGAAAACCGAGTGTTTTTCCTGTTGCGCCAAAGGCTTCAATGTAACTTGGCATGACAGGGACAATGAGGCCAAAGCCAAGCATGGCAATAAAAATATTGAGCATCAAAATGTATAATCTGCCCATTTTCTTCATATCAAAAAACCTCTTTCTGCAAAATAAATGAAAATGATGACAAAAATGATCAGAACTTCTTCAGTATAGCGATATCACTGTCTATAAGTCTAGTTTTTCAAAATTTAGTTTTCTTTTCCAAATAAAAAATACCCGCAAATAGCGAGTATCCTTATGACTTTATTCACCTTGTTCATAGATAGAAAGAGCCGCCTGAAGCCCTGCGCCGCAATGGATGGATGCACCATGCTTGATTAAAATTGCTTCTAGCCCTGCTAACACAAACAGCACATTTTCTTTTCGGCAGCTATAGCCCATTGTGCCAATTCTCCATATACGTCCGGCTAGCGGTCCAAAGGAGCTGGCAATTTCGATACCAAAATGCTTAAGCAGATCGGCACGTACCGCTTCTCCATCCATACCACTTGGAATCTCAATACATGTCACAACCGGCATTTTACAATGTGGATCACCGAACAATTCAAGTCCCATCGCTTCAAGTCCTTTCATCAAGGCCTTCTCGTGATATGCGTGCCTTTGGAAACGCTCAGACAGACCTTCTTCCAGCACAACACGAACCCCTTCTCGAAGTGCATAGAGCATCGTTGTCGCTTCTGTATGATGATTTAATCGCCTAGGGCTCCAATAATCCTGAAGCTGGCTGAGATCAAAGTAATTGCTTTTAATTGGAGAAATATCCATTTGCTCCTGCAATTCATCCTGTGTCGCAATTCCCTTTTCCACTTTCTTTCTCGATTCAACGACAGCTGCAACCCGGTCATTATACGTGATAGGGGACATGCCTGATGGAACAGACAAGCACTTCTGCGTACCGCCAATCGCCGCATCAATCTTCCATTCATCCACTTTCACCTGAACCCCGCCAATGGTTGCTACAGCGTCTACAATGAACAATGCATCCAGTGCCCGGCACGCTTCACCAATTTGCTCAAGTGGCTGCAACCGCCCGGTGGATGTTTCACCATGGACCATCGCAACGATTTTAGGCTTGACCTGCTTCATTTTCTGAATGATATCACTTGGGTCAAAAACGGTTCCCCATTCACATTCCATTGTATGTACCTCAGCACCATAGCGCTGTCCTATTTCAATGAGAAGATGACCGAACCGGCCAAAGACAGGCACAAGCATCGAATCTCCCGGCTCAATGACACTGGCAAGCACAGCTTCAAGCCCTGAACGAGACGTGCCGTCAATTGGAAAAGCCCATTCATTTTCTGTTTGGAAAAGGGACCGCAATAAGGTCATCGTCTCATTCATGATATGTGTAAATGCTGGATCAAATTGACCGAGAATTGGCGTACTCATTACACGGAGCACCCTGGGATCTACTTCAACAGGTCCTGGTGTCATAATCGTTCTTGAAGGTATTTGCAGTTCTTTCACGTTATCCATCCTTTCCCTTGCTGTCATCCTATATGCCCACTTATACAGTAATGCTGATAAAATAGCAATCTCTTTTCCTATGAACTCATTACATAAAATTTACGAGAAATCCATTTATTTCTTTCTGACATTATGATAGAAATAAAGAGAATACATTCCCTATCAAGGAGGAAATCGAATGAAGAGAACCTTATTTGGAACTGTGGCTGCCGGAATCATGATATTCGGTACGTTAGCCGCCCCGCTGCCGCAAACTGCGAATGCTCAAAGCTTTACTTTGAATGAACCGAGCCAAACCATCACATTTTCCCCGTTACAGCTTCAAAACGAAACATCTACACAACAAGCGAAAACAACCGCTACAAGTCAAATCGATTCCTATTATCAATCTGCTAATGGCAAATCAGGACCCGCTTTAAAGAAAGCTTTACACGATATTATTGATGATCATAAGCAGCTATCCTACAGCCAAGTTTGGGATGCCTTAAAGAAAACAGATGAAGATCCAAAAAATCCAAGCAATGTTCTCTTGCTCTATAGCGGTGTCTCTCGCTCAAAGCAAGAGAATGGCGGAAATGTTGGTCAGTGGAACCGGGAGCATGTGTGGGCTAAGTCACACGGCAATTTTGGGACAAGCCAGGGCCCTGGTACAGATCTCCATCATCTGCGAGCAACAGACGTGCAAACGAATAGCACACGAGGAAATTTAGATTTTGATATGGGCGGAAATGAATACAAGGGAGCACCGGGCAATTTTTACGATAGCGACTCATTCGAACCTCATAGCCGGGTGAAAGGGGATGTGGCAAGAATGCTCTTTTATATGGCAGTGCGATACGAAGGGGATGACCGCTTTCCAGATTTAGAATTAAACGACAAAGTGAATAATGGTAGCGCCCCTCTTCACGGCAAAATGTCCGTACTTCTCAAGTGGCACAAACAAGATCCTGTCGATCAAATCGAACGAAACCGCAACGAGATTATTTATGAAACGTATCAGAACAACCGCAATCCCTTTATCGATCACCCAGAATGGGCAAGTGCGATTTGGGAATAAAAAAGAAAGGCACTGCTACGAACAAGCAGTGCCTTTTAAAATAAAATGACTTCACCGCTCATACACATTCTGGATATTCCGTTATTCCTTAAATTCACTAATGATTATTCTCTCTAAATTTTTATCTAAGTAGAAAAATTCTATTTTGATATCATGCTCCGAATCCTTATAACCTATTATGTTATATCCTTGGTCATCGTCTCTACCGTATGTATTTTCACCAAAATAATCATATATATCTTTCTTAGTTGAATGAATATTTATTGTGTTGTTTATATTACTTTGATTATTTTCTAAAGAAATTGCCACTATTTCTTTTCTTCTATTCACTTTAAAATAATTTGAATTTGAAGTTTTCATCCATTCATTTTCACTGCTTTTTTCCTTTTTCAATCCCAACTTCAAATGTCCTACCTTTAATTCAGTCAGATTTGTATTTTTTACTGTAAGAAAAGAAATTTGGTTTTTAAGTGGTTGAATAAAAAACAAGCCCACGATGATTGTCATCATAAAAATGATACATATTATAATTTTTTTCATATGAGTTCCTTCCATAAAATATGAGATGATGAAATAACAAAAAAACTTTATTTAATTTTACACCTAACTATTTAAACCAATAAAAAAACACCTTCAGTATAAGGTGTTTTTTTATTTTAGCGGACAGACAAGACAATAATCGAGACTCTCAGATTTTTTCTCGAGCTTATAATACATACAGCAAGTCTTTCGGTTGGATGTTTCTAGTAAACTGTCATCTAAGTTTAAGCTGTGATGAAATGGATTTTGTTTTGCTCCAAATACATCACCAGCTGCTTGCTTCAGATACAGATAATCCTCCCGCACGCGCTGCTTCACCGCAGGGTCTTCAGCCTCTCGCATCATGCTGCGATAAAGAGAATTGATGCGAACTGCTATATTCTCCCACAAAATGGTATACGGAAGTCTTGACGTACGCTTCATTACATCTAAAAGAGGTGTGACACACTCCGTAAACAGCGCATGCACAGCCTGCTCTCTCCATTCATTCCGATCTCCTTCTAATGGAACAAACGAACACAATGACTCATCAATTTCGATTTTCCGATCCTCTCTAAAGACACATGCCTCTGGTGGAAACTGATAAACACCGTCATACAGCGTCATCATGTACAAAGAGGAACTGACCGCTAAGTAGGCATAACGCTTTGAAAACATCGACGCTGCTACCGCCACATTCGGTGCATGCATAGCTTCCTTTTCAGCCTCTAATAAACGCAGGACAGATGCTTCTGAAAAAAGCGCAGCAAGTGTGCGATCAGATGTCATTGGTCCATTTGTGATGTGTACCCCGAAATCAAGTAATTCTCTCTCAACCCACTCTGGCCTCATATCAAAACCTCCATCTTTCGTTTATCGATTTCTCTGCTGGTATAACAAATAAATAAAGAACGGTGCCCCAATTGCAGCTGTGAATACACCTGCTGGTACATCTAACGGTAGAAAAGCCGTTCTAGCGACTAAATCTGCGAGCATCACGAGAATACTTCCAACAAGCGCAGATGCCGGGACCAGCGCAATGAAGGAACGGCCGATGATCATCCGTGCAACATGCGGCGCCATCAGTCCAACAAATTCAATACCGCCAGCAAAGGCAACAGCAATCCCTGCCAATGTCACACTCATCAGCAGAAAGAATAACCGTTTTGCCTGCACTTTTACCCCGAGACCTGTTGCAAGATCATCTCCAAGCTCCTTCACATTCATCGTTCTTGCTAACACCATGACAATCGGTAAAATGATCATGATCCAAGGAAGCATCGACGTGACGTCCTTCATCGTAGAACCATATAAACTGCCTGTCAGCCAAATATATGATTTTGTCGTTGTCATCGTATCACTAAGAACAAGAGTAAACGTCACACACGCCTTCATAATGGCAGAAATCCCAATGCCCATTAGGACAAGTGTGATCGGCTTGACCCCTTTTTTCCATGAAAGCAAATAAATCAGACACGAGACAGCAAACGCACCTGCAATCGCCCATAACGATTGATACGCAATAGGCACAGTGCCCATCCAAAAAACAATAAACATAATCGCACCGAACGAAGCACCACTCGTAATCCCGATGATGTCAGGCGATGCAAGCGGATTGCGAATTAACCCTTGCAAAATAAGCCCTGATACCGCAAGTGCGGCTCCCACTAAGACAGCCAGCAATGTTCTTGGAATCCTCAGTGTATTGAGCACAAAGGTATTTCCCTCTCCCTGACCGATTATATGAAGAAGCACATCCACAGGCGAAATAAATCGGCTGCCCATACAGAGACTGAGAATAAACAACCCAAAAGCAATGGCCGTCAATAAAAGTAAAATCAAAAACGTCCGCTTTGAAAATTGAAATGAAATGCGCCCGCCCTTTGAACGCACTGTATATGTTTTAGCCACCTGTCTTCAACCCCTTGCGCACGAGATAAACAAATAGAGGCGCTCCTGCTACCGCCGTCATGACACCAATCGGTACTTCCTGCGGCATGATCAGAAAACGAGCCGCAAGGTCTGCGACAAGTAAAAGCGACGCCCCCACTACGGCACAATACGGCAGTACCCAGCGGTGGTCAGGTCCGACAAGCTTTTTCACAATATGCGGCACTAGAAAACCAACAAATCCAATCGATCCTGCGACAGCGACGGAACCACCCGCTAAAAAGACGACGAGAACTCCCATCGTGATTTTCAGCGCCAGCGTACGTTGACCAAGTCCCTTCGCAATATCATCTCCTGACAAAAGGACATTGATGGAGCGTCCAAGAAGCAGCGCCACAACTGTCGCACCTAAAATATAAGGCAAAACAGGCAGCAGCATATCAATGCTTCTTCCAGAAACTGAACCCGCCATCCAAAACAGGATGCTTTGAATCGACTGTTCATTCACGATTAAAAGACCTTGTGTAAAGGACGCAAACAGTGCAGATATCGCCGCACCTGCAAGGACAATTTTGACCGGTGTCAATCCATCTCTTCCAATAGAGCCCAAGAGAAAAACGAGCATCCCTGCAATTGCCGCACCTAGAAAGGCTGTCCACATATAGCCTGTTAATGACTCTGTTGAAAAGAAAACAATTGAAATGACGATAAAAAATAGTCCACCTGCATTAATTCCTAACAAATCTGGCGCTGCAAGCGGATTTCTCGTTAATGCCTGCATCAGTGCACCTGAAATCGCTAGACTTGATCCAACAACTGTTGCAATTAAAGCTCTTGATAATCTGGATGTCATGACAATGACACTGTTTGGATCCGATTCATCAAAATGAAGAAACGCATGGATGGTGGCTTTGAGGGAAATCGAGGTTTGCCCAAGAGAAATGCTGAGTATAAAAAAGACCACCATCAATACGACGAATCCAGCAAACAGCAGCGCCTTGCTCGAATCCTTTTTTAATAAACTTCTCATCTGATTCCCGCTTTCAATCTGTTATGGAAAAAGGAGAAAATGGTTTTTCACATTTTCTCCTCTGTTATCCTTATTTATCAATTCCGAGACGATCATCAATATCATCAAGCATCATGTTTGCAGCGATAATACCGCCGCCCATGTTCCAAGTGATTTCATCCACTTTATGCACTTGTTTCGCTTTCACTGCGTCAAGCTGCTTCCATAAAGGATGACTCGTCCACTCTTTATATGCTTTTTCAACGGCTTTATCCTGATCATCCATGAAGTAATAGATCACATCTGCATCCATTTGCGGAATGCTCTCTTTGTCTGTCAGTGTAATGATGTCTTGCTTTTTATCTTTGACATTCTTAGGTCCTTCAAAGCCTAGCTCTGTTAAAATGGACCCTGCGAATCCAGTTTGATAGATTCTAGCATGATCTGCACGGAAGTTCACTACAGACACACTCATTGGCCAGTTTTTGATGTCTTTTTTCGCTTTTTCTTTGAAGTCAGCGACGCGGTCATCCCACTTCGTTAGCAATTCTTTTGACTTGTCTTGCTGGTTTAACGCTTCACCCATTAATTTTACTGTATCTTTAAATGTGAACACTGTTTCTGTTGCAACAGTTGGAGCGATTTCTTTCAGCTGATCAAAAATTTGCTCATGGCGGACTTTTGATGCAATGATCAAATCTGGGTTAAGCTTTTCAATTTCCTCTAAGTTTGGCTGTATTTCCTGTCCAACAATTTTGACATCCTTTAAATCATCTCTTAAATATTTATACGTAGGTGCTTCAAGCCAAGATTCTACAACACCCACTGGTTTAATGCCCATCGCGACTGCTGCATCTGTTGCTCCTTGGTACAGCGTCACCACACGTTTAGGCGATCCTTTAATTTCAGTTGAACCGATAGCGCTTTCAACGGTTCTTGCTTTTTCTTTACTGTTTGACTTGCCTTCACTGCTATTGCTGCCGCAAGCTGCAAGTAAAACGATGGAGAGCACAACTAATAGCGACCAAAAAGATTTTTTGAACATGTACCTCACCTATCCATTCTATATGTAGTCATATCGTTTGATAACGATTCTCATTATCACACTATGATTTTATCATAGAAAAGGATGGTGTCAATGTAAATTTTTAAGAAAAAGGGAGAGTGTTGACTAGTTGCTCATACTAAATAGAACGATTCCACATTTGGATGGTCCTTCCAATCCATTTTCCCGCTTCGAGTAACACCGACAAATGGGTATGTCCATCCATCACTTCATAGACTGAGTGTTGCTTGATCTCTTCATTTGGCAGTTCATGATAGGCAAAAAATTTTTCTATATCATACAGCTCATCCTCGCTGCCTACTAACATCGCATATGGCCGATCCATCATCGCAAATTGTTTTTTAGGTGCAGACGGGGTTAAAGCAAGTGACAGATTGACGGTGATGGCTGTCAACAAAAGCGGATCCTGCTCGACTGCCCATATTGGATAGTGAAAACGAACGGCTTCAGAATGACTCATCAGCAATCCTTTTGTCATGGCAGACAGAACGAATTTCCATACTTGAACGGTTGCAAAAGGGATTTGATTAGGGCTCGCAGTGCCTGATTTATAGCCAAATTCAGGGGCAATAAAAAAGTAACCGTCTACTTCTCTTTTTTTCGGCCAAGATAGGTAGTTTAGCAGTAATCCCGCTCCAGATGAATGCCCGCAAAGATAAACAGCTCCTTTATGCTGCTGTTTGACCATATTCACAAACTGCGAAATATCGTGCCACACATCTGTGACACTAGGTGTATCACCCTTTTTTCCATCAGAATAGCCGTGACCTCTTAAATCGATTAAAAACGGATTCACATGAAAATCATGTTGCAGCGTATAGGCGATATGCTCGTAACCAGCTAGGCTGTGAGCGCCTCCACCATGGATCAAGATGACATTTGCCACGTTCTTTTTTTCTGCTAAAAACGGATAATACGCAAGGCTTGTGCCGTCGTGTGATGGCATGAATTGTCTTTCTGGAATATGAACAGGAGCTGCCTGCTGCATACTTGTAAATGAAAATGGTTCTGTCTTCGTGTCTGTCAATTTTTTCGCTCCTTCAAACGAGAATGGCAAGCGATACTGGCCATTCTCATGACTACATTCTATTAAGTAATATCCCGCAAAGGAAAGGTCTTGTTTTGAATAATGGCAACAATTTGTTTTAACGCTTTTTATGCTTCGGGTATAGGAAAGACGTAATTTATTTCATAGCTTTTCATGCTTTTTTGGGCAGTGCAATGACAATATTTCTATAAAGCTTTTTTAATTTTCAGCATCAATTTCTAAATCCGCATTTAACGATAATTCTTCATGAACAAATCCATTGATATCGTTCTTATTTATTGTCCTATTGTATACCAACTTTTAAGTAGCAAGTAATGAATTTATTATTACCCACTATGACTTTTTAGCATTTTAATAAAGAAAAATATCACCATTCTCTTTATACATATTATTGTGACCGCTGAGCAGAAAGAGATACTTTTTTACTAGATATGATGACATGCTTTTTTCCAGTTAATGATGTTCATTTCACCCGGCGGTCACAACAATAAGCCATATGCTGATGAATTTCAGAAAAACAATCATTTTTTTATGATTATCTATATGTATTGAATCTAATTGTTTACTAAATATACATTTTCTATTTTTGTTATAGACTTAGATTGAAAACTGTGATTATCCATTTCTACGTAAAGGGAAAAATCATTGTTTTTAACAAAAATTATATCGCTTCCATTATTAAGTTTTATTTTTAATGCATTGCCTTCTTTTTGAGTATTACGAAAGGTATTCTCAATCATATTGTAGTCTAATTCAGTCCACTTGCCATTGATGATCATTTTTGTCATCCCCATTATCTTATGACTGATACTATTGGGGATCATTTTCTTTTGAAATTTTTCAGAAATATCTTCGTTATCTAATTGCTGAAATCCAATTTGAAAGGCCTCTTTTTCAAAATAAGGTAAGTACATGTTTCTCCATCGTGATGAAATTTTAAGTAGTCCAAATAATTTATATTCGATTCTTTCTGGCGTTTGTACATCAAATGCTTTGTCTAAAAGCGATTGATGTAAATAATCAATATCTGATACATCAATCATTAAGCATATTGCTCCTCTTGTGCCTCGATTATACAACTCTGTCCAATCTTTTTTCCAGCCACCGCCATCCTTCTGTGTTATATTCACTAATTCAAGATACTCCTTTCCAATCCAAAGATTGCTTATTTTAAAGCCTTTTGTTCTTTTACCTTTTTTAGGTGCATACGGAAAACCATTTTGTTGTATCATATCTATCATTTTTTTGTCTTTTTGATATTTCTCATCAACATTGATAACAATATGATCGATTTTATTCATCGGTTAACTCCCTCGTCTTAATTAAATGAATAGCTTCATAAAGATACTTCATTTTCATTTCTTCCATTTCATAAATGTAATCAAACGTTAGTCTTGTTAAAGGAGGTAGATTCATTTGTTTCTCTTTTTCTTCTTCACCCTTTTCTATTTCTGCTAAATGTCTTTTTTGCGCTTCAATTTGAATATTTAATGATTTAACAGCTTCTTGTTTTTCAATTTCGTCAGCAAACATTAGTCCAGCAAAAAGTTGAGTTGGATAAGTATTTTGAGATTCTACAAGACATTTCATCACACATTCTTTCTTGTGTTCTTTTCCAAGTTCTGTAATTTTATAAATTTTAGTACTCTTTTTCCCTACCGTCCTAGTTTCACAAACTTTTATATAGTTTCCTTTTTCTAATTTATTTAGCGCATAATAGATTGAGCCAACTAGAATTCCTCCCCATCTATCGACCATTGTATTTTTTAAATTCTGCTCAACATCATACCCTGACATCGGTTTCATCGATATTAATCCTAATATATATAAGTCCGTCATCAGATTCCTCCTATTCAATATCTATTTACACAATACTCAACATTGAGTATTATTTCAAGATTAGATTTAAATTTTCTTTCATGCTAAGCACTTTTTCAGAGCTCTCAAAAAATCCTGTAAGCAAGCGTTAGCGTGATGTTTATAGAGGTGTGCAATACGATGAGTGAGCCACCTCGATCAAACAAAAAAAAGACGAACGGCAACCGTTCGTCTTCTTCCCTCACTTCCCTCACTTCACTTCTTCATGCTCCTGAACAGCATGTCGTTTACTGGCAATAAAGAGTGCAACGGTCATGGCTAGAATGGTCAGCGCCCACCAGAAGGTCGACACAGCCTCTTTATGATCGATGATAATCAAACGGATGACGGCTGTGATGCCAATATAAATAAAATAGCGAAGCGGAAAATGAAAATTTGATTTAAAGTACTTAATAATTAAGGCAATAAACTCAAAGTACATAAAGAAGATCAGCAGCTCACCAAGCATTTCATAATAGCTTTCTCCTTTGTTGACCACATTCTTGTAGACAAATTGGACAATATACCAAGTTTCACTAATTAAGAGGACGCTTAAAGCAAGGGCTAGAAAGAATAGACAGATATTCAGAAGACCTTGCAAGAGATCGGGTACCTTTTGGAAGTTGTTGAATCGTTTCATTAGATTGTCTCTCCATTCCATGTTATTCATTTGTCATCTATATTTTGATGTGCCAGAATCGCAGCACGATGTAGTAAACACCGCTTTTTTCCATCTTTTCAAACTGTCCGTGCATGCGGGACATCATTCGTTTAATGCTTCGTTCACCAAGTCGAGTGCTTTCCTGCGTGTCATTTGTCTCTTTTATCGCATTGCTGACATGGATCTCAAAGATTTCTTGATCGGATAGAAACGTGAGATTGATGTCTTTTTTCGGATCGGCGTATTTCAGTATGTTCGACATCAGATTATCAAACACTCGGCCAAGCTCCTCAACATTCACGTTGATATAGCTGTCTGGCAGCTCTCCTAAAAGATGAACCTTGAATGTCTCTTGCTGCAAGATCGTCACCTGATCTGATAAGAGATCGTAAATGACCTCTTTGACTGCAACGGTCTCAAGCTCAGGTTCATGTTCTTTATCAAGTAGAAAATAGGCAAACAGATTATCAGACAGATTTTTCAATTGCAGTGCTTTTTCATAAGCACTTGTTATATATTGATCTTTACGGGTATCCGCTCCAGCCTCCTCTTTTTTCGCAAACTCTAAATTCATCATCAGCGATGTCAGCGGTGTTCTCATATCGTGTGACATTTCAGTAACCAAGCTGCGACTCTCTTCTTGTAGCTCGTCAATGGCTTGGAGCTTGTCCAGAAAAGCTTTACGAAGATCCTCAATACTTTTGGCAATCATCGCTAATTCATCATGCCCTTTCACCGTCATCTCATAGTCCAGCTCGCCGCCTTCAAGAATATGAATGTCTTGGTGAATCGTTTGCAGGTAGCGTAAACTTTTGCGAATGCCAAGCAGAACAATGAGGAGAAAAATAAGTGTCGCCCCAAGCAGCTCGAGTGTAAAGGCGAGATCGTGGTAACGAGACGAATAGAAACCATCCACCATAACCCGGCCTTCACCATCGCTAAACTGAACTGGATACGAATGATGCTCAGCGTACTGGGTCACCTTTTCTTTTCCATACGCCGATTCATCAGCAGACGAATAGATGGAGTCATATTGCAGCACTTCATCCTTGAAGATGGTCAAATTAATGTAATTCTCTTTTTTCACCCACTCACCAAACGCTTGTCGATCTGTAGAAGACAGCTCATTCTCAGACACATAGCGGCTGAATTTTTGAATATATCTGGCTGACTCCGCCTCGTAATACTCGTCCGAACTCAAATATCCGTCAATGAGGTCATCGGTGATCTTTTGCAGCATCAAAAAGACAAGTCCACTCACGACTGTAGCTGTCAAAATCAATAGTGCTAGCTTTTTGGCTAGTGTATATTTACGATGTGCCAAATCGGTATCCTCTTCCCCATTCTGTTTTGATATATACAGGACGTGCAGGATCATCTTCAATTTTGGCACGCAGCTTTCGAATATGCACCATCACCGTATTGTTGGAACAATAGAAATAAGGCTGTCCCCATACACTCTCATAAATATTTTGGGCTGAAAAGATTTTGTTTCGCCTGCTCATGAGCAGCTTCAACATACGGTATTCTAAATCAGATAGCTTGATTTGTTGATTTTCTTTCCACACTTCATTAAATTCTTCGCTCACTCTTAGCTTGCCCCCAACAAGAAACGTTTCTTCCTGTTCCTTCTTTTCCTGATAGACGGTGTACCTGCGTAATTGTGCAATGACTCTAGCATGAAGCTCCTCTTGTGAAAAGGGTTTTGTCATATAATCATCCCCGCCGGCAAGTAAGCCTTCGGTTTTATCGAATGTACTTGATTTAGCTGTTAGAAATAGAATCGGGACGTTAGAAGAGGCTCTCATTTGCCGGCACGTTTCGATGCCTGATATGCCTGGCATCATCACATCCAAAATCACCAAATCGAGCGAATCGTCCGCAAACTTCAATGCTTGCTCGCCATTCATCGCTCTTTGCACCTCATATCCAGCACGTGTAAGGGATTCCTGCAAAAGGTCTCCAATATCCTGATCATCTTCTACGACTAATATTCGATGCGTCATGTTTCTCTCACCTCATGATACGTGATGTACTTTCTTTTATGTCTTTACTATATATCATCTAGCTATGTGAAAAGATACAGCAGAAATCTTAACAGTTTATGAATTTGACCATCTTCCATCAATTTGTCACATTTATTTTCAAAAAATTGGATCTTCATAAATTGTTAAGAATTGGGACGTATATTGATTCATTGTAAGGATCGATGGATTGATCCGAATGACATTTATCATAACAAGAAAAGGAGCATGGATATGAATGCAAACAAAGTAGAACACGCGATGAGTTTGAAGGATCGGGTTCATTTCTTAGACATCGTACGGGGATTTGCCTTAATGGGAATTATTCTGGTGAATTACTTTTTGATCGTGGATTCGGCGAAGGGGTTCGATATGGAAGCAAATAATGTCTTTCACAACTTGGTGAATTGGTTCGCCTCAGGGAAATTTATTACGTTGTTCTCCTTCCTATTCGGGGTTGGTTTTATGATTTTTATGGACCGCGCTGCTCAGAAGGTGGACAGTCCGAACAAGCTGTTTGCCCGCAGATTAACCATTCTCTTAGGGTTTGGCCTTCTGCATGTCACCTTTGTTTGGATTGGTGATATTTTAGCGTATTATGCAGTCGCTGGCTTTTTATTGCTTTTCTTTTACAAACGTACAGCCAAAACCATCCGATACTGGCTGATCACACTCTTTATGATTCAATTGCTCACACCCTTTTTCACAATGCTGCTTCATACCATCAGTACAGGCTCATCGGGCAAGCCGGACTTTGCCGATTTTGATTTGACCAGCCACAACAGTCTGACTTATTTAGCATCTATTGGTGACCGATGGACAGATATGGTGACGATGGCTTCCAGCTCATTTTCAATCGTCTATTCCATGTTCTTCATGTTTTTGCTTGGTGTTTATTTTGTGAAAATGGCGTTTTTCAAAAACATGGAAGCGAAAAAAACGATTTGGAATCGCATTTGGATCATTTGTACCATCGCTTTTCTCATCACACAAAGCAGTACGATTATAGCAGCGGTCAATCCTTTTGAACATACACTCTGGGTGAACATGGCCACTGCTCTGGAACAAAACGGGGGATTAACTGGCAGTATGTTCTATATGAGTACACTTGCGATGCTGTTTCTGCACGTTCCTCAGCTGCGAGGTGCTTTGATGGTCTTTACCAAAGTCGGACGGATGTCCCTGACCTGTTATTTGCTTCACTCGATCATTGGAACCATGCTATTTCTAAAATATGGAGCGGGGCTTGTCGATCATCTTCAGCCGGCTGGTACGTTCTTCATGGCTATTGGCGTGTATGTCTTCCTTGTGCTTTTCAGTACGTTTTGGTTAAAGCGGTTTAAGTATGGACCGATGGAATTTATTTGGCGTCAGCTGACGTATGGGAAGGTCAATGACAGATCGAAAACCAATACATTTCATGCGGCGAAGTAAAAGAAAAAAGGCGAATGGCTACAGTTCGCCTTTTTTAATATGTTAAGTTTGTGATTCAGAGACAATCCGTTCACTTTCAATACTGCTCAATCATTTCTTGTAATTGAGTCAAATAACTCTCTTTTAATTCATCTGGGTATTCAATTTTCACATGCTTCCCAAATGAGATCAAATAGTGAGTCATATACGATAATTCTTCTTGGTTGTACCCACCCATAATATATGGAGTATCATCAATGATCTCCAATCTCATATTCGGGTAATGATTCTTCAAAAACTTTTCTTTTCCTTGTTCCGTTAATCGACATTTAAATGAGATATCATGATAAGTTTTTTCGTACTCGACCTGCATTGCTTTTAATTCTTCCTTCGTAAAGGTGCCTCTGCCTTCTTCTTCAATGATCAAGTCCTTCATAAAATCACATCTATAGATGGCCCACTTTTTATTTTGAACATCATATGCTTTGGTGAACCAAATCCCATTTCGATAAAACAACTCAAGAAATTGCAGCCTGATCCTTTTATTTTCATATTGAGTGTACGTCATCTTCACGATTTGATCTTCCATCATCGCCTGTAAAATCAATTCCAAATGATTTTGTTCACTAACTGGTGCGACATTATAGTAATGAATCACATCCAAAGTCTCCGTGATCATTCGTTTTCTCTCATCAGACATTGTGGCAAACAGCTTTTGCCGAATTTGTGAGTAAGACTTTTTAAATGGTGTTGCTGACACCAGGTCTAGCGCTTTAAGCGCGAAAAAAATAGCTTGAACTTCATCGGTATTGAAATAAATAGGGACCATTGGAGATTGTTTCACCAGTCGATATCCTCCATGTCTGCCAGGTTCAACATAAAAAGCTAAACCCATGGACTCTAGCTCTTCCATATCTCTCAAAGCCGTACGTTTCGATATGCCAAATTCGGTTTCTAAATCCTTTAACTGAAATGAGTATTTATCACTTAAAAAAATAAGCTCTTGGTTTAATCGTTCTGATTTTTTCATTTGAATTTCCTTTTAAAAAAGGTGACATGTTTTGTCATCTTTATATTTTATACTCAGTTTATCAAAAGAAAAGGAGCATGTATATGCAAACATTAATCATTAATGCGCACCCTGAATTCACTCATCGAGAAAGTTATTCAAACAAACTGCAAACACTATTTTTAGAACAGTTTAAAGAAAGATTTCCTCATGACGAACCAACAATTTTACATTTATATGGAACTGAAATTCCTCGTATCGAAAAAGACCAGCTGCTACGTATTTGGGATAAGCAAGCATCTGAACAAACATTAACAGCTACCGAAGAAAAAATCGCTGCTGCTTCATCTGCTTTATTGGCTCAATTCAAAGCACATCATCGAATCGTCATTGTATCACCTGTTCATAATTTTAATGTGACTTCACGTATGAAAGATTATATAGATAATATCTTTATTGCTAGAGAAACATTTAAATATACAGAAGATGGTTCAGTTGGTCTGATGACTGACGATTATCGTGTACTTTTGCTTCAAGCAAGTGGCTCAATTTTCACAAATAACGATCGATATACACCTTTGGAATTTTCACATGATTACCTAAAAGAAATATTCCAAAACTTGATGGGCTTTCAACAATTTCATATTGTCCGAGCACAAGGAACAGCGATTTTAGAAGAAGAAACGATCTTGTCATCTGCAGCTGACGATTTGTCTAAAGCCTTTGATGCGTTTTACTCGCCTAGCGGGATGTAAGATTTGTTTTTTCAAAAACAAAAAGACCAAAAACGTTTAATATCACGTTTTTGGTCTTTTATTATTAACCGATTGAACCTTCCATTTCGAACTTAATTAATCTAGGATTTTAGAGTGTATCAAAACTATCTGGAATCCTAGGGGCGATTTTTGTATACAAGCTTTCAAAATGTATATAATTCAATCAGTACACCGTAAATTAACCAGGATTTTGAGTAGCATAGATATATTAAAGTATTACATCTATTTCAAATACTTAAATATGCACTGGAAGGATTGTGGAAACGAAATTGGTTAGAAATAAAGAGTATTATTATTTCACTTTAAAAGGTAGAATGTACGTAATCAAAAGTTAAAAATTAACCTATGTCAGTCTGTATTCGGTTTTATTTAAGCCCGGTCTCTTCTAGATAAGATAAGCTTTCATCAAAAGAGTTTTTTGATCGCTCAATCTTTTCATTTAACATTCCTTTAGCTACTGCTCCGGTTATAAAGGCTGTTGCAAAAGAAGTCCCTCGTACTGTTTCATAAGTTCCATCTTTATTGGTAGTGTAAATATTAGTTCCTGGACCAAAAACATCTATTTTACCTGACGAACTCAAAACATCGACTTCTCCTGTTTCATTCATAGAACCTACTGAAATTACATTTGGGTATTTTGCGGGAAAGTCTACTTCTTGCCCCAATCTATTTCCAGCTGAAGCAATTACTATAATCCCCTCTGATGTTAAGGTGTTAATAGTCTCTTCGAGTTCAATATAACTTTTTGAAAAACCAAAGCTAATATTAATAATATCTACTTCTTTTTCATAAGCCCACATTAATCCTCGTAAAATATCATCAATTTCTCCTTTACCCTCAGAATTTAGTACCTTTACATCAAATAGTTCAATGTCTTGACTCACACCGATCATTCCAATTGAATTTTGGTTTGCAGTTAGAATGCCTGCGATGTTTGTACCATGGCCATAATCATCTACTATATTATCTGTAGCGTTTATAGCGTTAAAACTTTCAACAACTTTTCCTTCAAGGTCTTCATGTTCTGAAAAAATTCCACTATCTATCACTGCAACTTTTATCTTTTTGCCTGTTTCTTTATTAGCAATTCCTATATATTCATGACCCCATGTAACGATTTCTTTGTTTTCCCTAGAGTTATTTTCGTCAGCAGAGCAGCCAACAAGATGAATTATTAATAGTGAGAGGAAACTAACAATAAGAGAGTTTCTTTTAATTATAATCTTCTCCTACCATTAAAGTACTATACTTTGTTTTAAATTTTTCATACTTTCTCTCATCCTTAAATAATAAGAATGCCCCTCTGTCATCATAAATATGATAAATAAAATCTTTATTTATAAAGAATATTTCAGGATAACTACTATATTTGTCATTGAACCTTGGAGCCATACTTTTAAAATCTTGATTACATATTGCCTTGATTATTTTCTTGTACTCTATATGCTGTTTTTTTGTTTCTAAAGAATACTGAATTACTTTTCCATTCTCATCTTTAGAATTTTTTACATTGAGTCTATATTTATTAATTTTTTTTGAATACTTACTATATACTCCTATCGGCCTCCGTAATGAATGCTCGCTTCGAACAATTGTGACGACGAACAATAAATCGTTCTCCCCAAAAAGTTCATCAAATATACTTATTGCAACATTATAAACCTTATTAAAATATTGAGGATTCAAATTGCCTTGATCATTAAACTGATACATTTCTTTTTCGAGTTGAATATGAAGGCTTAGAGGTAACTCGTTAAAGGAATCATTCATTAAATCAATATTGAATTCACTTTGTAAATAATCTAGGTGAACCATATCTCATTCTCCTTTCGTTCTTTTATGTACAATTTTTATTTTCTTAATATATGACCACTTTTATTTAGTGTAGCTATACGCTCTCCGGATTTATTCATTAATTTGTAGTAACTTCCTCCATGAGAATTCCCTTTCCCAAGATCTCTTGAAATGGACCAACCAGATTTAGGATCTTTCCACTCTTGTTTACCTTTAACCTTCTTAGTGAAAAGAGAAATCTTAACTCCAGTATCATTCAATAAAGATTTTTTTACATTTTTTGTAGCTAGTCTTGCTGAAGAGTTAAGAGCGTTAGTGACAACCTTTTTACCATACTTCTTTATAGCCCATTGAACACCAAATCTAACAATTTGTACAGCAATAATTACTAAAGGCACAGCAGATGCATCTGCTAATCTAGTATCGAATTCATATTTTTCATTAGTATTTAAATCTACTAAATAACCACCAAAATCTTCTCCATCCATATAATCCAAGTACACTTGAAAATTCGCATCAATCAATTCATTATTATCAGCAATTTGGCCTTCAAAAAACATTTCCCCTGATTCAAGATCAGTAGATAATACAGTATCTGCCTGTAAGTCTTCTTCATCAATCTTCGTAGAAATATGACTAACTTCATCATTAAAGTATTCTGTTATTGCCAAATTTTCTTCTAATTCAATTATTTCTTTATCTTCAAGTTGCTCTAATAAACTAGTATCAATTACATTTATCTCCTCAACTGTGCTCTCACTATTTTTAGCTGAAGCAAATGATGGTGCAATAGTCGTAAATACAATTGTAAAAACAAGAACAAAGCTCAAAATCTTACTAAACATGTTAAAACCTCCAAAGTTTATTTAATACAAAAATTTATATTACCAATAAACGCAGGAAAAAAGCAACATTTTTATCGCAAGAAAGTAAAATAAGTGATTATATTGTAATGCAATAACTTTTGTAACTATATCACTCTTAAGTGTATGGTACCTTGCAAACCATCCTAATACTTTGAAATTGAATTTTCTTATTTTCAGAACCAATGAAATAGAAAAAGACGAACTTAAAAAGTTCGTCTCCTACACTAAAAGGTCATCTTGATCGGCACAAATTCGGCACGCTTCATCAACCTCTTATATCAATCATTTTCAATCCTCTATATTAACCAATAGAACCTTCCATTTCAAACTTAATCAAACGGTTCATTTCAACGGCGTATTCCATTGGTAGTTCTTTTGTGAATGGCTCGATGAAGCCCATGACGATCATTTCTGTTGCTTCTTCTTCAGAAATTCCGCGGCTCATCAAGTAGAATAGCTGCTCTTCTGATACTTTTGATACCTTCGCTTCGTGCTCTAATGAAATGTTGTCGTTTAAGATTTCATTGTAAGGAATCGTATCAGATGTTGATTTGTTATCCATGATGAGTGTGTCACACTCGATGTTTGAGCGTGCACCCTCTGCTTTACGTCCGAAGTGAACGATTCCGCGGTATGTGACTTTACCGCCTTGTTTGGAAATCGATTTCGATACGATCGTTGAAGATGTGTTTGGTGCAAGGTGAATCATTTTTGCACCTGCATCTTGGTGCTGACCTTTACCTGCTAGGGCAATACTTAATGTCATACCACGAGCGCCCTCACCTTTTAGGATGACCGCTGGGTATTTCATTGTCAGCTTAGAACCGATGTTTCCATCAATCCATTCCATTGTCGCATTCTCTTCACATACTGTACGTTTTGTGACAAGGTTGAAGACGTTGTTTGCCCAGTTTTGAATCGTTGTGTAACGGCAGTAGCCGCCTTTTTTCACGACAATTTCAACAACCGCACTGTGAAGTGAGTTTGTTGTGTAAACTGGTGCTGTACAGCCTTCTACGTAATGCACATGTGCGCCTTCATCAACGATGATGAGTGTACGCTCGAACTGACCCATGTTTTCAGAGTTGATACGGAAGTATGCTTGAAGTGGTGTATCTACTTTGACACCCTTCGGTACGTAGATAAATGAACCACCAGACCATACAGCCGAGTTAAGCGCAGCAAATTTGTTGTCAGTCGGAGGAATGACTTTTGCCCAGTGCTCACGGAAGATGTCTTCGTTCTCTTTTAATGCGCTGTCTGTATCTTTAAACACAATGCCTAGATCTTCAAGGTCTTGCTTCATGTTGTGATACACAACTTCAGATTCATACTGAGCAGATACACCTGCTAAGTACTTTTGCTCTGCTTCAGGGATACCAAGCTTATCAAAGGTTTCTTTGATTTCTTCTGGTACTTCATCCCAAGAACGCTCAGAGCGCTCTGATGGCTTTACGTAGTACGTAATTTCATCAAAGTTTAATGCATTTAAATCTCCGCCCCATTGTGGCATCGGCATGTTGTAAAAGAGCTCAAGAGATTTCAAACGAAAGTCGAGCATCCACTGAGGCTCTTCTTTCATACGAGAAATTTCTTCAACGATCTCTTTTGTCAATCCGCGCTCTGAACGGAAAATGGAAACGTCTTTATCAGAAAAGCCGTATTTATATTCACCAACATCTGGCATTTTTTTAGCCATCCATTTTCACTCCAATCTTATGATTTGCCGTTATCTTCGGCAGATGCGCCTTTTTCAAGCGCCTTCCAGGATAATGTTGCACATTTGATGCGGGCAGGGAATTTTGCCACTCCCTGCAGCGCCTCAATGTCACCAAGATCAATGGAATCGTCGTATTCTTTTCCTAGCATCATATCGGAGAAAATCTGAGACATTTTCAAAGCTGTTTCAATATCTTTCCCTTTAATCGCCTGCGTCATCATAGAGGCAGATGCCATCGAAATGGAGCATCCTTCTCCTTCAAATTTCGCATCCATGACTTTTTCGTCTTCGATTTTCATCGTGAGACGAATGCGGTCACCACACGTTGGGTTGTTCATATCGACGACAATGCTGTCGTTTAACACACCTTTGTTTCTCGGATTTTTATAATGATCCATAATCACTTGTCTATACAGTGTGTCTAAGTTTACATTAAAAGACATTCGTAAAATACTCCTTTGTCTTACGGAGCGCTGCAATGAGTTTGTCAATCTCTTCTTCTGTATTGTACAGATAGAAGCTTGCTCTTGCAGTCGCTGATACACCAAGCCATTTCATGAGCGGCTGTGCACAGTGATGTCCAGCACGAATGGCGACACCTTCCGTATCCAGAACAGTCGACGCATCATGCGGATGGACGTCATCTAAATTAAACGTCACAAGCCCAGCTCGGTGCTGCGGTCCATAAACAGTCGCACCTTCAAGCTCCTTGAAGCGCTCAAGCGCATAAGTGGCAAGCTGATGCTCGTAACGGCTGACTTCCTCCATACCAATGTCATTTAAGAAATCAATCGCTTTTCCTAGTCCAACTGCTCCGGCAATAATCGGTGTACCCGCTTCAAATTTCCACGGGAGCTCTTTCCAAGTAGAATCATACAGATCCACAAAGTCGATCATTTCACCGCCAAACTCAGCAGGCTCCATATTATTCAAAAGGTCCTTCTTCCCGTAAAGCACACCGATGCCAGTCGGTCCACACATTTTATGCCCGGAGAATGCGAAAAAGTCACAATCTAGATCCTGAACATCAATTTGCATATGCGGCGTGCTTTGTGCACCATCGACGACAATGATTGCCCCATGATCGTGGGCAATTTTGGCGATTTCTTTAATCGGGTTGATGGTTCCTAATACGTTTGAGACATGTGTGACAGCGACGATTTTCGTTTGATGTGTGATCGTTTGGTTTACATCTTCAAGCGATAGCGTGCCGTCTTCCTGTAACGGAATGTATTTCAATGTGGCGCCAGTTGCTTTTGCTGCTTGCTGCCAAGGGATGATATTCGCATGGTGCTCCATGTGCGAAATGACAATCTCATCGCCTTCTTTGAGGTTTGCTCTAGCATAGCTGATCGCCACTGTGTTTAGTGCAGTTGTTGTACCTCTAGTAAAAATAATTTCTTGGACAGATGAAGCACGGATGAATGCACGAACTTTCTCTCTCGCACCCTCGTATGCGTCCGTTGCTTTTGTGCCAAGGGTATGAACACCCCGGTGGACGTTCGAGTTGTAAGACCGGTAATACTCATTCATTGCATCAATGACCACTCTTGGTTTTTGAGAAGTCGCTGCACTGTCCAAATACACCAAATCATGTCCGTTCACTTGCTGATGAAGGATTGGAAATTGCTCACGAACGTCTTTGATATTCATTATTTTACTTTCCTTTCAATCACAGAAACGAGCTGCTTTTTAACTCCTTCAATCGGCAGTTCTTTGACGACTGGATTTAAGAAGCCATAAATCACAAGTCTTTCTGCATCTTCTTTGGAAATCCCGCGGCTCATGAGGTAATAGAGTTGAATTGGATCGACACGTCCAACAGAAGCAGCATGCCCTGCTGTTACATCATCTTCATCAATTAATAGAATTGGGTTTGCATCACCGCGTGCTTTTTCACTCAGCATGAGAACACGTGATTCCTGCTCGGCATTTGACTTCGTTGCGCCATGCTCGATTTTACCAATTCCGTTAAAGATAGAGGATGCTTGATCCTTCATCACACCATGCTTCAAGATATACCCTTCAGAGTTTTTACCGAAGTGGATGATGCTTGTTGTAAAGTTTTCCGTTTGATTCCCGCGGCCGACAACAACTGATTTTGTATCACCGAATGTCCCGTCGCCCATAAGCTTTGTGATGTTTTCAGACACGACGTCTCCATCATTCATAAGGCCAAGCGCCCATTCGATTTTACTGTCACGGCCATTTGCCATACCGCGTCTGTTCACATAGACTGTGACACCTTCTGAAAGGTTATCTACTGCGCCGTATGTGACGCGGGCATTAGCTCCCGTGAACACTTCGGACACGATATTGAAGATTGCTTCTTCAGGTTTTGCTGTACTAATGTAGTTTTCTACATATGTCACTGCACTATGATCGTCTGCTACGACGATGACATGGTTGAACAAAGTCGTGTCGTCATTTTCATGCAGGTAGACGGCTTGAATTGGCGCTTCAAGTTCTACATTTTTTGGTACATAGAGGAAAGCTCCGCCATTGACTAAAGCTGCATGTAAAGCTGTTAGTTTATGCTCATCTACTTTCACTGCATCCGTCATGAAGTATTTCTTCACTAGATCACCATGTTCGCGAAGCGCTGTATGAAGATCAGTGAAGATCACGCCTTTGTCTTTCGCTTCCGTTGAAAGAGACAAGTATGCTGGCGTTTGATCACGCTGAATGTAGACTGTCTTATCCGTGTCCTCTAAATCAATGAGAGATTTCACTTCTTCAGGAAGCTCTTCTAATGATCCAAATGGCGCACTTTCGACTGTATGCTGTTTGAAATTGGTTAAATTCCATTTAGAAATATTCGTTTTGTCAGGCTTTGGCATTGGAAGGTCTTCTGCTTTTTCAAGAGCCTGTAAGCGAAGGGAACTCATCCATGCCGGTTCCTGATGCTTCTCGGAGAAGCTTTTGACATAATCTTGATCTACTGATAATTTCGTTTCTAATGTCATCAATAATCCTCCTAACGCTTACGCTTCTTGACCAACAGTTTCGTCTTCAATTCCTAACTCTTTTTTAATCCAGTCATAGCCTTCTGCTTCTAGACGTTGTGCAAGCTCTGGTCCGCCAGATTTCACGATACGTCCTTGCATCATGACATGAACGTGATCTGGTGTGATGTAGTTCAGTAGACGCTGATAGTGAGTGATCATTAAGCAGCCGAAGCTTTCGCCGCGCATTCTGTTAATTCCTTTAGAAACCACTTTCAACGCATCGATATCAAGACCAGAATCGATTTCATCAAGGATCGCAATTTTAGGTTCAATCATCATTAATTGAAGAATTTCATTGCGTTTTTTCTCTCCGCCTGAGAAACCTTCGTTTAGGTAGCGTTGCGCCATGTCTGGGTCCATTTCAAGGAACTCCATGTTTTCGTCCATTTTGCGGATGAATTTCATTAGAGAGATTTCATCGCCTTCTTCTCTGCGAGCGTTAATAGCAGAACGAAGGAAGTCCGCATTTGTCACACCACTAATTTCAGATGGGTATTGCATCGCAAGGAAAAGACCTGCTTGAGCGCGCTCATCTACTTCCATTTCAAGTACATCTTCGCCATCAAGCAAAATGCTACCTTTTGTTACTTCATATTTAGGGTGACCCATAATGGCAGCAGATAAAGTTGATTTACCTGTACCGTTTGGTCCCATTACTGCGTGGAATTCTCCACCTTTTATCTCGAGGTTTACACCCTTTAAGATTTCTTTCCCTTCAATCTCAACGTGCAAGTCCTTAATTGTTAATGTCGAAGCAGTCATATATCGATACCTCCAAAATAATCATTATTCTCAATTTATTCTCATTCTAATTTTATAACAAATTAAAACTGAATACAACACATTCACGATATGCGTGAGAGGATGCTCTCAAAATTCTAACAAAAAAAGCCGGTAGATAAAAGGATTTATGTCGAAAAGACTGTTTTCATAAAGAAAGGACGGGAATCTGTTCTCCCCGCCCCTTAGCTATTTAATAGCCTCGTATATTCATTTTTGCGAGCTGTCTTTTCTCATCTCGATAGGACTGCTCTCGTTTATATTCCACTTTCATCCGTAAGTCATGGTCTCTTTCGTACTCTGGATAGCTCATGCCATGAGCCTTATGCATGGCCTTTTCCATCTCGGCGGTATAATCCAATCCCAGTGTACTATGGTCCGAACAAATAATAAACCATTCCCTTCTTTGAGTGTAGCTTCATTGTATCAAAGACATGTGGCTTCACTCAAAAGGGATATGACGCGCTATGCTGGCATATTTTCTCACACAATCGGCTGAGAAGGACTCAACTCCCTGATATGGATAAATGCCATCTTATCCTTCCCTTAATGCGTCTGTCCTCCAAATTCGTCAATACATTGCTGAACAACTGTGATGCCTTGACTTAGTGCAGCACCGCCGCCGAACGCTGCCGCCACACTGACGACCTCTAGCAAATTCTCTTCTGTCGCGCCTTGGTCGAGCGCTCCCTTTGTATGATAAATCATGCAGTATTCATCCTGTGCATGAATACTGATGCCAAGGGCAATCATTTGTTTTTCCTTTTGCGTTAATGAATCGCTCTGAAAGCACTGCTCCGTGAATTCATTGAATTTCTTCCCAAACACCGGCATTTTCTTCTGAAATTCACCCATTGCGGTTTTATAATCAGTCAGTGATTGCTGCATGGATCCGCTCATATGCTGTTCATTCATCTTCATTCCATCCCTTCAGGTCATTTGTACATTTTTATTATGAGCGAGATTTGAAAAAATACACAAAAAAACCTCGCTTTGATGAAAGCGAGGTTAACACATTGTTATTCAGATACCGGTAGTACAGCACCGTCATATTTTTTGTCGATGAATTCTTTGATTTTATCAGAGTGAAGAACTTCCATTAATGTCTTGATCTTATCTGATTTTTCTTCACCTTTGCGAACCGCCACGATGTTTGCATATGGGTTGTTCTTTGTTTGCTCAAGTTCAATTGAATCTTTTTTCGGATTCAATTTATTTTGAATCGCATAGTTGACGTTAATAAACACAGCATCGCCTTCACTGTTTTCATAAGCTTTCGCTGTTAGTTCAGGAGCGATTTTTTTGAACTTTAGGTTCTTCGGGTTTTCTTTGATGTTCTTTACTGTTGCGTTGATTGTATCAACTTTAGGATCAATCTTAATGACACCAGCATTTTGCAATAGTGCAAGCATACGGCCTTGTTCAGCTACGTTGTTTGTCATGATGATCGTCCCGCCGTTTGGAATATCTTTTACTGATTTGTATTTCTTAGAGTAGATACCGAAAGGCTCAAGGTGAACCGCACCAGCACTAACTAGGTTGTAATCTTTGTTTGATTTATTTTCTTCATTTAAGTAAGGGATATGTTGGAAAAAGTTTGCATCCACTTCTTTTTCAGCTAACGCTTTGTTGTACATTTTATAATCACTAAGTACTTTCACTTTTAGATCGTAGCCTTTTTCTTTTAGAAGTGGTTTTGCTTCTTCAAGAATCTCGGCATGGGGTGTTTTTGAAGCGGCAACCGTAATGGTTTTGCTATCACTTGCGTTATTAGATGAACCGCATGCAGCTAAGATGCCTGCAAATGCTAGAAATAGTGCACTTAAAATCAATTTCTTCATGAATAAATCCTCCCTTAACGTTTATCAATTTTATTTGTAATCAAATCACCGATTATTTGAATAATAAAGACGATGATGAGAATAAACACAGTGGCAACAAGTGTAACATCTGTATTACCAGATTGGTATCCTTCCACATAAGCAAGGTCACCAAGTCCGCCTGCTCCAATTGCACCTGCAATCGCAGTTGAGCCAATTAAAGCAATCGCTGTTACGGTAATACCTGAAATGAGGGCTGGCAATGATTCTGGCAGCAATACTTTGAAAATGATGGTCGACGTTTTCGCTCCCATTGACCGTGCTGCTTCAATGACTCCTTTGTCTACCTCACGCAGTGCAATTTCAACAAGACGTGCATAGAATGGAGCTGACCCAATGACAAGGGCAGGGAGTGCTGCATTTGGACCTAGAATTGTGCCCATAATTAATTTTGTAAACCCTAATAATAGAATGATTAAAATGATAAAAGGAATCGATCTGAAAATGTTGACGACTGCACCGATGACAGCATTGATCGGTTTATTTTCCCAAAGACCGCCTTTTCCTGTAAGGAAAAGCAGGAGTCCTAGGATAATCCCGATTGCAAAAGCAAATGCCAATGAAATGAGTGTCATATACACTGTTTCACCTGTTGCACTCCAGATGACGTCTAGATCAACGTTCGGAAACCATTTCTCAAACATGTGTCATCACCTCAATTTCAACCTGTTTGCTTTGGATATAGGCGATGGCTTTTTCTACCTCGGTCTCTTCTCCATTTATATGGATAAAGAGTGTTCCAAACGCGCCTTCCTGCGTTTGAGAAATCTTTCCTTGAAGGATGTTTACATCGACATTGAAGGATCGAACGATTTCAGTGATGAGCGGCTGCTCGGCAGAATCGCCAATAAAGGACAACCGTACGACCTGACCTTCTTTTACACGCTCTAAGACGTGCTCGATTGTTTCTTTCGCTTCCTCTGGTTCAGCAAGCTGCTGTACAAATCGCTTCGTCATCTCTTCCTTCGGCTGTCTGAAGACGCGTAATACTTCGCCTTCTTCGACAATGCGTCCATTTTCCATGACCGCGACGCGATGACAAATTTTGCGAATGACGTGCATTTCGTGTGTGATGAGCACAATTGTCAGCCCTAAACGTTTATTGATATCCGCTAAAAGATCAAGGATAGAATCCGTTGTTTGCGGATCAAGCGCTGACGTCGCTTCGTCACAAAGAAGAACCTTTGGATCATTTGCTAATGCTCTCGCAATCCCCACACGCTGCTTTTGTCCGCCGCTAAGCTGAGACGGATACGCATTTTCTTTTCCTTCTAAACCGACTAATTTAATCAGTTCATTCGCACGCTCTCTCCGTTTCGATGTAGGTACACCTGCGATCTCAAGCGGGAACATAATATTTTGTCTCACTGTTCTTGACCAAAGTAGGTTAAAGTGCTGGAAAATCATGCTGATTTCTTGTCTTGCTTTCCGAAGTTTCGCATTCGATACTTCATTGATCCGGTTGCCTGCCACTTCAACAATTCCTGCTGTTGGCAGCTCCAGACCGTTTAATAGGCGAATAAGCGAGCTTTTTCCGGCACCGCTATACCCGATAATTCCGAATATTTCACCTTTATCGATATCCAAGTTGACGTCTTTCACGGCATCAACATTTCCGCTTTTTGAGTGGTACGTTTTTGATACATTCTGTAAATGGATCACAGTCTGTTCACCTGCTTTCTTGCTGAATCTATAGGTTGCCATCACATACGTTATTTATTCTTCCTGCTGCCATGCCTCGTGCCTGACGTGAGGTCAGTAAAAAAGACCTAACTGCAATGCAAGCAGAAAGGCCTTTTATGTTCAATACGCCTTTCTCTCATCTTTCAAAGCATTGCGGCTTTGAGTGAATTGGCACCAATTTCAGCTATGCTGACGGTTGCCGGGTTTCATAGGGCACGTCCCTCCACCTCTCTTAATAAGAGAAAATATGTTGTTTTATGTGATGTTCATGTTTTTACTAACGTAGAATATCATGCTACCCGAGATATGTCAACGCTGTAAATCGCTAATTTCCAAGTAAACGACTAAGTTATCATTTTTCGAAAAAAACCGTTCGTCAGCCAAAGTACCGCCTCTAGTCTTAGGAGCGCACGGAATGACCCTTTTACTTTCACTTGTCCCCTGCTAATTAACTGCTGTAAGGACATATCTCCATCTAATAATTGAAGTATTTCTTTTCTCTCACCATAAAAGATGAGATCCGATAACTCAATTGCAGGTAGTTTCTTCACTTCACCACGCTCATCCACAATCAATGTACAAGAGTCAGTTTCCGCCTCAAATGTAATCTTCAAGGATGATGATGAGAGCAGCGGTTTCAGCAATAATCGCTGCCCTGTGTTTCCATGGGTTTTCACTTTTTCCACATGTATAACCTCCCTGTCATTTGGTTATACATAACATTTCTCTACAAACATTCGCTTGTCCTTTATAAATAACTCGACAAATTTTCAGATGAATTGCTTGAAATATGACAAAAAACCGCTTTATTTAGCGGTTTCAATCATTTCATGAAGATATGGTACGGAGTGAAAGGCATAGCCTTTTTGCACCAGCTCACCTTTTTTAAACAGTAGAAAGCAAGGAACGCTTTCGATCTCAAAAGCCTTCGCAAAGCCTGGTGAGTAGTTTAAGTTATTTTCATAAAAAGGTACATCCGGCTGCATGGTGTCTACGACAGCCAGCATTTTCTTTGCCAGCTGACATGTTCCGCAAAACGGTGTATATAAGTATAAAAGAAATAAATCGTCCTTTATCTCCTTGAATTCGTGTTCTTCAATCTCTTTCATATACGTCCACCCTCATAAATATTTCGAATGAACATCAATGTTTGCAGCTAATAGGATAGATGCAATGTGGGCTGACGGTGAAGCGGCCACTTCGCGGTACGTTCTGTCGACAAAAAGATGAAATGCTTCAGGGAATTCTTTTCGAAATTGCTTCCGCAGTTTGTCGCCTGCATCGTCACTGTCTGCTAATATGTAAACGTCTTTCCCCAATAATTCGTCTACGAGCTGATCCAGCTTCGATGTACTGATCGTGCCATTGGTGCAAATGATGGTAACAGGTTCACTTATGACTTCTTTTAGCTTTTGTTTGTCTGTTTTACCTTCTACAATGATGACCTTTTCTACCTCTACATTCATCACGATCACCCGGCCCTTTTGACGTTGTTCACTTCTCCCTTAGATTACAATTTTTCATTCAGGTTGTAAAGATTGGGCGCTTGCACTAAAAAGACTGCAGCTTATGCTCACTGCAGCCTCATCTGTGATTAGCACCAGCCATTTTCATCATCACAGTCTACATATTTTTCTGTTCCGTGGGTCAATGTATCCGTCAGACGATAAAAACGATTTTGCTCATAGGAATAACCTGATTTTAACTCATATTGGTTTTCACTAATCATCGTGCCAATCTCTTCATTTTGATGATACAGCACCATGCCGCTTTCTTTGAATCGTCCAGTGACATGATCTGTTATATCCACATGTTCTTTTTGAAAAGACAAATTGGACACCCCCCATAAAGGTAGAGTGTCCAATTTCACGTGAATTAGTCTTCTTTTGTCATTTCTTCATATTGCTCAGCAGTCATCAAGTTCTCAATTTCAGATGTATCAGCTGGCTCTACCACGATCATCCATGCTTTTTCGTATGGAGAGTCGTTGACGAATTCAGGGCTGTCATCCAGCTCATCGTTCACTTCGACGATTGTACCGTTGATCGGTGCGTAAAGCTCAGAAACTGTTTTCACAGATTCTACACTTCCGAAAGGCTCGTCCGCTGTAATTTTGTCTCCTACTTCAGGAAGCTCAACGAACACGATATCGCCTAGCTCAGATTGAGCAAAATGCGTAATACCGATACGCACCTTATCTCCTTCTACTTTGACCCATTCATGTTCTTCTGAATAACGTAAATCTTTTGGTGTGCTCATTCAATACCCCTCCAGTCTTTTCTTTCAATCTATATTGAAGATACCACAATCTGAATGAAAGTTACATCATTTCCAGACGCTTTTAAATGTATCTTCATTAAATCCAACTGTGACTCGTTTACCGTCTGTTGTAATCGGGCGCTTGATCAGCATTCCGTTAGATGCGAGTAATTCTAGCTGCTCGCCTTCTGACATTGCAGGAAGTTGATCTTTCAGCTGTAGCTCTCGGTATTTCTGTCCGCTTGTATTAAAGAACTTCTTCAGCTCTAAGCCACTTTTTTCGTAAAGCGCTTTTAATGTTTCTTTATCAGGCGTCTCTTCGACGATATGTATGCTGTTGATATCTTTATTGTGTTCTTCCAGCCATTTTTTTGCTTTTCGGCATGTACCGCAAGATGGGTATTCATAAAAATCTAAAGCCACTATTTTCACCTCCTGCAAGTAGTGAGAACATTTTATCACAAAATATTTTAAAAACCTAAATGTATGCTTAAAAAAGGTGCGGAGTGATACCCGCACCTCAGATTGTTGACAAAGGGCTAAAATGGTTTTTATTTTAGCCCTTTGTCTTCTTTTCAGCGTGATAGAAAACCTTTGAAGTCTAGGAAGGACGAGCATCGGAGCGGAGCGAATTTGACATTCGTGAGCACCGGAGCGCAGACCTGACAACGAATGCGAGGGTTTGTCTACACGCTGAGGTGCGGAGTGATACCCGCACCTTTTCAGCCGTCTTATACGATATATTTCTCTGCTTCAAAGATTCGTTTCGCCACTTCGCGCTTTTTGGCGATGACATTGATCGGGGTGAATCTTGTCAGTTTGCGAAGAGCTGACAGACTCATGCGGAGTGCATCTCCTTCTTCCATCGCGATCAAGGATTCTTTTGCATGAGCTTCAATTTTTAAGAAGGCTTCCTGCGTGAAAATTTGTGTGTAAGCAAGCTTTTGAGTATTCTTATCTAGCCCTGATGCAGCGATTGCCTTTTCAGTACGCAGAATCGCCGATTCAGCAGCAAAAATTTCATTGACGATATCCGCTATGTTCACAAGAATCTCTTGCTCTTTGTCTAATGCTTTTCCATACTTCATCGCCGCCATTCCAGATACCATTAAGGCGATCTTTTTCGCATGGGCGAGCAAGTATTTTTCTTGATCGAGCGGCTGATCACCTGGCTCTTCCGGCATCATCATCATGAGCTCTTCCTGTAAGGTTTGCGCCTTTTGAAGCAGCGGAAGCTCTCCCTTCATCGCTTTCTTCAAGAATGTGCCTGGTACAAGCAGACGGTTGATTTCGTTAGTCCCTTCAAAAATACGGTTAATCCGCGAGTCACGATAGGCTCTTTCGACCTCGTATTCTTGCATGAATCCATATCCGCCGTGAATCTGCACGCCCTCATCCGCTATATAGTCTAAAGTTTCAGAGCCAAGCACTTTACAAAGAGAGCATTCAATCGCATATTCTGCAATGGACTGGGCAATTTGTTTGCCATCCTTTTGCTCTTCTTCACTTAATAGACCCATGCGCTGTTCAAATAATCCGACTGTGCGGTAAACAGCACTTTCCATCGCATAGAGCTTTGCCGACATGTTGGCTACTTTTTCACCAATTAAGCTAAATCGAGAAATTGGCGTTTGGAATTGCTTACGTTGGTTTGCATATTCTGCCGATAATTGAATGACACGTTTTGACGCACCAACTGTTCCGACAGCCAGCTTGTAGCGTCCGATATTCAAAATGTTAAAGGCAATGACATGACCTCTGCCAGCCTCACCTAGTAAATTCTCCTTCGGCACTTGAGCATCTTCGAGAATTAACGTTCTTGTCGATGAACCTTTTATGCCCATCTTTTTCTCTTCAGGTCCCGTTTTGACACCTGGAAAATCCTTTTCTACGATAAAAGCAGAGAAGTGTTCACCATCAATTTTCGCATATACGACAAAGACGTCGGCAAATGCGGAGTTTGTGATCCACTGTTTTTCCCCATTCAGCACATAATGAGTTCCGGCTTCATTTAAGACCGCAGTTGTCTTTGCTCCAAGGGCGTCAGAGCCTGATCCTGGCTCAGTGAGGGCGTACGCTGCAATTGTTTCTCCAGAAGCGAGTCCAGGAAGATATGTTTCCTTTTGCGCTTGATTTCCAAACAGCACGATTGGCAGAGACCCAATGCCGACATGGGCGCCATATGAAAGCGAGAAGCTCCCTGCTCTGGAAAATTTCTCGGTAATAATGGCTGAACTGATTTTATCTAATCCGAGCCCGCCGAATTCTTCAGGCACGTCAGCTCCTAGCAGCCCAAGCTCTCCAGCCTTTTTGAGAAGCCTGACGGAATGCTCAAATTCATGGTTTTCAATTTGATCTATATATGGAACAACGTCTTGTAAAATATAATCCTCTGTTGTCTTTCCAATCATTTGATGCTCATCAGAGAAATCCTCTGGTGTAAAGATATGCTCATAATTCGTCTCATCAATTAAGAAGCTTCCACCCTTTTTTACCTCTTCCATTGCTTTCATTCTGTTTTCCCCCTTTAGATCAATTCAAAAATTCCTGCTGCTCCCATGCCCCCGCCGATACACATTGTGACGATGCCAAATTGCTCGTTTCGCCGCTTCATTTCATGAATGAGTGACAGTGTCAGTTTCGTTCCTGTACAGCCGAGCGGATGTCCTAGCGCGATTGCCCCGCCATTGACATTCACTTTCTCTTCATCAATCCCTAAATGACGAATAACTTGAATGGCCTGAGAGGCAAACGCTTCGTTTAATTCAAACAGCCCGATATCCTTCAGCTCAAGTCCAGCGATTTTCAGCGCACGCGGAATGGCTTCAATTGGACCAATTCCCATCACTTCAGGTGGTACACCGCCAACAGCAAACGCCCGGAACTTGGCGAGCGGCTGAAGGGAAAGTGAGGATGCTTTCTCACGATCCATCATCATCACACACGCAGCGCCGTCACTTGTTTGTGAAGAGTTTCCTGCGGTTACCGTGCCCTTTGTTGAAAAAGCCGGACGCAAATTGGAAAGAATCTCCTCCGTTGTCCCTGCTCTTACGCCTTCATCCTGTGAGAACGTGAATTGATGTTCTTCTAATTGATATTGCTCTCCTACCCGCCGCTCTGTTACATCAACGGAGACAATTTCATCTGAAAATTTTCCTTCCTGTAATGCTTTGGCTGCCTTTTGATGACTTCTTACCGCAAAGGCGTCCTGATCTTGACGTGTGACCTGATACTTTTGCGCCACCTGCTCTGCCGTGTGCCCCATGCTCATATAGTATTCAGGCGCTTGTTCTGCCAATTGAGCATTCGGACGAATGGAATGACCCATCATCGGCACCTGTGACATCGATTCGACTCCTCCAGCTAAGATCGTTTCTGCCTGACCGAGCATAATCCGCTCACCTGCATAAGCGATTGACTGAAGACCAGATGAGCAGTAGCGGTTGATGGTGATGGCAGGGACTGTATACGGAAGTCCTGCTAACGCCCCAATATTCCGAGCCACATTTAACCCCTGCTCTGCTTCTGGTGTTGCACATCCGATGATCAAATCATCTATCTGTCCGTCGTAATCACCGGCACGCTTTAATGTTTCTTTTACACACAATGCGCCCATATCATCAGGCCGAACATGTTTTAACGATCCTTTTTTCGCCTTCCCTACTGGTGTTCTCGCGCCAGCGACAATGACTGCTTCTCTCATTTTGACTCCCCCTTAGTTACGTAAAGGTTTTCCTTTGACGAGCATGTGCTGCATGCGTGCTTGTGATTTCACTTCTCCTACAAGACTTAAAAAGGCTTCCCTTTCAAGCTCTAATAAGTATTGCTCCTCTACCTCTGTTCCAAATGGCAGTTTTCCGCCGGAAATAACATGAGCTAATTTTTTAACAATGGTCATGTCATGCTCTGAAATGTATCCAGATAATCTCATATTTTCAGCCGCCAATATCATCGCTGCATAGCCTGTTTCTCCCATGACGGGTACCTTTTGCTTGAGAGGCGCACGATAACCTGCTTCATCAAGAGAGAGCACAAGTTGTTTCGCATCATAGATCAGGTGATCACCGTTCATACTGATTCGGTCACTCGCGCGCAGCATGTTCATATCCCGCGCTTCCTCTGCCGAAGTGGATACTTTCGCCATTGCAATTGTTTCAAATGTTTTCATCGTGGCGTCTTGTATAGCGGTCTGCGATGGCTTCGCTGATCCTTGCAGATGGCGAAGGTATAATTCTTTGTTTCCACCGCCGCCTGGAATCAGTCCAACTCCCGCTTCGACAAGACCCATGTATGCTTCACTCGACGCCTGAATAGCTGCTGCCGGCAGACAAACCTCTGTTCCGCCTCCAAGTGTCATACCAAACGGTGCAGCAACGATTGGACGGTCGCTATATTTCACCTTCATCATTGCCTGCTGGAAGCGGCGGATCACAAAGTCAATTTCAAAGAAATTATCGTCCTGAGCCTCCATTAAAATGAGAGCAAGGTTGGCACCAACACAGAAGTTCTTGCCTTGGTTTCCGATGACAAGCCCTCTATAATTTTGTTCCACCTCATCGACAGCGCGATTGATCATGTCAATGACATCTAGTCCAATGGCATTGCTTTTGGAGTGAAATTCGAGCAAGGCGACATCATCACCGATATCAATCAAGCTCGCACCAGCATTTTTAAAAATCACGCCGTTCTTCTTTTTCAATTTCGCTAAGGAAATATTCTTGTCGTTTCCTTTTTCCTGTTCGTAAGCCCCATTGTGATAAAATGCACGCTCTCCATCAGCATTTTCTTGATAGAATGTGTCGTGTCCTTCTGACAGCATGTCTTGCACCCACTGCGGGATGCTGTGACCTTCTGCTTCCATGCGCTCGACTGCTTTTTTCACACCAATTGCATCCCAGAGCTCAAATGGACCGTGCTGCCAGCCAAATCCCCACTTCATTGCGTTATCGATGGACTGAATATCATCCGCAATTTCGCCTGTTAACTGAGCTGAGTAAAGGAGCACAGGTGCCGTCATGTTCCAGAGCAATTGTCCTGCACGACCATCTTGATAAATAAGCGCTTTCAATTTCGCTTTCGTTCCCTTTTGCTGCTTCGCCATCTCAATGCCTGGATCTTTCAGCTTCGTTCGTTCTCCGTATGTGAGCGTCACAGGGTCAAGTTCTAAAATGGTCTTCCCATTTTTTTGATAAAATCCTTGCCCTGCCTTGCTGCCAATCCATCCCTTTTCAAGCATTCTTTCAATAAACTCAGGCAGCTGGAAAATATCTTTTTCCTTTCCTTCTACTTGGTCATATACGTTGCGGGCTACATGGAAAAACGTGTCGAGCCCTACGACATCAAGTGTACGGAAGGTCGCACTTTTCGGTCTTCCAATGAGGGGTCCTGTGACCGAATCCACCTCTCCGATGGTGTATTTGTTTTCAAGCATTTCACGCACTGTCACAAGGAGTCCATAAGTACCAATACGATTGGCAATAAAATTCGGCGTATCTTTCGCTTCAACGACGCCTTTACCAAGTACATCCTCGCCAAACGTTTTCATAAATTGGAGTACTTCTGGATCTGTTTCTTGAATAGGAATGATTTCTAAAAGCTTTAAATAACGAGCTGGGTTAAAAAAATGTGTACCTAAAAAGTGGCGTTTAAAATCCTCTGATCGGCCTTCTGCCATTTTTTCAACCGAAATTCCAGATGTGTTACTTGATACGATACTGCCTTCTTTGCGGTGTTCGTCGATGAGAGAGAATACATGTTGTTTGATGCTGAGCTTTTCAGTGACGACTTCAATGATCCAGTCAGCATCATGTAATAAGGAAAGGTGATCTGTGAGATTTCCCGGTGTGATGTATGATAGGTTTTTTGCTGAAGTAAGAGGTGCTGGCTTTTGCTTTAACAATTTTTTCATCGCTTCTTGACTTAATCTATTCCGAACACTAGGGTGATCAAGCGTTCGCTTTTTTGCCGTTTCTTCCTTTGTCAGTTCGTTTGGCACAATATCTAGCAATGTTACTGGTATCCCGATATTGGCTAGATGCGCAGCAATGCCTGAGCCCATGACACCTGAACCAATGACAGCCGCCTTGCGAATATGTTTGCCCATAAATATCCCCCTAAACATTTTGAATGAACAGTCATTCATTTTTTGTCCAAAAAAAAGCAATGCCTCTTTCTTTATCTTAAAAGATTTTCCGAAACAGTTCAAGAGCGGATTTCAAAAATTTACACATTCTCATGTGCCTTACTTTGCGGCGTATGAATTAAAGATGAGAGGGCATTGTAAGAATGGAGGTGATGTCCACATGTCTCGTTTGAAGAAAAACCCATCGAAAGCAGGCGTAAGTGCTGCAAGTGTAAAAGGAAACGCAGGTCCATCACAGGAAGCAGACCTAGGCGGCAAAAAGACTAGTCAAAATCAACAATATAAAAAAAATCAGTAAGGAAACAAAATTGTAAGGAGGAACACACCTTGAACAATCAGCAAATGAATATGCCCCCGCAAGTCATTTCAGTGAAGGATTCCTTGTACTTAGAGGATATGCTGAATTGGAACTTGATCGCTATGAAAAAGGCTCACTTTATGGCCGAGCATTGCCAGGATCAAACATTGAAACAAGAATTAAATCAAGTGGGCCAAATGCACCATCAGCATTACACACAAATTCTTCAGCATTTAGGCAGCTCAGGGCAAGGCCAGTCTACTGGCTTTATGCAATAGGAGGAAAAAACATGGAACAACAAAACCAACAAAAAATCGGGAATCCTCAAACTCCGGTTCCCACGACAACAAACATGAATGATCGTGATTTTGTCACAGATCTCTTGTCGACTGAAAAATATATGACAAGCGGATACAACACAGCGCTCAATGAATTCAGTCATGAATCTCTTTATCAGGATATTCAGCGAATTGCGCTAGAAACTCAGAAAACACAAAGACATTTATATGATGTCATGTTCCAATATGGCTGGTATTCTGTTGAAGCCGCTGAACAGCAAAAGCTCCAGCAGGCGCACCAGAAATTTCAGCAAACACTGACAGAACAATCTCCATACGGACCATCACAGATGTCATAAAGAAAAACTGCCAGTATGGAGCTGGCAGTTTTTTTAACGATCTTGATTCGCTCGATGAACTTCGTTCATTTGTTTGATTCGCTGAATGGTTTCTTTGATTTCTTCCTTAGCCTCTGGATACGATTCATTAAAATGCTTTGCTAGAGGCGGCATGCTTTTTGCGATATGAGAGTAGATCACCCATTGTTTCACATCTTGTTTCAGTGCGTCTGTTGATTCGCCAAGCAGTAGCTCAGTATATTTCTCAAGCAAGCCTTCCAGCTTTTCATCTAGTTCATTTCCCATTGATCTTCCGCTCCTTTTTCAGAAAAAAGCCTGACTCTGTACGTAACAGATGTCAGGCTTTTGACATACAATTATCTTGCAGCGAGAAATGTCTCCGCTTGCGCTTGCTGCACAATACAGCGTCCTCTGCCGTGCGGAATACATAATGGAGTTCCGAATAAAGGATCTGTTGTCACTTGGCAGTTCATATCGAAAACATTTTTCACAAGATCACAATTAATGACCGTTTCTGGTCTTCCTTCTGCATAAATCGTCTTGTCTTTAATCGCTACAAGGTGATGAGCATATCTACATGCGAGATTCAGGTCATGAAGAACCATGACAATCGTGCGCTGCTCTTTTTCATTTAAGTCAAACAGAAGGTCGAGAATTTCAATTTGATGCGTCATATCTAAATACGTCGTCGGCTCATCTAACAAAATGATATCCGTCTCCTGCGCTAACGTCATCGCAATCCATGCACGCTGCCTTTGTCCACCTGATAATGAATCGACCGTTCGATCAGCGAGGTCTTCCATCTTTGTTGACTTCAGTGCACGATTCACTGCTTCTTCGTCTTGCTTTGACCACTGCTTCAGCCAATTTTGATAAGGATATCTGCCTTGCTTCACTAGCTGATGCACGGTTAATCCTTCTGGCGCTTCTGGTCCTTGCGGAAGAATAGCGAGCTGTTTCGCTACTTCCTTTGTTGGTAATTTGGCAATGGAATGACCTTCAAGCAGGACAGACCCACCCATTGGCTTCATGAGACGGGCCAAAGAGCGAAGTAGCGTGGATTTACCGCATCCATTGCTGCCAATAAATACTGTGATTTCACCCTTAGGGATCGATACATTTAGTTCATCTATGATCATTGTTTCTCCGTAGCCTAAGCTTAAACCTTCAGTAGAAATGGCACTCATTCCGCTCAAACGCTCCTTTTCTCATGCAAATTTTTTATATGAAATATCGTCTATATATAGACGCAAAAGATCACTTATCTCAATTTAGTGTATCAGATTTAAGTGATTTTGAAAATCATTTTCAATTAAAAAATGAGAAAGTTCCGTTTTACTTCTTCTTTTGGAATGTACGTTTGGTCCCATCTTCAAGCTTCATATCGACCTGAATTCGCTGATAATCATCGTCTAAATTAAAAGCAGCTAATAGCTCATTGACATACGTTTCATTGATCTTCGCACTAGGAATCGACATATCATTTAGCTTCATCTTCATCTCGCGTAAAGCTTCTTCACCTTCATAGCGGACACCGTTCATATGATCACGAATCAGTGCTTCTTCTTTTCCTTTCGCCTGACGATAGGTGGCTTCGTATAATTCGCTTTTCTGCCCGTATTGAACATGCAGGTGGAGATGCTCAAATGGAAGTTCCTTCATTTGAACCGCTGAGAGACTCTCTGCTTCCGCTTCCTTTGTTTGCTGGAGCGGCTCAATCGATTGGCAGCCAGACAGCATAAAAAGCAGCACTCCTATTTGTCCCGCCTTCTTCCAACACATCATGCGCTTCCTCCTATTTCTTATCATCGCTTTTTATTCTTCTCCATCCTTCTTTTCGTTATTCAATAAAAGAGCGGGCTATGGTAAATTGAAACAAAAAGGAGGTACGAGATGATGAAAAGGACAGCCATTGTAACTGGTGCCAATAGCGGCTTTGGCAAGCTCATCACGATAGGGCTCGCCAAGCAAGGCTATACAGTGATTGCAGGTGTCAGGCAGGAAGCAAATGCGAAAAAGCTTGCTGAAGAAATCGAGCAAGCCTCGTTAGCCGAAGCGATACATATTGAAGCATTAGATGTGACAGACACGCAGTCAATTCAAGCATTTCAGAAAAAGTTGCATACTTACGCCCCCATTACCTTGCTTGTCAACAATGCTGGAACAGCCTATGCGGGTTTTGCTGAAGAGGTTCCTGTTGACACGTACCGCCAGCAATTTGATGTCAATGTTTTCGGAGTCATGGAAGTGACACAAGCCGTCCTTCCGCTGATGACAAATGGTGCAAAGATATTCAATATGAGCAGCATCAGCGGATTAATGGGAATGCCCGCACTTTCTCCTTATGTATCCTCCAAGTTTGCTTTAGAGGGCTACACAGAGAGCTTGCGCATTGAACTGGCATCGTTCGGTATACAGGCAGCCTTGATCGAACCAGGCTCTTTCCAAACGAATATTTGGAACACGTCTATGAACGAGCACATGTTACAGCCAGAAGAAGGATCAAAATACATACACCTCTATCAAAAAATGATGGCTCATATCAATGCCCAGAAATCAAACTACGGGGACCCGCGTGAAGTCGCAGAGCTTGTGATTCGATTAGCCGAGAAGAAGCGGCTGAAAAAGCTGAGATATCCGATTGGGAAAGGAGTGCGGCTTTCATTCACAGCAAAGCAGCTCCTGCCTTGGAGCATGTGGGAAAAGATCATATTACGTACACTCTCTTCAAAAAAATAAGCATAAAAAAACAGGTAGACCTTTAACGTCCACCTGTTTTTTCATTTATTCTGTTTCAGACTGTCCGAGGGTAATGTCTAGATTTTTGTTTTTCCCTTCACGAATAACAGTCATTGTCGTTTTATCGCCGACTTTTGTTTCTTTGTACAAAATTTCTTTCAGCTGAGAGCTATTCGCTACGTTTTTCCCTTTAAACTTGATGATGACATCTCCAGACTTCAAGCCTGCTTTTTGTGCAGGTGATCCTTTTGATACATCCTTTACGTAAATCCCTTTGCCGATTTGTTTATCAAATAGGCCGAGCGTATTTTCTTGATACGTTTCAGGCACTTGCTCAAGGTCAATCATTTGTACGCCAAGATAAGGACGTTCAACCTTTCCGTTTTTCAACAGCTCATCTACAATCGGTTTGACATCGTTACTTGGAATCGCAAAGCCGAGTGATTCCACACCGCTTTCGCTAATTTTTAAGCTATTGATACCAATGACTTGACCATCTGTATTGATAAGCGGTCCACCGCTGTTTCCTGGATTGATCGCTGCATCTGTTTGCAGTACATTCATTTCCACCGTACCAGATGATGTGTTCGCTTCAACTGTACGATCAAGACCACTAATAATCCCTTCTGTCACAGTACCAGAGAACTGGGCACCAAGCGGGTTCCCAATTGCAATCACTTTGTCTCCAGCACGGAGCTTAGAAGAATCACCAAAGCTCGCCACTTTATCAATGCCGTCTGCATTGATTTCGACAACAGCTAAATCTGTCATCACGTCACTGCCGACAAGCTTCGCGTCTTTTGTTTTTCCGTCATAAAGTGTGACCTTCAATTTATTGGCACCCTCGACTACGTGGTTATTTGTAATAATGTACGCTTTTTTGCCATCTTTTTTAAAGATGACACCAGAACCCGTTCCAGCTTCAGCTTCTGTTGAATCACCGCTAAGGCCAAACGAATTTTGGGTAGATTGGTAGTTTGAGACTCCCACAATGGTTGGCTCTAAATCTTCTACCATATCAGAAACATTCGTGGCATTGGTGATTTGTTTTGTTGAGAAATTTTCAGAGGCTGCCGGTTCACTTGACGCTGTTTGCGTTTGAGTGTTTGCTGCTGTGTTCTGTGACTGCGGCAAAAGCGGTGTAATGCCAAGCACAAGGCCTCCGCCAATAATTCCTCCAAGGATCGGACTGAGCCATGCTGCTTTCCGCTTTTTCTCCTTTTTCGACACACGGTCATCCCCCATTTGAGGAGAATGGTTTGTCACACTCTCCTGAGTGGCAGAAGCTTCGTTTTCATGAGGTTGAAAAACGAGTTCCTTTTCTTTTTCAGGTTCGTCTATTTGTTTCTCATTCTCTTGATGTACATCTTCTTGTTGATTCAACTTCTTCTCTTCATCTTCTCTTCGGAAATCCATCGCTTACACTCCTTTACATCATGTTCATGACTTGCTTGATTCATATGTGTAGATCGGACTCATGTCCTCTTAATGGCAACATCATTGAAGATACTACATGACAATATGTCAAATTATATAATACTTATTCATAGAAAAAAAGCAAGGTGCGCACATTCGTGAAAAGCACCTATTGATCTGCCTTTTGTCTATGCCCTTTTTTCCCTTGAGCTTATCATAAACAAACATTATGGGATAATAATGAGAAGAATATGTGAAATTGTGAAAAAAGCATGTGATTGTTGACATGCCGCCTTTGTATCCCGTTATAATGACGTTGAGAGGATGTGGAAGACTTTGTCGTACACCATTTATTTAGTGGAAGATGAACAAAACTTAAACGAACTTTTAACCAAATATTTAGAAAGTGAAAATTGGAATGTCTCCTCTTTTTTAACCGGAGAAGCGGCACGCGAAGCAATGAATAAGCCGCCGCATCTATGGATTTTAGATATCATGCTGCCTGATACAGATGGCTACACACTGATTAAAGAAATCAAAGCCGCATCACCTGACGTACCGGTCATTTTCATTTCAGCACGCGACGCAGATATCGATCGTGTCCTCGGTTTAGAGCTAGGAAGCAGTGACTATATTGCGAAGCCATTTCTTCCGCGCGAGCTGATCATTCGGGTGCAAAAGCTGCTTGAGCTTGTGTACAAAAACAGCGATACTCCGCAGCAGCAAAGTGTCACACCCGTCTCCTCATATGTCATTCATGAGGATATAAGAGAGGTGTATGAAGGAGATCAGCTGATTAACTTAACTTCTAAGGAATTTGACTTGCTGCTTTTATTTACACATCATCAAGGACATGCTTTTTCTCGTGAAGATATCCTCATCAAAATTTGGGGACACGATTACTTCGGGACAGATCGTGTGGTCGATGACCTTGTCAGACGATTACGCAAAAAAATGCCCGACTTAAAGGTCGAGACCATCTATGGATTTGGCTATAGGATGCTAAAAGGATGAAGAACAAACCACTCGCTTTTCAAATTTGGATCGTCATCTCTGGTATTTTGCTCACCATCTCGATTGTTCTGATCATCCTATTTTCCAATACATTACGAAATTTTTTCACGAATGAAATTTATAAAAATATCGAAAATGAACAGCAGGTGCTCACAGAATATCCGTTGAACCGAGACGGCTCGCCAAAGTCGACACCGGAAAACCGCTCGGTGCAACACATTCTGATTCCGTCAGATGAATTAAACCAAATGGGGCAGTTTTTCCCGCACGCCTTTATTGAGAAAATCCAAGCCTTTGTGAAAAAACAAAAAAGCGCAACGAAACGCTATTCTGAAGAGGTGAATGGCCAGCACATCTTTTTTGTCATCAAAAAAGTATCAACAGACAATACACAATATATTCTTTTGTCTTATGCGCCAGACTCTTATCGAGATGACCTGTCCTTTACGCTGTTTAAACAGCTGATCTTTATCTTGGGCACCGTTATTTTATTAAGCTGGATTCCATCGATTTGGCTTGCCCGCTACTTATCCCGTCCAATCGTTGCGTTTGAAAAACACGTGAAGCGGATTGCACAAGAGGACTGGGACGATCCTGTCATCGTTGACCGGCAAGATGAAATCGGAAAGCTTGGTCATACCATTGAAGAAATGAGACAAAAACTCATTCAAAAGGATGAAACAGAACGGACTCTTTTGCAAAATATATCACATGACTTAAAGACACCTGTCATGGTCATCCGCGGCTATACGCAGTCGATTAAAGATGGTATTTTTCCTAAGGGAGATCTTGAACAAACAGTGGAAGTCATTGAAGGTGAAGCGGAAAAGCTTGAGAAGAAAATCAAGGATTTGCTGTACTTAACAAAGCTTGATTATTTATCAAATCAACACCCTGCACATGCTTCCTTCCTACTCAGTAATACGATGCTGGAAGTGGTCGACCGAATACGCTGGTCGAAAAATGAATTACAGTGGAACGTGGACTTAGATGATGAGGCTGCTCTTGAAGGCGATCCAGAACAATGGAGCAAATTATTTGAAAATGTCCTAGAAAATCAACTTCGCTACGCAAAAAGGAAAATTGATATTCAAATGAAACAGGAAGAGGATCAAATACGCATTGTCATTCGTAATGACGGTCCTCCAATTGAAGAACATATGCTATCCAGCCTATACGAACCTTTTAGTAAGGGAAAAAAGGGCGAATTCGGTATTGGATTAAGCATTGTCAAAAAAATTCTCTCCATGCATCAAGCGTCTATATCAATTGAAAATGATGATCTAGGTGTACGTTATACGATCACGGTACCAAAGAAGAGACTGTAGGTTTTTGACCGCAGTCTTTTTTAGATGAATGAATACCCATTGAAATCACGGTATGTGGCTTTGATTTTCTTGCCGGCTTGATACATCCATTTCTTTTCAATGGTTGTCTCTTTCGGCATTTTGACTTTTTCTACTTGAATTCCTTTTGTTCGCAAGCGTCTTATCATATCATCGATTTCTCTCATGGAACATCATCCTTTCACATTTTTTGACCAGTTGGTCACCTTACTTTATAATATAAAGAATTACACTGTAAAAAACAAGTTACAATCTGATTAATTTTTGAAAACTTTCGTCGTTTATGACCGATAAGTCACATCTCTTTGCGCACGTTTCCTAAGACATTTGTCTCTCGGTAAGAAAGGATGACATTCATATTGAAAAAGAAAGAGAAAATGATCATTGAGGCTGGCATGAAATTGTTTGCCAGTAAAGGCTACAATACAACGTCTGTTCAGGAAATTGCGGATGAATGCCACATGTCAAAGGGTGCTTTTTATCTTTATTTTAAATCAAAGGAAGCACTGCTCATTTCAATCTTACATTACTATTACGATAAGGTATTTACCCGGATCCACGAGGTTCAAACAGAGGGCGGCACACCAAAGGAAGCCTACCGCAAGCAGCTTACTGTCTACTACGATAATATTTTGCAGCAAAAGGATTTTATTAAAATGCAGCTGAGCGATCGAGCACTGCCAATGAATGAAGAAACGCAGCAGCTCGCAAAACAAATCAGACTTGCCACCATTCAGCTTCACATTGATAACATTAAGCAGGTATATGGAGATGCAGCGATTCCTTATATGGCTGATCTTTGTTTGACAATTGAGGGCATGAGCCACGTTTATTTCGAGCTTGCGATTTTATATGATTTTCAGCTGGAGGCTGAGGAGCTAGCCGCAACGATGATTCACCGTATCGATGATTTGATGGGCGGTATGATGGCGCGACATGATCTTCCGCTCATCTCTGTAGATCAAGCGAGCGATTGGTTTGGTCCTATTTATGAACGGTCATTCGACCCGCTGACAGAATCTCTTTTAAAAGAATTAAGAGAGCAGGCTGAAGCACACTATGAAGTGAAAGACGAGCCTGATTTATTTGAAGCACTCGGCATTCTAGAAAATGAATTAAACAAACAAAAACCTAGACAAGTCATCGTGAAAGGTATGCTGCATCAACTGAAATTGTTCGCACCGCTCCAATCCGTATCTGAGTCACTTTTGCGTATTTTGAAAGAGGATCATTTGTAGAACCCAAGGCAGAACCTGGGTTTCATTTTTGTCCACATCACATTCAATGAAAAAAACCAAGGGCAGCCGCCCCTGGTTTTTATTTTGCTTTCGGTGTCACCATTTCTTCTGGTTTCACAAACTCTTCAAACTGCTCTTCTGTTAACAGCTCTAATTGAAGTGCTGCTTCTTTTAACGTTAATCCTTCTTTGTGAGCAAGCTTTGCAATTTTCGCTGCATTTTCATATCCGATGTGCGGGTTAAGTGCCGTCACAAGCATCAATGAATCGTTCAAGTTTTTCTCGATTGTTTCTAGGTTTGGTTCGATTCCAACTGCACACTTGTCATGGAATGAGTTCATGCCGTCAGCAAGTAATTCAACTGATTGCAAGAAGTTATAGATGATGACCGGCTTAAATACGTTCAGCTCAAAGTTTCCTTGGCTCGCGGCAAAACCGATTGTTGCGTCATTCCCCATGATTTGTGCTGCAATCATTGTTAATGCTTCACTTTGAGTTGGGTTGACTTTACCTGGCATAATGGAGCTTCCTGGCTCATTTTCAGGAATGATCAATTCACCAATTCCGCAGCGAGGACCACTTGCCAGCCATCTCACATCGTTGGCAATTTTCATTAAATCAGCTGCAAGTGCTTTTAGGGCACCGTGTGCATACGTAATTTCATCATGGCTTGTCAGCGCATGGAATTTGTTTGGTGAAGAATTGAAATTTTGACCTGTCAGCTTGCTGATTTCCTCAGCGACATATTGACCAAACTCAGGATGTGCGTTAATTCCTGTACCAACAGCTGTTCCGCCAATCGCAAGCTCTCTCATTTTTTCAGTTGATTCTAGAATCATTTCTTTTGAACGGTCCAGCATGTACACCCAGCCGCTAATTTCTTGACCTACTGTCAGTGGAGTTGCGTCTTGCAAATGCGTACGACCGATTTTAACAATCCCTTGATATGCTTTTGCCTTCTCATCAAGAGTCGCTCTTAATTGATCAATCGCAGGCAATAATTTTTTGTACACAGCTAAAACAGCTGCCACGTGCATAGCAGTTGGGAATGTGTCATTTGAGCTTTGGCTGCGGTTGACGTCATCATTCGGATGAATGCTGAACTCACTATTTTTATCTTTCAAGTAAGCAGTTGCTCTATTTGCAACGACTTCGTTCATATTCATGTTACTTTGTGTCCCGCTACCTGTCTGCCATACAACAAGCGGGAAATGCTCGTCATACTTTCCGCTGATGATGTCATCACATACAGCAGCAATTGCTTCTGCTTTTTCGCTCTCAAGGTTGCCAAGACGTTCGTTGGCAATCGCTGTGCTACGTTTCAAAATTGCAAACGCATTCACAACTTCCTTTGGCATTTTCTCAGAACCGATTTTGAAATTTTCTTTGCTTCGTTGTGTTTGTGCACCCCAGAACTTGTCCTTTGGCACCTTGATTTCGCCCATTGTATCTTTTTCGATTCTAAATTCTGTCATTATGTATCCCTCCATAGCTTTATACACTCAACTCTATTCTATACAAAAAACGAAAATCCTTTAAGCGTTTTCAATTAAAATTTTATCTTTATTTTAATTTTAGTTCAATATAAACGCGGACATCTTTCGAATATTTGTATTTTGGGTTCGTTTTTCCGTAATCCTTTGATGTATATGTCACTTCATAATGCTTGTCAAACGACTGTAGAATACGGTCAATCTCCTCTTTTGTTCCTGCTAAACGAATTTGTGCCATCTTGTTTCCTCCAAAACCCTCATTCTTTCTTTTACCACAAAATAATGTAACACAGAATATTGTTTTTTCAAGCAGGTAATGCTAAGAAAAAGTTATTTGAGGTGGGTGATCCTTTTGAATCAGACTCCATTGAAAGAACACTTATACGATAATCTCTCCGTCATTCTCCCGCAATTAAAGGAAATGGATGATTTGGTCCATGAGAAAAAAACGCTGCCTCACGGGCAGGTTGTTTACTATTTATACATAAAAGAAATGAACGAAAAGATGGAGATTCAAACCTTTTTAAAGCTGCTTCTCCAAGATCATACCTCTCTTACAAAAGAGAAGTTGGAAGCTAATTTATCCATGATGACGACACGTTCGGTGAAGACCTCTGAAGAATTGATCGATGCGATTTTTGAAGGGCATTGCGTGGTGCTGATTAATGGATTTCAGCATGCGTATATTTTAGAAACGCATGGAACGAAGAAACGCAGTTTAGGGGATTCTACATCTGAAACAGTCGTAAGAGGGCCGAAAGTTGGCTTCATTGAAGATTTAAACACGAACTTAGCTCTCGTGCGACAGCGCTTGAAAAACCCTGACCTCAAAACAGTAAACATGAAGATCGGGGAAAAGAAATACACCCAAGTGACCATCATGTACATTGACGGTATCGTTGAAACCTCTGTTTTAAAAGAGGTAAAAAAACGGCTCAAGCAAGTCACCATTGATGATATACAAGACTCTGGTGTTCTTGAGGAGCTCATTGAAGACAATGTGTACTCTCCTTTCCCACAAATTCAAAACACAGAACGGCCGGATAAAGTCGCGTCTGCTTTAAATAATGGCCGGGTCGCCATTTTTGTCGATCATTCACCTTTTGTGTTAATTGTACCTGCTTCGCTCGCGACGATTATGCAATCACCTGATGATTATTATGAAAGATGGATCGCCGCCTCTCTCATTCGTATGCTGCGGTTTACCTCGATCTTTCTGACATTATTTTTATCAGCCATTTATATTGCGCTTGTGTCGTTCCATCAAGGACTTTTACCAACAACTCTGGCTATTTCGATCTCAAGTACAAGAGAAAATGTCCCCTTTCCGCCTATTGTGGAGGCACTCATCATGGAGATGACGATTGAGCTCCTGCGGGAAGCCGGCTTAAGGCTGCCAAACCCGCTCGGTCAAACGATCGGACTTGTTGGCGGGGTTGTTATTGGCCAGGCAGCCGTTCAGGCTCATATTGTGAGCTCGATCATGGTGATTATCGTCAGCGTGATGGCCCTTGCGTCCTTTACTGTTCCTCAATACGGGATGGGCATGTCCTTTCGTGTGCTCCGCTTTGTGTCCATGTTTGCTGCGGCTACCTTTGGTTTATACGGGATTGTGCTGTTTATGCTCGTACTCCTTACTCATCTCACACGGCAAAAAAGTTTTGGCACACCGTATTTCTCACCAGATTTTGTGTTCAGCTATAAAAACGAGGACAATTCCATTATTCGATTGCCCTTAAAAAATCAACAGAAAGGAGAACGAGATGGTCAATCATAAAGAGTCGATATCAAGCTATCAGGCAAGTGCCATTATTGCAAATACAACACTAGGCGCAAGTATGATGATTCTGCCAAGATCGATGGCTCAGGCTGCGGCTACACCTGACGGCTGGATTGCACTCTTACTTATGAGTGTCATTTACATAGTGTTTATTTTTGCAAATGTCCTGATGATGAAAAAAGTCCCCTTCTCCTCTTATTATGATTATACGAACGAAGGGCTTGGGAAATGGCTGGGCGCTCTTGCCAATCTCATGATTATTATTTATTTTCTTGGCGTCGCCAGCTATGAAGTACGCGCGATGTCGGAAATGGTCAAATTCTTTCTGCTTCAAAACACGCCAGTAGCCGTGACAATGATCAGCTTTATTGTAGTTGGGTTTTATCTGGTGATTGGCGGAATTGGTGATTTAGCCCGGCTTTTCCCTTTTATACTGATTGTGACGCTCATCATCTTATTTGTCGCTTATGGACTTAGTCTCCAAGAATTTAAGTTAGATAACCTCCGTCCCGTTTTAGGAGAGGGGTTCTCCCCTGTCTTCAATTCCTTGAATGCATCTGCCATATCGTTTGTCGGCATTGAAATGATACTGTTTATGCCTGCTTATCTGAACACACAAAAACACACCTTTGCTTATGGGACAGTCGGCTTTTTGATTCCTGCGATTATTTATATTTTCACTTATATGATGGTGATTGGTGCGCTGACTGTTAAAGAAACGGCGACTTTGACTTGGCCGACCATTGCCTTATTTCAATCATTTGATATTCAGGGGATTTTTATTGAACGAATTGACTCCTTTTTGCTTATCGTTTGGCTGATTCAGCTTTATACAAGCTTTGTCGGATATACATTTTTTGCTGCAATCGGGGTGTCTAAACTGACCAAGTTTCCTAAAAAAGTGGTCCTTGTTTTAATGGGAATTGTCATTTACTTTGCAGCGATTTTTCCAAAGGATGTCGATACAGTGCGAAATTATTTAACCTATGTGAACAACCTCTTTTTCCTGCTGTTCGGCATTCTCCCGTTTCTCTTATTTATCATCGTGTTTTTCAAAAGGAGGCGGAACACAACATGAAAAAAAAAGCAGCTGTTGCTCTTTTGACGCTGGTTCTATTAAGTGGTTGTTGGGATAGCACAAATATTGAGGAGCTTAACATGGCGATTGGATTTGCAGTAGACAAAGGGGACCAAGGGAATAAATTAAAGGTATCTATGCAAGTCCTCGTTCCTCAAAAGATTTCTCAGGAATCAAACATCAAAGACCCTACGAAAATCATTGAAACAAACGGGGATTCTGTGCATCAAATATTCCGCACAACGGCGCTGAAAAGCCATCGCATTTTCGCACAGCAGCTACGGGTGTTTTTGTTTTCTGAGGAACTCATCAATGAGAATGATTTCGACCTCGTCATTAATCAATTCATTCGAGACAATGAAACGAGGAGAGGAGGCCTCGTCTTTATGACCTCTAAGAATCCTGGAGACATGCTGAAAATCAATGACGACGGACAGCCAGCCTCTACGACCTTATACGATCTTTCTGAGAATAGAAAATCAACCATTCGCATGTTTAAGACTAGCTCATTAGGAGATATTTCTTCTGCCATGCAAAACAATGTATCTTTCGCTATTCCGAAAGTCAGCGTCGATCAAGGAAAATTAATGATCGATGGAGCCTCTATTATTAAGAATAAGCGATTTCTCACCAATATCTCTCCGTTAGCAGTACAGTCATACAATCTGTTAACTGGAGACGGACTGGGTGGAGTCATTGAATTTGAATATGAACACAGCATCTACTCTTTTGAGATATTCAAACTCAAGCACCATATTAAAACCAATAAATCAGCCAGCGGAAAATATCAATTTGATGTGTCAGTGGAACTTGATGGACGATTGTCTGAGGATTGGAATGAACGTGAGAACGCTTTTAATGAAAAGTATCTCAGAGAAATTGAAGGCGTTGTCAAGCGTCGAATAGAGACAAGCGTTAAAGATTTCATCGGTGAATTACAGCACGAGATCAAAGCAGATATTTGCGGATTCTATCAAAAGGCGAGTATTGCCTACCCGAAGGATTTTCGAAAAGAAGCAAAACATTGGGATGAAATTTTTAGTGAATCAGATATTCGTTACAAAGCAAATGTGAAAATCCGTGACTTCGGGACTAAGGGCGCAACACAATCCTTATAGAGTATGTTAAAATGGTAAGAAAAAAAGGGTGTCAATCATGAAACGAGCTTTACTTTCGGCCGGCATTCTATTTTTGATTCTAGGAATACTCCTGTTAGTCGTTGTATTCATGCAATCAAAAGAAGATTTCTTCATTGAAGCCGACAGCTTTTCAAGCACATTTTTGATCGTGATCTATTATGGACAAACCCCTGCGCTCCTTCTTATTGGAGGCGGTATATTCGTCGGACTTTCACAGATCATTGGTTTGCAAGAGAAAAAGGCAGCTTTGGCAAAGGAGAGCGTAAAGCTATTATCCGAGATGAAGAAAGCCCTAGAAGACAAATCGGCCGAGGAGCAGGAGGCTTTTCCAGTTCCTGAGCTCCATCAACTATCCGAACGTCCGATCACAGGACAGAAGGACTAAACTTACGCATGTTCTAGCAGCTTTCTTTTGAAAGCTGTTTTTTTATTTTATTGGATCAGCTTATGACGATGTGCATACACAGCCGCTTGCGTCCGATCTTCTACATCAAGTTTGGAAAGAATGTTCGTAATATGTGTCTTCACTGTTTTAATTGTAATAAATAGTTCCTCAGCGATGACCTTATTCGATTTCCCATCGGCAATCAGCTTCAAGATTTCCATTTCCCTTGCTGTTAATGCATCATGAAGGATCGATCCATTTGAGGAATGACGAAGTTTATTCATCACCTTTCCAGCTACTTTTGATTCTAGTCTTGGTTCGCCGATACTTGCAGACCGAATGGCATCTGCAATTTCTCCTGCCTTGGATGTTTTTAATAAATAACTTAAAGCACCTGCTTCAATCACTGGATAAACTTTATCATCGTCAATAAAGCTCGTCAGAACGATAATTCGAGCATCTTCAATTTCCTGACAAATTCTTTTCGTTGCTTCGATGCCATCCATGCCTTCCATGACAAGATCCATTAAAATGACATCTGGCCTTAATTCAACTGCGAGCTCTACACCTTTTTGTCCATCTGACGCTTCACCAATGACTTCAATATCAGCCTGTGCCTCTAAAAAAGCAGCAAGCCCCATTCTAACCATTTCGTGATCGTCGATTAAAAGCACTCGAATCATCGAACGTTCTCTCCTTTTCCTTCATCAAAAATGGGAACCTTCACATCAATTTGTGTTCCTTTTCCCTCAAATGACATAATCTCTGCGACACCGCCTACTTCACTTGTTCTTTCACGAATTGATTCCAGTCCGTAGGAGGCCGTCTTCACATGATCGGTTTGAAAGCCGATCCCATTGTCGATAATCTTCAGCTGCACCTGCCGATTTCGAATGAGCAGACGAACCGTCACCTTTGTCGCCTTTGCATGCCTGAATACATTTGACAGGGCTTCCTGTACAATTCGGAAGAGGTGATCCTCTACTCCTTTTGAGAGCGGAACATCATCTTCTATTTCCCAATCAATATCAATCGGCTGTTTTGCTTGAAATTCATTTAGGAGCTCAATCAAGCCCTTTTTCAAGTCTTTTCCTTCAAGGGTGATCGGTCTGAGATGAAGCAAAAGCGCACGCATTTCATTTTGTGCATCGCCAGCCATTCGTTCGACTAGGCGCATTTGCTTTAAAATCTTTTCATCCTTTTCCTTCATGACTTCAAGAATCGCAGAGGTCATCATCGAGATCGCAAATAACTGCTGGCTAACCGCATCATGCAGTTCTCGTGCTAAACGCTGACGTTCTTCTGAGACGACCGACTTTTTCATTTGCACCTGCCATTCTGCCCGCTCATTCGAGAGCTTTTGCAAAGAGGCTACTTGACCTTCCACTCGTTTCGCCATTTCATTTAATTGATCAGCCGCTAAGCCAATTTCATCGTCGCCAAGAGACGGCAGTCTGTATGCAAAGTTCCCATTTTCAAACTTTAAAATCGACTCTACAAGCTGATCAAGACGCTTTTTATGCTGATAGCCAAATACATGTGAGGCAGAAAACCCAATGGCAAGACTAATGATCAGTAAAATACAAAAAAACGGGATGCCAAACCAGCGGGTAGAGAGGAGAATCATCGGATCAAGCTGATAATAAAAAAACATGGGCAGCATCGTCATGATGACAACACCAAGCGAGATCCCTACTCCAAGACGAATAGATTGCCACTGGATACCTAGATGGAGTTTCCTCATAAGTATCTCACATCCACATCTCCGATCAGTAAAGAGATGGAGATTTTCACTTTTCGTTTGCTCTCATCGTAATTGTCTGTCATCACATACACTTTACTGCCGAATCCGCTTCTTTTTTCATCAATAATTTTCATATCACCAATGGCAGCTGAAGCACTCACACATACTTCAATATCCTGCGGTACGAAAATATCCACATCTCCGATGAGCCCGCTTATCACGATCGTGCTCTCTTCTTCTGCGATGATGGCCTTTGATAAGTCGATTTTGACATCCCCGATAAACCCTGAAATCGTCAAATCACTTAATTGAAACGGCTTTTTCATCAGCCTGACTTCACCGATAAAAAAGTCATGCTCCTTGCGCGGCTTTGTCTGGCTCTTTGTTTTCTTTTGCTCGCCCTCTTTTTCAAGATTGACTTTCAATGAAGGCTTATCGCTCTCCGGTGCTTCCTTTTTATCGACATCAAAAACAGGTTTGTTTTTCAATAAGCGATAGCCGGCATATATCAAAAAGGCCGCAAATAAATATCCTGTGAGACTAAATGTAATATTGAGCAGGAATTTTAAAAAGAGAAAGCCGGCAAAAATATAGGAAACTGAACCGAGCCAACGTTTGGATCTTGAGTGCAGCCAATAGCCCGCAAGCGCAAAAAACACAGGCCAAAACAAATCGGCTCCGATCCCAATAATTTTGAGAAATAGATTAATACCAAAAATCACGACAATGATGCCTAAAATTTGATTCCTTGAAAAACGCAGTTGACTCGCCTCCTTCCTTTGTTTCGTTCATTACCGCAGCTTTAAGTTTCCGCTTGTCATTTCAATATCGACTAAGTGTGTCCCTTTTCCCCGCGTGCCTGTAAAGCCTCGACCTTCACTATCTGCTTGATCAAAGTGATAGGTGTGATCGACACTTCCACTTGTTTTTTTCACTTGGACATTAAAATCTCCTTCATCCGGCAGGTTAAATTTTGCGCTGCCTGATGTCATGTGAAAAGAGACAGGTGATTCAATGGTATCAAAACTTGCCGTTAATCTACCACTTGTCATTTCTAGCTGCATTTCGCCTTTGACATCTTTAATATCGGCACGCCCTGAGGTTGCTCCAATATCGCTATTTTTCGCATCGATGTGAGACACAGAGAGTCTGCCAGATGTCGCTTTGATTTCGACATTGTTTGCTGAGAAATTCTCGGCATTGAGGTTTCCGCTTGTTGATTTGAGGATCACATCTTCAAGTGCCAGCTTCCCTTCGCCGTCCATCTCACTGACCCCGCTTCCACCCGTAATCTTCACATTTTTATGATAATCTGTTGGCATTTTGACTAAGAGTTCTCCTTTTTCAAATGAAGTGAAAAACAAGAATCCTTTATTTTCAGCACGGATTTTAAATGTACTGCCTGTTTGTTCCGCATACATTTTCCCTTTTCCACCTACGACCATCACGGAAATATCGGAACGATTTTCAGGTTTTACCTTCACGCGAAATCCAGAAAGAGAAATATCTAATTGATCAATTTCATCTTTTTTCGCTGAAGCTGTTGTGACTGGTTTTTCACGGGAGAAACTCAAATGAAAGAGATTTTCGTTTTTGAAAAGCATCCCAATCATTAAAAAGACACCTACGAGTATACAAATTAGACCAATTAATCGCTTCATTCATACCATCCCTTTATCTTCTGACCTTTTCATTATAAGGAAAAGCGAAACAGAAAGAAATCAAATATCGGAAGAAAAATCCTGCTTTTCTTCCGATCTGCCATTGATTTCTTAGTTTGCTTGCTGCTGCTCAGGCTTCTTCTCCAGCTTGAGCTTCTGCCATTCTTTTTCAACCTCATCAGCATAGTCTAGATGAGCATATGCTCCTTGATCCTCAAATTGTGTATAGCTGCCCGCTTTTGTCTCCATTTCTTCGATACGGTTCTCCATTCGAAGAAATTCTTTATATGCACTTTCACTATCTACTTTATTCATAGATTCGTTCATATGCTGCTTTGCCTGTGCGGCATTTGCTCTTGCTATGAGTGCCTGCTTCTTGTCTTTAATATCACGCAGCTTCGTTTCTAACTGTTGCAATTGCTCTTTCAGCTCTTTTAATTGTTTCACAGATTGCTGATAAGCTTCCTGATATTCCTGATGCTTTTCTTCAAAATACTTCATTTCTGTGAGCGCTTTTCGTGCTAATTCTTCTTCTCCTGCATGAAATGCCAGCTCAGCCTGCTTCTTTCTTTTATCAGCAAATGCTTCCGTCTCTTCTGCTTTGCGCAGGAAGCCTTGTTGAATCGTTTGCTGTTTGATGATCGCATGTTTCGCTTTGGCAATATCGTCCTCCATATCACGAACGTACTGATTCAGCATGACACGTGGATTCTCCATTTTATCTAAGCCCTCATTGACCGTTGCAACAAACATATCTCTCATTCTTCTGAATACCATTTGAATTTCCTCCTCTTATTTTTTCTTTAAAAAGTCTTCCCATTCTTGATCAAATGACGTGTGCATAGGTTCTTCCATTTTCGGTGACGTGTTTGGCTCCATATATGATCTACTTGATGATTCTTTTGCCTGTTTACCATTGATCATCGTCCAGCCGAAGTAGAGAAGCCACCCAGCTAGTGCGATTCCAAGGATAAATGGAAGAGCTTGCACAACGATCATGACACCAATGACTGCTAGAATGACGCCGAAGGTTTTACTGCCTTTTTCATATTTCTTTACACCTACATAGATGAGCCACGCCCCAATCAGAATTGGGATCAGCCCTCCTAGTGAGCCACCGAAGAAGATGGATAGACCGACAAACATTAAAATCGAACCGATGATGGTTTTACTTGTTATTTTCATCTTCATGCCTCCTTTCTTTCTCCTTGCTTTTACTATAGTCAAAAAAGAAAGCTGGCAAAACGTGTCGCAGATTGATCTTTCATTGCGACCAGAGTCGTAACTTCGCTCAGACTGAGCGGTAGAACCCAATAAAAAAGCACTCTTCTCATTTGAAGAGTGCTTTCCTTTATTTAGACCGAAATACGTTTGCACTTCGTTCATATTCAACATCCGCTTCACCGAGCCGATGATTCACGATTCGGGCGGCTGCAAATAAATAGTCAGAGAGCCGGTTTACATAAGTGAGCGCAACTGCTGGAATCTCCTCCTGCTTCGCAAGCGTCACCATATGCCGCTCTGCTCTTCTGACGACTGTCCGCGCCACATGTAAGAGAGCTGCACCTTCCTGACCGCCCGGTAAAATAAACTTCGTGAGAGGCGCGGCTTCTTCTACATAGTCATCCATTCTTTGCTCAAGGACTGCTACAGACGCTTCAGTTAATTTACCTTCTTTCGGTGGTTTGACTGCTGCCAAATCACCGCCGCAGTCAAACAGCTCGTGCTGTATCACAATCAGCTCTGACAAAATGTCTTGAAACAATTCGCCATGCTGACGTAAAAGTGCATGTGCGAGTCCAATGAAGCTATTCGCCTCATCTAACGTGCCGTATGCCTCTACTCTCACATCATCCTTATCGGCTCTCCCGCCGATCAAGCCTGTTTGACCTTGATCCCCTGTTTTTGTATAAAGTTTCATTGGTATTCCTCCTTTTCTTTTGCTTTGTCCTTTTAGTATAACCTGAAGTGAAAAGGATGTATTTGTTTAACTAAAGTACTGTGATCGCATCATAAACAAAAAGCGAACCATTTGGTTCACTTTTAAATGGCATTTAATGAATAAAGAAGAGGGTGCACTTTCTGCTTTAATCTTTCGTGTAAATGCTCATCATCTTCTGTTTCCTGCATACCCACAGCAGCGATACAAAGATGATGAATGGACATGCTCGTCTCCTGTTTTATCATGTGGACAAGCTGCCCCATAAGCTGAACAGACGATCCGTCTGATATAGACTCTTTCAATACAAGCCAAATGGTCAGCTCTTCTTGATGACGCATACCGTAAAGCACCATGTTGTCGTCTGTGTCTTCAGCAGCAAATTGTTTTGGTCCACTCGTTAGGTTATAAAACAATAGTCCCTCACGATCATCCAACTCGTCACGAAGCATGTCACTTCCCGTTCCGAGAGACCTTTTCCAAAAGAAGCCGCCCTTTTTCTGATGTGAGGAAAGGATGCGGAGCGGCTGTTTGAGGGAAAACGTCATTCCTTCTCCTCCATACGTTTTCCACCCATCCGCTAACTTTGCATTTGATGCTACAGAAGCCCCCGCAGGTTCAATGATCAGCTGAGGATTTGCCCTTCGCGGGTGTTGGAGCGGTGTTACATCTGTTTCATACACACGGTTGATTCGCTCAGGCGTCAAGACGTGATGCGGCAGCCCTACTATTTCCGTCTTTCCTTCATCAAGCAGCAGCAGCCGGTCACAATACAAACTGGCGATGTTCACATCATGAAACACACCGATCACCGTTAGCCTAGAGGAAGTGGTCTCTTCTTTAATTAAATCAAGCAAATCCTTTTGATAGGCCAAATCAAGAAAACTGGTTGGTTCATCCAGCAATAAATATTCAGGCTGCTGGGCTAATGCCTGTGCCAAGTACACACGCTGCTGTTCTCCCCCGCTTAGCTCATGAATAGATTGATTCTTAAACTGTGCAACATCCGTTTGTTCCATAACTTTGTTTACGATTCGCATATCCTCTTGGGTAACAGATTGTAGCCATCCTTTTTGATATGGATAACGACCGAATTGAACCGTTTCTTCCACTGTAAATGAGAAGGCTTGGTCCGTTTTCTGCGGTAGAACAGCCATTTTTTGCGCAAGCGCCTTTGGACGATAGGATTGAATCAGTTGACCGCTCAGGCGAACTTCACCACTATCAGGTTCCAGCAACCCAGAGATCATTTTAAGCAAGGTCGACTTCCCGCTTCCATTTGGACCAAGTATACCGAGAAATTCCCCTTGATTTACCTCAAAACTGATGCCACGTATGACCTCTTTCTCTCCATATCCACCTTTGATTTCCTTCACTTGAATCATAGATGAGTCCCTCCTCTATATTTACGAATGAGGATGATGCCGAATACAGGGGCACCAATTAACGCTGTGATGATGCCGATCGGTAATTCAGTCGGCTCAATGATCGTACGCGATAACACATCTGCTAAAACAAGAAAGGAAGCGCCATTCAGCATAGACAAAGGCAGGAGGTGCCGGTGGTCTGTGATCGCTAAGAGGCGAATAAAATGAGGAATCACAAGTCCCACAAACCCAATCGTCCCTGACACTGCTACTGCACTACCAGTCAGAATCGATCCAGCAAGCAGCACGATATATTTGCTCCTTTTCACATGTACACCTAATAGCTTTGCCTTCTCCTCGCCATACGTCATGACATTCAAATCTCGCCCCATCAGCATTAATGCAAAGGTCCCAATCAGAAAGAAAGGAAGGAAAAGCACAATATAGCGCCAGCCCCTCATGGACACACTGCCAAGAAGCCAATGAATAATCTCTTTTAAATCATCACCCGTTAAGGCAATCATCAATGATATAAGCGCGCCCAAAAAAGAACTGAAAATCACCCCTGTTAAAATTAAAGAGGAGATGCTCATCCCCCGATGGACAAGACGCGCAAAAAAGAGGACGAGACATAGGGTCACAAGCGCTGTTGTCATACTGAAAAAAGGCAGTGTGAAACTGCCGAGCAAAGGGAGCTGCAAACTGAAAAATAGGGTCGCGACGGCTCCAACTGATGCCCCTTGAGATACACCCAGTGTATATGGGTCAGCAAGAGGATTTTTTAATAAACCTTGAAATGCTGCACCAGATAACGCCAGCGCTGCTCCGACTAATGCCGCTAATATCACTCTCGGCAGCCGGATATTCATCATAATATTGCGATCAATTGAATCTATTGTGCCTATCTGCACACCGAATAGTTCATGAACAAATATACGGAGAATAGAAGGAATGGGAATCCCTAAGCTTCCAAAGGAGATTCCCATTCCAATGCTCATCACAAGAAGTAAAGCACTTAGTGTGTATGCGATGATGAATTTATTTGAACGTGTCAGGATAGATGCTTTTCGCAAGAGCCTCGACTCCTTCAACCAATCGCGGCCCCGGTCTTGATGCGAGATCCGTATTCAATTGAAAGACTTGTTTTTCCTTCACTGCTTTGATCGCATTCCAGCCGTCTCTCTTTTTCAGATCAGCTAAGCTGGAACCATCAATTGTGACGATTACGTCAGGGTTTCGTTTGATAATCGATTCTTCTGTCATTTGCACCCAGCCAGTTTGATCACCAGCAGCATTTTTCGCATGGATAACAGAAAGCATTTCATCCATAAATGTATGAGTACCTGTTGTATAAATTTCAGGCGTACCTGAAACTTCAACAAAGACTGTTTTTTGTTTGTCTTTCGAGATCGCCTCTGCTTGTTTCTTGATGTGATTCAATTTTGCTTTCATCTCGTCTACAAGCTTTGTTGATGCTTCTTTTGCACCTGTTGCTTCACCGATCGTATTGATCGATTTGTACACATCCTTAAAGGAAGTGGCATCATTTACAGTCAGTACTTGAATTCCTGCATCCTCTAGCTGTTTAAATCCCTCTTTTGATCCCAGCTGCGAGGCATGAGCTAGTACAAGATCAGGCTTTAAGGAAATCACCTTCTCGACATTGAATTCAAGTCCGCCAATCTTCTCTACCTTTTCAACTTCCTTTGGATAATTGTCAAAATCAGATCGTCCAACCATTTTATCTCCAAGACCAAGCGCATAGGCAACCTCTGTATTACTTGGAATTAATGAGACAATCCGTTTAGGCTGTTCTTTGATTTCGACTGTTTTACCAGCTGCATCTTTAATCGAGACAGGAAATGCCGCAGCCGCTGTTTCGTTATTTTGTGAACTCTTTGCTTTATGGTCTGTTTCAGCACCTGCACATCCTGCTAAAACACCCATCACAAGCAATAGCGATAGCCAAATGGCCGTTAACTTTTTCATGAATGAACCCCCTGATTTATGTACTGCTTGACGAAAGCTCTTCCGTCAATTCTTTTCTAATTTCGGGAATATTATACTACAGTGCAGTTAGGTTGTATATGTGATTTCTAAAAGCGTCTTTTTCGTTCTGATAAAAGAAAAACAGCCTCTAAAAAGACTGTTTTCCGCCCATCTATTTATTAATTTGATCCCCATTGATGACGACTTTCTGAAAAGAAGGCGCTACTGCATGCTCCAAAGAAAGTGGATACGTCACATGATCTATGACACAATTTTTCATGTTGAAGTTTGTCACGGGGGAATGTGAGTAGGCCGCTATTTTCACACCATATCGTCCGCCGCTGCTTTTCAGTCCTTCCACTTGAATATGACGTACAACAGGACAATGTGGACCCGCATCCCCTTCCTCATACATCATGTCGATACAGACCACTTCATGCTTTAAGCTTTTGACTGTGTTGTTTTTAAAGTAAATATGTTCAATGGTACCGCCTCTGACAGAGTTGGTTTTAATCCGCAGTGCCCGGTCAAGGTTCGGACTATCCATGACATTATTCTCTGCATAGATATACCTTACCCCTCCAGAGATTTCACTCCCAATCGTCACTCCGCCGTGTCCATCACGCATCTCATTTCTACGAATGACAATGTTCTCAGATGGAATCCCTATTCTCCGTCCGTCCTCGTTCCTTCCAGATTTGATGGCAATACAATCGTCGCCATTATCAAAATAACAATCTTCAATGAGCACATTCCGGCAAGACTCCGGATTGACACCATCTGTGTTTGGTCCATGCCCGATAATATGAACTCCACGGACAATCACATGTTCACTTAGTACAGGGTGAATTTGCCACATCGGTGAATCCTTCACTGTCACTCCCTCAATAAGAACTTGCTGACATTGGTAGGGCTGGATAAAGCTTGATCTTAAATAATGGCCTTCTCCAAACACTCTTTCTTCTACTGGTATTCTCTTTTCAGCCATGTCAAATAGAAGCTGACGATCCCGATCTTGAGAAGGCTGGCCATTCGTGCCATATTTCCAAGGCCACCAATGATGCTCATCTCCTCTGCCATCAAGCGTTCCAGCTCCTGTAATGGCGATGTTTTCTGCATGGTGTGCATAAATGAGAGGTGAATAATTATAAAGCTCAACCCCTTCATATCTTGTCAGGACAAGCGGCAGATAATCCTTTCGGTTTTGGCTGAATGCCACATACGCTTTCTCATGCAAATGCAATTCTACATGACTCTTCAATTCTAGCGCACCTGTCACAAACGTCCCTTCTGGAATCAGTACACGTCCCCCTTTCAAACGGTGCGCATCATTAATGGCAGACTGGATAGCATCTGTTGAAAGCTCGGTTCCTTTTGCATCTGCCCCATAATGAACCACATTAAATTCACGATCAGGGAACAGTGGTGCTTTTATCTGCTTTAACACTTGATCGATTCCGTTTGCTTCTTTGTCTTTCTTCCCTTGCCTTGCTAAACGAGTGAGTCCGATTCCTGTGAGTACCGTTCCTGCTGTGATATACATCAAATCCCGTTTTCTAGACACATTCTCATCCCCCAGTCGCCTTAAAGTGTGACACCTGTTTTGAAAATAGCCAGCTCTCTAAAATTGTTTTTTTCATGATTTAATAGCTTCCCGCTCGCCACATCAATGACAGTTGAAATAAATTTTTCTAACACAATATCTTCTGGTACATCTTCAAGCAGTTCTCCCGCATTAAAGTCAATCCAATGTTTTTTTGTTTCATATAAGGCTGTATTCGTCGAGACCTTCATTGTTGGGACAAACGTGCCGAATGGTGTCCCTCTGCCTGTTGTAAAAAGAACCAACTGACAGCCAGAAGCGGCAAGAGCAGATGAAGCAACCAAATCATTTCCCGGTGCACTTAATAAATTTAGGCCCTTTCGCTTCAGCAATTCCCCATATTTCAATACATCTTGAATGTCAGAAGTTCCTGCTTTTTGTGTACAACCGAGAGATTTATCCTCTAATGTCGAAATTCCACCTGCTTTATTTCCCGGGGAAGGATTTTCATATACTGGCTGTCGATGATCCATGAAGTATTGTTTAAAGTCATTGATCATTTGCACAATATTGTCGAAAGTCGCTTCTGATTCCGCCCTCTCCATTAAAATCGTTTCTGCTCCAAACATTTCGGGCACTTCTGTTAACACTGTCGTGCCGCCTTGAGCAACAATAAAATCGGACAGCCTTCCTAAAAGCGGATTTGCGGTAATACCTGAGAATCCATCTGATCCCCCGCACTTCAAGCCGATTTTCAGCTCAGATAACGGGATTTCTTCACGGTGATCTTCTTTCGCTGCCTCATAAATTTCCTTGAGTAAAGCGACTCCCGCCTCAATCTCATCTCCTACTTCTTGGCTTCTTAAAAATTTCACTCTCTCATGGTCATATTCACCTAATGTAGATTGAAAATCTTCAATGTCGTTATTTTCACAACCAAGTCCGAGGACAAGCACTCCTCCAGCATTGGGATGCTTCACGGCATTTTGTAAAATGATTTTTGTATTCTCATGATCGTCCCCAAGCTGTGAGCATCCATAATTGTGCTTTAATACAAGAGCTGTTTCAAACGGATGGATGCTTCCGCCCATTTCAGCGGTAAAAATTTGAATGATTTGATCGGCGATGCCATTTACGCATCCAACGGTTGGGACAATCCAAAGCTCATTGCGAATCCCGCTTTCCCCATTTTTTCGTTTATATCCTTTAAATGTAAGATTCGTTTTTTTATAGGGGTTATTTGTAAATGAAGGCTCGTATTCATAATCGAGCTTGCCTGATAGATTGGTTTTGATGTTATGTGTATGCACCCATTCTCCAGCAGAAATGGCAGTCGTTGCATGCCCAATGGGGTAACCGTATTTCATGATATTCTCTCTTTGCTTGATATCAGCCAATGCAAACTTATGACCTTTGGCGATGGTCTCTTTTAAAATAACGGAATGATCTTGATAATGCAGCTCCTCCCCTTGTTCAAGTACTTTTAAAGCAATACCGACATTATCTGAAGGGTGAATCACAATAAAATCTTTCATGCCTTCTCCCCCTGACTTTCATATTGATGTTGCAGCATTCGTTGAACAGCCGCTCTCATTCCTTGCTCCTGTATGAGGGTAAGCTGATCAGCTACAGCATGAACCAAATCATTTATATCCGTTAAATTTTCCCCCCATAATGACTCACATGATAGAATCTTAGCTGCGATCGCTTCATTAGATTGGTTCTCTCCTTCAAAGGCTTCCTTCATGAATACCAGTACAGTCTCATCATCCTTTATCTTTTCTGCATGTGCTCTGTAAAAATAAATGAGGCTGCTGAGTGAAAACACGAGTTTCATTGGCAGTTGTTTCTTTTGCTCAACATAATCAAACAATGACGGGAGAATACGGGTTCGAAACTTAGATACACCATTGAGCGCAATATCCAGCAATTGATGCTTCACAAATGGATTGCAAAAGCGATCCCAAACCGATTGTGTATAAAGAAGAAGCTCATCTCGAGAGAGCTCAAGCCCTGGCAGTATTTCCTCCTCCAGCATCCGCCGGATGAACGGGCCAACATCCTCATCATTCACAGCCTCTTTTACAGTTTCTACCCCGCATGAGTAAGCGATTGGCACCATCGCTGTATGGGCACCGTTTAAAATCCGTACCTTGCTCATGCGATAAGGCGCAATATCCTCTACAAAAAGGACATTTAAACCTGCTTCTTGAAAGGGAAGCTCTTTTTGTACGAAGACAGGTGCTTCAATAACAAAGAGGTGATAGTATTCTGCCGTGACAAGCAACTCGTCGATATACCCCTCTTCCTTTTGAACAATTTCAGCTGCTTCCTTAGAAAACCCAGGAACAATCCGATCCACAAGCGTATTACAAAACGTATTGGCTTCCTTGATCCATGTGATAAACGCAAGCGGCAGATCCCACTCAGCTGCCATGTCTATCACATATTCCTTCAAGCGATCACCGTTATGTTCGACCAGCTCACATGGAAGGATGATCAGCCCTTTTTGTTCATCTCCAGCAAATGCTTTAAACCTGTGATATAGGAACGCCGTCAGCTTTCCTGGAAAACTCGCTTGCGGTCGATCCTCCAAGCGATCCGCCTTTCTGAACATAAGCCCTGCCTCTGTCGTGTTGGAGAAGACAAAGCGGAGATCGGGGTTTTCAGCTACTTGTAAAAAAACATCATAATCCATATACGTACTGATTCCTCTGCTGATCGATTGAATGACCATCCGCTCATTCATTTCTTGCTGGTCATGATAGCCCTGTATACATAATGTGTATAAGCCATCTTGTTCATTTAAAGCTGCAACAGATCCTTTTCTCGGGGGAACAACAACAGCTCTTCCTTTAAAATCTGTGCAGTCGTTCAGCTTTTGGATGTGCCAATTAATAAAGCCTCGCATAAAATTCCCTTCACCAATCTGCAAAATCGTTTCCGGATACTCAGGCACCGGGTATAGGGCTTTTGATAAACGTTTCAAATGGATTCCCCTCTCTGTAATTTATGCACACGTGAACATTCTTCTATAAAAGATGCTGATTACTGCACCTTTTTGACTGAATCTCTGATCATCAGCTCTGTGTGGACATACATTTTTTCCATATGATCCTCTTCCTGCTCTTCACCGTTTATGACGGATAGGATGGCTTCTGCTCCAAGTGCACACATTTTTTCGATTGGCTTTTTCACCGTTGTCAGTGCAGGCGTGGTATAGGATGAAAATGCAATATCATCAAAACCAATAATAGAGATATCACCTGGACACGTCTTGCCCTTTGCGTATAAAGCATTCATCGCACCAATGGCCATGTCATCGTTAGAGCAAAAAAGCGCTGTTGGCGGATGATCAAGGGTCAGCAGAGATTCCATTGATTCATAGCCGCTTTTCATATGGTAGTCACCCGTGATCATATATTCTTTTTTCATAGGAATATGGTGATCAATTAACGCTTGGAGAAAGCCAGCTTTTCTCTCCTGAGTCGATTTAAAGCCTTCTTTTCCTTCAATGATGGCGATTTGTTGATGGCCTTGCTGAATGAAATAGTGCGCTGCCTGATATGCTCCTTGACTATCATCTGCTAATATATTCATCACTTCATTACTTTCTACACGACGGTTCAGCACAATGATTGGAATGCCCTGTTTCTTGACATGATGGATAAACGCTTCATCGTGCTCGCTTTGGCTCATCAGCAAAATGCCATCGTAGCGCTGTTTATGAATGGTTGTGTAATCGTGAAAATCGTCAATACCCCTAACAAACAGATTGTAATGCTCTGTCATGACGCTATTGACGCCTTTTAACGCATCCACAAAGAAGCTTGAGGATGTGCCTTCTGTTAAACTCGTGAAAAACAGACCGATTGTAAACGATTTTTGTGATACAAGGCCTCTGGCATGGACATTTGGTGAATAGTTCAGCTGTTTTGCAATCGACAAAATCTTTTGTTTTGTCTTCTCTTTAATAAAAGGACTGTTATTCAAAGCCCTTGATACTGTGGTATGAGAGACATTTGCCAATTTTGCTATGTCTTTAATTGTGACTGTCATGCTATTCCGCCTTTTATGATTTTTTTCCATCTTATCATAAAACCGCTTTCATTTTCTCACCTTTTTCCTCATGTGATTTTACTTTGATGATGGAGCTGCTTTGCCCGGTCAAATTGAAAATATTGCTTGGCATTTTCATAGCTGATACCTTTCACAATGCCCCCTAACAGCTCAAGGTCATAGGGGACTTCTCCTTTTTCTACCCAATCCCCGATGATATCACAAAGCAGTCTTCGGAAATATTCATGCCTTGTATAGGACAAAAAGCTTCGTGAATCTGTTAGCATTCCGATAAAACGGCTGATCAGTCCGATACTGGAAAGAGCCATCATCTGCTCTGTCATTCCTTGCTTCGTATCATTAAACCACCAGGCTGTTCCGTGCTGCATCTTCCCAGGTGTCTTCCCGTCTTGAAAGCTTCCAGCCAACGTTGATATCACTACATTGTCCCTTGGATTTAAGGAATAAAGAATCGTGTTTGGCAATGCATCTTCTTGTTCTAAACGATCTAATATTCGGCAAAGCGGCTTTGCAATGTCTTCGTCATTCATCGCATCGTACCCCGTATCTGGTCCGAGCCTCTTAAACATTTTCGTATTGTTGTTTCTAAGTGCATTGATATGAAGCTGCATTGCCCAGCCACGCTCACAGTAAGCCTGACCTAGCATAATGAATGTCTCTGTTTTAAATTTGATCTTCTCTTTTTCCGTCAATGGATGACCAGACATTCTTTTATGAAAGATGGTCTCCACTTCTTCTTGTGTCGTTTCTTCATATGTCATTTCATTAATGGCATGATCTGAGATCAAGCAGCCGTGATCATGAAAAAAATCAATTCTCGCACGGAGGGCATGTAAGAAGTCTTGGTAGGATTGTATTGGGATAGCTGAAGCCTCTGCCAGCTCATGAACATATTTTTCAAACAGATCATTCGCTATATCGAGTGTTTTATCAGGTCGAAACCCTGGAAGCACTTGTACAGAGAATCCCTCTTCCCGCAGTTTTTGATGATATTGAAGAGAATCGACCGGATCATCTGTTGTGACAACGGTTTCAACGTTTGATTTCATGATGAAGTCTCTCGCCCCAAATCCCTCTCCTTGCAGCTTTTCATTGACTTTCTGCCAAATGATGTCTGCATTTTTTTCATTTAATAGGTCTTCGACTCCGAAATACCTTCTCAGCTCTAGATGAGTCCAGTGATAGAGCGGATTTCCTATGGTCATAGGGACGGTCTTTGCCCACGCCAAAAATTTATCATCATCAGATGCATCCCCCGTGACGTGCGTTTCAGGGATGCCGTTTGCTCTCATGGCACGCCATTTGTAATGATCTCCATAAAGCCATGCCTCGGTGATATTTCGGAAGGTTTTATTTTCATAGATGTCTTTAGGACTTAAATGACAATGGTAATCTATGATTGGAAGGTCCTTTGCAAACTCATGGTATAACTTTTCCGCCGTTGGACTGTTTAGTAAAAACTGCTCATCTAAAAAGGCTTTCATCAAATTCCCCCATCCCTCTTATCGTATGAAATTGTTTTGTTCACGTTAACAATTTAATTGTAATCGTTTACAAAGTTGATTTCAATCCTAAAACAGGAAAAAACGATCTCCTTTTGAAAGGAAAATCGTTTTTTGGCTATTTTACAGGAGGTGATTTTTTTAGGATAATCGCAATAGTTGTTCCAGCACCTTGTTCACTTTCCACTTGAATATCACCGTCATGCAGCAAGACAAGCTCTTTTGCAATCGCCAGCCCGAGTCCTGTTCCATTCGTTGGGTCATTTGTATTTGTCCCTCTATAGTAGCGGTTAAATAAGTGATCGACCGTTTCTTGTGCCATTCCGCATCCGTTGTCTTTCATTTCGATCCGAACTTCTTCATTTGTTTCAGATAAGGTAGCTGTAATATGAGTTCCTTTTTGGTTATGCTTGACTGCATTCGCTAGCAGGTTCTCAATCACTCGTCTGAACCAGGCTTTGTCGATCTCAAACATGACACCATCAGTTTGATCTTCGAAGGAGGATGGGAAATCTTCTGAAAATGAGCTCCTTGAAAACTCGTCCATAATGGATGCTAAGAATTCACCAAGCTCGATCGGCTTTCGATTAATAGGCAATGCGCCATTTTTTAGTCGATACGTGAGGTTTAAATCTTCAATCAAGGTCGACATGTATTCTGATTTCTCACGAATCACCTGTCCCATTTCCATGACTTCTTCCTTGGACCATTGATATTGATCAGATTCAAGCATGAGCCCGTAGCCGTAAATCGTACTAAGGGGTGTTTTCAAATCATGAGACAATCCTGCAATCCATTCTTCCCTTGTGGTTTGAATTTTTCTTCGGTTTGCTTCATTCTCTTTTAATGTAAGCGTGAGCTGATCCATTGTTTTTAGGATATCCTCAAATAATCGGTATTCCCGCTTAATACGACCTTTTTTATTTTTACTGATTGGAATTCCTTTTCTATTTGTTGGTTCCTGCAATTTATTTCTAGATAAGAAAATCAGCCAGCGGATAATGTGATAGATCGGCAGTCCATAGCGATACGAGTACCATAATGTCATGACGATAATAATCGTAATCGCAAGACCTGCAATTAAGATGGTCGTATATTGATTTAAAGCGTCTGTTTCTTTATCGTATAATCCATCTGGGCTGTATACTTTATTTGGTACAGAAATAATGATATACAGGTTTTTATTCACTCTGATATAAGACAGATCACTTCTAAACTCCCAAGGCTTTGATTGATACTTGAGCAGTTCAACATCTGTTACCTCATGTTTCAAATTGGTATTGGCTCGAATACCTTGTAAATATTTCCCTTCATCATTGAACAGATGCACCGATCCATTCATTCTCTTCAAGAATTCTTTCGTTTCAACCGAATATTGAGATAATGCAGCCAAGTCTTTCTCGTGTTGCTTCAGATAGTTGGCGACCTTTGTGCTGTTCGTTTTGAACCCGTATAGCACGATAAAGCTTTTTTGATCAATCTCAATGGGCCAGAAGTACATCTTGTAATCTTTATATTGCCTTTTTTCAAAGATCTTGATCATTTCATCCTTTTGATAGGAAGTTGGAATGGACTTAGGGCGGTGATAGCTATAGACGTTATCCTTTTTTGAATCAATGACTTGCAGCCATCCGTCTCGTTTTCTCACTGCTTGTTTCAGCTGATCATCGGCTTCCATTTTTCCATCCTCATTAAAATAAAGCCAGCTCATGAGTGTATCTCCATCAGCTTTTGTTAAACCGGTTTCAGCCATGTTCTCGTAGTATTTTTTTAAATATAAATTATCAGAGAACGTATTTCCGATGATCAAAATGGCAATCACAATAAACATTTGTCCGACAAAGTGAAAGAAGAGTTTTGCTCGTAGATTCATAAATTATTTAAGAACCTTTGCTGGGTGCGGTATAAATTTATAGCCCATACCACGGATCGTCACAATATATTCTGGCTGACTCGGATCTAGCTCGATCTTTTCTCTCAGCTTTCGGATATGAACCATCACGGTGTTGTTATCACCATATGATGGGACGCCCCATACTTTCTCATAGATTTGATCTTTTGAAAGAACCACATTCGGATGATCACAAAAGTACTTCAGCAAGGAAAGCAGCTGAGCTGAGCATGCAGTCACCTCTCCTCTTACTTTCAATTCGGCTGAATGAGGATGATAAGAGAAATGGGCATATTCGTATTGACTTTGAGCCTCATCATGGTCTTCCTTTAAAGAGATATATGTTCGGTTTAAGTGAGCCTTAATTCTAGCCACTAGCTCTAGCGGGTTAAATGGCTTTGTGATGTAATCATCTGCTCCTTGAGCAAAGCCGGTCAGTTTATCTACATCAGACGTTCTTGCGGTTAAATAGAAAATGGGCGCTTTCGTATATTTTCTCATTTCAGGAAGAACATCAAAACCAGACTTACCGGGCATCATCACATCTAGAAGTAAAAGGTGGATGTCCTCGTTTTTGACAACATCTAATGCTTCATCTGCATGGTAGGCTTTATAAATATGCTTGAATCCTTCTTTTTTTAATACGCGTTCAACCATTTTTACAATTGCTTCTTCGTCATCTGCAATCAATATTTTTGCTGTTTCCACGCATCTCTTTCCTTTCTAGCTATGATCTCTAACCGTATATTACCATTGTCTAAAGTAAAAAAGTACCTCTTTTCTGCATAAAAGCGAAAAAATATCAACTGGAGAAAATGGCAGCACTAGGAAGTTTCAGAGACGCAAAAAAACTCGGCTATTCCACCGAGTTCCTTTTACTTCTATTATCCATTCACAGCTTCTAGCTTTCTTTCATGATTCATTAAGTCATATGTTAAACAGATCGGCTTATTCGTTCTAGGGTCAAGTACGATTTCTGCATCAATGTGGAATACCTGACCAAGCACTTCTTTGGTCATGACCTCATGAGGCGTCCCATCTTTGATGACTTTTCCTTGATTGAGGGCAATCATGTAATGAGAAAAACGTGCCGCATGATTCAAATCATGAATGACCATCAACACAGTTCGTCCCTGCTCTCTGTTTAACCGTTCTAGCAACTGAAGAATCTCGAGCTGATGTGCAAGGTCCAAATACGTCGTCGGCTCATCCAATAGAAGCAGTTCTGTTTCCTGGGCAAGTGCCATCGCAATCCATACACGCTGACGCTGTCCACCAGAAAGTGCTTCAATTGGCCGGTCATGAAAAGCAATCATACCCGTTTCTTCAAGTGCCCATCTGATGATTCGTTTATCTTCATTTGATAAGCGTCCAAATCCATTTTGATGTGGGAAACGTCCATATGACACCAGCTCATACACTGTCAGTCCACTTGGTGCTTCGGGCGTTTGCGGTAAGATCGCCATTTGTTTTGAAATTTCTTTTGTAGGCGTTTGATGAATAGCCTGACCATTTAAGTAAACAACGCCTTGATTGGACTTCATGATACGGGACATTGTTTTTAAAATCGTTGATTTTCCGCACCCATTCGGTCCAATCAATGTCGTCACCTTGCCTTTTGGGATACTGATATTTAAATCGTCTACAATCAAACGGTCATTATAGCCAATACAAAGCTTTTCTGTTTCGAGCGATTTCATATGTTGTACTCTCCTTCCTTCTTAGTTCGTTTTCATCAATAAGTAAATGAAGTAAGGTGCGCCTAAAGCCGAAACGACAAGACCAACTGGCACCTCTGATGGTGCAAGTATGACGCGGCCAAGTGTATCTGCCAGTAATAATAACAATGCGCCAATCAACGCGGAGGCTGGTATCATTCCTTGATGCTTTGGTCCAACAAGCTTTCTCGCCAAGTGCGGTGCGGCTAACCCTAAGAACGAGATACTACCTGCAACAGCGACACTAGCACCTGCTAATGCAACAGCAATCAGCATAAAAAAGCTTCTTTCTGTATGAACCGAGATCCCTAAGCCGTAGGAAAGCTGGTCACCTAAATTCATGATATTTAAGTAACGTGCTCTCACAAACGCTAACACAAGGAAAATAAGCATCCATGGCAGAACTGATAGGACATACGTCCAGCTCGATCCCCAAATGCTTCCTGATAACCACACGATGGCTTGGTTAAAATCATTTGGGCTCATTTTTAATTGAATAACCACAATTGCTGCTGAAAACGCAGCATTCACGCCAATACCCGTTAAAATCAATCGAACAGGTGTGATGCCTTTTTTCCACGCTAACACATAGATGAGAAATGCAGCAAAGCCTGCACCTACAAAAGCGAAGAGCGGCAGTACAAAGATCGTAAAATCACCTAGGTTTGACATCGTACCTTGGAAAGCAAAAATAAACAAAACCACTGCAAAGCCTGCGCCCGCATTGACACCAAGAATGCCTGGATCGGCTAAACCGTTTTGAGAAACACCTTGCCAAATCGCTCCTGATACAGCGATAGAAGCGCCAACAAGTAAAGCGATGACCATTCTTGGAAGTCTGAACTCGAATAATACAAGCTCATCCATTTCACTTCCGAATCCAAAAAATGTTTTCAATGTATCCATCGGAGAAATGCGAATTTCTCCGGTATTTAAACTAATAAGGAACACAGCCACGATCGCCAAAAAGATCATGAGCATCGTTCGTTTGTATTTCTTTTTCTTTGCCTGCTGCACCATTTCCATCTAAATCCCGCTCCTTTCACGTCTAGCTAAATATAAGAAGAAAGGAACGCCTATAATTGCAGTAATGGCACCGACTGGCGTTTCAAATGGGGCATTGACCAGCCTTGCAGCAATGTCTGCATAAATTAACAGAACCGCCCCTAAAATAGCTGAGCATGGGATAATCCATCGATAGTCAACTCCGACCAAGAAACGAGTGACATGAGGAATCACAAGCCCGATAAAGCCAATAGTACCGGCCACTGAGACAGCAGCACCTGTTAGAAGAATGACGACCAATATTCCAAGTACCTTGACAGTTTTCGTGTACTGTCCAAGCCCTTTTGCCAATTCATCACCTAAGCTGAGAACAGTGATCGAGCGGGCAAGAATCATTGCGATGATCAGCCCCGCAACCGCAACTGGAATGATGACCTTAATATTGCTCCAATTCACACCAGCCACGCCGCCAGCATACCAAAAGCTCATGTCTTGAGCGACGTCAAACCGGATGGCAATTGCTGAGGAGATGGAGCTTAAAAGTGCCCCAACAGCCGTACCAGCTAGTGCGAGCTTCACTGGGGTCAATCCACCTTTTGAAAGAGTACCGACACCAAACACAATAGAGGCAGCGAGTGCCGCACCAACAAATGACCAAAGAATTAATGTAAAAGAAGATTGTCCTGGGAAAAAAGCAAACGCAATGGCAATCGCAAATGCAGAGCCATTTGTCACACCCATAATTTCAGGAGACGCAAGCGCATTTCTTGTCATGCCTTGCATAATAGCTCCCGATACGGCTAAAAAGGCACCGACGAGTGCAGCCCCAACTGTACGCGGCAGCCTCAATTCCCGGATGATTTGATGTGAAGTTTGCTCTTGATCAAATTGAAAAATGGCTTCCCATACCGTGTGAAGATGAATATTTGCTGCTCCTAATGATACCGATAAAAAAAGACCAAATGCTAAAGCGATAATTCCTATGATGACAACAACTGCTGTTCCAAAGGGTTTCGTGACAATATCCATTGCATCGTCTTTGGCCGGCAGCTGTTTATTCGATTGTGAGCCCAAAACCAGTCTCTTCCTTTCCGTTCAAATCTATTCCTCATTAGTGATAATGATTATCAATCTCGAAGTCTAGTATATCACTTTCTTTTCTTTTTGAAATCATTGTTCTGAACATTTTCTTTATTTTCATCAAAAAACCGGGAGAAATTCACCATTTTTCTTTAGGCCCTAAAATAGCCGATGCATTTTTCATTCCATCATGTTACGATATAATTGAAATTGATAATCATTATCATATATGAGTGAATAGGAGAGAATCTTTGTGAAAAACCGATCTGGATTTCTTTTGATATCCTTAGCCATTCTCATGCTTTTTACAGCTGCTTGCGGCAGCACTTCAAATAAAAAATCTGGCGCCAACCAGGATGACACAATCACCTATCAGGATGTAAAAGGTGAAGTCAAACTCCCTAAAGATCCAAAACGAATTGTGCTTCTGGCAGAAAGCTACTACGGTGACCTCGTGACACTTGGCAAGACGCCAATTGCTGCAACGGCACCCATCTTTAAAAACCCTTTCTATAAAGGCAAAACGGATGGTGTCAAAAACCTTGGAACAACCCCTTCTGTCGAAAAGGTCGCCGCTTTGAAGCCAGATATGATTATTGCTTGGGGAGAAGACGAGAAATTTGATCAATACAAAAAAATTGCGCCAACCGTTGCCATTAAATACAATCAATATTCCTTTAAAGATCAACTAAAAGAATTCGGTAAAATGACAGGTACACCGAAAAAAGCAGCAGAATGGATCAAAAAATGGGATGCCAAAATAGATGAGGTAAAGCCTAAAGTAACAAAAGCGGTCGGCAGTAAAACCGTTTCAATCGTGTCACCTTTTGATAAAGGGATCTATATCTTTGGAAACACCTTTGCACGCGGAGGCGAAATTATTTATGATGAGCTGAAATTACGTGCGCCAAAGGCAGTTAAAAAAGATGCCATCGACAGCGGCGTCGGCTATGCAAACATTTCCCTTGAAAAGCTGCCAGAATACGCAGGCGACTATATTTTCACTAGTCCATGGAGCGGGTCAAAAAGTAAAGGAGACCAGGTGTATGAAAGCAGCATTTGGGCATCACTTCCTGCTGTACAAAATAAACACGTATTTGAAATCGACCCTGTCGGTTACTTCTTTAATGACCCAGTTTCATTAGAAGGACAGCTTGAGTTTATTGTGGACCGATTAACATCTGCATCATAAAAAAACGTTTCTCCATATGTGGAGAAACGTTTCCCTTATTCCGTTCCTTTGGCAAATCCTTTTGACATGAATGGATAAAGCAAAATACCTACTAAGAACAGACCGATGCCAAGTCCAAATGTTTTCAAATCAGCTGTTCCTGAAATAATGACCCAAGCGGAATACCCCATCGCAACAAGCGCAATGATTCCGTCTCTTGTTCGCTTCCCTTTTTGAAGATCATACGTGTCACCTTGCATGATGACTTTAAAGCTATAGATCGAAGACACAATATACGGAATGAGATACGCAAGTGTCGCTGATGTCGTTAAAAAGGTAAAAGCTTCATTAATCGTACGAGACATCACTGAGAAAATAAACAGCTGTGACATGATATTTGTAACCGTTAAAGCAAAAACAGGACTGCCTTTTTTGTTTGTTTTTGCAAATACTGCCGGGAAATCGCCAGCCTTTGCTGCTTGGTATGGTACTTCTGAACCAAGTAAGATCCAGCCAAGCATCGAGCCAAATAAACAAATAATCGCAAGCAATGCCATCACAATTCCACCAGCCGGTCCAATAATAAGCTGAAGCACGTCTACGAATGGTTTATCTGAGCCTTGCAACTGATCGTGTGGCAGGACGCCCATTGTAATCAAAGTAATAATCATGTAGATAGAAAGTGCAATTAAAAGACCTGTAATCGTTGCACGTTTCACATCGCGCTGCGAGGACGCTCTTCCTGATAAAATGACAGCAGATTCGATGCCAATAAATGCCCATAGAGTGGAAATGGCCGCATGATGAATTTGGCCTCCAAGTCCGAGCATTCCTTCGCCTTCTGCTGCAACTGGGAAGTAATAATGTTCAAATAATGCCGTTTGGAATGCAAATAATCCCGCAACAATAAAAAGGACGAATCCAAGTACCTTTGAAAAGGTCGTAATAAAGTTTAATTTACTTGCAGCACTTAAGCTTGTAATTAAGATCGTATGTGTTCCCCAAAGAAGAATGGTACATACAATAAACGTTGTCAGCTGACCAAGTGTGATCGCTTCTTTACCAAAGGTGAAAATCTCCGTCTTCACTGTGAGAATTGGGAAAAATGTCGTTAAATAACCGGCAAGACTCGTAATAATCGCGACATTACTAATCCAGCTTGCTACCCAATATCCCCAAACCATTGTAAAACCGGCCGCTTTCCCCTTTTTCGGATCGTTAAAAAGTGCTCTTGCATAACTTTGTGGTCCTGCCGTTAGCTGCGGCTTATGAATGGACAAATGCCCAAAAACAAGTGCAATCATCAGCACACCGCCACCTGTAACAAGCCATGCCATCGTCACACCTAAAGGACTCGCATGCTGGGCAAGCGTACTTGGCAGCATAAAGATGCCTGAACCTACCATATTTCCGACGACAAAAGCCGTCAATAACCAAAAACCCCATTTTTTTGTCTGTTCCATTTCCGTACCTCCGTTATATTCACTTCGGACCAGACCCGGCAGTATCTTCATTGATATATTTGTGAAGCAATGACTTGTATTCTTTATGTTCCTCATGGGTCCACTTTCTTAACAGCATACCCTTATCTTCGGTACTCAGAACATAAAAAAAAGCCTGAACAACAGTCCATGCTTTTCAAAACATACACCTTGATCTCCGGATAGCCCTCCACGCTTCAAAGACGTGGCAGTCCTGCATTTATTCAATGCAGACCCAGCATAAAGAAAGTTGGAGCTCTCTCTACACTTCGGCGCTGATGCCTTTTTTCTCATGTTCTTCGATTCCATCTCTCCCATGAGTGACTCATCATCCGCGCAACCTCTACCTCACTGAGACATAGCGTGAGGATTTCTATTCATTTTTACTACACGAAGGTTATCAAACATTCTCACTTCTGTCAAAGGGAAAAACATAGAAAAAGGGCAGAGATCCTTTTCTCTGCCCTGTACCTGTTTATTGATCGTTGTTTTTCTTCTTTTGTACAGCTTCCTGAAGCGGATCGCCTGCTAGCTCTTTGCTTGCTTCTTCTAACAGCTGATCTACTTGCTTGTGGTCTTTCTCGCTTTTCGCCTTTTTATCCTTTTGGAAAAATGACATCGCTGTTTCCTCCCTTTTCATAAAATGCGGTTGCCTGTTTAATTTGTGCTACAGTGCGCCGCATTATACAAAGTGGAAAGGCTCAATCATCATGAAAGGTCTGTCTCATTTTTTGCAGATACGTCAAATAGGTCTTTAAGTCTTCCTTTGTGAAGTCTGACATCATATGCTGAATCACCTTTCCGAAAAGACGTGTGTGCTTTTCATAAATCACCTGCCCTTTTTCGGTGGCTTCTAATCGGACGAGCGAGGGGTCGTCTTTGTCCCGTTCTCTCTGAATATAGCCCTGCTCACATAATTTATTGAGTGCAATGGAGGCTGCACCTGGGTTTAAAGAGAGTCTTTGTTTCAGCTCTTCGGCATGTGATACTTTGCCTTGTATCAAAATAGAAAGAGCATATATCTGCGGAGGCGTGATGTCTTTTTCTAACTCAAGTAACTTGCGGTTTAATTTACGGCTGACTTCATAATGTACAAGAACAATTTCTTTTAAAATGTCTGCATTACCCATCCGAATCGCATCCTTATCGTTAGTATCAACATGACTTCCCCCTTATTATAGAATGTTTTTCCAATCAGCCAACCCTTTTGCCCTCTTTTTCTTTAGAAATAAGTCTTGCTGAATGAATTCACCCTTGATATAGTGAGGACTTGAACAAAAAACAGAACAGGAGTACGCATCATGACAGGAAAAACACACATTATGGGCGGAATCGCCGCCTCAACAGCCGTCGCCTACTACTACGGATTCGACCCAGTCATCATGGCTGCAGCTGGATCAGCAGGTGCTTTGATCCCCGATCTTTGCCATACAAAAAGTAAAATCGGTAGAAAATTTCCGCTGCTCTCGGCACTGATCAGCAGCGTATTCGGTCATCGCACGTTCACTCACAGTTTATTATTTCTGCTGATCATTTATTTTCTTGCGACAACATACATTCCAAATGACAGCCTAAGTATCGGTTTACTAGTTGGAATGGCGAGCCACCTTATCCTTGATGCTGGAACAGTGAACGGCATTAAATTTTTATTTCCAGCTTCCATTAAAGTGCGTCTCCCCTTCTATGTCAAAACAGGCAGCACAGGAGAACAAGTCGTACTAGCTGCTCTCACTGTCGTCACCTGCTATTACATCGCCGTCATCTGCGGCATATCTATCCCCATCCAGTTCTAACAGAATAAAAAAGAGTTTTGCGAAAAAGATAAGATATGAATTGATCATTCCTCATTTTTTTAGTAGGTTTAAGATAAGTGTTTTTGCCTTGCAGCTGAATACAGAATGATGAGGAGATACATAAATGAAAGCGTTTTTCAAAAATCACTGGTTTTTAGTGTATTCCATCCTCTTCATGTGGATGAAAACATACATCATTTATCAACTAGGTTTTCACATACGAACGGCCAATCTGTTTCATGAATGGCTGCTTTTGATCAATCCACTTAGCTTTCTACTCCCTTTGTTTGGGATAGCTCTTTTTTTAAATGAAACCAAACAAAAGGTTTTTTTATTGACTGCAAATTTTATTCTTACGGCGATTCTTATATCGAATACGATCTTTTATGGTTTTTACATTGATTTCATTACCATTCCCGTGCTATTCCAAGCGAAGAACATGGGAGATATGGGCAGCAGTATGACGGAATTATTCCACCCGCTCTTTGTGCTGATGCTCGTTGATTTTGTCGTACTTGCTTGGCTGCTCAAGCGCAAACCATTAGCCCCAAAAGCGTCATACAAGACGATCAAAACATATTATGCGATCTGCTGCAGCTTCCTATTGTTTCATGTCAGCTCAGCTATGATGGATCACCCTCGATTTCTGACAAGCTCTTATGATCGTGAAGTCATTGTCAGAAACCTCGGGCTATTCCAATTCCATCTTTACGACGGTGCTGCCCAAACGGCACGCATTGGACAAAAGGCTTTTGCAGATGAAGATACTCTTTCTACTGTAGCAAACTACACAAAGGCTGATTACAGCGCACCAAACGAAGAGTACTTCGGACTTGCTAAAGGCAAGAACGTTGTGTTCATTTCACTTGAATCGACGCAGCAATTTGTCATGAATCAAAAGGTAAATGGACAATATATCACTCCCTTTTTAAATCAATTGGCTAAAAAGAGTTTTTATTTTGATGAATTTTATCAGCAGACAGAGCAGGGGAAGACGTCCGATTCAGAGTTTATTGTCGCGAATTCCCTCTACCCTTCTAGCAGCGGCGCTGTCTTTTTCACAGCGAGTGATAATGAATATGATACGTTATACAAGCAGTTGAAAAAGGAAAACTATCAATCCGTCCAATTTCATGCGAATAATAAAACGTTTTGGAATCGTGATGTAATGTATGAATCTCTAGGAATTGATCGTTTTTATGATGTCGATTCATATCATGTCAATGAACGGAATTCCACTGGCTGGGGCTTAAAGGATATCGACTTCTTTGATCAATCCATTGATTATTTAAAAAAGTTGAAGCAGCCTTATTACAGTACGTTCATTACTTTGACCAATCATTTTCCATTTGAAATTGACCCGAAGGATCAGTTTATTGATGAATATGATTCGTCCAGTACCATTTTAAACCGCTATGTGACGACCGTCCGCTATCAAGATGAAGCGATTAAGATGTTTTTTGACCGTATGAAAGAAGAAGGATTGTATAACAATACGATGTTTGTCCTCATGGGTGACCATTATGGCATCTCTGAGGCACATCATGAGGCAATGGCACAGCTGCTCAATCAAGAGGAAATCACACCGTTTGATGCGGTCAAACTGCAGCGTGTTCCGTTTTTGATTTACATTCCTGGTGTCACGGACCAAGCACCGCAGACGATTTCTGAAACAGCTGGTCAAATGGACGTCAAGCCGACACTTCTTCACTTACTAGGGATTGAAACGAAGGATTCCATTCAATTCGGCAATGATTTATTTTCAAATGAACGGACGCCTTTCGCTGTATTGAGAAACGGTAACTTTATTACAGATGATTATCTCTATACAAAGAACACCTGCTATGATCAAAAAACAAAAGAACCCGTGAAGCAGGATGAGGTATGTCAGCCTTATATCGAAAAAGCCAATAAAGAGCTCTCCTTATCAGACAAGGTGATCAATGGGAATTTGCTGCGTTTTTATCAGCAGTAAACAGGATAAAACGATCTCCTTAGTCGTCACGCTGAAAGTCGCCATTTGGCGGCTTTTTCTTTTCTCTTTTTATTGAAAGCCTATGAATGCTCAAATAAGTTTGCTTATAATAAAGGGAACTACATGATATTGAATGATAAGAGGTGTGAACATGAAGTATATATTCTTAGCCTTCATCTCCATATGTTTGCTTCTGAGTGGATGCCAAACAGAGATGAAGCCATCTAATTCGAATAAAAAAACAGAGCTTGTGATTTCAGCAGCGGCAAGTCTTCAGGATGCACTAAAGGAAATTGAAGTCTCCTTTCACAAACAGCATCCACATGTGACATTAACGAATAACTTCGGATCATCCGGCGCATTGAAGCAGCAAATCGCTCAAGGAGCAAAAGCGGATCTCTTTTTCTCAGCAGCTGAAGAGCCCTTCAATAAACTTGTTCAATCTGGAGACATTGACCGAGAATATATCAAGGACGCCATACAAAATGAGCTAGTCCTTATTGTGCCAAAAGATGGCTCTTCCTCTATTAAAAGCTTTCAAGACGTCCAGCACGTAAAAGGAAAGATCGCTCTTGGCACACCTGAATCGGTTCCTGCTGGTACATATGGCAAAGAGATTTTCACAAAACTGAATATATGGGATCAAGTGAAAAAGAATGCTGTCTATGCCAAAGATGTACGGCAAGTTTTAAGCTACGTTGAAACTGGAAATGTCGAAGCAGGTGTTGTGTATAAAACAGACGCCCTCGTTTCTAAAAAAGTAAAGATTGCAGCTGAAGCAAATTCGGACATGCACTCCCCGGTTATATATCCAGTAGGGATTGTCAAAGGGACAAATCATCTTACGGAAGCCAAAGCCTTTTTTCAATTTCTTCAATCTGATAAAGCCACATCCATTTTTAAGAAATACGGCTTTCAAGTGTCGTAATGCCTATGCTGACTGAAGACTTTCTATCACCCATTTGGCTGTCCGTGCAAGTGGCTATCGTCAGCGGGCTGTTGGCCACAGTTTTTGGCACAACAATTGGCTTCTGGATGGCGCGAACAACTTTTAAAGGGAAAATGATTGTGGAAACGCTCCTGATGATGCCGCTCGTTCTCCCGCCAACAGTCGTTGGCTTTTTATTGCTCGTCGTATTCGGAAAGCATAGTGTAATAGGGGGCGCGATTGAATGGATCTTCCATCAGCCGGTCATTTTCACATGGTGGGCGGCGGTTATTGCTTCGACAGTCGTGGCATTCCCGCTCATGTATCAATCAGCAAAGGCGGGCTTTTCTACAATTGAGTCAGATATTGAAGGGGCTGCAAAAGTAGATGGTGCTCATTCCTTCCAAGTCTTTGCCTATATCACCGTACCACTTGCCCTGCCTTCCCTCTTGTCAGGCAGCATCCTTAGCTTTGCAAGAGCCCTTGGAGAATTCGGGGCGACCTTAATGTTTGCCGGCAACATCCCAGGAAAAACCCAAACACTCCCAACCGCTATCTATGTGGCGATTGATTCTGGACGCATGGAGCTTGCTTGGGCGTGGACGATCTGTATTGTGATCTTATCTTTTATTATGCTTTTGGCTGTGCGTAGAAGTAGTACGTAAAAAAATCCCCTTTCTCACGTGAGAAAGAGGATTTTTTCATTTATTCAAACCCAACCGTCATCGTCTCTGGATTCGAGCCGACACGCTCGTTATTGTTTAATGCATCGATTTTTTCCATGTCTTCTTTTGAAAGTTCGAAATCAAAAATATCTGCATTTTGTTTAATGCGTTCTTCGTTGATTGATTTTGGAATCGTCACGACACCGCTTTGCAGATCCCAGCGCAGGATGACCTGTGCAACAGATTTGTTGTAGCGTGCAGCCATGTCCTTTAATACGTCATGATCTAATAGCTTTCCTTGCATGAGCGGAGACCATGCTTCAATTTGAATGCCTTTTTCTTTTGCGTATTGACGTAGTTCGACAAGTGTCAGTTTCGGATGAAATTCAACTTGGTTCACGGCTGGAACAACCTCAGCATCTTTTAATAGCTCTTCTAAATGCTGAATGTAGAAGTTGCTGACGCCAATGGCTCTCACTTTCCCATCCTTGTAAAGCTTCTCAAGCGCACGCCATGTGTCTTTAAATGTTTCTGCATTTGGGCCAGGCCAATGAATCAAATAGAGGTCTAAGTAATCAAGACCTAATCGATTCAAGCTTGCGTCAAATGCAGCCAGCGCTTTATCATAGCCTTGATCCGTATTCCATACTTTAGACGTAATGAACAAATCTTCTCGTTTCACGCCAGATTCTTTAATTGCTTTGCCTACGCCTGTCTCATTTTTATAAACGGCAGCCGTATCAATACTGCGGTATCCGTTGCGTATGGCTGCTTTTACGGCATCTACCACTTGATTGCCGTCCTCCACTTTGAATACACCTAAACCAAACCAAGGCATTTCCACTCCGTTATTCAGTGTTACGGTATCATTCAAGCTTTTAACCATTTTAACAACCACCTTTTTCATAGATTCCATCTTTTTCATTATCTCACGTTGTCCATTAAAACTCTATTATCAGGCGTTTTTCTTCGCTTCGATGGCTAACAGCAAAGCACCTGTCATGCCGGCCTTGTCTTCAAGTCCAGGAGAGACAATATATGAATCAAGCGGCGGCAGGTCTACATAATCATTGAGATAAGCAGCAAGCTTCTCTCGAATTAGTGGAAACAGTTGTTTTTGCTTCATGACGCCCCCGCCCATAATGATGCGCTCTGGGCTTAAAATAAGCGAGTACTGCATCAGCGCCTGCGCCAAATAGTCGGCTTCAAGTGCCCAAACTGATTCTTCCTCCGTAAGCTCTTTAGCAGATTTCCCCCATCTTTTCTCAATCGCTGGTCCAGCTGCCAGTCCTTCTAAACACGTCCCATGCGCTGGGCAGACTCCTTCAAACACGTCTGATTCATGCTGCCTGACAAGGATGTGCCCCATTTCTGGGTGCGAATGACCATGAAGAAGCTCGTTTTTTACAACAGCGCCAGCACCGATACCCGTACCGACCGTGATATACAAACAACTATTCAGCCCTTTGGCTGCTCCTTTTGTTAATTCACCTAAGGCTGCCGCATTTACATCTGTTGTAAAAGCTACTGGGACTTCTAATTGCTTCTCTAGCTCTGGAATGAACGGGTAATGCTTCCACCCTACTTTCGGCGTGTTCATGATATAACCGTAAGAAGGGTCGTCCTTTTGGACACAAATCGGTCCAAAGGAGCCGACCCCTAATGCTTCAATGTCATGCTGCTCGAAAAATGGCATGAGCTTTTGTAATGTTTTTTCTGGGTGCTCTGTAGGAATTGTCATTTCTTCGAGAATGTCCCCGTGCTCATTGCCAATTGCACAACAAAACTTTGTACCGCCAGCTTCAATTGCTCCATAATACGCCATCATTGATCTCCCCCTGCTTGTTCTCTTTCTTCATCATAAAACATAGGGAAAAAGATAACAACATTACGTGTTGGTCAGGAGAACAGCTTCCATATCATTGATATACTCCCTTAGATGATGGGCAATATCACGATTGATTTCACCATTTTCATACAAAGTTTGAATTTCATTTCGAATCGTCTGTACAGCTTGGAAGTTAAGCTCTTTTTTCTTCCGGTCAAACGAACGGTCTTTTTGCTGAAAGAAGCTTGGACCGTGTTCACATCGATAAATGACTTGGTTGTAAAAGCCAATCACTTGGTGACATGTTTGTTTATTTTCATCGGTCATATGCTGTTTGATCGAGTCCACAGCAGCCTCTGCCGTTTTCTTACGGATTTGCTTGTACGAGTCTTCGTTTTCTAAAATACCGCTGGAAACGAGCTGATTCGGTCGCCATAATTGGAGCCATTGAAGCAAGCGCAGGAACTTCACTTTTGAAAAACGAATTTTGAAGGAGTTTGAATACAGCATTTCCAGCTCATGAAATCTCTCCTGTAGCTCATAGGCTTCTTCTTTATCTAATTTCTCTTCATCAATTAATTGCTGAAGCTTCATTTGTTCTGCTTTAATTCCATGCAATCTAATTTTTCGTTCCTGTCTTCTCATCCCGAATTGGTACGGCTCACGCTGGATATTACGCAGCTTCATTCGGTAATCATTAATGAGTGCTAGAGACACTTCCCTGTTGTCTTCATTCATTCCTTCTCTTAAGGTTTTAATGGCACTTCTCAGCAGCTTCCGTTTCGCATGCTGAACCTTTGTATCCAAATCCACGGCAATTTGTTTGTCTTTTTTCTCAGATAAAAGAGGCAATAATACACTAGCTAAAATGAGTGTACATAAAATGACGCCTGCTGCGAGGAAAATAATCAAATGCCGCTCGGGGAATGGTGATCCGTCCGCAAGCGTAAATGGGATTGAGAAGGCACCAGCTAAAGTGACAGCACCACGAACACCAGAGAATGTCATCAGCATCGAAGCACGCAGCTTCGGTTTTTTCACATTCTGCTTTTTCGTTACACTCCAGTTACCTGCCCAGAAGAGCCATACCCATAAGAATCTCAGGATCATGAGACATAGCGTGATGATTAAGATGTAACTGATGACCTGCATATTATTAAACGCTTCATCCTGGAAAATCACTGTCGATACATCCGGAATCTGCAATCCAAGAATAACGAAAACAAGTCCGTTTAAAATAAATAAAATAATATTCCATGTGTTTGATGAAGCAATTTGCAGTTTGGCTAAATTTGCTTCCATTCGATCCTGCTCAATGGCATGTGTCACACCGCCAGCAACAACCGCTAAAATACCGGATACACCAATTTCTTCAGCTGCTAAATAGATGACAAATGGTGTAAGGATTTGCAGAATGATATGCATCGTGACATCGTCCATTCCTAAACGGCGGAGAAAATAGCGAAAACGAATGATAAAAAAGGATAGAATAAATCCAGTCAATAGACCACCTGCGGCAATCAGGACAAAGCTAAAGGATGCCTCAGCAATTGAAAAAGCGCCAGTTACTGTTGCTGCAATGGCAAATTTAAAGGCGACAAGTCCTGATGCATCGTTCATCAATCCCTCGCCTTCCAGCAGTCTCATGATGCCCTTTGGCATGTTCACACGGCTGGAAAGAGCACTGACTGCTACCACATCTGTCGGTGATAAAATCGCTGCAAGCGCAAATGCGGCTGGAAGTGGTATGCTTGGGATCATCCAATGGATGGTATATCCCGCGACAATGACTGTCGCAAAGACTAACCCTAGGGCTAACAGAAGAATCGGCGCTCTTAATTTCCACAGCTCATCCCTTGGGGTACGCTTCCCGTCATTAAATAACAGCGGCGCAATGAATAAAACGAAGAATAGTTCAGGATTTAAAGAAATATGTAAACCTGAAGGAAAAGCTGCCACCAGTATTCCTAAGCCCACTTGAATTAACGGGACTGGAATAAAGGGGACAAAACGATTGATAATATTAGATGATGCAATGAGTGCAAGTAGTACGAGCACTGCCAAAAAAATCTCCACTAGTACGTGTCCCTCCTATTTTAATTTTTTCGTCAAGTTTTGCTTACATGCAAAGATGTGTTCATTTCGAGTTGATTCATCCGTCCGATCATAGAAGCTTCTTTAGTATTCCGCAAAATGTGAAACCAACACATAACAATCCATCTAGGCAAAAAAAGGCTGAATCCAGATATTCAGCCAGCTGACAAAATTTTCATCATATGTATTGTTCCAATGATGAACAAAAGACCCTGCTTTTATTTTACACGAAAACTCCATTACCTGCTGACATCCAGCTCGTTTCAAACACAAAAAAAAGAGCGAAATCGCTCTTTTCTCGTTTTACCCTTTATTTAAAAAATAAGACCTAGCGGGAAGCCGCCATTTGAATAGGTAGGAACAAACCCTGCATACGACGAGGATGAGAAACAGCAAATACAAAGCAATCTCTCCTTGTGCTAAACCGAGTCCTACGAGTAAGCCGCCAAGTGCTGCCCAGACTGCGTAAATCTCTGCTTTTAGCACAAGTGGCTTTCGCCCTGCCAATAAATCACGCACAATTCCGCCACCGCTTCCAGTCAGAATGGCTGCCACAATGACCGCACTGAGCGGAAGCTCTCTTTGCACAGCAAATAATGCACCTTGAATCGCAAACGCTGCTAAGCCAATCGCATCCGAGAAATTCCCCCATGTGCTCCAGTGCTTGAGCAAAAGCTTTGGAAAAAGAAACACAATCGTAATGGATACAAGAGCAATGGTAAACATCTTGCCCTGTGACCATAAAGCAGACACCGGAAGACCGATTAATAGATTCCGAATCGCTCCACCGCCAAATGCTGTCACAATCCCTAAAATGTACACACCAAGAATATCGTACTCTTCCTCCATTGCCACTATCGCACCACTAATGGCGAACGCGATAATACCAATGATACTTAAGACTTCCCATGCCATTTTCCGCTTATCTCCTTACATGATCTGATCATCTAACACTACTCCCTTAATGTATATCTGACATAAGCGAAAAGCAATACAAATTTTCTTTAAATTTTATCTTTTTACAAAAATAAAAAAATAGCCCGCTAAAAAGCAGGCTATCTCTCAATCTTCTTTTGCATTTAACAGCAGCATACTGATGATAATCAGAATAAATGCAATAAGTGCTAATAGCGGAATGGTGATAAAACCAAACCAGTTCAAATAATCAACAGAACAAGGAATGCCGCTGAGGCAAGGGCGAATCGACGCAAAGCCTGGGATCTTTTGTTCCATATAATGATAGATGGAAAAGCCAGCACCGATTACAGCTAATGGCAGTACGTAATACTTCACTTTGACATCACCCCGGAACGTAGCAATTCCAAGTAAAAGCACGAGCGGGTACATGAAAATACGCTGGAACCAGCACATATCGCATGGAATAAACTTTTTGATTTCACTTAAATACAGGCTGCTCATCGTCGCAACGATCGAGACAATCCAAGCACTGTACAAGTAAATAAGCTTATTCTTCATGATTTCTTCCCTTTAAGCTCTTGATCAATTAATTCTTTGATTTCATCATAGTCATAGAAGTTTTGGACTTGTTTATTGTTAATGAAAATCGTTGGTGTTGAATTCACTTTGTATTTGTTCACAAGCTGATCGTCTGTGTTCAGCTGCGGCTGATACGTTTTCTTTGATAGGTTATCTTTGAGTTTGTCCGTATCAATTTTTGTTGTCTTTTTCGCTAATTCAGTCAGCTTAGCAGGCGTAACCCATTCTGCTTCACTATCTGGCTGTGCTTGATAGACAGCTTCATGGAATGCCCAGAAGTTTTTTGGATCTTCTTTCCATACTTCTTCAGAAGCTAGTGCTGCTAACACTGCGCCATCTCCATGAACAGGCAGTGGCAAGTTAATAAATGAAAATGATACATCGCCTTTATCTATGTAGTCTGCTTTCAGTTTTGGGAAAATGTCTGTTTCGAATGATTTACATGACGGACATTTGTAGTCCCCAAACTCGACAATTTGCACCGCCGCATCTTTGTCTCCTATGACAGGCTGTCCTTTAATCGAAGGCTTACTGTCAACTGTTTGTGCTTCTTGGCTGTTCTTGTTTCCAATCACAACAAATATACCGATGAGAAGAGCTGCGATGATGGTTAAAATGACAGCAAATTTAATGGATGAAGATTGATTATTTTTCTTACTCACATAAGCACCTACCTTATCTTTTTCATTCCTTTTAAAAAAGAAAAAGGATAATAGCTTAGAAAAATGCCATTATCCAACTTCTTCTATTTTAACAAGAGGGGGTCCATTATGAAAGATGGTATTCATGAAATTTTCCTTACAATTTTATTTCATGACCCTCATCGCATTTAAAACAGCGAGTACGGTGACACCGACATCCGAGAAGACGGCTTCCCACATCGTCGCAATTCCGAATGCTCCGAGTAATAGGAAAACGCCTTTGACACCAAGGGCAAATGCAATATTCTGCCAAACAATCCTTCTTGTTCGTTTTGCGACAGCGATGGCTTCTGCTACCTTTGATGGCTGGTCCGTCATGATGACGATATCAGCCGCTTCGACAGCTGCATCTGAACCAAGCCCGCCCATTGCAATTCCTATGTCCGCTCTTGCTAATACCGGTGTATCATTAATGCCGTCCCCAACAAATAATAGCTTTTCTTGAGGCGCTTTTTTCTGATCAATTTCTTCTAATTTCGTTACTTTGTCCTGCGGTAATAATTCTGCATGTACTTCATCAATGCCAATTTGCTTAGCGACCGCCGTTCCGACTTGCTTAGCATCACCAGTGAGCATGACGGTTTGAATACCAGACGCCTTTAGAGCAGAAACGGCTTCGATTGCATCGTCCTTTAATTCATCTGCGATCAAGATTGATCCGGCAAACTCACCGTTAATTGCCATGTACACAACGGTTCCGCTTCTTTTTTCTTTTTCATACGCAATGTCTTCTCGCTCCATCAAGCGATGATTTCCGGCTAAGACGTGAGATCCGCTGATGGTCGCTTTAATTCCATGTCCCGCGATATCCTCATATGCTTCGATCTGGCTTTCATCAAGCGGTGAGCTATATGCCGCTTTAATCGATTCTGCAATAGGGTGAGAGGAATGGGCTTCTGCTAGTGCTGCAAAAGAAAGCAGCTCTTCTTCTGACCACCTGTCACTGGCTGTGGCAATATTGGTCACTGTAAAGTTTCCTTTTGTAAGCGTGCCCGTCTTATCAAATACCGCATATTTCACAGAATTCAATGCTTCTAAATAGTTACTGCCTTTGACAAGGATGCCTCGTTTAGACGCTGCCCCAATTCCCCCGAAAAACCCTAATGGAATGGATACAACAAGAGCACAAGGACAAGAGATCACGAGAAAGACAAGCGCCCGGTACACCCAGTCAGACAATTGTGCTGATGGAATAAGAAGCGGCGGCACAAAGGCAAGCAATAAGGCGAGCACGACGACAGCCGGTGTATAATATTTTGCAAACTTTGTGATGAAATTTTCTGTCTGTGCTTTTCGGCTGCTTGCATTCTCAACCAAATCTAAAATTTTCGTCACTGCCGATTCGCTTAACTCTTTTTGGACTTCAATTTCAAGTATACCGTTTTGATTCACAAATCCTGCAAGAACTTCTTTTCCCGCTTCTACATCCCGCGGCACCGATTCCCCTGTTAATGCGGATGTATCAACAAGTGAGAAGCCCTCAATAACGAGCCCATCCAGCGGAATTTTTTCACCAGGCTTCACGACAATACGGTCACCGGCTTTTACTTCTTCTGGATTCACTTTTTTCGTTTCATTTCCAACTTTTAGATTCGCGTATTCTGGACGTATATTCATTAATTCACTAATTGAACGTCTTGAACGATTCACTGCCGCCCCTTGGAAGAGCTCTCCAATTTGGTAAAAGAGCATCACTGCCAGTGCCTCTGGATATTGCTGAATCACAAAAGCGCCAACTGTTGCAATGGTCATTAAAAAGTTCTCATCAAATACTTGGCCTCGCACGATATTTTTCAGCGCTTTAAAAACCACATCACCGCCGACTAGTAAATATGCTGCGAAGAACATAAGGAACTTTAATACACCATCTTCAGGTATAAAGAAAGCGGCTGTTCCAATGACTGCACCGCCAATTAATTTCAGCACAATCGTTTTTAAATTTTTTGTCCCATGATCATGATCGTGATGATGTCCTTCTTCTTTCGGTGATACACTCACATGAGGTTCAATGGACTGAACAGTTTTTTCAATACGCTTTGTCATCGTTTCTTGCTTATCTGCATGCGTCACAGTCAAGGTGCCTGTCGCAAAGTTAACAGAGCAAGCTTCCACTCCATCCATTTTGCTGACGCCTGTTTCTATTTTACGTGCACAGTTGCCGCAATCAAGACCGCTTAATACGTATTCATCCTTCATCTTTTTCATGTTCTCACCTTTTTCTATATGATAAGTAACGTTCCCTGGATCGATTCAACCTATTAAAAATCAAAAACTTTATATATGAGCATATATTCATATATCGGATTACCCTTATTATATGAGGATTTCTTATCTTCTGTCAATCATTTATGAAGAAATAATTGGTTTTTTGTGTCCCATTCTGTCACACGGATTTTCAATAAACCAAGCTCATGTCCCCCTTTCTGCGCATAACATAAAAACGATCGTTTGATCTCTGACAGAATAAGTGCAGTTTTTTCTCTTTACAAAAGAAGGACAGACGCTTAGAATGAAATAAAAGTTTCCTCAAGGAAACAAATTAGCGTTAGAGAATCATTTCATCCTTTAGTCAAAATTATTTAATGTATGCATATATCTTTAGGAAGTGCAATGATGATCGAAAGGGGCCGCAAGAGATGCCAAATGCTTTAACAATCGACCGTCTTCATGTCTCATATCACGGGCAGGATGCTTTAGAGAATATCTCTCTTTCCATACAGGAAGGAACAATGACAGGAATCATAGGTCCAAATGGTGCCGGTAAATCGACTTTACTCAAGGCATGCTTGGATTTAATTGAAAAAGATCAAGGGGATATTCGCTTTTTTGAACAGCCCTTTAAACAAGTTAGAAAACAGATCGCCTATGTACCTCAGAGAAATGATCTAGACTGGACGTTTCCTATTCATGTGCTGGATACCGTCCTACTTGGAACATATCCGAAGCTTGGCCTGATCAAACGTCCGAAAAAAGAAGACCGGGCATATGCGTACCACTGTTTAGAAAAAGTCGGCATGCAGGACTTTGCCAAAAGACAAATTGGTGAGTTATCCGGCGGTCAGCAGCAGCGTGTCTTCCTTGCAAGAGCACTTGCGCAAAACGCACAGCTCTTCTGTTTGGATGAACCATTTGTTGGGATTGATATGGCAAGTGAAGAAACGATGGTTGGCATTTTGAAGGAATTACGGGATGAAGGAAAAACCATTTTGGTGGTCCATCATGATTTAAGTAAAGCCGATGATTACTTCAGCCATCTCGTTCTGTTAAATAAAAAACTCATCAAAGCTGGACCTGTACACGATATCCTTCGCCCAGAGGTCATGCTGGAGGCATATGAAACGCAGCTACCATTCTTAAAATCAGCAGGAGGAGACGTGTAATGGAATTTTTAACCGGACTCTTTGAATATGCGTTTTTACAAAAAGCATTATTTACATCCGTGATGGTAGGCATTATTTGCGGGGTCATTGGCTGCTTTATCATTTTACGGGGCATGGCCTTGATGGGAGACGCCATATCGCATGCTGTGCTGCCAGGTGTCGCCATCTCTTATATGCTGGGAATTAACTTTTTCTTCGGAGCCGTCTTAACTGGCGTATTAACAGCGATTGGGATCGGATATGTGAGTCAAAACAGCCGCATTAAAAATGACTCTGCCATCGGTATTGTCTTCACCGCTTTTTTCTCAATCGGAATTATTTTGATCACATTTTTGAAAAGTTCCAGTGATTTATATCATATCTTGTTTGGAAACGTTCTAGCTGTTCGTTCATCTGATATGTGGATTACGCTTGGCATCGGCATTTTTATCCTGCTGGCCGTCATCATTTTCTACAAAGAATTGCTCATTAGTTCATTTGATCCGGTGATTTCTTCGGTTTACGGTTTACCGAATCGAATGATCCATTATTTTCTCATGACCTTGTTGACCCTTGTGACCGTTGCTTCACTACAAACTGTTGGGATTATTCTTGTCGTTGCCATGCTTATTACGCCGGCAGCCACTGCGTATCTCTTAACAGACCGGCTATGGATTATGATTTATTTATCTGCATTTTTCGGGGCAGTTTCTGCCGTTGCCGGTCTTGGGCTTAGTTTTACGTATAACTTGTCGTCTGGCGCTTCTATCGTGCTAGTTGCGACCATTTTATTCGGGAGTGCCTTTATCCTTTCACCAAAGCAAGGAATTCTATGGAGATCATTAAGATCTAAACGAAAACGAACGCAGCTAAAAAAGGAAGCGTCTATGTAAAAGGAGGACATATATGAAGAAGGTATTTGCAATCCGTTTGACCGCAGTATTCATTGCCCTTATGGTCATCACAGGCTGTTCTACAAAACAAAATAATTCCGGCAAAGATGACGGCACATTAAAAGTCGTCACGACCTACTCTATTCTTTATGACATTGTGAAGGAAGTAGGCGGAGAGCATGTCTCTATTCACAGCATTGTTCCCATTGGTACAGACCCACATGAATTTGACCCACTGCCAAAGGATGTTCAGCATACAACGGATGCAGACCTTGTTCTATATAATGGCTTAAACCTTGAAACAGGGAATGGCTGGTTTCAAAAGCTGCTCGAATCGAGTGGCAAGGACGGGGATGATGCACCTGTAGCCGAAATGAGTAAAGGCGTCAAAGTAAAACATTTATCTTCAAAAGGCCTCGAAAGCCAGCAGGACCCACATGCCTGGCTAAATGTCGAAAATGGGATTCTGTATGCTAAAAATGCCAGAGATGCACTTATTAAAGCGGACCCTGAGCATCAAGAGGATTACGAAAAAAATGCAGAAGCCTATATCAAAAAGCTTCAAGCGCTTCATGATGAAGCAAAAGACAAGTTCGACCAGCTGCCGAAAGACAAAAAGCGTCTTGTGACAAGTGAGGGAGCCTTCAAGTATTTTGCAGATGCCTATGGACTAAAGGCAGGCTACATTTGGGAGATCAACACAGAGAATGAAGGAACACCTGGACAAATGAAGCGCATCATTCATTTCGTCAAAGATCATCAAGTGCCTGCGCTCTTTCTTGAAACAAGTGTCGATCCACGCAGCCTTGAAAGCCTATCTGAAGAAACTGGTGTTCCGATTAAAGGAAAAGTATTTACTGACTCCATTGGAAAGAAAGGTGAAGATGGGGACAGCTACTATAAGATGATGAAATGGAATATTGACACCATTTACAAAGGGCTTTCATCATAAGAAAAGACAGGCGGAGTGAGTTCGCCTGTCTTTTTTATTAGCTGGCTATATTTTGCGGGTGTTTTTTCGGCCAGATCACATAGCTGATGCTAATGACGAAATCAATGGCTAAGACCATTCCCCATACTCTCGCTAGCTGCATCAGTGCTTCCGTTCGTTCTGGTGCTTGGATGAGATAAGATAACCCAAATAGTAGACCGGCTCCGATGACATAAGAGACGAGATGCCGCGTCCAGCCGACTATTTCATATACAGACCGTTCCTTCCCGTACTTTGGTCTTCCCTTCGGCTTAGGGCCTCCTGCAAATCGATAAGCAAACCGGACATCTGCCCATTTCACCATTTGATGTCCAAAAGCGAGACTCACCCCAATATAAACAGCTGCGAGCCCGTGAATGACACTTGCCACAGCCCCCTCTCTTAAATCCATATAAGTCGCTGCAAGAAGTATGAGATCCAAAATCGGTGTACAAATGAGGAAGAAGGCGCCCCACTTTTTCTGTCTAAACACATAACGAAGTGTTAACCCCACCAGAATAAACAGCCAAAAGCCAATTTCACATGCCACAATCAATAACCCGATCAATATTCACCACATCCTTTTTAATACGATTGTATTAAATAAAAAATAACACAACTGTGTTAAAAAAACAATAGCTGTGTTAAAATCAATGTATGCCAAAAATCGTCGATCACTATAAACAAAAACAAAAAGTCGCTCAAGCTGCCATGAGAGTGATTAAACAGGATGGATTGGAAAACGCTTCTGTACGAAAAGTAGCGGTAGAAGCTGGCATTTCAGCGGGCTCTATGCGTCATTATTTCTCCACACAGCAGGAGCTATTTCTTTTCTCTATGACATTGATTCAGGAAAGAGTCAAAGAGCGGATGACAGGACTTCAGCTGAACGGTTCAACGGAAGAAAATGTCCTAGCGTTATTGGAGCAGGTTCTCCCACTTGATGAAGAACGAAGATTTGAAATGGAGGTGTGGCAGGCTTTTACAGTCAAGTCGATGACTGAACCTGATTTACAGCCGCTCAATGCAAAGATGTATGACGAGCTTTTCCAAATGACCCAATATTGTTTAATGAAATTAAAAGAGGATGGGCTCTTGCTTGATCATATCGATCTTTTAGTCGAAACTGAGCGGCTTTATGCGGTCATCAATGGGCTTGCATTGAATGGAATCTTGCAGCCTCATCGCTTACCGCCTCAGCTCATACGCTCCGTACTGCAGATGCACATGCAATCCATCACCAAAAAAGACATGTCTCCCTCATGAGGGAGCATGTCTTTTTTTAATCTTCCATAAAAATACGTTTTGCTTCGTAGTAGAGTACCTGCACAAATTTCTTCACATTGATACGGGTATGTTCTTCTCTACCGCTCGTCTCTTTTGTTAATTCACTCATTTTCTTTCGCACGATGGTGAAATCAAAGAATTTAGAAGCGTAATTTTCAAAGGTCGGATGAGAAAAATCAGTTAACCCAAGTGAAGCGATGTGTTTCAAGGATTGGTTGATCGCACGCCTCACCCGCTGTTCCGCTGCTTTCGCTTCTCTTGCAATGTCTGCCGATGTGTAAGGCTCATTTAATTTATCCTCGGTGACACCCGTGAAAATGACCTTTAAAGAAGGAAATGAATCATGATGTTCGGTATGTAGCGCTAAATACTGATCTGTGAAGAGGATCATATCTAATAAATCTTTAGATCCCTTTTCGCCCACAATTCCAAGCTCTGCAAGCAAGAACTGGCCTGCCTCTGCAAGACTTTTCCCACGCTGCTTCGTTTTCGTCTGACCGCGCTGCTGAAACTGCATGACGGATTTGAGTGAGTGCTGAATATTTTCAATTGAATGCTCTAAATGAAGCCGCTCAATCATGAGGTGGAGCACACTTAAGACCTCTACACGATTGATTGGCTTTGTCACATAATACTCGACACCAAGCGTATACGCCTGGCCGATTAATTCCTTTGTTTCTACCTGTGACAGCATTAAGTATTTGCCATGAAACTCATCCTTAATGGCTCGAATCGTTTCAAGTCCGTCTCGTTCCGGCATCAATAGATCAATACATAAGATATCAATGTGCAAATCATTTAAGTAGCTTGACGTTAACTCTGCGCCATCCTCTGCTTCTCCCGCGACGAAGCCAAGCTCTTCATCTTCAATAAGCTGAGCGAGTGAAGAACGCACGGCTTCATCATCATCCACAATAAAAAATCTCATCTCCCAATCCCCTCTTTTCTACTAACTTGATCCATTGGTATCGTTAACGTGAAAGTCGTTTGTTTATTTGGGATACTCTTCATCTCAACACTTCCGCCAAGCTTCTCCGCTGTATCCTTTACATAGGAAAGACCGATACCGCTTGATGGATTCCCAGCCTGATCGTATTTTAAAGTAAAACCGGGTTTAAAAATCACATGATGATTACGCTCTTTAATGCCAGGCCCGTTGTCACTAATTTGAAAGATCACATGGCTCTCTTTCTGGGAAATAGAGAGTGACACCTCTCCATCCACCGGAATGGCTTCGACAGCATTGGAAACGATATTATTTAACAAAGATAGAATGGTATACACGTGATAGACGGGATGCTGCCCATCTTCATCATAATGAAAGACAATGTTTTTTTTAAGAGATTCTGCGTAATTTTCATGAATACGAATCACGAGCCCAGCAATATGCGCAGGACTTGCATACGCCTGAAAATTTTCTTCATGAATCAGCTTTGATAATGCAGAAAAAATCCGCTGGTTATCCTTTTTGATCTCATGCACCTCTCCTGCGATTTGCAGGGCTGTTTTTCCGAGCTTTTTCAAATCCAATGACTCTGCATCCTTTGCGTGATGCAGGGATTGATACAATTGATAGGATGTCGCTGTAATGTGCTCAGCATGTGCAAGTGTTTTATGAAAGTATGTAGATTCCGTGTAAAGATTAGACAGGAGCATGAGCAGATGTTCCTTCTCCTTTTTCATCTGACGCTCTCTCGCCTGCTCTTCATATAATCGAATCATTGTATAACAAGCCAACACGAAAAAGCTTCTGAAAATCGCCAACACGAAAAGTTGAAACAGCGTCCGCATTGTTAAAATTTCATCGATGGTGCCACGAAGTGCAATCATTTCAACAACGCTCGCGCATAGCTCCATGATGATACCTGTCGCTCCAATCAGCCAAGGCTGATCGCGGAAACGTCTGACCTTTAATAAATAAAAGAGCGTGCCGTAGACGACGTAATAAAGCAGGGAAGGAAATCTTAAAGAAATCGCCTCTTCCAGCGGAAGATGACCTGTGACGGCTGTATCAAGAAGCACGCGAAACGCAAAAACAGAAACCCCTGCAATGATACCGCTTGCCCATGCTGGGAATTTTTTCATTTGGAGTAGGATAAAGAAAAAGACAACGGTTCCAAAGCTGACCCGAAAACTGTCCTCAAATGGATAAAATTTAAACTCTCCGCCAATCGGTGTCAGTACAATGAGCATCACAATTAAATAAGGCTCTGTATTTAGCCATTTTTTCAGTAGATTCAAACGCAGTCACATCCCTAATAATTGACGATAGTATACTATGTGGGCTTGAGAAAAACAAACATCCATAAAAAAGCGCACACCGGAACTTTGTCGGTGTGCGCTTCTCATGATGCTGCTTAATCTTCTAAACGATCCTTTTCTAAAAGTGATGCGCCAGCAATACCTGGTTTAGTCATTTCAAAAGGATTCAAGATGACATCAAGCTCTTCCTCTGATAAAACATCATTTTGCAGACAAAGCTCACGTACAGATACGCCTGTAAGAATCGCTTCTCTGGCAATTCGTGCAGCAGCTTCATAACCAATATGCGGATTCACCGCTGTCATGACACCAGCACTTTTTTCTACATATTCTTTTAATCTAGATTCATCTGCTTTTAGGTCACGCAAGCAGTTGTCTACGAAGGACTCAAAGACATTTTTCATGATGCTGAGAGACTGAAGCAAGTTGAACACAAGGACTGGTTCCATCACGTTCAGCTCAAGCTGACCAGCCTCTGATGCAAGACAGATCGTGTGGTCATTTCCGATGACTTGGAATGCTACTTGGTTCATGACCTCTGGCATCACTGGGTTGACTTTCCCTGGCATGATGGATGAACCTGGCTGTCTTGGTGGCAAGTGAAGCTCACCAAAGCCTGCTCTTGGACCTGATGCCATCAAGCGAATATCGTTCGCCATTTTAGACATATTCATCATACATACTTTCAGTGCAGCTGATACTTCTGTATAAGCATCCGTATTTTGCGTGGCATCGACTAGGTCTTCAGCTCCAACTAACGGTAATCCGCTAATGTCAGATAGATAGCCAACCACCTGGCGAATATATTTAGGATCAGCATTTAAGCCAGTTCCGACTGCTGTTGCACCCATATTGACTTCATATAAATGCTGTTTAGACTGCTTGATACGTTTAATATCACGAGCAAGAACCTTTGCATAAGCACTAAACTCTTGACCAAGTCTGATTGGAACAGCGTCCTGAAGATGCGTACGTCCCATTTTGATGACATGATCGAATTCTTGCGCTTTTTCTGTCATAACTTGATGCATGTTTTCCATCGTATAAAGTAGTTTTTCAATCATATTCAATGTTGAAATATGAATCGCTGTTGGGAAAACGTCGTTTGTTGACTGCGACATGTTCACATGCGTGTTTGGACTTAGCTCAGTATAAGCGCCTTTTTCCTTTCCTAGTAGTTCAAGCGCTCTGTTTGCAATGACTTCATTGGCATTCATATTCATTGAAGTGCCAGCCCCGCCTTGAATTGGATCGACAATAAATTGATTGTTCCATTTTCCTTCAATAACCTCATCTGCTGCTTGAACAATTTTTTCCCCAAGACCAGAATATAGTCGCTTTGTATCCATATTTGCAAGTGCGGCTGCCTTTTTGACAATCCCTAATGCTTTGATGAGTTCCTCATGAACATGGTAGCCAGTAATTGGAAAGTTCTCTACTGCACGTAATGTTTGAATTCCATAATACGCTTGAGTATCTACTTCCTTTTCACCTAGAAAGTCTCGTTCGATTCGAACTTGCTTGTCCTGTAGCTTCGTCATTTGAAAAGATCTCCTTTTACGCTGCTTTTGTTTGTTGTTTTAATTCCTCAATATACTTCTTCGATTTCTCTTGATCAAAAACTTTTTCCCACTTAGACATGACAATGGCTGCAAGTGAGTTACCAAATACGTTAACAGTTGTACGAACCATGTCAAGAATACGGTCGATCCCAACGATGAAGGCAAGTCCTTCAAGCGGCAGTCCCATTGCACCAAGTGTTGTGATGACAACAACGATTGATGCACCTGGTACACCAGCCATTCCTTTAGATGTCAGCATCAAGATTAATAGTAACGTAATTTGCTCATAGATGGAAAGTGGCATGCCGTACATTTGTGCAACAAATATGGCGGCAATGGATTGATAGATGGCACTTCCATCTAAGTTAAAGGTGTAGCCTGTTGGGATAACGAACGACGTGATCGCTTTCGGGCAGCCGAACTTCTCCATTTTATCCATTAGTCTAGGCAGTACAGCTTCTGAACTTGCTGTTGAGAATGCAAGAATGATTTCTTCTTTTAGCACTCTAAATAGTGTAAAGACGCTTGTTCCAGCTAATTTTGCGATAATGCCAAGTACGACAATCACGAAGAATGCCATTGTGCCGTAAACGACAAGTACCAGCTTACCTAGCGGGAGAAGCGCTCCGACCCCGAATTTGATCACCGTCACACTGATGAGCGCGAATACACCAAATGGTGCAAACTTCATCACTTTATTGGTCACCCAGAACATGGCTTCGAGTATACCCTCAAAGAACCCTAACACTGGTTTCCCTTTGTCTCCTACTGCGGCAATTCCTAATCCGAATAAGACGGTAAAGAAGATCGTTGGTAATAGATCACCTTCTGCAATGGATTGGAAAACGTTTGTTGGCACTAGATGCACAATCGTTTCAGAGAAACTTGCTTTTTCGGAAGAAGCTTTCGATGTCTCTTCATATTTAGAGATATCGCCTTTTTCCATGTTGCTCATGTCAATTCCTGTACCAGGATGGAAGACGTTTGCTGCAAGCAGTCCTACTGCTAATGCAATCGTTGTCACAATTTCGAAGTAAAGAATCGTTTTCCCACCGAGTCTTCCGATGGTTTTCATATCCCCTACACCAGCTACTGCTACAATCAACGCAGCAATAACAATTGGAAGAACGATCATTTTAATTAAATGGATGAATATATCGCCAATCGGCGTTAACACATTAATAACGGTTTCATTTTGATAAAACAGCGCTCCCACGATAACACCCAGAACAAGTGCAATGAGTATTTGTGAAGCTAACCCTAACTTTTTCATACGTGAACCCCCTTTTTTTGATAACGCTTTCTTTGTTGCTTAATCGCATCTTAACGATGAACCTACAAAAAACGACAAAAAGGAACAAAAAGAAGTGAATTTTTTATGAAAAATCTTTTAAAAGGTGGGTTTTTCCACAAAATTGTTAAAAAAAGACTCCGCTTTTGGGCGAAGTCCTAATGATTTTGCATTTGTTCACTTGGTGTATCTTGTTGTGGATAAAATCTATCGTATATCGCATATCCAATAAGGACAAGAGCAACGTAGAACAATGCACTAATCGTCCAAATCCATTTGACATTCAGCTTCATTGTGCCACTCCCTCTCTAACCGGTTTCAATCGCTGCAATCTGAGCGCATTCAATACAACCGACACGGAGCTAAAGGCCATTGCTGCTCCTGCAAGCCATGGCGCAAGAAGTCCTAAAGCAGCTATCGGTATCCCAATACAATTATAAGCAAGCGCCCAAAATAGATTTTGCTTGATGTTTCTCATCGTTTTTTGACTAAATTCAAGCGCATCAGCAATGGCATGGAGGTCTCCTGTCATGAGTGTGATATCTGCTGCTTCCATGGCGACATCTGTCCCAGTTCCAACTGCCATCCCAATATTCGCTGTCGCAAGGGCCGGGGCATCATTAATACCATCTCCGACCATGGCGACTTTCTTTCCTTGTTCCTGAAGCGCCGCGATGTGAGCCGCCTTTTCCTCAGGCAGGACTTCAGCAATGACATGATCAATGCCCGCCTGTTTCGCAATCGCCTCTGCTGTCATCTTGTTATCACCTGTCATCATCACGACGTGAATCCCTTGCTCTTTCAGACGCTTGATCGCTTGAGGTGAAGATGATTTGATCGTATCTGCGACCGCGACAATGCCAGCGACTTCGCCGTCAATCGCGACGAGCATTGCCGTTTTCCCTTGCTGCTCCAGCGTTGTGACGGATGCTTCTACTTGATCATATGGGATATGATGTTTCTGTAATAGCTTACGCGTTCCAATCAAAAGCTTGCGCCCTGCTGCCGTTGCTTCAATTCCATGACCTGGGTCAGCTTGGAAGGCTTCAATCTCGACCGCTTCAAGACCTTGTTCCTTCATTCCGTCTGTGATGGCTCTAGCCAGCGGGTGTTCCGACTGCTGTTCAGCTGATCCTGCTAGCTGTAGCAGCGCATCTTCTGTCCAATTGGCATATGCCAGCACATCTGTCAGACTCGGCTCCCCTTTTGTCACAGTTCCTGTTTTATCTAAAACCACCGTGTCGAGTGATTGAGTCACTTCTAAATGCTCTCCGCCTTTAAACAAAATACCTGATTCAGCTGCACGGCCGCTCCCAGCCATAATCGAGGTTGGTGTGGCAAGGCCGAGCGCACACGGACATGCGATGACGATGACTGCGATAAACGTTTCAAGGGCTGACGTCACATTTCCTGGATCAACAAAGAAAAACCAAATCAGGAAGGTAAGCATGGCAATTCCTACGACGATGGGAACGAATATCCCTGATATTTGATCTGCCATCCTTTGAATCGGTGCTTTTGAGCCCTGTGCTTGTTCTACGACTTTAATAATCTGTGAAAGGGCGGTCTCTTTCCCAACCTTTGTCGCTTTCACTTTCACAAACCCATTTTTATTAATGGTTGCCCCGATGACCGCATCACCTGCCGTTTTATCAACAGGCAAACTTTCGCCCGTAATCATGGACTCGTCAATTGCGGTTGTTCCCTCCACGATCTCTCCATCTACCGGCACTTTCTCTCCCGGTTTGACAAACACAAGATCATTTACTTTCACTTCAGCAATAGGGACAGTCATCTCTTTCCCCTCTCGCTCGATGACCGCTTCTTTCGCTTGTAGACCCATCAGCTTTTGAATCGCTTCTGATGATCTCCCTTTTGCTCTTGCTTCCATTAATTTTCCGAGTACGATCAACGTAATGAGTACAGCACTTGTTTCATAATAGAGGGCTGCCTCATGTGTGCCTTGAGCCGCTGACTGAATGCTTTCATATAAACTATAGAAAAACGCAGCTGATGTCCCAAGTGCGACAAGAACATCCATGTTGGCACTTTTATTACGTAACGCTTTATACGCACCTACATAGAAGGGCCAGCCGACAATGAACTGAACGGGCGCTGCTAACGCCAGCTGAACCCAAGGATTCATGAACGCTTCAGGCAGCCAAATAAAAGACGTGAAAGAAAAATGACTGACCATTGCCCAAAGAAGTGGCAGTGACAGGATCATTGAGAATAGAAAGCGTGCCGTCTGCTTCTCTATTGCTGCTTGGCGATGATCTTTTTTTCCTTCCTCTGCTTCATCTGCAGCTGGTTCAATTAAAGAATACCCAATGGACTGAACCGCTTGCTTTATATCACTTGTAGACGTTTGGCCTGGGTGATACGTGACCTGAAGGGTCTCCAGCGCAAAGTTCACAGATCCGTGATCGACACCATCCATCCGGTTAATTTTTTTCTCGATTCGGTTGGCACACGCTGCACACGTCATTCCCTCTATATCAAATTCCGCTTGCTCCATCACCACATCGTAGCCGAGGGATTGAATTTTTTGCTTGAGATCATCTGGTGTGAGTTGTTCTGCTTCATACACAATATGAGATGTTTCCAGCGCCAAATTCACATTGGCATCCTCCACACCTTCCAGCCTGTTCAATCCCTTTTCAATTCGTCCTGCACAGGCAGCACAGGTCATCCCCGTAATTTGAAAGTCGATTTCCTTCTTCATTGACCTCACCTCTCCATATACACCATGGGGGTATTATATTTTGAAAAAAATACGTGCTGTTATTCAGCACGTATGTTCATTTATACGACATCATATCCCTGTTCTTCAATTACATCAGAGATACGGTGCAACGTGACTTGATCTGGGTGAAATGAAACTTCCACCTCTCCTTTGTCTAAATGGACTTTCACAGATTCAACACCTGCTAGTTCTCCTACATTTCCTTCGACTGCTTTCACGCAATGTCCGCAAGACATGCCCTGCACTTGAAGTGTTGCTTGTTCCACTTCTCATCGCCTCCATCAATCATTTTCTACATTTTACTATACCCTAGTAGGGTATCAATGTAAACATAAATGCTATGATTTTGTCAGTTTCGTAAAGACCGTCATTAACTCTTCAATGGCTTCATCCCCATTGCCGCTCTTGATCGCATCCGCTACGCAATGATGTGTATGCTTTTCCATTAAATGAAGACTGACCTTTTTCAAAGCCGCATTGACTGCGGAGATTTGATTGACAACATCTATACAGTAACGATCGTTTTCAATCATTTGCTGAATCCCGCGCACTTGTCCTTCCACTCGTTTCAACCGATTGATCAATTGATCTTTTTCCTTCTCGGCTCTAGGCGAAGCCATATGTCTTTCTTCATGTTCTGTCATGTGATCACCTTTTTTCCATTATGACTTGTCTTTACCTAAATTAAAGCATATCTCCACCGGAAAAGGCAAAGATATGCTGAATACACTCTATAGTGTTTGCTTTAGTTTGTTAATTGTTCAATGTCCTGCAATAGATTGACGGATTGCTGAAGCTGCTTAATCAATCCTTGCTGGTCCTCAAGCATGGCGGCAACGTCAATGTTGTCTGCTTTCAATTGCTGTAAATACGTCTGAATTTCCTCTGACAGCACTTTATTTTTTTCAATGATTTGCGCATGCAGGTCTTCTGCCATTTTTGGCGCTGTGACCTCATTAAAATCTTGAATGTCTGCCTTCAATGATTCAAGCTGCTGCGTTAATTCTGCCTTTTTGGCGGCGTTTTGGACAGCTTCTTCAGCAAGCTTTGGAAAGTCCTCTGTAAATTGCTGAATGTCTGTGACATAGTCATTTGCCTCAGTGACATATGTCGTTGTATCGTTGACTTGATCAAGTAAGCTGGAGCACCCGCTTAATACAAGCATTCCGGAAAATAGGAAAGCTATCACATATTTTTTCAAGTTCGATCATCCTTTCATCTGTGGGATTAAACGCATCATTTGTTCTGCTTCCCTATCACACAGACTTAAAAAGACCTTAAAAATAGCCAGACCTTTGCCTCATGTGTGATAGGCAAAGGTCTGGCTAACATTGTTCATGCCGGAATGGCCGAGAAGCAATCGCTGCTTCTGTAATGACGACCAAACCGTAAAAGCTACTCCCCTTTAGGAAACCGTTCAAATGTTATGTTTATCATATCGAATGTCAGGACAACCGTCAATGAGAAGCCGGCGGCTGATCATGCTCTTCATACAGCATATAGTCCGCTCCAGTGGACGCATAAATCCGGTTCCGTCCTTGGCGTTTTGACATATACAAGGCCTGGTCCGCTTCAAATAGAAGAGTTTCTAATACATTGGGATCATAAGCTGTATGAGCAATTCCAAAGCTCGCTGTCACTTGCACTTTTTCCTCATCAGTCTCAAAGAAACTCGTCTCAAACGAATGTCTAATTTGCTCCGCAATATGACATGCCTCTTCAAAGGAATGATGCGGCAGACAAATAGCAAACTCTTCTCCGCCATATCGTCCGAATAAATCGTCCATTTGTAAATGCTGCTGACAAATGGTGACAACATGACGCAGTGCCTCGTCTCCAATATGATGTCCGTGTGTGTCATTGATTTGTTTAAAGAAATCAATATCAAACAGCATAACAGCCGTATCCTGCGCATCCTCTTCCAGGATCATCTGCGTTCGTTCAATAAATGAAGACCGATTGAAGATATTCGTCAATCCATCAATATACGCACGACGCTCCAGCTCTTCCTGCAGCAAACGCTGCTCTGTTACATCACTGATCACAATTTGCCTGCCCTCAATCTCTCCTCTTCTATTAAATAACGATGAAGCGGTCAGAAGATAATAGCTGGACTGATCTTCTTCCTTTTTCCACATTAAATCATATTGCGAATGATCCTGCGGAGAACGCAGCCACTGGAAGAACGCGGTATCTTTGATGATCCCTGAGAAAATATCGTCAATTTTAAAGCCAATCCCCTTTTTATTAGAAAGTGCTGGAATGATCGATGCAGCAGCGGGGTTGTAATCTATGAGTGTCCGGTATCGATCTAAAATGAGAACCCCTTCAGACATATGCTCAAACACACGCTCCATCGCAATGGGAGAGAGCTTAAAGAGCTGGAATGACATAATCGCCCATAAGTAGAGCGCATTGGTTAAAAACATCACCACAGGGACCGGGTCAATATGAAGAGGTGTCACGCCTAATAAATAGATAAAAGATGTCGTGATTGGCAGTAACATGCCCACTAGCAAAATAAGGATCTGCTTTAAATACTCTTTTTTTGTAACACGCAAAAACCAAACCAGCATAAAAATAGCGAGCATCGAACAGCCAAATGTATAGACGCCATGAATGATATACCAATAGCCAATCGTAAAGTCAGCCAATAAAAATCCGTCTACTGGATTCATCGTGATGCTTCGATAAAAGAGTGAATGAAAAGAGTTGGTGAACACCATAATGGTGGTGAGAGTTGGAATCAGTAAGATGAGAAGCACGCGGCGCTTTGTGAAATATTGATGGAATCCCGTAAATTGCAGCACAATCATCAGACTGAATGGCGCGATGAACGGAAGACCTATGTATTGAAAACAAACCCAGAACATAATCTCCCCAGGTGTACTTGCCAATAATTCAAACGTGTGCCCAAAGATATAAATCGCAGTTGCTCCAGACATGTACATAAACAATTGACAGCCAATATACCGGTGGCGGTTCGCATGAGCAATGATTGATAATATCACGGACAGAATGCCAGAAACACTCATGATCACAATAAAATGTAAAACAATCGAATCCATGTAAACGCCCCAATTTCAGTTATTTAGAACTAGTCTAATATAACTATATATGAGGAAGTCACAAATGGGAAGATGTGATTTTGATTTGGGTGGAGGTTTTTTGTAACATTTCAGGCGTTATCTGTTCGTGATCTCTTATATTTTCACTACTTTTTGCTTAATTTAAGATAGAAGTATGTTGCGCTCGGAGAAATATCTGTACAATGTGGGGATGAATGGAGAGGAGACTCAAAAGAAATATGACTTTTTGGATGATCATGACAGGGCTGTTTATACTGATTCTTTTGAAGAAACCGTTTGAAAAGAGAAGTTCTGGATTGTTATTTTTGATCAGTTATTTACTGCTGATTGCGATTTATGTGATCCAAACAACGTTTGTGGAACTTGTGCCGGATGGATTTTTGATGATGATTGCGGTGGTTGTCGTTTTTCCTTTGTTTGTTCGGTTGGTGGTGTCTTCTCAGAAGACACGTTCTTGAAAACTATACAAAAATGAGACTATGTTAGTACTTATTTTGCAAGTTTAATTATTAGTTAAATAGACAACTAACTAGTGTAAATGGTCAATTGAATTACCTTACAAAAAATAAGCAAGCAGAAGCTTGCTTATTTTTCATAATCACTTATTAGTAAATAACTTATCAATAATGTTAATAGCAATAAGACAAATAGGAAGTGCAATGATAATGTACAAAAAGTTTTTAGGTACAAACATATTGTAATAATAGAAAAATACACTGATAAAGAGAATCATAACAGCATACTTCATTATACTTTTCACAAAATTCCTCCTAATAAATATCCACCCAGCCATTATTAGGGCGTTTATCCCTTTTATCTAATTGTTTAGCAATTTGGGTTCCAATATCCAAATAATTTAGAGCAATTGCGACAGCAACACCAATAGAAACCGCTAATTTTTTAGCTCCCCACGCCTTTAATCTACTTGTTACGGTTTTAGTGAATATTCTTTTAGCTTCTGCTTTGCCTTTTTTAATAATAAATGATTGTATAACACCAACGCCACCCCCAACAGCAAAACCAATCACAGCATTGAAAACTGCACCTGCAAACCTAACAGATACACCAACCTTTATACCAGATGATTTTTTCTTTTTAGCAGCTTCAACTTCTTTAACCCCAAATGAAGAAGCAAATACCTCTTTAGCAAATGCTAAATTCTCATTTTCAAATAGAGTTGAATCATTTATTTCTTCCACTAACTCTTCTTGTGCTGCTGACAAATCATTATATGTATCAGATTCTTTATCGAAGAAATTTGTTAATTCTTTTTTAAATATTTCCTTCTCACTAACATTTGCAAGCTCTGTTTGTTCTTCTACTATTTTATCAAAAAGTTGCCTCTCATCTTTCGTCATTTCATCTATCGAAGGCATATTTCTAACCTCTTCTTCAAGATCGAACTCTTCAGATAAAACTTCCCTACTCAATTTAACATCATTTGAATTTATACCCTCTACTGTTTCACCTACTAGAACCCCCTCTAACACAGGTTGTTCCTCATTATCTGACTCTGCAAAACTAGTTAGAGTAGATAATGAACTAATCGTAAAGATAATTACTGTCAAAATTGATACTCTCTTAAAAAATACATTCATCGACACCTTTACAAATACCTCCTATAAAAGTTAAATTAAAACACATAAAGTCTATTTTAACATAAAAATCATAAAAAAATAGTATAATATTCTCTAGATAGGTAAATAATTAATAAATATAATCGAATTTCCAATTCTTAATACCTGCAAAAACGCCGAATAATAATTTAGGTTATAATACTACGGAATAAAAAAAAGACGCTTAAAATAGCGTCTTTTTTATTCTTAAAGTTTTTAATAAAATCCTTTTGTGTTAACCAATCGTTTAGAACACCATGTTGCCAAAATGTTGCCAGCCCCCGAATCAAGGGCTTTCAAACCCTTGATTCGGCTGCATTCTAAAAGTTTTGATGGAGACGGTGGGAGTCGAACCCACGTCCAGAGACATCGATTACTTAAGCGTCTACGAGCGTAGTCAACATATTTGGTGTTCACTCATCCTCATGCCTGCTGACGGGCGCTTGGAGAGCTAGTCTGATGGATCTCTTCTTACGTCCTCAGACGAAAACGTAAGCGTAGCCTACTTCATTGGGCTCCTCACAGACACATAGGCGATGTCAGGAAGAGCTCGCTGCACTTATTAGGCAGCTAGTGCTAAGTTTTGGTTAAAACTTTTAGTTTTGCCAGTTACATTTAGTGCGTGTTAACGAGATCGCCTCTCGGCTCGCAGCTCAAGCTCGAACCGCCCCTGTCGAATCCGTAACGTCCCCTTGTAAAAGGGATATACGGGATGGAAACGTTCAGCTTAACTGCTTCCGTATATAACTATTATAACAATCTTATCGCTTGAAACAACTGGTGGTTTCTGTAAGAAAAGCGGTGATTGTTTACTGCATAACATATTGTAGCATAATGCTTCCGCTCTCAGCAAGCCATCTGCATCAGGCTAGAATTGCTTTTGTCGATCACGGAAGGCACGGTCGATTTCGCGTTTTGCATCTTTTTTCTTCAGATCTTCACGTTTATCGTATTTCTTTTTCCCTTTACCAATTCCGATCAACACTTTGGCAAAGCCATTTTTTAAATAGAGTTTCAGAGGCACGAGTGAGTAGCCTTCTTCCTTTGTCGCACCAATCAATTTACTAATTTGCTTGCGATGAAGCAGCAGCTTTCTCGTTCTCAGCGGGTCATGGTTATAACGGTTCCCCTGCTCGTATGGGCTCACGTGCATGTTGTGAAGAAACACTTCTCCTCGCTCAATTTTGGCAAAGGAATCTTTTAAATTCACTTTTCCTGCACGAATCGATTTGATTTCAGTTCCTTGTAACACAAGGCCAGCTTCATACGTTTCTTCTATAAAATAGTCATGATTTGCTTTTTTGTTTTGGGAAACAACCTTTCCCTCTCCCTTTGGCATTGGCGTACACCCTCCTTTTGACACAAACACGGTCCAAATCGTACGGATTATTTTATCAAACAATCCAGCTTTCGACAACGCTGACGCTATGTGGTCAAAAAGCAAATAGAGCGTGATGCTCTATTTGCTTTTTGTCACGTTACTTTTTCTTTTTACGTTTTTGTTTTGGTGCGTTATCAAATACGCGTTTTTTCTTTTTCTTCTTCTTACGGCCTGTGAACCAGTCACTTCCGCCTTTATCCTCTTTGGCTTTATCCCCAGAGGCATTTTGGCCTCCGTGCCCTTTTTTCGCTGGTGAATCTGTTCGTTTTTTAAACTTAAAATCTTTCGGCGATTTACGGCGGGTGCCTTTCATGCCGACGATTTCAAAATCAATCGAGTGCTCATCTTTATTGACATTCACCACTTTGACTGTGATTTCATCACCGATACGGTAGACATTTCCTGTGCGTTCACCGATCATGGCAAAGTGCTGCTCATCAAAGCGATAGTAGTCGTCTGTCATGTAGCTGACATGAACAAGACCTTCAATTGTATTCGGCAGTTCAACAAATAGTCCGAAGTTCGTCACGGAACTAATCATGCCATCAAACTCTTCACCGATTTTATCAAGCATAAATTCTGCCTTCTTGAGATCATCTGTTTCACGCTCTGCATCGACTGAGCGGCGCTCCATTGTAGACGCATGATCTGCAATTTCAGGAAGCAGCTGACCCCACTTTTCTAGAGTTGCTTCGTCTGTCTTTTTCTGAATCAAATAGGTTCTAATTAGTCTATGCACGATTAAATCCGGATAACGGCGGATCGGTGATGTGAAATGTGTATAGAATTCCGTTGATAATCCAAAATGGCCGATGCTTTCTGGATCATATTTCGCCTGTTTCATCGAACGAAGCATCACGGTTTGTATCACAACTTCTTCTGGTTGATCCCTCACAGCATCAAGTACACTTTGAAGTGCACGCGGGTGAATGTTTGTCGACGTTCCTTTCACAATGTAACCAAACGTTGTCACGAACTCTAAAAAGCGCTGAAGCTTCTCAGGATTTGGTTCTTCGTGAATTCGATAAATGAAAGGTACATTCAACCAGTGGAAATGCTCTGCAACTGTTTCGTTAGCAACAAGCATGAATTCTTCAATTAATTTCTCTGCGACAGAACGCTCGCGAACGACAACGTCTTTTGCTGCGCCTTCATCATCTACAAGTACTTTTGCTTCCTTGAAGTCAAAGTCTACTGCCCCGCGCTCCATCCGTTTTTCGCGAAGGATCTCTGCAAGCTTCTCCATCTCTTGGAACATTGGGACGAGCGGCTCGTATTTGTCTATAAGCTCCTCGTCTTGATCGACTAAAATCTTATTCACATCAGTATAGGTCATTCTTTCCGTCGTTTTGATCACACTTTGGAAAATCTCGTGTTTGACGACCTTCCCATTTCGATCAATGACCATTTCACAAGACAGCGTGAGACGATCGACCTTCGGATTCAACGAGCAAATACCGTTTGACAGGCGGTGCGGGATCATAGGAATGACGCGGTCTACGAGATATACACTCGTTCCACGCTCATAAGCTTCCTGATCAATCGGAGAGTTCTCTGTGACATAATGAGAGACATCTGCAATATGCACCCCTAGCTTATATTTGCCATCATCCAGCTTTTGCACCGTAACGGCATCATCTAAGTCCTTCGCATCTGCTCCGTCAATGGTTACAATCGTTTCATTGCGTAAGTCACGTCTGCCTTCTAGGTCTTTTTCATCAATCGTTTCAGGTGTGTCTACTGCCTGCTGGAGCGCTTCTTCTGGGAACTCACCTGGCAGGCCGTGTTTATGAATGATTGATAGTATATCAATGCCAGGGTCATTTTTATGACCAAGGATTTCAGTGACTTCGCCCTCTGCACTCATTCTTCCTTCTGGGTAGCTAGTCAGCGTCACGACCACTTTATGCCCTTCGACCGCTCCATTTTTAGCGGATTTCGGGATGAAGATATCGGTTGTGATTTTTTTATCATCAGGAATGACAAAGCCAAAGCTTTTCGTTTCTGTATAGGTACCGACAACCGTCTGAGTATTACGCTCCAGAATTCGGATGACAGTCCCTTCTTTTTTTGTGCCGTTTGATTTGTGGCTGACACGAACCATGACCGTATCACCATTCATCGCTGTGCCTAGCTCATTAGGCGGAATGAAAATATCATCCTGTCCAAACTCTTCTGGTGTCACAAATGCAAAGCCTTTTGCATGAGCAGACAGCTTTCCTTTTACCAAGTTCATTTTTTCCGGTACACCGTAGCGATCGCTGCGCGTGCGAACGATGAGTCCTTGATCTTCCAGCATCACAAGTGCTTTGACGAGCTCTTTATAATCATCTGGATTGGTAATCTCCATCATCACTTCCAGCTCTTGAACGGTTAACGGTTTATACGCTTCATCTTTCATAAAAGCGAGTAATTCATTCATAAATTCTTCTTTTTGCACACTCTAACCCCCTATATATTTAAACTGACCAATCAAGTGATTCTAAGAATGCATATACATCCTGATGAACCTTCTCGCGCTCTTTATCAAGCGTGATCGCATGGCCTGATTCTTCATACCATTTCAAATGCTTTTGATCTGTCTCTACTTCGTTGTAAATGATATTCGCACTGTCTGTATTAATCATATGATCGTGACGTGCCTGAACAACAAAAGTAGGTGAATAAATCATGTCGACATTGTTTCTGACATCTGCAATGAGTTCTTGCAGGCTCCTCAGTGTATCCATTGGCGTTTTCTTGAACTCTTCCATTTCCTGTTCAATTTGGTCCTCTGACTTACCCTCGAATTTCTTATAGTTACGGGCATATTCTAGTACACCCTGGTACATGACTTCTTCACTTTTTATGTACATAGGTGCACACATAGGTACAATTCCCTTTACAGGTACAGTGTAACCTAATTTCAATGAAAAAACTCCTCCGAGGGATAGTCCGCAAACTGCAATTTCCTCATAGCCTTCATCCTTTAAGAATTGATAGGCTTCTTGTACATCCTTCCACCAGTCATCCGGTCCAAAATGGACAAGTTCTTCTGGCGGCACGCCGTGTCCTTTATATTGTGGTGCATGACACGTATACCCTCTTTCGTTCAAATAACGGCCTAGCATTCGAACATCGGCTGTATTCCCAGTAAAACCGTGAAGAAGAAGCACCGCCTTTTCTCCACCTTTAAACGTAAATGGTTTTGGTGTAACAACTTTCATGATGTGACTTCCTTTCCTTCCGATATAGTTTATATTTTCCACTTGTATGTATGAAACAAACACAAAAGAGTGCTGATAATAAAAAAAGGTCTGAAAAAAGATCAGACCTTCTGTTACTCGCGCTTTATACGCCTAAATATGCCAATGCAAGTGTTAAGATGAAGAAAAGCACTGACAAAATAACCGTTAAACGGTGAAGTATCAAGTCAAGACCTCTCGCTTTTTGCTTACCGAAAAGCTGCTCGGCTCCACCTGAAATAGCGCCTGACAGTCCAGCACTTTTACTAGATTGTAACAATACAACGATGATAAGTGCGATACTGACAATTACGAGTAATGTGATAACAAATGCGTGCATGAAAACACCTCCAGACAAACTGGTACACATAACTTTATTTTACATGAAAACAAGGTGCATGTCACGAAACATCAAAATAAAGATTCCCTCTATATTCTGGACTTTACTCGTTATTTTGATTCAATTTCATTCCAAAGAGTAGTATGCAGCATTTTTTATATGCAATTTTCGGTTAAAAACACGTTTTTAACGGGTTGCTTCTTCTTTCAATAGCTGTTTTAATTCTACTAACAAACGTTCAGCTCCTTCAGGACTCAGCATCACTTTCCCATTTCCATAGCTTTTGTTATACTTCGTCACTTGTCCAGTTAACAGGCAGCTCTTATCTGCATCATATTTTTTCAGCATAATAGTTTGATCTTCAATGAAAATTTCTAAAAGCTGCTCTTCTTTAATATTGAGTACCTTGCGCATTTCTGAAGGCAGAACAATTCTGCCTAGTGAATCAATATGTCTGACCATCCCAGTTCTTTTCAACGACATTGCCTCCTTGATCATTTCATTCATTGACTTTTGTCAACATTTTCATAGTAAAATAGATCTTCAAATTTTTTATCAAAGTAATGAATCATTTTGCCAATGACAAGCTGGCCTGGTTTCCGATGACCATTTAATACCCTGCTGAGTGTGGCAGGAGAAATGCCAATTTCATCAGCGAGCTGATTTAAAGACATATCGTTTTCGATCATATACTGCATGACATAAGTCCGCCTGATCTGAATCTTTTCGACCATCATTACAACCTCCTATGGAATCAATATGTACAACGTGTAGGTGCTCACATGAAACAGATTCATTAACTTAAGTCAACACTTTTACCCCTCTGCTATTTCCTTTGGTCAATGATCATACTAAAATAAGTCATATACTGAAATGTGAGGTTCGATGTCATGAATCACTTTGGTGAACAATTACGCATTTTAAGAGAAAATAGAAAAATGTCTGTCAATCAACTCGCCATGTATTCAGGTGTAAGCGCTGCTGGTATTTCTCGAATCGAAAATGGAAAGCGTGGTGTGCCGAAGCCTTTAACCATAAAAAAATTAGCACACGCCTTGAAGGTGCCTTATGAGGATTTAATGCTGCTTGCCGGTCATATTGAACAGGAACAAGTTCATGAAATGAAACCAAAATATGAATCCATGTTGAAAATCTATCAAACGGCGCTTCAAAAGGATGTAGAACATCTTCCCATTTTTGACGGAGACCTATGGGAAAGGCTATCCGCACAAGACATCAGCCAGCTGAATGAATACTTTCTCACGCTCATCAACCAAAAAAAGACGAACAAATAGCGGGGCATAACCCTAAGATACATTCACTATTAACTAATGTCAATATTTTCATGGTATACTTGTTGCCAATAGTCAACAAATCAAGTAAAATAGATATATCTAATCTATAACCATGTGAGGTTTTGCCTTGATGAACTTTGGTGCATACTTAAGAGCATTACGTGAGGAAAAGAAGCTGTCAGTGAACCAATTAGCGATGTATTCAGAAGTCAGTGCTGCTGGTATTTCTCGTATTGAAAATGGGAAACGCGGCATTCCGAAGCCTCCTACGATAAAAAAACTAGCCGGTGCATTAAAGGTTCCTTATGAGGAAATGATGCAGGCTGCGGGCTATATTGAGGAAGCCTCTTCTGTCCATCAGCTGAAGGAAGAGGAAACGGCATTATCCAAAATAAAGGAAGCCGCAGCGCAATATGAACTTGGTGATCTCGAGCTATTTGATGGAGGCATTTGGTCAACTCTTTCGAAAAAAGAAATAGAAGATCTTAACCGCTATCTGTTATTTATATTAAACAGCCGTTCGTCATCATAGAATGTTTTGATCATTAACAAGCTTTTTGAGCTGATTTATGACAAATTTACGGTATAATGGGTTCAGATTGGAGTGAAGAAAGATGAATCAATCTGACATGTGCCCGCGGTTTGAAAAAGCAGTTGAGTTATTGAGTAAACGCTGGGTTGCACTGATTGTTTTTCAGCTTCTCTCAAGTCCGCAGCGCTTTGGTGAAATTGAGGCCGCTCTGACAAATTTAAGCGGAAGAGTATTATCTGAGAGATTAAAAGAGCTGGAAGCAGCAGGCATTGTAAAACGGGAGGTTTTTGCTGAAACACCCGTGCGTATTGAGTATTCTTTAACTGATATGGGGCGTTCCCTTGCACCCGTTTTTGAGGAAATTTCGAAGTGGTCTACTGAATGGATCACGCTTGAATCATAAAATACCCGCATGTGAACTGCCTGATCATCATAAAACTACCTCCCTTACAGATGTAAGGGAGGTTTTGTCTTTTCAACCGCTTAAGCAGATGTCATGTTTTTTTCAGCTAATGCTTTTCTTTCTTTTTTCTTGTTCGTTGGGCTTAAATAGCGTTCGAGCCAGCCCATGACTAGGTCAGCGATAATGGCCATGAGTGCAGTTGGAATAGCACCTGCTAAAATGATGGCTGTTCCGTTTGTGGCGTTTGATCCTCTGATGATGATATCACCTAGACCTCCTGCGCCAACAAATGTCCCAATCGCTGTAATGCCGATGGCGATGACCAGCGCAGTTCTTAAACCAGCCATAATAACCGATAAAGCAAGCGGTAATTCAACCATTCTCAGCACTTGCCATTTCGTCATGCCCATCGCTTTACCCGATTCTAAATAAGCATGTTCAATGCTGACAATCCCTGTATACGTGTTGCGGATGATCGGCAACAGCGAATACAGAAAGAGTGATATGATGACTGTATTTGCGCCAAGTCCTAACACGAGCATCAACACGGAAAGCATTGCTAACGCCGGTATGGTTTGAATGACGTTGGTAATGGCGAAGATCCAATTGCTTAGCTTACGGTAATGCGCCACAAAGATGCCTACTGGAATTCCGACTATTGCCGCAAACAGCACCCCATACGCTGACATGAGAAAATGCCGATAAAATTCTTCTAACACATATGAACCGTTCTGCTGATAATACGTCCATAATTGCTGCAGTGTGTCCATCAGCCGTGACACCTCCCCATCTTACTCAAAGTAATTGTGCTTTTTCAGGAAATTCTTCGCAACGGTGGCTGGTTCTTGAAGCTCTCCGTCGACTTGATAGTTCAGCTCTTGCATTTGTTCTGTATTAATTTTTCCGATCAGTCTGTTGATCACCTTATCAAGCCCTGGGTTCTCTTTTAAAACTTTTTCCGGGACAACGGGCGATGCATCATATGGCGGGAAAAACCGCTTATCATCTTTTAAAATTTTGAGGTCATAGGCTTTGATTCGCCCATCTGTTGAATAGGCAAGCACAATATCCATTTTTTCATTTTTTAATGCATCGTACACTAAACCAATCTGCATTGGATACGTGCTTCCAAATTCAATTCCGTATGTTTTCACGAATCCTTCATAACCGTCGCCTTTCTTTTTGAGCCATATATTATCGACACCGAACCGGTAATTCTTCGCATTCTTTTTCAAGTCAGAGACCGTTTCTAACTTGTTTTCCTTCGCCATCTTTTGCGTCACGGCAAAGGCATACGTATTGTCAAAGCCATAGGAATCAAACCATTTGTAATCATAGCGTTTCTTAAATTCTTTTTGGACGATTTCCATTGCACGCTCCGGGTCTTTTTCCGCATCCATTCCAAGCGTACTTGTCAAATCTGTCCCTGTATATCTTGTCGCCGAAATGTCGATATCCCCATTTTCCATTGCTTTCTGCTGTACGGTATTAGAGCCTAGGTTTTTCACAATGGTTGTCTTTTTATCTGTGTAATGTTCGATGATCTCGCTAACCATATAGGCCATGATTTCTGATTCGGTAAAGTTTTGTGCTCCCACCCGCAGCGTATTGCCTGAGGAGCCGGCTAGTCCAGGAAGTGAACAGCCGCTTATCAATAGCAAGCATCCAGCAAGCAGTGCGCTGATCCATTTTGTTTTTCGATTCTTCACATAAGCCAACTCCTTATGAAACTTCCTTCAATCCTTTTAAGCCTTCTGGTGTTACTTTTTTCTCCAGCTTCATCAATGTAAAGTCAATGATGACCGCTAAAATGGTGACTGGGATGGCACCTGCAATAATGTATTCCGGCTGGTATAGCTGAAGTCCAATCAAAATGTAGTCACCAAGACCGCCTCCACCGATAAAAGCAGCAAGTGTTGTCCAGCCAATTAAATAAATCGTTGACGTTCGGACACCTGCCATAATGATCGGTACAGCAAGCGGAAGTTCCACGAGACGAATTTGTTCCCATGTCGTCATGCCGATCCCTTTACCGGATTCAAGCAGATTTTTGTTCACACCTTTGACGCCGGCATACGTATTTCTCAAAATAGGCAATACCGAATAAAAAAAGAGAGCAACGATTGCAGGTATTTTCCCAACCCCCAAAATAGGAATAAAAAATGCAAGAATCGCTAAACTAGGGAGTGTTTGAAAGATATTCACGACACCGATGACAAAACCTGCGCCTCGTTTCATTCGCGTGAGAACGACGCCTAAAGGAACGGCAACGATAATTCCTAGCACGACAGCAATTAAGGAAATATATAAATGCTCCCACATTTTTGTGAGGAGTTCCCCACCATTTTTCTCTAGAAAATCGATGATTTGATCCATGTGTCCACCTCCCTTAGTTCATTTCAATGGCAGACGCTGGCGTATCGTCTCCCCAAATGGAGTCGTACACAACATCTACAAGACTTGCCCGTGTCACAATGCCTTTTAAATGCCCTTTGGCATCGACAACTGGTACATATTTAATACCGCGTATTAAGATTTTCCGAACGGTGTCTCTGAGAAGTGCGCCTTCTTGTACAGTATAGAACTCTGTATTTAAGATCTCACCAACGAAAGCCGCTTTTCTGCGGTTCGCATCAATAGTTTCAATATCGATATAGCCTTTTAACACATCATGTTCATCTACTACAAGCAAGGAATCGACCCGCTTTTCTCTCATGATGTAGATGGCATCAGTCAACGTTTGTTCGACTGTAATGGTAACTGGTGACGTGTTCATCATTTGTTCTACACGTTCCATATTCGGATTTGACTGAAGCAGGCGTTCTTTTCCGATGAATTCTTCAACGAACTCGTTGGCTGGGTTACGCAAAATATCTTCAGGTGTGCCTACTTGGACAATCTCTCCATCTTTTAAAATCACAATTCGGTCAGCCAGTTTAATCGCTTCATCCATGTCATGTGTGACGAATACGATGGTTTTATTTAACGTTTTTTGCAGCTTCTTAAATTCTTCCTGCAATGTATCTCGTGTAATTGGATCAAGTGCACCAAATGGTTCGTCCATGAGGATCAGAGGGGGTTCTGCTGCCAGTGCGCGAAGAACTCCGATGCGCTGCTGCTGTCCTCCACTGAGTTCATGAGGATAGCGCTCTAAAAATTCTGGGCCCATGTCGACGAGCTTCAACAGTTCGCGTGCTCGTTCCTTCCGTTTTTCTTCCGGCCATTTTAAGAGCTTCGGCACAAGTGAGATGTTTTGCGCGATGGTCATATGGGGGAACAGTCCAATTTGCTGAATCACATAACCGATTTCTCTTCTTAATTGAACTGGATCTTTTTTCATAATATTTTCTCCCTCGATAAAAATGTTTCCTGAGGAAGGTTCGATGAGTCGGTTGATCATCTTCATGGTTGTGGTCTTACCACAGCCACTCGGTCCAATAAAACAAATAAATTCTCCTTTTGCTATGTCTAAATCAATATTTTTGACAGCTTTTTTTCCGCCTTTATACGTCTTAGATACATTCTCTAGTTTCAGCAAATGAGACACCTCCAATTAGTTGGATCTATATATTCAGAAAATTTACACCTTATTAATTATAGTGCAAACTTTATAAAATAAAAAGTTTATGATGTGTTTGTATTGCATAACATTTATATAAAATTTTCAGTTAACGCCGTAATATCTAGATATCTCTCCTTTTTCCTCCAAATTACTAGCAATTACTCAATATTTATTGTTTTCATCAACAAACAGGTATATGATATATTGTGTTACAAATTGTCAGTCGTGAAGGGATGAAGCGGGGAGTGGACAAGCAAGCGCTAGGCGCCATTCAAAAAGCACAGGATCATTATATTGAAAAAGCTGCAGAGAACATGAATGCCTTTGGTCTTTCTTCTACAGTGGGTAGAGTGCTTGGTATCATTCACATGAACCGTAAACCAATGACGCTGGAAGAGCTATCAGAGGCGACCGGCATGAGCAAAACGAGGATGAGTCAAGTCGTTCGAGAAATGCTCGATTTAAATATTGCGGAAAAGGTTTATGAAAAAGGAATACGTAAAGATCTTTATGACGTTGAGCAAGATCAATACCAAACGTTTATTTCATTGTTTGCAGCCAATTGGACACGTGTTGTCAGTAAAAACCGTAAAGCACATAAGAAAACGTGCAAGGAATTGCAAGAGCTGCTTGAACAGGAAGATTTACCAGAAGAAACAGAGGATAAAATCAATCTGCTTCTTTCAGAAATCAAGGAAAGTCTTGATTACTATGATTGGATTAGCCGCTTAATTGAGTTCTTTGAAAGTGAAGAAGTATTTAAGCATGTGCCGAAACCTTAAAAAAAGCTGTTTTATTTTACATCATTGTAGAAAAAAACAGCTTTTTTATATACACTTATGACATAAACATCGGAAACATCCCTTTTAAGCCTGCACCGATCATTTCAACTGCCACTACAGCCAGAATTAATCCCATCAAACGCGTCACGACATTCATCTCTGTTTTCCCCATTTTTCTCATAATAAAACTTGAATAATGAAAGGCATAATACGTCATGGCAAGAACGATGACAATGCCGATTAGAATCGCAAACATGTGGAGCATCCCTTGACTTCCCGGGGTTAAACTCATCACTGTAGCGATTGTACCGGGACCAGCGATGATCGGAATGGCGAGCGGCGTAACGGAGATATCTGCCTTCTCTTTGCTTTCTGCCTTTTCCTCCGAATGAGGATTTTGGACGTGTGATTCTTTTGCATTCAGTAAATTGTAAGCGATACCAAAAATAAAAATACCGCCAGCGATGCGAAGTGCATGAATATCAATTCCAAACAGTTTGAAAATGAGCCTGCCTGCCAATAGAAAGGCAATCAAAATAATAAAAGAGACCACGATGGCTTTTTTGGCTGTCTGGGAGCGCTCTTTCTCTGTATAGCCCTCTGTTAAGGTGATGAAAAGAGGTACGTTTCCTATGGGGTTTGATACAGCAAATAATGAGACGACAACATGAATCATAAAGGAAATCAACAGACACCCTCCTTTTTGCATAGTGTCTGCCATTCTGATGTGAATATTCCCTTGTGATGTTAAAACCTGTATATCTTTAACCGATGATAATAATGGTTTAAAGAAAGGGGTTCACACATGAAGAAAACAATGACGATCATTCTTCTGTCTGTAGCAGTTATTACCTTAGGTGGCTGGATTGTTTGGCAGCAGCAGACCATCGTAAAAGCAGAGAAAACACATCAGCAAGAAAGCAAAACGAGCGATCTGAAGCTCTCGCAGTTAACATCAGATCAAACAGATATGAAGCATAAAAACGATGAACAAAAAAAGCAAATAGCCACCGTCACAAAAAAGCTCAAAAAAGAAAAGAAAGCCTATGAAAAAGAGGTCAAACAGCGTAAAGCGATTGAGATAAAAGTCGACCAGCTTCAAAAAGAGCTGGCAGCAGCAAAAGCCACTGCTCAAGCAAATAAGCAGACCGCTCAGGGTACAAGAAAACCAACTGTGAAAAAAGACCCGAATGTCACTCATCACCCTCCCTCACAGTGGGTACAGGACCAATATGATTGGGGCGTGAAACAAGGGTATATAAAAGAATAGAAAGGATGAAAAAGTGTGATACAGATTCGGCCATTATCTCATGATCAATCTCTCCCGATGGATCTTTTACTATTAGCTGATCCTTCAAAGGAAAAGGTTCTTGCTTATGTACAATCCGGCTCTTGTTATGCCGCCTTTCATGAACAGGAAGTGATTGGTGTCTATGTGCTATCATCGCTCTCTCAGCATTCAGTGGAAATCATGAATGTTGCTGTGAAGGAGTCATGGCAAGGAAGGGGAATTGGGAAGCAGCTGATCCGCCATGCGATCGCTGAAGCGAAAGCCACTGGTTTTCATACGATTGAAATCGGCACAGGCAACTCGAGTATTCAGCAGCTCGCACTTTATCAAAAATGCGGTTTCCGTCTAACGTCGATCGATCGCGATTTCTTCCTTAAGCATTATGATGAACCAATTTATGAAAACGGGATTCAGTGTATGGATATGGTACGGCTGTCTCTAACATTTCAAGCAGACTGACTATTTGTTCAGCCTGCTTTTTTTATGCTCTTCGTTTCTTCATAGCATGAATCACATATTGAATGAAAAAGTAAAGCACAGCGCCGGCTAAAAAGCAGACAACGCATCCAAAAAGCGTCGCCTCAGAGCTGAATTGATACTCTTCAATTTTCATAATATAAAATGGCATACCAAACAGCGTTGGACTTGATTCGATATGATTGACCTCTAATAGCAGTAAAAAGACAGGGGTCATAAACACAGCAAATATATACAGCATCGCAAGTGTTAAGCCGCTAGAAAACGAATGAAATACTTTGATCATCTCTTTCTCTCCTTCATCTCTTTTAAACTGACTGTGATATTTTTCCCGTCTGGGCAAGCTGGATGCAGCATCACAGTGTTCAGTAAAGAAAAAAACAGCAGCTGATGACTCACCGAATGCTTCCACGTTAATAAAAGCACAATTGAGCAGAGTACCGGAAACAGCGGACCTGCAAGTGCCACCATCAGATTAAAGCTCGGCCGGGCAAATGTCTCATGGACGATCGCCACATGCTTCCAATCAATCGTTACCACAAAATCAAAGAGCGGCCTTTTTTCGACTTTGTTACACACCATGATCATCAGCATATGACCGAGTTCATGAATGAGCACAACCGCTAGTAAACTAATGACAAGCCCCATCATCGCAATATCGGCCTTTTTAACATCACAGCATATATACAACTGAAAAAGGTAAGTGACCCAAGCAGATAAGCGGTGGCAAGAAGAAACATATGAGCTGACAGCCACTCTAATAAAAGCATATCGATGAAGCTGAATACAGCAATCATCATCACGATGACAAACAGTTTATTAAAATCACTGATTTTCACGACAAACCCCGTACAGGCTGCCATGACAGTCATGAATAAAATGGACAAACTCGCCAAGCCATGACCTTCACTTTCAATACCGATCACCAAATAAGCAAGGCCAATATACACAAAATAAATGAGTAAATTGATTGTGTAATAAAATAAAATTCTTGGCAATATATACACGCCCTTTGATGTATTTAACATAAAGATGGCCCGTTGATTGATATGATATTCTCTGCCAATCATCAGCGGAAGCATGATCAATATTTCCTTTAACGCAAACTGCACAATAAAGGCATACAGCCAGCCAGTTTCTTCCGGTGTAAAAACAAATGGCAGCCCAATCGTCAAACAAACGAGAAAGAGGAACAAAATGCCTTGTTCTTTAAAAACAGTTGATCGGATGAAATAGACCATTTCCTGCCGCACATGCGTCAGAAAGGAAGAGTACGTCCTAATTTTCTGGTAAGAAAATGACTTTACCTCTGTTTTCAGCTGCAAAAACATTTGATGAACATAGCAAGCTGCTAAGCCCTTTCCCCATAGCCAGCCAGAGCTTAGAAGAATTACCAGCAACGTCAGATAGACAGCCGGCCATACATGGATCATCTCCACTGCTTTTTGAAAAAGAAGAAATATGAGTACTTGAAGTGTCGCAAAGCCGATTGTTTGTAGCAGTAAATGCTCCTTTGTTTTTGATACGAAATAACTTACACCGATCCTCATTAGCATCCATGAAGAGAGCGTATAAAGTGCCAATATGCCGCATGTGATGCAGACAACGATGATCCAATACAGAGATGGGGTAACACCTGTGATAAAAAGACCTAATACAATCGGTAAAAAAAGCAGTCCAGCCATGAGGAAGCAAAAAAGCACTGGAAAGAAATACGCACAAAGGACAAAGGGTACACTTTGTATCGCACTGTTCAAAAAGTAGAATTGATATTCTTGGCGCTTCAGTTTATTGCGGGATAACACAATCCCTGCTCCTAATAGTAAGAGCGACATTTTGACAAATTGGAGATATAGCGCAGCTGGCTCACTTTCACCTGCCTGCATGTAAAAGCGCAGGCTGATGACAACGTATATCGCATAGATGAGCAAGAGAAAAACGGCAGCTGAGAGCAGCTGCAAAGGATACTTTTTTCCAAGCTGCTTTCCTTTCGTTGTCAGCATGCCCCACTCTATTTTATGAAGAACGTGTCGTGTCCAAATCATTGAGTAACCTCTCCACCTGCATATAGTAATCTCGATTTACTTCTTTATAAATCTCTTCAAGTGCCTGATGAGGAAATGTCTCATTCGTTTCTTGGCGGGACATATTCAGCTTGACGTCACCATTTCTTAAGATCATGAGATGATCATATAATGTATCACCAAAACTCAAATGATGAGTTGAAATCAGGATGCCAGCGCCTTGATCTCTCAGCTTCATGAGCACCTTTTTTAAGATGATCATCATATCTGGATCAAGTCCGTTCGTTGGCTCGTCGAACACATAATAATCACACGGTCTGAGAAGCTGCGAAATGATCTGTGTTTTCTTTTGATTGCCATGGGACAGCTGAGCGATTGGCTGATCCATATACGGACTCAGCTCAAACAAATCGGTGAAGGTCTCTTCACGTGTGACATCTTGCTCATGTGGCAGCTGAAGTAATTGAAAGTATTCCCTCGGTGTTAAATAATCGAACAACGCATGATCGTCAGGAATATAGGAAACATGTTTTTTCAACAGGGAAATATGTGCTGAGGATTGAAGGTTCAGCTGTTCACCATGTAAGGAAACGTAGCCAGTAAATGGCGTCAGCCCAAACATAGCTTGAATCATCGTTGTCTTTCCTGCACCATTATGCCCTAAAAGAAGCATCATCCGGCCTTTCTCCACGTTCATTTGTATATGGCGGAGAGAGAAGGTGCGGCTATACGTTTTTTCTTGTAATTGTAATGTCAGCATCATATCCCTCCGTTTGTTTCAGATGGAACAGATGACCTTGCATCTGTTCTCATCCCTGTTAGAAACCGCATTGGATTTTAACGTACATGCCTAATAATTTGAACTCTCCTAAAAATTTGGAGCCCTGTCCAAAGGTCTTACATGCCCAAATCAATGCTCCAAGTGAAATAATGCCCAATATAGCGGCAAGGACATAAATCCAAAATGCGTTTTTCTGTACATTCTTAGAAGTTAGAATTCGTTGCTTCCTTTCATCATATGCCGCCAGTAGGTGGAGAATATACATATACACACCTACTGGAAAACGAAGGCTAAAAGGATTCAGCATCTCATCACCCCCTAATATATGTAAAATGATACCACCCCCTTACAGAAAGCATAAGTTCATTTCAGATCATATTTTTAGTCGATTTTTCATGATCTATTGCTTATAAATGGTGGATCTTCTCACTTTCCCTCTGACTGAAGGATGACTTTTTACAAAAATAGGATGTGACTATTGAAACAGCTGCGGGATCTCATTCAACAAAAAAAAACGCTGCGCCCACTCTTTTATAAGAGCGGAACGCAGCGCGTTGCTGGCATTATTTATTCAAGTTATAGAATGTTGCAATGCCATGATATTGTGCTGTTTCAGCCAATTGATCTTCGATGCGAAGTAATTGGTTGTATTTCGCCACACGGTCCGTACGAGACGGAGCACCTGTTTTGATTTGTCCAGCGTTTGTTGCAACAGCGATGTCTGCAATTGTGCTGTCTTCTGTTTCACCAGAGCGGTGAGAGATAACAGCTGTGTATCCTGCACGTTTTGCCATTTCGATTGCATCAAATGTTTCAGTTAATGTACCGATTTGGTTTACTTTGATTAGGATTGAGTTACCAACGCCGTTTTTGATTCCTTCAGAAAGCTTCTTCGTGTTTGTCACAAACAAGTCATCTCCTACTAGCTGAACCTTGCTGCCAAGGCGCTCAGTTAATAGTTTGTGACCTTCCCAGTCGTTTTCATCAAGGCCGTCTTCGATCGAGATGATTGGGTATTTCGATACCATATCTTCATACCAGTCAACCATTTCAGCAGATGTTTTCACAACACCTTCGCCTGATAAATGATATTTACCGTCTTCTTTGTTGTAGAACTCAGAAGATGCAGCATCCATTGCAAGTTTCACTTCTTCACCTGGTTTGAAACCAGCTTTTTCAATCGCTTCAACGATTGTTTGAAGTGCTTCTTCGTTAGAACCAAGGTTTGGAGCGAATCCACCTTCGTCACCTACAGCTGTGTTTAAGCCTTTTGCACTTAATACAGATTTCAGGCTATGGAAGATTTGTGCGCCCATGCGAAGTGCTTCACGGAAGTTAGGTGCACCTACAGGCATAATCATGAATTCTTGAATGTCTACGTTGTTATCCGCATGCTCTCCGCCGTTGACGATGTTCATCATTGGCACTGGAAGCGTTTTGGAGTTGAATCCACCAAGGTATTGGTAAAGTGGAATTTGTAAGAAATCAGCAGCAGCACGTGCTACAGCGATAGATACGCCAAGGATTGCGTTTGCGCCTAATTTCCCTTTGTTTTCTGTTCCGTCAAGTTCGATTAACATTTTGTCAATTGCTACTTGTTCAGTTACATCAAAGCCTAAAAGCTCTGGTGCAATGATTTCGTTTACGTTGTTTACAGCTGTCAGAACACCTTTTCCAAGGTAACGGTCTTTGTCTCCGTCACGTAGTTCTACTGCTTCATATTCACCAGTAGAGGCACCACTTGGTACTAGTGCACGGCCAAAGCCGCCAGATTCTGTGTAAACTTCTACTTCAACTGTTGGGTTACCGCGGGAGTCTAATACTTCGCGTGCATATACGTCAACAATGTATGGCATCGTTATTTCTCTCCTTTTGAATCAATTTGTTATTTCTGAATCAATGATGTTCCTGTCATCTCTTTTGGTTTTTCAAGACCAAGTAAGTCTAAAAGCGTTGGAGATAGATCGGCTAGAATGCCGCCTTCTCTAAGCGTTGCACCTTTTTTCGTTACGATGACTGGAACAGGGTTTGTCGTATGTGCAGTATGCGGCTTTCCTTCTTCAGTAATCAGCACGTCTGCGTTACCGTGGTCTGCCGTGATGATGGCATGTCCGCCTTTTGCTAGGATTGCGTCGACAACAGCTCCTAAGCATTCATCTACTGCTTCAATGGCTTTGATTGTTGGCTCAAGCATACCTGAATGACCAACCATATCCGGGTTAGCAAAGTTCAGGATGATCGCATCATGCTTGTCAGCATTGATGTCTGCAACAAGTGCATCCTTTACCTCATAAGCGCTCATTTCTGGCTTGAGGTCATAGGTTGCCACATCTGGCGAATTGATCAAGATGCGGTCTTCACCAGGAAATTCTTCTTCACGTCCACCGCTCATAAAGAACGTCACGTGAGGATATTTCTCTGTTTCAGCAATCCGCAGCTGTTTCAATCCATTTTGCGCTAGCACTTCTCCTACTGTGTTATCCAAATTCACTGGTTTGAAGGCAACATAGCCATCAACCGTTTCACTGAAGTGTGTGAAGCAGACGAAGTGTAAATGCTTCGGATGTGCTTCTCCGCGATCAAACGAGCGGAAATCTTCATTTGTGAAGGTGTTCGAAATTTGGATTGCACGGTCTGGGCGGAAGTTATAGAAAATCACAGAATCGCCGTCGTTTACTTTTGCAACTGGCTCACCATTTTCTCTCGTGATGACAGATGGAATAACGAATTCATCGTAGATTCCATTTTCATAGGAGTCATCAACGACATCATAGATGTTTTGATAACTTGGGCCTTCACCATACGCCATCGCGCGATATGCTTTCTCCACACGATCCCAGCGTTTGTCACGGTCCATTGAGTAATAGCGTCCAGAAAGTGTTGCCACTTCTCCGACACCGATTTCTTTGATTTGTTCTTCAAGCTGTTTTAAGTACACTTTGGCTGTCTTTTGACCAACATCACGTCCGTCCAAGAAGCCATGAATGTATACTTTTGTTAAGCCTTCTTTTTTCGCTAGTTTCAGCAAGGCAAAAAGGTGCTGGATGTGGCTGTGCACACCGCCGTCTGACAGGAGACCGAATAAATGAAGGGCCTTGTCATTCTCTTTTGCATAAGTCATTGCCTCTAGGAACGTTTCGTTTTTCTCAAATTCCCCATCACGAATGGCAACATTCACTCTTGTTAAGCTTTGATACACAATGCGTCCTGCACCGATGTTCAAATGTCCAACTTCAGAGTTCCCCATTTGACCTTGTGGGAGGCCTACTGCCTCACCTGAAGCCGTTAAGGTTTGATGCGGGAATTCGTTCCAGTAGCGGTCGAAGTTCGGTTTCTTTGCTTGGGCAACAGCGTTACCAACTGTTTCGCCTCTTAAACCGAATCCATCTAAGATGATTAATGCAGCTGGTTTCTTACTCATATTGACCTTCCTCCAATAATTGAACGAAAGACTGAGGTTCTAAGCTTGCGCCGCCTACCAAAGCACCGTCAATATCGGATTCTGCCATATATTCTTTAATATTCGCAGGTTTCACGCTTCCGCCATATTGAATGCGAAGGCTGTCTGCCGCTTCTTGACCATATTCGCTTGCAACCGTTTGACGGATATGCGCACAAACGTCGTTTGCATCTTTCGCTGTAGAAGATTTCCCTGTACCGATCGCCCAGATTGGCTCATATGCAATAACAGATTCAGAAACTTGCTGAGTTGTTAAACCAGCTAGTGCTTTCTTCACTTGATCAGCGACAAGTTCATTTGTTTTGCCAGCTTCACGCTCTTCAAGCGTTTCACCTACACAGATAATTGGAACGATGCCATGCTTGAATGCAGCATGTGCTTTTTTGTTCACTGTTTCATCTGTTTCAGCGAAGAATTCACGGCGCTCTGAATGACCGATCACTGAGTAGCCAATGCCAAGATCTTTTAGCGCAGCAGGACTGATTTCACCAGTGAATGCACCATTTTCTTCAAAGTGCATGTTTTGTGCACCAATTTTAAGGTCTGTTCCGTTAGAAAGGCTGTTTAGCTTTTCAAGGAAAAGAGATGGCGCACAGACAATTGCTTCCACTTTGTCAGGAGATGGAATGGATGACTTGACTTCTTCAACGAAGCTAACCGCTTCGCCAAGTGTTTTGTTCATTTTCCAGTTCCCAGCTATAATTGGTTTTCTCATGATTGACACTTCCTTATAGCAGTTTTGGTCTTATTTATCGTTTAATGCAGTAACACCTGGAAGCTCTTTGCCTTCCATAAATTCAAGTGAAGCGCCGCCGCCTGTAGAAATATGGCTCATCTGATCAGCAAGACCAAATTTCTCAACAGCTGCTGCTGAATCTCCACCGCCAATGACAGAATATGTATCTTTTGCTTCTGCCAGTGCTTCTGCGATTGCTTTTGTTCCTTTAGCGAATGCGTCGATTTCAAATACACCCATTGGTCCGTTCCAAACAACAAGCTTGCTGTTTTTAATCACATCAGCGTACTTGCCGATTGTCTCTGTTCCAATATCAAGTGCTTCTAGATCACTTGGAATTTCAGAGATTGGCACAATGCTTGTATTCGCATCATTTGAAAAGTCGTCGGCTACCAGAACATCTGTTGGAATCAGGAAGTTCACGCCTTTTTCTTTTGCACGGTCCATAAAGGATTTCGCTAAATCGACTTTGTCTTCTTCTAATAAAGATTTTCCTACTTCGTGGCCTAGTGCTTTCACAAATGTGTAAGCAAGTCCGCCGCCGATGATGAGGTTGTCCACTTTATCAAGAAGACTTTCAATCACACCGATTTTATCCTTTACTTTTGCGCCACCGATAATCGCTGTAAATGGGCGATCAGGGTTTGAAATGGCTTTTCCTAGAACCTCAAGCTCTTTTTGCATGAGGAAGCCAGAAACAGCCGGAAGATATGCTGCAATACCAGCAGTGGATGCATGTGCACGGTGTGCAGCACCGAATGCATCATTGACATACACATCGGCTAAATCAGCAAATGCTTTTGATAATTCAGGATCGTTCTTTTCTTCACCAGGATAGAAACGAACGTTTTCAAGCACTAGCACATCTCCTTCTTTTAAGTCAGAGATTTGCTTTTTCACGTTGTCGCCGTAAGCTTCATCCGCTTTTTTCACTTCTTGTCCAAGAAGCTCTTGAAGACGTTTCGCTACAGGTGTCAGACGCAGTTCTTCAGTAACTTGACCCTTCGGACGACCCAAATGACTAGCTAGTAGTACCTTTGCGCCTTGTCCTGTTAAATACTCAATCGTTGGTAATGCTGCGCGAATACGAGTATCATCCGTCACTTTTCCGTCTTTCATTGGAACGTTAAAATCTACGCGGCAGAACACAACTTTACCTTTTACGTCAATGTCTTTTACTGATTTCTTATTCATGCTCGTCAGGAGATCCTCCTTTATTCTGGTTTCCTTACGCATTGGACAAGTCTCTCTTTATCCTTTTCCCATTTTGCCCTCATCAAAACGAGAAATCGTGCAGAACGGATAAAAACAGAGAAAAAGGGAAAGGGATGCTTCCCCTTCCCTTGTCCGTCTTCATTATATCGTGTCTATAGGAAAGAACCAAGTGAGTTCCTTCAGTGTGACAAATTAAAGACCTTGTTTTGCAATGTAAGCTGCAAGGTCAACAACGCGGTGAGAATATCCACTCTCGTTATCGTACCAAGAAATGACTTTCACCATGCTGCCTTCCATTACCATTGTAGAAAGAGCATCAATTGTTGAAGAGTTTGCATTACCATTGTAGTCACCAGATACTAATGGCTCTTCGCTGTAGCCAAGGATTCCATTAAGTTCTCCTTCAGCTGCTTCTTTAAGTGCTGCATTTACATCTTCAACAGTTACATCTTGGTTTAATTCAGCCACAAGGTCAACTAAAGAAACGTTAGGTGTTGGAACACGCATAGCGCCACCGTTTAATTTACCTTTAAGTTCAGGCAATACAAGTGAAACAGCTTTCGCAGCACCTGTAGAAGTTGGGATGATATTTTCCGCAGCTGCACGAGCACGACGGTAGTCTTTGTGCGGAAGATCAAGAATTTGTTGGTCATTTGTGTATGAGTGAACAGTTGTCATCATACCGCGTTTGATACCAAATTTATCGTTAAGTACTTTTGCAAATGGAGCTAAGCAGTTTGTTGTACAAGATGCATTAGAGATGACATCGTGGCTAGCTGCATCGTATTTGTCTTCGTTTACACCCATAACGATTGTGATATCTTCTTCGTTAGCAGGAGCAGAGATGATGACTTTTTTAGCGCCAGCTTCTAAGTGTTTTGCAGCGTCTGCACGTTTTGTGAAGAATCCAGTAGATTCAACAACGATTTCTACGCCTTGTTTACCCCAGCTTAATTTCGCAGGGTCACGCTCAGCTGATACTTCGATTGTTTTACCGTTCACTACTAAGTTCGTACCGTCTACAGAAACCTCTGCATCTAGTTTTCCGTGAACAGAGTCATATTGTAAAAGGTGTGCAAGCATGTTAGCGTCTGTTAGATCGTTAACCGCTACTACCTCAACTTCAGGATTGTTTAATGCTGCACGAAATACGTTACGTCCAATACGTCCAAATCCGTTAATACCGACTTTTACTGCCATGATGTTTCCTCCTTTTATAGGTCACAATGTTTTATATTGAGGGATCAATTGACTCCCTTAATAACTCTTTTGCGGCTCCTTCGTCTGTGACGAGAACCGTTCGGCGGGGTTTTTTGAAATAAGCTTCAATGGCCCCTGCCTTTGATGATCCACCTGCAACAGCAATGATGTGTGGAATGCTTTCTAAATCATCTAGCTGCATGCCGACGGAGTGCACTTTGTGGACGACCTCACCATCACGATTAAAGTAATAGCCAAAGGCCTCTGTCACTGCGTCATGCTCATCAATCTTTTTTAAATCTTCAGCTGGTGTGTTTCGTCTCATCGCCATTGTTTTTGCTTCACCGATTCCATGAATGAGCATCGTGGATGATTTAATCGTTTGAAGCACTTCTTTGACTGACGGCTCTTCAATAATGGAAGAGTAAGCACCTTCTGACAGCTGTCCTGGAACAAACAGCAGTTTGTAAGTACCGGAAGCTTTTTCAGCCATGTGGGCACAAATGGTGTTTGCCTGATTTTTTACATTCTCCCCAAGACCGCCTCTCGCAGGGACAAACATCATGTCTCTGTTTTTGGCATCAGGGGTCATCATTTCGGCAACGGCTTCCATCGTCGTTCCGCCAGTGACGGCGACGATATTATTTCCAGTAAACCTTTTTTTCATACATTGGACAGCAGCTCTTCCCATCTCTTGCTTCACCCACGGGGATTCGTCACTGTCACCAGAAACGATCACGACTTCTTCTAGGCCTAACTTCCTCTTCAATGTATTTTCCAAAAAGGTTAAACCTAAAACGTCTTTCATCATTCCTTCAAGCATTTCAAGCAAAGCGTGGCCTTCACTCGTCAGCATCATGCCGCTCGTTTTGACATCCAGCAGATTTTGTTCTTTTAAAAACTGAACTTCAGCTCTTAAGATGCGCTCACTGAGACCAAGACTCGTCGCAAGACTTCTGCGGCCGATTGGTTCAGCTAATCTGATGTACTGCAAAATGTCGTAGCGTTTTTGCATAACGATGAGAAGATCTGGCAATAATTTTTTTTGAGCTTCCAATAAACGATTCATGGCTAACGACCCTTTCTTTTCACGTTGGACTAAAAACGTCCCACTGTGACAAAAAACGTCCCGCCACAGCCAAAAAAAATCAATCCCTGCTTTCTTTAATTATTTTAACAGGATCATCTTGCATTTTCAACTATTACAAACACATTTAGACAAAAAATAGACACATTTTCACCCATAGCCTGCTTGCCATCAAGGTTCTTGCTATGATTTTTCTTTTCGAAATATTTTATTTTCTTCTATATTGAATGAATTCATCAATGAAAGTGTGCATGCGTAAGAGGTCCGCATACACACTTTTTTGATATAGTCGTCTTTTATGTTTTTGGGATTCCTTCCTCTTCGGCGAAACGCTTTGCCTCTTCCTTCGGTTTGATTTTGAGATAATAAATGATGTAGCAGGCAGCCATGAACGGAACACCGCAATAAAGGCCAATCCGCTGATCCTCGATAAAAAATAAGCTAATGAGCACGATGCCAAATGCGATGAAGCCTGCTAGTGGGACAAATGGATAGAGCGGTGTACGGAAGACGAGATCCTTCACATCTCCCCCGTCTTTTATGAATTGTTTTCTAAAGAAATATTGAGACAAACAAATGGACATCCACACCACAACAAGAACCATTCCAGAAATCGAAATAAGCCACACATACACCGTTTTTGGTGCCACAATACTTGTGAGCAGAGATAGAGCGGATACACCCATTGTCACCAATAATGCATTGATCGGGATTTTACGCTTGGACAGCTTTTTCGTAAAGGCAGGTCCTTTCCCGTCCTTTGAAAGCGACCAGAGCATACGTGATGATGCATATAATCCAGAGTTTGCTACAGACAAGACAGCTGTGATGATAATAAAATTCATGAAATCTGCAGCATATGGGATGCCGACCTTGTCCAGCACGACCACAAACGGACTGTCGACAGCGCCTGCTGTCTGCCATGGAAGAAGTGCGGCTAGAACCGCAATTGATAAAACGAAAAAGACCATCGTTCTCCAAATAATATTCCGTATTGATCGAGGCAATGTTTTTTCAGGGCTTTCACTCTCACCTGCTGCGATCCCTACAAGTTCTGTTCCTTGGAAGGAGAAATTGACCGTGACCATGGTTAATAAAATAGCAAAAACACCATTAGGAAATAGTCCGCCATGATCCGTCAAATGACGAAATAAAGGGGCTGGTTCTCCGCCTTTTAAATGAATCATTCCGAAAATTGCGCCAATTCCGATGATAATAAACAATAGGATGGCCGCAACCTTGATGGCTGAAAACCAAAACTCCGTTTCAGCGAAGCTGCGAGCAGAGATGGCATTCACGGCAAATAATATCACGCTAAATGCTAGACACCAGAGCCAAACCGGAATATCTGGAAACCACCTTTGGAGCAATATGCCTGCTGATGTAAACTCCAGACCAATCGTACACGCCCAGCTAAACCAATACAGCCAGCCGATCATAAAGCCTGTGGACGGGCCTATATATTTGGTTGCATATTCCTGAAAGGAACCGGCTGTTGGCATCGCCACTGCTAATTCTCCAAGACAGAGCATGACCAAATACATTAAAAATCCGCCAATGATAAACGATAGAATGGCTCCCCCCGGTCCTGCCTGATGGATAATCAACCCTGACCCAAGGAAAAGCCCTGTACCGATGACGCCGCCTAAGGCAATCATAAAGAGATGTCTGCTTTTCATGGAACGCTCTAGTTCATTATGCTGTTCTTGCATCAAATCCACTTCCCCACTTTCCCTCTTCTATTCAGCATCCTTTGACAAAATTCGCTGTTCGTTGAAAAAGAAAGGGAGAAAGTGAAGCTTCCTCCCCCTTTGCCATTTAAGCTTGAAACAGTGCTTCAATATGACCAATCGCCCAGTCTAAATCTGCTTTTGAAATGGTCAGTGGTGGTGCAAAACGGATGACTGTTTCATGGGTTTCCTTACATAACAAACCTGCTTGCTTCAGCTTTTCACAATAAGGTCTAGCTGCCTCTGTCAGCTCCATTCCTATAAATAGTCCGCGGCCGCGCACTTCTTTAATCACAGGACTTTGAATGTGTGCCAATTTGTCTTTGAAGTATTCACCAAGCTCCATAGAGCGTGCTGCAAGCTTTTCGTCGATTAAAACATCCAGTGCAGCAAGCGACACTGCACACGCAAGAGGATTTCCTCCAAAGGTAGACCCATGAGAACCAGGGTTAAACACGCCTAAAATATCGCGGTTTGCTACAACACACGAGATTGGGAATACTCCGCCGCCTAAAGCTTTCCCAAGAATCAGCATATCTGGCTCAATGTCTTCCCAATCACACGCAAACATCTTACCTGTTCGTGCTAACCCCACTTGAATCTCATCCGCAATGAACAGCACATGTTCTTGCTCACAAAGCGTTTTGGCTTCTTTCAAGAAGCCTTCTGGCGGCATGACAATCCCCGCTTCTCCTTGAATCGGCTCAATGAGGAAAGCCGCTGTCTGTGGTGTGATCGCTTCACGTAACGCTTCAATATCTCCGTAAGGAATTAGCTTAATTCCAGGAAGCATTGGGCCGAAACCTCTTTGGTATTCTGCTTCTGAGGAAAGAGATACAGCCGTCATCGTCCTCCCATGGAAATTGCCAACACACGCAATGATTTCTGCACGATTCTCTTCGATTCCTTTCACATCATAGCCCCAGCGTCTCGCTGCTTTTACAGCGGTTTCTACAGCCTCAGCACCTGTATTCATTGGCAGTGCCATGTCTTTATTCGTCAGTTTGCAAATTTTTTCATACCAAGGACCAAGCTGATCATTATGAAAGGCTCTCGAGGTGAGCGTCACGCGGTCTGCCTGTTTTTTGAGCGCTTCAATAATGCGGGGATGGCGATGTCCTTGGTTCACTGCGGAATACGCACTCAGCATATCCATATATCGATTGCCTTCAGGGTCTGTCACCCACACTCCCTCAGCCTCTGAAATGACAATTGGCAGCGGATGATAGTTTGCCGCTCCATATTGCTCTGTTTGTTGAATCAATTCATTTGTCTGTGTCGTCATCATCTATTCCTCCTTCTGTAAGGTAGCTTCTTTCAATTGGGTTCATCTTCATCCATATGTTATGCAAGGATCGTGCCAACTTTCTGACCGCTTGATCATGGGGTCTACTTCATTAATTACGCAAAATTTCTTTGCATACGCCAAATTTTTTAGAGGAAACCGCAAAATTTTTCATGTAAAATAGAGGTAACGTCAGGAGGTGGCGCAATTGAAAAAAGATCTGCATGCCGCAAAGCTTGAAAATGAGATTGATTTATATAAACAAATGCTCGATTTAATTGATGTCGGGGTTCATGCAATTGATGAGAATGGACATACGGTTGTTTATAATAAAAAAATGATGGAGATCGAGTCTTTAAAACGCTCAGATGTTCTCCATAAAAATGTACTCGATTTCTTCGCCTTTCAAGATGAGATGCACAGTACACTTGTCCAAGCGCTGCGTACCGGGAAACAAACCGTACATGCCAAGCAGACGTATCATAATTACAACGGAAAAGAAATCACAACGATTAACCATACATACCCGCTCGTTCGAGATGGTCTCATTCAAGGGGCAGTTGAAATTTCGAATGATGTGACCAAGCTGGAACGGCTGATTCATCACAATATGAAGAAAAAAGGAAGCACCCGCTTTACCTTCGATTCTATTATTGGACAAAGCCCTGCCTTTTTAGAGGTGATTGAGCATGCGAAACGAGCGACACGCACCTCTTCCTATGTGCTCATTGTTGGCGAAACTGGGACTGGGAAAGAGCTGTTTGCTCAAAGCATTCATAACGGCAGCAGCCGGTCATCTGGACCTTTTATTACTCAAAATTGTGCGGCACTGCCTGATAATTTGATTGAAAGTCTGCTCTTTGGTACACAAAAAGGGGCTTTTACGGGAGCAACTGATCAGCCTGGCTTATTTGAGCAGGCGCAAGGAGGAACCTTGCTTTTAGATGAGATCAACTCACTAAATCCTCATCTTCAAGCAAAACTACTGCGCGTCTTACAGGAGAAACGTGTGAGAAGGCTAGGAAGCACAAAGGAAATTGCTGTTGATGTAAGGGTGATTGCCAATATGAATGAGGACCCTGTGGATGCAATCGCAGGTGGACGCATGCGCAAGGATTTATTTTATCGTCTCGGTATTGTCACCTTATTTATTCCGCCGCTTTCTGAACGAAAAGAGGACATTCCTACGTTTGTGAATCATTTTATTCAAAAATATAATGAGCTGTTTCAAATGAAGGTGAAGACGGCTGATGAAGAGGTACTTGCCCTTTTTAAGGCGTATCATTGGCCAGGCAATGTAAGAGAACTTGAGCATGTGATTGAGGCGGGGATGAATATGATGATGGATGAAGACGACTTAAGCATGCATCACCTTCCCTATCATTTTAGATTTAAGCACGGGGAAGTCCGTCCTAAGGCGCAATTGCAAGCAAATTCTTTGCAGCAAACCGCAGCTGCTGACACCTTTGTGTATACAAGCCCAGAACAGACGACTGATTTCCAAACCCAAATGGAACGATTCGAAAAACAATACATCGTCCATTACTTAGAAAAAATGGACGATAATATTTCACAGACTGCAAAGTTATTGGGCATGAGCAGGCAAAGTCTGCAATATCGAATGAAAAAGCTACATATTTCTCTTCAATAATAGAGCTGTGCCATCATCCGGCACAGCTTATTGTGTATCTGACTGTTCTGCTGGTTTTTGCAGCACATCACCGAGCAGATTTTCTACATTTTTCAAATGCGTAAGCATCGCTTTCTCTGCTTCTTCTGGCTGCCTTGCAACGATGGCTTTGTAAATTTGTTCATGTTCTTCGTAAAGCTTCCGAATGGAGGCTTTCGTTGAGAATAACACGACTTTTCTCGTTTCCCGCATCGTTTCTACTAACAAGGATGAGACTTGATTCATTAACACCTTTAATACATCATTCTTCGAGGCTTTGGCTAAGGCGAGATGGAAGGTAAGATCTGCCTCTTCACCAATTTCTTCATGGGCTTCTGCCAGCTTCATTTGTTCGAGTGCATCACGCAGCTGATGTAGGTCATCGTCCGTCCGAAGCAGCGCCGCCTTTTTGACAGCACCTGTTTCAATAATGGTTCTCACTTCAAGGAGCTGCCTGACATCATGCTGCTTCATTAAAAATGCAGGAGATAAAGAAAATGCGAGCTGTTCAGGATCGAACTGCTTCACATATGTGCCTTCTCCTTGTTTCATCTCTATTAATCCGATCGCTTTGAGAGCAGACAGCGCCTCTCTCACAGCGGAACGGCTGACTTGAAAGCTTTCTGAGAGCGATTGAACCGAATCTAATTTTTCTCCCGGAAGAAGCTCACCAGTGCGAATCGATTCGATTAATGCATCCGCAATTTCTTCATATATTTTTTTGGTTTTGATTTGTTTATATTTCAATTGGTCTCACCTCATCACTGTTGTCTACCCTTTTCGGCTCATGCCCTATCTTATACTTTACCCCAAAATTTCCGTTCACACGTCTCCCCGATTTAATTTTCAAAAAATCTTCTGTATGCCTCGCTTTCAACTAAAAAAGCACCTGCCATGTTTCTGGCAAGTACTTCTTTTTAATCATAGCGCTTCCGCAGTGTAGATGATGGAAGATTCATTTGTTCACGATATTTCGCAATGGTTCTGCGCGACACTCGGATGCCAAAGGTTTGCTGTAGCTGCGTCATCATTTGCTGATCTGAATACGGTTTTTTCTTATTTTCCGTTTGGATCAGCTCTGCGATGTACGTCTTGACTGTGTAGCTGGACGCCTCTTCCAGCGAGGGTCCTTCTAGCTTTGCTTGGAAAAATTGCTTCATTTCCATGAGGCCATAAGGGGTTTGCACCATTTTCCCTTTCACCGTTCGACTGACTGTTGACTCATGCACTTGCAATATATCTGCGATCCGCTTCATCGTAAGCGGTTTCATTTTATGTTTCCCTGTAAGGAAAAAATCTGTCTGGTGTAAGATAATCTCACGAACGACATGGGTCATCGTTTGTTTTCTTTGCTTCAGCGCTTGGACAAGCCAATTGTACTGCTGCTCTTTTTCCTTTAGATACGCATATGCTTCATGCCGCTTTCGGTCTTGAATCATGGCGAAGTATCCTTCATTCATTTCAACGTCTGGGAAAGCGCGCTGATTCAGCTCAAATGTGATGTGGTCCTGCACGACAGTAATCGTCACATCCGGCTCTATATACACATGGTCTTCTTCGTATGAGAAATGGATGCCGGGTCTTGGTTCAAGCTGCGACACCTCATCTTGTACCGCTTGAAGTGTTTTCATGGAAATGCCTGTTTTCGCCGCGATTTCCTTCCAAGCCTTTCTTGCAAAGAGAAAGAAGTGCTCATCAATGATCAGCTCGGCTTCATACCAGCGCTCCTTTTTTCTTCTCAGCTGAAGCAGGATGCATTCTTGTAAAGATCTTGCGCCAATACCGGCAGGCTCTAGCGATTGAAGCTGATGAAGGACGGCTTCTACTTCTTCAGCTGACACCTTTAAGACAGCTGCCATCTCGTCAACCGGTTCATTTAAATAGCCATTAGAATCAATGGACTCAATCATAAAGTGAAAGATCCTTTGATTCTTTTCACTTAGATTTAAATCAATGGCTTGCTTCTTTAAATACATTTGCAGGCTTTCTTTTTGATGCGTTCGATACGGCTCTGTCATTCGATCTTGAGATTTTTTATGATAAACTGGTTGATAGCTGTCCGTGTCTTTCCGCTCAATCAGAGGGTTCTCAAGCGCTAACTGGTCAAGATACTCGCCAAGCTCAGTGCTATTCAGCTGGAGCAATGTAATGGCCTGCCTGAGTTCTGGTGTGAGCACCTGCTTTAATACTTGTTCTTGTTGCAGATTAAGGCTCATTGTCTCCCCTCCCTCTCATCATTTTACATGAAGATTGACGGACCGTATATACGAAATAGGAGTGATTCCCATGTCTGAACTTTTTTCCGTTCCATACTTTGTTGACAACTTGAAACAACACATCGCCATGAATCAAAATGAAGACAAGATTCATGCCATGAATGCCTATTACCGCTCAGTGGTGTCAACGCTTGTACAAGACCAGCTGACCAAAAATGCTGTGGTTTTGAAGCGAATTCAGCACCTTGATGAGGCGTATCAAAAGGTGAAAAAAGAAAGCGAATGAACGAAAAAGAACACCCTTTGTCACGATGGCAAAGGGTGTTTTTCATTTGCAAAAAGCTTCCGATCCAGCCTTGATTTGTACATCATCAAAAAGCCAGAACGTCCTACAGTATAGATGATAAAAGCAAACCATAATCCGTGATTGTGCCAAATAGGCGTAACTGCTGCTTGAACAACGATAAACAAGATCATCGCAAACAGCATCGAATTTCTGACAGGGGCAATTTCTGTCGCACCTGTAAATACGCCGTATATGACCAAACCGAAACAAGCGGCAAACGGATAGAGAACGAGCCAGTCTGCATAGCCTAATGTCACATCAAGAAGCCGGGGAAGATTTGTAAACAAGCCCAAGATCGGCTCTTTTAAGAGGAAATAAACCGACGCAATGACGCATGCCATGACAAGTGCCCACTGCCTTGAAAGGGTTAAGGTTCTCTCATAAAGGGTGCGGTCATTTGCACCAACTGATCTGCCCACAAGGATGCTGGATGCATTGGCAAAACCATCGAACAAATAAGCCATGATGTAGTGAATTTGAAATAAGATGGCATTGGCCGCAAGCATTTCTGTTCCAAAAGAAGCACCTTTTGCTGTAAACATGTTAATCACGACAAGGAGACAAATCGTCCGAATAAACAAATCTTTATTCACATGAAACATTTTCTGCACTGCCTGTGTATCCATGATTTTCTTAATAGAAGGCATCTGGAACCCGTTTTTTGAATGCTTCATGATGATCCATGCGCCTAATACAAAGGCGATTAATTCAGATATCAATGTCGCAGCCGCCACCCCTTTGACTGCAAACGAAAACACATGAACAAGCAGAAGGGCAAGGACCATATTCATGACATTGATCAAGATTTGTAAAGAGAGGGCTTCTTTCATTTTTGCCATCCCCATAAGCCAGCCTAATATCACATAATTCATCAAGGTAAACGGCGCACCCCAAATCCGAATATGAAAATAATCTGCTGCAAATTGCCGAACATCCGCAGAGGGAGAGATCACTAGAAAAGCAGATTGAATAATGGGCCATTGCAGGGCAATAAAACAAAGGCCGACAATGATAGCGATTAAAAAGGGTCTTAGAAAAGCAAGTACACCCTGCTCTTCACTTTGCGCCCCGTTTGCTTGAGCGGCAAAAGCAGATGTACTCACCCGCAAAAAACCAAAGAGCCAATAGAGTGTACTGAAAATGAGACTGCCAACTGCGACGCCTCCAATATAAGCGGGATTGGCAAGCTGACCGACAACTGCTGTATCAACAGCTCCAAGTAATGGAGTGGTCATCGTTGAGATGGTTAAAGGAATGGCTAAAGCTAAATACGCTCGATGGTTCACGATGCCACCTGCCTTTCATGAAAAATAGCCTCTCTAAAAGAGGCATTGATGAAATGAAGATTTATCGAACCGGTCTGCCAATTGTTCGGGACAAAGGATGGTCTGCGAGCATTGCATCTCTCATCTTTTGCACCGCTTTCTCTTCTGATGAAAAGAAATCATCCTTTGATCGAAATTGAGCAACAAGTTCACCTTGATCTAATATCGCCAATTGATCACTTAAGTGATAGGCTGCCGTCATATCATGCGTAATAAATAAGTAAGCGACACCTAGTTCCTTCTTTAATTCTACTAATAAATCTAAAATGACACCCTGTGTGACCATGTCTAAGCTGCTGACGGATTCATCCAGTACGACGAGCTTTGGCTGCAGCAATAAGGCTCTTGCAATGTTGATTCTTTGCAGCTGGCCGCCGCTGAATTGATGCGGATATTTAGACAAGTCCTTTTCACTGAGCCCGACTCTTTCCAGCCAATGGATCAGCACGCTTTTGCGTTCTTTTCGGCTCATGGTTTCATAGTTTTCAAGCGGCTCGGATAAAATTTGTTCGACTGTCCACCTTGGATTTACCGCCGAGTACGAATCTTGAAACACCGCTTGCACATGCCGGCGATAATGTTTGCGTGTTCTTTGATCTGCACAATATATATCTTGCCCTTCAAAAAGGACCTGACCGGCTTTTGGCTTCTCTAGACCAAGTATGATACGGCCTAGCGTGCTTTTCCCTGCACCGCTTTGCCCCAGCAATCCGACGCACGTGCCTTCTTCAATGATCAAATTGACGCCGTTTAAGACTTGATCTGCGCCTTTTCTTCTCATCAGAAACGACCGGCTGTTGTATGAATGACTAACTGCTTTCACTTCTAATAAATGCAAGGGCCTTCTCACCTCAAATCGGGCAAACAGCTGGGATGGATGGACGAGCTGCTAATAGTTTCTTTGTATAATCATGCTTGGGGTTTTCAAAAAGCTCAAGCACTTCTGCTTTTTCAACCATTTCTCCCTGTCTCATGACAACAACCTGATCTGCCATTTCTGCAATGACGCCAAGATCGTGAGTAATGAGCAAGATGGCAGTTCCATAGTCATGACGAATTTGGTTCAGATGCTCCAGCACCAGCTTCTGCGTGTGTACATCTAAAGCAGTTGTTGGTTCATCTGCTATGAGGAGAGGCGGGTGCATACAGGCAGCCATGGCAATCATGACACGCTGCAGCATGCCGCCGCTTAGTTCAAAGGGATACTTGTTTAACAGCTTGTCTGGCTGCGGCAGATTCATCTGCGCTAACGCATCGACTGCCTTCGCTTTTGCCTGCCTTTTACTGACAGCGGTATGCCGGCGGATGGTTTCAATCAGCTGATGACCGATCGTCCATACTGGCGTAAAGCTGTTCATTGGATTTTGCATGATATATGAGATGTCCTTGCCCCGAATAGAACGCATATCCCTTTCACTCAGACCGATCAATTCTCGTCCTTGAAGTGTGATGCTACCAGTGACATCGGTTGTTTTTCGGTCAAGCATATGTAATATCGACATACTTGTCACCGTTTTCCCGCAGCCGCTCTCACCTATTAATCCAACGATTTGACCTCGCCCTACTTCAAACGATACGTCCTGAATAAGAGAGGTTGTTCCATAAGGCGTTTTCGTCTGCACATGCAGGTTCTCTATTTGTAAAATGGACTCTTGCACATTGATCATTCCTTTACACACGGCGTTTGATACCATATTTCTCTGAAAGGGCTTCTCCTAGTAAATTAAAGAGGACGACGACAGCCATGATGACAAGACCTGGATACAGCATCAACTGAGGATTTGTTTGAATATACGATTTCCCTTCATGGATCATCGCTCCCCATTCAGGCATAGGAGGCTGAACGCCTAATCCGAGAAAGGACATCGCAGAAATATCCATAATCGCCCAGCCCATTTCAAGTGTGCCAATGACCGCGAGTGGCGGCAGGACATTTGGAATCATATGCTTTCTCATGATGTTCCAGTGGGATGTCCCGCTGATTTTCGCAGCGGCAATAAAGTTCTGTTCTTTTAAACTCAGCACCATTCCTCGGAAGACGCGAGCATAGTATACCCACTGCACAAGCATCAAGGCAAGCACTACTTGAGAAAGTCCAGGACCGAAGATGCCGACTAATCCGAGGATCAGCACCAGGTTCGGGAATGCCATGATCCCGTCGCAGATTCTCATTAAGACGTGATCGATCCAGCCACCTTTGTAACCTGACAACAAACCAACGATTAACCCAATCAATAAAGAAGAGATAAAGATTAATAACGCACAGCCTAGTGAAACACGTGCACCATATAAAATTCGAGATAAATTGCATCGGCCTAATTGATCTGTCCCAAGAGGATACTCCCACGAAGACCCCTTTAGCTTCATCGCTAGATTGACAGCCGCCGGATCATGTGGAGCGATCCACGGTGCACATATTGTCACAATCAGCAATAGACCAAGGAGCACCACGCAGATCGAGATCAGCTTTTGATGAGAGAAGAGATATTTTCCTTTTGTCATCATGACTGGCGGCCTTCCTTTCTGGAAATACGGGGGTCAATGATCAGCTGAAGTAAGTCCACAATCAAGCTGCTCAAGATAAAGATACATGCTGCCATGAGGACATAGAATTGAATGACCGGCAGATCCCGGTTAAAGATCGCTTCAATAAAGAAGCGTCCAAACCCTGGCCATGAAAAAACTGCCTCTACGATAATGGTTCCTGTCAGCAGCTTGCCAAGATTCACCCCAAGCCCTGTCAGCATTGGCGATATCGCGATTCTCAATACATGCTTGAACATGATCGACCGTTCCTTTAATCCTCTGATTCTCGCATATTGAACAAACGGCTCTTGAAGCGCCTCACTCACACTTGATCGTAATAGCCTTGTATACATCGCAATTAAAGGGACTGCCAGTGTGACCGACGGCAGAATGAGATGCTCCCATGTTCCCACCCCTTCAACCGGTAGAAGATCGAGCTTCACCGAAAAAAAGAAGATGAGCAAATACCCCAAGACAAATGTCGGGATAGATGCTCCTAAGAAAGAAATGAGCCGGCTCACATGATCAACGATGCCATTTTTCCTCATGCCGCTGAAAAAACCGAGTGGAATGCTGACACAAATTGCAATCAGTAGACTAGTCAGCGCCAATTGAATCGTCGCTGGTATTCTATAGATCACCTCATTGAGCACAGGCTGGTTGGACATATATGACTTGCCAAAATCAAGATGAATGACTTTTTCAATGGTGTGAAGATACTGCATATAAAACGGTTGGTCTAAACCAAATTCACTTCGTTTTTGCGCTAATATTTCATCCGTTGGCTGGATATGAGCCGCTGCTAAATATGCCTCAGCCGGGTCGACTGGCGAAAGGTGAATCATACCAGTCGTGAAAAGAGTGGCTAATAAAAATACAGGGATGATTGATAGCATGCGTTTGACGATATAGCGGCCCATTTCCTAACCTTCCTTCTATTACTTCAGCTTAATACCTGTGAATGGATGTTCGTCGCGATTTGCTGGGAACTCAAAGTCCTTCACATTTTTTTGATAAACGGCTGTCTTTTTAAAATAAGAGATTGGCACAATTGCCCCTTGATCCTGTAATGAAGATAAGACAGACGAATAAAGTGCTTTTCGTTTGTTTTCATTGGTTGTTGATGGAATTTCGCTCATTTCTTTGATCAGCTTGTCCTTATTTGGATAGGCTGAAATGGCTTCTTTGAATCCAAAACCATCTGATGAGACGACGTTCATAAATGTATGCGGATCATATGGCGCTCCGTAGTTGCTAAAGAAGTTCATATCAAACTTATTAGCTTTAAAGCGCTGCACCTGTGTTGCCAGCTCCACACCTTCAAGTTTGACACCAACGCCAATGGCACCCCATTCTGCTTGAAGGGTCTCAGCCATCGCTTTTTGAATCGATTCTGCTGAATCATACATCATACTAAATTCAAGCGTTTTTCCATCTTTTTCACGAACGGTTTTTCCTTTTGGTAGTGTCCAGCCTGCTTCATCCAGCAATGCTTTCGCTTTGTCTACATCATATTGGAACGACTTCACCTTAATATCAGAAGTGTAAGGCATGTTGGTCGGCAATATGTGATCTGCTTCATCCTCTAAGCCAGAGGTGACACCTTCAACCATTGATTTCTTATTCATAGCATATTGAAGGGCATGACGCACTTTCTCATCTGACAGCTGATCCACTTTTGTGTTCATGACAAGCTGTCTCGTTGCAACTGGCTCTGACATTTTCGTTTCGTACTTACCGCTCGCCTCTAGCTGTTTGTAGGCATCAAGGCTAATGGTTCCTTCTCCGTAAAGGACGTCTACATCACCTTTTTCAAATGCCATGACTCTCGTTTCCGCATCTGGGATGACCTTGACTTTGATTTCTTTGACCTTTGGTTTTTCTCCCCAATAATGATCATTTCGTTCGAAAATGGCATAGTCATCTTTTTGATATGTTTTTAATACCCAAGGGCCTGTCCCCACTGGTTTTTCAATTCCTTTTGACGTATCTCCGTTTTTAGGGAAGCCTGCTTCGCCTAAGAAACGAACTGGGCGGACAACGGCTAATTCTTGAACAGTTGGATAATATGGCTCTGTTAATGTGAGTTTAAACGTTTTCTTGTCTACTGCTTCTGTCTTTTTGATTTTTTTTATCACACCTAACCAGCTATGTATATCCTTGTTTTTTAAGATGGAATCAAAGTTCTTTTTCACAATGTTTGCATTAAACTCAGATCCATCTGAAAATGTCACTTTGTCTCTTAAATGGAACGTGTACACCTTGCCATCCTTTGACACATCCCATGATTTCGCTAATTCAGGTTTTAGCTTTCCATTCTTTTGATAGCTGACCAATGGCTCATAAATCATTGATTGCGCGAACAATTGTGATGGGTTGTATACGTGCGGATTCATTTCGCCAATATCTCTCGGCCAAGCCATCGTGATCATGTCAGGATGATCCTTGTTTCCATCTGCTCCATTGTTTGCTTGAGAGCAGCCTACTAATAAAAAGATAAGTAAAAATGTAAACACAGTATTTATTTTAATTTTCGGAAAAAATTGGCTCCAAATAGACATAAGATGTTCCTCCTAATTGATGCTGATAATCATTTTCATTTTAAGGAGGAACAACCCCGTTGTCAATAACATATTTAAAACGATATGACAACAAAAAATCCTAATTATTCCATTAGTTGATGAATTTGATAAAAAGAGAGGCAGGCTGCTTACAAGTGAGCAGCCTGTGAGGAGGTGAAGTTTTTTTCTCGCAGGGCATGACGAAGTGTGTCAATGATACGATCCTGTTCAACGTCTGTCATACTTGTTCCAGAGGGGAGACAAAGCCCTGTTTCAAATAACAATTCAGATACGGGAGTGCCTTTCGCCGCTGAATAAAAGGGACAATCACGAAAGAGCGGCTGCTCGTGCAGCGGCTTCCATACACGTCTTGCTTCAATCTGTTCTTCTTCTAGTGCAGCAATGATGTCCACTGGAGAGGTATTTTTATCGCGATCAATAGTCAATGTCGTCAGCCAGCGGTTGGACTTGGTGTCTTGATATTCAGGCATGAAATAAAGACCCTCTACTTTAGATAACGCCTCCTGATAACGCCTGAAAATGCGGCGCTTTTGTTCAACACGCTCGTCCAATATTTCCATCTGAGCAATCCCGACGCCTGCTAGCAGGTTGCTCATGCGATAGTTGTATCCTATCTCTTGATGCTCATAATGCATCGCGCGTTCTCTAGCCTGTGAAGCGAGAAAGCGGCAGCGTTCGATCGCAGCTTCATCATCACTCACAAGCATTCCGCCGCCTGATGTTGTAATGATTTTATTTCCATTAAACGAATAGACACCGAACCTGCCCATTGAGCCGCTTTTTTTTCCTTTATATAGAGAGCCTAACGATTCAGCCGCATCCTCAATGACTGGTACATCATATGCTTCACACAACGCCAAGATCTCGTCCATTTTTGCGCTTTGTCCATATAAATGCACGACAATGACAGCACGGGGTCTTTTTCCAAGTCGTTTTGATTCCACAAATGCCTTTTCTAAAGCAATCGGGCACATATTCCATGTATCCCTTTCAGAATCAATAAAAACGGGTGTCGCTTGTTCATATAAAATCGGATTTGCAGTTGCAACAAATGTGAGGGTGGAACAAAAGACAATGTCCCCTTTTTGAACGCCAATAAGCTTTAAGGCGAGGTGAATTGCTGCTGTTCCAGAAGATAAAGCCGCTCCTGCATCCACTCCTGCATAGCACGCAACTGCCTGCTCAAATTCATTCACAAGAGGTCCAAGCGGTGCAATCCAGTTGCTCTTGAAGGCTTCCTCTATTTTCAAATACTCTTTTCCGCTCATATGCGGTGGTGATAAGTAAATTCGTTTCCTTTCTTGCATCATTTCCCACCCTCTCGCCGATCTTTGATTTCTATTGCAGGAATGCCTACAGCGACTTTCTGATCGTGTATATCTCTTGTTACTGCGGCTCCTGCGCCAATGAGTGTCCAGCTTCCGATCGATGTCCCGGGTATCACAACAGCACCTGCTCCAATATGTGTACCCATTCGTACAGACACACAGCCAGTTAACACTGCTCCCGGTGACAGATGGACAAACGATTCCAGTATACAGTCATGCTCTACGATAGATCCTGTGTTGATAATCGCATGTTCACCGATTGCTGCATCTGCTTGAACTACTGCCCTTGCCATAACGACAGCTCCTCTTCCAATGACTGCTGATGGACTTACGACCGCCTGTGGATGGATGAGTGTGGCAAATGCCGTGTTTTCAAAGGAGAGGCGTTCCTTTACTAACTGTCTGCTCTCATTTTGTCCGATCGCAATCAGCCATTTCATATGTGGCATTGTCTCTCTCAGCTGTTGACTCATGGAGATCGGTCCATACAAGATACTGCTTTGAGTCGTCGTCTCTTCAAATTGATCATCTAATACGGCACATAATGAGTAATCGGGATGGGCAGCAATCATTTCTTGAATGACTTTGCTATGCCCGCCATCCCCAATTAAACCAATCGGTTGCTCTTTATATATCAGTTCCTTTGAATTTTTCAGCTGTGGCATGATGCGGCTGCTGCACCCCCTCTGTTTTGATGACTTTCAGCAAGGTCATCCATAAAATTTTCATATCAAGCCAAAATGATTGATGCTCGACGTACCAGAGGTCATAGGTGAATTTCTCCTCCCAAGAGATCGTGTTCCTTCCATTCACCTGTGCCCATCCAGTAATGCCAGGCTTGACAAGATGGCGCCTTGCTTGCTCCTCTGTATACATCGGCAAATACTCCATCAGAAGCGGCCTTGGTCCAACGAGACTGAGCTCTCCTTTTAGGACATTGACTAGCTGCGGCAATTCATCAAGACTGAGCTTGCGAATCAAAGCGCCGGTTTTTGTTAATCGAAGATGATCTGGCAGGAGCGCCCCTTGCTCGTCACGTTCATCGGTCATCGTCCGAAATTTATATAGCATAAATGGCCGGCCATACAGACCAGGCCGCTTCTGCCGAAACAACACAGGCGTCCCAATTTTCCACCGAATCAGTCCATAAAGCAGAGGAAAAAGAAGACTGCCTGCGATGAGCAGCGTCAATGCCACCATCACATCTAACATTCTTTTCATCATGAAATCTCCTTATCTCACTAGCGGGAAACAGCTTGTTTTACCTTGTGCACCAGCTGCTGCCGCTCTCGTTTTGTTCCTGCAAATTGATACAAGTAGCCCATATAGAGAAAGAAACATAGACCGCCAATACAAAACAGCTCCCACCAGGACGTCACGTCATAAATCGCTTGAATTCCTGCACAGACGCCCCAAACCATGAGCGTTCCTGCAAGTGGAACCATCGTATGTTTGTAAAAGATGGTGCGTTTCTGATTCGTGATGCGGGCCGTATAAAATGGCAGAAACACGATATTTTTGATCAATAAAACAATCGCTCCCGCTGATGCAATGCCGTATAAACCAAGCTGAAGCGTATGAGTCAATCCATAGGCAAAAAGCACATTGGATACACCTAATATGAGCGTGACCACCGCTGGAACCTTCAATCGATTAAAAGCGGTCGGCACATATGTCAGCGGTAAAAACATCAAGGTCAAGCATAAATAAGCAGCATGAATCATGAGAAGCCATTTCAGCTCTTCAAAGGCAGGTCCAAGCCATAAAAGCATGAGCGGACCGGCAAGTCCTCCTAGCAGAGCGGCCGGAAACGCGACAAATAATCCGCTCCACTTAATGGCACTGGCTGCATATTGGATGAGACCGTCTTCATCTTGATTCGAGTAAAATTTTGTGATCGTTGGAGCAAACACAACCGCCAATGTCCCTGCGAGTGTGCGTAATAATAATGGAAATTGTAATATCGCCGCATACTGTCCCGTCGCTTCCGCTCCAATGAGCAGATTGGTCATCAATAAATCAATCTGTAAAAATAGTAAAATCCCCATTTGCTCAAAAGAATGCCAGACCCCTGATCGAACAAGTGTGAGACTAGAAGATAGTGAAACGTGCCGCCACTTAAACGAAAACCAAGGAATAAGCTTTTTAAAATAATAGATACCAATTCCCATAGCCGCCAAGCTTCCTATCACAGCCGCAAGTGGAATATGCCAGATGGCTGGTGCCGTCCATGTAAACAGCAGCACAATCATCAGTGCCCTCAAAAACATTTGAATGGCCTGACCAATACTTGATACATATAACTTATTCGCATAAAACGGCGCAGCCCCAATGCCGGACATGACAAAATTGAGCATAAATAAAAGACCCCCTAATATAAAGGCGGTCTGTGTGTCTTTTGCGAGATAAATAGGCACATGAAGCCACTCTACCAGCTGGCGGGACATGAATAGACAAAACAGAAAAAGGCTAATCGATAAAAAAATGGAACTGACGAAATAAGATGAGAGATAGCGCTGCGCCTTCTCCATTTCCCCTTTATGAGCCGCCACAGAAAAAAAGCGCACCACCACAGCACTTAATGACGCCGTAATAACCGATAAATAGTTGATCATATTTTGCGTCAGATGGATTAAGCCGAATGCTTCGACTCCAAGTGTATGAACGATGTACGGTGTTAAACAAACAGACATAAGCATCATCAAGACAAACGTCATGATGTTTGCACTGGCATTGTAAAGAAACGCTCGATTCATTTTGATTTCACGCAGCGTGTAAAAGCCTTCATCCAGCTTCCTCTCCCTTTTGTCCGCTCGTTTTCATCAGCTGATGAATCGCCTCTTTCACAGACGCCCCATTCGGTTCTTTCAATAGCGTCAAAAACGGAAGATGAGCCACCCATTCATACCCTTCCATCACCTTATGATCAAACGACCTGAGGACAACACACGGTGTTTGCGTAATCGCACAAAAAATCATGCCGTGAAGCCGGTCTGTCACGACGACCTGCGCCTTACTTAACTCTGTCCATAAGGCAGATAATTCATCTAAGCGAGTCGTTCGATCCACTCGTTTGCCAATTGTCGTTGTGATCAAACCGACTTGATCATACGTCTCTTGAACATGCTGCTTTAGCTGCCGCCGCTCCTTTTCGGTGAGGTACGCTTCCTTATCCTCTCGCAAACAAAGTAAAACCCCTTCACGTTTTTGTTCCTTGGTTGATTCATCTAATGTCAGCACCATATCAGGCTGTTTCCACACATCTTGATCAGGGAAATGCTGCTTCATCCAAGTGTAGGTTGTTTGATCTCTTGCCATGAGAAGCAGCCTCGGATGGTGTTTGTATGTTTGAATAGCGCGGCGTTCCTCTCTTTTTCCTCTCTTTGTTTCTGTAAAATGGGCAGTGGCCGGCAGTTGAATCACCGGATAGGACTTGAAGGTTTTCATGATAAATTGTCTCGTCCATTCTTCATAACGGTATAAGTCCCCCATATTGCCCCCACCGATGATACAGACGATGTCTTCCGGGTGCCGCATACGCTTTAACGGACGGGCGAGGCGATAGATCTCTTTCATGTCCACTTCCATGATGTCATAGGCGGGAAAGTGCTCTTTTAAAAAACAATAACTCGCATAGGCAATCGCATGATCCCCTAAATTATCATGTCCTGGCAGCAGCGTGAGAATGATTTTCTTCTGATGACTCCGCTCTGGCAGGCTTTGGCGGCTCAGTCGATATTCAAGCGGATATTTAACCTTTAAGAGCAGCCACTCTGCGGCGTGCGCCTTCAATTGCTGCAATGTCAATCTCATCACCCCTATTTCCTTGTTTGATATTCGATCCATTTTTGATAGCTAGAAGCGGCGGCAGAAAGCGGATAGACCAGCCGGCACTTCGCAAGGAATAAAATCATTCGCTTTCGCGCGGTGAGCTTCGATGGTTCCACTTGTTTGACGGCATGCTGAAAAGCCTCGTGTGTCACCATTTCCCGCATATGATCAAGCTTTTCCCGAAGAGAGAGTGCATTTTGGCTCTTCCATTCGTTGAGCATACAATGAAGGGTGTGATTGACAATAAAAAAATCAAGTGCCTTCTCATACAGAGAGATGTCATCATATTCTGTCAAAAACAAGCGCTGTGCATGATAAAAGGTTAGTCCATGATGAAAATACTGCTTCTGATATCGCTGCACAATAGAAGATAGATGAACACGGTAGTAATAAAGTGGTTCATGAACAAAGGCAATACTGCGTGATAAAGAAAAACAGCGCAGCGTCACATATTGATCTTCTATGTTCTCAAGTTCCCCCCGCAGCGGAAATCGAATGTGATGTTCTTCGATAAAGGCACGCCGATACAGCTTATTCCATGAGAACCCCGTCATGTCTCCGTGCAATAACGCTTCAATTAAACTCGTTTTTTCGGCCGACCGCTCGGCTAACAGCGTCGTTGGTATGGTTCGCTTTGACTGTTCAAATTGAATCCAGTACTCACTGATAACTAAATCTGCGCCGATCATTTCAGCTTTTTCATACAAGGCTTCGCAGTAATGAGGCGCGAGAATATCATCTGAATCAATAAAGGCAATATACGTGCCCTTTGCTTCTTCGATGCCCCGGTTTCTCACAGCGCCTAACCCTTGATTGGTTTGATGAATGACCCGAAACCGCTGATCTTGTGCAGCAAATGCTTCAAGATATTCTCCGCTGTGATCTGTAGATCCATCATTCACGAGAATAACCTCTATATCTGAAAAACTTTGATCTGCAATTGATTGAAGGCATTGCTCCACATACTGACTCGTATTGTAGACTGCGACCAATAGACTGATAGCTGGCATTACAACATGCCCCACCTTTCTCAAAATCTACTTTGTAAATATCGTCCTGTACGGTAACACAGATGAATCGAACGGCATCAGCATGATGCTGTACAGAATATAGCAAACAGCAATCCCTACATAGATAAAAACATTAGACCGCTGATCAAAAATACGTGTGAAATACGGCAGTAAAATAAGCTGATACAAGCCAAAATAAATATGAAATCTTGCATAAATGACATCCTTGGTGGCAAGGATGCCAAACAAGAAACCGAGCAAACAAAAGTTCACAACGTAATCACTCTCAGGCGTCAGCTCACGAAGCCGTTTTCGATAAAAGAACGCAAGCAAAAGCGGCAAAATCAATACACCGATTTTTGTCACATTCATTCCATTTGTATTCGTTGTGAGCCATTCCTCGTAATGCCCATATGAACTGCCTTGCAGCATTACGACAAACACAGAAATAAAGCGGTCATAAAGAGCGGTTAACCCTAAGAAAATCATGCATAAGACCAGCATCATCCAAGACCACGATTTTGTTCTCACGATAAAATATACAGGAATCATGATGAGAGCCGATGAATGAAACAATGAACATACGAGGACGAGCGGAAAATACAATTTCCACTGACCATTGATCACAAGACGGATGGCATAAAAAAGAACCGCCGCCACCATATACTGACGCATGCCATTAAACGAAGCGTAATAATGAAAGGTGCCGAGAAAAAGCAGCATACTCAGCTCAAAGGGACGACCATATTGAATGAGCGTCTTGATGATAAAAAAATAAGTGATCGCCCCAACCGAGATATACATGATTTGCGGATCATGGGACAGTTGATTGAGCATCCATAAAATAAACGTAAATCCTGGGTCAGTGGCCGCCTTGTCCACACCAAATCCGAATATGTGCCAAGGTTTTTCATAATTGATGGAGAACTCATACATCTGTCCATATGTGACAAAATCGGTTCCTACTTTGTAACGAATACCAGCGACAATACAAAGAAACAAAAACGGAAATAACACGAGAATCTTGTTAGGCCGCCATCCGCTTTGAATGGTATCATCACGCCTGCCGTAAAATGCGGCAAAGCTCGACCATAAATAGACCATGATCATGTTCACCAAATATACCGCCATCTGCCATTCCTTCCTTACAGTCCATATCCTTTCATCACACGTGTGATGTTCTGTTTGACATCAAATCCTCTTTGTTCAAGCTGGTACGTAATGGTCTCTTGAAGAGGAGGCTCTGCATGATACGCTTCAAGCACCGCCTTCATCCATTCATGCGCGGAATCCCGCAGCGACATTCTTTTCACAAGACCGCAGCCTAAATCTACTTCCTCTGTAATATGATCTGAAATCACACAAGGCAATCCAGATGCCTGTGCTTCCACTAAAACGAGTGGAAGGCCTTCAAACAAGGAAGGCATCACAAATACATCAAATGCTTTCATATAGTCTGGAACGTCCGATACAACGCCTGTAAAGACAATGTTGTCTAACAAACCGGCCTTTTCCGCATATGATTCAACCACCTGCCTCAGCGGTCCATCCCCTACAAGGACAAGCTGAAATGAGACCCCCTGCTTCTTTAAGGTCTGTGCCAATTCCATAAAAAAAACGTGATTTTTTTGTTCATGAAAACGACCAATATGACCTATCACCATACTCTTTTCCTGAAGACCAAGCTGCTTTTTGATCTTCACCTTTTCTTCTGGATCAGGCTGAAAGAAAAGGGATAAATCAATCCCATTCGGCAGCACCTCAACCTGTCTATTCTTCATTTTTTTCTGCCCAAATAAAAAGGAGCCGGCATCCTCACCGCATGCAACAAGCTTTGTAGAAAATGCAAAAATCAGCCGGCGAAACCCTTTGAGCATCATATGGTCTACCCAATTTGGCGACTGTTTCCAAGCTGTATTATGCGAATGACAAATCCGCACCTTTACACCCGCCAATTTCGCAGCAAGGGCAGAGAAGCCTGTTTGAAAATCTGTATGTGCATGCACTGCTTGATACGGTCCTGTTCGTTTGATCGTCTTTGTCAATGTTCTGACAAATGCCAAAGGAGAGGATGCCCCAATACTCGGGACGTAAAAGATACGTCCTCCGAGCCTCTGAATTTCCTCATCATAATCACAGACATCCTTCCGGTGGGTAATAAAGTCAAATTGGAGGACATTTCTATCGAGTGCACGATAGATGTTCATGATCATCGTTTCAGCTCCGCCGCGGTTCATCCCGCCCACAATATGAAGTACACGCTTTGGCTCACTCATCCCGAATCGTCCTCCTTTTCAACAAAGACGCCTCCAGCTTCCGCTGGTGATAAAATTTCATGATCTTCGGTGATAAACAGGCGCGAACCACCGGCTTTAGCGCAAACAAATAATGAACCGGCGACAATTTTAATAACCAGCATGCTTTCAAAACGAGCCAAGCATTGTCTATCGAATATTGAAACTTACGACGCTGAAAAGCCGCTTCATCCTCTCTCACAAGGTATAACGGCTCTTGTAAATTAAAGCCTTTTCTCCCCGTAGCAAAAAAACGGATCCACAGATCAATATCTTCCATCCGCCTCGTTGTTTTCACAGAGCGATATCCATTTAAAGCCTTGTACGCAGCAGCCCTCATCATAATGGTTCCATGACAAAAAGGCGTCCCTCTTGCCAGCACTTTTCGATCAGGCTCTGAAATCAGTGCACGTACACCTTTTGTACCCGATTCATCAAACACGGTCATCGCCGTCCCAACCACATCATATTCAGGATGTGATTCAAGGAAATGCACCTGTTTTTCTAAACGATCAGGTACTGATATATCGTCGCCATCCTGCCTTGCAATCAAGTCTCCCCTCGCTTCAGCTAGACAGCGATTCAGACTGGCAGCGAGCCTTTGATTATGCTCATTGCGGATAAGGCGAATTCTTTCAGGTTCTCGTTTTGTATAGGACAGCACTTTTTCATAGGTGCCGTCTGTTGATGCGTCATCACATATGATGAACTCCCAATTATCATATGTTTGATGAAGAATGGATTCAATACTTTCTTCTACTGTGTCTTGGCAATTGTAGACGCCCATGATGATAGACACCTTTGGCTTATGCATGCTCACATCACCTTCTCTGCTTGATCCATAAAGGTTGTATAAATTTCTTCCATAGCACTCACCGTCTGCTCCTGTGCAAATGCATGGGCTAAGAAGCGCCCCGCTTTTCCCATGAGGGGCAGCTGATCTCTTCTGTGATAAAGCTGGTGCAAATATTCAGCCAAGTCATTCACATCATGCGGTTTGACTAAAAAACCATTCACGCCATGTCTGATCAACTCACAGTGTCCTCTATTCTCTGTTGCAATGACCGGCTTTTCCGCAGACATCGCTTCAAGCAGATTCATGCCGAGCCCTTCTCTCAAACTAGTCGACACACATACATCACTCAAATGCATCCATTCCTCAATTTGTTTGCAAAAACCAGCAAAGTGGACATGCTTTTCAAGATGGAGCTCGTGAACCAACTTTTCATACATCGGCCTCATTGACCCTTCACCGGCAAACACGATCTTCACATTTGGTATTTTCCTAAATAGCTGGGCACATGCTTTGATGAGCATTCCTTGGTTTTTATTCGCATTTAATTCGCCAGCGCACAGCACAATAAAATCTTCTGAAGAAAAGCCATGGACTGCACGAAGACGCTGCTTCTCTTTTTCATGAACTGGTGCAAATCGTTTCATATCCACACCCATACCAGGAACGTAATAAACAGATGCCCGCTCTTTTGATAGACGATCTGCTCTTTTAAAATCCTCTCCATTAATGGTGATCAAAGCGTCTGTATGGCGGGCGAGCCATCGCTCAATCGGATAATAGAGCAGCCAGTTTTGAAGCGGCGCTCCTTGCCAAAAGTGAAAGCCATGTGCTGTGTAAAGAACCTTCGTCCCTTTTTTGCGCGCGCTTTTAGCTGCAAGTCTGCCAATTACACTTCCCATTGGTGTGTGGCAATGGATGAAGTCGTAGTGCTCTTTCGCTAACAGCTTCTTCAGCTCCACATACGCAAACCGGTTGTGCACATGAAAAGGAGAGCGCTGAATCGGAATTGAGTGCGCTTGATCCACATAGGGAAGCTCCAGCTGACCATTTGCCGCTGTATGCACTTCCCATCCTTGTTCCTGAAACCACCGGAAATACGGAAGGTGAAATGCCTTAAAATGATAGTCAACCGTTGCGCAAAACAAGACTTTTTTCTTCATCGGCAAGCGCTTCCCCCTCTCTTGTCATCTGTTCAGACAACAAATCATGCGATTCGATGGCAGCAAACAATGCTTCTCTCATTTGCTCTTCACTCATCATGTCAAATTCATGGATAAAGCGGTTCAGCACATATGGATCCCCATCCAGCGCATGGCCGATATGAATTTTCGGGAAAATTTGTTCCTGTGCTTTTTCATGCTGGTTGAGTAGTTCCTCATACATTTTCTCCCCAGGGCGAATGCCTGTGAACGTAATCGGAATCTGGTCTGTGGTGTAGCCTGAGAGGTGAATGAGGTTTTCTGCGAGGTCAACAATTTTCACTGGCTCCCCCATATCTAATACAAAAATCTGTCTTCCTTCTGCCAAGGCACCCGCCTGAATGACAAGTCTCGATGCTTCTGGAATGGTCATAAAATATCTTGTCATGGCTGGGTGCGTGACCGTGACCGGCCCGCCTTGTTCGATCTGTTTCTTAAAAATTGGAATGACGCTTCCCCTGCTTCCGAGTACATTTCCAAACCGAACCGCGACAAATTTTGTGTCACTGCTTGCCCCCATTTGCATGATCAGCATTTCAGCAAATCGCTTTGTGGCGCCCATCACATTGGCAGGATTGACCGCTTTGTCAGAGGAAATGAGGACGAATGTTTCAATGCCATGCTCATGTGCAGCTTCTGCGACATTTTTTGTCCCGATAATATTGTTTTTCACTGCTTCTTTTGGACTGATCTCCATGAGCGGGACGTGCTTATGTGCCGCAGCATGATAAATCATATCCGGCTGAAACTGACCAACGATTTCACTCATTTTCTGTTTATCTTGGATATCCGCAATTTGCGGATAGAGACTGATGGTGTCCCCATAGATTTCTTTCAGCTCTAGTAAAATAGAATGAATGCTAAATTCTCCATGTCCCACAAGCACAATCGCTTGAGGAGCAAACACACAAATTTGACGACAGATTTCTGACCCAATCGATCCGCCTGCCCCTGTGACCATGATGGTTTTCCCCTTTAAATGGACAGATAGACGGCTCGAATCTAATTGAATCGGTTCTCTACCTAATAAATCCTCTGGCTGTACATCTCGTAATTGATTCAGCGCATGGGTTCCTTTTAAAATCTGCTCCATCTCCGGCATGATCTGTGTCTTGATCCCAGTCGCTACGCATTCCTTATACAGTCCTTTTAACGTATGGCTGCTTTTGGACGGAATGGCGATGATGATCTTTTGAATATCCATCATCACAACAGCTGTTTGAATCTGTTCTTTTCCCCCTAGAACAGGCAGTCCCATGATTTCAAGCCTATGCTTCGTCTTGTCATCATCTATGAAGGCGACTGGCTCAATATGTACATCACTCGATTGCTGAAGCTGACGAACGATGATGGTTCCAGCTGATCCGGCGCCAATGATTAAGGCCCGCTCCTTTTCTACCTGCAGCCGCTTTGCCCCATCATGTAATAGCCGGGACGCCATTCGAGATGCACCGATGAATAATACGTGAAAAAGCCACACGATGAATAAAAAACGGAAGGGCCATGTCTGCACGAAAAGGTACAGTATTGCCATTGAAAATAAAAAAGAACATACAAAGGTCTTCATTAAAGAAAATAGCTCTCTTACCCCTGTATAAGCCCATACTTGCTTGTACACGTGAAAAATATACGAAAACAAATGGTGCCCAATGAGTAGACTGAGCGAAGAAATGACGAGCATTTCAAATGTATAAACAGTTAACGCCGCTTCTTGGACAAATTGAAAACCAAAAAAGACAGCCACTAAGATGAGATATGAATCTAGTGCCACGATGATTGATAATCTTTGGGCGTAAGTCAACGCTCCTCCCCCTTTTTAAAACATCACTATTCTTACGTAAAATGGGCATCAAACCCGTCCTCACATCCCACTATTGATGACGAGCATCTAAGGCATTGGTCATGCCCACAGCAGGATCGAGTGCCTCCATTGTTAAAGATTAGGAGACATCACCTATCAATCTTGTTAATACATATACAGCCTTCCCTTTTTCTCTTTCTTGCCATTTAGCATAGCCCCAAGCAGTTTACCTGTTGTCCCGTCTAACACTTCTTTTGATTTCTTGACCGCAGCTATCTTGGTTTTGCCGCTTAAGACAACAAGAATGCTTCCATCTGTCCGGTTCGCCAGGATCTTTGCATCGGCTACTGGCAGAAGCGGCGCAGAATCAACAATCACCATGTCATATTGCTGTTCAATTTCATAAAACAGCTGCTTCATGACAGATGAGGAGAGCAGCTCAGCTGGATTCGGCGGAATGGTTCCGCTCGGAAGCAGCTCTAAATGTTCAATAGGTGTGGGTAAAATAGCTTCCTCCAAGCTGCAATTATTTAATAGCACATTGGTCAAGCCCGTGTGATGACTCAGGTCAAAATATTCATGAACAGCCGGCTTTCGCAAATCAGCATCCATTAGCAGCACCCGCTTTTTCTGCTGTGCAAAAACAGCTGCTAGATTTGCAGCCGTAAATGATTTCCCTTCCTTCGGCAAGGAGGATGTCACCAATATGGATTTCAGCCTTGTTTGGATTGATGTGAATTCGATGTTCGTTCGGATCGTACGAAATTGTTCTGCTATGACAGAGTGAGGATCTAATACAGAAATACAGGATAAATCTCTCTTTTCTCTTTTCTTTCTCTTAAAGATCAATGTTCTGTCCTCCCGTTATGACGGACTGCTTGTCTTTTTTTGCCCTCCTGTCTGCCTGCATCTGATAGACGCTACCGAGCGACGGCAATCCGATCTCTTCTCTTATTTGATGTGTTCGTTTTACAGTATCATCGAGTAGGTTCATTAAGAAAATGAGTGTTATCCCCCCTAATAAAGAGGCGCCTAGTGCCAGTACGATATGAACGAATTTTCTTGAATTCATGAGAATCGTATTAGACAGCTTGGCTTCAGACAAAACATTAATGCGATCCATATTCATGGTTTTTTTGATTTCTTCTTGCAGCACCTCTGTTGCAGTATTCGCGATGGCAACTGCCTTTGCGCGATCCTCATCTTGCACAGAAATATTGATGACCTCAGACTCATTTTCTGTACTTGTGGCAATTTTGTGTTTTAATCCTTCAGCTGATTCTGTGAGATTGAGTGTTTCTTTTACTTTTTCAATGACGATCGGACTTTTTAATAAAACTTGAAAGGTACGTGTATATTGAAGGTTCATCTGAATATCGTTTAAGTTCGCTTGTGCGTCATTGCTGCGTTTATGAACAAGAATTTGAGTGGTTGCCTGATATACAGGAGTCGAGACATAGAACTGATAGTAGGCTGAAATGCCCGTTACGATCAGGACAATCAGGATCAGAAGGGCCATTTTCTCTTTAATGACAGAAAACAGCTGCTTAAAACCTATATTCTCATTCATAGATACCTCCCGATTTCATCATAAAAAGGTTATATATGGTTTCTTTTTGTTAATGATTGGATTATAAAAGATAATACCCGCAAAGAAAAATGTCATAATAGGTCTTATAGTTCTTTTTAAAGAACGAAATCGTTCGTTTTCTTTTGTTTACTTCCTAATTCTTACGTTTTTGAATTTTATAAAGAACAATTTATTTCTTATAATGAACGAAAAGGTCGCAGTACGATTCGCCAGGAAGAAGGGATGATCGAATGATAGGAAAGGTGATACGCATTTACCGAAAGAGGAAGGGATACTCCATTCAGCAGCTGGCTGAAGATGCCCATGTTTCTAAATCGTATTTGAGTAAGATAGAGCGTGGTGTCCACAGAAATCCATCTGTCCAGTTTTTAAAAAAGGTATCCTCTTCGCTAGAGATTGATTTACAAGAGCTATTTGATGCAGAGACGTTGATGTTTCATGAGTCTGAGAGTGGTGAACACGAATGGCGGGAGCATATCGTCAATGCCGTCCAATCCGGCATGCCAAAAGAAGAACTCTATCAGCTGCTCCAAACGTACCGAAAGGAGCAGGAAGAAAAGACGTTACATGTCACTCATAGAAAGTTGACGGATTCGAATATAACAGAATGGAAGCGTCTGATGAGTGAGGCGAAAGCTATCGGCTTAAGCATTGAGGAAGTAAAAGCATTCCTCGCCAACATGGGAGAACGACGGGCGTAAGCCTTTCAGGAAGAGTCAAATTGCGGGGAGAGGCGTTTGACGCTTCGCTGAAAAAGAGCCTTTTATCATGAAAAGGCTCTTTTTCCTCTTATTCTGCTTTTTTTGTTCGTGCTTTTTTCGTTATATCATTGTTTTTCCAATAGGCCCAGAGAGATGTAATTCCAAGAAAGACTAACGTGATGAATTGCTGAATACCTTCTTCATCAATAGGTATTGGGCTTTTTCCCGCAGCGGTTAGCGCACTGTTGACAAGCGCGAGCAAAAGCAGCACAAGCCTTGCGATTGTACCTGCACTAATTTTTTGAACTTCCAACTGTAACCCCTCCCTTTCTTCCCCTTCACGGGCGGTACGGCTCGTTCTCTCTCATATGTATGCAAAAACCGAAAGAATAGAAGACCGGATCAAAAAAAGAGACATCATGCCTATATAAGGAATGATGCCTGATTTCATCTTATTTTGATGTAGAAAACATCTCTTTCGCTTCATCCAATGCCATTTTATTGCCTAGTGCTGAGTAATCGAGCCATGGCTGATCGGCAATCGGATAGACTTGATTGTTCTTCACAGCTTTTAGACCCTTCCAAATCGGCGTCTTTTCTAATTGCTTGAATGCCTGCTGCGCTTTATCGTCACGGTTCACGACGACAAAGATAGCATCTGCATCATAGTCAGGAAGAACCTCTTGAGAAATCACTTCAAATGGCCGTTTGCTGTCCAGTTTCTTCACCCCATCGACAGGTGTGAGGCCTAAATCCTCGTACAAAATTGGACCCATTGGGCGCTTCATGCTAAATACTCGAAGCTCCTTTGCCGTCACACGGATCGCCATTACTTTTCCGTTTCCAATCTTTTGTTTGATGAGCGATTTGACTTCTTTTGCTTCTTGATTGTAATCCTGAATATATTGATCGGCTTCTTTCTCTTTATTGACGAGCTTGCCGATTTTTTTCAAATGATCACGCCAAGTGCCGTTATTTAAATCAAACACTTCCGTTTTGGCGATTTTCTTATATTTCGATAAATCTTGTCCAGCTAGTTCTTCATCGACATATATAACATCTGGTTTTAATGCAAGCAGCGACTCCATATCAGGATCGGCTGCGATGCCCAGCTTCTTCGTACCACTCAGCTGCTTTTTGGCATGTGGAAGAAAATCTTTTAAATCCCCTCCTACAACAGAGCCTGCTGGCTTGATACCGAGAGCTAATAAGTCATTCGTTAAATGAATAGACAAGGAAGCAATTTTCGGTGTTCCATGATCATTTTGAGTTGCTTTATTCTTTGTTTCCTGTTGACCACAAGCGGCAAGCAAAATAAAACAGAGCGTTAAACCAAGCACAAGTAATTTTTTCATGATGAGTTCCTCTTTCTTGTTTATTTCGTTTTTGTTAATAAATAGAGAAAATAAGGAGCGCCGATAAAAGCCACAACGACACCCGCTGGTATGGCATTTGGGGCAAAGATGGAACGTCCAATTGTATCGGCACTGACCAAAATCAACAAGCCAAGCAGCGCACTAACCGGTAAAAAGTATTGATGAAGCGAGCCGACAAGTCGCCTTGCCAAATGCGGGGCGACAAGTCCAATAAAACCAATACCGCCTGTCATCGAAACACTTGCACTCGCCAAACCAACAGCTAAGGTCAGCAAAAGGAGACGCTGACGCTGAACACGTACACCTACACTTGAGGCGACAGCATCTCCTAATGTCAACGCATTGAGCGTGCTTGACTGCATCAGCGTAAGCGGCACAAGGCATACAATCCAAGGCAGAAGCGCTAACACATGAATCCAATCTCTCCCCCAGACATTTCCGACAAGCCATCTTGAAGCAAATGTGTAAGTATCTTCATCTAGCTTCAATGACAAAAATAATGTCAAAGCACTGAATCCCGCTGCAACTGCAATTCCTACTAAAATCAGCCGGATGGGAACGAGCCCTTCCTGCCGGTCATACGCCAGAAGCACAATGACCGCTGCCGCAAGTAACCCTCCGCCAAATGTAAAGAGCGGAATCAGAAGAGAGGGATTGCCTTCTAGTGCGTGGAAATACGTCACAAACACGATTAAGCCAAATGCGGCGCCTGCATTCAGTCCAATAATCCCTGGATCGGCCAGCGGGTTACGAGATAAACTTTGCAAAATGCCTCCCGCCATACCAAGACCAATTCCCGCTAGCATCGTTACCACGATTCGAGGCAGACGATAGTCAAACAGCACCGTTTCACTTTGAAAATCTCCAAAGCCGAATAACGTTTTGACGACTACAAGAGGATTTAGTTTTAGCGTACCGGTATTTAAGCTATACAGCACAACAGCCACACTTAAACAAAGCAAAACGACTGTCACAACAAGAGCCCGCTGTTTCTCTCTCATGACAGGTTCCTCCCTTCTTTTCTGGCAATATACAAGAAGAAAGGAACACCGACAAGTGCCACCATCACGCCAATGGCAAGCTCTCGCGGCGGATTAACGGTGCGGCTGGCAAGGTCAGCAAAGACAAGCAGCACCGCGCCTAATATCGCTGACATCGGAATGACGAAACGATAGTTTATACCAACCAGCTTTCGTGCGATATGCGGGATGACAAGACCGACAAACCCAATGGAGCCGACTGCTGACACAGAAACCCCTGCTAATAATACAGCAGCTACCATTCCTAGTATTCGCACTTGTCGCGTTTTCACCCCTAAATTTGCCGCTACATCTTCACCAAGCGACAGTAGCGACAATGACCGTCCTAATAGCATCGCCCATACGATCACTATGAGAATGACCGGAGCAAGAATTGTCAGCTGCGGCCATTTCACACCAGCCACGCCGCCTGCATACCAAAACGCAAGATCCTGACTTAAGTCAAAATAAATCGCGATTCCAGAGCTAAGTGCATGAAGCAATGCAGCCACAACGGCTCCTGCTACAGTTAAGCGCAGCGGTGTCAAAACGCCGCCTGCCGCACCAATCGCAAAGATCAGCAGCGTACTGAGCACTGCACCAAAAAAGGAAGACAACATAAGTGCCGAATAAGGGATGCCTGGGAAAAAAGCAAAACAAAGAGCGACCACAAACATCGCACCGCCATTGATGCCCAAAATTCCCGCATCGGCCAGCGGGTTTCTTGTAATCCCCTGCATGAGCGCACCCGCTACGGCAAATGCCGCTCCAACAAGAGCTGCTCCTAAAACACGAGGAAGTCTTAACTCATGGATGATCTGCTGCTCTGTGACATCTGACTGATAGTCAAATACAGCTGTCCAAACCGTTTGCAGAGACAATGTTTTGGCACCATATGACACAGCCAAAAACATGGCAGCCGCCAAACCAAGGACGGCGAGAAAAAATATCAAAAAGAACAGAATATATGATGATCGTTTTTGTTGAGGTGTTCGCTTATCCTGCAAAATCGGTGTCATCCTTTTCTTCATTAAAAGTCTGTTTGAAAATGAGAATCATAATCATCAAAATTATATCTGCCTGCCTCTCAAAAATCAATGTACACCTCATTTTTTAATTAATGAAGGTATGCAGGTGACAGTGTCATACAGTGTCTTTGCTCGTTTGAAATGGCCTATCATTTTTTCTCATAGTTTAATAGGAAAATAGTTGACATTCCGCCTGAACATCCTCTAAAATGACAAAAGTAAGTCAAATGTTATAAAAATATTACAAACAGATGTCAAACTGATAAAGAATGACCCGTCTTGAGAGGAGATTTGAACGTTGTGTCATTAAAGGGAAAATGGAGTATCGGCCTATTTGCACTTGCGATCGTCATTGGAGTCGTTGCTTTCTTTCAGAATCAACAAGCAAGTGGGACCGAGAAGAAAAATGTAAAGCAGGATACGAACTATAAAAACGTCGAAATCGTTACTCTCGTAAATGACGGGAAATTTATGAGATATGCAGTCAACTATCCTCTTTTTCATCAAAAAGAGCTAGATGACAAGATTCAAAGCTACGCAAATTCAGCTTTAGAGCATTTCAAAAAGACGTTTAGTGAAGCCAAGGACGTCGATGAAAACAAACGCTTTGAACTGAATATTGATTATGATATGGTGCATTATGCGAAGCAGTCGGCTGCTATTCGCTTTACGACTTATACCTATACAGGTCAGCAAAATGGGACCACCAATCATCTCACAATCAACTATGATTTTCAGAAAAAAACCTTTCTTGACACAAAAGATTTATTTCTACCTAAAACCAACTTTTTAAAGAAATTATCCTACATTACATATTCAGAGCTTCAAAAGGACAAAACCTTATCTAAGGATCAGACGCTCCTTCAGAAAGGAACAGCCCCTACTGCCCAAAACTTCAGTCAATTTGCCTTGAAAGAGAAATATGTAGAATTTTATTTCCCAGCATCTCAAGTAGCCGGCGAGGATCTTGGTCCCCAAACACTTGCGATTAAAAAGACGCTGCTGAAAGATATAATGAAGCCAGAATATATGAATAAAACCAAAAATCAAAATGAAATGAAAGAACCAAATCCGAAAAGAAAAGCCGTCAAGCTGCCGCAAAAATCAAAGCTTGATCCAAATAAAAAAGCCATCGCCCTCACATTTGATGATGGTCCGAACCCAGCGACCACCTCAAAGATTTTAGAAGCACTGAAGGAAAATAAAGGACATGCGACCTTTTTCGTATTAGGCAGCAGGGTGCAGTATTATCCTAGTATGCTTGCCGATATTCTAAAAGGCGGGAATGAAATCGGAAACCATTCTTACAGTCATCCTTTATTAACAAGACTGCCTTTAAAGGAGGCGGTAAAACAAGTGAAGGACACTCAGAAGCTGATTGAGAAAGCGAGCGGGTATACACCTACGCACTTTAGACCGCCATATGGTGGAACAAATCAAGACATCAATCAAGCGGTTGAGATGAAGGTCTCTTTATGGGATGTTGATCCTGAGGATTGGAAAATTCGCAACAGCCAGCAGATCACAAACCACGTTCTTTCACATGCAGCAGATGGCAGAACGGTGTTAATGCACGATATTTATGACAGCTCAGCTCAAGCAGCAGTGAAGATCATTCATGAACTCACCAAACAAGGCTATCAGCTCGTCACCGTCAGTGAGCTTGATCAATTAAAAAAAGAACGACATGAACAAGCCCCTGTGCAATAAACACAGGGGTTTTCTTTATGACTCCAAAGATTTCTTTTGTTTCAATAATGCTTGAAATGTCTCCTCCAGCTCCTGAGACGGCTCAATACTTAACCGGCTGAGCACTTCAGACAGCTGTAAATCAATTAACAGAAGCTCCTCTTCTCTTTGGGTCACAGCTGGTTTGTCGCCTTTTTGTTTATACGCTTCATATGTTCCACAAAAAGCTTCAATACGCTTTTCATGAACATGGAAAATGCGAGTCGCCACATTCTCAATCAATCTGCGATCATGGGAAACGAACACAACCGTACCCGGGTAATCCTTCAATAGACCTTCAAGCGCTTCAACTGCCGCCAGATCTAGAAAGTTCGTCGGTTCATCCAGCATGAGAACATTGGCATCGCTGACAAGCAAGGACGCCAGCATGGTCTTCACCCTTTCTCCTCCGCTTAACACCCCGACAGGTTTATACACGTCATCCCCTCGAAACCCAAGTCTCGCTAAAACCGTTCGTACCACTGTCTCATCTTGAACTGCCTCTTTCAGCGCATTTTGTAAAATCGATTCATCTACCTTTAATCCTGAAAGATCCTGACGAAAATAGCCGAGCTTGACAGCTTCTGAGCGAGAAACTCCGGGATGTCCATTTACCAGCATTCGGGAAAATGTCGTTTTCCCGCTCCCATTCTTGCCAATGATGGCGACCTTGTCCCCGCCTCTCACTTCCACATTCGCCTGCTTCCAAAGCAATTGATCGCCCGCCTTGCCATCTACATTTTTCACTCGCAAAATGGTACGGCTCGCTACTTCCTTCATTGTGTGCTGCGTCATTTGAATGGGCTGAATGTCTTTTACTTTCTCAACCTTTTCTAATTTCTCCATCCTTGTTTCAATCGATTTGGCTGTTTTTTGCAGCTTTTTTTGCTTATTTGCATAGTAGGGCTTTGCAATTTTTGGCCCTGAGGATTTCAGCTTTTGGGATGGCTTTGTCGCTTTGTCGGCTTTTTTCTTTTTCTTTTCTAGCGCATGCTCTAACTGTTTTTTCTTTTGAGTATAAGCTTCGTACGCTTCCACCTGCTGACGATGCGCCAGCTCTTTTTGCTGTGCAAATTGCGTGTAGTTACCTTTGTATTGATTGAGCTGTCCATGATCCAGCTCCCAAATCTCCGTACATACCGCATCTAAAAAAGCACGATCATGTGAAACGACAATGAGGGCTCCTTGATAATTGTTCAGCTTCTCTTCCAGCCACTCAATGTGCTCTGTATCTAAATGAGTCGTTGGTTCATCTGCTAATAAAAGGGTAGAAGGACGGTTTAACGCGCTTTCAATATACGTCTGGGTCATCTCACCACCACTCCGTGTGCCATCCGCTTGTTTTAGCTGAGGAAGCAGTGTGCAGGTCGTTGTGGCGGCAAACGTGCCACTGTCTGGTGTCTCTTGCCCCGCGAGCACATGCAATAACGTCGTTTTCCCGCTTCCATTTGCCCCGACAAGTCCAATGCGGTCACTTTGATGGATAGCAAGCTCCTCAATATCAAATAACAATCGATCTTTTCGAAACACCTTTAACTGATTGGCTTTTACTAACATCCAACCCTCTCCTTTCGTATCAGGAGACATGAAAAAGCCTCCCATTCTCAGAATAGGAGGCAAAATGGTGTACAAAAATAAGCGGATCAATTCCAGATGACGTGCCGTTCCTATCTGAACACACACATCCCCCGTATCAATCTTCTCATTCTTTGATTCCCAAGCTGTACCATCCTATTCCGAAGCTAAAAAATGAAAACGCAGCAAACATGGCAAACCAATCGTTTGCTCACTGCCTTCGTTTTTTCATTTTGCTTACAGGTCATAGGATTAGTACTTCATTGCATTGGGTCACCCTTCCGTCGTTTGTTACGTTTACAATAAAAGATTGGTTATTTTTTGTCAAGCTGAAATGGCACAGGTGAGTCCATTCAATTCAGCGTAATAGAAAACCTTTGAAGTCTTGGAAGGACTGGTACCGAAGCGGAACGAATTCCACTTTCACGCACGTCAGACACCAAATGCGTGGGTTTACCTACACGCTAACAGACTCATGATTGAGTCTGTTTCGTCTGCATCCATTGATCAATCGTCCGCAATGCTTTATCTGTTCCTCCTGCTGTTTGGAAGCTTTCTTCAATTTTTTCGATTCCAGCACGGTACGTGTTACTTCCCAGAACAGATTCCACGGTTTCTCTTAGCTGCTTTGCTGTCAGCTGTTCTTTATCAAGTGCACGGGCAGCAGATAGCTCGGTCAGTCTTTGTGCGACCATCGGCTGATCTTTGTCGACAGGAATGACAACCATCGGAACGTGATAATGAATGCCTTCATTGACACTGTTCATTCCGCCATGCGTCACAAACACATCTGTCAGCTCAAGCACTTCAAGCTGCGGCACATAAGGCTCAATCAGAAAATGAGAAGGTGCTTCTTTCAAGAGAGACCGATCCACTTTTTCACCTGTTGCGAGCACCACTTTTCCATCAAAGTCGGCAAAGGCATCAATACACATATTAAAAAATGCCTCTGTATCCCCAAGAACGGTGCCCATCGAAATAAAGACGACTTTATCTTGCTCAAGTGCTTCCAGCGGGAAATCATGCTGATCTGCCCTTTTTAGAAAGCTCGGTCCAATGAAAACAAATGAATCGTTCACTGCATCGACAGACGGCTGAAAATACTCACTTGTATACACGATATTCAGTTCTCCGCGATTTTTCATGAATTGCATCAAACGCGTTGGCTGAACGCCAAAGCGCTCTTGTATGCTTTCTAACAGATGATCGGCTTTCTCATCTTTTCTGTATAGTGGTGTATCAAAATGCGCCTCTTGCAGTACAAAAGATGGGTTTGAACCGATCCCTGGAATTTGTAAATAATCTCGAACAAGCTCCCCTGCCCCAAACATATCAAAATAGACAAAATCAAATGAATGCTGCTGAGAAAGTGTTTCCACCACCTCTAAAATATCAAATGATGTTTGCAGCATGGCATGAAAGAATGGCTGCATGGAATCGAGATTTCCTTCATCCACGTGTAATGTCCGAATATAGTCTGGATGTTTATGTACGTGAGCGCCTAAGCGTTTGATTCGTTCCTCATAATGTACAGTTGTGACCGCATGCACTTCATCTCCACGATCCGCCCAAGCTTTGATGATCCCTAACATAGGATTCACATGCCCTTCAGCGGGAAATGTAATCAATAAAATCTTCGCCACAAGAAATCCCTCCTCATTGTCAATTCTCTTCCATGTTAATCATATACAGCCAGCAGGCTCAACAAATACGCCTGTAAAGGGAAGAAATGAGTCTTATGGCTAGTATTTTAAGAGATGACTAGAAGAAAAAAGACAAAGCCCCAAGTTAAGTGCTTTGTCCTTTTTCTATTATTTTTTGAGCAGCATTTGTTTAAACGCAGCAGACTGTTTTCAATAGAGATCGGATCAGCATAGATAAATTCATTGATTGAAGTTGAAGAACATTATTCAAACATTAAAATTTTGAGGTCTTTATTGTAACAGTGAACAAGCATAGCATGTAATTGTCCCCTATGATGATATACATGTGCTAATATTTCTAACAACCATTCATACCTTGTATATGTCACACCCCAATATGAAGTGGTACGAGACAGTAGTTCTGTGTCCGATAATTTCATATAATTATTTTTTAATGAATGAAAATTAGTCATTAAGCCATTTTCTATCGACTTTAAAGTTCTATATGATACATTAGCATAAAACTTTTCCATCTCTTCTTGGGTAGCCTCATTAGCAATACGCCAGTCCGCTTCACAAATGATCGCAATGTGTTCCAGCAACTCTCCGATAGACTGCTTATGAGGTGTTGGTTTTTTTTGTAAATCATCTTCTTCTAATTGACTTACTATTTCTATTAATGTTTTAACAGCTACTTCAATTTGATGTAAAACACTTTCACAATTCATGAGTGCCCTCCTTATTAAAGGATTCTGCCCTTTTAGTTGAACAAGCTTTGAGAATATTGTTGATTCAATGATTTTAGACTCCAATTATAGATTAACTTTACTTAATCACTATCATAAAGAAAATTTGTCTTTTTAACAATTTTACTCCGTGCTTTTTGGTACAAAATGAACTACTTCACTTAAACGATGATAAATAGTGAAGTTCCTCTCAATTTACTCACACAATACCACTCATAAAAAAACAAAAAACCCTTTATTTCAAAGGGTTTTCAGCTTTTTCATAAATGATAGAACGAAGCCTATCGGATACTATAGACGCGCTCGGAGGGATTCGAACCCCCGGCAGACGTGGTACCGGAAACCACCGCTCTATCCAACTGAGCTACGAGCGCACGATATGTTTTTGAACGTCAGCATATCAAATTATAAGGGAAATGCTGCAAGAAAGCAATGATATTCTGATGACTTCAAAGAAGAAGCCTGCACCGAAAAGATGCAGACATGTCGATTTATGCACTTTTAACAGATGCAATAATTTTTCGTTCCATGTTTTCATTTACTTCATCCACTGTTTTGACAAGACAAATGATCCCATCAATAAATGGCCAAATGAACAATGTCAACCATCCTAGTAGAAGCATGGTCACTGCATAGCCTTTCTTTTCATCAAGATAAAAACGATGAACGGCAATAGCTCCAAGGAACCACCACAAAATAAATACAACTAATTTCGACTTTTTTTTGGCTTGAAGTTCAGTTGATACAACAATACGCTGTTGATCAGTCAAACTACTTTTCTCCAAAAGATTATCCACTATTCTTCCTTCTTTCTGACTATATATAATAATAACATAGGTAATATTACCTCATAACAGAAAGTTTTACCATATTTTTTTAAAACTTTTCCATGGTTTAAGAAAAATAAATTTTGGGAAAAATAACATGTGGCTGTCGAATTTTTTGATTGCGTTTTGTTTGACCTTTATTGACCAAAAATGTATCATTGAATTACATACTTACCTAAAAGGTGAAGGAGGAACATTATGAATTTAATACCTACAGTCATTGAACAAACAAATCGTGGGGAAAGAGCTTACGACATTTATTCTCGTCTTTTAAAAGACCGTATTATCATGCTTGGTTCTGCGATCGATGACAATGTTGCCAACTCCATCGTGTCACAGCTGCTTTTCTTAGAAGCTGAAGATCCAGAAAAAGATATTTCTATCTACATTAACAGCCCTGGCGGTTCAATCACAGCTGGTATGGCCATTTACGATACGATGCAATTTATTAAACCAAAGGTATCAACCATTTGTATTGGTATGGCTGCATCTATGGGTGCGTTCCTGCTTGCTGCTGGTGAAAAAGGTAAGCGTTATGCTCTTCCAAACAGTGAAGTCATGATTCACCAACCACTAGGTGGTGCCCAAGGTCAAGCAACAGAAATTGAAATTGCGGCAAAACGAATCCTTTCTTTACGCGATAAACTGAACCAAGTACTTGCTGAACGTACTGGTCAGCCAATCGAAGTCATTGAGCGCGATACAGATCGTGACAACTTCAAAACAGCAGAAGAAGCACTTCAATACGGACTCATTGACAAAGTCTTGACCCGTAATTCAGAAGAACAAAAATAATATGACAAAACAAACCGTCTGCTCCTTGAACAGACGGTTTTTTGTGGTTGAAATACGCTTTACTTTAAGACAGCTCCGTCCATTTCTGCTGAAGAGATGGTGTTTGATAAGAAGCCATCTGCGTGATTAATTCCTCCGGTTCGCTGGAGGCATGTAACAATTGGAGGTGTGATTCATTCGAGAAACCTTCCTGTACACTAAACTTCACCATGTCAATGAGCGGATTGAAATAGTCATTCACTTGATACAAGCCGATTGGCTTTTGGTGAATGCCGATTTGTGCCCAGCATAGCACCTCAAATAATTCTTCATATGTACCAAAGCCGCCTGGCATCGCAATAAATCCATCAGCCAGCTCACTCATTTTCGCTTTTCGTTCATGCATTCCCGTTACCTCAATTAACTCTGTCAGCTCTTGATGTACAACTTCTCCTCTAAAAAGCCCCTTAGGCATAACTCCAATGACTTGCCCGCCATGTCTTAAGACCTCATCTGCAATGGCACCCATCAATCCAATTCGTGAACCGCCGTATACAAGACGGATGTCATGCTCTGCCATAAAAGTCCCCAGCTCTACAGCCTTTTCTTTGTACACGTCCTTCACGCCTGGATTCGAACCAGCAAACACACAAATCGTTTTCATCAAAACAGCTCCATCTCTCTCTATGATTTCTTCACCCACTCATTCTACTATAATTGTTTTTAAAAAAACAGCCGCTTCATCTATATATAGTGTAAAATCAAAAGGTGCACACCATATAAGGAGCTGTATAAAGAGAATGCAAACAAATGAGATGGAGAAATGGATCAAGGATTTTTACAAAAAGAGAAATTGGACAGAATACGGACCGTTTATCCGGTTAGGGTTCCTGATGGAAGAAACAGGAGAACTCGCTCGCGCTGTTAGAGCCATCGAGATCGGACGTGACCGGCCTGACGAGCAAAAACAAAAATCATCTGAGTTGAAGAAAGAACTCGTTGAAGAAATGGGAGATGTGTTAGCGAATCTACTTATTTTAGCCGATCTCTATGATGTCACAGTAGAAGAGATTTTCTCCTCTCATCAACAGAAACTCACAAAGCGTTTTTCAGAACTGAAAAGCACGTGACCACATCGTCACGTGCTTTTTTCCACCTTTATAGCTGCTGTGGTGAGATATCATCTGTTCGTTCAAAGAAATGCTGTTTTCCAATATGATGGAAAAGACCTGTTCTGTGCAAAAGCTCTTTCGGCTGTGATTGAAGTCCGACAATCATCAGCTTGCCATTATGATGCTTTAACCGATTGGAGATATTCATCAGCACCGCTTCTGCTGATGTGTCCATATAGTTGACTTTATTCATGAGCAGAATGAGCGTTTTCGGCTTTGTCTGAACATGGTCAAGAATCGAATTTTCGAGTGAATCTGTTGTTCCGAAAAACAGCGGCCCTTCAATGGCGTACATACTGATGCCTTGCTGGTCTGTCTGTTTTTCTAAAGCAGCTGCTGTTTCCATCTGGGGAACCGCAACGTTTGGATGAATGCTGGTCGTCTGGCTCATTTTTTTGATGAAAGCGATAAAGGCTAAAATGAGACCTGCGGTGACGCCAATAATCAAATCACCGATGACCGTCAGCAGGAAGGTCACAACAAGTACAAGGGAATCCGCATTTTTCACTTTTACAATATTGATAAACTCTTTTTTCTCACTCATATTCCAAGCCACAAACATTAAAATCGGTGCCATCGCAGCAAGTGGAATCATCGACGCATATGGCGCAAAGAGCATTAAGATGAGCAGCACGACGACGCCATGCACAACACCTGAAATCGGGCTTGCTCCGCCATTTTTGATGTTTGTTGCCGTACGGGCAATCGCCCCAGTCGCCGGAATTCCTCCGAACAGCGGTGCCGCCATATTGGCGATCCCTTGTCCGACAAGCTCCTTGTTGCTATCATGCTTAGAGCCTTTCATATTATCAGCAACCATTGCGGACAAGATCGATTCTACTCCGCCTAAAAGCGCAATGACAATCGCTGGAGGGAGGAGGTAGATCATTTTTTCAATCGTTAATTCAGGAAAAGCAAAGCTTGGCAGCTGACGAGGAATTTCCCCATATGCCGAGCCGATCGTTTCAACTTGTCCTTGGAAAAAGAGAACAGCTAGAAACGTTGAAGCCAATAGACCTAATAGAGCACCAGGTATTTTGGGAATGTATTTTTGTGCCACCAAAATCACAATAAGCCCAATAACAGCTGTGATGATGGCAAGACTGTTTGCGGTACCGAGATGGACCACAATTTCTCTCATATTGAGGAAAAAGCTTTCATGCTTTTCAACACCCTTTAATCCGAGGAAATTGGCAATTTGTCCTGAAAAAATAATGACAGCAATGCCAGCAGTAAAGCCGATGATAACCGGACGAGGAATAAATTTCATGAGCTTCCCTAGTTTGAATATCCCGAATAATACAAGCATACACCCTGCCATAAAACCGGCAATGAGTAAGTTTTCGATACCATATTGGCTGACGATACCAAATAAAATCGGAACAAACGCCCCAGTCGGCCCGCCGATCTGATACTTTGAACCACCAAACAATGAAATCAAAATGCCGGCAACGATGACTGTGTATAATCCATATTCTGGTCCGACACCAGATGCAATGGCAAAAGCCATGCCTAAAGGAATTGCCACAACGCCCACGACAAGCCCAGCGATTAAATCACGTCTAAATTTTGATGAATCATATCCTTCAAATCTTCCATAAAAACGCATGGTATGTGTTGGCCTCCTTCAAGTATGTGTAGATGATTTAGGTATACTGCGCATCAATCTGATTATCTTTCACAACGACATCCAGCTTTCCCGTTGCTGGATGAATGACAAGTCCATGAACAGCCACATCACTTGGCATCAATGGATGCTCTTTGACCAATTTCACACTTTGGGACACACTCTCTTCAACCGAATCAAAGCCTGTCAGCCATCCCTTTAAATCAACTCCTGAGCTTTTCACAATGCTCAAACATTTCTCTTCAATGCCACGCGCTTTCGCCTTTTCAAGTAAAGGATCTGCCGCAAGACCTGCCATTCCGCATTCATGATGTCCTACAATGCATACCTCTTCTGCCTTTAGCTCATAGATTGCTAGCAGAATACTCCGCATCACACTGCCAAAAGGATGTGTGACGATGGCGCCCGCATTTTTAATGATCTTCGCATCACCGTTACGTAGCCCCATGGATTGCGGCAATAATTCCAAAAGACGTGTATCCATACAAGTTAATATGACGAGTTTCTTTTCAGGAAATTTCCCCGCTTTGTAAGGCTCATAATGTCTCTCTTGTACGAACTTTGAATTGTGCTGAAGAATCTGTTCTAATTTTGATCCCATCCTGCCATCTCCCATCTTTTTATAAGTCACGTAAGCTCCTGCCTGTCCTCCTTTTCTTTCGTGTGTTCTCAAGCATAAAGATGAAAAATGATAGAAAAAAAAGAAAAAAATGAGAAAACGATGAGAAGAAATGTGATCATTTTCTCTCATTTACGCTTCATCGCAAGGGGGACGCGGTCTTCCTTTCAATCTATCGTTCTCTACTCGCCAAAAGACGATGAAATGGTTTAGTAGAAAACGACCTTCCCGTTTAATATGTTTCAAATATAATCATTTTTCTATCAAAAAATCTCGATCTATTTTCCAGTTTGTCAGATAATCTCTCAGAAAAACCGGCTTTTTCATATATCACAACTCCCATTAGCTGATTTTCATCTAAGTAAAAAATGCATCAGATGGCATATGAATACCCTTTTTCACTAAGAAAATGTCTCTCTTTTCCGTTATTTTAGTATATTAAATATTGAGCAGATAACCTTCAAACGTGTTCAGCCGAAATGGTTGCTTTATAATAAAAGGAGCAAGATGATCATGTGAAAGGAGCGAGTTGACAATGAAACCACACATTTTTGTCGCCAAACCATTACCTGCTTCATTTGAGGAAATACTAAAGGAACATTGTACATACGAGGTGTGGCAATCCAAGGACCCCATTCCAAAAGATATTTTGTTTCAAAAACTGCAGCATGCTGATGGTCTTTTAACGTCTGGGACGAAAATCGATCAAGAGCTATTAGATCACGCACCAAAACTCAAAGTAGTGAGCAATAACTCTGTCGGCTATGACAATTTCGATATAGAATTGATGAGCCAAAGAGGCGTAATTGGTACGCACACGCCTCATACACTCGACCATACTGTGGCTGACCTTGCATTTTCACTCATTCTTTCCTCTGCGCGAAGAATTGCCGAGCTTGATCGTTTTATCCGTGAGGGGAAATGGACGAAATTTGTACAGGAAGAGGATATCTTTGGCATCGATGTCCATCATCAAACGCTTGGCATTATTGGCATGGGACGAATCGGAGAGCAAGTCGCCAAACGAGCTGCACATGGTTTTGATATGAATGTTCTGTATCATAACCGCAGCCGGAATGAAAAGGCTGAATCAGCATATGGCGCTTTATATTGCACACTTGATGACCTGCTAAAGCAAGCTGATATCATTGTGTTGATTACACCGCTGACCGATGAAACGTATCATATGATTGGCGAACGAGAATTGAAGTTAATGAAGCAAACGGCTTTATTTGTAAACATCTCCCGCGGGAAAACAGTGGACGAAAAAAGCCTCATTCAAGCGCTTCAAGAGGGATGGATCAAAGGCGCAGGTCTTGATGTGTTTGAACAGGAACCGCTTCAGGAGAATCATCCTTTCAAAGAAATGAACAATGTCACCCTTGTTCCCCACATCGGTTCCGCTACTGAAACAACACGGGATCTTATGCTGAAACGAGCCATTCATAATGTGATTCATGGAATTGATGGCAAAGCCCCTGTAGATATTGTGAAGGAGCTTGCTTCATCTTAATCGGAAAAGACGCAGGATTCAGAGCTGCGTCTTTTTATTTATTTCAATAGAAGGATATCAGGAAAAAAGCCTCATTTTAGCAAAGATCCTGTTTCTTTACATTTCCTTCATATTCGGGTGCTATAATATGAGGTAGACAAGCATCAAGAGGACAGCTTCCGATTTCCTTAATAGGAGGATGAAGATGAAAAAAATCAGTTCGGTTTTTACTATGTTTGCTCTGATCGCTGCTATTCTGTTTTCTGGTTTTATTCCGCAGCAAGCCTATGCCGAAACACCACTTACACCGACCGCCACAAATGAAACAGCTTCTGTTCAACTGACATCAGATGTTCATACCCTTGCCGTCATTAATACGTTTGATGGTGTAGCCGATTATTTGATTCGCTACAAACGACTGCCTGATAACTACATCACAAAATCACAAGCAAGTGCTCTTGGATGGGTGGCATCAAAGGGAAATCTAGCAGAGGTTGCCCCAGGCAAAAGCATCGGTGGAGATGTTTTCTCTAACCGGGAGGGACGTCTTCCTTCAGCAAGCGGCCGCACATGGCGTGAGGCAGATATCAACTACGTCTCAGGCTTCCGCAATGCTGACCGCCTCTTGTATTCAAGCGATTGGCTCATTTACAAAACAACAGACCATTACGCTACATTCACACGTATTCGATAATCAATCAAAAAACAGCCCCATTTGACGCAGGGCTGTTTTTTTGATGCTACTTATGGCAGCAGGGTTTTCACGTATTCCTCAAAAGGCAGAGGCAGCGGTTTTTTCGACACTTCTTCATGTTCATGTATGGTGACATGATCCTCGGTGACGATTACACGTCCTGTTGGTGTGAGCTTTGAAGCAAGCGGTCTTTTGTTAAAAGGAGAGGCTTCATTTTCATAAATCTGCTTTCTCATTTGGACCAATGTAGGCTCACTCACCTCTTCCAATGTAAATGCATAGCCTGTCTCAGCGCCTTCTCCTCTATCTAATTGGACAAGATGCGTACCTTTTTCGGTTTTCTCTTCTTTGACTCGAAACCGAATAGACGCTCCTTCGACCCATTCTTCAGTAAAGGGTACAGGCTGAAGAGGTAAATTCACACCAAAACCCGCATCAATCAGATACCGTTCGTTGTGATGATTCAACGTCATGGCTACGTGCGTGCCATCGATTGCCCATGTGCCCGCTTCCTTGTTATACACGGTCCCTTGAACGAGCTGTACAGCGAGTCCTGCCTCTTTTAACACATAATATAAAAGAGGATTGAGATCGTAACAAAGACCTCCTCTGTTTCCTTCAAGAAGATGCTGCTTCAATCCTTCTTGATTCAAGGCATAGGATTGTTTGTTCAGCACAGATCTATTTTCAAATGGAAAGGTGTAGGCCATCTTTTTTAATAATGCAGGCAGGTCATCAAAGGTGATAGACTGTCCTTCGTATCCGATCTTCTGTAAAAATGCTGATTGCATCATGTTCATTCCCTTCTAAAAAAACTGAGTCTGTGAAGAGACTCAGTTTTCTTGATTGATAAAATCAGTTAACGCATCAATGGCTTCTTGTTCATCCGCACCATCTGCTATCAGTTTGACAGTGATCCCAGAGCTGATCGCAAGGCTCATGAGACCCATAATGCTCTTCGCATTGACTCTTTTTCCGTCCTTCTCTAGAAAAATTTCAGCCCCAAAGCGATTCGCTTCCTGTACGAACAAAGCAGCGGGACGTGCCTGCAAGCCTGTTTTCAACTGGATGGTGACCGTTTTTTCCACCATATGATCTGCCTCCCTTTTTCATTCTCCTATTTAAGTGTAACAGCTTGTCCGTTTCGTAATTGTTCTGCAATTTGATCTAGCTTTCTTAAGCGGTGATTAATGCCTGATTTGCTGATCTTGCCGCTTTCCACCATTTCTCCCAATTCCTTTAGCGTGACCTCTTGATAGTCGACTCGCAGCTTTGCAATTTCTCGCAGCTTATCTGGCAGGGCATCAAGTCCAATTTTTTCATCAATGAATTGAATGTTCTCGACCTGGCGCAGGGATGCACCAATCGTTTTATTCAAGTTTGCTGTTTCACAATTGACGAGCCGGTTCACGGAATTCCGCATATCACGGACGATTCGAACGTCTTCAAAGCGAAGAAGTGAATTATGCGCACCTACAACACTTAAGAATTCGGTGATTTTTTCGGCTTCTTTCATATATGTGATGTAGCCTTTTTTACGCTCAAGTGTTTTACTGTTGAGATGAAATTGGTTCATCAGCTCACAAAGGGCATCATTGTGTTCTTTATATAGTGAAAAAATCTCAAGGTGATAGGAAGACGTTTCTGGATTATTTACAGAACCGCCTGCTAAAAAAGCACCTCTCATATAGGAGCGCTTACAGCATCTTTTCTTTACAAGCTCTTCTGAAATGTTACGCTCAAATACAAATTGCTCACCTAATATTTTCAAATCCTCTAAAATGGTTTTCGCTCGTTCTACCAGTCTGACAATATACACATTATTCTTTTTTAATCTCATTTTCTTACGAACGAGCAGCTCGACTGTGACATCATATTTCTTTTTTAGCAGCGTATAAATCCGTCTTGCGATAGCTGCGTTCTCTGTTTGTATATCTAGAATTAATTTTCGATTAGAGAAAGATAATGAACCGTTCATACGGATGAGGGCAGAAAGCTCTGCTTTTGTGCAGCAGTCCTTCACGTCCAGATTAGTCAGCTCTTTTTTTGTTTCGGATGCAAATGACATCCTTGCCACCCCCATTCCTATTTTTTCTTATGCAGCAGGTCGACAAGCAGCGCGGCTACTTTCAGCGTGTCGTGACGAATCACATGCTGGTCGTATGTAATGATTTCCCCAGGGATGACTTCCAGTCCCATTGCCTTGAGTACATCTGTGTCGAACTGTACAGGCTGTGCCTGTTCTTCTGCATATTTTGCTTTGATCTCTTCTGGAATTTCTTTATTGTTTACAAAAATGGTATCAATAAATGGACGAACCATATGATCGTTTAATGCCTGCACATGATCAGCTGCACTGTAGGAAAGCGTTTCCCCTGGCTGCGTCATGACATTGCAAATATACACTTTTTTCGCCTTAGAACGAATCACTTCTTCGCCAATATGCGGTACAAGCAAGTTTGGCAAAATACTTGTATACAAGCTGCCAGGTCCAATGACGATCAAATCAGCTTCACGAATGACTTGAATCGATTCTGGGAGCGGCTCAATCGTATTGGGTGTGAGGAACACTCGTTTAATTCGCTCACCATAGGTTGGGATTTTTGATTCTCCTGTTACCACTTGCCCATTTTCTAATTCAGCATGTAGAACAACACTTGAATTCGCTGCTGGCAAGACTTTTCCTCTCACATTTAAGACCTTGCTCATTTCTGTGACGGCATGAAAAAAATCACCGGTTATATTTGTCATGGCCGCAAGAATGAGGTTGCCAAGAGAGTGGCCTGTTAAGTCATTCCCTTTGTTAAAACGGTGCTGAAATAAGTCTTCTACAAGCGGTTCAACATCAGAGAGAGCTGCAAGGACATTTCGAATATCGCCTGGGGGCGGAATATTCAAATCATGCCGCAGTCTGCCTGAGCTGCCTCCGTCATCAGCAACCGTTACAATAGCGGTAATGTCCACTGGCTTTGTTTTTAGCCCTCTGAGCAAAACAGATAAGCCAGTGCCCCCGCCAAGAATGACCACCTTTGGAAGTGTCGTCATCTATTTTCTGCTTCTCTTTTCAATGTCCCGGTGAGTGACATGAGTGTAGTAGTCATTTTTAAAATACTCCGATAAGTAGTTCGCTAGCGTCACTGATCGGTGCTGCCCGCCTGTACAGCCAATAGCGATCACAAGCTGGCTTTTTCCTTCTCGTTTATAGGACGGAAGCATAAAGCTGAGAAGGTCAATTAATTTCTCTGTGAATTTTTGTGTCTCGCTCCATTTCATTACATAGGAGCGCACTTCTTCATCGTTTCCAGTCTGTGGACGCATGCTCTCAATATAGTAAGGATTCGGCAGAAATCTCACATCAAATACAAGATCAGCATCAATCGGCAGACCGTATTTAAAACCGAAGGACATCACATTCACTGTAAACACCTGTCCTTGGGTCGTGGCAAAGTGCGCGACAATTTTTTCTCGAAGCTGTTTTGGTTTTAAATCCGATGTATCAAAAATCATTTGAGCCCGGCCTTTTAACTCTTCTAACAGATCGCGTTCCATTGCGATTCCTTCGAGCGGCAAACCTGTAGTCGCAAGAGGATGCGAACGTCTCGTTTCTTTGTATCTTGAGACAAGCACCTTATCGTTTGCATCTAGAAATAATATTCTTGGTGTGATCCAGCCAAGATCACTCATTTCATCTAAGGCTGCAATCAAGCTGTCAAAGAATTCTCGTCCGCGCAAATCCATCACAAGGGCAACCTTACTCATCTTCGAATTCGATTCCTTCATGAGTTCTAGGAACTTTGGTAAAAGTGATGGCGGCAAGTTATCTACACAGAAGTAACCTAAATCTTCAAAGCTTTGAATGGCAACGGTTTTCCCCGCACCTGACATTCCTGTAATAATCACAAGCTGAATATCTTCTTGTTTGTGCGTATTCATGCCTGCTTCCTCTCCTTCTTTATAAAAACGGTTCATGTATTAGTCTCCTTGAGGATCTAACCGATAAGCAATCAATTCAAAATCAGGTGTATACGTAAAAGTACCGTGAAGAAGTCCTTTTCCCTTTAGCATGAAATCAAGAATATGGGAATCCCCTGGTGCCATCGGTAAATGCGGCACATCCTTTACTTCATGCCACTTTAAAATGCCTTCCTCTGACTCTGTCACGTTTTTTCCAGTAAATGAATCTGCCATAAAGGTGAACATCATCCACTCTTGAACGATTTGATCGCCTTCTTTTATGATAAAGGTAAAAACACCTTTTAACTGTGGATTTAAAATATAAATTCCTGTTTCTTCTCTATACTCTCGAACGACTGAATCCTTGACCGATTCTCCGCTTTCCATTTTTCCGCCCGGCGCTACCCACCAGCCTCGTCTTGGCTTTTGCAGCAAGAGAACTTGATCTTCGTGATGCAGCACACAATTGGTTACTCGTTGCATCAGCTGTCACCTACTCTTTTATGTCTTTAACTTATTATACAGGTTCATCCTGACTCCCACAATGAACATGCCCCTTCTTCACCGAAAACAGACCGAATTTCGTCTGAAAGAAGTGGCGGGCATTTTCTCTACTCTTTATTTTACAGCAATCAATGGTTCTCCATGCGTCATTTGTGAACATCTCATGAATTTCTGATTTTAAGCAAAAAAAAGGACACGGATTCTCATCCGTGCCAAACATGTATTCCTTATAAAAGGGGGTCAATTACTAGTTTTATCATAACGGAAAATTGTTTCACCCGTGTTACATTCCAGTTAAAAGCCCATGACGCTATATTAAGGATTTACGACAGCCTTTTATTTCGTTGCTTTGAGTTTTTCAGCAAGCTCTTCTACATAATGCTGTGCGCTTTGTGCGGCAATACTTCCGTCACCTGTTGCTGTCACAATTTGACGGAGTGTTTTTTCACGAATGTCACCAGCGGCGAAAATGCCTTCCACTCTCGTTTCCATTCTTTCGTTTGTTTCGATGTAGCCTTCTTTATTTGTAATGCCGAGATTTTCAAATGGTTTAGACAGTGGCAGCATTCCGATATAGATAAAGGCGCCATCTGTTTTAAAGTCTTCTTCTTCACCAGTCACCGTATCAATCAAAGTCACACTGCCGACTTTACCGTTTTCTTCATTAATTTGTTTAACGGTTTTGTTCCACATGAAGTCGATTTTTTCATTATCAAAAGCACGTGCTTGTAAAATGCTTTGGGCACGAAGCTTATCTCGTCTATGAACGATCGTTACTTTTGATGCAAAGCGTGTGAGGTACACACCCTCTTCTACCGCAGAGTCTCCTCCACCAATGACGACGAGCTCTTTGTTTTTAAAGAAAGCACCGTCACATACTGCACAGTAAGAGACGCCTCGACCGCCAAGTTCTTTTTCACCTGGTGCACCGATTTTTTTGTATTCCGCACCTGCTGCAATAATGACAGAGCGTCCTTTGTATTCTTTTGAACCGGCTTTGACGATTTTGTACTCTTCACCGTCTACGATTTCTTTGATATCGCCATATGCATACTCAGCACCGAATTTCTTCGCATGGTCAAACATTTTATTTGAAAGTTCTGGCCCTAAAATGCTTTCAAAGCCAGGATAGTTCTCGACATCTTCCGTATTAGCCATTTGACCGCCTGGAATCCCTCTTTCAATCATCAATGTTGAAAGATTTCCACGAGATGTATAAACAGCGGCTGTCATTCCGGCAGGTCCCGCTCCAATGATGATCGTATCGTAGATTTTTTCTTCTGACACAACTGTCACTCCCTCTTCAATTGCTGCTAGCATTTCTTATTAGAATGCCCTTGGGTGATGCTTCCATTCATGACAGAAAGCATCCATTCCACTCTTATTTTTATTCCTTACCCATATCCTATTAAATCTGCGGATAATAAGCGAATCATTTGCTCATATGTTCAAAAAAAGAAAAAGCTTCCTTAAACTGCTGTTTAAGGAAGCCTGTTTACGGTTATATAGTAAGTAATGATTTATTCAACGACTCTTCTTACAACGCCATTGAATGCTTTTTTCCAGTAAACATTGCTCATAGAGTCAACTGAAACACCGCGAGAGCTGTTATCGTTCAAGAATGTACCGTTTCCTAAGTAAATACCAACGTGTCCATTTACTTTATACGTATCAAAGAACACAAGGTCTCCGCGTTTCATGTCAGATGCACTTACAGCTCTTCCTTTACCTACAAGCGTATCTGTTGTTGTACCGCCAACTGGTCCAAGGTTGATGCCTGCTGATGCAAATGCCCAGCGAACGAATGAAGAACAGTCAAAACGACGTGCGTCAATATCAGCTTGTGATCTGCCACCAGCCCATTTATATGGAGATTGTCCAACAATGGAAGAACCTGTGCTGATTGCACCTTCGATTCCGCCTACGTTACTGCTGACAGGTGATCCACCGCCAGTAGATGGCTTCTTGCTTGGTGAACTGCTGTTGTTATTATTGTTGTTTGAAGATCCACTGTTACTGTTATTTGAAGACGAGCTGCTGTCGTTCGTTGAGCTGTTGTCTTCTGCTTGAACACTAGCTTGACGCTGCTGTTGTCTTTGTACTTTTTCTTCTTTTGCTTTTTGAGCTGCTTCTCTTGCTTCTTTTTCAGCTTGTTTTTGAGCAGTGATTGTTGCGTCTTTTTCAGATGCAATGCTGTTAGCCTCACTGTTTAACTCGCTAATTTGAGAAGAAGCACTTCCTTTTTGCTTTTTCACTTGCTTGAATAGCTTGTCTTTTTCATCAAGCTGTTTATTCAAGTCTGTTTGAAGTGTTTCAAGCTTTGTAAGTGTCTTTTGAACATCTTCAAGCTTTGTGTTTAATTCGTTTTCAGACTTTTGGAGCTCAGCTTTGTCTTTTTCTTGCTCTTTAATGATTTCGCTGTCTGCGTTGATGAGTGTAGATACTGCACCTGCACGGCTGATGAAATCGCTAAAGCTTTTCGCTCCTAGTAATACATCTATGTATTTCGTAGAACCGCCGCTTTCTTGAAGCGCACGTACACGCTTTTTCAAGAATTTGTTTCGATCTTCAATACGTTTTTCAGTATCAGCAATGTCTTTTTTCAGTGCATTGATTTCTTTTTTCGTTTGTTCATTTTCTTTTTGTTTTTCTTCGATTTGATCACTTGTTTTTAAAGCTTTCTCGTCAATTTCTTTTAGCTTTAGTGCAAGTGCCTCTTGTTTTGCTTCAAGCTTTGAAAGCTCATCTTTTTTCTTTTGAAGGTTTTTGTTGACCTCAGATTGCTTACTGTCCAGCTCTTGTTTCTTTTGTTCAAAGTTCTGTGCGTTTGCTTCATGAGTAAATGGGATAAATAAACTGCTCGCTCCGATGACCGAAGCTAAACCGAAAGTAATAAACTTTTTCACGAATAGTTCCTCCTTTGACAATTTCCAAGCGACATGAGAAAGCAGCAAATTCTCTGCGACCAATCTGTGCTATCTATGTCTTTCTTCCTGATTGATCAGTCAGATGTTGACCAGATTGTTTCTATCACTAGGTGTTTCATTATGTATAGTAAAATATCTAAATATATGTCTTTGTTTTAATCCACGATTTTCATTATACATGAGACATCGACAAAATGAGCTAATATTTTTATTACATTTATGTTTCAAAAACATGTCGTGATTGTCATACTTCGCCAAATCCTTGCAAATCACACCTTTTTATCCAAGAAAAAAGCATGACCTTTTCGGCCATGCTGCAATCTTCTAAATCTATTTACCTATTTAATCAATTAATATACAAATGACTTGTTCATATTTAGACAGTGTTTGAACACTGATTTGAAAAGAGGCTGCAATCTCTTTTTTGCTCATAGATTCTTCTTGCTCCTGCATCCATAAATAATAAGATGCTGCTGCCCATGCAGGCGCATTTTTCTTATCTACGCCAGAAGCACGTGCCTGCTGAATAATATGGAATAACCAAAAATAAGGCATATGGCTGTCAGGCTGAACAGCTTCTTCCAAGCTGGATGCCGCCTGTTTTGCGAAAACCGCATCTTCTGAAAAAGACCGTTCTTCCATTTCATCTTCGTATAAGAGCAGTTCAATGAATTGCTGTTCAAAAGCTGTTTTCGCTGCGCGTGCATCAAGGACAGATTGAAGAACGTCACGTTCCCCTTTTTGTTTGCTTACATAGTACGCCGTCAGCCGCTCCTCAATGGAGACCATTGGCTCAGTCTCCTCAGGTTTATCCTGCCACGGCTTGATTTCATCTGCATCGATATCTTCTTCGACCATCTTATCCCAAACCGTCTGTGCAAGCGTTTTGTGACCTGTATAATAAGCTGCGCTTGCGAGCCAGTATAAAAATGTACTATCTCCTTGAAAGCCTGTTTTGTACAAAGAATAAAGCCATTTAAAGGCCCATTCAAATTCTCCAACTAGGGCAAATGTTGCGCCAAGCTTATAACGCTGTTCACTTAATATTGGATACACGTGCGTTAATTGCTTTGCTAACGTATTGACCTTCTCTTCTTCTTTTTCATAATGATAGAAGACTAGCTGGTTGCAAAGGGCATGCAGATTACCCGGATTTTCATGTAGAACCCGGTTCAGCATCTCTTTTGCCTGATGGATTTGACCAGAATAAAAATAGGCCAATGCGAGATTATTATACGCTGACCAAAATTCTGGATACTCAACAATCATCTGTTCCAGCATCTCAATGGCTTCATCAAGCCTGCCGCTTTCCAGTAAGTGATTTGCTTGATCCTGCTTCACAATCAGGTCATCCTGATCGTAAGGAAAATCTTCGTCCTCTTCGTCACTCATATCGAGCAGGTCGAGAAGGTCATCATTTTCATCTGCAAATTCCCCGTTCTCTTCTAGTGAAGCATAGGCAGTCGCTGACTTATATGCCTCTTGAAAGAGTCCTAGATTCGCATAATTATTGGCTTTAAAATAGTGACACTCAGACATATTTTCATCAATATGTTCAAGGATGAAATCAAGCAGTTCATTTGATTGTTGGAAATGACCCATTTCAGTATAAATAATAGCAAGCTGTGACAGCATTTCTACATTTTCAGGCTCAAGTACGATAGCCCGCTGTATGAGCTTACTCGCTTTAGATAGATTTCTTTCTCTATAAGCTTTTAGACCTTTATGAAAAAAGTAATGCCCATCTTGGAATAGCTGGACGACTTGTGTGTGATTATTTTGAGAAGTGTATTTACTCACTGATACCCTCCATTTCGAACAGTGTACCGTGTGTAGTATAACATACTTCAAGAGTCGTCACATAGAACAAAAGAAAAGGAAGGATTTGTTTTTCACTTGGGAAATAAAAAGCCGGAGGTGCCCCCGGCTTTTCACTCACTTTGATGACGTTTTTTTAATACTTTTAATACATCATCAAGCGGCAATTGCTGTTCACGTAATAACACAAGCAGGTGATACAGAAGATCAGCTGTTTCCCATTTCAATTCTTCTTGATCCCGGTTTTTTGCCGCAATGATGACCTCTGACGCTTCTTCCCCTACCTTTTTCAGGATTTTATCGACCCCTTTTTCAAATAGATAGGTTGTATAAGCGCCTTCTGGCATTTCTGCCTGACGTTTCGCAATCACCTGTTCAAGTTCATTTAAAATAGCAAAACGATCCTGCTCTTCCGTGTGACGCTTCACGCCTTCTTCCGAAAAGCAGCTATAGCTGCCAGTGTGGCACGCTGGTCCACTTGGTGTGACAAGAACAAGCAGAGCATCCTTGTCACAGTCATATCGAATGGATGCGACTCGCTGAGTATGTCCAGATGTGGCGCCTTTGTGCCAAAGCTCGTTTCTTGACCGGCTGTAAAACCATGTTTCTCCTGTTTCTAGTGTTTTTTCATAGGATTCTTGATTCATATACGCCAATGTCAATACTTCCTTACTTTGAGCATCCTGTACAATCGCAGGTATCAGGCCTGCCTCATTAAAGGATAATTCGTTTCCCTGTTTCATCTGACCTTCACCCCATGTTCTCTCAAGTATGTCTTTACCTCTTGAATTGAAGTCTCTTTATAATGAAAAATGGAAGCTGCTAAAGCTGCATCTGCTTCTCCTTTTGTAAATGCCTCCAGCATATGCTGAGCATTGCCAGCGCCTCCTGAAGCAATGACAGGTACGGTGACAGCTTCTGACACAAGCTTTGTTAATTGATGATCAAAGCCCTTTTTCTCACCGTCGGCATCCATACTTGTCAGCAAGATCTCTCCTGCCCCCCTCAGCACGGCTTCTTTTGCCCAATCGCTAACCTCTATATCCGTTTGACGACGCCCTCCGTGTGTATAAACCATGTACGCTTTTTTCTCTTCATCGTACTTTGCATCTATTGCGACGACGATGCACTGGGAACCAAAAAAATCGGCACCTTCTGAAATGAGTTCTGGTCTTAAAACTGCCGCTGTATTTACAGATACTTTGTCTGCACCCGCTCTTAATATGCGCTTCATGTCATCAAGGTGATTAATTCCGCCGCCTACCGTAAAAGGGATGGCAAGAGTGGACGCCACTTGCTTGACCACATCCACCATCGTTTTCCGGCCTTCATGAGAGGCAGAAATATCAAGAAAGACGAGTTCATCCGCCCCTTCCTCATCATATATCTGCGCTAATTCTACTGGATCACCAGCATCCTTTAAGCCGAGGAATTGCACCCCTTTGACCACACGACCTTCCTTCACATCGAGACATGGGATGATTCGTTTTGTCATCATACGCGGTCAAGCCCTTCAATTGCTTCAGCTAAAGTAAACCGCTCCGTATAAAGTGCCTTTCCAATGATTGCACCAGAAACGCCTGACTGTTTTTGTGATGACAGCTTTTGGAGATCGGCTACCGAACTGATACCGCCTGAGGCAATAACTTGTTTGCCAGTAGCTTCTGCTAAGCGAACTGTACTTTCCACATTGGGCCCAGCCAGCATGCCGTCCATTTGAATATCTGTGAAAATAAAGACCTCCGCGCCTTCCTTTGCCAATTCTTTGCCGAGATCCTCCGCCTTCACTTTCGACGTTTCAAGCCACCCCTCAGTCGATACAAAGCCATTTCGCGCATCGATGCCAATCGCTATTTTCTCCCCATATTGCGCAAGCATTTTTTTCACAAAGGCAGGGTTAGAAACAGCGGAACTGCCAAGGATGACCCGAGCTACACCATTGTTTATATAAAAGGCAACGTCTTCTTCTGTCCGAATGCCGCCACCAATTTGTACATTTACATCTAAGGATGAAGCAATCGCCAGCACATGCTCATGATTCACGCGATTCCCCGCTTTGGCACCATCTAGGTCAACGAGATGAATCCACTTTGCTCCTTCATTTGCAAATCGCGTCGCCATATCGAGCGGCGAATCTCCATAAATGGTTTCTTGATCATAATCTCCTTGCACGAGCCGTACACATTTGCCATTTCTCATATCAATCGCTGGATACAATGTAAATTCACTCATTTGTTCACCCTCTGTTCGTTTGCTAATTGAATAAATTGTTTGAGCAGCGCCATGCCCGTTGTACTGCTTTTTTCAGGGTGAAACTGTGCGCCTAGCACATTTCCCTTACCAACAACTGCTGGTACTTGAACGCCATAGTCTGCGCTTGCTAATTGCTCTTCTGGATTCATATCCCTCACATAGTAAGAGTGAACAAAGTACGCAAATCCTTCCGGTACCCCGTCAAACAATGGGGAGGGCTGATGAAATGTGAGCTCATTCCACCCCATATGAGGCACCTTCAGCCTTTGCCCATTCTGGTCACGATCCTTTAAAAGAACGACACGACCTTTTAGCAGCCCCAAACCTTTCGTACACCCTGCCTCTTCACTTTCTTCAAATAACAGCTGCATCCCAAGACAAATGCCAAATAGCAGCTTTCCTTCCTGCACTACTTGGTGGATAAACGCCTCGAGCCCTGTCTGTTTTAACAGCTGCATCGCATCTCGAAACGAACCGACCCCAGGCAAAATATAAGCATCTGCCTTTTTGAGCTCCTCCACATCAGAGGAGACGATATAACGGGCACCTGCTCGTTCCAGTGCTTTTGATACGCTGAACAAATTTCCCATTCCGTAATCAATGACTCCGATCATTAGAGCATCCCCTTTGTTGAAGGAATCCCTTTCACACGTGGATCAATGGTTGTTGCTTCATCTAAAGCACGTGCCATTGCTTTAAAAATAGCTTCAATTATATGGTGTGTATTGGTTCCATAGTGAACAATTACATGAAGATTTATACGAGCTTCTAACGCAAACTTCCAAAGAAACTCATGTACGAGCTCTGTATCAAAGGTACCGACCTTTTGACTTGGAAAGGCCGCTCTCATTTCTAAATGAGGACGATTGCTTAAATCGACCACGACCTGGGCAAGCGTTTCATCCATTGGAACAAAACTGGAGCCATATCGCTTGATTCCCTTTTTATCACCTAACGCTTCCTTAAACATTTGCCCAAGCACGATGCCGATATCTTCTGTTGTGTGGTGATCATCAACATCTGTATCTCCTTTCGCATCGACGGTCAAATTAAAGTGTCCATGCTTCGTAAATAGATCAAGCATGTGTGTCATAAAAGGGACATCTGTTTGAATATCCGCATTTCCTTCCCCATCAATCTCTAACGATAACGAAATATTCGTTTCATTTGTTTGTCTCGCTGTTTCCGCCTGTCTCATGACGATTCCCCCCGCTTTCTCGATTCAATCGACCTTGCATGTGCTTCGAGTCCCTCTAACCTAGCAAAAGCCGCAATGCTATCCCTGTGTGTCTCAAAGGCTTCTTGACTATATGAAATAATGCTTGTTTTCTTTTGAAAATCGGTCACACCAAGCGGGCTAGAAAATCTGGCTGTTCCGTTGGTTGGCAGCACGTGATTCGGTCCTGCAAAATAATCGCCCACCGGCTCAGGGCTATAACGTCCTAAAAAAATCGCTCCTGCATGCTTGATTTGACCAAGAAATGATTCTGGATATGCTGTCAGCACCTCTAAATGCTCTGGCGCTAACTGATTGACGACGTCTACTGCACGATCCATGGAATCTGTCACGTATATACGGCCATGATGTTGTATGGATTGTGCAGCGATTGATTTTCTTGGCAAGGTGTCCAGCTGCGCTTGCACCTCAGCTCGCACATTTTCAGCAAGTGTCTTAGACGGGGTCACCAAAATACTAGATGCTAGCGCATCATGCTCTGCCTGAGAAAGTAGATCGGCCGCCACCTCATGTGCTATGGCCGTGTCATCTGCTAGAACCGCAATTTCACTAGGGCCGGCAATCATATCAATGTCTACCTGACCAAATACTTCCCGCTTTGCCAGTGCGACATAGATGTTGCCTGGACCTGTGATTTTATCAACAGGCTGGATGCTTTCTGTTCCATAGGCAAGTGCCGCAATCGCCTGTGCACCGCCCATTTTATACATCTCTGTAATACCGAGCTCCTTCGCAGCAACGAGTACAGCGTCAGAGAGGTAGCCGTCTTTCCCTGGGGGTGTCACAAGGACAATTCGCTGAACACCAGCGACAAGCGCCGGAATCACATTCATTAAAACAGATGATGGATAAGCAGCTGTTCCGCCGGGGACATACACACCAACTGCCTCAAGTGGTGTCACCTTTTGTCCGAGCATCGAGCCATCCTGCTGGTGATAAAACCAAGAGGATGTCAGCTGACGCTCATGGTATGTGCGAATATGATGGATAGCCGTTTGGATCACATGAATCATGGCTGGGTCCAAACGTTCGGAGGCTTTTGTCATTTCCTCATCTGTGACAAGCGGATCTTCAAGCAGCACCCCATCAAATTGCTTTGTAAAAGACTGTACCGCTTGATCACCATTTAGCCTCACTTCTTGTATAATCCGCTGAACAGCCAGGCGCTGCTCTTCCGTGCCTGTATCTAAAGTCCGTTTGAGCGAGAGTGTCTCTGTCTCACCTTCTTGTATATAGGTGATGTTCATGATGTTTCCTCCCCTTCAATGATTCTTGCAAGGCGCTGCGCCATTTCATCGATCACCGCATCCTTCATCCGATAGCTCACAGGATTGACAATAAACCGTGATGTAATATCACAAATATGCTCCGTTTCAACAAGTCCGTTTTCCTTGAGTGTTTGACCTGTAGAGACAATGTCTACAATACGATCGGCGAGTCCGATGAGCGGTGCTAATTCAATGGAACCATTCAGCTTAATGATCTCCACCTGCTCCCCTTGCTCTCTAAAATAGGAAGATGCAACATTTGGGTACTTTGTTGCCACACGCGGTGCGACACCGCCCCAGCTAGCTCCCGGCAATCCGGCAACCGCTAAATGGCATTTACTGATGTTTAAATCAAGCACCTCGTACACATCACGAGCTTCTTCGAGCATGACATCCTTTCCTGCAATGCCAACATCTGCTACACCGTGCTCTACATAAGTCGTCACATCCATTGGCTTCGCTAAAATAAAGCGGAGGTTTTCTTCCGGTACATCGATGATTAACTTTCTTGAATCCTCGAATTCCTCTGGCAGTTGATATCCTGCCTGCCTTAACAGCCCTGCGGCTTCTTCAAATATTCGGCCCTTTGGCATCGCCATCGTCAACACTTTACCCATTTTGTTCTCCCTTTCTAGCGCCGATAAAATAAGTCACCTGCTCAAATGCCTTGGTCATCGCGTCAATATTTTCAATCCCTGCTAAGTCTTGCAAAACGACCTTTTTCCCTTTTGACCGCTCCTTTTCTGCAAAAGCAAAAGCCTCCAGCCGTTGTTCTTTACTAAAAATCACTGCCTCCTGCGGCTCATTGATTTCTTTTGCATCAAGCGCTTCAAGCAGACGGTCTAATCGAAGTCCGAATCCTGTAGCTGGTGCAGGTGCATCAAAATGAGCAAGCAATTGGTCATATCTGCCGCCACTTCCGATGACTGACCCAACATGATCTGCAAATACTTCAAACAAAATACCCGTGTAGTAGCTCATATGACTCACCATGCTTAAATCTAGACGGATATATTCTGTACAGCCGTAATCTTCAAGTGTCTCCCAAAGCGACTTTAACTGCGTAAGCACCTCTTTTCCTTCTTGTGAAACGACGATTTCCTCTGCCCGCTCTGTGACTTCCTGGCCGCCTCTTAATTCTAAAAGCTGTAACAGCCTCGTTTTATCGATGGAGGAGAGTGGCAATTGCTTCACATGCTGACGGTACCCTACATAATTCTTTTCATATAAAAATCGGCGAAGAACGTTTGCACGCTCTGTATTTCCCAGTACATCTACAAATAACGTCTCTGCTAAAGCGACATGCCCAATCGCGATTTTGAAGGATTTGAGCCCAGCATTTTTTAATGCGAATACGACAAGCGCGATCACTTCAGCATCTGCACTAATCGAACCGTCTCCAATTAACTCAATTCCGACCTGCTCAAATTCTGATGGCCTTCCGCCTTCTCTTTCCTGTGCCCGGAACACATTGGCCGCATACCCAACGCGAAGCGGATACGCCTGTTCATGAAGCTTTGATGCTGCCACTCTCGCAATAGGTCCCGTCATATCAGGTCTGAGTACAAGGGTTTGCCCGTTCTGATCTAAAAGCTTAAAGAGCTGTGTATCTGTAATCGCCGATTGAACACCGACTGTATCGTAAAATTCAAGCGTTGGTGTCTCCATCAACCGGTAACCCCAACCGTTCATGACCTCTGTTAAGGAATGTCTCACTTTTTTCTTCGTCTCATACAATCCTGGTAATGAATCCCGCATACCATATGGTTTCTCAAACATAAACATGTTCTTCTGCACCTCCAACACATTAAAACAAAAAATTCCGAATCCTTTAGTTCGCTAATATGATAATATGCTAACAAAATAAAGTAATTAAATCAATCATTTTTATTTTCTCTCTATTTTCATGAAAAATTTGTGGAATTATTACATTCAAGTGACACCTATCTCTTTTCTACATGTTTGATAAAAGAACGTGCTATAATACTTAAAAATATTGATTAACACAGGAGATTACAATGAAGTTCATTCAGACATTAATCTTAACTTTGTTGTGCGCATGCCTTGTTTATTTCGGCTTTATATACGTGACACAAATCGACCAAGTCAAGAAAACAGCTTCACCACACGAAGCAGCCAAAGAAAAAGAAAACGATACGGCACTCGCAGCTGAAGAAACACGATCAACGAAAAAAACAGACACCACCTACTCTTCCTTAAAAGGAAGCAAAAAAGCCATGGACGTCATCCTTTACAATCAAATGGATGCCCCAAAGCTTTATAATGGATGCGAAGTTACAAGCTTAGCGATGCTTCTTCATTACAGCGGCTACGAGCAAGTGACGAAAGACACATTGGCAAATGAAATTAAACGTGTTCCACTCAATTATGAAAATGGCTTAAAAGGAGACCCACATGACGGGTTTGTAGGCGATATGGAGAATGGACCAGGTCTTGGTGTATACCATGAACCTATTTATCAGCTTGCGAAAAAATATGCGGGCGCTCAAGTCGTCGACTTAAGCGGAAAACCTGTCAAAAAGGCCATCTATCAATCACTTGAAAAAGGGTATCCTGTTTGGGTGATTACCACATCCACCTTTGACAAAATAGATAACATCGAAACTTGGAATACACCAAATGGCAAAATAGATGTAAGCTTTAATATGCATAGCGTGGTCATCACAGGCTATGACAAGGAGCATGTCTACTTAAATAACCCATACGGAGAAAAGAATCAAAAAGTCGATCGCGATCAGTTTGAAGATTCTTGGGAACAGATGGGCAGACAGGCGATTATCATTAAAGCATAGAACAATTTCTCTTTGAAAACATGAAAACCCATCCTCTATCCGAATAGAGGATGGGTTTTTTCATGATGATAGTATTTCCTTCAGACTGTTCTCAAGCTTTTCAGCTGTCATTACTCCACCGCCTACACTGAAGCATTCAACCTTTTTTAATAAAAATGAGAGATAACTCTTGATCGTTAAACTCCTCACTCATCGTTTTTAGCGGCAACGAATCGCTTATTCTGCTTCAGATACAACCGTAAAACGTTCTCCAACATGGGCAGCCTGCTCAATTTCATCGACAAGCGCAATGGCGTAGTCGGCATAGCTCACATAGCTGTCACCTTTAGAATTGACAATCAGTTGGTCTTTCCCTTTCACATAAGAACCTGTGCGTTTGCCAGCTGGATCAAAGAATGCAGCAGGGCTGAGGAAAGTCCATTTTAATCCTACGGTTTGTTGAAGGTCTTTTAAGTTTTCACCTTGCTGTGAAGCAGTAGGCACATACTCCTTTGGAAATTCCGGTGTATCAACAAGTCTTGTTGTTTTGGCTTCATCAACAAAAAGACTGCCCGCTCCGCCCACAACGATTAAACGCGTATCGGGTACCTCTTTCAAAATATCAATCAGCTTTTTCCCTGCCTCTACGTGAAGGTGCTCTTGTCCAGCAGGTGCGCCAAATGCATTGACGATGACATCAAAGCCTTTGATGTCTTCTACTTGTAAATGAAACACATCCTTCTCAATAACAGCTACGGATGAATCTGTCACTTTTTTCGCATCTCGAACGATGGCTGTTACCTCATGTCCTCTTGATTGAGCCTCTTTTACAATTTCCTGTCCTGCTTTACCTGTAGCGCCGATAATTCCGATTTTCATATGAATTCCTCCTGTAAAATGATTTTATTTAATAAACAAAGGTGTAACCAATTTAGTTACAACAGAGGTAAAAAAAATTGAATAGATCATCCAATTTTTTTGATTAACACCTGCGTTAGTTCACTTAATTTGATCTCAGCAAGCACTTGCTCCATCGCACTTTGAGCGCGGCACAAGATTAACTCAAGCACAGCCTGGATATTTGCACCGATCGGACAGTCAGGATTTGGGCTTTCATGGATTTGAAACAATTCTCCCTCATCCACCACCTCAACCGCTTTATACACATCAAGCAGCGTGATATCGTCTTCACTGCGGTTCAGCTGAGAACCGCCTTTGCCAAGACTCGTTGAGATTAGGCCTGCTTTTTTTAATTTACTCATAATACGGCGGATGACCACTGGGTTTGTATTTACACTTCCCGCGATATCCTCCGATGTCTGTAATGATCCTTTTTCAAGTGATAGCAAGGCCAGAATATGGACAGCGACAGTAAATCTGCTGCTGATTTTCATGTTTTCTCACCTCTGTTGTAATCATTATAGTTACACCATAACATATTGTCAACAAAAAAGTCTGCCGAGCTACTCAGCAGACGTAGATTGACGTGCATTCATTTCTTCTTTCGTATAAATCATGCGCATTGGATTTCCTCCAACAAATGAGCCTGCTGGAACATCCTTATGAACAAGTGTACCAGCCGACACGATCGACCCATCCCCAATGGTCACACCAGGTAAAATGGTGGAATTGGCTCCAATTAAGACTTCATCCCCAATATAGACTTCCCCAAGTCTGTATTCTTTAATCAAATACTCATGGGTCAAAATGGTTGTGTTATAGCCAATCACCGAATTTCGACCGACCGTGATTTTCTCAGGAAACATGAGATCCACCATGACCATTAAGGCAAACGCTGTATCTTCGCCAACCTTCATACGAAGAAAGGTTCGGTATATCCAATTTTTCATTCCCATAAAAGGCGTGTACCGTGCGATTTGAATGAAAATAAAGTTTTTCACCACTTTGAAAAAGGGGACCGTCCGATAGACTTGTCGTAACGAATTGACCCCTTTTACAGGATATCGATCTGTTTTTCTCAACTCAATCAGCTCCAACAATCGCCAGAAGATCACTCATTTTCTTTAGCATAAAATCAGGGCGATGCTTTAAAAGGGCCTCTTCTCCCTTAATTGACCAAGCAACACCTGCTGTTTTTGTCCCTGCCGCTTGACCAGACAAAATATCGTGATAATTATCGCCGACCATCACCGCTTCATGTGGATCACTGCCAAGCTTGGATAATGCCAGCTGGACTGGCTCCGGATGCGGCTTCTCATTTTGGACATCATCGAGCGTCACAATCACTTCAAAGAATGGCTCTAAACCGGTCAGCTTCAATCCCATTAACACTGTGTCACGTATCTTTGTTGTGACAATTCCAAGCTTAAATCCTCGATCCTGCAAGACTTTCAATGTATCTATAACAGTCTCATATTCAGTCACGAGCAGATCATGCTGTTCATGATTAAACGTACGGTACATCTGAATCATGTCATCCGTTAGATTAGGGTCCATCGCAGAGAATGTATCAAATAATGACGGACCAATGAAATGGAGGATCTCTTCACGGCTGTACTGACCAGGGTAATAATGATCAAGCGTATGTTGAAATGAAGCAATAATTAATTCATTCGTATTGATTAATGTGCCATCTAAATCAAATAGCACGGTGTTAACAGTTGATTCGTTCATATGGCTTCCTTTCTAACAACTGCGAGCTCGCGCTTTCGCCAAATATAGCTAATGGCAGCTGTTAATAAAATAGCAGATATCAGACGGATGACAAGAAGCGGCCACACAGGAATCCCAAGTGGAATAAATATCAGCGTGTCTTCGACTACTGCATGGCAGGCAACAAGGAAAATGAAAGCAAGGGTTAAATCCTTTTTACTCACGCCGTCCTCTTCCACTGCCTTCATCATCACGCCAGCTCCGTATGCTAGACCAATGGTTAACCCAGCGACCATCGTCATCGACGTATTTTCTTTCATTCCAAGCATTCTCGTAAATGGAGACAGCCACTTAGACAGCGTATGGAGCCATCCTAAATCTCTCATGAATTGAATGATGATCATGAGAGGGATGACGATACAGGCGAGCTGGAGCACACCGAGTACGGCTTTTTGTAAAGCGACAAGGACGATCATGTACCAGCTGGAAGGCACATCAACCGTTTGGGCTGCTGTCAGCAGTCCATATTGTGCCGGCTCCTGGCCTCCCTGCCAAACGAGATGAATGACAATAGCCGAAACAACAGCAAGACTGATTCTGACCAGCAAAATGACAGACACTCTCAGTCCAACCTTTGCTGCCACAGTCGATTCGATGATCAGGTTGTGACAAAAGGACAGCATCACGGCCAAAATAAACACTTCCTTCACAGGAAGATCTAAAGTCAAAATGGCCGCTATGCCCGCATACAAGTTCAGCACATTTCCTAACACAAGCGGAATGGCTGCTTCTCCTGAAAGACCAAACAATCCCATAAATGGCCGTATGAATTGAATGATCCAATCCATAACAGGCGTATGCTGCAAGATACTGACGAGAATGGTAACCGGAAAGATGACTTTTCCAAGTGTCCAAGTTGTCGATAGCCCTGCTTTTAAGCCGTTTTTCCATGTCTCCTGCATCCTTCTGGTCCCCCCCTGCTTTAATTCGATGAGTTGTTCTCTTTATACGGGATCGATGCGTGACCTTTTATTCTTCTAAAGATCAGCAGCAGAACAGCCACTACAAAAATGGCAATCGAAATCATTTGAGCGATTCGAAGATGTTCTGTCAGCATCAAACTGTCCGTTCTCATACCTTCTATGAAGAAACGACCGATTGAATACCAAATTAAATAAGACAAGAAGATTTCGCCTCTGCGCATCGCTGTTCTACGTAATAAAATCAAGATCACAACACCGGCAAGATTCCATAATGATTCGTATAAGAACGTTGGGTGATAATACGTCCCATCAATATACATTTGATTAATGATAAACTCAGGCAAATGCAAATTCTCTAAAAAGGCTCTTGAAACAGCCTCACCATGCGCTTCCTGATTAATAAAGTTCCCCCAGCGTCCAATGGCCTGCGCTAGTAAAATACTAGGTGCTGCTACATCGGCTATTTTCCAGAAGGACACCTTTTTCACTTTTGTGAAGACGATCGCTGTCAGCACAGCACCTATCAGCCCGCCATGAATGGCAATTCCGCCATGCCAAATCTTAATGATTTCATTTGGGTGCTGCTGATAGTAATCCCATTCGAAGGATACATAATAAATTCGTGCACAAATAATCGCTATTGGAATGGCAAATAAGATTAAATCAATAAACGTATCTTTATTGATTCCTCTTTTCTCACATTCTCTCAGTGCGAGCCAGAGTCCTAGTAAGGCTCCGACCCCAATGATCACACCATACCAATGAACCGAAAGAGGTCCGAGCTGAAAAGCAATCGGATCAATTGGCTGAATCGCTTCGTTCATATAGACAACTCCTATTCATCTTGGCCATTGTCTTCAATGACATCGGCTAGTTTACTTGTAAATTGTTCCGCCGCATTATGTCCCATGCGTTTTAACCTGAAGTTCATCGCAGCCACCTCAATGATAACCGCTAAGTTTCGACCAGGGCGGACAGGAATGGTCAGCTTCGGTACATCTGTATCGATGATTCGCATCTTCTCTTCTTCAAGTCCTAAACGATCGTACTGTTTGCCTTGTTCCCAAAGCTCAAGGTTCATGACAATCGTAATTCTCTTATAGCTTCTGACAGCCCCAGCTCCAAATAAGGTCATCACATTAATGATGCCTAACCCGCGGATTTCTAAAAGATGTTCAATCAGCTCTGGTGCGCTTCCGACTAGCGTATCCTGATCCTCTTGACGGATTTCCACGCAATCATCTGCGACCAGCCTGTGTCCTCTCTTCACTAATTCTAAGGCTGTTTCACTTTTTCCTACTCCGCTTTTTCCAATTAACAATACACCTACACCATATACATCAACAAGTACGCCATGAATCGCGGTCGTAGGTGCAAGCTTGCTTTCTAAAAAGTTGGTCAAACGACTCGAAAGTCTTGTCGTTTTTAGACTTGAACGTAACACAGGTACGCCATTTTCATTTGAAGCTTCAATTAATTCCTTTGGCACTTCACGATCTCGTGACAAAATAATTGCAGGGGTAATATCAGTACAAAGAGACATCATTCTCTGCTTTCGTTCGCGTTCTGGGAGCTGTTCAAAAAAAGAAAGCTCTGTTTTCCCTAAAAGTTGAACTCTTTCTTTTGGGTAATATGTAAAATAACCAGCCATTTCAATACCTGGTCTGGAAAGATCACTGATTGTAATGGGACGATTAATCCCTTCTTCCCCACTTACCAGTTCAAGATGAAATTGTTCCATTATGTCCTTCGTACGAACTTTCGGCACGCTTCTTCCTCCTTTTATCACAGGCGATTCAGAAATACAGCTCTATTTTATCACTTTCAATGATGATCCCAAAACAGTATTTTATCCTGATCCTGTTTCAGTTCATTTACTGGTATAGACAACTATACTTAAAAAGGGTAAACTAAATTCAAAGACAACGAATAAGGGGGCACAACCATGAGCAGCTCTTTATTGCTCTCCAATATTCATATTGTGACAAAGACTGAAATGATTGCAAACGGTTTTGTCGGTTTACGCGACGGCAAGATTGACTATATTTCAACAACACCACCGACAGGAAATTATGAAAAAGTATATATTTCCCGGGAAAACTTTTATCTACTTCCCGGAATGATTGATATTCACATCCATGGCGGATATGGAGCAGATATGATGGATGCGACATCAGAAGCCATGAATACACTCGCTGACAACTTACCGTCAGAAGGAACGACAAGTTTTTTAGCCACAACCATCACTCAAAACCATCATGAGATAGAGCAAGCACTTAAAAATGTCGCCAAGTGGAAACAATACAATGAAGAACAAGCAGGCGTTCAGGCACAATGTTTAGGTATCCATCTTGAAGGTCCTTTTATTTCTAAAGATAAAGCAGGGGCACAGCCTGTTCAATGGATACAGCAGCCCGATCGCCCTCTTTTTGAAAAATGGTTGGATGCTTCTGAACGGCTTATTCGAATTGTCACGTTCGCACCTGAGGAAGACCCTGATTTTGCTTTTCTTTCCTTGTTGCAAGAAAAAAACATTATTCCTTCTATTGGACATACGAATGCCCATCATGACATGATTGAATTAGCAGCAAAGCATGGTGCACGCCATGTCACGCATCTTTATAATGCACTGAGTTCGTTTCAGCATCGTGAACCAAACGCTGTAGGAGCTGCTCTTACAAACGACGATCTCCATACTGAGCTGATTACGGATGGGATACACTCCCACCCACTTTCCATCAAGCTTGCGTATTTGGCAAAAGGAAGTGATCGTTTAATGATGATCACAGACTCGATGCGCGCAAAAGGACTTGGAAATGGCACGTATGAATTTGGGGGTCAAACAGTCACAGTGAGCGGCGAACAAGCTTTACTGGCAGATGGTACACTTGCAGGATCGATTCTGCGAATGAAAGATGGCGTCAAACGGATGAAACAGATCACACATTGCGAATGGACAGAGATCGCAAAGATGACCTCAACTAATGCAGCCATTCAGCTAGGACTTGATCAGCAGCTTGGTTCGATTGAAGTTGGAAAACAAGCAGACCTTGTGATCTGGGATGAGTCTGGTGAACTAATGATGACGATCTGCCATGGACAAATCGTCTTTGAGAAAAAGGAGGCCAACCACTAATGAACATCATTGAATTTGAAGATAAAGAACAATTAGGAAAAGAAGCAGCAGCCCTGATCGCGCGCACAATCGCCTCTAAACCAGATGCCGTACTCGGCCTGGCAACGGGCGGTACACCTCTTGATACGTATCAAGAGTTAATTCACCTTCATCAATCACAACAATTGTCTTTCAAACAAACAAAAACAGTCAATTTAGATGAATATGCAGGCCTTGATCCAGATCATGAAAATAGTTATATGACCTATATGAAATGTCATTTATTTGATCATATTGATCTTCCACAGGATCAGTATTTCCTTCCAAATGGCGCTACACCTGATTTAGAAAAGGAATGCTTAAGATATGATCAGCTCATTCAAGACATAGGCGGCATCGACCTTCAGCTTCTTGGAATCGGTCAAAATGGACATATTGGTTTTAACGAGCCCGGTACCCCGTTTAACTCAAAGACTCATGTCGTGCAACTAGATGAAAATACCCGGCAGGCCAATGCAAGATACTTTTCTTCTATTGATGAAGTGCCTACACATGCCATCACCATGGGCATTGCGAGCATTCTTTCTAGTAAAAAGATTCTCCTTCTTGCATCAGGAAAATCAAAAGCGAAAGTGATACAATATTTAGAACAGACTGAGATACATCCAGACTTCCCAGCATCTTCTCTGAAACTTCATGAAGATGTGACGATTTTGATTGATCGAGAAGCTGGGTCACTACGCTAAAGCTAAACACGAGAGGATTTTCACATGTTTATTGATAAGCAGTCACCTATTCCGATGTACCATCAGATTATGGAGAACTTGAAAAAACAGATTGAGGATGGAACATTAGCACCTGATACACTCATTCCTTCTGAAAGAGAATATGCCGAACGCTTTGGTATAAGTCGAATGACTGTCAGACAAGCCTTATCGAACCTTGTGAATGAAGGATATTTGTATCGACAAAAAGGAAAAGGCACCTTTGTGAGCCGAAAAAAATTTGAACAGCCGCTTCAAGGCTTAACAAGCTTTACAGAGGATATGCGTCAGCGTGGTCTTAAAGCTTCAAGCCAGCTGATTGATTTCACAAAAACCGTCTGTCCAGATCACTTGCTGCCTGTCTTACAACTGTCAAATGGCGATGCTATATTTGAACTCAAACGGATACGCCTCGCAAATGATGAACCGATGGCGATTGAAACGAGCTATATCCCTGAAGCATTTGCAGGAGATTTAACAAGGGAACATTTAACTGGCTCTATATATGAATATATAGAGACTCAAACAGGCCTTACAATTGCTCATGCAAAACAAGAGCTTGAAGCGAATGTGGCTTCAAATGAAGAAGCACACGTGCTGTCTATTTCAACAGGCGATCCCGTGCTCTCAATCGCAAGAACGACTTATTTTCAGAATGATATTCCCTTTGAATATGTTCTTTCCGTTTATAGAGGAGATCGTTACAAGCTCATTCATACAATGGAAAGATAAACAGTGCCCTTATAAAAGGAGCACTGTTTTTATTTCCTAAGAAATGTTTCTTCACGATCATTTTTTGTATGAATTTTCCATATCGGTGAAATCGCTTTTCCTTGAAAACGATCTTTTGCTACGGTGTACCAATAATAGTCTTCGTTTGGCTTTAAGCCTTTCCACTCAAAGCTTGCTTTTTTGCCGCTTTTTACGCCGCGCGCCTCTCCTAACAAAACATTTGTGTACACATTGAGTTCAAAATAGTTGGTTTTGACAGATTTCATTTTCGGCGTCAAATCCACATCGATTGAAAATTCATCCTGATCTCCATACGTTTTAGGATCGTAGAAATGCTCTTGATTCATGTAAGGTGAGTATGTCGTAAAATGAAGCTGGTTTTTTTCTTGATCGGCTGTTATCAATCGCATAAACCCTTGTCCACCTTCAGGCCCTGACTGATAATCGGCGAGTATTTGATATACTTTCCGGTCTACTTTACCATCCTTGTCATCGTCAAGCTCATCTACTTTCCTGCTCGCTCCGTGATAGTGACCGCTAAATACCGCCACTATATTGGGATGGCGTTTCACTACCTGGTGGAAGATGAGGTCGCCAATCGGACTGCGGTTGCCACTGACCAACAAATACTCATGGAAATTTAAAATGACGATACGGTCTGGATGCTCAGAAATCACACGGTTCAACCAATCAATTTCATCTTGCTTAATCCCCCAGCCCATGTATACCATCATATAATCATTGCCACCGGCAGAGATGAGATCATAATGACCTCGATTGTTTTGATAGGATTCACCATAGTACGGTTTATTTGCAAAGCGTTTCTCACCGAAATATTTCCCATATTCCGCATAAAAACCGTCCTTATGTCGAACATCATGATTTCCTGCTAAAACACCATAAGGAATCTGATGCTCATCTAACACGCGCATAAACGTATCGGCTCGTTGCCATTGTTTATCTTTTGAATCATCCACAATGTCACCTGTATGGAACACATATTGAATGTTTAACTTTCCTCTCTGGTCTCTGATCCACTCGACCATTTGTTTAAAGATATGAGGATAGCTCTTTGCATAATATTGTGTGTCAGACATCCAAACCATCTTATATGGCTTTTGCGCTTTACTGATTTCATCCTGTACAAGCAAATCAAACGTATGATTCTTCATGTACTGTCTGACGGACAGCAGTCCTTTCAGGTAAAATTCCTTTTGATCCTTAGCAAAATGATGAGTAATTTTATCCCACTTTTCTTGCTGATGATTCCATGCATACATGGTCACCTTTCTCCCTGTCAATGAACTCCCTTTCCATATCGCTTCGACGACATCCTTTTCACGTACATCTTGATGAACCTTGATTTGAAAACGATGATAGGGAAAACGATGTAAATCCTTCGTTTCAACTGACTTACCATCAGCAAATGCAATGCGATTCCTTTCTTCATGAGAAAAGATCATTTCTCCTTTTTCGTTAAAGCTCTTTGGCGGTTCTGTCTCCGCTGCATATTTCAAAATGTTCATTGATGGATGCAACGATGTATATTGATACGCACGGTAAAAGGAATAATCCAGCTTATCATTCGTTGGATCCTTGGTGAGCACAGTTTGCTTTGACGATTTCATTTTCGTCTTATCTGCTACACGCTCTGGTGGCTCAGGGTGTTCATGTACCGTCTTGAATTCCTTTTTCAACGTTGACATGTTTCCCGCTGCATCCTTTGCTTTAATTGTCAACGTGTGCTCCCCCGGGTTTAATTCGCTAGAGGACGTCTGGTATGGCAAGGAAATTGGCTTGCCATCTACATATGCTTTCATCTCTTCTATGTCACTCCAACGATCCGTTACCTTTGCTTTTAACGTAAAGGCTCCTTTATATGCATCCTTTGTTTGGACGTTGGTTTTAATTTTTGGACCCGTATTATCGACCATCACATGTACAGATGCATGCTCGTCTGAGGTTTTGGCCTCAATCAGGTGCGGCCCCTCTTTCAACCTTCTTGTATCCCACTTCATAAACGTTGAAACATAAGCTTCTTTTGGTATTTCAAATTGAAATGTTCTGACCTTTTTGGCGTTACCGCTGTCTCCCATTCTCCATTCTTTTTCCGGCTTTGCATTGATTGGAGGAATTTGAGTTCCATTCGATAAAATCATCCGGACGTTTTTTAGTTCAAAATCATCGTGATTCTCACCAGGCAACCGATCAACTGGAGAAGATTTTGTTCCTGCATGGAAGGAGATCGATTGGAGACCTGCTTTTTTCATCTCTGCTTCTGGTATTGGCATTGTATAGGTACGATACACTTTTGTCGAATCATCAAAAATTGAAAGTAAGTGCTTACCTATGGACACACCATTTTTAAAATATAAATTTGTCCCTTTGACATCAAATGCAATATATGGATCTGCTTCAAGGGCAGAAAACACTTGCTGATTCCGCTTTCCATCTATCAATAATTCAATGCTTTTTTTCTGATCAGACGTTGCTTTTAATGGATATAATCCTGAAACCGTATCTCCTTCTTCTACATTGAATCGAAGGCCATGAGCTTTGCTAACTTGCTCCACATCAATCATTTTTTTCATCGTCATTGCTGTATTTTCACCGTCTGACGCTTCAAGCTGATATTCCAATTGTTCTTTACCAATCAACTCAGGTGAGTAAATAATATGATGAAATAATCGGTCATTATGATCTTTTTGAAGCAGTATTTCCTTAAAATCATCTTTTCGATTTGTTCGATAGCGAAGCTTGACGGTTTTGACGACCTGATCATCCTGTACATCTGCTTTAATCTCTATGCTTTCAGTTGGTTTCACTGGTTTCCTCACTGTCATATCTTCAATCACAGGTTTATGGATATCTTGAGAAATTTCTTTTTTCTCAGATGGAATTTGTGCTTTTAGCACTTTGCCAGGCGTAGGCTCTTCTTCAATTTTCGAGATCAGCTTCATTTGCGAAGTACCGTCCATTGGATATTTGAACAGCAAAGATTTATGCTCACTAAACCATGATGGCTTTAAGCGAAATGCTGCTGAAGAAATCTCCTCCCCTATATTCGTTGTAATGGAAACAAGACGAGATTTAGAGTTGGACAGCCCTTTGCTTTCGATGACAGATACATGCTCTCCCTCTTTTAATTGACTTTTGTACATGGCATTGAAGTCCGCTACAGTTAAATGCTCCTGTCCTTTTTTCCTCAGCCAGAAAACATACGGTTTTCCAGGTGAAAGAGTGACTGGATTTGTGTGAAAGGAATACACATCATCCATTTCGGTTCCTTGTGCAGGATTGCGGTAGCGAAGCTGATAATGTTTAAGAGAGATAGGCTCATGTGTTGTGTTATATACCTCAATAAATTCAAATGCATCTTTGCCTTTGCGATTTTTTGAATTGACAACAATTTCTGTGATGACTAAGTCCGGAATGCGCGAAAGATCCTCTTCAAATCCATTTAAGTGGACAGATTGTTCTGCCGTTTTGATCACGGACTTTTGCGTAAGAAACTCTGTATAGTAACGAACGGTTGAATTCCATAATTGATCTGGCGGAATTTTCGCTGTAAATTCTGGCTTCATACCTGGCAGCCGTTCCATTGGGATCAAACGGTACCCTAGCTCATCACTTTGTTTATAATACAAGTTCGCAGACAAAATTTGTTCCGGATCCGTAATCGACGCACGAAACTGGAGATCACGGCTTTTTTCCCCTAGAACTGGACGGACATCCACATGAAAGGGATCAAAGATAAAAGGAGAAAAAGGCTTGTCCGGTATATTGACTTGTGTTTGAATAAAAGGCCCTGCTGAAGCAGGCTGATTGAAACAAAAAAGAATGATAAAAAAACATAAAAGCATGATTTGTCTGCTCACGTTCACCATCGTGCACCGCCTCCCTTCGGATATTGTGTCTCCTGAAGGAAGTTTTTATGTCAGATGAAACGGAGAAACGATACAAAATGGGTCAAAAAAAACCGTTAGCTTTTTTTCGCTAACGGCTCCACAATTCCTTTTTGTATCAACAGATGGAAAATGGATAAGATGACAGCCATCCAAATGGCCGTTCCAAACCCATCAATATTAAAACTATCGCCCATAAAACTTGATGTCATCATAAGTGTGATGGCATTAATCACAAATAAGAACAATCCTAGTGTAAGAACGGTTACTGGAAGCGTTAAAATGATCAAAAACGGCTTCACTAAAATATTGAGCAAGGATAAAATGATACTTGCCACAATGGCTGCGCCAAACCCTTCAATATATACGCTCCCAAGCCCTGGCAGAATGCCTGAATCAAAATATCCAGCAATGACGATTAAAAGTAATGCATTGACTAAAATACTGACGATCCATCTAAGCATTTAGTTAGTGCCTTCTTCCGGAACAACAAAATACCAGATGAAGTAGACCAAGAAAATCGGCATAAATGCTGTCATAAATCCGATGATGACCGTTAATATGCGAAGCAGAGATGCATCGACCCTTAAGTATTCGGCAAGTCCACCAACAACACCCGCTATTTTTTTATCTGTTGCTGAACGATAAAGCTTCTTCATGTAGAATCACTCCTTGTCTGATTGGTGCTTTACTTGTATTGAACCTGTTTTTGTTTCTGCAAAAATGGATATACTGTTCACTGCCTGTTGGTTGGCTTTGATCATTTTCTCTTTTTGTAATGTCTCATTTTTCTCTTTAATCATCTCTGCATCAAGCAAATCGTGAGAAATAGACCCAAGATTGCTTTTCAGCTCAGCGGTCACTGCACAAGCACGCGGGATCTGGACGTCCACACTGCCTGTTGTCGTTTTCGCATAAATGGAACGGCACTTCTCATCCGACAGCTGAACAGCAATGTTTCCGTTAAAGCTTTGGGCATCAATTGACTCACTTTTCCCGCGCAGGTCAATAAGCCCATTAATGGTTTCTACTTCAATCATACCACACTCGTGATCCGCCAGTTTAATTTGTCCGTTTGCTGTTTCAATTCCAACCTTTTCCGCCTGTAAAGAGGCAAAAGAGACAACACCATTGGTGGTTTTCGCAGTAAGTTCTTTTGTCTTTAGCTTTTCCCCGCGGATCGGACCATTAAACAGCTTAACCTTGATTTTATCGTATTGGATACGTGGCACATATAAAGTGACATTGACTTTCATTGTCTTCTTTTCGGTCCGGATAAAAAATTTATCCCCTTCGAGGCCGCAGTCCAATTGATTGAGAAATTGCTGTCTTGCCTGCTCTCCGTCTTCTGCACGGTAGATTTTCGCATGGCATTCTGCTCGAATATCGCCATCGTCCCAAGGCATCACATTGAGACTGCCGTTCGCCAATTGAATATCTAAATGAGAGAGCGAGGCGTCTTTGAACTGAAAAATGTGATCAACGTCGACCGACTGTCCAAAGTTCAAATCAAGATCTACGTCTTTCACCTTTTTCACCGCAGAATCTAACCAGCCAAACAGCTTTGCACCAAGATTTTCTGTACCAGTTCCTTTGCTCTCCGTGCCTGCTTTTTCTTCATGAAAGGTGTGATCAACCGTTGATTTTTCTAATGAAACAGACGGATTTTCCTCCAATTTTTCAAGCAGCGTAATCGCTTCTTTTGCAGATAATGTCCCGTCTTCTACTAATTTTAAAATGCGTTCTTTTTCATTCATACAAAGCCCCTCCTACGATTTGATGGATTGAAGTACTTTAATACCTTGAATGATATTCCAAATGACAGAGATCAAAAAGCCAATAGCGACTAAAAAGGACAAGATGAGCATCGTGATCACTGGCATAAGTGAGTCACTTGCCTGTGTCGACAATAAAAATGGGATAGACCCAAAAACCAGCAACACGCACGCTGCGACTGGCAAAACATGTGACCATAATGCCCGCAACGCGTGCCGTTTCGGTTCCTTTTGGTCGACTACAAAATATGCCACGATCGGTACAATAAACGGCATAAAAAATACACTGAAATAACAAATTGATGCAATGATCGACTGATCTCTATTCATATATATTCGCTCCTTCATGATGAAAATTCCTTTCTAACTCATACGTTTATTGCGTATCAAAAGTTTCAAAATCATTCAATTTACATATGACCTTAGACACAAATTACATCTTTTTGCACCTAAGTGTAGATTCTTCACGGATTACCCTTTAAAATATGTTGAAAAGATGGTGATTATCATTATAGGGGGTAATTATTTTGACAGATCATCATAATACTAACCACACGGCTCAAACGCTTTTAGACCTTATACAGAAACAAAAAAGCATGAACAGCGATATGATCAGGGAGCTTGAGACCATTCATCCGTCTCATCCACAGTATGGTGATATCCGTTATTTAAAAGTACTGCTCGACAGCAGCAGCACGCATATTTTAAAGGATTTAACGCAGCTCAGTCATTTAATGCCAAAGGAAGATGCGCAATAAAAGAAAACCCCTCTTAACGAGGGGTTTTTTTATGATGAAGTCACACTTTCTGTTTCTTTGACCAACTGTTTCATTCGTTTACGGTCACGCTCTAAAATAGGCTTTAAGTATCGACCAGTGTAAGAAGCTTTTTCTTTTGCAATTTGCTCAGGAGTCCCAGAGGCAATGATCGTTCCGCCGCCAGCACCGCCCTCTGGTCCGAGATCAACGAGGTAATCAGCAGCCTTGATAATATCAAGGTTATGCTCAATCACTAGCACCGTATCTCCGTTTTCGACCAAACGCTGAAGCACTTTTAATAAACGGGCAATATCATCCACATGCAGACCTGTTGTCGGCTCGTCTAAAATATAAAGAGACCTTCCGTTTGAACGGCGGTGAAGCTCAGATGCCAATTTCACACGCTGGGCCTCTCCCCCGGACAATGTCGTCGCAGGCTGTCCAAGTGTAATGTACCCTAGTCCAACATCAAAAATCGTTTGAAGCTTCCGCTTAATTTTCGGGATGTTCTCGAAAAATTGGAGTGCGTCCTCCACGGTCATTTCAAGCACATCAGCAATGTTCTTCCCTTTATATGTGACTTCAAGTGTCTCGCGGTTATACCGTTTCCCGTGGCACACCTCACAAGGCACATACACATCAGGTAAAAAGTGCATTTCGATTTTAATGATGCCATCTCCGCGACATGCCTCACAGCGTCCACCTTTGACGTTAAAGCTGAATCTCCCTTTTTTATACCCTCGTACCTTTGCTTCATTGGTTTGTGCAAACACATCCCGCACATCGTCAAATACACCTGTATACGTGGCAGGGTTGGATCTTGGCGTACGGCCGATTGGAGATTGATCAATATCAATCACCTTATCTAAATGATCCATTCCTTTGATTTCTTTGTGCTGTCCTGGCTTCGCCTTCGCTCTGTGCAGTTTTTGCGCAAGTGATTTTAATAGAATTTCATTCACAAGCGTACTTTTCCCTGAACCAGACACCCCAGTCACAGCTGTAAAGACGCCTAGAGGGAACTTCGCATTGACGTTTTTCAGGTTGTTTTCTTTTGCACCTTTGATCTCAATATAGCGGCCGTCAGGCTTTCTTCTTTCGATCGGCAGCGGGATAAATTTCTCTCCAGATAAATATTGTCCTGTTAAAGATTTCTTGTCCTTCATGACTTCTTCCGGCGTTCCAGCTGAAATCACTTCTCCTCCATGAACTCCTGCTCCAGGTCCAATATCAATCAAATAATCAGCGGCTAGCATCGTATCTTCATCATGCTCTACGACAATGAGGGTATTCCCGATGTCGCGCATGTTTTTCAATGTCCCGATCAATCGGTCATTATCACGCTGATGCAGACCAATAGATGGTTCATCTAATATATAAAGAACACCTGTCAGCCTTGACCCGATTTGAGTCGCCAGACGAATCCGCTGCGCCTCTCCTCCGGATAGTGTGCCAGCCGAGCGGCTCAATGTGAGGTAATCTAATCCCACATTATTTAAGAAGGACAAGCGCTCTTTGATTTCACGTAAAATGAGCTGAGCAATCTGCAAATCTTTCTCAGACAACTCGATTTCACCATATAAATCAAGGGCATCAGAGACAGACAAATCAGTGATTTCTCCAATATGTTTGCCATTGATCAGAACCGCAAGCGTCTCTTTTTTCAGACGATATCCTTTACATGTCGGACATGGCTGGTTCGCCATATATTTCTCCATTTGCTCACGAATATAATCAGAGCTGGTTTCTTTATAGCGTCGTTCAATGTTACGAAGAACACCTTCAAATTCAATTTCATTTTCACGTACCTGACCAAAATCATTTTCATATTTGAAATAAATCCGTTCAGAGCCGCTACCATATAAAATTTTATCGAATAAATGCGACGGTATATCTTTCACTGGAATGTCCATGTCGATGCCGTAATGTGTACATACTGCCTCAAGAAGCTGAGGATAGTATTGTGAGCTCTGCGGCTCCCAAGGGGCAATGGCATGCTGTCGTAACGTCAAATCCTTATTAGGAATGACAAGCTCAGGGTCAACTTCTAGTTTAGAGCCAAGCCCATCACAGCTCGGACATGCACCAAAAGGACTATTAAATGAAAACATTCTCGGCTCAAGCTCACCAATAGAAAATCCGCAGTGCGGACAGGCATGATGTTCACTGAATAACAGCTCTTCTTGTCCAATCACGTCAATCATCACACGGCCTTCACCTAGTCGCAGCGCCGTTTCAAGGGAGTCAGACAGCCGAGCCGCAACGCCCTCCTTCACCACGATTCGGTCAATCACGACTTCAATGGAATGCTTCTTGTTCTTTTCAAGCTCGATCTCTTCTGATAGATCTTCCATCTCTCCATCGACTCTTACTCGCACATAGCCTTGCTTTCGAATTTGATCAAGTACTTTAACATGTGTTCCCTTGCGGCCAGATACGACCGGCGCAAGCACTTGCAATTTCGTTCTTTCTGGATATTCTAAAATACGATCTGTCATCTGCTCAATCGTTTGGGACGTAATTTCAATCCCATGTATCGGACAAATAGGTTTCCCAACTCGAGCATACAAGAGTCGTAAATAATCGTAGATTTCAGTAACGGTTCCAACTGTTGATCTAGGGTTCCGGCTCGTCGTCTTCTGATCAATACTAATCGCCGGAGAAAGACCTTCAATGGCATCTACATCCGGTTTATCCATTTGACCGAGAAATTGGCGCGCATACGCTGAAAGAGATTCAACGTACCTGCGCTGACCCTCTGCATAAATGGTATCAAAGGCAAGAGACGATTTTCCTGAACCAGATAAACCCGTGATGACCACTAGCTGGTCACGCGGGATATTCACATCAATATTTTTAAGGTTGTGGGCTCTAGCACCTTTCACCTCTATTCGTTCCATAGCCATCAGGCAATCATCCTTCCGCTTTTAGCTCTAGCAATAGATCTCTTAATTCTGCTGCTTTTTCAAAATCAAGCGCTTTTGCTGCATCTTTCATTTCCATCTCGACCTTTTCGATCACTTTTTCTCGTTCTTTTTTGCTCATTTTTGACAGCTTTGGTGCTGCATTTGTTTCATATTCTTCCGATTTTTCATGTATCTTTGTTGCTTTAATGGCATCTCTAATTTTCTTATGGATGGTTTGCGGAGTAATTCCATATTTCTCATTATACGCCTCTTGCTGCTCTCGTCTTCGCTTCGTTTCTTGAATCGCAATATCCATTGATTTGGTCATTTTATCTGCATACATAATGACCCGGCCTTCCGAATTTCTCGCGGCACGGCCTATCGTCTGGATGAGGGATCTTTCAGAGCGTAAGAAGCCTTCTTTATCTGCATCTAAAATCGTCACGAGCGAGACCTCTGGAATATCCAGTCCTTCACGAAGAAGGTTGATTCCCACAAGCACATCATATTTTCCAAGACGCAAATCGCGAATAATCTCAATCCGCTCAAGGGTCTTAATTTCTGAATGCAGATAATTAACTTTGATTCCGATCTCTTTTAAGTAATCTGTAAGATCCTCAGACATTTTCTTCGTCAGCGTCGTCACAAGCACACGTTCATTTTTCTCAACCCGCGCATGAATTTCTCCAATTAAGTCATCAATTTGCCCTTCAATCGGACGCACTTCAATGATTGGATCAAGTAAACCTGTTGGACGAATAATTTGTTCCACAACCTCAGGTGTTTTCTCAAGCTCATAAGGACCAGGAGTGGCAGATACATGCACAATATGATTAATATGCTTTTCAAACTCATCAAAGGTGAGCGGTCTGTTATCAAGTGCTGAAGGCAGACGGAATCCGTGATCAACCAACACTTGCTTTCTTGCTTGGTCCCCGTTGTACATCGCGCGGATTTGCGGGATCGTCACATGTGACTCATCAACAACAATCATAAAATCATCCGGGAAATAATCAAGCAATGTGTAAGGTGTTGAACCAGAAGGACGCAAGGTCAGGTGCCTTGAGTAGTTCTCGATTCCTGAACAAAAGCCCATTTCTCTCATCATCTCAAGGTCATATCTTGTCCGCTGCTCAAGGCGCTGCGCTTCTAGCAATTTTCCATTATCTCGAAGTTTTTCGAGCTGCTCTTCAAGCTCTTGTTCAATATTAATAATCGCTTTTTCCATTTTTTCTTCTCTTGTGACGAAGTGAGATGCTGGGAAAATAGCCACATGCTCACGATCACCGAGTATTTCTCCAGTGAGTGCATCCACTTCACGAATACGTTCAATTTCATCACCGAAAAACTCCACTCTGATACAATGTTCATCACGTGAAGCAGGAAAAATTTCAACGACGTCTCCTCGTACTCGGAAGGTTCCGCGCTGAAAATCTATATCATTACGAGAATACTGAATGTCCACCAGCTTACGAAGAAGCTGATTGCGTTCAATCTCCATTTCAGTACGTAAAGACAGCACAAGCTCTCGGTATTCCTCTGGCGAACCTAAGCCATAAATACAGGAGACACTGGCAATGATGATGACATCTCTCCGCTCAAATAACGAGGACGTAGCGGAGTGTCTCAGCTTATCAATCTCATCATTGATGCTAGCATCCTTTTCAATAAATGTATCAGTCTGAGGCACATACGCCTCTGGTTGGTAATAATCATAGTAACTCACAAAATATTCGACAGCATTATTCGGAAAAAATTCCTTGAACTCGCTGTATAGCTGACCGGCAAGTGTCTTGTTATGCGCAATGACAAGTGTCGGTTTGTTCACTTCTTTGATCAGGTTGGATACAGTAAAGGTCTTTCCCGTACCTGTAGCACCTAACAGCGTTTGATGCTGTTTCCCCTGATGGATCCCCTCAACAAGCTTTTCAATTGCCTTCGGCTGATCTCCTTGGGGCTGATAGTTAGAAACTAATTCAAAGCGGTCACTCACATCAAAGCCTCCGTTTCGTTACGAAATCTATCTAATGAATATATTATCATAAAAGAACACAAAAATACGAACTAAAGTTCGGCTCTTACTTGATTTTTATTTCCAATACAGTCATACCCTCTCTTCAATACCAAATAACCCTCTTGCGAAAACCTTCCTTTCAGTATGGAACATTTTGGTGAGAGATATTCGATGAGCAGAAAAAGAGAACAAAAGAAAGCTGCACTCACTAGAATTCGTAAGCACAGCTTATAAAACGTCATCTTTCTGCCTAACACGCTCTTGATGATGATATCAATGATTTTTTTCAGCCTTTTCTCTCTTTTCAATTTCTTTTTTAGCCATATATAATGCCCCAGCTACTAAAGAAATGATATCTAATCCCACAATAAAGTAGGTTTCTGTATAGCCCTTCATGTACGAGGCAAATAAAAGCGCTGCTGTTAATGCAATGCCCACATAATGATTATAAGTAACCTTTGAAAATAAAATAACGAGCAGGAAAGGAAAAACAAGTGCAAATATGGCTTTTGTAATCACAAAAACCCTCCCTCTTCTTGGTCTACTCCCTTGATTATAGTAAAGATTGGCATATTGAACAATTCACAGTTTTCAATTTCACCTATTTTTCTTTCTGTTCGGAGACTTTTGTTATAGATATAGAAGGAAATTAGTGAGAATGTCCCCTTTGTAAAGATAGGTCTTTCCGTCTTTGACAGTAACATCCAATAAATCCTATGATTAAAATGATAGTGCGCACTATCATTTTAGAAACGATAGAGAGACAGACAAACCATTGGCTATTTGGATAAGGGGGCATTCCCATGTATTCAGTTTTATTTCATGCGGCTGAAGAATCCGCAGCACTCGCAGGGGCAAAAGGCCTGAATTTAATCAAATTAAACAATCACGGCCTGCCAGTCCCAGATGGATTTATTATCAAAACCAACAGCTTTTCAAGCTTTCTTTCATATCACAACCTGCATCCAACTGAACAAAACCTTGCTGACAAAATCAAAAAAGCATCGTTTCCTTCTCAAATGGAAGCAGAACTCCTTTCGTCCTTTCAATCATTGCGGAAGACTTATCCCTCAGTTGCAGTTCGATCCTCTTCTGTTGCTGAAGATCTCGAAGGCGCCTCATTTGCAGGACAGTACGAGACCTATTTAAATATCAAAACAAATGAAGAATTCTTACAGGCTGTCAAAGAATGCTGGTCTTCTTATTTTGGAGCGAGAGTGACAGAATATAAGGAAGAGATGGATGAAAACGAGGAAGAGATGCCGCTCATGGCTGTTGTCGTTCAAGGATTGATCCATTCTGACGTCTCCGGTGTCATCTTTAGTGAGAATCCCGTAACAGGAAAAACAAATGAAATGATGCTCACAGCAAGCTACGGACTAGGAGAAGCAATCGTCTCCGGGCTTGTGACGCCTGACACATTTGTTATAGACAAAGAGACACTTTTTATTGAAAAATCACTTGGAACGAAAGAGCTGCAAATTATCCCTTATCAAGAAGGTGTCATTGAACAAGCAGTAACGGAAGAAATGGCTGGTCAGTTTTGCCTGAATGATGACCAATTAGAAGAAATCACGCAAATCACCAAACAAGTAGAAGCACTTTATGGTCATAGCGTCGATATCGAATTTGGAATAGCAAATGGCACATTTTATTTACTTCAAGCCAGGCCGATTACCGCAGCCCTCTCAAAAGCAGCAGATGAGACAGCGGGCGCTTCTTTTCAAATGCAGCCAGACGAGCTGCAGGATTTCTGGATCTCAATGGACGATCATCTGCCGGGCCCAACAAGTCCTCTCTTTTCAAGCCTGATCATCCCAGCATTAAAAAGCGGTATGAAGAAAAATGGTGAAAAATATCAAGTGCCTGATCTGAATATTAAAGATATCAAGCTTTATAGAGGTCACCTGTATTCATCACCGTCACTGCCTGAAGCAAGTGCAGAAGCTGCACCAGTTTTTGATGAGAGCATATTTGAGTTATTTCCGCATTTAAGTGAACGTATGTATGAGATTTTAGAGAAAAATTTCTTTCCCTTTTACGAAAAACTCGATCATAAAATGAAGGAACCGATGACCATTGAAGACGCCATCGTCGGCTTCGAAGAATTAAAGACTTTTTATATACAAGCATACGATGATCATTTTGATATTGTCATACCTCAAGTCATTTTATCGGCTATGATTGAAGACATGCTTGTGACGTATACTGGTGATCAATCACAAGTGATCCTGCTGCATGAGATGATGATAGGCGTGATGAACAAATCTCTTGAAACAGACAAGAAGCTATCTGATTTTGCAAAGAGTGTCCTTCAAGATACTGAACTTCATCAAGCATTTATGAACCATGAAAAGAATCCAGCACTGCTTGATGCACTCACTCAATCGGAAAAAGGCAGACACTTCATTTCGACATTAGAAGAATTTCTTCAAGTCTATGGCTGGCGATCTGTTAAAAGTCATGACCTTACGGAAGAGACATGGGTGGAAAACCCTGAGTTTATACTAGATATCATCAGAAACAATATTCAACACCAAAGTGATTTTGATGAAGAATTTGCACAAGCCGTCATCAAAAGACAAGAGACATATGAACATTTTATGAGCCAAGTGAAGGATGAAGCGTTTAAAACGAAATTTGAGACTCTTTACCAATTCGCCCTACAGGCCGCTAATATCCGTGACGATCACCACTTCTATATTGATGCCATGTTAGATGCTAAAGCCAGGGTATATCTATTAAAGATTGGTGAACTTCTTGTACAAAAAGGAGCGATCCCTCATCCAGAAGATCTATGGTACCTCTACGATGAGGAGGTACACACAGCGCTCACAACCTCTACATCATTTGATACGGTCATCGCACAAAGAAAAATTGACATGAAAGATAATGAAGCCATCCAACCACCAGCTTATATGGGTACCCCAACTGAAGCTGAATTGCAGCAAGTAGAAAGAATGCTCGGTTCATTAAGAGAAAATGAAAACAATACAAGTGATATGATCTATGGAATTGGCGCATCTAGCGGTATTGTTTCTGGAAGAGTAAAAGTCATTACATGTGCTGAGGAATTCTCTCAATTTCAAAAGGATGATATTTTAGTTTGCAAAACAACCACACCTTTATGGACGAGCTTATTTAGAGATGCAAAAGCAGTCATCACCGATGCTGGAGGCATTTTGTCTCATTCAGCTATTATCGCTAGAGAGTATATGATGCCAGCTGTCCTAGGAACCCGAATAGCGACTGAAACACTTCAATCCGGTGACCTTGTGACAGTAGATGGAAGCAATGGACGCATTCAGATATTAAAACAGCATGCACGTGTCTAACTTTATCGTTTTGGATCATATTGGCGGTCATAGATTTTATCGGTATACTTACTTTGTTGCAAACACATTCATAACCTGAGGTGAGTATGCTTGTTAAAATCTACAAATCAACGAATCATTCGCGCAACAATGGATTTATTGACTGAAAAGGGCTATCAAAAAACCACAACCAAAGAAATAGCCACAAAAGCGAATGTCAGTGAAGCAACAATTTTCCGCAACTTTAAAAACAAACGCGGCGTTATTGCTGCCATTATGAAAATGAAATCAACGCCGACGAAAACCTTAGAAGCAGAATTTAAAGGGGATTTATACACCGATTTAAAGTTTCTCGGTTCCTATATCCTTGAACATTTAACTTCAAAAAAAGAATTCATTTATATCAGCATGCGAGAACCGGCTATGTTTAAAGATCTGACCAGTCATGAAAAAATTTATCCTCAAGAACTAAGGGAAATGCTGATACAATACTTCAAAAAGATGAGTGCTTTGCATCATGTCTTAAAAGGAAAAGAAGACATTTATGCAGACATTTTCATTAGTACGTATTTCGGTTTTTTTATTCAGCAGCTTGAGCAAGACTTCCAGCTCGTATTAACACAAAAAGATGATTTTATTGAGACATACACACACATTTTCATGAGAGGAATTTCTCCCGCTTAAAGGGTGGAATTCTTCTTTTTTACAAAAGGTGGTATACACATTGAAATTGCAAAAAGAGAATTTGATCATCTATTCTTTGTTACTTGGAGCTATACTAGTTCCGGTCAACTCAACGATGATCGCAGTCGCTTTATCATCCATATCAACTTATTATGATCAATCCATTTCAAACATTACTTGGGTTGTCACGATTTATCTTATTGTCATGGCGGTCACACAGCCTATCGCTGGTAAGTTAGGAGATATATATGGACACCGCCGCATGTATTTAACCGGAGTGACACTCTTTTTAATCGGCTCGATTGGCTGTGCTTTAGCACCTAATCTAGCATTTCTCATCATCTTTCGCTCCATTCAAGCAGCTGGCGGGGCTATTTTAACACCGAATAGCATTGCTTTGATTCGTGCAACAGTGTCACCCGAAAAGCTATCTAAAACAATGGGTTACTTTGGATTTGGTGCTGGTATTGGTGCCGCACTTGGGCCATTTATTGGATCGATTCTCATTCAGAGTTTTGATTGGCATTCCATATTCTTAGTAAATATTCCATTTCTGTTTCTTACACTAGTCACCGGCGTCTTGCTCATTCCAAACATAAAGCATACACGCATACATGCAAGGGTAGATATGATCGGTTCATTGTATTTAACCATCGGAATTGCCACAATCATTTTATGCTCAAAAAGCCAGCTACTAAATGAATATTTAATTTATGGCATTCTAGCATTGATTGTCATTCCTTTATTCTTTAAACATGTACGGAAAGTAAAGAATCCAATTATCGATTTATCCCTATTTAAAAACAGTTCATTTACAAATGCGAATCTGTCGATCATGCTAAGTAATTTTGTGATGTATGCTATCCTTCTCATTATGCCGCTGTTTATGGAACAACAACTTGCGCTTTCTCATACACAAAGCGGTATGATTCTATCGATATTTTCTCTTTGTATGTCTCTTAGCGGTTTATTAGGCGCAAGACTCCATCCAAAAAAAGGCGCGAAAAAAATGATTCGCTTTTCATTTCTCTGCCTTACTTTATCAGGCATCATGTTAATTACACTGAGTCAGTACCCAACCTTACCACTGCTTATCGTGACACTAGTCGCAGGTGGAATTTCATCAGGGATTGGTATGACCAGTATGCAGATGGCTTCTTTAACAGCTGTTGATCAAAGCTTATCTGGTTCGGCATCTGGTATTTTCTCAACCTTTCGATATTTTGGCAGTATCATTTCGTCGACATTGATAGGTATCATGAGTGGTTTCCAATCTTTATTTATTGTATTAATGGGCGCAGGAATCCTTGGCTTCCTTTTATCCCAACGCGTCAAAACGAAATCTACCTCTCCATCATCTGGGCATTCTGCCTAATCACTCCCTGCGCTCTATGGCGATTTAGAGCGGGGGAGTTTTCATTATTTTTATCACTGTAAGCTATAGCTGGCACAGGAATCAAATATTGAAAATCCTTTTTTAAAGATGAAAAAATGCCACATGACTAGACAAAAAAGGAACTTTAAATCGAATTGTCCTCATTCATCTACCTAAAATCTGTTTTTCATCTCTTTCAGCATTGATAACTTCGATTTTTTTTCACAATTTTTGTGGTATGCTTTTTGAAAATAGAGGACGCAAAGGAGCGGAAGAATGGAACGTGTAAAATATGTTGTGATCTATTTATCAGCTCTATTGTTATTCCTGTCAGGCTGTGGAAAAGACCAGCAATTTACTCCACCTGGCAGCTCTCAATCGATCGCGGTCATCTCTCAATTAAAAAAAGCCTCCTTTTCAATAGTTGATTTACAAAAGAATAAAATGATCTCTTCCGTTGATTTAAAACATCCGCTCACTGATCTTATCCAAATCAACAAAGACGTCATCATCGCAACTAGTAAAGAAGGAGAATCGCTTATCGAAATTAATTTAAAAAAAGGTACAGCAACAGATTATATGGATGTGAATAAAGGGCTGACTTCCCTTACATATGATGCAGCTTCTCACACCTTAATTGCAGCAGATTCGCAGAAAAACGTCGTTTATTTTATTGATACGCAGCGTAAAAAAATAAAAGCAACTGTGAAGACCGGAAAGTTACCTTCTTCTATGACACTTTCTCCGTCAGGTACTTTATTTGTTTTAAATGCAGAAAGTCATACTGTCTCTGTTATAGATATTGAGAAGGAAAAACATATACGTACGTTCTCTGTACTTGAACGACCATCTGGTATTCATTTTGATGGACAGTCCATTTGGATCGGTGGTCACGGAAAACCAGGCACCTTAAATAAGAGCATTTTTGCTTACGACCCTCAAACAGGTAAAAAGCAGCGAGAAATAAAACTAGGCGTTATGCCTGTTGCATTCTTTTCAGAGAAAAATTCTTCTACTTTATATGTACTTTGTCATGGAGATCATACGCTATACAAAGTAGATACAGAGAAGAATAAGCAGCTTGCTTCTGTTGAAACTGGTCAAAATCCGAATTATATCACCGCTGATACCACATCAATATATGTGAGTAACTTAGATGACAATTCAGTATCAATTATCGATAAACATACATTCATGATGAAAAATCGACTGAATGTCCCATCAGGACCTTATGCTATCGTGTTGGAGGAAAAGAAATGAAAGAACAAATGCATATTTTAATTGTAGACGATGAGTTCGATATGCTTGAGTTAATCGGATCCTTCTTAAAAAGACAAGGCTTTCACATCATCACAGCTAGTAATGGAATGGATGCCTTACGTCAGCTTGAAAAGGAACCCGTTGACCTTGTAGTACTAGATATCATGATGCCTGATATGGATGGATTTGAAGTCTGCCAGCGTATCAGGCAAACATCTCAAATCCCCATCTTATTCTTAACAGCTAGAAGTTATGAGGAGGATCGAATTAGAGGCCTAGAAATTGGTGCGGATGACTACATCATGAAGCCTTTCAGTCTACGTGAGCTTGCAGCAAGAATTGAAACAACTTTGAGACGAATTAGAGGTCTTTCGCTAAAGCGCAGCCGCATACAGTTTGGTGACATGGAGATTGATCAGGATGGTAGACAAGTCTATATCCATCAGGAGCCCATTAATTTAACTAGAAGAGAATTCGATTTGCTCATGTTTCTTTTACTCAATCAAGGCCAAGTGTTTTCACGAGAACAGCTCTATCAAAAATTGTGGGAATCACATTCTACAAGCGGCTCTTTACGAACAGTCGATACACATATCAAAACGCTGAGACTGAAATTAAAGGGAGCGGAACGGCATATAAAAACCGTTTGGGGTGTCGGCTATAAGTTTGAGGAGGAAGAATGAAGCCTTTATCGATTAAAAAGAAAGTGCTCTTCTTAATCCTTGTAGTGACCGGAATCGTTGCTGCCTCAGCTCTTGCCCTCACCTATTACTTATACCAGCACTTGTATGTTGATAAGCAGATTGATTCCTTAAGTTTACAAGGTAAAAAGCTGGCACAAATTTATCATCAACACGGGAAAGATACGTATTTTACCGATAGAGTAAAATGGGCTAACGACTCGAGTCAGGCGAACATTATTTTTACAGATGACCCAATGGAGCTTTCAAGTGGTCTTCCTTTTGATACGAACACAAATGATAACCTCATCACGTTCAAGGAACGCCAAAAACTCCTTCAGGGGGAAACCGTCGTGTTGATTAGAGAACACTCACAGTTTCATCAAGATATTCTTGGCATCGCCATCCCTGTTTTCTCAAGCAAAGATGAGCTATCAGGGACAATTTTTCTATCCATGCCCTTATCGGATGTATATGAACCCTTTGTCCAAATCAGATTGACACTTGGCATATCCATTTTGTTAATTCTGCTCCTGATTTTCTTTATCGGATATAAGAGCTCCAATAAAGTCGTTCGGACAATTAATCAAATGAAAGAAATTGCGATGGAAATGGAATCTGGCGATTTTTCAAAACGGATGGCTGTGACCAAAAACGGAGATGAATTAAACCAGCTGAGCCGCTCTTTTAACAAACTGTCTTCTACCCTTGAAAAAGTTGAGCAGCACCGCAGGGAATTTCTTGCGAATGTCTCCCACGAACTTCGGACTCCGCTAAGTTATATGAAAGGATATGCTGAAGGTATTGAAGAAGGGATCATTGATCAAAAAAAAGGAATGCACATCATCCAGGATGAGGCCGCACGTTTAAGCCGACTTGTGCATGATCTTTTAGACCTTGCGCAGCTAGAAGGAGATTCTTATCCACTAACGATGGAGCCAATCGTCTTTGCTCAGCTGATTCATGACGTTCTTGATCAAATGGCATTTATCGCTAATCAAAAGGGCATTTATCTGAAACGGACACTTGATGAGGATTGTATTGTGTATGGCGATAGCGATCGGCTGCAACAAGTGGTTCGTAATTTACTGGACAATGCCATTCATTACACTCCCTCTGGAAAATCGGTCTCGATTGAATTACTAGTTCACCAACATAAAGCTGAATTGAGAGTGACAGATGAGGGCAACGGCATTCCAAAAGAAGACCTTCCACATGTTTCTGAGCGATTTTACCGAGTAAATAAGGCACGTACGAGAAAAGATGGCGGCTCAGGTCTTGGACTAGCTATTGTCTATCAAATCATGAAAAAACATCATGGCACGTTCGATATTCAATCTGAGCCAGGATGCGGTACGACAGCCATCATCCAGCTGCCAAATACTCCAGTCGTTGAAAACCTGCCTACGATATAACCAATTAGATTTTTTAGGTAAGGTTATTCGTTTAATCCAAATATACGCATCAGTCGCCTAAATTTGAACAGCTATTTTCGGCATCTGTTTGATCATCTACTTTTATGCATCAATTCCTTTCAAAAGGATAGTCGATTGCTTTCGTTCAAACAATAAAACTACATTAAAAAAGCGTGCGAGACCTTCTTCAAGAGTCCTGCACGCTTTTAAATTAAACAGCTGTTTCAAACCGCTTTCTATTGATGAAGAAAGAAAGCGTAATGATGAGATAGATACCCATTGTGACCAAGGTTTGGACAATCGGAGTTGTTGATACAACACCGATAAAAATGGCAATGATCGCAATGACAGAAAACCATGTTGTGAAAGGATACAGCTTGACGCGATATCCTCCTGGTGCTGCTACGCTTCGAGACTTTAGATGCCCGACAGCAATAATAAACCAGATGAATAAGACCGTGTAGCTTAAAGATCCCATTAAATAATTAAAGGTTTGACTTCCTACAAAAAGAGAGATTAATACGGCTACATACAAAGTAGATGTACATACTAGAATCGCTCTGACTGGCACCTGCTGTTTCGACAGCTTCGAAAAGCCCTTCCATATACGGCCATCCATTGCCTGTGTAAATAGTACCCTTGAAGAAGCATACAGACCAGAGTTCATAGAAGACAAGATTGCTAATAGAATAATCCCGTTCATGATATCACTTGCATATGGCACACCAATCGTTGCAAACACCGTGACGAATGGGCTCACTTGTTCATTGTTTACTTGATTCCAAGGAATTAAGCTGACGATGATGAAGAACGGAAGTACATAAAAACCGATGATTCGTACAAATGTACTTTGAATGGCTTTTGGGATGACTTTTTCAGGGTTTTTCGTTTCTGCTAATGTAACCCCAATCATCTCAGTTCCGCCATATGAATACACGACCACCAGCATTGCCGCAATTAAGCCGCCTGTTCCATTCGGAAAAAATCCTCCGTGTTCGGTTAAGTTGGATAATCCCGGTGCTGCATGCTGTCCGAATGAGACAAACAGCATCGTTAACCCAATGATAATAAATAAAAGAATGACAGCAATTTTAATAGAAGCTAACCAGTACTCTGTTTCAGCAAACATTTTGACTGAACAAACATTGATCAATGTCACAACAAGTGAAATGATTAACACAAGTGTCCAAATCGGTACTTGTGGGAACCAGTACTGAATAAAGATTGCAGACACGATCGCTTCTGCTGCAATGTTCAACACCCACATTTTCCAATAGATCCAGTCTAAGAAATAGGCGGGGTATTTGCCTAACACAGGTTCAATTAAATCACGGAATGTTCTAGCGCCAGGTCGCGCAACTGTCATTTCGGCAAGTCCTTGCATAATAAATAATAAAATAAGACCACCAATCATATATGCCAAAATGACAGCAGGACCCGCGATATCAATGGCAGAACTGCTTCCTTTAAACAGACCAGCACCGATGGCACCGCCAAGTGCGAGCATCATGATATGCCTTGACGTCATTGTTCGTTTTAATTGCACATGTTCCTTTTCCATTTTCTATAGCTCCTTTAAATTTGAATCTTCAGACAAATATAAGATAAAAGCATATAAAAAGGCCAGTCATCTCCTTGAAGAGACGACTGACCTTGCAACCGCGTTACCACTCTTATTGACTCAGACATAGCTGAATCCAACTTGAAACCCGATAACGGAGGTCACACGTAAAGACTTACTATTCATTCAGTCTTGCCGCTCCTTGAGCGAGTTCAATGATTCGTTTTACTGCGTTGCACCAACCCGCAGCTCTCTTAGAAAACGGATATTCATTTACTATTCTCAAGTCAAAGCGTTTTATAGTCAATTTGTCTATTTATCAAAGATTTTATTTTTTAAATATACTGACTAACCACACAATTGTCAACAGCCTTTTTCAGACATTTTCTTTTAACGAATCCAAATGGCTACTTCATCCATTGGACGACGCGTTTTGCCGCGCTTTGGCTCAATGACTCGATACCCAAAGGCAGCCATGACAGAGATGTCGTACTGACCATCTTCAAGTAATCCTTCTTCCTCAAGCATACGATGAATTTCATCGTAGCTGAATCCCTCAACAGGGCATGAATCGATGCCGATTTGTGCTGCGGCTGTCATCATATTTCCAAGGGCAATATACGTTTGTTTGGAAGCCCAATCGAAGAGCGTGCGGTTAGTTTCCATCAAATGAAGATCATTCTCTTGGAATTGTTTGTAGCGTTCTTTTACCATCTCAAACGTTTCGTCTGTCATTCCTTTGATTTCCTTGTTGATGTATTCTGCATATGCTGAATCGTACCGGGCGTCTGTTCTTGCCAAAATGATCACAAAATGGCTGGCAGTTGGAAGCTGCTTTTGCGCACCCCATGTATATTCTTTTAATTTCTCTCTAAATGCTTCATTTTGAACGACGAGGAACTTCCAAGGCTCAAATCCGACAGAGCTTGGCGAAAGTCTTCCTGTCTCTAAAATGAACGCAAAGTCATCTTCTGGAATCTTTTTCGCCGGGTCAAACTCTTTTGTCGCATGACGGAATTCATACGCCTCAATGATTTCTTTTTTTAATTGCTTTTTGTCTCGCATGGTATTCATCCTTTCTAGTGAACGATTAGGGTGTGAAGTTTCACCAATCCAATTTCTTTCCATTCCCATATAGAAATTGTTATGATAAGAAAACAAACAACCCGAATGTGTGATGTGATACCTCTATGGTAAAAGAAAAACTTCCTTTGATTCAAGTACGCACATTTTTGTTCGTTAGGTACAATCATGTTCGTTTATCACCCATTTCGCCTTAGAAAGGAGTGTAAAGATGAGTGCACCATCCAATCCAGTCAGTATTGTCAATCATGGCTGTCCCGTTTCCACCACAACGAGTGTAATAGGAGGAAAATGGAAAGGAGTGATCCTTTATCATTTGACTTGCGGTCCAAAACGATACAACGAATTACGCCGGCTTCTGCCAAGGATTTCTCAGCGTGTTCTTACGCTGCAATTGCGCGAGCTAGAACAAGACGGCGTTGTTCACAGAGAAGTCTATGAGGAGGTCCCTCCTCGTGTCGAATATTCACTCACTTCTTTAGGAGATACGTTAAAGCCTATCATCTTCGCTATGCGTGAATGGGGCGAATCCTATGGAAAAGAAGCGCGTCCAAAAGAAAAAAGCTGCCATCTCTAGCAGCTTTTTTTTATGATGAAATCGCCGTTGATTCTTGCTGAGGATCATCCTTCACAAACAGGATGCCAAGCTGATGATGCTCCCCTTCGTAAGAAGCGCGTTTCTCAAACCTTGTCTGACCATTCAAGCCAATGATCTCAAGCTTTGTCAGAGCACGATTGGTTTGAAGGGCTTCGTAAAATTCAGAAACGGTTTTGACTTCAATTCCATTCACCTTTGTAATGACTTCTCCGATCTCAAGCTTTAAATCAGCTGCAGGTGTATTCGGAATGATTCCCAGCACCATTAGCCCTTGATTACGCTTAGAGAAGTAGAATGGAGCTGCATTGTCGTTGACTCTCTGTTTCCATGAGAGGAATGCTCTTCCGGCAATCGCTATCAATACAGCTCCCCATGCAATCGGCTCAAACCAAATACTTGCAGCACCTAGTAAAGCAACAGCGAGTCCAAGCATGAGAATACGCCGTGCCGTAATTTGAATGCTGACAATTGGCAGCGATCCTTGAATCCGCTGCCCGAAACCGATGATGTATGGAATCAAAATAAATGAAAAGCTTTGATCGTGTACTTGAAGCACCGGCCACCATGGCAGAGAAGAAGTAAATTCACCTGCCGGCATCAGCAAAACAAGCGGTAAAAGCCACAGACGATTTGCCCGCTGCTGGCCAATCAAAAGTCCTCTCGCACTCATCACCATTGCAGGCGATGTTCGTAAATGCGCCGTTCGATAGGCTAGAATCCCCTCGGTCATTAATAAAAGTCCTAGCAGAATAACAACGGCTGATGTATTCATCATTGAGAGCTGCGGCAACCATGAATGGCTCACTTGGAAATACATCAGTCCAAGTGCCGCAATAAAGCTGAAACCGAGTGTGTATGCAGACGAAAGCGCACTCGCCTTAAAGAATAAAGAGCAAACAATGGTCATCGCTGCAATCAGCACGATGAATCCAGGCGGGAGGGCAATCCCTAAGCCTACTGAAATGACGGATAGGCAAATCCCTAGAATCCATCCCTTTGAATATGTAAATTTAAGTTCATCGTATACATCTTCTATTCTTGTTTGAAACGCTTTTCTCTCCCGCTTTACGCGGATGTAGCCATGTAACAGGCTGATTAATATCATGAAATAAAAAAGAGGGTGGATTAAAAACAGACCGACCGCTTTTAATCCAGCTCCCATCCACTCCGAGCTCATTATCGTTCACCGCCCAAGTCAAGCATTTTCTCTTATTCTATCAAATAAATCGATGCTTGACACCAGGTTTATTTCTCCTGATTCATCCAAAGTGTGACATTCGACAGTGAAAAATCTTTTAAGTAGTGATTGACATCTACATCTAGTATGCCGCCGAGCAGCTGCATCGACCTCTTGATGTCGGTTAAGTTTATACCAAGTCTCTTATGATTATCCATTAAATAATTGAAGTATATCTCAGCACAGTCTTCATCGATTTCGTCGACTGATTCTACCGTTGTGTAATTGACCAAGTACCTGCTTAACAGCATGAGCAGACTTAATGCCTTTGTAGCGGAAAACGTCACATCTTTCGTACGACTCTTAAGCTCCTCTACCAACTCGTAATATTTTTTCTCTCTCACAATACTTGCCCTTTTCAATTGTGTACCCCCATTTACTAGTTCTTTTAAGAAAAGCGCAAACCTCGGTACAGCTTAATGCTCAAGCTGAATATCCGCAAAAAATAAAATATTTAAAATGAGTGCTACTTTATATTGTAAGAATTATTTATGTAACATACAACTTTCAAAAGTTTCATTTTCATGACATGTTTAAATCAACAGAAAGTCTCTTATATAAATATGTTATCGGGTAAAATCGAAGGAATGTTATGTTTTTTGTAAAATAAATGAATATATTTCTCGATATAATTTATTTTTAAGAATAAACTATTACATGTTTGTGACACTTATGAACCAAAAAAAAGAGGCATTTATTCGCCTCTTTATTTTTTAAGATATAGTGCTTTTAGTGCAGTCTGCAGTTGAAGATCATTTTTTTCATAGGATTTCACTTCATCCACCATTTTGTTCATCATTTTCGCTGTCTTCAGATCAATTACACCTGATTTGTTGAGATTGTATGTGCTTTGGAAGGCTAATACCGCTTTTTTCGTTTCTTCATCAAAGTAGCCGTCTACTCTGCCGGGGTCGAATGACAAGCCCTTTAATAGCGTCTGTGCTTGTCTCACTTCTTCATTGTTCATATCAAGCTGAAGTGGTTCTTTCAGCTGAAGCGGTCCTACAGTAAAGTAATCTGGCTGATGAATCGCAATCGTCGGTACGACACCTTTTTTGTGAATCCAATTTCCTTTTGGCGTGAGCCATTTATACAGCGTTAATTTAATGTTACTGCCGTCACCCATTGGAACCGCCTGCTGCACAGTGCCTTTCCCAAAGGAGACATCACCGACGACTTCATATTTTCCGGCTTCTTTCATAGCACCAGCGAGTATTTCAGAAGCGGATGCACTGCCTTTATCAATTAAGACATTAACTGGGTAAGGCTTCTGTTCTTTCCGCTTTGAAAAATAGCGTTTCCTGTCGCCGTTCCGTTCTGCAATTTGAATATAAGGCTGATCTTTTGTAATAAAATGCTTCAAAATGTCTTCTACACTTTGCAGATAGCCGCCAGGGTTTCCTCTCACATCAAGCACAAGACCTTCTATGCCCTTTTTCTCGAGCTGTTTCAGGCTTGATGTGAAATCCTTCGCAGTATCTTCTGAAAAGCTTGAGATCGCGATATAGCCTGTTTTATGACCATTTACCTCTTTCACAGAGGAAGTCACGGTTTCAAGTGGGATTTCTTCTCGTTTGATATGGAATGTTAACTCTTTTTCAATCCCATTTCGTCTGATTTTCAGAGCGACGGATGTTCCTTTTTTCCCTCTTATTTTCAGTACAGCATCGTTTAAGCTTTTTTCTTTCATCGACTCACCATCAATGCTGATGATTTCATCTTTCGGCTTTAGACCTGCTTTTGCTGCAGGGGATTTTTTAAAGGCAGAGACGATAATGATTTTTCCTTCATCCATCCCCACCTCTGCCCCAATTCCCTCAAAAGAAGAATCAAGCGAATCAGAAAATTGCTTGGCGGTTTGCTTGTCCATGTATACTGAATACGGATCATTTAAAGTTGAAAGCATTCCTTGAATGGCGCCTTCAAGCAGCTTTTGGCGATCCACTTCCTCTACATATTCATTCGAAATAAGGTCATAGGCTTTCTCAATTTTCTCCATCCCATTCTCTTTCGCCTTATCACTTGATTGAGCTTGTCCAGCCATTGCAGCAGCTGCTTGCGGTGACTCCACATGAGTTCCCTCTTTATGCGTCATCACCCCTGCACTGATTAATAGAACGACACTTGCCATAATAGATGCGATTTGTTTTTTCATATTTGGCCTCCTTCTTCAACTCTTCCTGATGACCTGAGTTATTATATGCCAGAAGAAGGGATTTCATGTAATGACATTCTGCCGCGAAGGCTTGACTAATTATTTTATTAGGTGTAATTTTTATTTTGTTATGATCGAGAAGGAGTCTTCGCTATGTATATTATATTGACGATGCTATTATTAGGAATTTTATTAGGATTTGTAGGAGCAGGCGGTGCTGGTTTTGTCATCGCATTGCTTACGTTAATTTTTGATATCCCTATCCATACCGCACTTGGGACATCTTTAGCCGCAATGGCATTTACGACGTTATCAGGTGCATACAGCCACTACAGGGAAGGGAATATTCAGCTGAAATCTGGTTTGATCGTCGGAGCTTTGGCTTGTGTGGCTTCCTTTGCAGGAGCTAAGATTGCTCCTTTTATTCCAGAAGGAAATCTGCACTATTTAACAGCTGGCATGCTCTTTTTATCCGCTGTGTTTATGATGATCAAATTATTTGTTCTGAAGGAAGAAGCTGAGCAGCAGCCGCTTTCTTCACGTCAGTTGCTCATAAGGGGTATTATTTTAGGACTTGTATCCGGATTGCTATCAGGTATGTTTGGTATCGGGTCCGCACCATTTATCCAAGTAGGACTTTTGATTTTACTGAGACTTTCCATTCGACAGGCAGTTGGTACGACGATGCTTGTCATTATTCCAATTTCCATCGGTGGTGGAATTGGATATATTACAGAGGGCTATGTTGATTTTATCTTGCTCATTCAAATTTTAATCGGAACAGTATTAGGTGCATATATTGGCGCAAAATTTACACGCCTTGCACCGAAGCTTTTATTGAAATCGGCTGTACTGTTAACACCTATTATTGCCGGTTTACTGCTGTTATTTTAATTTTATTTAGAATAAGAAAAGCCGATAACATGATGTTATCGGCTTTTTGATTAGCGAATATATTGCGCTGGATTGACTGCATTTGATTTTGCGCCATTCCATAATCCTTTATGAATTTCAAAATGGAGATGCTGACCATGTGACTGGCCTGTATTACCCATATATCCAAGGAATTGTCCTTGCTCGACTCTCTGCCCTGTGGACACACTTCTTGTAGATAGGTGGGCATATACCGTTTGATAGGTCTGTCCATTGATATTATGCGTAATGAATATCACATTCCCGTAGCTCGATGAGTAGCTTGAGTTCGTGACTGTTCCAGATGCAGCTGCGACGACAGATACTGTGCCTTTTGCTGCAATATCTAATCCGAAGTGGTTTCCGCCAGAACGTCCGCCAAAGCCAGATGAGAATCGGCCAGCAGCTGGTTTAATAAAGCCTGAGCTGCTTGCTGGTGTATCAGATATTTGATCTGAACCGCCACTTTGAGGTGTAGGTGCACTTTTTTCAGCAGCTGCTTGTTCTGCTTTCTTTGCTTCTTCCTTTTGGCGGCGTGCTTCCTCAGACTTCACAGCCGCTTTTTGGTTCGCTAAAATTTCTTGTTCATTTTCAAGTTTGCCTAATTCATCATGGGCATGGTTCTTTTTATCTGTTACATTCCCTAAGATTTTTTCTTTTTCTTTTTGCTGTTTAGACAAATCCTTTTTCAACTCTTCTAGCTCTTTCAGAGATGTTTCAAGTCCACTTAGCTGATTATTTAGCTCTGCTTCTTTTTGCTCCACCAGCTTTAAATCATTTTCATGTTCTGTAATCATGTCTTTGTCTGCTTCGACAATGGTTGTAACAGCTCCAACACGACCGACAAAATCACTAAAGCTGCGAGCACCCAGCAGCACATCTAAATAGTTGATCGTACCGCCGCTTTTTTGCATCGAACGAATTCGATCTTTGAAAATAGCTTTTCTTTTTTCAATTCGATCATTGATGACTTGAATGTCTTTTTTTAGTTTCTTGATCTCTTGCTTCGTTTGTTTGACTTCTTTTTCTTTTTCTGCGACTTTTTCAGTTGCAGCACTTACCTTGTGGTCAATCTTTTCAATTTCTTTTTTGAGCTTGGATTCTTTCTTTTCAAGCTTAGCCAGCTCTGATTTCTTTTTCTTCAAAGTTGATTCAGTCTTTGATGTTTTCTCTTCGATTTGTTGACGTTTTTGATCTAGGTCTTCGTATGCGAATGCACGATTCTCGTTCCCTGGAATATATAGCCACGTTGTTCCAATAAACGCTGCCATTCCAGCCATCATCAGCTTTCTTTTCAAAACGATATTCCCCTCCTATGACAACTGCCTGCATGAAGAGTCGACCGGATGAATCGGTTCAACCGGTCACACCTTCTATCAAACTCTCGAGTGCTGCCATCAAAAATAGATTTATACTTTTAAGAATTTACGGATGGACGTCAAGCTTCCCCATACACCAATGATTGCACCGATCAAAAGAAGGACCAGTGAAACTTGATAGACAAACGGGTTATATGGAAGCATGGAAATAAATGAGCCTTGTACTCTCGGTGCCACCCAGCCCACTGCATATTGATATGTGCCAAGCAGTAGAGCAATCGGTATAATGGAACCAAATACACCAAGCAGTAATCCTTCAATGAAGAATGGCCAGCGGATAAACCAGTTCGTTGCACCTACGAGCTTCATAATCTCGATTTCTTTACGTCTAGCAAAAATCGTAATTTTGATCGTATTAGAGATCAAGAACATGGCTGTAAATAAAAGCCCAATAATGAGCGCAATCCCTACATTCCGCGCCACTCCAACCACATTAAAGAGTCGGCTGACTTCTTCTTTTCCGTAGGTTACTTTATACGTACCTTTTAGGTTTTCTAATTTCTTCGCTACTTTTGGTGTATCGTGTGGATCTGATGTTTTCACAATAAACGCATCGTTTAATGGGTTTTCTTGATCAACAAGTCCCATGGATTGTCCATTTTCACCAAAGCTTTTAATCAGCGCTTTTAGTTCGTCATCTTTAGATGAGTACTTGACATCACTGATTTCAGGAATCTTATCAATTTCTGCTTTTAATTCATCCTGCTGCTTTTGATTCGCCGTTAATTCGATTAACACTTTTACTTCTACTTCTTTTTCAGCGTTCGATGCCATGTTGTTCAAGTTGAGCATAATCACAAGAAAAACCCCAACTAAAATCAATGTGACAGTGACCGCACTAATTGATGCAAATGTCATCCACGTGTTTCTTCCAAGTGAACGGAAGCTCTCACGTAAATGCCGCGAGAGAGTTTTAATCATAAATGCCGTACTCCCCTCTTGCTTCGTCACGCACAATCATTCCATCTTCGATTGCGATGACGCGTTTCTTCATGCTGTTTACAATCTCTTTGTTATGTGTCGCCATGACGACTGTTGTTCCTCGGTTATTAATCTCTTCGAGTGTCTTCATGATTTCCCAAGATGTGTCTGGGTCAAGGTTTCCTGTCGGCTCGTCTGCAATGACTACCTCAGGACTATTCACGATCGAACGAGCGATAGATACACGCTGCTGCTCACCGCCAGACAGCTGGTCAGGAAATTGTCGTGCTTTGTGCTTGAGCTGTACCAAATCAAGTACATCCAGCACTTTTTTCTTAATGATATGAGGCTGTTCCCCAATGACTTCAAGAGCAAATGCCACGTTCTCAAACACTGTGAGGGTTGGAAGCAGTTTGAAATCTTGGAATACTACGCCAATTTCTCTTCTTAAGTAAGGGATTTCTTTTTCCTTAATCGAGCCTAAATCTTTGCTATTAATTAAGATTTTCCCTTTGGTTGGCTTCTCTTCACGATACATCATTTTGATGAAAGTGGATTTACCAGCACCACTGGGACCAACAACATACACAAACTCTCCTGGGTGGATAGAGACATTGATTCCATTGATCGCCTTTACACCGTTAGAATAGATCTTGTAGACTTCCTTCATTTCAATCATGTAATCACCTAATCTTTTCTTATTGCTGACTAACAGCTTATCATGATGTTTTGACACTTATCGTCAAAAAACGTTATGTATGGTCACGCACATACCCTTCGATACGTACAAGCAATTTATGTCCTTTTCATCCAAAAAGATGAAAAAATTGAATCGTCTAAATTTCAACAACTCCAATTATACGTCATGAATCGACGCAATGGTATTACATTTATATTTCAAAACTTATCGTTAAAAGGTAAAAACAACATTTAAAACCGAAAAACATGTCTTTTTACCCTTATTTTTTAAATAAAACTTAATATAATACGTTTTCATACTATCCAAAAGTCTTTTTCTACATATAAAAACAAAAAAACCTTGTCGATTAGACAAAGGTTTTATTTTTTCTCTGCAAGCCATTTTGCTACTTCTTTTGCTTGCTTCTCATCTACCATTCCGCTTGGCATAGAGCCTTTACCATTCTGTGCAATATCTGCAATTTGGCTTTCATTATATTTCTTCCCTACTTCTTTCAGGCTTGGTCCGCCTCCGCCAGATAGGTCTTTCCCATGACAGCCAATACAGTTTTGCTGATAAATTTCCTCACCACTGCTCACAGTTGAAGCACTTTTGCTGCCTTCTTTGTCACTGTCACTGCTGCTTGAATTTCCTCCACAAGCCGCAAGAACAAGAATCATCGCTGCAAACAGCATCATTAATCCGCTCTTTTGCATCAATTTCCCTCCCTTACAATCATTTGGTCAACGCTATTATATCCTTGTTTACGCCCTTTTAAAACCCTCACCAAGCACCTCTTTTGCATCCATTACGATGACAAATGCTGATGCATCGATTGCTTTCACCACTTGTTTCAACTTTGTGAATTGTGACTGTCCAACGACACACATTAGAATTGGACGGTCATGATCGGTATATCCTCCAACTGCTGAGATTTTTGTGACACCACGGTCAATTTGATCAAAAACTGCCTGTCTGACTTCATCCTCATGCCCTGTAATGATCATCGCCATTTTCGAATGACTGAAGCCGGCCTGTACGACATCAATCGTTTTACTTGAAATAAACACACCAATGACAGCGTACAGTCCCTCTTCAATCCCAAAAACAGTCATCGCAGCCAGAACGATTAGGCCATCCATCATTGCTAAACAGGTACCAAGCGTGAGGCCTGTATATTTATTGATGATTTTGGCAGCGAGCGCCGTTCCACCTGTTGACCCATTTCCAAGGAACACGAGCCCTATGCCGATCCCAATCACCACTCCGCCAAAAATAGCTGCTAAGAGTGCTTCATGTGTCACAGGTGCAATATGCCTTGTGACAAACACCATCAAAGGTAAGAAAATAGAGCCAACGAGCGTTTTCACGCCAAATGTACCGCCTAATAAATAAAAGCCAGCGATAAACAGCGGAATGTTGAGCCCCCACTGTACATATGCCGCCTCAAAGCCGAATGACTGCATAATCGTACTAATCCCGCTCACACCACCTGCGGCAATCTGATTCGGTAATAATAACGTATTAAATCCAATCGCCACAATGGCTGATCCAATTAAAATGAACAAGTAATTCTTTGCTTCAATCCATAATTGTGAATGTCCCTGCTTCATGTCTGTCTTCCTCCGTTACTTCTGAATGCACACCTATTTTAAGCCCTCCAATTATGAATGTAAATAACAGCCAAATGCAGTGCTAATGGATTAACACTTTATCACACAAACGGATCAGCGTGCTTGCCGTTTGGCATAGGAGCAAATGATGGTATATTTAATATGTACATGAGAAAGAAGGGACATGCGATGAAGAAAATACTGAAGATCACAGGCATTACATTACTTGCACTGATCATTTTGGCTTTTGGTGCTTTCTATACATGGAGCCGGTTTACATACGGACCATCTGCCGCTTTAAAAAAGCAAGTGAACATCGAGCAAGTGGAACATAAAAACGACGTATATACATTTGCATCAACTAAAAGCGATACGGGCATCATTCTCTATCCAGGAGCAAAGGTAGAACCACTTTCGTACGCCTATATTGGGAATGAATTGATGAAAAAAGGCTATTCTGTCTTTATCCCTGACATGCCATTTTCGTTTGCGATTTTTAATACAAATAAAGCACAAGATATCATAAAAGATCATCAAACGATCAAACACTGGTATATTGGCGGTCATTCACTAGGCGGAACAGCCGCCGCTATGTTTGCAGAAAAAAACCAGCGCCAGCTCGACGGTCTTTTTTTCCTTGCGTCTTATCCAGCATCAGATGAGCTGAAATCATCCTCCTTGAACGTCCTCTCTATATCAGGTGAAAAGGATGGACTTGCGACACAAGAGAAAATCAAGCAATCGAAAACAAATTTGCCGTCTCAAACCGTTTATCATGAAATAAAAGGCGGGAACCATGCTCAGTTTGGCATGTATGGTAAACAAAAAGGTGATCAGCCAGCGGACATTCAAGCCCTCACACAGCAAAAGGATATCGTTCAGACGATGCTTGGATGGCTAAAACCAGCAAAAAAGCTCCATAAAGAAGACAAAGGGCTAAAATAAAGATCATTTTAACCCTTTGTCAACAATCTAAAGCTTCCGTAATGGGGGCTTTTCATTTTCACTTTTTCGTCGCTTCTAAAAACTCTTCAGCGTCTTCTACAGCGAGGCTAATGGCTTCCTCCCAAAAGTCTTTTTGGGTAAGATCGACACCTAAGTGCTTAAAGGCCAAATCTTCTACTGTCATTGAAGCTGTGTCCTTTAATAATGCAATGTACTTTTCTTCAAACGAAGTACCAGCCTGCAAGGCCTTTGCATAAATTCCTAGGGAGAACATGTAGCCGAATGTGTACGGGAAATTATAAAACGGTACACCTGTGATATGGAAATGCAACTTAGACGCCCAGAAATGCGGATGGTATTCATCTAAAGAGTCACCAAAGGCTTCTTTCTGCGCTTCTACCATCAGCTCATTCAACCGATCCGCCGGCACTTCTCCTTGTTTACGCTCTTCATAAAAACGCTGTTCAAATAAGAACCGAGATTGAATGTTCATGAAAAATGCTACACTCCGCTGCAGCTTATCCTCTAACAAGCTGAGGCGCTCCTCTTCATTTGCCGCTTCTTTCAATGAAGCATCAGCCACAATCATTTCTGCGAATGTCGACGCCGTTTCAGCTACATTCATCGCATATTTGCGATTAAGAATGCGAACATCCTGCATCACTTCCTGATGGAACGAATGACCAAGCTCATGCGCAAGTGTCGCCACATTGGATGGACTGCCTGAGAAGGTCATAAAAATGCGGGACTCTCCGCTGTCAGGGAAATTTGTACAAAAACCGCCTACTCGTTTGTTCGGGCGATCCTCAGCTTCTACCCAACGCTCATTAAAGGCCTTTTCTGTAAAAGCAGCAAGCTCTTCTCCAAATCCAGCGAAATGCTTCACAATAAAAGCAGCTGCTTCCTGATACGGATAAATCTTGGTCTCACTGCCAATAGGAGCCCCAACATCAAACCAGCTTAGCTTATCCACTCCAAGCATGTCAGCCTTTCGATGTAAATAATCAATGAATGGCTGCTTATTTTCATCAATCACAGACCACATGGCATCAAGGGTTTCTTGTTTCATCCGGCAAATTTCAAGCGGCTCTTTTAAGATATGATCCCAGCCTCTTGCTTCATATACTTGCAAACGAAAACCTGCCAAATGATTGAGCGTGCTTGCAAATAGATGTTCGTCCTGCGTCCATGCATGCTCTAGGTTATGATAAACAGCCTTTCTGACTTCACGGTCTGAATCATCCATCGCATTTTCCGCTTGGCCGACAGAGATCATCTGCGTTTCACCATGTTGTTCAAACGGAATCGTAATCTTATTCACTAAGCTAGAATAAAGCTCATCCCACGCATGGTAGCCATCTACGGCTAGCTTTTGAATCAATGTTTCTTGTTCAACAGGCAATTGATCCTTCACGCGTTCTCTGCGTTCATTTAATATGTAGCGAACATCTGAAAAGGCCTCTGAATTCATGAGATCCTCCCATTTTCCAGGAGAGATGGCAGCAAGCGCCTGATCAAACAGCGCAAGAATGGTACCTAAATCAGCTTCCAGCTTAGCAATCGTACCTCGAAGACTGCCAGCCTTCATATCCTTTGTATTTTGAGATTGAAGACAGGAAACAAATGAACCTGCTTGAGACAGTTTTTTATATGTGGTTTCATACGTGTCAAGGACAGACGTTAATTTGCTTTCAATGTGTGTATCTTCTTTTGAAAAGGCATCGACCTTTTGTCGTAATTCATCTAATAGCTGCTGAATGTGTTGCAAGTATGTTTTAAATTCTGGTGAAGCGCTGCCTCCTTTAAAAAAGGCATCTAAATCCCACGTCTCTTGTAATGTTGTTAATCCCAAAATATTTCCCCCTTTATTTGCTAATTTCATCATACAAAGGATATAGAGTCAGTATGGCGTATGTATTCCTTTATATTCATTATATTTTCTCACAATAAAAAAAACCCGGCAAGAAGCCGAGTTTTTATGATAATTTCGAACGTAAGTAAGCATCGATAAATGAATCTAAATCTCCATCCATGACCGCTTGAACATTTCCCATCTCCGTATTGGTTCGATGGTCTTTTACAAGAGAATACGGATGGAATACGTAAGAGCGAATTTGGCTTCCCCAGCCAATTTCTTTCTGCTCTCCTCTAATTTCATCCAATTCAGCCTGCTGTTCTTCGATCCGTCTTTGATAAAGTTTCGATTTCAGCATTTTCATCGCACGTTCTCTGTTTTTGATTTGTGATCTTTCTGTTTGGCATGTCACCACGACATTGGTTGGAATGTGTGTGATACGAACGGCAGAGTCAGTCGTATTGACGTGCTGTCCACCTGCACCGCTTGCTCGATACGTATCCACTTTGATATCTTCTGTTCGAATATCAATATCGATTTCTTCATTGAACTCAGGCATGACATCACAGGAAACGAAAGAAGTATGTCTACGACCAGATGAATCAAAAGGAGAAATACGAACCAAACGATGGACCCCTTTTTCTGCCTTTAAGTATCCATATGCGTTATGCCCTTTGATGAGCAATGTCACAGACTTAATTCCTGCTTCATCACCAGGAAGGTAATCAAGCGTTTCAACCTTAAAGCCTCTGCGCTCTGCCCAGCGAGTATACATTCTCAGAAGCATAGAACCCCAGTCCTGTGATTCAGTACCGCCTGCGCCTGGGTGAAGCTCAAGGATGGCATTGTTTTTATCATATGGTTCACTTAAGAGAAGCTGCAGTTCAAAGTCGTTAAATTGCTTAGTTAAGTTCTTCAGCTCTTTCTCAAGCTCTACATGAAGCTCCTCGTCATAATCTTCCTTTAACAGGTCATGTGTCATTTGCAGCTCTTCATGAGATTCACTGAGCTCATGGTATGAATTCACATTATCCTTTAGTGCATTGGCTTCATTGATGACGCCTTGTGCCTTTTGCTGATCATTCCAAAAATCAGCCTCTGACATGGTCGCTTCGAGTTCTGCAATTTTGGCTTCTTTTGTTTCGAGGTCAAAGAGACCCCCTAAAATCAGCTAGCCTGCTAGCCATATTTTCAAGCTCTTGTCTAATTTCTACTAATTCCATATCCTTCACCTCATAGATGTAGGGCTGACATGAATAGAAAGAGGTTTTCACCTCTTTCCATTACTTACTCTGTCTTCCCATGACAATTTTTATATTTCTTGCCGCTTCCGCAGTGACATGGTGAGTTTCGACCAATGTCTACGACTTTACGTACCGGCTTCTTTTTCACTGTCTTCTCCTCATCACCCTCTTGAGGCTGATGAGCTGTTGTTTGACCTTGAACGACTTCTTCACGTTCTAAGTTGTTTTGAATTTCTGATTTCAAAACATATTTGGCCACATCATCTTCGATTGAAGCGACCATGTGCTCAAACATCGCAAATCCTTCCATTTGATACTCACGAAGCGGATTTGTTTGTGCATACGCACGTAAATGAATCCCTTGACGCAGTTGATCCATTGCATCGATATGATCCATCCACTTTGAATCCACCGCACGAAGAACGATGACTTTTTCAAATTCTCGCATTTGTTCGTCGCCATATGTTTCTTCTTTTGCATCGTATTTTTCTTTAATACGATCCATAATGAAGGAGGTGATTTCATCTGCTTCTTTACCGTAAATATCCTTGACCGAAATGGCTCCTTCATCTAAATAGTTCGTGTTGATTAATTCAACAAGACCATCTAGTTTCCACTCTTCTGGAAGCTCTTCTTTCGGCGTATAAGAACCAACAGCGCGCTCAATTGAAGACTGAATCATATTGATCACAATCGATTTTAAGTTATCAGAATCAATGACTTCAAAGCGCTGCTTGTAAATCACTTCACGCTGCTGACGAAGCACATCGTCATATTGCAGAAGCTGTTTACGGGAATCAAAGTTGTTCCCCTCAACGCGTTTTTGAGATGATTCAACGGCTTTAGACACCATTTTACTTTGGATAGGCGTAGTGTCATCCATGCCAAAGCGGTCAAGCATGGCCATCGTACGCTCTGCACCAAATCGGCGCATCAATTCATCTTCCATGGAGAGATAGAATTGAGTAATCCCTGGGTCTCCTTGACGACCAGAACGTCCACGCAGCTGGTTATCAATACGTCGTGATTCATGACGCTCTGTCCCAATTACAGCTAGACCGCCAAGCTCTTTGACGCCTTCGCCAAGCTTGATGTCCGTTCCACGTCCTGCCATGTTGGTCGCAATGGTGACAGCACCCTTTTGACCAGCCTCTTCAATAATCTGTGCCTCACGCTCATGGTTTTTCGCATTTAACACTTGATGAGGAATCCCTTTATTTTTAAGCAGCTTAGAAATAAGCTCAGACGTCTCAACAGCTACTGTTCCGACAAGCACTGGCTGCCCTGTCATATAGCGCTGCGCAACATCTTCAGCCACTGCTTTAAACTTACCTTCCATTGTGCGGTAAATTAAATCAGGTCTGTCATCACGAACGACTGGTTGATTGGTCGGGATTGTCACAACCTGCATGTTGTAAATGTTACGGAATTCTTCTTCTTCCGTTTTCGCTGTACCGGTCATACCAGAGAGCTTTTCATACATGCGGAAGTAGTTCTGGAACGTAATCGTTGCAAGGGTCATACTTTCGTTCTGCACTTCGAGACCTTCTTTTGCCTCAATGGCTTGATGCAGACCTTCACTATAACGGCGTCCTTTCATGAGACGTCCTGTGAAAGAGTCAACAATAACGACTTGACCTTCTTCAACGACATAATCCACATCTTTTTGCATCGCAACATGTGCCTTTAGCGCCTGGGCGATGTGATGGTTCAGTGCGACATGTTTAACATCGAATAAGTTTTCGATGCCGAATGCTTTTTCTGCTTTCGTCATTCCGCTTTCTGTCAGCTGAACACTTTTTGTTTTAATATCGTATGTGAAATCATCTTCTATTTTTAGTGTACGAACAAATGCATTCGCTTGTACGTAAAGCTTTGTAGATTTCGCAGCTTGTCCAGAAATAATAAGAGGCGTTCTCGCTTCATCAATTAAGATGGAGTCAACCTCATCAATCACGGCATAATGAAGCGGTCTTTGAACCATTTGCTCTTTGTAAAGAACCATGTTATCCCGTAAATAGTCAAAGCCAAGTTCGTTGTTTGTGGAATACGTAATATCAGCGGCATACGCTTCTCTTTTTTCATCTTTGTCTAAGCTGTTTAAGTTTAAGCCAACCGTTAAGCCAAGAAATTCAAAAATCTTGCCCATTTCCTCTGCATCACGACTTGCCAAATATTCGTTGACTGTCACAATGTGGACGCCTTTTCCAGAAAGAGCATTTAAATAAACAGGCATTGTTGAAGTCAACGTTTTACCTTCACCTGTTTTCATCTCAGAGATGTTGCCTTCATGAAGCGCGATCCCCCCCATGAGCTGCACCTTAAATGGGAACATTCCTGTCACGCGGCGTGATGCCTCGCGAACCGTTGCAAATGCTTCAACCAACAGGTCATCCACGGATTGTCCTTTTTCAAGTTTTTCTTTAAATTCGATCGTTTTATTTCGTAAAGCCTCGTCAGATAATTTCTCGAAATCTTGAGCGAGAGCTTCAATTTCATTTGCTTTTTTTTCATATTTGCTGATCGTACGTTTCGTAGGATCAAACACTTTGTTTAAGATTCCAAGCATATAATAACGCTCCTCTATTTCATGCAATTTTTCGGCATGTCCAAAAGATTGACAGGTCCATATTTACCTGCATTTATCATACCATACCTTCCTTCATTTCCAAAGAATTTGCAATGATTTCACACAAAAAACCCGCCCCTCATAGAGGGAACGGGTTTACTTTTTTTAGGTTATTTTTAGATCAGATTAAGCGTTTGGCTCAATGAGTCCATATTTTCCATCATTTCGGCGATAGACCACATTGGTCAAATTTGTCTCAGCATTTGTGAAGACGAAGAAACTATGACCTAACATGTTCATTTGAAGGATGGCCTCTTCGCTATCCATCGGTTTTAAATTGAAACGTTTTTGTCTGACGATTTCTGTTTCATCAATTTCTTCGTCATCTTGAACAGCTACGTCAGCCGTCCCATTTCCTCCAGCAAATAAGTGCTTTTTGGCACCTTGTTCGCGGAATTTACGGTTTACTTTTGTTTTGTGTTTTCGAATTTGACGTTCTAATTTACTGGCTGCTAGGTCTACTGCATTGTACATATCTTCATTATGCACCTCAGCTCGAAGTGCTAGATCAGTCATTGGAATGGTAACCTCAACTTTAGATTCTTGATCATTGTAAAACTTCAAGTTCACGTTGACTGAAGCATCTACGTCTGTCTCAAAATAACGCTCCAGCTTTCCAATTTTTTTCTCGACATGATCTCTTAGTGCAGGTGTTACGTCGATGTTTTCTCCTCTGACATTGTAATTCATGTAAAGAACGCCTCCTTTAAAATTAAGGATATGTAAACCTATTTCTACTTTTCCCTCCTTTTCTCCTGCTCAAACGTAAAAAAAATGTGAATTTTTATTGAAATTTGTCGAATTTTGCGGTGCATCAATTGTTACTTGATAGGTGATGAATATATATTCGGCTCATTCTTGAAAAAGACCAGCGCACATTTAAATGGTGAAAGATGATATTGATGTTTTCAGCGATTGAGATAAGGTTTTTAAATCCTCCGCCGCTGCTTTCATTTCTTCATTTGCTGCCAATGATTCTTCAACAGCCGCAGACATGTACTCCGTCTCTTCTGAATTGCGTTTGGCTCCTTCTTCAATGACCCCAACCGTCTGAGATATTTCCTCTGTACTAGCTGAAATCTCCTCTGCAGTAGCTGAAAGTTCCTCTGCTTTCATCGAAATATCACGAATAGATTCCAGGATTTCATGAAAGCTCTGTTCTGACAATTGCGATACTTTCACACCTTCTGCTACATCCTGCTCAACCTTTTTCATCGAATGTGATGATTTTTCAGTATCTTTGTTCACGTTCGCGAGCAATTGACTAATTTGATCTGTCAGCTGACTAGATTCTTCCGCCAGTTTCCTCACTTCATCTGCTACCACCGCAAAGCCTCTCCCATGCTCTCCTGCTCTTGCCGCTTCAATAGCAGCATTTAAAGCAAGCAAATTCGTTTGATCAGCGATGGCATGAATATGACCTAACAAATCTTCAATGCCTGTAAACTGGGCTTGTACATGAGCCATTGTGGAATGGTGCTCATTCACAGACGCTTTGATAGAGCTCATTTGTTTTACGAATTGCTGAATAAGCGCTGCACCCTCTTCAGCCTTTTCAGTCACTGAAATTGAGTGACCCGAAACATCGGATGTGTGTTTAGCTGCATTTTGCATACCAGTCGAGACTTCTTGAATGGCAGAAGCTACTTTTCCGACCGCGTCTGATTGTTCACGTGAAGCTTCACTGACCTGTTCAATCGAGCTAGATGTCTGCTCACTTGCCGATATGGTTTGATGAATCGTTTCCTCAAACTGAGTAGCAGAATCAGCTAATTGTCTTGATCCATGTTGCACCTGTAAAATGAGCTGACGCAAATGCTTTGTCATTTGATTAAAAGCAGTACCGAGTTGACCAATCTCATTTTTAGAGGTCACTTCAATCTCTTCAAGTGTAAGGTCACCATCTGCCATCCTTCTCGCAGCATTTGTGACAGACACAATCGGCTTTGTCATACGATAAACGAATCTTGTCCCAATCAACAAAAAGCCAACAATAATGACCGCACTAACTAGAATGAGAGTAAATAGTAATTGATTACTGTCTTGGTTGAGCTGATTGATTTTTTGGTCACGTTGCTTCAACTGGGTTTGAGCAAATTCTTTTGTAAAGGTATGTATTTCTTGTTCGATAGGTTGTAATTCTTGATTGAGGCGTGTGTTGAATTCTTTTTGATTTTGCATATTCAATGAATTAAATAGTCGGTTCGTTGAGGTGTAGTAGAGATAATTCTTTTCTGAGATTTGATCTAATAGATTTTTTGCTTGTTTGACAGAGCTCATTTTTGTAGCTTCCGTTGTTTTTTTATTAATCTCTTCATATGTTTGCTCAATTTTCTGTAAATTTTCAGCATCTTGCACGACAACATATGTTTTAATTTGTGCTTCCTGCTTTTGCAAAAGTGCCTCTAATTCCAGTGAGGTTTGATAAAGCTTTACTTCTTTGCTAAGAAGAGTCTTATAGGATTGATCTGTTTTGTAATAGATAAAGCTTGAGAACCCTAAAATACTGACAAACAATATACATATGACAATAAGCCCAAATAAAAATTGATTTTTTAGTCTCATAATTTCCTCCGAAAGTCTGAATTGAACAAAAATTAATGAATGACATACGGCCTCATACAGGCATGTATTTCATCCATCCACTTTCTATATTCAGGTATAAAATATGCTTTAAGGAATGATTGGAAGTGTATTGAAGGGAATGTATAGAAAGCTAGTATATCAAAACTTAAAAAAATTTGATCAAACGAACGAATCGTTTTGGCAAAGTGCTCATTTTCTATAATTGAAAGCAGAAGGGGATGTGTTGTCTCTAAATGAAAGAAGGCATGGATCAGATCATTAAAGATCCGATCCCCTTCTGTTTTAGCAAAATCCTTCTCAATTTCATCTAAATATTTTAGACTCTCTTCTATCGTAAATAGAAGTTCATAATATGTGGTTAATAAAATATAGTCATCTGAACGATACGCCACAGGTCTCACCTAATTATTTCCGTTTATCGTAATATACGCCGTCACTCGTCATAGGCTGGTATGGATTTTGATAATTCAGCTGTTTCGTTTTCTTTTTTTGAATGGCTTGAATATCTGCTCTTATGCCGTTTTGGATCACAGTTAATTGCTTCGCCATCTGTTGATCTGTTTGGATGATTTCTTTGATTTTTTCTTTTTCTTGATCCGTCAGCTCATGCTGAATATCTCTCATTAATTCATCTCTCTCAATTAAAAAGGCATCAAAGTCTTCAACCAAGGTGTCACTTTGCGGATTTGCCGTTATTTCGGCTGCCATTTTTAATGTTTGGTCATGCAGCTGGTCCACAATACTCATAGAGATCCCCCGATAGAGTGGTGGCGCCCTTTTCGATCGGTTTGAATAACTTCCTTCCACGCATCACGAAAATCAGTTACGTATTGCTCTACTTCATTCAACATCTCTTCGTCATTTTGAAGATTGGCTTCAATCAATCTGCGATAAATGTAATCATACATACTTGCCATACTATTTGATACGTCATAAGAACGATTTAAGGTGACATTTAATTCTTGAATGATGTTTTGAGCCTTTTTCAGGTTCACATTTCTCGTTTCTGCATCCTCTTTTTGAATGGCATACTTCGCGAGTCTAATGAACTTTAAGCAACCTTCATAAAGCATAAGCGTCAACTCGGCAGGTGTTGCAGTCTCAATAGAATTTTTCTGATAGGCGGCATAAGGGTTCTGAATTGCCATATGTTATAAACCTCCAATTATTGTCCAAGCAGTTGAGAAAGATAGCCCGATTGGTTGTTTAGCTTTTGAATCGCGCTATCCATGGCGTTAAACTTTTTGTAGTAACGGGCTTCAACCATCTTCAAACGGTCTTGGAACGTACCCATTCGTTTGGTCAAAGAATCAAGGTCCTTACCAAGTCCGTATTCCTTTAATTCCATCGTTGTGCTTCCCGCCTTTGTTTGAATGCTCTTCGTGAAGGCAGTTAAGGAATTTTTGACACGATAAATGATTCCTTGTTCTTGATATTGCTGCTGGGCTTTGTCTTTATCTTTTGAATCCACATTTAAACTACCTGAGATGAACATTTGTCTGACTTTCTCCGGGTCTTCTTCAATGGCTTTTCTTAATTTCTCTACTCCATTAAGATCCTTACTAAATTCCAGCTTTCCACCATCTTTATACTTGGATGATGTCTCAATACCAATTTGTGTGAGGTGAATTTTATTCGCATCACTTGTCGTAATATTAGCATAAAAATCACTTCTTATTTTAGAGGCACCAGATCGTAAAATGGAATCACTTCTCAGCAAGCCAGACTTCGCGGTCGTTTCCCATAGCTCTATTTCTTTTTCAGACATCCCTTTTTTCTCTTCAGCCGTTAATGGTTGATAGTCTCTGTTTTTCTTTTCATTGACTTTACCATTAATTTGCTCAACGAGCTCATTGTATTTATCAACAAATTGTTTAATTTTATCAAAGATTGCATCCACATCTGTTGAAACGTTTAAGCTGACAGGCTGATCCGTTGTTCCTTTAAGTTCGTACGTAATATCAGCCTGTGTGAATGTGTTGTTGTTATTTTCCATTTTCAGACCGTTAATCTCGTATTGTGCCTTCTGTCCTTGAGTGGTCGCAACTAATTTGTTATCTCCATCTACTTGGAATCCTAATTGCGTTAAAAATGAAGCCGAATTGCCATCAGCTGCTTTAATACTGACACCCTCACCAGTTATCCGAGAAGTAAGAGCAATTGTATCCACGTAGTTCGTTCCATCAAAGATTTGGCCTTTGTAAGCCGTCACACCTAATTGCGCGTTGTTTAGCTTTGACACAATGTTATCAATTGTATCGGTATCAGAAGTATTGATCGTCACCATTTTCGGTTTTGTCGAATCTGGTGTCGTCACCTCAAAAGTAAACGTGCCGTTTGCTGGTGTAAATCCAGATGTACCAGAAGATTTGAAGACGGAAGCTGTCGCTAGTTGAGTGACATGAATAGAGCCAGAGGTCGCATTTGTTGACCCAGTTGCTGTGACAGCAGATTCATTAGAGCTTGTCACCTTTTTTGCGCCATATGTACTTGGACGCGTTAAGTTTAAACTGTTGATCAAATCATCTAATTCTTTGATTTTCGAGTTAACCTCGCGATAGCTGTCTCTTTGCCATTCAAGTGTTTGTTTCTGGCGTGTCATTTTATCAATTGGTGCTTGCTCAGTTTTCATGAGTTTTGATACGATTTCATCAATATCAAACACATTTGAAAATCCAGTAATTCGATTGACCATTTTTTATGTTCTCCCTTCACTTACATTCTTTTATCTACAAATAAACCGACAATTTCTGTCATTGCCGCATAGAAATCAAGCCATTCCTTGGAAGGAATTTCTCTAATGACTTCTTCTGTTTGGTTATCTACGACTTTGACATAATATTCATTGAGTTTTTCATGTAATTCAAATTGCAGATGAAATTGAGTGGGTTCAATCAGCTTGTTTGCGCCTTGAAGCGTTTTTTCAATTTCTTCTTTTGAAACGACCTTGCCATTTGCTTGTAAATCAGAGTTTGCATTGTCATTCTGGTTATTAGAAACACGGGTTTGAAATGCATCGATAATTGGCTCTAGCGATGTCAACTTACCAACAGACATAGTTATTCAGCTCCTGTGCTTTAATCTACCTTTTATATCGGCTTGGAATTTTCAAATTAAATATAGATGGACCGATTTGTTAAAGTTTCATATAGATGGTGAACATCCACACAGAAACGTGGAGAAGGATAGCTGAATCAGATAAAAAAATCCTCACTTTTTTTGTGAGGATAATTGAGAGAGGAGATCTACGGATAAACTCGCAGCACGACTGTTCTCTTCTTGAATAGACAGGTACACTTCTTTCCTGTGAATATCAATGTGCTTAGGAGCTTCAATCCCGATTTTCACTTGATCGCCTTCGATCGAAATAATCTTGACTTCAATATCATCGCCAATTTGAATCGACTGGTTTAATTTACGCGAGAGAACTAACATGAGGATGCCACCTCTAACAAATGTTTTGTATGATAGGATGAATCATGCAAAATCACCTGCTTGGCTTTCATGTTTTTCCGGTTCACAATAATAGGCGCTCTTAAATTGGCTGTCGTTTTTTCAATAGAAGATTCCATTGTTAAAATCACCATAACTTCCACATCATTGGCATCTTCTACTTCTAGAATATCTACGACCGTTTCGTCTAGATCGAATTCATATTGATTGAAAAATAAAAACGGACTGCTGACAATAAAGCCTAACTCTGCGTTTTTCAATGATTGAAGAACTAAAAATGGAGACTCTTCTGATAAAGGTAAAATGACAAACTGTTTTTGATCCAGAAATCCTGGTATTCCATTAGAGAAGTTGATGATTTGCTCCTCTTTGATTGTCACTTCACCATGGTATTTTGTTTGAATGATCATAATTCACGACCTTTTTCATTTTTCTTAACTATACCTTATCACCATTTTGGCCCGTTTCGTCAACTTCTATTTTTAAATCTGGGTATTGTAACATATCAATATTGACCTTACCTGGCTGGTAGTTAACGATTGGTTTATGAGGCGTTGCCTCTATAATAGCTTTTTGAGGCTCCACTTCAATTTGAAGCTCAGATGGCTGATAGTGAATTTTCACACTAAAGAATGAAGGGATCACACCAATATTGAATTGTTTGGCTGGAGGAGTGCCATTGATTTTGGCAAACTCGGCAATTGCATTCCCACCATTCTCGATCTTGATGAGTTCACTGCCTTCTTCCGCTCTTCGGCCCATTCCCTCTCCAACAGCACGTTTCCCCTCAGCTGCCCATTCTTCAGAACGCCTAAAAATTGACTTGATATCCATATCGGCAAATGCTTCGGTTTGATCTATTGTTAACTTTGACGGTGTCCTTGTCATATTCATGACGGCTCTGGGCTGCTGAATCTCAAGGTCTGCTCTTGGCTGCTCTACTTCTTGCCGAGAAGGAGTTGTCGACATTTGCAGCTTTGCATAGGTTTGTTGCATTAACAATCTAGGGATTTGCATATAGGTTCACCTCCATGATGCAAAAAAGCACCCAACGGATGCTTTTTATTATCTTAAGAAATCGACAAGGGATGGCTGAATAACTTTAGCCGTCGTTGCTAAAGCAGCTCTATTCACAGTCTCTTGTTGAAGAAGATCAATAATTGCTTTTTCACTTTCTACATCTTCATTATCTGATTTGGCATTTTTCAGTACTTCGAATTGTGAAGTCAAGCGACTGCCTACTAAGTCAACACGATTTGAACGGGCTCCTAAGTCCGAGCGCTCAGCACTCATCACTTCTTTAAACTGATCGATACTTCCTAACGCATCATCAGAATTTGCGAACGTTCCATTTTTCAATGAGTTTTCTAAATCCGTCAGCATTTCAATGACATTTTGACCGCTGGCAGACTGTCCACCAAACGCTGAAATTGGATTTGAGTTCACATTTAAAGTGATACCATCAGAAATGTTCGACTTAACAGAATTTGCATCTGTATAGTTTTCAAAGTTAAACGTAAACGTACCATCTGCGTTCTCAACAACTGGTTTGACATTTGTATTTGTTCCATTAAATACGAACTTACCTAACATCTGAGTGTTCATCGCGTCAATGATTTGTTTCTTCATCTGACCAATTTCCACGCCGACAGCTGCTAAATCTTCTGGCTGCTTTGTTCCATTAGCCGCATCAAGCACTTTATCTCGTACATTTGACATAATATCAATGATTTCAGTGACACTTGTTTCAGATGTATCAATCCAGTTCTGTGCTTCATTTAAGTTTTTTTGATATTGATCATTTCGAAACATTGCTGTGCTATATTGAAGGCTTTTTACTGCTGCAACGGGATCATCAGACGTTTTTGTGAAACGTCTCCCTGTTTGTGCTTGCTCATTTATTTTAGAAAGTTTTTCATAACTTTTACTAATATTACGAAGTGAGTTTTGAGAAATCATACCTTGTGTGACTCGCATCAGTTATACCTACCTTCCTACGACACCCATGCCGTTTATTACTTTATCCAATATTTCATCTTGTAATGTCACAACTCTCGCAGCTGCATTATATGCATGCTGAAATTGGATCATATTCGTCATTTCTTCATCAATGGAAACAGCACTCGTTGACATTCTACGCTCATTGGCTGAATTGACAAGAGCGGCTGAACTGCTTTCTAGCGTTATGTTCTTTTTCCCTTGAATCCCCATCTCAGCAATGACATTTTGGTAGTAATCCTGGATCGTCGTTGTATTGCCGCCGATTGGTACCTTTAAGTCTTGAATACCAGCTAATTTCGTAGCATTCGAACCGTCACCTTTTGTTTGATTGAGAGATGCTGCAATATTATCTGTTGATGCTAAAATAACATCACTCACTTTGATACGAGCAGCTAAACCTTTATTCAGATCATTATTATTCTCGATATCAAAAAAGTCTTGTCCACTTGTGCCATTTAATGTGTAACCCTGCTTATGCACATCATTAAATGTATCCATGAAGACTTGTGCTACTTCATCAAGCTCTGCAAGCATGTCTGGATACATGCCTTTTTCAGCACCATTTGACATGTAGCCATAAGCCTCAACAAGTGCTTTTACTTTACCATTCACTTGAAGCTGATCTGCTGCAATGGTTGTTGTTCCGAATTGAAGTGAGTTAACAAGTCCCGTTGTATTATCATACGAGATTTGCAGTTCAGATTTTTCGTTCGTAATGCCATTCAAAATCGTTCCAGCAGATTGTCCATTTGCACCGATAATGTCGATGTTGACAGTTCCTTCTGCAATTTTGAGTGCATTTCCGCCAGATGGATTGTAGCTCACTTTAATATCAACAAGTGAAGATAATTGATCTACCAACGCATCACGCGTATCATATAGATCATTTGGAAGATATCCGTTTGGCTCAACTGCTGCAATCTGTTTGTTCACTTCATCTATTTGAGATAAAATCGTGTTCACATTTTTGGCTGTTGAATCGAGTTCTGTTTTTAAATTCTTCTGTATCGTTGTTAAAGAAGAATTAAGTAGACGGAATTGATCTACTAAAGCCTGTGCACTGGTTTTAACAACTGTACGCGCAGACGCTGTATCAGCATTTTTGGTTTCGGATAGGACCTGCAATGATTTCCAAAGGTTATCAAAAGCTCTGTTTAAGCCTTCATCCGTCAAATCATTCATGACTCCCTCCATTTGCGAAAGGGCATCAGATTTTGTTGAGTAGTAGGACAAGTTATTGTTATGATCTCTGAATTGCAGATCTAAAAAGCTGTCTCGAATTCTTTCAACGGTTCCAACTTGAACTCCTGTCCCCATTTGGCCATATGTCTTGCCGTCATAAACTGAAATGACTGGATAAGGATTATCTGCTTTAAAGGTAACTCTTTGTCTTGAGTAGCCATCTGTATTTGCATTGGAGACGTTGTTTGATGTGACATAAAGCCCTGCACGCTGGGCTGTGATTCCTCTTTTTGCCGTTTCTAGTCCCATGAATGTAGAACCCATTGGTATCCTCCTTGTTTACGCCTTTGAATCAAACAAAGCCCTCTGCTGTTTAGGCTTTGAACTCTCAAGACCATTTTGTCCGTAATTCATATTTTCTTTATTAGGGTTAACGAGATCGAATGTCAGTGAAATAAATTGAAGCGACTGCTGAATGAGCTGTTTGTTCAGTTCATTTACATCTTTCAGTTCCACCATGATGTCTTTTAATTTGTCATATAACGAAATGAGCTCTTCTTGATCCGAACCTTCAGCCTTTTCGATACAAGCGGTGATGGTTGGCGGTTCATCATTTTGTAAAAATTGAACTGTCGCTTCAATTCTTTTTTCTTCTAATTGAGAAATGGCCTGAATATATTTTTGCTCTAAATTCAGAACCTCTGAAAGAGCATCAATCTCATTACTTTTCAGCATTTCTGTTTTATCTTTCGACAGCTTCAAAAGCTGTTCATGCAATCCATAGAGACGATGCAGCTCTTCAATGATTATTTTAACTGACATTCACGCTACTCCCTTTTGTTATTGTTGTTTATAAAAATTCAGCATTTTATCAGCAATGCCCTTTGTATCTACTTGATATGTTCCAGCTTCAATGCTTTTTTTAATTTGGTCTATTTTATCTTGGCGTTCTTTCATGATATTCGGCACCTTTTGCATTTCGATTGCCTTTTTAGAAATTTCGACTTTATCAGTTGATTTTGCTTGATTTGATTGCAACGTTTGTTTCTCATATGTTTTCTTGTAAGGATTTACTGGTTGTGTTCCATATCGATTAATTTTCACGGGATTCCTCTCGCTTTCCGTTACAGTCTGTCTTGATTCTATCCATTTTATCGACCAAACTGCAACTTAGTTTAGGGAATCAATCGTTTTTAGGATTAATGGCATAATAGGTGTCTTTTTTCCTAGATTCAATCTCCCTTTTACGCTCTTCTTCTTGGTTCATTTGACTCATTTGCGACTGAATGTCCTGTTCACATTGACTGCACAGCTTGTTTTTTCTGATCGGTTGGCCACATCTTTCACAAGGATAGTTGATATTCGGAAATTGGCTAATTTGAAGTCTTTTCAAACGGATAAATTTCAAGATTAATTCTTCATCAACTTCTGTTGCATCTACTATTTCAGCAATGGTTGATTGTCTATTACTTTGCTTTCGCAAGAATTTATAAACGATATCAAAAGAACGTTCTTCTTCTTCAAAGCATTTGTTACAAACCGTTTGGATGGTCGTTTTTAAAAACAGCTGATTACATTGCGGGCAGTTTGCCAATTGATTCATAACCAAAACCCCTTACGTTATTTTCTCTTCTTATTATCGGTTAATTATCCTGAATTTTAACTACGGATCAACGTAAAAGAGGAAACACTTTTGGCACCTGCTTCTTTTAAAATTCTCGCCGCATCATAAATGGTGGCCCCTGTTGTATAAATGTCGTCAATTAAGATAACATCCCTTTGAACGATTTCATCTGCCTGCTTGATTTGAAACATTCCTTTTTGATCTAAACGTTCATTTTTCTTTTTCTTGGACTGTTTGCTTTGATGTATTTTTACAAGTGGCTGAAGGATCGGCTCACCAATCAAGGAAGCAAGTATGACGGACTGATTAAACCCTCTTTCCTTTAGTCTTTCTTTACTTAAAGGAATCGGGATCAGGACAGGTTCTTTCATTAAAAAAGAGCGCTTAAATACTGCTCGGACATCTTGTTTAAAAAGCTCAGCTAAAGCTGTATCACCTCGAAATTTAAAGCGGGAAAGGACATCTTTCATCAAATCGTTGTAAGCATAGACAGACCTATTTTTCACAAGTACTGTAGTAGAATCAGGGCGTTCTTTCCACATAGAACAGTCTTGACATAATTGATCGTTCGACTGTGCTCTCCCGCAGGCTGGACAAATCGGGCGTTGAATTTTTTCTAGGTGATGCTTACATGCTATACATAGACGATCATCATTTAATAGAAGTAATGATTTCCATGTAAAAGAAGCGACAAAATGCCCCTCACAAATGAGGCAGATCAATTGTTATCCTTATTTATTGGCAGACGATTTTCGCATCTTGGAAATGTGGAGACCTTTGAAGCGGCTTCTGTCAGAATGACCAGCATGGCCGTATTCTTCTGTTTGTCCACCATCTCAGATTTACTGTAAGATATTTTATTGATATCTGTTATATACTGAGGCTTCACTTGATTTAGTGAAATCGCTAATACATCTTCTATACACTTTTCACAGTGACAAATCATGTTTAACTGGTTGAGATATTGATAGAGGATTTCCTTGAGTAGTGTTTCTTTTGCATTGAGTAGCATATTTGTCTCTCCTGCCATTTGTGTATTGTGAATATAACTGTACCATGAAATTTAGTTGAACCTACATTATTTTTCGGAGAACTCTTTTTCAGCTGTATCATTCATTTTTACAATATGCTTCTTTGCTTGCTTCATACTTCTCGTTAAACCAAAATGAAAAAAGAAAACATCTCCTTTAAAAAAATCGGGATGTCTACCTGCTCTACCAGAAATCTGAACAAGTGCACTTTCTGTAAAGATAGTAGATTCTGCACCTAGTACCCCCACTTGCACATTTGAAATGGTTACACCTCTTTCTAGAATTGTGGTTGTAACTAGTACATCGTATTTGTAATCTCTGAATTGCTGGACCTTTTGTTTCCTATCTGGATCATCAGCAGACACCCCTTCTACATTTAAATGGTGCTTTCTAAGAACCTTCGTTACCTTCTTCATAGTAGAAATAGAAGGAACAAAAAGTAAAACCCTTCTCTTTTTTGTAATATGTTTCTGCATCCAATTCATTACTTTAGGTGGGAGCTGATTCTTTTTTAATTTCTTCTTCCAATGTCCAATCCATTGAAAGGATGGGACCGGTAAAGGTTGTTGGTGAAAGCGCAGAGGAATTTTTATGGCTTCTAGTTGTCCACGAGATACATCTCTTATCATTTTCTTAGACGGCGTCGCACTTAAATAAACCCTAACCCCTTTCTTTCTCATTGCCTTTAAAACAGCAAATTGGAGACGTCCATCGATTGAATAAGGGAAGGCGTCTACTTCATCTATAATGAGCACATCAAATGCGTGTTTATATCTCATCAACTGGTGAGTTGTAGCGATTACTAACGGTGCTATTTGGAACCTTTGAGGACTTCCTCCATAAAGAACAGCTATTTTCATTCCTTGAAAAGCTTTTTTAAGCCGCGGCTCTAGTTCAAGGACAACATCAGTTCTAGGTGTCGCAATGCAGACACTCATTCCTTGATGTAAGGCATATTCTATTCCGTGAAAAAGCACCTCTGTTTTCCCTGCCCCGCAAACTGCCCAGATGAGTAGATCAGATTTGTTTTTTATCGCTTCGATCAATTTCTCTGACGCTCTTTTTTGTCCTTTCGACAGGTTTCCCTGCCATGTTAATTCCGAGTGACATTCTTCTTCCATTTGTGGACCCGTCCATTCATAAAGAAAGCCACATTCCGTTGTTTTCCCCATCATGATGCATGATCTACAATACACACAATCTTTTTGACACTTGTCACACGAAGAGTGGGCAAAGTACCGATTTTTTGATACACCACATCTGCAGCAAATAAGACCATTTGCTTTCCTCTCAATAGCAGGTGTTCGGATAACTAACCCCTTCTTCTCCAGCCAATCCAAATCAGACTGTGAGCATCTTGTTTCAGCAGTAAGCAGGTGGCGTGACTGCAGGTGTTGCCCTAGTTCCATTGCTTTGTCCATGTTCAATTTCAACAAACACCTTTCAACTGATGTTTGCCTATTATGCGCAAAGACATGACCTTTCGTCCAACAACTAAAAAAGAAAAACAAAACCCCTTTTCTAAGAGAAAAGAGGTTTTTAGGATTTATCTAATCAGCCAGCCAAGAGCTAAAGAGCCTTCGCCTAGATGAGTGCCGATTACGGCACCAAAATAGCTTTTATAAAATTCAACATGAGGATATTTTTCTGATAAGTGCGCAATCAAATCGTCTACTTCTTCTTCTCTATTACCATGTATCACTGTTGCTCTCATCGGGACACCACGTGATGCATCTTCATCAAATAGTTCAAACATACGTGAAATGGCTTTTTTCCGTGTACGAATCTTCTCAAAAGGGACAATTAGCTTGTTGTCAAAATGCAGTATAGGCTTTACCTTTAAGAGGCTCCCAATAAAAGCCTGAGCACCATTTAATCTGCCGCCTCTTTGTAAATGAGTTAAATCGTCTACCATAAAATAAGCTCTCTGATTCTCTTTCAGGTAATTGAGATGGGCTAACACTTCTTCTGGAGAAGCACCAGCTTGGATTTTCTCAGCAGCTTCTATCACATAAAAACCTTGCGCCATACAGCTAGTTTCTGTATCAAACGGATAAATGTTAATTCCGTCAACTAGGTCATTTGCTGAGGCTGCACTATTATATGTTCCACTAATTCCGCTAGAAAGGTGAATACTAATCACGGCATCATATGTTTCACTTAGTTTTTCATATAATTCTATTAGTTCACCGAAAGCAGGCTGAGAGGTGGTTGGAAGGTCTTTATGCTTTTTGACTTCTTCATAATATGTCTTCCAATCCATTTCTATTTCTTCACGGTATGATTCATTGCCAAAGATGACATTAAGAGGGATCATATGAATATGATGTTTATCACGCAGCTCTTGTGGTATATAAGCAGTACTGTCTGTTACAACGGCTATTTTCATTCTTAAATACCTTCCTTATCCGTTAAGTTGCTCTTTTTTATTTTCAAAGAATGATCATTGTTATTCATTAGATTTATAATAGTAATCAAAAAAGCCTGCCTAATCAATAGGCAAGCCCGTTATATCCGAAAAAGACTCCTTATCTACCTATCATTTCTCTCAAATTAACATGTGAGAGAATCAAAAACAGGCGAAAAAGGAGTACTTGTCCGGAATATTATCTCATTTCTACCCAGCCGTTCTTAATTGCTACAACAACAGCTTGTGTACGGTCGTTTACATTCATTTTTTGCAAAATGTTACTCACGTGGTTTTTGACTGTTTTCTCACTAATAAAGAGCGACTCACCAATTCCTCTATTGCTCTTTCCGTCAGCTAACATTTGAAGTACTTCGCACTCACGTCTCGTTAAGATATGAAGTGGTCTGCGAATTTCAGGATATACTTCATGCTGTGGATGTGCTGAAACGCCACTAGTCGCTAGGCGTCGGAATTCATTTACTAAGTTATGAGTAACTTTCGGATGTAAATAAGATCCTCCGTCAGCTACGACTTTCACTGCTTCAATGAGCGTGTCTGCATCCATTTCTTTTAACAGGTAGCCTCTTGCTCCTGTTTTCAATGCATGTGTCACATAGTTTTCATCGTCATGAATAGATAGAATAATGACTTTTGATTCGGGATAAAGCTCAACTAGCTGCTTTGTAGCCTCTACACCATTTACATTCGGCATATTAATGTCCATAATGACAACATCCGGATGATAGTGTTCTACGATACGTGCAGCTTCGTCTCCGTCGTCTCCTTCTGCAACTACTTCAAAAGTAGGTTCAAAATCTAAAATCCGTTTGACACCTTCACGGAATAATTGGTGATCATCAATAATTACAATATTTACTTTAGTCACAAGCTACGCCTCCCCATGTTTATTGTTCTACACCTGAACTTTATGGTCAATATGTCTTTTGTCTCTATTTTACAATTTTATTTTGCAATGTTAATGGCACGCGAATCATGATGAATGTCCCTAGACCTATTTTTGAGTCTATGGTCATTTTACCTTCAAGTAAGTCTACGCGTTCTTTCATGCCAAGTAAACCGAAGGATTTGTTTTTGTTTGTTTTCACATCTTTCATATCAAAGCCTTTTCCATCGTCTTTGATAATTAACGTAACAAAGTCTTTCGTCACTTCTACTTTTACAGAGATTTCTTCAGCTTCGGAATGCTTTAGTGAATTTGTGACAGCTTCTTGGGCTAGTCTAAACAGTGCCACTTCAAATTGAGAAGCAATTCTTTCGCTTTCTGTATCCCCTAGGCATTGGAACGTGATCTTGGTTTTTCCATCATACTCTTCGATTGTGTTTAAATATTTTCTTAGCGTCGGAATGAGACCCAAATCATCTAAAGCCATTGGTCTTAAATCATAAATGATTCTTCTCACTTCGTACAGAGCATTTCGCACATTCTGTCTGAGACTTCTAATTTCTTTAAAGCCTTCTTCTGTCCCACGGTCTCTGAAAATACGTTCAATTAATTCGGAACGCATCATTACGTTTGCCAGCATTTGGGCCGGACCGTCGTGAATTTCACGGGATACCCTTTTACGTTCTTCTTCTTGGGCTTCAATAATTCTAAGTCCAAAATCTTGTTTTGCTTGAGCATCTTCAAGTAACACGCCAACTTGACGTAAGTCCTGATTGAGATAGTTGAGAACAACTGTGATCTGACTCACAAGCGTTTCAGAGCGTTCAATGACGTCTTGTAGGCTTAACAATCGTCTTTCCAGATCGTCTCTTCTTTCTCTCAGCTGCTTTTCGCGCTGCTGGATCATAGTGAGTTCCACTTGCAGATTATGTGCTTTTTCGTAGGCCTCCCGTATTTCTTCTTCGCTAAATTTGTTGAAGTTTCTGCTGACCTCAGATAAGCGATTTCTAGCATGTCTCGTATGGACTTCTAGTTTATCCCCAAAATCAATTACTTCGTTTACTTGCTGCTTGATTTGCTTCAGCTCTTCTACAAGGCTTTCATATTGTTGACGGGACTGTTCGCCTATCCTAAATACTTCGTCCTTGCTGCCATCAACTGTACTTAGCATTTTCATGATGATTGAATCCAATAATTTCGGATCCATTTTAGGTGTTGTCATGGCTTTTCCCTCCCGTAACAGTGATGTCATCTTTTTTTATTATAAATGTCATTGATCTGCATTTTATGTCGAATTATAATGAAAGAATGCGTATAAATCATGAAGTTTTTATGACGACCCTTTTTCTACCCCTATCATCATAACAAAATACGCTGTAAAATTCTAAAATCAATGCAAATTTTCTCTAGTCTTACAATTTGCTTTTCAGGAGGGTATGTCTTTTGCTGCATCGCTATCTTACAGTAAAAAGTCGTGGCGAGCATGAGATCGTCATTGAAAAATCACGTTTTATTTGTCATATACAGCGTGCTGTCTCAGAAGAAGAAGCACAAGCATTTATACAATCCATTAAAAAACAACATTGGAATGCCACACATAATTGTTCTGCCTATCTCATTGGAGAACATGACCTGATTCAAAAAGCGAATGATGATGGTGAACCAAGTGGTACAGCAGGTGTGCCAATGCTTGAAGTGTTAAAAAAACGGAAGCTGAAAGATACAGTCGTAGTAGTCACTCGTTATTTCGGCGGTATTAAGCTAGGCGCCGGTGGTTTGATTCGTGCCTACGGAAAATCTGTATCAGAAGCCATCAACCATGTTGGGATGGTAGAGCGCTGTTTAATGCGTACGATGCACACAACAATAGATTATACATGGCTTGGAAAGGTAGAGAATGAGCTTAGAGCCTCATCTTTTCAGCTAAAAGAAATTCATTATGCAGAAGATGTTATTTTTGAGACGTATGTAGAAGAAACACAAACAGAGCAGTTCATTGAATGGATGACTGAGCTGACAAATGGAAAGAGTGTTACAAAAGAAGGCGAACTGATTTATTTAGAAAAGGACATTGGTCCGATAAAGGAGACAGATGAATGGCACAACGAGTAAAAGTGCGTGTACGAAAGAAAAAGAGTAAGAAGAAGAAAATTTTCAAACGTATCCTGGTTTTATTTTTGCTTCTTATCATCTGCATGGGCGGATTTGCAGTCTATAAAATAGTCAATACACTTCAAGCCGCTGACAAAACATATGACGAACTAAACCGCGGAGAGAAATCGAAGCTTCGTGATGCGGTCATTGATATTAAAAAGAAACCCTTCTCTGTACTTTTTGTCGGAATTGAGGATTATGCCACAGATGGTGATCATGGCCGTTCAGATTCACTTATTGTCGCAACAATTAACCCTCAAGACAAAACGATGAAAATGGTTAGTATCCCCCGTGACACACGCGTACAGCTTGCAAGTGACACGACAGGAAGTAAAGAAAAGATCAATGCAGCATATGCTAAAGGCGGTAAAGACGAAACGATCGAAACTGTCGAACAATTCTTGAATATTCCGATTGATAAATATGCGACCGTTGATTTTGACGGATTCAAGGATGTCATTGATGAAGTCGGTGGAATTGATGTTGATGTTCCATTTGACTTCAATGAAAAAAGTGATGTGAAAAAATCGAAAAAGATATATTTCAAAAAAGGCAATATGCATTTAAACGGGGAAGAAGCACTTGCTTACGCACGGATGAGAAAACAAGATCCACGCGGTGATTTCGGACGTAATGATCGTCAGAAACAAATTTTACGTGCAATGATTGATCAAATGTCGAAGGCAAATAACATCGCGAACGTGGATAATATCGCTAAAGAAGTCAGTGATCATATTACGACCAACTTCCGTATCACAGAAGGTCTAGCGCTTCAGCAAATCTACAGCGGGTTTAAGGGAGACGACACAGAAACACTTTCTATTAAAGGGTCGGATCTTTATTTAGGGCCAAATCGAACGTATTACTTTGAGCCAGATCAAACCAATCTAGCTAACGTACAAAATGCATTACGGACGCATTTAAAGCTTCCTACTGAATCTGGTGAAACAGGATCAAGTGATACAACTAATCCTTCCAGCACATCAGGACAATAATAAAACAGCCCAGTTCCTAGGAACGGGCTGTTTTTTATTGTCTTTTCACCATTCGTTTATAGAATTTCGTAAATGGTTTGAACTCTTCGTTGACCAAACCCGTGACTTCCGCAATCACTTGCATAAACATCACCAGTAAAAAGATAATGATCAGCGATAACCAAATGGTCGCGCTTGTCAGCAAAATCGCACTTAAGCTAAAGACTAAGCCAATCATGTAAATCACGATGACAGCCATGCGATGGGACAAGCCAAAGGCCATTAGTCTATGATGAATATGGGATTTGTCCGGTGATGAAATGGGCTGTTTGTTTAATATGCGTCTAATGATTGCAAAGGTCGTATCAAATATAGGAACACCTAGAATGATCACAGGAACAACAACACTAAACAAAGTGACACTTTTGTATAACCCTAAAAGTGACAGCACCGAAATCATATAGCCTAAAAATAGCGAACCGGTATCTCCCATAAAAATCTTCGCCGGATGGAAGTTGTAAAAGAGAAAGCCGATCGTACTGCCAATGACGACAAGAGATAAAGAAAGAATCAGAATCTTATCAGCAGAAAATGCCATCACTGCAATCGTTGATAAACCGATGACAGAAATACCGGCAGCTAGTCCATCAAGGCCGTCAATTAAATTAATGGCATTTGTGATACCCACAATCCATAGCACGGTGAGGGGATATGCCATCCAGCCTAACTCAATTCGATCTGTTAAAAAAGGAACAGAGAAGAAGTCCATTTTTAAGCCCGTGCTCACAATCAAACAAGCAACTAGGACTTGTACGAGAAATTTAAATCTTGCACTTAAATTATATTTATCATCAAATATACCTAAAATGACGATGAGTACGGCACCAACTGAAATTGCTGTAATTTTATTATGTAGAAACAGCCCGCCTGCTAATGCTCCAGCCGCTACTCCAATAAAAATTGCCAAACCACCCATTCGAGGCATTACTTTATCATGAACTTTTCGTTTATTCGGCTGGTCCACTGCACCAATCTTAATTGCAAACTTTTTGACGATTGGTGTCACAATTAAAACTGTAGCCAGAGAGACAAAAAACGCTAATAAGGCGCGTTCGTAATCCATAGGTCAGTCTCCTTCTAAATTGAAATCTGTATTTTGTATATTGGCCGCTCTTTCCATTATACAATTGAATAGAGGATGATCACAAGCTCCCCCTGTGAGGAAGAAACAAATAAAAACGCACAATCCCGAATGAATTATGCGTTTTCTTTAATATTCGTTAGTTCCACCATGTTTGTGAACAGCGCGTGCCAATCTTTTTTCTTCGCTCGGCTTTGTCTTAGATGTCTATAGCTCGTGTCGTCTTTTTTGCTGATCACTTTCAGGCAGGCTTCTACGAAGAGCACAGGATCGTCGCCCTCTAAATATTCATACACATCCTTCTCTTTTAGCCTTTCCGTTGATGGGAGATTTAAACCGACAACCGGTATTCCAGCGGCTAAAAATTCATAAAGCTTGAGAGGGAACACCGCTTGATTATAAGGGGATTGTTTATATGGCATCATACCTACATCAATCAGCTTCATATAAGCAGGCACTTCTTCTGGAGCAACAGCACCTGTCCAAATCACATTAGGCAGTTTGAGTGCATGCTGAAAAGATGGATCTCCATTCGTTCCATCCGGACCGACAAATAAAAATGTCCAATCAGGCCGCATACGAGCAGCTTCAGCCATCATGTCAAAATCGAGCTTTGGCTTGATTCCTCCGATAAAACCAAGCACAGTCCCTTCTCTTCCTTCCAGCACATCTTCTTTGCACGGAAGATTGCTTTTCGCAAACACATCGTATTCGACGCCATTTTCCACCGTAAACACATCTTTCGGTTCTCCCATAAGACGTTTTTTGATTTGATCGTGTAAATATTGAGAAGAGCATGTAATGCTGTGTGCGTATTTAATGATTCGATTTTCTGCTTTGACAATGACACGCTGCCTCATATAAGAAAGGATGTTATGGTTGCCGCTTATCGGCTCTCCCCACAGGTCACTGCAATCATAGACAATATGTTTCCATTCAAATAAAGAAGATAAGAGCGGAAAGCCCGGAAACGTATACCATAAACAAACAGCGATCCCCTTCTTCTCCTCATGCCGCAAATGTTCAAGGAGAGGGGATAATTTATGAATATAGAACATGTCTTGATATCGACCAAAGCGAAATAATTTGCTCTTGAGCACATCAGGAATGGTCAATTGCTTCATTCGATCTGTTATGGGCTGAAAGGGAGCTGTATGACGAGATGATGACGGGCATACCCAGATGACCTCTTTTGTTTCTGGATCAGATGCTAGAAATTCGGCCAGCCGATGCCGTCTGTACCTCAGTCCGTCCTGTCCCCATTCTCCCGTCGCTACGACAACATGTATGATCGAGTCTGCTTTCACCTTTATCACCTTTTTTCCCTTCTGTTTATAAGCGCTTCTTCACAGCATTTGTCGCATAGTGCATAAAACACCAAGACGCTTTGACAAAATGAAGCTGCTCAATTTCTCTGTAGACAAACCACGTTTTTTTCGCTGCTTTCCACTTGTTACTAGAGATGGAGTTCCCAACGATGCGATATTCACTGAGCGGTTCACTCATACCATAGGCTGTAAATCCTCTTTTTAATATAGACAGCCATGTAGCTAAATCCTGCCTTGTGCGAATGTTCGGCATTTCCACATGTCCTACCTTTTGAAGATCAAGCATGACCGTTAAACAGCCGATAATGGTGTTTTTCAGGGCTTCATTATAGTCTAATCTCGCTGGCGCAGTGACGGTTTTTTCTAATGGTTCTCCGTTTTCTGCAATGATGTCATATGCCGTAAATGTAAAGGCATAATCATTTGTCAGCATGAAGTCTACCTGTTTTTCAAGCTTCGTCTCTTTCCACATATCATCGCTGTCTAAAAAAGCGATAAAGCGTCCTTTTGCCTGTTTGATGGCTGCGTTTCTAGCAATGGCAGCTCCCCCATTTTCCTCTAAATAAATGACGTTGATTCTGTCGTCCGCTTGACTTAAATCCCCTAATAGCTTTCTAGTTCCATCTGTAGAACAATCATCTGCAATGATCAGCTCCCAATTGGAATAGGTTTGGGCAAGGACGGAATGAACTGTATCCGTTAAATAACGTTCCGCATTATACGCAGGTGTAATGATGGATACTAACGGTTGATTGTTCACCTAAGACTCATCTCCAGTTCATTATTAAGATTCTTTGAACACTTCGGGTAAGACCACAAACATAAGCGAGATGCTAAAGCCAATGACAAGCCCAAGAAGTGCCCGTTTTTTAGCTGACATGCCTTTATTGCCTTCATCAAGTACTTGTGCAGGATCAACAATTTTTGCCTGCTTCATTCCAAGCTTTGTTGACTCCAATTCATATAAGAATCGTTCTTTATCGACTTTGGAATCATTGCTGACCGATTCGTCTTCAAGAGCAGCTAATCTACTTTCAATCACCTGCTGCCTTTTTGTAAATAATGCTTTATCTTGCTTGAGAAATGTATCCGACACCTGCTTCACGACAGCCAAAGCATGATCCTTATCGGCATCCGTGAAAGACAGCTGTAATTGTGTATCTGATTGATTGGTAAGGATGAGACGAGTTTTCACATCCTGTCTTTCTTCTTCTTTCACATCACTGAGTGCTTCATTTAGAAATGCATCGCTTTTTAATAGAGATGTCACTTCTGCCATGTTGTTATACACCCCATCATCATATTTACCGAGAGTGAGGGTAACAGCAGCTGTGTAACTAGATTGCTGCGTAGTTCCTTTAGCAAAAAAGAAACCAAAGGCACCTAATACGACAGGCAGCAGTATGAGCCATACGATGTACTTTTTGATTCGCTTCCCTATCCTAGATATGAAACCAGACATGTTCATTCTCCCAACATTGACGTATTTGCTCTTTCACTAGTGTAGCCATACAAACGCAGCATCACACACGGTTTACCATAGCTTGAGTCGTTGTTTGTTTTTCAACATATTCACCGCTGCGATCACCAGTCCTAAAAATACCCAATGGAAATATAAATTCGAGACAGAGCTAGGACTGATACTTGAAACGAGAAAGCTCAGCATGGCTGCAAACAACCCCTCAATGATCATTTTTGCCGATCTTGTGTCAGCCCATTGGTATTGTTTGTACAGTGTGAACATGAGATAGGCGTATACAGAGATATAGCCCAGCATGACTGCAAATCCGAAGTTCGTCATCAATTCCAGTAGCCAATTGTGCACTTCTACGACCTGGTCTGTGTCAAAGATCGAAAAGTGAGCTAAGTAGTAAGACACATTCCCCGCTCCAACTCCGAATCCGTATGAATTCGTAAAGAAGTGCCAAGCATTTTTGATTAAATTCGCTCTCGCGATGTTAGACGGGAGTGGTTCACTAAAAGAATGCGCGACCTGAGAAGCGAGAAACAAGTCATAAAAGACCGAATAAATCTTAGCTGAAAAAACAGCGATACCGATGACGACAAGTCCGCTTGCTGCAATGATTGACCACTTTTTGAGAAAACGCGGCAGCAGCAGCCACACATAGATCGCCACTCCTGCAAATATCCCAAGCAGACTAGCGCGGGATTCGGTTAACAAAATGAGATACAGCGCGGCGATTGCACCTAATAATCCAAACGCTTTGATGTAACCGTTTTTCATTTGACGCATGCATGCTAGATATAAGAAGAAACTAATCGATAAAAACGTTGCAAAGTCATTCTGATTAAAAAAGACAGATGTAGGATAGTGCTGTTTATACGCTGGCCCTAGATACAATGAGGTATTCGGTAAATGGTTCAATGTAAAGTGATTATAGAACCCAATCCCCATTACAAACACAGTCATGACCAGCCAAATGCTATAAAAGGTCACCACTTGATCCATTCGCTGAATATACATGACGACTAGAAAGACAAATCCCATCCCCATTGCCAGAAGGCACATATATTTCAGGCCGTCTGTGACCGAATGAGCCCAAAGCAGTGAGATGAGACCGTAAAGAAACCATACAGCGAAAAAACCAAGAATTCCTTTGACACGAATCTGCTGCCACTGCGATATGTACGTCCCCTGATCTCTCATCCGCCATATAAATAAAGCAAAGGCGGCGATGAGCATGATACGGTAGAGAAAAAGACTAAAGAATCCTGCACTAATAGAAAAGAAAGCGTTGTTGAGAAAGGTCAATGTAATCAAAAGATAGATGACTGACATGAAGATTTGCTCACCATTCATGTACAGCTTCATCAACACGAGAACAACCGACAGGATCAGAAGTATAACCGGAACAGCCACCATCTTCTTTAACCCGACGGGCTGCGCGGCTGCCATTTGTACAAGACCGATCCCTGCTGCAAACAATATACATCCAATCATGATTTGCCATGCTGTATGCTTCACACTCATACCCATTTTCCTCCTAAGCAACCCATCCGATTTGAGGGATTAAGCCTTGACTTCCTGTTCATAGTAGGAAATGGTACGAGCCAAACCTTCCTGTAAACTCACAACAGGCTCCCATGCTAAGACTTGTTTCGTTTCCTCATTTGCCAATGTACTATGCACAATATCTCCTGCACGCTGCGGCTTGTAAATTGGTTCAAGATGTGACCTCGTCACTCGCTTCATCGTTTGAAACAGCTCATTCACAGTGATTGAATCCCCACATGAGATATTTAAACAAACGTTTGATTGAGCTGTTAAAGCCGCAACATTCGCTGCTGCTAGATCACCTACATAGATGAAATCTCTTGTTTGTTCCCCGTCTCCGAAAATGAAAGGAGCCTCATCCTTTGCAAACTTATCAGAGAAAATAGAGACAACCCCGCCTTCGCCAAGTGCATCTTGTCGCGGACCATAAACATTGCTATACCGAAGAATACAATAGTCCACATCATACAATGATTTTGCCATTTCTAAGTATCGCTCTACTGTGAGTTTCGCTAAACCATAAGGCGAACCAGGCTTTAGACGGTGAGCGGTATCCACTGGCAGATACACTGGATCTCCATAGACAGCTGCCGATGAGGCAAATACCACCTTCTCCACCCCCGTTTCAGCAGCTGCTTTCATGACGTGCAGGGACCCTTTGATATTGACCTCTTCGTCATAAACGAAATTCTGAACAGACACGGCGACACTCACCTGCGCTGCAAGGTGAATGATATAATCCGGTCTTATTTGTTTGATCAAATCGACCGTTTCTGTTTTTGTGACATCTGCCTCAATGCATTGAACGGAAAGGTGGGCAATATTTCCCCGAGATCCAGTTGAAAAGTTATCAAGAACGATGGGCTCGTAGCCTTTTTCTAGTAAAGCCTCTACCGTGTGTGATCCAATAAATCCGCTTCCCCCAGTAACCAATACTTTCTTCATCCAAGCTCCCCCTGTTATTGTGCCTTTGATACCAATTCTGCTTCCCATACGCCTGGGCGGCCGATAGACTGGTAAATAAATCCTCTCTCTTTCATTTCTGCTGGATCAAACAAATTCCTTCCATCAATTACAATCGGTGAACGAAGCAGCTGCTTGATTTGATCTTTATCCATCTTCTGTACGTCATCCCATTCTGTTAGGATGAGGCAAGCATCCGTATCTTTTACTGTTTCATACAGGTCATTACTGAAGACTGCTTGCGGGCCAAGCTCTCGTTCTGCTTCTACATAAGCAACCGGATCATAGGCCTTCACAAAAGCACCCAGCTCTCTCAGCATTGGGATAATGTCTAATGCAGGTGCAGAACGCATATCATTCGTATTCGGTTTGAATGCGAGACCTAAAACAGAGATGGTTTTTCCTCTAATATCACCGAATACACTCATCAATTTGCTGACAAGGTGCGCTCTTTGGTGATTGTTCGTTTCAATCACGGACTCGATCAGCTTGAACCGGTAGCCAGCTGTTTCGGCAATTTTGAGAAGAGCCATCGTGTCTTTCGGGAAACAAGACCCACCAAATCCAATGCCCGCTTTTAAAAATTTATGCCCGATACGGCTGTCTAATCCAACGCCTTCGCTAACTTTTTCAACATCAGCGCCCACCCGCTCGCAAATATTTGCAATGTCATTGATGAATGAGATTTTTGTGGCAAGCATGGCATTTGCAGCATACTTAATCATTTCAGCACTTTCTAAATTGGTCTCCACAACCTCTGTTTGAAACGGATCATGCAATCTTTTGATGATGGTCGACGCATGGGTGCTTGTCGAGCCGATTACTGCCCGCTCCATATTCATCGTGTCTTGGATGGCAGATCCTTCTCTGAGAAACTCTGGATTGGATACGACATCAAAAGGATATTTACTGCGCGATGCTTTTTCGACAATGGCTTGAACGAGCCGGCCTGTTCCAACGGGTACTGTGCTTTTATTGACGATGATTTTATAGCCATTTAGATGTTCACCAATTGTTTGAGCGACAGCTTTCACGTATGTTAAATCTGCTTCCCCTTGTGCTGTCATCGGAGTCCCTACAGCAATATAGATAATCTCTGATTCCCGGATAGCAGCAGGAATATTGGCTGTAAAAAACAGTCTTCCTTCTTCCGTATTCTTTTCAATCAATTCCTTTAAACCCGGTTCATAAATGGGAACGACACCACTTTTTAAGCTGTTGATTTTTGATTCATCGATGTCACAGCAGATGACACGATTTCCGATATCAGCAAAACAAGTACCCGATACTAACCCGACATACCCTGTTCCAATCACAGCAATTTTCTTCAACATTTTTCATCCTCTCAGTAAAAGCATATTGTCCGTTCCAAGCTGTTTATCTATCTATCATTCTTTGCACATTTCATCTTGTTTAAACGATGGATCTTGATTGATGAAGCACCTTTTCATATTGCTGTATGAGCTGCTTCGTATTATTTGCTGATGAATATTCTGTATGAACGATTTGATGAAGATCGCTTTTCACTTGCTCATTCCATCTGTTTTCATAAAGGTAGGCGTGAATGGCCTTTTTCAGCTGACTTGTCGAACGTGGTTCAATGAGCAGGTGTTGATAGCTAGAAAATAAGGTTGGGAGACCGCCAACTCGTGTCGCAATGACAGGTACTTTTAAAGCGAGCGCCTCTAGGACGACGGTAGGCATCCCTTCACTATAAGAAGGAAGTGCAAACAGGTCGGATGCGATTAAGTAGTCTTTCACCTGCTCATTCGGCACCTGCCCTGGGAGTAGAATAGATGCTCCAGCCCGTTCTGTGAGCTCCTTTGCAAGGGGGCCTTTTCCAACAAAAACTGCTTTCACACCATCCAATCCGCTGACAGCATCAGCTAATTCAAGTAAGCCCTTCTCTTTGACTAATCGCCCGACGAAGACAACGAGCTTGTCGTGAAGGGGTAAGCCTAACTTTTTCCTGATGACTTGTTGATCTTCTTCCGTTTTAGAAAATGACTGGAGCGGAATACCGAGCGGGAGGCATTTCGCTTCTACCTTTGTCATGTCATTTGTCTTTTTAGCAAGCTCCTCGCTCACCGTCAGAACAGCAGATGCCTGTTTCACCGCCGTTTCAAAGGCTGCATGTGCCCCTTTGCTATAGCCCGGATACACGTTCACATCACTGCCATGTAAGGTCAAAAGATAAGGAATTTGCGTTTCTTTCTGAATCACAGCCGCCGCTCCGCCAGACGGCATCGCAAAGTGTGCATGGATAAAATCTGGTGACAGCTGGTAACGCTGCATGGCGCTGAGAACAGTAGAAGCTATTCGTTTACTCGGCTGTGCCCATTTCAGCTGTCCAGGGAGCGCTGTATAGGGCGGCCTGTATACGGTCACTCCGTTTCTCACTTCCTGCTCGGGCAGATCTTTTTTCTGCCGATAGGACGCCCTAAGCATCCGCAAAACCGGTGGATTGACCGGGTTGGGACAGATGACGGTCACTTGTATTCCTTGTTTGAGCAGCTCCTGCACTTGCGTTTCATGGAATACGCCTTCACTTGGATGTTTTTCACTAGGATATACACTTGTCAGCCACAGCACCTTCATGACGAACGACCTCTTCTCAATAATTTGCCTGCCACCTGCGGATACATTTTGATGAGCAGCAAGCCATACAATGCTGCGCTGACACAAATCGTCAATCCTAATTGAAGTAAAATGTCGGCTGACGTCAGCTTCATGCCTTGATGCAGGGCTACCGCACAGGCGGCCATCAATAGCGTCATAGCAGCAGGCTTGCCAAGTGATTTTAAATAAACCTTCATATCTAGCTGAATGACATACGCCATGAGCCATCTGCCGACAATGAAGTTGAGCAGGCTGACACCTGAGTAAACCCAAGCTACTGTGAGCAGACTGCCTGTGCTGACACCTGCGTATAAGGCGCATCCATACACAAGAAGCATCCCCGTATCCCAATAAAAGGCTAAGTCCGCTCTCCCTTTTGCAAGGAGTATTGACCCGTTTGGATTCATCAGCACACGCAGAAGGCCGACAATGCACAATATATTAAGAACCGGAACAGCTACGAGCCATTTCTCGCCAAACACTACTTCTATAAAGCTATCTGATACGGCAGCAAGACCGATTAATAACGGAAAGCTAATCAATGCGAGCATATTCGTCATACTGAGGAAGCCCTCTCGCAGCATGGAGTGATCACGCTGACTTTTTGCGAAAACCGGGAAAGCCACTCTCGTCACGATTGGGTTAATCTTTAGCACGGGGATCGTCACGATTTGATACGCCAAGCTATAAATACCTAACGCTTCTGCTCCTAGAAACCGGCCGATTAAAATCATGTCTATGTTCGATCCTGCTCGATTGACTAGTCTGGATGCGAGCTGGAATGCACCGAATGAGAAAAATTCTTTCACTTCTCCTAATGCAAAAACAGGTGCTGGGCGCCACTTCTTCCAATAAGCTGCGGCATACATAAGCCCTTTTCCAGATTGCAGAAGCACTTGAGAAATGACATAGGCTACAATCGGATTGATGAAGAAGGCCAAAGCGAGTAAAACAAACAGCGATATCATAGTTGCAATGGCTTCAATGGCACTTAATGTTTTAAAGGCTAAGTCCTTTTGCATCATGTATTGGTATTGCTGGCCAATGGGTGCAATCAGAAACATGATCGATAATAGTTTGAGCAACCCCTCCAGCTCTGGCCGGTTATAAAAGGCGGCAATCATTGGGCTTACAAGAATGAGTAAACAGAATAAGACAACTCCAGTGAGTAAGTTGATCCAATATAATGTGGATAATTGACGTTCTGTTGTTTGTTCCTTTTGGATGATCGCTGCCCCAATCCCTAGATCAAGTAAAATCTGCGTAAATATTGTGACAGTTGTGATCATGCCAACGAGTCCAAACTCTTTCAGTGACATCACGTTCCCTAAAAAGGCGAACTGTGCAATTTGGATGATCGTAATGATAAATGCGGACAAGCTTGTCCATTTTGCCCCGCCCAGCATGTGTTTTTTCATACTTGCCATTTCTCTTCCCTACTTTACTTATCTGGCTCCGTCACCCGTCATGATGACTTTTAACGTTTTTACCATAATCTTCGTGTCGAGAGAAAATGTCAAGTTTTGAATATACTGTAAGTCGTGTGTTAATTTTTCACTTGGACTCATTTCATATCCTCCATTTACTTGTGCAAGACCTGTCAGTCCCGGCTTGACCGTTAATCTTTTCGTAAAACCTGGAATCGTCCGATTAAATTCTGCGGTAAACATCGGTCTTTCCGGACGCGGACCTACGATACTCATTTCTCCTTTTAACACGTTGATGAATTGAGGGAGTTCATCGATTCTTGTTTTACGAATGAAGACTCCCACTTTGGTGATACGTGGGTCGTTTTTTTGTGCCCATTTCGCTCCTCCGCTTTCAGCATCGGTTCTCATCGATCTGAGCTTCCATAATTTAAAGTAAACACCGTCTTTCCCGACCCTCTCCTGCATATAAAAGGCTGGTCCCGGTGTTTCCAGCTTAATCAAAAGAGCAAACAGCAAAATGATTGGCGTACTCAACATCAATCCGATGAACGAGAACATTAAATCTATGAAACGTTTTGCAAATAAATAACGAACCATATGTTCTGTTAAGGCAAAAGAGTGGTTTCGTCTCACTTCATATTCTCTATAAAGATTCATCGCTTTCTCTGCACTCACTGACCTGCACCTCACCATTCAAAGTAGTTGTTGTGTAAAGAGATGTTCTATGAAAGTCAGTTTAGCAGAGCAACATTAAGCAAATGTAAATGCGCTGTTAAGTCTTGTAAAACTGTGTTAAGAATGTGCACTTATATCAAGTTATGCCCTTTTCAACGTAAAAAAGACCCGCAATTCTGCGGGTCTCGGGGTCTTTTTTTATTTTGCTTTAACGGATTCGATCGTTTTTAATCGAAGGGTTCCGTTTGCATCTTTTGTATAAGTGACTTTCACTTTTGATTCTTCTTTTAAGCTGTTCACTTGTTTAGAAAACGTATTTCCGAATTGAATAGCAACTTCTTTGCCATCAATGTTCACAGCAATGGTATGTCCATCAGCCAAGCCGACATATGTGCCTTCCTTGGTGACTTCATTTTTCTTATTTGTTGTTGATTCTTTCTTTGTTTTAGAATCAGTTTTTGATTGTTCCTTAGTAGGTTCTTCTTTTGTGATTTCTTTACTTGAGCTGTCTTTTGCGTCTTCATCAGATTGACCAGATTGCTCTTCTTTTGGAGCAACTGTTTCTTTGCTTTGATCATCTGCTTTTTCATTTGATGACTGATCTTCTGTTTTTTCCTTTTTCTCTGAAGCATTTTCTTTCTTTTGATCAGCTGCTTCGGTTGTTTCCTTTTTGCTATCATCCTTATTGTTGTCGCTTGATTGATTTGTTGTGCCGCATGCTGTGAGTAGTACACCTAGAAGCAATACTAGAAACGGCATTGTGATTAATTTTTTCAAAATTGTCACCTCTTCATGATTTGTCGATTGGCTGTCGCTTAGATTCATGCGTAAACCATTCACCTTTTATGTTTCAATTATAACAAAGATAACTAGAAATGAAATGTATTTTTAACTTGACACATTATTAATGACCCGATCACTTCATAGACTTTTGAAAAAAGGCTGCCGAGAGACGTTCTCGAGCAGCCTAAGAGGAGTATCTGAGGCACCCCTCATGTTTGTATTTTCTTATCTAAAGTAACCTGACACACCGCTTGAAATGCCTGACGCTAAACGATCTTTATACGTAGCCGATTTCAAGATGTTTGAATCAACTGGACTTGACACAAAACCAGTTTCTAAAAGAACACTTGGCATTTTAGAATATTTAATCACATAGAATCCAGCTGTTTTCACACCACGGTCTCTTGTACCAAGTGCACTGACCATTTTCGGCTGAATGTTTTGCGCAAGCTTCAAGCTGTTTGCAGACGCATAAGTTTTGTCATAATACGTTTCTGTTCCGTTTGCACTGCTGTTATCATTTGAGTTTGCATGGACACTGATGAAGATATCTGCATTTGCTGACGCACCTTTGCTCACTCGTGTTTGAAGACTGTCAAATGTGTCTGATGTTCTTGACATGGTAACAAGTGCACCCGCGTTGTTTAATTTCGTATTTAAACGCTTGGCTACATCTAAATTCAAGTTCTTTTCATATAACCCGTAGCCTACAGCTCCTGAATCATGTGCGCCATGACCTGGGTCAATGAATACTTTTTTCCCGACGACAGGGTTTTTCAATTGATTCACGACAGTTGGTGTCACCGTATTTGCACTGCCTACGACAGTGAATTTGGTGATTTTTTTACTGCTAATGGTTGCTCTTGTTACTTTTGGTAATGTTTTTTCATTCGTTAGAAGCAATGCTTTGTTTTGCTTCGCTGCGATCCCTGCAGCAGAAGATGAAGTGGCGTAGCCAAACCCTCTTCCTACATAGGTATTGTTCGTGCTCATATTATACTTTTTCACAATATTAGCGGCAACGTCATAACGAGTGGAGCCTTTAATTCGTGTTGGAGATTTCAATTGATTATAAGCTGCTTTTGTGACGTAATTTTCTCCGCCGACTACAATGGTTTGTTTGACATTGCTTGCTTTTGCAACAGATGCGATTTCAGAACGAAGTCCCTTTTTATCTGTGTAGAGAATCGGGAAACCTTTTTGTGCTGCTACCGGTGCAATTGCAATCCCATGAGCATAGAAGGAACCTTCAACGACAACGACGCCTGCTGGCTTTTTCATTTTCTTCGCGATATTTGCAGATAGCTCATATCGATTTTTTCCTGAAATACGTTGTGTAGAGATGCCCATCTTCTTCACTTCATTGATTACGTTATTTGACACACTTGATGTACTGCCTAAAACGATCACTGTCTTTGTTTTTAAAGCCTTTAGGGCTTTTTTCGTATCACCTGAAAGACTCTTACTGTTTGTATAAAGAACTGGTCCATTTTTTTGGTGTGCAAGTGGAATCCCTGCTGTGGCATCTGCATACGCAGTTTTCCCTACTATTACGACTGTACTTGCAGTTCCCCATCCCTTTTTCGCTACGTTTGCTGCTACAGCATATCTGCTTCCGCCATCAATTCGTGAGACTGAATTATCTGCTAAAGCTGTTGGAACAATAACGAAAATGGCGATGAGGCTGAGGATGGCTGTTTTCATGATTGAGCGCATCATCTATGTCCTCCTTTAACCCTTTAATAGTTTGTTAGTTTTGTACCTGGATAGTAGAACGAAAGTATGGAAGAATATGAGTTTCCAGATTCTGCTCTAGCTTTGGCACCGTATTGGCTCATGCCAATGCCGTGACCATATCCTTTTCCTGAAATCGTAAAGTCATTTGTATTGTTTTTGACTGACGCAAATGTGCTCTTCACCTTTGTTGCGCCCATGATGGATCTAAACTCGGTCATCTTCATACTTGCCGTTGTACTTTTGTTTACTGCATATGTGCCTGTTTTATTTTTCAGATGATATGTCAGCTTGATTGATACCGTCTTCGCACGTTGTCCTTTTGTTTTTCCTGAGAACGTCAGGCTTGAGATGGATGCAATCTTCATATCAGATGCAGCTGTTTCTTTGTTTTTGAGCAGCCATGATTTGAGACCAGCAAGATCCGTTGCATTTGTCTCTTTTGCCTTAGACCACTGAGATGCTGCTGTACTAGCAGTCAATGTTGTGCCTAGCTGTTTTTTAGAGAGTTTTAATGTCCATGCATTGATCGGATCTTTTGTATCCTTTTTGGCCACTAAGTACGGCAGTGCATTTGCCCACACTTCTTCACTTGCCTCTGTATATCCGCCATTACTAGAATAATAGGTGGCTGAAATGAGCTGATTGTTGTATTTCAGTACTTTCCCTTTTGTGGCATCGACAGCTTTTGTCGAATTTGTGTACCAGTTATATCCTCCATATACTTGGAAGGCAGTTGTATCAGGTACGACTTTTCCAATACTTTTCACTGAATACGTTCTAGCGGCCACTGCCTGTGCTTTTAGCGCTTCAACATGCCAGCTTGCAGGCATTTCATTTGGTACCACGCCTTTTAGATAGTCTTCAAATGGAATATTTTCGAGAGTCGGCCTGATATAACCTGATTCAATTGCAAAATTGACGCTGCCTAGGTAAGGCTTCCCTGCAATTTGAAGGATATTTTTCGTTGAATATTTCTCAGGAACAACTCTTACATTGTTATACGTCTTTATGCCTTTTAATGAAATTTTTCCGTTAGAAATATTCAATTGGTAGTTTTGATTTTTTTTCAGATAGACTTGTTTGGCTAATGAGTTCTTCAAGCTATCTTTAATCGCACTTGTGCTACCAGCAAGGTGATAAGCATATGTACCCTTTTCTTTCAGCAGTTTTTTTAGTGACGCTGTGACAGAATCCGGTTTCACATACACAACAGTACTATTAGACTTTGCAGCCAATTGAGACAGTGGCATAGCATAAATATAGCTAGAGGCTTTTGCCAAATAAACTTTATCTGCATTGATATTTAATTTCTTCATTATATTCACAGAGAGTTCATAGCGATTGGCACCACTGATTCTTGTTACCTGTGACGTTTTTTTAATTTGATTCTCTACTTTTTGTCCCGTACTTTTCGTACTGCCGATGATGATGACTTTGCTTGGCAGCTTGTAAGACGGAATGGAATCTTTTTTTGTTAACAGGATTGGGTATCCCTTTCTCGATGCATAGGATGCAATCGCAATCCCATTCATAAATGAGTTTCCACCGACAACGACAGCTTGCTTATAGTTACCCATTTCTTTAGCAATTTTTTGGGAGATTTCAAACTTGTCTTTTCCACTAATGCGTCTGACTTTCCCATACTTTTTAATAGATTTCTCAGCAGCTGTTGAAATACTTTTCGTGTTACCAACGATCAGGATGTTATCCGGCTTCATTTTCTTCAGCTGGTTTTCAGTTGTTTTTGTTAGTTTTTCAATGTTTGTATACAAAATGGGTGCGCCTAGTTTGTAAGCTAACGGTGATACAGAAATGGCATGATCAAATGCATCACGGCTCACAATGACAACTGTTGATGGATTCTTCCAGCCGGCAGATGCGATGCTATTGGCAACTTCGTATCGATTTTTGCCATCATATCTTTTCGTGACAGCCACATTCGATCCTGACAGCTTGTATTCTCCAGCTGTGGATAGATCCATCGTTTTTTTATTTCCGATATAATTAGACAATTTCACTGAAATTGTCGAGCTAGCCATGGCAGACTGAAAGGGTGCGATTAGTAGAGTCATTGTCATGAGAACAATAAGTGTAAAGCCTGTTTTCTTCAATTTTGTTCATCCCGCCCATCTTTTTTACTTCTGTTTTTCAATCTTTTGAATTTCCTTTTGACCACTGTCATTGATAAAGTAAGAGATTTCTACTTTGTCTCCTGGTTTGAATTCATTTAACACATCTTTAAAATTATCCGTAAATTCATAGCTTAAGGTCGTATTCACTTTTTTCACTTCGACTGTATGTGCATCAGCCATTCCAATAAATTCAGCTTTTTCTTCCAGCACCTGAGGAGTTGAACTGCTTGTGTTGTTTTCTCCCGAGGACTGCTCAGCCGTTCCACATGCTGTGAGCACGATACCAAGTAGTAGTATTAAGAACGGTAAAACGACGATTTTCTTCATTTTTTTCACCTCATGTCTTTGTATCGTCTTATAACTTAATATTTTAAGGTAAATTTAAGGTTTTTTGAAACCTTTTTTTTGTTACAACGTCTATATCTAGGTTCAGAGTAAAAAAATAACTTGTTTATCAAGATTCGTAAACCTATAATCATGGAAGAATCATAGAAAAGGTGAGGGACATTATGAGAGCTGAAAGAAAACGAAAGAAGAAAAAGGTTCTTTGGATTGTTTTATCGATTATTGGCTTATTCGTATTAGCAACTGGCGGATATGCATATCATCTTTGGAATACAGCAGCATCAACCGTGGCAGGCATTCAGGAGAATTTAAAGAAGTCAGATAAGCGTGACAAAGATGTCGATTTAAATAAGAAAGACCCGATTTCTATTTTAGTCATGGGTGTTGATGAAAGAAAAAATGACCGCGGCCGTGCGGATACATTAATATACATGACCGTTAACCCAAAAACCAAAACGACTGAGATGGTGAGTATCCCGCGTGATACGTATACGAAAATTGTCGGAAAAGGCACAATGGATAAAATCAACCACTCCTATGCATTCGGCGGCACACAAATGGCAGCTGATACTGTAGAGGAATTGCTTGATGTACCTGTTGATTACTTCGTGAAAGTCAATATGGAAAGCTTTAAGGATATTGTCGATACACTTGGCGGCATTACAGTGAACAGCACATTTGCTTTCAGCTATGATGGTCATTCATTTGGTACAGGAGAAATTAATCTAAATGGCGATCAAGCCCTCGCCTACACAAGGATGAGAAAACAAGATCCAAAGGGTGACTTCGGACGTCAGCAAAGGCAGCGTCAAGTCATTGAAGGCATCATTGCTAAAGGGGCAAACATTTCATCTATTACGAAGTTCGGCGATATGTTCAAAGTCGTGGAAAACAATATGAAGACTAATATGTCATTTGATGATATGTGGACGATGATGAATGACTACCGTGACGCAAGACAGCGTGTGAAGCAGCACGAGCTGAAAGGAACGGGAGCACGCATCAATAATATCTATTATTATCAGCTTGATGATAGCAGTTTGGCTAAAGTGAAGAAGGAATTGAAGGACAGTTTGGAGCAGTAAAAAAAGAAGACTACATGAATGTAGTCTCAGATTGTTGACAAAGGGCTAAAATGGTTTTTATTTTAGCTCTTTGTCTTCTTTTTTTATGATTTAAATGGGGCAGGTTTTTCTTCACTTAATCCAAATCGATGGAGGAGCTCCTCGACAATTCGTCTCGATGCTTGTCCGTCACCATAAGGGTTAGACGCCTTCGACATGCTGTCATACTCCTTCTGATCTACTAGCAGCTCTTTAGCCATTTTGTAAATGGTCTCTTCATCCGTACCTGCAAGCTTAAGTGTGCCTGCTTTCACGCCTTCTGGACGTTCTGTTGTATCACGGAGCACTAAAACTGGCTTCCCTAGAGAAGGCGCCTCCTCTTGTACACCGCCAGAATCCGTTAAGATAAAGTGCGAAGCGGCAGCAAAGTTATGGAAATCAACGACTTCAAGCGGTTCAATTAAGTGTACACGATCGAGACCGCTAAATTCTGTCTGAGCTGCATCACGTACGGCAGGGTTTAAATGAACAGGATAAACGACCTGAACATCTTCAAACTCTTCTACAACACGTCTAATGGCTCTAAACATATTTTTCATCGGCTGGCCGAGATTCTCTCTGCGGTGGGCCGTTAACAAAATCATTTTATCCGTGCCTATTTTCTCTAAAATAGGGTGCTGATAATGCTCAGTAACTGTAGTTTGCAGGGCATCAATCGCTGTATTCCCTGTCACACAAATGGTCTCTTCTTTTTTATTTTCAATTAAAAGATTCTGCTTCGCTTCCTCTGTAGGAGAGAAATGAATATCGGCAATAGTGCCTGTCATTTGACGGTTCAATTCCTCTGGGAACGGCGAATACTTATTGTGTGTTCTCAATCCTGCTTCGACGTGCCCAACTGAAATTTGGTGATAAAATGCTGCCAAGCTTCCTGCAAAGGTTGTTGTAGTATCCCCATGGACAAGGACAATATCAGGTTTTTCTTCTTGGAATAATTGGTCTAGCTTTAACAGTGCATTTGATGTGATTTCAGATAATGTCTGGCGCTGCTTCATGATGTTTAAATCATGATCTGGCGTAATTGAAAAAGCCTCAAGAACTTGATCAAGCATTTCTCTGTGCTGGGCTGTCACAGTGACAATCGAATTTATCAGTGGATGTTTATTTAATTCAAGGACAAGTGGTGCCATTTTGATCGCTTCAGGTCTAGTACCGAAAATAGTCATTACATTTAGTTTTTTCACTTGTTTAATCCTCTTTCCTAGTATAGTACTTTCAATTATACACAATTTGGAGGATAAATTTAATGGTATAAAAAAAGAAATTTACATTGAATTAACGTTAAATTTCTCTTTCCTTTACATTTAACATATAAAATATGAATTATCTAAAATTCATTTTAGTGAAATCATTTGTCTTTCCTATGATTTGTAAGTTACACTTTAAACAGACGACCACGAACAAACATTGAGTGATTAAATCGGTTATCTATGTAAGGAAGGTGCAAAGTTCATTGAAAAAAGTACGTAAAGCCATTATACCAGCTGCAGGTCTTGGGACACGTTTCCTCCCTGCAACAAAAGCTATGCCTAAAGAAATGCTGCCAATCGTTGATAAACCAACCATTCAATATATTATTGAAGAAGCTGTTGAATCAGGAATTGAAGACATTATTATCGTCACTGGAAAAGGAAAAAGAGCCATTGAGGATCATTTTGATTTTGCACCAGAGCTAGAGCGCAACCTAGAGGAAAAAGGGAAGAGCGAGCTTTTAGAGAAGGTGAGAAAATCCTCTAACATTGCTGACATTCATTACATACGTCAAAAGGAACCTAAAGGACTTGGACACGCTGTTTGGTGCGCACGCAATTTTATCGGTGATGAGCCATTCGCCGTTTTATTAGGTGATGATATTGTTCAAGCGGAAACACCGGGGCTTCGCCAACTGATGGATGAATACGAAAAGACCCTTTCATCTGTGATTGGTGTTCAGCAGGTAGCAGACAGCGATACGCATCGCTACGGGATCATCGACCCTCTTACACAAGAAGGACGCCGCTACCAAGTGAAAAACTTTGTGGAAAAGCCGCCGCAAGGTACAGCACCATCCAATCTAGCCATCTTAGGACGTTACATTTTCACGCCAGAGATCTTTATGTACCTTGATCAGCAAGAAATTGGTGCAGGCGGGGAAATTCAACTGACAGATGCCATCCAAAAGCTGAATGATATCCAGCGTGTATTCGCCTATGATTTCGAAGGAAAACGCTACGATGTCGGTGAGAAGCAAGGCTTCATCGAGACAACTCTCGAGTTTGCCCTTCAAGATGAGGATCTGAAAAAGAAACTCATTCCATTTATGAAACAGCTTCTCGAAAAAGAAGAAGTGAATTAAAAAAAGCTGCCGGAATCGGCAGCTTTAGATTGTTGACAAAGTGCTAAAATGATTTTTATTTTAGCACTTTGTCTTCTTTTCAGCGTGATAGAAAACCTTTGAAGTCTAGGAAGGGCGAGCACTGGCTGAATATTCGTGAGCACCAGCGCGCAGACCTGACAACGAATGCGAGGGTTTGTCTACACGCTGAAGCTGTCGGAATCGGCAGCTTTTTATTTCATCACTGAAATCGTCAGTGTATGCTGTTCATTATCAATGACAAACAGATTGCTTTCGCCCTTTACTGCGAATTTCGTTTGTTTCTCATTCATCCAAACCTTCTGTTCTGTCAGTCCAAGTGTCGAAGGAGAGATCGGCATCACCTCATGAAAGACAATAGCATTTGCTTGACCATTTTGAATGACATAGTCAGTTTTCTCTGTGGTCAATCGCTCGATCGTACCGCCTTGATCACTTTTGATCGAGCTCAGCGTCTGCATTTTTTGCTTAAGCACCGATTTTTCTTTTCCGAGGAAAGAAAGTAAATACTCATACGAGCCAGCAGATGCGGGCGATACATACGAGTTGAACTGTCCAGGTCCAATGGATAAAGACTTTAATTCCTCTGCAGGTTGAAGCCCTTCAGGTTTGACAAAATACGTCTCTGATGCTGTTTTGATTTGAACGGTTTGTTTATTTTCAGCGACAGCTTGTACTTCTTGTCCGAATGGCAAAGTGACACCTGCCTTCTTTTTCATGGCTTGATCTTTGTACACCGTGAGTGGATCTGCCGTGACAAGCGTCTGTCGATCCATCTTTTTCATATCAGGCGCCCCTTTTGTTAGCTGGTTCTTTGACTGAGGCGATTCTGTCTTATCTGCTGGGATGGCGCCAAACGTCGCCAGTGTACGAAGTGGACGATCCGAAAACATCGATAAGGCAAGTAAAATCGTTAAAACAGCTATTATCGTCACTTGAAAGGCTGGTCCAAAAAAGGAACGTCGTTTTCCGTTCTCATCATATCGAGACACCTTCTCTGTCTTTTTTTGTACACCTTTGCGACCTTCTTTGTGTTTCAATTGATATTCTTTTTTTTCTTTTTTAGAAAGCTTGTTAAACCATTCAACAAACTCCTTATACTCTTTCACGACCTTCTTCGTCTCATCAAACATACGAAGCTCACCATAATGCATCCAAGCCACTCGGTCACAGATTTTTTGAATTTGGCTAATGGAATGGCTGACAAAAAAGATCGTCTTCCCTTGTTCTTTAAATTCTGTGATTCGATCCACGCATTTTTGATAGAAGGTTTGGTCACCAACAGACAACGCTTCATCAATAATCAAGATATCTGGATCGATATGCGCTGAAATGGCGAAGCCAAGACGTGACTTCATTCCGCTTGAATAGCTTTTCACAGGCTGCTCAATAAAGTCACCAATATCCGCAAACTCTACGATTTTTTCATATAGTTCGTCTATCTCTTTATTCGTCAGCCCCATCATCAAGCACTTGAGGCGAATGTTGTCTTTCCCGCTTAATTGGTTGTTTAGCCCTGCCGCAATGGCAATTAACGAAGGCTGACCGTCCATATCAACTTCACCACTTGTCGGTGGAATGATTTTCGCAAGAAGATTCGACATCGTTGATTTTCCAGATCCGTTGATCCCTACAAAACCAATCGTCTCGCCTTCATATACATCAAAGGACACATCACGAACAGCAAAGAAACCTTTTTCATTTTTATTAGGAAAAAACAGCCCTTTAATCTTATCTGACTGCTTTTTATATAGGACGTATTGCTTGGATACGTTTCGAAACGAAACCTTTAGTTTCATCGTATAATCTCCTTACTTTTTAAAGAAAATCGACAAATTTATCCCTAAATTTCATATGAAGCAATGAACCGACTGTTAAAAGAAGTAGCGTGATCAGCCAAAAATAAAGCGTATATTTCACATCATGGAAGAACCATTCTCCCTTTAACAAGCTATTTCTAAAACCATCAATAATGTAGAAAAGAGGATTCAATTTTAGTATATCCCCGATCCATGCTTTGTCTCCAGTGAGCTTCTCTGAGATATTCCAAAAAATCGGTAGCAAAAAGAAAAGTAAACGTGTCACTGATTGTAAAAGAAATTGATAGTCTCTCACGAGTACGCTAATCGTGGAATTAAACAAACTAAACGAAAACATAAACGCGATCATACAAATAAGATAGTATATATATTGTAGCCAGTGCGCATCAGGATATATGCCATAGGAAATCAGCACAATCAGATAGACACCCATCATGACAAAGTAGCTGAACAAGTTGGACATAATCACTACAGACGGCAGCGCACTAATCGGGAAATTCATTTTCGATACCATATTAATACGTTTAAACACACTGTTTGATCCATCAAGTATCGTCGGACTAATGAAGAACCAAGGGATTAATCCAGCCAGCATCCAAATGATAAACGGAACTTCCATCCCTCCAATGACAATTGGCTGTCCTCCGCGAATTCCCAGACCAAAAACAAACCAGTAAGCCAGCATTTGAATCAATGGATTTAAAAACTGCCATAAAACACCTAAATAATTCATCTGATATTTTGATTTTGTTTCATAAACAGCAAGTCGCATAATCAGCGGAAATGAGCTGATTTGCTCCTTTAATATCGTCAACATTGCGTTCATTCTAATCTTCCTTAGATATAAGTTTTTGGGATTACTTTTTTAAAAAGCACCGCTCATAATTGTAACAGATAACGATGCACATTTCATCTTATAACAAAAGTCATGCACGTCAAACTAGAAGACAAAAACCCCCTGAATCCTTTCAATCGTTGATTCAGAGGGTCCTCACATATTAGATAATTTGGTGTTCTTTTAAGAAATCCGTAATTCTTTTCGTATTCTGATTATCGTTAAAGCTGTTGATTTTCAGGTATTTTTCTTTATATTCATCTTCCACAACATACTGACAATCGATCGCATGTTTCACGATTCGAATCAGCTCTTGTGTATTATATGCTATCGGTCCTGGTGCATTTTCATCGTTTACAGGAGGAATCGCCTTATACTGTCTAATCAAGTAATCTTTTTCTTCCCAATAAAAAATAGGGTAGGCACCTCTATATTGTGCATCATAAATAGCAGATGAATAATCAGTAATAAACACTTTTGACACTTTTAGCGCTTCCGATGGGTTATCAGAAATAATATGTTTATACTGAGGCAGATTTTGATAAACGTACTGTGAAAATTTGTTATGCGGTACAATTAACAGACGATCAAGAAGACCTGCTTCTTCAAAGCTTTTGATGATTTTGATTAGAACTCTATAGTAAGATGTTTCTTCAATTCTATTTGTATAAATAAGTCCCTCTTCCCAATATCGGTAAGTTGGCATAAAGGCGATCTTATCTGCACCGTCTACTAATTTGGCATGATCAAAGGTTGCCAGACCTGTCAAAATCAAATCCTCACGATCATAGTTCATTTTATAAAATTCACCGGCCTCTAATTCAGAGCTGATGACTGATTTATAAATATTGTATTGATTCTTGTCTTTATGGAATCCAAAGGCCATTGGATTATCAACCGGTTTAGCAAACATAATGCCATGCTGTAAAAAGACGAGTGGGACACTCATGATTCTCTCTCTGAGATGGTCAATATACAACCTATCATTCAGAACATGGTTAGATAATTCACTTGATATAAAATAACTGGCATTAAATATACTTAAATAATGTCTGAGACTGTATTTCGGTATGATACCCTTTCCATATTTCGCTTTCAATGCTGGATATGCGTTTGATTTCTTATTAAGAATAAAGTAATTTTTTGAGTCTGTTTGACAATTTTCCTGTACATAGTCATACACTCTAATAGCTGATTCATCTGCTTTATCACTCTTTTTCTCAAAAAACAAATTCACACGATACTTTTTGTCTTTATAGAATGATGATAGGATACTCGCTATTTTTATTTTCACTTTACTAAATAAAGAATATTCCTGTGAATAAGGAATAATGGTTGATGTCACATTTCCAAATAGATTGGTTCTTAGGACTTGCAGCTTGTCCCCATTCTTTTTCGTGATATATGTTTTGACCTTTTTATCCCTCTTTCTCAACCTTAAACTATGGATAATTCGGTGATCATTTCCTACAAACAAGTTATTGTGGATTCTGCTATCTAAATCAAGATCGTTTAACGAAATTTTAAAGAAACCATATCTTTTCAAGAATTTAATCTTTCTAAATGGTCTTATAAATTTCGCCAGCTGGTGCTCAGAGTTTCTAATGTAAAGATATTCATATTTTTGGTCTGAATTATACGCATAATGCGTCAATCTTCCATAAACATAAAAACTATTAAACATACTAAAGATGCGTAATCTCGACGTATGTTTTGTAACGAGATATGGGTTTCCTCTCACTAAGTAAACGCCATTCGTTCTGACATAGATGTAATATCTTTGCTTATTAATCACCAAGATATTGAGAATATTGTCATCTTTGAACTGCTCCAAGGTATCTTTACCAAAAACTTTTAGCGGCTGATATCTAGGAACGAGTCTAAAGTTGACGATTTTCTTTTGATCCGTCACTTTATTTGATATTTTGATTTGATTACGATTATTCACAGTCACTTCAATATCTTTATGTTCCTGCATCACATCAAACAAAATTTTCCTTACATTTAGCTCCTTATTCTGACAATCATAGGTAATCACAAAATGGAAAATACTGTATCCGATAAAGGAGATATCCACAAATCGTCTATCTACCTCTTTAATGGGCAAATCTATTTTATAATTCCGATTGATCTCATCTACATTCAGTAGCCCTGAAAATAATAACAGTTCCTCTTCGCCGCTGTATAAGCCATAGCGATCTAACCCTAATTGCTTGACAAAGATATCCTCGAATTGATTATTAATTTCAATGGGAAGTACTTGATCTCGCTGGACCATGTCTGAGCTTTCTTTGACAATATATAAGTGATGATCCTTCGCATAGAGATAGATCATTTCATTAGAATTGTCTATTGTGGATTCAAAAATCATCTGATCCTTTACATCAATTTCGCAAATCCACTTTGATTCATTTACATTTAGCTCTTCAAATTCAAAAGTGCACAACTTCTCTATGTTATCAATATATATAACTAACTTGTGTTCATCTAAATTAAGAATTTCTAAAAAATTATGATAAAGTTTGTACATTGAAGCACCTCTATATTATTTTCAGCAAATTTACATTACCGGATAATCTTATCTAAATTTAGCATGTTTACTGTTAAAATTCTATGTTTTTTTATTTTTACCATAACTTTTAAATATGTGTACATTGGAATAAAAAACACAAAAAAGTACCGTTCAAAAGGGGAAGAACGGTACTTTTTAAACTATTTTTCAGAAAACACTACTTCCACCACACGCTTCGAAGACTCCCCACTCTCTAAATAGCAGAATTTTTCATAAAACGGTGCGAATGAAGCTGGCAAAGTAAAGGTTGGCTGTTCTGTTTCTCTTACCCAGTCAATGACGCTGGCTGTTTCTTTCACAAGAGGTCCAGGTGCTTCCTGTTCAAAGTCGAAGTAGAAGCCTCTCAGCTTGTCACGATATGTTTCGATGTCTGGCACATAGAATAGCATCGGACGTTTAAGGTTTGCATAATCAAAGAATACAGATGAGTAGTCAGTGATGAGCAGATCAGAAATCATATAAAGATCCCTAATATCTTCGTAATGAGAGAAGTCATAGGCAAAGCCTTCATATGGTCCTAAATCAAAGTTTTCAGCGACTAGATAGTGCATACGCAGAATGATGATATAGTCGTCTCCGATAGCGGCTCTCAGCTCATGCAAATCAAGGTCTAAATCAAATTTGTACTGCCCTTTTTTATAAAATTGATCGTCTCTCCATGTCGGAGCGTATAAGATTAATTTTTTATCAAGCGGCAGGTTCATTTTTTGTTTGAGTGCTCTCATCGTTTCTTCATTGTTTTGATTGTGAAGGAAGTCATTTCTCGGATATCCTGACTCAATCATGGTCTTTTGAAATTGGAAGGCACGTGTGAAGATTTCAGTCGAGTAAGCATTTGGTGAAATGAGATAATCCCAATTCGACGCTTCCTTCGTGAAATTCTTTTTGTATTTTTTCGTGTTTGTTCCAGGCATATGCACCTCGTCCATATCCATCGCCAGTCGTTTTAACGGCGTACCGTGCCATGTCTGCAAGTATGTTGTATGCTCTGGTTTTGGAATCCACAGCGGCAAACGGCTGTTGACGACCCAATACTCAGCTCTTGCCATCGCAAAAATCCATTTCAATGACAGACGATTGATATAGTAAATATCCTTTTCCTTAAACGGTGCTTCGTGCCCTTTTTTCACGCTCCAGATCAACGTATATTCAGGATGATTTTCTTTCATATACTCATAGATCCCACGTGGGTTACAGCTAAATTGTTTTCCATTAAAGCTTTCAAACATAACGGTTTTCTTTTTCACAGACAGCTTGCTCGCCAGCTGAAAGGTCGTTTTAAAGGTCCTTGTTACAAGACGGTTACGGACTTTTTTGATTTTACCGATTTGCTTTTTGAACTTCTTCCACTTGCTTTTGACATAGTACTTCGCACGTGTTTTCATTGTATAATCATTAATTCGAATACCAAGCGTTTGTCTTTTTTTCTTTCGATACACCTCATATCGAATCGGTACATCATTTCTTTTATGAATTTGAACAAGCCCTTTGAGTTTGTTTGAGCGATCTCCAAGGACTAAAGAAGTGGTCGTTAAAGTCTCCTCTACTCCACCTACATCGCAAATAAATTCAAAATAGAAACGATATACAAAACGTTTGTTTAACGAATAGGTCAATTCCTCTAAAGGAACTTCTGCTAGAAATTGATAAAGCTGAGGTACCTGTTGATCATCACGGTATTTGACCACTTCATCTTTTATTGGGGTCATATTTACCGGAAAGCGATGCTCAATTGGCTCTTCGCCATTTCTCTTCACTAGAAGCTTTACTTCCTTGATTTCATAAGGATGCTCTGCACTGAGAACGCCTGCATAACCAGATAAAGATAACGTACATTCTTTGCTGAGCTCGATATGATTGAATTTCACAACCTTTAGCTCACGCTTGATTTTAAACGATGCATTTCCTTTATCCGTACGATACGGGATGACATACAGCATCGCGTCTTTATTTTCTAAATAAGTCAGCTCTGGCTTCTCTATTTCCATTTTTAAACGGCGTTTATAGTATGACGTCTTCTCTTCTACTTCGGCATGATCCGTTTCTTTAAGTTCTTCTTCCTCTTCTTCCGAATCAGAATCATAGGTTGAGTCCTCAAGCTCGTCCTCATCCTCTTCTTTGTTTGCACTCAGATAGTCCGTCACATACAGGTTGTATGTCTGACCCTGCTCTAATGCAAGCGGAAGCGATGGTTCACTCAATACCAATTTGAATAGATTGTCTTCTTGATGAACAAGCGGAAGGAAAAGCTCTTGTTTTGATACCCTTTCCCTCATAAACAAATAAAATTCTCTATCTGTTAATGGCATGTCATCGTCGATGCGAATAAGCATTTCTAGTTTCTCATGATGATTTTTTAACCCTTCAACGACACTCTTCTTATGAATTCCCTCTTCAATCATTAATCGTTAATCTCCTCTGTTCAGAAATCTTACCGTTGTGTTGTCACATTATTTTACTTTCCAAGAATAGTTTCCTTGTTTCGTTTGATACGACCACCCATCGATTGACGATGGTTTATTGGTGAGCAGCTCTTCCTCTACTTCTAGACGCTGCAAAACTTCCTGAAGTTCTTCTGTTTTAAAACGAATGTAAAAATCAACGTATTTTGTTTGATTGGTTTCAATGTTTTTCTTTGTTTGAAAATGCCCAATTGGGAAGCTGACTTGATGGTTTTCATCGATTGTTTGAGATATGATTTCAGCTCCATTCACTCGATCATATCCTGCGAAATCGATTTGCACATGATCTGCATGACTCATTTCGTCCTTCAGCTCAAGCTGAAGATGAAGAACATGATGTTCAGCGCTTAGATCACGCAAAACCCATTTCATGCGGTCCACGATCCTTCTCAGTTCATCTTTACGCTCACGATTTTCGAGCATATGATGTAGCCTTGTATTCCAAAGAGACATTTCATCAGAAGGCACAAGATAAAAATAGGCTTGTTCTCCCAATACCTTCTCAACATCTACCTTATGCTTAGTATCTCCAAAGAAGACGGCATCCACTTGCTGTTTTCTTATTTGTTTAAATAATTCTTCATATTGAGAATTGAGTTGATGCGGATCTTCTTCATAATGTGCGTCATGTACAAATGCAGCGTAATACGTTGTTTCGGGCTGATTGATTTTAAACAGGTGACGGTCTTGATCCCGGTCTTCTGTAATCATCAGTTTCAAACGGTCATTTTGTGTTTGAATACTAGATAACCATCGTTGCTTTATATCTGTCTTCTTTGTAAAAGTTTGAATTCCTGTTTTTTTATACCAATTAATATGCCGCACTGGATTCTTTTTTGTATCTCCAGGGTAGATGATCTCCATATAGATATTGCCATCGTCATTGATTAGTTCTTCCAAGTATAGGGCACCTGTATGAGGAACAAAGCTTTGTACTCTGCACAAAACGCCCTGCCAATTGTACTCTTCCCTCTTTACTAATTCCTGCTCTTCATTATATTGATCAATATAACAAATAGGGGAAGATGGCAGTTCATATCTCGTCACCTGCACTGTTGATTCTTCTGCTGGCATCACTGCTTCATTGATCGATTGAAAAGATGTACCGATGATAAATTCCGAGTAACGCCTTTTACTTCCGCTTTCCGGTAGAATATAGTGCTCAAATACATTCAAGATGTCAACTTGGTGCAGAAGGGTCTCCTCCAAGCTATGAATATGTTCTTTCACATTTGCATCATAATTCAAAGTTAAAATGGCATTACGTTTATGTTTGTCAGCCAATGGCTTTAATCTTGCTTTTAAAGACTTCGTTAAGTGCTCATCCTGTTTTGGTACATCACCCATGATAAAGTAGTAGTCCATATCAGGCATGTCAACTGATGTCATTGTTTCATGTTGTTCAGGTTGATCCAATGTGTGTTCAACTTTTTTCTTCATCCAATTTTGAAACAAAGGAAGCTCTCCTTAAAAATAATGATAACTTGCTCATTGTATTTTACATGAAAAAGCACTTCTCACCAAAAGATAAGAAGTACTTTTTTTGATCTATTAAAGTCCAGCAATTTCTTCCTTAATTTGTGTTGTCGAGATGCCTTCTGTTCTTTTCAAGTACACGACTTCGCAATGCTCTTTTAAGAAATCGAATTTACCTTCCCAGTCATCTCCCATGACAAACACATCAATATCGTGCTCTTGCACGTCACGGACTTTTTGATCCCAGTTGTTTTCTGGAATGACTTCGTCTACATAACGAATCGTTTCAAGAATGAGCTTTCGATGCTCGTAGCTATGATAAGCCTTTTTTGATTTTTGTAAGTTAAACTCATCTGTCGAAATGGCCACCACTAAGTAATCTCCAAGCTGCTTTGCACGTTCGAGCAGCTTAATATGCCCCCAGTGTAATAAATCAAATGTACCGTAAGTAATAACTTTCTTCATCGCAAACATGAACTCCTTTCTTCATTCCTTATTCAACTGCTTTCATGCAGTAACGTTTATCCGTAATCCTATGATCTTCGTTCGTATTTTTTCGCTCTTCGGAACCTCATTATATCACAGCGCCCATCAAACGTTAAGCAGATGTAAAGACAAACTATTTCCAATTTATTGGGCGCAGAAGCGAAAGTCCGAAGAATCAATGTTTTTCGCAGCAGCCTCCTTATGAATTGATGAAAATGTCATGAAATTTAAAGGTTTGTAAAGTTATTGTTAATATTTCATGGAGCATCTGTGATAAAATGATGAGTAGACGAAGAATGAATTTACAATGAACGTTCATAGATAACAAGATGAAAAAGGAGGTCTAAACAATGCAAACAGAAGTGGTCTCTAACCTTTCTTATGTAAATGGCGACCTAGATGAATTTATTAGCTATATGAATCACCATCATATTTCTCAAAGAAGAGGCGCCATGATTGCGACTGTCAATCCAGAGATTGGCTATGCTGTTATGAAGGATCAGACGTATCATCAAGTTGTCTCTTCTGCGGATTATGTGCTGCCGGATGGTGTAGGCGTCGTCTTAATGTCACGTTTGACACAAAGTCCGCTGAAGTCAAGAATTGCTGGCTTTGATGTCTTCATGTCTATGCTTGATCTAGCAAACAAGCAGTCTAAAAGTATCTTTTTATATGGGGCGAAAAAAGAAGTGCTTGAGGCTGTTAAACAGCGAATTGATACGGAATATCCAAATGTGGTCATTGCAGGCAGCTGTGACGGTTATCAAGCCGATAAACGTTTCGTAGCAAAACAAATCGCTCGCTCGAAAGCAGATATGGTGTTCGTTGCTTTAGGTTATCCAAATCAGGAGAACTTTATTTATGAATACCGTCATTTATTCCCGCAGGCTGTTTGCATCGGTTTAGGCGGAAGCTTTGATGTATTTAGCGGAACAGTGAAGCGTGCACCACGCTGGATGATTAAAACAAATACAGAATGGCTGTACAGACTTATTGTGAATCCATGGAGATGGAAACGAATGTTGAATATTCCTAAATACGCTTTTGCCGTATTGAAAGAAAACAAAGGGAAAAAACGTTACTATCCTGAGCAAGTAAAGGATCAGACGAAGCAGCTGTGAGAGACTGACCAATGATAAATATACGCTCAATGATCATTTCAAGCTATGCAGCTTTCGTTTCTTTTATTGGATGGCTGATGAGCGGCGTGAAACCACGGGAAAACCAGGTGACGCTGCTTGTTTCATTTCAAGAGAATGCAGCTGCTCTTATTGATACTTATCAACAACAGGCGAACATGACGATGAAGCTTACTGTCCTCTATACGAAGCATGCTTCTGCGATAGAAAAGGACGAATCTCATCTGTCATTTCGCTATTTTCATGAAAAAAATCCTCTCCATCTCATTCAATGTATTTACACGATGTTTAAAAGCAAGGTTGTCGTAACAGATAATTACTTTCTCATGACAAGCGTACTCAAAAAACGTCCTTCTACCACCTGTATTCAAGTATGGCATGCCAATGGGGCGTTGAAAAAATTCGGTCTTGAAGATGCTTCAAATTCGGAACGAAGTCCTCGTGACATCAAACGGTTCAAACGAGTCTATGCGTCTTTCGATTATATCGTTACAGGCTCAGATCATATGCGCGAGATTTTTAAGTCTTCGTTTGGGGTGAATGATGAACGTTTTTTACCAACAGGTGTACCGATGACGGATGTGTACTATGACCAGCGCCCGTCTTCCTTGAAGCCGAATGATTTTCCTAAAGGGAAAAAGATCCTGCTTTATGCACCGACCTATCGAGACTTTGCAATGGACAGTCTTGTCCTGCCTTTTTCAAAGAAGCAATTACAAACAGAGCTAAACGGAGATTATATTCTGCTCGTCAAGCTTCATCCTGCGGTCAAACATTTAGCGAAGGCGGAAACAGACGATGAATGGATATTTGATGTGTCCGATCAGCCGCTTTATCCATTGCTTTGTGCATGCGATGTCCTGATCACAGATTACTCATCGATTGTGTTTGAATATGCACTGCTTGAAAAGCCTGTTTTGTTCTTCACTTATGACTTAGACACTTATCGAGAGAAACGCGGCTTAGTCGATCGGTATGAGGACATCATTCCTGGGAAGGCTTGTATCACTCGAGACATGCTCTTGAAAGAGCTGTTTCATCTAAACGAATCAGATTACCAAGAACGAATCAAAACCTTCGCCGAGGAATGGAATCAATATTCAAAGGGAAGGTCCAGTGAGCAGCTCTTATTCTTTATTGAACAGCAGCTCTTACACAAAAAACGTCCGGCTTCTCATTAGGAAGCACGGACGTTTTTTTATTTGTTATAAACCGGGATATCGTAATAGAGCGTATAGTTATCAAGTAAGTTATACAAGCTATACATACGAGTGACTTGCTTATATGCCCAGCCAATATCTGTTGCATATTGATGAGTCGCTGAACTAGACCAGCGCATTTTATAAATCGTATCTTGTTTGTATGTGGCGTGATTGATATAGCTGTTGCCAATGAATTTTGCCCCGCCAATAATGGCTGCCTCTGGCGTGAACCATTGCTGTTCATACGCATATTTTGCACCGAGGTAATTCGGATTGCTGTCGTATGCGCCAATGCCATACATATTATATACTTTCTTTCCATTAAACATCGTACCATTCGCTAAAATGGAACCTCCGTTACCTGTTTCAAGCAACGCGTGAGAAATGAGATAAATTTCGTTGATATGATACGTTTTCGCTGCCGTAATAAAGGCTTGTCCTTTACCTGCAAGAATCCCTTTGCCTGCTAGAATCTTTGAATTGACTTCTGCCGGATTGAGATTCGCAGCTTCAGAGAGTTTCAGAAATTGAAAATAAGATTGAGTGCCCTCAGCAATATTGGCTGGGTCTACATATTTTTGCACCTCTGCTGAGCTTGCATTTCTCCAGCCAAGGCTGATCTTGATCCAGTTTCCTTCTTTCCCAAGCTGTTTCACTTTTGCTCCTTTATTCAGCTGCGCCACGATGTTGCTCGCAGAGCTCGAATCAGGTGTCGAACGAACATTTAAGCCGTCCGTATTCACAGTTGACGTCGCCGTGTCAACATATGGTGCATAGACATAGGCTGCACCATCTGTCTGTGGTGACACCTTCATTTGCTTGTTCACCATCTCATTGACAGTGAGGTTGTAGTTCGTTTGCATGACCATTGGGCCATTTTTAATTTTTACAGCTGTAGCTGTCCAGCCATATTGACTTTTCACAAAAGCAATCGCTGCATTTACAGTTGGTAATCCTGTGAATTGCTGCGTAATGTTGATTTTGTAGGTTGGTTTCGTTGTTGTTTGATAGGCAGCTGATTCATTCCGTTTTTTGAAAAATGCCATGCCTTGATCGCGCAATGCAGCTGTTGAGATGGCACCTGTTTTGATCTGATATTGACCATAATCAGTTGTCCCTGTTTTTTGAGCAGCTGCTTTCATTTTTTGTTTCGTTAAATAGCTTAGCGCTTGATTCAGTTTAGTCTGATTCACCGTCGGCTCTGTCGTGATCCGGTATTGTTTAACCGCTTCTGTCAACGTTTTTGTACTGCTGGCAACGCCATTTTTCTTGATAATCTCTTGAGCCTGCTTGACTTTACTTTGCTCATATACAGGTGTTGTCTTGAGGCTATACGTTTTGCTGACAGCTTGGCCCTTACCAGTTGTAATGCTGCTTGTCACTTTCTGCGTTTTTAAATATGCGGCACCTTTATTTATTTTGGCTTGCTCCGCTGATTGATTGACGACAAGTCGATACGTGCTGTCAGATGCTTTACCTGTTTTTTTCGTTGTCGCTGATACCTTTTTCTTTTGGAAGAAAGCTGCTGCTTTTTTCGCTTGATCATCTCCCAATAGGTTTCCAGTCACTACTTGATATGGCTGTGTAGAAGAGATCTTTTTTGATGTGTAGCGCCATTTCTTTTTCTTGAAAAAGGCCACCGTTTTTCCGTATGCTGTATCGTTCAGTTGATTGAGCTTCACGATATAATTTTTTGTTTTTCCCACTCGCTGCACAGTCCCTGTAGCGCCGGTTTGTTTCTTAATCTGGGCCGCAGCTGAGGATGCTTGTTTGTTGTCTTTGAAATAGCCTGATTCCAAGCGATACACATTTTTTAAAGCGCCTGTCTTTTGAATCTTCCCGCTGATCTTCGCTTCTCTTTGGAGCTGGGTAAGAAGCGTCTGTGCTTTTGACTGGCTCACTTGTGTAGCTGATGTGACGATGTAATATGGCTTGCCTGCTGTCACCGTTTGAAGCACCGCTTTTAAACCAGACTCTTTTTGAAAGCCTTGCAGGATCGTATTCGCCTTACTTTGCCCAACGATACCGCCTGAAATCAGCTGATACACAGTGCCTGCTTTGTTTTCAGTTTGGTATGTACTAGTGACACCGGCCTGCTTTTGTAATTCGGTTTGAATATTTTTGACTTTCGTTTCAGAATCAATGGTCCCTGAAATGACCTGATAAGAAGGTCTGCTTTGATTGATAACTTCATAGGTGCTATTGAGTCCTGATGTTTTCGTTAGCTCGAGTGAGAGCTTTTTCGCCTGAGCTTCATCATTGACGGGGTCAGATACGACCTTTTGTAATGGAAGGCGGTCACCTACTGGCGACACCGTACCGCTCATACCCGTCTCTTTTTTTAATGCAGCTGCACTTGCACTCGCTGCTGCTTGTGACTCATATCCTGAGGCAGTGAGCTGATAGGTCGACGTGTTTCCTGAGGTTTGATAAGTGGCTGTCCACTTTTTGTCCTTCTTCAATGTTTCCACTGCTTTTTTTACTTCTGATTCTGTTGTAAATACCTTTGAGGTGTTCATCGTGTAAATGGATTGATCGACATAGGAGGCTGCTTGCACTTCTTTGCCCGTCTGTATTGTCATACCAAAGGCAGCTGCGAGTAACATAATCTTGATGGTTTTTTTCACGTTCACTGTCCCTCTCTTACTTTGCATAATAGTCTACTAATCTCTTTATCGACAAAAACAAGTACTCTTTCAAGTCATTTATGCAATAGAAAAATAGAGGACCCCTTCAAAGTCCTCTTTTTCTTTATATATGCGATACAATCAGCTCACAAGTTCCTTCAATTGAGAAGCTTCCTGTTTCAGCTGGCAGGATAAAATGAGCTCCTTTAGGCAATGGATATGTATGTCCATCATGCGTTAGAGCCCCTTCCCCGCTAATTACACTGCACAGCAAAAATGAATAATCTTGCGAAAGCTCCACTGCTTGATCAATTTCCCATTTATACACAGAGAAATACTCTGCTTCAACAAACGTTCGAATGGTCAGCCCACGGCGTGTTTCAACTGATTCATCTGCATACCCGTCTACATGGGGAACCGTTGTGACATCAATGGCTTGCGCAAAATGAAGTTCACGTTCATTGCCATTCTGATCTTTTCGTTCATAATCATATACCCGATAGGTGGTATCTGAGCTTTGCTGCGTTTCGAGGACAAGCGTTCCTTCGCAAAGCGCATGAATGGTACCGCTTGGCACATAATAAAAATCACCAGGCTTTATCTTCACACGACGTAAAAGACCTTCCCAATCTCCACTGTTCATCATGGTCACAAGCTCAGTTCTTGTTCTTGCATTGTGCCCATAGATCATTTCTGCTCCTTCTTTGCAGTCAATGATATACCAGCACTCTGTTTTTCCAAGCTCGCCATTTTCATGTCTTTCCGCATAATCATCATCTGGATGAACTTGAACGGATAAGTCCTGGTTTGCATCTAAAATTTTGGTTAACAGCGGGAATCGATCGCCTTCTATTCCCCCGAACAATTCTCTGTGATTGTCCCATAGTTCGATCAGCGTTTTCCCTTTATATGGACCGTCTTGCACGACACTTGGTCCGTTTGGATGAGCAGAAATTGCCCAGCATTCTCCCGTTTGATCAGAAGGAATATCATAGCCAAATTGATCTCTTAAGGCTGTACCTCCCCATATTCTCTCCTTCAATTCAGGCAGTAAAAAAATTGGTGACTGCTTCATTCAGGATGACTCCTCCCTTTGCTACCCTTTGATAATCCTTGTAAGGCTTGATGAAAACTAGCAAGTCTCAACTTTTATTATGACGCTATCTAAAGAGAAGTCAATCCTTTCAGTACACCAAATGAAAACGATAACACTAAAATGTTTCATCCTTTAACAGAGCCTGCGAGAAGCCCTTTGACAAAGTATTTTCCGAGCAGAATATAGACCAAGAGTGTCGGCAATGCGGCCAATATTGCCCCTGCCATTTGGACGTTCCATTGCACAATTTGACTGCCCGATAGATTTTGCAAGGCAACCATCACTGGCTGATGCTCCGCAGTGGTCATCGTGACTGCAAATAAGAACTCATTCCACACATTTGTGAACTGCCAAATGGCGACTACAACAAATCCTGTGATCGAAAGCGGAAGAATCATATGTCTGAAAATCCCGATAAACCCTGCGCCGTCCATTTTTGCCGATTCAATCATTTCATCAGGAATGCTCACATAGAAGTTTCTAAACATGAGCGTTGTGATTGGGAGTCCATATACGACATGGACAAGCACCAAACCTGGAATCGAATTATACAATCCGACTTCGCGTAAAAATTGAATGAGTGGAATGAGGATACTTTGATATGGAATAAACATTCCAAACAGCATCAGCGTAAAGACCACTTCTGATCCTTTGAAACGCCATTTTGATAGGACATAGCCATTCATCGCCCCTAAGACAGCTGACAATAAGGTAGCCGGAATGACTAGATAAAGAGAATTCATTAAATTGGGCGCTAGCTTTTCAAATGCGATTTGATAGCTTGAAAAATCGAGTGTTGACGGCAGCGCCCACATTTTCTCAAGGGTCACTTCACCTAATGGCTTCAAGCTTGTGACGAGCATGACATAGACTGGCATCAGAAAAAACAGACTGCACAAAATCAATAAAGCATAAAGGACTGGACGGACAAACCATCTAGCTGTCATGATGACGCCCCCTTCCGGCTCGACAGGAGATATGGCACGATAAAGACCGCAACAGAGATCAGCATCACAATCGCGATGGCGGCACCGCCTGCATAATGGTTTCCTCTAAAGGTCATTTCAAACATGTAAACGCCCGGAACATCTGTGACAAAGTTTGCACCCGGTCCTGTCATCGAGTAAATCAAATCGAAAATCTTTAATGAAATATGAGCCATGATGATAATGACACTTGCAGTAATCGGTTTTAATAGAGGAAAAATAATCTTCCAGTAAATCTGCCACTCGGTTGCGCCATCCATTCTAGCAGCCTCTCTTACTTCCTCTGGAATGCCTCTCAAACCCGCCAAATACATTGCTAGAGAAAATCCAGTCATCTGCCAAACAGCTGCAATCACGACTGCAATCATTGCTGCAGGGACACCAAACTCAATTTTCCCCCAGACAAATCCAGCTAAAATGTTCGTATCCGTGTACCACTTAGGCTGGATACCAAGCGTCTTTAAAAATAGATTCACCCCTGTGGACGGGTTTAAAATCCATTGCCAGACGACCCCTGTCACAACGAAGGAAAGGGCCATTGGAAAGAAAAATAAATTCCGAAATAGAGATTCACCCTTGATCTTCTGATCTAGTAAAATCGCAAGTGCGAGCCCAGAGGCAATAACGGCTCCAATAAAGAATAGAGTGAAAAAGACCGTGTTTCGAAGATCTGACTGAAAGCGGAAATCTTGAAACAGCATCATATAGTTTTGAAGACCTGCGAAAGAGAAATCAGGAACAAGCGAGGTCCAATTTGATAATGACACATACCCTGTCCAGCCAATAAAGCCGTAAACAAAGATGAATAATAAAACAGCCGACGGGGCTAAAAATAGAAGCGCAAGCAGCTGATCCCCACTCCATTTTTTCCGCACACGTTTGACTTTGGGTGTTGCTGCTTTTGTGATCGGCGATGTATCCATACGCATGAAGCTACACTCCTTTTTAAAAAAGAGGCGGTGCTTAGTCGCCGCCTCCTCGTCTTTATTTCATTGAATCTTTTAAAGATGAAACAAACTGGCTGCTGTCTTTTTGTGTGACGAAGATATTGACGGCTTGATTCGCTTTTGTCACAAACCCTTCTTCAGCAGCTGAACCATGTGCGAGAGACGGCGCCAGCTTTGATTCTTTAAATGCCTTCATCGCCGATTTTCCGTATTCATCATATTTAGAAACATCTGCATCCACACGTGCTGGAATCGATCCCTTCAGCGGATTAAATGCATCCTGTCCTTCCACAGATCCTAAGACAGATAAGAATTTCTTCACGTTTTCTGGCTGTTTCACGCCCTTCGGCAGTCCAAATGTATCGGTGATCACCATAAAGCTTCCCTCTGTGCCAGGAGTCGCCACGTATCCAAAGTCTTTATTCACCTTCAGATCCAGATCATTCACAAAGTACCCCTTCGCCCAGTCGCCCATGACATTCATTGCAGCGTCTCCTTTTGCTACGAGCTGCGAGGCATCCTGCCAGTTACGTGAGCTGTGGTCATCATTGACGTATTCAAGCATACGTCCAAAGATGTCTGCCGCTTCCTTCACTTTTGCGTCATCAATTTTCATGTCGCCAGCCCAAAGCTTTTGATAACCGTCAGCGCCTAAAACGCCGAGCAGCACACTCTCAAACAAATGTGTTGCTGCCCAAGGCTCTTTATCCCCAAGTGCGAGCGGTGTAATGCCTTTTTTCTTTAATGCATCTGCTGTTTTGAAAAATTCATCAAAGGTCGTTGGTGGCTCTAAGCCTGCATCGTCAAATACCTTCTTGTTATACCAAAGCACATTGCCCCTGTGAATATTCACTGGTACTGAATAGATTTTCCCATCTTTGCTGACAAGGTCGATGAGTGATTCTGGAAATTTGTCCTTCCAGCCTTCTTTTTCATATAGATCATCCAGAGGCTCCATTTTGCCTGCTGCGACCCAGCTCTCATTCAGCTCCGCTCCGCCATGTACTTGGAATGTAGCTGGCGGGTCATTTCCTTGCATCCGGCTAGTCAGAACAGCCTTTGCATTTGTACCAGCACCACCTGCGACGGCTGCATTTTCAATTGGGATGTCTTTATTTTTCTCTTCAAACAATTGAATGAGTGCTTTCAGTCCGTCCTCCTCACCTGCTCCAGTCCACCAAGAGAAAATGTCGAGCTTCTCTGCTCCGCCCTCTTTTTTCGCATCTGAGCTCGTCGATGAACTACAGGCAGTGACGATAAGCATACAGAGTACTAACAGCGTAAAGCCTAATTTAACCTTCATGATTGATCCCCCATCCTCATTTTTGTAAGCGTTATCATAATAAGTATAATGGCAGATCCTTTCTTTTTTTTAGGCAAACTTCTTCACTTTTTTATGAAATTCTTCATTTTTTTACGGTCTGTTTTCGATATTCCTTCGTTGAACAACCCACCATCTTCTTAAACACACGGCTGACGTAATTGGGGTCTGTATATCCTGCCTGATAGGTAATTTCTTTTAAACTAAGCGAGCTGTCTTTGAGAAGCTTTTTGATTTTATCCAGCCGGCAGGTCGTCACATACTCTTTAAATGTCAGCCCTGTCTCGTCTTTAAACCGTTTTGTGAAATAGGTTGGACTTAAATCAACATAGGCGGCAGTCTGCTCCAGCGTGATCTGTTCACAAAAATGCGTTTTGATGTAGCGCTTTGCCCGCTCGATATCATTCACAGTCTGGTTTCTTGCTTCGTACACGTCAAATAAATATTCACAGCACTGACGGCATTCAGCAGCGGTGCTGATCGTTAATATTGGCCAGTCTGTTCGGAGCCGTGATTTAAATAAAATCAGCAGCTCTTTTAGTTGTGACAGGGTCGCCCCCTCTAGCTCAAAGGCATCGAATAAAGCGAGCGCATCCTCTCTTCTCCCTTCTTCCATTGCCTGCATCATATCGTCTGCAAGCTCAGGCAGATGGATCAATGGATGAGACTGTTCTTCTGTTTGGTAAAAACCATAACGAACAACGCCGGGGCTCTTTTTCCGCTGATAATAGGCAAGCTTCGCCTCTGCTGCACTTTTCTGAAGATAAAGCGGATTTGAGACCGGGTGTCCTATGCCAACGACAGGTGAAGGCTGATCGCTTGTTGTGGCAGTTCGAATCGCCTGCAGGACATCTGCCTTTAACTGACCAGGCGCTTGGTGACGATAAATAAGACATGTAAACAGCTCACCACTCACCTGAATCGGCACTGTATGAAAAAGGGGAGATGTCTGTAAATCAATCAACAGCTGATCCCCGATTGTCCGCTGTACAGCGATGACAAGACCTGCTTCGAATTCATGAAACAGTTGTTGAAACTCCGTTGAGGTATAGGATTGACCGTTTATGACATGAGCTTCAAGCCAATTTGACTGCTGACCGGCCGCCATCGCCTGCCGCTGAGACGCCTCCTGCTGAATCTCTGCCGCAACCGTGCGAATGGCGGCGATGGTTTCATCTTTGTCAGCCGGTTTGACGAGGTATTGCTTCACCCCTTCTTGCATCGCTTGCTTGGCATAATCAAACGTATCGTAGGCTGTCAGCATAATAAATTTTGTATGAGGGCTGCTCGCTTTGATTTGCTTGATCGCTGTGAGTCCATCCATTCCCGGCATCTGAATATCCATGAGCACAAGATGAACGGGCTCAGTTCGCACGAATTCAACCGCTTTCTTTCCATTTTCAGCTTCTCCTGCGATATGACACTCTGGAAGCCAATCCGTCATGAACTTCCGCATCGCTAGCCGTTCTATTTTTTCATCATCCACAATCAGCACGTTCAGCATGATGGTCCCTCCTTCATCGGAATAGCCAATTGAATGGTGGTGCCTTCGTTTGGCTTTGAGTCAATTTGCAGGGCATCTTTTACCCCATAAAACAAATGCAGCCTTGACATCACATTGCGAAGACCGATCCCTGTCGAGTGCCCTTTACTCAAGATGTTTGGATCTTCCTCTTCTTTTTCTGATAGCAATCTCCTTTTCTCTTGTTCGTTGATTCCCATCCCATTGTCCCGAATCCGAATCATCACATAGCCGCCTTCTTGATAGATCGAGAGTTCGACAAGCCCGTTTTCCTCCTTTGGTTCGACGCCATGAATAAAGGCATTTTCAACAAGCGGCTGTAAGGTGAGACTTGGGATATGTACAGATAAACACGATTCATCTATGATCGTTTTGCATGTGATACGATCGGCAAATCTCGTTTCTTGTATATGAAAATATTCTTTGACCACTTTTACTTCTTGTTCGAGCGTAACGGATGCACTGAGAGCTGACAGCGAATAACGCATGAGAGTGGAAACAGATTGGATCAACCTCGATGTGGCATCCGCTGATTCTAAGTAAGCCATGCGTGAGACGATGTTTAAGGTATTAAATAAAAAATGTGGGTTCATTTGGTTTTGCAGCGTTTTCAGCTTCATGTCTTTGATTTTTTGATCTAAGGCTGCCTTTTGTTTCATCTCTTCAATCATCATTTTCATCTCTTGTCGCATTCGCTGAAAAGCCTCATTTAATACAGAAATTTCATCCTTTGAGGTGACATGCAAGTTCGCTCCATCAAAGTTTCCTTCTGATACTTCCTTTACGCTTCGAGAGAGATGGACGATCGGTCTTGATATCCCGCCAGCAATCATATACGCCATCCATAAGGCGACCCCAATGGACAGCGTAAACAAACATAGGGTAAAGAGCGCATAGGTTTGGTGTCTTTTTTGCAGAGATTGATAGAGTACTTGATACTCAGACAATTCATCATCAAGCAGGGTCATCGTTTGCTCTTGTATGTAGGAGGAGACGGTTCTTACTTCCTTCACACTTGCTGCATATTCTTTGATTTTCCCTTCTTTTACATGTGTCATGGTCGCATCACTTTCATTGATGAGCGTCCGCATCATATATTGGTATTTTTCGATAGAAGGAATGGCCGCATGAAGCCCGGCATCTTTTCGCAATGCCTGGTCGTAGGATTTCATTTTTTGTTTTGAAGCTAGATATTCTTTGGCAAACTGCTGATCCTTTTCAATCGCATACGCATTGACCTTTTCATACATCGTTTTTGCCTCTGTCGATATATCATTAAGCAGGAGAAAAGAACGAAAGCTTCTGCTATATTCTGATGTGATATTCGAGCTGCTCCAATAGACGAAAAAAGCGGCCACATTGCCAAGGAACACAAGGGTCAAAAATGCCAGTAGCAATTTACTTCGAATCCTTCTCACGGCTGCACCCCCTGCCTTCTGTCTGTTTGCTGCAGCGGCAGATCCTCGCGCCGAATCACACTCGTTCCTGTGTACTGAAGCGGTTCTTCTTTTTCACCTTTTTGCAAACGCACAAGCGATTCCACTGCTTGATAGCCCATTTCATAAGGGTGCTGAACAACGACTGCATCAATCTCTCCATCATCGAGCGCCTGAATCGTATCTGGCAACGTATCAAATGCGAGTACATAGATATCTGTGGACGATTGATATTGCGCTGTTGCTTGAATAATCCCTGCACCATCTAATGCACTCGTGCCGTAAAATGCGGTGAGCTTCGCATGATCGTTTAATAGTTTATACGCGGCACCGGAGGCCCCTGATTTGGTAATGGCTGATTCTTCTATTCCAGCAATATGAATGCGTTTTTCAGCGGCGACGGCATCTCGAAACCCTTTGACGCGCTGCTTTTGATGAACGGCATCAAGCCTGCCTGTGACAATTCCTACATACTGTTCGCCTTTTGTATCTGCGATGAGTGCCTGTCCTGCGATAAAGCCAGAATAATAATTGTCCGTGCCTACATACACTTGACGCTTGCTCCCCTCTGCATCCGTATCAACGGTGACAACATCAATGCCCTTTTCCCTCGCCTTCTGAAAAAGCGGTTTGTATTTTTTCGCATCAAGTCCCTGTGTCATAATGCCATCGACATGCCCTGCGATTGCCATATCAATGGTTTTCAAATGGTCGTCTATATCGGCTTGCTTCGGACCCAAATATTCTAAATACACGTGATGAGCGGCTGCCGCATCAGCAGCTCCCTTTTGTACTAGCTGCCAATATTCGTTATCAAGCTCCTCCGGTACAAGGACAAAGTGATATTGATAGGTTGTTGACGCTTTTTCGGAAGCGCTCTCAATTTTAAATAAATCTTGACCTAATGATGTTAAAAAAATGACAGATACGACACAAAAAGTGAGAAAGGCGCCCACCCCGATCCACTTTGATACTTTCACCACATCCTCCCCCTTTCAAAAATTGCGCATAAAAAAAGAGCTGCTTATAAGCATACTCTCTCAACCTCTATAATTCCTTTGTCATAAATAAACTGTTTGGATCTTCGTGATATGAACCGAAAGGCGGACAAATATAAAACCCAACACTCTCATATAGTTTTCTTGCTGGCTCGAAGAAAGACATCGCACCTGTCTCTAAGCTGATACGTGAATAGCCGCGCCTTTTTGCCTCTTGGAGAAGATGGTTCAGCATATACCTTGCTACACCTTTTCGCATATGGTGAGCTGCGGTCCTCATGGATTTGATTTCGCCGTGATCACTTGACAGCTCCTTTAACGCTCCGCAGCCAAGAAGCTCTTCTCCATCCCGCACACTCCACACTGTGACATCTTGCTTTTTCAAATCAGCTAACGGAAGGGCATGAATGCTTTCTGGCGGGGAATGCTCTTTCATTTCTTCTATATGAGCGGTAATCAGCTGCTCTATTTGTCCATCCGTGAGTGTATCTTGTTGAATGTACACATCTATCACTCCTTCACAAATATTGTACGTGAAGAGTCAGCATTCACCTGCTGTTATGTCAGATAAACGAACAAACAACCGGCATCCATCTGCCAGTTGTTCATTTGATAGCGCTTATTTATGAAGAAAGAACCGCTTGTAATTCTTCTGCTGTACTGCTCTCCAGCTGACTTCCGACCCCTACAGCCACTGCGCCTGCTTTCAGCCATTTTGGCACATCAGCTGGATGAATCCCACCCGTTGGAATAAATTCAATGTCTGGAAATGGGCCTTGTAAGTTTTTCATATAGGATAAACCGAAGGAGCCGCTTGGAAAAAGCTTGAGCAAGCAGTATCCAGCTGCTTTTGCCTGCATGATTTCACTTGGGGTGAGGACACCTGGTACATAGAGTGTGTCGTGAAATGAGAGATGCTCTCCAATGACAGGGAGATACCCTGGACTGACAATAAATTGCGAGCCTGCGTCAATGGCTGATTGCGCCTGCTGAAGGGTGGTGATTGTGCCCGCTCCTACAATCAGATCTTGCTCATGCTGAAAGGATGCGATGATGCGTTCCGCATTGGGCGTGGTATACGTCACTTCAATGGCACGAACGCCCTTTTTCTTTAAACGCTCTATGATCTCAATGCCTTCTGCTTCGCTCCCCGCTCTCACCACTGCGATCAGCTTACAAGCCGCGAGATGTTCTTTAACGCTCAAACTTGCTGACTTTCCCATATCCTTCGTCCCCCTTCATATATTCCCGTCTCTGATATCGTTTGGCGTCTTTCATAAAGGCCTGAAGCTCTTCCCGAGTAGGCAGGCCGTCCTTATCGCCTGGAGACATCACCGCAAGAGCCCCTACAGCATTGGCTCTTATCACAGATTTTTCATATGATAAACCGTCCAGTAAACCGCTGATAACCCCCACGGCAAACCCATCACCGGCACCGACTGTATCCACGACATTTGGCACATAAAAGCCGCTCACAATCCCCTGACTGGCTGCACTTTTATAAAAGGCACCTTCTGCACCGAGCTTAATGACCACAAGCTTGACGCCTTTTTGCAAATAAACATCGGCAATCTCTTCCGGCTCGTGATAGCCTGTGAGCCTTTGCCCTTCTGCAAGCCCCGGAAAAAACCAATCTACTTGAAAAGCGATCTGATTCACTGTATGGATCATATCTTCCTCCTCTTCCCATAGCTGCAGCCGAAGGTTTGGATCAAATGAAATGGTTTTGCCTGCTTCTTTCATCTTTTGAAGAGCACGAAAAGAAAACGCTCTCATTTCATTGGATAATGCAGGTGGAATACCTGTCATATGGAGATGTCCTGCCTGTTTGAAATAATTCGCGGGAAAGTCGCTAGGACTCATTGTGCTCGCAGCAGAGCCTTTGCGATAATACGTGACGTCAGGATCTCCATCCATCACTTTGGATTTAAGTAAAATCCCTGTTTGAGACCCATCATTTGAACGGATCACTGCACTTGTATCGACTCCTTCTTTTTGAAGCTCTTCTAAAATAAATGTGCCAAGTGAATCTGCTCCGACTTTGCTCATCCATCCCACATCAAAACCTAGCCTCGCCAAACCGACTGCCACGTTACTTTCGGCACCAGCAAGCGCCTTTTGAAATGTATGCACTTGATGAAGCTCTCCGGCTTCTTTTGCGTAAAACATCGCCATTGATTCCCCAAATGTGACCGCATCCAATGCTTTCACTCATTTCTCCCCTTTCTTGGTACCGGTTTCAAATCAGTTGAAAAAGAGAGAGCATGCACGTATGTATACTCTTCTCTGTCTGTTTATAAGGATTTTCTTACGATGATTTCTCCATCAAGCTGAATGGTTTGGGGCGCACTTTCATCCCCTTCAAGCCGAGTCTTGATTTTTTGCATGGCGGCTTTCCCCATTTCATGAGATGGCTGGGCAACCGTTGTGATTCCAGGCCCAATCAGCTTATACCATTCTGTATCATCAAAGCCTGCGATGCCTATATCTTCTGGAATCTTTAACCCGAGTTCTACAAGCTCACTGATCAGCTTCAGCATAAGTAATCCATTGGCTGCTAAAATCGCTTTTTTTTGCTGGCTTGATTGTACAAAATGGACAAGCTCTTCTCGCAGTTGTTCCTTTTGTTTCAAATCAATTTCTGCAATGAGCGGCTTCTTATATTTACTCATGGCTGTCTGTTCATATGCTTCTTTTCGTTCTTCACGAGGACTGATTCCATCGACCGGTTCAGTAAAGAAGGCGATGTGCTCATAGCCTTTCTCATACATTTGTTGAAGCAACTGGATGGTGATATCACGGTTATTCGTTGTCACTGTGTCGACTTTTAGTTCAGGTAATTTCCGGTCAACAAGGACAATCGGCACACCGTTTTCCTTCAAATCCTGCAGAATGTCATTGTTCTGACCTGTCGTATTGATGATGAGCCCTTCAATATAATGTGCATTCAGCTTGAGGAGCATTTCTCGTTCTTTTTCTGGTCGGTTATCTGTGTTGCATACCATGATGCTGTATCCATATTCATCACAAATTTCTTCGACTCCGCGAAGTGTCGCTACAGAGAATGGGTTCGTAATGTCGGCTACAATGAACCCAATGACCTTGCTTTTTCTTACTTTCAAACCTTGTGCGAGCTGACTCGGACGATAATGCAGTTCCTCAATGGCTTTTTTAATTTTTTTGACCTTTTCAGTAGAAATTTCATTTGTTCTGCCATTGATATATCTGGATACAGTTGATTTTGAAACACCTGCATAAGCGGCCACTTCGTTGATGGTCACTTTCGTTTGCTTTTTCTCTTTCATTCAAAAAACTCCCACAATCAATGTCTTCTCATTTGTTTCGAAACCGATTTCAAATAACTTAAAAAGAGCATATCATAATTTCTTGAATTCTAGAAGATTTTTTTGCTTGGAGATGGCAAAAAACCATTTAAATAAACAAAAAGAAAGCGATTTCAAAATAACGGTTGACGGCATGCTCTTTTTCCTCTAAAATTTTCCTTGAAACCGATACCAAATAAAATACCCATACTTTGTTTCAGATGGAAAGGGAGGCTTATTTCAAATGGAAAATCGTTATGCTGTACATCCTGAGCAGGTCAAACGTTTTACAACAGAGGAACTTCGTCGTCATTTTCATATTCCTACACTATTCGTCAGCGGTGAATTAAAGCTCTACTATTCACATGAGGACCGCGTGGTGATTGGCGGAGTCATGCCATCTGCAGAGCCGCTCAAATTAGATGCCGGCGACTTTCTACGTACAGAATATTTCCTTGAAAGACGAGAAATCGGCATTGTAAATGTCGGCGGTCAAGGAACAGTCACTGTCGATGGTGAAGCCTTTGTACTGGAGCACAAAGATTTCTTATATATTGGGCTTGGACACGAAGATGTACAGTTTGCTAGTTCATCCGGCGAGGGAGCCAAGTTCTATCTTGTATCCGCCACGGCTCATCAAGCGTACCCTACGCAAAAAGCAGCTATCGCTGAATTAACACCGAATCACTTAGGGGAAGCGTCTGCTTCAAACGTACGAAACCTGTATCAAGTCATCCACGCAAACGGCATCCAAAGCTGTCAGCTCATGATGGGAATCACTCAGCTGGAAACCAATAACACGTGGAATACGATGCCCGCTCATATTCATGATCGACGTATGGAAGTGTACTTATATCTTGATATCGAAGAAGATGCTCGTGTCTTTCATTTTATGGGGGAGCCATCTGAAACAAGACACCTCGTTGTGGCCAATGAGGAAGCGGTCATTTCTCCTGCCTGGTCCATTCATTCAGGCTCGGGTACAGCGAATTATTCATTTATTTGGGCGATGGCGGGCGAGAACTATACGTTCAAAGATATGGACTTTGTCCCAATGGACCAGCTGAGGTAATGTGATGACGACAGCATCCTATGTAGCGTCCCTCTTTTCTCTTGAAGGCAAAACAGCCCTTGTGACAGGCCCTGGAACCGGCATTGGGCAGGGCATTGCTGTGGCGCTTGCCAGGTCAGGCGCAAATATTATCGGCACATACCACCACACACCGCTTGAGGAAACGAAAGCGCTAGTCGAACAGGCGGGCCGCTCGTTTCATGCGGTTCAGGTCGACTTTTCCGACCCTCAAACTGCAAAGCAGGCTGTCGATGCCATGTTACAAAAGCATACGATCGATATTTTAATCAATAATGCTGGCACCATTAAAAGAGAGCAGGCCGCTCATTATTCAGAGGAAGATTGGCATACGGTCATGGATGTGAATATCAATAGTCTCTTTTTCCTCACCCAAAGGGTTGGGCGGCAGATGCTGAAAAATGGGCAAGGGAAAATCGTCAATATCGCCTCCCTTCTATCGTTTCAAGGCGGCGTCTTTGTCCCCGCTTATACAGCAAGTAAACACGCAGTCGCAGGGCTGACGAAGGCTTTTGCAAACGAATGGGCGAACCAGCATATACAAGTGAATGCGATCGCTCCTGGTTACATTGCGACCAATAACACGCAAGCCATTCGGGACGATGAGAATCGAAATGAAGAGATTCTCAAACGAATCCCTGCCGGGCGCTGGGGAAAGCCTGAGGATCTAGCCGGTGCGGCTGTTTTCCTTAGCTCACCAGCCTCCGATTATATGAACGGTCATATTTTAGCGGTTGATGGCGGGTGGCTTGCGAGATAAACAGACGAGAGAATTCCTATTTGCAGGGATTCTCTTTTTTCTATTTGCATAATTCTCCACCATCCGAGTCACTCTATAAAAAACATGACATGAGGGTGAGGTATTATGAAAAGTCGTATTGAACAAGATATAGCGTCCGTCATCAAGCGCGTCAAAAGCTTTGCTGGGAAAAGTGATGATATCGTGTTCCACTCATTTTCATTTGGCCCTTCTGCTATCTCTGCATGTCTCATGTACGTTGAAGGACTCACAGAATTTGAGATGATTTCCAAACAAATCATTTCACCCATGCAAAAGGAACTGGCTATCACCGAGGTTGATTCTAGTACGCTTCCAGCCCTGTCTAAAACGTTCTTTGGCATCCAAAATGACGTGCTGGAGGATATGAACCTTGCCATCGAGCAGTTATATAACGGCAGGGCTATTTTATTTGTAGATGGCGCGGCTCAAGCACTTGCGCTCCAAACGAACCTTTTTCAATTTAGAGAAGTAGAAGAGCCACAATCGGAAGTCCTTGTAAGAGGGCCTCGGATCGGTTTTATTGAAAATCTTGAAAAAAACACGGCTTTGATCCGTGAGCGGGCAAACGACCCAAACCTTGTCATTCAAAAGGTAAATGTAGGTACTCGCAATAAGAAGTCCGCAGCCCTTGTGTACGTTCGTGATATTGTTGACCCTAAATTAGTAGAAGATGTTTTATCACGTATGACCGAAATCAAAATGGATGACATCCCTGAAACCGGCTATATTGAACAGCTAATTGAGGACAGCCACATCTCCATTTTTCCGCAGATTCAAAATACAGAACGTCCTGACCGAGTGATTGCATCTGTGCTTGAAGGAAAAGTGTCAATTTTACTCGATGGCACTCCTTTTGCGCTCATTTTACCGATGACCTTTACAGCCTTGATGCAATCACCTGAAGATTATTATCAGAGATGGACTAGCGCGACTCTTTTACGTTTACTTCGTTATATCGCCGTGCTGCTCACGATTTTTTTACCTGGGCTTTACATTGCACTTGTCTCTTATCATCCAGGCTTATTACCCACACGGATGGCACTCACCATCGCAGGCAGCCGGCAGAATGTTCCGTTCCCTCCTGTTGTTGAGGCGATTCTTATGTCTTTTACGATAGAGCTGCTGCGGGAAGCTGGACTTCGGCTTCCTAGAGCCATCGGGCAGACAATTGGGCTCATTGGCGGCGTCATCATTGGTCAGGCGGCTGTCCAAGCCAATATCGTCAGTGCCTTAATGGTGATTATTGTGTCGCTGACTGCACTTGCTGACTTTACGGCACCATCCTATGACTTTAGTTTCCCACTACGCATCTTGCGGTTTATGGCTATTTTCAGTTCAGCGATGTTTGGGTTATATGGCTTAATCATGTGTTATTTATTTGTGCTTTGTCACCTGATGCAATTAAAGACCTTTGGTTTTGACTATTTCACACCTGTTTTGTCTTCACCGTTTTCAGATTTAAAGGATACGTACGTACGTTTACCAATTGGGCTATTTAAATCGAGACCGAAAACAGCAAAAATAAAAAATCTCAAAAGACAAGGAGATTAAACGATGTACAGAGCTGAGAAGCTATCATTGTTACAAGTCACCATTCTGTGCAGCTCTACAATGATAGGCGCTGGAATTTTAACCATTCCTCGCAGTTCTGCCAATTCAGGATTCCCTGATGGCTGGATCATTGTATTAATACAGGGAGTCATCTTTGCTTTCGTTGCTTTTTTGTTAGGATGGATTGCTGAAAAAAATGCGCCGGATACTATTTTTGAGTCAAATAGAAAAGGAGCCGGTGCCATCATTGGCACGTTCTTTAATTTAATGCTGATTGCCTATTTACTAGGCATTGTCGGTTTTGAAGCGCGTGTACTCGGGGAAGTTGTCCAATTTTTCCTGCTGGAATCGACTCCCATGGCAGTGATTGTGATGATTTTTCTTCTCGTGGCGATCTATCATTTGAAAAGTGGTATCTTTCCAGTCGTCAAAATGGTCACGTACATTTATCCCATCGCCTTGATCATTTACATTGGGCTCATGCTGTTTTGTCTGAAAATATTTGATTTTGATTATTTACGTCCTGTCATGGCGCACGGGTTTAAAGATTTCAGTAATTTGTTCTCTCAAACATTTATTCAATTTACAGGCTTTGAGGTCATTTTGTTTGTTGTACCACTCATTTATAAAGACAAATGGTCGAAGGCGAAATGGGCCGCTGCCATTGGAGTTGGAATTACAACCCTCGTGTACTCGCTCACACTTTTTATTGTGATTGGCTCCATGACAGTGGGAGAAACAAAATCCCTCACCTGGCCCACTGTCTCACTCATTCAAGCACTAGAACTTGAAGGGGTCTTCATTGAAAGATTTGATATTTTTTTACTGACGATCTGGACGTGCCAGCAGTTTATTTGCATGCTTGGCTTTTTCCAATTTGCCATTAAAGGATGCCACACAGTCTTTAAGACGACCAATGTAACGAGACTGCTTTGGCTGCTGTTTTTGATTACCTCTGCCCTCTCTTTATTTCCGAAAAATATCAATGAAGTCTTTTACTACTCTACTTTACTCGGCTACGCATTGTTCGCGGTTTTAGCCATTCCTTTTATTACAGCTGTTCTGCTGATGATACGCAAAAAATGGGGAGGTCGTTCTGCATGAGAGGAAGGCGTGTACTGTTATTCTTTTTTTCCTGCTGCCTTTTTCTTCTATCAGCAGGATGCTGGGATTTAAAGGATATTGAAAAACTATCGTTTGTACGCGGTGTTGGTATTGATGAGGAAGACGAGGATGGCGTTAAGCTGACCTACCAAAACCTTGTACCGAAAACAGGCGGAACACAAGAAGCCGATTCTCCCAGCTATGTGAATGTTGTCTCGAAGGGAAAAAATGTGCTGGAGGCTGTCAGTAATGTCGCCTTGAAGGACCCGCCGATCTATAGTGATCACCTGAAAATCTTTTTGTTTGGTAAAACCCAGGCGGAGCATCACGATATTCAAGGAACACTCAATCATTTTATTCGAGATGATGAGGTTCGGCGCAGCAGCTATCTCCTCGTGACACGAGGAGATGCGTCAAAAGTCGTCAACCAAAAATTGAAATCACAGCAAAAGGTCCCAGTTGAGCATATCTTCGAAACATCCAAAAATCGAAGCTTTAACGGAAAGATCGCACCGCCAACACGTATTGGCAGAGCGTCTGATTACTTTCAGATGGGCGTTAGTTTCCTTGTGCAAAGTGTAGATGCGATAGACGGTGAACTTATTTATGATGGAGCAGGCATCATTCACGGAAAAACACGTAAGCTGATCGGTTTCATCCCTGCGAAGGATGTCCAATCTTTAAACTGGGTGATGAACCGAATTTCAGGCGGCGTTGTACCTGCCACCTACAAAGGTTATCCGATAACGTATGAAATCAAAAAAGCAAAAACGAAGGTCGAGCCCTATCTGAAAAATGGAAAGGTATCCTTTAAAATTAGCGTACAAACAAATGGAAAATTGTCTGAGGATCAATATCCTCCTGAAAACTCATTCGATGAGCAGTATATCAAACGATTTGAGCGGATCTTTGCTCATAACATTAAAGAACGCATTCAAAAAGCGATCCATCATGTGCAAAAAGAAGTGGGCGTTGATCCCATATTGTTTAACCAGCAATTCCGTATGAAATATCCTGACTATTGGAATCAGCATGGTACCGAGTGGGATAGGCTCTTCCAAGAAGCAGCCATTGATTACGATGTCAAAGTCAGCATCTTGAACTTTGGTGCAGAAGGTGCAACAAAAAGCTTTAAATGGTAAAGCAAAAAGGCGGTTATCCCGAAGGGGAGCCGCCTTTTTTACGCACGACGATGAGAAGCTGATACAAGGTCACTTGATCAGTCAACGCTTTTGTTTGAAAGCCAAGTGACGCTCCTACTCTTGCCACCTCGTCAAAAAACAATTGGACGTTTTGATCAATCGGAACATTGATCCTCTGCTCAATCACCCGTTCAAACAAATGATCTGGGAAAAGCGCACGCATGGTATTTGGTGTGAAGAACCTCAGGTGACCTCGGTCTAAAATTCCTACATCTTGATACGTAAAATCCCCTGTCATTAACGGAAAAAGCACCTCCGCATGCATCATGTTGGGCAGGCAGCAAATGATCACGCCGCCTGGCTTTAAAGATGCGTGCGCTTGTTCAATGATGTGCCAAGGATCTGACACATGCTCTAAAACATCCGAAAAAATGACCGCATCAAAAAAAGCCTCTTTCTCTAACCATGGGTACTCATCCGCTTTTGCCTCGATGACTTCTTTGTAATATGCCTTTGCAATGGCTGCTTTTAATGGATCAGCCTCTACTCCGTACATGTCAACAGACTGCCGATTCATTAGTTCAAGCCCTGTTGCTCCTGCGCCGCATCCCGCATCCAGTACACAAACAGCATCTTCAGGCAGCAGAGCCGCAAAGTACGGATGAGGGGTCATCAAATTAAGATCAATGCCCCATTTATCTAAAAACCGAAGCCTGTTCTCTGCAAACAATGTAGAGATGTTCGTTTCTTGATTCGCTCGAAAGGTTGCATGACCGTGATGATGCACAAATGAATCGTGAACGATTTGAAGCTGATATCCCTTCAGCAAGGATCTCAAACAAAGGTCGTCATCCTCAAAAGATCCATACACGAACCGCTCATCAAATAAACCCACCTCTTCAATAAGCTCTCTTTTCACAAGCAGACAAAACCCCACAAGCCGATGTACATAAGTTCTCTGACCTTTTTTTACAGCCGTATAATTCTTAGCAAATGCTGGTAGCTCCTTTACATCTGTATACGTTGGCTCGACCATTTGAGGACCGCTCACATAATTGGAGACTGGCCCTACCATCCCGATACGTTCTGATGCAAATAACGCCTCTTTTAATGGAGAAAGCCAGTTTTCCGTGACGATCGTGTCGTTATTTAAAAAGAGAATGCTATCCCCAGTCGCTTTTTTTGCTCCTTGATTACAGCCCTTTGCAAAGCCTCGATTTTCTGCATTTTCTATGAAAATCACATCTTTCAGCTCTCTCACATATTCCTTCGTCCCGTCGGTTGACGCATTATCAACGATGATGAGTTCATATTGGTCACTTCGGGTATGCTGCTTGATGCTGTCGATACATTTTTTCGTTAAATGCAGTTCATTGTATGTCAGGATGACAATGCTCGTTTTCCCTTTCATCTCATTTCCACCTTTCGCCCGCCTATTCCATATGTATGTCATATGCAGCACGTTCAGAAGATGAGAGATTGTCCTTTCTTGATTAAACGTTTGTTTAACAAAGAAAAACCAGCTGCATGCGGGCAGCCGGTCATTGTTCACACCGTTTTTCCTTCGTCACCTGTAACGGAACGGTTCCTCTTTTTTAAATCTTCTTCAATTTCTTCAAGACTTTTCCCTTTCGTTTCAGTCACCATATATTTCACAAACAAGAAGGCGCCTACGCCGATGACCGCGTAAATAAGGAAAAGGTTACTGATACCCATCGCGCTTAGTAAAGTTGGGAATGTAAGCGAGATGATTAAATTCCCTGTATGAAGAAGGAAGGTAGAGACGCCTGTACCGATTCCTCGGACATGTACCGGAAACAGCTCAGGAAGCATAACCCAAACGACAGGACCCCAGCTGACAGCAAAGATGACGATAAAGAGCCCTAAACAAATAATAGTCGTCCATCCTGCAACTGTTGACCCCTCGAAAAATCGATTGACCACTGACAGGACTATTAAACTAAGGACCATGCCAGCATTCCCAAATAAGAGCAACGCTTTACGCCCTACACGGTCAATGATTTTAATCGCCACAAACGTCATGACAACATTCACTGCCCCAATTCCGACGGTTCCTAAAATGGCCGCTGAATTACCAAAGCCAACGCTTGTGAATGTTTTTGGTGCATAGTAAATAATCGTATTGGTACCGATAAACTGCTGCAGAAAGGCAAGACCGACACCAGCGATTAATGCTGGGCGTACCCATGGCTCAAATAATTCCTTAAAACCGCCTTTTTCTTCACTTTCCGCCTGTTGAATGTCTGAAATTTCTTCTTCCACTTCTTGCTTACTTTTTCTGAGTTTAGATAATATCTCTTTCGCACGGTCTGCCTGTCCATGGACAAACAGCCAGCGGGGGCTTTCTGGCATAAACATAATCCCACATAATAAAAGCACAGAAGGCACGACCGCAATTCCAAGCATCAGGCGCCATGCCTCTGCATCCGCTAAAGAGTAATTCACAATATAGGCGAGAAGAATACCAAATGTGATCATGAGCTGGTTTAATGAGGACAGTGCACCTCTCGATTCCTTTGGAGCAAGTTCAGATAAATATAATGGAACAATCGTGGTCGAGCACCCGACAGCAAGTCCTAGCACAATTCGGAATAAGACCATCACTTCCGTATTCGGAGCAAGGGCTGTACCAAATCCGCCGATAATAAATAAAATCGCTGCGGCGATGATGGCTTTTTTCCGCCCAAATTGATCTGTCAGCTTTCCAGATAAAGAGGAACCGAGCATCGCTCCGATTAAAATCGAGCTGACAACAAGTCCCTCTGTAAATGCGTTTAACCCTAAATCCTCTTTCATAAATAAGATGGCGCCAGAAATGACACCTGTATCATAGCCATATAAGGCGCCGCCAAGTGCGCCGAAAAAATAAAGCCATCCATTCCGATTTTTCATGTTCATAACCCCTCTTTTGTTTCTGTATGTACTGTATGTTTCTCTATGGAAAATCATTTTCCTCACTTTCTGTCACTTCAAACATTTCGATGTTTTATGACAAATATATTTCATTTGCGTATCATTGAAACTTTTTACGATAAGGAAACGTCAATTAAGCGTTAGTGAAAAAAACGTCGCACTATATCCCGTTTTAAGGTATATTTGTTTTAGTTTGTAAGCAAAAAGAAGGACATCTTTACTATAAAAATCATAGCGAGGGTTTAAAATATATGGATCAATCAAGAAGCAAACGCAAAGGAAAAAAGCGTTTAAAACCATGGGTGAAAGTCACTCTATTTATAGTCGGTATCCTTTTACTGACAACCGCTTCTGTCACAGGCTATGCCTACTATAAAGTGACAAGCGCTGCAAAAAAAGCACAAGTATCTTTAGATCGCGGCGCTCAATCTGTCAAACGGATTGAAGCATTCGATCCTGGGAAAGACAGCTTTTCTGTCTTGCTGCTTGGTATTGACAGCAGACCGGGCGAAACAGTGAAACAAGCACGAAGCGATGCGATGGTCTTAGCAACCGTCAATCGTACAAATAAAACCGTAAAATTATTAAGCATTCCAAGGGACTCATACGTGAATATTCCAGGGCATGGCTATGACAAAATTACACATGCACACGCATTTGGCGGTGCAGATTTAACTTTAAGTACAGTCGAAGATTTACTAGATATTCCGGTTGATTTTGTGATCCAAAGTAATTTCAAAGCATTTAAAGAGATCGTCAATGAACTAAACGGGGTCTCTATTAACGTCAAGGATGAATATGTAGTTAAACAGGTTCTAAAAGATACAAAGGGCAAGGTACAGCTTCAAACAGGAACCCATACACTAGACGGTGATCAAGCTCTTGCATATGTGAGAACAAGAAAAGCAGATAGTGATTTAATGCGCGGGCAGCGTCAAATGGAAGTATTAAAAGCCATTTTTGATAAATCAAAATCGTTAACATCTATTCCGTCATATGACAATATCATTGATACACTTGGTGATAATGTCGCGACCAACCTTTCAATGAAAGAGCTAGTCGGGCTTTTCCCGCTTCTGACGTCATTGAAATCGGTTGATACCATTCAGCTGAAAGGCTCTGATTACCAGCCAAACGGAGTTTATTATTACCAATTGGATCAAAACCAGCTAAACGAAGTGAAGACTGAATTGAAGAAGCAGCTTGAATTATCATAAACAGAAAGCGTCCCTAAGGGGCGCTTTTTGATTGTTGACAAAGGGCTAAAATGGTTTTTATTTTAGCTCTTTGTCTTCTTTTCAGCGTGATAGAAAACCTTTGCACTCTAGGAAGAACGAGCACAGAAGCGGAGCGAATTTAATATTCGTGAGCATCGGCGCACAGGACTGACACCGAATGCGAGGGTTTGTCTACACGCTGAAAGCGTCCCTAAGGGGCGCTTTTTTACTTGCTGACGATGATGCAGATTTTACCCCTTTGGCTTATTTCCTTGATCATTCGATCATTTTTGTTTAGCCTTGATAGAGAGGACAAGCATCGTATTGCTCATGAGAATGAACGAAATCGTACATACTTTGAAGAGGCTATTGCATGCATGAAGGAGGATTTGACAGCGATGAAAAAAATGATTGCGATTGATTTAGACGGTACACTTTTAAATACAAAAAGTGAAATATCTGCTCAAAACAGGGAGGCATTGATCCGCGCGAAGGAAGCGGGATATATTGTCACCATCTGTACAGGGCGGGCGACTTTTGACGTGAAGGAACTGCTTGGCGATTTGGACATTCCTATTATTGCAGCAAACGGCGGAACCGTTCATACAGAAGGTTACGAACTTTTCAGCCGTATCACACTTGACCAAGAAGCAGGAAAACGAGCGGCTCAGGCTTTAGTAGAACGAAACATTTACTTTGAGGTTTACACGGACGATTCGCTCCTCTCTCCTTTTGATGGAAAAGAGAAGCTGAAAGCAGAATTTGATGTGATCAAAAGCGCGAATCCAAATGAAGATATAGCTGATTTATGGGAAGGGGCAATGACTCAATTCAAACAATTCGGCATCAAACCAGTGGATGATATTCGTCAGATTTTTGGGTCGAATGAAGCGACCTATAAATTACTCTGCTTCTCGTTTGATATGAACAAACTACAGGAAGCTCGAGATCTTCTCGCGGAAATGCCTGAGCTTTCATTGACCTCTTCTGGAAAACATATCATTGAGGTTCTTCCAAAAGAGTCTGGAAAAGGACATGCTCTTAAAAAGCTCGCAGCTCATTACGGCGTAGACCGCTCACATATTTATGCGATTGGCGACAGCCCCAACGATCTATCCATGTTTGAGGAAGTAGGCCACCGCATTGCAATGGGGAATGCCGTTGATGTCATTAAAGACAAGAGCACCTACATTACAAAAGGCAATCATGAAGACGGTGTTGCTTACTTTATTGATTTGCTTTTACAAAATCAATTCCATGAAAAAAAGACGCTTGTGTGATCAGCGCCTAGAGAGAAGTCTAAAAGTCCGATGCGAGCATTGATCGGGCTTTTTCTTTATTTTTTAATTCGAACTGCCGTCTCATACTTATCCTTCCAGTACGTACTTGTTTTCATATTCGTAAGCACGACACCATTTGAGACGGTCATGTGAATCACTTGATTTGATCCTGCATAAATGGCCGGTATCAATGACGTGCCACTAAAGAAAACGAGATCTCCCGGCTTCAGCTCCGACCGTTTCACAGGCGTACCTGCCTTGACTTGACCTGACGCATAACGAGGCAGCTCAATACCAAGCACTTCACGATACACATATTGTGTGAACCCTGCTGTGTCAAAGCCTTGCTTTGGATTCGTCCCACCTTTAACATAAGGAACTTCACCAATATACGTAGCGGCTTTTGAGACAATCGGGTCTTCTTTTGCTAATTTCAGCTCCGTTAATCGTTTCGCACCTGTCCATTTTTCGCGCCAATACGATTCAGACAAATAAGAAATCGTGACACTTTCCGAACGGCTCGCATGAATAAAACGGTCGCCCCCAATATACATCCCTACATGAGAAATGCCTGGCTTATAGGTGTTGCTAAAAAAGACAAAATCCCCAGGACGTACATCATCTAATGCCACTTTTTCTCCAACCATCCACTGCTGTTCAGCGCTTCGAGGCAAATAAATCCCTAGTGATTTTTCAAATACATATTGTAAAAAGCCTGAACAATCAAAGCCAATCTTAGGGTCTGCTGCACCAAATACATAAGGAATACCTACATATTTCATCGCATCTTTCACAAGACGATTATCCGAGATTGACGGTGTGCCGGGAAGTCGTTTGACTGCATAAAATCGGTCCGTCCAGTATTTGCTTTTGCTGACGTTTGTTTTCACCACACCTTGACTAAGCGTGATGTGGATGACCTGATTGTTACCAGCGTACAATGCCACATGTGTCGGGATATCCTTTGTTTCTTCAAGGCTTCGAAAATATACAAGGTCACCTGGCTGGGCTTTGTCCCATGATACCTTTTTTCCAATCTGATACTGATCGATTACCTTCCGCGGCAAATCAAAAGCGCCTGATGTCTTGTACACATATTGCGTAAACCCTGATGCGTCAAAGCCCGTTTTTGGATCGGTTCCTCCTTTATGATAAGGTGTTCCAATCAGCTTTTCCGCTTGCTGCAAAGGAGACGCTGTTTGAGCAACTGCTTCTGATTGAGACATGAACATGAGCCCTACGAGCGCGCACCCACCAATCAATATTCCTTTCCACTTCATGATCTTTCCCCTCCTTTCTTCTATAGTTTCGGCATGACACCTTTCATTTTACACCTTATTTCGACAAAAAAAGAGCACGCGATATGCGTGCCCTTTATCCTTTTTAGGTTATTTACCTGCTTCCGCTTTTGACTGCTTTTGCTGTTCAATTTTCTGCATTTCAACCGAGATCTTTTGTTTTTCATGATCTGTGAGGCTGTCACTAAATTTAAAAGCAGACATAAAGACAAAGACTAAAATTAACGCAACAAACGGCCAGCTTGCTTTTAGAAATTTCATTTCTTCTCTTTCCCTCCGTTTTCTTTTAAGTGTTTAACTTTATCAGCGTGATCTACTTCAAAGAAAATGTGTCCGTCTTTTTCTTTCCAATCCGCATTCGTACCATTTGTCAGCATACGGATAATGGATTTTGATTCAAATGATCCTGCTTTAACCGGAGCAGGTGTTGCTTCTTTGATGTACATTGGGACCACTTCAAATGTCGCTTTTCCATCTTCATTCAGATGATACTGAACAAGTGCAGAATCACGTGTTCTTGACCAGCCTTGGTCAAAAATAAAGTTTCCTAAGCTATAGAAGATCGCCGTGCCGTTATAGACTTCCATTGGCTCAAGAACGTGCGGATGAGCACCGATAATGATATCAGCACCAGCCTTAGACATCGCTCTTGCCAATTCTCTTTGTCTATCGTTTACCTCATTGTTGTACTCCTGTCCCCAGTGAGCATGAACAACGACGACATCTGCCTTTTCAGCAGCCTGCGAAATCATCGGAATAAAGATAGATGGATCGGCTGGCAAGATACCCGCCTGGCGATTCGTTGCTTTAAAATCTTTCCCATACACATCTGTAAAACCAAGTGTAGCGATTTTGACACCATTTACTTCTTTATACGAAATGTTCTGCTTCGCATCCTGAAGGTTAAGGCCTGCGCCTGTATAATCCATGTCAGCTTGTTTAAAGGCATCAATCGTTTTGTTCAGCCCTTTTTCACCATAGTCTGCCGCATGGTTATTCGCAAAGTTTAATACAGAGAAATTCAAATCCTTCAACGCTTTGACAGAATCCTCATCTGTTTTTAAATGAATATTCTTTTGCGCCGCTTGTTCCCGGTCTGATGCGACTGGATGCTCAAAGTTACCAGTCACATAATCTGATACATCAAAGTATGGTTTAGCATAGCGAAAGAGATGCTGTTTTCCATAACGGTCTGTTACTTTCTCTACGTTTCTTCCAAACATAATGTCACCGACAAACGAAGCGGTCAGGATGTTTTCTGGATTCTTTTGTACAGTTGGCACTTTTGCTTGCCCGATAAACGTAAATAGAAATGTACAAGCAATGACGATCGGTAAAGCAATCAGCACGTGTTTATTCGTTTTTTTCTTTTGGTTCTTTGTGATTTTCAGCAGCTTTTCCTGAAAGCTCAATTTTTTATTCATCATTGGACACACCTTATCTTAAAATAGATAGTAAACATACATGATGGCAAATGTTGCACCACTTAGAAGTAACGTGCTTCCAAGGGTCATCGTAAGACCTTGCTTTTGAATCGTATTTGCAATCAATCCAGGAACGATAATACCGATTCCGCGGAATTCTGCTATTTCAAATGGGACCACTGGGTAGAAGAAATCAAAGACTAGCTTTAAGGCAATCCCTGTAATCAGCATTGCAGCAAACTTTCTGCGTCCGTATAAAATCATAAATTTCGATAGACCAAAGCGAACGATGACATACGTAAGCAAGCTGACAGATAAGACAACTAAAATGAAGACTGGCTGGTTAAATACAAGCGCCAGATAACCTGGGACAACAAGTCCAGCTGGTACGATTCCTGTTTTTTCTGCAAAGATTAAACTAAGTAGAACACCTAAAATTAACGAGATATAAAGATCTGATCCGAACATTTTCTATATTTCCTCCTAGCTGACAAGCTGCTTAATTTTGTATTCTTGAATTTTTTCGATTAACGGTTCAGCGGCACCATGAATATTGCCGACTCCATAAACCACTCGATTATGAAGCTTTTTCTCAAGCATGTTCATAATTTCTTCTGTAGATTGATATTCAAGGTTGTGTAAGTGGTCAGCCGGAATTTTTCCATCCTCATATGCCTTTACAATTGGATCTGTTGTTTCACCAATTAAGACGAGATCACTTGCTTCAATATAAGGAAGTACATCCTCCGCAAACTGGATCGTTCGATCTACACGATCCGCACGGCAGTTCATGATAATAATCGGTTCATCTGTTGGATATCCAATTTCTTTCACACGCTTCCAAATGTTCAATGTAGATGATGCGTCATTTGCCGCAAAACCATTTACAAAGTGTCCAGGCGTTTTCGCATCCATTAATGGAAGAATTCTCATCGCTCCTGGATCAGGCGGCGCATTTAACATTCCTCGGAATGCCGTATCTTCATCAATTCCCAATGCCTGTGCAACACCAAGTGCAAGTGAGGCATTATCTGGGAAGACCATGTACTCAAATTTCCGTAAATACTCATCAGAAATCTTGGAATTATCTGCAACAATGACTTCTGTATTGCGTTTTTTCGCAATCTCTTTAAAGAAATCCGTATATTCACTATCCGTAATAACCAAGTGTCCATTGTAAGGAATTGTCGCTGTAAAGGCTTCTGCTATTTCATCAAGTGTCGGCCCCATGACGTCCATATGATCTTCAAGAACGTTTACGATCACGCCAATATTCGCTTGAAGCAGCTCTTCCTGAAAGATGATTTGGTAATCTGGATTTACCGCCATACATTCACTGACGATGGCATTTGCTCCTCTTTCAACGGTTTCTCTCATAACTTCCTTCTGCTCACCGATATTCGGTCCTTGCGGTTTCCTTTTAATCGGTTTCTCCTCTGGCGTATCCCAATAAATCATTCTTGCATCTGTTCCCGTTGTTTTGCCGACAGTTTTATAACCTGCCTCCATTAAGATACCGGTTGTCAATCTTGTAACGGTAGACTTTCCGCGAATACCATTAATATTGACGCGCACCGGTAGGGCATCGATATTTTTCTGGTGACGCTTCTTTTCAATAAAGCCAATCCCTAACATGATGACACAGGCTATAACGATTAACCACATCGCTTATCTACATCTCCTTTTTTTATGAGTGTGATATGTAAATTCAATCAACAGTATATAGGTTCAGCATAAAATCACAATCGGTATTATGTAACATAATCTTTCACTTCCTCGTATGCCAAATTCCTCTAATCAGAAGGTGTATTGACCTAGCTCCTCTTTAAATGAAAAGGCCAAAAGACGGACAAAAATCAGCCTGAATTTCGCCTTCAATCAAGAGTAAGCGTTACCATCAAGCATCGAAAAATCTTTTGTCCTTTTCTCCCTAAATTTTTTGACAATTGTTAAGATGTATTTTGAATCAATGTTTTAAAGCCCTTTAAACTCTATAACCTCAGTCATATCAGCGCTTTAAATGAATAGTGCGTGTTTTGGAATGTTTTCGATTTTTGAAGGAACAGGTTAGAAAGTCATCCTCAGCGCTCAGAATGCTATGTGTTGACCTATGACAAAGGTCATCTCTAAAAAAATCAAGTCATATGCTTATTTTCAGGTCACGAAAAATTGGGATAAGATGTAAACTATTGATCATTTCGAAATGCCTTCTCATTACGAATTTCGCTCCTTATGACCTAAACAATGAAACATTATTCATTTCTTTTTATCAAGATTCATCATTTCTTAACATTTTTAATATGATTTTAGTTGAAAGTTGTCAGCTTATGTCATGCTTTCAACTAAGGTGACGAATAAAATCAGCCTCTCCGCTCACACTATGGTTAAAAAACTGTGAGAGGAGGCTAAAGATGCCAAATACGAATGAGCAAACACGCTTACACTTTTTATCAGGCGGTTTTGAGGAAAAAATTCGAATCCTGAAGAAAGCATTTCAGCAAAGCGCCGATTTTGAATACCGGGAATTAATGGTGAATGAAACGAAATCAGTGCTGTTTTATATTAAAACAAGAGTTGAAGAAAGCAAATTAAACGACTTCATTATCGGCAACTTGCTCGGTCCTCCTGGAGAGCAGAACTATACAAAATCACTTAGTACACTCGAAACAGGAGACTTGACGCTGATTGTCGACAGCATTATTGCAGGAAGCATTGCCTTCCTTGATGAAAAATCCTCACAGATCAAAATATTTGCCGTTGGACAGCCGCCGCTGCGTTCCATTTCTGAACCTTCTTCTGAAAGTATTATTGCAGGCGCACATGATGGGTTTGTTGAGAGTTTAGATACCAATTTATATTTACTGCGGTCACACTTAAATGATCGAAAACTTGCGATCCAGTATCATAAGATCGGCACAAAATCTGAAACAAAGGTTGCGACAGTTTATATTTCTGATATTGCCAATCAAGAAAAGATAGATGAGGTCAACAGACGAATTTCTTCCATTAAAGTAGACACGCTGCTCAGCCCCGGTTCTATTGTAGAAGCGATTGAGGATGATTCATATTCCATCTTCCCGCAGCTCATTGATACAGAACGACCTGACAAAGTGAGATCCGCCATTCTTGAGGGGAGAATTGTTGTGCTGATGGATGGCAGTCCAATGGCTATCATTCTGCCTATTACGTTCTTTAGCTTCTTTCAATCACCAGATGACTACAATAGTCGCTGGATTCCAGCTACGTTTATTCGTATTCTTCGTTATGTTGCCTGTATCATCGCTGTGATTTTGCCTTCTTTTTATATTGCGGTCATCGGCTTTCATTATGAGGTTGTCCCGGATGAATTAGCGATTACGATGAAAAATTCCATTATTGGCGTTCCTTTTCCACCTTTAATAGAAGCTATGCTGATGGAGATTACGATTGAGCTCATACGCGAGGCAGGGGTGCGTCTGCCAAAACCAATTGGACAGACCATTGGGATCGTAGGCGGTTTGGTCATTGGAGATGCGGTAGTAAAGGCTGGGCTCATTTCGAATGTTCTTATCGTTGTGGTCGCCGTGACCGCTGTTGCTTCCTTTGTTCTTCCTTCGTTTGAAATGACGTCTACCATCAGGATGCTGCGTTTTCCGCTCATGTTCATGGCATCGATGTTTGGGTTTATCGGCATTTCATTCGGCCTGTCGATCGTCCTGATGAATTTATGCCGCCTTGAATCACTAGGTGTCCCGTATTTATCTCCAGTAACTCCATTTAACTGGCAGGACTTAAAAGACACTGTGATTCGATTACCGATGTGGATGTATAAAAAACGCCCTGTTTACTTAAATCCAAAAAAGAAAGAGCAAATTGAAAATTTGAGAGGATGGAAAAATCAAGATGAAAAATAAAATATCTCCATCTCAAGCTGTCTTTTTTATCATTCAATCTCAAATTGGTGTCGGTATTTTAGCCCTGCCTCATTTGCTTATGAAAGATATGGGGCATGATGGCTGGATGGCTATCATTTTGGCTTGTTTTTTTATCCAAATCATCAATACCATTTTTATATATATCATTCACAAATATCCTGAGACATCATTTTTCGAGGCGTTAATTGAGGTTTTTGGAAAATGGATTGGGCGAATCTTAGTGGCTCTTTATACAATTTATTTCGCCTCAGTCTGTATTGTCGTTCTATCTATTTTCACGAGAATTCTGGGTATATGGGTTTTACCACTTACACCCAATTGGGTGATCAACCTACTACTCATGATATCCATCCTTTACATCGCCAAGGAACAAATTACAGCGATTGTCAGATTCAACTTTATTCTGACTCCTTTTTTACTCTTGTTGTCTCTCATCATGCTGTATTCATTAAAAGGAACCAATATCGACTACCTTATGCCCTTTTTCCAAACGGACTTCTCTCAATTTCAGCTTGGATTAAAGGATGTTGTATTATCTATGAATGGATTTGAAATGATTTTGATCATCTCTCCACTGATGAAAGGCACCATTAAAGCGCGATACAAGGTCATGACCATTGCCAATATATGCACGACTCTTTACTACCTATTTATCACAGTGATTTGTTTTATGTTTTTCAGCCCGATTGAGCTTAAAATCATTCCAAATCCTGTTCTTTATCTGTTAAAAACCATTTCGTTCGGTGTGATTGAGCGGACAGATCTGATTTTTCTGAGTTTCTGGGTATTTATCATTCTTGCCACACTCAGTAATTATCTTTACTTTTGTGCAAATGGCGTAGCAAGTATTCTCAAGAAAAAAGACCACAAAAAATACGTCTTTTATTTTGCCATTTTGATCTATGCGGCTAGCTGCTATCTTGCAACCGATAATTTTAGAATTCAACGTTTTAATGACTTTACCACCATTGCGCAATATTCATTTATTTACACACTCCCGATCTTTATGGCAATTATCATCTTTTTCAAACATCGTAAAGGGAAGGTGAAATCACATGCGTCATAAGTACATACTGACTTTGCTCATGTGTGTGTCTCTCATATTCATGCCTGGCTGCTGGGATCAAAACTTATTAAAGAATATCTCTCTTGTTTTAACCTCTGCTGTTGATCAAGGAGAAGATGACAATGCCAAGTACTCGATTACTTATCGAAAGGTGCAGCAGTCTCAAAGTATGGAGCAAGGAAACACAGGCAGCTTTTTAACCACTCTTCTCACAACGGAAGCACCTACTTTAAGGAAAGCAAGAACCAACTTCAGCCGGATTGTGGATCAAAAAATAGACATGTCGAAAATGCGGGTGATGCTGGTCGGTGATGAATTTGCCCAAAATCGTCTTCTTCCCTACTTAGATATGTTTTATCGTGATCCGAAAAGCCCCCTCCTCGCAAATCTCGCCGTTGTTCAAGGGGGGACCTGTGAAGAAGTGATTAACTCGCTGCTGAAGGAAAAGCTCATTGTGAGTGACTATTTAAATAACTTGATCACAACCGCATCACGCTCATCCCAAGTAGCACCTAAAAACATTCAAAGTATTCGATCTAAAATGCTCCAAACTGGAGAGGACTTCACACTGCCCTTAATCCATTTTGATCAATCGAAGAAATTAATCAGTGTAAAAGGTGTTGCCCTATTTGATAATGAGAAAAAGAAAGGCGAGTTGTACGGTCAAGATGCGATCTTGCTCACCATCATGGACGGAAAAATGGGCAACTATGCCAACTTCACAAAAAAAGTGAGAAGTGACATGAAGTCAAAGGAAAACAATTACATCACCATCCAAGTCACTGATGTGAAGAGAGACATCGAGATTCTGAATCCTGATCATCGAAACTTAACATACTCACTCAAATTTGAATTTAATACTTCTGTCCTTGAATACCCAAAAGATAATCTTGATACAGACAAAAAAATTAAAATGCTGAACAAAAGACTTTCAACCATCTTGACAAAAGAAGCAGAAAAAATTGTTGCTACGTTACAAGAAGCAAATTCTGACGTCTTAAGTCTAGGCAGAAAATATAGAGTCAGACATTATGATGAGTATATGAAAATGAATTGGGTCACTGATTATCCAAATGTAAAAATCATCCCAAAAGTCAAAGTGAATATTACCCAAACAGGGATTATTAGTTAAGAAAAGGAAGATGTCATCTTTCTTTTCTTTTTTTATTTTTTTAAGATTGTCATTTAAAAGCTTTCATGATAATCTATTTGTGTAAACGGTTACACATTCACGAAGGGAGGCACTCCATTGGCTACCATTAAAGATGTTGCAAAAGCTGCACAAGTGTCTGTTGCCACTGTGTCTCGCGTGCTTAACGATACTGGATATGTCCATACAGATACGAAAACCCGCGTGACACAAGCGATGCAGGAGCTGAACTACTTTCCCAATGAAGTGGCTAGATCCCTTTTCAAAAGAGAATCCCGCTTAATCGGTTTGATCTTGCCTGATATCACAAACCCCTTCTTTCCTCAGCTTGCTAGAGGCGTAGAGGATGAGATTCATGCGCAAGGTTTTCGGTTATTATTCGGAAACAGTGATGAAGATCGAGAAAAGGAATTGGCTTATTTACAAACCTTTAAACAAAATCAAGTAGTCGGTGTCATCGCTGTCACAAACGAACCTGAATCAGATATATACAATGATGATGAATTGCCGGTTGTGTTCTTAGATCGAACCGTCTCGCATGCACCTTCTGTATCTGCAGATACTGCAGCTGGCGGGAAAATGGCTGCAATGGAATTAATCAGGCGCGGCAGCCGGCAGATCACACTGCTGAAAGGACCTGCCCACCTTCAAACAGCGAGGCAGAGATTCAAGGGTGCACTCGATGTACTGACCGAAAAGGGTGTCGACTTCCATGTGATGTCTAATGCTTCATTTTCTTTTCAAGAAGCCCGTAAGAGTGCCAAGGCTCTTTTCCAGCTGTACCCTGAAACAGATGGCATCATTGCCAGTAATGACATTGTCGCAACAGCGGTCATACACGAAGCACTTCGGATCGGAAAAGCCGTTCCAGAGGATGTTCAAATCATTGGGTTTGACGATATTCCGCAAAGCGAGCTGCTCTTCCCTTCCCTATCGACAATTAGGCAGCCTGCCTATGAGATGGGAAAAGAAGCGGCGCAGCTGTTAATTAAAGCGATTCAGAAACAACCTATAGATCAACCAGTTATTCAAATGCCCGTCTCTTTTATTGAACGAGAGACCACAAGAAAGGTGGATTCACAATGAGTCATATTGTCGTAGTAGGAAGCTGTTCAATGGATTTAGTCGTCACTTCGGATAAACGGCCAAATGCCGGTGAAACAGTGTTAGGCGAATCATTTAAAACCGTCCCAGGCGGAAAAGGCGCCAATCAAGCAGTCGCCAGTGCCAGACTCGGTGCTGATGTTTACATGATCGGCCGGGTCGGTGATGACGCTTATGGTCAAGATATTCTCAGCAATCTACAAGACCAAGGGGTCCGCACCTCATATATGAAACCGGTTACCGAAATGGAAAGCGGCACGGCTCATATCATTTTAGCGGAAGGTGATAACAGCATTGTCGTGGTCAAAGGGGCAAACAATGAGGTGACACCTCACTATGTAACAGATGCTCTTTCTTCTATTGAAGACATTGGAATGGTCCTCATTCAGCAAGAAATTCCTGAAGAAACAGTCGAAGCCGTCTGCACCATTTGCAGTGAGAAAGGGATTCCGGTCATCTTAAATCCCGCACCAGCTCGTCAAGTTTCTCAGCAAATATTAGATCAAGCTGCCTATATTACTCCAAACGAACACGAAGCAGCTCTTATGTTTGATGGACTCACCATAGCAGAAGCTTTGCGCCAATATCCAAACAAATTACTCATTACAGAAGGAAAAAATGGTGTTCGTTACTTTGACGGAATAAAAGAAGTGTTGGTGCCAGGCTACCCTGTGAAAGCCGTTGACACTACAGGCGCTGGTGATACTTTTAACGGTGCTCTAGCTGTAGCACTAGCAGAGGGAAAATCCCTATACGACGCACTTGCCTTTGCCAACTTAGCCGCATCTATCTCTGTTACAAAGTTCGGTGCACAAGGCGGCATGCCAACAAGAGAAGAACTGGAGAGAAAAAAATGAAAAAAAACGGCATCTTAAACAGTCATATCGCCAAGGTACTTGCTGACCTTGGTCATACAGATACAATCGTCATCGCAGACTGCGGCCTGCCGATTCCAGAAGGTCCAGTCAAAATCGACCTGGCACTATCAATCGGCACACCGTCCTTTCAGGAGGTCACCTCCCTCCTTCTTCAAGAAATGGCGGTTGAACACATGACTGTAGCTAGTGAAATCAAAGAAGCCAATGAGCGAGATCATCTATTTCTAAAGAAAGCGTTCTCAAAGCCATTACATGATGTAGACCACGAGACGTTTAAAGATATGACCAAACAGGCAAAAGCAGTCATTCGCACGGGTGAAGCCACCCCATACGCAAACTGCATTCTTCATGCCGGTGTCATCTTTTAAAAGGAGGAGCCAGATATGAACATTGAGATGCATAACATCCATAAGGCCTTTGGAAAAAACACCGTTCTTTCCGGGGTCTCCTTTGACCTCGTCACAGGTGAGGTTCACGCGCTCATGGGTGAAAATGGCGCAGGAAAATCAACTTTAATGAACCTGCTCACAGGTCTTTATTCATTAGACCAGGGAACGATTCAAATCGACGGGAAAGAAACCGCTTTCAAAAATCCGAAGGAAGCGGAACAACACGGCATCGCCTTTATTCATCAAGAGCTCAACATATGGCCAGATATGACCGTCTTGGAAAACCTATTCATCGGGAAAGAAATCTATACGAAATTTGGATTGCTAGACACAAAGAAAATGAAGGTTCTTGCCCAAAGCCAGCTGGACCGATTGTCTGTGAACCTCTCGCTTGATCAAGAGGCAGGTAGCTGCTCTGTTGGACAAAAACAGATGATTGAGATTGCAAAGGCATTAATGACAGAAGCGAAGGTCATCATCATGGATGAGCCAACAGCAGCTCTTACAGACCGTGAGATTGAAAAGCTCTTTCAGGTTATTGAATCTCTCAAAAAGGAAGGCGTATCCATCGTCTATATTTCTCACCGTATGGAGGAAATTTTTGCGATCTGTGACCGGATTACCATCATGCGCGATGGGAAAACGGTCGATACGAAAGCCATACCTGAAACAAATTTCCATGAGGTCGTCAAAAAAATGGTCGGCCGCGAATTAACAGATCGATACCCTGAGAGAACGCCTTCTCTAGGAGATACTATCCTTGAGGTGAAGCAAGCGACAAGAAAAGGACAATTTCAAGATATCAATTTCTCCGTTAAAGCTGGAGAAATCGTCGGTGTTGCAGGCTTAATGGGCGCTGGCAGGACCGAAATGATGCGGTCACTGTTTGGTCTTGATCCTCTTGATCAAGGGGAAATCTGGGTTCATGGGAAAAAGGCTATCATTAAAAAACCAAGTGATGCCGTCAAGCTCGGCATCGGCTTTATCACAGAGGATCGCAAAGATGAAGGACTCATGCTGGATGCATCCATTCGAGAAAACATTGGTCTGCCAAACTTAGAAAGCTTCTCTCCAAAGGGACTGATCGATAAGAAAAACGAACAGGATTTTGTTGACCTGCTCATCAAAAGATTGACGATTAAAACGGCTTCCTCTGAAATCTCTGCTCGAAGTCTCTCTGGTGGAAATCAGCAAAAAGTCGTCATCGCCAAATGGATCGGCATCCAGCCGAAGGTCTTGATTTTAGATGAACCGACAAGAGGTGTCGACGTCGGAGCGAAACGAGAAATCTACCAGTTAATGAATGAACTGACTGATCGAGGTGTTGCCATTTTAATGGTCTCCTCTGAGCTCCCAGAAATTCTAGGGATGAGCGATCGAGTGCTTGTCATTCATGAAGGAACCATCAGCGGAGAATTAAATAAAGCAGACGCAACACAAGAACGAATTATGACACTAGCTACAGGAGGGAAGTAACATGAAACCACTTACTTCAAATGGACGATTTGACAACATCATGCAAAAGCTTGGGCCATTCTTAGGACTCATCATCCTTGTCGCCATTGTTTCTATTTTAAACCCGGCCTTTTTAGAGCCATTAAACATCTTAAACTTACTGAGACAAATCTCCATTAATGCCCTCATTGCCTTTGGAATGACGTTTGTTATTTTAACAGGAGGAATTGATTTGTCGGTCGGTGCCATTTTAGCACTTTCTAGTGCGCTGACTGCCGGATTTATCGTGTCTGGTATGGACCCGATTTTAGCTATTATCGTTGGCTGTATCATCGGCGCTATTCTTGGGATGGTCAACGGTCTTTTAATCACAAAAGGAAAAATGGCTCCTTTTATCGCAACACTTGCCACGATGACGATTTTCAGAGGATTAACACTTGTTTATACAGACGGAAACCCGATTACAGGACTCGGTTCTAACTATGCCTTTCAGTTATTCGGACGCGGGTATTTCTTAGGCATTCCTGTTCCAGCGATCACGATGCTTCTCACCTTTATCGTGCTCTGGGTGCTGCTTCATAAAACGCCTTTCGGCAGAAGAACATATGCAATCGGTGGGAATGAAAAAGCTGCGCTCATTTCAGGAATCAAAGTACCACGCGTAAAAATTATGATCTATTCATTGGCAGGTTTCATGTCTGCTTTAGCAGGTGCCATTTTAACCTCTCGCCTAAACTCAGCTCAGCCAACAGCTGGTACGTCCTATGAGCTTGATGCGATTGCTGCCGTTGTACTTGGCGGGACAAGCCTTTCCGGCGGAAGAGGGCGAATTGTCGGCACACTGATCGGGGTGCTTATCATCGGTGTCCTGAACAACGGTATGAACTTACTTGGTGTATCATCATTCTATCAATCTGTTGTGAAAGGGATTGTCATCTTGATTGCAGTCCTACTAGACAGAAAGAAATCTGCTTAAGGAGGCAGCTGCTATGAAAAAATTTCTCATTCTCATTCTGACTCTCTCATTGTTCATGCTTTCTGCCTGCTCGCTAGAACCGCCAGAGTGGGCCAAATCAACAAAAGATGGGAAGAAAAAAGACATCAAAATCGGTCTCTCGATCTCGACCTTAAACAATCCATTCTTCGTTTCTCTTAAAAACGGGGTGACGAAAGAAGCGAAAAAGCTTGGCATCGAAGTCGTCATTGCAGATGCTCAAAATGATTCAGCAAAACAAACAAGTGACGTAGAAGATTTAATTCAGCAAGGGGTCGACGCATTGCTTATCAACCCAGCGGACTCGTCTGCCATCTCAACTGCTGTTGAATCAGCGAATGCTTCAGATATTCCTGTCATCACATTAGACCGTTCAGCTGAAAGCGGTAAAGTAGAAGCACTGGTTGCTTCAGATAACGTCAAAGGCGGCGAAATGGCAGCCAACTTTATTATCGACAAGGTTGGAAAAGGCGCTAAAGTCGCTGAATTAGAAGGTGTACCAGGCGCTTCCGCTACACGTGAGCGCGGAAAAGGATTCCATCAAATAGCAGATAAAGATCTAAAAGTGACAGCAAAACAAGCGGCTGACTTCGACCGAACAAAAGGGTTGAACGTCATGGAAAACCTCCTTCAAGGAAACCCTGACATCAAAGCCGTTTTTGCCCACAATGATGAAATGGCGCTTGGCGCACTAGAGGCGATTCAAAGCTCTGGAAAAGACATTCTCGTCGTTGGCTTTGACGGAAACGAAGATGCACTCAACTCGATCAAAGCAGGAAAACTATCTGCCACAGTCGCCCAGCAGCCAGAGCTGATCGGAAAACTGGCAGTCGGTGCTGCAAGCGACGTCTTAAAAGGGAAAAAGGTAGAAAAGAACATCGCAGCTCCACTGAAACTAGAACAGAAGAAATAAACAGAAAACCCCCGATTTCCCTCGGGGGTTTTCTATTTATCTGCAGCCTTATTTTTTAATGGCTGGCCAGCTTCATAAATATGACTGATAATTGGATTGAAATCTATTTCAAATTTATTCAATATTAGTTTGAAAAACAATATAAATAGTTTAAACACGAATACATATCCAATTATTGTGCCTAAAAGGTTATAAATTATATCATCGATATCTACCACTCTAAAGGAATAACCCGCATATAATCCAACAATCAATTGAAAACTTTCAAATAGTATGCCAACTAACAAACCTACTGAAAATATCTTTTTAAATGTTGCCTTAATTAGAAATGGCAAACCAAAACCTAAAGGTATCGTCATGAATACATTATAAAGACTGGCTAAACTAACACCTTCACTAAAAGGAATTAAATTCATTTCTACTAAAATATTATTTTTTTCACCGAATACTTCTTTGAAATTCTCCCTTTGAGTGTCATCAATAGTAATTGGGAATTGAGTTAAATTTATAACATGATATACATAAAAAGTCATGATTGAAAAGAAAAATAAATATGTATAACTTTTCTTATACTTAATTTTGAGTAAGACTGCAAAAGCTAAATATATAAATAAAAAACTATAGAGTATCCAACCTTCAAAAAATATAATCATAATGTAGCTCTCCTAGTAAATAAAACAGAAGAGAATTTATAAACAAATTCTCTTCTGTTTTATTAATTAGATACTTTACCTTTACCTGTAATAGTTCTGCCGTCTCTTTCTATTTTATAAATAAACAAATAATATTTATTTCCTCCACCAATTCCTGTATATTTACCAGAGACCTTATTAACTTTTCCATCGGATCTAGGTCTAGAAGTAACTGTACCATAGTCCTTTCCTGTCGACTTATTTCTCAATTCATAATATACCGTATTAGGCCCATTAGCATTTGGCAATTTAGATAATTCCCATTGCTCTCCAGAAATTTTAGCTGGCCCTTTATTTAGTTCATAAAATCTTTTTTTATCAGCTCCATTCACAGCTCTATATTCCATCGTGAAATCATAATAATTAGTTTTCGCAAATGTCGGTACAACCATTGCAAAAGAAAATAATACTAACATTACCACGGAAAATATACTTGATTTTTTCAACTTTCACAACACCTTTTCTATAAATTTTGATGACTAGCAATACCAAAATTTATAATACCATATATATGTATCAAAAAAAACCCTAAATTTACATATTTACATTATAAAGTCTATTTAATTTAAATTATTATAATTTATACAATGAAGGAATATAACGGATTTTATAACAAATTTAGAGTTTTCATTATTAGCCACCAAATCTTTTCGAGTCATTAAAATTTTAATTTATTTTACAGAACATACCACCCATTATTCCTCATTTCTCTTGGTATGACGACGGTGCTATTCAAATCTTTTGACTGTCACCTTCCCATTTCTGTGATAAATCTGTTTAAATTAATATTTTCACTGTATCACCCTGACCTTAGTCAGGATTGATCTTTTGTCGAGAAATATATCCTTTTATTCAATGAGAAATTTCCATAAAATTGTGACTTGTTTATATAATAGATATAATTCACAGGACTGGTTTTCTAATTATACGTTGCAGCAAATCAACCGGTTATTTCTTAAAATTAGAACAAAAGAATAATAGGAAGAACCCCCGAGGGAAATCGGGGGTTCTTCCTATTACTGTGGTCTTTTCAGCACAAATGACGTGCCTAAATGGGCATAATCATTTCCCGCTAAACGTGCGACTGGCTTCAGTTCATTAGTAGAAACATAGCCTTTTTCCGCATCATAAACTGACTCATCTAAATGTGCACATACAACCCGGCCAATGATATGATCGACCGTGATTTCTCCTTCATCATTTTGAAAGGTGAGATGCTTTTCCAGCTGACATTCGAAACGAATGCGCGCTTCCTTGATCCCCGGAACTGAAACGACATGGCTTTTTACTTGATGAAGACCGGTTCGATCCAGCTCACTCTCCTCCTGCGGCAACGTAGCAGCTGTTTCATTAATATCTTCTATCATGCCTTCATCGCTTACATGGACAACAAACTCTTCCCTGTCGATGATATGCTGCGCTGTATCTTTCATCTGACCTTCTCGTCGTCCAATAGAAACCGCAATAAGTGGCGGGTGTCCGCTGATGACATTAAAGAAACTAAATGGTGCGGCATTGACAACATCGTCTTTAGACAGACTTGTAATAAACGCAATCGGTCGTGGAACAATAGAGCCCGATAATAATTTATATGCTTCTTTTCTTGATAGCTGATCCATTTGCAACGTAATCAATTCAGACACGCCTCCTTTTGGTGTATCGACATCATACCATACCTCTTTTTCTATGCCTCTGATTCAGGCTCGGTGCGATGCAGGATATGGTGGACAAGATGAAATAAAGCAGGATTATGATTTTCTCTTCTATAGGAAATCGTCCATTCTGCCAGAAGCTGTTCACCTTCAATGGACCGATACACAACATCTAGATTAAATAAACGCCGGGCTGATTTCGGAATGACCGCAATGCCGATACCAGCTGTGACAAGGCCAATGACCATTTGGTATTCCGCTGCTTCCTGCACGATATTTGGACAAAATCCGTATTTTTCACATAGCAGGATAAAGTGCTGATAAAGGGACGGCCATGATTCCTTTGATAAAGAAATAATCGGTTCATGACGGATATCTTCGATCGTGACCGCCTCTTTTTTCGCCAGCGGATGATTTTTTGGAATCGCAAAAATACATTCACTTTGCTTCATCAAACGGCTGACCAGTTCTTCATGAGGAGATGTAGGATGTAAAAAACCGATATCAATCTCCCCATTTAAAAGCGCTCCTAGCTGATGCGGAACAGAAAGCTGCTCCAGCTCAATACTGACAGAGGGATACAGCTCTCTGAATTCGCGTACAACTGGCGGCAGAATATCATACGTCGCTGTTCCAACAAACCCTATGATGATTTTTCCCAGCTCTCCTCTTGCTGTATGCCGGGCATGATCAACGGCTTTATCAAGCTGATGCAGCACACCACGCACCTCATGTAAAAAGACCTTTCCAGCAGCTGTTAGCTCCACCACTCGCTTCGACCGGTGAAACAAAGGAAACCCCAATTCTTCTTCAAACTGCTTAATTTGCTGACTAAGTGGCGGCTGTGTCATATTCAACCGTGCGGCTGCTCTGCCAAAATGCAGCTCCTCCGCTACTGTGACAAAGTACTGCAAATGTCTCAGTTCCATCCTTTCACTCCTCGCACACTTATTCGTGAAACATATTAAAACCACGTTAAACAGATATTGGAAATTTTCCATTTTGAAATGTATAGTAAATCATATCATGAAAATATATTTTCATAAAAAATTTTACTTGCCGAAAGGAGTGCGGGGTAAATGAATTCTCAAGCACAACCCCTAACAAGACGAGGAGCAGAATTGATTGTTGATACGCTGATTGCTCAAGGTGTGACCCATGTTTTTGCAATTCCAGGTGCCAAAATTGACGCCGTATTTGATGTATTAAAAGACAGAGGTCCAGAGCTTGTCCTATGCAGACACGAACAAAACGCCGCCTTTATGGCAGCTGCTGTCGGCCGCTTAACCGGCAAACCAGGTGTTTGTCTCGTCACATCAGGTCCTGGCGCATCTAATTTAGCAACAGGTCTATTAACAGCCAATACAGAAGGTGACCCTGTTGTCGCAATCGCGGGAAACGTCATTCGTGCAGATCGGCTAAAACGAACACATCAATCACTCGACAATGCGGCATTATTCAAACCAGTCACAAAATACAGTGTTGAAGTACAAGACGTTCATAATATACCCGAAGCCTTAACAAATGCTTTTCGCGCGGCACAAAAGGGGCAGGCTGGAGCAGCATTTATCAGCTTTCCACAAGATGTCGTGACAGAACACACCACACAAACACCAGTGTCTGCTCACCCTTCTCCAGAACTAGGTCCTGCACCGGATGCTCTCATCAGCTCGGCTATCGCCAAAATTCAAAATGCACACTTACCTGTTGCCATTGTGGGAATGAAAGCAAGTCGTCCAGCTGCTGCAAAGGCTACAAGAACATTATTGAAAACACTTGGAATTCCATTTGTCGAAACGTACCAAGGAGCCGGGGTTCTCTCAAGAGAGCTCGAGTCTCAATATGTAGGCAGAATCGGTTTATTCAGAAATCAGCCGGGGGATCTTCTCATTGAACAAGCAGATGTCCTTTTAACCATCGGCTTTGATCCAATTGAATATGATCCGAAGCATTGGAATATTCAGCCGAAGCAGCGACAGATCATCCATGTCGATGACATGCAGGCAGATATTGATCATTTTTATGAGCCAGCGCTTGAGCTTGTCGGCAATATAGCTAAAACCGTTAAACATCTAGCCCATGACAGTGTTCCACTTTCTCTATGCAAAGAACAAATTGAATTCGTCACTGAATTACAGGAGCTGTTAAGCGACATTGAAAAAGCACCAGAAAGAGAAAGTCATCTATCTCACCCGCTGGATGTCATTCATACATTAAGACGCCTGATTCCTGATAACACGAAGGTCACCTGTGATATCGGGTCTCACGCGATTTGGATGTCGCGTCACTTCCGCGTCTATGAGCCGAACACATTCCTTGTGAGCAACGGAATGCAAACATTAGGCGTCGCCTTACCATGGGCCATTGCGGCTTCCATATTGAATCCAGATGAAAAGATCATTTCGGTCTCTGGTGATGGCGGTTTTCTCTTCTCTGCAATGGAGCTAGAAACAGCCGTCCGCATGAAAACAAACCTCGTTCACCTTGTTTGGAATGACAGCACATACGACATGGTGGCATTTCAGCAGGAAATGAAATATGATCGCACATCCTGCGTTGAATTCGGACAGATCGACTTAGTGAAATATGCGGAAAGCTTTGGAGCGACTGGATTACGGGTTAACTCACCTGAAGAGCTTTCAACTGTCCTACAAAAGGGTATAAACATAGAAGGACCCGTTATTATTGATATTCCGATTGACTATCAAGACAACCCAGACCTCGCCAGTCAAAAATGGCCAGAAGTCTTTCGTGAAAAACACACATTGAACGTCTGATAAGATGTCCATACATTACACCAAAGGAGTGAGCGGATATGGGTATGATGCACCCAATGAATCAACACAGCGACACAAGACAACATGACAAACAGCAAGAGGTCTATCAAGTATCGACGATGACCTCTTTGCTGGAAGCCGTATATGATGGAGATTTCTCCCTTTCACAAATTCCCGAGCACGGTGATTTCGGTATTGGTACATTCAATCAATTAGATGGAGAGCTGATCGGCTTTGATGGCGCATTCTACCGACTGCGCTCGGATGGAACAGCGACACCGGTTACCAATCAAGACTATTCACCCTTCTGCTCTTTAGCATTCTTTGAAACAGATATCGTTCATCGAATTGATGCAGCCATGACGAGCAAAGAGCTAGAAGAAGAAATTGACCGCATTTTACCAAGTAAGAATGTGTTTTATGCAATCCGCATTGATGGATCATTCAAAAAGGTGCAAACACGTACGGTCGAAAAACAGGAAAAACCTTACGTTCCGATGGTGGAAGCAGTCAAGTCACAGCCCATCTTCGATTTCGAGGATATTCAAGGAACGATCGCCGGTTTCCGTACACCGCAGTACGCACATGGTATTGCAGTGAGTGGATATCATCTTCATTTCATTGATGACGATCGAAGCGTCGGCGGACACGTTTTTGATTACACTGTTGATCAAGTGACCATCCGAATTTCTCAAAAACGTCATATGAATTTACACTTGCCAAATACGCAAGAATTCTTCCAAGCAGACATTGATCGAGCTGACCTCGCACAACAAATTACCAGTGCAGAAAGCAGTCCAGATCAATAAAATAAAGACATCCCGGTGATTCCGGGGTGTTTTTTTATACAAAAAGAATACTTATCACTTCATTACATTTCATTTCGTTAGTAAATTCAAATTCACTCATTCTATTCGTAATGAAATATGTTAAAATATCAACAGAAGAAAGGTGGTCATACGGTGTCAAACGACTATAGCATTCCGAACTTAACATTAGATAAACGAGATAAACAAATTTTATCCATATTACACGAGGACGGGCGTATGTCCTATACAGATCTCGGGAAACAAGTCGGTCTTTCACGTGTTGCTGTACAAGCCCGTATACAGCAGCTCATTGAAGCAGGCGTCATTGAACGATTCACAACGGTCATCAATCCTGCTAAGATCGGCATTCATGTTTCTGTCTTCTTTAATGTAGAAGTGGAGCCGAAATTTTTAGAAGCAGTCGCCCTTCAGCTTGAGCAGGAAACAGCTGTCACAAGTCTTTATCACATGACAGGGCCAAGCAAGCTGCATATGCATGGCATTTTTCAAAATGAACAGGAAATGGAGACATTCCTGACAAAAAAACTGTACCCGCTAGAAGGCGTCGTGAGTGTGGACTGCCAAATGCTCATTAAACGATACAAAAGCCGAATGGGCATGAAATTGTAGACAGGAGTTGAAGCACTTGCAATCATATATCGAACTCATCATCGCTATGGTGCGAACCGGTATTCTCGGTTTTGGCGGAGGTCCTTCCGTCATACCACTCATTCGCCATGAAGCGGTGGTGAAATATCAATGGGTCAATGATGACGAGTTTGGAGAAACACTCGCCATCGCCAACGCATTACCAGGTCCGATCGCGACCAAAATGTCGGCATATCTCGGCTATCGATTGAAGGGCGTATCTGGCGCAATTGTTGCGACAGCTGCTCATATTTTACCGACATGCCTCGCCATGGTGGCACTCGTCACACTTGTCAGCGTCTTAAGCTCCTCACAAATCATTCAAAATATGATTGGCGCCGTGACACCAGTTATTGCCGTCCTGCTCGGGATCATGGCATACGAGTTTGGACAAAAAACGCTGAAAGGCTTCGGAATGATCTTCGGGATCGCTCTGTTCCTGCTTGCCTTTATCGGGCTACAGGTGCTGTCCATTCATCCAGGAATCATTGTTATCATCTTTTTATGCTATGGCGCTTTTCATTTCAAACTGAAACAACGCTGGAATCGACCAAATAAAGAGAAAGGAGTGTCTTCATGATGCTGATTTTCTTTTTATTCTGGGCATTCTTCTTGTCCAATCTATTAGGATATGGCGGAGGACCTGCATCCATCCCGCTGAATTATGAAGAAATCGTCAACCATTTTCATTGGATGACGAACGAAGGATTTTCCAATATGCTTGCTTTAGCCAATGCACTGCCAGGACCAATTGCGACGAAAATCGCGGCATATGTCGGCTATGACGTCATGGGCTGGCCAGGCTTTATCGTGGCACTGCTTGCAACTGTACTGCCATCAGCCATTGGATTGATTTTATTGCTCAAGCTGATTGACCGTTTTCGCCAATCCCCTGTCGTCAAAGGCATGACCTTATCCGTCCAGCCTGTCATTGCGATGATGATGCTTTTATTAACATGGGAAATTGGCGGAGATGCAGTGAAAGCCATTGGCTGGACGCAGTCGCTCGCCATTGCTGCGATCTCCTTTTTCTTTATGACTAAATTCAAAATGCACCCCGCCTTTCTCATTGTGGCTGCCTTTTTATATGGCGGATTCATTCTGCCGCATTAAAAAAACCGATAACATGACCTGTTATCGGTTACAAATTGTTGACAAATGGCTAAAATGAATTTTATTTTAGCCATTTGTCTTCCTTTCAGCGTGATAGAAAACCTTTGAAGTCTAGAAAGAGCGAGCACTGGAGCAGAGCGAATTTGACATTCGTGAGCACCAGCGCGCAGGTCTGACAACGAATGCGAGGGTTTGTCTACACGCTAAAACCGATAACATGACCTGTTATCGGTTTTCTTTTACATATATATTGGAGAAACTGGTCTGCGCCCAATCGAATGATACTCGACTCCTGCTTGTTCTGCCGCTTCAAGCGTATGGCAGTTGCGTCCATCGAAAATAAGCGGCTGTCTCATCCATTCCTTGTAGGACGTGAGCGGGAACGTCTGAATTTCTGTCCACTCTGTTAATATACAAGCTGCATGGACATCCTTTAGCGCTTCTTCAATCGTATGAGCAAACACGACTTTTTCAGGTAGCTCACGAGCGGCATGGCGTGCGGCAACAGGATCATACGCCACAAGCTCCGCGCTTAATTGATGGAGTTCATGAGCAATTGGAACCGACGGCGCCTCCCTCATATCGTCTGTATTCGGTTTAAAAGCAAGGCCAAGAAGTGCAATTCGCTTTCCTTCAAGATTTGATCCCAGTCTCTCCTGAATACTTCGGATAAAACCGGCTCGCTGCTCATTGTTTACTTTGATAACAGCCTTTAACAGCTCAAAATCATGCGACACATGCCCTGCGATTTGGACAAGTGCATTTGTATCCTTTGGAAAACAAGAACCTCCGTAGCCAATCCCCGCCTTGAGAAATGAAGAACCAATCCGCTGATCGAGCCCCATTCCCTGCGCCACCCATTCAACATCAGCACCTGTTTTTTCACAAATGGAGGCAATCTCATTCATAAAGCTGATTTTGGTCGCAAGGAAAGCATTTGATGCATACTTGATCATTTCTGCACTTTTTCGGTCTGTCTTGACCACTGGCAGGTGGAAATGAGCATACATCTCCTCGAGCCGGTCTAATACAGCTTTTGTTTCAGCCCCAATAACAAGCCGATCTGCCCTCAATGTATCTGAAATGGCAGAGCCTTCTCGTAAAAACTCTGGGTTAGATGCAATCGATAATGGCTCATTCCGTCCTAATTCTTGATGGATCATCTGTTCGATTTGATCACCCGTTCCAACAGGCACCGTACTTTTCACCACAAGAACCGCACCTGATTTCGCTTTTGTACCCATCTCCTTTGCGGATTGAAACACATATTGTAAATCAGCTTGGCCATCTGCCTGCTGCGGGGTGCCAACCGCAATCATTAACACATCTGCCCGCGGGTAGGCTGCCGCTCCATTTATGTGAAATTGAATTCGTCCTTGCTCAAGATTGCGTTTCAGCAGTTCTTTTAATCCTGGCTCATACATTGGTGGATGTCCCTGTTTCAGCTGCATGACCTTTCTCCGGTCAATATCAATACACGCCACATTGTGCCCTGCCTCCGCTAAACACACACCTGTGACCAATCCCACATATCCACAGCCTGCAATTGCAATATTCATGACACCATCAGCTCCCCATACGCCTTATGCTTGTAATGACATCGTATGCCGGGAGCTTTCGTTCCATTCATAAAAGCATACAAAAACCCCCTGCCATCACCAGCAGGGGGTCACTTTTATGAAACAAGACCATTTCGAATATGAGCAATCAGATTTTCAAGCATTTCTTTTGTGGTGACATCATTTGAATTCTCACCAATATCATGAGCGTACATCAAAATTTTTAAAAACTCTTCTTGATTCAAACCCTTATTATCCATGTCTGTATCCTTTCGATTCCACTAATTTCATTATTATATGCTGTAAGGTTGGTTTATGCAATACTCTAATACATCATTCGACAGCTTTTGAAATTTATGACCATTTTCATGAAAAACTTTTTTATAAATCACCATTGAGCTATAATAAAAGAATTGGAATCTTTTACTTGGTTAGGAGCGGATCAAATGCTTCAGCACAACATCAACGAGGAAGAAATCAAACAAACAGCCGAACAGATCAAAGAACTTCTTCCTGCAACAGATGAAAACAAACAACTCATCAAAAAAGCATTGATTACTTATAGACAGGACAGTGTATATCGTCTCAAGCAAGAATCTGATACGGAATGGTCAGCTTATGTACATGATGTTGTGGCAGCAAGAGTCCATCTTCATGTGCTGTTTCCTGTGAGAAGCAGCTGCTCATGTCCGGCAGATGGACTTTGTAAACACATTCTCGCTGTCTTCTTTTCGCTATACGCTCAAGTGGAGAGTGTGACTGGATTTACAGAAAATTGGTCAGCAAAGGATGAATTACAGCGCAGCAAAGAATTGATTCGCCAGCACTTCCAAGTGAAGCGCCCAGACGAACAATCACTCCAAAGCTGGCTGAATTTTTTCCAAGAGGAATTTAACCTCTGGCTGAAACGGACACCAAAGCATCAGCAAACACCGCAGCATTTGTATTACGGCTATTTATCGATCCTAAAAAAACACGCACCTCATTCTCCTGAATTCAAGAGTTTGTATGCGATTCATACGTCAATCGATGTGTGGTTAAGGATTCATGAATTAATCGACCTTGGCCAGCTTGATGCCGAGAAGGACTTTTATTCCATGAATCCATATGTCGAACAGCTTATGAACACCATTTTCGATTCAGTGGATCACTTGAAGACATACGCCCTTTCCTTTTCCCTCGATCCGTTTCTTGAAAACACACCAACTGCCGTTCGGACACTTCTTCAAATAAACGGACCTTTCCAGCATGAACGAGTAGCGGTCTTTATGGAGATTTGGGGCACCATATTAAATAGAGGGAAATGGGTTAAAAAAGAAACAGAATTACTAAGGAACGCTCAGAAGCAAGAACAAACGGTTGAACGTACCATCGGATTGATGCACATGGATTATTTAATGAAAGAAGACGATAGCCTCTTTCAGCAATTAAAGCTGCTCAATGCAGATATGCTGCCAAATGTGCTCAATTGGCTGAAGGATCTGACAAACCGCAAGGACTGGAAGCGGCTCAAGCTCTGGTATCATGAGATCACCTATATTTTAGAGGAATATTGCCAGCTCGACCTTTCCTACAGAGAACTGCGAGGAGCCGTCAGTGATTTCTTCTTTTATTTAGACGCATACTTTAAGCAGACGAAGGATCATCATTTATATGAACGCTACCTCCAGATTTGCATGCCCTATGCGTTTACTGAATATAGTCAGCTATTATATGCACAACAGCGTTATGCAGAATGGATTGAGATTCACAGCCTTGTTGGTTTCTCCATCAGTGAACTGGAGAAGGATCTGATCAAACAAATTGCAAAAGAGGAGCCTGAAGCGCTCATTCCATCATATCACCGTGAAATCTCACAGCTTCTCGATCAAAAGAATCGAAGTGCTTACCGAGAATCTGTGAAAATGCTAAAAAAACTGCGCACGCTTTATCATAAAACGAAAAAAACTGCGATTTGGGAAAGATATGTAAAGCAGCTACAGGATTCAACGAAACGGCTGCGTGCGTTCCAAGAGGAAATGAAGAAAGGAAAATTAATTGATGACACGCCATAAACAAATTGTCATTCATGCAGAACAAACAGAAGATTTCTCTTTCACCATTTCAGCGCAAGCAGAGGACGGACACCCTGTTCCGCTTAATGAAATGAAGAGGCAGCTTTTCCAATGGCACGAATCGTCTTTTTACGGAACATTTTTAGAAGATGTGAGCTTTATTGGCACACCTGCCTTCCTGCTAAGCCCTTGGATGACCGTCGAACTGCTAGGAAAAAATTCGTTTAATACCTTTAGTCATGTGACACTAACCGATGAAACGGAACCACTGATGAAGACCGCCTCCACCATTTATGAATTCATTGAGGATGAAGATTTCATTCCCGATTACGAGGCATGGACAAAAGGTGTGCTTCGTTTTAAAGACAAAGAAGGACTATTAGATGGCTATACGGCTGATTGGTTCTCCTTTGCCGTACAGGATTATATTCAATATGATGATGCCTTACAGCACAAATGGAACCGGATGACAGAACAATCGCCTGCGCTCTCATCCTTCCAAGGACATTTTTTAGATGAGCAGGATTTCTTGGAAACGATTGGCTGGATTGATGACGACACACCTTTCACTGTCGGCTTGCGTTTAAATGAACCGGATTTCGACGGAGATGATTGGAAAATCGAATTGTTTTTGCGTGATAAGAAAAACAGCGACCTTCACTTTTTTGAAGGCATCCGTTCATTGAAAAGGTCTTGGCATCCGTATCAAGATAAAATCTCAAGAGAGCTGGAACGATTCGGTCAAATTGTCCCTTGGCTTTCTTTCACATCTGGCACCACGCTCATGTCAGAAGACGAAGCATGGCTCTTCCTATCTGAAGCAAGTGAAACACTTGTGAATATGGGCATTGAGATCCTGCTCCCATCGTGGTGGCAAATTGTCAAAGAAAGCACCATGATGCTAAAAGCAAGGATTTCCTCTACCCCGAGAGGCGAGTCGCATGTCGGAATGGATGCCTTGATGGACTTTAATTGGCGCTTCGCTACAAACGGCATCGAGCTGACAGAAGATGAGTTCAACGAGCTTGTCCAAAGTAAACGGCGCCTTGTCAATATTCGTGGACAATGGATCAAAATCGATCCAACCTTCATCCAGCAAATGAAAAAATGGATGGAGCGTGCCGAAAATGAAGGGCTGCACATGTCTGATATTTTGTCACGTGAACTGGCAGATCAAGAAGCATCCTCTGAATCGATTCCAGAGCTGCTAGACAGCTCAGCATTTGCACATATTCAATTTGAACTTTCGTCTCAATTAAGAGGGCTTGTCCATCAGTTAAATGAGACGCATGAGCTGCCTTCCTACGAAATGAGTGAGTCCTTCAAAGGCACACTCAGGCCGTATCAGCAGCATGGTGTCAACTGGCTGTTATTCTTAAGATCTCATGGATTTGGGGCTTGTTTAGCAGACGATATGGGTCTTGGAAAAACGATTCAAATGATTGCGTATTTCACATATTTAAAGGAGCAGGAGCAAAATGCCGCTCCATCTCTTATCATTGCGCCGACCTCTGTTTTAGGAAACTGGCAGCGAGAGCTTGAAACCTTCGCACCACATTTGAATGTTGCCTTGCATTACGGGCCATCGCGTCCTCAAGGGGAACACTTTACAAAGGCATACGAGTCAACAGATATTGTCCTGACGTCTTATGGACTCTCACATTCTGATCGTGATGAATTAACGTCAGCAAAGTGGGATACGATTTGTTTAGACGAAGCCCAAAACATTAAGAATGCCCATACGAAACAATCGAGAGCGATCAGACAGCTCAAAGGGCAGCATCACATTGCCCTTAGCGGGACACCTATGGAAAACCGTTTAACAGAGCTTTGGTCCATTTTTGACTTCGTCAACAAAGGATATCTCGGCAGCCTGACGAGCTTTCATAAGAAATTCGTTCTGCCGATTGAAAAAGATCGTGATGAAAAAAGAATTGAACAGCTGCAGCAGCTGATTAAGCCTTTCCTATTAAGACGAACAAAGCAAGATGAAGAGGTCGCCCTGAACCTGCCTGAGAAACTCGAAGAAAAAGAATTCATTCCGCTATCTGCTGAGCAGGCTTCTTTATATGAACAGCTCGTGAAAGATACATTCGAACACATGGCTTCGTTAACAGGAATGCAGCGGAAAGCCATTATTTTAAGTATGCTCGGCAGACTCAAACAGATTTGCGATCACCCGGCTCTCTATTTAAAAGAGAGTGGAACCGATGTGAAACTGCTGAAACGTTCATTAAAAATGGATAAACTCGCAGAGCTGTTAAAAGCAATACATGAGCAAGGAGAAAGCTGCCTCATTTTTACGCAGTATATTGGAATGGGGAACATGATCAAGCAACTGGCGGAAAAAATGTTTGGAGAACCAGTTCAATTTTTAAATGGCAGTCTGTCCAAACAGGAACGGGATAAAATGGTGGACCGCTTCCAGAAGAAAGAATTCAACATCTTAATTCTCTCTTTAAAAGCAGGAGGAACAGGACTTAACCTAACCGCCGCAAACCATGTCATTCACTACGACAGATGGTGGAATCCTGCTGTGGAAAACCAAGCGACCGACCGTGCTTATCGGATCGGACAAAAACGATTTGTTCACGTCCATAAGATGATCACAACGGGCACGATTGAAGAAAAAATCGATCAAATGCTCGAAACAAAGCAAACGTTAAATGATCAAATTATCCAAAGTGAAAGCTGGATTACAGAGCTATCGACAAACGAACTAGAAGATTTATTCACATTAAGTGCCGCCGCTCAATCATCTTAATCCAAGCAAAAAGAGGACTTTTCTCAAACATGATGAAAAGTCCTCTTTTTTCATTTCATATGAACATAGGTTAAATGTGCAGTTTTTTCAATGCAGATTTAACGTTCATATACGTATTCAATTCACGGAAGTCTTCTCTCATTTCTCCCATTTTCATCGCAAGATTCGGTTTAATTCCTGTCACGATGAGTTCCGTACCTGTCATTAAAATCAAATCGTTCAGCTTAAAGATCGCATCTGCCACAAATGAATCGACTTCTAATAAACCAGACAGATCGACAATAAAATAATCGTCCTTGGATTGAGAGATATAGGTGGAGACTGTGGAGATAATCTTATCAAATCTTGGCGCTGTTAACGTACCAATGATCGGTAACACAGAAATACCATCTTTCACAGGAACAATGGGAACGGAAATGTTCAGCACTTCATCAATTGATTGCTCAAGAAGCTCCTGCTGTTCCTTCTCTTTCGTGACATCCTTTTGCAGACCAACGAAATAAAGACGTTTCCCTTCATTTTCGTCAATCCAAAGAGGAGCTACACTTAACTCATTCCAAAACATCTGTCCAGATTTTTTATAATTTTTCAGCTGAACAGTGACAGCCTCTTTGTTCTCAATAGCTGTTCTAATTTGTTGGAGAGCAATTTGCTCTGTTTCATTTCCTTGAAGGAAACGACAATTCTTCCCCAATACTTCGGGTTCTTGATAGCCTGTCATATCTAAAAAGCCCTTGTTCACATATATTAAAGGATTATCAGGTAAAGACGGGTCCGTCACCGTCAGGCCAACCTGAGTATAGTCTAAGGCTTCCTTGATTAAATGCAGATTTTCGGACTTATAAGATTCCAGCGCCATTCGTTTACTCTCCTTAATTTCCTTACAAGCGGGTTATGTTCATAATTAAATTATATGATGTTCCACATGATGTGTAAATAGAAGTAGTTCTGAATTACTCTTTTGTAGAATGCGCTTTATCCTATGTGATTTATACAACGACATCCGATGCATCTATTTCAACAGGTGTCGAATCATATACGCCACACCATGTTCATCATTTGTTAACGTGACATGATCAGCGATTTCTTTCATATCCTGTCTCGCATTGCCCATCGCAACCCCAACACCAGCTGCTCGAAGCATCGATTCGTCATTTAAACTGTCTCCTACAGCCGCTGTCTGTCTTAAAGGAACACCAAGTCGTTCTGCCAGCCTTGTTAATGCCTGGCCTTTAGATGCATCCTTAGCACCAATTTCAAAGTTATGATCGGCTGAACTGACCATTGTGACATCTGAATCATCACCAAACATATTCCATCCTGCCTTCAATCTGTCTTCAAAGAAAGAGAAACCTAAGATGTTGTAGAATGAAAGCTTTCGATCCTCACGAAACAACTCTTTATATGTATCAATATAAGAAAAACCCGACTGACTGTATTGCACTTCTGCCGCTTGTTTTAAAACACTCAGGTCCGCTTCTGGATTTGCACTTTTTAAGCGATCCATTTCAATCGCAAGAAGCTCTCTACCACGATTCGGTGTGAAAATGGCTTCGTTTGTAAAAACTTCATAATAATAATCACGTTCTTCAAGCCACGACAATATGCGTTTGGCCTTTTCTTCTTGTAAAGCAACTGAATGATATACTTGTCCAGCCGGATCATGAATCACAGCTCCATTGGCACTAATCACCCATGTATTCATCCCAAGCTCATCAAAAATAGACCTCACATCAAAATACGCTCTTCCTGTAGAAACGACAACTTCCAATCCATTCGCCGCTGCTTCCTTTAATGCCTGCTCATTTTCCTGACTCACTTTGTGTTCACTATTCAATAACGTTCCGTCTAAATCCGTTGCAATCAATTGAATGTTTGTCATCGTTCTCTCCTTTTTGTCTCCATTTTGGCTATCATACCGCTGATAAAATCCATCATCAAGAGGTGATCGGTTTATCATTGAATAAAAGGGTACCCAGCCACGCTACATGACCGGATACACACAAGGGGATTTAAGGGGACACATGACCTATACAAAGAAGCGATGGTTCTATTACGCAGTGTTCTTATGCTCAAGGCAGCGTCTATCAGCTTTAGCTAGAGGGGGCTGTCAGATGCTAGACGTTACCTTTTGATTCAGACCGTACCTCCTTTCCTTTCAACTGCCCTTAGTCTACCGAGAAATGTTGTATATGACAAAACATGAAAATGACAAAATTCCCCCTCAAATTCTCTATTTCCTCTTTAATTTCTGCTTTTTACCGCTTGAGTATAAAACATCATCTTGTTTTGTTTGATGAAAAACTTATTTTTCATAAATTGATAAAAAACATCTGAATGAATCCAATTACTAGAAGGCATGTGAATATAATCAGATCCGTCCCACGCAAACCAATAAAAACAAAGCTGCCCGTCATGAATCGACAATTGAAATTCAAAGTAGTCCATTTGATCCTCGGTGACGTATTGAAACGTGAGTGACTCGCCTTCTTCCATGTACACATCACAAAATGAAAGAATGTCTCCCCACGAATAAACGCGCATTTTGCTCTTTGCCTTCTCCTCGCCAATATGTATGTTTCGCAATTGATAAGACTCCATAAAACATCTCCTTTCACTCATATGCAGCTCGCTTTAAGCAGGCAGCGGTTTCATTTATACAGATGTTGTATGCTATAATGTTACTTACGAATAATGAACGCTTGTGAGGTGCAAAAAATGAAAACCTTTAGGCTGATTGATTTAAAAATCGAACTTGATCCAAAGCAAGATAAAATGTCCAGCATTCCCCTTCGTGACGGTTTAATCATTAATAAAGAAGATGGTGAAAATCACTGGATGATCGAAGCACTCATTCCAAAGAAACATAGACAGGTGTTTGAGGTGCTCTTTCAGCAGCACACTGAAGTGAAGATTCTAGTAACGATCACAAAAGAAAACAACCGCCCTGTTCATCTATCTGTCCAAGTCAAAAACATTGTTGCTTTAGAAGAAAACATTTCTGTGCTGCTCGATGGTAAGATGATTACAAATCGTTACAGAACAGAAACCGAAGAAGTACTTAAAGACCTCGTCAAAGAGGGGCTTTCCGGAGAAAAACTGCTGGATGCATTTAAACAAAACACATAAAAAGAGCGGGATTAGCCGCTCTTAGATAGTTGACAAAGGGCTAAAATGAATCTTATTTTAGCCCTTTGTCTTCCTTTCAGCGTGATAGAAAACCTTTGCAGTCTAGAAAGGGCGAGCACCGAAGCACAGACCTGACAACGAATGCGAGGGTTTGCCTACACGCTGAGAGCGGGGTTAGCCGCTCTTTTTCTATTGCACATCTTTCGATTGGCTTTGATGTTTCAAGAGATCTCTAATTTCAGTTAGTAAAACTTCCGTTTGATCCGGCGTTTCTACAACCTCTTCTTCCTCTACCTTTTTCCGTTTTAATTTATTCAAATAACGAATAAAGATAAAAATGGAAAACGAGATAATCAAGAAATCAATCACTGTTTGTATGAAGCTTCCATATAAAATTTGCGCAGATCCGATCTTAATAGATAGACCGCTAAAATCATGTCCGCCAATAATAATACCGACGAGCGGCATGATCAAATCATTCACAAGAGAAGTGACAATTTTGCCAAATGCTCCCCCAATGATGACACCTACAGCCAAGTCAATGACATTTCCCTTGACTGCAAATTCTCTAAATTCTTTCAGCATCTTTTATCACCTTCATCTTTTTTGTCTAATATGACGTTTTTTTGTCAAAAATGCAAGTCCTGATCCGTTCAGACTAGTTGTTTCCATATAAAAAGCGATTCATCCTTGATGAACCGCCAGGCAAATCATGATACTTTAGGACCGATAGAAAATGTAAGTTCTGCTTCACATGCCACTTCGCCATCTACTGTGGCTACTGCTTTTCCTTTTGCAACCGGACCCTTGAGGCGCGTCACTTCTACCTCTAAACGAAGCTGATCGCCAGGCTTCACCTGTCTTTTGAAACGGCAGCCATCAATTCCTGCAAATAAACCAATTTTCCCTTTGTTTTCTTCTTTGCCTAACATAATGACTCCAAACACCTGCGCAAGTGCTTCTACAATTAGCACACCCGGCATGACTGGGTATCCTGGGAAATGACCATTAAAAAATTCTTCGTTCACTGTGACATTTTTAATCCCAACCGCTCTTTTCTCTCCCTCAACCTCTAAAATACGGTCGACCAATAAGAATGGATAACGGTGTGGAATAATGTCTTGAATTTGCTGAGCATCAAGCATATCTTGATCTCTCCTTTTTTCTATATCGATGATCTTCATTTGATTCCTATAGAAGTATATTATGAATGCTCGTATTTTTCAACGTCCGCTCCACATATATGGTAAAAAATAGAATCTACTATTACCTATTGTCATCAAATATAATCCACACTACACTCATTGTTTTTTCACAAATATGGTAATATATATTACATCATTGATTGAATAAGAGGGTAAAAATGAATTTTATAAGTGATAAATCCATTAAAAAACTTCTCCATTCGTGGTATACAATGCTAAAGCATCGACATTTTTCGAAGGCTGAAGAAATCAAAACAACTCTATTAAAACATCAACGTAAAATATCAAAAAAACAGGAACTCTATTTACATTATCAGCTGATGCTTTTTCGCCAGCAGCTCTGGATGAATCAGACAGAGGACTTAGAAAAAATGAAACATGAATTGATGCAGCACAAAGATGATATGAACGAAGAACTGGCCTATTACTTTTACTTCTTTCTCGGACTTTACGAAGCTTTAAACAGCGATCAAAATGATGCGATCTACTATCTCGAAAAGGCGGAAGAACGACTGTCGTTCCTTAACGATGAGCTGGAGGAAGCAGAGTTCCATTTCCGTACAAGTGGTGTTTATTACAACAACCGCTATTCGTTGCTATCGATTCGTCATGTTCAAAAAGCCATGGATATCTTTGCAAAGCATGGGGATGACCACAGCCTCTATCGTTGTAAAATTGTGCTTGGTCTTAATTATAGCGATCAAAAAAAATATGAAGAAGCAGAAGCTCTTTTTATTGAGATCATCGAATACGTGAAAATCATTGATGATCAAGAACTGCTCGGTATCGTTTATTATGACGCTGGCTTTATTCAGTCGAGACAAAACCGTCACAAGAAAGCGCTGGAATACTTTAAAAAAGCACTTCGTCTGCCAGCATACCGAAAGTCCGCACACTCTTATGTATCGTGCCTCTACGAAACTGTGCGTTCCTGTTATAAAGAAAATTTAACCGATGAAGGTATGAAGTATATTCAAAAAGGATTAAAAGAAGCCGTTGCTTCACAATTTGATATATTAAGAATCAAGTTCCAAATCTTATTTCTTCTCTACAGCCAAACGCCAAAGGCAGATGAGCAGATTGCAAGGCTCGTCACATGCCTTGAACGAAAAGAAGCTTGGATTGATCTTGAGGATTTGCTTGCCGATGTCTCAGATTTTTATAAAAAAAAGGGCGACTTTGAGCGAGCCGCCTTTTTTATCATGAGAGGCTGATGTCAGCCTGCCCATTATCGAATTGTATTCACTAATCCAAGCATTTGATCACCCATCGTAATCGTTCTTGAGTTCATCTGATAGGAGCGCTGTGTTGTCATGAGATCTGTTAATTCTTTAGACATGTCCACATTCGACGTTTCAAGTGCACCTTGCTGAAGCTGAATCGCTTGACGGTTTGCTCCATTTAGTGCCGTTAATGCACCTTGATAAGTACCGTCAACTGAGAACAAATTATCTCCTTCAGAGACAAGTGCTGAAGAGTTATTGACTTGTACAACACCTAGATTCACTTGCTGATTCGGTTGATTATCTCTTGAAATGGCTGTTAGACGTCCATTTTTATCAATTGAAATATCACGGAAATTCGCATTTAAGACGATTTCATTTCCGTTTTCATCAAGAATCGGATGGCCTTCGCTAGTGACAAGCTGCACTTGATTACGATTATTGCCTGGCTGTAAGTAAAGAGAACCGTCTCTTGTATAACGAATATTACCGCCGACATTGACCTGCATATACTGAGACGGCGCTCCAAATGCAACATCAAGATCACGGCCTGTTTCTTTAATCGAGCCTTGCAGCGAGTTAATGGACGCATTCACCATCGTACCCGTACCAAGCCTTAGCCCATCAGGTGTCAGACGACTGTTTGCCACCTGCGCATTTTTTTCATCCACCTGGTTGAACTGTTGTCTGATAAGCTCTGAGAAACGGGTATTTTTCGCACGGTACCCTGTTGTTTCACTGTTCGCGATGTTATTACTGATAATATCAAGCTGCTTTTGTACTTCGTTCATTGATACAGCTGCATTGATCATCGTTCTAAGCATGAGAATCCTCCTTTCTTTTTCATGTCTTGATTAGTACACTCTGCCAATTTCATTCACTGCTTTTTCTAAGCTTTTATCATACGCCTGAACCACTTTTTGGTTTGTTTCAAATGCTCGATAGGCGGTTGTCATTTCTGTATATGATTTCGTCACATCCACGTTCGACAGCTCCGATACACCTTGACTTAGCGTATAGGACATTTGACCGTTATTGACTGCGCTTGGCAGGGGCTGGTTATCAGCTGTACGGTATAAATCATTTCCTTCTCTCGCTAAGTTCCTTGTATCCATCGCAACACGCACATCAATTTGCCCGAGATTTTGTCCATTTTCACTCACAGTTCCATCTGCATTCACTTTGAAATTCTCACTCTGAACCGTAATTGGCTGACCTGTGACAGAAAGAAGGGCACGTCCATTGATAGTCAACTGATTTTGTGCGTTCATTGTAATTGAGCTGCTTTTCGTATAACGAACGCCTTCTGGTGTATTGACCGCATAAAAAAGCGCTGATTTCTGATTGGTCTCCGGGTTGATCGGCACATTATTTTCGACTAGTGCGACATCCGTTGTTTGATCTGTTGTTTTTAAAGTTCCTTGTGTAAATTGAGGAATCAGTTCCTGCATATATGTCCCCGTATTAATGCCGCCAATCGGCGTTTGCTGTGGAACACTAAAACCTTTGCCTGAGGAAGTTTGGAAACGTCCTGACTCCATTCGGCTTAGCAGCATTTCTGGAAATGCCCGCATGGTCCCCTCATCCGCTTTATATCCTGGCGTATTCGCATTTGCGATATTATTTGAAAGCATTTCTGTCCGCCGCTCTTGAGCGATCATGGCAGATGTTGCGGTATATAGTCCTTTTAACACGTGCTCACCTCATTAAAATTCTTTCACATGACCTAAACACAATCTTCTATGAAATATATCGGCATATTTGCAGGGTTCTTTAATAAAAATCCCCCATTCTTTCGAAAAAGAATGAGGGACATCATTAGCTGAGTTTACGCTTTGGCAGCTTGTCCATATTATCAAGCATGACGCCAGTACCAACAGCTACACAATCCATCGGATTTTCAGCCACGAAAACTGGTACTTTCAGCTCTTCTGCAAGCAATTGATCAAGCCCGTTTAGAAGAGCTCCGCCACCTGTAATGATGACGCCGCGATCAATAATATCAGCTGATAATTCAGGCGGTGTTCTCTCAAGAACTTGCTTCGCAGCCTGAACAATCGCAGATACAGATTCACGCAATGCTTCTTCTACTTCTTTGCTTGTGACGGTAATCGTTCTTGGTAATCCTGTCACCATGTCTCGTCCACGAATTGAAATCTCTTCATGACGTGCGTCTGGGAATACCGTTGCAACTTGGATCTTAATATCCTCAGCCGTGCGTTCACCGATCAACAGCTTGTACTCTTTTTTAATGTAGTTGAGAATTTCCAGATCAAATTTATCTCCAGCCATTTTAATAGAAGAGGCGGTTACAATGTCACCCATTGAGATGACAGCGATATCTGTCGTTCCGCCTCCAATATCTACGACCATGTTTCCACTTGGCTGAAAAATATCCATACCAGCACCAATAGCTGCTACTTTTGGCTCTTCTTCAAGAAATACATGCTTACCGCCGCTTTTTTCAGCAGCTTCTTTGATCGCCTTCTGCTCAACAGATGTAATGTTTGTTGGGCAGCAGATGAGCATACGCGGCTTAGAGAATAGCCCTTTCACATTTAATGAGTTAATAAAATGCTTGAGCATCGCTTCAGTTACTTCAAAATCAGCAATTACGCCATCTTTTAATGGACGAATCGCAACAATATTCCCAGGCGTACGTCCAACCATACGTCTAGCCTCTTCTCCAACAGCCAAAACTTTCCCGCTGTTTTTGTCAAGAGCTACAACAGATGGTTCATTTAACACAATTCCTTTTCCTTTGACATGAATCAGTACATTGGCAGTACCAAGATCAATTCCAATATCCCTAGCAAACATCTATATATATCCTCCTTGAAAATCTGTTTCCATAGCAAATACCACATTCTGCCCTAATTATATATTCTATCATAATTTGCAGAAAAAAAGATATTTCTTTACAAAAGTCTTTACAAAATTTGTGGTTAGAAACTACCGATATGAGGAAGATATATATATCATGTTTAAGAACAAAGAACTAATCTTATTGTTTCACAGGCTCGCCTTCTAAAATTTCTTCTTTTTTATACTTTAATTTAGTGGCTTCTCCCCCTCGCAAGTGGCGGATTGATTTATGATAATCCAGTATCTCCTTCACTTCATTAGCCAGATCTGGATTAATTTCTGGCAGTCTTTCTGTTAAATCCTTGTGTACAGTACTTTTAGAGACTCCAAATTCTTTCGCAATTACACGAACGGTTTTCTTTGTCTCCACGATATACTTTCCTATCTTGATTGTTCGCTCTTTGATGTAATCGTGCACACCACTCGACCTCCCTAAAATGGATGTGAGAAGTGTGAAATGAGATCCGTATCAATATTGTCCATTTTCAGCGGCGCTTGTTCGTCTTAATTCCTCATCCATTAGGTAGTAAATGCCAAACACGATCCCTCACCTCAAACACTCTCTTTGTCAGGTTTGTAACAGTGTATTAGCATTGCATAGGGAATATGCTAAAAATGAAGATGGGACAAGGAATTTATCAGAAAATGCAATCATTTCGAGTGGCGAAAATTTTCACTTTACAAGAATGGGTTGAGCACGTAAAATAGAAAAGGTGATTTTATTTACCTAGCTAAATATTGAATAAAGGTGATCATATGGATACGTTAAATAGAGAGTGTTTACATCAAATACACCAAAGCGCCAGGTTGCTGTCTAAAAAGGCGAACGAAGCGCTTGCTGCTTATGACTTGTACATGTCCCAATGGACTGTACTTTTTTGTTTGGATACATTCGGCCCGAAAACCCAAAAAGACATTTGGACATATTTGAACGTCGAAGCCCCAACCATTACCCGAACCGTAACCCGTCTAGAAGCAAATGGCTGGGTGAAACGTGTACAAGGAAAAGACAAACGTGAAAATCTGATCGTGATGACAGATGATGCTAAGGCCCGATTTGAAGAAATCAAACGTACGATGGAACAATTTGAAGAAGAATGTCTTTCAAATTTCACCCACGAAGAAAAACAACTCCTCCATACACTTTTACACAAATTATCAACTGAATAGGAAGTGACATACATCATGAACGAACGCATTTGGACGAGAGACTTTATCATGATTGTCCTGGTGAATTTATTTACGTTCACCTCTTTTTATGCCCTTTTGACATTACTGCCCATTTACACAATGGATGAACTAAATGGAACAGAATCACAGGGCGGTCTCCTTGTGACGGTCTTCTTATTGTCTGCCATTGTGACAAGACCGTTTTCAGGAGCGATTATTGAGAAATTTGGTAAAAAACAGATGGCGATTTTCTCATCAACGGCTTTTGCCTTACTCACTTACTTATACATCCCAATTGATCAATTCCAAACGCTTCTCATGCTGCGTTTCGTGCAGGGCATCTTTTTTAGCATTTTGACGACAGTAACCAGTGCCATTGCGGCAGATATGATTCCAAAACATAAACGCGGGGAAGGACTCGGCTACTTTGTCATGTCCATGAACCTCGCTGTGGTTATCGGTCCATTTATCGCACTGAATCAAGTAGGAAAAGTAGGATTCCATTCCTTATTCCTTCTTTTTTCCATTATCGTTACCATTGGTGCCGCTTTTACAATGCTGATCAGACAGCCAGAGCTTGAAGATGGGGGTAGTGTCGTCTTCCGATTTACTTTTTCTCATCTGTTTGAAAAAGGTGCATTAAAAACAGCGGCAGTCGGCATCATTATTTCCTTCTGTTATTCGCCGATCATTTCATTTATTTCAGTCTATGCCAATTCCCTTGACTTGATGGGGGCAAGCAGTTATTTCTTTATTGTGTTTGCGGCAGCGATGCTTGGATCACGTCCATTTACAGGCAGACTTTTTGACCGAGTAGGACCTCACATTGTGATCTATCCTTCGATTGCTCTTTTTGCGATTGGTTTATGGATGCTGACAGCTACACATTCAGCTACAATGCTTCTTCTATCAGGTGGTGTCATTGGACTTGGCTATGGATCGCTAGTACCATGTTTACAAACACTTGCCATTCAGCACTCACCAGCTCACCGTACAGGCTATGCGACGGCTACTTTCTTTACCCTATATGATACGGGTATTGCTGCTGGATCATTTGTATTTGGTCTTCTTGTCAGCTTCACAGACTTTTCAAATGTATATCTCATTGCAGGTATTGTTGTCTTGCTCAGTATGATTGTTTTTTATTGGAGTGAACGAAAGCCCCAAGAAGCAAAAGCACAGAAGGTCTCCCTATCAGAATAGGATTCTATTTTAAACTTCAACGGAAACATGCTAAAATATAGGATGTTTCAAATAGACGATTATTTGAAAAATAGTTGGCATTAAGCGAAGGTATAGGTGATGTTTTGAATTACGAATTGTTTAAAGTGATACACGGGATGGCTCATCATTCTGAGTTTTTAGATCAGGCCATGATTTTCATTACGAAAAAGGCCATTCTTGTGTACGCCCTTGTCTTATTGATTTGCTGGTTTTTAGGTAATCACAAATTTAAGAAGCATGTCTTCTTTTCCGGTGTAACGGGTATCGCGGCACTTATCGTCAATTTTGCGATTACACTGTTTCATTATGAGGAGCGGCCGTTTGTGGCGCATAAAGTCGACACACTCATTCCGCACTCAGCAGATGCTTCCTTCCCAAGTGACCATACAACAGGTGCACTGGCTCTTTCACTTGCCATTCGATCTCGTAATAAAAAGCTTGGCAACATCTTGCTCGTCTTTGGATTACTCACAGGATTCTCCCGCATCTGGGTCGGTCACCATTATCCATTAGATGTTTTAGGCAGCTTGGTCGTATCGATTGTGGTCGTCTTTATCATGAATAAATTATGGAAATTCTTTGACTCTCCAATTGATCGCATCGTTACTTTCTATGAGACAATTGTAGGGAAAATATTTAGAAGGAAGCAAAAGGGTCAGGGCTCTGACCTGTCTAACTCTTAAGCGGCTTGCGATAACGTGATGAAGAATCTTCTTCCACTTATCGCGCCGCTTTTTTTATTGACTGTCCTCCTCTGACCTTGTTCGAAAAATAAAGACTGACACCGATGCCGATAAGGGAAATCATGATCAGCGTCCAGCCTAACTGCTCAAAATGAGGACCAGCAATTTCATCTCCAAACAGCATACCGAGAACAGCAGATGACAGAATGGAACCAAGGTAGCGACATGTTTGAAAAAGCCCAGAGGACGTGCCAATCATATGCTGAGGGCTTGCCTTGAGCATCGCAGCTTGCAGCGCAACATTTCCAATCCCGTAACTAAGTCCAAGCAGCGCTAGAACAAGCCCTTTTCCCCATAATGGTGCCGGAATAAAAAAGAAGGTCATCGCAGACGCCCCAGCCAGCATCAATACCGCACTGGCTAATACCGGATGGCGTTCATCCCCGCGGTCCACCCACTTACCCGTCAGCGGAGAGACAATGATGCTCACCCCAGACATGCAAAGCATAAAAAGACCCGTCATTTCCACACGCCAGCCTAATTCATCTTGGAAATAGCTCGGCAAACCAAAGAAAAGACAATAGAAAAAGATATTTAAAATGATAAATTGCACATACACGAGTGAAAGTCGCTGCTCCTGTCTGAACATCCGAATTTGAATAAACGGTTCATCCACCTGATACTCCCACCAAATAAAAGCGCCTGCACTCACGAGACAAAGAATCCCCTGTACATATTGAATGCCATGACCTAGTGATAATAAAAACGAAAGCAGAAGGACAATACAAACTGTAAAAAGCAGCATCCCTGGCAGATCGAGCTTCCGTACCGTTTCACCTATACGCAGCTTTCTCTTTTTCTGCTCCTTTGGAAACAAAGATAGTCCAAGAAAGAAGCTGATTAAAATAAAAGGCAGATTCACTAAAAAGATAGCCGGCCAGCCGCCGATTGTCATTAAAAAGCCGCCAAGTGTCGGTCCAAGCGCCGTCATCGCTGAAGCAAAAATGGACAATACCGCTAACGCCGATGCCTGCTTGTCTTGAATATGATCCCGAATGAGTCCGACACCAGAAGGATAAATGGCACTGCTCCCAATTGCCTGCAATAGCCGGATCACAATCAGCACCGCAAACGTCGGGGCAAACGGCGCACAGATGGCTGAGACCGCGACAAGACCCAGTCCGAATAAAAATAATGTTCTCCGGTTCATCACATGATCCCCAACCCGGCCGCTCATCGGCTGCGTCACCGCACTAGCTAAATAAAAAGACGAAATAAGCCAAGATACAGTCGTAAATGACAAACCGAATTCATGCTGGATTTGATGCAAGGCCAAAGAAATCATTGAGGAATTCAACGGATTTAACATCGTCCCAAAGGCAATCGCAGTTAAAAAGACTTTTCGGTTGTCCCTCCACTTCTTCATACACCGACCCCCTCTTTGTGTTCTGACATGTTTCCTTCCGTTATTATGAGATTCATTTCCCTTTTTTACCCTGATCAATTCAAGTTCTCTCTTGGAAAAGCAAGACATACATTTTAAAAAGGGCGAGTGTTGGAAAAACACATATAAAATTGAGAATATGAGGAACAAATGGTAAGATGCTACACATATTTAAAAGCCTACTTTCTCCTTATATGGAGAAAGGCTGAAAAGGAGGAGAAGCTTATTATTAAGAAAAGACGGTTTTGGGTCCCAGCCCTTTTCTCGGTTGCAGTATTACTTCTGTCTTCGTGTGGTGCAAATGAAACAAATGGGAACGGAGATAAACGTAATTCTACAGCGAAAGGGTCGCCAATTTTGGAGGATGGAAAATTTATATTTGCAGCATCAGGTGAATTTCACCCGTTCAGTTACATGGATGGAAATCAGATGTCAGGCTTTGATATCGATGTAGGCAATGCGATTAGTGACAAACTAGGCCTCGAGCCTATACAGAAGAAATATAAATTCGCAGGCATCGTTGAAGGTGTGAAATCAGGAAAATTTGATGCGGCAGTTGCAAGTCATACCATCAATGAGGAACGAAAAAAACACGTCCTTCTTTCTAAGCCCTACTACTACTCTGGTCCGCAAATTTTCACAAGACCTGGTGCAGACATTCAACATGCTGATGATTTAAAAGGCAAAGAAATTGCTGTATCAAAAGGCTCGTCCTACGCTGATATTGCAAAGGAACATAGCGGGCAGGAACCAAAATATTACGACAGTGATGTAGTCGCTTTAGAAGCACTAGCCAACGGAAAACACGATGCAGTCGTGACGGATTTTGCGACAGGTGCAGAAGCCATGAAGAAAAAATTAAAGATCGAAGCGCAGGAAAGACTCGGACAAAGTGAGCAGGCAATTGCTGTATCTAAAGAAAATGAACAGCTCATAAAAGAGATCAACGATGCGATTGACGCATTAAAAAAGGATGGAACATTAAAACAAATTAGCGAGAAATACTTTGATGAAGACATCACAGTCAAACAAAATTAAAACCACGATTGTGCGCCTTTTTTAGGCGCACTTTCTTCAAATGGAGATGATTGTTTTGCCTACCCTATCACATTTTTTTCAGACGCTGATTGATTCAAGAGGTATTTTTTTAGAAGGAATGCTGCTCACCTTACAGCTCACTGTGATCAGCATCTTCATCGGCATGTTCATCGGGCTTTTCTTTGCTTTATTGAAAATATCACGCGTGGCTGTCTTTGGTTATATCGCCAACGCCTATATCTTCCTTGTACGCGGCACACCACTGATTGTTCAAATTTTCATCCTATATTTTGGACTGACAGAATTAAATATTCCCGACTTCTGGGCCGCTTCCATTGCGCTCGCCTTTCATAATGGAGCGTATATAGCAGAAATATTCAGAGGTGCCATCCAATCAATCGATCAAGGGCAAAAAGAGGCTGGACGCTCTCTTGGCATGGGGCGTTTTCTAACAATGAGACGTATTATTCTCCCGCAAGCGATGCGGCGTGCCCTCCCCCCTCTTGGCAACCAGTTCATTATTGGCTTAAAAGATTCATCACTCGCCGCCTTTATTAGCGTCAATGAACTATTTAACGTCGCCACGACCCAAGGCTCAAACAGCTTTGACAATATGACCTATTTACTTGTTGTAGCCGTCTATTACTTAGTTCTTGTCCTGCTGTTAACATTCGCTGTCCAAACCTTTGAGAAGAAACTATCAGTCAGTGACCATTAGGAGGAGAAACATGACAGAATCAAAGGAACTCATTCGTGTTGAAAAACTCAATAAACACTTCGGAGAACTGCATGTTTTAAAGGATATCGACCTCACTGTTTATGAAAATGATGTGGTCGTCTTAATCGGAGCCAGTGGCTCTGGAAAAAGCACCTTGCTCCGCTGTATGAACTTTTTAGAAATCAAAAATGATGGAGAAATCGTCATTGATGGCAGCCCTGTTCACCCAAAACGCGATCAATTAAACGAGATGCGGCAAAAAATAGGCATGGTGTTTCAGCATTTTAACCTCTTTCCGCATAAAACTGTGCTTGAAAACATCATCGAAGCGCCTGTTATGGTGAAAAAAACAAAAAAGGCTCAAGCTGTATCAGAAGCCAATGTCCTGTTAGAAAAGGTCGGACTTGCGGATAAAGCCAACGTATATCCTTCTAAGCTATCAGGCGGTCAAAAGCAGCGTGTGGCTATTGCAAGAGCTCTCGCCATGAAACCAGATGTCATGTTATTTGACGAACCTACGTCTGCCCTCGATCCAGAGCTTGTAGGCGAGGTACTACAAACAATGAAAAGTCTCGCAAAAGAAGGCATGACGATGGTTATCGTCACACATGAAATGGGCTTTGCAAAAGAAGTCGCCGATCGTGTCGTCTATATGCACGAAGGCCGTATCGTCGAAGAAGGCACGCCATCAAAATTGTTCGATTCTCCTCAAGAGGAACGAACCAAGCTGTTTCTCAGCTCCATTTTATAGGTCAAACGCCCTTTATTTTTCGTGCTCAATGCACGTTTTTTCTCATATTTCACGAACTTTTCATCCATTTATATTGAATATAACCAAAAACCATGTAAGATTACCTTACATGAATATGTTATATATGACTTTTCTCTCTATAATGAAGAATTAAGAAATCAATTAATTCTGAATGATTCAGGGGGAATGCAGCATGCAAATGGGTGATACAGTATTTATGTTCTTCTGCGCACTACTCGTGTGGTTAATGACACCAGGTTTAGCCTTATTCTACGGAGGACTCGTGAGAAGTAAAAACGTCTTAAGTACAACCATGCACAGCTTAACTTCACTAGCGATCGTCTCTATCGTATGGATCATGTTTGGCTATTCCTTGGCTTTTGCGCCAGGCAATGCATGGATTGGAGGCTTAGACTGGATTGGATTAAAAGGCGTTGGCTTTGAACCCGGTCCCTACAGTGAGACCATCCCACATTCATTGTTCATGATGTTCCAAATGACCTTTGCCGTCTTAACAACAGCCATCATCTCAGGTGCCTTTGCTGAACGAATTCGCTACTCAGCGGTCGTTGTGTTTACACTCCTTTGGGTCACATTTGTATACGCGCCAGTCGCACACTGGGTATGGGGCGGCGGTTGGATTGGCGAAATGGGTGCGCTCGACTTCGCTGGAGGAAACGTGGTTCACATTTCATCAGGTGTTGCAGGTCTAGTCGTAGCGATTGTGCTCGGGAAGCGTAAAGAAGCAGCAAGCTCTTCTCCTCACAATTTGATTTATACTCTTCTTGGCGGAGCTGTCATTTGGTTTGGATGGTTTGGCTTTAACGTTGGAAGTGCCCTTACCTTAGACAGTGTCGCAATGTATGCCTTTATTAACACCAATACAGCTGCTGCTGCAGGAATCATCGGCTGGCTGTTAGTCGAGTGGATGATCAACAAAAAACCGACCATGCTCGGCGCGATTTCTGGAGCCATCGCAGGTCTTGTGGCAATTACACCTGCCGCCGGTTTTGTCACACCTTTTGCTTCTATCATCATCGGAATTATTGGCGGGATTGTGTGTTTCTGGGGAGTCTTCTCACTCAAAGCCAAATTTGGCTATGATGATGCACTAGATGCATTCGGTCTTCACGGAATTGGCGGGACTTGGGGAGGAATTGCAACCGGGCTTTTCGCAACAACCTCTGTCAATGACGGTGGAGCCAATGGATTATTCTACGGAGATCCCAGCTTACTTTGGAAGCAAGTCGTCGCTATTGTGGCCACTTATACCTTTGTAGCTGTTGTGACATACGTAATCATCAAAGTGGTCAATCTCTTCTTTAAGATTCGCGCAACCGAAGAAGAAGAATCAGTGGGTCTTGATTTAACCATGCATGGGGAAAAAGCTTATCAAGATTAAAGAAAAAGGGGTGTCTCTATGAGCAAAATGTATAAAGTGGAGATTGTCACACGTCCAGCCAATTTTGAAACATTAAAGGTGGAGCTTGGAAAGATTGGCGTCACTTCCATTACCTTTTCGAATGTACACGGCTGCGGTTTACAAAAGGGACATACAGAGCTATACCGTGGCGTCAAAAAGGAAAGTAATGTGTACGAACGATTAAAGATTGAAATCGTCCTAAGCGAAGTACCTGTCGAACAGGTCGTTGAAACAGCTCAAAAGGTACTTCGTACAGGCGAACCAGGGGATGGGAAAATTTTTATATATGAGATAGAAAATACAATCAACATTCGGACAGGTGAAGAAGGACCTGCCGCTCTTTAAACCATCCTCCGCCGAGTGCGGGGGATTTTTTAAAGACAGAAAAAACCTCTGCATGATTCATATACAGAGGTTTCAAGACTTAAGATTGTTTTGTTTCTTCAGATTGACTGCTGTCTTTAGAGGAATCAGAAGACTTTTCTTGATCAGAGGATTTGCCCTTCTCATCAGACTTTTCTTCAGATTTTTCTCCAGCAGGCTCTTTGGCCTTATCTTCAGCAGCAGGTTCCTTCGTTTTTTCATCAGCTTTTGGCTGAGCAGGTTCTTTTGCTTCTTCCGTCACTTCTTGCGCGGCCTTTTCAATAGTTGAAACAGGCTTGTCAATGAAGCTAAGTGGATTAAGCGCTAAACCTTCCATACGAATTTCAAAATGCACATGGTTGCCGCTTTCAGCACCATAAAGATTTTTACCAGAAGCACCGATGACATCATTCTGCTTCACTTCATCGCCTTCTTTAACACTCACCTGTGACAACGATTGATAAACAGTCGATAATCCATCTTCATGTTCAATTTCAACGACGTGACCGAGAACTGGATCTTTTTTCGCTTGAACCACTGTTCCACTAAGAGCAGCTGTGACATCAAACACTTTGCCATCTTTATCTGCAAGATCAATACCTTTGCTCAAGGTATAGGTGTTATTATAGTTTACAAGTGCTGCTTCTTTTTCTTTTTGATCAGCATCTGCTTCATAGAACTTTTTCACGACAGAAACATTATCAGAATTCTGGACTGGCATGGCAACATTTTCAATTGGCTTTCCAACTTCAACGGCATCATCACGCTGTTCTTGCCCTGTTTGATTTCCATCAGATAGTTGGTCTTTCACATCTTTTGATACAGCTTGATACCAAAGAACGGCTGTTAACACGACCGCTGCGCTGACCAAGTAAATTGCAGGGAATACCCAGCGCTTACGGAAAAATTGCTGAACTTTTGTGATTTTGGAAGTACGTTTCTTTTCTTCCTCTCTCATTTTTCATCACCTCAGCAACATTCTGAACACTTTTCAAAAAATATATACACACGAAATCATTTTTCTTTTTATTTTGCGCAATCGCATCAATAATATGTATGATGAATGAAAAAAAGATGGGGGACTTTAATGTGAAAACTTTCAACCGTATAGCAACAGAAGATGACCTCAAAGCAATCGTTGATATTTACAATTCGACTATAGCTTCAAGAGAAGTAACCGCCGATACAGAACCAGTTTCAGTTGAAGACCGCCGGCAATGGTTTTTGAATCATTCAGAGAAAAGACCTCTCTATGTGAAAACAGATGAGGATGGACATATTTACGGCTGGCTCAGCTTTGAAACGTTTTATGGAAGACCTGCATACAACGGGACCGTTGAAATGAGTATTTACTTAAACCAAGACGATCGAGGGAAAGGCTTAGGGTCACTTTTTTTACAAGAGGCCATTGAGTTGGCACCTTCACTAGGCATTCGAACATTACTCGCCTTTATTTTCGGGCACAACGAAGCCAGCATTCGATTATTTAAAAAGCACGGCTTTGAAACATGGGGTCACCTGCCACGCATCGCAGAAATGGACGGCAGCAGGTACGATTTAGACATTCTAGGAAAAGAATTATAAAATGAGCGTCTCTCCAACAAAGAGACGCTTTTTTATGATGCGTGTAACAGCTGTTCAAACTGTTTCGCATTTTGAACAGATTTTCTTTGGAGGATGATGCCATGTTCATCTATCAGAATCGCTTGCGGAACAACAGTTACCCCATACAGCTCCATGATTTGCGAAGAGCGCATATACACAGCTTGATCAGGCAGCAATTGAAGGAGCAATGCATCATCTCCTTGTTCATCTCCATTGATGAACATGAATTGAGTATCATCGCTAGAAATGTGCTGACGCATATCAGACAAAATGCTTTTGCATGTCATACAAGTGGTATTTACAAATAACAGCATCACGGCTCTTCCGTTTTGTAAATACTCCTTTAAAATAACCTTATCTCCTAAACGTGTATAGCTTCGAAATAACGGCGCACCATCACCAACATCCGCTTCCTTTAATTCAATCCCATCAAGGGATTTAATTTTACTCATAAATTTTCCGATAAAGCGGGCAAGCAAAAACACGACCGCCAGCTGAGCTATGACAATGAATAACACAATAATTAGTAGAATATCAGTCATTTCACTTGGTCTCCTTCTATAAACGATTCAAATTGATTCATCCATTTTCTTTTGAACATCATGATTGTTTTCCCAACCGCTATAATCAGACAGACAGCCACTGCAATCAGAAAACAAATAATATGAAGTGGCCACGGAATTGTTTCTACATAGGGATGGACATAAAACAACCCAATCACAAGAGCCAGCATCGACACATTACGAATCACAATTCCCCAGTGAAGATGGTCATTTTCAAGCAAACCTCCACAGCCGCATGAAATGTTACGATGTCCTCTCAATAAATTGAAGGTGACCGCTCCAGTATAGATACATAAAAGTGCTGTAAGACCAATCGCAGGTACAAAAGACATGTTCCACACGAACAATAAACCCGTACAAGCCAATTCAACAGTCAAAAACAAATAAAACATGGGCGCCGTGAGCGCAGGAGGCAGCAGGCGATAAGCATTCATCTGCTGAATATGCGCCGTTTGTTTTCTCACTTTATCAAGCCATGCACCTGCAAAGATGATTCCTAATAAATAGACACCTATAAAATAAAAGACACTCACCTTACGCCATCTCCTTTTGTTGAAATAGTTGGGATTGTGCCTCGTAAAGCCTTTTGTACTCTCCATCTAGCGCCATTAGCTCTTCATGGTTCCCCTCTTCAACGAAAGCACCATCTTTCATCACGATAATCCGGTCTGCTAAGCGGGCCGCTCCCATACGGTGTGTGATAAACAAGACCCCTTGATCCTGCGTATGATCGAATAGCTTTCGAATGAGTGAAATCTCCGATAGCGGATCGAGAGCAGAAGTCGGTTCATCTAAAATGATAAAATCACTTTCTCTAAAAAAGGTTCTCGCCATCGCAAGCTTTTGCCATTGTCCGCCAGACAGTTCATGACCTTCTTCAAAAAACCGGCCAAGCTGCGCATCGTATGTTTCTTCCATTTGATGAATTCTTTTCTCTATGCCGGCTTGCCGTGCAGCTGAGATCATGCGCTCTTTATCATCTATTTCGTCAATACGGCCAAATCCAATGTTTTCTTTCACAGTGAATTCGTACTTCATAAAATCTTGAAAAAGGACGGCCATTCTCGCATGATATGATTTTTTATAAATGGTCGAAATCGATTCACCATTGACCTTTTGCATATTCGGCTTATCTGGATCATATAAACCAGTCAAGCATTTAATCAAGGTCGTCTTACCTGATCCGTTATCCCCCACCAATGCAATGCGTTCACCTTTATCGATATGAAAATGTATATGTTCAATAGCAGGCGTTTTCATATTCGGATAGGTAAAAGAGAGATTTTCTAGCGTAATGGACTGAATACATTCAATCCTCCGAAGCGATGCCGCTTCCTCTGTCTGCTCATCAATTTCTTCTTCTCTCTTTTGAAAAGCTCTCATTTCATCAATATAGAGACTCGTTTCATATAAACTAGAACATTCCCTCGTCAAATCCTGAAAACCACTTTGAATATTTTGCACAGCTTGGAGCACAGCGACAAACGTACCCGCAGCTAATTTCTTTTGAAAGATAAGAAAGACAATAAAAAGACCGCAGCACACATAGGCAAATGTCATAAGCAATCCACCTGCCATCTCCCAGCGAACCTGACGTTTTAGTAATTTATATTTTTCATCTGCACTTTTTACATAATGGCCTTTCCATTTTTGAAGAAGGTAATTTCCTATTCCATATAAACGGATTTCCTTCAATGAATCTCGCTGCGCAACAAGATCAGACACATACATTTCTCTTCGATCATTTGCCGTTAACATGCGGTTTAATTGATACCGTGCGCCTCCAAAGAAAAGCTCAATCCACAAGACAGGCAGAGTACATAAGATCAGAATGACCGCCAAGCCCCAATGGATACCAATCATATAAATGAGAAGTGATACAACAGTAATCAATGCGCTCATGATTGTAAAAATACTTCTAACCATACTCAGAACATGCTGATGACTGTTCATCACACGTTGACTTTCATTATAAAAAGACGGGTGTTCAAATGTAATATATGGAAGCCTGATCGCCTTTTGAAGCAATTCACCCTTCAAATGCAAACCAATCAGATTTGTCGCTTTCTGCTGACTAAGCTGAAGAATGAATTGAAGCCCATATCCTAAAATCACAATGACCATTTGCAACCCAAATAACCTTAAGACCTTTTGAATATCTCCTGAAGAAGTCATGAATAAAATAATTTCATTAATCAATGTTTGAATAATCCAGACACTAGCCAAAGGCATAAAGCCAACGATCACTTGGATGAATAGAGTTAACAGAAGATATGATCGACTTCTTTTCCAAGTATAGGAGATTGCATATAAACAATGGTTCACTGTACTCATCAAACGCTCCACCTTACACCATTTAGTATAATTGACATATTTTTGATATTTATATTATGATAGCTCTGCGTAACTTCATTCTGAGAGGACGATATACGATGACTTCAATCTTACTTTTACAGCTAACTCTTATTCTTTGTAGCCTTTTATTGACGATCGGAATCATGATCTATTTAAAACACCAGATGGAATTAATCATCTTACCGATCCAGCATGTTGGACAAAAACTTGTTCATCCGCTACTCGAAAAACCATCACCTATTCAAATAAATGATCTACTGCAAACCAATCACAAGCAGCTGCTGCTTATATTCACTGACACAGCATGTCCGCATTGCATCCCATCACTGGAACAATTCCTAGAAACGAAAAAGCAGCGTCAATTAGCCATTTCTTTTAGTATTTTGCTAAAGAATGGGAAAGAAGAGGATCAAGAATTATATCGTGATAACCAAACCAACATGCGAATTATCTCAGTGGACGAACAAATGATAGGCGCCTTTCATATTGAAGAGTTTCCATATTACATCATGGTAGAAGAAGATAAAACAATCTCATATGCAGCCCCTTTTCCGGATGGTCTTTATTCAAGGTTTTCTGCAAAATAAACATAAATGAGGCATGTGAAGATAACAAACACACGCCTCATTTTTTTATTGGTTTGGATCTGCCTGAACATCCTGATCCTTTTCCCTTGCGGCGATTTCACTCGCTTCACTTGAAGCTGTGGCTTGTTCCTCAGCTTGTTCAAACTCACTGCGAGCCTCATTTGAAATATCTACTTGGTCACCATGCTGATTCACAGTAACGGACGAAGAAGACGATTCTTTTTGAACCTCTTTCTCTAGTTCCTTTAATTTAGACACATGAAGCTCTAAATCTTTTCCTTGCTGAACTAGAGTCAGTTGTTGAAATAATGCCTTTCTCTCTTCTGGAGAATGGTCGCCTTGAACAATTTTCGCTGCTTCGTTTAAAAAAGAATTGGATGTTTGACTCGCTTGACGACTGTTTGACGTCTGCATAGCATTTGTTAAGAATGAAATTGAAGATATGCTCATGCGTTCACATCCTATTAAATAAAATCCTTGAATTTAGCAGCCACATCTAATGCGTTCTTGGCTAGTACAAATCTCACCTGTATCACGATCCACGTAGTAACGGAAAGTTCCAACACCTTGAAGGAAACAAGTTGGCGCTGATTTGCATGAAGTGACTAATTTTTGCAAAATACATCTTGAAGCTGCAGGTTGAACATTGGTCATTTTGTTTAAGAAACGATCTAACATATGAATTCCACCTTCCAATTTTTATGGTAATACAACACAATAATAACCAATTACAAGACAACTAACAACATATTTTGATAATTTTACTAATTATTTTTAACTACTAATCTTATTTATCACATAAATTGTCGTTAAAATTCATAGTAAATGTTACTTTTTTCTTATTCGAAGATAATTTATTTATCCATAAATAGTAAAGTGAAGATAGAAATTTTTAAAAATTGTTCTACATTCACTCTTCCTAAAGTACTACCTGCTCAAGTATGATAAAGAGTGAATACATAAAGGAGTGAACACCATTGCAACAAACTGAGAAAATCATTCAATCTCTTCATTCGATCACAAAGTGGGGAAAAGTTGGTAGTATATTTCTCTATATTTCAGGTGGCTTAGCTATTCTTATTGGTTTTTGGCTTGTTCTTCCTGCTGCCCTTGGCGTCTTCCTCATTATGATGGGAATCCATGTACAAAAATCTGTAAACGCAGCGGAACAATTAATTCAAGCTCCTGATACTTCTTATGAAGAGTTATTAGAACAATATGCTAAGATGATGAAAATGCAGACACTATTTGCCATATCAAGTATTGTCGCAGCCATTCTATCATTCATCGCCATTATCCTGATGCTGGTATTAGGCGGTCTAGCATTTCTTCAAGAAATTCCTAGTGACATTCAGCACTACGAAGGTGAATACGAAGAAGAGCTTGGTGACTTTTATTAATGGAGAGGGGGTATCAATGAACATTTGATACCCCTTTTCTTTGATATTTGGCATCGTTTTACCCTTCTAAGCTTGACATTCTATCTTGATCATTTTAAAATACAAATCGTAACCATTACGAATTAAAGGAGGTTCCTATTACCGATGCGTGTAAAAATTACCTTAGCCTGTACTGAAACTGGTGACAGAAACTATATCACAACAAAGAATAAAAGAACGAATCCGGACCGACTGGAGTTAAAAAAATATTCTCCTCGGTTAAAGAAATATACCCTTCATAGAGAAACAAAATAATTTTTTAGGTTTCAAATCGTAATCATTACTTTTTAAGAGAGGCGGAAATGAACATGAGCATTGGCAAAGGGACAGAAGGAAATGAATAAGCGAATACCCGTTACAGTATTAAGTGGTTTTTTAGGAGCTGGAAAAACAACGATATTAAATCATGTACTACAAAATCGTAAAGGGTTAAAAGTAGCTGTTATTGTTAATGACATGAGCGAAATTAATATTGATGCAGAACTAATCAAACAAGGCGGTGAGCTCTCTCGATCAGATGAGAAGCTAGTTGAATTATCTAATGGTTGTATTTGCTGCACATTAAGAGAAGATTTGTTAATCGAAGTAGAGCGCCTATGTAAGACTGGTCATATTGATTATATTGTCATTGAGTCAACAGGTATTAGTGAACCTATTCCAGTCGCGCAAACTTTCTCTTATATTGATGAAGAAATGGGGATAGATTTGACGCGCTTTTGCCGGCTAGACACGATGGTCACTGTTGTAGATGCGAACCGTTTCTGGACCGACTTCCAGTCAGGAGAAAGTCTATTAGACCGTAAACAAGCCGTTTCCGATGATGACGAACGAGAAATTTCCGATTTACTGATTGATCAAATTGAATTTTGCGATGTGTTGATTATCAATAAGTGTGATCTAGTATCAAACTCAGAATTAGACCGACTTGAGCACGTGCTGACCACACTTCAACCAGAAGCATCTATCATCAGAACCTCAAAAGGGCAAGTAAAGCCAAGTGACATTTTAAATACTGGTTTATTCGATTTTGAAAAGTCCAGTGCTTCTGCTGGCTGGATTAAAGAAATCAACGCTGGGCATTCTCAGCATACGCCAGAAACAGAAGAATACCAAATCTCATCCTTTGTTTATGAAAGAAGACTTCCCTTCCATACTGGCAGGTTAAATAATTGGTTAGATCAGATGCCAGAGCAAATAGTTCGCGCTAAAGGATTTACATGGCTTGCCACACATCATGATTTAACCATTTTAATTTCACAGGCTGGAAAATCTGTTGCGATTGAACCAATTGCCTACTGGATTGCTGCCTTGCCTGAGCAAGAAAAAGCACAGATATTAAAGCAAGAACCAGAGCTTCTTGATGAGTGGGACGCAGAATTTGGTGACAGGCATACAAAACTTGTGTTTATTGGCGTAGATTTACCTAAAGCAGATATCATTCGCACACTTGATCAATGCTTACTCACACCTGAGGAATTTGATCAAGAATGGACTACGTTTGAAGACCCCTTTCAATGGAAAATCCAACATTAAGCCAGGAGGGTTTTAAATGGCAAAGAAATCTAAAATTGCTAAAGAAAAAAAGCGGCAGCAGCTTGTATTGAAATATGCAGAATTAAGAAAAGAGTTGAAAGAAAAAGGTGAATATGAAGCTTTAAGGAAATTACCTAGAGACTCTTCCCCTACTCGCTTAAAAAACCGCTGTGAGTTAACCGGTCGTCCTAGAGGTTACTTACGAAAATTTAAAATGTCCAGAATTGCTTTTCGTGAGCTTGCCTATAAGGGCCAAATTCCAGGAGTGAAAAAATCGAGTTGGTAAAGATTGAGTTGATCTTATCACAGCTCCCATAAAAGTAAAGCAGTAAAAAATGTTGAAAAATCTATTTTCTAAGCATATCTCAACCTTTTTGAGCCACAAAATAACATTTTAAAAACCAGCAGAGTTTCTGCTGGTTTTTGATCATGACAGAATTCTAAGATGAATAGACCTATTTCTATAAAAGGATTTTCAACAATGATTACGACATTTTCTCTACTTTTCAAAAAATCATGATCATGATACTTTGTTGTCACTACCCACCGATGTATGACATTTCAACTTTTTTCTGATCTTTCTTCTGCTCTCTCTCAGCTGAATATTGATCATCTCTATTCGACCATAGTTCCTTCAATATGTTCTTTATATCTTCATTATCTTTTGTTGAGCGAATCACCCGCTTCAGATCAAAACCCGATGATGCAAAAAGACATGTAAACAATTCACCGCGAGCAGAAAGTCTCGCTCTATTACATGTTCCACAAAAGGCATCTGAAACAGAAGAAATAATGCCTATCTCTCCTGAACCATCTTGGTAATAGAATCGGTTGGCTACTTCACCTGGATATTGAGGAGGTTCTGGTTTGATGGGAAATGTTGAATCAATTAGACCAATAATCTCTTTCTTTGTCATGACATGCTCTAGATTCCATTTGTTCGTATTTCCGACATCCATAAACTCGATAAATCTGAGAACATGTCCTTCTTTTTTAAAGTAAGCTGCCATTGGTAAGACATCCTGATCATTCACACCTTTTTGAACAACCATATTGATCTTAATAGCAAGTCCAGCTTTTTTTGCAGCCTCAATCCCATCAAACACTTTTTGGATAGAAATATTCCTTCCGTTCATTTGCTTGAAACGGTCAGGGTTTAATGAATCCAAACTAATGGTGACTCTTTGAAGACCTGCTTTCTTTAACTTTTCAGCATATACAGGTAAAAGCGTTCCATTGGTTGTCATAGCAATATCTTCGATTCCTGGAATTTTCGAGAGCTTTTCTATTAAGATAGGCAAATCTTTTCGCATTAAGGGTTCACCACCCGTGATGCGTATTTTCACCACACCTAGGTCCTTTGCAAAAAGGGTAGCAAGCTGTTCAATTTCTTCGAAACTAAGCAGTTCTTCTTTATTCAAAAAAGGATAATCTGGTCCAAAAATTTCAGCAGGCATACAGTACGTACATCTAAAGTTACAGCGATCTGTTACTGATATTCTTAAATCGCGCAATGGTCGATGTCTCTTATCCAATATACTGTCCATACTTTGCCTCCTATTCTGTTATACGCTGATGGTGAGTGTATATATTAAAAGATTCTCCTCTGACAAATCCAACTGTCGTGATATTTAATTCTTCTGCCATATTAAGCGCCAGCTCAGTAGGTGCTGATTTTGAGATGACGATCGACACTCCTAGTTTTGCTGCCTTCAATAGAACTTCTGACGATATCCGGCCGCTAAACACAAGGATTTTATCTCTAAGCGGAATTCGATGAAGTAAACAGTATCCATAGATTTTATCTAAAGCATTATGTCTTCCTATATCAGTTCTAGTGATGAATAGCTTTTCTGTGTCACACAGTCCAGCATTATGCACACCACCAGTATGTTGAAACAATTGACTTTCTTCTTGTAAACATTTCATTAGGCGTATACAAGTATCAGCAGAAATGTTGATTCGATCAATGGCTGTTTTTGCTGTTTTCACATCTTGGAGAAAATAAAAATGTCTCCCTTTCCCGCAGCAAGAACCAATCACCCGCTTTGTAAAATCTGATGACTGAAATCGGCTTGAGTGAACTAAATCAACATAGGCAAAGCCCATACTTTCATCTATTGTAAACCTTTTAATCTCATTTTCAAATCGAATGACTCCTTCTGAAGCTAAAAAACCGATCACCAATTCTTTCAAATGATCTGGTGAACAAACAAGTGTTACAAATTCCTCTCCATTCACGATCACAGTTAAAGGAAATTCTTCTACAACTTCATCTGTTTTGCAAGTAAATTGACCTTCACGGTATTGGTGTATAACTCGTTTCTTTTTAACAGAAGGATTCATTGTATGATCTTCCTTTCAGCACAAATTTAGTTATATGAACCAATCGAATTGTGATATTATTTTAAAAAGTCATAAAAATGTAACATATTTCTATCTTATCAAACTTTTTGATTGCTTTATATGGGGGGGGAACAAAATGAATAAATCGAAAAATCGCTGGCTCATCGCAACAAGTGCTGTAGGAATTCATTTATCTATTGGGTCTGTTTATGCTTGGAGTGTTTTTACGAATCCTTTACATCAGGCCTTTCAGTGGTCATTGACAGAAATAAGCCTGACCTTCAGTATTGCTATTTTATTTTTAGGATTATCTGCTGCTTTCATGGGGCATTTCGTTGAAAGATATGGCCCAAGGGCATCAGGGCTCTTCTCAGCAATTTTCTTCGGTATCGGGATGACAGGGTCAGGATTCGCTGTACACATGTCCTCACTCCCTCTCCTCTATTTATTTTATGGTGTACTCGCTGGGATAGGATTAGGGGTAGGCTACATTGCACCTGTATCAACTTTAGTGAAATGGTTTCCGGACCGAAGAGGACTTGCAACCGGCTTAGCTATTATGGGTTTTGGATTTGCGTCTCTTATTTGCAGCCCAATTATCCAATATCTCATTGAAAAAGTAGATATCGCAAATACCTTTTACATTCTTGGAATTTCCTATTTTATGATCATGGTGATTTCATCTCTTTATTTATCACCACCAACACCTGATGACGTCAAACAATTTGATGTGTTAAAAACAAATCAAAGAAAAATCCCTCAGGATTTATCACAGCTTACAGCAAATGAAGCGATCAAAACACGACGTTTTTATTATTTGTGGCTCATGCTCTTTATTAATATCACATGCGGAATTGCCATTATTTCAGTAGCATCGCCTCTTGCTCAAGAAAGTGTTGGATTCACTGCTGGTGCTGCAGCTACCCTTGTTGGCATTTTAGGTGCTTTTAATGGTTTAGGACGGATTGGCTGGGCTTCCTTCTCAGATTATATCGGAAGGCCGAATACGTATACAATCTTCTTTAGTATCCAGCTCATTGCCTTTCCTTTACTTCCCTACTTAAAAGAACCGCTCGTCTTTTCAATCGTGATGGCGATCATTTATACGTGCTATGGAGGAGGGTTTGCCTCAATTCCAGCCTATATTGGGGATTTATTTGGCACGAAACAACTTGGTGCCATACACGGTTATATTTTGACAGCCTGGGCAGCTGCTGGTTTAGCAGGACCTTTATTTTCATCCTTTATCCGGGATATAACAGGTAACTACACGCAGAGTCTGATGGTGTTCTCTGGCTTATTTTTCATCGCTTTTATCATATCTCTTCTCATACGGAAGGATATTCAGCAGCTTAGAGAAACAAACCTTACTGCTGATGCTTCTGTCTCATCCCGACCTTAATTTGAATTTGACAGAATCACAATCTAAAGGTAATTTTTAGATATGAAAACGCTTTATAAAGTAATAGGAGGGTGATGATATCATGGGGAAAACAAAACATAAGGGGCCTATTAAGCTTAATAAAAAACCCTCACCAAAGCTATGGGCCTCTTTTGCGCCTATGGGACTTGGAAAAGTAAAGCCGAAACACATTCGAGATACGATGAAAGTGGCTTGGGAGAACAAGGATAATCTCCCCTATGCATATCGCATTTTAACGCAAGGCGTGTGTGACGGCTGTGCCCTTGGTGTTTCAGGGCTATATGACCAAACGCTCGCAGGACCTCATATATGCACCACAAGACTAAATGTACTTCGTCTTAATACAATGCCAGCTATTGATCCAAAATGGTTTGAAGACATTCAACAGCTCAAACAAATGGACAGCACTACTCTCCGCAAACTTGGCCGTATCCCTTATCCACTGATTCGAAAAAAAGGTGACAATGCCTTTACACGTATTTCCTGGGATGATGCATTAGATCAAATCGCAGCTAAAATCAAATCAATTGATAAACGGCAGCTCGCTTTCTATTTAACAGCTAGAGGAATTACAAATGAAGTCTACTATACCGCTGCGAAGGCAGCTCGCTTTATCGGGACAAATCATATTGATAATGCGTCTCGCATTTGTCATTCACCGAGCAAAACCGCTCTTAAGCGATCCCTTGGGATAGGAGCCTCCAGCTGTAATTACAACGATTGGATCGGAACAGATGTCTTAATTTTTTGGGGATCTGTCGCAGCAAACAATCAGCCCGTTTCCACTAAATATATGTATGCGGCGAAAAAGAAAGGAACCAAAATTATTGTCATCAATCCGTACAAAGAGCCTGCCATGGAAAAGTACTGGGTTCCCTCTATTCCAGAAAGTGCTTTATTCGGCACAAAAATCGCGGATGATTTCTATCAAGTCAATATAGGCGGCGATATTGCATTTATGAATGGTGTCATCAAACATTGGTTTGACATGGAGCAGCACGCGCCCCATTCCGCTCTTGATCATGAATTTATTCAAGCCCATACTACCGGCATACAGGATTTACAGCAGCATGTCGCACAGTTGAAATGGGAAGACCTTGAAGCATCATCAGGCTTATCAAAAGAAAGAATGAAGGAATTTGCGATCCTTCTTGCCAATGCCAATTCAGGCGTTTTCATTTGGAGCATGGGTCTTACTCAGCACCGCTTTGCAACTGATAATATATCACAGGTTGCCAACCTTGCTATGTTACGTGGGTTTATTGGCAGGAAACATTGTGGTGTCATGCCAATTCGCGGGCATAGCGGTGTTCAAGGTTCTGGTGAAATGGGTGCTGACCCGTTTGTTTTGCCGGGCAGTGATTTTGATGAAGAGAATATTGAAAGAATCGAAAAGATTTGGGGGTTTGACATTCCGAAATGGCATGGTGACACCATTGGGCAATCATTTGAGAAAATGGCTCTCCCTAAAGAACATCCGCAAAAACTCAAAATGCTGTTTACGAGTGGCGGGAACTTTTTAGAAACGATGCCAAATCCAGATGCGATTGAAAAAGCTTTATCTGGGCTTGAACTTCGTGTCCATCAAGATATCATTTTGAATACCTCTACACTTGTAGAGGCAGAAGAGACGGTAATTATTCTCCCTGCTATGACAAGATATGAGCAGCCAGGAGGCGGTACTTCCACTAGTACGGAACGCATGGTATATTTCAGTCCAGAAATTGAAGGACCTCGGATTGAGGAAGCCAGAGCAGAATGGGATATTTATATGGATCTTGCAAAAAGAGTACGTCCACAAGATGCGGAGCTGATTCATTTCGAAACGGCTGAAGACATTCGCCGTGAGATTGCGATCGCAAATCGAAACTATGATGGCATCCAGCATTTACGTCATAAAGGAGACGTTTTCCAATGGGGAGGTGCCTGGCTATGTGAAGACGGAGAGTGTCCAACACCGGATGGCAAAGGACATCTCCTTCCTGCCCAGCTGCCTCAATACCGAAAAACCGAGGGACATTTTAATATTACGACAAGAAGAGGAAAGCAATTCAACTCCATGATCTATAGTGAAAAGGATGCCTTTAATGGTGGGAAGCGTCATTCCATCTTGATGAATGAAGAAGATGCTAAAGAGCTTTATGTCAAAGAAGGTGATCCAGTTGTTTTGTTTAATCAGTATGGATCCTACCAAGGAGTCGCTCAATTTGGGGAGTTGAAACGTGGCAATATCGCTGTTTACTGGCCTGAAGGGAACGTTTTAATTCCAAAGGGTGTGTATGAGAGCTACTCACAGATTCCCGAATATAATACGGCGGCCATATTAGAAAAAGCCGAAACCTTTCATGCAAGAAAAGACCAGCACTACGTGGAGAAACGAATTGATGAATTAGAAACCACCTTGAATTGATCTTCAACTAAAAAACAGCTGGGGAAAACAATCCCCAGCTCCCATTCATATCCTACTGACTAAAAGTGCTCGCTGCATTTTGTAGAATGTAATTCAATTCTTCGGCATTTGCAGCCGGTTGATATTGTCCACCGCCTGCTTTTGCAACAGACTTTAGACTTCTGGCTTCTTTTTCATTCACGTCAAAGCCAATGATATTAACAATGGTGTCAATTCCACCTTCATGTAATTCCTTTGCTGCTTGTGAAGGGCTTCCTCCACAAGTTTCTTTACCATCGCTGACGACGTAGACAATATTTTTCCCTTCAGCCTGGTGATCTTCAAAATCTTGCTTCGTATCTGTTAATGCTTTTGCAAGTGGTGTCCATCCGGTTGGCTTATACACATTCAGCGCTTGCTGAAATGTTGATGACTCATATGAACCAAATCCATAAACGGCTTCAGAGCTTTCACAAGAAATTGCTTTTCCAGCATTTTTATTGGTTCCTTCATGACCAAACACACGAAGAAGAACTTGTGTATCATCTGATAAAATACTTGCGAAGCTTTGAATAGAACGTTTGGCGATATCGATTTTCTTTTCGCCTTCAACTGATTGCGCCATGCTGCCGCTTAGATCGAGTAATATCACCACATGAGCCGGCCCCTGTTTTTTTGTCACAGCATGAGCTGGTGAAGAAAGAAGCAGGACAAGACTAGCCAAAATGGTTAATACGATATTGCGTTTCATTCATAAAAACCTCCCTTTTTACATTTGTACAGAAAAAGAGAAACGAAAGCATACATCAATCGTTTCCCTTTTGTTCAGCAAGTTATTCGTGTAGTTTTAATGATTCTGCTGACAGGATAGAACCCATTTCTTTACCAGTGCTTGCTTGGTAGTAATGCCCTTTACCAGCTTTGGCTACTTGCTTTAATTGACCTTCATAGCCATCATTAAAGTCTAATCCAATGACATTAACAACAGTCGAACCTTTTGAGTTATGCAATTCTTTTGCTACTTTTACTGGATCTCCGCCACAAGTTTCTTCGCCATCAGTGATGAGGTACACAATATGTTTTGTTCCATTATTAAGCTGCTCATCCGCTTGCTTTGCATGTTCAAGAGCACGAGCAATCGGTGTCCAGCCATTTGGTCCAAGTCCGTTTAAAGAGTTTTCAAAGCTTTCTTTTTCGTAAGGCTGTACGCCATAAACGCCTCTAATGACTTCACATGATTGAGCTTTACCTGAATTTTTGTTGTTTCCTTCAGAGCCAAACAAGCTCATACGAATTTTAGCGTCTTTTGGAAGTGACTGAGCAAATTTAAATACCTCTTGTTTTGCGAGGTCAAATTTGCGTTCTCCCTCTACTTTTCTTGCCATGCTTCCACTTGCATCAAGTAAGATGGTGACTCTTACATCTTTGTTATGTTTTTTGACTGTAGATGCTTTTGCAAATACAGGTGAAGAGATCGACATAGATAATGTCAATACAGCTAAGGTTACGAGTGTAAATACTTTTTTCAACATCATTTTTTCCTTCCTCCCTATGTATTAAATTGAAACATCTTAATCGTAAAATATTCTGTCTTGGAATGGTATAGGACTCGGTCCCTTTTTCTCTTTCATCAAAATCACTAAAAATCTGTCAGTTGTCTAGATACATTCACCCAACACATCATTTTTTCTCTTGTTTTCTCCTTCTTTCGAGGGGCTTTGTATCGGCCATCGGTTCTTGTCGGGACGTAAATGTTTAAGATTTCCTGAGGTGCGTCTTAAGTCGCAAATTGACACATTCTGTTCAAAACTCTTGGAACACACAAAAAAGATGCCCCTATTCTGGAGGCACCTTTGCTTTATTTTTTAGCCATATACGTGTTAAGAAAACGATCAGCTGATTCAATTTGAATCCCTTTATAATAATGTTTCACGATAGCATCTACTTTTTTACCTGACTGTGCCATATAATGCGCACCGTACTGACTCATTCCAACACCATGGCCATACCCTTTTGTCGTAATGATAATTTGCTGGCCCTGTCGTTCCCATGTAAAGTCTGCTGAATGAAGTCCTAATGACTCTCGAATGTCTCTGCCTGTCAATGTTTTACCGTTTATTACGGCTTTTGCTACTTGATTTCCTGGTGTCCGCTCTACTATCTGTCCTACCTGAGCCTGCTGAGTGAGCGTCACACCTAATTTTTGCTGAAATTCACTAACTGGGATGGTTTTCTTGTTTTGAAATTTTGGCGATTTTTCGTCCCATTTACTTGAGACACTTTTCAAATATGGGATTTCATTTTTCCAATAAGCTTCGGCATTTTCCGTTTTCCCATTACTTGTTGAAAAGAATGAGGCATCAATTGGTTTCTCGTCATAAGTGAGCACTTTTCCTTGTGTGCTGGCGACAGCCTCTGTGACTTTTTTTAACTTCCAATTGTACGCTTTTCCCCAAATTTTCTTGAGTTCCTGCTTGTTTTTATACACTTGGAACATTTGGGTATCATCTACAAGAGAGCCCTTTGGTGATTTGACGGTCTTATCGATGATCATTTGTCTGACGATATACGTTCTTGCGGCGAGTGCCTGTGCCTTGAGTGCTTCCATCTCAAAATCAGCTGGCATTTCAGATGCTACGACACCAATCACATACTCTTCTAAGGGGATGTTTTCTACCTGCTGATGAGCTGAACGATAGACGGGGATAGCGACGGGTGATTGCTTCAATTTGACTGTACCCTTTACTTCTTTTTTAACTGATGGCTCCGCTGATACATGCTGGCTTGCCTCCGGTTTCCCTTGAAACGTCGGCAACACAAGTAAAGTTGGAATCATTAAAATAATGATGCATATTCCTGCGATTGTCCATATCATTGGTTTCATATTTGGCTGCCCCCATTTGTCATTGAATCTCTTTTATCCTATGGGCGGGGACAAGCTAATATGACAGCTTCTTTCATTCAGTGGACAAGTCTTTTGATGAAGATAAGAGGCTCTTTATCAACTGATTTTACTGTTCGTCTTTATGAATAAAATTTAAGATGGTTGGATACACTAGTGATAAGCTTTTAAAATAAAGCATTCTATGATTCTAAAAAAAAATCAGCATGCCCCAATGGACACACTGATTTCTTTATGATTACGCGTTCAGATCTGATACAACTTGTTCTTGTGTCACATCTGCTGTTTCATCATTTACTCTTTCAATATCTGCACCGATTGCTGCAAGCTTCTGGTGGAAGTTCACATAACCACGATCGATATGCTTCAACTCAGTGACACGTGTATGACCTTCTGCTACTAATCCAGCAAGTACAAGTGCTGCTCCTGCTCTTAAATCAGTCGCTGACACTTCAGCACCTTGAAGTTGAACCGGCCCGTTGATAATGACAGAGCGACCCTCAATTTTAATATCACCATTCATACGGCGGAATTCTTCTGCATGCATAAAGCGATTTTCAAATACCGTTTCTGTGATCATGCTTGTTCCGTTCGCACGAAGCAATAGCGCCATCATCTGAGATTGCATATCCGTTGGGAAACCAGGATGTGGCATTGTTTTTAGATCGATTGGCTTGAGCTCAGATGGTCCAATGACTCTTAAACCTTCTTCTTCTTCAATGATCTGAATACCCATTTCTTCCATTTTTGCTACAAGTGATGTCATGTGCTCCGGCACTGCGCCTTTCACAAGAACATTTCCTTCTGTAATGGCTGCTGCCACCATGAAAGTACCTGCTTCAATTCTGTCAGGGATGATGTTGTGTTTTGCACCGTGAAGTGTTTCCACACCTTCGATTTTGATTGTACCAGTACCAGCTCCGCGAACCTTACCACCCATGGCATTGATGTAGTTTGCCAAATCAACAATTTCAGGTTCTTTTGCTACGTTTTCTAAAATCGTTGTTCCTTCAGCTAATGCTGCTGCCATAATGATGTTTTCAGTTGCGCCCACACTTGGGAAATCCAAATAGATTTTCGCACCTTTTAAACGGCCTTGAACTTCAGCCTCGATGAAACCATTTCCTACTTGAATTTTAGCTCCCATTGCTTCAAAGCCTTTTAAATGCTGGTCAATTGGTCTTGAACCAATCGCACAGCCTCCAGGTAATGCAACTCTTGCATGACCTGTTCTTGCTAAAAGTGGTCCCATGACGAGCACAGACGCTCGCATTTTACGGACATACTCAAACGGAGCCTCAGTTTCTAGTGCATGAGATGCATCCACTGATACTTCGTTATTTTCAAAATGTACTTCTGCTCCTAAATGACGTAACACTTCATTGATTGTATATACATCGGAGAGCGTAGGTACATCACAAATTACGCTTTTTTCTGTACTTGCTAACAAAGATGCAGCGATAACTGGTAAAACGGCATTTTTTGCTCCTTCTACTTTAACTGTGCCGTTTAACTTTTGACCGCCGCGGACGATGATTTTTTCCAAGGTCTTCCCCTCCGCGTCCCAAATTCTCTATATTAATATTCAGTCGTTACGATTGGTGTGCCAACCGTAATCGTATGATTTTCGTTCATTTCCGAACTTCTGATGGCAATTTGAACATTCATTTTATCATTTGAAGTCATAATGAACTGTTCCCACTTATCTGTGTAAGCGGAAAGCGACACAAAATTAGACTCAACGAGATACTCAACTGGTTTTGCTTGAAATTCATTTGCTAACATTTCAGCCTTTTTTTGCAAAACAACATCCATCATACCATTTACATGACCATCGAGACAAGTAAAAATTACAAATTTCTCTTGTAATATGCTTTTTGCATGACGTACGAACTGATCATATGTATGCTTCCAGGTATTCAGTGGGCGAGCACCTTTTTGCTCATATAATAAATACGACTTTTGATTGGATTTTGTGTCGGTCTTCACGAGTAAAATTTTCGATAATGTATCATTTTTTTCATCTTTGTAAATTCCTGTGACTTTGGTGACATGTTTTTCTTCTTTTTCGGTCCACTCATACTGTCGTAGTTCGTCTCTCAAACGTTTCACTTTTTTTGAAAATTGTTCGGATGAAATGTCTACATTTGTTTTGGCGTGAAGAGTCCATCCATCTACTTCAATTTGCTGGCTTTTCAAACCTTCTGCTATTTGGACGAGCGGAGAAGATTCTTCCGCACGAACACCTTGAATCATCAGAACAAAAAAAAGAATAAACGCAAATAATGGCCAACCTTTTACATACTTTCTCACTTGTCATTCCCCCTTGCTACAAGTGTTGCCGCAAGGAGGTCTATGCATACGTGGAAAAGTCATCAAAGGCCATACTTTTGACACTTCTTTTTACGTTCCCGCATAAGACAGTGACCAAACCTTTTATGTTAGAACATATAAGGTATTTGTTTGGAGAAATTTAAGTAATCAAGGAAGAAATTGCTGACTGCAGATGCAATAGCAATGGTAATGAGCATCATCAGCAATCTTGCCTGAATGATTTTCCCTTTTTTAATCAGTGGGTCAATATTAACGGCAAGCAATGCCCACCATGTAATCGCAATAAAAAACAGGTGGATCACAATACTAACAATTGCTTGTTGTCCTACGTCTTCCATACAGTTGAATCCTCCTTATATTTATTTCTGTAAAGGAAAACTCCCTTTCATTATATCCTCGAAAATCGGAAAGATGAATCATTTGGAAAAAAGAGCTACATTTAGAGTAAATCCCCTCTTATCCTGGTGCCAAGGAGATGATATACTGCGTGTGGAAGGAGCTGAACATATTGAAAGATTCTTTTCCTGACTTTGTTGATTTGTACGGAGAACTGGTTCCCTCATTTGATCATGAATGGGAGGCCATTGCTTTCTACTTTGATTATAGACAGACACAGCTAGAAGAATTAGCGCAATTGTGTCATTTTCATAACATTTCTTTGGATTATTCTGAGGAGAGCCTGTATCAGTTAGAAACACTTTACTTTGATGCATTTACCAAGCAGTTGTTTGCTGAGTGGAAAATGCCAATAGATGCATTAGAAGCGATGATGAGTGTATATATGGGAGAGGTTGTCCTCCGTCATCATTCTGATGCTGACTGGGTGGTACGTCCTTATATGGACTCTCCGCATCAATATACGCTGGGTTTGCGCCGGCACAATAAAACGTGGCATAGTACGCAGTTTTGCGAGCACTTATATTTTGAAAAACAGGATTCTCACCCGTATGTGTCAATGTACCAATCCCTCATGTCATGCTAAAAAAAATCCTTCTTATCATTGTGATAAGAAGGATTTTCTGTTTTATTTCCCTGCTACATTTAAACGGTTTAATGCCCGTTTTAATGCGAGTTCCGCCCGGCGTACATCACTTTCATTCGGGTGGTTCAAATGCTCTTCAGCACGCTGTTTCGCTGATTTCGCACGATCGACATCAACTTTTTCTGATGTTTCAGCGGCCTGAGCAAGAATGGTTACTTGTTCAGGGCGGACTTCAACAAATCCGCCACTGACTGCAACCAATTCAGTTGATCCACTATGTTTTAAGCGAACTGCACCGATTTTTAGCGGAGCAACCATTGGAACGTGGCCAGCTAAAATACCAAGCTCACCGCTTTCTGCTCTGACACTGACCATTTCCACATCCGCTTGATACACTGGGCCGTCGGGAGTAACGATATTGACTTGAACGGTCTTCATGCTTTTACCCTCCTAAGGACCAGATTAGGCCTCTACACCCATCTCTTTGGCTTTTTCAACCACTTCTTCAATGCGTCCAACTAAGCGGAATGCATCTTCTGGAAGGTGATCGTATTTACCAGATAAGATTTCCTTGAAGCCTTTAACAGTTTCTTTCAATGGCACGTAAGAACCTTTTTGGCCAGTGAACTGCTCTGCTACGTGGAAGTTTTGAGATAGGAAGAATTGAACACGACGCGCTCTGTGTACCACAAGCTTATCGTCCTCTGATAATTCATCCATACCTAAAATGGCAATGATATCTTGTAGTTCTTTATAACGCTGCAATGTTTGCTGCACTTCACGCGCAATGGCATAGTGCTCTTCGCCAACGATCTCAGGTGCAAGTGCACGAGATGTTGAAGCAAGAGGATCAACCGCTGGGTAAATACCCATTTCAGTCAGCTTACGCTCAAGGTTTGTCGTTGCATCAAGGTGAGCGAACGTTGTTGCTGGAGCTGGATCCGTGTAGTCATCCGCAGGTACATAGATCGCTTGAATCGATGTAACCGATCCTACGTTTGTAGACGTGATACGCTCTTGCAGCTGACCCATTTCTGTTGCAAGTGTCGGCTGATAACCTACCGCTGAAGGCATACGTCCAAGAAGGGCTGATACTTCAGAACCTGCTTGTGTAAAGCGATAGATGTTATCGATGAAGAACAATACGTCTTGACCTAGTTCATCACGGAAATGCTCTGCCATTGTCAAACCAGTTAGGGCAACACGCATACGTGCACCTGGTGGCTCGTTCATTTGACCGAAGACCATGGCTGTTTTTTCGATAACGCCAGAATCTTTCATTTCGTAGTAAAGGTCGTTTCCTTCACGTGTACGCTCTCCAACACCAGCGAATACAGAAATACCGCCGTGTTCTTGTGCGATGTTGTTGATCAATTCTTGAATCAGAACGGTTTTACCTACACCGGCTCCACCGAATAGACCGATCTTTCCGCCCTTGATGTAAGGAGCAAGAAGGTCAACAACTTTAATACCCGTTTCAAGAATTTCAACTTCTGTAGAAAGTTGATCAAAAGAAGGCGCTTGTCTGTGGATTGGATCTCTTTGAGCTTCCACACCAAGTGGCTCATCTAAGTCAATATTATCTCCCAGTACGTTGAATACGCGTCCAAGTGTTACGTTACCAACTGGTACTGAAATTGGTTTTCCAAGGTCTACAGCTTCCATACCGCGCTTCACACCATCTGTTGATGCCATTGCGATGGTTCTGACTGTATTATCACCTAAATGTAGTGCTACTTCTAAAGTTAAGTCGATCGTAACTTCACTTTCACTTTCCGCTTTATGCGAAACTCTGATCGCATTATAAATCTCAGGCAAGTGACCGTCTTCAAAATGAACGTCTACGACTGGTCCCATGATCTGACTGATGCGTCCTGTTTTCATTGCATTCCCTCCTGACAATTATTTCTATTCTAAGGCAGCTGCTCCGCCGACAATTTCTGTAATCTCTTGTGTAATCGCTGCTTGACGAGCACGGTTGTAAGAGAGTGTCAGGCCGTCGATCAATTCCTTTGCGTTGTCTGTTGCACTCTTCATTGCTGTCATCCTTGCAGCATGTTCACTTGCTTTGCTGTCAAGAAGCGCACCGAAAATCAAACTCTCTGCATATTGAGGAAGGAGAACTTCAAGAATTTCTTCTTCAGAAGGCTCAAACTCATAAGATGCGGAACGTTTATTGGGTGTCGCTGCGGCCGAAATGTCCGTTAGCGGCAATAATTTCTTCTCTGTTACTTCTTGTGAAATGGCACTGACAAAGTGGTTGTAGAACATGTAAAGTTCGTCAAACGCTTCATCAGAGAACATTTGAACTGTACTGCTTGCTAATTCTTTAATATCAGCAAACGCTACTTCGTCTCCCAGCCCTGTGACTTCAGAAATAACTGGAATACCGCGCTTTTTGAAGAAGTCGCGTCCGATTTTACCAATCACAATCACCGCATATTCATCAGCAGATTGATGACGAGATTGAATGGTTTGGTAAGCGGCACGCAAAATCGAGCTGTTAAAAGGTCCTGCAAGTCCTCGATCAGATGTAATGACGAGATACCCTGTTTTCTTGACAGGTCTTGAAAGAAGCATTGGGTGCTTAGCACTTGTTCCAGTTGCGATTGCAGCAACGACTTCCTGGATTTTTTCCATGTAAGGAACAAAAGACTTCGCATTGTTTTCAGCACGATTCAGTTTCGCAGCTGATACCATTTGCATCGCTTTTGTGATCTGACTCGATTTTTTCGTTGACGTGATCCTTGACTTTATATCGCGTAATGAGGCCAAAGATTTCACCACCTTTTTTCAGGAATCCGTGTTCATTTACGTGAAAAGAGAGAAAAAGAGAATCTTTTTCTCTCGGAAAGATTACTAATTAGTTGCTTGGTGCAAACGTACGTTTAAAGCCTTCGATTGCTGTATTCCACTCTTCATCAGCAGGCATGTTTCCTGTTTGAGAGATCGTGTCAAACAAGCCTTTATGGTTTTCTTCAATGTACATGAATAACTCAGCTTCGAAACGTTTGACATCAGCAATCGCGACATCGTCTAAATATCCTCTTGTAAGTGCATAAAGAATCGCTACTTGTTTTTCAACTTTAAGCGGTTTGTTCAAGTCTTGTTTTAAGACTTCAACTGTTCTAGCACCACGGTTTAATTTTGCTTGAGTCGCTTGGTCTAGATCAGATCCAAATTGAGCGAATGCTTCAAGCTCACGATAAGAAGCAAGATCCAGACGAAGTGTACCTGCTACCTTTTTCATCGCTTTGATTTGTGCAGAACCACCTACACGGGATACAGACAATCCTGCGTTTACTGCTGGACGTACGCCTGAGAAGAAGAGGTCAGATTGTAAGAAAATCTGTCCATCTGTGATTGAAATAACGTTTGTTGGGATATATGCAGAGATATCGCCAGCTTGCGTTTCTACGAAAGGCAATGCTGTGATAGAACCGCCACCCTTTTCGTCACTAAGCTTCGCTGCACGCTCTAATAAACGAGAGTGAAGATAGAAAACATCACCAGGGAATGCCTCACGACCTGGAGGACGACGAAGCAATAATGAAAGCTCACGGTAAGCTGCCGCTTGTTTAGAAAGGTCATCATATACAACAAGTACGTGCTTGCCGTTATACATGAATTCCTCACCCATCGTTACACCTGCATAAGGAGCAAGGTAAAGAAGTGGGGCTGGCTGTGATGCAGAAGCTGTGACTACAATTGTGTAATCAAGCGCACCATGCTTACGAAGTGTTTCAACAACACCACGAACCGTTGATTCCTTTTGTCCGATTGCTACATAAATACAGATCATGTCTTGATCTTTTTGGTTTAGGATCGTATCAATTGCAACAGATGTTTTACCTGTTTGACGGTCACCAATGATCAATTCACGCTGTCCGCGTCCGATTGGAATCAAGGCATCAATTGCTTTAATCCCTGTTTGAAGCGGCTCATGAACAGATTTACGATCCATAACGCCTGGTGCTTCACTTTCGATTGGACGAGTTTTGCTTGTTAAAATTGGACCTAGTCCATCAACAGGCTGACCAAGTGGGTTCACAATACGTCCGATTAACTCTTCACCAACTGGAACCTCCATGATACGACCTGTACGTTTTACATCGTCACCTTCGCGGATATCTTTGTAAGGTCCTAAAATAACGATACCTACGTTAGACTCCTCAAGGTTTTGAGCCATACCCATTACACCGTTAGAGAACTCAACCAGCTCTCCTGCCATAATGTTGTCAAGGCCATGTACACGCGCGATACCGTCCCCTACTTGGATGACTGTACCGACATCTTTTACTTCAATTTCAGATTGATAGTTTTGGATTTGCTGCTTTATCAGCGCGCTAATCTCTTCAGCTTTGATACTCACTAAGGTTTCACCCCTTCTAACGATTTTCGCCTGCAAGCTGACGTTCAATGCGGGAAAGCTTTCCGCTGACACTGCCGTCATAAATGCGGTTTCCGATACGGATTTTCACTCCACCTATTAGATCCTTGTCAATCACATTTTCAACACGCAGTGATGTGACTCCGGCTTTTTTGGCAAATACTTCAGATAAAGATTGAATTTCAGCACCGCTCAGCGGTTTCACTGAATACACGATCGCATCGTCTATTTGTTTCGTGCGGTTTGCCAGTTTCACAAACTCAGACGTCATTTCAGAGAAAATATTCGTGCGTCCGCGGTCAATCAATAAATACATTGTGTGCAATACATGTGTCGAAACACCTTTGAAAGCTTCTGCAATCAAATGTTTCTTTTTGTCTGCCGTAATCTTTGGATGAACAAGAAAGTCATTCAATTCTTGGTCAGCCTTTAGAACTTTTTTGATCTCATTCAGCTCTTTTTCAGTTTCGTCTACTGCCGAAGAAGCAAGAACGATGTCAAAAAGAGCAGAAGCGTAACGCTTAGAGACAATAGTCACGCTCATCGGCTTTCGCCTGCCTCTTTAAGATACTCTTGAATCAATTTCTCTTGTGCTTGCTCATCAAGTTCTCTTTCAATCACTTTAGATGCAATAAGTACAGATAGTGATGCAACCTGCTCGCGCAGTGCAGCCACAGCTTGTTCTTTTTCTTTCACGATTTCAGTTCTAGCAGACTCTTTCAAGCGCTCTGACTCTTGACGTGCTGCTTGAATGATCTCTTCTTTTTGTTTCTCACCAATCTTTTTCGCATTTTCGATGAGTGTATGTGATTCTTCGCGTGCTTCTTTCAATAAGACACGTTGTTCTTCAAGAAGCTTTTCAGCTTGAACGTGCTTTTGTTCAGCACTTGAAATTTCATTTCCTATATAATCTTCACGCTGTTTCATAATCCCTAATAAAGGCTTAAGCGCAAATTTCTTTAAAAGTGCAAGCAAGATGAGCATAGCGATCAGCTGGAATATCATATCCCCGGCGTTGAAACTTAAGCCACCTGCTCCTAAAACCACTGGTAACTGAGACATTTAGTACGGCAACTCCCTTCTTTAAATAATATGTTAAGAAACAAAACATAAAGGAATGGCGAAGTTTCGAACTAATCTGATCTTCGCCATTAAAATTCATATTAGAACGCTTCTCACATATTAACCAAAGAATGCCAAGAATGCGATAACGACAGCGATAATTGGAAGTGCCTCAACTAAAGCTACCCCGATGAACATAAGAGTTCTTAGTTCTCTACCAGCTTCTGGCTGACGAGCGATTCCTTCAACTGTTTTAGATACGATTAGACCGTTACCAATACCTGCTCCTAGTGCTCCCAAACCGATTGCAATTGCTGCTGCTATTAAATTCATTAAAAAGCTCCTCCTTTAAAATAACGTCCTTTTTGGACTCTCAATTTTTTAGTGTTCGTCGCTGACTTTATGAGAAATGTACACCATTGTCAGCATGGTGAAGATAAATGCTTGGATTGTTCCGACAAACAAACTAAATGCCTGCCATACAATCATCGGCACGATGGCACCTAATGTACCAACGATACCAAGCGCAATGTTTTGCGTGTAGAAATTGGTCGCAAGTCCTGCAAGCAAACCAAGAAGAATCTCTCCAGCAAAAATGTTTCCATAAAGACGCAAACCAAGTGTTAGCGTGTTTGCAAATTCTTCAATAAGTTTCAATGGTACTAAAAGCGGAATTGGTCTAAAGTAGTCTTTCGTATATTCCTTGACTCCTTTTGCCTTGACACCGTAGTAATGTGTCAATCCCATGACCATAATCGCTAGTGTCATTGTAATTGCAGGGTCTGCTGTTGGTGATTTCCACCACAAGTTGTGATCGACCGTAATCGAAAATGGCAGTCCAAGCATGTTTGAAACAAATATGTACATGAGTAATGTAACGCCAAGCGCTAGAAATGGGGCTCCTGTTTTCATGTCCATCGAACTACCTATGATATTTCGAACAAAATCAACAATCCATTCCATGAAGTTCTGCGCCTTTGTCGGACGAATAGACAGAACACGAGTAGTCAGCACCGCTATGAGAAGAACGATGATACTAGCAATCGTAATCATGAGAACATTGGATAAGTTGAACGTTAACCCTAAAAATTCTGTCGTTTTTGAACTGTGACCCAAAGAGTATTCACCTCTCTTCCATAGTAGAACGTTTAAGTTGAATGAAGGAATCTATCATAATGACAGGATATATTGTCATTAATCCTATAACAACACCTGCCAGATGAACTTCATTAGGGTAACGCCAAGCAATCGCTACTGCGAGAATTGCGTTGGCCCACCTGGCTGTACTTCCCATTGAACGAATGGATTTTCCTTTTTTAACCGCTCGATCAAAAGCGTGCATTCTCCGTATAAGTAGGAATAAATTAAAGAAAGCAAAAATTGTGCCGATAATCAAACCAAGAAACAGTGGTTTAAAACCAGGCATGGCATAGCCAAACACAAAAATTGCCAATAGATAGAACATGTATTTACTCTGTCTGCGGAAAATCGCGTTTGGATCGTTCATTCATCTGACTCCCGATGAAAAATATTGTAAAAAAGGTAATAAATGGTGATGAAAACTGCGTAGAAGACGCTTATGATAAGCAGTCCTGTTCGAAAAAAATCAATCACCCATCGGTCTAATTGCACAATCAGACTTGAAATCTAAAGATCTATGGGATGTTGCTTCATTCGCTGATACAAACCCTGATAATTAAAGGGTTCACAATGAGGATTAGTAGAGTGCTATAGGCTATGAAAACCTTACCATAATACCCTCGTTTAGCATACAATAGCGTCTATGATGTGTCAATCCGTTGAAAGTTAAAAAACTTTTCTATAATGATAGAGCACACAAAATGTTCACAATTTCATCAAACTTTAGGAGACACGTGACATTCATTGAAAAAAACAGCTAATGTTCAGTATACATTGATTTTTCTAAGAACGATATCAACCGTTTGTCATATATTTCAAAAAGCCCACATGCATGTTTGCATGTGGGCTTTTATTAAAACATGTTATTTCGTTCCATACATACGATCACCGGCATCACCAAGACCTGGGATAATGTATCCTTTTTCGTTTAATTTCTCATCTAATGCTGCAATGTAGATATCAACGTCAGGATGGTGCTTTTGCATTTCTTCTACACCTTCAGGAGCAGCAATCAGACACATGAAGCGAATGTTTTTCGCTCCGCGTTTTTTCAAGCTGTTCAATGCTTCGACTGCTGAACCGCCAGTTGCAAGCATTGGATCTACTACGATAAATTCACGCTCTTCCACATCAGATGGAAGCTTCACATAATATTCAACAGGCTTTAATGTTTTCGGATCACGGTATAAACCGACATGTCCCACTTTAGCAGCTGGAATGAGGTTCAAAATCCCGTCCACCATACCAAGACCTGCTCTTAAAATTGGCACAACACCGAGTTTCTTCCCTGAGATCACGTTTGATTTTGCTACTTGTACAGGTGTTTCTACATCTACCTCTTCAAGCGGTAAGTCTCTTGTGATTTCAAATGCCATTAATGTTGCGACTTCATCCACTAGCTCTCTAAATTCTTTTGTTCCTGTATGAACGTCACGAATATATGTAAGTTTGTGTTGAATAAGCGGGTGATCAAATACATAAACCTTTGCCATTGCTTGCTACAACTCCTTTTCTGTCATCTTCCGGTGAACTTTGCACACTTCCTACAATTCTACATAAAAAGACATCATCTTTCAATATGATTCGCAAATCCTACAAAAAAAACCCACATGCCAAAAATAGGCAAATGGGTCTGCTTTTTAATAATCTAATTCGTTATATAAAGGGAAGCGGGCAGTCAGATCAGATACACGCTTTTTCGCTTCTTCTAATTTCGCTTCATCTTCATGATGTTTTAGAGCAAGCGCAATAATGGAACCGACTTCTTTCATTGCCTCTTGATCGAAACCGCGGCTTGTCACTGCTGCTGTACCAACACGTACACCACTTGTGACAAAAGGTTTTTCTGGATCATAAGGAATCGCATTTTTGTTCACTGTAATACCGATTTCATCAAGAACATTTTCTGCAATTTTTCCTGTGATACCAAGAGAACGCAAATCGATGAGAACAAGATGGTTATCCGTTCCACCGGACACAAGCTGAATATCTTCAGATAAAAGGGTTTCAGCTAGCTGCTTTGCATTGTCAATGACGTTTTGTGCATATGTTTTGAAATCTCCGTTCAATATTTCACCGAAAGAAACAGCTTTTGCAGAGATGACATGCATCAGTGGTCCACCTTGAATACCAGGGAAGATCGATTTGTCGATCTTTTTACCAAACTCTTCACGGCATAGAATCATTCCGCCGCGAGGTCCACGTAATGTTTTGTGAGTCGTCGTTGTCACAAAATCTGCATAAGGAACTGGATTTGGATGAAGACCTACTGCAACAAGACCTGCAATGTGAGCCATGTCGACCATAAAGTAAGCACCGACTTCATCCGCAATCTCACGGAACTTTTTGAAATCAATTTGACGTGGGTATGCACTTGCACCCGCAACAATTAGCTTTGGCTTATGTTCACGTGCTTTTTCAAGTACATCTTGATAGTCGATATGTTGCGTTTCTTTATCAACACCATATTCTACAAAGTTGTACTGTACACCACTAAAGTTAACAGGGCTTCCGTGCGTTAAATGCCCGCCATGTGATAAGTTCATACCTAGCACTGTATCGCCATGCTCAAGAATGGTAAAGTATACGGCCATGTTCGCTTGAGCACCTGAGTGAGGCTGTACGTTCACATACTCAGCGCCAAAAATTTCTTTTGCGCGGTCACGTGCGATATCTTCTACAACGTCTACATGTTCACAACCGCCATAGTAGCGTTTACCAGGGTAGCCCTCTGCATATTTGTTTGTTAATACAGAGCCCTGCGCTTCCATGACTGCTTCGCTTACAAAGTTTTCTGATGCAATTAATTCAATTTTGTCTTGCTGGCGTTTCCGCTCTAGTTGAATTGCCTTGAATACTTGTGCGTCTTGCTCAGGTAAATGTTTCATCAGCGAAATCCTCTCCAATCTATTTCCATTCGATGTTTTCACCATCTCATTGTACACGGTTTTTGAGTGAAATGTAAAAGTTTTTTTGGAAAATCGACTTCTTTTTTTGCGAAAAACCGAATATTCAAGTGGTGAAGCGCCTTCATCATTCAACATTATATTAGAAATATATCTTAGCTAAGATTTTGTATAAACCGCTCGTTCTCCGCCAATCAGCTTCGGACGCGTTTTCGCAAACGTCACATGTGCATGTCCTAATTGATGACGACTAAGGCGAACAGGTACAGCGACTCTCTTTAGATGCATCCCAATGAATGTATCACCGATATCGATCCCAGCATGCGCCTCGATGGATTCAACTAACACAGGATGTTCCATGTGCTGATACGCATGAGCCGCCATCGAACCACCCGCCTTTCGGACAGGTACTGCCGCCACAATCTCTAGATTAAGCCGGAAAGCCACTTCTTCCTCCACAACAAGAGCACGATTCAAATGCTCACAGCACTGGAAAGCGACCTCAATGCCGGTCTCTCGTCTTAGCTGATCCAATTCTTGATAAATGGACGCAGCTATTTGCTCACTTCCTGCTGTCCCAATATGCTCACCAGCCACTTCTGATGTACTGCAGCCGATCACTAAGATTTGCCCAGCACGCAGTTCGACCATTTGATGAAACTCTTTTAACATTTCAAGCCAATCTTGACCAATGTTCATGTTAAGCGCTCCTTATAGGTGCTTTTCTTCGTAATTAGCGATCTTACCAATCCGTACAGCATGTCGTCCTGCCGTAAATTCTGTTGTCAGCCAAATGTGTGCAATCTCACGTGCTAATCCAGGTCCAATGACTCGTTCTCCCATTGCAAGGACGTTTGTATCATTATGTTCTCTAGTCGCTTTCGCACTAAATGTATCATGTGCCAGCGCGCAGCGAATTCCTTTTACTTTGTTTGCTGAGATACTCATACCGATGCCTGTCCCGCAAATTAAAATGCCGCGGTCCACTTCTCCGTTTGCCACCATGTTAGCTACAGGAAAAGCATAATCTGGGTAGTCTACAGAACCTGATCCACATTCACAACCCATATCAATGTATTCAATCTTCAATTCATCCATCAGTTGTTTGATTTCTTCACGAATATTCGTTCCGCCGTGATCGGATGCAATAGCTACTTTCATCGGGCAATTCCTCCTAAGGGTGAGTTGATCTGTTATGCCTTACATTTATTCTTTATTTACAGTTATATTTTAACCTCTGCTTAGTCATTTGCAAACAAAAGCAGAAAAACCGTTGATGCAACGGTTTTACAGGTTGTCCATTATGAGGACGTCTGATCCTTTTTCAATTTCTCAGCCAGCTGCTGGAGCAATGCTTCAAGTTCATCACGTGTTTCCTGATAAACAGACAGGCTTCCTCCAAATGGATCGGATACATCGCCTTCTGTCCCTGTCGCGAATTCCTTTAGAGTGAAAATCTTGTCTTTTGCATGTGCATATTGCTCCACAATCAACTGTTTATGCTGCATGGTCATGGTGAAGACGTAATCAGCTTCTCGCAGAAGATCCTCTGTCAGTTTTGCTGAAGAGTGATTCAGTGGAATGCTTTTCTCAAATAGTGCTTCGACCGCTTGAGGAGAAGCCTTCCCAGCATCTGAGGCAAAAATGCCCGCTGATTTAACAGTGACCTCTAAACCTTTCTCTTGTGCAATTGAAGCAAAAAGGGCTTGAGCCATCGGACTTCTGCATGTATTTCCCGTACAAACAAATAAGATTTTCATCTTTCGCCCTCCTTTTCTTCTATTATATAGCATTTCATTCTACATGTTATGTAAGGAGACTGACTAGAGCGGAAATAATAATTTGATACCAAAGGCTAGTAAAATGATTCCGCCAAGCGCTCCGCTATATGATCCCACCCATGAACGGACCTGTTTACCGAGTAATAATCCAAGCCATGTGAGGATCATACTAAAAAAACCAAACAATAAAATGGTCATCCATACGCGAGAACCGTAAATTCCGAGACTTAAACCAACGGAAAAACTATCTAAGCTGACACTTGTTGCAAAAAGAACAAGACCAGCGCCAACAGGTGCGATAAATGGTTTATCTTCTTTGCGAATAGACGCAATGATCATTTGCAGCCCGAGCACCAAAAGCAGCGCCCCGCCGATATAGGTGGCAAGGAGACCGAGCCAGCCTGATAGGAGCTGACCTGTTAGCATGCCAAAAAGCGGCATAAACATATGAAATATCCCAATGACAAGTCCAATATAAATGATCTGGCGGAACCTCAGCTGAATCATTCCCATGCCAAGTCCAACCGAAAAAGCATCCATCCCCAGTGCAAAAGCCATGATGCTGAGCGTCAGCAATTCGCCAGCTAGTTCGTACATGTAAATCCCCCTTGGACACGCATTCTCCTTTAACCTATGTTTGTCCAAGAAGGGTTAGAACTATTTGAATGAAGAGAGAGTGCGCCCTCCTGCCGCTTTTTGCAGACGGTTCATAATTGCTGAACCAACCCCCTGCTCTGAAAAGGATTCTGAAATAATGACATCTACATCTGTCTCATCAAATTGTCTTAGTACACGATATAAGTTTGCCGCTATCGTTTCAGGTTTTTCTCTCCACCCACAGCTGAAAACAACATCTGCCACAAACAACGATTTCTTTTCTTCTGTTGTCAGCACGCCAACTTTGAAACCTTCCGCCTGGTATGTTTGAATGTGACGCTGCATCTCTTCATCACTTCCAAAAAAGAGATACATCTTAGCTTCAGGGGCGTAGTGTGTGTATTTCATCCCTGGCGATACAGGCGCTTCGTCCTTTTTTGTCAGCCCTGGGTCAATACTAACCGTTCCTACTACCTCTTCTAAAGCTTCTTTTGTAATCCCGCCCGGCCTTAGGATGACTGGAATCTCGTCGACACAGGATACAACCGTTGACTCAACGCCAATACCAGTTGAACCACCATCGACAATTCCAGCGATTCTTCCATCGAGATCACTCGCTACATGGTCAGCTTGTGTTGGTGATGGTTTGCCTGAACGGTTGGCACTTGGTGCGGCAATCGGCAGGCCAGCCGTTCGGATGAGCTCAAGCGCAATCGGATGGTCAGGCATTCTCACACCGACCGTGGATAAACCTGCCGTGACCTGCTTTGATAAAGTGCCCGGCTTACACGGAAGAACAATGGTTAATGCACCCGGCCAAAAGGCATCCATCAATGCCTTTGCTTTTTCGCTTTCTATTTGCGCAAATTCATGAAGCTGCTCAATTGCCGCAATGTGGACAATCAATGGATTGTCACTTGGACGCCCTTTCGCTTCATATATTTTCATGACAGCTTCTGTCTCTTTCGCATTAGCCCCTAGTCCATACACCGTCTCTGTCGGAAAAGCGACCACTTCGTTTTGCTGCAATAACAACGCTGCCTGTTCAATTTGTGGATAGTATGTGGATAAATTCTTTTCTAAATCCACAGACCACCTTCTTGTATTTAACATCATACAAACTCCTTTTAAAAAAGATAAAACTGTTGATATATCTCAATTATCCTTTTGAAAGTATAAAAGATGATGATCAATAAAACAAGCGTTGTCCACAATTTGTGGATAACGCTTGTTTAACGGTGGATAAGTATGTGTATAAGTTCAATATATTGTGATTAACTGGCTTTTTTTTGAAGAACCACTGCCTGTTCTTTCGCTAAGATCTCTTTTGCATGTGCAGATACCCACATGCTTTCTGGAATATCCTCTAAAGCCGTGAAGCCCATCAATGCCAAAAAGTCATGTGAGGAGGAATGGTTGGCGACGACATAAAACGTATCCACACCTATTTTCCCTCCGAGCGTTTGAACACTTTGGAACAAAGATACGATGTGTCCCTGACCTAGTTTATCTGATATGACAAGAGACCGCAGCAGGCCCTCTTGTTCACTAAGCTGTTCAAGACCTAAACACCCTGCCAGCTGACCTTCTGCATCTTCCATGACAACAAATGTCGTACGCTCTGCAAGCGTGACGCCGCCTTTCGCTTGTCCTTTTTCAAGAAAAGCATTGATCGCTGGGGCATCTTCTTCTGTGGCTATTCTTAATTGATAAAACATGCTTTCACCTCTTTTTGATCTCTTACTTCAACTCTATGAGGCAAAAACAGATTTATACCTTTTTTAGGAGAAAAGACTAGAGACCCATTCGAATAAAAAGAATTTCACTTCACCCGTCTCTTCTTTCTCTTCTTTGACCACTTCATTCACAGACTCATCTGTTTGCTGTGCTGTCACTTCGGTATCCCCATCCCCCTCTGGCGACGCGATGGCTTCTCCATTTGAAAAATCGATAAAGCAGAGCGGCGGGAATAACACACACCACCAATTGGCTCCATCCCCTTCTCCAAGCGTAATTAAAATGGCTTCATATTTCCCTGCAGGATAGACGAAATTTCCATAGAGCTTTGTTGGAAATGAGGCTTTTTGAAAACTGACTGATACGGATTGATCAATGTGCTGCTCCTTCAATTTCGCTTTGGCAATGCGATTGATTTCTGGCAGCTTGGACCGAATCACACGTCTTGCTTCTTCAATGGATGTAAGGTCTTTGACCCATTCTGTCATATTGGCATTGACTTCGTCTCGAATGCTTCTTTTCACATCCTGATCTGCTGAACGATCACTATTTGCTAAAATGCGTAATCGAATGGATTCCTCTGGTATCACAACAGGCTGATTTGCAGAAGCAGCCGCTGTCTCCTCTCTGCCAAGGTTTGCAAAAGCACCGCATAATAATAGAAACATATAAAGACAAATCATCATTTTACTTTTAAACATGATGTGTTCCCCCCACTTTTTCTCTTCGCTACAAACATTGTGTCCAGGAAACCCATCTCATAAACAGGAAAAATGATTTTTTTAATAGATTATGAGTCAAATGAAAAAAACTGTTCCATTAAGAACGGCTTTGGAGTGAGGATTGGTAATCGGAAGGATACAGTCTTCCATCCCAATCTCGGCTGATTTTTAACCCTGCATCTGTTTTGATGACAGTCATTGCTCCTTTTTTCTTGATTTCTTTTTTGACTTTTCCGTTCTGATTAATAAATTGAATCATCATTTCATAGTTAAATTCAATTCTGTCATCGCTTTCATCTGAAGGCGTAAACGTAATTTTCTTCAGCTTAATTTGACAATCTTGATCCTTTGCTGCTTCTAACACGCTCGGGAACATGCTGTCTTGTGTATATTCTTGATATTCATGCTCGGTTAAATAAGACTTCAGCTTCTCCTTCATGTCAGTTAGGTCATCTGTTCGATTCACTGTGTATTGTGCTTTTTTATAGCTTTCTCCAAATGCTGCTGCTTCTTTTTTAAAGCTCGGTTTGCCACAAGCACTCACAATCAATAGTACACTGACGATGACCAACACCATCGCATACCTTCTGTTCACACCATTCGCTCCTTCAAAACAAATTTATGTAAAAAAATCATGATCAGAATGTTCATTCTTCTATATATACGTTTCTCTTTTACCATAAGTTTCATCTTTACATAATAAAATAGTCCGACTTTATTCAGCCGGACTTTCCGTTTTGAATGTGTGCGCAAACAGCTCGGTCTTTCTCGTTAATATCCTTGACGATGCGGACATCTGCCGCGGGAAATGACTGCAAGAGAAGTGCTTTTACATCTTGCCCTTGCGTATGTCCAATTTCAAAGACAACGACCGCCTGCTTATGAAGTACATGGTGAAGATCACGAATGAGACGCTTATAAAACCACAGACCATCACGTCCATCTGTCAGCGCATTTACTGGCTCATGCTTCGTAACCACCTCTGACAAGCTGTCCATTTCTTCTGCCGCAATATAAGGTGGATTGGAAATAAACAGATCCACTTTGATGCCCTGATCCTTGATAGGTTCGAGTAAGTCCCCTTGTAAAAAATGAACGTCTGCACCTAGCGCTTGCTGATTCCGCTTTGCTACCGCAAGTGCTTCATGTGAAATATCCGTTGCTGTGACAGATAGTGTTTCTTTTTCAAGAGCGAGCGTAATCGCAATTGCCCCGCTTCCGGTGCCAACGTCTACTGCTTTGAGCGGCTGATCGTGCGGGAAGATGTCACTCATCAAATTCAGCGCCGCCAAAACGACCTCTTCCGTTTCAGGGCGAGGAATGAGAACATGTTTGTTCACCTCGAAGGGACGGCCGTAAAAAAATTCAATACCTGTTAGATGCTGAACAGGCACGCCTTTCTTGTGCTGCGTGACAAACTCGCTGAATAACCGATCTTGCTCCTCTGGCAGCTGATCATGAAAACGTGCAAGAAGTTCACTTCTGCTTAAGTCCAGTACATGCAACAAAAGGAGCTCTGCTGCGTTTTGGTCTCTACCGGCTTCCGTTAACAAAGAAGAAGCCCATTTAAGGGCTTCAAAGTTGGTACGCTGATTATTTTGCATTTTGAAGCTTTCTTGCTTGGTCTTCCATAATTAATGCATCTATGACCTCGTCAAGTTTTCCTTCTAAAATTTGATCAAGCTTTTGAATCGTTAATCCGATGCGGTGGTCTGTTACACGGTTTTGTGGGAAGTTGTACGTACGGATACGCTCTGAACGATCCCCTGTTCCAACAGCAGATTTACGCGTTTGATCATATTCAGCCTGTGCTTCACGCTGGAATTTATCATAAATTCTCGCACGTAATACTTTCATGGCTTTTTCTTTGTTTTTGATTTGTGATTTCTCATCCTGACAGGAAACAACCACGCCTGTTGGAAGGTGAGTTAATCGAACAGCAGACATGGTTGTGTTAACACTTTGTCCGCCAGGCCCGCTTGATGTGAAAGTATCTACACGGATGTCTTTTTCGTGGATATCAATTTCAACTTCTTCAGCCTCGGGCAAGACAGCAACTGTCGCTGTTGATGTATGAATCCGTCCGCCTGATTCCGTTTCCGGAACACGCTGCACGCGGTGTGCACCGTTTTCAAACTTTAGTTTGGAATATGCGCCTTTCCCGCTAATCATAAAGATAATCTCTTTATAACCGCCAGTTCCAGTCACATTCGCTTCCATTACTTCTGTTTTCCAGCCCTGCATTTCAGCATAACGGCTGTACATACGGTAAAGATTTCCAGCAAAAAGCGCGGCCTCTTCTCCTCCTGCTGCACCACGAACCTCCACAATAACGTTTTTGTTGTCATTCGGATCTTTCGGGATCAGCAAGATTTTCAGCTCGTCTTCTAAACGTTCCGTTTCCTCTGTGAGCTCTGAAATTTCTTCTTTGACCATGTCGCGCATCTCGGCATCCAGCTTTTCTTCCAGCATTGCTTTCGCTTCGCTCAACTGGTCGTATGCCGCACGATATTGTCTATATACCTCAACAGTTTCTTGAATATCAGATTGTTCCTTCGAATATTCACGAAGCTTCTTAGGGTCGTTCACCACTTCAGGGTCACTTAAATATTCATTTAGCTTTTCATAGCGTTCTTCAATTGATTTTAAACGGTCTAACATGGTCTTCACCTCTGTTTTGTGCGTAACAGTCTAATTATAGTATAGCGGGGTATGACAGTCAAAAAAATTTCCAAAACAATTGATTTTCTGCAATTTTCCGCTAGAAAACACGATCTTTGGCGATTGGTTACTTGTTTTGTCTAACGTGAAGGAACAGTTCCTCCTTGAAGAGAATGGTACTTATAATTGAAAAAAGGGAGGGCATTTGGTTTGAATACAAATGAGGTTGCAAAAGAAATTGGCGTTTCTTCAAAAACGATTCAGCGTTGGGTTAAACAGCTCAACATCCCTGTCGCCCGGAATGAACTTGGACATTATGAATTTCATGAAGATATTGTACAGCTTCTCAAAGAAGTCAAACACCAAATGAGTGAAGGTGTGATCCTTCAAGACATTCGACTGCCAATCCACACGGAAACCGTTCAACAGTTATCGCCTGCTGCAGAAACTGCTGCCTCCACAAAGCGGATCGAAGCATTGGAAAAGCAGGTGAATCAGCTCATTCAGCAGCAATTGCACAGCACTGATGTAGAAAAACGACTGCAAGAACTCGAACGGAAACTGGCTAAAAAAGCAGATGAAGGTGTATCCTATCAGCTGCTCCAGCACCGTAGAGAAATTGAAGATCTCACCACTAAACTTGAGCGTCTTGCTGCGAGCTTGAAACAATCCTCTCAAATAGAAGAAAAAAAGGAAATCACGCACACTGACATCAAAAAAAAGCGTGCGCTCTTCCCTCTGTTTCATTCATTTCGCTAAGAAAGGCTGCCTCATGAGGCAGCCTTTCTACTTTATTATGAGGTAAGTGCAATAATGATCGGTAATGAAATTAATGACATGATTGCACTGATCACAAATGCGGATGCAGTTTCTGCTTCTTGTTTTTCAAATCGGGTTGCGATCATGGCTGCAACAGCTGAACCTGGGAAGGCAACAAGTAATACAGCTTTTGTAATTTCATCAGCCGAAAGACCCATGAAAATGGCGATAAAATACATAAGCAATGGTTGTACAGCTACTTTTAGCAATGCGATACTGAATGCTGGTAGGCTTAATTTAATTTTACGGATACCAACAGTGACACCGACTGCAAATAGCGCAACCCCTGACGTAACACTTCCAATTTCCTCTAGCATTTCATGTCCAATTTCAGGCAGTTTAAATCCTAAAAGAACAAGAATGATACTTGCTAGTGGTGCAAGTGCAAGCGGCTCTGATAAACCGTGCAAAATAGCTTTCGTCGTCATTTTAAGGAAACTTTCGCCGTCTTTGGCTTTTCCTTTTGTTTTTTCACCGACAGTTGACACAATAATCGCAATTGGATCAAGCATTGCATTTACAACTATTCCGGTAATTGCAATCGGAATTGCAACTTCTTGAGCCCCAAATAAACTGCCTAGGACTGGAATCCCCATAAATGCAAAGGTCGGTTGAGCTGAGTTTAACGAGAAAATAGATGAATTTGTTAAATCGTATTTAAAAGCAAATTTCGTAACAAGAAGGATAATGATATAAAAACCTACGATTCCTAAAATCAATGCAACGAAAAATGGAATTTGACTATAGAATTTATCTTTTGGTGTTGACAGAATGCTGGCGATAAAGTGCGCTGGCAAAGCATACTTTGTCACAAGTGTACTTACACCTTTTGCAGATTTAGCGTCATAGCTACCGAAGTGTCCTGCGAACCAACCCAGCGCGATAACGAAAAAAATCGGTGCTAGGAGGATCAAAATATTTAAAAAGTCCACCTTACTCTTCCTCCTTAAATCCTTACAAGTTTCTATTTATTGCGGCATTGTTTAAATTACCCTAAACAATGCCGCGTTACACAATTTATTATGCTCTTACAATTTTTTTATATTCAGGAATCCACATTGCATCTTTCACAGCTTGTTCGATGTCGTCAGGCGTTCTTCTTGCGACACCATCTTTAATTGCTGCTTTTGCCACTTCAATGGCCACTTTGATAGAAACTTCTTGCAATTTATCAATGCTTGGAAGAAGACCAGCACCTGGTTTATCATGATCAACCATTTCAGCAATCGCATCTGCAGAAGCAACGAACATGCCTTTTGTGATGATTTTTGATTCCGTTACGATTGAGCCAAGACCAAGTCCAGGGAAAACGAACGCATTGTTTGATTGTCCAATTTCATGTTCAATTCCGTTATACTCAACGTTTTCGAACGGGCTTCCTGTTGCAACAAGTGCACGGCCGTCTGTCCATTTGAATAGATCTTCTGGAACAGCTTCCGCAAGTGGTGTTGGGTTAGACATTGGCATGATCACTGGACGCTCTGTATGTGCTGCGATTTCTTTAATGATTTCTTCAGTGAATGCACCGCCTTGACCTGATGTACCAATTAGAATCGTTGGCTTCACCCTGCGAACAGTTTCAGCAAATGAGATTTGCCCTTTTTCATCACGTGCCCAGCCTTCTACTTCATCAGAAGAACGAAGGTAAGGTTTTTGGAAATCAAACACTTCATCTTCGAATTGATCTGTCAGTAATCCTCTGTAGTCTAAAGTCCAGAAAGCATTGTTTGCTTCTTCTTCACTTAGACCTTCAAGAACCATTGTGTCACGCATTTGATCTGCGATTCCGATTCCAGCTGATCCAGCTCCGAAGATCATCACACGGTGATCTTTCAATTGAGTACCAGTTTTCTTGACAGCTGCAAGAACACCCGCTAAAGTAATGGCACCAGTACCTTGAATATCATCATTGAATGTTAAGATGTTATCATTGTATTTTTTCATGATGTTACGCGCATTTTTGTTTCCAAGGTCTTCCCAGTGAAGCAATGCTTTCGGGAAGAATTTAAGCGCTGCTTTTACATATGCATCAATGAATTCTTCGTATTTTTCACCTTGTACACGTTTGTGATGGTTTCCGATGTATAATGGATCATTCAATAATTTTTCATTGTTTGTTCCAACATCTAATACGACTGGAATCACGCGGCTTGGATCAATACCTGCAGCAGCCGTGTAAACAGCTAATTTACCAATTGCGATGTTGATACCACCAACACCCCAGTCACCAATTCCAAGAATGCTCTCAGAGTCAGTTGCTACGATCAGGTCGATATCTCCTGCTGTTGCATGTAAGTTTTCAAATGCTTTCTCAATGCCGTCAATGTTCTCGATTGAAAGATAGACACCATGAGGTCTTCTGTATTCATGGCTGTATTCTTGAATCGCTTCACCAACAGTTGGTGTGTACACAACAGGAAGCATTTCACGAAGCTTGTCTGATATAAGCTTATAGAACAATACTTCGTTACGGTTTTGCAAATCACTTAAGTATACGTTTTGACGAAGACGATCTGGCTGTGCTAGGAATTGCTTGTACGCTCTCTCCGCTTGTTGTTCTAAAGTGAGAACAGTTGGAGGAAGTAAGCCTTCTAGTCCAAGCTCTTGTCTTTCTTCTTCAGAAAAAGCAACGCCTTTGTTCAACGTTGGAATCGATAATACATCTTTACCTGTCAATGTGGTTTCGAGGTACCCTTCTTTTGTTTTCTTCACGTTGTTCATCAAAAACTACCCTCTTTCTAAAATATAAATAAAGTGAACTATTAATTTAAAGAACGATTAAGGAGAATAATCCTTAATCAAAAAAATTATGACAAGAAATCGAACTTTTCGTTAAAATGCTTTACACTACAGTTAGTCATTTTATGCCTGCTTATACTAAAACGCAAGCGTTGAAAATTAGATAATTTTTTCGTAGCGTTATTTAATTTATTTAAGTACAAATGATGGGTGTTCAGCCAAAATCTCAAAAAACGAAACACAGCGGCATTTGCTATTTTTTAATTGTCAAGTGTTGTACCAACGTCAAGTCTTGGTACTTCATGGTGATGTCTGCATCGTGCTTCGTATGATTCCTGCGCACCTACTAAAATAATGGGATCATCATAGGATGCGGGTTTACCGTCGATCAAGCGTTGTGTTCTACTCGCTGGGGAGCCGCATACCGAACAAACTGCTTGAAGTTTTGTTACAAGCTCTGCACATGCCATTAAATGCGGAACAACACCAAATGGCTCTCCTCTGAAGTCTTGATCAAGGCCTGCAACAATGACTCGGTAACCTTTATCAGCCAATTGAGTGACAATGTCAATGATTGTCTCATCAAAAAATTGCACCTCATCTATGCCAATGACATCGGTTCTTTCTGATATGTGCGTTATTATGTCTTTTGGTGAGGCTACTGCAATCCCATCGACCGATGAACCGTTATGTGAAACAACTGAGCTTGTACTATATCGGTTATCAATCGCTGGTTTGAATATTTTTACTTCTTGTTTGGCAAAGGTGGCCCTTTTGGCTCTCCGAATCAATTCTTCCGACTTTCCAGAAAACATACTTCCGCAGATGACTTCAAGCCAACCGCTTTGTTTCATCACATACATAAGGTCTTCTCCCCCGTTTTAAAGTTCCATCAATCCACGTAAAAAAACAGGCAAGAACGGATTCCTGCCTGTTTATTGTATCTATTATTACTTAAGACCGTATTTTTTGTTAAAGCGGTCAACACGTCCATCAGCAGAAGCGAATTTTTGACGGCCTGTATAGAAAGGATGGCACTCAGAGCAAATCTCGATGCGTACCTCTTCTTTTACTGATCCAGTTTCAAACTCATTTCCACAAGCGCATTTGACTGTAGCTTTTTTGTAGTTAGGATGAATTCCTGTTTTCATCTACTGTCATCTCCTTCCGCCCTGAATCCAATTCGGAAACAGAGTTAATATCTCAGAATAAATTCTGAAACGCACATGATGAAATTATAACAGTGTGAGTCTATGATTGCAAATGTATTTTTTCAACAAGCTATCTTCTTGATGCAGACATGTTCGCTTGTTTCCATTCTTGCGTTAAAATATCGAAAAATTCTTGGTTTGTCTTTGTTTTTCTCATTTTGCGCATGAACTTCTCAGCAAAGTCAGGTGTATCTGACATCGATTTTCTCATCGCCCATAAACGATCAAGATGCTCTTTTGGTACAAGCAGTTCTTCTTTTCTCGTACCAGAACGACGAATGTCGATTGCTGGGAAAATTCTTCTTTCTGCAAGAGAGCGGTCCAAATGAAGCTCCATGTTCCCCGTTCCCTTAAATTCCTCATAAATCACATCATCCATACGTGATCCCGTATCAACGAGCGCAGTGGCTAAAATCGTCAAGCTTCCGCCTTCTTCAATGTTACGCGCAGCACCAAAGAAGCGTTTTGGACGGTGGAAAGCCGCTGGATCAATACCGCCGGAAAGCGTTCGGCCGCTTGGCGGGATGACAAGGTTGTACGCACGAGCAAGCCTTGTGATGCTGTCCATTAAGATGATGACATCTTTCTTATGTTCGACAAGACGCATGGCACGCTCTAATACAAGCTCTGCTACTTTAATGTGGTTTTCCGGTACTTCGTCAAAGGTTGAACTAACAACATCCCCTGCAACAGAACGTTCGATATCTGTTACTTCCTCTGGGCGTTCGTCAATTAAAAGGACAATCAGCTCTGACTCTGGATGATTTTCAGAAATGCTGTTGGCAATTTCTTTGAGCAAAATGGTTTTCCCAGCCTTAGGCGGTGCAACAATTAAACCACGCTGCCCAAACCCAACTGGCGCCATCATATCCATAATTCTAGTAGACAGGTGATTAGGCTGTGTTTCAAGAATCATTTGACGATCAGGGAATAGCGGCGTGAGTGCAGGAAAGTGAACACGTTCCTTAGCTGATTCTGGGTCGTCCCCATTTACCGCTTCGACATGAAGGAGGCCATAGTAGCGTTCATTCTCTTTTGGAGGTCGTACCTTTCCAGACACCTTATCTCCGTTTCGTAAATCAAAGCGTCTGATTTGTGAAGCTGAAATATAAATGTCTTCAGAACTTGGGGAGTAGTTAATTGGTCTTAAGAAACCAAATCCCTCAGACTGAATAATTTCAAGAACCCCTTCCATAAATAAAAGATCCTCTTGCTCAGCGTTCGCCTTTAAAATGGCAAAGATTAATTCTTTTTTTGTTAGTTTGCTGTAATAAGAGATTTTGTACTTTTTTGCTAGCTCATACAGCTCTTTTAATTTCATATTTTCCAAAGATGAAATCGAAACATCTTTCAATATGGACACCACACTTTTCTAGTCAATGTATTTCATTACAAATGCATGACCATTGTATTTGATTAGCTTTTAATTCCGTTTTTGTTGGAATGACCTCGCTCTCATGGTAACGCTCCCACTCGTTTTATCGTAAAGATAGGAACAATGTGAACTCGAGCTTTGTCAACATAGAGAAGGATAATGAGTATATCGTCATGATGCGGCAGTATTTAAACTTGTTGAAGCTTAAAAGAAGTAAATTCGCAGAAAATTTCGCAGCACTCTTTAGTTTTACCTCATTTGCAGAGAATATTCAACTTTAAAAAGAAAATGATATACATTTGACACCTATATGAAAAGCGGGTAATAAATACCCGCTTTCAGATTACGGACGAATGACAAGATTCGGTTTTTTCTTTAAGCTATGTCTGCCGTCTACGAAACGAACTGTACCTGATTTCGCACGCATAACAACGCTATGTGTTGTTCCAACAGAGCCTTTGAATTGAACACCTTTTAATAGCTCACCGTCTGTTACACCAGTCGCTGCAAAAATGGCGTCGTCGCCTTTCACGAGGTCTTCCATTCTTAGGACTTTGCCAACATCTAGCCCCATTTTCTCACAGCGTCTTAATTCTTCTTCACTTTGAGGAAGAAGCCTTCCGTGGATTTCACCACCAAGTGCCTTTAACGCAACAGCAGAAAGGACACCTTCGGGCGCTCCGCCTGAACCAAATAGAATATCAACACCTGTATGATCAAATGCTGTATTAATGGCTCCTGCAACGTCACCATCATCGATCAGTTTGATTCTTGCTCCTGCTTCTCTCAGTTCAGCAATGATTTTCTCATGTCGATCTCTGTTTAAAATCGTTGCAACCACATCTTCAATATCTTTGTTTTTTGCTTTTGCTACAGCGCGAAGATTGTCAATGACAGGCGCTTCAATGTCGATGCAGCCTACCGCTTCTGGACCTACTGCGATCTTATCCATGTACATATCAGGTGCATTCAGCAAGTTGCCATGATCTGCAACTGCAATAACAGCTAAGGCATTCCAGCCGCCACTTGCCACAATATTTGTTCCTTCTAATGGATCAACAGCTACATCCACGCGAGGTCCGTATCCGTTCCCAAGCTTTTCCCCAATATAAAGCATTGGTGCTTCGTCCATTTCCCCCTCGCCAATGACCACTGTTCCTTTCATCGGAATGGTATCAAATACATCACGCATTGCACTTGTTGCAGCATCATCCGCTTCGTCTTTTAATCCTCTTCCCATCCAACGAGCAGATTTTAATGCGGCTGCTTCTGTCACCCGTACTAGTTCCATCGATAAACTTCTTTCCATTTTTGTCCAAATCTCCTCTCACAGTCAAAGCCTTATGAATTTTGAAGTTCTTCTATTTCTTGGTCACTCAGCTTTTCACGCCAGATGGTTGCACCCAAGCCTTCAAGCTTCTTCTCAAGCAAACTATATCCTCTGTCTATATGTTCAAGCCCTGTGATTTCGGTCACACCGTCTGCCATTAGCCCTGCAACGACGAGACAAGCACCTGCACGCAGGTCACTTGCTTTCACCTTTGCTCCTTGAAGCTGCGTTTGTCCAGTGATAATGGCAGATCTTCCTTCGACCTTCATGTTTGCACCCATTCGACGCAATTCGTCAATGTGCTTAAAGCGGGCTGAGTAGATCGTATCTGTGACCACACTCGTGCCTTTCGACTTTGTTAACAGCGCCGTCATCGGCTGCTGAAGGTCCGTCGGAAAGCCCGGATACACAAGGGTTTTGATATCGACAGGCTTGAGCCCTTCGTTTCTGCCAACGATCAGCATCTGATCGTTGCTCGTTTCAATGGTGAACCCCATCTCTCTAAGTTTCGCCGTAATTGATTCTAAATGAGTTGGGATCACATTATCAAGTACAACTTCATCTCCCATCGCAGCACCAGCAATTAAAAATGTGCCTGCTTCTATACGGTCAGGGATGATGGAATGCTTACAGCCATGAAGAGATTCTACACCTTCGATTCGAATCACATCAGTACCCGCACCTTTGATTTTGGCTCCCATGCTTGCAAGCAGTGTCGCTACATCAATAATTTCGGGTTCTTTTGCGGCATTTTCAATGACCGTTTTTCCTTCAGCCAGTACGGCTGCCAGCATGATATTGATGGTCGCACCTACACTGACCACATCAAGGTAAATACGGGCTCCGACTAATTTTTCAGCGCGCAAATAAATGGCACCCTGCTCGTTTGTCACCTCGGCTCCGAGTGCTTCAAAGCCTTTGATATGCTGATCGATCGGCCTAGGTCCTAAGTGGCACCCTCCTGGCAGCCCAATGACAGCCTGCTTGAATCTTCCCAGCATAGCGCCCATTAAATAATAAGACGCACGCAGTTTCTTCACTTTCCCATTAGGAAGAGGCATACTGATCATGGAAGCAGGATTGACAACCATTTCACCTTTTTCAAACGTGACCTTTCCGCCAATCTCTTCTAACAGATCTCGTAATGTGTCAATATCTGAAATATGCGGAAGGCCCTCAATCGTTACTGGAGAATCAGCGAGAATCGTGGCAGGAATCAGTGCCACTGCACTATTTTTCGCACCACTAATATGTACGGTCCCGCGTAAGGGGTCACCGCCGGCAATGTTTAACTTTTCCATATTTGTCTCCCTTCTTAAAGAAGATCACTGTTGGAGTTATACTGTTTGTGGATGTCGCGCTTTAAAAGGTCTTGTCCAAAATTTAGCCAATATCAAGAGAAAGAATACAGGTTAAACGAAATTTGTCGGAAGAAAAATAATCGAAGCTTTGCGAGGCTGTGATGTTCTCTTCTTTGCACAAAACATTTCTTAGCGTTTTTAAGGAAAACTGCGGCAAACAGGAGACAATCCCGCCTGCCACAATCACTTATTTATTCCAATCTGCTAAAAATTGCTCAATGCCCGCATCCGTTAATGGGTGTTTCGTCAGCTGCTTGATGACTTTCAGCGGCATTGTGCCGATATGAGCACCTCTAAGTGCAGCTTCTGTCACGTGCTGCGGATGACGAATGGATGCAGCAATGATTTGTGTATCTAAGCCATGAACATCAAAAATGGTTTTCACTTCGCTGATGAGATCGAGACCATTTTGGCCAATGTCATCTAAGCGGCCGAGGAATGGAGAGACATACGTCGCACCAGCTCTAGCTGCAAGAAGTGCCTGGTTTGCACTAAAAATCAAAGTAACGTTTGTTTTAATTCCAAGGTCTGTTAACGCTTTGACAGCTTTAAGACCATCTGTTGTCATTGGAATTTTAACCGTGATATTTGGTGCGATGGCAGCAAGCTCTTTTCCTTCTTCAATCATTTCTTCTGCTTTGAGGGAAATGACTTCCGCACTGACAGAACCTGATACCACGTCAGTGATTTCGCGAAGACGGTCGTGGAATGATACGTCCTTTTCTTTCGCTACTAAACTAGGGTTTGTTGTGACGCCTGCTAAAATGCCAAGCTCGTGCGCCTCTTTGATGTCTGCGATATTCGCTGTATCTACGAAAAATAACATAACCGTGCCACTCTCCTATCAATAAATTGTCTGAAATGTAAATTTTGATTGCGCTTTCTCAAGATATGGAGAAAACCGCCTGTGACTCAGGCGGCTTTCGGTTCTCATCAAATTATGCTTGGTTAGAAGAACCAAATTCACGCATTTTGCCGATAACAGTCGCTTTAATTGCGTCACGAGCTGGTCCAAGATATTTACGTGGATCATACTCTTCTGTTTTTGCAGCAAGTGTTTCGCGTACTGCTTTCGCAGAAGCAATTTGGTTTTCAGTGTTTACATTGATTTTAGCTGTACCAAGTGAAATTGAGCGCTTGATGTCAGCAGTTGGGATACCTGTTCCGCCATGAAGAACAAGTGGAAGACCTGTCATTTTACCAATTTCTTCCATTTCAGTGAAACCAAGGTTTGGTTCACCTTTGTATGGACCATGTACTGAACCTAATGCAGGTGCAAGGCAGTCAATACCAGTGCGTTCTACAAGCTCTTGGCACTCTTTTGGATCAGCATAAATAACGCCCTCAGCGATGACGTCGTCTTCTTGTCCGCCAACAGTTCCAAGCTCAGCTTCTACAGATACACCGTGGAAATGAGCAAGCTCAACTACTTTCGCAGTTGTTGCTACGTTCTCATCGAATGGATGGTGAGAAGCGTCGATCATGACAGAAGTAAATCCTGCATGGATTGCTTTTGCACAAGATTCAAAGCTTGAACCGTGATCTAAATGAATCGCAACAGGAACTGTTACATTATATTCTTCGATTAACGCTTTAACCATTGCGACAACTGTTTTGAAGCCGCCCATGTAGCGTCCTGCTCCTTCAGATACTCCTAAGATAACTGGAGATTTCTCTTCTTCAGCAGCTTGTAAAATCGCTTGCGTGAATTCTAAATTATTTAAGTTAAACTGTCCAACAGCGTAACCTTTTTCCTTTGCGTCTTTCAACATTTCTGTCATTGAAACTAAAGGCATGATGAAAAATCCTCCCTATGTAGCTAATTTGCTTACTAAAAAAAGCTCTCCACCCTAGCATGACCAGAATTTCTCGCCATATGTAAACTTTCAAAGTCAGATCGCTTTCTTCTTCTTATCTAGGATACCAATTATTCGACAAATCGGCAACAGAATGACTCGATTCAATCATTTCCATCTAACCGTTTGTTTCGAGCGGTAAGTATTCTTTGACAGCATCTCGGATCTCATCAATATCAAAAGGTTTCGCAAAATGCGTCAAAGCACCGAGTTCTTTGGATTCTTGGATCATGTCTAATTCGCCATAGGCTGTCATAATGATGACACGGATGTCTTCATCAATTAATTTCATGCGTTTTAAAATTTCAATTCCATCCATTCCGGGAATCTTCATATCAAGCAGCACAAGGTTTGGTCTATGATTTTTCACAATATCTAACGCCTGAAGTCCATTCGCTGCTTGGAAGGTTTGATAGCCTTCTTTATGAAACACTTCATTCAATAATATTCTAATACCATATTGATCATCGACAATTAAAATTTTCTCATTCATCTGTTACACCCCATTGCTTTCATTTTTCGCCATAAAAAGAGCTGTTGTTAAATAATTCTGTTTGATTTTCACATTTCCTTTATTTATAATAGTTTACTTTACGACATTTTCTGAGCATTTTTCCTAATATTCTCTTTATATTCTATTATAAAATGATCTGACCGAAGGAGGAAATCAGTCTTGTTAAAAATTTTCACGACCCAGTTATCAGGTATTTTTTCACGTATTGGAGAAAAGCAGGCTGAAGCGATCGAGGATGGTGCACGCCTTCTTGCACAAGCCATTGTCAGTGGACATGCTGTTTATTTTCACGGGAAGAATGAACTGGCTGCTGTAGCCCTAGAGGCAACTGAAAGCAAGGAGCCATTTCCAGGTGCGAAAGTGCTGCCGCTTGATCAAATGGAGCGTAGCTTGCTTCATCCAAGCGATAGAGTGCTGCTATTTTATTCAGACCCAGAAGACGAGGAGATTCAATCTCTTGTAAAAGAACTGCACGCGCAAGGGACGCCCGTTGTTGGTGTCGGGCCGGCACAAAAGGAGCCGTCCATGATTGAAGAGCTTTGTGATGTCCATATTGATTTTCAGCTCAAGAAACCGCTTGTGCCCGCTGATGACGGAACAAGGTTCGGTTATCCTGCTTTAATGACATGCTTATACGTCTACCACGCTCTATCGTTTACTGTGAAAGAAATCGTTGAGGAATATGAATAAAAAAACTGCCGAGAAGATGATATTCTCGGCAGTTTTTTTGTTTTATTTTGATTCAGATGCTTGCAGTGAAGCACCAACGAAATCTCTAAATAATGGCTGAGGTCTTGTCGGTCTTGAGACGAATTCTGGGTGGAATTGAGAAGCAAGGAACCAAGGATGATCCTTCAGCTCGATAATTTCAACAAGACGTCCGTCTGGGCTTGTACCAGAGAAGACAAATCCTGCAGCTTCCATTTGCTGTCTGAATTCATTATTAAACTCATAGCGATGGCGGTGGCGTTCGTAGACCACTTCATCGTTGTATGCAGCAAATGCTTTGGAGTCTTCATTTAATTTACATGGATACAGACCAAGACGAAGTGTTCCGCCTAAATCATCTACATCCTTCTGTTCTGGAAGAAGGTCAATAATTGGGAATGCTGTTTCAGGATCAATTTCCGCTGAATGAGCTCCTTCAAGGCCTAGTACGTTTCGTGCATATTCGATTGACGCAACTTGCATTCCTAAGCAAATTCCGAAGAATGGCACTTTGTTTTCACGGGCATATTGTGTAGCAATAATTTTCCCTTCCACTCCGCGGTCTCCGAAGCCTCCAGGAACGATGATGCCATCGACATCTTGCGCGAAATCAGCCATATTTTCTGCTGTCACTTCTTCTGCATTGATCCATTTGATTTGAACGTCTGCATCAAATGCATAACCAGCATGGCGAAGTGATTCAACGACAGAAATGTATGCATCTTGCAATTCAACATATTTTCCTACTAGACCAATTGTGACTTGTTTTGAGAGGTTTTGCACTTTATCGACTAGCGCTGTCCACTCCGTCATGTCTGCATCTTGACAGTCAAGTTTCATATGTTCACATACAAGCTTGTCTAGTCCTTGTTTTTGTAAATCAAGCGGAATAGAGTACAGCGTGTCTGCATCCTGACATTCGATAACAGCTTTTGTATCAATATCACAGAATAACGCAATTTTGTCCTTCATGTCTTGGGTCATTGGCATTTCAGTTCTAACCACAATAACGTTTGGCTGAATACCAAGGCTGCGAAGTTCTTTTACACTATGCTGTGTCGGTTTTGTTTTCAGTTCACCTGCTGCCCGAATGTAAGGAACAAGGGTACAATGAATGTACATGACGTTTTCACGGCCAATGTCACTCTTCATTTGACGAATCGCTTCTAGGAATGGAAGGGATTCGATGTCTCCTACTGTTCCGCCGATTTCTGTGATGACCACATCTGCACCTGTTTCTTTTCCGGCACGGTACACGCGATCTTTAATTTCATTTGTAATATGGGGAATAACCTGTACAGTTCCGCCTAAATAGTCACCGCGGCGCTCTTTCTTCAGAACAGTAGAGTAGATTTTACCTGTTGTGACGTTGCTGTACTTATTTAAGTTAATATCAATGAAGCGCTCATAGTGACCTAAATCAAGGTCTGTTTCAGCACCGTCATCTGTGACGAAAACCTCACCGTGCTGATATGGACTCATCGTCCCTGGGTCTACGTTGATATATGGATCGAATTTTTGAATGGTGACATCCATCCCTCTATTTTTCAGAAGGCGGCCTAACGAGGCAGCCGTGATCCCTTTTCCAAGTGAGGAAACAACTCCTCCTGTTACAAAAATATACTTTGTCATTTCGTATGCTCCTCTCTTTTTTACCCTTGCATGACTAGACATGCACAGCTTCATCCTTTTTAGAGTGTATCCCTAAATCTCTTGAAAAATAAGAAAGCTCCCTTTCAAATAAATGAAAGGGAGCGTAAATGAACGTATCTTTACGTACTCTTTTTAGAGAGCCCAAAATACATACTACATAGTTCGCTCTCGAAAGTCAAGACGGTTTTGTCCTGTTTTGAGGACCGGTTTATGAGGGTTATTTCTCTTCCTCTTTATCGTCTAAATCGTCTTCGTCAATTTCTGTTAAGCCGTCATCATCTTCGTCATCATCTTCGTCGAATTCTTCTATATCTTCCTCAATTTCCTCATCATCGTCTAGGTCGAGATCATCGTCGTCTTCAACAAGATCAAGGTCTTCTTCAAGCTCTTCGATTTCCTCTTCCTCTTCAATTTCATCGAAGTCTTCTTCAACGACAGCTGCTTTTGTTTTTTTCTTTTTCGCTTTTGTTTTCACAGCTGGCTGAACTTCTTCTTCGATTTGATCAACTGGATACCAGCTGCGAAGTCCCCATCTCTGATCACCTAACGAAATAAAGCGGCCATCTATATTTAAGTCTGTATAAAATTGAGCAAGGCGATCATCAAGATCAGATTTTTGTATTCCTTGTAAACGGACCATTTCATCTATTAACTCGGAAAACGTAATCGGTGTTTTGCTGTCTCTGAAAATTTCATAGGCAAGTTCAACTAAAGACATGTGCTTGAGCTGTTCCTGTGAGTATTCTTTCAAACTCAAGGTCAGACACTCCCTTTCTATTACATGTATGTATCCATTTATCAGTGAAATAATAAGTGTTTATCCCTTATTTTTACGACAAACCATACCTCTCATTATAAACAAATTAGGGGAGTTTATGCCACCTTTAATCATGTTAATTTTTGATTTTTTCTCAAGGGGCTCATCATCTGCATGAAATGGGTCTGGCTTTTGTGTATGGTATGCTTTTTGTCTTTTAGTTTGTTCATCTCTATTTTAAAACGGGATTCTCTGAATGAATAAGATCACGATAGCAATCGTACATACCATTCCCGCAGGCATGAGGACAAATAGTTTTCTGCGGCTGTTTTCTTTTTCTTCCTTCTTTTTTGGAGACTTTGAAAGCTCTGTGGAGACCATAATCCAAATGATCATTGTGACTAATCCTAAAATACCCATAAATGTTGTGTTCATCATGAAAACCTCCATATTGATACTTTTGCCAATTTTATCATAATGATAAGGTGGCATGGGACAATTTTGGAAATAATTTAACATTTGAGGACTAATTTTCGCACCAAAACAGACCACCTCACATCAGGTGGTCTTTGCTTTGTTTCTACATATCTAGCAGTTTGCGCGAGATGACTAGGCGCTGGATTTCCTGTGTGCCTTCATAAATTTGGGTGATTTTCGCATCACGCATGTATCGTTCGACTGGGTAATCCTTTGTATAGCCGTAGCCGCCGAAGATTTGGACGGCTTCTGTTGTTACCTTCATGGCTGTATCTCCAGCAAAGAGCTTGGACATAGCTGATTCCTTTCCATACGGGAGCCCTTTCGTTTCGAGCCATGCTGCCTGATAAGTGAGCAGCCTGGAGGCTTCAATTGCGGTCGCCATATCTGCTAGCTTAAAAGCAATTCCTTGCTGCTGAATGATTGGTTTGCCGAATTGCTTGCGCTCCTTCGCATAATCGACTGCCGCATCAAGAGCGCCTTGTGCAATCCCAACTGCCTGTGCAGCAATGCCGTTTCTGCCGCCATCGAGGGTCATCATCGCTATTTTAAAGCCTTCTCCCTCTTGTCCGAGCCGGTTCCTTTCATGAATCCGGCAATCTTCAAATCGAATTTCGGTCGTTGGCGATGAACGAATGCCCAGTTTGCTTTCCTTTTTGCCAACAGAGAAGCCCGGTGTCTCTTTTTCTACAATAAAGGCGGTCGTATTTCGAGATGTAGCTTCTTGGTCAGTCACAGCAAACACAATATAATAATCCGCAATGCCTCCATTTGTAATAAAGATTTTCGCACCGTTCAGGACGTATTCATTGCCTGCCTTTACTGCCGTTGTCTTCATTCCGCCGGCATCTGAACCCGAACCGCTCTCAGTGAGTGCATATGCCCCTACCTTCTGTCCTTCTGCAAGCGGCTTTAAATAGGTCTCTTTTTGTTCATCTGTTCCGAAAGTATAGATGGGCCACGAGGCGAGAGAGGTGTGGGCGGAGAGGGTGACGCCTGTAGAGGCGCACACTCTTGAAAGCTCCTCCACTGCGATGACGTAGGCTAAATAATCACTACCGATCCCGCCTACCTCTTCCGGCCAAGGGATCCCCGTTAAACCGAGCTCCGCCATTTGGCGAAAAATAGTTGGATCATACGTTTCTGTCTCATCCCGCTCTGCTGCTGTTGGCTCTACTTCATTTTTCGCAAAATCCCTCACCATTTTTTGAATCATTTCATGTTCATCACTTAATTGAAACTGCATCATGAGCCACCTCGTTTCATATTAGCTGTTTACAAATGACCAGCCTTTGAATTTCACTTGTTCCTTCATAGATTTCACAAACTTTCGCATCACGAAAGTAACGTTGTGCTTGATAGCGATTCGAATAACCATCCATGCCGAGCAAATGGATCACTTCTGTACTGATCTCAACTGCCGTTCTTGAGGCAAATAGCTTTGCCATGGATGCTTCCTTTGTGACCGGACGATTCGCCTCTTTATAAGAAGCCGCTTGATAGACTAATAGTTTGGCTGCTTCAAGCTTCGCTGCCAAATCACCCAGCCGAATGGTCGTTTCTAGACCTGCCGGGTGCTGCTTTAAATAAGTCACTGCCTCAGTTAATGCGGCTTCTGCAATGCCGAGGCTTTGAGCCGCGATACCGATTCTCCCCGCATTTAAACTAGACATGGCTATGTGAAAGCCCTCTCCTTCTGCACCGAGCAGCTGCTGTTTTGGAATCCGCACAGCATCAAAATGAAGCGTAACGGTTTTTGACCCGTGCAGTCCCATCTTTTTCTCATCTTTTCCGATCGTAAATCCTGGTGTATCTTTCTCAACAATGAATGCCGATATATTTTTTTTCGCAGAAGCAGGATCTGTCACGGCAAAGACAAGATACAGTTCTGCTTCCCCGCCGCTTGTGATAAACATTTTTGTACCATTTAACACATAATGGTCGTCTGCCCGCTTTGCCCTTAGCTGAATACTGGAGGCATCTGAGCCTGCCTTCGGTTCAGTCAGGCAAAATGCTCCCAGCTTCTGCCCAGATGCAAGCAGCGGAACATAGGATTCTTTTTGCTCATTCGTTCCAAAAGCCAAAATAGGCATCGTCACAACAGATGTATGAACGGACACAATGACACCGATGGTCGCACTCACTTTGGATAATTCATGAATGGCGATGATATACGTTGTAAAATCTGCTCCTAAGCCTTGATACGATGCTGGTATTGGAATCCCCAGAAAGCCTTGTCGTCCCATTTCTGCTAAAAGTGTTCTTGGGAACTGACCTTGTTCCATGGCTTCCACTTCAGGGAATATACGCTGTCTTGCAAATTCTGCTGCCTGTTCTCTCCAGAGTCGCTGTTGATCCGTAAGCAAAACATCCATTTTGACTCCCCCTATGAGTGGTCGTGGTATGTGTAAAAACCTCTCTTTGTCTTTTTGCCCAGCCAGCCTGCATTCACGTATTTTTTCAAAAGAGGACAAGGTCGATATTTGCTATCCCCAAGTCCCTCATGAAGGGTATTCATAATAAATAAACATGTATCTAGTCCGATGAAATCAGCGAGACGAAGTGGCCCCATTGGGTGATTCATTCCAAGCGTCATGACACCGTCAATGCTTTCTGCATCTGCCACGCCTTCATAAAGGGTGTAAATGGCTTCATTGATCATTGGCATCAATATGCGGTTTGATACAAACCCTGGGAAGTCTTCCACTTCAATTGGGGTTTTGTTTAATGTCTTTGCTGTTTCACAAACGAGTTGATACGTGTCGTCACTCGTTTGCAGCGCTCGAATGACCTCAATGAGTCTCATGACAGGCACCGGATTCATAAAGTGCATGCCAATCACTTGCTCCGGTCTCCCCGTAACAGCTGCTAATTCAGTGATCGACAAGGAAGATGTGTTTGTTGCAAATATCGTCTTCGCCTCTGCAAATTGATCAAGTGTTTCAAAGATTTGTTTTTTTACACTCATTTGTTCAGATGCAGCTTCAATCACTAAGTGAGCCTGCTGCACGTCCTTTAAATCTGTAGATACAGCAAGCCGCTGCGTAATATCTCGGACTGCCTGATGGGCTAGCTTTCCTTTTTCTGCCCGTTTCGTCAGTTGTTTGGTCATGGAGGAAATGGCCCGATGAATCTGCTTTTCAGATGCATCATGCAGCAGGACTGTGTAGCCAGACTGAGCAAAAACTTGGGCAATGCCTGATCCCATTTGACCAGCTCCAACGACCATGACGGTTTCTTCTGTACTCATGACGATGAACGCCTCCCTTTTAATCTACCTTTATCATGATGGCATCTCCTTGACCGCCTCCACTGCAAATCGCCGCAATGCCAATACCGCCGCCTCTTTGTTTCAATGCATGAATCAATGTCAGTATGATACGTGTTCCGCTTGCCCCAATGGGATGACCAAGCGCCACTGCCCCACCGTTGATATTCATTTTGCGCCGGTCCAGCCCGGTTATTTTTTCACATGCCAGCGCCACTGCTGAGAAGGCTTCATTGATTTCAAATAAATCGATATCCTCTAGACGCTTACCTGTTTTCTGTAAAATTTTCTCGATAGCAAAGGCTGGTGTTTTCGGAAAATCCTTTGCCTCTACAGCTACCTGCGTATGACCAAGCACGACTGCCATTGGCATGACGTCATGCTGCTTTGCATATGTGTCTTTCATTAAAAGAAGCGCACTTGCTCCATCATTGACACCTGGTGCATTTCCAGCGGTAATGGTACCAGTTTGATCAAAAACAGGCATGAGCTTTGACAGCCGTTCATATGACGTATCACGCCGCGGGGATTCATCTTCTGTGATCAGCCGCTCTCCCGTTTTCGTCTTGACGGTGACGGGAGTGATTTCATGCTGAAAAAAGCCGTTTTTCTGCGCTTCGATCGCTCGTTCATGACTTCTTAATGCCCAAAGGTCTTGCTCTTCCCGCGTGATACCGAGCTCCTTCGCAGCCATGCTCCCATACTCACCCATATGAACGCCTGTAAACGAACAGGTTAATCCATCTAAAATCATCGCATCTTGTAGCGCACCATCTCCCATTTTGTAGCCCCATCGCGCTTTTTTTAGCAAATAAGGGGCGTGTGACATGGATTCCATACCGCCCGCTACGATGACCTCCGCATCTCCAGCTCGGATGATTTGATCTGCTGTGCTCACACTGCGCATTCCTGATGCACAGACTTTATTGATGGTTTGCGTCGGAACGGACCACGGAAGATCAGCATATCTTGCTGCTTGCCTTGAAGGAATCTGACCTTGTCCTCCCTGCAAAACACTTCCCATGATGACCTCATCCACATGATGTGATCCCTGCACTCTTTCCAGCGCAGCCTTGATGGCCCTTCCGCCTAGTTTTGCGGCAGTCAACCCACTGAAAGCACCGCCTAGTTTTCCAAATGGTGTTCTTGCTCCAGATACAATGACCGTCTTACTCATGTATGTCCCCTCCAGTTTGTTACCGCTTACATATTGTCTAAACAGCAGATGTACAGCGCCATGTATAAGCCGATGAACATTCTATTCATCGGCCTGTTTTGTTTACGAAACCTGCTTTCCAGCCTCGCCAAACACTGATTTTTCAAGAAGCTCTGCGACATCAAATGTACCTACCTGATCCTCTACTTCCTTTGCCTTCGTGCCATCTCCCAGCATCGTTAAGCAATAAGGACACCCTGAGCTAATGATGGACGGCTGCACCTGTAACGCCTGCTCCGTTCGGGCAGTGTTAATTCGGGTACCTGTCTCTTCTTCCATCCACATTAAGCCCCCGCCTGCACCGCAGCACATACCAGTTTCACGATGACGTTCCATTTCTCTCAGCGTCACACCAGGGATGGCTTTTAAAATGTCTCTCGGCGGATCATACACTTCGTTATATCTGCCTAGGTAGCAAGAGTCGTGGAAGGTGATGACCTCATTCACTTCATGTACAGGCGTTAGCTTCCCTTCTTTCACTAGCTCTGCCAGTAATTCTGTATGATGGTACACTTCTGCCTCAAGTCCGAAGTCTGGATACTCATTTTTAAATAAATTATAGGCGTGCGGATCAACCGTAACGATCTTTGTGACACCGTTTTTCTGGAATTCTTCAATGTTTTTCGCAGCAAGCTCTTGGAATAAAAATTCGTTTCCAAGCCTTCTTGGTGTATCACCAGAGTTTTTCTCCTTATTGCCTAGGATGGCAAAGGAGACTCCTGCTTCGTTGAGAAGCTTTGCAAAGGCAAGCGCAATCTTTTGGCTTCGATTGTCGTATGCCCCCATTGAACCAACCCAGAATAAATAATCGAAGGTTTGATCTGCTTTTTTCAGCTCTTTTACTGTCGGCACGTGCACATCTTCTCTCAGTTCACGCCAATTTTCTCTTTCTTTCCGGTTCAATCCCCACGGGTTCCCTTGGCGCTCTATACTTGTCATGGCACGCTGTGCATCTGCATCCATTTTCCCTTCGGTCAGCACAAGATATCTGCGCATATCAATAATCTTGTCGACGTGTTCATTCATGACAGGGCATTGGTCTTCACAGTTTCGGCACGTCGTACATGCCCAAATTTCTTCCTCTGTAATGACTTCACCAATAAGAGAAGGATGATACATCGAGCTGGCAGCCGATTCCTCTGCACCTGCTCCTCTCGCCTGCAGCGCCAGTTGATTTCCTGTTGTCTGCCTGAAGGCAAGCTGCGGAACCCAAGGCGTCTTTGATGTAATGGCGGCCCCTTTATTGGTTAAATGATCTCTTAACCTTAAAATCAAATCCATAGGAGACAGCATTTTCCCTGTACCTGTTGCTGGGCACATATTTGTGCAGCGCCCGCATTCCACACAGGCGTAAAGGTCGATCAGCTGTGACTGACGGAAGTCTTCAATTTTTCCCACACCGAAGGTCTCTTGTGTCTCATCTTCAAAATCAATTTTTTGCAGCTTGCCTGGCGAGTCTAATCTGCTGGCAAATACGTTCACCGGCCCTGCAATGAGGTGAGCATGCTTTGACTGCGGGACATACACTAAGAATGTCAGCAAAATCAGGAGATGCACCCACCATGCGACATAAAAAACGACCGTTGCCGCAAGAGGTGAAATACCGCCCAGCAAGAAAGCAACACTGGATGCGATTGGCTCAGTTGGTGATAAAGAGTGTCCATGCCAGATGATATTCATCCCGTTCCCAAGTAAAACGGTCAGCATCAAGCCGCCAATAAATAAAAGCACTAGACCGGATTTAAAGCCACGCTTTAAACGGACAAGCTTCTCCACATACCTTCTATGGAACGCCCAAACAACAGCTACTAAAATGAGAAGTGTGACTACCTCTTGGAAAAAGGTAAAGACACCGTAAAGCGGACCTAAAGGGAGTCCGCTATCTGGAACGAGTCCCTTCATAATAAAATCAAGGGCTCCGAACTGTACAAGGATAAACCCGTAGAAAAACAGCACATGAATGATGCCGCTCTTCTTGTCCTTTAACAGCTTCTTTTGCCCAAATACATTGACCCAAACACGCTCTAAGCGTTTTTTCATGTCTTGTTGGAACTCTTCTTTTTTACCAAGACGAATGTACGCTGCTCGTGTTCGAATGAGATAAATAAACAAATACACAGCGTAAGCGGTCACCGCCGCAAATGCGATCATGTTCATGATTAAAAGGCTATTCATCTTGCTCCCCCTTTCATTCCCCAAAACCCACTTTGTTCCGTTTCCATGTTGTACCTCTATCATAAATAATGAATGAGTATTCAGTCAATATTTTTTACACGTTTGGGTACACTATTGAAATATGCAAAAAAGGAGGAAGCAACATGATCGCATTGATCATCCTACTCGTACTCATTGTCATCGTTTGTCTCATATTGTTAGACCTTTATATGGGAAAGAAATATTTTTCTACCCGCGCTTTTGAACGATCTTTTGATCAAACAAGCGGTGATGCCGCCTTTTATCATGATGGCGAACCACTCTTTGATCAGCTGCTCACCGATATTCAGCACGCCTCTTCTTCTATTCATATGATGTTCTTTATTGTAAAGAACGACAAGATTGGTCAAAGGGTGTTACAAGCTTTGAAAACAAAAGCGGAACAAGGGGTTTCAGTCTTTTTGCTGACCGATCGACTAGGGTCCTATCCGTTTGATCAAAAGTCCATCGACATGCTAGAGAAAAGTGGCATCCAATTTTACTTTTTAAATAAGCCTCGTTTCCCTTTTTTGATTTATCGGTTAAACATGAGAAATCATCGTAAAATCACGGTGATTGATGGAAAGATTGGCTATATTGGCGGGTTTAATATTGGCGATGAATATGTTGGGAAAAAGGGTCGGTTTGGCATTTGGAAGGATTATCATTTGCGCATGACGGGGCAAGTTGTCGCAGATCTCCAGCATGTGTTTTTGAATGATTTATACCGGTCATCTGGTATTCATCAGCTGCAATATGAGGTTTTTCCTGCTTTGGAACCGGGAACACTACAATGCACAACACGCGCGACTGCTGGTTTTTCTTTAGAAGCTTTGTTCCTCAAAGATATTCAGCAGGCGAGGAAACAGATCATCATCTGTACGCCTTACTTTATTCCATCTGCTCCTCTTCTGAGTGCACTGCTTGATGCACGCAAGCGAGGCGTTACGGTTGAAATCATCATCCCAATGAAAGCAGATCATCCACTCGTCAAAGAGGCTGGATTTCATTATTTGAAGGACCTCATTGCCTCCGGCTGCCTTGTTTATCGTTTTTATAAAGGATTTTATCATGCGAAAGCCATTCTAATTGACCAGAGACGCTGTATGATCAGTACGGCAAATTTTGATAAACGCAGCTTGTTTTTAAACGAGGAAGTAGACGTCGCCATTGATGATACCGATTTTACTGCCCACGTAGAGGAAAGGATTCGCGAGCACATAGAAGTGTCTGAGCTTATGACAGAAGAGAAATTGGCACAGCGTCCGCTTCTGTCACGTCCGCTGGAATGGGTTGCCGCCATGTTCTCTTATTTTTTATAAAGGAGATGACCTATGCGTTATCGATTCGGTTATGTATCCAATGCCGTCACCTTGTGGGAGGCTTCTCCTGCCAAGTCGCTGACCTTTGCAAGATACAGCAAGCTCTCAAAGGAAGAAGGAAAAGAGGCGTTATTACGAACAACAAAGGCCAATCTCGTGAATACATTAAGAACGCTTTATTTCGCCATTGCTCATGATATCCCGCTTTACCGTTTTTCGAGTTCGATCGTCCCGCTTGCGACCCATCCCGAGGTACGATGGGACTTTGTGACACCTTTTCAAAAGGAGTTTCTTGGAATTGGCGAGTTGGTGAAACGGCATGGGCTTCGTGTGAGCTTTCACCCCAATCAGTTCACCTTGTTTACTAGCCCCAAGCCTTCAATCACAGAAAATGCCGTGATCGACATGGCGTACCATTATCAAATGCTTGAGGCGATGAAGCTTGAAAAGGAAGGCTATATGAACATTCATGTGGGCGGTGCGTACGGTGATAAAGAATCGGCGCTTCAACGTTTTGATGACAATATCAAACAGCTTCCGGCTCATATTAAGGCGAGAATGACGCTTGAGAACGATGACAAAACATATACGTCGCTGGAAACGCTTGGTGTATGTGAAAAACATGACATTCCGTTTGTTTTTGATTACCATCATCACGTGGCCAATAAAGATGACGATGCCGCGCTTGAAGACATCCTGCCAAGAATGTTCGGCACTTGGACGAGCACTGGTATTCCGCCTAAAATTCATTTATCCTCACCGAAATCAGAAAAAGCCATACGCAGTCATGCAGATGGTGTAGATATGTCCTTTGTCTTACCGCTTTTTCATGCATTAAAACCGTATGGGCGTGATGTAGATTTTATGATTGAGGCGAAGTCAAAGGATCAGGCCCTTCTTAGACTCGTCGAAGAACTATCTGCGATAAGAGGCAACAAGCGAACCGGCGGAGGAACCATTGAGTGGAAATCATAGAGAAAGGTTTATCTCTGTGCAAACAGGGGTAACAAAGCTATTGTGAGAAAGTAATCAACAGGAGGATATGAAGATGTCTCAGATCTATTCAATCCAAATCGCTGCGAAAGCATTGAATTTACATAAGCTTATTTCTCTTTATGAAAAATGCCACCAGGCTCAACATCGTCTATATGTGTATTCTAAAAAAACAATGTGTAACATCAAGAACATCGTAGAGCTTGAAACCTTCAGGCTCACTCATTTAGAATCTGACTACTTAATTGTCGTAGAGGGAAAAAAAGCGCAAGATCTCTTGCAGCCATTTGAAAAAGAGAAGGTTTCATAAAAAAGAGCAGCCATCAGGCCGCTCTTTTGTTATATCCACTCTTTCGTTAACCACACTTGTTTTGAAGCTGCATCCATTTTCACTTGTGCCCCAATTGGCATCGTAAGCATCGGGTGTGTATGGGCACAGTCAAAATCTGCGATGAGCGGTTTCTTTGTCTCTCCAAGCACCTCAAGTAAAATCTCGTAAGGTTCTTTGCCCGTTCCCTCATCATCAAACAGCTCATGTTTCCCCAAAAGAATCCCTGATACCCGCTCAAACACTCCATTTACTTTCAATAAAGAGAAGTTTTTTTCTACAACTGAAGCGGTTTTCATGCAATCTTCAATGAGGAGAATGTCTCCTGTTTGGATCGCTGGCATGAATTCACTGCCCCATATGCCGTACATTGCATTCAGGTTTCCGCCGATCAACCTGCCTTCTACCTGTCCTTCTATGACGCACAGCCAATCGTTCGGACGCTGCCCTTTATCACGTGTCTTTTCTTCCCAATTGATTCGTTCATCCGTCCAAAAGGGTGGTTTTTTGATCTGATAAGGAATGAATTGAGGCTGCATCAGGATGTCTTCGAACGACTGATATGTATAAGCAACGAACGGTTCAAACTCCCCAAAAGATGGAACAAGCGCCGGTCCGTAGAATACAGGCAATCCCGTTTTTTCGTAAGCGGCTAAAAGAATCGCTGTCGCATCTGAATAACCGATCATGATTTTCGGATGTTGTTTCAGCAGCTCAAAATCAAGATAAGGCAGCATACTATTTGAATTTGTCCCGCCAATCATTGACATGACGCACGCCAAGTCCTCTCGAGCCATTAGCTCATTCAACTCATTGGCTCGTTCTTGAATTGTACCTGAACGGTAGTGGTCCTCTTTCCCTGTTAATGATCCTGGTACCACAATGAATCCTTTTTGCTCAAGCCACTCCTTCGCCCGCTCATACCTAAGTGGCGAGGTCGCTGATGCAGGACTTGAAGGTGAAAAAATACCGATCTTATCGCCTTTTTGTAATCGCCGAAGCCCCTTCATTCCATCAGATCCTTCCTACACGAGTTTTTTCTATCCTAACAAAAAAAGACCCTTATCAAAAGGGCTTTATCTTTCTTTTTAATGACCAAACTGCGCTTCGTGCAGTCTGCTATATACGCCGCCCATTTGAATTAAATCTTGGTGGCGGCCTTGTTCTTCAATACCTTCCTCTGTCACGACAATGATACGATCGGCGTGTTTAATTGTTGCAAGGCGGTGGGCAATGACGAGTGTCGTCCTGCCGACAGCTAGTTCGCTCAGTGCATCCTGTATGGCTTTTTCTGTTTCTGTATCAAGTGCTGATGTGGCTTCATCTAGAATGAGAATGGACGGGTTTTTCAGGAACATCCGTGCAATTGATAGACGCTGCTTTTGACCGCCTGACAGTTTGACGCCGCGCTCACCTATCACGGTATTTAACCCTTCTGGGAAACGCTGAACGAGTTCCTCTAAATGCGCACTTCTTACAGCCTCCCAAATCTCTGCATCGCTGGCTTCTAAGTTCCCGTACGCAATGTTTTCACGAATGGTGCCTGAGAATAAAAAGACATCCTGCTGCACAATACCGATCTGCTGCCTTAAAGAAGACAATGTCATCGACTTTGTGCTTATACCATCAATCGTGATCTCCCCTTCATCCACATCATAAAAACGAGGCAGCAGACTGCAAATTGTTGATTTCCCCGCTCCTGAAGGGCCGACAAACGCAACCGTCTCTCCTTGTTTGATCTTTAAATCGATATTCTTTAACACATGACTGTGTTCATCGTAGCCAAATGTTACGTTTCGATATTCAATTTCACCTTTCAATCCGTGTACATCACGTGCTCCCTCTGTATCCTTCACATCCGGCTCTGTGTCTAGCAAATCGACATAGCTTTTAAAGCCCGCAATGCCTTTCGGATACATTTCAATGACCGTGTTGATTTTATCAATCGGTCTAAATAAAACATTTGTGATCAGAACAAATGCGATAAAGCCACCTGCCGTTAATTGACCTTGCAGGACAAACCATGTACCTGCGAGAAGGACAAACAGTGTCACAAGACGTGTGAGAATATAGCTAATCGATCCATTGACCGACATAATTTTATAAGAAAGAAGCTTCGCCTTACGAAAACGGTTGTTGTTTTCCGCAAAACGCTTTTTCTCGAAATGTTCATTGGCAAAGGCTTGAACAAGACGAATGCCCCCAATATTGTTTTCAACCCTCGCATGAAAGTCTCCAATGTCATTGTTGAGCTGTGTAATCGCCTTCGTCATCTTTTTATTAAAATGTAGGGCGAGCCAAATGATGACAGGCATGATGAGGAAGGTTAAAATGGCCAGCTGCCAGTTAATCATCAGCATGACTGCAAAGGCACCAAGAATCGTCATAATCGCTATAAACAAATCTTCAGGACCGTGATGCGCCACTTCTCCAATGTACATGAGGTCGTTTGTCATCCGTGACATGAGCTTCCCCGTTTTGTTGTTGTCAAAGAATTTAAAGGATAGTCGCTGAAAGTGATCAAACAGCTTTTTCCTCATATCTGTTTCAATATTGATGCCAAGCATATGCCCCCAATACGACACAATAAATTGCATAACCGAGCTGAGGGCATAAATGACAAACAGCGCAAGTGCCGTCCAGACAATGACTGTCCAGTTCCCTGTTGGCAACAATGTATCAATGAAGTAGTTCACGATAAGCGGGAAACCCAGTTCCATCAATCCAACGGCGACAGCGCAAAAGAAATCTAAAAAGAACAGACCTCGATAGGGCCTGTAATAGGCGAAAAAGCGTTTTAACATATGTAAAAGAACCTCATTTCCTCTATAATTGATAATCATTTTCAATTATAGAGGAATCCTCTTCAAAATACTAGATTAGGAAATGATTTCTTTGACTAGAAATCCTCATAGAACGCCAGAAAACAACCGAGCAAATGATTCCTTTAATCGCTCTTTTAAGCCTCTTTTATAAAAATGAACAGGTCCCATTTGCTCACATTCTTTCATATCTTCTTCATAATGTGCCATCAGCTGCTCAATAGGCTTTTTCGCGGCCGTAAAGACATTGACCTCAAAATTGAGCTGAAAGCTTCTCATATCCACATTTGCGGTACCGACAGAGGCAAGTTCTCCATCTGCAATCATCACTTTTTGATGCATGAAGCCCTTTTGGTAGTGATACACCTTGATGCCCTCTTTTAGGAGCTCAGAAAAATAGGACCGTGTGGCGTATTGTGTGAGAAAGCCATCATTGATCTCCGGAACCATCACCCGGACATCCACCCCTCTTGTCGCAGCAATTTTCAATGCCGTACGAAGGGATTCATTTGGGACAAAATAAGGTGTCGCAATCCAGACAAATTGTTTCGCATTTGAGATGAGTGCATCATATAAATCACTCATACTTTCTTTCATATCGGGTCCAGTTGGTACAACCTGAATGACATCCTCTCCCGTCACAGGATGCGGCGTATGATATTTCGGATCATCAATTAATACTTCATCTGAAACATACTCCCAGTCGAGCATAAACACAGAGTGAAGGGTTTGGACAGCCTCACCCTTTAACATCGTATGCGTATCACGCCAAAAACCGATATTTTCATCACGTCCGACATATTCTTTTCCGACATTTAACCCGCCAACAAATCCTGTCTTCCCATCAATGATCACGATTTTTCGGTGATTGCGGAAATTGATTTTTTGATTAAAGAAACCATATTTTAAAGGCAGAAAAGGAGCGACCTTGACCCCTGCCTGCTTCAAGCGTTTAATATCTTTTCGGGAGAAGCGAATGCTGCCAGCCGCATCATAGATGAAGCGAACCTCTACCCCTTCTTTCACTTTTTCTATCAAAATCTCCATCATCCGGTGCCCGAGGAAATCCGATTTGAACATGTAGTATTCTATATGGATGAACGATTTTGCCTTTTTTAATTCTTCAAAAATACGGGGAAACGTCTCCTCCCCATTTTTTAAAATGTCCATATCACTATTTGTGTTCACATGCATGCCTGTTGCTTTTTCTGTGTAATGAAAAAAAGTCCGCTGATTTTCGGTTAGACTTGATTCATCCGGCTTGCTCTCAAGCTCAGATATTCTACGTAGTTTTTCACGGTTGTACATTCTTTTTGATTTGAATAAATGACCTTTCACATAGAGCTGTCCCGAGAACAAATAAAACATATAGCCAATGATTGGGAAAAAGATTAGCACATACATCCATAAGAGTGTGTGCTGTGATGTACGGTTCTCTAGCATGAGCGAGATGATACTAAATAAAATAATGGCGATATAAACTGCTGCGTACAACTGGACACTCCACGCCGGCACCGGCCACCAATACACCACATATGCCCCGAATATCATAAAATATAAAAATAAAAATTCCAGTCTCCTCTTTTTCACATTCTTCGCCCTCATTCTGTCTTTTTCTTTTCCATACCCTTTGCACAGCTTGTATGAAACGCACGGTCCACTTCTTTCTTCTAGCTTTTACAGACTTGGACCATTTGATCCGATATAATGGATAAATATGTGATGGAAAGGAAGATTTGTTTATGCATACACCACCTCCTTTAAAAAAAGACAGTCATCTTCGTGTCATTGCCCCAAGCCGAAGTGCCAGCATTTTATCAAAAGAAGGAATCGCTCAGGCAAAAAAGCGTTTAGAGATGTTAGGTTTCACTGTTTCCTTTGGACAGCACACGTTTGAATGTGACCTTCACTCCTCTTCATCTATTGAGCACCGCTTGTCTGATCTGCATGAGGCGTTCATGGATGATGAAGTTGACGGTATTTTGACAGCAATCGGAGGCTTCAATTGCAATGAGCTCTTGCCTTATATTGATTACGACTTGATTCGTCAGCACCCAAAAGTTCTTTGCGGCTACAGTGATATTACCGCACTCGCAAGTGCTATTACTGCCAAATGTGAGATGGTGACATACTCTGGACCCCATTTCTCCAGCTTTCAAATGGAACAGGGACAAGAGGAGCAGACCGCTATGTTTCAAGCCTGCTTGATGAATGGTAGTGAGTCTTTTAATGTGAATCCTTCGACAAAGTGGAGTGATGATGCGTGGTATCTTGATCAAGCGAACAGACAGTTTCATCCGTCGAAATGGGGAATATATCAGGAAGGAACAGCCGAAGGTACCTTGTATGGCGGTAACCTTTGTACACTGAACTTACTGCAAGGGACATCGTTTATGCCTCATATTAAGGATGCCATCTTATTTGTGGAGGATGATGATTTGGTTTTCCCTGAAATGTTCGCCAGAGACCTCACATCCCTCTTACAGCATGCAGAATCCATTAAAGGGCTGATCATCGGACGCTTTCAGAAGAAATCCAAGATGACAGAGGAACATTTGAGATTCATCCTAGATAAGCACCCAATGCTCAAACACATTCCAGTGATCTACGATGTCGATATCGGACATACACAGCCGGTCTTCACCTTACCGATTGGCGGAAACGTTCAGCTAGCGTGTGAAAATGGAGACGTGAAACTGCGTATTCATTCATAACTAATAAAAGCCAAAAAGCACCCGAATACGTGGTGCTTTTTTCTATGCCACCAACTTTTTTAAAAATTTTTTAGAAAAAGTGATCCAACCCTCCATCCCCTTCGTTAAGTAGATGTAAAAAGAAAAGAGAGGAGGCAAAAACATGTTTTCTGATGTACTTAGCCAATTATTTGATTCTATTTCTAACATTATTAATACGCTTGGGTAATGTTCAACATCCGCTGTCCTTAGAAGATAGCGGGTGTTTTTTCATATTAAAAAGCCCCACTCCTATAGTAGAGCGGGGCTTATTTGTATTACATCTTTTCCGGAGCCGATACACCAATTAGTTTTAATGCATTCGCAAGCGTAATTTGTGTTGCTTTCATGAGTGAAAGACGTGCTGTTGTTTTTGTTTCGTTTTCTACATCAATGACCTTCTCGGCATTGTAGAAGCTGTGAAGGGCTGATGCAAGGTCATAAATATAGTTCGTCACGCGGTGCGGAATACGCTTTTCAGCTGCTTCTGCTACAACTTCTGGGAAGCTACCAATGATTTTGAGAAGATCGTATTCTTTTTCCGATTGAATGTGAGAGAAATCTGCTTTTTCAAGGTTTGGCTCGTAGCCTTTTTCTTCCCCTTGACGCAGCATGCTGCAAATTCTCGCATGGGCATATTGTGCGTAGTACACAGGGTTTTCGTTAGACGTAGAAATCGCTAAGTCTAGGTCAAAGTCCATATGTGTCGCCGCACTTCTCATCGCGAAGAAATAACGAGTGGCATCTAGGCCTACTTCTTCAATCAGATCACGCATGGTGACGGCTTTTCCTGTACGTTTACTCATCTTCATCTTTTCACCGTTTTTGTATAGGTGAACGAGCTGAATGATTTCTACTTCAAGCTTGCCAGCAGGATATCCAAGTGCTTGAATCGCCGCTTTCATTCGAGGGATATAGCCGTGATGGTCCGCTCCCCAAATGTTAATGAGCTGATCAAAGCCTCTGTCTAATTTGTCTTTATGATATGCGATATCTGGAAGCAAGTAAGTGAAGCTGCCGTCTTTTTTAATGAGCACGCGGTCCTTGTCATCGCCAAAATCAGTTGAACGCAGCCACGTTGCGCCGTCTTCTTCAAAGACATAGCCTTTAGCGCGAAGTGTTTCCAGCGCTGGTTCGATTTTACCGTTTTCATATAAAGAGGTTTCTGAATACCATACATCAAATGGGACACGGAAATTCTCAAGGTCTACACGTAATTTCTCTAACTCATATTTTAAGCCGTATTCACGGAAGAACATCATACGCTCTTCTTCTGGCTCATGCACGAAACGGTCACCAAATTCATCTGCCAGCTTTTGCCCGATGCCTTTGATGTCTTCTCCTCTATAGCCGTCTTCAGGCATCTCTTTTTCAAGACCGAGCGCCTCAAAGTAACGTACCTCTACAGATAAAGCGAGGTTATTGATCTGATTGCCTGCATCGTTGATATAGTATTCACGGCTCACCTCGAACCCTGCTTTATCAAGGATGTTGCAAAGAGAATCACCTACAGCTGCTCCGCGGGCATGTCCAAGGTGAAGGTCACCTGTTGGGTTGGCTGAGACGAATTCAACTTGCACCTTTTGGCCGCCGCCTGTATTCGTTTCACCATATGCCTCTTTTGCTTCAAGGACAGCTGGGATCAGCTTTGTTAAATACTGATTGTTCATATAAATATTAATGAACCCTGGACCTGCGATATCCAGTTTTTCAATAGAAGCTTTCCCTTTATCAAACGCTTTGACAATGTCCTCTGCGATTTGACGAGGTGCTTTTTTTGCAATGCGGGCAAGCTGCATCGCCATGTTGGTGGAGTAATCACCGTGAGTTTTATCTTTCGGCACTTCTAAAAGGACATCTGGTACCTGGCTTTCATCAGCAAGTCCTGCTTTGACGACTGCCGCAATAATTTCTTCCTTTAACGCATCTTTGACCTGTTCTGCGATATTCATGAACGTAAATCCTCCTTATACGAAATCGATAATGTATGTAAATGCTTTTGATCTTCCCCTGTCAGCATATCGTACGTAATGTGCAGCAGTCCCTTGTCCACATCGAGATCAATGCCATGTGTGTGTACATCAAGCTGTAGTGTACCGAATGGCATCGTGTAATGTGTGACGGTCGTTTCTCCAATGAGAAAGCGCTGCTTCATTTGAATGGCCCCTGATCTCATGACAAAAATTTCTTTTTCACTCATTTTCACAACGGTTTTTACTTGACCCATTTCATGTTCTTCATGGTAAGTGAGATACGTTTTGTCATTCTTTTCTTGATACGTTCCAGTCGTGCGGAATTCGATCGTTTCAGCCGGCTCCGTCTCTGGTTTCATCACTGACTTTACATGAATTGAAATTTGGTTTTGTGTCATTTTGCACTTCCTTTGCTAAGACCCGTTTAACTAAACTAGTATACCATATTCATGATCGCCTATCATACCATCATTTCTCTTCTTCACTGCGATTAAACTTCGTTTTTGATCTTACACCATCCCTTTAGAAAAAAAGAAACAGGAAACTCACTAATACCACCAATCCAGCCTTTACGCCCATGTCTTTTCTTTTGATTAAATAAAAAAGAGCTTGTACGCCTGAACTTGCCAAAAATGCCTGAAAAAAATCAAATGGCACGATCTGTGCTCGCTTAAATACCACCTGCATGAATAACGCAATGGCCGTCAGATAGAAAAAGCCTCGATCTTGAAACAACCCCAACATCTCTTCCTTTGCTACCTTTTTCGAAGCAAAAACGGGCGGCGCAGCTGCGAGCTCTCGTTTCAGAGTGAGAAAACCCGCCGCTAACACACAAAAGGCGAGAAGCACCATCAATATAGAAGAAAACATGAACTGCCTCCTTTATTTTTTGATCCATGTAAAAAAAGAGCTTGTCCACATGAGATGACAAGCTCCTCTATCAAGGTGTTATTTCACAAATCCAAGCAGCATTTCGCGTAAAAGCTTGCTCGCTGTATTCGCTGTTTGGTCGGAATGATCGTATACAGGTGCTACCTCTACAAGGTCTGCACCGACTACTTGAACCTCAGATCCTGCAATGGCATGAATGGATGCAAGCAGCTCTTTTGATGTAATACCGCCAGCATCCACCGTGCCTGTACCAGGTGCATGAGCTGGGTCGAGTACATCAATGTCGATCGTCACATAAACTGGACGCCCCTTCAGCTTTGGCAATACTTGCTTCAACGGCTCCAGCACTTCAAATTTAGAAATGTGCATACCCGCTTCTTTTGCCCATTCAAATTCTTCCTTCATCCCAGAACGAATCCCAAAAGAGAACACATTCTCAGGTCCAATGAGTCCTGCTACTTTACGAATCGGGGTAGAATGAGACAGAGGCTCACCCTCGTATTCCTCACGAAGATCCGTATGTGCGTCCATATGGATAATCGCCAAATCAGGATATTTCTTATGCATCGCGCGGAAAACCGGCCAAGACACAAGATGCTCGCCGCCCATTCCTAATGGAAACTTCCCTTTTTCTAAAATGCTGTCGACATACTCTTCAATTAAGTCCAAGCTTTTCTGAGCATTTCCAAAAGGAAGCGGAATGTCACCGGCATCAAAGAATGGTACTTCGTGCAGCTCACGATCTAAATAAGGACTGTATTCTTCTAATCCAATCGAAACTTCACGAATACGGTTTGGACCAAAACGTGAGCCTGGTCTATAACTGACGGTCCAATCCATCGGCATACCGTATAAAATGACTTTTGCATCTTCCCATGTCGGATGACTTCCAATAAACACTTTTCCTGAATAAGCCTCGTCGAATCTCATGCAAGATTCCTCCTTTTACGCTTCAAAAAATGCGCAAACTGTTATTTGCGCATTTCCTCTTCGCTTCATTTATTTGATTAAGTCGCTCACAAATTTCGGCAGAACGAATGCTGCTTTGTGCAATTCTTTTGTGTAATATTTAGTGTCAATATCAAAGAAACGGCTGTCTTCTACAGCAAGTGGATCATATTTTTTTGAACCGATGGTAAATGTCCAAAGACCACTTGGATACGTTGGAATATTCGCTGTATAAAGCTTCGTGATTGGGAAAATCTCTTTCACATCACGCTGTACATTTGTAATCAGCTCAGGTGTGAACCAAGGGTTGTCCGTTTGTGCCACGAAAATACCGTCTTCTTTGAGTGCTTTTGAAATTCCTGCGTAAAATCCTTTAGAGAACAGGTTCACAGCTGGTCCAACTGGTTCAGTTGAGTCCACCATGATAACATCGTACTCATTGTCAGCTTCAGCAATATGCATAAAGCCGTCTCCAACTTTGACATCTACACGAGGATCGTCTAGTTTCCCAGCAATCGAAGGAAGGAATTTTTTCGAGTATTCGATGACTTTGCCATCAATATCAACAAGTGTCGCTTTTTTCACACTTGGATGCTTCAGGATTTCACGAATGACACCGCCGTCTCCTCCACCTACGACAAGAACATTTTCCGGGTTTGGATGAGTGAAAAGAGGAACATGTGCCACCATTTCGTGGTATACAAACTCATCTTTCTCAGACGTCATCACCATACCGTCTAAAAACAGCATATTGCCAAACTCTTCTGTTTCCACCATTTCTAAATGCTGAAAATCTGTTTGTTCTGTGTGAAGGGTTTTGTTCACCTTCAAAGTAATACCAAAATTCTTCGTTTGCTTCTCTGTATACCAAAGTTCGCTCATTGTCCATCTTCCTCTCATCCAATAATAAACAAACATCTATTGTTAGCGCCTTTAACGGCTATGACTATATCGATTGTCCAAGAAAAAAGTATAGTGGATTCATATCAAATTGTAAAGAACTGCATGAGTTCTCTTCAATTTTAATGCACGCTCTTGCAATCATTTGTTTAAAACGGTTTTCTTTGTTCCATACTGATAAAAAACCGTCAAAATGGGGGCTTTGCATGGACACAATCATGAGTAATAAAAAAATCCGCATGACCGTGAAAACGATTCGAGCCTGTTTTTTTATTGGCTTGCTCGCTTTTCTATTTGCAGGCACTGTCTTTTTGACGATTCTTTTAATAGCCAAATGGCAAGGCGCCCCTTCTGTTCAAGTTCCCCAATCTACGACGATTTATGCAGCCGATGGTTCAAAGCTTGGAGAATCCAGCTTTGGAGAAAAGAGATATTGGGTGCCCTTAAAGGACATGTCCCCTCATATCAGGCAGGCAGCTGTAGCTGTTGAGGATAAAACCTTTTATGAGCATCATGGCTTTGATGTGAAACGGATGGCGGGTGCTGCAGTGGCTGATATTCGTGCCATGGCTAAGGTACAAGGCGCAAGCACGATCACCCAGCAATATGCACGAAATCTGTATTTAGATCATGATAAAACGTGGAAGCGAAAATGGAATGAAGCCTTTTACACGATTCGCTTAGAGCAAAACTATACAAAAGATGAGATTTTAGAAGGATACTTGAACACCATTTATTATGGTCATGGAGCTTATGGCGTAGAAGCGGCGTCCCGTCTGTATTTCGGGAAAAAAGCGAAGAATTTAACCCTCGCTGAATCTGCCTTACTTGCCGGTATCCCAAAGGGCCCTTCTCTCTACTCCCCTTATGTGAATGAAGAGAAAGCCGGCGCAAGAAAGAATATGATTCTGAGGCACATGCAAGAGGACGGCATGATTACGAAAAAGGCAGCCGCTGAAGCCGCGAAAGAAAAACTGTCCTATCGCCCTTTGCAAAAGAAGCAGCTGCAAGCAAAGCAAGCTCCGTATTTTTATGATGATGTGATTCGTGAGTTGAAACAAAGCTTGGGGTTAACTGAGGAGCAGATCGAAACCTATGGCCTTCATATCCAAACGACTTTAAATCCAGAATTACAGAAAATGGCTGAGAAGACGTTGAAAAGCACAATCTATTCGAAATCAGATATCCAAATCGGCTTTACTGCTATCCATCCCCAAACAGGTCATGTACTCGCCCTCATCGGGGGAAGAGATTATGAGAAAAGTCCATTCAACCGAGTGACACAAGCGAAAAGACAGCCCGGTTCAACAATGAAGCCTCTTCTTTATTACATTGCCTTGCAAAACGGGTTTACACCAGCAACCGTCATGCGCAGTGAAGAAACGGTTTTTGAGCTCGATGATCAAGGAAGCGGTGCTGCTTATTCACCAAGCAATTACCATGGCTATTACGCAAATGATGGCATTACGATGCTTCAAGCCTTGGCGCTGTCTGATAATATTTATGCCGTGAAAACCCATCTATTTTTAGGAATGGAACAGCTTGTACGTGCGGGTAAAACATTTGGCATCAACGAAAAACTAGATCAGGTGCCATCACTTGCCCTAGGCACGTCTCCTGTCAAACCAATTGAAATGACCAATGCTTACGCAATGCTTGTCAATGGCGGAAAACGAGTCAAACCCACCTTTATTACAAAAGTAACGGATGCTAAAGGCAACGTGCTTTTTGAAGAAAAACAAAAACGAGAGCAAGTCCTAGATGAAAAGGTAGCCTTTGTCACCACCGACATGATGTCAGGAATGTTCAATGATCAGTTAAACGGCTATACGAGTGTCACAGGCAGCACCATTATGAAGGATCTCACGCGAACATACGGAGGAAAATCGGGAACGACAGGAGCCGACAGCTGGATGATCGGCTTCTCTCCCCAGCTCGTCACAGGTGTGTGGACGGGCTATGATAAAGGGCGTACCATTGACTCGGTCGAAGAAACAGCCTATGCAAAAAAGATATGGGCATCCTTTATGGAATCAGCCCTCTCCAAACAGCCAGCCTCCTCCTTCATGCCGCCAGACGGCGTAAAAGGTGTGTATATCAATCCAAAAACCGGCGATCTCGCAGGCCCAGGATGTGAATCAAAGGTATTCACCTATTTTATAGAAGGAACGGAGCCGACAGGTGTGTGCTACGGTGCTGAGGATAAATCATCTGAGCAAGATCCAGTTCAAGATCAAAAGCCAAAGAAATGGTGGGAAAAGTGGCTGAAACGTTAAAAAAAGACATGAAAAACCCCGAGATTTACATCTCGGGATTCTCCATGTCCTAGCTTTAACACCAGTTTACTCAAAAACCAGCTGGAATTGGTAATGATCCGCCATTCTTCACAAAAAATTCACAATTATACTGAGACAGACAATCCTTCTTTTAATTCATCTGTGGATGCTTCCCATAGTGCTTCATTATGACTCTTCAAGAAATCAGCCAGCACCTTTTTCGATACATCATCCATATGACTGACGACGATATTTCGCTTCATTGATTTATCCATGAAATTCACATGCTCTGGAAGCGACTTATACCCGCGGCGGATTGAACGGTCGACGGTCATTTCGCAAGCCGTCACACCCGCATAATAAGGACCTTCTTCTCTGCGGTCAATGGTCACCCATACGAGCCAATACGGCTTTCCGTTCGGTACCTCTTCTTTGCTTTTCAAAAATTTAATTCCTTTTTCCACGGCACTTCTTGCATGCATCGCACCAATATCAATGACAGCTTCCTTTTCCTCTACGTCAATGATCACCGGCGAAATGTTATCTAGGCTGAGCGCACCAGCTCCAAAGCCTCCGTGTCCGTCGGTTGCATCTGTTTTTTTAATGATGTTAAAACCAATTGGTTTCTTCTTTTTACCTTCCATTCATTAAACCTCCTAAAGCAGCGGCTTCAAAATAAGATTAAACCATTGAATGATTTGATCCCGCATTCCGATCAATGGACCAAAAACAAACTGTCCTAGCGGCGTGATCACGAATATGAGAAAAATAATGATCCCATATTGTTCGAATTGCGTCATTTTCGCCCGGATACGGGGGCTGACGACGTCCTCAATAATACGATACCCATCCAGCGGCGGAAGTGGCAATAAGTTAAATAGGAACAAAATGACGTTCAAGTTAATAAATATCCGGAAGAAATGATCAACTCCCGGCTCAAAGCGCATGAGCGACTCCCCGCCAAACTTCTGAAGAAGCACGTACACGAAAAAGCCTAGAAACGCCAACACTAAGTTACTTAAAGGGCCAGCAATCGAGACGCAGATTCCTGCTAAGCGCGGGTTTTTAAAATGGTAACGATTGACCGGTACAGGTCTCGCCCAGCCAAACCCGGCGACAAAGATCAAAATCGTCCCAAATACATCGAGATGCTTCAGTGGATTTAATGTGAGTCTCCCTTGGTTTTTAGCTGTCGGGTCGCCGAAACGATACGCAACATATGCATGCGCCAGCTCGTGCATCGTAAATGCAACAACAAGCGTAATGGCGACATATGGAATCAGTTCTAATGGATACACAAGAAATTGGTTCAAAGGCATGAATCCCTCTTTCTTTCTATACAATGATTTACTTCATTCAGTATACTATAAGAAGTCCCTTAAACTAAAGGGAAGCGTAGCATGAAAGGAAAAAGGAGGTTTTCGCATTGCCGATTGTCACCGTACAAATGCTTGAAGGAAGAACAGACGAGCAGAAACGAGCGCTTGTGGAGAAAGTCACTGATGCTGTTGTTGAAACAACAGGCGCAGGTGTAGAAAAAGTCTCTGTCATTATTGAAGAAATGAAAAAAGAACACTATGCCGTAGCAGGAAAACGCATCAGCGACCTGTAAGCATAAAAAAAGGACAAGCACATAGATGTTTGTCCTTTTTTCTCTTATTTTATCTGTACCACGCTTTGTTACGGTTCACTTGATTTTTATGAGCCGCATCAAAGAAATCGACTGTGTAGGAATAATCATAATTCATTAAGCAGACAATGCCGCTTCCTTGAGGGTCGTGCGGTAAGCCAAAGTTATGGCCGTATTCATGCGTAGCCGCTTTTGCTGTATTCGCTGTTCCTTGGTCAAGGTTAACGGCGAATGCACTTCCGCTTGGTGCACTATTGTAGACATAAGCGATTCCGCCAGCATCAAAGTTTGGATTTGCTGTAAATCCAGTGACAAAATCGTATCCTCTGCCATCAAAGCTGCGCGCAAGGTTAGACAAAATTTGCTCTGCATTTGATCCCGAAGACGTCCAAGATCCTACTGCTTGTACGACAAAGTCGACATCATGATCACGGTTAAACGTGACATCTGCTTGCTCGATGATGCTGACAATCCGTGTTTGCCAGTCACTATATTTCGCACGATACTGCGCATCAGCAACCGCATAGACAGTGACCTTCTGACTGCCTGTACTTGCCTTTGTTGAAATAGAATCTCCTGTATTCGCCTTAAAGGTTCTAGAGCCCACCTGCTTACCAGACTCATCTAATACCTTTGTTGTCACATCTCGTTCAATTGGAGGTGCTTTCGTCAAATCTTTAAAATCGTTTGCCTTTGGCAACCCCTCACTAATATGTGTTTCGAACGGCGCATGACCATGATCATGCCCATGACCAGCACTCGCGACTGGTGCTGAAGCTGAACTTACTCCCGGTAACAAACTACCTACCAATAAAAATGACAAAAAGACTGAACGCTTTTTCATTCCTATCCCTCCTTTGATTTTCACAAAGTTATATATTCACTGAAAATTCACCACTTTCCTTCTATTCAGTCAAAAACAGGGAATTAGATACACAGGAAGAAAGTCGAAATACGTCATATTCACTAATTTTTCGGATATTCCGACACAGATTTCATCGAAAAATAGCGCTTTTGGTCTGGGTCATTTACTTAATAAACTCCCATGGTTTTAAGAAATGATGTCATGGACTCAATGACACATCTGAAAGAAACAAAAAATGATATTAGAAAAGATAAAGTCATACTTTACTGATACCAATTATACTTCTTTACGATTCTACCTTATGATGAAAAACATAAAACATGGCTATTTCAAAACAGAAGGGACGATCCGCATGTCTGAAAAAAAGCACATACAATTTGGATTAATGTTACATGGTCCGGGAGGTCACATGAATGCGTGGAAGGATGAATCAGTTCCAGCAGATGCAAGTGTTAACATTGATTATTATCAAACGATGACCAAAAAGGCAGAATCAGCGGGTTTCCGTTTTGTCTTTGTCGCAGATGGCTTATATATTCATGAACATTCGATTCCTCATTTCTTGAACCGATTTGAACCATTAACCATCTTATCCGCTCTTGCTGCAGTCACCAAACAAATTGGACTTGTGGGGACCGTATCCACTTCCTACAGTGAGCCCTTTACCATTGCCAGACAATTTGCCTCCTTGGATAAGTTAAGCAGAGGCCGGGCAGGATGGAATGTTGTGACTTCACCGTTAGAAGGTTCTGCTGAAAATCACATCATCCGTTCTCATCCTAGCCACTCCCTTCGATACGAAATTGCAGAAGAGTATTTACATGTAGTGAATGGGCTTTGGAGTTCATGGGAAGAAGATGCTTTTATAAGAGATCGTTCAACAGGTGTCTTCTTCGATCGAGATAAACTACACACATTAAACCATCATGGGAAACACTTTTCTGTCAAAGGTCCTTTAAATATTGAACGATCTGAACAAGGGCAGCCCGTGATTTTCCAAGCAGGTGCTTCAGAGGCAGGAAAAGATCTAGCCGCAAAAGAAGCAGACGCTGTATTTACAAATGCCGATTCACTTGAAAAGGCAAAAGCCTATTACCGTGACGTGAAAAATAGAGCCGAAGCGCTTGGTCGAAAACCATCCGATATCAAAATATTCCCTGGCATCCACCCGATTACAGGGAAAACAGTCGAAGAAGCAGAAGAAAAATATGAAGCCATTAAACATCTAGTCTCTATTGAAGAAGCCCTGCATTACCTCGGCAGATTCTTTGATCATTTGGACTTTAGTCAATTCCCGCTTGATGAACCTTTTCCTGATATAGGTGACGCTGGTTCAAACAGCTTTCAATCTACAACAGAATCCATTAAAAAAATGGCCAAAGAACAAAATTTGACCTTAAGAGAAGTCGCTTTACAAGTGACCACTCCAAAAAGTGCCTTTTTCGGCACTTACGAACAAGTGGCTGACAAATTGATTCAATGGATCGAAGAAGATGCCGCAGATGGATTTATTTTTGGCGCTCCGATTTTAGCTAGTGGTTTATCCGAATGGACAGAGCATGTGATCCCGATTTTGATAGAAAGAGGATATTATGATCCAAATTATCAAGCTCATACCCTTCGCGAAAATTTGGGTCTGCCTATTAAGAAGAATCAGTTTCTTAAACAAACCGTAAAATAAACATGAAAGAGGGGTCAGCACAAAGGCTAACCCCTTTTTCATGTTGTTCGATGCAATCGATTTTCAATGAGATCAATAAACTGGAGTACAGCTCTTCCAGGCGCATCATTTGTTTTCCTCAATAGACCAACTGGCGGGGACACTTGAATGCCCTTTATTTCTAATACCTTTGTACCGGGGAGTGTAAAAGAATGGGCGGTTCGAGTAAAAAGAGACACTCCTAATCCAGCCTGAACATAGTGTTTATGGGACATGCTGCTCGTAATCTCTAACTTATTGTAATTGCTCCCAATGACGTTAACGATTTGTTGTTCAATTTGGATGCGGATGGGGCAATTGTGAGGTGTGAATAATATGGTTTCATTTTCTAAATCTGTTACCTCCGCTGCATCTTTTTCCGCCAATCGATGGGAAGACGGAACCAACAAAACAATATCATCTTGAAAAAGCGGCTTATAGCTATTTTCCATCGAAGCTTCTGGTGCGCCGCAAATCGCAAAATCAATCTCATCATGGGAAAGCAAGGAACTCAGTGTATTTGCATCTGCTACTTGCACAGAAAATTCTACATTCGGAAACCTTTCCTTGAATTCTGCAAGAAGCGATGGGAACTCTAAGCTGGCTGTGGGCTCAGAAACACCGATGCGAATGAACCCCGCAATGCCTACCTCTAAATCTTGGAGCGTTTTCGTCAGTTTCTCATATTCATTGAGTAAAGAATTGGCTCTTTCATAAAAAAGCTGTCCTGATGCTGTTAACTTTAAGGTCTTCCCTCTTTCTAGAAGCTTCTCTCCAATTTCCTCTTCTAAATGTTTGATGTGCAAAGTAATGGTTGGCTGAGAATAATTCAGCGCTGCTGCTGCTTTTAAAAAATTTCCGTATTTCACGATGGTGGCAAAAGTGCGTATCGCTCGAATCTCCATGAAAACCCCTCTTCTCCCTGTATTTTAAATATCTGAATCGTGTATTTATGATTACTAATTATACTTTTCTATTGGTTTGCCTTATTATAATTTATATTATCAACTATTCCAAGTTGTTTAGACGGAATTGTAAGAAATGGAGGAGACGAATTGACGAAAGTAACGATTATAGCAGGAGGTCATTCCGTCCAATCTCGATTAACGGGTGTCCTGCAGCATATTCAGCAGCAGTTAACATTCAATGGAATAGATGTACATACCATTCAAGTTCACCAGCTGCCTAGCAGCGCACTAATAGGAGCAGACTTTTCAAACGAAGAGATTGTCAAGGCCATTGAACTCGTGAATGAGAGTGACGGTGTCATTGTGTTAACGCCTGTCTACAAAGCGTCATTTTCCGGTATTTTAAAAACGTTTTTAGATTTACTTCCCCAAAAAGCATTACAAGGAAAACCCGTCCTTCCGTTCGTTTTAGGAGGAACCTATGGTCATCTGCTCGTCATTGAATATGCTCTTAAACCGATTATTCACCAACTTGGTGCAACAGTTGTTCAATCTGGTGTGTATGTCGTGGATCAACAGGTCAAAAAGCAGGGTTCAGATAATTATTTAATTGATTCAGATGCCATAAACAGGTTAAACCTCGCATTATCTCAATATCAAAGTCTGATAGGAGGAACAGCCAATGTCGATCACCCTTAGTATTCTTGATCAAAGCCTTGTCGGTGAAAACGAGAACGCAGAGGCGGGCATTCAGCATACTGTCAGATTAGCTGAAGCAGCGGATCAGCTTGGCTATCACAGGTTTTGGGTGTCTGAACATCACAATAACCCTCAAGTAGCAGGTTCATCCCCTGAAGCCCTTGCCGGCTATCTATTAGCAAAAACGAGCAATTTGCGAATTGGTTCTGGAGGTGTCATGCTACAGCATTATAGCCCATTTAAAGTAGCTGAAACATTTCATGTACTGGCATCACTAGCGCCTGGCAGAGTCGATTTAGGCGTTGGGAAAGCACCAGGAGGGCTGAACCTCTCGACACAAGCACTTCAGGAGGATTATCAAGCGTCACGGAAAGATTTTTCTCAAAAATTAGTAGATCTCAAAACCTACCTTACGGAACAATCAAATGAATTGAATGCTCAGCCCATCCCACGTTTGTCACCCGACATCTTCCTTTTAGGGGGAAGTACGGAGAGCGCTAAATTCGCAGCAAAACTCGGAATCTCCTTTGTATTTGCCTTCTTTATTAATGGAGATGAATCATTATTAAAAGAAGCAAGGGAGACCTTCCAAACATATCAAAAAGCGGGCACTCGCCAGCAGTTCCTTCTCGCCATCACCGTTTCCGCAGCCGAAGATCATGAACAAGCACTCTTGCACATCAAACAAAAGGAAACAGTAAAGGTCTCCTTTTCCGATGGAAGAAAGCTCAATGTCACATCAATAGAGGATGCAGAAAAGCTAGTGAAAGGAACGAAAAAAGAACACTACAGCATTCACGTACAAAAAACCGGCTATACCGCTGGCACAAAAGAAACTGTTCATCACCGGCTGACTGAGCTGGCCGAGACATACGATATCAATGAATTCATCGTACTAACTCCGATCGTAGACATTGAGGCAAGAATTGCGTCTGTCACATTGTTAAAAGAAGCGTTTAACCATGAACAAACAGCAGCTAAAAAAATAAATCACGAGGTGAACGTCTAATGTCAAACAGTCAAAAAATCATTTTATGGAGCAAAAATGGATGCAGTTATTGCAAGGACATTCAATCCTATTTCAACGAACAGCAGATCCCTTATTCAACGATTGATGTCACTGAACATGATGATTACAGAAACATTTTAGAGGAAAAATACGGCGTCCGCTATGTGCCTGTAGTTGAGATCAGTCATGACCCCCACGTGTATCAAGCATTGTTGAATCCAGATATCGAGACTTTAAGAAAAGCAATAATCTGACATTACATTTTGAATGGAGGTTTGTCATGAGTCGAGATATTTTTCGTATCGCTACCGAAGAAGATGCGCCAGCCTTTTTAGAATTGCTGTCCAGTGCATTTAAACCACTTGGGGAAATGGGCATTGATTGGCCATCCACGAACGCCACACTTGAAATGGTCATAGAAAACATTACACAGTCCGCTGCCGTTGTTTTAGAACGAGACGGGCGGCTCATATCAACCATCACCATCCGTTTTCCTTGGGAGAGTACGCAACCGGTCTCAGGATATCCATTTGTTTGGTGGTTTGCGACAGCTCCTGATTTAGCAGGGCAAGGGATTGGAAACAAGCTGCTCGATTATGTGGAAAACACCTTGCTCCGCCAAACATATAAAGCGCCTGCGTATACACTGGGCACTTCTGGCCGGAAACACCCTTGGCTTTTAGACATGTACGAACGAAAAGGATACACAAAATATATTGAACGTGAAGCCGAAAATGGTGACTTAGGTATCTTGATGTATAAAGTACTTATCCCAGAACGGTTCGATGCTGCCATATTAGGCGCGCCACCCGCAGAAGAAAAAGTCGAAACGACTTCTACATAGGAGGTGATTCAACATGGGTGAGTTTTTCAAATGGGAGTATGTGGTCACACTCTTCCCTAAAGTATTATCAGCCCTTCCGACCACCTTGCTGATCGTTTTATTTGCCACTTTGATTGGCAGCTTTCTTGGATTCATCCTTGCTTATTTCCGAATTGAGCGTATTCCTGTCCTGCATCAGCTCAGTGCAATCTATGTCTCATTTATTCGCGGAACACCTATCCTTGTTCAAATGTTTATTGTCTTTTATGGCCTGCCAGGTGTGCTCGCAACAATTGGCCTTGATATCTCCATGTGGAACAAATTGATCTTTCTTTATATTACATATGGACTCAATACTGCTGCCTACTTTTCAGAAATATTCCGATCAGCCTTATCAAGTGTCCCAGCATCTCAATATGAAGCGGCTGCCTCGATTGGGCTGACAAAATGGCAGATTTATAGAAGGACACTCATTCCTCAAGCAGGAAAAATCGCACTACCGAATATTGGTGTGGCCATCGTCAACTTATTACAAAATACCTCTCTCGCCTTTACACTGGGCGTAATGGATATTATCGGAAAGGTTCAAACATTAGGGGCATTATACTACCGCGTATTAGAAGGATACTTTATTGCTGCCGTCATTTTTATAATGTTAAGTCTGCTGCTAGAAAAAGCGTTTGACCTATTGGAAAAGTGGATCAATACACCGAAAACAAGAAAACAGCGTCAAGCAACGTTCGTTTCCTTAAAAAGAGCGGAAACGGCCTTTACAGTCGAAAAGCGTGCGAAGTAAAACGAGGAGGATTTCACATGAAAAATAACAAACAATTCAAAAAACATTCCATCATCGGTCTGCTTACACTTGGCTCATTGCTGCTTGCTGCCTGCGGAAATACGGAACAATCGAATGAAGTCAAAGCAGAAGCAACGAATAATGATCCAGATGCGAAAGAAATCATCGTTGGCACAGGGAACGCTTACCAGCCTTTCGTTTACTTAGATGAAAACGGCAAATTAACAGGCTATGAGAAGGCTGTATTAGACGAAGTCGATCAGCTGCTTCCACAATATCAGTTTAAATATGAATCCTTTGAATTTAAAAATATTCTGCCCGCTTTAGATGCTGGTAAAGTAGATCTCGCTGCCCATCAATATGAAATCAATGATGAGCGCCAGAAGAAATATCTATTTGGAAAAGTTGGCTACACAGACTATACAAGCTATGTGGTTGTTGATAAAGCATCCGGTCATGATTTTCAAAGCCTGGACGATTTGGCAGGACACAAGGTACATACTTCTACAGGGAGTAATTTCGCTTATCTGCTAGAACAATATAACGAAAAGCACGATCGGAAAATTGACATTGTCTACGGAGATGGCGGGAACGAAATTCTAGTCAAAAACCTTCAGAATGGCACAGTCGATGCAGCCTTGCTCACAAAGTATGACGTCAATAAGCTAAACAAACAGTTCAATGCCAATCTTGTGACATCTGGAAAGCCTGTAAATGTATCTAAAACGTACTATCTTTATCAAAAAAACAATACAAAACTTCAAAAAGACATTGATCAAGCATTACAAAAGCTGATCGATAACGGCAAGCTCGCTGAATTGTCTAAAAAAATATTGGGCGGAGACTTTACTACATCATAAGAAAGGAGCGATCTGAGTGGATTTTGATGTCGCCTTTATGCTGCAGGCCTTTCTAGCTGCACTTCATTATTTGCCAACAACTCTGCTGTTAGGCTTTCTACCGCTAATATTTGGCTCTGTCTTTGGATTTGGTATTGCCCTTATCCGTTTTTATCAGGTGCCTGTATTATCTCAATTGTTCAAATGGTTTGTGGCTATTTTTAAAGCTATTCCTGTTGTTCTAATTTTGCTCGTATCTTATCTTCTTTTTTCAGACTCGCTAGATCATTTGGCTGCATCTCTTTCTCTTCAGATTCGTTTCAGTGATTTGGACAGACGATGGATTGCCATTTTCGCCCTTACTTTATATGCCGTAAGCGGGTTATCCGAAATATTTCGAAGCTCTCTTGCATCTATTCCAAAGGGTCAATTCGATGCCGCATTATCCGTTGGTTTCACCAGCAAGCAGGTCTTAAGAAGGGTCATCATTCCACAAGTCTTTCCCATCTCCCTTCCTCTTCTGAACAACATGCTGATCAGTTTAATCAAAGCCTCTTCTCTCGTCTCTATGGTGTCTGTGGTCGATATTTTAAACGGCGCTTTAATCAAAGCCAATGTGAACTATCGTTATCTTGAAGCATACATCGCCGTTGCCCTGATTTACTGGGCACTGTGCGCCTCTATTGAAGCCATCACAGCCGCATATGAGAAATATGGACACAAAAACAAAAGGAGACGATTGGCATGATTAACATAAAACAGGTGCATAAAGCGTTCGGCAAGAACGAGATTCTAAAAGGAATCGATTTATCAGTGGAAAAAGGCGAAGTGGTTGTCATATTAGGTCCGAGCGGTTCTGGGAAATCAACCTTTCTGCGTTGCTTGAATTTTCTTGAGCGTGCGGATCAAGGAGAAATTAGCATTGATGACACGACTGTCAAGTTCAATCAAGCCAAGCCTAAAGCCATTCTCGCACTTCGAAGAAAAACCGCCATGGTCTTTCAGCAATACGATCTATTTCTTCATAAAACAGCACTTGAAAACGTCATGGAAGGTTTAGTCATTGCCCGTAAACATCCGAAAGATCAAGCCTATGACACAGCTCTTCAATTGCTTACAAAGGTTGGATTGCTAGAGAAAAAGGATGCTTATCCGCATCAATTATCTGGCGGACAGCAGCAGCGAGTTGGCATTGCACGGGCACTGGCTTTAAATCCAGAAGTCATTTTGTTCGACGAACCGACCTCTGCATTAGATCCCGAGCTTGTAGGAGAAACGCTTGATGTCATTAAACAGGTAGCGCAAACCGGGGTCACCATGATCATCGTCACGCACGAGATGAGCTTTGCCTATGATATTGCCGACAAGGTGATTTTCATGGAAGATGGGGTCATCGTCGAATCAGGTACGCCGGAAGAAGTCTTTGAACAGACGAAAGAAGAACGTACAAAACAATTTTTAGCGAGATTCTCTTATCACCATTCATAAAATACAAGTCGATCCATGCGGTCGACTTGTTTCTGCGCAAAATAAAAACCAGTCTGTTCTAGCCATTAGCCATCACACACTGGTTCTTCTCGTTAGTTCAATTCCTTCAACTGATCAATATAAGCAAGAGCATCCTCAAATTCTTCGTCCGTATAGCGCTGCTTGCTTTTAATGGTGAAGACCTTTTCCTTCACCTCATCTTGTGGCAGATCATCAAAGTATAAAATCGTAGAGACGAGCTCTAGGAAACGAGACGACTGCTCGTTCATCTGCTGCGTCAGCACTTTGAGATCAGGCATGTCCACTTCACACTGATCGAGAAACTCTTTCCCATTGTCCGTCAGCGAATAGCGATATTGATAGTATCCACCTTTTTTTTCCTTCATTTCGTCCAAGAATCCAAGGTTGCACAGCTCTTCAATTCTGAGCGTCAACTCCTCTGAATAGGGGCCATAAAAGTGAAAATCGTATTTCTCGTAAAAAGGCAAATCTAGCTTTTTTGCTATGTAAATCATCTTTTGCAGCTTCTTCCGTCCAACGATTTCCCCGGATTCAGAGAATACCTTCATCAACTTTGCATGCTCTTTCAACAAATTCCCGACATCTCCTTTTTCAGTACTTCCTTATCCCAATCCAAGCAGCTTCATGATCGCCTTCTTTTCTTCAGCTTTTTCCGACATATCTACAATTAAGTCCATCGGGAAATAAAGTTTATGATCGGTTCTTCGTTTACCGGAAATGGCATCAACAATATCTGACTGTCTCGACAGCTCTTTAATATGACCGCTTTGCGTCAAAAGGTGGATCGGCAGTCTCTCTTCTTCCTCCCCTGGTCTGTAGAAGTCGTATGGCAAGTCAGAGGAAGAGTCGACGACTAAATAATAGTCAGGATCAATGCCTGCCTCCTTGAACAAGGCGGTCAGCTTGAAATATTTCGTCATTTCTTCATTCGGATTAAACTCTGTATATTGGAACAATCGGCGGTTCATAAAACGGCGGCACAAATCAGCCAGCACGTGATCTTCTTCATCTTCCCACGCCTGAAAATAAAATAAGACAATGGATTCATCCAGTTTAATATAGTCCTCTGTGGTGACATTCCCTTCAAAAATCGAATAAAAATGAACAGGGGCATGTGTGAAAATATAGCCCGTTTCATGCAGCTCTTTTGCACGATGGAGAATTTTCGTTAAGATGACTTCCGCACTGCGTGTCACCGGGTGGAAATAGACTTGCCAATACATTTGATAGCGGCTCATAATATAATCCTCGACTGCATGCATCCCGCTCTGCTTCATCACAATCTGATCTTCTCTCGGACGCATCACGCGCAAAATACGCTCCATATCAAAATGGCCATAGCTGACGCCTGTATAGTAGGCATCACGCTGCAAATAGTCCATACGGTCGGCATCAATTTGACTTGAGATCAAACTGACCACCTGTTTGTTTTGATACGTTTTGGCAATGACTTCAGCCACATGCTTCGGGAAATCATCACTCACCCGGCGAAGCACTTCATTGACTTCGGTTTGCCCTAAAATAATATCTCTTGTAAACGATTCATGATCTAAGTGGAAGACCTTTTCAAAGGAATGAGAAAATGGTCCATGTCCGAGGTCATGAAGCAAGGCCGCACTCAGGACAAGCTCGCGTTCTCCCTCATCCCATTCCGGCCGTCCTTTGAATACATCATCCACAATCCGTCTCACAATCTCATATACACCGAGTGAATGATTGAAACGGCTGTGTTCTGCACCATGAAACGTCAAATAAGTGGTTCCTAGCTGTTTAATTCGGCGCAGGCGCTGAAATTCTCTTGTTCCTATTAAGTCCCATATTAATGCGTCCCGTACATGAACATAACGGTGCACAGGATCTTTAAATACCTTTTCCTCAGATAATTTCCCTTTTGGATACGCCATCGTTTCGTCCCTCTTTTTTTAAGACGTGTTTCTATTATATCGGGTAACTTTTCCCGAAAACATCCTTGAATTTGCTCGTGAATGTGTTCTCAACGATTGCATGGACGTAAAAAGCCCGACCTGACAGGGACGGACCTCTTTTTAGGTCGACTGAACACATTCAGTGACATTTATTTGACTTTTTTTTGAACCTTTTCGAGTAACTCATCTTCTGTTGGTGCGGATAATGGGCGATTGTTCACAAACGCAAAAGCCTTTTTTCGTCCTGGACCACAATAGGATTGACAGCCAATTTCAATTTTTGCATCAGGGTCAACCGATTTGAGTCGAGGCAGCAACGTCTTTAGGTTCGTCGCATCGCAATCGTCACATACGCGAAACTCATTAGCCATGGTCTTACGCTTCCTTTCAATGATGAACTTCATTTTATATGAAACAGTTGGACAACCAAGAGTCATAATATACCACCCAACATTGTACATCGAAGCGGCTGGACTTGCAAGACGCATTGTAAACGCTGAGACGCGCTCATTAAAAAGCTAGTATTTTCCACTATCCTTTTAGCAAACTTGTATAAACCTTCTTGAACTTGGCTAATCTAATACCATCAAATCATATGGGGGTTTAAACATGTCAAAACAAAGACAAGATGCTTGGTCAGAGGAAGACGATCTCCTTTTGGCAGAAACCGTCTTACGTCACGTCAGAGAGGGCAGCACACAGCTGAATGCGTTTGAAGAAGTAGGAGACAAGCTAAATCGCACCTCAGCGGCATGCGGTTTTAGATGGAATGCTGTTGTGAGGCATCAATATGAAAAAGCTTTAGCCCTTGCCAAAAAGCAGCGGAAACAACGGATGCGCGCACTCGGCAATGGTCAGCCTGCAAAGAAACGATTACTCTATCAGCCGCAAGTAGAAGAAACGGTCATGCAAGAGGAATTCTCACAGGAGCTGGAACCAGCGCAGGAAGAAACGTTTGCACCAGCATCTGAAACAGCCGAGCAGCTCCAGTTTGTAGACCAAAGCTACAATGAAGAGTTAGCTAGTTTATCACATTTATTGTCACAGGCTTCTCATGTCGCAGAGAAAAAGCCAGAAGCCAATCCTTTTAGGCAGCAACAGGATTTAACCATCGAAGATGTCATTGATTTCTTGCGCCGCTATGAAGGCGATGGACAGCAATCCTCTGCCTTACGCATGGAAAACAGCCGGTTAAAACGAGAAAATAACGAACTTTCACATAAAGTCACACAGCTAGAAGCAGAAGTGAAAAAGCTTGAAAAGGATCAGCTCACGATTCAAGAAGATTATGAAACACTCGTCAAAATCATGAACCGTGCAAGAAAACTAGTTTTGTTTGAAGAGGACGACACTGCCGCTCCAACCTTTAAAATGGACCGAAACGGCAACCTCGAAAAAATGGCAGAATAACAAAAAGTGCTCCCCATCTGCGGGAAGCACTTTTTTAAATGCCTAAAAATAGCATCACACTAAAAAGAACATTAATCAAAAAGACGAACATAAAAATATACCTGACCTGCCTTACCTGAAAATCACCAAATATAAAAAGATAAAGACCTGCGATACCAAGTGTCAGTACAGGCTGAAGAAACGGCACCATTAGTGAAATACCGTAGCCGGCTCCCATGAGGACAGGAAGCCATAGTAAATAGAGGTAACCGCCGTTTTTTGATTTCAAGAAACCACTCCCTCTCTTTCTTCTATCTGCTTGATTTCAGGTTGAATAAACTTGAGTCCGACAATTGTGCGGCCGCGCCTTTTTGAAGTCCAAACGGCAATTGCCGGCTGATCTGTCAGAGATTCTGCGTCAATGGTGATCAGCACTTTCTCATTTAATTCAATTGAAGCTTCAGACTCGATTTTGCATCCAGATAAACTAATATCATGTATGTTCACCGGCACCTTCTCTTCTAACCGGCCCTCATAGGACAGCGTGCCTGCCACACCTTGCAAAGGCCTTCTCATCCATTTGCGCTGCAAGGCCTTTGGTACCTTCTTCGTTTCTCTTACAAAGCGGAGAAATGTCCGAACAGCATAGGATTTTTTCTCACGATCCGTTATCGATACATGCTCTCGTGTGAATAGGAAGCGGATCAGTGATAGATACTCTGATTTTTGTGTGTCAGTAAAAGCAACACCAACCATCAGCTTGTCTCCCTCTGGATGGCTCCAAACCACATCACACGCCACACTTTCATCCTCTAAAAAGAACAATTGCGTTTGTCCTTGATAAAGAGAAGAAGCTTGATCCAATGGAATGGATAGACGCGCACCTGAATCACTCATATCTAGTAGAAAACAAGCAATCGACTCATCTTGATGATCAGAATGAAGCTGTCCCTCTTTTTCAATGACAAACCGCTCTGATTTTCGATAACGCGGACGGTCAAACGCCACAAGCAGTGCCATGAATAGACCTGCACCGTTATACATCACCCAAAATATATTAATCAACATGAGATCAGCATTCATCGTCCCATTTACCTTCACATCGTATCCTATTTTCACTAGGACAAGCAATGAGAGCAGCAAAAAGATCAAATGGGGAATCATCGTTTTCAAATGAAAGTGTCTTTTGTCCGTTTGAATTCCCTTTGGTGTGACAAGAAATTCCACTCTCTTTTTGAAAAACAGCTCACTTAAAGCCACACCAGCCAGGTGGAATGCCATAGAGCTTTCATAAATATGACTCCAAAACATGCTTCTTTTTTGATTCGACACTAGTTTAAATGCTAAATAGGAACTAAAGAACGCCGGTAACCAGAACATGAAAATGGACTGGAAATCTGCCCAGAAACTTTGAATACCAAACAATAAAAACAAAATCGGTGTGAGAATGTAAATCATTTTAAACAAACCGTTAAACCAATACACAATACCATCTAAATAAAGAACTCGCTGCATCAGCGTTAAGCCACGAACCTTCAAAGGATTAAACTTACGGGCACACTGAATGTTCCCTCTCGACCACCGATCTCTCTGCTTTAACAGATCCAGCCAGCTTTCAGGTGCCAGACCGACGGCTAATACTTCTCCGACAGACACAGATTTGAACTTTCCTTGGAGTAGCATTCCTGTCGCCATGTCTTCTGTAATCACCCCAGTAGCAAATCCGCCAATTTCATCTAAGGCGATTCTTCTAAAGACAGTATTACTACCGACATACATCACAGCATTAAACCGATCCTTCCCAGCTTGGAGGGTTTGCATGAAGAAGTCCTGCTCATTTGGAATTCGATCCTTCGAGAACATATTATATTGGAAAGGATCTTCGTTATAAAACGCCTGTGGAACTTGAACAAACGCCGTCGCTCCATCATGAAAGTAAGGCACTGTTTTTTCTAAAAACGAAGGAAGGGGGACCATATCCGCATCAAGTGTGAGAATCAGCTCCCCATTTGTTTGAGACATCGCATGGTTTAAGTTACCCGCCTTCGCATACTTGTTATCTGTTCTTGTCAGATAATGAACACTAAACTCAGAAGCAAGCTGCTCTACAGACGCCCGCTTGCCATCATCACATAAATAAATGTGGACTTTGTCCTTTGGATAAGAGAGATTCACACAACCTGCAACAGTGCGTTTCAGCACTTCAATTGGTTCATTATATGTAGCTATGAAAATATCAACTGTTGGCAGCCTGTCAAGATCACTGATCATGACTTGTTTCCGATTGGAAGGCTTCCAAACAAGTGTATAAAACACAAGCAGCTGTAAAAACCCAATGCATTCACAGGCAACAAGCAAAATACCCATCACAATATTAAAAATACCTTCATGCGGCAGTGTAAAGAAAAGACGCCAGCAAATATAGGCAGCATTTGTTAACACACAGAGCACAATGATGATTTTTTTAACAGTAGTGGCCACCGGCTGAATACGATACATTACATACAGCACAGATAAAACACAAAGCATAAACAGCGGGTAATACGTGGTGAATAATGACAATACATTTTCCTTCTTTCTTATGCCATAAATGACTATTACATATAAAATTTCATAACAAAGGAAGGGGTTTTTTCATAACATTGCCCCTCCAATTCTATTCAAGTAGCCAAATCAACTATTATTTCCATAACCTATCTAACTGATTTGAATAAAAATCAATCGCCTTTCGATAACTTAAAATAGCAGGATCTTTTGTCGTTTCAGTTAAACAGTTCAGTAATATTTCCATCGCTTTGCTATGTTCCTTTAAATTATACAAAGTCATGGCATAGAACGTTTGAATGGCTTTGTTGTCTGGATAAGTTTCCATCCCTTTTAGGAATATCTGTTTTGAATTTTCATATTCTCCCAAAGTTCTGTATGTACTTCCTAACCCTAGTAAAGCGTCTTCTAGTTCTTCTGAAGACAATCCTAACTCAATGGCTCTTTCATAAAAAAAGACAGCTTGCCTTTCCTCTCCTAACAAGTCATAACTCCAGGCACATTGATAATGAATAGAGGCATCGTCTGGATACTTCTCTACAAGATAAGAGAGCATTTTATTTGATTCTTGAAGGTGTCCACTTTTTCGAAGTTCAATGGCTTTCTCAAGCTTCGTTTCCATCACTTCACCTCTATGCTTTTCAAGATTTTTAAGAGAACACCTTTTCATTCCGCTCAATCATCCGCGTCATGTTTTTTTCAAAATCCAGCTGTTCTTCTGCGTTCAGTCCTGACGCTGTCAGCTGATCACTGAGCGTTTGAAGCTCTTCTAGTAAAAGACGCATAAGAAGCGCACAATCAATTGGTTCTCCAGTTAATTCTGATAAAGAAGCCATCGTATCTGGCTGTATATCAGGAAACACAGCCTTCACTTCTTCTCGTTTGTCCTTTAAAGCGGCGTCATAAAAACGGCGGATCAAGTCGGCACGTTCCCGCCCGCTTCCATCTGCACACAAATAAATTTGCACAGCAACTCCACCGCGTAATCTACGCTGAGAAATGCCTGCAAATTTCTTTCCATTGATGCTTAGATCATAGCTGCCCGGACAATAAGAGCCGACAATCTCATAGGCTTCAATGTCCACCTCATACTTAGACAGCATCCGGCGGACCAATTCCACCATCGCATCATACCCGCGGTCAATATCAATGCCCTTCTTTTGTTCCGCAAAGATTAACGACACATTTAAGACACCTTCATCCAGCACCACAGCAAGACCGCCTGAGTTACGTACAATGACGCGATACCCCTCTTCCTCAAGCAGTTTCACACCATCTTGGAGAAATGGAAGTCTTGTATCCTGAATCCCAAGCACAATTGTATTGTGATGAACCCAAGAACGCGCAGTCGCTGGTGAGAGTCCTTTCCCGACTGACGCACAAAGCGTATCATCCATCGCAAAGGATTGCTTCGGGTCCACATAGAGACCTAGGCTCGATTGATCTATGATTCGCCATTTCGGCTGTGTCAGTAACTCAATAGGTTCATTTTTCATGTCCTGCATATCCTCTCGTTCATAAACTGTGTTTATTATAACATGGGATGAATGGAGGGAGAATTAGAGAGATCGTCAAAAAAGCTCCATGACATTTGACGTCACAGAGCGTTCAGTTGGATGATTCAGTTTTACTTTTCAGTGATTCATGTATTTGAAGGCTGTGATCATTCAATGATACATCCCCCACTCACCCACTCCAGCAAGTTTTCAGTCACCAACTCTGCATGCTGAGGGTCCATTACACCAGCATCCACAATCCACACCTTTTTCTCCTCTTCGGCCTGACGCATGAGAAATACTCGCCCGCCGCCATCGTCGCCAATCGCCACATAGCCGCTTGCATATTGCTGAACCTCCCATGTTGCATTTCGTTCCGTAATGTCCTCAGTGCCGTATAGTAGGACATCGCCGCCAATGGAACATCCATTTGTCTGTTTCAGCAAGTTTTTATAAGCATCGGGTAGCACCATGTTTAGTTGGGATTCTGCCTTTTTGATGTTTATATCAGTTCCTGGATTGTTGATGATTAGGCCTGGGATTTGGGATAAATCGACCATTTGGATCCTCCTAGATAAGTGAATGTTTATGAAGTTTTGCTTTATCTTTAGATTTACTTAACAGGTCACTCAATCCACAATTATATTCCAATTTATGAATTTCCCCTTGTCCAATTCTCATATATGAATTGATCAATGGCAAAGTAAATCTTGAAAGGCTTTTAATAGTCTACTAGTAAATCTAGATAATATTTATCATCCTCTTGGATATTGGTTAAAAACTCCTCTAAAGAATTAGCGATTTGGATATCATAATAGTATATTGCGCTTCTATCCTTTTCATTCAATTCAATTGACATTAAAGCTGTCTCATTTGCTTCAAAAAATATTAATTTGTTATTCTCAAATTCATCATAGATTTCAATGTCTGGATAGAATTCAAAATCATTAGCCCTTAATCGAAAGTCTCTTACAGAATAAGGGTCCATAATACGATTAATGTTAAACTCAGACCCATTAATAAAACCGTAACCTACCTCTATATAAAAATTAATTAACTCCTTGGGAAACTTTAAATCAAGTTCCTTTTCAACATCTATTATTTCTTTTTCAGTTACTAAAAAAAAACTATTTTCTTCGTTTTTCTTAATAAACTCATATCTCATTATTTTTTAACTCCTTTAAATAATGTATTTGCTGGTGAACCTGCACCATGTATACCAGCTTGATGCTCATTTGGAAATTTTGCAGGATGCATATTCCACCATTCATGCTCCCCTCCAAAAGTATTTTCAATTATATGGTGAGCATCATACTTATCTCCTTTTTTTCTAATTACTTTACCGGTTTTTTCCGAAATAATATTTTCATTATACACTGGCCACTTTTGTCCAGTATTTCTTTCCCAATCTTTGATTACTTTATTTTTCAAACTATCAAATTTCGCCCGATGCTTAGCCGTTTCTATGGGTGACATTTTGTTATACTCTTTATTTCTTAATGCTGCTTTCAAATTATCTATTTGGTTTTTAGGTAGCTCTCTTCCTGTTCGTCCTTCTATATCCCTAACATATTTTCTTATTGTGTTAGAATCTATCTTGCTCCCTGTACTAATAGTAACCCTTTTCACCGCATTCTTCCCTTGATCCATCTTAAAAACATATTTCCCTACCTTCACTATTTTAGCGATTGGGATAATTGAAGCTACGGACAGAACTTGGTCTGTTCTGCTGATGTTTTGGCTGGTTTCTGGGTCTTTGCCAGTAACGGCTCGATATCCGTCGTAGATGCCGCTGTATTCTAGGATGATGTTTTCGGCTGTTGAGACGACTTCACCGTCTAATATGCGTTTCGCGTTTCCTCGGCTGCGGCTTTCTGGGATTTTGTCTACTTCTTCTATTCTTACTTTACCGTTCGCGATATACGTTCGGATGATTTGTTTATTGGCGTAAACGGTGTATCGGCCGCCAATAAAATCAATATCGGATGAATCGGTGACGACTTCATCTGCGATATCGAATTCTTTTAATTTTTTAATGCCTTTGACGTTGTATAGTTTACCATTTATGACCCTGATGTCTCTATGAATCTTGTTTTTTCCGTTCACGGCTTCCCTTTGCAATGTCGTAAGGGATGGGTCGTTGACTGTGACTTGTTTGTTGATGTGTTTATGTGTGTCATCCAGAACAACCGTCTCCACATTCGTCCGTTCTTTCTCTCTCAGCTTCTTCAGCATGATCATCATCGGGTTGTCTTTCGGGTTGTCTATTTTGTCATTCAATCCACTGATGGTGCTGCTTATTTTTTCTTCTTTTTCATTTTTGAAAATAGACCCTTTTTGATAGCTCATGATGTCGATTTTTGGGCCGGTGAACATGGTGCTTAACGTGTTGATGTATTGCTTCATTGTTTGAAGGGAGCTTTTTGTTTCTTGTAAAGCGCTTGTCTGCTCTCTGTCAAATGCATGAAGCAGACCAATGGTTCTTGATGTCTCAAGCCATGCCTTTTGATAGTTCTGCTGAAAAGCTGATTCGTCTACATTTGGTAATTTAACAATATGACCAACTCTGCTAATAGCTTGGTTCACCTCTGATACGATTTCAGAAATCATTCGTTCAGCTTTTTTTAAACCTTGATCAAGTTCGTGTTCAATAAATGCTTGTGATATAAAGCCATGCCCGTTTGATTCAAGTGCATGAAGCGCCTGTTTTGTGCTTTTCAGCGCAGTGCTGTATTCCTCAATGACGACCTGAAAGAATTGCAGGAAGGGAATATGACATTCTGTATAAAAGGAGCGGATGGCTTGTCCCGCCTCTCCCTTTAGTGCGCCATCAAGTGAAATGATGTGATGGATTTGTTTTTCTATGGAGCTGATTTGTTGTGATTGCTGCTTTAATGTATTCAGCGTTTGGTCAATTCCGTTTATTAGCGCAAAGGCGTCAAGGGTTTTCATCGCGTTCTCCTTTATTTTCTTTTATTGCTGGAGGCAAGCGCCTTGTCCGTTTCGATCATGGTGTTCACCGCTTGTTCTGTTTGTACAAGCTGTTTCTGAAGAATGCCTATGTAGGATGTACTTAATTCGTTCAACTGTTGATTGATTCTTTCTAATGTATCTGCTGCTAGGAGCTGGTTTCTCCCTTTGATGGTTGTTGGAAGTTTTGTATTCATTTGAGCGCCTGATTGTTTGGTATGTTGTAAAACTCGTTTGATTTCACTGGCATCTATTTTAATTTCTCTACTCATGTGACTTCCCTCTTTTTTCTTCCAATTGTTTCTGCTTTTCTTTCTCTATTTTTCTTTCAACGGAATGGATCTCATGTTCTAACGAATGGATTTCCGATTTTAGGTCACTGATTTTCTCATCAATTCGATTCACTAGATTGGTCAGTTGTACACCTTTTATCTCTTGACTGGCGGATGCCATCTCGTCTCGAATGTCATCAAACGTATCTGCAAGAAGGCCAAACCATGTATGTGATGTCAGATCTGGATGAGTGATTTTTTTACCAGCATCTGCCAGATACAATTTTGCTTCTTTTATTTCTTTTCGACACATGCTCAGTTCTATGATTTGTTCTTTTTTTATGGATATGTCTGCCTTTAACGAATACAAGGCTGTTGTATAACCGATGATGGCTCCAGACATCGTCAAACACCTCTATTCCTTAAATAGTCCTCCGTTATGTTACCATTTCCTAGCACAAGAGGCATATGATTGAAAACGAATTCAACGAAAAACGAATCGTACGTATTGGGTTTTTATACCTATTTCACACGCGCAAAAAAAGCTGAATTCACCAACTGAATCCAGCTTTTGACGCTTATTTGATCGAATCACCAGCTGATGCTGATGGTTGATCGCTAAATGACGTGTCTTTCTTTTCAGAAATATAATGAAGAGAGAAACCAACAAGACTAAAAAAAGCGCTTAATACCAGTGTAGGATTTTTAAATAGGTTCGTACTTGCTATGATCAAATCTCCATTCTGCAAGAGAATCCCTAGTATTTGACCGAATACCAACAGGGTACCTGACGTTAAGAAAAGGACAAGCAGCACTTTAAATAAAAATTCCATCAATGCTCTCATGTGTTTCTCCTTTCTATACTGGAAGTATGCCCATTCCGATGAGCCAGCCAATTCCTACAATCGGCAGCATATAGTAAAGAATGAGCGGTATAAATGTTTTCTCCGGCCGGGCTCCTGCAAGACCAGAAGCGATGAAAATTGACCCAGATGCCGGCGGGGAAGCGCCTTCTGTTGATGAAAAAGCAAGAATGGCGACAACAGCGACAACAGGGTCTACTCCGACTGAGATTAAAGCTGAAAATGAGACAAGCCCAACAGCTGTTAATGTGGCAGTTGAAGATAATGGTCCAGCCACCAGCGTGACAAGAACACCAACAATGAGCACCATGAGCCACTTCGGAATGGCAAGTACTGACGTGATTTGCGTCAAATCTTCTGCGAGTCCTAATTCAGCAAGCACCTGACTAGCAGCAACAGCAAACAGCATCAAGGCACCGATCGTTGTAAACTTAGGAATGGCCGACTTGAAAAACTGAGACCAATCTAACGCAGACGCTTTTTTTCTTCCAATTGTTAAGCTAATCAGCATCATGAGAATCGGAATCCACGTAATTAAAGAAATTTGATCCATTGCCTCTGGTCCAATGTTTGGATTACTTTTTAAGTAGTTTGCTAGCGGACCAATTGTGATGATGATAGGGATCAAGGCACCGAAAAAAATAAAAATCGATTTCCATCCCTGTTTCACAGCTTCTCTAAAGGGAACAATATCATCTGGCGGCATCGCTTGGATTTTATTCTTTTTCACCAGAATATACACCAAAATAAACCGGTATACGACTTGATACAGTCCTCCTATTAAAAGAGCAATATATAAATCACCTTCAGAGACAAGGGCTGCAACTGGTGCAAAGCCCAGCATGATAAACATGGAAGAGTTTGGTGGCAGCGCGGCTCCAAGTCCGCCATTCCCGGCTAGAATCGTGGCCGTATGGGTTCGGCTCCATCCTGATTTAATCATCCAAGAAGCCGTAATAGAGCCAGTGGCAGCTGTGTTTGCAGAATTTGAACCTGAAAGAGCACCTAAGACTGCTGAACCTAACGTACTCATATAAGCCGCTCCCCCAGGAAGCTTGCCGACAACCGAATTCAGGATGCGCAAGAGTGCGTGAATTAATTCCAGCTTTTCGATTAAATAGGCCATGAACACAAACGCAACGGCTGCATAAAGCACCTCATATGTGGATGCAAATTTTAAACCATCCCAGAACAGTCTAAGCGCATCCATTCCGCCAAACAAAGTGGTTGCAATAAAGCCTAACAGCATGGCTTCTCCCATATTTCGTTTCACGACGACATTCCATATAATGATGACGGCTATGAATACAATTAATGCAATAAAACCCATGTCGTTTCTTCGCCTCCCCTTTCTTAAATAAAACGCTTACAAAAATCACCCTTGCTGCATCACGTCAATGACTTCTTTCCAGCTGACCGGCTTTTTCCCATTAAACCGTTCAACGAATTGAAAGTCTGCTAATCTCTCTAGCTTCTGTTGTGCTGCCCGGGACATGCTCGCATCAATATGAGCTGAATCCAGCATTTCAATAGAGCCAAGTAATTCGACCGCTCGTCTTTTTGCATGTAATGCACTCCCTGTCACAAGACGATTCATCGTCTCTTCAAAACTTTTGCTGTCCAGCGTTTCGCTTAGTGAAGAAATCACTTGATCTTCGACATTATATTTTTTAGAAATTTCCAAAAATTCAACAAGTAAACCGACGATCCCTTTCATATAAATGCTTCTTATTAGCTTTAAGGCTGAAGCATCTCCAGGCTGATCACTGATTTTTGTAATATTCATACCGTATTCTTTCGTTAATTCAATGAATCGATCTGTTCCACTTCCGCTAGCAGTGATTGGAACCTTGTGTTTGTTAACCGGAAGAGATCCTAGCATGGCGGCATCTACAAATAGAGCTTCTTGCTTTTTAATTTCGTCTGCCACTTGTTTTTTAATATCTGGAGTTGATGCCGACACATCCACATATACTTGATTTTTTTTCAAACTTCCTAATACGGATTGAGCCACTTCTAGGGTTTTATTCGCTGGCACAGCCGCAATGACAATGTCAGATTTTGCAATGACTTCACTCACATTACTTGTTAATTCGACGCCTGTGCGGGCTGCTTTTTCTTTCATTGGTCCAGCAAGTTTCTCATTCTGTAATAGTACATCATACGCATAAAAATGATCTAATCCTTCTGTTTTCAATCCCGTTGACAGCTCATATGCAGCTTCTCCATAACCGATAAAGCCTATCTTCATCACAGATTCCCCTATCTCTGGAATTTTTTCATTCTGCCCTCTAGCCATGCAGGCGCTAAGAGACTGATATCCTGCTTTCCTTCGCTCATATAATGTTGAATGGTTTTTAATCTTTGATGTTCATATGCTTGTTTCTCTTCAGCCAACGACAGCATCTCTTCTGCTTTCTCCTTCGGAACAATCACCACTCCATCATCATCTGCAATGACTAAGTCACCTGGTGATACTTTGACCCCTCCACACGAGATGATTCCATTCAATTCACCAGGCCCATCCTTAAAAGGTCCATTCGGCGTGAATCCCTTACTATAGATTGGAAAAGCTAATTCCTCTAAAGCGACTTTATCGCGGACAAGACCGTCGATCACGATTCCTTCTATTCCAACAGCTTTTGCTGAACCGGCCATCAATTCTCCTAAATATGCGTGACCCCTATGATCTTTCCCATCAACGATGAGTACATCGCCTACTTGTGCAGAATAAATCGCTTGGTGAAGAAACAGATTATCTCCTGGCCGTAAGCTCACGGTAAAAGCTGTGCCGACTACATTCATGCCTCTCGCAACTGGTTTGATTTGATGATCCATCGCGCCGGTGCATCCCATCACGTCTGACAACAAGGTTGAGTTAAGCTTTCTTGCCCTAGCTATAAGATCATTTGACACGAAATGAACAGTACTCATTGTTTCCATCATCCCCTTCGAGTTATATTCATTACATTTAATTCATTTAAAGTAATATATATTACTTTCGTGATATGATCATACCATCTCATTTTTAATTAGTAAAGCGCTTTCAAAAAAATAAAAAATGAGTCCCCACACGACTATTGTGTTGTGTGATAACTCATTTTCGTTAACATATGATTGATTTGATCTAAACGTGGTTTTGTTCTTTCTGGATCATTCATCGCTAATGCACTTAAGATGAAATCGACGATAAAGATAGCAGATACGACAGAGTTATGAGAGCCTACACTTGCTGAGGAACACGGTAATACATATTGTGCATATTTAGTTAGTGGAGAGCTGTAGCTGTCTGTAATTAAAAGGACTTCCACCCCATAAGACTTTGCTGCTTCCATCAAATCCTTCATACGCTTTGCATAACGCGGATAGCTGACCGCTATAATGAAATCACTCGAGTTGAAATGAACCAAATCATCCACCCAGTCACTTTGATCTGCATCAATATACTGGCAATTCCCCAATAGCCGATTGATTCCTAACGACATGTATTCGCCAACAGGTCTTCCACTTCGGACACTTGTACACAAAACGTGGCGCGCATTGGCTATTTTCCCAACAATTTGCTGAAAGGTTTCTTCCGTGATATTGTCCAATGCGTACTGGATATTTTGAAATTGCAATTCTACATGGTTATGCAGGAGCTTACTCTTATTTGAATGCTTGAGATTCGCCTCAAGTCTTGTTTGAGGGTCAGCTTTATGCTTCATCGCTGATTGAAGCTCTTTTTGAAACTCAGAAAAACCAGAATACCCCACAGCAGCAGAGAAGCGCATGATGGTTGCTGTACTCGTCCCGACTTTTGACGCCAATTTATCGACAGTTAAAAAAGCGACCTCCATTGGATGTTGTACGATATAATCTGCAATTTTCCTCTGTGCATCGGTTAAAAAAGCGACCTTATGCTGAAGCTTATGTATTAAATCCTCCATTTTAGCACCTGCCCATCCTATCGGCTTTATCTACGATCAGATTGTTTTCTTTCTATATTGTACACATTTGTCCAAAATAAAAAAACAGCCAGCACGAATCTATCGCGCTGACTGCTTTAGCCGAGATGCTATTTTATAGTGCTTGAGCTGCTGTGATAAGCGCAAGGTTGTAAACGTCTTCAGCATTACAGCCTCTTGAAAGGTCATTTACTGGTTGGTTTAAGCCTTGCAAGATTGGACCTACAGCTTCAAAGTTACCTAAGCGCTGTGCAATTTTGTAGCCGATGTTTCCAGCTTCTAGGCTAGGGAAAACAAATACGCTAGCATCGCCTTTAATGACGGAATCTGGTGCTTTTTTCGCTGCTACTGAAGGAACGAAAGCTGCATCAAATTGGAATTCTCCATCAAGTACAAGCTCAGGTGCCTTTTCTTTTGCAATACGAACTGCTTCAGAAACTTTTTCTGTTTCGTCTGATTTTGCTGAGCCTTTAGTAGAGAAGCTAAGCATTGCCACACGTGGTTCGATGTCGAACATTTTGGCTGTGTTTGCACTTTCGATCGCAATTTCAGCTAGATCTTGGCTATCTGGTGCAATGTTGATTGCACAATCAGCAAACACATATTGCTCTTCGCCACGAGCCATGATGAAGACGCCAGATGTTTTCTTTACGCCTTCTTTTGTTTTAATGATTTGAAGTGCTGGGCGTACTGTGTCAGCAGTTGAGTGTGCTGCACCGCTCACAAGTCCGTCTGCAAGACCTTTGTACACAAGCATCGTACCGAAGTAGTTTTCATCTAGTAATGCTTTTCTTGCTTGCTCTTCTGTTGCTTTGCCTTTACGTCTTTCTACGAAAGCTTGTACAAGCTCTTCAAAACCTTCATATGTATGAGGATCATACACGTCAACACCATCAAGTGTAAGACCTAATTCTTTTGCTTTTGCTTCAACTTCTTGTGTTTTACCTACAACAATTGGCTGCAAGACTTTGCCATCTGCTAGTTTTTGAACGGCTGTTAGAATGCGTTCGTCCATTCCCTCAGGAAAAACGATCTTTACTCCTTTACCTGCAACCTTTTCCTGAACTGTTGAAAAAATATCTGCCACTTATATACCCTCCTTGATTTTACAAAAAAAGCGTTCTCTTTCAAGCATACTCTTCTTCTACATAAATTCAAACTACCAACTTACATTATAGCGCTTACAAATTAAATTCATATTTTTCAAACTAATTTAATCAATTTCCATAAAAGCTGACTTCGTCGTTCAAGTTTTGATCACATCTCCATTTGGACAAACTATGTTATAGTTGGAACAGATGGAAAACTGTAAATAGGAGTGAAATAAATGAGCGAACAACATACAACCAATGAAGCAGCTCAAACACTAGACGGCTGGTATGCACTGCATGATTTTAGAACCTTTGACTGGACAGCTTGGAAGCTGCTGACAAGTGATGAGCGCCAAGCGATTCTTCATGAGTTCACAGGTCTATTAGAAAAATGGAAAACAGCTGAGCACGATAAGGCTGGAAGCCAAACAATCTATAGTATTGTCGGCCAAAAAGCAGATATTATGCTCATGATTTTGCGTCCAACCATGGAAGAACTGGGTGAAATTGAACTTGAATTCAACAAGACACGACTAGCAGAGTTTACGATCCCAGCTTATTCATACGTTTCAGTTGTTGAACTTAGCAACTACTTAGCAGGAGGCGGAGATGGCGGAGACCCTTACGAGAACCCGCATGTACGTGCACGTCTATACCCAGAGCTCCCTTCTTCTCAATACGTGTGCTTCTATCCAATGGATAAAAGACGTTCCGGCAACGACAACTGGTACATGCTCTCTATGGATGAGCGTAAATCACTCATGAGAAGCCATGGCTTAATCGGCCGCAGCTATGCTGGTAAAGTAAAGCAGATCATTACAGGCTCCGTCGGTTTTGATGATTATGAGTGGGGCGTCACTCTTTTCTCTGACGATGTGCTTCAATTCAAAAAATTGGTTTATGAAATGCGCTTTGATGAAGTCAGTGCACGCTACGGCGAATTTGGTTCCTTCTTTGTCGGAAACCGCTTAGCAAACGAGCAGCTGGCGTCTTATTTTCATGTATGATAAACTCTTAAGGCTTCGGATCTTTCCGAAGCCTTTTTATGTATTTTTTAGAAAGGTGATCACATCATGAAAAACTTCCCCATCGCTATTTTTACTTTAACGCTCGGTGCGTTTTCGATTGGTATGACTGAATTTGTCATCAAGTGTTGGAACAATAACTAGACATGTATAAACCTTTTGTCTTTTGCTTGTTATACTCTTTTCTGTATATACTGCATAAACCATCAAACCTATTGAAATAAAGACATAGTGTAAGACCCATAAAGAAAGAACTACATGATGTGTTTGCCATTGAGAAAATTCCGTATACGGCCCTCAGCAATGCAGTTAGGATGAACATCATTTTATTTCTTTAGCCTACTTTCAATAAATTGAAGTGTGTCAGCTGCTATTCTCTTTCTAGATAGAACAATTCCAGCATGCCCACAACTGTATACGTGCCTTTTAGGTTGATTCCAGCTATTCCACAGAGTATCAGCATCGTTTATGTCGATATACATGTCATATTTTCCTGATATTAAGAGTACATTTTCTTTGTCTATGAGAAGTTTTGCTTTACTAGGGTTCATAATGTCCCAAGCTTTGTCGAGTTCTTCATACGTTGTTCCATGTTCCTCCAGATCTCTTCGTATATACTTCCCAGGAAGAGTGTTCCAGATGGAATGCGCAATATTATTCGCATAAAAAGCTGATACAACAATATTCACGTCTTTCTCGACTGTTGCTAATAAGTTTGTTAGCCACCCTCCTAAACTAATACCAACTACGATTATTTCCCCACCTTCATTTTCCTTAATCCATTTAATCAGCCCTCTAAGTTCAACAATAGCTTGCTGGGAGGATTGCACTGTTCGACTTATATTGGCGCTAATCATGTGTTCACCTGAATATGTTGAATTTTGTGGTTCCCTATCGAAATGATAAGGCAGCGTGTAGTAATACATATTCCAATCATAATTTTTAACGATTTTATCGTGATAAATCTTCTTAATCCTGTCGTATGAATCCATGCGCCATCCATGTACGAAGATTATATTGGGCTTGTGCTTAGACTCTTTTCGTAAAAACACTTCCCCAGTAACCTTGTCATTCCTATCTACACCAGATCTGATGCTTGAATGAAAAGAAAATATCCCACTTTTTAAGTTTGCTGTATGGTTATTGATTTGAAATTCTAAATCAATTGGCTGAGCACTAAAAAAATGATCCCTATTACCAACGTCAATAGGCAAATTATTATAGTGACTTTCTTTGCTCCTTGTTCTGTGCATATCCATTAATGCTGCGTAATCTATTACTTTTAAAAGCTTCAAAAGAATTAACTCCTCTAATCTCAAATTATTACTATAAAAAAAGGTTATTTTTTTAGAAACATGAGTTTAAAGATTAATATAAATCCACAATCAACAAACTCACATCAGCCATAATACCTTATTAACAATTCACATTTTTATAAATATATTTAGTCTGTTTAAGATATCTTGGAATACAGAATTTTATTTTCTATATATGCCCTCAGCCATTATCGGGAATGCCGGCGGTGCAGCGCTTGGCGGTCTTGCCATCGAAATCACACATTTACAGCTTGTTCCGTTATTTGCTGCAGCTGTAACCTTCATTGGACTTATCATTACGATCATGAGCTATCAGTCAGATAAACGAACAAAAAGGGCCTGAGTCAGGTCCTTTTTTACTTCACCACGGTCATTTCTGGCTCTTCTATTTGTTTCACACGTTCCTGAATGGGATGAGAAAAAGAGTGCCCTGATAAGACGATATGAGATACTGTTTTTGTAAACCCAGACACTGCCTGAATAAAGGCTTCAATTTCTTCAAGGGAAGCGACTGACAGCTTAATGAAAAAGCATGACTGCCCTGCCACTCGATAAGCAAAAAAAGCGCGTGGGTGCTGATTCATAAAAGCCACAAAACGTTGATACTCCCCGTTTAGCACTGTGACTTCCAGCAGGCAGTCAATCATAAGCCCTAATTTTTTATAGTTAACCTGAACCGAATACCCTTCGATAATCCCTGCATCTTCTAATTTACGCACTCTTTCTGCTACCGCAGGGGCGGATAAATTGACTCTTTTGGACAATTCCCTCATAGATAAGCGGGCATCTTCTTTCAATTCATTTAAAATATGCACATCAACATCGGTGATTTTCATTCGTACCTCTCCTATCCAAAAATCGTTCCATTTGAAAAGTATTTTATGATAATACTTATGATGCGAAATGTAAAATAAAACTAAATAATGGTAGAATTTATTTTAACGGAATTGAATGAAAAAGCAAGTTTGGAGGGATCACCTGATGAAAGAATCTTTAGACAGCCAGGCTTCTAAAACATTTCCCATCACACTTGCCATTGCGCTCACACTTGGCGTCTTTGCGGCGGGATCGGAAGAACTGGTGATTTCACCACTGCTGCCTGATTTATCAAACTCTTTTCAGCACTCTCTTGATATTCTCGCCCTTTCCATCAGCATTTATGGGTTAGCTGTGCTGGTTGGAGCCCCGCTGCTTGTTCCTTTAGGGGACCGGTATTCAAGGGAGCTATGCCTGATTATCGGGCTTTCTTTCTTTTTGATTGGCACCGTAATGTGTGCGGCTGCCCCGAATCTGGCCGTATTTTTTGCAGGCCGTGCTATTTCTGGGCTGGCGACCGGTGTATTTGTGCCAACAGCCTATGCGCTCGTGGGTGACCGGGTTCCTTATGAATATCGAGGCAAAGTGATGGGGCTCATTGTGTCGAGTTGGTCTCTTTCTCTTGTCCTTGGTGTACCAATTGGCGCCTTCATCGGGCAGAGTTTAAACTGGCGATGGACCTTTTGGATTTTCGCCATCATGAGTCTCATTGTCCTGCTGCTCGTCATCCTTGAATCTCGTAAACAAACCGCCACAGCGAATACAGGAACACCTCAAGCTAGGGAGAAAGCTGGCTCTTTATGGGGAGCTTTGAAAATTGATCGTGTCCCCGCCTATTTGACCGTGACATTTTGTAATATGCTTGGATTTTATGGCATGTACTCGTTTTTAGGAGCGTATCTACAAAGTTTGTTTTCTGGAGGGCAATCGACGGCAGGACTTCTGATCATGGCTTACGGTGTCGGTTTTTCCATGAGTGTATTTACAGGGAAATTAGCAGACTGGTTTGGCAAAACTCGTTCTCTTTTCTTTGTGCTGGGCGGCATTACGCTCGTTCTCGCCTTACTTCCTTATGCTCCTTTCTCATGGACATTGCTGATTTTTGCCCTATTTATTTGGGGTGCCATGCAAAGTTTATCTGTCACGCTTTTGAGCACTGTTCTAAGTGACTGCTCCCAAACCCACCGAGGCAAAGTGATGGCTTTTTACAGCCTTGCGTCCAATCTTGCCGTTATGCTTGGTTCCGCTCTTATGGGACCTGTCTATGTCCATTTCGGCTATCATACGGTAGGGCTTGTATGTGCTCTCGTTACGCTTGTTGGTTTTCTTATTAGCTTCGTCAGCTATAAACGTGAACGAACCTTACAGCAGAAACATAAAAACACATTTGAAACGTAAGTTCAATTCACTGCACATCTAGGTATGTGCAGTTTTTTAGATCAATTTTTAATATCATCATAAAATACATTTTTTATAAATTTTGTTGACAATTGCCAATTTTATTTTTTATAATCTAGTAAAAATTTGAAAAAGATTGGATGGTAAACATGATCTTAAAGAATGATGTTTTTCATTTCAAAGAAGAGCCCATCGTTTCACCTAAGATGTTTACAGTCAATACACTAGGCCCTAAGGGGACAAGCAGTGAATACGCAGCAAAACACTTCATCTCTCATTCCACCACTACTCTCGGCACTCATACGAAACTATCCCTTTATGACACATTCGAAACTTGCATTGAACATACTCTCTCTCACGCACTCCAATACACTCTCGTTCCACACGCATACGAAGGAATCAAACACTTCTACATGAGACCTGACCTGCAGCTCTTACAAATTTTCAGATGTGACACACCCATGTATGGCTTGGCTGTCAGACCAGATTTTCCATTTCAAGAACAAATGCTTCACCATTTAAAAATTGTCTCTCACCCTGCACCTGTCAATTTGATTCAATATTTCATTCACCAAAATGCTGAATTTGAGCTAGTCAATTCGACAAGTACTGCCGCACAAAAAGTAAGAGACGGCGAATTTGATTTCGCTTTAACCAATGAGGTAGCCAGAGCCACATATGGCCTCACCTTCGTTCGAACGTTTAAAAGTATTCCTATGAGCTGGTCCATATTCGGAAAAGGAGAGATATAATATGCAAACTGAACAAAAAACGCAAGAACGATATTTTCCACAAGCCAAAAAAATAGAATGGGAGAATGGTGTCACACAATATTCCACGGTCAGAGGTGATACGGAAGTGCTCATCTCATACGTCCCTCCTCACACGATCATTAAACCTCACGAGCATCCCGAAGCACAAATCGGCATCGTATTAAAAGGCGAGCTTCAAATGACAGTCGGCCCATCGACCCAATTGCTTACCCCTTTAGAATCAGCGTATATCGCACCACCTTTTGTCCCTCACGGCGCTTCTAACCTGACAGATGAAGAAGTGATTGCTATTGATATTAAGAGATTAAAAGATGGCGAGGAATACACGGCGCCTCCTACTTATTTCTTAGACATTTTCAAAACACGAGATTTACTTCCTGGCATGGAAGTGACCTTTTTTGTTGAGGATTGGATGGAGCTCATGATAGCCAACATTCCTGGAAATGGCGGAGAAATGCCTTTTCACAAACACCGGAATGAACAAATCGGCATTTGCATTAGCGGAGGTTATGATATGACGATTGAAGGCTTTACAGAGAAAATGGAATTTGGTACTACCTACTTTTGTGACCCTAGGGAAGACCACGGTGCGATAAATCCAAAGCTGGAAGCATCAAAGTCTATTAATCTCTTCTTCCCTCCCCGCTATAATCGGTTGAAGCCAAAAGCGTCTAAGGTGAAGAAATGAACCTCGATGGAAAAGTCGTCCTGATTACAGGAGGTGCATCGGGAATTGGGCTTGCTGCAGTCAAGCTTTTCCTTGAGCACGGAGCAAAAGTCGCAGTGGCTGACATCAATGAAAAAAGCGGCAAACAGCTCGTCGAATCATTGGCGCACGAGCATGTTGCGTTTTTCAAAACAGATATTACGAATGAGTCTGACTGTCAAAAAACCGTTCAGTCTGTGCTGACCCAGTTTGGGACAATCGATGTGCTGATTAACAATGCAGGCATTGAAATTGTCTCTCCCGTTCACGAGATGACACTAGAGGATTGGAACCACATTGTACAGGTCAACCTGACGGGTGTATTTCTCATGAGTAAGCATGCTTTGCCGCATATGCTTGAAAAAAAAAGCGGAAGTATTATCAATACCGGATCTGTCGGGGGTCTTGTCGGCTGGCCTGACATCCCTGCCTATAACGCAACAAAGGGCGGTGTCATCCAGCTCACCAAATCGATGGCGGTCGACTATGCCGCCCATCAAATCAGAGTGAACTGTATCGCCCCAGGCATTATTGATACACCATTAAATGAAAAATCCTTTTCAGACAATCATTCAGAAAGCCTTGAGGTTGTTAAAAAGGAAAAAGCAAAGGTGAACCCATTACTTCGTCTCGGAAAACCCGAAGAAATTGCGAGCGTCATGCTGTTTCTCGCCTCTGATCTATCCAGCTATATGACTGGAAGTGTTGTCACAGCAGATGGCGGTTACACCGCTAGATAAAAAGGAGTGCTTTCATTGAGTAAAAAAACCGTACTTGTCATTGCTGATCTAGGAGGATGCCCGCCCCATATGTTTTACGAAAGCGTGGCTGCATCGTATCATATCGTTTCTTATATCCCGAGACCTTTTGCTATTACAAAGGGACACGCTGAGCTAATCGAAAAATACTCTATTGCGGTCATCAAAGATCGAGATTATTTTGACAAAAACCCTTCTTTTGAACACCCAGATTCGATTTACTGGGCACATGATGATTATCTAAAATCCGAGGAAGAGGTGGTGGACGACCTAGTTCGCGTCGCTTCCTTTTTCAAAGCGGATGCGATCACCACCAATAATGAATTATTCATTGCACCAATGGCAAAAGCCGCTGAGCGACTTAGGCTGCGCGGCGCTGGGGTAAAGGCGGCTGAATTAGCGCGTGATAAAAGCCAAATGAGGGCTGCATTCAACGCGGCTGGGGTCAAAGCAGTAAAAACTCAGCCTGTCACGACTTTAGCTGATTTTCAGCAAGCCATTGAACATATTGGTACACCGCTTATTTTAAAGCCTACATATTTAGCAAGCTCCATTGGCGTGACCCTTTTTCATGACCGATCCGGCAGTGATGATCTCTTTTTAAACGTACAATCCTATTTGCAAACCATTCCCGTTCCAAACGCTGTGACGTATGAAGCACCGTTTGTCGCTGAAACGTACTTAGAGGGGGCTTACGAGGATTGGTATCAAGACGACGGCTATTCTGATTATGTCAGTGTAGAAGGATTAGTTGTTGAGGGTGAATATATCCCTTTTGTCATTCATGATAAGACCCCTCAAATCGGCTTTACAGAAACGGCTCATATCACTCCGTCGATCCTAGACAATGAAGCACAGCAAATCATCATTGAGGCAGCGAAGAAAGCAAATGAAGGATTAGGTCTTGAAAACTGTGCCACTCATACAGAAATCAAGCTTATGAAACATCGAGAAACCGGACTGATCGAATCAGCAGCTAGATTTGCTGGCTGGAATATGATTCCGAATATCAAAAAGGTCTTTGGGGTGGATATGGCTAAGTTGCTGATTGATGTATTAGTCGATGGAAAAAAAGCTAATTTGCCAAAAGAACTACTTTCTGGACATACGCATTATGTAGCAGACTGTCATTTATACCCTCAGCATTTCAAAGAGAGCGGACACATTCCGCCTGAGGCCACACACATCACCATTGATCATGTGCATATTCCGCAGGACACTTTAGTTGGAGATACTGTCATCATCAGCGAATCTGTCCCACCTAAAGGAACCTTTGTAGATCTATCTTTATTTGAAGCATTTAATGGCATCGTGTCTCTTGAATTAAAAGGGTCGTCTTCTCAGGATGTTGCCGCCTCCATCCGTAACATTCAAAAGCAGGCAGCCATTCAGTTAATGGATGAATTAGTGAAGGGATAAGAAAGAGAGGATGTCGTGGTGAAGATCTTACCATCTAACATGATTGAACGGCTGCCAGAACAAAAATTTGGAACCGTATTTGAGAAAATTGCGCATAAAACACAACACGGAGCGAACATTGTGAACCTTGGTCAGGGAAATCCTGATCTTCCTACTCCGGCGCACATTGTGAATGCCCTTCAAGAGGCAGCAGGCTCTTTGCAATTTCAGCAATATGCACCTTTTAGAGGCTTTGACTTTTTCAAGCAAGCCATTGCAGATTTCTACAGAAAGGAATTCGGCATTGAGGTTGACCCGAAGAAGGAAATTGCCCTTTTCAATGGAGGAAAAACAGGGCTTTATGTGATGAGTCAGTGCCTGCTTGATCCAGGGAACATTGCCCTCGTCCCCGATCCGGGATACCCAGAATATCATTCAGGTATCTTGATGGCGGACGCAAAGCCACATTGCATCCAGCTTGAAAAGAAAAATGGTTATTTGCCGAATTTCTCTTCAATTGATCCAGACGTGTTAAAAAAGGCAAAGGTGCTTTTCTTAAATTATCCGAATAACCCAACTGGTGCTGTGGCGAATGAAGCTTTTTTTGAAGAGGCTGCAGAATTTGCGTCCGCTCACGATCTGCATGTGATTCATGATTTTGCTTATGGTTCCTTTCATTATGAGCAAAAACCAGTGAGCTTTCTAAAGGCTCCTCTTGGGAAAAACGTAGGAGTGGAATTATATTCTTTATCCAAAACATTCAATATGGCAGGATGGAGAGTCGCTTTTGCTGTAGGCAATGAGGACATCATTCATGCCATTAACGCCTTCCAGGATCATGTGTTTGTCAGTATGTATGGTGGATTTCAACATGCCGCCACCGTCGCTTTACAAAGTGATGACTGTCATATTCAATCATTGAAAGAAGTCTACATTGAACGAATGGCTTTCTTCATCCGTCAAGCGGAGAAGCAGCTTGGCTGGACCATTGAACGTCCAGCCGGCGCCTTTTATTTGTGGGCACCGATTCCTGATGATTTCGAGGATTCTCATGCATTTGCCGACTATTTACTCGAGCATGCAAATGTCGTCGTGACGCCTGGGGGTGTGTTTGGAACACAAGGAAGACATCATGTCCGCATCTCAATGGTGGCGCCAATTGAACAGCTTGCCCTTTTTATCGATCGGCTGCATATACTGCCGATTCGTTTTCATCAAAAAACCCGCATATAGCGGGTTTTTCATATTTATATACTTTTCATCGAACCACCATCGACAGATATTTGCTGTCCGGTGAGATACGAGGCTTCCTCTGAAGCAATAAATGCCGCCAATGAAGCCATTTCACTCGCTGAACCTACTCTTTGCATCGGGATTCCTGACGCAACAGCCTGTACAGCTTCTTCCCGTGATAATGACTGCTCACGCATCATGTTTTCGATAAACTGTTCATATCGATCTGTAGCAATAAATCCTGGGTTTAAACAATTCACTGTGATCCCTGAAGGCGCAAGCTGTGTGGCTGCATTTTTACTAGCATTGATAATCGCTGCATTCATCATACTGTTCGTAAACATTTGATCACCAGGTTCCTTCCAAAGGTTCCCGACAATTTGAATGATCCGGCCATATTCATGTCTTTTCATCATCGCTGCCGCACGTTTCATCATATCAATGTACGCTAGGGCTTTCTGAGAAAATGCTGCCAGCATCTGCTCACTTTCACATGAATTAAAAGTATCTGGCTTCCCTCCTGGAATGTTATTAATCAACACATCCAGTCTGCCAAACTCTTGATCTATTGCCGAAAAGGCCTCAGCTCGCACTCCTTCATGCGACATATCACCACAGAAAAGAGACACTGGCTCCTTTGTTTCTGCCATACGCTCAATATGCTGCCGCGCATCTTCTAGTAAGGATTGATTTCTAGAATTGATGATGACCTTTACATGGTCCTGGGCGGCAAGCTTTATGGCGATTGCCTTTCCAATCCCTGTACTTGCCCCTGTTACAAATGCAATTCTTTTAGACAAACTCATCCACATCCCTTTTCTGCTTAACTTATAAAAATACATAAAATGACACTTATAGAATGTATTTCAACAAAAAAAGACCTTTCTCCTGCGAAAGGCCTTTGTTCTTTATTTAAATGTCGTTTCCCAATCAAATCCGATTGTCTCGTCATTCCAAGCGATTCTCTTTTCATCTGGGTTTTTCGGGTCATAGGATTCTGTCGTGAAATAGACAATTTGCAGCGGCGTCTCGCCTAGTACCCGGTAGCCATGTGCGACACCCTTTGGGATGAGGAGGAGCATTGGATTGTCTTCCCCCATATAATACACATCGGTTTGACCCTTTGTAGGAGAGTCCTCACGCAAATCGTATAAAACGACCTGAGCATGACCTGCCGGGAAAAACCAAACGTCATCTTGCTTTTCATGATAATGAAAGGCTTTGATCACACCTGGAAAGCTTTTCGACCACGATGCCTGCCCAAAACGTTGCAGCATGGGCTCATCATCTCGAATGAGCTCTGCAAAAAAGCCGCGATCATCACAATGTTTCATGAGTTTTTTCGTTTGTACACCATCAATCATGCTGATGCCATCTCCCTTCTTTCTGCAAAAATTCGTGAAGCGCATCCTTCCAATGTCTCGGCTTCCAGCCTGTGGCTTCAATCGCTTGAAGGTCTAACACAGAATAGGCTGGACGAGGTGTTTGGAAGCCGTACTCTTCTGTGGAAATTGGCTCAATGGTCGTAGACAGGCCGCTTTTTGTCACAATTTCTGACGCAAAGTCAAACCAGGAACAGCTTTCTCGGTTACTGACATGATAAATTCCTGCCTGTTGATCAAATAAATGAATGATGGCCTCTGCGACATCTTTTGTATAAGTAGGTGAGCCTATTTGGTCATTCACGATGCGCAAATGATCCTTTGTTTCTGCGAGCCGAAGGATGGTATTCACAAAATTATGTCCCTCATGTCCGTATAGCCACGATGTACGGATAATTTTCACTTCGTCTGATACAAGATGAAGCAATTCCTCACCAAGCTTTTTACTTTTTCCATAAATGGTGTGAGGATCTGGCTGTGCATCGACTTGGTAAGGCGTGTCTGCTTGCCCGTCAAACACATAATCTGTACTGACATGTAGCACATCAGCCCCTATGTTCTTAGCCTCCAGCGCTGTATAGTAGGCGCCAATGCCATTAACAAGATACGCCTTTTCCGTTTCTGTTTCACACTGATCTACAGAGGTATATGCTGCTGCACTGACAACAATATTAGGGCGAAAGTGTCTCATCGCGTGTCTGACTGCTTGCTGGTCTGCGATATTGAGCATGCTCCTCGTTAAGGCAATGATGGTGATGTCTTTCTCCTTGAGCTGTCTGCTCAATTCTTTCCCTAGTTGCCCGCCTGCACCGGTGATTAAAACTTTCATCCGTCACCCTTCTTCGCTCTGATCATATTTGGCATGATACCAATTGATCGTTTTTTCAATACCTGCTTCAAATGATGTCTCCTGCGTCCAGCCAAGCTCCCGTTTTAGCTTACTGGCGTCAATCGCATACCGTCTGTCATGTCCTTTACGGTCTTCAACAAACGCAATACGGTCATGACTGATCCCGAGCTGCGTCAGAATGGTTTTGGTTAAATCGAGATTCGTTTTCTCGTTGCCGCCGCCAATATTGTACACTTGCCCAGCTGTTCCGTTTTCAAGGACCTGCTTTACAGCTCTCGCATGATCCTCTACATACAGCCAATCGCGAATCTGCTTGCCGTCTCCATAAATCGGGATCTTTTCTCCATTGATTGCTTTTCTAATAATCGTCGGTATTAATTTCTCTTCATGCTGATGCGGCCCATAGTTGTTGCTACATCTTGTGATCATTGCGGGTAATTGGTGAGTGTGGATATAAGATTTTACAAGCAGGTCTGAGCTTGCCTTGCTTGCTGAATAAGGATTATTCGGTGAAAGTGGTGTTTGTTCTGTGAAAGCCGGATCATTCAGTTCCAAATCTCCATATACTTCATCTGTTGAAATATGAATAAGTTTTTTCGCCTTTCCTTTTAAGACCGCTTCAAGCATACGATAGGTACCGAGGACATTTGTTTGAATAAAAGGCTCTGCCGATTCAATACTGCGATCAACATGGGATTCCGCTGCAAAATGAATGATGGCATCATAGACTTCATCAAACGCTTGATCTAGCTCATGTTGAAGAGCGATATCCCCTTGAATAAAACGAAAATGAGACAGCTTTAATAATTCCTCCATCTCCTCTGGATGACTGGCATATGTTAACTTGTCAAAAACAGTGAGCCGGACATCTGTTTCCTGAAGCAACAGCTTCACAAAATTCAGTCCAATAAATCCAGCTCCGCCTGTAATTAAATAAGACTTCGTCATTCGTATCCCTCTTTTTTCTTCATCGTTTCAAACATTTTCGTCGATGCTTGGTGGAGAGATTCATGTGTTCCTGCATCAATCCACCACCCTTTTAACATATCATAGGTCAGCTGGCTATTTGAGATATAGAGATTGTTTACATCTGTAATCTCTAATTCGCCTCGATCTGACGGCGAGATTTTCTCAATATATTGAAAGACTTCTTGATCATAAAAATAGATACCCGTGACGCAGTAGGATGAACGCGGATGCTCCGGTTTTTCCTCAATTGATAAAATTCGGTGGTGGGTGGCATCAATTTCTGCAATACCAAACCGCTTTGGATCTGCCACTTCTTTCAACAGAACCTTCGCTCCGCTTTCTTGCTGCTGAAAGGCTTCAACAAAAGGGGTTAGCGAATCCTCAAATACATTATCACCAAGCATTAGCACAAACTTTTCCCCTTCTACAAAGGGCTTTGCGTAGGATAAGCCGTCCGAAATTCCAGAAGCTTCAGGCTGGACCTGATACACAATGTTCATCCCTAGTTCCTGATCGCCTTCAAGTAGCTTTTGAAACAGCGGGATTTGTTCTGCTTGTGATATGACCATTACATCCAATATTCCCGCTTCTTTCAATTTGAACAATGACCAATAAATCATCGGATATGGGCCAACCGGCAATAAATGCTTATTGAAAATCTTTGTTAAAGGTGCCAGTCGTGATCCCTTTCCTCCTGCTAAAATAACTCCCTTCACATCTACACATCCTTATGTTCTTTTTGGTGATGATTCATGAGGTGTATAAGAATGTTTTTCACTCGTTCGGTTCCTTTTCCATCAATGAGTGACCGTCCATTGAGATGGATGCTCCTGCGGAGAAAGTAGCTGCCGGATAGTCTGCGAGTAGCACGCCATATATCCTTTTCATCCACAAGGCGACCTAATCCAAGATGGTGACAGGCTCCCTTTTGTGCAAAACGAGTGGCTGTTACTGCTTGGTGGTCTACTTGCGAAAGGACAATGCTGGGCACTCCGATACAAACGGCCTCATATAACGTCATCCCGCCAGCAACAATCGCTAGATCGGCTTCTGCAAGACGGGCAGGTAATTGATCCGTATGACGAATGAATTGAATATGTGCAGCCTCGATTTCTTCTTCGATGCGAGAGGCTTTTCCTGTAACCGCTAGAATGTGTAAATGGCAAGCTTCGAGAAGTGCTGATACAGCCTTTGTTAATAATCCGCTTGGATCACTGCCTCCAAGGCTGATCACCACCTTCTTACATTCTTTGCGAACCTCATATGAGTCTTTTAATTTGCTGATCTCGTGATCTAACAATAAATAAGGTGTTCCATAAAAGTAGTCCGTTCCATTTACTTGCAGGTGCTTTTCATCCAGTCCACCATAAATGCCGTTTACGACAGCATCAGCAAGCTGGCAAGCTTCTGTTCTTTCTTCTTCAAATAAGACCAGTTTTGCATTTCTGGAGGACGCTTTGATCGATCGAAGGAACTGAAGGTCACAATCAAGGACATCGATTAGCAGAAGATTAGGATTTAGCTCTTTTATGTCCTGCTCCATTTGAAGGAATACGTTTGATTCCTGCACCAAATGAACGTGCCATGCTGGATGCGAGAGCATTTCTACACAAATCTGTTCATTTGTATAAAAATATAAGTCGTTTCCTTCTTGAATCAGTTCCTTTGCCAGCCGTTTCATTCTAACGACATGCCCCATCCCTCTTAAAAAACCACCGTACACAACAATCATGATTTTTTTATTCATTCAGCATCCTTCTGTCTCACAAATTGATTCAACCGAACAATATTAGGGTCTTGTTCACAAATGGCGATAAGCTCAGCCGTAGGCACAGTAATAGATCCACCGGCTTTCTCAAGTAAACGGGTAGCAAATACATAATCTTCTTCTGTATCAATCGTGAATCGATAAGCAGGATATGCGAGTTCTTTGGGCGGTGTGAATAATTGCAGTTGAAATCGATCAGGATGCTTTCGGATATACAGCGTGACATGCTCACGCTCCGGCTGCGTAAGGGGAAAATTGTCGATTTCACGTAAAATGGATGCGTCGATCATTTCCCCGGAAATACCGAGTGGCGTTCCAGTCGTATACGTATAATCAGCCTTCTTCCGTCTATGTTCTTCAAGCATTTTCGACAAAAGCGCCGGATCTATAAATGGATTATCTCCCGTTAAACGTACAATGGTTTGTGGTTGAAAATGTTGAGCTATCTTTGCGAATCGCTGCAATACATCCATCTCACTGCCACGAAATACCTTATAGCCCTTTGATAAACAATAATGAGCCAATAGATCATCTTCTGCTTCGACTGTTGTGGCGATCATGAGGTTCTGCGTTTTGTGATTGTAATGATCTGATTGCTTTACCCGTTCAACGATGAAATCGATCAATGCCATACCTCCGATCGGCTTCATCACCTTTTTTGGCAGTCTTGTTGAGCCCATTCTAGCCTGTATGACAAAGAGCACATCATTGATCATTTGTAGACTCCTGCATGAGCACATCTTTCCACGAAACCCCTGTATGGGCTGGAATGTCTCTGACAGCCTTGACGCCAAGTAAAATCTCCATGTACCGCGGATGCAGACCTTGGCTTTTTTGTCCTGGACGTAATACGGCTAGATTTTCTTCGGTCAATGTCTCGCCCTTTGCAATCCCTTTTGTCGTAAAAATCCCTCGATACGCAAATTCACGAATCTGCCCTTCAATGGCTGTTGTCGTTTTAAAAGAACTGCCAAGGAGCTCCTCTGACACAGAATGAGCGTCTGTTTCTGATTGATTTCGGTCCTTTTCTGCCGCTCGAATATGCTGAACCATTTCCTTTAATTCTTCGGGATCGAGTGCAAAGGAATGATCGGCGCCAGGCAGCGTCTTATCTATCGTAAAATGCTTTTCAATCATGGCTGCCCCAAGCTTCACAGCAGCAACAGGGGCTTCAGTAGGATGCTCACTATGATCGGAAAAGCCGATGACTGCCTCAGGAAAAGCGGCGGCTAAGGTTTGGAGCACACGAAGATTCGTATAAGCTCTAGGTGCTGGATACTTTGCGACGCAATGCATGATGGCGACCTGATCGTTTTGCACGCTTGTAACCGCCTCATATGCTTCATGAACATCTGCAATAGTGGCCCCGGCTGTTGAGAAAATGATGGGCTTTTGAAAAGAAGCTGTGTGACGCAAAAGAGGCAAATGATTGATTTCATAGGATGCCAGTTTGAAAGCTGGTGGATCGGTTTGATTTAATAAATCCGCAGATTCTTCGTCACACACTGTGCTTAAAAATATTAGCCCTTTTTCCTCACAGCGGGTTAATAACACCGGCAGCCATTCTGGCGGCAGCTCCATTTGTTCGACTAAGGAAAAAATGGACACCTCTTCTCCCTTGGCTGTTTCGTATAAACCTGGTTCCTTTTGATACATCCGATCAGCTTGGAACATTTGAAACTTCACTGCATCGGCACCTGCTTCTTTTGCCACATCAATTAAAGCAAGCGCCTGATCCAGCTTTCCATCATGGTTAATGCCTGCCTCTGCAATGATAAAGACAGGCGCGCCATCCCCCACTTTGCGATCTCCAATGTAGAAATGCGCCATCTTATCTCTCTCCTTTTTTCGGCCATACATGGTAATACAAGAAGGCATTTGTTGTTCTAAATCCCATCTTTTCATACAGTTGAATGGCGGTTGTGTTATGCAGCTGTGTTCCGGCAGAAATAAAACGATGCCCTCTCTCATAAGAGACCTTCATCATCTCAATAAACAGCTTTTTCCCGATCCCTTTTCCTTGTACATCCGGTCTAATCGCAAACAGCTCAAGCGCCAGCTCATCGCCCTTGGTCATCCCTTGTATCAAGCCCACGACTTCATCGTTCACCTTTGCTACGATATTGATATCTGCACGTCCGAGCACATTATTTCTCATCCACTCTTGATAGAAATGCTGGACGACATTCTGGTCTAAAAATGGATCGAGGGCATACCGGCTTTTGACAAATGCCTGATAAGCGAGTGACACCGCCTCATCGTATTCCTTTTCATCCGGCAGACTGATGACCACATCTTCACCTGTTGATGGCATTTCCATGTGAACAGGTGGCGCTTCAAGACGAGTGAGACCGCCCACATAGTACACATGTGACAGCCTTTGGACGATGCGGTTTTTTTCAACATCCGCCGCTTCAAGACGTAAAAAGAAAAAATCGCATTTTTCTGTTCTCATCCAATTGATGAAGCGCTCCATCAATTCCTGAAAAGCAGATGCTGACTCAGCTTCCGCAAACTTCACATGAAAAATATGCTGATCAAATATGCCGCTTTCCCATTTTGACCAGTCGTATAACAGCACTGCTTTCAGCTGGGCGCCACTGACAAGACCAAACTGTTTGAAACCTTTCATTTGTTCAATTTGTTGACCGTATTTCTCAATCCAAGCGGACAGCACCTGATCGTCTATTGCATGAACGGCCTTCATGAAGATGCCTTCTGTTCTTTTAAAATAGACAGCACCGCAGTGATGATATCCTGCACATCTTCATCTGTCATACTTGGATAAAGAGGCAGTGAGAGAGTCCGCTTGTAGTACGCGAGTGACTCAGGGAAATCCTCTGGTGAATAGTGATAGGTTTGTTGATAGTATGGATGCAAATGAACAGGGATAAAGTGAACACTCGTGCCGATTTTATAGTCCTTTTGCAGCTGATCAATCAGCTCATTGCGTGTGATGAATGCTTCTTTCGGGTCCACTTGCAGTACATATAAATGCCATGCATGTCTTCCCTCATGATGGACTGGCGGCAGGATCAGCCCTGCTTCCTTTTGAAATGCTTGATTGTATGCTTTCGCAATTTGTTCTCTCCGTGCCTGCATATCATCTAAACGGCTTAGCTGAACAAGCCCTAACGATGCCTGCACATCAAACATGTTCATTTTATAGCCAGGTTCCTCGACCTCGTAGTACCACGTTCCTTTTTCTCCATAACGATTCCATGCTCCTTTGCTCATCCCATGGAGTGCTAGTCTTCTGATCCGAGCGGCAAGCGCATCATCATTCGTCGTCAGCATGCCGCCTTCTCCGGTCGCTATATTTTTCGTCGCATAAAAACTAAAGGCAGTCGCATCACCAATCGAACCAACGGGCTGACCGTGGTACGTTGTGTAAAGAGCATGAGCGGCATCCTCAAGCACAAATAGATCGTACTTTTTGGCAATGGCTAAAATTCGTTCCATATCGCACGATTGACCAGCAAAATGAACAGGGACAATCGCTTTTGTGTGTGGTGTAATCGCCGCTTCTAGTTTCTCTGCATCGAGGTTGAGTGTCGCTGGGTCAATATCGACAAATACAGGAGCTGCCCCTGTATGAATGATCGTATTGGCTGTTGCGCAGAATGTCAGAGGCGTTGTGATCACCTCATCCCCATTCCCAATCCCTCTTGCTTTTAAGGCTAAAAATAAAGCAGCCGTGCATGAATTGACAGCGATCGCATGTTTTGCACCGGTCAGCTGCCGAAACTCTTCTTCAAACTGTCTGACTTTTGGTCCGGTTGACAGCCAGCCGGATTTTAATGTTCCAATGACTTCGTCAATTTCTTCCTGCTCAATCAACGGCAGGGCATAAGGAAGAAATTGTTCTCTCTTTTTTTCCATATCGCTTGCACACCCCTATCCTCATCTCTGAAAATCCACACCTGTTTTTGTTTGAAGCAGAGAAAGCAGAACATCGGTCGATCGCGCATGCGGATAATGTTGTTTAATGAACTCAGCTCCTTGCCTCTTTGCCAGCTTCATTTCTTGATCATCCGACAAAATACGAATGGCTTTCTCAGCCAGTTCAACAGGGTTTTCCATATGATAGCTGCCAAGCGACTCGTAATAAGGGTATCTTCTGCCTTCTGTCATTTTCCCGATCAGCACACTCTTTTCAAAGAGCATCGCTTCAAGACCGACGGTTGATGTGAGCGTAATGACCATATCCATATAAGGCAATAGGTCATACAAGTCGATTTCTTTTTTAATCAATCTCACATGATTTCCTGCTCGTTCAATGGACACATACTCATTTAATCGGTTTCGGGCAATTTCCCACGGATGCGGCTTCATGATCAACTGAATGTCTTTCCGTTTTGCAATCGTTTTAAGCACATCACCATAGAAGGCTTCTGAAAACGGCTGCGTTGCCACAAGCACGGTCTTTTTGGCAGGATTGAAGTTCAATTTTCGAAAGACCATTTCCTGTTGAAGCGGCGTTCGATCCTTCACCAAGTCAAACCTCGGATGACCTGTGATCTCCACCTGTTCCGGCTGACAGCCTTTGTGTACATACCAGTCTTTTTCATACTTTCCAAACACCCCGTGACACGTCGTGAAAATCGGCAAAAAGGCTTCGTCTCCCATCAGTGCGCCGTGCTGAAGACAGATACTCGTGAGCTGGCGTTTCACAGTTTGCAGTGCAAGTACGCGGCTGTAAGCATCCTCCGTTGTCCCCACAATAATGGCTGCAATTGGCTCCATCTGAAATAGCACTTCTGTCTGGTCAATCACATCAATAAATTGCACAATGTCCTTCCGAAGCTTTTCTCTAAAAAAGACATTGCCAAAGACGGGGTGCTTTGCGTAAGGTTTAAGGAGAGCATTTGCTTTCTCAATATATTCAGCATGGGCTTCTTTATTAACCTCTCCCGCTAATTCCGGCTTGCTGATGACCGGTAAACCAAAATAGTCTGCCTTCTTCCAGCGAGCAAGCACCACCGTTTGACTCGGATGGAACCGCGTGTAATTTTGTTCAGTAAAACGCAGATGTTCAAAGTGAAGCAAGACCTTTCCATTCGCCGGACGATAAGCAATACGCTTGATCTGCTGCTTATGTTGATCAAAAAATGGCTGAATCTCTTCCGGCAATGGACAATCGGTTGTCAATTCATGGCCGAATGCTTCATCCTCCATACGTTCCCTCACTTCAGGACTGATATATTGATAGAAATTGCTGATCAACCCAAGAGGAATTTGTTGATAGGACAAATCCTTCATGAGATTTACATACTCAAAATACACCTGCCAATAATGATGAATATAGTGCGACACTTTAGGTCACCTCCCATGTCTTTGTTTTAATATATGGCGGAGCTCCCAGCAGGTAGACTGCTCAGGAAGTGCTTGAATAAAGGCACTTTTCTCTTCTTCCGCCAATTGATAGTGAATCGACTGTTCTGTGATGTAATTTGTATCTAACACTTCATCATAGGGATAGAACGGATAAAAATGATTTAATCGAAAAAAGAACCGGGCATCCCCTATTCGATAAAAATGCGGACTCTCGTCCCAGTAAGACCCAAATTCAGCATGAATTTTTGTTAAAATAGAAGCACGATGAACGACCGAGCAATGATCTATGGCACAAGGTGCATTCCATTGCACCGTTTGCGCAGGTCGAATCGTTTCCTTTACTGGCTCTTTATTGCTATTTAAATAGATTACTTTCGATGCAGAATAGACAATATCTTCACCTGGTCGAGCATCTAGATAATGTGTGAGCTTTTCTAAACGGTCCGGGGCATAGACATTGTCATCTGTGGCATAGGAAATATACTCGCCCTTTGCTAGTTCTAAAGCTTGATTAATGAGGACGGCGTATCGGGTTTTCGCTGTTCTCTCCTCCAGCGATTTGACACCGCTTTGGATAAAATGAACACGGGGATCTTTGCGAAAGGGCTCAATCGCGTCAAGGGTTTTTTCATTTGAACCATCGTCCATGATAAATAGTTCAAAGTCTGACAGCGTCTGCTGCAAAACCGCTTCAATCGATCTGCCGACGTAAGCCGCCTTGTTGTAGCTCGTCATAATGACAGTTACTTTTGTCAAAGTTTTCACCTCGGTCTCTTTCAAACTATGTTTATCATATGTGTCTCCTCTTAAAGAGACTGTAGAGTGACCTATTTTTTATAAAATTGTATTTTTTTAATGATCTATCTTTGAAAAACGCGAACTTTTTGGTAATATAAGTAATCATTTATGTGTATTAAAGGAGTAAAGAACATTGGAAGCTATGAAGAATGATCACTCCCAACAAGAGGAAGTAAAAGGTTTTTTTCGATTTTTCAAAATTTTTGTCGCAACAAAAACGATTATTCGCTCATATCAACATTCCTATATTCCCATTTGGCTGATGATGCTCCTTGCAAGTATCGCTGGTACAGGCTGGGTCTACGAAGGGTATTTTAGCGAGTATATGGGCAATCATATTCCATTTCCTTTTATTTTGTTACAAGGTGCGGGATATGGTATTCTCGCAGGCAATCTCGGTCTATTTTTCGGTGTACTCATCCTAAAGTGGTTAGGGCGTCTTTTTTTCGGCAGTCAAACGGCATATCGAGATGTACTCAAAGCCTTCACGCTGACGACCTTTTTCCCTTCCGCTTTATTTGCACTCAGTTGGATTTGCACGATTGGAATGCTTGGTCCGTATACGTTTGTCAAAATCTCACCCTATTTAGATCAGCATTTTGAGGTATGGTATTATCTCGATCTTTTGACACTGATTGATGCTTATGCAAAGACGTGGATATTTGGAATGACTGTTTTAGGCATTGTCGCTGTGATGAAGCTGAAATTATGGCAAGCCTTCCTCATCGTGATCACACCGCTTGCGGCATGTTTTCTTATCATTACTCTTTTATTTGGTGTCCAGCGCGCTGTAAATTGGATGATGTAAGGCCTGACAAAGAATGCGAGGGTTTGCCCGCGCCTAAGGAACTGCACCACAGTTCCTTTTTTTCGTTCAATGTACATATTCTCCCCTCCTGTCTCATAGTGTGAAAGAGAGAAAGAATGCTATGGAAACAACAGGTGCTCAAGCGCCTTCTGTTTAGAACACCATGAGGAAAGAGGAGGAACGTTATGAAATTGAAAAATCAATTTGGGCAAGGTTCGGGTTTCGAAGGTCAAGATTTTCGCCAGCAACAATATGGAGCAAATCCGTATCCTGCGCAGCAGATGGGTTATTCAGTCCCTCCCCAAACGCAGGGTCAAATGCAAGGACAAATGCAGCAGGGATTTTCACCAATGCCGTCTACTGGTTCTTCACCAGGGGGGCAGGGCACGCAGAGCGGCGGGCAGCCTTATCAAATTCCTTCTGGACCGATTTATCAGCAGAATGTCACTGGTCAGCTGCCAATCGAGCAGTCCTATATTGAAAATATTTTACGATTGAACCGCGGCAAGGTAGCCACGATTTATATGACGTTTGAGGCAAGTAAGGAATGGAACTCGAAGATTTTCAGAGGCGTCATTGAAGCTGCAGGACGTGACCACATTATCATTAGTGACAACAAGACAGGAACACGATACTTACTATTAACGATCTATCTTGATTACATTACGTTTGATGGGGAAATTCAATACGACTATCCATACTCCATGTCCACGTATTCTCCGAGGTAGATAACGCACATATCGCAAAAGCAAGGAGCAGGCGTCCTTGCTTTTTTCTTTTGATTAGGTTTTTGTCACACCTCTAGGGCGCTCGTCATAAGATGCCTAGTAGTTTTTATCAAACGCCTAGAGGTGACATTCATGACTGTTGAGCTGGATTATACATCACCAAATGTTAAATATTCATACGATCTGAATCAAAGCCCCCTTGTGAAATACGATCAGCATAACCTGATTAACGTTTTAGGAAAAAAACAATTAAATTCGTTGGATCAAGTATCTCTGCTGGATATATATTTGAGTAAAAGCAAAGTCGTAGAGCCTCATTATCATCAAAATGCCGCAGAGCTTGTTTATTGTATAGCCGGTTCTGCTGCCGTCTCGATGCTGAATCCATTTACAAAAAAACTGCACACCTATACCATCACCCCAGGACAGGTAGCAAACGTACCTCAAGGCTGGTGGCACTATGAAGTTGCCCTTCAAGACAGAACTCATTTGTTAGCCATTTTCAACGCATCTACGCCAGAAGTGATCCTAGGCTCAGACCTTCTCACCCTCACCCCTGCTCACATCATGGCACATACGTATTGCATGAACGAAACACAGTGGAAACAGGCGACACAGCCGGTGAAGCCAAGTGTGTTTATCGGACCATTTTGCCACAGAGAAGAGGAAGCACAAACGAACCCTGTCCCTCCGTCTCACTACATCCCTTATTATCAAGCACCGCCAAACTACGCCCCTTACTGGAATTAAGAAAAAAACCGATGCCCCTCTCAGAGCATCGGTTTTTTAGCTTATAAATTTTTTGCTGCTGCAATGACAAGCATGATCCAAGAAGCAATAAACGCCACTCCGCCAATTGGGGTAATGGCACCTAGAATCTTCACCTGAGTCAATGCTAGGACATAAAGGCTTCCTGAGAAGAAAAGGATACCTGCAAGCATCACCCAGCCAGCGGTTGGGACTAGAGAAACACCTGACAGCTTATCTGCAAGAAAGGCGACAATAAATAGTCCAATCGCATGGAACATCTGATATTGAACCCCTTTGTTCCAAATCTCTATATACTTTTCCGGGATTTTCCCTTCAAGACCGTGCGCGCCGAAGGCTCCGAGTCCAACAGCTAGCATCGCATTAATCGCACCTAAAATGAAAAATAGTTTCATTCGTCATTCTCCTTATCTCGTCAATTATATTTATCATAGCGCGGGTGACAGACGATATTCAACTTTCCCTTTACGTTGACACGAGATTGTCGGATTTCTTTTTCTTTCGTAACAGAACTTGATCGACCGCGATCGCAATGAGTGTACCTAGAACAAGTCCATTGCTTAATAATGAAATGAGCACAGGATGCATGCCTTTCAAGGCTTCCTGCGGTACAAACATCGCCCCTACACCTGCTAAAACGGCAATCCCTAGGACAAAGCGAATCCGCGGAATTTCTTCTTTCTCATACTGATCAAACTCAGACATCGCAATTCCAATCATCGAGGAGAACACCACAAAGTTTACAGCAAGCCCCACAGGTGATGGCAATGCGGAGAAAAAGCTCATGAGCAGCGGGAATAAACTAATGAGTACAATGAGCAGACTTCCTATGAAAAATGGCTTTCTCGATGGAATTTTCGTTGTCTGGATAAATCCTGCTGCCCCGGAAATAGGTACAGGCGCAATCGCTCCGATCAATCCGCTCAGTAAGTGACCAAATGCTGCGACAAAACCAGCCGGACGAGCTCTCTTCCGCTCACGCAGTTCACCAAATGCCTTCACTGAACTTTCCACAATTCGAATACTTGCCAGCATGTTCACAATGAGTAATATCGTAATGAAAAAGGACGTGACAAGCAATCCACTGTCAAAGACTGGCATGCCGAATGGGAAAAGCTTCGGAAACTCGATGATTTTTTCTGGAATTCGAACCGGCTTTGCCAACCCGAGTAAAGCGAATAACAACCAGCCTCCTGCAAGGGCAAACAACACAGAAAACTGTCTTAAGTAATGCCATTTTGAGCGGCTGATCATGAAGGTAAGGATAATAATGAAGATTGATAAGCAAAAGACAAGCCCATCCACCTGATTTCCCCTATAGCCGATGCCCATCAGCCCTTTCATGATCGGCTGACTTAACTGGACAACTAATAATAGCAAGTAAATGCCTGTGACGACTGGCGTAAATAAAGACGCGAGCCAATTAATGATTTTAAATAAACTAAAAATAAAAAAGAAAGCGGCACTAAAAATTAAAGCCCCTTGTAGTGCTTGCAGAGTTTCAGGATACGTCGCAAAGATGGTTCCTGTCATACCTGCATAAAGGGTATACACACCCCACCAAAGCCCCGCTGGACTTTCATTGATCGGCAGCATATGGCCGCATAAACATTGCACCATCGCCACAAGACCAAGTGAAAAGAATGTACTTTGAATCAGCTCCGCTGACTGCACTTGGTTCAATTCAAATGCTTGTGCAATCGCAATTGGTACAGCAATAGAAGCTGCGATAAAAAATGCCATCCACTGAATGGCGCCCAAAAATAGTTTCAAACCGATCACCTTCCCTTTGTCGTGACAAGACCATTAAAAATCAAAGATAGAGTCGCCGTTCCCATCCTTCTCTTTTTGCCCCTCTTCTTGATGCTGAAATTTCTTCGCACCACTCGCACCCATCAGTTTCTCAAGCATGGCTTGATCTGAGGATACGGGCGGCGCGGGCGGTGTCTGTATCGAAGAAGGTGGCGAGATAACTGGCGTTTGCGGCATTTGCACCTGTGATGGTGCATCGAGAATGACATCACATAGTGAAGAAATCGCCGCCACTTGGCGTTTCACCTCTTCATCATTTTCACTTTGTTTCGCCTTTTGAACCGCTTCCTCCATTTTTTGAAGCAGGCTTGATATATGAATATTCAAGGGTAGACCCTCCAATCTAAAAAAGTCTCTTTTCAACATTATTTTACCAAATGAACAAACGAAATGGGTTCATTTTTTCAAAGCAGTCTGCTCCCGCCTCTCTTATTTGACCCGACATAGCCCTTCACACATAATAAAGGAAACAACATCGTTTATGAAAGGATTGAATAATGGACAAACTCACTACTCTTTTTCAGAAACAAAAAGTCTTTCAAAAGCCTCCGGTGGAAGAACGCATCCGTCTTCTTAAAGACTTAAAAGCAGCCATCAAACAGCATGAGAAGGATATTTTACAAGCCTTGGCCCATGATTTACATAAATCCGAACAGGAGGCCTACACAACAGAGATCGGGATGGTGTATGAGGAAATCAATCATACCATCAAGCACCTCCACAAATGGGCAAAGCCAACACGCGTGCGAACGCCCCTCACTCATATCGGGTCGAAAAGCATGATTATGAAGGAACCTTATGGCAGTGTGCTCATCATTGCCCCTTGGAACTATCCTTTCCAATTGGCCCTTTCTCCATTAGTTGGTGCCATTGCTGCGGGTAATGCCGTTATTTTAAAACCGTCTGAGCTGACGCCGCAAGTCTCAGAAGTAATCAGTGCAATGGTCGAACCTGTATTTCAAGAAGACCATGCAGCTGTCGTAGAAGGCGGTGTAGATGTGAGTACAGAGCTGTTGAAACTGCCCTTTGATTATATCTTCTTTACAGGAAGTGTGGCAGTTGGCAAAGTCGTCATGGAAGCCGCCGCAAAGCATTTGACCCCTGTCACACTTGAGCTTGGCGGAAAAAGCCCTTGCATCGTCACGCCTGATGCAGATATCAAATTAGCAGCAAAGCGAATCACGTTCGGCAAATTTACCAATGCTGGCCAAACGTGTATTGCACCAGACTATTTGCTTGTTCATGAATCCATTAAAGACGATCTTTTACGGGAAATGACAGCCTGTATCCGTGACTTTTATGGCGACCAGCCTGAAACAAATCCGCACTTTGGGAAAAATGTCAGCCAGCGTCATTTTGACAGGCTCTCACAATTTCTCTCAAATGGAACGATCGTTACAGGTGGACAGCGCAACGAAGACGAGCTCAAAATTGCACCAACCATATTAGACCACATCACATGGGAAGATCCTGTCATGCAGGAGGAAATTTTCGGACCGATTCTGCCTGTCATGACCTTCGATTCTCTGCACGAGGCAGCTCATATGATCAAAACAAGACCGAAGCCGCTTGCGCTTTACTTATTTACAACAAGTAAAGAAACAGAAGCCTATATTCTAGACCATCTCTCATTTGGCGGAGGATGTATCAATGACACGCTCATGCATGTCGCTACTCCTTACCTGCCATTCGGAGGCGTGGGTGAAAGCGGCATGGGACGATATCACGGGAAAGAAAGCTTCTTTACGTTTACGCATGAAAAAAGCGTCCTGCGCCAAACCAATCGCTTCGATTTTTCCTTCCGTTATCCAAATGCGAAAAACGGACTCGACTTGGTTCGTAAATTTTTAAAATAAACAGGACGAAGGGTCTCTCCCCTCGTCCTCTTTTTACTCAATATCTTGGATACACCAGTTGATTTCTTCAATCCCCATTTGCTTTAAATACGCGTTTACCTTTGAAAACGGACGACTGCCAAAAAAGCCGTTTCTTGCAGAAAAAGGACTTGGATGAGGTGACTCAATGATGTAATGCTTGTTTTGATCAATGCGTTCTTTCTTATTTTGAGCATGTCTTCCCCACAGCACAAAAACGACGGGCTGATCACGTTCATTCAGCACATCAATCACGCGGTCTGTCACACGTTCCCAGCCTTTGCCTTTATGCGAGTTCGCCTCGCCCTTTCTCACGGTTAGCACAGTGTTTAAGAGCAGCACACCTTGCTCTGCCCAGCTCACAAGTGAGCCGTGATTTGGAACAGGACAGCCAAGATCATCCTTTAGCTCCTGAAAAATATTTCTCAATGATGGCGGATGCTTCACACCAGGCTGAACAGAAAAGCTTAATCCATGTGCCTGACCTGGACCATGATAAGGGTCTTGTCCCAAAATCACCACTTTGACCTCTTCATATGACGTCAAATGAAGGGCACGATAAACGTCATCTGGTTTCGGAAAAACGGTCTGCGTGCGATATTCTTCCTTCATCCATTCACGTAATTCTTGATAATATGGCTGTTCAAATTCACTTTTCATCACAGCCCACCAGCTATCATTTAAAAATGGCTTCATTGGGGTTCTCCTCCTTGTGTCTGCTGCGTTAGTCTGGAGATCATCGGTTTTCCATCCCACACAATCTCACTCTCTGATTCTCGTTTTTTCATTGCTGGTTCTTCTAATAAGACAGCAAAGTTCGCTGTCGGAAGGTCACCCAGCCCATGCTTTTCACTTAGATCATCTAAGTAGTTCTTCCTTGTCTCACCAAGATCACTAGACTGATTCCCTCCGCCGTCAAAAAACGCATAGATCACGCTGGCAGCTGGCACTCGTTTGATCCGGGCATGCTGTGATACACGCAAAAAGAAGTCCCAGTCCCAATAATGATGCATCGCTGGATCAAAATAGCCAATCTCATCGTGTATACAGCGTTTATACATACTGCCGGAAGGAACATATGTAGAAAAGACACGCATATCCTCAATAGCAGCTGTATACGCAAACAAACGTCTTGACACCGGGAAGCGGGTCGCGCCTTTTTCTTCAAATGACACAATTTCTGCATCAGAAAAGACAAAATCGGCGTCCTCCAGCGCCTTACTCATACGTTCAATATGACAAGGTGTAAAGTAATCATCGTCGTCACTCAGCATGATCACATCGCCAGTCAGCTCCCGCACCCCCACGTTTCTAGCATTCACATGCTGGACGTTCTCATCTAAATGGATCAAGCGGATCGGAAGTTCGGGGTAGAGTTCCTGAATGATCTCGACGCGCTCTCCTGCATCATTCACAACCACAATTTCAAAAGGCTGTACGGTTTGTCTCGTAATAGATTCAAGCAGCTCACACAGTGCGCTGAGCCGGTTATGTGTCACAATTAATAAGGAAATCTTCATATTCAGCTAACTCCTTTAATAGATTCGTCTTTTTCCATTAAAACATAAAATGACGTTCTTCTCATGATATAAAAGGCGGTTTGATGTGACGGGAAAATGGGAATTTTCGATGGAAAGGAGTGATCACGATGGAATATTTCATAGTAGAAAATAGCAAAGAAGCGAAGCAGACCATTGAACAAATACGCTCAGCAAAGGATGATATTTTTGTTTTTGCATACGATCCAGAACGCTCTGATACCGTCACAGAGCATACGAATGCCAAAAGCATGACAGCGGTCGATCAAGGAATTTTAGATCAAATTGCCAATGTCATCCGCACTCGGGATGACGAGCTCATGGCCAAAATGATGTCAGTTGGCGCCGATCAGGAATTAGCTTTAACTCTTTTAGACGAACTGAAAAAGGGGGAATTGGTGATTTTTAAAAGGTAAGGGGTAAGGGGTAAGGCGTTCCTCCTAGAGTGGAACGCTTTTTTATGCCGTTTCATTGTGATAAATGAAAAAGCTGATTATAATAAGGATAGAACAGTAACTGTTACACATCACATTGGAGGTTCAGCAACTATGTCTATGAATAAAGCACTCACCATCGCAGGCTCGGATTCAAGCGGCGGTGCAGGTATCCAAGCAGATTTAAAAACGTTTCAAGAAAAAAACGTCTACGGGATGACAGCTTTAACCGTTGTCGTTGCAATGGACCCTCATAACCATTGGGATCATCAGGTGTTTCCAATTGATACGGCGACGATTCGTGCGCAGCTCTCTACCATTGTAGAAGGTATTGGGGTAGATGCGCTGAAAACGGGTATGCTCCCAACAGTAGACGTGATCGAACTTGCGGCTGACACCATCAAAACATACGATCTAAAAAATGTCGTCATTGATCCTGTTATGGTTTGTAAGGGTGCGAACGAAGTCCTTTATCCAGAGCACGCGGAAGCACTGCGCGAAAAGCTTACGCCACTGGCAACAGTCATCACGCCTAACCTTTTCGAAGCAGGTCAATTAAGCGGAATCGGTGAGATCAAAACGATCGAACAAATGGAAGAAGCAGCAAAACGCATTCACGAACTTGGTGCCAAGTATGTGGTCATCACTGGAGGCGGTAAGCTAAGCCCAGATAAAGCGATTGATTTGCTTTATGATGGACAAACCTTCGAACGACTTGAAACAGAGAAGATCGACACAGAATACACACACGGCGCAGGCTGCACATTCTCAGCAGCAGTCACAGCTGAACTGGCAAACGGCTCAGACGTGAAAGAAGCCATTTATGCAGCAAAAGAATTCATCACAGCTGCCATCAAAGGCTCTTTCCAGCTAAATGAATACATCGGACCAACAAAGCATTCTGCTCATCGTTTTGACAAATAAAACAGAAAAAACCCGATTCGCCTTGTTAGAAGGTGAATCGGGTTTTGTTTATCGATAGCTGCGTCTCTGTGCAAACAGCCAATCTGTTAAGCCTGGTGTCTCATAAGCAGGCGTCCATGATGCATGGTCATATCCATACTTGCTTGCGTACTCCGTATAAAGCGGCTGGCCGCCAGCTTTTTGAATAGCTTGAATTGTATTTCTCGCATAGCTGATAGGGATAATGGAATCATCTTCTGCATGAAATGCCCATATCGGCTTGTGCGCTAAAATTCCTGCCTTGCTTGGATCTGCACCCCCCGCAATAGGAATCATCGCTGCAAACAAACGAGGATATGTGATGTTCAACTGGTACGTCCCAAATCCACCTTGTGATAAACCCGTCGCATAAATTCTTTTCTGATCAATCTGATAAGAAGTTAACACATGCTGAAGGACATCATAAGCTTTGTGTAAATCTGGTGAAAATTGAAACACGTTTGTCAGATCGATTTCATTTTGCAAATTTCTTGTTAATGCAAATCCTCCATCGACAGCATTTCGCGCCTGAGGTGCTAGTACGTACGAAGGATGTTTCTTTTGGACTTCAGGGGAAGCCCATAAAACTGCACCATCATTCGCAAGTAACTGCTTTTGATTGTCTGTTCCCCTCTCCCCGCCTCCATGTAAGAACAGGACTAGAGGATAGGCTTTACCCCTCTTACGGTTTTTTGGAATATACAACCGATAAGGCATTCCTTGGTATTCGAAAGATAAAAAAGATGATGCAATGTCCTCTCGTGTGACAAAGCGATAATTGTACGTAGACGTGGAAAGGCGGTGGTTTTTCTTGTAAGCGCTTACTTTTAAAGTCGTATCAGTTTCTATATGAATGGGCTTTTTGTATAACTGACTTTGAGTTGTCGGCTGGCTGCCATCTGTTGTGTAATAAAGAGAAGCTTTTTGAACGTGAGAATGCAGAGCTACCTCTTGTGAACGATAATATTGACCAGATGGGACTGAAGCAGTTGATGCAAAATACGACGTATGATTTCGGGCAGAAGAAACGGAAGGAAAAAGAAAACTCATAGAAAATAGGACAATGATAAAGGTGATCAGGCATTTCTTGGTTGTATGGTTCATATCGTTCCTCCTGTACATGCTCAGATGAATTTTTATTTATTATTTATCATGACAATAGAAATGTCAACGCTTTCATTTTAATTTCTGAATCATCTGACCGAAATAAAAGAGTGCACTCGCACGCAAGTACACTCTTTTATCCATAAATGAATACCTACTTTTGCTGATCAGATTCTTTCGCCATTTTTCGAATAAAGGCTTCAATGGATTCAACAAATAAGGCATATTCTTTCATTTGTTTATACGTATCTGACAGCTTCTCTTTTAATTCTTCCTGCTCTAGAGAAGGTTCACCGAGAATAGATTGGACTTGAATGAGCAATTCTTTATATTCTTCACGTTTATCTTCAACATGATCTGCCATTGTCTCCAAGCGTTTTCTAGTCGTCGGCTGCTGTTTTGAATTCAAATAAACAACCCCTTTTTGTCCTACCGCATTTGGATAAACGTCAGCCTCAGCTGTATATATTTTAAAATGATACCATAATGCCACTTGATATCCTATATGTAAAACGTCATCAAACCGCTTCCAGCCAACCTTGTATATACACGTTATAGGCTATAAGATACAGGTTGATTTTACTATTAAAACCAGAGCAGTATAATGAAATGGGCTAACCCCAGCTAAACATGTCCAATGTTTGGGCTGACCTGTTCAGTTGGATAGTTATATTCTTTGTCGTTTTCATTGGCGTTGAATCGGCTTATAGAACAATTCATAAAATGAAACATCGAACTGAATAAAGACGAACAAAAAAGCCCTGTGGACAGGGCTTTTTCTTTGTTCTTTTTTCAATCAATCATTAATGGAGTTGCTTTTTATTCCAGTACGCCTTTTTGCTAACACTAGAAAGCCCAATAGAAAAAGTAAACTTGTGGAGAGTCTACTTCTCCTAATGCTTATCCAAAGTATCCGTTTTCTGCGGTTTGAAAATCATTTGAGGAATTTATATGTACAGTAGTTGTGATCCCCATTAATAAGGTAAGGCTCAATATCATAACTTTAAAGTGATTCATTAATTACCTGCCCCTTTCTATTCACCACAATTTAGACTTATTATCGCAGATGACGATTTATTTTCCAACATTTGTGTAAAAATAAGTAATATGTAGCTTGTCATATGTTATATGAATTACTCATTTTCCCTCTTAGAGTCGGCTTGATTTTGCGGTATACCGAAAATTTGCATAAATAGCGCATCTGTTCGATTTTAGAATAGTTAGACATGTTAAAGTATTGTATATAATTGGTTTTATAGGAATATGAAGGGGGAGTATATATGGGTGGTTCTATCACTTATGACGAGGTTGCGATCAAACTGAATGAATGGTATTCAGCCATCAAAAAAGATCAAATAACTGATGCTGAATTTCTAAAAGCGGATGTTAAACGACTCTTTGACAGTATGGAGGAAAATCAAACTGTTTTATTATATTTTAGTCTTCTAGAATTTCGACATGACTTAATGCTAAGCTACCTCAAGCCTAAGTTATCTAGCCAAGAGTTAGATGAATATATGGTTCAGATAAATGAGCAGAAACATAAGATTGATCAATCACTTCACGAAGACAAAGATCAAATTGAAAAGATGTTAAATTTTTATTTCTGGTTTTTTAAAGGAATGCACGAATTTAGGAAAAAACAATTTGACGAGGCGATCAGTTCTTATAAATCTGCTGAAAAAGTTCTCCTGGATATTGAAGACCCTACTGAAAAGGCTGAATTTTACTACAAGTTATCAGAAGTGTACTATCATATAGACCAGTATCAAATTTCTGTCATGTATGCACATAAAGCATTGAGTCTATTTACAGAACAACCATTAATGCAAGAAAAAATAGCCTGGTGTTATTCAGTCATCGCTGGAAATTATCTATCTAAGCTACAATATGCTGATGCACTTACTTACTTTGAAAAATCCCATTCTTTTGCACAGCAGACGAAAAACGAATACCTTATATCCTCTACGATCTTTAACTTAGGCAAGTGTTATTTCCACTTAGAAAAATATACAGATGCCCTGTCCCACTTTGATACTTCTTGTGAACTTTTTGAAAAGAATGAAACATCACATGTTCCAAAAGCCTATTTTAACAAGCTATACACCCTCTTGAAATTAGGACAGGTTGTTCCAGCAGCCGAAACATATGAGAAAGGAGTCTCGGCAGCCCAACAACTGAATGACAAAATTTATGAAGAAGAAATGAAATTTTTATATTGCCTTTATTTTCAATCTAAGACACCAAATGCGATCACAGAGTTAAAACGTTGTCTTGACAATATACAAAGCAAAAATCTTTACGAAGATGTGTACCAACTAGCTTTTGAAGCTGCGCAATACTATAATAAAAGTAGGCAGTTGGAAATTGCTGTCGTTTTTTATGAAAGAGCACTTGAAGCAAAGTCGTTAATTCAAGGAGGGGAATTGTTAAATGTTGAAGAGTAGAATTTTTGTTCCCATCATGCTTGTAACTGTAGCATTAGCGTTACCAATTTTTCATTCTACTGCTGTCTCACATGAAGTGGCTGACAAAGTGATTACATCGAGTGTAGGGAAAGAAGCTGGAAATACAATATAAGATCAAAGAAACGGTTCTGTGACATCCATTGTCATAGAACCGTTTTTTTAACTAACTGCTTTTGTAAACAACTTAAATCAGTGGTACGATACTGAAAAACATATAATTATTCATTAGGGTTCTTCTTTCAAGGGGGCAAGACAAATGTCTTTCTGGCTACTCACAACCATCCTTACAGTTATTATACTAGGTATCTCTTTAATCTTTAAAAAAAAGAAGTCATCTTTCCAGTATGGATTTCCATCAGTTTTAATGCTGGTAAGTATCATCTTATTGCTCATAAGCTTTTTTGTGGGAGGATGGGAAGGTTTAGGGTTAGGAGCGATCAGCGTTTCTTTGCTGATTGCGTCAGTTATCGCTTTAATTATTACAAGCATTTTGGGTTTGAGTTATTTTAGTGGTAAGAAACAAAAATAAAGCTCATGTTCGGGAACACAAGCTTTGGCTGGTTATTATGCTCTTTTATAGCGATCATACATATATCGAATGATTTTTGTGATGACAGTGGTACACATGCATAGAAAGGTCATAGCCACTACCCAATATATAATCGACAGGTCGAACCCAGTATAGGCAAATATGAAGATGGTTGAAGTTATAAATGTGATAATTAGCACCACATGAACCTTCTTAAAGATTAAATAGCCAATAATCCCCTAAGCCAAATACAACAATGGCAATGTGAATAACACAAGCCACATGGGTTCAAGATAATGTAAGTTAATTTACTCCACGCTCCTCGTCAGTTATTTTACAACTTCCAAGCTTGTCATTTCCCAATCTCTATCAGATTTTAGAGATATCTCTTTAGAGTCTTTGCTTTCAATATTATATTCAATAATTCTGCCAATAACTCCATCCTTATCTCTATCAAACATTCTTACCAATGCATAAATCTTACCGTCTAAAATCTTGACCTCTTCTAAACGTTCGTCATCTGATTTAAAATTAAGTGGAATTTTTTCAGATGATATCTCTTTGAAGTCTCTGTTGAATGTCTTGACTTCTCCTTCATAGGAAACTATCGTGACTCTATCCTTGTCTACATTGATCTTGTAGATAATGAATCCTTTATCCATTACTATTTCTCTCTTCTTATCGAGAGTTTTTTTGTCGAGTACAACCAACATCGATTCTTTCTTACTGTCAACGCCATCGTTTACGGCAAGAATTAATTCTTCATTGTTTAATGACTTCAAAGATTCATTATTGTCAGGAAAGAAGACTGAGTCGACGTCTAACTTTTTTCGTTTTTCTTTATGAGTTTTAGGGTCTATTGAAGACACTGTGACACTTTCATCATTACTGAGAATGGCATAGATTTTTTTGTCTTCAAATATAGCTGTTGTTAATTCTCCGTCTAATTCAACTTGATTTTTATCGTTGTCATCTTCATTCCAATATACTAATTCTCCTACTAAGCCATCCTCTGTAAAGCCAACGTTAATGTCGTGTATAACATACCCGTTAGAGTAGTTAATAAAGAATGCACCCTCGTCATCTGTAGACTTTGAAAGTGATTTTGTATTCAAAGGCTCTACCTTCCCAGTCTTCTTATTTAGAGATACATGATAATTAGACCTATTAGATGAAAAGTACATATTATTATCGCTCTGAGTAGATGAGGTAAATCCCACACAGTTTTTCATTCTAATACTCGACAATTTTTTTCCTTCGTTGTTATAGTTGACCACCTCGCATCCTCTATCCATTACCTGCGAATAAATGATAGCAAATTTACTATCTTTCATATTGCTCAATTCTCCCTTAGGAGAATCCCCCACAGCCTCCTCTTTCTTTGAACATGCTGTACATATTAATGCTATTGCGCAAGCTGATAAAAGTAACTTAAAGTATTTCATTCAATCATCTCCTTTCAATTTTAAACAAGCAAAGCAATCGGGGGAAATCCCCGACTGCTTATTAACTTACTTTTTATGATAAAAGACCTTCGTGTTGTTAGAGCTAACTAATTCCATCGGTGACACAACTGAATCTTTTTTATTATTGTCAATATCATGACCTTGATTTTTCCAAGCCCTCCAAGCTAATTGAGAGCAATAGAATTTTTTTGTAGTTTTCTTGTCAAAGAAGTTCAAATTGTATGGCTTCTTATCTTTAGCTTGTTTCTCGGCATACTTAGCTACATTTACATATTTGGTATTATTAGACTTATTCACCCATAGCCCATATACCTTCTTTCTAGCACCCCATGTATTATTGTACTTTCTGACTCCATGCTGTTTAATTGGACTCCAAAGCTTATGCCAAGATTCTACTGTCTGTTTTTTTTCATTAGAGACAATTGCGGCATGTCCCAAGCCAATTACTTTATTTTTGTCTACTCGATCCAACATCTTGATGACTCGCTTGTAATAGCAACCTGTTTTCTCTACTTCTTCTCTTGAAACAACAATTACTAGGACTGGCTTCTTTTTGTCTTAGAAAACCAAGACAATGTCACCCTGTTGCATCTATCCTATTAGTCTTTTTAGAATATGTCACTTGAAAGGTTTGGGTTTAACCTTCAATTCCCCGTTCCTTTTCCAACAATGGAACGCTGTAATTGTATTTCTTTCATTGGTCATGTACAAACACTTCCTCTGCGCTTTTAAGGAAAATAGAGGTTTACTCACTGCTCAAAACAAAAAGAAGCAGGCTATCCCTTCCTGCTTCTTTTTCGCTCTTCTTTAGCTTTAGTAGTGATATTTCATACAGGTAGATTTCTACCTATACAAACTCATGATTCATCTCTTTTTTCTTGTTTGACATTCCTTATCCTTGATCGGCACCTTTTCTATCAATCGTGAAGGCGGCTGAAGAGTTCCCTTATTTATAGCATTGCGCTGTTTCTTGGTACTTATCAACTGGAAAATTCAATTTCACATCATACTGATCATCGTTGTAGAAGACGTAGACGTTTCCCTACTTGTTGAGCAGATCAACGACCTGCTTCTCTTTGTAAATGCCATGTTTTTAGTTTAAGATTTGTTTCATTTCTACCACTGATCGAGATTGATTTATTTCCCGGGGAAGGAAAGTAACGAGCAGTCAATACTTCCCGGCCTCCGTTTACAAAAATCTCAATCGACGATGCATCGATAAAGATGTGAAGATCGTGTAATTCCTCTATTGCTACTTCTCGAACTTCTTTTGATCGATCTTCAAATCGATCTCGCTCTAGTGTCAGTTTGCCCTCATCTTTATCATAAATGATACGGGCTGCCGCTCGAATACAGCATTCAAACCCTTTTTGTGTATCAATTTGATCAATGAATAACTCTGCGCTCGTAATATCATCTACAGGAATCGATTGAACGGAGCGTTTGATATGGAAAATATGCTCTTGTTCGTTGGTTCTCATCGCCTGAAGCTCAGTGACTGGCTTTTGAATCAGATGTCCGTCATCATCTAAACGCAGCTCTCTCGGAATGGTGAGGCAGTGTATCCATTGATACGAAATCGTTGGGTGATGCTCTTCTCCTTGATCAGGCACTCCCATCCATCCGATTAAAAGACGTCTGCCTGATTCGTCTAGAAAGGTTTGCTGCGCATAGAAGTCAAAGCCTCGGTCCAGCTCCTCAAATGCTCCGTGCGTATATTGATAAGTATGGTCATCCAATCTCCCAACAAAATAGCCTGATTGATGTGTATTATGATATTTTAAGCCATCTGGCTTGAGCCCCTGCGGCGACACAATCAATACATCCCGGCCATCTAATTCAAATAGATCTGGACATTCCCACATATAGCCGAAATCCTCTAATCCATTTTTCCCACTGCCTGCAATGATGCCTTGAAACGTCCAATTATCTAAAGTATCAGAGGTAAACAAGACGAGATTCCCTTTCAGGTTCAGGCTTTGTGCACCTAGAACCATGTACCACTGGCCATTTCGCTTCCATACTTTCGGATCACGAAAATGGGCGGTGAATCCATCTGGCAGCGTCGCCACGACTCCTTTTTTCTGAAAATGAATGCCATCCTCTGAAACAGCTAAACATTGATACGTCTCGCGGTTCCCTTGTTCATCGCGAACGTTGCCAGTGTACATCACATACATATGTCCATCGTCAATGACTGCACTGCCAGAATAACAGCCGTTTTGATCAAACCAATCACTTGGCGCAAGGGCGGCTTCCTCGTGCTGCCAATTTACTAGATCTGTCGATGTGTAATGGCCCCAAAATTTTGCGCCGTGACCCGTTTCGAATGGCTGCCACTGATAAAAAACGTGGTAAACGCCTTTCCACTGAATCAACCCATTCGGGTCATTTAAAAGACCTACTGGCGGCATTAAATGAAAATGCTGGCGGTACACATCTTTTTTCACCAAATGCTCGTAGTTTCGAATACGTTCTGCTACCTTTTGACGAAGTACTGCGTCAGTTGTTGTCATGACTGTGACCACTCCTTGATTATTTTTCGACTTCTTTTACTTTAAAGATGATGGTAAGAGTAAATGAAACAGCAACAGCGATTAACATACCAATCACATAATTCACCACATTTTGCACACCGAATGGCGCTGCAATCGCAATCATCGGAATCCCCGTTAAACCATAGGCGTTGGCGGCTACCTTTGTGAAGACAACAAATGCCCCGCCTAATGCGCCTCCGATCATCGCGGCAATAAACGGTTTACGATAGCGGAGGTTGACACCGAATATAACAGGCTCGGTAATCCCTAGGAAAGCTGAGAAGGCTGCAGGAAGTGCAATTTCTTTTGTTTTCGCGCGTTTCGCTAAGAAAAAGACTGCCAAGCCTGCCCCGCCTTGCGCTACGTTGGACATCGCCCAAATTGGCAGCAAATAGTTCCGCCCAATATCATTCAGCAGTCCTGCTTCAATCGCATGGAAGCTATGATGAACCCCTGTGAGCACAATGAGAGAGTAGGCTCCTCCGAAAATGAGTCCTGCTAAGAACCCTGCGTGATCATAAATAAATGTCAGTGCATTCGAAATTCCTGTACCGAGCATTCTTCCAAGCGGTCCAACAGCAATAAACGTCACAAATCCAGTCACAATCACCGTCACAAATGGGGTCACAAGTAAATCAATACTGTTCGGAACCACTTTTCTTAAATTCTTTTCAACAAGACACATGATGTACACAGTCAATAACACTGGAATGACTGTTCCTTGGTAACCAAGAAGAGCAATATCAAAATTGAATAAATGCATATACTCTGGTTTCGCATCCGTCAGTCCCCACGGGTTGAGCAGGTTCGGGTGAATCATAATCCCCCCAATAACGGCTCCTAAATACGGATTTCCACCAAACTCTTTCGCTGCACTGACACCAATTAAAATCGGTAAAATGATAAAGGCTGCACTTGAGAACATATCAAGCATTTGGAAGATCGCGGAGCTTGGGTCAGCCCATTTGAAGGCTTTCATCATGCCTAAAAGCCCCATTAATAAACCGCTTGCAACAATGGCTGGAATGATCGGTACAAAAATATTTGATAACGTCTTTGCAAAACGTGCAAGTGGATTCATTTTTTGTTTCACTGCTTCATCATGGCTGACAGGTTTTTCTTTCTCGTCGTCTGTCTCAAGGCCGGTCTCACGAGCAAATGGTTCATATACTTTGTTGACCGCTCCCGTTCCAAAAATGATTTGGAATTGCCCCGAGCTTGAGAAAGCCCCCTTTACCCCTTCAAGTTCCTCAATGGCATCTTTGTCAATCAGTTCCTCATCTTTCATCACCAATCTGAGTCTTGTTGCACAATGCGTGGCACTGATGACATTTTTCTTGCCGCCTAATAGTTCTGTTAATTCTTTGGCTGTTTTTTGATAATCCATGTTGTCTCCTCCTTTTTTAAAACAAAAAAGACCTAAAATTCACTAACGATAAAAGGACATACACGTCCCCTCGTTACGCAAATTTTAGGTCTTGCCTGCCTGACAGTCACAATCCCGCGATATCAAGTTTTGATTACGCTTTCATCATAGTATAAGAGCGTCACGTGCGTCAACCTCTTTTTTCGAATCTATTGACCCATATACACTATTTAAAGTAGTGTGCATAAAAAAAAGCCTGCATGCAGGCACAACCACTAAACCAATTCGGCATCCTGCAGACGCTGGACATGCAGCGTGATGTAGCCGATCTCCGATTCAGGGAGATGAAGTTCATATTCATTTTTTAACAATTCAGCGAGTCCACGTGCACACTGGTAAGCCAAATCATACTTTGTTTGGATAAAACTCAGCATGTCATCGTCCATGATTTGAAATGCCTCATTTGATTCCAACCTGCCTAATGCATACCTCAAATGTGTCACAAGTCGCTGATAGGAAATACTATCCTCATCAATTGAATGCTGAAAATAGCTTTCTATATGCTCGATCATTTCTTTGATCATCGTTGTATATTTCACGGTTTTTTTCATAGACTCCGTATTCATTTTGGCCGTATGAATATGGAGTGCCACATACCCTGCCTCATCGTCCGGCAGTTCAACCCCAAGCCGATCCTTTACATAACGAATGGCATACTTTCCAATTTCATATTCCTGCTTATATAAGACTTTGATCTCACCAAGCAATTTATTATATAGCACAATGCCCTTTTGAATGCGCTCAATGGCAAAGGATAAATGGTCAGTCAGTGATATGTGGATATGATCACTAAGCGGCATCATCAGTTCACCCTCTGCATAACTGATGATATGCTCTGCCACCTCAATATGCGCTTCGGGCAATGTCGCAAGAATTTGTTTGAATTTCTCATTTTCTTCACGCACAACAAAGATTTTCTCTATTTTTTGAACGGGAATGACGTCATTTTTCCCCTTCTGAAAAGCAATTCCGGGCCCCATCACAATTTTCTCCTGATCACCCTCCTTTACAATCACCGCATTGTTATTCAATATCTTATATATCTTCAAGGGGTATCCTCTCCCACTAGATAACGTTTCTTATGTGGGATTTTACCCTGTTTCATCTCCCATGTAAAGGTAAGAGCGGACCAGCACGCGCCTCTCTCGTCGTCTTCTCATCAAGCATCATCAGACTTTGCTTAAACGGTTTCTCTGACCTGCGCTTCTTGTTCTTTTCTTCTGCCAGCTTCTCTAGCTCTCTCTCGTTCACAACTTGAAAGAAACGATCATCCACCGCAGCCGCCTGAAAACGTTGCTGCTTCATCATCACACCAGGATTCACAAGCACATTCATCATGAAACCAAACCATACACTCAACCAGTTTCTGAATTTCCTCACTGAACATCCCTCCGCTTTTCTTAGAATCTAGCAGTTCTAGCAAAACAACTGCTCCTATCATATCCCGAGAAAAAAGAGAGGTTTGTCACAATCTGGGTGAAAAAACAAACTAGTTTTCAGAAGTTTTGTTGAAAAGTGCAGAAAATCATCATGTACGAGGGTGTTTGAATAAAAATTTTATACACACTATATCCAAAAGATAAGCACACCTTATCAACAGGGTTTATCCACATATCAACACCCCATTACTAGATTTTGTGTATGAGATTTTTTTGTTTTCCATATATATATCTAAATAATTGAGTTATCAACAGGAGTTTGTGTATAAGTGAGACTTTATAAACAAAATAGTTCTTTATAACTATGTAAAATAAGACCATTTTAGTAAAGGAATTGTTTTCATCGTATTGAATACTTAATAACGGGCAGTGAATCTTTCCTATTTATCCACAAAAAGAAAGGCTATCTCCCTAAAAACACAGCTAGAAAGGGGAAAATTAATGAAAAAGGTCATCTCTCGTTCTTCTGTTCTATTGTTCTCCACTATTTTTATTTTATCCACATTCTTTACAGGTCAACAGGCTAGTGCCGCTCCATCGAACAAACAGGTGGAACTGGAAAAAGCAGAAATCTTCGGTGAAATCAATGTCAAATCTAGAAAACATACCACTGTCATTGTTGAATTAAAGGAAAAATCCTTAGTTGAAGCTAAGCAAGAAGGCAAAGCTCAAACAAAGGCCTCCCTCAAAAAATCTCGAACAAAAGTAAAAAATGAAGCACTCAAAGAAATTGATAAAGCGAGTGTTCGTCAAGAATACGAAAAAGTCTTCTCTGGTTTCTCGATGAAACTTCCTGCAAACGAAATTCCGAAGCTGCTCGCAGTTGACGGAGTAAAAGCCGTTTATCCGGATGTTACATATCAAACAGATGAAGTGAAAAAAGAAAGCATCCAGCTTCCAAACGAAGATGTCTCCCCCCTTATGGATAAAAGCGCTCCATTTATCGGTGCCCCAAAAGCTTGGGATGCCGGCTACTCTGGAAAAGGGGTAAAAGTCGCTGTCATTGATACTGGAGTAGACTATACCCACCCTGATTTAAAAGGAAACTTCGGTTTATACAAAGGCTATGATTTTGTTGATAATGATTATTCTCCGCAAGAGACACCTAAAGGAGACCCTAGAGGTGAATCGACAGACCATGGCACACACGTCGCAGGAACAATTGCTGCCAATGGACAAATTAAAGGTGTCGCAAAGGATGCCTCACTTCTTGCGTACCGTGTACTTGGACCAGGCGGTTCTGGGACGACTGAAAACGTCCTTGCAGGCATCGACCGTGCTGTTACTGATGGAGCAGATGTCATGAACCTCTCTCTCGGAAATAGTGTGAATAATCCTGATTATGCTACAAGCATCGCACTCGATTGGGCCATGTCTGAAGGCGTTGTCGCTGTCACATCAAATGGAAACAGCGGTCCGAACAGCTGGACAGTCGGATCTCCCGGCACGTCAAGAGATGCAATATCTGTCGGAGCAACTCAGCTTCCTTACAGCCTTTACAATGTGAAATTCCCGAACTATTCTACTGCAAAAGTGATGGGCTACTACCAAGAGAGTGATTTAAAAGCACTTGACCAAAAACAAGTCACACTCGTCCATGCAGGTATCGGTGACGAAAAAGCATTTGAAGACATCGATGTGAAAGGAAAGGTTGCCGTGATCGAACGAGGAGCCATTGCCTTTGTTGATAAAGTCGACAATGCAAAAGCTGCTGGTGCAATCGGCGTTGTGATGTATAACAACACCGATGGAGAAATTCCAGTCGATGTACCGGGTCTTGCTCTTCCTACGATTAAGCTTTCAAAAGCTGAAGGAACGGCACTTGTCAAAGCCATTGAGGCTGGAAACAATACAACGACTTTCTCCATTCAATTTGTCAAAGAACTTAGTGAGCAAGTCGCTGACTTCTCATCTCGTGGACCAGTTGTGGATACGTGGATGATTAAACCTGATTTATCAGCGCCAGGCGTCAGCATTGTGAGTACAATCCCAACGCATGATCCTTCTCAGCCTTACGGATATGGCTCAAAGCAAGGGACAAGCATGGCTTCACCGCATGTGGCAGGGGTTGCAGCGATCATGAAGCAAGCAAAACCATCTTACTCAACAGAACAAATCAAAGCATTACTCATGAATACAGCAGAAAAACTATTTGACGCAAACGGCAGCCCATTCCCTCACAACACACAAGGGACAGGCAGTGTTCGAATCATTGAATCACTCCAAGCGTCATCTATCGTTTCTGATGCGAGTTATTCTTACGGCACTTTCTTGAAAGAAAAAGGCGTTCAAATCAAAACAAAGAAATTCAAGGTAGAAAACCTTTCAAAAGCACCGAAAACGTATACCATTGATTACAAATTCCATGGCAGCGGCATCAGCACAAACGGAACGAAAAAAATCACTGTCAAAGGGAATTCCACTGGGTCCTTTACTTCCGCGGTACAAGTGAAATACGGTAAAACGAAAAAAGGAACGTACCAAGGTAGCATTACCCTTCGCGAAAATGGCAGAAAGGTCACAGAAATTCCGACTTTATTGATTGTAAAAGAGCCTGATTATCCTCGCGTCACTTCGGTTTCTGTAGAGCCGGATAACCGTGCTGGAAGCTATGTCATTAGCAGCTATCTGCCTGGCGGAGCTGAAAACCTTGCATTCCTCGTCTACTCGACAGATGGAGAGTATTTAGGTGAAGCAGGTGTTTATCAACATGTTGATAAAGGAGAACACCGCGTAAAATGGAATGGCACAATTAATCAAGGTCAAAAGCTCGAATCTGGTGAGTATACAATGCTTGCGTATGCAAGTTTGAAAGGGAAATCCGACACTGTTCAAACGAAGGAACCTTTCGATATTTATCCTGAATAAATGTGAATCACAAGAAAAGCCTTGTATGAGTGGATCGCTCATCAAGGCTTTTCGATCATATATGGAGGAAAGAGAGATTGATGTTGATATTGCTATGGATCGTTTCTTTTTTTATTGCTTTTTTTCTAACGATCACCTTGGTGTATTTTTTCACCCTTTTATATGCGAACCATCCTCGTCCTTTTCATCAAGCATGCGAGCTGACGGTCTATGTGTCCTTCATTTACCCGCTTAGTTTGCTGGTGACAGCCGCGTTTATTTTCATCATGATGCTCCTCTTCCCTATCTACCGGCTGCGTGGACGGTAAACAGACATACATACGTTATGCATCAAAGGCTTCTTTTAATAAACGATAAGATGTGAGCCGGTCTTGCATGCGGTGAGTGATGGTCACGGCGATCACTTCATCTGTACGATAAGCCTTCGTTAATGCCGTCAGCTGTTTTTTCACAGAAGATGGCGTTCCAACCACCATCCTTTGACGATTGGCAGCCACTCGTTTTTGTTCATACGGACTATAGGAATAAGCCTGTGCCTCTTCATATGAAGGAAAGCCCCCGAGGTTTTGCCCCTGTTCATTGGCGAGTAAGGATAAATCTAAGCTGACTGCCAGTTTTTCTGCCTGTTCCTCTGTTTCAGCACATAAAACGAAGACCGCCAGACTAACGCGCGGCTCATCACCGAATGCTGAAGGTTCGAACCGGTTGATATATTGCTCCACAGAATCTTCTCCGCCTTCGCCATTGATAAATAGCGCAAACGTATAGCCTGCACCTGCTTTCGCCGCAAGTCTTGCACTTCCTCCAGAGGAACCAAGCATCCATACCTCTGGTGCAGTCTCTACCTTCGGAGAAGCGGTTAAATGGGGCAGCGGATAAAATTCATCTGCTAGGTCGTGTAAATAGACCTTCAGCTCTTCTACCTGCTCAGGATATTGATCACCTAGACGTTTTCGTTCACCATGATGAAGAGCTATGGAGGAAATGGGCATACCACCAGGAGCACGTCCAATTCCAAGATCGATTCTGCCAGGAGCGAGGGCTTCAAGAACCCTGAAGTTCTCTGCTACTTTATAAGCACTGTAGTGGGGCAGCATCACACCGCCTGAGCCAATACGTATGTTTGACGTAACGGCTGATAAATGACCAAGAAGCACCTCTGGACTTGATCCTGCAAGCCGGTTTGAAAAATGATGCTCTGATACCCAAAAACGGTGATAGCCCCACTTCTCTGCCTGCTTTGCCAATTCAACCGTTTGCTTTAAGGCTTCAGCAGGTGTTGCATCTCCAATCAAAGGAGATTGATCCAGTATACTTAATTTCATCTTACTGCACCTCTTACAGAAATCCCCCTCTCTCAATCGAAAGGGGGGATGTCTTATTTATTTTCGATTAAAGCCCTTCTCTTTCACAAATTCTCCAAGGAAGGCACGCTTTGGCTGACTAAAGCCGCGAAGCATCTGCTTAGACCAAGTATCTGTTCTCTCTCCGTTTGTCCGTTCTTCATAATATGATGAAATACGATCATCGTATTCTTTTAAATAACGATCCACATGCGTTTCATCTTGCTGATATGAATTTTCATGATAAATGAGTTCAACTGGCAGTCGTTCCTTTTGTGACGATTGACTCGCTGGATGTCCGACAACCAGACCAAATAACGGCAGCACATATGATGGCGTTTCAAGCAAATCAGAGACTTCTCTCAGTTGATTACGCAGACCGCCTATATAGCAGATCCCAAGTCCCATTGATTCTGCGGCTATACTCATATTTTGCGCAGCGAGCGCTGTATCAATGACGCTAATGAGAAAGGCTTCTGTATTCTCAAGCGCCTCCTGATGATTCTTCCCTGCTTTTTTTGCAATATCATCATGACGTTTCAAGTCTGCACAGAAGACAAAGAAATGCCCATTCTTCTCAACGTATGGCTGATTCCCAGCCAGTTCAGCAAGCTTGGCCTTCTTCTCCTGATCTGTCACCCCAATAATACTATACGCCTGTACATAGCTTGATGTCGAAGCAGCCTGTGCACTTTTAATAAGTGTCAGCACCTCTTCTTTGGACAAACGCTCGTCTGTAAACGAACGGATGGACCGATGATTTAATATCGTTTCTATCGTTTTGTTCAATTCGAAGACCTCCTTCACTTCTACTATCATAAGGCAAAGCCATATGGCTTTTCAAAAATTAAAACTCGAATGAAAAAAGACAGTCTATGCTTAGACTGCCCTTACCCGTTTTATTTAAATAAATAACTTTGGTATTTCGTTAATTGAACACTTGCATTATAAGCAATCCCGAATCCAATGAGAACAGATAAAACAGAGCTTCCTCCGAAGCTGATAAATAGGAGCGGAATTCCTGTTACAGGCATCACACCTATGTTCATCCCAATGTTCTGGAACGTATGGATCACAATAAGTGCTGTATATCCCACACAGAAGAATGACGCAAATCGGCTATAAGGATGGATACGGTCAATCAGCACGACAAGCCGGTAGATCAAGAAGAAGAACATGATCACAACAAACGCACAGCCGATAAAGCCAAAGGCTTCTCCTATAATGGAGAAAATCATATCTGTTTGTGCTTCTGGGACATAGACCTTTAAGTTTTTAACCCCATTCCCAAAAATCTGTCCAGCACCAATAGCCATAATGGCCCTATCAACCTGAAACTTATCACTACTTGTAGCATCTTGTATTTTAGCTTCTTCAGAGTTCGCAGAACTATCTGGAATCCAAGCAGTAATCCTATTGATTTGATATTGTTTAACACCGAGACTTTCTTTAGCGAAATCTGGAAATAATAAAACTACAGACAGAACCGTAATTATTAAGAGTACAACAACAGAACCAATCAATGAAATTATCTTCCAATTAACTCCAGATAAAAATACCATTACCATTACAATAAACATACAAACAGCAGCAGTACCAGCATCCTGCAAGAAAATTAAGCCTACTGGGACTATGGAAACTCCTGCAATTTTTAATAGTAGATATATGTCATCTTCTAATCTTCGTCTTCCTTTAGGTGTTGCTTTGCCAATTACCGAAGCCAACATCATGATCAAACCTATTTTCATAAACTCTGAAGGCTGAAATGTTCCAACACCCGGCAGAACAAACCAACTTTTTGCACCATTTATAGTAGGAGCAAAATCATGACTTCCAATTTTTGCAGGAGCGATTTTTAGAAAAATTAACAACAGTATGCCGCCTATAAAAATATAGAGACTGAGCTTCTCTAATTGCTCCAAGTCAAAGTAATTTATGGCTACAATAAATATGACCCCGATCATGTAGTAAATAATCTGTCTGGTCCATGCATTAGATCCATACTGCCCAAATTGACCCGCAGCATAAATCGCAATGACACTGATGGCAAAGAAGGCTAAAAATATAAAAATTAAATCCCCTTGATAGTACGGAGATGTATTCTGCTTGTTCATGAACTAACCACCCTTATTACAAAACATAAAAGCCCTTATTTATATTAGATTGAAATTTTCACAAAAGCAACTCACCTTAAATATGACGGAAGATACATCCGAAAGGTTCCAATCATTTTTCAAAAAATGAAATACTTTTCATCCTAACAATAGGAAAAAATTCCTCTATACTCTTTCCATTCAACCGATCACGAGTCCTTTAAAAAGATTATTTTACAGATATTAAGGGGAAAATTCAATGACCTATGTGGCAATATGACAAGCAATTATCAAGTCAGCATAAGTTTTATGAAGAGAAAAGGAAAAAGCCACTTTCTACGGAATAAGGCCCATTTTCCAATTATTGAGTTTACTTCAAAGTCAATTGTGGTATAATACTTGTAACAAAATGTTCACAATATCTCCTAAAAACAGACACAATTGCATCCTGACCTCTCATTTGAATTGAACATCAACTTACAAAGGAGTTGGATACGATGGATATGTTCTTTGCGTACCTATGTATTGCAACGGCTACACCCCTGTTTTTATGGCTTGAAAACAGAAAAATTGCGCTAGCTTCAATTCCACCCATTATGATTATGTGGATTTTCTTCGGTCTTTACATGACAAGCAGTTTATCTCCAGCAGGACATACCTTCATGATCGCATTCTTTGCCATTAACGTCATTTTGGCACATATTGCAGCGTTCCTCATTTATGGACTTCCATTCATTCGCAAAAGATTCAGTAGCACCAGATAAATAACGCACCACTTATTGGAGACGTTATCAACATCATGATAAAAACCACTCACCTTTGAGAGATGAGTGGTTTTTTATTATTTCTCTGAATGCTCCGATTGCTTTGGCGCAGAAGGTGAATAACCGTCTTTGCTGTTCTCTCCGTGGCTGTAGTGAGCCGCAAAGATCCAAACAGATCCGATAACGAAGATAATCGCACAAAACAGACCAAACAATGTATTTCCGACTTGAACAGTTCCGTTCTCGCTTTCTGTCATGTGCATAAACATGAATAGCTGCAAGAACGCTTGAATGAAGGCAAAACCAAAGATAATCCAAAGTTTTGCAGAACTGCCAATTTCAGCTCCAATGGCAATCCAGAATGCTAAGATGGTTAGCACGATGGATAGGATGAAGCCAACTACGTGTTTCCAAGGGAAGTGTTCGTGCTCTGCTGAGGAATTTGTTTTTCCAGCCATATCACAAAAGCCCCCCTAATCCGATCAAGTAAACAGCTGTGAAGATGAAAATCCATACTACATCAAGGAAATGCCAGTATAGACTTGAGATAAAAATCTTCGATGCTGTTTGTGGAGTTAATCCACGTTTTTTAATTTGGAACAAGACCCCGGTAATCCAGAAGATACCGATGGATACGTGTAGTCCGTGAGTTCCTAAGAGTACAAAGAATGCAGACCAATACGCACTTGTATGGATGCTCGCGCCCTCATGTACATAATGGAAGAACTCGAAAATCTCAAAGCCAACGAAGCCTGCACCTAGAAGCAGTGTCAGAATCGTCCAAATGACAACCCCTTTTGTACTTCCACGGCGCATTTCATGAACGGCAATCCCACATGTAAATGAACTAACCAATAGCAGGAATGTCATGATCAATACAAGCTTCATATCAAACAGCTCAGCTGGTAAAACGCCGCCAGCTGTTCTGCCATGAAGAACAAAGTAGGTCGCAAAAAGTGTTGAGAATAACACGATTTCCGCGCCAAGGAATATCCAGAAACCAAGGATGTTTAAACGTCCCGTTTCAGACTGATATTCAAGCGGTGCATTTGCATAGCTGCTATCATTATGTCCCATTACTTCTGCGCCTCCTTATTCTTTTTCTCTGTTTCAATCACTTCTTCAACAGGAATATAGTAGCCATCGTCGTATTCGAATGAACGTAAAATCATCGTTGCGAATACACCGATTAAGCCAATAACGCCAATCCAGTACCATTCAAATACAAGACCGAATGCACCAAGTCCGAAGAATGCAGACATGATAAGTGGTCTGCCTGAATTGTGCGGCATGTGAATTTTCTTGAATTCTTTTTCAGGATGAACGTCTACATTGTTTTGCTTCCAGTGATGGAATGCATCTGGTGTTGTCACTTCTGGAAGTGCTGCAAAGTTATAATGCGGCGGAATTGCAGAAGATGTCGCCCAGTCAAGAGTACGTCCTTCTCCCCAGCTGTCTCCAGACACTTCACGTTTCGCGTGTCTCCAGCTGTAGTAAATGTTGTAGCAAAGGATGATGAATCCGACACCCATCATAAATGCACCAATTGTTGAGATAAAGTTTAGTGCAGTCCAGCCATCTTCTGGTCCATACGTATAAATACGTCTTGGCATTCCTTGCAGTCCTAAGAAGTACTGCGGGAAGAAACAGATGTTAAATCCGATCATGAATACCCAGAAGAACCATTTGCCGATTCTTTCGTTTAACTTGTAACCAAACATTTTTGGATACCAGAAAACAAGACCAGCAAAACAAGCAAAAACAGTACCTGCGATTAATACATAGTGGAAGTGGGATACAAGGAAGTACGTGTTATGGTACTGGTAATCCGCAGCTGCCATCGCAAGCATAACCCCAGTGACACCACCGATAACGAAGTTCGGGATGAAACCAAGTGCCCAAAGCATTGGTGATGTAAAGCTGATACGGCCTCGATACATCGTAAAGAGCCAGTTAAAGATTTTCACACCTGTTGGTACAGAAATTGCCATTGTTGTAATCGAGAAGAATGAGTTAACCGCTGCACTGTTCCCCATTGTAAAGAAGTGGTGAACCCACACAAGGAAACTAAGAACAGAGATTGCCACAATCGATACAACCATCGCTTTGTAACCAAACAACTGTTTTCTTGAGAACGTCGCAAAGATTTCTGAGAAAATACCGAAAGCCGGCAGGATCACGATATATACCTCAGGATGTCCCCAAATCCAGAAAAGGTTCGCCCAAAGCATTGGCATACCGCCTGCTTCGAGTGTAAAGAATGCAGAACCGAATAAACGATCAAATGTCATAAGTGCTAAAGCAACTGTTAGTACAGGGAATGCGAATACGATGATGACAGACGTGATCAATGTTGTCCATGTAAACATTGGCATACGCATAAGCGTCATACCTTTTGTACGCATTTTTAAAATGGTCACCATGAAGTTAATACCAGTCATAAGTGTACCAATACCTGCAATTTGGAGCCCGAGCAAGTAATAGTTCTGTCCAGGTCCTGGTGAGAAATCATTTCCGGCGAGCGGCATGTAACTCGTCCAGCCTGCACTTGGTGATCCTCCAATGACGAAGGAAATGTTGAACAGCATCGCTCCGACCATAAATGTCCAGAAGCTCAGGTTGTTCAAATAAGGGAATGCAACGTCACGTGCACCAATTTGAAGAGGTACAACGACGTTGATTAAACCAATTAAAAATGGCATCGCCATGAATAGAATCATGATCGTACCATGCGTTGTGAAAATTTCATTATAGTGGTTGGAATCTAAAAACGTATTATTAGGAAGCGCCAGCTGTGCGCGCATCATCAGTCCGTCTACCCCACCGCGGAAGAACATAATCACAGCAGCAAGGATATACATGATCCCAAGCTTTTTATGATCAACTGATGTTAGCCATTCTTTCCAGAGCCATTTCCACTTTTTAAAGTAGGTTAAAACAAACACGATAGCAATGGAAGTAAGAGCGATAGAAATTTGCGCACCAAGAATTAATGGGTCTCCAGTTACAAAAAACTCATCCCATTTCAAATGCATAACGGCCTCCTCCTTTCCTTAGTCAGTTTATTCATTATCTAGTTTTCTTTTATAGTTCTTCACATTCTCGAAAGGATCTGTTTTGGAATGCGGAGAAACTGATTGGTAACCTAAACGTTTGCGTGCTTGGAGTGCGTATTCAGAATCCTCTCCATGCTTCGCAAAGGATAAATGTGTTGATGAGAATGTCTGCACATCTGCAGCATCAGGAAGCATCAAGTAGTCATACGTTTTCTTCGTTAACTTTGGTGCTTCTTTTTTCGTTTTGCTTACCCATTTATCATAGTCAGACTGCTTCATCGCATTGACTTTGAATTTTTGCTGAGCAAAGCCCTCGCCTGTGAAGTTGGCGTTTCTTCCTTCATATGTGCCAACTTGATCAGCTTGAAGATATTGTTCCATCTCCATTCCAGCCATCGCATACTTCTCCCCGCCTAGCTGAGGAATCCATAGTGATGCCATTGTATCAGCAGAAGTGATTTTGAATAAAACCGGCTGATCTTTTGGAATGTTTAAGTAGTTCACTGTCTCAATATTTTCCTCTGGATAGCTAAAGATCCATTTCCAATCAACAGCTGTAGCATAAACGACAAGAGGATCTTTATGGCTTGTTGCTTGAGGTGCCTCTTCCAAAGAGTAAATTGTTTTTACAGTTGGAACTGAAAGGGCAGCAACGATTAATATTGGGATCACTGTCCAGATAACTTCTAGAAGCGTATTCCCGTGTAGTTCTGGATTATAAGAGGCGTTTCCAACGTCCTTACGCTCACGGTATTTTACCAAAATGATGGTAAACAGTACAAATACCGCACCAACGATAAAGAGCATGAATCCGATGGATAAAAGGATTAAGTCTTTTTGTTGTGCTGCGACAGGTCCTTTAGGATCTAAAACAGCGATATTGCTGCAACCTCCTAATAAAAAAACACTCACGAGCATCGCTAATAAAAGCATAGGTTTAATGGCTCTGAACAAGAAGATCACCATCCTTCCTTAGATAATGTATATATTGCTGAATAATTGTGAAAAGCCATCTGCCTTCGAAAACTTTTCTTCCCTTTGTAATGCTATCAAAATCTGTTAGAGTTAGCTTCCCTTTTTTCAAAAGTTCATTTATTTTTCAACAGATTTCTATTAAAATGTCATAAATTCGACATAAATTTATATTATTGCACACACAATAAATTTCTAGGATTTTGAAAAGTTGAGAGTTGAAGGCAAAGGACAAACAATCAAGAACTTTGTCAAATTTAGGTTTACCACAATAAAAAAGTTTGGTCAAATTTCAATTTAACTTAATGAAATTTTATCTAGGTAAACAATTTCAAAATAGGTATCCCCACATTTAACAAAAACCTTACTCATTTTAACGCAAGTTCACAAGAAAAGAAAGTATCGATCCTCTGTGTATACGCTGTAAGAATTGGTAATGATGCTGAATTAGTGGAATCTCGCTAAAGACTTCCAACAAAAAACCGGCTCAGCGCCGGTACTCTGCATTTATTCATCTCTCACTAAGATGTCAGGTCGTCTATAGATCTTCCCTTCATGTTCAATGTCCATGTACGTCCACTTGCCTGTATACGTTAAAAAGCGGTTGCCCTCTTTTTCTACAACAATCGTATCCTCTGATTTCAGTCCAGGCAATGAAGGGTTCCATGTAAACACTTGATGAAGCTTAATTTCTTCCTTCGATGAGGGAACAGCAATGATTTCCCTAGATACAAATCCCGTCTTCCCCCCTTGATGAAGCTTTTTCCAGCTATCAGGGAAGCCCTCTTTTTCGTACTGAGCAATACCTGCTTTCAGAACATCTCCTAATGTTTCCCCAGGACGTGTGGCGGCATTCATGACCGTGTCAATTCGTGCTAGCCGCTCTTTGTTCTCTTCAAGCTCCTTCGGAAGCTGACCAAAGTAAACAGACCTTGTAACATTTGCAACGAGCCCGTGCCGCTCCGCGCAGAGAACAACAAGCGCGTGCTTTTGAAGAGCTTTATCTGTTGGAATCGGGTGACGGTATTGATGGATCCGGTCATCCGTGGCCACAAGCAGGACTTCTATCGTCATCCCTTGCGCAATGGCTCTTTGAGCAACAAGCGAAGCAATCTCGTGCTCGGTCTGCCCTGGAACGATTTCTTGACAGACACTTTCTACAATGACCGCTGTTTCATGACAGAGCGTTTCATATTGTCTGAGCTGTGAGGCAGTTAGGATCGAGCGAATATTCGACAAATCCGGTTCGATCCATTCGAATCCATCCATTTGAATGTCCGTCCCAATTCGTTTACCTTTTGTGAGTTCTTGAATGTATGGGGTCTCATCCTCATACCAATCCATTGTGACCACTTGAAACGGATGATCGACGTACGCCATTTCCTCTTCAATGATCCGCTTTTCTTCCATTTGATTCACAATGAGAACGAGGTCGTCTTTTAAGACGAGCAGCTGGCACACGCCCTCTGGCGTATTTAACACAATATGATTCCTTCTTCCGCCTGTCAGCCAGGAGAAGTTATTTCGCTTTTGAATCAAAACACCTTCAAGCTGCTTTACTTCCATTAGTTCTCTTACTTGTTCAATCATCTAATCACCTGCCTGTTTGAAGTGTTTGAATGAAACGGTTAAAAGCTATTTTCCCTTGCTCAGTTCTTTTAAACACACCTGCCTGCGAGAGAATTCGAGAAAAAATAAAGCCAATTTCTTTTTGTAAAATGGTTTCGGTATTGTTCTCTGTAAAGGAATTCTCTTCAAGCAGCCGCTTCGCCCAAGCCTCGTGCTTCATGATAGCAGGACGGGCTTTGATTTCTTCAAGTGGATTTTCGGATAGCAAAGCCTCTTTTAATTGGCTTATTTCCTCTGCTAATCTACCAGGAAGCACAGCAAGGCCCATGACTTCAATTAATCCGATATTCTCTTTTTTAATATGGTGGACTTCTTCGTGCGGATGGAAAATGCCGTCCGGGTGCTGCTTGTTTGTACGGTTATTACGAAGCACTAAATCTAATTCATAGTCATCCCCGTGGCGCCTCGCAATAGGTGTAATGGTGTTGTGAGGTGTCTCTCCTGTATGAGCGATGACCCCCACCTCTTCATCTGAATACAGTTTCCACTCATGTAAGATAAAGTCTGCTGCGTCTGCGAGCGACTGCCGCTCACTGCTTCGAAGGCGGATCACAGACATCGGCCATTTCACAATACCAGCTCGCACACCTGGAAAGGCATTGAGAGAAAAGACCTCTTCCATCTCTGCTTTTGCCATCGGAAATTCATGTGAACCGCCCTGAAAATGGTCATGACTTAATATACTGCCTCCGACAATCGGAAGGTCGGCGTTCGACCCGATGAAATAGTGCGGGTATATAGATATGAAGGAAAGCAGTCGTTCAAAGGTCTTTTTGGTGATGCTCATTGGCTCATGTTTGCCTTTGAACACTATACAGTGCTCGTTGTAATACACATAAGGTGAAAATTGCAGAAACCACGATTCACCTGAGAGTGACACAGGAATAATCCGATGATTCTGTCTAGCTGGATGGTTAATCCGTCCCTCGAACCCAACGTTTTCTTTACAAAGGAGACAAAGAGGATATTGCTTTTGGCTGAGCTTCTTGGCTTCAGCGATGGCTTTGGGGTCCTTTTCCGGCTTCGATAGATTAATGGTGATCTCTAGCACACCATCTTCTGTTCGTGTAAACCACTGTACATTTTTGGCGATCCTGCCTGTATGAATGTAGTGTGCATGCTGCTGCATCTCATAGAACCAGCTCGTAGCTGCCTTCGGTCCTCCCTGCTGACGTTTTTCCTCAAACTTCGCATAGATGACACTTGGAGGTGCCACCAAGCAGCCCATGATTTTCGCATCTAGTAAATCACGATACGTATCCGTCCCCTCAGGAATAAGTTCTGTTTCTACTGCCCAATCGAGCATCGGCATTAAGATGTCTTCAAGGTCTTCTTCTCCTGAGACTGTTCTTGCTTCCGCTTCATCGAGTCTGAGCACCTCAAGCAGTCGATTTCTCGTATATTCGATATCTAGTGATGTTATCAGCTCTTTATTCATCCCGTATTGAATCAGCTGTTCCAGCTTTTCAAAAATATCAATCGCCATTCCCTCTGTCCCCTCTCTTGCCTGCCTTTACGTTTTATTCACTTTGGTAGCCATCTGGATGCTTCTGAAACCAATCCCACGCACTCTGAATGATCGTGTGAAGGTCAGCATATTGAGGTGTCCATCCCAATTCTTGCAGTGCTTTTTCAGAAGAAGCAATCAGCTTTGCTGGATCTCCCGCGCGCCTTTTTGCCACTTGTGCAGGGATGGCATGCCCGGTGACTTTTCTGACGGCTTCTACGACCTGCTTCACAGAGAACCCTGTTCCATTCCCTAAATTGTAGGTCGCACTGCCTTTTCCAGCACGCAGCCGGTCAACAGCTAAGATGTGTGCCTCTACTAAATCCATCACATGAATGTAATCTCTAATACACGTGCCATCCTCTGTCTCATAATCATCACCGTAAATCATGATTTGATCCCGTTTTCCTAAAGCAACTTGCAGAATAATTGGAATGAGATGCGTCTCAGGCTGATGATCCTCTCCGACAAGTCCTTCTGTATGGGCACCAGCTACATTAAAGTAGCGAAGTACCACGTATTCTATTCCATACGCTTGCTCAGACCACTTCAGCATTTTTTCAATGGCTAGTTTCGTTTCTCCATAAGGATTCGTTGGGTTCGTTTCATCCGTTTCATCGATCGGCACCCGCTTCGGTTCACCGTATGCAGCAGCAGTGGAAGAAAAGACGATGTGTTTCACATCAAATTCATTCATGACTTGTAGTAAAGCAGTTGCTCCGCCGACGTTGTTGTTATAGTACTTAAGCGGGTCTGTTACACTCTCCCCAACAAGTGAATCTGCCGCAAAGTGCATGACCGCTTCTATTTGATGCCTTTTGAACACCTGTCTTAAAAAGGCGTGATCTCGTAAATCACCCTCCTCTAAGACAGCTCCTTCCAAAACAGCTTCTTTGTGGCCTGTCTGCAAATTATCCACTACCACTACTCGTTCGCCTTTCGCTAAAAGAGCCGCCACCGCATGACTGCCTATGTACCCTGCTCCTCCACAAACTAAAATTGTCATCACACTTCCCCCTTTGTGAGTTCTCTTGCGCCGCCTCCAATTCCAGCTGTGTAAAAAGAGGCTTGAATCCCTGTTTTCTCTTGATATATCGCACCAGTTTCTTCTATAAATGAATCTAGCAGCTCTTCTTTCACGATGCTGATCGTACATCCGCCAAAGCCTGCACCTGTCATACGGGAGCCAATCGTCCCCGGGTGCCGCCAAGCTGCTTCAGCCAGTGCATCTAGTTCAAGTCCTGTTACTTCATAATCATTCTTTAAAGAAAGATGAGAAGCCTTCATGAGCCCACCTAGTTCTTCCATTTTATCATCTTTCAGAAAATTTACTGCTTTCATCGTCCGCTCGTTTTCCGTCACGACATGTCTTGCTCGTTTGCGGCAGACGTCATCTTCAATCAAGTGGGCAACCCTCGCAAATTCATCCGCAGTGAGCTCACATAAGTGGGCAATGTCGATTTCTTTCTGAAGATCATTTAAAGCGGATTGACACTCTGCCCGGCGCTCATTGTATTTGGAATCAGCCAGTGTCCGTTTTTTGTTTGTATTGGCGATGACAAGCGCAAGTCCCTCTTGCCGAAACGGACTATATTCAAAGGCAAGGGTGTCACAATTGAGCAAAATGGCGTGATCTTCTTTTCCAAGGGCAATCGAAAACTGATCCATGATCCCGCAATTGACACCAATAAATTCATTCTCTGCACGCTGTGAAAGGAGGGCAAGTTGGACATTTGAAACGCTGAATGAATGCCATTCATTGATGAGAACAGCGGTAACAAGCTCAATGGAGGCAGAGGAAGACAGGCCTGCACCATTTGGAATATTGCCACTGTACACAATGTCAAAGCCTTCTTCTATCTTCATTCCTGCTTCTATAAACTGTTTGAACACACCCTTCGGATAATTTGCCCAGCCGTCCGATTCTACGTAAGCGATTTCAAAAAGATTGAATTCTTTCACACCCTCGCGATCAAAGTTCAAGGAATACATTCTCACGCGGCCATCTGACCGCTTCGCACAAGCAGCATACGTCCCGAGAGTAAGCGCGCATGGAAATACATGTCCTCCATTGTAATCTGTATGTTCACCAATCAAGTTCACTCTTCCTGGGGCAAAAAAGTAGCGAAGTTCTTCTCTATCTCCAAATTGCTGGTGAAATGCCGCGCGTAACGTATCGATCATATCCATTCCCCTTTTCTCTTCTGATACTTTTTATTTTAGTTGTCCCAGCAGCATCAGTTCAATGGTAAAAAAATCGTTAAAAAATACCCTTTTTTTGCTGTGAATGGTACGATGTGATATGAGGTGTAACATGATTCTAAATAGAAAAAGGTTGTTTTTTGCTGTGAAGGAGGGTTTCCAATTTGAAGAAAGAAGCATTTGCATTTCGTTTTCACCATTCTGATGTGACATTGCCAGCACAAATCTGGTCTGTTGGCTGGGAAGTTCAATCTTCTTCGTTATATAGCTGGAATGGCGTGGAGCGGAAGGATCAGGGCAAGTGCATCTTTCAGCTCACACTGTCTGGACATGGCATGATTGAAATCGGAGAGAAACGTTTCAAAGTATTGCCGGGTCAGGCCTTTCTCGTGAAAAGCCCAAGTGCCTACCAATATTATTTTCCAGAAGACAGTGAGCATTGGGAATTTCTTTATTTAACGCTTTACGGGGAAGCCTGCGATCTTTGCTTTGACCAATTTATTGACCAAGGAAAGCAGGTCATGCGTTTTCATCCGAATTCCAGACCTATCCGCCTGCTCAAGACCATTTATGATGAAGCCAGTGAAAGACGGATTACCAATCCATTTGAGGGGTCTAGCCTTGCTTATCAATTTGTCATGGAACTGTATTCATATTTGCCAAAGCTTGAGGGACAAATGGAGAAATGGCCCGAGCCTATCGTTCAAGCGGCATTGTTTGCCAGCCATCATTTTCACGAGGAAATTGGCCCGGACGATATGGCAGCTGCGGCACGTTTATCCAAAAGTCATTTTACGAGGGAATTCAAAAAGGCCACTGGCTTCACACCTATTCACTATCTAACCAATATTCGGTTAGAAAAGGCGGAAACGTTATTGAAAACAACAAAATACTCGATTGAAGAAATCGCCATACAGTGCGGCTACAGAAATGCGAATTACTTGAATAAAGTCTTTCGAAAGAAAATCGGCATGTCTCCAAAGCAACTGCGGGAAACAAGCGATGCATAATAAAAAGCAGCCGCTTTCACAATTGGCTGCTTCTTTTACGCTTTCGTCAGGTCAACATGAATTCTCCCTTGTCTTAAAACAATGGTCATTTGCGTGTCAGGTGTCATTAAGTTTTCCAAAATGTCCGTTGCTGTTTGAAGCGCAATGTCCATTCGGTTGATCTTTTCCTTTTCTTGTTCCGAAAACGCTTCTGGATGTGCGGTCATTTCTTTGACTAGCCTCAGCACTTGTTCATGCTGCTTTTCTGTTTGCTGATATATGACATCATATAATTCGTCTGGCCTGCTGCTCATTTCATATCACCTATCTTTTTTCATGTGTTAAATCGCATCTTCTTTTGTTTTCTTGAAGACGAACCATTTACTGGCGACATAATTCACGACCACAATCACAAAGTTGACAAGAATTTTTGCGACAGTTTCATTGAGCGCCATTTGGGTCACAAATAAAATCATCAGCCCTAGATCTACACCTAGAGACATGAGACGAACACTAAAAAATGAAGAAAGCTCACGCATAAGGCTTTTCGTATCACGGGCCTTTTGCTTGAAGACATACTTCTTATTGGTGATATAAGCAAAGAGAACAGCAAATACCCATGAAACAACTGTAGCTGTTTTATAATCCATGGAAAACATCTCAACGAATAAGTAGAAGCTGACAATGTTGACGATGGTTGTACACACACCCATCACAAGATACATGACAACTTCTTGATACTTTTGAAAAAGGCTATACATGTCTTTCTTCATTCCTTCTTGGTGGTTTCTGTTTCTTTTAGAATACCATCTTGAGAAGAACTTCCCAAACGAACAATATGTACGTCCTGCACAGATGAAATTTGTTCTACTCGATGGCATATGTCACCTAATTGGTTTATATAAGCCAAATGTTTTAGGTCTTTTTCATTATTTTAATTTATAATCTTTTAACTGACTTTACAATTGTTTATTATTAGAAGTAAGAAATCAATATTTATGGGTTTTTTAGTCATTTTTTTAGGAACGTGGTAGGTGATAGATTTTACAAAATAGGTTAAATGTCATCATTTTTCGACAAAATCTATTTTGCGCTGTTTTCATCCACACGTACAGTTACTAGACGGTTTGTTCAAGTCATTGGTTGCAGATGAATATGTCTTATTGAACTGGAGGATATTATGGATACGCAAGTGAAAAGAAGAGTTGACGAAGAGTGGGTTTATTTGATTCAGGAAGCGAAAAAAATTGGACTAGCCATCGAAGAAATACAAGCTTTTTTAACATCCAACGGTGATCAGAAGATGATAAACAAACCGTAAATCAACGCCGTTATCCTTTGTCTTTCAGACTGCTTTGGCTAAAAGTTCTGACTTGTCAATTGACCTTTTAAAAATCCTTTCATGACGATACGCTACAGTAGAACACCCCTTCATACCAATCCCTTCCACTCATGGGGTTCTGTCTTTCTATATTAGGAGGACAGTCCGTTTCCCGTTCTTTATATGATCCCTTTTTAGCCGCCATTCATAAAAATTGTTCTTCTCTCGTTATAAAACCAAGCTCCCCACCCATATATTAAGCATGAAAACAATGAGAAAGCAGAAAGGTGGGTAGAGCGTGAGTTCAGATTCCCTTTCCTATTATCACCAAAAAAAGGATCAGTATTATCATGGCGTGAACCCGGTCATTGTCAGCCGTATTCGTGAGGAATGGACGTCTTTATTGGATATCGGATGCGGCACAGGCAAGCTTGGAAAAGTCCTGAAACAAAAGGGCCGGACCATTTATGGAATTGAATCGTTTGAGAATGCAGCAAAAGAGGCTGAGCAAGAGCTAGATCATGTGCTATGCGGAAATATTGAACAGATGACGCTCCCTTACGAACAGGAACAATTTGACTGCATTATATTCGGAGATGTCCTTGAACATTTATTGGACCCGTGGGCCGTTTTAAAGAAGGTCAAACCTTTCCTTAAAAAAGAAGGAGCCATCCTGTCATCCATTCCAAATATCGGTCACATATCAACCGTTTTAGAATTATTAGCCGGCAGATTTACTTATACAGATGCAGGATTAATGGATCAAACTCATTTACGTTTCTTCACTCTTCATGAAATTCATGCACTTTTTCATTCAGCAGGCTTTCGTATTCGCGAACTCGAAACCATTCGCGTACAGCATCCTACCTACGCGAGCGTGATGAGTGATTTACATGAATTACTTATGAAGCATGGCATTCGTTCAGATTTTCATGAGGCCGCTACCGCCTATCAGTATGTGGTTGAGGCGGTTCAGCTTCATGAGTAACCCCACCATCCTGTTTGTTTTATGTGTAAATGATGAGTCTATGTTTCAGGCTTGCTTTCGGCAGCTCGCTTCACTTCCTGCTCCCCATGGATATCATGTGGAGGTTTTGCCGATTAGACATGCATCCAGTATGACCTCTGCTTATAATGAAGCCATCACTCATCCAGCTCAGTTTAAAATTTATCTTCATCAAGACACCTTGATTGTCAAACAGCATATGCTGCTTGAGTTGATCCCGCTTTTTTTACAGCATCCATCACTTGGAATGATTGGGGTCATAGGTGCAGAAAGCGTGCCTGACAATGGGATCTGGTGGGAAAGTTCTGATTGCAGGGGGAAAGTCATTGAATATCGTCACGACACCTATCAGCTGCTTTCGTTTGAAAGTGGTCGTCAACAGGCAGAAGCGCAAGATTATATGAACGCTTCGGCGATTGATGGTCTTTTCATGGCGACGCAATATGATGTGAAGTGGCGTGAGGACCTCTTTGATGGCTTTCATTTTTATGATGTTTCGCAATCCTTTGAATTCATGCAACAGGGCTATGAGGTTGGCATTGCGAAACAAGAAGAGCCTTGGTGCATCCACAAATGCGGAGATCATTTTGATGCGGAAGCATATGAAAAAGCGAGACAAACATTTCTTGCAAATTATCGATAGAAAGCACCCTTTTCGGGTGCCTTTTTTATGATATACTGTCATAAACAGCCAGATCGTCTCATATGCATTGGAGTACCTTGTCCCTAATTCGTACAAAGGAGGAAACAATGGCAGACAAAAAAGTTCATTATAAGAAGGTTGCCGCTTCAGAGGATTTTCGAAAACTTCTCGAGGAAAAACGCAGATTTATCGTACCGATGACGATTTTCTTTTTTCTCTTTTACTTTTCACTTCCGGTTGCTACATCCTACTTCACCTTTTTGAACACGCCGGTAATTGGCGCGATCTCATGGGCGTGGTTATTCGCCCTCACACAATTTGTGATGACCTGGGTATTATGTGGACTTTATGCGAGGAAAGCAGCTCAGTTCGACAAATATGTAAGCGCTTTAAAAATTGAATCGAGAGGTGATGACGAATGAGCATGACCGCTTTTATTTTATTCATAGCGATCGTAGGGCTCACATTGGTCATCACGTATTTTGCTGCGAAAAAAACGAGCAATGCAAGCGATTTTTACACAGCAGGTGGAGGTCTGACTGGATTTCAAAACGGACTTGCCATCGCCGGGGACTATATGTCTGCCGCATCATTTTTAGGAATCGCTGGAATGATCGCGTTAAATGGATTTGATGGCTTTTTCTATAGCATTGGCTTTCTAGTGGCGTATCTTGTCGTACTTTACGTTGTAGCCGAACCGCTTCGAAATCTAGGGAAATATACGATGGCCGATATGATTGCTGCACGATTTAAGCGTCCTGCCATTCGAGGAGTTGCTGCGTTTAACACAATCACAGTCTCTACTTTTTATATGATTGCACAGCTTGTTGGGGCAGGTGCATTAATCAAGCTGCTTCTTGGCATTGATTACTGGATTGCGGTACTGATCGTCGGTGTCTTGATGACCATTTATGTCGTGTTTGGTGGCATGATTGCAACCAGCTGGGTACAGATCACAAAGGCTGTGCTTCTCATGCTTGGGACACTGATTATTTCACTGCTTGTATTTGCAAAGTTTGATTTTAGCCTGCTGAAGATGTTTGAGGAGATGAAAACAGCGACCCCGCTCGGTGGGGCATTTCTTCACCCGGGAAATAAATATGATGTGCCTTTAGAGACCCTGTCTTTGAACCTTGCTCTAGTGCTTGGGACAGCAGGTTTGCCGCACATTTTGATCCGGTTTTATACGGTGAAGGATGCCATTTCTGCGCGTAAATCTGTTCTATCCGCTACGTGGATCATCGGTATTTTTTATCTAATGACAGTTTTCCTTGGCTTCGGTGCTGCTGCCTTTGTTGGAACAGAAGCGATCACAGCAGCAGATGCAGCCGGAAATATGGCCGCTCCACTGCTCGCCCAAGCCCTTGGAGGAGATTTGCTATTTGCCTTTGTTTCCGCTATAGCCTTTGCGACCATTTTGGCGGTCGTAACTGGTCTCGTCCTATCCGCCGCGTCTGCCTTTGCGCATGACTTTTATAGTCAGATCATCCGCAAAGGGAAAGCGAGTGAACGTGAACAGGTAAAAGCGGCACGCTTTGCTTCCATCGGCGTGGCCATTCTTTCTATCATTCTCGCATTATTTGCCCAATCGTTAAACGTTGCTTTCCTTGTGTCACTTGCCTTCGCAGTGGCAGCAAGTGCAAATTTACCATTGATTATCTTCACTGTTTTTTGGAAACGATTTAATTCTACGGGTGCCATTGCAGGGAGCTTAGTAGGACTTTTGAGCGCACTGATTATCGTCTCGCTCAGCCCAAGCGTCTGGGACCCATCGGGAGCAGCCATCTTTACAGGAGACCCACTCATCCCGCTGTCGAACCCTGGAATTATCTCGATCCCGCTTGGATTCCTTGCCGCTTACTTAGGCACGATCTTCTCCTCTGAAAAAGCAGATGAAGATACCTTTACAGAAATTCAAGTAAAGGCACATACAGGGATGCATATGGATACTGATTCATAAGGAAGAGCCGGCTGATGAGCCGGCTTTTTGTGTTCTTCTCAAAAACAAGTTTCAGTAAGGTATAAATTGACCTTTTAACTTATTTTTATACTTCTCTAATCTGGCAAACCTTCTACGTGTGATCAAAGAGCAGCATGTGACGAGGATCAACAAAATTTCATGCTCTTCTCCTCTATTATCAATCACACTTTTCATCCCTATCACCTCCTTTTTATGTGTGTTCAAACATCCTCCTACACAACATCATTCATATGTTATCATTTTATACACATACTGGAAATCATTTCACATGTTGAGAAACTCTCATTTGAACAAAAAAAGCTGCAAGAAAGAAGTGACATTACTTATGCGTCAAATATATTCTGCCAAGTTATTATTCGAATCCATCTCATCACCAAGCAGTATGCCCGATAAAATATTTGAAGAACGAATCATTTTGGTACGAGCAAAAAACCATTGTAAAGTAAAGGATATCATCCAAAAAAACTTTCCAGAAGAAACCTTTGATAATGCTGAAGGCGGACAAACGACCATAAAATTAGCAGCCATATTAGATGTCTTTGAGCTTGTAGATGACTTAGATCAAGAACCACTGCATTTAAGTGAGGTGTACAGCCGCCACCTTATTTTTGATAAAGAAACATCAGCGAAAGAAGCCATCGAGGCTTATTCTTTAGACAAATAAAAGAAGCCGGCTGATGAGCCGGCTTTTTATTTAATAGCGTTGAAATAACTCTGGATTTTTCGGAACGTTTTCTAAATAAACGATTTTTCCTTTGTCGTCCAGTTGTGCAATATCAATTCCTTCTGCTGTATAAACACGGCCATCCGAAAGTTTTCCACAAACGGCCCAGTTGGTTTCATACTTTCCGTCTTCTCTTTTTTTCCACCCATCCCACATATGCTTGATGTCTTCATGCACGTGGAAAAATGTGTTTAAAAACTGTGTAAACGCTTGGATCCCAGGCTTCTCTGCACCATTTAAAACAATCATGACATGGTCAGAAAACAATGCGAGCAATTCATCCATTTGCTCCTGCCCTTTTCCAGCTTCATCGTAGCAGCGAAAATACGTATCGAGCACTTCCATTGTTCATTCTCCTTTATTTACCTGTTATTTCGACAATAATCGAACAATTTGATTGTACACAATTGTTTCTCACCTGTCTATTTTCCCCGAAATCAGAAAAGACATGAATTGAGTCAATCCATGTCTCCTCCAGATTAAAGAGATACTTTTTCTGATGCAACAAGTGCTTTCAATTCTTCTGCTGCTTTTTTAGGATCAGCGCTCTGGCTAATGGCGCTGATGATGCTAATACCATCTGCCCCTGCTTGTATGACTGGTGCTGCATTGCCATATGTGATACCCCCAATGCCAACAATCGGAATATGAAGACCATGATGACGCACTTCAGTGATCAATGATACTCCTTGGACACTGCGTGTATCCTTTTTCGTTTCTGTTGGATAAACTGGGCCCATGCCAACATAATCTGCGCCGTCCTTCATGGCTTGTTTTACTTCATCTAGGTTATGCGTAGACACGCCTAATATTTTATTCCCAATCCTTTGTCTGACATCTTTTGCGTTTGTATCTTCCTGGCCAACATGAACACCATCTGCATCAAGATCTATCGCTAGCTGCACATCATCATTCACAATAAAAGGAACATTCGCTTCTTGGCAAAGTACTTGAAGTTGGCGAGCCAATTGTTTTTTCTCTTCTCCTTGCAAAGCCCCCTCGCCCTTTTCTCGAAATTGAAACATGGTGATCCCGCCTTGAATCGCCTCTTTCAAAACATCAAGCGGTTGCCGGCTTGTATTCGCTGTTCCCATAATAAAATAAACCGATAATTGCTGTTTGATTTGCTGTTGATCAGCCTTTGTCATGTGACATTCCCCCTATTTTCCCTATCGACAACACATCATCGCCAGTTGTGTGTGAGAGTGCATTGAGCAATTCCATTTGAAACGTACCTGGCCCTTTATTCTCGGTGTACTGAGCTGCCTTTTCAGCTGCGACACCATAAAATAATAGAGCAGCTGCCGACGCGTGAAGCGGCCTTTCACCTACTGCACAAAATGCCCCGATGACAGACGTCAGTAAACAGCCGGTTCCCGTCACCTTGGTGAGCCATTCATGTCCATTATGAATAGACAACACGTCCTCTCCATTTGAAACTACATCGACTTCCCCTGTGATCACCACAACTGTCTGAAGTGTCCTCGCTGCTTGTTTGACTAGTGCCGATACATCTCCGTTCGCTGCTTTCGCATCCACGCCTTTTGACTCCCAGCCATCCACTTCAAGTAAATGAGCAATTTCTGCAGCGTTCCCTCTGACAACTGTCATGTTCACTTGCTCTAACAGCTGTTTTGCCGCTTTCATTCGAAACGCCGTCGCACCAACGCCGACAGGATCTAATAGAACAGGTATCCCCTTTTTATTGGCAGATTGTCCAGCCATAATCATGGCCTCCACCGTCTCCTTGGTCAGTGTGCCAATGTTCAGCACAAGCGCATCGGCTAATTGCGCCATTTCAGCCACTTCTTCTTTGGCATTTGCCATGACTGGCGAAGCGCCTAAAGCAAGCAGACCATTTGCTGTAAAGTTCGTCACGACTTGATTGGTGATATTATGAACAAGTGGATTTTCCGCTCGAACCTTTTCCAATAAATGAGATGCGATGCTTGTTTTCATCTGTATCGTCCTCCCTTTTACTCTGCTCCCCATACATAGGATTTCGTATGCTTTAACCATTCTCTTGCCGCAAACGACAAATAGCGATCCTTTCGCCAAATGACTCCTAAATGCCATGGGATCGACGTATTTAAGGAAATGACTTTCACCTTTTCAGGATCAAGATCACGGCAGATCCGCTCAGGCAGAAGGCCAATTCCCAAGTTCTCGGCTACCATCTCACTAATGAAATCCCATTGAGACGTTTCATAAATGACATTGGGCCGGAAGCCCGCATTCATACATTCATTCAATATCCGGCTATGCAGAACAAAGTCTTCTCGAAAGAAAATAAAGGACTCTTCCTTTAAATCAGCTAAATCAACCTTATCTCGACCTGCCATCGGATGTGATGGATGCGTCACGAGCTTCATGTCCTCTTTAATAATGGTGTACGTATGAAAGATTTTATCATTTGCAGGCAGAACAATGACACCAATATCTAACGAACCATCTTCGACCCCTTCCTCTACTTTAATAGAGCCGTGCTCCACTAATTGAAATGTGACATCAGGATACTGCTGACGAAATTCTCCCATGACATTCGGGAAAAAACTCGATCCAATCATCGGCGGCAGCCCGATGCGAATATGCCCTTTTTTGACATTCATTAGATCATTTAGCTCGCTCGTTAAATTTTGAAATGATTGTGTGATTTCACTCGCCTGGGTATACATCGTTTGTCCAGCATCTGTCATTTCAACCTGCCGGCCATTCCGATAAAACAACTGCACCCCCAGCTCATCCTCGAGATTTTTGACCATCTTGGAAATGGTAGGCTGCGACACATAAAGAGATTGTGATGCTTTTGTGAAGCTTTTTAACCTCGCCACTTCTAAGAAATATGTTAAATGTCTAATGTCCACATGACTCACCCTTCCTATAGACAAAAGGAATACTAATTATTCGATATATGTATTTTACCTATAACTGAACGTGCTGTACACTTTAAAGTAAGCTAATCAATTGGAACGTTGTCATGTTTTTGTGAAACAGTGAACAAATTATATAGAAAAAGGAGTGAACAGAAAGTGAAATTGCTCAAAACGCCGCTGATTGCTGTCCTTCAGATTATGGCTTTGTTTGTTTTTGCGAAATTGATGAATGTGCTCGCGGCCTTTTTGCATTTAAGAATACCGGGTACGATTTTAGGCATTCTGGTCATTTTCTTATTACTTCATTTTAAAATCATTCAATTAAAATGGATTGAACTTGGTGCCGTATGGCTGCTCGGAGAACTGCTGCTATTCTTTATCCCATCAGCCGTTGGTGTCATTGATTATGGAACATTGATTTCTCAATCTGGTACAAGTATTGTCCTTGTCGTCTTACTGAGTACCTTTGTCGTCATGCTCTCGACTGGTATCATGACGCAAATGATCGCGAAAAGAAAGGAGCGGAAAAAGCTATGTTAGTTGGCGCACTATTTCTGATCTTAACGGTTCTTTTATATCTCGGATCAAAAGCGGTGTATAAACGGCATCCGAAGGTCTATGTCTCACCATTACTTGTGACACCGCTTGTCCTTGTCGTCTTTCTGTTAATCGTCAACATTCCTTACGATGCATACAATCAAGGCGGGAAATGGCTCACGAATATGCTTCAGCCTGCGACTGTTGCTTTTGCCATTCCTTTATATAAGTATTTTCACATTCTGAAGAAGCATGCAGTGGAAATTATTTTGAATGTGGCTTGCGGTTCTGTCATTGCGATTCTATCTACGGCATTTATCGCGAAGTTGTTTCATTTGGATACAGGCCTTATTGAAAGTCTTGTTCCAAGGTCGGTCACAACACCAGTGGCGATGAGTGTGTCAGAAATGATTGGCGGGATGCCGTCCGTTACGGCAGTATTCGTCATTTTAACCGCACTGTTTGGGTCAATCATCGGTCCAATGATCATTCGTTATTTCCGTATTGATAATGACATTGCCATGGGCGTCCTGCTTGGTACTGGTGCACACGGGGCAGGAACATCGAAGGCATTTGAAATGAGCTCCGTCTCAGGGACGATCTCAAGTGTGTCGATGATTCTTTCAGCCATCATTACATTATGTGCAGCACCTCTCCTCATGTCGTTTGCCTTATAAAAAAAGCCATTTCCTTTATCGGAAAATGGCTTTTTTCTTATGCTTGTATGAAGACAACCTTTAAATAATTTCCTTCTGGATAATTCTTCGTCGTACGGAAATCCTCAGGAAGTGTATATTCTTCAAGGATACGATAGGTTTGTCCTGATTCTTTAAAGGCCTGCGCAATAAATCCTTTGAATTTCTTCATACCAAATGCACTGCTATTCGTTGATGCCACAATGACGCCGTTCTCAGCTGTGATTTGGATAGCTTCTTTTAATAGCTTCTTATAATCCTTCGCCGCACTGAATGTGTGCTTTTTCGTGCGTGCAAAGGATGGCGGATCTAAGATGACAAGATCATAGGTCCATCCTTTTTTCGCAGCAAACGGAAAGTACTTAAAGACGTCCATGACTTTAATATCCTGCCCGTCCATAACTATATCGTTGACTTCAAACTGTTCAGATGTTTTTTTCAAACTGCGGTTTGCGACATCTACACTTGTCGTCCGGCTCGCTCCGCCAAGCGCTGCTGCCACGGAGAAAGCACCTGTGTAAGAAAATGTATTGAGCACGGTCTTTCCTTTTGCATAGCGATCTCGAATTGCTTTTCTCACATGACGTTGATCAAGAAAAATGCCTGTCATCGCACCATCATTTAAGTAAACCGCTAAGTTCATGCCATTTTCTTTCACGATGAGAGGAAATTGACCTTTCTCCCCTTTTACAAAATCATCATCTTCTATATACTGTCCCGACGTATCAAATCGTTTCTTTTCATAAATGCCTTTATAGTCTGGATATACATGCTCAAGTGCAGCCAATACTTCCGCCTTGAATGTATAAACTCCTTCGCTATACCACTGGATGAGATAGAAGCCGTCATAATGATCAATCGTGAGCCCACCAATGCCATCTCCCTCTCCGTTGAACACACGGAAAGCAGTCGTCAGTGCATCATGAAATAAATGCGTTCTGCTTTTTGCTGCCTGCTCAAGCTTGGAGACAAAAAAGGCATGGTCTATTTTTTCGTTGGCATCAAAGGTGAGTACCCAGCCGATCCCTTTATTTTGCACACCATAATATCCTTTTCCTAAAAAGGTGCCTCGCTCATCCACCCATTCAATCAGCTCGCCTTCTTTCATACCGTTTACATGCGATACAGCATCTTTAGAAATGAGCGGGTATCCCTTTTTCACTTGTTCTGCAAATGTTTGTTTTAATGAGATTTTTTTCATTCGTGTCATCCTTATCCTAAATTGACTCTCTCTATCCTATCATATGAATGTATACGTTACTTCTATTATGATAAGATGAGGAGAAAAATATCAACACACCATAGAGGAGGCTCTTTTTTTGACGACATTACGATTAGATCATACAGGTATTATGGTTTCAAATATTGATACGTCCATTGATTTTTATGAAAAAGTCGTGGGCATGAAATTAAAGGATCGCATCACTCATACAAACGGAATCATTGAGCTTGCATTTCTCGGCTTTAAAGATGAGGCAGAAACGGAAATTGAGCTCATCCAAGGGTACAGCAGCGATCTGCCATCTGAAGGAAAGGTTCACCATCTTGCCTTTACAACTGACAATATTCATGCTGAATTCAATCGTATTCAAAAGCTGCAAATCGAATTAATTGATGAAGAAATTACGACGCTACCAAATGGATACTGCTACTTCTTTTTCAGAGGGCCAGACCAAGAATGGATCGAATTCTTCCAGCGCTAATATTTCCTAGGAAATGGGACCAGTTCCCTTTAGGCTCCATAAAAGAAAAAGAGTAAGAGCATCCATATGCCCTTACTCTTTTTTTATAACACCTTACTAAGAAATGATTTTGTACGCTCATGCTGCGGATTTCCAAAGAGAGCCTCCGGTTTGTCTTCTTCGACAATATATCCGCCATCCATAAAGATCACGCGGTCTCCTACCTCTCTCGCAAAGCCCATTTCATGTGTGACCACAATCATTGTCATGCCTTCGACGGCTAATTGTTTCATAACTGCTAATACATCCCCGACGACTTCAGGGTCAAGAGCAGATGTCGGTTCATCGAATAATAACACTTTCGGGTCCATTGCCAAGGCTCTTGCGATGGCGACACGCTGTTTTTGTCCACCAGATAATTGGTTAGGGTAGCTTTTGGCTTTGTCTTTTAAGCCGACCTTTTCAAGCAGGTCCATCGCTTTATCGACTGCCGCCTTCTTGTCGGTACCTTTTACCTTCATCGGTGCGATCGTGATGTTTTCTAAAACAGTTTTATGAGGAAATAAATTAAAGTGCTGAAACACCATCCCCACTTCTTGTCGTACTTTATTGATATTCACTTTTGGATCTGTAATCGTATGTCCGTGGACAACGACTTCACCAGCCGTAATATCTTCTAATTTATTGAGACATCTTAGAAACGTGCTTTTGCCTGATCCAGAAGGACCAATCACACACACTACTTCCTTTTCTTCGATGACTGCATTAATATCCTTTAACACTTCGTGATCGCCAAAGGATTTCTTTAAATTCTTCACCGTAATCATACTCATTTGATATCAAATCTCCTTTCTGCGTAGCTAGCCAGTAGAGAAAGTAAATAAATGATCACGAAATAAATGATACCGACAATGAGCCAGACATTCAAAGGATCAAATGTTGCCGATGCCTGTACTTGTCCCCGCTGCATAATATCGGCAATTCCGATAATTGATAAGAGAGACGTGTCCTTCAAGCTGATGATGGCTTGGTTTGTAATTGCTGGAAGCATGCGGCGAAATGCCTGTGGAAGGACGATAAAGCGCATGTTTTGTCCCCCTGTAAAACCTAAGGAACGCGCAGCTTCTGTTTGTCCTTTATCAATGGACTGAATCCCAGCACGAATAATTTCTGAGAAATAAGCTCCTGCATTAATCGCTACTGTAATAATCCCTGCCGGCACTCGATCAAGCGATATGAATTCAAGTGTATTCAAACCAAAGTAAATGAAGAATAGCTGTACGATAAATGGTGTGCCTCGGATGGCATTGACAAAGACAAGTGCGATGAAATTTAAGATTTTAAAAGGTGACAGACGGAATAATGCCACTATTAAACCGATGATAAATCCTAAAATGATGGCAACAACAAAGATATATAAAGTGGTTTGCAAACCATCCATTAAATACGGAAATGCATTAATAATCGTGTCCATGTTTCTCCCTCCCTAATTCACATACGACGCATCATAAAGAAAGCGCGCTCGGAGCGCGCCTCGCTTGTGCTATGACTTCAAATATTTATCAATAATTTTGTCATATTCACCGTTTTTCTTTAGGTTCTCTAGACCTTTATTGATCTTTTTCAATAGGTCTTGGTTTTTCCCCTTCATCACAGAGATACCATACTGGTCTCCATTCAATCGGTCTCCAACTGTTTTCAATTTTAAATCTTGTTGTGCGATTGCATACGTAATGACAGGATAATCCTCAATTAAGGCATCTGCATTTCCGTTTGAAACTTCTTGGAACATCGATGGGCTGTCATTAAATTGAACCACTTCATACCCATATTTATCTGCGTTATCTGATGCAAATTTTGCACCCGTCGTCCCATTTTTAACAGCTAGCTTTTTCCCCTTTAAATCATCAATTGATTTGATGCTACTGTCCTTTTTCACAACAACTGTCAATCCAGCGTCGAAGTACGGATCTGAGAAATCTACCTTCTTCTTACGCTCATCTGTAATGCTCATTCCGCCCATCCCTACATCAAGCTGACCTGCCTGCATTGCGGGGATAATGCCTGAGAAGTCCATCGCTTCAAGTTTCACTTTGAAGTCTTGGTCTTTCGCGATGGCGTTAATCAGATCAACGTCGATTCCTTCAGTTTTACCGCCCTTTTCAAATTCAAATGGCGGATATGTTACATCTATCCCAATTTTATATGTGCCTTTGCCTTCTCCCGAACCGCTGTCCGATTTTGATCCACAGGCTGCCATGACGAGCACAACTATGAGTCCCATGATCAGTAACATTGATTTTTTCATAAAACACGCCCCCTATTGTCAGTTTTATCTAAATATTCGCAATACCAATAATACTATACCACGCTAAAGCTATAGTGTGTGATGTTTTTTATCAATACCAAAGATCCATACAATTCTAGATCAATAGTCTCTTTAAATTTTACTTTTTTGCGAATAACTCATTTTATTCTAAAAGAAGAGCGATTCACAATCATAATGTGAGATAATCTCACAAAAAACGAGATAACACCTTGAAAACCGCCGTTTTTTCTAACATACAAAAACAGACACTTGAATGATCTTCTTCTCTCTATTGATATCGTAATATATCTTCTCTAAAACCCTCTTTTTACCTAAAAATATGTAAGCGTATACAAAAGGCACATGATCCCTATTTCTTTCACAACTGGTTGAATTTACATCAAAAAACATGTTTTACAAATTGCGAGAGAGCGCTTAAAATATAAGAAGATACTGAATATGGAAAGTGAATTCAGATGAGCGGGAATCGAACGAGATGGATAGATGAAGAAAGGAGGATATAAATTGGCAGAAACAGGTGTTTTGTCGTCCGTTGATGTAGCGAATATGTTAAATGACTGGTATATCATGATGAAAAAAAGAGAAATACAAGGTGCGATCCAGCTAAAAGAAGAGATTCTTCAAGCGTTTGATCGCATGGAAGAGAATCAAGATGTCCTACTTTACTATCAATTGCTAGAGTACCGTTTTAAGGATCTCATTGAAGATACAGCTTCGCTGGATCACAGTCTTTTTGTTGATGAAAATGCAATCCGTACAGATGACATGCTCAGCTACTATTTCTATTTCTTTAAAGGGATGTATGAAATGCGCAGAGGCAATCAGGATACGGCATTTCACCTTTTAAAATTGGCAGAGGATAAATTAGATCTCGTCCACGATGACATTGAAAAAGCAGAATTTCATTATAAAACAGGGTGTCTTTACTATAATATAAGATCCACGCTCCTCTCCATACACCACTTGAAAATGGCTTCATCTATTTATGACGCAGATCCATGTTATGTGAAAAAATCAATCAGCTGTCAAATGATGCTCGCTTTGAATTATGCTGATCAATCAAAATATGATGAGGCAGAGTCATTATTTGAAGAAGTGATTCATTCACTAGAACAAATGGAAGACCCAGATTTACTTGGTCACGCGTATTGCAATGCAGCTTTTATTAAAAGTCTTAGAAACGAATACAGTGAAGCTGTGCCGCTCCTAGAAAAGGCTTTATTGATCGAGACATTTGAAACGTCTTCTCCAGGCGGCTACTTACTTGCCATGTATGCCTACACAAAAGCACTATTCAAGCTGAAAAAGCCTGGTTTGTTCCACTATTATGTGCAGCTTTCACTTCAAAAAGCAGAAAATTTAAAACAACGAAACATTTCTCTTAAATTATCTATTTTAGAAACACTTATGCTTCAGCAAGACAACATGATAGAGCAAATCAAGTCTTATTGTGATCAATTAGAAACTATGAATTTTCTTGTCGATCTTGAAGCCATCTGTCAGGATGCAGCTGCTTACTTAACAGATATTGGACTTCATGAAGAATCCACTTATTTCTGGAACAAGGCGTTGTCCTTAAAAACTTGTTAAGAATATGGAGTGATGTATGATGAAAAAATGGCTTATCACAACTGCGATTTTGACACTCTTGATAACAGGTGTTTCTATTGGCGCTTCTATCCAAAAAGACAGCCAATCTGCACAATCTCAAGATATCATTCAAAAGAGAGACCGCGGCACCAATCCTTAAACAAGAAAAAGAGTAGCTGTGAATATCACAGCTACTCTTTTTTATACGTTAATCGATTTCTCGTTTAATATTTTGCATTTTTTCATCTAAGTAATGGGCGATATCTGCCGCTTCCTTTAATTCATCGGTTAGCTGATGAGGGACATCGTTTTGCAGTTTATAATAGATTTTATGTTCAAGGCTCGCCCAAAAATCCATCGCTATGGTCCGCACCTGAATCTCAACCTTCACATGCTCCACACGATTCGTTAAGTACACAGGGATTTCCACAATTAAATGCACACTTCTGTAGCCATTTGGTTTTGGATGTTGAATGTAATCCTTCACTTCAAGGATTTTTAGATCCTCTCTTTGCCTCAATACATCCATAATATTATAGATATCTTGAATAAAGGAGCAGATGATACGGACACCTGCGATATCATGAATATACTCCTTGGCACATTGTGTTGTGATGTCGCATCCTTTTCTTGCTAATTTATTTACAATGCTTTCAAAGGATTTGATCCGTGATTTTGTATGCTCTATTGGATTGTGGCCATGGATTAAATTATATTCCTGGCTAATGATTGAAAACTTCGTATCCATTTCATCTAATGCAAATTTATATACTAATAATTCATTTTTCCAGTCTTCCATGACGTTTTTCAAATCTTCTACATGAGTTGCTGACATATTCATTTCTTTTTGTCATCTCCTTTTGGGAAACGGCGGCAGCACCGCTTTCCGTTTACTAGACGGAGACGGGACTCGAAAGGTTTTAAAAAATACATCGTCAGCCTCGCTGTTTATAATATGTCAACGCCAGCGCAAGGGCGAGTACAGAGCCTTTCACAATATCCATCGCATAATAAGGGACAGACATCATCACAAGTCCATTTTGCAAAATACCGATGAGCACAGCCCCAATAAAAGTACCAAATGCATTTGGTTTTCCTGCTCCCATGACGGAAAAACCGATAAAAGCTGCCGCTACGCCATCCATTAAATATGGTGTGCCCGCATTTATTTCCGCTGTCATTACCCTTGATGCCAGCACAATACCGCCGATTGCTGCAAATAAAGCCGAAAGCAGATATGCCGCGATTTTATATTTATTCACATGAATACCGGACAATCGAGCTGCTTCCTTATTCCCTCCAATGATGTACATAAATCGTCCGTGCTTTGTGTAGGTCATGAAAACATGTGCAAATAGCACAATCACTGCCATTAAGAGAATGATATATGGCACCTGTCCGATTTTGCTGAAAAAGGCAGGGATTGTACCCGTTGAGAATGTACCATCAGGCAGCACCATGTTTTCAGAAATGGTCGCCCCTTTCGTATACGTCTGAGCCAGCCCTTGAATAATAAACATCATGGCTAATGTCATGAGCATATCTGGAATTTTCATTTTGACAATCATCAAGGCATTGAGTAAACCAACAATAAGGGCAGCCGCTAGCGCAGAGAGGATCGCAATCAGCGGGTTTTGCGAAAACCACACAAACATAGAAATCACAATTGCATTCGATAACGTTGCGACTGATCCGACCGATAAATCAAAGCCGTTGACTGCCAAGGAGATGGTAAGACCCACCGCAATAATGGTCACAATGGAAATAGACCGTAAAATATTGATAATATTCCCTGATTGCAAAAACGCTGGATTCGCTGCCGCAAATACCACAATCAATACAGCAATGGTTAAGATCGTGCCATATCGATAAAAGAAATCAAATAGATGGAAGGATGGCCGCTGTTTTTTCGTTTGCTGCACAGGGGCTGGAATTTGTTGTTCACTCATGATTGTCCTCCTGTTGAATGATATAAAAGCTCTTCCTCAGTCGTTGGGGCCGTCATTTCCCGGGCAATGCTGCCATCATACAGCACATAGACTCGGTCTGCGATCCCTGCAATCTCCGACAGCTCACTTGACGCATAAATCACAGATTTCCCGCGGGCGGCAAGCTCTGCAATCAGCGTGAAAATATCTTTTTTCGCTCCAACGTCAACACCTTTAGTTGGTTCATCAAAGAGATAGACATCCGCTTCAGCCAGCAGCCATTTTCCGATGGCAATCTTCTGTTGATTTCCACCGGATAGATGCTTCACCTTTGCTTCAAGAGATGGCGTTTTGACACCTAGTCGTTTGACGATTTCGTTTGCTTTCCGCTTTTCCTTCGAACGATGTAAAAAGCTGAACACGCTTGAGAATGAACGAAGACTTGCGGCCGTTAAGTTCCACCCCACGCTCTCTTCTGTCAGAATCCCTTCCTTTCTCCGTTCTTCTGGCACAAGGGCCATTCCAGCTCTCACGGCTTGATGAGGCGATGTGATGCGAACGGTTTGACCATGAAGCTTCACAGTCCCTGTCGTTTTTTCTGAGGCGCCGAAAAGGGCTTTACACAATTCCGTTTTTCCAGCACCGACAAGGCCCGCAATTCCGAGAATTTCACCCTTTTTCACATGAAGATGAATATTGCGTAATTTATGCTGGTCGTTTAGCTGCTTCACTTCAAGGGCAATAGGTGCATCCTTCAACGGTGTACGGAGCGGGAATTGCTCCTCTAATGGCGCACCTAACATTTCTTCAATGATCTGCTGCGGATTTGTATTTTGAACAAGATGAGCTGCGACATCGGTTCCATTTCGCATCACTGTCAGTTCATCACAAATGGTGAAAATTTCAGGCATGCGATGAGAGATAAACACAATGCCCGTTCCATTCTGTTTCAGCCGGTCAATCATTGAAAATAATTTGTTTGTTTCTGTATAACTTAGCGGAGCTGTTGGTTCATCTAAAATTAAAATGCTACATTTGATTGAAACGGCTTTGGCGATGAGCACCATCTGTTTTTCCGCAAGGGTCAGATCACTTACAAGGCGTTTTGTGGAGATGTCGATGTCCAGTTCTTTTAATCGTTGAGCTGCCTTACGGTGCAGCTCTTTCCATTCGACAAATGTTTTTTTCTCAATCTGATGCATCATCATATTCTCACCAACACTTAAGTAGGGAACGAGAGCTGTATCCACTTCTTGATGAACCGTCTGCACACCATATGAGGCCGCATCCTTTGGGGTTTGAATCGATGCCGCCTGACCATTGATTTGGATGCTTCCTTCATAGTGCGAATGAGCGCCAGAAAGAACTTTCATTAACGTGGACTTCCCAGCACCATTCGCTCCAATCAGTGCATGAACTGTCCCTTTTTTTAATGTGAAATTCACTTGATCTAACGCTTTTACTCCTGAAAATTCAATCGAAATATGTTTCATACAAACTAGCGGCGAAGTCATAGATGTCCTCCTTCTCATGATCATCATCTGAAAAACGAAACACCCTCTATAGAAGAGAGTGCACGGCGTTTATTTTGAATAATGCTTCTTCAAGGTCTTCATCCAATCTTCTTCAAAGGCAGTAGATGAACCGAACCCCTTCACTTCGTCTGCAAGATTGACCATATTGATGGCCTTTCCTGATTGTTGAAGCTGTTTTTGTGAGATGAGAGAGGCCTCAAGATCATAGGAAGACGGGGTTTTCTCACCCGCTATTTTCTTCGCAAGAATTCTCACGTCAACTGCGCCAATGAGCTTCGGATCAACCGCTGCTGTGTACTTCCATGGACTGTCTTTTGCTGTCATTTCTTGAAGATCCGCATTTGACACATCAATCCCATAAATCTTCACTTCTGTTCTTCCTGCTTCCTTTAGCGCTCTTGCTGCGCCAATGGCAAAGGCATCCCACGTAGCAAAAATAGCGTCAAGTTTGCCCTTTGGATATTTATTCAGCATCGCTGCCACTGCATTTTGTGTTTGAACAGACGTATCAGAGGAGGCAATACCAAAGCGGTCAAGTTCCTTGATCCCTGCATGTTGTTTGAGCGTTTCTTGATAGACCTTGTTCCGTCTCACCATTGGCGAGAATCCATCTACCCAGAGGTACGCAATATTTGCTGTTCCTTTAAAGTCAGACACGAGTGCGTCTAGTGATTTTTTCGCTAATTGTTCGTCATCTTGAGACGTCACTGTGACTCCTTTGATGTCCTTCAGCTTAGGATTTGAATCGAACGCTACGACTGGAATACCCTTCGCTGTGATCTTTTTCACGTCAGCGACGGTCGCCTCGTCGTCCCCATGAGAGATGATAAAGCCATCATAATTTTCTTCCAGCGCCTGAGAGATCGCGTCATGGAACTTCGCTGTATCTCCATTTGCGGTGTAGACATCTACCGTAAAGCCAAGCGCTTCACCTTCTGCCTTCGTCCCAGCTAAAAACTGCGCTGTATGATCATCTCCTCCAATTTTACGAATGACTTTAATTTTTGCTCCCTGTCCCTTTGCAAATCGCTTCGGTACATTGTCAAAGGAGACCTTTTCGTTCGCATTTGTCTTTGAGCCTGCACTTGATCCAGTGCCGCAGCCTGTTAATAGGACGGTCAATACCGTTAATAATATAAGACAAGATGTAAAATAGTTACGCTTCATTGCTGTTCCTCCTCAAGTTGTTTTTATTTTTCACATCGGAAAACTAGGTAAAAATGTGGGAAAACGCCAGTAAACTGTTCTTTCATTTGAAAAAGAGACGAAAAAAAGCCTCTCTTGGAAAGAGAGGCTTGATCACCGTTGCATGAAACATGTATCGGGATTCTTCCTCTCTTATCTGTCAAAGCTGTAACAGCTTTGCAGGAATTAGCACCAATTTCTATAGTAGAAACGGTTGCCGGGCGTCATAGGGCCAGTCCCTCTGCCTCTCTTGATAAGAGATCCGTTATGAAATTTTGTTTTCGTTGAAATGTCTTCTTTACTTTAATGTGATGTCACATCAATGTCAATGATTTTTTTGAAAATTTAAAACAATGAGTTTGCGATTCAGACTTGCTTAATTTCCGATGATTTTCTTAGCAGGTGATGACTTCTTCAGGCGAAAATCATATTTTTTCTCATTCATAAATTGTGGATTGAGATGTGCTGATCCTTTATCTTGACCGCTTTTAGAGAGATACGTTTTGTAGCCTTCCATCCATTTCCCGCGCCATACCCACTGTGATGCTTTTGCACCTTTGCGGTCGTCATATACGTTCTTCTGGAAGATATTCTTTTGATTTACTCCATAAAGATTCACGACTAAGTAATGCGAGGCACTCGCTGTCATGATATTGCTCGTGATTCGATTGTTCACAGCTTGATATTGCATCAACAATTGACCGCCTTCTAAGCCGGCTGTGTCATTTTTGTATAAAATATTATGTGAGATCGTCGTATTTGTTGTTCCGCCTCGCTTTTTATCATAGCCGCCAATTGAAATGCCTGTATAACGGTTCAAATACACTTGATTGTGTTCGATGCGAATGCGATCTGCCATTTTTCCTTTATGTTCACTTGTGACTTCAATCCCTAGGTCATTGTGATGTGTGATGTTATGATCAATCACAATGTCCTTCCCGCCATCCACATAAATTCCGCCAGCGGAGATGTCTTTGCCATAGGCTGGATTTCCTACACTCGTAATCTCATACACTTTGTTTCTAGATACGACACCATTTCTGACTTGATCGTACTTTTTAGAAGGTGCTACGTTCTCAAAACCAATTAAATCAATGCCTATATTATCAGTGTGGCGGACGGTGTTATGTGTCACACGGAACTTTTTGACGTTCCCATTGAGCACAAGCGCTTCACTGAAGCCCAGTTTTAATTTTTCAACAGTGTTTCCTTTGATTTCGATGTCTTCAATGGCTGCAGGAGCTTTTGTTCCATAGACCGCAATACCGTGCGCATTCCCATTTGTGTGTGTCGTCTGAATGTCATACACTCGGTTGTTGAGAAGTTTGACGCCTTTCCCGCTTCCTTTGATGAAAATACCGACTGGGGTCAGATCTTCCTTATTCGTCTTGAGATGTCCCACCGTCAGACCTTTGAGGGTAATGTAACTTTTTTCATCGATCGAGACAAGACCGCCATCTGCTTGATTTCCTTTGAGTGAGGCCCCGCTAATGACAGGTTTTTCTTTTCCGTAAGCTTGAAAGATAACAGGTGCTTTCTTTGTACCTGAATGGCGGACAATCAATTTCTCTTTGTATGTGCCGCCTCTCACGTAAATGATTGCACCAGCTCTCGCCATACTTGCCGCTTTTTTCAGCGTGCGAAAAGGTTTTTGCTTCGTTCCTGGGCTTTTGTCATTCCCGTTTGTCGCCACGTAATAGGCAGTTCCCTGCTTGGCGCCAGCCTCCTCTGTCATCGCTTGACAGCCGAAGCTGATCACGGTCATGAATAAAATAAGGAAAATGCTTGGTATCGCTCGTTTCATCTTGTTGTTTGCTCCTTTCACTTCTCTTCTTTCTTTATCGGTTAAAAAAAAGAGGATTAAAATATGACAATGCCCCTTGCAATGTACTGGTCAAAAGGTGTATGGTTGAAAGAATATCTTACAGGTAATTTATCCGCTTTTAAATTGTCAGATTAATCAGTTAATAATGTATTTGGATTTTATTTCTTTATTAAAAAGGGGTGACATGAGGCAGACTGACGGCAGAGAGAAGGAAAGCGCTTTAACAGATTTTTCTTGTCTGAATTCCAGAAAACCTATTGCTAATATTTTGTGAAGGTATAGAATAGAATCATAATTATTTCATATTATTAGAATTTTCAAATAATCAAACAGCAAGGAGATTTACGATGCCAAAACAACCCATCCGCGTTGAACTTAGTTCAACAAAAAAACCAAAACCTCAATCTGATCAACTTGAATTCGGAAAAATCTTCACAGATCACATGTTTGTGATGGATTATTCCATTGATCAAGGCTGGTATGATCCAAGAATTATCCCTTATCAGGCCATTCCAATGGACCCAGCTTCGATGGTCTACCATTATGGGCAATCTGTTTTTGAAGGCTTGAAGGCTTATGTTTCTGAGGATCAGAAAATTCTCTTATTCCGTCCGGAAAAGAACATGGAACGCTTAAACAGATCCAATGACCGCCTGTGCATCCCACAAATTGATACAGAAACGGTTTTAGAGGGCTTAAATGAACTCATTCGCATTGATAAGGATTGGGTACCTGATGCAGAGGGCACTTCCTTGTATATCCGTCCATTTATTATTTCCACTGAGCCGTATTTAGGCGTTGCGCCGTCAAGCACATATAAGCTGCTCATTATCCTATCTCCAGTGGGGTCTTACTATAAAGAAGGCATCCATCCTGTCAAAATTGCCGTTGAAAACGAATTTGTCCGTGCCGTTAAAGGCGGAACAGGAAATGCCAAAACAGCTGGAAACTACGCCTCAAGCCTCAAGGCACAGCAAGTCGCTGAAACGAAAGGTTTTTCACAAGTTCTTTGGCTTGATGGAGTCGAGAAAAAGTACATTGAAGAAGTTGGGAGTATGAATATTTTCTTTAAAATCAATGGAGAAATCGTGACGCCTGAACTGAACGGCAGCATTTTAGAAGGAATCACACGTAACTCTGTACTTGAGCTATTAAAACACTGGGGAATTCCAGTGACAGAGCGTAAAATTTCGATTGATGAGTTAATTGAAGCACATCAATCAGGCGAGCTTGAAGAAATCTTTGGAACTGGAACAGCGGCCGTCATCTCTCCTGTCGGGGAATTAATTTATCACGATCAGCCATATGTGATTCAAGATGGTCAAACAGGTGAAGTATCGAAGAAATTGTATGAAGCCATTACGGGTATTCAAAAAGGAACACAACCAGATATCTTCGGCTGGACAGTAGAAGTCGATTCGGTCGTCAAACAAGCTTAAGCATGTAAAAGAACCTTTCAATCATGAAGGGTTCTTTTTTTGTTTATTTACCTCTCTGATATACCTTATAATGGTAATAACACATTGAGGAGTGATGGTATGTTTTTTACTTATCTACTAGCGTTCTTTGGTATTTGCATCGGATCGATCATCATCGCTACAGGCTTCGACGATTCACCGTTCCACACCCGGTTTCTATTTAAGTTTCTCGGAATTTCTATCCTTGCTCTTTCTATTACTTTTGTAAAGGTTAGACGAAAAAGGTTACGCAACAAGAAGGGGAAATAGACTTAGATGTCCAGTCAGCCTTCCCATCAAATCGTGCACCAAAACAAGACCGATACACCCACAATCGCCCCTATATATATCCACTGTTTCCCTTTGATGCTCCGCTTTCTTTCGATCAGTAAAAAAATCTCAGGTAAAAAGACGATGATGATTTCTATGATAAAGACAAGATAATAAACAAACGGCATCGGCTGAAAATCAAAGTCTCTTTCATCTCCACCAATTGTTGCGAAATACATCAACAGGTTGGTTGCTGGAATGGTAAAACAAACGAGTAGGCGAAGAACATAAATCCATACATACTGTCTATGACGAATAAGACCAATAAAAGAAGCGATGATTCCATACAAAAACAAGACCACTGTGCCATAACTCAACAGAGGTTGAACGATAAAGCCGTAAAGCATTAAACCAATTGCAACCATACTCAAACCGTCCTTTCTTTGAAGCCATACATGCTGTTTTTTATATCATACACTTCTTTCTTGAATTTCCATATGGGGCCATGATAAAAAAACGACCCCATAAAGGGGCCATTTTGTTTTACGCTTTGACTGATTTGAAGAATTGCGGTAAATATTCACGATGTGCTTCGAGCATTTCATCTAAAATTTGCTTTGCAATTTCGTCAGAAGGGACAAGCGGATTGATCGTCATTGCCACAAGAGCCGTCTCGTAATCTCCTGTGACTGCCGCTTCTGCTGCCACACGCTCGAATGATTTGATTTGTTGAACGAGTCCTCTCACAGCTACAGGCAGATCACCCGTCGCGATTGGTTTTGGTCCGTCCTTCGTAATGATACAGTTCACTTCAACCGCTGATTCAGCCGGAATGCTTGCAATCGCCCCTCTGTTCACTGTATTGACTGGTTGGATGTCATGCTTATCATTATAGATGGAGCTGATTAAGTTACATGCCGCATCACTGTAATATGCCCCGCCTCTTTTTTCGAGCTGTGGTGGTTTAATCGATAAATCAGGATCTTTATAGAGCTCAAATAATTCGTGCTCGACCTGCTGGACTACCTCTGCTCTTGTTCCTTTTTCTTGGGCCGCTTTTTGCTCTTCTTCCAGCATATCTTTTGTTTTATAGTAATAGCGATGATACGGACATGGGATCACTCCTAATCCTTTTACAAAAGAAGGTTCCCAGTTTTTCGCTTCAATGTTCTTCATAGACCACTGACTATTCGGGTTTCCTAATTCATCGAGTACTTGATCCATAATACTGACCCCGTCTAAATACACGTCTAATCCATAGACCATGTGATTGAGACCGGCAAACTGTACCTCGATCCGTTCAACTTCCACATCAAGCGCCTTGGCAATCCCCATTTTTATCCCAATTGGAACATTGCATAGTCCAACTACTTTTTTTAGATTTGTGTAGCGCAGCACAGCTTCTGTGACCATGCCGGCTGGATTTGTAAAATTCACAAGCCATGCATCTGGACAAAGCTCTTCCATATCCTTCACGATATCTAGAATGACTGGGATGGTTCGAAGGCCTTTAAATAAGCCGCCTGGTCCGTTCGTTTCCTGACCGATGACGCCGTATTTAAGTGGGATTCTCTCATCCTTAGCCCGTGCTTCCAGCAGTCCTACACGAAATTGTGTTGTCACGAAATCTGCGTCCTTCAGGGCTTCCCGGCGGTCAAGCGTCAGGTGTACCTCAATCGGCAGACCGGCTTTTTCGACCATGCGTTTCGCGAGAGCACCCACGATGTTTAACTTTTCCTGACCCGCTTCAATATCCACGAGCCATAATTCCTTTATAGGCAATTCATGATATCGTTTGATAAATCCTTCGACAAGCTCAGGCGTATAGCTTGATCCTCCGCCTATTGTGACAATTTTGATTCCATCTTTCATGAATTGACACCTCCGAGTTGCTTCATTTTTTCATGGAGCTCGATGATTTCCGCCGCAAGCTCCTTGACAGTCATTGCGTTCATGAGATGATCCTGTGCATGGATCATTAAGAGGCTAATATCGGTCTTTTCTCCTCTAATTTCTCCTTGGATCAGCTCTGTCTGTGCGTGATGCGCCTCATTTAACGCGTCTTGTGCTTCCTGCAATTTTTGCTTCGCCTCATCAAAATTCCCTTGCTTTGCACATGTAATGGCCTCCATCGCAGAGCTTCTGCCATTCCCGCCGTGTAAGATGAGTTGAAACACAATTTGTTCCATTTCCATCGGCCGCATCCCCCTTGTTTCCTCTATTACATGCTGACGACATTTTCATCAGTTGTTGCATTTGTTTCTAGTTCACTTTCTTCTTTTAATTTCTGCTTATCCCACATTCTAAAGAATGGGTAGTATAAAGCGAATGACAACGCTAGGTTAATCAGCTGCATGACAGCACCTGAGATTTTGCCTCCTGTGGCGAGATAGCCTGAAATGATAGGCGGCATCGTCCATGGGACCGCAATCCCCGCCGGTTTTGCGACAAGCCCTGTGCTCATTCCGATATATGTCGTGATGATCATCATGATTGGCGTAAGGATAAACGGAATCAGAAGCATTGGATTCATAACAATCGGCATTCCAAAGATGATCGGTTCGTTGATGTTAAAGATGGCTGGCCCAATGGCAAGTCGGCCAAGTTGTTTCATTTGTTTACTTCTGGCACGTAAGATCATCGTCAGCACCAAGGCAAGCGTTGCACCGCTTCCGCCGACATTGATGAAGATTTCAAAGAACTGCGCTGTGAAGATATTTGGCAGCACTTCTCCTGCTTGGAATGCGAGACGGTTCTCATCCATCGCACCGAGCCAAATTGGACCCATGACGCCGCCGACAATGGTTGCTCCGTGAATACCACATGCCCAGAGGAGCATTTGCACACCAATGGCGACAATACTTCCGCCTAAGCTTCCACCAAGAATGGAAAGCGGTGTGCCAATTAAGACCGTGATGATATTATGAATACTCTCAAATGGTGTCATCTCAATCAAAAGTCTAGCGACCCAGATCAGCGTGATGACCACAAAACCTGGAATAAGTGCGATAAACGATTTACTCACTGCTGGCGGTACACCATCAGGCATCCTAATGACGATATTCCGCTGGACAATGAATCGGTAAATTTCAGTTGAAAGCATGGCAATAATCATGGCAACGAATAACCCTTTACTGCCCATCAATGTAACTGGAATTCCCCCACCTACTAAGATGGCTTCTGTTGAGCCTTCAGGTGTGAAAGGAACTTGATATGGTGTTGCCAAAAGGAAAGCTGCAACAGCGATCGCACCAGATGATAGGGCATCCACTGCATACTTTTCAGCAAGCCTGTAGGCAATCCCGAAGGTTGCAACAAGTGCCATAATGTCAAAGGTGGCATTAACAGGATAGGATAGTTTCGTGGCCCATTCTGCTCCGAAGATACTTGCCATAAAATCGCTGTATCCTGGGATCGGAAGGTTGGCTAAAATGAGAAACAGTGAACCGACAATAATGAGAGGCATGGTTAAAACAATTCCGTCACGCAATGCTTGTAAATGTCTTTGAGCGGCAATCTTCCCTGCAAACGGCATGACCTTCTCTTCTAGAAATCGGTTGAATCCATTCATCCCTTCCGCCCCCTTTATCCGTTCACTAACTGTTCAGCAGATTTTAAAACCTCAGCCCCATTACATACGCCGTAATGCACGGTATTGATGACGTCGACTGGAATCCCTTTTTCTTCTCCGAGCTTTTTCATTTGTGGTAATAAATATCGAACCTGTGGTCCTAATAAAAGCACATCGGCTTGATCAATATGATTTTTTGCTGAATCTCCAGATACTGCCCAAATACGATAGTCTTTTCCTTGTTCTTGTGCGCTTTTCTCCATTTTTGTGACTAGTAAGCTTGTTGACATACCTGCTGCACAAACCAATAAGATGTTCATGTGTAAACGCCCCCTTTTGAAAGTGTGTAGCTTTTCTTTACACATTCATCATATTATGAAACCGCTTTCATAAACACCTATACTTTTTCCTTTAGGAAGCGGAAAAAGTTAAGATCACATTGTTAGCTCTTGTACGAAGGGGCCTTTTTATACATGATATCGAGCATGTCTTCAAATGTATCACAGGCGATGAGATGCTGAATGAATTTCACATTGTGCACAAGCTCGCCCAGCAGACGATACATCCCTTTTAAATCTTTGGCATTCTCTTTTTCGACACAAAGCAAGCAAACAAATTGAACTTTTTTCTCTCCCCATATGATCGGTTTTTCTAATGAACAGATCGCCCAAAATGTCTCTTCTGTCAGCGGCATCATAGGGTGCGGAATGGCTGTATAATGCCCGAAGGATGTCGGTGCAGCCTCTTCTCTTTCCATCACAGAAGGTGTAAGTTCTGCTGGTGCTAATCCCATATCGATAACTTGTTTCGTGAGAAAAGTGATGACCTCTTCCTTTGTTTGAAAGGCGCGTTTTGTAAAGACCAATTCCTTTTTCATATATTGAGAGGCCAATGTCACCCTTGTTTCACTCGTCAGGGCTTCTTCAATTTTTAAAAAGTCGCCGCCTCCCAAAATGGTGTTCACTTGTATGACTGGAATCGGTAAATCCATCTGAATCGGGACCGTTGTAATAATCAAATCCATGGCATGTAAAGAGACATGCGGAAGCGAATAAAGCTCTGCTGTTCCTAAAATGGTCAGCTTCGACCCAAATTGTGACCGCAGACGATCTTGAAGCAGTCTTGCACTTCCTGCACCAGACGCACAGACGATGAGACATCGCTTCGGTGGAATCTCCATTTTCCTCCGTTCTAAAGCCGCACCAAAATGAAGCGCCATATATCCGATTTCATTCTCATGAATACTCAGCCCCTCCTCTTCTTCAAGGACCCTGCTGGCGATAATTCCTGCTTCAAAGGCAAGTGGATACCCCGCCTTTATTTCATCAAGCATTGGATTTCTTAAGTTCATCCCATATTTACACCGGGTCATGGCTGGCTTTAAGTGCAGACTCAGCCCAATCATTAATTCCGCATCACCGGCTAAATCAAGCTGCAGCTTTTGATCAACGGCTTGGAGCATCAGCTGGACAAGACGGCTCGTGTCATCATCCACAATTTGTTTTTGAGCGCTCGATGAAAAGGACTGCACCATTTTGGCTGTTCCTAATAAATGAATGGCGATATAGACGATCTCTTCTTGTGGAAAAGAGACGTCCAGCAGTCCTTCAAGGCATTCCACCATTTTTTTAGCCACCTCGTATTCCTTTGCCCGTGGAATCTCATTGATTTCCTCTGGCAAAACAGATACATAGTTTCCGTGTCTAATTCGTTTGCAGGCAATCGCGACATGAACGATTAAATTATTCATGCAAATGTCTGATAGATTCATTCGTTCTTCATTGATATAATCAATGATTGTTTTCTGAATCAATTCCAGTTCATGTTTTGGCAAAATGGTGACTGCCGTGTTCAGCATCGTTTGGCAGGATCGGCGTTCACTGAATAAATATTCTGACATACAATAACGAATTTTCATCTCCGATCCTTTGATCCGGCAGCCTTTATTCGGCTTCGCTTCCAGCTTCAGATCAAAGGGCTCAAGCTTGCGTTTAACCCATTTCATATCGTTACTCATCGTCGATTTACTAATAAACAGCAGCTGCTGTAAGTCTTCCAGTTTCACATAAGATTCTGCGAGAAGCAGCTTTTTTAAAATAAACCGAACGCGCTCCTCTGGCAGAACAGCCAGCGGCTCTTCCTGTTCGACCTCCTCTTTCATAAAACGGCGAAAGGCATTCTCATCGTTGATCAACAGCTCATAACCAGCTCCTCGAACAGCTGTTACAGCCGCTTGATAAGGAGCAAGACAGTCGTTCAGTTCCTTGATGTCTGTACGAATGGTGCGGCTTGTTACTTGTAAACTGACAGAAAGCGCAGCGCTTGTGAGCGGGGTCTCCGCTGCCATGAGCTGACTTAAGATGTGCGCCAGTCTTTTACTCAGCATCAGATCGGCCTCCTTATGTAAGGGTGGAGAATCTGCCTTGTCTGGACAAGGTGTATACGCTTGCAGTTCTCTTCATTACTCATATTCTACTGAAAAGAAATAAAAATTGCCATCTCATTTATATGACAAACGCCCCTATTTATACAACAAACCCTATCCAATGACCTATGAATCTTTTGGCAGGACCGTTGGGGAAACCATGAAAAAAAGGCGATACACCTCCGTATCATCGCCTTTTATTAAGAAATCAGCTGCGTAAAGACAACCAATCTTTTTTCATGAGTCCCTGCTGCATGATCAAATGTCCCTGTACACGTGATTAAATTGAGATTCCGTGTAAAAGCATACCCGAAAAACGCATTTGGTTTTTCTTCACGCGGATAGCTTTGCACTTTGACGACTTCAAAGGTTCGCTTTTTACCTGATATGGATGTCACGATTACCTTGTTTCCCTTTTTCAGCTCCTTCAATCGATAAAAAACAGAAGGTCCCCACTTATGATCAACATGACCATTCATAACGGCATTTCCTTTATCTCCTGGCTTCGGACCATCCTTAAACCAAGCTGTGTTGTCCGTATTTTTTGGAACGCCCATACTGCCATCCTTTGATAAAGTGGTTTTCTCTACTTTTGCTTTGACATCAATCGCCGGAATCGCAATTTCAGCCGGGACAATACCGGACGGTTCGTCTTTTAACATGGCTTTTGAATGAGACTGTTTTGTGACTTGGTTTGTTGTCATTTTTTCAGGAGATGAGGTTGTTTTAGCGGATGACGAATCATCCATCGATTTTGATGCACAGCCCGTGATGACAAGAAGCATCAGAAGACCAAACAGCCACCTTTTCAAGTCAGTCTGCCTCCTTTTAAAGAAAGGAACGGCACGATTGTGCACGTTCCCCCCCTTTTGTTTTGATATGAGCTTAATTTGATGTCTTACGACGAATTAGGAAGAACGCACCCATTGCACCGCCAGCTAGGATCAAGCTTGCGATTAATCCCGCAAATGCTTCATATGACATACCTAAAGGACCGGCTGTGCCTCCCATACCTGTTTTCGGCATTTCGTTAGGCATGTTAGATTTGAACAGTTCAGGATGCTGATCAACAATCGCTGTTGCGACATCTTGACCGACCATGAACATATGACCGTACGCCTCTCTCACTGTTGGATAAAGCTGATCATATTCGCCATTATGGTAAGCCGTATATGTTTTGATCAGCTCATCAATATGCATTTTTAAGCCAGCTTCTAAATCCGCCGCCTTTAAACGGCCATCTGTCGCTTGCTCTAGAAATTTCGCTTGCTTCATCCGATATGCATCCAAGTTTTTCACAGCTTTTTCTTTCGCTTCTTTGTCTCCTGATGCATCCGCTTTGACATAATCAACTAAGTAACCAATATGGCTTGACCAAATGGATTTGAATTGTTTTCCTGCATCCTTACCATAAACAGATGCAATCGCATTAGATAAATCATTTGTATTCTCGTTCAAAGCTGCTGCTGCTTGATCAAAGTCCTTGCTACCATCATTTCCTTTTTGCATGGCAACGACCGCAAGTGCCAAATGCTCTGAGAACAAGTAGTTTAAATCTTCACGAAGATCTGCGGCTGGTGTATCGACAGATTTATGATCAAATTTCCCAGGAAATTGATCTGTGATCGCCCACGATACGCCTTTGCCTACTTCAAACATATGATGAATGGATTTTCTAACAGTCTCATAGGTCGTATCAAAATCCTTTTCTGTGTAGCTGTCAAACGCTTTTAATAGTTCGTTCACATGCATCTTCAAGCCTTCTTCAAGCTCACTTGCTTTCAACCTCCCGCCTGTTGCTTGATCGAGCATATCGGCTTGTTTCATACGATATTGATCAAGCTGCTTGACAGCTTTCTTTTTACCTGTCTCATCTTTCTTTGCGGTTGCTTGTACATAATCCACAAAGTAGCCGATATGGCTTGACCAAATGTCTTTGAATTGTTTCCCTGCTTTTTTTCCGTACACAGAAGCGATGGCTTCCGATAAGTCATTTGTGTTGTCATTTAGCGCTGCCGCTGCTTGTTTAAAATCTTTGCTGTCGTCAATTCCCTTTTGCATTGTGATGACTGCTAAGTAGGCATGCTCCGAAAATAACTGGTCTAGTGCTGCTCGAAGATCGGTTGCTTTGTTTGACACCTCTTGTGACGAAGATGTCTTCTTTGCCTCTCCATGCATATGTCCTTCGTGTGCACTTGCGCTATGGGCTGCCGGAAATAGTAATGCTGCGCTAAGCGGAATGGTTAAAATCGCTTTTTTCATGTTCATCTGTTTTTCCTCCTCTTTCCGTTTGTTATGTACTTAACGGAAAGAAGCATGAAATGGATCATTCAAATCTATCATCTTTTTTTGTTTAGCGCACAATCGGTCATGCTTGCATAAAAAAAAGCCGGATTATCCGGCTGATACGTTACGACGTTTAGATGCTTTCCGCTCTTTATATATTTTTCTCACCACTGGATAAATCACAGGTGCCCATTTAAAAATTTGTTTCAGCCATTTTTTCATTTCTCCCGCGCCTCCTTATTGTCATTCTTACAAGGAAGATTCCCCATCTTGGCATGAAATAAACAGGTGCGGGAGAGCAGGAGTTAAATCACGCCTTGTGCGATCATCGCATCTGCCACTTTGCGAAATCCTGCAATATTTGCTCCTACTATTAAGTTTCCAGAGTGTCCATATTCGTCCGCTGTCTCTGTACACTGACGATAAATCGTCTGCATCATTTGTTTCAGCTGATCATCTACTTCCTCAAATGTCCAAGACATTCTTGCACTATTTTGCGCCATTTCCAGCGCTGAGACACCTACCCCACCTGCATTCGCCGCTTTTGCTGGCGCGAATAGAATATCATTCTGTTCAAAAACTTTGACTGCCTTTAGAGTAGAAGGCATATTCGCTCCTTCTCCTACCGCAATGACACCATTTTCCACGAGCTGCTGTGCCTGCATCTCAGATATTTCATTTTGCGTTGCACATGGAAGCGCAATGTCACAAGGAACAGACCAAATTTGTTCGCAATCTTCAATCAATTCAGCATGCGGGTGAATGTCTATGTATGCCCCAATCCGTTGATTGCTTACTTCCTTCAGCTGCTTCACTGTTTCAAGTGAAATGCCTTGTGGATCATAAATCGCTCCGCTTGAATCACTGCACGCAACGACCTTACCACCTAGCTCTATGACCTTCTCCATCGCATAAATAGACACATTCCCTGAGCCGGACACGACAACTGAACGTCCTTCAAATTGAAGTCCATGTGCTTTTAACATTTCTTCCATAAAGTACACCAATCCATAGCCTGTCGCTTCTTTTCTCGCTAAGCTGCCTCCAAATCCAGGGCTTTTCCCTGTGAGCACACCTGCTTCATAAGCACCACGCATTTTCTTGTACTGCCCAAACATATAACCAATTTCGCGTGCCCCTACGCCAATATCACCTGCTGGCACATCTTGATCAGGTCCAATATATCGGCTGAGCTCACTCATAAAGCTTTGAACGAAACGCATGATTTCTCCATCCGATTTCCCTTTAGGATCAAAATCTGATCCACCTTTTCCTCCACCGATCGGCATACCAGTCAGTGCGTTTTTAAAGATTTGTTCAAATCCTAAAAACTTAATAATGCTTGCATTGACAGATGGGTGGAAACGAATGCCTCCTTTATAAGGACCGATGGCACTGTTGAATTGAACCCTAAATCCCCGATTAACTTGTACTTTCCCCTCATCATCTACCCATGGTACGCGAAATACCACAAGCCGCTCAGGCTCGATGAGTCGTTCTAAAATGCCTTGTTTTTCATACTCTGGATGCTTTGCAAAAACGGGAACGAGTGATTCGAGAATTTCTCTTACGGCTTGCTGAAATTCCTCCTCACCAGGATTTCGTTTTTCCACCTCTTCTAACACACGGTCGATGTAGCTTTGTGCTGTTTGTGCTGCTCGATCTAAGGTCAACATGTCTCATCTGCCTCCTTTGTATATCTTCACACATTTATCCTGTTAGATTTTCTAACGCATATTGAGATTAATTTAACACCATTTGTAAAAACTGATCAATACTGATAACAGATGAAAATGATGCCGATTTGAGATGGATCAAGCAGCCGCCGCAATCGTTTTTAGAAAGTATCTCTTACAGAGTGACTATTGAGCTAGAAATCATGATTTAGACGTTATATATCCCGCACTCTTTGACAATTAGATGAACCATGAATGATTTCTAGTTGATCTTCAACAAGAAAAAAGGCCTAAAGTTTTATAGGCCTCTGCTCAATCTTTTCGGATCTCCTTCTCTTTTTTTCGATCAGGGTACACGACACAAAGCCAATATAAAATAGAAGACGATGGGAAGTTAATTAAACCGACAATGCCCCAAAACCACTTATAACGTCCTCTTTTTTTGGCATCCATAAATAAAAGAAGGCCCTGCGCAAATAGTAACGGCAATGCGCACAATAAGATGATCATCTCCGACTGACTCATAAGGAAGACCCTCCTTTAATGTGTTGATATTCCTTGATGCCGACAACAACGCAGAGCGGCACACTCACTACTTGAAGAAGAATGAAGATGATAGGCAAATGGGTGATGGCAGCGACAAATAGTGTGAGAATGGTCAGACTGATGAGAACGTACGCCAGTACTTCTTGTTTAAAACGCCTTTTCTCTTGTTCCTTCGCCTGCTTCAGCATCATCATGACAGCCTGTTCACTTGGCTCTTTCACTTCGATTTGATCATCTAGCTGCTGTAACTCTTCCTTTAAACGTTCGGTGAACTGATCTTCCTTCATTGAGACCACTCCTTTCGAATTTTCTTTAATCCATGATGAACCCTCGACTTCACAGTACCTTCTCTCATCCCGAGCATTGAAGCAATCTCTGGATAAGTAAAGCCATAATAATAGTGCAAAATAATCGGCGCTCTCTCCTGAGCCTTCAATTCGTTAAGAGCATCCCACATCTCATGCCATGTATGTCCCTTTTGCTGAATCTCCCATTTAAAACGGCGTATCGTCTCTTGATTCGCCTTTCCTTCCCTCAATTGTTCACGTTTTCTTTTCTTCTGATGATCCAAAAATTGTCTAGATGCAATGGATATGAGCCATGTTGAAAATAAGGAATCTCCTCTAAAAGAAGAGAGTTTCATGTACGCTTTCAGCATCGTTTCTTGCATGATTTCTTCTGCAAGCTCTTGTTGAAGGGTGAGCTTCATTATATAACGGTAAAGAAAGGAATAATGATGGCGATAAAGAGCTGTAAATGCAGCATCATCCCCCTGCTTTGCCCGCTGAATCAATAATGTCTCTTCTGTCTGCTCCAAACACACCCCTCCTTCCTTTTTCTTCTCTTATTCATGGGACGACACGTATGACGATATCGTTCAAAATAGATTTTATTTTTTTAGCTTGTCTGCTTTTCTCCCTGTTGATCCAGTAATTGAAGCGTTAAATATCCAGTTTTTTCTTATGTAATGATTATGACATTCTTTCGGCTCTAACAAAATGATGCGTTCTGATTTTCTATCAAGCGGAGATGCTCTCCCCCATAATCACTAGGTCATCCCAATACCTATTGTCAATGATCCTTGTCTCATTTAGACGAAAATAAAATAATCATGGCCTTAGTTTTCTAGAAAATCATGGAATACACAGCGCCAATTCTTAGCCGATGATACCTTTTTGCATGCTATGCTCTTCCTACATTCCGAAAAAGGCGATACTGGCGAAGAAAGGAGGAGCAGTTGAATTGCAGCTTGTTTTTGGAAACGTTTACATTAAAACAAAAATGAATGGAGATGTTGACTTTGAAGAAAAAAGTTCCAATGTTAGCTGGTGTGTTAGCGGTTGGTCTCGTGACTTCATTATTTGCACCTAATGGGGAGGCAAAGGCGGCAGCAAAGTATCCCGAAAGCCCTTCTATTATGGCCAATTTTAATCAACAAGGATTTTCCACATTAAATGGCGGTACAACAGGCGGTGAAGGCGGTAAAACCGTCACAGTCAAAACTGGAAATGAACTATTGGCTGCCCTCAAAAGTAAAGGAACAAACGAAAAATTAAAAATTGTTGTCGACGGGACGATTACCCCTTCTAATACATCTGCCAATAAAATCGATGTGAAAGATACAAACAATGTCTCAATCGTCGGCAAAGGCACAAAAGGTGAATTTAATGGAATTGGCATTAAAGTATGGCGTGCCAATAACATCATCATCCGCAACCTGAAAATCCATCACAGCAAAATAGGTGACAAGGATGCCATCGGAATCGAAGGCGCTTCTAAAAACGTATGGGTCGATCATAATGAACTGTACAATACATTAAACTCTGGTAAAGATGATTATGATGGATTATTCGATGTGAAAAATGACTCCGATTATATTACCTTCTCATGGAACTATGTTCATGATAGCTGGAAAACGATGCTCATGGGCAGCTCTGATAACGACAACTACAACCGAAAAATCACATTCCACAACAACCGTTTCGAAAACCTGAATTCTCGTGTACCATCTATGCGCTTTGGGGAAGGACATGTCTATAACAACTATTACAAAGGCATCCTGACAACTGCAATTAACTCTCGTATGGGCGCAAAAATGAGAATTGAGCACAACGTATTTGAAAATACAAAAAATGCGATTGGCAGCTGGGACAGCCGTCAAGTCGGTACATGGCATGTCATCAACAACTCATATATTAACAGCTCAGGCAGTCTGCCAACGTCTTCTACAGGTACGTACAACCCTCCTTATAACTACTCCTTGCTTAACGTGAACAATGTCAAATCAGAAGTGGTATCAAATGCTGGTGTTGGAAAGGTAAATCCTTAAAACCACAAAACGTTCGGGCAGAAATCTCTGTCCGAACGTTCTTGTCATTTCATCTATTTATATTGTAGAAAACGGACGATCCATCTCATACAATTTTTGATAGCGCAGGTTTTCTTTCAGTAAATCCTGATGCTCCCCCTGCATCTCAATTTGTCCATCTTCAATAAACATAATGCGGTCACATGCCTCACAGCCAGTGAGATGATGGGTAATCCAAATGACCGTTTTCCCTTTTAACACATGGAAAATGGTTTCAAGCAGCTCACGCTCTGTGCGTGGGTCAAGTCCGACGGTGGGCTCATCTAATACAACAATCGGGGTGTTTTGCAGCAAAATCCGGGCTAACGCCATCCGTTGTCTTTCTCCACCTGAGAAACGAATTCCTGTCTCCTGCACACCGGTGTGATAGCCCTCTGGCAAAGATTCGATGGTATCGTGCAGCTGCACTTGTCTCGCTGCTTCTTTTACTTGCTCCTCTGTCGCATTAGGAGAGCCTAAGCGAATATTGTTTAAAACAGAGGTATCGAATAAATACGGCTGTTGATTGAGTACTGACACATAGGTGGACACGTTCTCTCGAATGCTTTCGACCGGTTTCCCCTGGATACTGACAGCTCCTTGATTTGGCACGACAGCTCCTTCTAACAATTTCAAAATAGTCGATTTTCCTGCACCACTTTTTCCCAAGAGAGCAAGCGATTCTCCTTGCTTCAATGAAAATGACAGATGCTTTAGCACGTGTTGGTGCAAATCATACCCAAAGGACACTTGATCAAAAGAAACAGCTTCATCTTGAGAAACAGCTGACTGATCCACTATCTTGCGATCAGATTCTCCTTCATACGAAAGCTTTTCATAATGATGTAATCTGCTGACAGCATGCTGATAGACTGGAATATCACCAGCTGCATCTGAGAGTGGAAGAAAGGCTTCTGTTAACGGAAATAGCACAAGCACGAAGGCTGCAATCAGGGTGTGTGACATCGAGCCTGACTGAACGACGGAACCGCTCCAATACACGACAAGCACGACAGCTCCTCCAATGATAAGCTGTGCAAAAAACTGGCGCAGACGGATAAATCGGTGCTTAGCTGCTTCAAGCGCTAACAGCTGCGCTTCTTTCTGTTCATATTCATCAACAAAATCTTTCTGCCTACCGCTAAACAACCAGTCACTCACGCCCATGACGGCATCTGTTAAATGGCTGTACAGTTCATTTCTGCCTTTTTTCATTTGAATTTGTCTCGCCCGGTTCACTAGCACTGTGACGTATGGGAAAACAAATACGAGAAGTGCCATATAAAGCAGCATCAAGCCAGCAAAAGGCCATGAGAATAGGCCAAGTGCCCCAATCGATGCGGCATATAAAAGCAGCGCACCGATAGATGGAAAGATGGTTTTTAAATAGGCATCTTGCAGTCTCTCAACATCATCTGACAAGAGCCCCAGCATTTCACCTGTACCCAGCTTTGTCTGTTTCGCACTTCGTTCAGCCATGTCATATAGGCGGACACGCATTTTTTCAATCATGGTCAAAATGAGCTGGTGGCTCGCCAATCTTTCTGCATAGCGGGCAGCTGAGCGTGAAATACCAAAGGTACGGACAGCTACAATTGGGACGTAGACCATAAGTATATTCTCAGGTCTTGTGGCAGCTTTTGAAATGAGAAATCCTGACGTATACATCAGCATAGAAGCAGAGAATACTGCAATTGCCCCTAGAAATAAAACTAGCGCAAACAGCTTTTGATTCTCCTTGATATAAGGTATAAACCAGCCTTTACTTACCATGTGTGACCGCCCCCATTTGCTCCTGTACCAATTGATAATACACGCCTTTTCTTTGCATCAATGATTCATGTGTACCCATTTCCGCAATCGTTCCTTGATCCATGACAATGATCTCATCCATGTCTGGCATCCAATGAAGCCTATGTGTCGCTAAGAACACAAGTTTATCTTCAAACAGCGGAAGCATTGTTTTCTTCAATTCATACTCTGTCTCAATATCGAGATGTGCCGTTGGTTCATCTAACAGCATAATGGACCGCTTGCCCAGCACCGTTCGCGCAAGCGCAATTCTTTGTGCCTGTCCGCCGCTTAGCCCTCTTCCCTGTTCTCCAATGACCTCATCGAGACCATTTGGCAGCTGCGCCACGAGCTGAGATAAGCCAGCTTCAATGGAAGCTCTTTCCACTTCTTCATCTGTTGCATGCGGTTCATAAAAACGAATGTTTTCTCTTAATGTCATGTGAAATAAATAAGGGTGCTGCGGCATATAGACGACTTCCTTTTGCCATTCCTTCATCTGTAAATGAACAAGCGGCTGGCCGTTTAGTGTGATTTGACCTGAGGTCGGTTCAACAAAGCCGCCGAGCACATCGGTTAATGTCGATTTCCCTGAACCACTGGCACCAATGATTCCGATTTTCTTCTTCCCTTTCACAGTGAGATCTACATCCTGAATCGAATAAGGGGCATGTTCGTCATGCTGGACACTCACATCTTGCAGGGTGAGCGCAGACTGTTCATTCCACTCGTTCAACTGCACTGATTGTGTTTCCTGCGCGCGGAAGCCCTTTTCTTCTAAAATGACCTGCATCGCCTCATTCGCTTCTTTTCCATTTAGCGTGGCATGATAATCATTGCCCACTTCACGTACTGGCAAAAAATATTCCGGTGCCAGCATGAGCGCCGTCAAAGCCGGCAATAACAGAAGCTCTCCTTCAATTAATCGCAAGCCGAGAAAGACAGCGACGGTTGCAATCGACAGCATGGAAAAGAAATCAAGCGCAAATGATGAAAGAAATGCGACCTTCAGCGTGCTCATGGTCGCCTTTCGATATCGCTTTGACACTTCCCCGATATTGCGGGAATGTTTTTTGCTAATGCCTAAATAACGAAGCGTTTCAAGGCCGCGGAGAGAATCAGTAAAATGATTGGATAATTTCTCATACGATCTCCATTGTTTGGCCGCTTTACGCTGAGCGACAAGACCTAGCAAAATCATAAAGATCATTAAAATCGGCAGCGTCACGATTAAAATGACGGCAGATGTTTCGTCTAATGTCCAAACATAGATGAGGACCATTGCCGGTATCACAGCCATGTTCACCATCTTCGGTAAAAATAGCTGTAAATACTGACGATATTGAGCAATTCCCTCCATCGCTAATGTGACAAGCTTTCCTGTACCCTTTTTCTTTGTAAAAGCTGGACCTAAACGAAAGAGTTGGTCTAACAGCTGTTTTCTGACGTCTGCTCCAATTCGGGAAGAGTAGGTAAACATGACCTTCTCCCGAATCAAGGTGAGACCGTGCCGCACCAGAAAGGCAGCAAGAAACAGCAGGACATAAGGCGTTGCCTGCGAAAGGCTTTTCCCGTCAAACAGCGTAGTAATGGCATGTGCCAGCCACTGTGCTTGGAAAATAATACTTGCTCCTTGGATGAGTGACACAATACCTAAGAGGGCAAGAAGCCCTCTCATTCCTTTTAATTGAAGCAAATGTTTATCCATTAGTAGGTCATTGGCTCCTTACCGCTTACACGTTTACGGAAGACGTAATAGCTCCAAATTTGATACCCAAGCACAAAGGGCAGCAAAGAAATGGCAACAATCGTCATCACCGTCAGTGAATAAGATCCAGATGCAGCGTTTTGAATGGTCAGATCAAACGTATGGTTGATTGAGCTAATCATGACGCGCGGGAACAATGCAGTGAACAGCATCGTCACTGTCACCATGATGCCCGCACCTGTGAATAGGAATGTCCACCCATCACGTTCTTTTTTCATAAAGAATAGCGCCGCTACGTAACAAACCACAATGAGGACAGTTAACGGAATGGTGATGATCGGGCGTACCGTATACATGTCTGTTTCCATGATAGATACACCAACAAATAGGACAAGAACTGGCAGAGCAATAAGCAGGACACGCTTGCCAAGCTTTCTCGCACGATCTCTTAAATCACCCTCTGTACGAAGTGTGACGAAAATCAATCCGTGCAGAAGGCAAAGAACCGTCACAGCTAACCCGCCAATCACTGAATAAAGATTCACAAAATCCGTAAAACCAGCGTACATGTTCATGTCTTGATCAATTGGCATCCCGCGTAAAATACTTGTGAATAGCACACCGAGTAAAAACGGCGGCAGCAGACTGCCAAAGAAGATGACCCAGTCCCATGCTTTGATCCAAGAGGCTTTCTCAACCTTCCCTCGGAATTCAAAGGCGACGCCGCGCCCGATAAGTGCTAAGAGGAGAACCGCAAACGGTATATAGTATCCACTGAACATCGTGGCATACCAGTTAGGGAAAGCAGCGAAAATAGCGCCCCCAGCTGTAATCAGCCAGACCTCATTCGCATCCCAGAAAGGACCAATCGTGTTAATTAAAATGCGGCGTTCGTGCGCATCCTTTCCAAGCAGCTGCATGGACATCCCAACACCAAAATCAAATCCTTCTAAGAAGAAAAATCCAACAAACAATACTGCGACAAGAATAAACCAAATCTCGTTAAGATATGCCATGATATGCGCCTCCATCAAATGGATCTGTAGACAGGTCCGTTTCATCCTTTTGATCTGTATCCTCTTCCGAATGTGCACCTTTTTTAATTTCTCGAATGAATAGGTAGGCAAGCAAGATGGCAAGAATCAGATACATCGTCGTAAAGCTAATGACTGAGAATAACAGCATGCCGTACGATACATTTGGCGAAATCGATTGAGCCGTCGTCATCATACCAAAGACCGTCCACGGCTGACGCCCAATTTCAGTCATGATCCAGCCAGCTGAGTTCGCAATAAATGGGAAGGCAATCATCCCTACCATGAAGCGTAAAAACCATTTGTTCGTTTCGAGTTTCTTTCTAAAGCTCAAGTACAAGCCAATCATACTGGCAAAAATCATCAGCATTCCGGCACCAACCATGATTCTAAAGCTCCAGAAGGTTGTTTTTACTGGCGGAATGTAGTCTCCAGGACCAAACTTTGCTTCATATTCTTTTTGAAGGGTCAGCATGCCTGGCACATCTCCACTAAACTTCGAATAAGCCAAGTAACTTAAAGCAAACGGAATATTGATCTCCGCAGAGTTTTCTTTTTTAGCTGTATCAATATTGGCAAATAGTGTCCAAGCCGCTGGATCTCCACTATCCTTCCAAAGGGCTTCACTTGCTGCCATCTTCATTGGCTGTGATTTCATTAAGTGCTTCGCTTGATCATGTCCAGAGAACGCTACACCTAGGCCAGAAATTAAAGCGAGAACCATCGCAATCTGGAAGGATTTTTTGAAAAAGGCGACTTCTTGTTTTTTGATCATTTTATAGGCACTAACTCCTGCAATAAAGAATGCACCTGTAGCCAGCGCACCAAACAGAACGTGCGGGAATTCAACCCAAAGCTGCGGGTTTGTTACAAGTGCGCCAAAGTCATTCATTTCTGCACGGCCATTTTTAATGACAAACCCAACTGGCTCTTGCATAAATGAGTTGGCGAGTAAAATCCAAAACGCCGAAAAGATCGTACCAAGGGAAACAAGCCAAATACACAATAAATGAATCTTCTTCGGCAGACGATCCCAGCCGAATATCCAAAGTCCAATAAATGTAGATTCAAGGAAAAAGGCGAGCAGTGCTTCAATGGCAAGCGGTGCACCAAATACATCACCGACAAACCTTGAATAATCTGACCAGTTCATCCCAAACTGGAATTCCTGGAGAATCCCTGTCACCACACCTACTGCAAAATTGAGTAAGAATAGATGACCCCAAAACTTCGCCATCTTTTTATAAATCTCTTTTTTCTTGACGACATAAAGGGTCTGCATCAATGCAACGATAAACACCAAACCTATTGACATAGGAACAAAAATAAAATGAAATAATGTCGTTGAAGCAAATTGAAATCTTGCTAAAAACAGCTCACTCACAGCCTTACATCCTCCCTTACTTTCACATGCCGAATGATTCGAAGTGTCTATGCTCACCATTTCACAAAATGTTCACTATTTGTTCAATAGTTCACAAACAATAGCCTGTTTGAAATGGTTTACTCGGTGAAATTTTACTCTTGCTTTTCATTCGGTTAGTTATTTATACCTGTACTTTACACCCATACGCTTCAAAAATAAAGTAAATTTTACCTAAAAATTGGGAGGTATTGTGTCAGTTGTTTGAATACTTTGTCAAAAATATGTGACAGAAAGTAAAAAAATAGCGCTGCACGTGAGCTGCAGCGCTGTGTTTCTTTTTTAGGCTTTTTTCTGTAAAGCTGGTCTAGTGACTTGCACTTCATAATACGTAATTTTGTTTTTTAATAGACCTTCAGGTTTCGCTTTTCCATGAGCGTGCGCATCACCAAATGCCTGAGATTTTGTCCAATTCACAAAGTCTTCTTTTCGATTCCAGCGTGTATGAATGGTCACTTCATCGTAATCGGTTGTCTGCTGTGTGACCCATACTTCCATGCCTAAAAATCCTTCCATGAATTCTACTTGTCCCTGCTTGTTAAAACGCTTGACGAGGTGGTCGGCACTGCCTTTTTCTACTCTTACCTGGTTGTTGACAATGATCATGTTTTGTTCATCTCCCTTTTGTTGTTGGATCGAAGCGATTGGAATAATCAGCGGGTGCTCACCGTCTAAGTGAACTTCAGCCTGAATCCCAAAGACCTCTTTGAAAAAGCTTTCTGTTAATACTTCTTTTGGTGTCCCTATTTGATAAATCTGACCACGTTTCATCGCAATAAGGCGGTCACAATATTTTGCTGCCTGCTGCAGGTCGTGAAGAACCATTAAAATGGTGATTCCATGCGTCTTATTCAGCTGTTTGAGCAGCTCTAGTAAATCAAGCTGATGCGCAATATCTAAGTAAGTTGTCGGCTCATCCAGAATAATCGTCTCTGTCTTCTGAGCGAGCGCCATCGCAATATACGCTTTTTGCCTTTCTCCGCCAGACAATGTATGCAGCATTCTATTTTCATTGATCCGGCTATTGGTCACATCAAGCGCCCACTCAATCGCTTCTTGATCTGTCTTCGAGCTTTTTTTCCAGATCGAACGATGCGGACTGCGTCCAAGTGCGACCAGCTCCCGTACGGTCATAGATGGAATGGCTGTTCTCGACTGCATGAGAACGGCGATTTCCTTTGCGATCTCCTGAGCTGTCATCTCTTTTTGCGGTATATCGTGAATGTATATCGTGCCGCTTTCGATTGACGTAAGACGTGCGGCTGCTTTAATAAAAGTCGACTTCCCTGATCCATTCGGTCCAATAATTCCTGTCACGCTTCCTTTAGGAACAGCTGCTGAAATAGATGACAGCTGAAAGCCTCCTTGACTGAGACTCACGTCATCCATAGCGATCACATCCAACTTAACCCCTCCCTTTCTTTTTTAATAAATAGAGGAAGAAAGGTGCACCGATGCAGGCAAGCAGGATACCGACAGGCAGTTCAACTGGCGTAAACCATACCCTTGCGGCTGTATCTGCAAAAACCACAAGCACGCCTCCGCCCAGCATCGAGATTGGCAGCAGATACCGGTAGTCATCTCCAATTAAAAGACGGATAAAATGAGGAACGACTAGTCCGACAAATCCAATTAAGCCGCTCACACTTACTGCTGCACCAGCTAAAAGTGCCGCCAGTGCAATTAAGAAAAACCGGGTGCGCTCTACTCTGAGACCGAGCAGCTGAGCCGATTCATCGCCAAGCAAAAGAAGGTTTGCCGGCTTGATGGCAAAAAAACAAAGGCACAACCCAGCAAGCGCATAGGGCGACACGAAGGTTAGATGATGCCAGCTCCGTCCATTTAATCCTCCTGATAAAAAGGGCAGAACAGCCTGCACACGCTCACTATAAAGCACCATAAACCCATTCATCACCGCCCCAAGTAGGGCATTGACTGCCACTCCCGCCAAAATCAGCTTCAGCGGTGAAACCCCTTGATCAAATGAGAGCATATACACCACAAGTGCCGCTAATAAAGCGCCAAGGAAAGCAGCGGCTGGCAGCAAATACGTGAATTGTGGAAACACAATCATGCTAAGCACAGCAGCCAATCCGCCGCCAGCCGTCACACCGATGATGCCAGGGTCAGCGAGTGGATTTCGTACGACTCCTTGTAAAATCGCCCCTGATGCTGCGAGACAGGCCCCAACGATGAAACCGATGAGAACGCGCGGTAGGCGTAAATCCATCACAATTTTCTCATGGACAGGCTGACCTGATCCCGTCAAAGCAGCGAGTAAATCTTGCAGTGATAATTGAACAGAACCTAATGCAAGCCCTAGACATGCGCCTACAACTAACGAGATGAACAGCCCGGGTATCAGCCATCTTCGCCTCGACTGTCTTTTTTGAAAATCTAATTCTGCATTCATTTTCATGATGACAATCGCTTCAATCTTTTCTCTAGCTCATCAATCGCTCTCATCACGTCTGCGCCTGGATTCGTTCCAAATAGATCACTAGGCAGAATCTCGACGTGTCCATGTTTGACGGCTGATACATCGTGCCATGTAGCATTCTGTTTCATTTCACTCATAAAGCCCGCTTTCACATCTTCAGGATTGCTGTGGGTCATAAGCAGGATAAGATCAGGATCAGCTTCGATGACCTTTTCTGCATTGATTTGAGCGTATTGAGGGAATTTTTCGAGTGCTGGTTCATTCTCAGCAATGTTCGTCCCTCCAGCGATGTGTAGTAAATCTCCGCTTAAGGATTGAGGTAGCGCCGCCATATATGTGCCGGGTGCCCCGTATACAACGAGTGTCTTCACTTTTTTCTGAGGCTGTTTGACCTGCTTTTTCCGCTGATCGATTTGCTTGTTAAGCGCTTTTGCCTTTTGCTGCTTCCCTAGCAAATCTCCGAATAACGTAATTTGGCGCTGGATGTCCTTCACTGAATTGGCACTTGTCAAAAGAAGCTGTGAACCAATTCCTTCTATTGTAGAGATGTCCTTGCTGTTTAATTGTTCATTCCCAAGTACAACATCGGGCTTTAAGCTTGTGATGAGCTCTACATCAAATTGATGTGTGGTACCAATTGTTTGGACTGATGTAGCCTGTTGTAAGCTCTCTGGTAATTCGGCGGCCGGACGACCGACCACCTCACCGCCTAAGGCATATAGGATGCTCATGTCTCCAGTCGATAATGAGACAATACGCTGAGGGGAGTCCTCAAACGACAGCGTTCTGCCGGCAAAGTCCTTTATCTTCAGCGCACCTTGACCGCTCCCTTTCTCTACAGGTGCTGCCTGACTGCATCCGCTGAGGAGAAGCATCAAGACAAGTCCCACGAAGATCATATGTGAAAATTTCAACCGTCTGTCTCTCCTTTTCTAGTAAACTTTCTTTAGCTTTGCCTGTACCACGAGACGCCCGTTTTTCGGTGCAAGCACATGATCACAGGTCGATAGAGTGAGAATGAGGTCATCTGTGGACACGTCTGTTTTCGTTTGGTAGATTGATTTTTTCCGCACAGCTTGCAAGTAGTGCGCATATTCGCCAAGATCTCGAAAATCGGTTTGAATATAATTGAAGTCCACCGTTGTTTCATACACGGCAAAAATCTCCGCCTCATAGCTTTGATACAGCGTATCGTACTGAAATGTCCGATGCTCATCGAAGAAATCCTTTTTTAAATAGTTTGTGAGTCCAGCGAACATGGACCCATCCCTCATCCGATGCCCGTACACCACAGTATTCGGGCTTTCATGCAAGACGTCATTACGATAATCCATAAAAATACTGCCTGCCCGGGTGTCGTTTTTTAAGTAATTACGGGTTAAGTAGAACGCATTATCGCGAGATTGGACGATTGGGTACTGAATCATCGTGTCCTTCATATTGATCCAGCCGACAATGTCATCGTTTACCTTCCGCAGTTCATCAAATGACGTACGAATAGTTCCCGGCTCCCGGCTTTCATTCATTCCTTGCTCATGTCCATACATCGTCTGAGCCTTTGCAAGCACCTGACGATTTTGATAATAGCCGAACAGCTCTAAGCCAATGGCCGACCCGCTATAAATGAATACACCTAAACAGACGATCGTCAGCATCCGCTGCCAGACCCGTTTTCCTCTTTTCACACTGTCTCACCTGCTTTTTGCACAGCTTATATACCAACAGGCACGATATACATCCCTGTTTCTGCATCCTGTTTAATCGTGACGGACACATCATAAATGTGCCGCACATTTTCTTCTGTTAACACATCATTTGGCTGTCCTTCACTCATAATCCGGCCATTCTTCATCGCAATGATGACATCGCTGTAGCGGACAGCCTGATTCATGTCGTGTAGCACCATAACGATTGTTAGTCCATGTACGACATTGAGCTCACGGATCAGCTCAAGAATGTCAAATTGATAATAGATATCCAAATAGGTTGTCGGTTCATCTAAGAAAAGGATCGACGTTTTTTGCGCAAGTGCCATCGCAATCCATACTCGCTGCCGCTCACCGCCTGACAGTGAGGCGAGCGGCACCTTTCGTTTTTCCGTTAGCTTTGTACTGGAAAGCGCCCACTCTATCGCTCTCTCATCCTCTTCCTTGTCTCCTCCGCGCATCGTCTGGTACGGCGTTCTGCCGAATGCCACGACCCTCTCGATCGTTAAATCAAGCGGCGCTTCATTTTGCTGATGGACAACAGCCAGCTTTTTTGCCAGCTCCTTTGGCTTAAACGCATTCAGTGCTTGGCCGTCTAAGTGAATTTGCCCTTTGTTTGGCGCATGGTTATTCGCCATCAATGAAAGCAGTGTGGATTTCCCTGAGCCATTCGGACCGATAATGGTTGTGATTTTCCCCTTTTCAATGTGTGTTGTGACCGATTGAACGATGTCCTTCTGCTGGTCATATGAGAATGACACCTCACGAATGTCCATGGAGACGGTCCCCCCTTCTTAGTAAAAAGATCAGAAATGGCCCGCCAATCACGGCCATGATCGTAGAAGCAGGAATTTCATTTGGTGCGACAAGCGTCCTGCCGAGCGTATCAGCCGTCAGAATCAGCAAAGCCCCGCTTAACGCAGAAAATGGAATGAGTACCCGGTGATCAGACCCGACAAGTCTTCTTGAAATGTGCGGGATAAGCAAACCGACAAAGGCAATCACGCCCGCTACCGCTGCTGTCACCGCCGCAAGCAATACAGCTGTGATGGAAATCAAAAGGCGCATTCTGGTCACACGCAATCCTAAATTTTTCGCTGTCTTGTCCTGAAGAGCCAAGAGGTTACACCATCTGCTAAAGAAAAGGGCTACGACAAGGCCGACGACGCCATAGACTCCGATTAAACGGACATCCCCCCACGTTTTCATCGTGAGATTCGACTGTCCTGACTGATTGATCGTGATATTGAAATAACTGCAAATGGTCACAAATGCTTCAGCCATTCCAGTAAACATGGCATTGATGGCGATCCCAACCAAAATCATGCGGATGGGGCTTAATCCACCCTTCCAAGACAGAACATACACGAGGAAACACGCAATGGCTCCACCTAACACCGAAAATAAAGGAGAGTAGAAATAAAATTGAGGAAGTGCTGTTATGGCCATTAAAGAAAAGAAGCTGGCTCCTGATGAAATCCCAATGACGCCGGCATCAGCTAATGGATTCCTCATGACCGACTGCAGCAGTACACCGGAGACAGATAAAGCGGCCCCTGTAAACATGGCAATGAGCATGCGAGGAATTCTGAGATCTTTAATGATTTCTACCTGTGCATGTTGACCGGTGATGAGCCCTTCCAATAATTCAATCGGGGTGACATGAATGCTCCCCGTAATGGCGGAATAAATAAACACGCACACCAGTAAGACACTGACTGTCAGAAATAAAATCCCTGTTTTTTTCATCTTAAACGTCCTTTTATCATTCAAATTCGCCGCTTATGACGGATACAGCATACGCGTTAGTTCATCTAGTGCTTCTGCTGCCTTTAAATTGCCCGTTGTCCCGAATAAGCTTTCTTCGAGGTCATACACCCGGTCTTGCTTGACTGCATGAAAATGCTTCCAAATGTCATTTGTTTTAAATTCTTGATCAAACATGCGGACGACTTCATCTGGCATCCCATGTGCGGCCCGGAGGATGATATCTGGATTGGCTTTTTGTAAATACTCCGTATTGGAAGCCAAATACTCCATCTTCTCGCCTTTGACAATGTTCTCTCCGCCTGCGATCCGCACAAGATCACCAATATATGAATGCTCTGTCGCCACCAAATAACTGCCTGGTACACCAAGCAAAATCAGAACGGATGGCTTTCGTTTTCCCTTCGTCTTCTCTTGTATGTCTTTCTTTTTTTGCTCAAAGTCAGACACAATGCGCTCGGCTTGTTTCTTTCTGTCATACTGAGCTCCAAGCTTCGTAATCGCCTTCTCCATGTTAGCCATGCTCTCGAGATTTAAGTATGTGGCAGGGACACCTGCTTGTTGAAAGGGTGTCTCTAAATCATATTGAAGGGTTGTAACGGACAGGACATCTGTCGGTTGAAGTGATTGGATGATTTCCATATCTGGGCTCATTGGATTGCCGACTTCTGGCAGTCCTTTATAACGAGCTGGCAAGGATTTTTGGCTTGTTGGCACCCCAACAAGATCGATCTCTAAGGCATCCATGATCTCCACAGCAGCTACAGTCGTTGCCACAATGCGCGCATTTGAATCTGCGTTTTTTTTGCCTTTTGCTGAGCTTTCAGCTGACTGTGAGCAGCCCGATAAGATCACGCACACACTAAGGGCAGCGATCAAGGTACATAACATTCGATGCTTCAAAAACAGAAGCCCCCTTTCGAAAAAAGAGAGTGGATGCGTCGATGATCTCGGCGCATCTCACTTCAACTAAACCATCTATCTTGTTCTTGTTTGATACTTTCTGACGAGTACGAATAATGACCCGCCGAATAAAAGAATATACACCCAAAGAAGAGAGGTATCTCCTGTTTTTGGATTCAGCTGTCCAGTCTCAGACTTGGTTTGGTCATCTGATGGAGTAAATGTCAGCTGCTCTGCGCCTGTTTCCTCTGGCGCTAAATTCTCAAGTTGATTTGGTTGATTTGATTGAGAATCGCGATCATTTGGATTTTTGACAAAGCCGATACTCTCATCGTCTCCGATGATCGATCGAATCCCGCTTCCTTCACCAAGAGCAATTCCTTTTGTGTCATAGATAAGTTTGACATCGTACTGCTCATGATAATTCGCAGCTGGAATATCAATTTTTACGCGTGCTGCCTGAGCCGTACTTAAGCTTTTGGCTTCGTATTGAATCACTCGTGTATCTGATTTTTGATCTGTTTTTGCAACAAGCGTCTCTTCAAACTTGCCACCTGTTCCTACTTGGAAGGACGTGATAGCTGAGCTATTCTTCACTGTATATGAAACGAAATGGCGGCCATTTTTCACAACCAATGTCGCAGGGCTCACGACGTAATCGTTCATACGAGAAAGCTCATCCTTGTCTGCTTTCTTCATTGAGAAAGGAAGCTTGTATACACCATCTTTAAGCTGAGCCGTCTCTTGAGGAGCTCCGCCGTTATTTGTTTCTGGTGATGGTGTGTTTGGTTTTGGTGTTTCTGGTGCAGCAGGTGTTTCTTCCTCTACCTGTCCGCCTTTAAGTGGCGCGATACTCTTTGCATCGAATTGAAAACGAATATCGTAAGTTTGGTCATAGTGGGCGGCCGCTACTACAATGTGAACTTTTCCTTTGACCGCTTTTTTCAAATCAGCGACATCAAATGACACCACTCTTGTGTTCTTTGCTTGATCTGTGCTGACGGTCTTCACTTCTTGATAAGAGCCGTTTTTCTCTATTTTCAAAGAAGCAACAGACGTATTGTCCTTCACCGTAAAGGAAATGGTTTGCTTTCCGTTTTTGACGGATAAGGATGCAGGATGTGAGAAGTATTGGTTCATCCGAGATGCCTCGTCCTCATCCCCTTTGAGCACACTGTAATTGATGCGGTACTCGCCATCTTTCAGTTGATTTTGCGCAGAATCTACTGGCTTTGTACCATTGTTATTGTCTGGTGTTGTCTGCTGATCGTCTGGCTTTGTGCCATTTTGATCATCCGGCTTTGTTTCGTTATCGTCTGGCTTTGTGCCATTTTGGTCATCCGGCTTTGTTTCGTTATCGTCTGGCTTTGTGCCATTTTGGTCATCTGGTTTTGTTTCGTTATCGTCTGGCTTTGCAGGTGTAACGAGCGTTAGGCTGCTTTGATCGAATGCAAGCTGTACGTCATATGCTTCGTCATAAATAAAGCCGCCTAAATCCCAATAAATTTTCACCCAGCCGTTTAATTTGGCTGATAAGTCGGCAACATCAAACTTGATCACACGTGTATTGGCAGTTGCATCCTCACTGACGGTTTCAGTGGTGACAAGAGCGCCATTTTGTTCGACCTTGAAATCTGTAATCTCTTTGCTTTGCTTCAGTGTGACATAGGCAGTCGTCTTACCATTTTCCACAATCAGCTTAGCTGGCTTTTCTGTATACGTATCCATCATGGACGCTTCTGTGCTGCCATTTTTTAAAACAGTGAATCCGACCGTGTATTCACCATCAACAAATGATGCAGCTTGAGCCGTTCCTTGAGGAATCTGAAATGCAGTCAATAAACTGAATAAAACGAGCAGAATGGCTGCCTTTAGATGAAAAAGACGTTTCAAATGGTGACACTTCCTTCCTTAATGCTTAATGATCCACTTTCTTGCTAAAAATCCGCCTGAGCATAGAGCAAGCACAAGGAGCCACCCTGTCTGGTTTGTATCACCAGTTTGAGGATTCTCTTCTTGTTTTGTCGTGGATGAATCAGATGTTTTCGTTGATTCTTTTGATGGCTGCTGCTTTTCTGCTTCACCCGCTGATTTGTTTGTGCTGTTAGACGAAAGTGATTTCATGCTGCTCTCATCAAATTTCAGCTGAATGGTATAATCATGATCATAATCAGCAGATTTTACAGTGACATGAATTTTTGATTTGATTGGTTTAGACAAGCTCTGAGCTTGGAACTGAACAATCCTTGTGTTGGCTTTTTTATTGGTTGAGAGAACCGTTGTATCAACATAGCCGCCATTTCCCGGAACTTTAAATTCCGTCACCCAGCTGCTATTTTTAATGGTCATTTGTACTGTCAGCTTCCCATTTTTTGCAATCACTTTTGCTGGCTTCAGCCAGTAGTCATTTGCCATAGAGACCGCATTTCCTTCAGCCTTGAGCACAGTATAGTTGACGGAGTATGTACCATCCTTTAACGTGGCAGCCTGTGCGTTTGAAAAAGGCAGCATGAGTGCCAATAATAAAGCGGTCATGAAGACTGATAGCCTCATCATTTTTTTCATCAAGCGAATTTCCTCCCTTTTTACTGAACAAATGCTGCATCAAACTTGATACGGATGTCGTAATTACCTGTATATCCGATGACCGGTACAGTCACGCTCACTTTTGCTGGTACGACTTCTGTCAGGTTGTTCACGTTGAATTCTACTGTTCTCTTATTCGCAGCTGTGTTTGTACTGATCACCTTCGCATCTTTGTAGACACCTTGTTCAAGTGTTTTAAAGCTAGTGATCCAAGAACTATTCGTTAACGTGACTTGTGCTTTGATTTTTCCATCCTTCACGACAAGCTTGGCTGGTTTTTCAAAATACGTATTCGCTGTTGAAGTCGAATCGCTATCTGCCTTCCATACCACATATTGTGCTGAATGTTGACCATCTGCTAAGCCTGCTGCTGAGGCTGAGCTAATCGGGGCTAGAGCAAATAATAGAACAAAGCTAAAGAACAATAATACGTGTGATGTTGAACGAATGGCTTTCATGTGAACCCTCCTAAATGATATTGATAATTATTCTCAACGGATAATAAAAAAAATAACCTTCATAAGCGCTTGATCACACTTATAGATGATTATGATAATCATTATCAATTGAGTTGAAAAAATAAATCTTTGCTTCCTAAAAGCCAAAGATGTCTGTTTCTAAATGATGGTTTGACACGTGTTTTAGGCAATCTGTCCCATTCATGATACCATGGCATGACCTCCATTCCATTACAGGGAAAAGAACCCTCTTCTTCTTGATCTTATATGATGAGTGAATTTATTGTCAACATCATTTTTCATACTATTGACTTAGATTTCTGGAAAATCGCACAAAAAAATTTCGATCAGACAGACTGATCGAAATCGATTAGGAAGGAACATGTTCCCCTTTTTTGCTATTTTTACGTTCTAAAGACCAAGCATACATTTCACGAATAATCGGCTCTATTTTCTTCCCTTGCGCTGTTAATTCGTATTCAATCCGTACTGGAATGTCAGGGTATACGTTTTTCTCAACGAGTCCTTCAGCCTCTAAATCCTTCAGCCTTTCAGATAATAACCTGCCACTGATGTTCATTTCATTTTCAAGCTGACAGAAACGCTTAGGGCCTGTCAGAAGCTGATTGATGATGAGAATGACCCACTTCTTGCCTAGAATCTCCATGGCATCTGTGATTGGGCAGCCATCTACTTGAGCCATACCTTACTCCCTCCCGCTTTTCTCTCTTTTTTTCATTATAACACAATTAATTACTTGAAATAAGTTACTAACTATTATATAGTTTAGTTACTTTAAGTAACAAGGTATTCATTTTTATATATTTTCAAAAACATTTAAACATGCCGATGCATATATCATGAAGGAGATGACCGAGCTTGAAGACAATTGAGGAGCTAAGATTGGGTGTAACAGAGTTACATGTATCCAGCTTTGAGCGTTCTTTACCTTTTTATACAGACATTTTAGGATTTTCTATATTAGAAAAGACAGATTCCACAGTGACACTTGGCAGCAATGCAAAGGAACCAATCCTTTTGTTAAAAGAAGATGCACAGCTAAAAGAGAAACCTGATCACGAGCCAGGACTTTATCATTTTGCTGTTTTATTACCTACCAGAAAAAACCTGGGCACATGGCTGGCACATGTGATCAAAAAAGGCTATCCTTTAATTGGAGCAAGCGATCACTTTTTCAGTGAAGCCATTTATTTAAGTGACCCTGACGGCATTGGCGTAGAAATATATGCTGATCGCCCTGAGGACGTTTGGGTAGGTGAGCATGGAGAACTGAAAGGTGGCGGAAATGCACCTCTTGATGGAGATGGTCTCCTGCAAGAAGCCGCTGATACGACGTGGAAAGGACTTCCGGCTGGCACAGTAATGGGACACTTACATTTCCATCTGAACCCAGAAGAAGCTGATTCCTTTTATGTCAATACGCTCGGTTTTCATATCCGAATGGCTCCACCAGCAAGCGTATTTATCGCCGCTGGTGTGTACCACCATCACCTTGCCTTTAATGCATGGGGACGCGGACGAAAAGGAGCCATTGATCCACGTTTTTCAGGAATTAGAAGCTATACACTCGTATTCCCACAAGAAGCAGACAGACAGTCCGTCGTTGAGCGCCTAACAAAAGCAGGCACTCAAGTGAAAACAATAGGGAAAAGTAACGAATTTGTTGATCCATTTGGCGTTCTCGTTCGTTTACAGATTGAAGAAACAGACAAAAAAGAAGGTGCAGAATATGGACAAACACACAGATCTTAAAACAGCCATTTTAAAAGATAAAATCAAACGAGTACAGCAAGAAGACGGGTATATATATATCACTGGACCCATTAAATTGCCAGTGAATTTAGACGGCAGAACGGTGATGTTCAACTGGTATTCATGGTTAAAAGACGACGGGTTAGAGCCATTGTCAGATGAAGCTTTAATTGAAAGCCTCTCGTCCCGCCAGCTTGCCGATCATCAGCAGTCCAGCGTGCTAGTGTATGGAGATTTCGAGCACGCTGACGAAGCTCTTATCCGCATGCATTCCATTTGTCACACTGGTGATATTTTCGGAAGCAAGCGCTGCGACTGCGGATTCCAATTGAAGCAGTCCATGCGAATGATTGAGGACAATGGTGCAGGTGCCCTGTTTTATTTAGCCAACCATGAAGGCCGAGGTATTGGACTTTTCACGAAAGCCATGGCTTATATCCTTCAAGAAAACGGCTACGATACAGTAGAAGCGAACGAAGCACTCGGCTTTGAAGATGACACGCGTCAATATGAAGAAGCCATCGCGGTTCTTCAAACACTTCGTACAAAGCCAGTCAGACTCATTACCAATAATCCGAAAAAGACAGATGCCATCAGCCATGCAGGTTTATCTCTTTCTGGACGTATTCCGCTTTGGGGTGATGTCTCAGAGTTTAATGAAAAATACTTGCAGACAAAAATCAACCGCTCAGGTCACATGAAGGCGGAGCAAGAGGTGCGTACGATTGCCACATCATGAGCGATATATGAATCTAGCCCTAGAAAATGCACGGGCAATGAAAGGCCAGACATCACCGAACCCGCTCGTCGGGGCTGTGATTGTGCGCGATAATGAAATTGTTGGAGTCGGTGCTCATATGAAAGCCGGTGAACCACATGCTGAAATTCATGCACTTAAAATGGCTGGAGACAAGGCAAAAGGAGCCACTATTTATGTGACCCTCGAGCCTTGTTCCCACCATGGCCGTACAGGTCCTTGCGCGGAGGCACTTGTGAAAGCAGGCGTCGAAACCGTTGTCGTGGCAGCACTTGACCCGAACCCGCTTGTCGCTGGCCGCGGAATCGCCATTTTACAAGATGCTGGCATCCAAGTGATTACAGGCGTACTTGAGCAGGAATCCATTCTCATGAATGAAGTGTTTAATCATTTTATTACGAAAAAAACACCTTTCGTGACGCTCAAGGCAGGTATTACCTTAGACGGAAAAATTGCGTCTGCTACGTCTGACAGCAAATGGATTACATCTGAGACATCCCGTTATGATGCTCATCATATCCGCAGCATCAATGATGCGATTTTGGTCGGTGCTCAAACTGTTATTCATGACGATCCTTCACTAACTGCACGGATTCCAAATGGGCATCATCCGGTTCGAATTGTTTTAGACTCTAAGCTATCAACACCGTTGACAGCAAAGATCGTCACTGATCAGATGGCACCAACATGGATCTTTACAACAAAGCAAGCCGATGAGGAAAAACGAACCGCTTTAGAAGCAGCCGGCGTCAGCGTCTTTGTAACAGACAGCGAGACGCGGGTGCCCCTGCAAGAAGTGCTTCAAACGCTGGGAGAAAGAAATGTCTCCTCCCTCATGATTGAAGGCGGCGGTCAGATCAATGCTTCATTTTTAGAACAGCAGCTTGTAGATAAATTGGTCATTTATATGGCACCTAAACTCATTGGCGGAAGGCTGTCTCCTTCCTTTTTCGGAGGGGAAGGCATACGTCTCATGAGTGATGCCATTGAACTGGATCAGCTCTCATTAGAAACACTAGGGAAAGATATTAAAATAACGGGCTATCCCGTTTATCAATAACAAAAACAAGGCGGCTGTTGAGGAGATCTAAACAGCCGCCTTGTTTTTAAAAATCTAGTTTTTTTTAGTCTGTTCTCTCTAAAAATTCAATTCGATTCCCAAAGGGATCTTCTACATAGAACCGGATGGCTCCTTCCAATGGCTCATCTTCTCTGATGCTAATGTGGTGATTCAATAATGCCTTTTTTAATTCCGATAGACTCTTTACAAGAAAAGCTGGATGGGCTTTCTTTGCAGCTTGGAAATGATCCTGTATTCCAATGTGAAGCTGATGATGACCGCATTGAAACCAGACACCTCCACGTTTAGCTAGATTACTAGGCTTGGGTATTTCCTCCATTCCTAAAATTCCGCCAAAAAACAAACGTGCTTTCTCTTCACTACCTTTTGGGGCAGCTAATTGAACATGATCGATTCCAACAAAATTTGACATAATCCTCTCTTCCTTTCTTTTCTCAATTGGTTTTTCTATGAAGTGTTTCTTAAATTTTTGTGATACTGAGCAAATTTGCTTGGGTATTCTTGTTCTTTGCTTCATTGGTGGGCTTGATACTTGGAGTCCTTCAGTGAGGTGTTTCATACGATGTAGAGTTTGATTGATTTCATCTAAATGACAGTGCAAAATTTTTTTCAAAAACAGAACTCCCATTGTAATGAAAGTTCTGTCCATCTAAGTGTCTCTTGTAATGACATTTGAAACCTAGACATATCATGTGTAGTGATTCATTTTGGTGAAACTTGTCGTAAATTGTTTCATGTGAAACATTTATCGTTAATTCCCTTCTACCAGCCTGCCAAAGCTTTCGGGTGAAAGTCCCGGTGACACGCGAACACGGTGCAAGGACATCATCCCCTGTTCCTTCTTCGCATGTCCTGGTTCAGTGGTGACAGCCATTTGATAACCTGCTTCTTTCGCCAGCTTTAGCGTGTCTTCGTTATAGCGCCCGACAGGATAGCTGACCATTCTCGTACGCTGAGAAAAACGTTGATCAAAGAATGCCTTTGACCCTTTTAATTCCTCTTTCTGCTGCTTCTTTGATAAACGATTGAGCTCTAAATGATGAATGGTATGACTCTCAATTGATAGCCCATTTGCTATCATTTCATCCATTTGTTCATCCGTTAAGTGGTTCGGACGGCCAATGGATTGCTCAATCATGAAAATCGTTGCCTTCATTCCATACTGCTTTAAAATCGGAAATGCCTTTGTATAGTTATCGGTATATCCATCATCGAATGTAATAAGGACACACTTTTCACTTGGCTTCGTATTTGTTGTGAAGACGCGGTACGCTTCTTCTGGCGACAGCGTGACATAGTCGTTGTCCTTCAGCCATTTCATATGAGCCGCAAACTCGCTCTTTGGTACACGAAGCGAGTTACCGCTGGAGATGCTGTGATACATCAAAATCGGAAGCTCTACTGGTTCCTTTTGCTTAATCCAGTTTTGTGTATCTATCTCTGCCTCTTCTTTCTGCTGAATCTGTTTTGTTTCTTTTGCTTGTAATTGACCCTTTTCCTCTTTGACTACTTGCTGGTTTCCTTCCGTTTGCTCCTTCGTTCCCATACAACCCGAAATGAGCAGCGCCACAAGACCAACCGTCATCAACATACATGTTTTTTTCATTCACCAATCCTGCTTTCTCTCTATCTATCGAATGATTATAACAGAAATTGGTTACTACCTGATATCTATTTTGACAGGGTGTTCATTTTTTTACACATTTCAATCATTTCGATGGCAAGCAGATGAATGGTCTCTGTTGTGAGCATTTGATCTTCTGCATGTATCAGCAGTAAAGAAAAGGGAAGCTGCTCACCTGCCGCCTCTTTTTGGATCAGCGACAAGTGCAGGTTGTGGATGCTTCGAAACGCTTCCTCCCCTTTTTCAATCAACTGCTGTGCTTTTTCAAAATCATCAGCTCTTGCTAGACGAATCGCTTCAACATAATGACTTCTTGCCTCGCCTGCATGAGCAATGATTTGAAAGGCTGCTCCCTGCATTTCCTCTAATACCGTCATCTGCTTCTCCTCCAATTACTTAAGATTCATTTGCTAGTTTCAGAGCATGCTCTAGTATTTTTTCTCCGTTCGCTGTTCCGTATAATCTCACATTGATGACATCAACAGGTATTTGGTAAGGTGCCGCTGTTTTTTCTGCTGCCTTTTTCATAAAGCTTACTTGCGGTCCAAGTAAAATCACCTGCACATCTTCTCCATGCTCTTCTAATTCATCCGCAATAGCCCCTTCAGGTATGGCGTATATCTCATAATCCAGCCCCTTCGCTTCTGCGGCTGCCTTCATTTTGGACACTACAATGGATGTCGACATTCCTGCGGCACAAGCGAGAATGATTCGTTTCATATCCCAACACTCCTATCGATAGTTGACTTCTGTTTGGGTCTTCAGTTCCCTTGTTTTAATTAATGTCTGGTACCAATACGCTGATGCCTTCAACTGACGATTCCGTTCATTTTCCAGCTGGATTTCGACTAATCCGTAGCGATTTTTAAAGGCATTCATCGGCGATACATTATCCGTAAAAGCCCACAGCATATAGCCCGTGCAATTTGAGCCTTCTGCTTTCGCTTGAAGTGCCCGTTTCAAATGCTGGCTGATAAATGAAATGCGATACTGGTCATCAATGATACCGTCTTCTTTTTTAAACCTTTCTTCCTTTTCTACGCCCATGCCGTTTTCGGCCACAAACCACTCAATATTTCCGTATTCTTCTTTAATTCTCATGCCCATATCATAGACAATGTCCGGGTAAATTTCCCATCCTCTGAATGGATTCATTTTTCTTCCTGGAAGCTCAAACATATCGTAATAATAAGACGGGTGAAATGGTGTCATCTCATTCCACGCCTTACTCGGTGCTTTGACACGATGCGGATAGTATAAGTTGAGCCCAACGACATCAACCGTATGATTCTTGATGACCTGAAGCTCTTCCTCTGTCGCATCGAAAAGAATCTCATGCTTTTTTAACACATCAAGCAGTTCTTCTGGATACTCTCCTTTGATGGAGGGATCTAAGAACATTCGATTGAAAAACAAATCATATATCCGTGCCGCTTCTTGATCATGCGGAGCAGAGGATCTTGCATACGTCACTTCTGGATTGAGAATCACCCCAATTTTTGCACCTGTTGATTCCTTCAATCCCATCTCCCGAAACAGCTTCACTACTTTTGCTGTTGCCAGCGCTTTATGATAGTTCCACTGCATCCATTTCTTCGTATTTTGCTCAAAGGGATAACGTATAGCATCTAGGTACACGCGTGTTTGGACAACAATCGGTTCATTAAAGCTAAACCAATGCTTGACCCTGTCTCCATATCGCTCAAACACCTTTTCCGCATAGAGAACAAACAGCTCGACGACATGCTTTGATGACCATCCGTCGTACTTTTCAAGCAGCACGGCTGGAAGCTCATAATGCTCTAAGCAAAACATCGGCTCTACACCTGCTGCGATTAATTCATTGATCAAATCATCAATGTAACGGGCATATGCTTCATCCACAATCCCCTTCTCGTAATCGATGAGAAACCTCGACCAATTGATCGATGTCCTATAATGAGTCAGACCGATTTCTTTCATGAGAGCTACATCTTCTGGATAGCGCTCGTAAAAGTTCGTCGCACCAGCCGGGCCATATCCTTCGTGCCAAACGTGATACCCGTTCTTATACCATAAATCGATGTACGAGTCCTGATGCGCTTGCTTTCCCTTCCATCCCTCCGTTTGCCAAGCAGAGGCCGCAGCACCTAGGATAAAATCTCTTGGAATCTCGATTCTGTTCATGTCGCCACCTTCCCTTTCCTCGTTTGAACGTGAAGTCCTTCCCAAACTCCTTGCAAATACATAGCCTTCACAATTGCCTCCATATCGAGACTTCCTGCCCTTTTTTCGTATATTTACGGTCAAGTGAAATGGGATCATAACCACCTATATTGCATATTCATTCATGCCTCTCCTTTTGTTCTGAATCTGGTGCCGCTTCTGGTTTGCGGTTAGACAAGAGGACAAATGGCAAATAGATGAAGACTGCGACCACAATACAGATGAGCTGTGTGATGACAGCCCCCATGCTGCCAGCGGTGGACAGCCATGCATTCACAATCGGTGGTGTCGTCCACGGCACCATCACGACGGCTTTTCCAGCAAACCCTGTAGCTGTCGCAATGTAACCAATCGTTCCTGTCACAAGTGGTGTGACGATAAATGGAATTGCCATCACAGGGTTTAACATGACGGGCAAGCCAAAAATAACGGGTTCATTGATGTTGAAGAGGCCCGGCCCAGATGAGAGCTTGGCAATACTTCGCATCTCTTCCCTTCTTCCAGCAATAAAAATCGCAATCAAAAGCCCAATGGTCACACCTGAACCACCGATGCTCATATACACATCCCAAAATGGCATCGTGATGATATTCGGAATCTCTTTTCCTTCTTGAAATGCTGTCATATTCACTGCAATTGATCCTAATAAGAGCGGCTCCCGGATCGGTTTGATCATCTGGTTGCCATGGATGCCGATCACCCAGAAGAATTGCGCCACAAACATCAACGTTAAAATCCCCGGTAGACCCTGTACAACACTTTCTAGCGGGCGTTGCACCACGTTATACACTGCTTCATGCAAATAAATGCCTGTTAAACGGTGAAATGCAAAGCCGAATGAACTAATGATCGTAATCGTAATGATCGAAGGAAAAAGTGATGAAAAAGATGTTGCCACATTCGATGGAACTGAATCTGGCATCTTGATTTGCAGCCATTTCACCTTGGTCAGCTTACAAAAAATTTCCACAGATACGATCGCAATGATCATCCCTAAAAATAAACTTTTTGGATCGGAAAATTGCCTTGCCAGTACATCTACAACCTCACGCATCGATCCATCCACTTCAAGTAGAAGTGTCGTTGGAATAACAGATATAAATGAAATCAATGCCATCAGCCCAGGGAACAGGGACTTGTGCCCGTTGATTTTCCCAAGCTCTATCCCGATGAGGAACACAGCCCCAATCGTTAAAAAGTTCAGCGTGGCATAATTGATTGCCTTCATAATTGGCTGAAGCTCCGCTAAAAATCTGAACATCTCAAAATGAGCAAGCCCTGTTTCCGGGCTCATGATCATATTTGCCACCAATACAGCAAAAGCCCCTGTAATGATGATTGGCATCAGTGTGACAAATGCCTGTTTAATCGCCATAATATACTTCTGATTCGTGATGCGATAAGCCACATTCCCCATGACGTCTGCCGCTTTCTCCTTGAAGCTCATGATCTGTCTCCCCCTTTGCAAAAACTCGTGATCATCCTCCTTTTTGATGTTATTTTAAAAGCGCTTTCATTAACATCTAATCTTTTTCCTCACAGATGCGGAAATGGGTGTCCCGTTTTTTCATTCGGATGCTCCAATACTTGAAGCGCCGCCGTCAGTTCCTCAAATGAAGCGGCCTTGATGAGTTGCTCCACCACTTCCTTGCGCTCTGTCAGCCGTACAAGAAATTGATAAAGTGATTGCAATTCTTTTTGATACGTCTTCTGGATACTTAACAAACAAACGACTTGTACCCGATTTTCACCCCACAGCACCGGTTTTTTCAACGTACAGATCGCACAAAACGTGTCATCTGTTGCCGGCTTCATCGGATGAGGGATCGCAACCAAATGACCGAACGATGTCGGTGACACTTGCTCTCTTTCCAGCAATAATTGTTCAAACTCTTCCGGGATGCGATCCTGTTCCTTGAGCACGTTTACGAAAAATTGCAGTACCTCTTCCCTTGATTGAAGGTCTTGCTGAAAAAATGTCAGCGCCGGACTCACATACCGCAAAACCCCTGTATCCTGCGTGCCCTGAACAAACCGTTTCAGCCGCACAATATCATCGTCACTTAGAATGGTATGTACATCAATCACTGGTACCGGCAACGTGTTCTGAAGCGGAATGGTACTAATAATAAAATCAATGCTTCTCAAATCAAACGAAGGAATTTCTCCAACACTTGCAGTGCCAGCGATCTCCAGCTTTCCGCTAAAAGCCGCTGTCAGTTTATGAAGAAGGAGCTGACTGCTGGCGACACCCGTCGCACATACAATCAGGCATCTCTTTCTCACATGCTGTGATTTTGTCCGCTCGATTGCAGCACCGATATGAAGCGCCAAATACCCAATCTCATCCTCATGAATCTCAATTCCCTCTTTTTCTCTCAGCCATCTACCCATACAGACGCCAGCTTCAAATGCAATGGGATAATGCCTTTTAATGTCCGTTAAATAAGGGTTACGAATGTTCATACCGTACCTAAAACGATGAATAGCGGAACGTAAATGAAGACTTAATCCAACGATTAATTCTTTATCAAATTGAATATCAAGTGACATGTGCTCCTCTACATAAGCAAGCAGTTGGTGGATGAAGCGAAAGTGATCTTCGTCTAGAAGATGACATAGCGTATGACCGGTATCTCCGTATGCCATCATTTTCGCTCCCATCAAGTGAATCGCAATATACGCCATTTCAGATAATGGAAAATCAATCGCTAGGACATGCCGAATATCCTCTGCCATTTGTTGAGCTACTTGGAAAACAGGCTGCACTTGAATCTCTTTTAATTCCGTTTCTGGCATCATGACCAGTTTTTTCTCTTCAATTCGTTTGCATGCAATGGCAATGTGGGTGACTAAATTACTTATACCAATTTCCGACAGATGAAGTCCGCTTACTTTTGTACGTGAACGCACGATATCCTGAATCAATTGATACGTTTCTTCAGGTAACAGCGCCGGGTTCGCATGCGCTTGCTGAAACACATGCTCAGCCATACAATATCTTAATTTCATTTCATCCCCTGTCAGCCGCAGCCCATATTTAGGACGATGTGACACAGAAAGGCCATGTAATGAAAACAAATGTCTGACCGCTTTCAAATCATTTTTTACTGTCGATTCACTCACAAATAATTCGTCTGCGAGCGCGTCTAACTTAATATGGTCTTCTGACAGAAGCAGCCTTTTCAATAGATAGGCTACACGGTCCTCAGGCTGATTGGGTATGGTTTGCTCCTTTTTTTCGTTTCTTTCTCCCAATGACTTTTTCAAAAATGTACGAAAAGACCCATAATCCTCGACGGTCAATGTATACCCTGCCCCGCGTTTGATATGAAGTACGGCTCCATGTTCATCCAAAATAGATTTAAGCGCTTTCATATCTGTTCGGATCGTTCTTGATGTGACGCCAATCATGCGGGCAATTTCTTCACTAGTCAGTTCCTGTTCCGCTTGCATCAGTCGTTTCAGCAGCTCCTCCTGACGTAGAGATAGCATAGGCTCTCCTCCCTTGGCATTTACTTTTGCCTATCATCATAAACGAAAGTAGAACTCTTTGCCCAGTTTTTCTTTCAAATCGGGAACCACGATATGGCTCATTCGTATGAATAGTAAACAAGAGGAGGGATGCATCATGGGTTCTTTTATGTTTGTTGTTATTATGATATTGGCTTCTTTAGGAGCAATCATCGCCCATTTATTCACATCAAAGGATCAACGTACGTCTGCGAAGCGTTCTTCACATCACAGTTCAACAACAAGTACCTATACTGATTCTTATACTCATCACGCTTCTGATGCCTCCTGCGGGGGAGATTCCGGGGATAGTGGTGGTGGATGTGACTAAACAAAAAAACAGCCGCTCGCTGATGAGTTGGCTGTTTTTATTATTTTAAAGAGCCTTCCAGCCCCGTTCAATCAGATGTTTAACATCGAGTGCAAACTCCTCACCCTTTTCCATCACGTCCTGGGCTCTTCCGGCAAAGTTACTGGCAACAGCCAGCTCCATTTTTTTTAATTCAAAGTGCAATATTTTTTGATCAATCTCGGCGATATATTTTTCATACTCATTGTTCACGATGTCATGCATGACATGATAGGCATCTTTTCGATGGCGATGAAAGTCGGTTCCTCTCTCACCTTTCCATGACGAATCTAGAGCAGGTTTCTTGATTTCCTTTATGTCTGACTGCGCAAGATCTTGTTCTGTTCGAATATTGCTTTTGGCTGTCTTTAACCGAGAGATCATGTCATCAAATTCTGCACGTCTGTTTTCAATTCCCATATGCAGATGGTGTAGCATCTCGGATAAACTCATGTCATCCACCTCTATCGGACCTCATACGAAAGCACAGATCAGAGCCTTGGAAACGATCGACTCACTTGATTTTTCCAAACCTGAAATTTCTATCGTTTTGCTTTCATTAAGTATAGTATAAGGTGAAAAGCCTCAGTCTTAAATAGGGAAAAGGTGTCCTTTTAGTGACGTGTTTGGAAGAAAATCGGAATAACACAAGGTCGTACTTCCTGAATTATATATGGTCCCTTAGAACTATATTTCGTATCATCCCATGAAACCCATTAGAAAAATGATTGCCATTATTTTGCCGCAATCGCTTCGTCCTGTTCTTTTAAGGTTTTCACATTAGAGCGCGTGTCCTGAACATTTTTGATTAAGGCTTCTTTAAAACTTGAAACCATTTCGTTCACCTCTGCTTCGCGCGCCGTCCACTTGGTCACAAATTCAAGGCTGTTTTCACCTGCTTTATCTGCTGCTTTTTTGATCGTTAATGCTTCGACTGCTTGGGAGACTTCATCTAGTTGATCCATAACTGTTTGGTAGTTTAACTTAATTTGTCCCATCGTGATATCCTCCAGATTTGTTCAGCATGAAGGTAAGGTAGCTTATAAGCTGCTCCATGCTTTTGAGATCAAGCGTTTGGCGTCCTCTACTGCGTCTTCTCCTTTTTCAGCAAGACGTGCGGCGTCTCCTGCTAAGGAACTGGCAAAGGATAACGCAGCTTGTTCGGCTTCTAACGTACTGATTTTGAATTCGATGCGGCTCACGTAGCGTGGATACTTGTCGTTCACAATCGTTTGCAGCGCATCATGTGCTTCATTCCGCTCTGATTTGAAATCCTGGCTTCGCTCACCTTTCCAAGAGGTCCCAAGCTTTGGCTGCTTGATTTGCTTCAGGTCTGTCTCTGCCGCATCTTGTTCACGTTCGACCTTACTTTTCGCCTTTTTCAGTCGAGCGATTTTCTCTTCGATTTCTGCTTTTTTACTTGTAATGCCACCGTTTAGGGCAGACAGCATATCCGATAAGCTCATTATGGGTTCCTCCTCCTGACAAAAAATAAAAACGCTGCTTAGAGATCCTCTAAACGAGCGTAAGGTGAATAGCACTTTTTCCAATATTGTTATTATAAGGTTCAAAGACTCATGTTTGAATAGGTATTTGTGCCTTTTTTATGGGATAAATATGCTTTCATTCTGCTTCACATTACCCCTTAAGACCTCTTTTATAAGGGGTCTTAATTCCTGATTCTTGGCTATATGTCACATATAGTTATACAGACCTAGGACAAACAAAAGCCGCCCGGTTGAGGAGCGGCTTTTGTAAACGGCTTATGAAGCTGATTCTTCTGATTCTTGTGGATTCTTAACGTACCAGATGAATTTCCCTGTGTATCCGTAAATAATAGCAAGAGCAATGGCAACAAAGCTCAACCACATAAATGGTAAATAAGAGAATGTCGATACGCCTAGAATTCCCGCCATGTAAATCCCGTTATCTGACCAAGGAACCATTCCTGACGTCAGCGTACCACCGACCTCTGAGTTTCTGGATAAAACTCGTCTGTCTAACTTTAATTTATCATAGCTCTTTTCCATAATTTTCGGTGTAAGAATTAATGATACATACATCGCACAGCCAAAGATATTGGCGAAGAATGCAACAACAAGTGTTGATAGAGTCACATTACCTGCATTATGCAATTTCTTCTCGAATGTAGCGACGATGACTTTTAATACGCCCAAGTATTCAAGTACTCCACCGAAACCAAGTCCGAGAATAATCACCACTAGAGATCCTAACATATTGACAATACCGCCACGATTTAACAGCGTATTTAAGAAATCAACATCTGAATTAATAGAGAAACCATTATAAGCTGTACCAAGTGCATCGGCTGGATTCATTCCCTGGAATGCCATTGCCCAGACAGCGCCAAGAAGTGCACCAATAGCAATAACAGGCATTGAAGGTTTTTTCAAGACAAGTAATAGTACAACAATCAACGCCGGAATAATCATCCAAATATTAATGGTGAATGTGTCCTGCAGTGCTTGTTTCAAAAACTCTACTTTGCCTTGATCAATATTTTTTCCGCCATACATAAATCCGGTGATTGTAAACATAATGGCTGTAATAACAAAGGCAGGAATGGATAAGACCATCATCGCTCTAACATGTGCGAGCACGTCCACTTTTGAAAGTGAGGAAGCGAGCACCGTACTATCAGATAAAGGAGATAACTTATCACCAAAATAGGCTCCAGATAAAACGGCTCCAGCCACGATAGGTAATGGAATTCCCAATCCTTCACCAATTGCAATCATGGCAATACCTGCAGTTCCAACTGTCCCCCATGATGTACCTGTAGCAACAGACATAATGGAACAGATGATCAGCGTAGCTAGTAAGAAAATATTAGGATGAATAAATTCCAGTCCGTAATAAATTAATGTTGGTACCACTCCGCCGGCAATCCATGTTCCAACAAGTGCACCTACTGCAATTAAAATCAAAACAGCCTCTAAACCATTCGATATCCCTTTTGTAATGGCGTTTTGAAGGTCTTTGTATGAATGTCCTAATCGAATACCTAAAGCAATGACCATAAACCATGAGATAAACAATGCCAGTTGAATATCCAATTTGAAATAAAGAGTAAAAGATAAAACAATTGCTAAAAACAAGCCAAGTACAAACACGACTTCTAAAATAGACGGCAGACGTGGTGATTTCATTGTGTTTCCTCCCTTTGTGCGTGCGTTAAGCGTTTTCAAAATATTGTGAAAAAAGTGTGTCAATTCGAAAGAAAGTGAATTGCCTGTTTTTCTCTATTTCACAGGCAATTCTACATATTAATAAAATAAAATTTTTGATATTATTATCGCTCTAGGAGCTCTGCACCCGCAATGCCAGGCTTTGTCATCTCGAATGGATTCAAAATAATATCAAGTTCTTCTTCTGTTAACACATCATTTTGCAAGCAAAGATCTCTGATCGATTGTCCTGTTAAAATGGCTTCCCTAGCGATTCTAGCCGCGGCTTCATAGCCTAAGTGAGGGTTCACAGCAGTGATCACGCCTGCACTTTTTTCGACATATTCTTTCAAACGTATTTCATTTGCTTCAATGTCCACTAAGCAATGATCTGTGAATGAACGGAATCCGTTATTCATTATACTAATAGATTGAAGCAAGTTAAAGACCAAAACAGGCTCCATCACATTTAACTCAAGCTGACCTGCTTCAGAGGCAAGACAGATGGTGTGGTCATTCCCAATGACCTGGAATGCGATTTGGTTAATGAGCTCTGCCATGACTGGATTGACTTTCCCAGGCATAATGGATGATCCTGGCTGACGAGCTGGCAATGCAATTTCAGCAAGACCTGCACGCGGACCAGAAGCCATTAGGCGAAGGTCATTGGCAATCTTAGACATGTTCATCATGCATACTTTTAATGCAGCAGACACTTCTGTGTAAGCATCTGTATTTTGCGTTGCATCCACAAGATGCTCTGCGCCTACAAGCGGAAGACCAGAAATATCGGCTAGCTTCTTCACGACGATCTCAATATAACGAGGATCTGCATTTAGGCCTGTCCCAACAGCTGTTGCACCCATATTGACTTCATATAAATGCTGCTTTGATTGGTTGATCCGCTTAATATCACGGCTGAGCACGCGGCTGTAAGCCTCAAATTCCTGTCCTAAACGAATTGGAACAGCATCCTGTAGGTGCGTACGTCCCATTTTGATCACATGATCAAATTCTTTCGCTTTCTTTTTGAATACGTCCTGCATCGTTTGCATTGTCTCAAGCAGAATGTCTAACTGCTTCAATACAGCAATATGGATAGATGTTGGAAACGAGTCATTCGTTGATTGTGACATGTTTACATGTGTGTTTGGGCTTAAATGGATGTATTCACCCTTTTGATGTCCCATGATTTCTAGCGCTCTGTTTCCAATCACTTCATTGGCATTCATATTCATCGACGTTCCTGCGCCGCCTTGAATTGGGTCTACAATAAAGTACTCATGCAGCTTGCCTTCAATGACTTCATCAGAGGCTTGTACGATGGCATTTCCAATTCCTTCATATAAACGTCCAACTTCCATATTGGCTTGAGCAGCTGCTTTTTTCACGATGGCAAAGGCTCTAATCAGTTCCTCGTGCATACGATATCCAGTTATCGGGAAGTTTTCTTTTGCACGAAGGGTTTGAACCCCATAATACACGTCTGCCGGAATTTCTTTTTCTCCAAGAAAATCCTTCTCATAGCGATAAGTTGCTTGAACCATCTGATATGACCTGCTTTCTATAGAATAGTTAAATCACTAAATCTTCTGCGATTGGCGTTTCCATAATCTTTTTCACTTCTCTTGGGTCTGTTGTTTTACCTAGTGCCCACATGAGTTTCGGCACGATGGCCTCTGTGTTCATGTTTCGTGAACGTGCCACTAGTTCTTGATTGATTTTACGTCCTACTTCGTACACGCTCATGTCTTCTCCTTCTTCAAGACACTGAGTTGTGATGACAACAGAAATGCCTTCTTCGAGCAATTCGTTGATTTTCTCTAAAAGGTTTCTTCCTTCGAAAGGAATTCCGCCACTGCCGTAGCTTTCGATGACGACTCCTTTGTATACACCTTTGATTGCATCTAAGAACTCAGGCTTTAGACCTGGGTGCAATTTCAAGAGACAAACGTCAGTGTTTAAGGATGCATCTAATTTAAGCGGTTTCATTGACGATCTTTTTACTTTGCTATTGTATTCAATTTGATGGTTTTCAATCGATGCAATATATGGATAGTTAATACTTTCAAATGCATCATAGCTTTTCGTTCTTAGTTTGATTGCGCGTGTCCCTTGAATGACTCTGCCATCAAAGACAACATACACGCCGCCTACGCCGTCACATGCAAAGCGAATCGCATCGGTGATGTTTTTCTTCGCATCTGTTTTCTTGAACGTAATCGGGATTTGTGAGCCTGTAATGACAATTGGCTTATCCGGATTTTGCAGCATATAAGATAGTGCTGCTGATGTATAGGCCATTGTATCGGTTCCATGCGTGACGACAAAGCCGTCATATTGATCATAATTTTCATAAATGGCTGTTGCGATATCCACCCAGTATTCAGGCTGCATATTTGTACTATCTATACTCATTAGGGACTTTGTGTCCATTGTGTACTCTGCATTAATTTCGTTTAAATAGCTTAAAAGGTCCTCAGCTTTAACACCTGGAGCCAAACCATTTTCACTCTCTACAGATGCAATCGTCCCACCAGTGGTTAAAAGCAATAATTTCTTCAACAGGTCCACCTCTTTCAGTAAAATTACTTCGTTTGTCACACATATTATAAGCTAGCTTGTGCTATTCTATAATATACGCTTTACGCGTACCTTCATTGCCATTATAGTCACATAACGCGAATTAATCAAGAAATTATTACGCATAACGCGTACATTCTATCACAAAATATGATATACTGTTGTTGTATATAAAGGAGCGTTCATGTAATGATACTCGATCGTTTAACCACTCTTAGAAAAAAGAAAAAATGGTCTCTCCAGCATACGGCAGATCGCCTAGGTATCGCCAAAAGCACCTATGCCGGTTACGAATCTGGGTACCGACGACCTTCGCTTGAAGCAGTGAAGCGCCTGGCTGATTTGTATGATACGTCCATTGATTTTTTACTTGGTAGAACGGACGAGCCAGAGATACAACGTAAAATCTCTGACATCAAAATTGAACTGACGGAAGCAAAAGAAGGAACCATTCTTGTAGACGGCGTTCCCCTAAATGATGAAGAAATCAAACAGCTTGTTGCCTTTATTCGGGCGAAAAACACCCTAAAAGTATAAAAAACAGAAAAGAGAGGCCCCTATTAATCGGGTGCCTCTCTTTCCTTTTTCAGCTGCTTAAGAATAAGGAGAAGACAGCTGACTTAATTCCTCTAACCGCCGCTTCGCTTCTTCTTTATTAAATGAACTATAATAGCGATAATTCTCATCATCTAAGATGCGGTAATGCTGACTGAGCACATTTTGCTGAAGACGAAATGTACCTTTTTTGATAGAAGTCCGCCACCAAACCTTTCCGCCGATTGTCCGTTCCACCGATAGATGCAATTCATCATGTGCCACGACTTCCAGAATCTCAAGCGGATCATCCCCTAGTGTCCCTTTTAAAATGTCACTATCTCTGAATAATGCACATACGGCCGCCGTTTGCGTCCAGTTGAGGCGCAGCCTATTTTTTTCAACCTGATGCAAATGCCGTTTCGATAAACCAAGTACCTCAGCCATGCGGTCCTGCGTATAATTCTTTTCTTTTCGAATCCGTGTCATTTGTTCTGTGACGAGGTCGATTACCATCTCTTTATCCATCTCTCATCACCTCTCCGAGTGTTCAGTCTTTACTGACATCATACACGATTTCTTCGAAAAAGTGGCGCCTCATCCTTTAGAATATTGGCAAATACTATCTAATTGATCTGCTCTTCGACCTGACCATGCTGCTGTCTCCAATTCTCTTGGGCTGCCTGATTTAAATATGGATAGATCTCTTGTTTGACGGTTTGCTCGAATACTTCTTCATCTAAAATACTGTACGCTGGAATCTTGATCAATTTCCCATCCATTTTCCGAATGAGCACATCCATGAAGAGAAATCCCCTTACACTGTACCGATGCCTGCGCATATCAATGGATTGAATGTCATGAAAAGGGATCGTCCGCTCTCGATACAGTACAGCACCATTTTTTCCGCGCTGAATGCGAAAAATCACATTTCCCCTCTTCGTAAAAGCCGGCAGAATCATCAAAAAAGAGATCAAGCCATAGACAATGCCTAATAGTCCGCCTAAAAATAAAAACAATGTATAATTCGATTCAAATGTAAGAGCTTCTGAAAACAACCAAATACCAATGATACCGAAGCCGCCCGTTGCTAAGAATGCCCATACCCTTAAAAAGGCCCTGCTTCTCACTTCTATTACTTCACTTGGATTCAAGCGTCATTCTCCTTTTCTCCATTAGAATATAGAACGTAATCCGTCTCTATGAGCCGTCTCCACGCGAAATTCATTTTCTTTTATTCCCGACACAAGCCACGACTGTTTCTCACCTGGAATGACAAATAACATGGATTCCACATCAGGCGTATTATTTTTGTCGTAGACGACCTTCATGAGGGAGTCCACCTTTCCTTTTCTTGTCTGTACATCAGAAACAAATGCCTGCACGAGTTCTTCGTTCTCTGCTCGATGAAGGAAGGAGGGCCACTCATTCTTCGCCTCACTTGCTTGCTCTAATAGCTTTTCAAATTCCTCTGCTTGCAGTGTGACGACAGGTGCAGGGTGATCACTCATCTGTATATTGAAAAAGGCAGTCACTTGCTCCTCTGCCTGCTGGTCATCTTTCAGTTTTTGAATCTGATGGACTTGTTGATCATAAAGTGTATGGTGTGCATATACGCCCATCTGTGTCGTGTGAAAGGAGGTACTGACTTCTTCATCTTCATCCCCAAATCGAGATGCCTTGACGGTGTGAGATGCATCATTCATCGCCTGGATGAAATGACGGTATTCCGCTTTATAACGATATTGTCTGTTTCGAAATTCAAGTACACCTTTTGCGAGCAAAGAGCGGCATGCAATTTCAAATAAAAACCCTAGGCGCTCGTCCTCTACATCAGGATAATAGGCTTCCTTTAAGGACATGCCCTGTTCAAAATAGCCTTCACTGTAAAAACTAAAGATGAGTTCCTCAATACTTAGACTTAGCTGATCCAACTTGATCTCTCCTTATCCAAAAGAAAATGCACCCTTAAAGAAATCGCCTGCACCTTTTATGAGCGAATCTGCGGTTTCTTTTGTTTTTTCTATCCCTTTATGTATCACCTGATTTGCCTGATCAATGGTGTCATTGACTGCTTTCACACCTTTACCCGCCAGCTCGAATGCTTGTTTCCCTTTATCCACGACTGCATGAATTGGGTCCTTTAATTTCACTGCAACCTGCTCAGCAAAGCCTGATGTCAGCTTGGCAACTTTTTCTCCTATAAATCCACCGACTGCGGAACCAATGGCTCCTCCAACGACAGTTCCAATCGGTCCTGCAAAGCTTCCAAGAGCTCCTCCGACAACGGCACCTGCGACAGACCCGCCAGCGATAAAGACCGTATTGTTCACTGCATTTCCAACAGCCTTCGCATTTTCACGCTTCAGGACTTCTGGCTGATCACCGAATTCTGCATAGTTCTCAGCAATTTTCAAACCACAGCCGACCGTTTCCGTTGCGCCAGTGACAACCGTTGCAATGATGGCATTTCCTTTCGCGAATCTTGATCCATTTTTCAAAACAGACTTGATCGCAGCCGTGTCCTTCCAATTGATACTTCCTTTTGTAAAGTCACGGACACTATTCGTGAATGCAACTGTATCGTCAGGATAAAATTTTGTGAATTTCTTATGGACCAAATCAGCCATCGACCAGTTTGATCGTTTTAATAATTCTTTATTACTCAGCCAAATCCTTGCTAGCCGGTCAAATCTCGTTCCTTCTACCCGGCTGGTCAGATCAAGCAGCAGCTTTGAATGCTGCGCTGCATAACGGCCATTGTCTTTAATGAAAGTCGTCATCCCAAGCCCGTAGTATTTCGCCTGCATCATCACAATACCAGCTAAGCTCGTGAGTGTACCATATTGATCATAGATACTGTACAATTTCCGTAAAATATCATCTGCTTCGACCATTTTATCTTTTGCATGACGAATCGTAATATCATCACTGCTCAATTTACTGATCAATGCTTGTCCTGCTCCCCATGCATCCCCGACGCCTGAAAAACAGCTACTATACCGAGGATCACAGCCTAAAATGAGACCATCCAGTTCACTATGTAAATCGCGGTGCTTCGTTTCAATGGCAGAAAGTTCGCCTACAACATCATTCGCAAGCCCTGTCAGCTGATCTGGATCAACCACTATGTCACGTGCCATCACATCATCTCCCTTCTCGGTTTCTTTCTCTCCGTTCTTCTCGTCTCTTTCGCTCAAGCTCTTCCATTCTGGCTATTTCAGCTTTCCGTTCCTCGATTTTGACCGCTGCATCGCGCAGTTCCTGACTTGTTTCAAGCAAGTCCTTTTCGAATTGATCATAGCGTGCCGTTGTTTCCTCAAAGCTTTGATCAAATTTATTCCTTGCTTCTCCCTGCCAGCCTGATCCTACTGCCTTGAGCCGATTCTCCAGCAGCTGCTTTGACTGCCGAATCTCATCAGCTGCTTCCTGAAACTTTTGAGCGAGTGCCAGCGTTTGACTAGAATCCAACTTTCGCACCCCTTTCTCCCAATTTAACGTACAAATGGATGATTTTATATGTCCTCATTATAAATAAAAAGACACCCAAAAAAATCACCCTAAAGAACCATTCAACACATCACCAAATGAAAGTAGGTCTTTTTCCTCTCTAATTGCCAGAGAAAGCCTTTCTTGTTATGAAGCGCATTCAAGACATGATAAAATGAACGTATTCTACAAAAGGAGTGACGTATACATGAAAGAGGAAATGATTCAGCGTTTCACAAGTTATGTGAAGGTAGATACGCAGTCGGATGCAGATAAGGAAAGTTGCCCATCGACTGAAGGACAGTTGAACTTAGCGAGACAACTAGTTGAAGAAATGAAATCCATCGGGATTCAAGAAGTGACAATGGATGAAAACGGCTATGTCATGGGAACGATCCCATCTAACACAGACAAAGACGTGCCGACCATTGGCTTCCTGGCTCACATCGACACAGCTACTGACTTCACCGGCAAGAATGTGAAACCGCAGCTTCATGAAAACTATCAAGGCGGCGACATCACCTTAAATGAAGAACTACATATCGTTTTATCACCATCACAGTTTCCAAATTTACAAAAGTATCAAGGACATACGCTGATCACAACAGATGGCACAACCTTGCTTGGTGCAGATAACAAAGCTGGTATCGCAGAAATTATGACCGCCATGCATTACTTAATTGAAAATCCAGAAATCAAGCATGGAAAAATTCGCGTCGCCTTTACACCCGATGAAGAGATTGGCAGAGGGCCGCACAAATTTGATGTTGATGCCTTTGGCGCTTCCTATGCGTATACAATTGACGGAGGACCGCTCGGGGAGCTGCAATATGAAAGCTTCAACGCAGCAGGTGCGAAAGTATCCATTAAAGGAAACAACGTCCACCCTGGGACAGCAAAAGACAAAATGGTCAGCGCTGCGAAGATTGGGATGCTCTTCCATAACAAGCTTCCTTCTGATGAATCTCCGGAATACACAGAAGGCTACGAGGGATTTTTCCATCTCACGAAGTTTGTAGGAGAAGTCGAAGAAGCAGAGCTGCAATATATTATTCGTGATTTTGATAAAGACAAATTTAACGAACGCAAAGCACTATTTGAAAAAATAGCAAATGACTTAAAAGCCATTTACGGAGAAAACAGCATCAATCTCAAAATTCAAGATCAATATTATAATATGAGAGAAAAAATTGAGCCGGTGAAACATATTGTGGATATTGCCCATGAAGCAATGGAAAACCGCTCAGTGACACCTGTAATCGAACCGATCCGCGGCGGTACAGATGGCTCCCAGCTTTCATATAAAGGTCTTCCAACGCCAAACATCTTTACTGGCGGGGAAAACTTCCACGGTAAATATGAATTTATTTCTGTCGAGAACATGGTGAAAGCAACAGAAGTCATCGTTGAAATCGCCCGTCTATTTGAAGAAAAAGCATAAATATGTTTACAACCGTTCCTGTTCGGGAACGGTTTTTTAATAAAAGTTTACAATTTTCTGAAACTTTTATGACATTTATTCGTACTAATAGAGACAACCCCAGAAAAATTCTTCTTGACGAGTGCAATAACTGGAAATATAATAGTTAAAAACAACCAGTATTTTAGACCTAAATTAGCAGATCGCCTAAACCTTAAGAACTAAACCGATTCTGCTGCATATTTTCAGTTATAAACATCACTCACCCTGTCTACACTTAAAGAATAGGATGAATTGGAGGAATGTCATATGATGATTTTATTGATTATCGCTTCACTTTGCTGCTACTTACTATTCTCTTTCAAAAAAGATAACCGCACACCAAAACGAAAAAGCGCAGAGCTTTCGGAGTTTGAAATCTTTCGTATGCGCCGCCACTACAACGGAAAACGCCGTCACCCACTAAACGATGCACCTAAACAAGTATAAATCTGAAAAAGAGCCTCATATGGGGCTCTTTTGTGTGAGTACATAAAAAAAACGACCAGATTCATTGGTCGTTTTTCCTTTTATTTATACACCTTCGCAGGAACTTGAATCACAGGAATTCCTACATAGTAAGGTGAAATTTCATATGGCTGGAAGACAACAGCAATTCCCTTTTTCGTGAAGTAATACTGCGTGTTGTAGTTGATTTCAATGTCTCTTTTTTTCAGGTTCGCATAGAATTTACTTTTATGTTTCTTTGTATAGTTATAGACATAATCTCTCACTTTCGTACGCTTTTTCTTCGTTTTCACAACGTCTGTCAAGAACAGCTGCTTTGTCTTTTTCTTTGTCAACACATAGTTCATGCTGGAAACCATCGTATCCCCATGCATTCCACCATCATTCATGTAATCATAGTTTAAGATACTGAGCTTCTTCCCATTGTTAAATTTCGTTTTAAACGATCTCTCGTAAGTGATCTTCCCAAAGCCTTCCTTTTTCGCTTCGTCCTTTAAGAACAAGTACGTAGAATAAGAGAACGCGATGTCTTCTTTTAAATCACGATTGATGGTTTTCATATGCGCCTTGCTTAGGTTTTTCACCTGTGCATATTTGAATGTTTTTTTCTTTTTATAATAGTGTGTGCTTACTTTTGCTTTTTTTGCTTGTTTGGCATCCGCAGATCCAACTGGCGCAAACAACGAAACAATCAGTGAAAAAATGATCAGACTGATCGTTAGGCCTTTTTTCATTGTCATAGTAAAAACCCCCATTTTTGTCTATTACCAATTGAGTATACCATGACAAAAGAACCAAAAAAAGCAGTATTTACATTTTATTCTTTCTTTTCCCACTTCGGGTTTGTTTACCGTTTTCATAAGTTCCTGTATGCTTAATGTAGAATGCTAGATGAAGTGTGGTGTTTATCATAGAAGAGAATATTTTTAGTCACATTCGGACGACGTTTCATAGTTTGTCTCCGACCCAAAAAAAGATTGCCAATTACATTTTAGAAAATCCTCAGAAAGTTGTGCTTCATTCCATTAGTGCACTCGCTGCTGAATGCAATACTAGTGAAACGACGATCTTTCGGTTTCTACGAAAAATTGGCTATGAATCGTACCAAGTGTTTCGTGTCCATGTCGCACAGGATATTGCAACCAATACGCCTCAATCCATATACGGTGAGATCGAGGCATCCGATAGTGTAGCTGACATTAAACATAAGGTCATAGAGTTAACAACAAACTCTATTCAAGATATGAAGCATATATTAGAAGACCAAGCCGTCACACAATTCATTGAACAAATGAAGCAGGCACATAAAACCGTCTTCTTTGGAGCCGGTGCATCCAGCTTTATTGCTGGGGATGCTTATCATAAGTTCCTCCAGCTTGGTTTTGAAGTGAGTCTATGCAGTGATCCGCATATGATGAACATGATTGCTACTCACGCCACGGAACACGATTTTATCGTTGCGATCTCCCATTCAGGAGAGAGTAGAGAAATTCTTGATGCCGTGCAATTTGCTAAAGAAAAGGGAGCAAAGGTTGCCTCTATCACCAGCTATCCGAAATCAGAGCTCGCAAAGCGATCTGACTTTCATCTGCTCAGTTCTTCCAGGGAGACAACCTATCGATCTGACTCTATGATCTCCCGTATTAACCAGCTTGTAATCATTGATGTACTATACGTCGCCGCTGTTTTAGCACTAGGATCAGATGCCATTGAAAACGTGAAACAATCTCGATTAGCCGTAGCTAAAAATAAAACATGAACGCAAAAGGCCGAAGCTGATTCCGGTCTTTTTTTGTGACTTTTCTCATATTTTCCGTTGACACGTTCCTATCACGTCATGTACATTAAATGAACAATAGTTTATTTCCTACTATTAAAACAAAAAGATAGTATATATACTAACAAAAGAAAAAGAAAGCGCTTTTTATAAGGGTTTTCTATATAGGAGGCGTTCAATGTGACAAAGAAAATTGGATTCATTGGATTAGGTATTATGGGAAAGCCTATGGCACTCAACCTATTAAAAGCCGGTCATACTGTGACTGTTTTCGATCTAAATGAGGAAGCGATTCGAGCGTTACAAGAAGCCGGAGCAAAAGGTGCTGTTTCAGCAGCTGATGCCGCTTCTGAAAGCGATATCATCATCACAATGCTTCCTAAAGGAGAGCATGTAGAGGCAGTTGTTGCAGGTGATCATGGCATTTTAACTACAGCTAAACCTGGCACTGTTGTCGTAGATATGAGCTCAATTTCCCCTGTTACTTCTAGAGCTTTAGCTGCTCTTACAAAACAGCATCAGGTGGAATTTATCGACGCACCTGTCAGCGGCGGAGAACCGAAGGCAATAGACGGAACACTTGCCATCATGGCTGGCGGCGAAGAAGTCATCTTTGAGCAAGTGAAGGATGTCCTGCTTGCGATGGGCACAGAGGTCGTATTAGTTGGCACAAATGGAAGCGGAACAACAGCGAAGCTCGCCAATCAAATCATCGTCAACTTAAATATTGCCGCTATGTCCGAGGCGCTCGTTCTTGCCGCTAAATCGGGCATTGCCATTGACAAAATGTATGAAGCCATTCGCGGCGGGCTGGCAGGAAGTGCCGTTCTCGATGCAAAGGTCCCTCTCATCTTAGAACGAAACTTTGAACCAGGCGGACGTATCGACATCAACTTAAAGGATTTAACCAATGTGATGGAAACTGCTCATGATATCGGCGTTCCTCTCCCGCTTTCTAGCCAGCTGCTTGAAATCTTCCACGCCCTCAAAGCGGACGGAAAATCTGGGCTTGACCATGGCGGCATCGTTCAATATTACGAAAAAATGGCTCATGTCGAAGTGAAGAAAGGATGAGATGGTCATGAAGAAAAGCACTGACATACTGAATGCCATTCCGAAAGCGGATGCAAAGATCATTCAATCAGCATACGAACAAGCACTGAACAGCTTTCATCATAAAGTCATTGTATTAGATGATGATCCAACAGGGATTCAAACCGTACATGGCGTCTCTGTTTTCACCGATTGGTCAGAAGAAAGCATCGAAGCCGGTTTTCTTGAAGACAGCCGCATGTTCTTTATTTTGACCAATTCTCGCAGCATGACAGAGAAGAAAACGACTGCTGTGCACGAAACAATCGCTTCAACAATTGTGAAGGTAGCGGAACGGGTTGATCAGAATTTCATCATTGTCAGCCGAGGAGATTCCACTCTTCGTGGACACTTTCCGCTGGAAACTGAAGTACTCAAAACCACAATTGAACAACAAAGCTCACGCCAATTCGATGGAGAAATCCTTCTTCCTTTTTTCCAAGAAGGTGGACGCTTGACGATCAACAATATTCATTACGTCCAAGAAGGACACGAATTAATTCCTGCTGGTGAAACAGAATTTGCACGAGATCGCACATTCGGCTTTCAGTCATCTCATCTCGGAGAATGGATTGAAGAAAAGTCAGACGGTTCGTTCACAAAAGAGAACACCACCTACATTTCGTTAGATGATCTACGGGCTTTACGAATTGATCAAATAAAAAAACAGCTCATGAGTGTGACCGATTTTAAAAAGGTGGTTGTAAACGCTGTGGACTATGACGATGTCAAAGTGTTTGTCACTGCTCTCATTGAGGCCATTCAAGCAGGAAAGCAACTCATGTTCAGAAGTGCGGCGGCACTTACAAAAGTTCTTGGCGGTATAGGGGATCGTGCCTTATTAACAAGACATGACTTGATACAAGAACAAAGCCCGCACGGTGGTCTCATTATGATTGGTTCTCATGTGAAGAAGACAACAGATCAATTAAAAGCGCTTCAACAGAATAAAGAGGTAGCTTTTATTGAGTTTAATACACATCTCGTGCTGGAGCCTGAACTATTTCATCAAGAAATTGACCGCGTGATTCAGCAAACCGAGGCATTATTAGCATCTGGTCAATCTGTGGCGGTTTATACAAGAAGAGAACGGCTTGATCTTGGGGATGATCGTCAGGAGGAAGAATTAAAGCTCTCTGTAAAAATTAGTGATGCTGTGACAAGCATTGTCCAGCGTCTCACAATTCGCCCTAAGTATCTCATTGCCAAAGGTGGCATTACCTCCAGCGATATTGGAACTAGAGGACTTCACGTGAAACGCGCAACTGTGGCAGGGCAGATCAGACCAGGCATTCCCGTTTGGCAAACAGGCGAAGATAGTAAATTCCCTTTCATGTCTTATGTGATTTTCCCGGGAAATGTTGGTTCAAGGGATACGTTAAAAGAAGCTGTAGACATACTAGAAGGATAAGCATAGGGGGTGTTTTCGCGCCCCCTTATGCACCACAAAGGAGGAAAGATCATGTCGTTAGTGTTTATCGGACTTGGCGTTTTATTATTGCTTTTACTCATGGTTGTCTTTAAGTTAAACGCTTTCATATCTTTGATTATTGTTTCTTTAATTGTTGCTGTTTTAGAAGGAATGTCACCACTTGAAGCGATTGCTTCCGTCGAAAAAGGACTCGGCAGTACGCTCGGTCACCTCGCACTCGTTCTCGGTTTTGGGGCGATGCTTGGTAAATTGATGGCTGATTCTGGCGGAGCTCAGCGTATTGCGATGACACTCATTGACCGATTCGGTATTGGAAAAATTCAATGGGCAACGATGCTGACGGGATTTGTGATCGGAATTGCTCTATTTTATGAAACCGGATTCATTATCTTAATTCCACTAGTCTTTACGATCGCACAAGCTGCAAGACTACCTGTGCTTTATGTGGGTATGCCGCTCGTCGCTGCACTCATCACCACACATGGCTTCCTCCCTCCTCACCCAGGGCCGACTGCCATTGCAAATGTCTTTCAAGCAAACATGGGACAAACCTTATTAGTTGGGATTATTTTAGCGATTCCTGCTGTTTTAGTAGGTGGACTTCTCTTTACGAAACTATTTAAAAAAGATCAGTTGCACGCACATATTCCAAAGAACTTATTTAATCCAAAGGAATTTACAGAAGAAGAAATGCCAAGCTTCGGCATTAGCATTTTCACCGCTGTTTTGCCTGTATTGCTCATGACATTCAGAGCAGTTTTAGAAATTTTCTTCCCGTCCTCCCCATTACTGCCAACCGCTGAGTTTTTAGGTGAACCGGCGATTGCACTGTTAATCTCCGTGCTTCTTGCTATCTACACGTTTGGACTTGGCAGAGGCAAGAGCATGCAGGAAGTGATGAAGTCGATCACAGATTCTATCGGTTCTATTGCCATGATTTTATTAATTATTGCAGGTGGCGGCGCCTTTAAACAGGTGCTCATTGATAGCGGGGTTGATCAATACATTGCAGGAATCATGCAAGGAAGCACGCTTTCTCCACTGCTTCTCACTTGGTTGATTGCTGCGGTCCTTCGTATATCTTTAGGATCAGCCACCGTCGCCGGTCTCACAGCGGCTGGCATTTCTGCTCCTTTGATTGGATTGACAGGTGTGAGCCCAGAATTAATGGTGATCGCAACAGGTGCTGGCAGTATTACGTTCTCTCACGTGAATGATGCGGGTTTCTGGATTTACAAAGAATACTTTAACCTGTCCATGGCCCAAACCTTTAAAACGTGGACATTGATGGTGACCGTTCTTTCACTTGTCGGACTAGCGGGTGTTCTCGTCGCTGATTTGTTCATGTAGAAAATTAACTGTAAAAACCATTGACTTTCTCTCGGAAAAGTTGAATAATTATGTTTATTAAGAAAATTGAATTAAAGGTAACCTTATTAAGAGTGGTGGAGGGACTGGCCCTGTGAAACCCGGCAACCGCTGTTCCTCGGAACAGAATGGTGCTAATTCCTTAAGCAAGCAGATGCTTGTTTGAAGATAAGGCAGAGTTCTCTCAGTATATGATGCTCTTCCTTATCCAAGGAAGAGCTTTTTTATTTGATTTTTAACCTGTAGAAAGAAGGGATTCAGCATGACACAAGTACAAACCATTGGAAAGAAAACAACGAAACCGCCATTTCGCGCAGATCAAGTAGGCAGTTTACTTCGTTCAGAACGTATCAAGGAAGCACGCAAGCAAAAAGCAGACGGCACACTGACAGCAGAGCAGCTCCGACAAATTGAAAATGAAGAAATCACTCGTATTGTTGAGAAGCAAAAGGAAATTGGATTAGAGGTTGTCACAGATGGCGAATTCAGACGTGCTTGGTGGCATTTTGACTTTCTTGAGGGGCTCGATGGGGTCGAAGGATTTGAAGCAGATCAAGGTATTCAATTCCACAATACGACGACAAAAGCACGGGGCATCAAGGTAACGGGCAAGATTGATTTTACAGATCATCCAATGCTGGAGGATTATCGATTCCTTCACAGCATCGCTGGGGATCATACGGCTAAAATGACGATTCCAAGTCCGAATATGCTCTTTTTCCGTGGAAAGCTTGAAGAAGGAGTATACGACAGCCTAGAGGCATTCCACCATGATGTGGCACAGGCGTATAAGAAAGCCATCCGTGCTTTTTATGATGCAGGCTGCCGCTACTTGCAGCTGGATGATACAGCATGGGCCGTGTTCTTTTCTGAAAAAGGGCATGAACAAATCAAAGCCTTTGGCCGAGAAGAAGATGAACTGCGTGAGTCATTTGCGAAAACAATCAATGAAGCAGTTGCCGATCGTCCAGAGGATTTGGTGATCACTATGCACATTTGCCGTGGTAACTTTAAATCGACGTGGGCAGCTGAAGGCGGTTATGAAGCAGCGGCAGAAACGATTTTTGCCGGCTTAGATCTGGATGGTCTCTTTTTAGAATTCGACGACGATCGTTCTGGCGGCTTTGAACCCCTTCGCTATGTGAAGAACCCAAATCTCCAAATCGTACTAGGCCTTGTCACTTCAAAGTATGGTGAGCTTGAGCCGGCTGAACAGATTAAAAAACGAATCGAGGAAGCTGCTCAATACGTCGACATTAACCAGATTTGCTTGAGTCCGCAATGCGGGTTCGCCTCAACGGAGGAAGGCAATCTGTTAACAGAAGAGCAGCAATGGGAAAAGCTTCGTCATGTGATTGAGATTGCAGATCAAGTGTGGACTTCATAGTCCCCTTGACGAAAAAAAGACAAACCGCAGTATGAACGGTTTGTCTTTTTTCTTTTATGCATCTAAATGATCACCATTTGTCGCAATCACTTGTTTATACCAATCGAAGCTTTTCTTTTTCTTTCTATCTAATGTTCCTTTTCCTTCGTTATCACGGTCAACATAAATGAAGCCGTATCGTTTTTTCATTTCAGCTGTTGATGCGCTGACAAGGTCAATTGGGCCCCAGCTTGTATAACCCATCAAGTCTACTCCGTCTGCAATGGCTTCTCTCGCCTCTAGCAAATGGCTTCTGAGGTAATCAATTCGGTAATCGTCTTGAATGGAACCGTCTTCTTCTACTTGATCGACAGCTCCCAGTCCATTTTCTACGATAAACAATGGTTTTTGGTAGCGATCATATAGCTGGTTTAGTGTTGTACGAAGTCCTTTTGGATCAATTTGCCAGCCCCAATCACTTGCTTCTAGATAAGGGTTTTTCACGCCTTCGAATAGGTTACCACCAGTCACTTGTCCAAGAACCTCTGGATCTGTACTTGTCACAAAGCTCATATAATAGCTGAAGCCAATATAGTCCACTGTATGGTTTCTTAGGATGTCTTCATCACCATCTTGGATCTCAATATGAATTCCATTTTCGCGGAAGTATCGTTTCATGTAACCTGGGTAGTAGCCTCTTGCCTGTACATCTGAGAAGAACAATGTTTTACGGTCCTGATCCATTGCAGCAAACATATCTTCTGATCTTGAGCTGTACGGATAAGTTGTCATCGCTGCAATCATACAGCCGATTTTCGCATCAGGAATGATTTCGTGTCCTGCTTTGACAGCTAAAGCACTTGCAACAAATTGGTGATGCGCTGCTTGATATTGAATGCTTTTCTCGTCTTCACCCTCTTCAAATACAAGTCCGCCGCCAGTGAAAGGCGCATGTAACACAACGTTGATTTCATTAAAGGTCATCCAATATTTCACTTTGTCTTTATAGCGAGTAAACAACGTTTTCGCATATGTTTCATACAGATCGACAAGCTTACGGTTTTTCCAACCGCCGTAGTTTTTCACAAGTGCAAGCGGCATTTCATAATGAGAAATCGTGACAACTGGTTCAATTCCATGCTTATGCAGTTCATCAAATACTCTGTCATAAAAAGCAAGGCCTGCTTCATTTGGTTCAGCATCATCGCCATTTGGGAAAATACGCGGCCAAGAAATGGATAGTCTGAAGCATTTGAATCCCATTTCTGCAAAGAGTGCAATATCTTCTTTATAGCGATGATAGAAGTCAATCGCATCATGATATAAGTTCAAGTCTTTCATTGATTCATCGAATGGATGCATAATACCGTGCGGTGATACATCAGCTGTCGATAAGCCTTTTCCATCTTTATTATAAGCACCTTCAATTTGGTTGCCCGCAACAGCGCCGCCCCATAAGAAACCTTTAGGAAATGTTTTTTCTAACTTGTTCATGTTGAATGCCCCCCTCATTTTCTTCTACACTGACTGTGAGCAGTGTCTCTTGTACTGAAATCGTGCCTTCTGTTTTCGCATCAACTTGTGCAAAATCGTTTGTGTTGGTCACAATAATTGGTGTGGTGACATCATAGCCTTCTTGCTGAATGCCCTCGATATCAAATTCAACGAGCACATCTCCTGCTTGAACAAGATCACCTGACTCTACATGACTTGTGAAATGTTTTCCGCCGAGCTTCACCGTATCAATTCCAACATGAATGAGAAGCTCAGTGCCATGGTCACTCTTTAAGCCAATGGCATGCTTCGTTTGAAAAATGGTTTCAACCTTGCCGTTGAATGGTGCTACTACACGTCCAACTGCTGGGACAATAGCTGTACCTTTACCCATGATTTCATTAGAGAATGTTGCATCATTTACTTGATTTAGCGGCTTTAGTTGACCTTCAAGTGGGCTTTGTACCACTTCATTTTGAAGTGCTGCTGTGTCTTTCTTTTCTTCTGGTTTGTCTGCTTTTGTATCATCTTTCACTGGTACATCTTTGAATCCTAGGACAAGTGTCATGATCGTTGCTGCGACAAAGGCGATTACTAAGCCGATGATAGAGTAGACAAATGTTGGGCCAATGAATGTTGGGAGACCTGGGAGACCTGCTGATCCAGATATCACATATGATTTTACTTTAAAGATCGACATGAACACGCCGCCTGCTGCTGCACCAATGAGGGCTGCAAGGAACGGTTTTTTCAATCGCATGTTCACACCATACATAGCAGGTTCAGTAATACCCATTAATGCAGTGATACTTGTAGACATCGCCAATGATTTGAATGTTTTGTTTTTTGATCTTAAGAAGACACCGAATGCTGCGCCTGCTTGTGCCATATTCGCTACAAACATCATTGGAAGAATGAAGTCAAAACCGTTTAACGTAATGTTGTTGATCATGATTGGAAGTAGTGCATAGTGCATGCCCGTAATGATCAATGGTGACATGAAGCCGCCGATCAAGAGTCCGGCCAAAATACCTGCATGTTTGAACAATAAATCAATTCCACCTGAAAGGCCATTTCCGATAATCCCACCAAGCGGTCCTACTGCGATAAGCATAATTGGTACTACGACAAGAAGTGTAACCGTTGGAACAAGGATGATCTTCAATGATTTTGGGCTATATTTTTCCGCGAATCTTTCAACATATGAGCCGAGCCAGATGGTGAGTAGAATCGGAATGACCGATGAAGAGTACACAACGGCAACCACTGGTAGCCCTAGAAATTCTGTATTTCCTGCGCCTAGTAAAGCCGTTAACTGCGGGTGCAGTGCGGCGGCTGCAATGGCAGCGGCGATATACTGATTTGTGCCAATTTTTTTGGCGACGCTTACAGCAAGCAGAATCGGTAAGAAGTAAAAGGCTCCGTCGCCGATAGCTGTTAAAATTGCATATGTGCTGCTTTTATCCGATATCCACTGGAACGTAAGCATGAGTGCCAAGATCCCTTTGATCATACCGGCACCAGCAATGGCTGGAAGAATCGGTGTGAAGACACCAGAGATAAAATCGAAAAGCTTAGATATCACATTTTGTTTTGATGCTTCTTCTGTACCGCCTGATTTTACATCTGTTGACAGGCCTGAGTCAGCAATCATCGCTTGATAGACATTTGAAACATCATTGCCAATAATGACATGATATTGACCTCCGCTTTGATTCACACCCATGACCCCGTCTGTTGATTGCAGCTTCTCTTTATCCGCTTTGCCTTCATCGTATAAGTTGAAGCGAAGTCTTGTCATACAATGCGTGACTTGCTTGACATTCTTTTCACCGCCGACAAGCTCTAGAACTTCTTTTGCTGTTTGTTTGTGGTTCATTGTATTACCCTCCAATCGTTGATTACATCTTGATATAGAAAAAACCTAAACATCCATTAATGTCCGAAAAATAGCGATTCAGACATTAATCGATATTTAGGTTTTGCCTGCTTAACCAGTAACAATCCTTCATAGCGATTGATCGTTATTTAATTTTATAACTCTTTGGATACAAAAAAACCTAAATCACGCCTTATCAAAGATAGGGACAATGATTTAGGTTTTGCCTGCTTGACCAGTAACAATCCTAAAAGATTGTGGGTTATGTTGTTTATAGTTATAAAGTATCATGTTAATTTTATGATGTCAACGCTTTCTTTTTAAATTTATTTTCTTTTTATCACTCTGTCGATATGCAAAGTTAAGTATAACATCTCATCTTCTATGAGACTTCGGTTGTATTCTTTTTGAACATAATCATTAATTTTTTCGGCGCATTGGAAAGCTGCTGTGTTTTTTTCTTTTACCACTTCATACAGAAATTCATTTTGATTTTCCATTTGTGTTTCGTTAAACAGACGCTGCCCAAAAAACTTTAAATGCGTGACAAAACGGAAATAATTTAATGATTCCTCGTCTAAATCAATTTGAAAGTGATACTTGACGATATTTAAAATATCTTGAATGAGTTTGGTAATTTGAATCACGTTCGGCATTTCTTCATTTAGCTCTGCATTGACAATGTGCATCGCAATAAAACCGGCTTCATCCTCAGGAAGATGAATGTTGAGCTTGTCCTGAATAATCCGAATCGCTTCTACACCACACATAAACTCATCTTTATACAACCGCTTAATTTCCCAGAGCAAGGCATTTTTGATGTCCATTCCTTTTTGATGACGTTCAATAGCAAAGGTGATATGATCTGTCAGTGTCACATAGATGCTGTCATTCAAATTTTTATTAAGGGTTGTTCTCGCATGATCAATAATCGCCTCACACACTTGCATATACTCGATTGGAATATCATAAAGCAGGGTTTTGAATTTTTCTGATATATCTTTATTTTGAATGGAAAATACTTTTTCAATACGTTCTTCGTCAATCGGGTCTCCACTTTTCTTTTGAAAAGCGATCCCTCTGCCCATAATGACCAGTTCATGCTGCTCGTCATCATACGCACTGACCACATTATTATTGATTACTTTCGAAATGATCAATTAATACCCCCCAGTACATTCCGCTTTTTCGAGCATTTATTGTTGATTGATATGTCATTTTATTATTATTATCAAAAAAGAGGACTTTAAGATGATTTTACATTTTTTTTTGATACGGTCAACTAGAAAGAATGACATATTACCTCTCAAACATGACGAAATAGGGGCAAAAAGTCTAAAAACATACACAAAAACACTCTATAAAGAGAGTATAAAGAGTGTTTTTTACAAAATCAGGAGCAATCCCAATTATAGACGACATTCTCGAAATTTTTTCGTTTGAGGTCTTCTGGTTTGATAAAAAAGTTGGCGATTCCGCAGTCTCCCCACAACATATCCACTTCATCATCTGAGTCGATTTGTAATAGTAGAACGGTATGCTCTTGGTCTTCATAAGTACGCGGATCCTCTTGTGTAAAGCCTGGATATCCACCCAATTTGTGACCAAAACCACTCTCTGTCTCATAAAATTCATCTAGCAAGGCATCCGCTTCATCTCCATCAATACCTTCTACACCTTCGAATAGGTCCCAGCTTCGCTTACCTGTGATTTTCTCAAAACGGAAATCTTCTACACTAATCGTTTCACTTGATCGTTCACCTGTAATCGCGCCTTCTTTCATAACAGGAAAATAAAAATCATCTGGAATTTTTACAAAAGAAAAATCAGTTAATAACTCTTCTTCTGCTAAAAAAGGTTTTTCAATAAATTTGATCCGAAAATCTTTTTGCTCTGTTTTATGGTCAATATTCATCCCATAAAGATCATCATGCACAGAAATAAAAATTTGCAGAAGTCCTGTTTCTGGATAATCCTTCAGCTTCGGTAGCTGGCCAAAATTCATTTGTGCCAAAAGCTTCATAGGGTGTCCTGCGCCATCAACTGGATATTCGTCGTTTTTAGGGAAGTAAGGATCACCTGCTATTTTGCTGTCGTATGGCCCTGTTTTTCCTTGTTTCATATTTAGTTGAATCATTGGTTGTTCAGTTTGATCTAACATTTTACGGTAAGGTGCTATGATTTCTTGCAGCTTCGCTGATTGTGTCACGATGGTCTTCCTCCTTATGAATAGGTCTACTGACCAGGGTAGTATCTCTTTTTCTATCATACAGAAGTGTACACTGCCTGTCAGTGATCAATCGGTCAATATCCTAACAACTTCCCCACCTTAAAACGAAAAAAACCTCCGATTGATCTGGAGGTTTTGGTCGATCTGTTTTTTATTTCACTTGATAATTCACTAAGTCTTCTGCGAGTGATTTCATCGTTTCATTTGTTTCATGAAGACCTTCAATAACTTTTGTGAACGTGCTTACAAGCTCAGCTTGATGCTCAGAAGAAGCGACAATTTGTGCTATTTCTTCTTCCATTCCTTTAATCGATCCCTGCACATCTTTTAGCGCTGTTTCAATATCAGTCGTTGCTTGTTTTGCATGAGTTGACAGCTTTCTCACTTCCGTTGCGACCACTCCGAATCCTGCTCCTGCTTCACCTACTCTTGCAGCCTCAATTGATGCGTTGAGTCCAAGTAAGTTCGTTTGATCAGAGATACCTTTGATAAGATTGGACACTTGATTGATTTTAGAGGAATTTTCTACAGTGGTTTTCGTGTTTTGTAGAATTTGTTCACTTGTCGCTTGTAGTTCCTCTGAATGTGCAGCAACTTGCTGTACCATTGCGACTAGTTTTTCGGAAGCTTCGTTGCTCTCCGTCATGATGTCATCTAATCGTTGTTGATTGGTCTGATCATAGGCCACGCAGAAAGCAGCGACTACCTGACCCGTCTCATCTTTAATTGGAACGGCTACAATATCCATTGGAATTCCGTATACTTCTTTCGGAATTTGGATAAACGATGGCTCTCTCCCATTTTTCAACATCGAAAAGTTTTGAAACCCATCAGCCACTGAATCACCAGCTTTAAATCCTAAGTCAATGTTCCCATGTTGCTGATAATAAAGAACCTTCTCTTTCCCTAAAACAGAAAAGGTTAGTTGCTCTCTCATAGCTAGTCCAATGATTGGTAAAGCGTCTATTATGTTATCAATTCTCTGTGACATTCGCTCACGTTCATCCTCTCTTTTTCTCAGTACATCCTCTTTATCGGTTCGTTATAAGGTCTATTACAGCCTGTAATGTGCACTAATATCAATCAAAGGACCTAAGACATATAAAAAGCCCACATTCTATCAAGAGAATGTGGGGGGTTTTTAAGAAAAGGACATGCATATCAAGACACTGATAACGATGAGCAAAAGATACATATAGTCGATCCATGAAGTACTGATGACATGATAATACGTCCGCTCTCTCTCACCCGTGAAGCCTCTTGCTTCCATCGCAATGGCCAACCGTTCTGATTTTCGTACGCCCTGTGTAAAAAGAGGAAGTGCATAACGCATAAAGGCTTTCCAGCTGTTTTTTTGCTTATAGCCTCTAATTTTATGTGCCGCCTTCATTTGCTTTAATTCACTTTGAAATAACGGAATAAACCGGAAGCCAGCAAGCATCCCATACGCCCATTTTGGCGACATTTTGCACTGATGAATGAGACTCATCATAAATGCTGTCAAATCTGTTGTGGACGTAAACAGGAGACCGAACGTCACAAAGCCAAGCATTCTGAGAGCGATGGTGAGTCCATTTCTTAAACTCTCCTCTGTCATATGGAACCATGCCCATTTCCAAACAGTATGATCCCCCTTGCCAAAGGCCGCCATCATCCAAAACACGAGAATAAAAAAGAGCAGATAAGGGACAAGTCTTGTGAAAAGATACTTCAAATTCCATCCGCCTAAAACAAGTCCAATACCAAGTGCAAACAGCCAGATGATGAAGGTTGTTTTAGGATCAGATATCGCCATGAGACAACACATCGCAAGTAGATGAGTGAGTAATTTGATGACTGGATTCACAGTGGAAAGAAAGGAATGATTACTTTGCAATCGTCAGCACGTCCTTTCTTTCAGCCACATAGCGATAATGCAACGGGGCTCTCAGCTGATAAACATCGACAAGTTCCTGATTTGAAAACAAATCATAAGGCGTGCCATCATACACATGCTTTCCTTGATGAAAAAGAATGACTTGATCGGCACACTCATCGACAAGGTCCATATCATGTGTGACCATCAAAATTGTGGTGCCTTGGCGTTGACGCTCTTTCAAGCGCCTGATTAATTCCTTCGCTGTTCTTTCATCCTGCCCGAAAGTCGGCTCGTCTAACAATAGGACATCCTGATCAAAAAGGAGCATTGTAGCCACACTCAATCTTCTTTTTTGACCTAGGCTTAAAGTGAAAGGATGAGCTTTTGCATGCTTTTCTAAACCGAACTCTTTCAATAGCTGAACTGTTTTTTCTTGCACAACGGATTCTTGCCAATTACGCTGCCTTCCACCAAATGCAATTTCATCGAACACTGTATCTTGTATGAATTGAAGCTCCGGATTTTGAAACACAAAGCCTGCCTTTTCATATAGTTCTCGGTCTGACCACTTTTTAAGGAGTGTCTCTTTTAAAAAAATGTGGCCTTTTTTCGTTGGCTCTAAACGAACCAAATGTTTAAGACATGTGCTTTTCCCGCTTCCATTTTCCCCAATGATCGCCACCCAATCCCCTGCTTTGATATCAAGCTGAAGATCACTCATAATCCTCTTTTTCCCGTAGCTTAATTGAAGATCTTCTGAACGAATGATGGTCTTCCGCTTAGTCGAAGGCACTTTTTCATTCTGCTTCTTTCTTGCTTCAAAGGTTTGCATAAGCTTGTGACTCATTGGATGAAATGGATCTTGAAGGATCGTAGACCATTTCTCGGGAAATAATTTCGGCCTCCAAATTCCTGCCTCTTTCATTTCTTTTTCATATGTCGTCAATACATCTTTTGGAGACCCATCTGCTAAGATGCTGCCTTGATCGTCTAATAAAATCACCCGGTCCATCCATTCAATGACACCATCTAGCACATGCTCTACAAAAATCATGGTTTGTCGCTGATCAGCTGCAAGCTGCTGTAGAAGCTGAAATATCTCCATTCTTCCTGCTGGATCAAGCTGTGCGGTCGGTTCATCAAAGAACAGCACATCTGGCTCTAACGCTAGTAAACAAGCAAGCGCCAATCGCTGCTTCATGCCGCCAGATAATGTGTGGATGTCTGTATTCGGATCGACATCAAGTTGAACTTTTTGCATGAGCTGCTGAATGATGCGATCCATCTCGTCACGAGGGACAGAACGGTTCTCTAAGCTAAAGGCAATTTCTTCATTGACGCGATGCATACAAAACTGGGAATCAGGGTCCTGAAACATGACGCCTGTATGTCTTTGCAATATCACTTCGCCCTGCATGTCCGCTTCTAAATGTTCTGGAATGATGCCAGCCAGAACGGAGATGAGCGTGGATTTACCGCTGCCGCTTGGCCCTAAAATAAGCACCTTTTCTCCTTTTTGAATGGAAAGAGAGATTTGATGCAACACGGGCTGAGGCTGTTCATAAAAACGGACAGTGAGATTATTGCACGCGAGAAATGAATCCATGCTGTTCACCTTTGTTTCGTTTTTCTTTCATGATGGCATATTGATTCAATACACCGGTTTTAGATAATGCGTCCACCACTACTTTTGCTAAACATCCGCCCAGTATCATTCCGCTGATGATTTGAGTCATCAGTGTGATGAGTAAAACTTGAGGCGTGTAATAACCAAAGCCATTCGCAACGAGGCTGTAAGCCATTGCTCCAACAGCTGCAAAGGCACCTGACAGCATCAGTGTCCACATGCGATATCGTTTATAACCAAAAAGAGCAAAAGCAATTTCTGCCCCAAGCCCTTGGCATACACCTATCAGCAGGGCTGCAAGACCGAAGTGGCTGCCTGTTAGTAATTCCACTGCGGCAGCGGCTGTTTCTGCAATCAGGGCAGCTCCCGGCTTTTGGATGATATACGCGACGATTGGACTGGCAATCACCCAAATGCCAAACATGATGTTGCCTCCTGCTGGGCCAACAAGTGCTGTAATGGGTAAGTAAAGTGTGGACCACCCTAAATAGATGACACCACATGCAACGGATAAAATGACAGCAAGGACAACTTCTTTCATCTTCCATGTCATGATGAATGCACCTCCAATGGAACTGGCCAATCTTCCACCGTAAACGCCATATCCCAAAACTTGTACTCAAGCTGACAGCTTAAGATAAAGTGCTGTTTCATTTTTTCCTTTTCTTTCTCACTTGCTGCTTCCGCCAGCTGATCGAGCCGCTTGCAAAGCTCTACTGTAATAGAGTCGGTTAACCCTCCATAAAATGTGATCCACTCATAAAAAGGATGTGATGGGTCAGGCTGCACATCTGCGAGCATTCGTTTCCCGATTTCCCAATATGTCCAAGGGCATGGAAGCAGGACAGCGATGATTTCTCCAAGCGTGCCTTCCTTGGCAACTTGCAGCATATGATGAATATAGTGATGAGCACTCGGAGCAAGCGGGGCACCTTGGAGCTCATCATATGATACACCTGCCACTCGGCAAAGATTTTGATGAGGGTGTGTCTCACTATCTAGTACAAACGCAATCTGCTGATGGAAAAAGGCAATATCTCCTTTGTCTGTACATCTGCTAAGAGCCGCTGCATAAATTTTAATAAAAGCATGTAAATATTCTGCATCTTGTTTGACGTAATGAATGATCTGTTCCTTTTCCAGCTTTCCTGCTGCCAGCCCTCTGACAAACGGATGCTGATAAATGGCTTCAAATAATGGTTCTGTTTCTTCTCTTAATTGCGCTGAAAACGTCATAAAAAAAGCCTCCTCTTCTTCAGTTGAATAAATGAAAAAGCCACCCCAAATGGAGCGGCCTTCTTATCGATTCAATCATGAATAAGACGAGGTCCAGCTCCACTTCCCTCCGCTAGTACAAACTAGATCAGGTTCAAAGGGTCCAAGATTTTCTCTTGTCTCAGTCATACATGACTCCCCTAGTGGACTTTTGTCATTTAATTATCTTTACTCTACACATGTAGAGATTTGCTGTCAACCGCCTTTCTTAATTCAACGTTCTGATCGTAGGCAGCTTTTCGATCCCTGCAGCATAGTAAAAATTAAGGACACTGAAGAAATCAATTGGTTTTCCCGTTTTCAAATCAACAGCTAAAATATGATCGCCGTAATTTGTCATATCATCAATATCTAAACGCCTTGGCGTTGTCTTTCCAAGTGTATCAACAAAGCTACTATGGTAGTATTGCCCGCTAGCAAACGATGATTCATGATACATAAATAACGTCTCCACATCTAAGTAGACGAGAATAGCCTCAGATGAACTCGCATAAGGAGCAGAGTACGATACTGGTGCAGAAATACTTTTCACTTTCACACTTTCAACAGAATGGGTTCTCTGATCATATTTTCCGTCATATGAAAAATAAAATACACGCTCCCATTTATAATCGGCGGTCTTAGATTGTTTGTTATACACTTTTGTACCATTAGCGAAAACATCCCCATTCGCATACTCAGCTACAAAGTATTGCAGGGTGGAAGAGAGGGAAACAGCTCCTGTGAAATTGGGTGGGTTTTTTGCGTTCACTTGTAACGTGTAAGAGTCTCCGAAATTTCCACCGCTTGTGATACCGAATGCGTAGTCACCTGCTGGTAAATTGGTCAAACCAAGGAGACTGCCTGCTGGCTGAATCAAGTCCGTCGGATAAGCTTGTCCAGTTTCATAATCAACAACAAATAATTGTAAGAAATAATCGGGATTTGAAGAGGTAATTCGGCTGATGAGTGCCTGAGGTGAAGTCGTACTTAACAACCATAAATCGACTGGGTCGTCCTCTGATAAGACAACCGATTGGTTGATGGCTAGTCCATCAATGGAGCGAACGGAAGATGTACGCATCTTACCATCTTTAGCGGCTTTTCGTTTGATACTGATTCCATTTTTCTTATCTACTTTAAAAGATTTTTTTAGCTGCTTCTTTTGGATAGCGGTTCCTTCATCCTGTTTCAAAATCGAGTCTTGCACTTGCTGAATGGCTTTTTCCGTCAGTGGTGACAATTTCCCATCTAATTTCGGTGATTCTTCTGCTTTTAATACTGGTGAAAATAAACCTGTTGTGACGAGTAGAATGGATAATAAAGTTGCAGTGATTTTTCCATAAAATGCTCTCACAGGAACATCCCCTTTTTCCTCAATTGGGTTTTTTACCCTGTGAATATTTTACCATATTTCATTCGTTTTTTTGGTCTTTTTTAGGAAATCTTTATGACAAAAAACCAGCCGTATTTGCTACGACTGGTTTTTTGATCACTTTATGAAATGGTTTTAACAAACAGGCGTGCTGTTTCTGCACTAGAACCTGGGTTTTGTCCAGTAATGATTTGTCCGTCAACTACAGCGTATGGTGCAAAGGCATCTCCTTTTTCAAACGCTGCCCCTTGCTCACGAAGTTTTGTTTCCAATAAAAATGGAACTTTTGATGTCAGCTGAACAGCTTCCTCTTCTTCGTTTGTGAAGCCTGTGATTTTTTTACCTTCGATAAATGATTTGCCATCTTGATCCTTCACATCAATGAATGCTGAAACGCCGTGACAAACAGCTCCGACTGCACCATTTTTGTTTGAAATAGCTAAGATTGCATCGGCTACCAGTTGATTAGACGCAAAATCGATCATTGGGCCGTGTCCTCCCGCAAAGAAGATGCCATCATAATCAGCTGGGTTCACATCTGTAAGCGCCTTTGTGTCTTGAAGTAATTCATATACATCTTCATATTGCGCTGGAACACCTTCTGGAATTGAATTTTTATCAATAGGGACAGTTCCACCTTGAATAGAGACAATTTGAACGTCTAGTTCATTTTCTTTAAAAATATGAAATGGCTCTGCCAACTCTTCTAGCCATAAGCCTGTTGGATGTCCGTTCATTTCTGAACTGCTTGTCGATACTAATAACACTTTCTTACTCATCTTGATCATCCTTTCGATTTATCATGTTTTCATTTTACATTTTGCACAATTAAATATCAAGCAATCGAACTTCGGTGCAACTCTTTATGGTATACCCGATTTTCTGAAAAATATGGCATGTCATTAATCTAATCAATATGTCACATTCTATTGGTAGGGAATTTCATGTAAAATTGTCATTGAGTGATATCATATGAGGTAAGATGGATAGACCTCACGGATGTGAGGGGACTTTTAAAGGAGTGGAAAAGAGATGAAAACCTATTCGATTGTGATGATCATCATCACGCTCTGTATCATATTGGCCGTCTTTTTGATGAACTTAACAGGGGTCATGTATGGAAAAATTATTTTGGCTGTTGCCGTTGCGCTATGTCTGACATCCATTATTCGTCTAATGGGTCTTCGAAAAAGATAAAAGCCGCCCTTTACTCGGGCGACTTTATTTATGGTTAAATTGCCAGGATAAGCGCAATTAATGCAAGAAGCGCTGGTACTCCTTGCTTGACGATGATTGATTTATTAGAGGTCACACCGCCAAATACAGCAGCGATGATCACACAAATAATGAAAAATAGCTGAATCATATATCCAACAGTATTCGATCCAAGAATGAGCCCCCAAATCAGTCCTGCTGCTAAAAACCCGTTATAAAGCCCCTGATTGGCAAACATCACTTTTACATTTGGATCCTTTTGCAAGTGTTCTGGCAGCTTAAAGGATCTCTTTGCCATCTTTGATTCCATAAAAAACATTTCTAATAACATAATGACAAGGTGTTCTAATGCGACAATTCCTACTAGTATTATTGCCAAAATATTCAATTTAGTTAATTCCTTTCTGATAGACGATCACGAATCTCTATTTTATCCGTGTATAAATCAAAGTCTTGTATTAATTCAAGCGCTTCAGTAAAGCGGCTTTGTGGAATGTCTTTCATTTTCCTCACACCAAACTCCTTTTTAATAAAAGCCATGATGGTATTGATATGAAGCTTACCGTGACCATCATACTCCAAATGGCTGCAAAAAGTCTGCATCGTCCCTCTAATCACCTTTAATTGCTTAGCAGTGACACAACTCATTGGTAACGCTCATCCTTTCCTTTGTTTTAACAGCTAAAAAGAACCAAGTATGAAAGAAAAACCTTCCAGTCTCTATTATATAATGATTTCATTCGGATATCAAAATAAAAAAGAACAGACATTCGACCAAAAAGCCGCCCTTTTCATCAAAAACAGTTTATTACCATAGCAAAAAGCCGGATTCAATGGTAGAATCCGGCTTTCTGTTTAGTTACTTTTAGAAATTAATACCTTTCCAACAGAACGATCCTTACTTTGTCCAACAACTTTAAAGGATAGACCGTATGTTGGGACATCACGCCCTGCATCTGGATTATTTGGATTCACATAATTCTTTTTATCACTAAATGTACGAGTCGGGCGAATATAGCGATCTACCAACGTTAAGCCAGTTGTCGCTGTATAATCAATATTGAGCTTCGTACTTGGATTCAAAGAAAATGCTGCATCATGTACTTGGAAACCTGTGGCTGCAATGGAGCCGTCACTCCACTTCAATACTTGCTGATCTGCATCTACTACCCCAAGGAAACCGTTCCCTGGGTGTTTTCCTACCCAGTTATCACTGTAGGATTGATCGACATACCACACGACCAAACCGTTATTATAGCTCATGAGGCTTGCCCCTCGTTTGATATGCTTTAACCCTTTATCGACGTCAGCATATGAGCGCCACTCTAGTAAATAGTATTGAGCTGCATATTGTTTTCCATTCGATTTCGAGAATCCGTTAAAGGTGAAAGTAGATGTGCCCTCGGCATCATCTGACCACACTTTCGTCCCATCTGCAGTGATGTTTAAATCATCTACAAATAAGCCTGGCAGTGAATAGCCTGCATCGGTTGTATAGCGGAATTGCAGGTCAATTTTCTTCCCTGCATAAGCAGAAAGATCAAATGCTGCATCTACCCATCCGTCTGATTTTCCGTCAATTCCATTGCCTTCGTTCGCTCCAGCTTCATTTCGATCGTTCGTGATGTTACCAGCAATGGTCTTCCACTGATCAGTTCCTGTTTCACGAACTTCTACATACGCATAATCATAATCTTCTTCGATATCGTACCATGCTTTAAATGTCAGCTCTGCTTTGCTCCCTTTCGACAAATCGATACCTGTTGTCGTCATGGTCGCATTTAAATTGTCACCCGTTCCGCTGAAGTACGAATTTTGTCCTTGAGCAGGTTTTGTGACAACAATCTCTTTATCTGGTAAATCTACCCGAACCGCATCATGGTTCGTTCCTTTTGTTGCTGCTTCATCAATCAGCACTGTTTTGCTTTTCTTTAATGTTTTACCATCGATGGTTTGTCCAGTAAGCCAGTTACCGCCATGCAAGTTTTGAAGCATTTCTTTCGCATATGGACTAAAGCCTGTTGGTTCCGTTCCAGGGACTTTACCTGCCCAGCTTCCGCTTGACATGATCGACCAGTAGGAAACGGGCTCGCCTCCTCCTGTGTACTGTGTATCGTACTCATCAGGAAGACCAAGATCATGTCCGAATTCATGTGTGAATACGCCTGCCGCGCCATCTTCAGGCTCAATGGTGTAATCTAACGCGCCTAATTTCCCACCTTGTCCAACTTCAGATTCAGTGTTTGGAATTTCAAATACATCACCAAGTGACCAGCGGTGCGACCAAATCGCATTAGAGCCAAGTTGTCCGCCGCCAGCTTCTTCACCTACGCCAGCATGAACGACCATCAGATGGTCAATGATGCCGTCTGGTTCGTTATAAACGCCGTCGCCATCCATATCATAGCGGTCCCATTGATCATATTCACCGAGATCAATGTTCGGGTCCTTTGCTGCTGCTTCGAGTGCTTCTTTCACCAATTCACGCGGTCTGCCGTCACTGCCTGATTCATCAGGTACGTTCCCGCCATAATAGGCTGCTTCATGCTTCGCTGTATACCAGCCAGCCACCGTTCCACTGATCGTGTAACTGCCGCCAGACTGTTTCTCATAATATTGCTTCATGGATACTTTTCGTTTCCCATCTGGACCGATGTAGCCATTTTTTCCGAAAAGCATGTCTTGATAGTGCTGCTGATCGTACTTGTCATAGTACATATCAGTCTCTTCTTTTTTAATACTATTATGCTTATAATCTTTAAAATCTACTAATAAAACCAATACCTTATCATTGCGAACTTCGCCTTTATACTTTTCCTTTTTGACCGGTTTTACATGATTGCTTTCTTTTCCATTATGCTTCTTTAACTTTTTCTTTTTGGCTAATTTGTTATGTACCTTTTGTTTGTATTCTTTCAGAAATTCAGGCTCTTCTGTTAAGGTGCTTGCACCTTGTTTCATAGCAGATTCTTCTTTTTTCTTTAGATATTTCTTTAATGCTTTTTGGGTTTCTGCTTCATTGGCATTCTTTTTGATCTTTCCTTGTTTTTTCAAGGCTTTGATGAGACGGTCTTCATTCACAACACTTGCATCGAATGGAATACCTGAATAATGACCGCCGTCTGAGGATGTTGACTTTTCTGTAGTGTGGGCAGATAGTGGGGTGCTGAAAGCTGTCAATGTGCCTAAACCGAGGACAGCCGTTAGTGCTATGCTCGTCCATTTCCCTTTTTTCATTTTGGTTCCTCCCTAATTTGGTAATAAATAATATCTCATTCTAGCATATTCCAATATACTTAAGTCGAAAAACATTTTATTTTCAGAAATTTTGTGGAAAATGCACAATACGGGAATGAAATGGGTGGAACAAGGTGTCGAAAATAAAAGAACCCTAGACGATAAACGCCTAGGGTGTTTGTTGTTTTACTATGAAAGTTGCTGGCCTTGAAAGGCAACAACGTCAAGTGGAGCGGCTAAGAATTCTTTTGCCTTCGCTACGAAAGCTTGGAAATGTGCACTCGCATTATGGCTCTGAACCGCAGCGTCATCTTTCCACACTTCTACCATTAAGAAGGTATGTTCCTTACCTGTATCCTTGAACAGCTTGTAGGATACATTGCCTTCTTCGGCTTGTGAAGCTTTCATTAATGCATTGATTTCTTCTAGAAATACGTTTTCTTTTTCTGGATGAATGGTCATCCCTGCATGAATAATAATCATCTAATCGTCTCCTTTTTAAAAGATATTATTTCCACTCTGTAATGCGTTCAATCGGTAAGCGGTAAGAAGCATAACCTTCGTCAGCAGCTTTCCCAATTGATAACAGCATCACTGGTACATAACGTTCTTTATCCCAGCCAAATGTTTCAGCGATGACTTCTTTATCAAATCCGCCAATTGGATTTGTATCATAGCCGTGTGCACGTGCTGCAAGCATAAGCTGCATAGACACAATTCCACCGTCAATTAAGATTGTTTCGCGATTCACTTGCTCTGGAAGTACCTCAAAGTGTGCAGTTAGTGCAGCAATTTGTCTTTCTTTCACTTCTTGCGGCATGTAGCCATGCTCTACTGCTTTTGAATAAATTTCATCTAAGTATTCATTGCTTTTCATATCTGCAAATACTGCAATGACAGCTGCTGATGTTGACACTTGAGTTTGGTTGAATTTTGCAAGTGGTGCAAGCTTTTCTTTTCCTTCTGGGCTGTCAATGACCATGAAGCGCCAAGGCTGTGCATTCACTGATGATGGTGCAGTTGTTGCTTCTTCTAGAATCTCTGCCATTTCTTCTTTGCTGATTTTCACAGCTGGGTCATAGTTACGAATAGAACGGCGTCCTTTCAAAATTTCCATAAAATCGTTAGTTTTTAATGTTGTAGCCATGTTGAAACACTCCTTTAGGTTGTTTGAATCTTTTCGATGTTTTGTTGTATTCGGCTGAGCACATCAGTGAGAAGCTTTCGTTCTTCGTCACTTACGTTTTCAAGCATTTCTGAGATAAATCGTTCTTTTTCTTTTTTAGAAGCTTCGATTCTTGTTCTGCCTTCTTCTGTAAGACGAACAAGTGTGACTCGATTATCCTCTGGCTTTCTTCTGCGCGTGACCATTCCTTTTGCTTCTAACTGTTTTAAGTGACGCGTCACAGCCGCACTATCAATATTTACTTTTTTCTGCAAATCTGACTGGCTGATTTCGTCTGCTTGGAATAACAGTGATAGCAACTCTAGTCTTGATTGGCTGATGCCCGTGCATGCTTCGAACTTCACGCCCATCATACGGTTCACACACTGCAAACGGTATAATACCTCTGCTTCTTCAGAGCAAAATGCAGTCAATGCCATCCCCTCTTTTCTATTCAGATCAATTAGTTGATATATCAATCATTGACTCGTCAACTAATATACACCCATTATTTAATGAATGCAAGAGGTTTGTTTCATAAAGTGAAATTTTTTATCTCAATAGAAAAAGAAATGAACAAAAAAAGGACAAAAGCGGCGAAGCACTTTTGTCCTTTTTTCTTTATTCTGTGATCACAGTGTGAATGAGAGTTGGTGCATCAGCATGATCTGCGATGCGGATGTTGTCATAAATTTTCTCCACGACATTCGCAACATCTTCACGATTTGCATGAAGTGTCACGAGTGAATCTCCTTTTTCAACACGATCGCCGACTTTTTTGTTCAGCATGATGCCGACAGATAGGTCGATCTCGTCCTCTTTTGTCGCACGTCCTGCTCCAAGAATCATCGCTGCAACACCGATCTCGTCTGCGACGATTTCAGCAACCACACCTGATTCCTTTGCAGGAACGTCGATTTGGTAAGGGGCTTGCGGCAGTTTTTTCGGCTGATCTACAATCGAGCCGTCCCCACCTTGATTTTCTAAGAATTCCTTGAATTTCTCAAGTGCTTTGCCGTTTTTCATGACTTCAATTAGCTTTTCTCTTGCTTCATCAAGCGTTTCTGCTTTTTTCGCAAGAACGACCATTTGACTTCCTAAAGTGAGCACAAGCTCGTTTAAGTCTTCAGGGCCTTCGCCTTTAAGCGTATCAATCGCTTCTTTCACTTCAAGGGAATTTCCAATCGCTAATCCTAGCGGCTGAGACATATCAGAGATGACAGCCATCGTTTGTCTGCCAACGTTGTTTCCGATGCGGACCATGGCTTTTGCAAGCTTCTCAGAGTCTTCAGGTGTTTTCATGAAAGCACCTGCACCTGTTTTCACATCTAGTACGATCGCATCTGCGCCAGCAGCAATTTTCTTACTCATAATAGAGCTTGCAATGAGCGGGATGGAGTTAACGGTTCCTGTCACATCACGAAGGGCATAAAGCTTTTTATCCGCTGGTGTCAGGTTGCCTGATTGACCAATGACCGCTACTTTATGACGGTTCACAAGCTCGATGAATTCGTCTTTTGTAATTTCTACGTGGAAGCCTTTTACCGCTTCAAGCTTGTCCACTGTACCGCCTGTATGTCCAAGGCCGCGGCCAGACATTTTCGCAACAGGTACATCAAGTGCAGCCACAAGAGGAGCAAGTACAAGCGTTGTTGTATCGCCTACACCGCCTGTTGAGTGCTTGTCTACTTTAATACCTTCAATGGCAGAGAGGTCAATCGTGTCTCCCGAGTTCGCCATAGCGAGCGTTAAGTCAGCACGTTCTTGATCCGTCATATCTTGGAAGAAAATCGCCATAGCCAAGGCACTTGCTTGGTAGTCAGGAATTGTTCCGTCCGTATACTCTTTGACAAAGAAAGAAATTTCCTCTGAAGATAATTCTTTTCCGTCACGTTTTTTCGCAATGATATCTACCATTCTCATTGTTTTCACCATTCCTTTTCTTAAATTAGTAAATCAAACCGACAACGCCTGCTGTTAAGAAGCTGACAAGTGTTGCACCAAATAGAAGCTTTAATCCAAAGCGTGCGACAACGTTCCCTTGTTTTTCGTTTAAGCCTTTGACTGCTCCAGCAATGATACCGATAGAAGAGAAGTTCGCAAATGATACAAGGAATACAGAAATGATCGCTTCTGTACGAGCAGTGAAATGGAAAGCATCACCGGACAGGATTTGCATTGCCACAAATTCGTTGGAAACCATTTTAGTTGCCATAATGCTTCCTGCTTGTACTGCTTCGCTCCAAGGTACACCAACAATAAAAGCAAATGGGGCAAATACATAACCAAGTACATCTTGGAAAGAAACACCGATGACAGCTGTAAAGATTCCATTAATCATCGCAATTAATGCAACGAATCCAATCAACATCGCAGCGACAACAATCGCTACTTTGAAACCATCCATAATATATTCGCCAAGCATTTCAAAGAAGGATTGCTTTTCTTCTTCTACAATTTCAATCATGTCTTCGTCCTTAGCCACTTCATAAGGATTGATGATAGACGCAATAATAAACCCACCAAATAGGTTTAACACGAGTGCTGTTACAACATACTCTGGTTTAATCATTTGCATGTATGCACCGACAATGGACATCGATACAGTTGACATCGCAGATGCACACAATGTATAAAGACGTTGCTTAGGTAATAATCCGAGCTGTTTCTTAATGGAAATAAAGACTTCTGATTGACCTAAAATCGCAGACGCTACTGCGTTGTAGGATTCTAGTTTCCCCATTCCATTTACTTTACTAAGCAAATACCCGATTCCGCGTACGATAAGCGGGAGGATACGCCAATGCTGCAGGATACCGATCAATGCCGAAATAAAGACGATCGGCAGTAAGACATTGATGAAGAAAGTTGACGCCTTATCATTCATTAATCCGCCAAATACGAAGTTGATTCCTTCACCGGCATAGCCTAGAAGCATTTGGAATCCCCTTGCAAAGCCCCCGACTAGGAAATTTCCAACACCTGTATTGAGCAGAATATAACCTAAAATAAATTGCAGTACAATCATGACAATTACTGGACGGAATTTTACTCGTTTTTTGCCGTTACTAGCCAGCCATGCAATGGCGAGAATCACCAGCAAACCGATGATACCAATCACGTATTTCATGTTTTTCCTCCTCGAATGAATTCGTTTACATTAATGCGCTTGTATGGAACAAACCCTATTTCGCAAACAAAGTGCGGAAGAAATTCCCAGAAGTGAGATCCTTCCGCATATGACTTTTTCATCATTTATGAGTCACGAATGTTATCCTACCATAGGATCGTATGAATTAATAGTCTTTCGAAGGAGCTGATTGATCCCCTTTGATAATAGAAACGCCTGCACTCGCACCAATTCGGGTAGCGCCTGCAGCTAGCATTGCCTCAACATCTTCTTTTGTTCTCACGCCGCCTGATGCTTTCACACCGATGTCAGGTCCTACTGTTTTACGCATTAATGCGATGTCCTCAGCAGTTGCACCGCCTGTACTAAATCCAGTCGATGTTTTCACAAAATCAGCGCCAGCTTTCACTGAAAGCTCACAAGCTTTGACTTTCTCTTCATCTGTGAGTAAGCACGCTTCAATAATGACTTTCACAAGTGCCTTCCCTTTTGCTGCGTCTACAACTGCACGAATATCTTGCTCAACTGCATCATATTCGCCGTCTTTCAATGCCGCGATATTGATGACCATGTCCACTTCGGTTGCACCGTTCTCAATTGCATCCTTTGTTTCGAATGCTTTTACTGCTGTTGTGTTTGCACCTAGCGGGAAACCGATGACTGTACAAATATCAACGCCTGTTCCTGCTAGTTCTTTCGCCGCAAGAGACACCCATGTTGGATTGACACAAACAGATGCGAACTGATGAGTCTTTGCTTCTTCAAGTAACTGCATGATTGCAGCTTTCGATGTATCTGGTTTTAGTGCTGTATGATCAATAAGATTTGCTATCGTCATGCTTACACTTCCTTTTAATTATGATACTTTCATCATATATGACCGATGAACATTTGTAAACACAGTTATGAAATTTTGTTCATCTATTTTGTGACATTTAAAAGAGCCTTTGCTGTATGCTGATCAATCATCAATACGTTCGCATATTTTCCTCTTAGTGCACCGTGGATAGAAGCAACCTTGCGATGTCCACCAGCAACAAGAATAGAGCGTTCTTTTGTTCTTAAATCATCAAGCTCCACGCCAATCGTACGGTTGTTAATCGCTTCACTGCAAATGCGTCCTTCTTGATCATAAAAGCGCGAACAGATGTCCCCAACGCTGGATGCTTTGAGCAGTGCTTTTTCTTCTTCGCGGAAGTAACCAAGTCTAAACAAAAGGGCTTCATCTCTTACCGTTCCAACAGTGAACACAGCAATATTCGCCTGTTTGCCCATTTCAATGATACGCTGAATATGTCTGTCCTGTTCAACCATCTCCTTGACGGCAGCACTATCAAATACAACAGGAAGCGGTAAATAGCGCGGTGCTGTTTGAAAGGCCTCGGCAAACAGCTGGATGGTTTCCGCAGAATATGTATTCACATGGGAGTGGCTAATCCCACCCTTCAGCTGGACAACCTCTACACCTTTGACCTGTTTAGGTTGCATCTTTTGAGCAATTTGATACATGGTGGTTCCCCAGCTCACACCAACGATATCACCGTCTTTTACTGTGTTTTGCAAGTACTCAGCACCAAATTGGCTCAAGTATTCAGTGATCGTTGGATAATCATCTTTGGGCGAAAACACCACATGAGCTTCGAGCAGGTCATATTTTTCCTTGAGCAATGAAGACAGCTCATTCAAGTCTTCAAACGGGTCCATTACCGTTATCTGGACGTACCCCTTCTCCTTCGCATATTGAAGCAGCCGAGATACAGTTGGTCTCGACAGGTCGAGCTGTTTGGCAATTTCCTGCTGGCTGTAATCCGATAAATAATACAGCCTTGCCGCTTCAATACTCAGTTGTTGTTTCTCCCGATCCATTCGTACGCCTCCTTTTTTCTTCTATCATAACAAATTGTTCAACTTATCATGCACAAATGTTCATTTGAAAAAAATCGTATAGGCGGCTTGGAAGGTCTCATTCTTCTCTAAAGTTTGAATACCGAACTTTTCCTTGTACTGCCCATTCGTCCCTTCAACATCGGCAATACCGTACCAAGGCTCAATACAAACAAAAGGAGCCATTGTGCCCGTTTCTTGATGATAAGGTGACCAAATACCAACGAACGGAAAACCAGTGAGATCAACCTCAACCCCGTGACCTGCCTGAGACACCAATGACACTCGATTGATATGACTAAAGATCATCGCATCATGCTGAAAAAGCTCTGGTCGAAGCTGAATTGGTATAAGCTGAATGCTTTTTTCTTTCTCCCTGACAAGTGAATTTTTCAGTTCATATTGGACAGAAAGATGCTCAGTAGAAGGCGTCAATGTCAGGGAATAATCTGCTGTGCGCTCTCCTTCAATTAGCGGAACTTGAAATGCGGGGTGACCTCCGATGGAGAAATACATCGTGTCATCTCCGACATTATCAATTTCCCAGGAAATCATCAGACCATTTTCCGACAGCTCGTATCGAATACGGGCGGTAAATTCATAGGGATACTGCTCGATGTGGCGGCCTTTTGATTCATATTGAAAGGTCACTGTATGTTTCGTTTCTTCATGTAAATCAAAATCAACATCACGCAAGAATCCATGCTGCGTGAGCTCATAGGTTTGATCATCTATCTTGTATTGGTCATTCTTTAATCGTCCAACAATCGGGAATAAGACAGGCGACACCCTGCCCCAGTATGCAGGATCGCCAGACCACATATATTGACGTCCACTTTCCTTATGAAGCACCTCTCTGACCTCGGCACCCCTCTCATTGATCTGAATCAATAACTGATCATTTTCAATTGTTCTCATTTCACACATCCCCTTTCCATCTTCTTTTATTATGACAGGGATTTTGGTTTTGAGTATAAAAGAGTTATTTAGAATAAAAAAGACTTCTCCCTTCTAGGGAAAAGCCGTTAAAATTACTTATTCATCATCTTCTTGTATAGTCCATTTAAGACCTTTGATTTGTTTTAAACTCTCAATTTCTTCTTCGTTTTCAGGGAAAATATAGCTCTCCTCTTCATGTGAGCTTGAAACCATCCACTCTTTCCCATTTTTGAAGAATGATAAATCCTCCAGTAAATTAGGGTGAACCCACCCGTATAGAGAGTTCGAAAGTTCTTTTAACAAATTTTTTGTGTGTTCATTGGCATAATAATAATAAACATATGCTGTTTGACCATCTCCTAGAATCGTGGTAGCCCATTCAGACTCTTCCTTCATTTCTTTAAGAGATGGTGAAAGTTTATCTAGAATTTCACGATAATCAGCAAAATCAGCAAAATCTTTTCTAAAAACTAATTGGAACTCATCACATACTTTACAACATAAATCGATGAGCTCATTATATTCCTTCTTTTTTGGTTGACGATTTAAAAAAATCATCAAAACCCTCCTATATCTGAGCGTCTAATAAGGTTTACGTAACATATGTGCCCCAGTATCTCTCAATTGATTAATTCGATAGCACTTCCATTTTATATTGATGTAACAATATAATAAAGTGATATATGTTATCCGTTCATCTTAAAATTTTATTAAAAAACTCAAACTAAATGATATGGATACACGTCTATTATATATACTATCTATTAGTTTCCTTAATTTAAATACAGATGCTTGTCATTAATGGGGGATTCATTTTCATGAGCAGCAAGGAGAATCGTTTACGTTATATATTAGGACTAGATGGGCTAAGAGCCGTTGCTGTATTGGCGGTCATTGCTTATCACTTACATATTGGGCCTGCGAGCGGCGGGTTTCTTGGCGTTGATTTGTTTTTTGTGATTTCTGGTTACTTGATTACAACGATCTTGTTACATAAGCAGGATTTGGGTTATCAAGAGCTTTTACCATTTTGGATGGGCCGAATCAGAAGGCTCCTTCCAGCTGCTTACGTGATGATTTTCTTAACCGTCAGCTGGTGTGCAATTGCGGGTTCGAATGCACTATTGTCCATTCGTGGCGATGCCTTATCGTCCTTTTTTTATGTCAGTAACTGGTGGTACATTTTCCATCAGCTGTCTTATTTTGATAGCTTCAACGCTGTATCTCCACTGAAAAATTTGTGGTCTTTGGCGATAGAAGAGCAATTTTATATCATTTGGCCGGTACTATTGATTGCTGGGCTAAAATGGGTGAAAAATAGATCCCATCTGCCAATGATCACCTTTGGCCTTGCACTTGTCTCCGCCTTATGGATGGCAATCCTTTATTCACCCGATACGGACCCAAGCAGGGTTTATTATGGAACAGATACTCGTGCATTTGCGCTTCTGATTGGGTGCAGCCTAGCATTTGTATGGCCCATGCAAAGACTGTCCAGCAAAAAGCTCCTTCCTGTTGGCAGACGTATTTTACATATCGCTGGTTTTGGTTCGTTTGCGGTTTTTCTTCTATGTGTTTATGCAGTGGACGAATTTGACGGTTTCCTCTATCAAGGCGGCATGCTTTTATTCTGTCTTAATGCAGCGATTTTAATTGCGTGCATCTGCCACCCTGCAAGCCTATTGGGAAAATGGCTCTCCTATCAGCCGCTCGTCTGGATTGGAAAGCGTTCTTATGGTATTTACCTGTGGCATTATCCCATCATCGTGCTGACCACCCCTGTCATTGAAATTGGACAGCCTTCTATGGGGCGTGTCGCATTGCAGATCATTGCCATTTTACTTATCGCAGAGGCCTCTTACCGCTTCATCGAACAGCCGATTCGCCGGCTTGGCTTCACACAATATTTTGCCTCTTGGTCTATTTGGAAAAAGGGATTCAAACAATGGTCTACGTCTCATAAAGTGTTCCTTGGAATCACTGCAGCTCTTTTAATCTTATTTACCATTGGCATGTCCAGTTCGTCCCATACGTCTCCACATGCCAAGGAAGTGACACAAATTAAGACGGCACCGAAAAAAGCAGGAGACTCTACGGAATCGAAAACGAAAAAAAAGAAAGAAAAACACGAGAAGAAAGCAGCAGATCAGAAGCAGTTTCACCAAATTCTTGCTATTGGTGATTCCGTCATGCTGGACATAGCGCCGAATCTTGAAAAGACATATGCACAAATCACCATCGATGCAAAGGTTGGCAGACAAATGAACGAAGCCGTCAGCATCGCTCCTCAGTATGCTTCATTTAATCAATCTGATGCCGCTGTTATCATTGAGCTTGGCACGAATGGCTATTTTACTGAGGGCACATTGACAGCATTCATTCAGCAATTTTCAAAGGCGCACATTTTCCTTGTGAACACGAGAGTCCCAAGGTCTTGGGAAAGCGATGTGAATGCAGTCATTCAGCGAGTGGCCGATCAACATTCCAATGTGACCCTGGTCGATTGGCATTCAGCCGCTACTGGACAGCCTTCTTATTTTCAGCCTGATGGTGTTCACCTTTCAACAAAAGGCTCTGATACATTGACACAGCTCATTACAGCTAGCATCAAGAAAAAAGGAGATGTGTCATCGTCATAAAAAAGACTAGCATCCTGCTAGTCTTCTTTTTATGCCGTTAAAAGGCTGGCTTTCAGCGCTAACACACGCTTTTCCTTCGTTTTTTGATCCACCAACGCAAAATCACCATTCTCATACGCTAATGAAAATAATTGTTCGATATGAAACACACCTGTCTGAAACCGCCTGCCCAATAAATGCACTGCCGCAGCAGAGGCGACTTGAGCTGTTGCTTGAGACTCATCATGCCCTTTTATTCCAAGTGCTACGTGATGAATCTTGTTCCTCTCCATTCCTGTCGCCTCCACTTTCACTGCATATTGATCTGTTCCCATTTGAGCAGATTGAATCATAGAAATGGCTCGTTCCTTGATTTTCGGCACAGTGAGAAGGGACGTCATTCCAAGGCTCCTTGTGACAGCAAATGCCCGCGTTGCCGCGCGAGAATCAAAACATAGCCTTGTTGTCACAGAAGGCACGCTGAGCGTCAAAGGCAATGTCTGCTGATCAGAGAAGGGGAACTGATAGGCTTGCCGCTTTCCAAGTTTCACACCAAAATCTATACGCTTGCCTCCAGTAAAGCTTTTGACTCTTTTACGCTGATGATGCTCAGTAACCACATAGTCAGTATGGACATTGTCAAGCGTCCATTCAATGGCGGCTTTTCCATGCTGATCACCCAATCCAAGCATAATCCCTATATCTATTTGATTCACTGATGAGAGCATAGATGCTGCTTTCGCTGCCAATAAATTCGTAAGGCCAGGCGCAAGCCCGACGCTGAGTAAAGCCGTTGCACTGGTGTGCTGGTGATCCAGCTTTGCCATCTGTTCCATGTACGCCCCTTTCGCAGAAATATCTATATAATCAATGCCTGACCGCAGAACTGTTTCAGCAAATGACGGGTCTTCTTGATCAAGGCACATGATCACCAGTTTTGTTTGATCCACCCAGTCCGAAAATAACGGCTCACTGACATCTAGTTGATAGGGAAGAACTTTCCCTTTTGTCTGGCGTGAAAATTTCTCAGCTTTCTCATAGCTTCTGCCTGCCGCTACAATTTGTCCGGGATACACTTCGCTTAGCTCAAGACATATTTGCTGTCCAACATGTCCATAGCCGCCTATCACCATCACCTGTGATCTCATTTCTTATCCGCCTCTCTACGACCTCGCTTGCAAACAAGCCCCTTAATCATTCCTGCCTGAAAATAAGGTCTGATGTCTTCAAATCCTGCTTTGATTAAATGCTCTTTTATCTCTTCCTCGGGAACAGGGTGTGTCGCGCTTCCCAGCCTGTCTTTAAAGGACGTAAACACTTCTTTTTCTAGACCTTGCCGCTGCATGAAAAGAGAAAGCATGTGAAGCTCCTGTTGAAATGCTTGGGACTTCATCTCTCCCTGTATAAATGCCAACATAAACGGCGCATCTGGTTGAAGCCTGCGGGCAATCTCTTCTAAAAAGAGCTGGCGCTTTTCTATAAAATGAATGACAAGCAAGCTCACCGCTGCATCGTAAACAGGTTCAGCTGAAACCTTATCTAATGAGGCCTCATGCCATGTGACACGCGCCTCCATCTCAAGCTGTGCAACTCGCTGTTTCGCCATGTCCAGCATAGAAGGTGACGGATCGACCCCTGTGATGAGCCAGCCTTCTTTTCTTTGAAGCATATTGATGATCTCTTCGCCCCCACCCGCTCCAACAGTCAGGATGCGGGGAGCCGCTCCCTTTAATTCAGTTTCTAATACGTCTATTGTCAACTCATGCAATAGCTGATAGCCGGGTACTTTATGAGCAATCGTCGCTGCATATGACTCAGCAACGGGATCGTGCCAATGCTGGTTTCCTTTCATGTCCTTCTCCTCCAGTTCCTTTCCGCTTTACATCGTTTCCTGTACACTAACGGTATGACCTCTTTATTGTAAAAAGAGACACCAGAAAACACGATCCCTAAAAGTGGGGATTTTTGAGGAGGAGATCATGTGACCAATCCAGCCACTCATTTTCAGCAGCTGAGACAACACATTCGGGACGAGCTTGCTACCGTCCTTGATTTTGATGCCGCCTGTATCACGACCATTGATCCAGCCACTCTCCTCTCGACAGGTTCCTTCACAGATGAACCGATTGAAGACATTCATGACCAGCTGTTTCAAAATGAGTTCTTAAAAAAGGACGTACATCAGCATGAGTCTCTAGCCAAAGGTCCCGTTCATGCTGCGAGCCTAGTCCAAAGCGGAGAATACCTTAGCAGTGAGCGCTACCAAGACATTTTGTTACCTAAAGGATGGTCTGATGAATTGCGGGCAGCTCTTGTGATTCAAGGAGAATGCTGGGGCATTGCCAGCCTCTATCGTCTAAAGAACAAGGAACCTTTTCAAGAACAAGATATTCGAGCGGTCATCGAACAAACGCCTAGACTCGCAGCCAAGCTGAGAGATGAACTTTTCAGGAAAAGAGATACCGAAGAGGACGCGGCGGCGGAGCAGCAGGGCTTCCTCATTCTCTCGCACGATTACAACCTTCTTTATGGAAATGAGACGGGTCTTCATTGGCTTCAGACGTTTCAAGTCTTTGAACAAATCCATGACAGGGCGGTTATGCCGCGCCCGTTTAGAGCATTAGGGGCAAAACTTTTATACGGTGGCATCGACCAAACAGCGGCAAGCATGACGAGATTGCCTACGGGGCTGTTCCTCTCGCTTCAAGCATTTCGATTAGCGCAGGCAGCCGGTCAGGAAGAGGCTGTCATGATTCACATCAAGAGAGCCCAAACCAATGATATTCTTCCTTATGCGGCAAAAACGTACAAGCTGACAGAAAGAGAGATGAACGTCCTCGACTGCTTATTAAAAGGACAGTCTACAAAGGAAATTGCCAGCACTTTATTTATTTCAACCCATACCGTCCATGATCATGTGAAGGCGATGCTGCAAAAGACAAATTTGAGCAGCAGGCGGATGCTTGTTTACTTTTTCTCTCACATATAAAAAAGCGGCTACCTCACTGGTAGACCGCTTTTTCGTTTATTTCCCTAAAACTAACTCATGCAGGACATGTGCAACACCGGCTTCATTATTGGACTTTGTCACAACATCCGCTACTGCTTTGACATCATCAATGGCATTTCCCATGGCAACACCACAGCCCGCAAATTCCAGCATCGATACGTCGTTCCCATTGTCACCAATGGCCATGACCTCTTCACGAGCAATCCCCAGCTCTTTCGCTAGAAGCTTCACGGCATTCCCTTTGCTGACTTCAGGATGCAGGATTTCAAGGAAGAAATCTGTACTTTTCACCATCATGTACTTGTCTTTTACTTCAGATGGAATGGCTTGTATCGTCTTTTCCAACCGTTCTGGCTGATCAATATACATCATCTTCGGAAGTCTCATTGAAGGGTCTGCCTCTTCAACAGGTAAATATTTAAGCGGCAGCTTTGTTAAATAAGATTCAAGTACTGTGTACTCACTAATATCACGATTCGGTGTGTACAAATGAGCGGAATCGAAATAATGCATCGGTGTATCGAGCTCACGGCTCAGCTTATATAAAGAAGTTAAATCCTCATAGGATAACGTCAGTTCTGACACCACTTCATTTGTGTGACTGTTTTGGACGAGCGCCCCATTATAGGCAATCACATAATCTCCCTCTTGATTGAGCTGAAGATCATCTAAATAGCGATTCACTCCGCCAATAGGCCGTCCTGTACATAATACGATTTTAACACCCTCTGCTTTCGCCTGTTGAATGGCTTCAAACACCTCATCCGGCACCATATGTTGATCATTTAATAACGTACCATCCATATCAATTGCAACTAATTTATACATTCACTGGTCCCCTTTTCTCAGCAAAAAACGTGCTGCACTATTTTGAGCCATCATCTATATGATGACAGGTTATATCATTACTATTTACCTATTTTAGCCTATCGTTTTTTCATCACGCTGTCTACTTGTTCTCACTTTAACAAAATTGTCATATGTCTTCTCTATTATATCGCATTCTATTCATCCTGCTTTAAATAGAGTTTCTGCCCTTTTCAAATGAGGAAAATAAAACAAATGTTCACCACTGAACATTTTGAAACTAACAAATCTAATTGTATGATGGATAGCAAAGAAAGGAGGTGCAGGGAATGCTTACGTTTACTAGAGGTAAATTGTCAAAAATGTCTGGTGTGCATATTGAAACCATTCGTTTTTATGAAAATGAGGGTGTGCTCCCCGAACCAAAGAGAGCACATAACGGCTATCGTTTATATGATAAAAAATATGTACTCATGCTATCCTTTATCACAGAAGCAAGAAAGCTAGATTTCTCACTCAAAGAAATTCGTGAAATTATTAAATCGCTATTTGAAAAACAATCAAAGACAGAAGCTGAACAGCTGCTCGAACAAAAAGTTGAGGATATTCAACACTCCATTCAAGAGTTAAAGAAGAGGAAAGCTGCCATTCAATTATTAACAAAACAAACATTAGCGAACATCAACTAATTGTAAGGGTTGCCAAAGATGTGCCAGTGTTTGCCACTGGCGCCCCTCTACGCCCAGGTCTCAAGTGCGCGTACGATTCAAACATCAGTTATACTAGAGACAGCTTTACTTGATATCAAACGAGTGGAAGGGGTTTTGAATAGAATGAACATTGCAACCATTGGAACAGGTGTGATTGTGGAAAGCTTCTTGCAAGCGATTGAACAGCTTGATGGCGCTTCTTGTCACGCCGTCTATTCAAGAAAGGAAGCAACGGCAAAGAAGCTCGCAGACCAATTTGGTGTAAAAACGACTTATACGGATTTAACGGCTATGCTAGAAGATCCAAACATTGACGCTGTTTATATTGCGTCACCGAATCGATTACATAGCGAGCATGCCACGGCTGCATTAAGAAACGGAAAACATGTGATTTGCGAAAAGCCTTTCACCTCTAATGTCAAAGAGCTGGAAGCCTTAATCGCACTCGCAAAGGAAAAACAGCTTCTCCTCTTTGAAGCCATTACGACCGTTCATATGCCAAACTATCATTTAATCAAAAAACACCTTCATCAATTAGGTAAAATCAAACTGGTTCAATGCAACTATAGTCAATATTCAAGCAAATACAATCAGCTGCTAGCTGGCGAAACGCCAAATGTCTTTAACCCTGAATTCTCAGGAGGAGCGTTGATGGATATTAATATCTATAATGTCCATTTCATCATGAATCTCTTCGGATCACCGGAGCAGGTCCGCTACCAGGCAAACCGTCATCCCAATGGCATCGATACATCTGGTGTTTTGACTTTCACCTACAATGATTTCATTGCGACAAGTGTCGGCAGTAAGGATACAAGCAGCATGAATTTTGCATTGATTCAAGGAGAAAAGGGCTTCATTCATGTGAAAAATGGGGCGAATGGCTGTGAGGAAGTGCTGCTTCATGTGAATGACCAGGTGATCTCACTTAATGCACAAACAAATTCAAACCGCCTGTTTTATGAAGCAGAGGCTTTTCAGCACATCATTGAAACAAATAATCATGAACAGTGCTATGCATGGCTTGATGAGAGTCTTTCTGTGATGAAAGTCCTTGATGCTGCAAGAAAAGATGCAGAGATTGTTTTCCCAGCAGATCAATTTTAATGAAAAAACCGCCTTCTACACGAGAGGGCGGTTTCTGACGATTAAATACTCTTTGAATACGCCACAAGACGCTGAGACATGTGATTCACTTCATCGACTGCAGCATTTACTTGCTCTGTTAAAGCAGCCTGTGTTTGCGTAAGAGCTGTCATATTCGAGATATTTTCAAGAATTTCATCAATTTGCGTTTTCATTTCCGTCAAGCTAGATTCGATATTCTCCGTTGCATTGGCACTATGAAGCGCCAGCTTACGCACTTCATCTGCAACGACCGAGAATCCTCGTCCCTGCTCACCAGCTCTGGCCGCTTCAATCGCAGCATTTAGACCAAGCAGGTTCGTTTGGTTCGCTACTTCTTTAATCAAGTCAGAAATATTTTTCGTCTCATCTGCACTATTTTTTGCTAGATGGGCAGCAGATGTTGACTGTTCTTGTGCAACAGCCAGCTCCTGCGCTTGATTTGTCACAGAGCTAATGCCTGATACCATTTCGCTGATTGAACTTGAAAGCTGTTCTACTTGTGAAGCCATTTCATCGGCTGTTTTCTCTTTGTTTTTTTCTAACGTGATGTCACGAATGGTTCCTGCCACACGAAGAGGTACACCTTTTTCATCCCGAATGGTTTCACCACCAGCATGATACCAGCGATACTCGCCATTTTTACTCTGCAATCTGTAATCAATATCAAATGGTGTGCGTCCAGAGTGATCATTTAAATGATCTGCAAAAGCTTGTAGAGCTTTTTCTTGATCCTCAGGATGCAGGCGGTCGCTCCAGCTGCTTAATACGTTCGGGAAATCCTTTTCGTCTGTAAAACCAAGCGTTTTTCTGAACTGCGGGGACCACCAGAACTCATTGTATGGATTGACTGGATCGCCGGCCTCTACGACCATGTCCCAAGGAGCTTCCACAAGCGCACGGTTGATCAAATCATATCTCGTCACGAATGCTTGCAGTTCTTCTTCTTTTAATTTCTGATCATGAATATCAAAAAGAGCTCCCGCCACACGAAGAGGGACACCATTTCGATCACGAATGGTCGTGCCAGTTGCTTTGAACCAGCGATAATCTCCGTTTTTCAACTTCAAGCGATATTCGATATCATATGGTGTACGTCCCGAATGATCCGATAAATGCGAAGAGAATGCATTTAAGGTATATTCTTGTTCATCCGGATGAATTCGAGATGCCCAGCTGTCTAAAACGTTCGGAAAATCGTGCTCGTTTTGAAAGCCGATCATTTTGCGGAAATCATCCGTCCATGTGAATTCATTTTTTGGATTGACCGGATCTCCAGCGATCACGACCATATCCCATAAACCAACTTGAATGGCTTTTGTCACTAGATTCATCCGCATTTGAATATCTTCATTAACTTCCTGCATCTTTTGCAAAGCTTCATTTATTTGGGCTACTGCTTCAATCGTTTGACTTGAAGAGAATGCAGCAGTATCTATTCTTGCTGAAAGGTCTCCCTTCTCAATTCGTTCTACTAATCGACTGCTCTCATTTAAAAGGGTTCCCGACGATGAATCATTTGCTTTTCTCATAAACATCTTTCATAACTCCTTTCATTTCTTCATGCTTTTTTGAAATATTTTACAGTTATAAACAATTCTTTATTAGGACTTTAGTAATACAGTTGATATATCGACAAAAACTGAAAATTGTTTATGTCAGAATGAAGGCAAATGTTCATTTTTTCACGAAGTTTCAGATTTTGGGGATGGGTCATAGAAAGGACTTATGGAAGAAAACGGCTCATTTGATAGAATCAACCGACTTTTTTGTCTGAAAAATCTCTTTTTTTATATTGACACTGACGTCCCGAAAAAAGAAAATGGAACATAAGCATTTTTAAAAAAGGAGAACGTCATGAGCGCGAATCAGGAACAACAAGAATTAAAAAAGCTTTTATCACCGCGTCACATTCGCATGATTGCATTGGGCGGGGTCATTGGTACAGGAATCTTTAAAGGAAGTGCCGATACAATCGGTTTAGCAGGTCCTGGGGTCATCTTTTCCTATGTATTTGCCGGATTATTATTGCTCATCGTGATGGCAGCCTTAGCTGAAATGGCGATTGTCTATCCGGGAAATAACCTTCGCGACCTGATACAGATTGCGCTTGGTCAACGTTTTTCATTTGTCGTCGGCTGGGTTTACTGTTTCATGTGGCTCACTGTGTGTGTCATCGAGATTATTGCGGCAGGCAGCCTGCTTCAATACTGGTTACCGAACGTGCCACTATGGGCACTATGTTTACTCTGCTCACTCTTAGTCATTGGAATTAACTTAAATAATGTAAAATACTTTGGTGAAATTGAGTTTTGGTTCGCTGGAATGAAGATTTTCGTTATTATTGTGTTTATTATTCTTGGTGCAGCTCTATTATTTGGGATCATTCCGAACGAACAAAGCACATCTGCACTCACCAACTATCAAAACTTCGTCCCGAACGGATGGGGTGCGATCTTTGCCTCTTTATTAGTTGTTATTTTCTCTTATGGGGGCTCTGAATTGATCGGGCTGACTATTACAGAAACAAAGGATGCCGAAAAGGTCTTGCCTGGTGTTGTTAAAAGTATGATGTGGCGTATTATCTTATTTTACACTTTGCCGATTTTGATCATCTGTGGACTCATTCCTTGGAATCAAATTGATCCAAATAACAGCCCATTTGTTCAAGTCTTTTCAGCAGCCGGTATGCAAGGCGCCTCTCACTTCATTAATTTCGTATTGATTACAGCCGTTCTATCGGCGGCCAATTCTGGCATTTATGGCACGACGAGAATGATGCATTCTCTCTCTAAATCAGATGGCGGTCCGAAAAAACTGGCACAGGTCAATAAAAGAGGCGTACCCATTTTGAGTTTATGGGTGACCGTTCTGTTTCTTCTCATCGGGACATTCTTTGCTTACTTATACCCAGAGCAAATTTTCAGTTATATGCTAGCCATTCCTGGTTTTGCTGTTTCACTCATTTGGATTAGCATTTGCATGGCACATCTGAAACTTCGCCCAAAATATCCACAGGAGCCTTATTTTAAGGTGTGGCTGTTTCCGTATTTGACTTTATTTGCAGGTCTTGTACTAAGTGTGAGTTTTGTGATGTTTCTATTCAGACAAGAAAACTTGCCTAGCTCGATTATCAGCATCGGTTTCTTAGTCGCAGCCATCATCGCTTCATTCTTAATGAAAAAGAAGGCTTAAACGCTAAAACCCGCCAATGAGGCGGGTTTTTTCATGAGCTGCTGTCTTCTGTCACTTCAAAATCAACTGACGCTTTCGGGATGCCGTTGATGATGATTGTTAATGTATGGGTTCCTTCATAGTGTTTTCTTGTCGTCATATTTTGAAAAGACTGTGACCTGACGAATTCTCTATGTAACGTTGCGTCTGTTTCAAACTCTGTGATTTTAAATACCTTTTGATTGCGGGTCCCCCGAGCTTTGACGTAGTCTATGGCATACTCTACACGCAGCTTTAGCGGCTTATCGGCTTGTAGGGTAAAATGAAATGTCATTTTCTCACCGATCCGAATAGGATTTTGTATGATCTTCAAATCCGTTACCTGAACGGATGGATCGTCCCCATAGCCAAATAACGCCATAATATCTGGATCTCCTTTTTTGAGTAAGGTACGAGATGCATGTTTGACAATCCAGTTCGTATGTTTGTTGGTTCCATACCAGCTTTGAACCGTCTGTTTCATCATATCTGGCTGAATTGCAGAAATATCATTTAGATGATTCGCTACACTTTTTTGCACATACCGCGACGGGTCTGCCTTCAAGTTTTCCAAAATGGGCAGCGTGACCGAAGGATTCTTTTTTAGTGAAGGAACAGATAAGCCCCATGGCAGACGCGGTCTGCAGCCTTCACTAGCCAGCCTCCGCAAATGCTCATTTTGATCCTGAGACCATACGAGCATTTGCGCCAGCATTTTGTCCTGATCTTGAATCAGAAATGGCCGAACGGCAAATTCAGAAGTGGAAAAGGGTGTGAAGAATTCGAGCGCCTTGATCGAGAGGTCCCAGTGTGCAAGGCCGTACGTCTCGACGTAGTCTGGAAATACGAGCGCACTAAGTCCTGAAAAATGCGGGGCTGCCTGACGCAGTACCTCAATTGCCTCCTCATAATCCTCTGGTAGACAGGCATGCATCGATTCAGTGACTCGTCTCATCCGTCCTTTTAACTCAAGCTGCTGCCAATCCTCTTGAAATACGAGCCGCTGGAATGGCTCAGCATCAAATCCAGATGAAGCCTGCGTAAGTTTCTCCGCTAATTCTTGGATAAATAATTCATTGTACACATATTTTAATGGTTCGATCGTGTCCACCTCCCACATTTCAATATCATTATTTTACCCCAATCTGAAGAAAGTGGTATTAAAAAGAGCCCAATTCCAAAGAACTAGGCTGTTGTTCCCTATATAAACATATTAATGATCATAATAAATGCAATGGCACTAACGGAAATGATCGTCTCCATAGCCGTCCATGTCAAAAACGTCTCTTTAATGGTCATACCAAAATACTCCTTGATCAGCCAAAAACCAGAGTCATTGACGTGAGATAAAATTAATGAACCTGCTCCTGTTGCTAACACAAGCAGCTCCCTGCTCACATCAGGCATAGTTGCAGCTATTGGTGCTACAATACCTGCTGCCGTCATCATGGATACCGTCGCAGATCCTGTTGCCACACGAATCACTGCAGCAATCAGCCAGCTAAGCAAAATCGGTGAAATCGGCGAGTGTTTGGCTACATCTGCAATATAATCACCGACACCTGAATCAATAAGCACATTATTGAAAGCTCCTCCTGCTCCAATGACAAGCAAGATGGAAGCGATCGGACCTAAGCACTCATTACTAAAGGAAAGCACCCGGTCACGGCTCATTCCTTGCATAAAGCCAAGACTGAAAAATGAATAAACTGTTGCAATCAGCAGTGCTGTTATTGGATCTCCGATGTACTTGAATACCTGGAACCACATATTGTCCTCTGGTAAGATAATGTCCGCCAATGTGGCAAGAAGCATCAGAATCACCGGCACCAATATGGTAAACATCGTATTCGCAAAGCCGGGGAGCCTTCGATCTTCATTTCGTTCAGTGAATTGCTTTCTCAGCATCTCCGGAACGGGTTTATGTATCCGTTTTCCAATCCACTTACCGTACAGCGGGCCAGCAATAATCGCTGTCGGCAATCCCACAATAATAGAGAAGAAAATGGTTTTCCCCACGTTGGCATGATAGATGCCAACGGCTGCCATTGCCGCTGGATGAGGCGGGACTAGCCCATGCACGACAGACAAGCCAGCGATTAACGAGATCCCAATGGTCACGAGCGAGATGCCTGTTTCAATGGCAATTGTAAAAAGTAAAGGAATGAGAAGAACGAAACCGACCTGGAAAAAGACAGGTATCCCCACGATAAAAGCAACAAACATCATTGCCCAATGCACATTCTTCGTCCCAAACCGGCCGATTAAAGTTTGAGCTATTCGCTCTGCTCCCCCTGATTCAGCCATCATTTTCCCAAGCATGGTACCAAGCGCTAGAACAATGGCCAGCAATGATAACGTATTGCCTAATCCCGTTTTAATCGATTGAATGATTTCCTGCAAATCCATCCCCGTCGCAAAGCCCACTAGCATCGAAGTAATAATTAAGCTCACAAATGGATTCAACTTAACGACTGTAATGAGAATGAGTAAAAGGACAATCGCCGCAATCACGATGAATAAAAGCATGTTCTCCCACCTTTCCCCTGATGTTTAACGATTTTGTTTTAATTGCAGCGCACTAATGACATCAAATTCATCCTTCAGTTTGTCGTAGAGGCGCTCATATAAATAAAACAGCTCTATGTAAGTTTCATTGTTCTTCATATTAGGTTCATGACGAGCAGAGATTCGAATCCACTCTTGAACCTCTTCTATCTCTTCCATATGACCTAAACTATGAAGTGCAAGGACAGCAGCCCCCAGTGCTGACGCCTCGTAGCTTTCTGGAACAAGCACTTCTCTACCCATCGTATCCGCTAAAATTTGCCGCCACAGTGGAGATCGTGCAAATCCGCCCGAAGCTCTGACATCCTTTGCTGAACCGGTTAAATCTCTTAAGGCAACACCGATCGAGAAAACACTCATAATGACGCCTTCTAACACAGCTCTAATAAAATGCTCCCGCTTATGCTGAAGACCGATTCCAAAGAAGGTGCCTCTCGCATTTGGATTCCAATAAGGTGCCCGCTCACCTGATAAAAATGGCAGAAACAGCAGACCCTCAGAACCAGCTGGAACCTTTTCCGCGATGTCCATCATCAGATCGTAAGGGTCCACACCTAGACGCTTTGCTACCTCCACCTCTGATGACCCGAATTCATCCTTCAGCCATCTCAGCATGATCCCGCCATTATTGGTCGGTCCTCCTACAACCCAATGCTTATCTGTCAGGGCATAGCAGAACGTTCTTGATTGCTCATCTGTAATTGGTTTGTCTACAACCGTACGGACAGCACCGCTTGTCCCAATCGTAACAGCCACCTCTCCTTTGCCAATCGCGCCCACACCTAAATTCGCTAGAACGCCATCATTCGCACCAATGACAAATGGTGTATCTTCTTTAATGCCCATGCGCAGTGCAATCTCTGGCTGAAGTCCTTTCAGTTGATATGTCGTTGGGACAAGTTCAGATAGTTGACAGGCTTCAATTCCAGCAATACGAAGCGCCTTCTCATCCCATCGAAGCGTTTCCAATTGGAACAGTCCCGTTGCTGAAGCGATTGAATAATCGACGACATACTGACCGAAAAAATGATAAAGAATATATTCTTTGATCGAAATAAATTTTGCTGCCTTCTTGAAGACTTCAGGTGCCATTTCCTTGATCCAACGTATTTTTGAAAGCGGTGACATTGGATGGATCGGTGTACCTGTCCTTTTATAAATGTGGAAGCCATCCATATCTGATTTGATTCGTTTCGCTTGTTCTGCACTTCTGTTATCTGCCCAAATGATACTGTTCGTTAGCGTCTTTCCATCCTGATCCATCACAATTAAGGAATGCATCGCTGTGCTTATCCCGATGCCTATAAGATTTTTTTCATCAAATGCTGCTTTCGTCAATGCACCTCTTACACTCGCAATGACGGCTTCTAATATCTTCTCAGGGTCCTGCTCAACCCATGCTGGCTGGGGCTGAATGAGCTCGTAAGGAACTGAATGCTTCGATAATACCTTCCCCTGAGGTCCAAACAGAACCGCCTTTGTACTTGTTGTTCCTATATCCAAACCAATTACCGCCTGGTTCCCCTTCATCTGTATCACGCCCAATCATTGATTTGAAGTCACATATGTAGTTTTTGAATGCCTGCTAAATCCCATTATAAAAATAATTTTTTCGACATTCAACGACCGAAAAGAAAATTATTTTCAATAAAAAGCTCACAATCGTTACCACATCAGCATTTTTCATTATCAGAAAAATTTATTTTTGGAATCATTACACCCTTTTTTGTGAAATGGTTTCTCGCATTTGTTTTAAATTCGTTATTGTTTCCTGCTGCCTTAAATGAGCAAGTGCAAAATATAGAACGTCAATGACCGTCAGCTGAGCAAGTCTTGCGGACATTGCTTCTGTTCGAAAAGCCGTTTCTTGCGTTGCTGTATACAACGTGACATCTGCAAGCTGGCTCAATGGAGAGCGCTGATAGCTTGTAATGCCAATGGTTTTGGCTCCTTTTTCCTTTGCAGTTTTCATCGCATCAAGCAAATCTTTATTACGTCCAGAATGAGAAATACCGATCACTGTACTGTGCCGGTCAAGAAGACCAGCAGACATCGCTTGAAAGTGAGAATCTGTGTGAACAATACAGTTGATGCCTGTCCTCATAAATTTATGAAAAGCGTCAGTCGCAATGAGGCCAGACCCACCACTCCCATAAAACTCTAAGCGTTTTGCTTCATGAATGATTTGGATAGCCTTTTCTACATCCCCTGGATTCAATAATTGAAAGCTATCCTTTAATGCAGATATATTCGTCTGAAAAACCTTTTGCATAAAAACAGCCATATCATCATCAAGACTCATTTCTTCATCTACATAATTAGGCTTTGTTTGGTCTATTTCCTGGGCAATAGCAATCTTCAAATCTTGAAAGCCCTCAAATCCAAGCCTTTTACAAAGACGAAAAATCGTTGCCTCTGAGCTTGCGGTCTTTTTCGCAAGTTCCACGATAGACAAATGGATGATGTCGCGGGGCTCACTCGTAATATGCTCTGCAATTGCTTTCAGCTTTGGCGGCAACCCTCTGCTTGCTGCTCGTATTTTTTCAATACTACTTAAACTAACAGAAGCCAATTGACTTCACTCCTCCCTTATTCATGTGAACGCATACATTTCCTCATGTTCCCATCTTATAAAAAAGAAGCCTGTTTGCACAGACTTCTTTTTTAAGCGCTCATTGTTTTGATCAATAAATCAAAGAAAGCGTCAGCATCTACATCCGTACACACTTGAACGTTTCGCTCTTTCTCCCATTGATGCTGAAAATCACAGATCATCTGTCCATCACAAAACTCACTCTTCGTCTCGACATCCACATGAAAGGCCTGTGTGCTCACGAGCTGCTTGTCAATGGCAAGACTGACAGCAAGCGGATCATGCATGGCACACGCCCATACACCATTCCGCTCAAAATAGCGCTGACGGTAAATGCTTGTGCTCTCTCTAATATAATGGGCTACTGTTTCATTCTGAATCGCATCGATTCTTTCATCCGTAAGCAAGACCTGTCTCGTGACATCTAATCCCACTTGAGTTAATGTAGGGAACCCTGCATTCAGCACTAACTTTGCCGCTTCTGGGTCTGCATATGTATTAAATTCCGCAACCGGCGTGACATTCCCCTGTCCTTCAACGACACCACCCATAAAAATGACTTCTTTCACGTGATGAATCAGCTCAGGACATTTTTTCACTGCAAGGGCTAAATTCGTTAAAGGTCCTGTCAACACAAGCGTAACCTGCTTCGAATACTGCATCACCCGGTCGATGATAAAATCAGGCGCAAAACCAGCATCTGCTTTTTTCATAGGCTGAGCATCCTTTAAAGCACCGCCAATCCCATCCTCTCCGTGCACCCGATGTTCATAATGGGGCGCTCTTAAAAGAGGCGTTGCTGCACCTTTGATGACAGGAATATCATCTGCCTCAACCAGCTCAAGCACTTTACACGTATTCAATGTAGCCGCATCGACAGACACATTCCCACACACCGTTGTAATCCCCAACATATCAAACCGATTACTTTTCACTGCCAGCAATATCCCGATGGCATCATCTATTCCAGTGTCTACGTCCAAGATCAATTTCTTTTTATTTGCCATGGTTGAAATCTCTCCCTTATTTGAAAGTGTTGTTAGGGGAATGATAGCATATACCTTTTTCAACGATTTGAAGATAATCAGAAGTTGAACACTTGTAATTACTCTTTTTTTCCGATGTCTTTGAGATACTGTTCGCGTTCTTTTTCAGAGAGTCTCTTAAGATAGTTTTCCTTTATTTCAGGCTCATCTTTATATTTATCCCAGTCTTTAAATCGATAAGACAACTCTGGAGAATAGCTCATTGAACCAATTTCCTTAGATTTATGCATTAATGATGCTGAGAAATAAAATTTTTAAGGCTCATCATTTATATAACCATCAACTGTTACATATCCCATTGGACTTATGACTACCTTTTTTTTTGAATGTTATTTTCTCTATAAAATGATGGATATCTTTATTTTGTAATCGTTCTTCTATTTTGGATTTCATCTTCTCTGCATACTCTTCTGCTTTTTCTTGATCGCTTTTCTCTTGCACCGCATCATTCGATTGACTTTGCTTATTATGCTCAACGATTAATGAAGTTACTGAAAAAAAGATGATCACAATCAATACAGATACAAGTTTTATTGTATTTTTCATATCTAGCACTTCCACCTTTTTATGAATGAAACATAAAAAAGGCACGTAAATACCTGTTTTACTCTTTTTCTCCAATGTCTTTCAGATACTGTTCACGTTCCTTCTTGGTGAAACTTTTAAGGTAATTTTCTTTTATTTCCGGCTCATCTTTATATTCTTCCCAATCTATAAAGCGGTCGGATAAATCAGAGTCAAAACTCATTGAGCCTATTTTTTTAGCTCTATATTGTAAAGAAGCTGAGAATCCGTACTTCTCCGGTTCATCATTTACATATCCATCAATCGTAATATCTCCCATAGGGTTGATGGTCACATCTTTTTCAAATGTTATGGTTTTGATAAAATGATGAATATCTCTTTTCTGTAAGTGTTCTTCAATCTTGGGTTTCATCTTCTCTGCAAACTCTTCTGCTAATTCTTGATCACTCTTTACTCTTTCTTCCACGCTATTTTCACCCCCCACTTCGTTTGATCCTTTTCTTTTATCAAATTGTAGAATAATTAAAATCACAGAGATAACTATGATGAGAACTAGAATACATATAATTCTAATTACATTTTTCATTTATACAATATCCACCTTTTATTGATATAATACAGCTGTTTTTTGTATAATAAGCTATGGATTTATAATAGCTATTTATACCACTCTATAATATAATTACCAAAGATAAATATTACAGGAGTGTTAATATTGACCACAAAGTCAACTGGATTTAAGCTTACTGACGAAGACTATAAAGAAATATCATCAAAATCTTATGCTATTAAAAATTATAAGAACTATAAAGAGATAGAAATTAGCAATGGTAGAAAAATGTATGTCGTTGACTATAAAGAAACAGGAAAAGGGCTTAACTCACTAACTCTGGTATCAAAAGATGACTTTATTCGATCCGGTAAAGGCAAAGACCTCACCAAAATCAAAAACGCAGTCATCGCCTACCGCGGGTCAGAACCGATTGGCGCTGGCCAATATAAAGATACCATTAAAAAACATGGAAAAAAAGAGTCAGATGATCTTCTTTCTACCATTTTGACGAAGCTGCCTCCTTTTCGTCAGTCACAGACGTCAAAGGAAGTCACGACGAAGGTGGCGACAGGGACAACGACCTATACAAATGAGATTGTGCAAGATTGGCTGATATCAGATACAAAGTATTTGATTAAGAATATTCCCTTTGAACATGGTGCAGAGAATCAAATGGTTCAAGCGGATCGTTATGCGAAAGAAATACATAAGAAAATGCCAAATGCCAAGATGTATGTGACAGGGCATTCACTTGGCGGATCGAATGCGTCCTATGTTCTTGTTAAAAATGATTTTATTAAAGGCGGGGTCACCTTTGAGAATCCGAATATTTACCCCAATCTATCGGATGGCCTCCAAGCCAAAGCATTAAAAGGTGATTACCGCAGTAGATTAACAGAATATATCAATCTCAATGACGGGCTTTCTCTTTTAAATCGACATACGACAGAAATCGGTCGTGTGAAAGTGATGTATGATGCCGCTTTACCTGAAGGCGTCGATTACTCCGAGGATTCCTCCAAAGCCGTCCAATTCATGAAAGATCTCCTCAATCGGGCAATGAGTGTGAATCCTTCACTGGATGCGAATTTATTCCTTGAAGCCCTCGCCGGCAGCCATGGCTTAGATCGGTATGCCTTTTCATCAGATGGCTCCGTTGAAACCATTGATGATATGTTGAAAAAAAACCCTTCTCTCACTGCCGCCATGTTACATCAATTGAGTCAGTCGAATGTTCACCCGCAAAGTGTGGTGGCGATTTTAATCAAGTCGCATGTTCTCATGAACACAGGTCGTAAATTCTCGACATATGCCGAGCACCATATACAGCAAATCATTCGCAAAATCGAGAAACTCGATGACAAAGTGGATCAATCGGTAGAACGAGTTCGTTCGAGATACAAACAAATTGTCGGTTTTGGTTCGTATGACCAGCTGACGGCATCAGATGTGGATGCTGTAATTCGCCACTTAAAAACAGAGGGACTTGAGAATGAGTTCTATTCCGTCAAAGAGTATGATACAGCGATTGATAGCGCGATGAATATAAAAAGGTGGCTGGACTCAATATCAGATGATATGAGCCAGCTAGGAAAAGAATACCATGATGCAGATACAGCCCTGGCAAAGAATATGGGCATTTCTTAAGGAGAACGAGGAATGGAATTTTCAAAGAAACAACCAACAGATGCAGACCGTTTTTTGCAACGAATGACAGATACGCATACATCAAGCTCCGTCTTTTCTCAAACAAACTTTCGCACTGAAGACATGACACCAGCAGAGCTGGCTGCTTTGAAAGCAAAGATCAAAGAAGAACAGAAAACAGCGCTAATCAGAGCCATCCGGCATCAGCTTCAACATGAATTTGCAGAAGACCGCCAAGAAGCGGGAAAAATTTTAGATCTAATTGTTGAACTTCAGAACAAAGTGTATAAACATCAAAAGCGCATCCATACGCATATGTCAGGACAAGCCATTGACGCCTTAACAGAGAAAATCGAGCAAAGACTCAAGTTTTACGAACTGAAAGAAGATGTTCAATCCGCCATCGACTCGATTGGCATTTAGATGAACCTTCCGTCCGATGAATCTTTTCCTCGTCTCACTCGTATATACTAAAAGAGTGATTGATTTGAAAGGAGATCTGTTTGTGGGATATATTTTGTTGTTTTCGGTTGTGATCGGTCTTGTCTTGACCCTCTTGCTCACACCACTCAAGTTGATCGTTAGAAAGAAAGGGACAGAACAGCAGGTTCCGCTAATGTGGATTGCAGGCCTTGCTTTGCTGTTCATGGTCGGTATTTTTGTTTTCTATTATATGACCAATTTGGATCGTAACCCTTCATCCCTCTGGTTGATTGGACTTGTTGTGACAGCAGCAGGCGCCTTTTTGTCAGTTGGATTGGAGCGTAAGATCAAAGGCGTGCTGTTTCTTATTTTATTACTGCTCGGTGTTTATATGGCGACAGCTTTTCTATTCAATGCGAATGAGAAATTTGATGTCTCCAAAATGGATCAAAAGGTCGAAATCAAAGCGTTTGATGAGACGGAAACACCTGCAAGTGTCCCGCCTCAATTTGCTCGGAACAAAATGAAGAAATCGTTCGGACAGGTTCCGAACACAAGCTACTATGAGCTTGGCAGCCTGCAAATCCAGAAGGTCAACGGTGAGTATGTGTACATCGCCCCAGTGGAATTCTCGGATTTCTTTAAATGGATTCGTTCAGGGAGTACGCCGGGTTACTTTACATTAAGTGCGACCGACTCATCTGCCAATCCAAAGTTTGTGAAAACAGAGATGGTTTACACACCTTCCTCTTATTTCAACAAAGAAATTGAACGTCATATTCGCCTTCAATACCCTGATTTGATTTTCTACGGCGACACACAGCTGGAAATCAATGATGATGGAAAGCCTTATTACATTCGCACGTATGGCGATTTTATCTCTGCCCGAAACGGCTTTAAAGCTTCCGGTGTGGTCGTTGTTGATGCCAAAACAGGTGCAACGAAGAAATATGCTCTAGATCAAGTACCTGCTTTTATTGATGGGGCTGTTTCACCAGAAGCGGTCAGTCTGCAAAACAGTTATTTCGGAAACTATATTCACGGTTTCTGGAACAGTATGTTTGGAAAATCAGATGTGAAGCTGCCTTCAGATGAAGGAACAGAAGCCAATGTGAGTCCAGTGTTTGATTCAAAAGGAGATATGTACTACTTCACAGATTTCACAAGTCCGAAAGAGGGCGTTGATTCGATGCTTGGATATGCCCTGACAAATGCCCGAACAGGAAAAGCGACTTATTATACCGGAAATCTTGAAGCGTCCTACATGGATTCTCAAGGCGCTCTGCAAATTATCGAGAAACGTTTCATCGAGAAGAAATGGAAAGGTCGCATGCCGATTCTGTACAATTTCTATGGAGAAGCCAGCTGGCTCACGCCGGTTCTCGATTCAAATGGATTCCTGCAAAACTACTTTATCGTGTCTGCAGCCAATCCTGAAATCGCTGCGTACGCTTCTACACCAAACGAAGCACTGAGAGCCTATAAGACAGCTCTGCAAAAAGGCGGCGGTACCGTTAACAGTTCCTCTAAGCAGGAAAAGAAAGAAACTACAGGGAAAGTCAAACGAGTCTACAAAGAAAAGACCGGTGATTATACAACCGTTACCTTCCTGCTAGACGATGGGAAAAGCTACACCATGTCATCTGAAAAAGAACCTCTCGTCATTTATTTAAAAGAAGGCGATCAGGTCACCATGAAATACACAGATACGGGTGAAATCTTCCTTCCAGTTGATGAGATAAGCATTAAAGGGTTATAAAAAAGATGCTTCTCCTACTGAGGAGAAGCGTCTTTTCAGATTATTGACAAAGGGCTAAAATGATCTTGATTTTAGCCCTTTGTCTTCTTTTCAGCGTGATAGAAAACCTTTGCAGTCTAGGAAGGGCGAGTACCGGAGCGGAGCGAATTGGACATTCGTGAGCACCGGAGCGAAGACCTGACACCGAATGCGAGGGTTTGTCTACACGCTGAGATGCTTCTCCTACTGAGGAGAAGCGTCTTTTCTCTCTTTCCTTAACAATTCAACAAGCAATTCCTTATTTTTATTTCCCCCTGTCATCGGTGACTCGACATAGGAGAATTTACGTTTGAAATCCATTCCTCTCACAGAAATGACAGCCAATTCACCGCCAATGCTGCCTCGCTGGAGGACATATTTAGATAAAACAGAAAGCCCCATTCCATGAATCACAGCCTCTTTAATCGCTTGATTGCTGCTAAACGTCACAAATGTCCGTGCTTTCAGTCCATTTGATTTCAGGACGTGCTGTAAGTATTCTCCGGTACCTGATCCCTCTTCTCTCGTGATCCATGTTTCGTTTTGCAATTGATCAATCGTGACATCCTTTTTCTTAGCAAAGGGGTGATCTAATGGCGCGACGATATAGAGCTCGTCTTCTAGAAAAGTTTCTACTGTCAGTTCTTTGTCATTCGTCTGTCCTTCGATCAAACCGATGTCGACATGGAATAAGCGGACATGACTGGCGATCGCCTCTGTGTTATCAATGACCACCTCAATGTCCACATGCGGATAGAGCTGATGAAACTCTGCCAATATTTGCGGCAGCACGTACTCTCCAATGGTAAAACTCGCCCCGATTGTCAGCTTCCCTCTTGCCAGATGATGATGCTCATAAATATCCTGCTTCGCCTGTTCATATAAACGAATGATTTGTTTTGATCGATGGTACAGCATATCCCCAGTTGGTGTAACAGTTAATTGCTTTGGCGAACGATTCAGCAGAACGGTCTGGAATTCCTGCTCCAAGTTCTTAATATGAAGACTGACACTTGGCTGAGAAATCCGCAGCTTTTGGGCTGCCTTTGTAAAGTTTTTCTCTTCCACAACTGTCACAAATGTCTTCAGTGCATCGTAATACATCGGTCCCTCTCCTATCAGAAATCTTAATCCAAAACCTTTCATATATATATCTTACTAATTCCTTCCCAGTGCGTAAAGAAGCGCTCAACTGAAAAAATTTAATAAAAATATTTACTAATTTTTTTAAAGACTCTATACTAGAAGGAGATATTTTCTATAGGAGGTGCTGATTTGGCAGCTAAAATAAAGGACATTGCTGAAAAAGCTGGATTATCCATTGCGACTGTATCTCGCGTACTGAACCAAGATCCTAACCTATCTGTCACGGATCAAACACGCGAGAAAGTATACGCCGCCGCTGAAGCTTTGTCCTATCAAAAGAAAACATTCAAACATTCATTAAAAAAAATCGCCTTTCTCTATTGGATGACCGAAAAGGAAGAGCTTGAAGATATTTATTTTAAATCCATTCGTCTAGGCATTGAGGAACTTACCAATACTCGGAGTTTAAATGTCACCGCTTACAATCCATCTGATGGGCTTCACTCCATTGATCCTTCTACAGAAGGGATCATTGCCATCGGCCGATTTAAAACGTCAGAGCTTGACCAATTATATGAGATCACCCAGCATATCGTTTTTATTGATACGTCGCCAGATGAAGACCGTTTTGATTCTGTAAAGCCAAACCTGAAACGAATTGTTGAAAAGATCATCGATTCTTTTATTGAAAAAGAGCACACATCCATTGGATTCATTGGCGGCACAGACCTTGATCTGAATACGAATATGCATATTCCAGATATTCGAGAAACGACTTTCCGTGAATATATGATGGCTCACAATGTCCTTGATGAACGATTTGTCTATGTCGGTCACCATTTCTCAGTAGATGAAGGTTATGCGCTGATGATGAAGGCGATTGATGAGCTTGGTGATGACCTGCCTTCCGCTTTTTGTGTCGCTAGTGATCCTCTTGCCATCGGCTGCTTACAAGCATTAAACGAGCGCGGATTTTCTCTGCCGAACCGCGTGAGCGTCTTTAGTATCAACGATATTCATGTGTCTCAATATGTGTCACCACCGCTCACCACGTATCATATCCACACGTCTTTACTTTGTGAAACAGCAGTTGATTTACTGTTAGAAAGACTTGTAGACGGCAGAACATTACCGAAAACTGTGCTGATTGCCTCAGAACCTGTCTTTCGAAAAAGTACAATCTAAACAACTGGAAGCCCCATCCAATGTGGAGGGCTTCTTTTCTCTCTACATCAGTAAAAAATTTTACTTAATAAATTTAATAAAATATGTTTACTTTTTTTACTCAAGTTGATATTCTCACATTAAGAAAGCGTTTTCTTATCATCTGTGAAAAAAGAACGAGAGGGGATTACTAATGAAAAAGGGAAAATGGGCGACATTATCAGCAGTCGTTGGGACTGCTGTGCTTCTGCTTTCAGCTTGCGGACCGGGAGATGACAATTCAAGCGGAACACAGCCAGCATCTACAGGTACAAAGACCTTACTAGTGTGGGAGGATGTCAAAAAAACTGAGGGGATTCAAGACGCTGTAAAAGAATTCGAAAAACAACATGATGTGAAAATCAAAGTGGTCGAAAAAGCTTATGCCGACCAAATCGAAGCTCTCCGTCTAGATGGAGCAGCTGGGACAGGTCCAGACGTCATCACGATGCCTCACAATCAAATTGGATCTGCTGTCACTGAGGGGCTATTACAAGAAATCAAGCCAGATCAAAAAGTGATCAACTCCTTCACAGACGAATCGATTCAATCACAAACGGTAGATGGAAAACTGTATGGTCTGCCAAAATCCGTTGAAACCACTGTCCTTTTTTATAACAAAGATCTTGTCAAAAAGGCACCAACGACACTTGATGGCTGGTATAACCTTTCGAAAAAGCTGACAAAAGACGGAAAGTACGGTTTTGTTGCGAAATGGGATGAAATTTACTATGCACAAAGTGTTTTAGGCGGGTCTGGGGGCTATATTTTCAAGCAGAAAAGCGACGGCTCTTATGATGTTAATGACATTGGTTTGAACAACGATGGCGCCATCCAAGGCGGAGAATACATTCAAAAATTCTTTAGCGAAGGACTTTTCCCGAAAGGCATCATTGGTGAACAAGGAATCAATGTCCTCAACTCCTTATTTACAGAGAAAAAAGCAGCAGCCGTCATTTCTGGTCCTTGGTCATTTGGTCCATATAAAGAGGCGGGTATTGACTATGGTGTGGCCGAGCTGCCAACACTCCCTAACGGAAAACATATGAGCTCATTTTTAGGTGTAAAAAGCTACAACGTCTCCTCTTATTCTAAAAATAAAGAACTTGCTGAGAAATTTGTTGAATTTATCACGAACGAAAAAAATTCAAAGAAGCGCTTTGAATTAACAGAGGAAATTCCACCAGTGAAAAAACTGATGAAAGATCCAATCATTACGGAAAACGCAAATGCGGATGCTGTTTCTAAACAAACGAAATACGCCACACTGACACCGAACAATCCTGAAATGGAAGAGGTGTGGAAGCCGATTGATAGTGCATTAGGACTGATTGCAACTGGTCGTACAGATGTGAAAAAGGCACTTGATGATGCGGTCAATCAAATCGACTCTCAAATTAAAGCAAATCACTCCAAATAACCATCAAATGCGGGTAGTCTATCAAACTGCCCGTAGTTGATCTAATTTTATATGAAGTAGGTGTTAGACGTGACGGGTAACCTTGAACTAGACCGCACACACATAATGGAATCAAAGACACACCGGAGACGGGCGCTAATGTTCTCCTTTATACCCGGGATGGGGCAGATATACAACAAACAGTACGGCAAAGGGGCACTCTTTTTCCTGTTCGGCGCCGCTTTTTTGATTGTATTTTATGATTTATTCAATATTGGCTTCTGGGGACTGTTCACTCTTGGGACAATGCTGCCTCGTGACAACTCTGTTTTTCTTTTAGCAAAGGGGATTATTGCGCTGTTAACAGCTGGTTTTGGTATCGGCTTTTATGTACTCATGATGCGTGATGCTTTTATGAATGGAAAGAAACGGGATCAAGGGGTACCACTTCATTCCATCCGTGCTCAATATCATCAGCTCATCGATCAAGGCTTTCCTTACTTAATGAGCACTCCTGCTTTCTTTTTACTTCTATTTTCTGTTGTCTTTCCTATTATGTTCAGCTTTGCGCTTGCCTTTACGAACTATGATTTATATCACTCGCCTCCTGCCAATCTGATCGACTGGGTAGGAATCAAGAACTTTCAAAATATCTTTTCCATTGATATTTGGAGAGACACCTTCATTGATGTACTTGGCTGGACCGTCGTATGGACTTTGGCCGCGTCGACCCTTCAATGTGCCCTCGGCATCTTTTTAGCGGTTCTGCTCAATCAGAAGGATTTAAAGGGAAAACGGTTTTTTAGAACCATTTTGATTCTCCCTTGGGCTGTTCCGGGCTTTGTGACCATTTTGGTGTTTGCTGGACTGTTCAATGATACATTTGGGGCCATTAACAATACACTTTTTGCATCGATAGGGATTGATCCAAAACCATGGCTAACAGATCCATTTTGGAGCAAAATTGCCCTCATTGCGATGCAGACTTGGCTTGGATTTCCTTTCGTTTTCATTATGACAACAGGCGTTTTGCAGGCGATTCCCGAGGATTTATATGAGGCTGCGACCATTGATGGAGCCAATTTTTTTCAGAAATTCCGGTCCATCACGTTACCGCTTGTTCTCTATTCCATTGCACCCATCCTCATCACACAATATACGTTTAATTTTAACAACTTTAATATCATCTACTTATTTAATGGCGGGGGACCGCCTGTTGCGGGGTCAACCGCTGGGGGAACGGACATCTTGGTGTCTTGGATTTATAAACTCACGATGCAGTCCTCTCAATATGCACTCGCTGCGGCTGTCACGATTTTACTTTCAATCTTTGTCATCGCCATTGCACTCTGGCAGTTTAAGAGAACGAATTCATTCAAAGAGGAGGACATGATGTGATATGGGATCAAAACAAAACAAGCTCATTCGCCTGAGCATTACTTATTTTATCCTTTTCATTGCCTCCATTTGTATTCTATATCCACTGCTTTGGACGATCGGTGCTTCCTTTAATCCTGGAAACAGCCTTATGAGCACAAGTATGTTTCCGAAGAATCCAACGTTCAGTCACTTTACCGAGCTCTTCTTTGGCCCGGGAGCACTTTATGCAAAATGGTATTGGAACTCCATGAAGATCAGTATTGCCACAATGCTGTTAACGCTGATTCTTGTTAGCTTTACAGGCTATGCCTTTTCTAGATTCCGTTTCAAAGGACGGAAAAATGGGCTGATGCTCTTTTTACTGCTGCAAATGATTCCTCAATTTTCAGCGCTGATTGCGATTTTCGTTTTGGCTCAAATGCTTGGGCTGATTAACAGCCATCTTGCATTGATTTTGATTTATGCAGGCGGACAAATTCCGATGAATACGTATTTAATGAAAGGCTATCTTGATGCGATTCCGAAGGATCTTGATGAATCAGCCAGAATGGATGGCGCAGGGCATTTCCGAATTTTCATCCAAATTATTATGCCGCTTGCTAAACCTATTTTGGCGGTTGTCGCCATCAACTCATTTACAGGACCACTGGGTGATTTCATCATCTCCAGTGTCATTGTCCGCTCACCCGAAATGTATACACTCCCGATCGGTCTGTACAATCTTGTGTCAGACAAAATGGGGGCCAGCTACACGACCTTTGCAGCCGGGGCTTTACTCATTGCGATTCCAGTCGCTTTATTGTTTCTTGTGTTACAAAAACAATTTGTGTCCGGCCTCACACAAGGCGGGACAAAAGGATAAGGGGAGATTTGATGAAGAAATGGATGCTCGTCACGGTTGTCGTTTTCTTTTTGATGGGATTAGGGATTTTACCTGAAGCAAAAGCGGATGCAATTTCCGTTCAGCCGATCAATGGACTGCAAGGTGATTTCATTAAAGGAGCCGATATCTCCATGCTTGCGGAAGTGGAGAGAAGCGGCGGCAGATACTTCGACCAAAATGGAAAACAGGTGGACCCGCTCAAGCTATTAAAGGAAAAAGGCGTCAACTATGTGCGTATTAGACTGTGGAACCACCCATACGACAATCAAGGCCGTGCCTATAATGGCGGGACAAATGATCTCAATACAGCCATCGCTTTATCGAAACGCGCAAAAGCACAAAATATGAAAGTGCTGCTTGATTTTCACTACAGTGATTTCTGGACTGATCCTGGTAAACAGTTCAAACCGAAAGCATGGGCATCTCTTTCACAAAACGATTTAGTAAAAGCGGTTGGCACTTACACAGGGGATGTACTCAAAGCGATGAGAGCCCAAAATGCACTGCCGAACATGGTACAGGTCGGAAACGAATTGAACTCAGGCATGCTGTGGCCGAACGGCAAAAGCTGGGGTGAAGGCGGCGGTGAATTTGACCGGCTCGCCGCTTTGCTAAAGGCTGGCACAAATGCAGTCCGCTCTGTCGATTCAAATATCAAAATTATGCTTCACCTTGCCCATGGTGGGGACAATGGCGCCTCCCGCTGGTGGTTTGATGAAATCAACAAACGAGGCGTCTCATTCGATACGATCGGTCTATCTTATTACCCGTATTGGGACGGCGGATTTAGCGGTCTTACTAACAATATGAATGATATTAGCGTCCGCTATAACAAAGACGTCATCGTGGTAGAAACCGCCTACGGTTTTACAACAGCAAATGGCGACAACCTAGAAAACTCATTTAACCAAGATTCAGTCAATACTGCCGGCTACCCAGCTTCACCTCAAGGCCAGGCATCTTTTATACGAGATCTATCAGAAAAAATTTCACAAGTGAAAAACAATCGCGGGAAAGGTTTCTTTTATTGGGAGCCGCTTTGGATCCCAGCGAAAGGCGCCCCGTGGTCAAGTCAATATGGGCTGGCTTATATCCAAACAACCGGTACGGTCGGAAATGCTTGGGAAAATCAAGCGATGTTTGATTTCAACGGAAAAGCACTGCCTTCTCTAGACGTATTTAAACAAATGACACCGTAATTAATAGGATAGGACGTGACAAAATGGGAAAGCGTTACCCACTCGTTCACCCAAATGTAAACGGATTCTTACATGGTGGCGATTATAATCCAGATCAATGGCTTCATATGCCGGAGATCATTGACGAAGATTTTCGATTAATGAAGCTTGCACATTGTCAAACATTCTCCATCAACATTTTCGCATGGAGTAAGCTAGAGCCAAAAGAAGGTCAATATGATTTTACATGGCTGGATGACATCATGGACCGCTTGGCAGCACAGGGGGCACACGCCATTCTTGCAACGCCAAGCGGGGCACGACCTGCATGGCTCTCGCAAGCATATCCAGAGGTATTGCGCGTCGAAGCGAACCGTCAGCGTAACTTACATGGACTTCGCCATAATCATTGCTTCACCTCACCGGTTTATCGAGAAAAAACGAATACACTCAATCGTTTGCTCGCTGAACGCTACAAGGATCACCCAGCACTGATCATGTGGCACATTTCGAATGAGTACGGTGGCGAATGTCATTGTGATCTCTGCCAGGAAGCATTTCGAGACTTTTTGAAAGACAAGTACAATCATGACCTTGAAGCTTTGAATCAAGCATGGTGGACAGGATTTTGGAGCCACACGTATAGTGATTGGTCACAAATCGAGTCACCTGCACCGCACGGGGAGCACATGATTCACGGGATGAACCTAGATTGGAAACGCTTTGTCACAGCGCAAACGATCAATTTTTATCAAAATGAAATTGAACCGCTGCGGGAATTGACACCCCATATTCCAGTGACCACCAACTTTATGGGCGACTACCCGCATATGCGCCCATTTCTTGGACTGGATTATCATCAATTTGCAAAAGAGGTCGACGTAATTTCATGGGATAGCTATCCAGCATGGCATAGCGGCAGGGAAACAACCGCTGAATTAGCGTCAAACGTTGCCTTCGTTCACGACTTATATCGTTCATTAAAGGACGGTCAGCCATTTCTCGTGATGGAAAGCACGCCTAGCCTCGTGAATTGGCATGATGTGAATAAAGTCAAACATCAAGGAATGGCTCATCTGTCTGCTATGCAGGCGATTGCCCACGGATCAGACTCAGTGCTTTATTTCCAGTGGAGACAGGGTCGAGGTGCCTCTGAGAAATTCCATGGCGCGGTAGTCGATCATTCCGGACATGAACATACGCGAGTGTTTCAAGAGGTCGCTGATCTAGGGAAACAGCTGGAGCAGCTGCAACCCATCGCGGGGACATCCGTTCAACCAGAAGTCGCCATCATATACGATTGGGAAAACCACTGGGCCATTGATGATGCACAAGGCTTAAATAATACAAACAAACGCTATGTAGAGGCTTGTCAAACTCACTATCGAAGCTTTTGGAAAAAAGGCATTCCTGTTGACATTGTCGGCATGGAAAAGGATTTCTCATCCTATCGTGTGCTCGTTGGTCCAATGCTCTACATGATCAAACCAGGCGTGGCAGAAAAGATCGAAGCATTTGTCAAAGAGGGCGGCATTTTTGTGGCAACGTACTGGAGCGGCATGGTCGATGAAAACGACCTCTGTTTCCTCGGCGGTTTCCCCGGTCCTCTCCGCCATGTACTTGGCATTTGGGCTGAGGAAATCAACACATTGATGCCAGATGAACATGTATTAATGACCACAGGAAATGGACGCACCTACCATGTCGGGCAATATTGCGAATCCATTCATCCTGAAACGGCCTCTGTGTTAGGACATTTTGAGAACGGCTGCTACGAAGGACAGCCAGCCCTGACTGTCCATCCTTTTGGAGATGGAAAAGCATACTATATGGCTTCCGAAAATGAGGAGATTTTTTATGATGAGTTTTACGAGGAACTCATCGCAGAAATGGAGATACAGCCCGTCCTATCAGCGGTGATTCCAGAGGGAGTCAGTGTACAAAAACGAACAGATGGCACTCAGGAATATGTGTTTATGATGAATTTTACAGAAGAGCAGCAGAACATATCACTAGATTCAGCGGAAAGCTATGAAAATATCCTGACTGATGAGCAGGTGCCAGAGAAGCTTCAGCTTGATCCTTACGAGTACATCATCTTGAAAAAATAATTTAAAAGAAGTGTTCATTCATTGGACGCTTCTTTTTATTTAGATAATTCTAAATACCTATATAAATATATTTATTAGTAGAAATGTATATGAACCTTTATATTTTATCTAAATTTTTTGACATGTTTGATACCGCACCACGAATGGATTCACCATCCTTTTTTACCATTGTATAGGTATGAAAGCGGTTGCCTAATGCTCATATTTTTGATACCCTTTTTTTCAATGCAGCTGTGGGACTGCATTGTGATAAAAAGAGCAAACAAATGTAAACGGTTTATTGTAGGGGGAGGGTCTTATGTTAACGCTTGTTGGATTGTTGATTATTTTAACGATTGTTGTATTGCTGATTTGGGGGAAAGCAAGTCCAATTGTCGCCATGGTCATGGTGCCTTTAATAGGAGCACTGATTGCAGGATTTGGGATAAATGACATTCAAACCTTTTTTGAAGAAGGAATTATCAAAGTATTGCCGGTGGCGACCATGTTTATCTTCGCCATTTTATTTTTCGGCATTTTACAAGATACAGGGTTCTTTGAACCTGTAATTAAAGCATTAATTAAGCTGACAAAAGGAAATGTTGTCACAGTTGCAATGGGAACTGCTTTAATTGGGATCATTGCTCATTTAGATGGAGCAGGGGCTACAACCTTTTTATTAACTGTACCTGCACTGCTGCCGCTTTATAAAAAATTACATATGAGTCCTTACTTGCTGCTGTTATTAATTGGGACGAGTGCTGGATTAACCAATATGATTCCTTGGGCTGGTCCGACTGGACGGGCAGCAAGCGTCTTGAATATGGATCCATCTGAACTCTGGGTGCCGCTTATTCCGATCCAGCTCATTGGGGTGGTGCTCGTGTTAGGAATGGCGTTCTTTTTAGGAAAGAGAGAAGAAAAACGAATTCGGGTGAAAATTGCTGCAAACGAAGTAGCTGCTGTTCAACTAGAAGGCGCCGATTGGGATCGTGCCATTCAGTCTATTAGCGAAACAGGTGACGCTTCTTTAAAGCGTTATCATCTCATCTGGGTGAACCTTATTCTATTTGTCTGTGTTGTGGTACTTCTCGTGTTAAACGTGATTCCTGCTAGTTATATGTTTATGATTGGCCTGTCACTAGCACTGTTGATTAACTTTCCGAATGTGAATTTACAGATGGAAAGAATCAAGGCGCACGCACCTAGTGCACTGATGATGGCGGCTGTTATTTTCTCCGCAGGTTCATTTTTAGGAATTCTTGAAGGTACAGGGATGCTGAAAGCCATTGCGGTCGACAGTATTCATATTTTACCAGCTTTCTTACTGCCATTTTTACATATTATTGTCGGGATGCTTGGAGTGCCGCTCGATATGCTGACTAGTACAGACGCCTATTATTACGCCCTTCTGCCAATTGTTGAATCCATTACATCTGAGGTTGGCGTATCTGGTACTTCAGCGGCATATGCCATGATGATTGGGAATATTATCGGAACCTTTGTCAGTCCGCTTGCGCCTGCTGTTTGGCTCGCTGTAGGCCTGGCAGGGGTGGATATGGGGAAACATATCCGCTACTCCTTCTTTTGGATGTGGGGATTCAGTATTATCCTTCTGTTCGTGGCGATGCTAATCGGTATCATTTAAAAAAAGAAAGACATGCGTACAACGACGCATGTCTTTTTCTTTGTATTATGAAGGATATTCACTTGTGTGAATGTCTGTATTCGGCTTTCTAATAAGAGACATTAATCCAATGATAAACAATAGAACCATTGGAGCGAATGCAAGACCGATTGTTCCAATTAAAAGAGTCACAGCAGACACCAAGAAAAGAACACCTGAAATCACGGCACGGCGGTCTGTTTTCAAGAGAATAACACCGACAATCGATAGCACTGCTGCAATTCCAGAAACGACCATAAACTGCGTACCAAATGCATTAACTGAAGCTTGAAGCGTTTCAATCGGTAATGTTTCGCCTTCCTCTTGTAGCACTTCATTAATTTCATTATAAAATGATGGACCTACCGAGAGGATTAATGCTCCAAATCCAACACCAATGGCATTGAGGACAATACTAATAATCCCCATAATTTTTTCACCTTTACGACTAATCATGTGTAAACCTCCTAAAAATTTTTAAAATTTAACTGCCTGTTTTCACTTCTCGTTTTTGGAAGACAATTAAGGCAATGGCCAAGAAAATAGCCCAATAGATGACTAGGACGATTAATGAGAATCCTAGAGACATACCTTCGATAAGAGTAACCTGTTCCATAAAGTATTGGGATGGATCGTTTGCAAATAACAAATATTTTGACCAATCAAAGAAGAGCATTAAAATACCTGTAACTGATCCACCCACAATATAAGCTAACACACTAATGGCAATGGAGATGGCTTCACTTCTAAATACTGTAGAAATGGCGAACGAAAGGGTTCCCAAAACGACAAACATTGCACAATGAGCAAGATAATAATAGATCATATTTGCAAACTGCGAACGTTCAATCACTTCACCATTGTGATACACCAAATTCACATAATCAGTGCTAAGTCCAAAGAAAATAGCACCCAATATGAAGGACAAGATAAATAGCACCACAACAAGTAAAAGAGCATACAGCTGTACTGTAATATATTTAGATATTAGGATCTTTAGCCTTGATGGTGGACGAATCAATAATAATTTGATTGTACCATGCTTGTATTCAGCCGACACAATAGTGGAAGCAATAATGATCACAAACACACCTACTAGCTGAAGTAAATTGGCGTTTGTTTTCACATAATCCCATACACTGTGGCTAAACTGATCAGCTGGCGGCAAGTTATGCTTGATTCGATAATCATTAATAGCGATCTCTTTTTCAAGGTTTCTTTTAAAGAAACCAGTCTCTGTTTCTTTGAGCTCTTTCTTGTTTTCCGTATTCATCATTTCTAGCTGGGTTTTCCATTCACCTGAAGCTTGATCTTTGTCATTTGTTTTCACTACAAAGATCAGTGTAGCAATCATACCTAAAACAAGAAGTCCAACCATAATCCAAGTTCCAACACGATAACTGATCTTCATCCACTCGTTTTGAATGAGGCGTATCATACGTCTGCCTCCTTTTTACCTGTTAAGCTTAAGAACTTATCTTCTAAGGTTTGTTTTTCTATTTTGATTTCGTACAAATGAATGGACGCGCCGCTCAAATGACGAATCAATTCCGGCATTTTCTCTTCTGGCAAGGAGAAGAATAAATACTGCTCCTCTTCTCTTACAGTCGTGCCTTCCTCAAATGCGCCGATGAGCTTCTGCGCTTCTGCCAGCTCACCAGATGCGACCTTCATTCGGTAATTGACCAAATCGTCTTGATTCGTCTCTGCACGCTGATCCTCAATCGCAATCAGCTTTCCTTTTTGGATAATCGCAAAACGATCACACATCAGTTCCATTTCTGACATGAGGTGACTTGAAACAATGACAGCTAGCCCTTCTTCCTTTGCAAGCCTTCTCAAGTAATCTCGTATCATGCGAATTCCCTCTGGATCAAGTCCATTGGTCGGCTCATCTAATATCAGTAGTTTCGGTCTATGTATAAGTGCTTGCGCAATGCCTAAACGCTGCTTCATGCCTAATGAAAACGTTCGGACACGCTTATGTTTCACGTGCTGTAAGCTGACCAGCTCTAGCAGCTCATCAATTCGCCCTTCATCCACTTTCCCATTCATTCTGGCAAAGTGAACAAGATTTTGTCTTGCCGTTAAATGATTATACATTTCTGGGTTTTCAATAATGGCACCAACATCTTGGATGGCATGCTGATATGAGGATTGAATACTATGGCCATTAATCAGAATGTCACCAGATGTAATTGGAGAAAGACCGACCATCATACGAATGGTTGTTGTTTTCCCTGCGCCGTTTGGTCCTAAGAAGCCAAAGACTTCGCCCGCTTGGACAGAAAAGCTCAAGTCTTGAACGATCTTTTTCCCGTGAATATGCCTAGATACATTATGCAGTTCTAAAACGTTCGTCACGTTACCTCTCCTTCTTTGTCTAAGTATCATCTATCATCTATTTCCTGATAAACACCATGATCCGTTAAAAATAGAAGAACACTTCCATATGGTACAGCAATGCCCAAAAGTTGTGAAGGGGATTAGGCAAAATTTAGAGAATCCTCTGCCTTTTTTAAGGTAGGGTTAAGAAAACAACAATCTTTTATGTGAAAAGAGGCTTGATTTTTTTAAAATGAACCTTTTTTCAACAGGTATATATGTATGGAATTTTTTTTAAGATTATTCCTTTCACCTATAAATAAAGAAATGAAAAAGAGGCCTCTACTGACAGCCTCTTTTCGTTATTATACCTTTTTCACAAACTCTGATTTTAACTTCATTGCGCCAAAGCTAGGAATTTTACAATCAATGTTATGATCGCCTTCCACTAAACGAATGCCTTTGACCTTCGTTCCTATTTTTAAAACGGAAGAAGAGCCTTTTACTTTTAAATCTTTAATGACAGTGACCGTATCCCCATCACTTAATAGATTTCCATTCGCATCTTTGACCACAAGCTGCTCCTCTGCCGCTTGTTCTTGTTCAAGTGACCATTCATGCGCACATTCAGGACAAACCAGCAGACTGCCATCCTCATAAGTATACGTTGAACTGCATGAAGGACAATTTGGTAGATTAGACATTTGTGTTTCCTCCAACTTTCTATAGCATTTCATACAATTTTACCACATTTCTATAGAAAGAATGTGATAGAAAAGGAAACATTTTTCATCGTTTACTTATTTCTTCCAATTGATATAGCAGCCGCAATATTTCGAGCGGTTCTTTCTACATGAATAGCCCCATCTCTCATTGCCTCAGAAAGAGAAGTTACACCTGGAACGATACTAAAAAGTGCATCAATGCCATGCTCATGTACGACAGCACTGTCTTTTGAGAGGGAGCCCGCGATACCAATCACAGGCAGGTGATACTGCTTTGCTGCTTTGGCTACACCGATTGGGGTTTTTCCATAAATGGTCTGCTGGTCAATTCGGCCTTCCCCAGTAATGACTAGGTCTGCCTCCTTGATGACATCATCAAACCGAACAGCCTTCAGCACAATGTCAATTCCTCTTTGCAAATCGGCGTGTAAAAAGCCTAATAAACTCGCACCAAGTCCTCCTGCCGCTCCTGCCCCTGCTGCATCTTCAAAGGATACAGTAAACTGCTTTTCTGCTATGTGAGCAAAATGAGCTAAATTCTTGTCTAACACTTGAACCATTTCTTCATCTGCACCTTTTTGAGGACCAAATACGACAGACGCTCCTCTCTTACCTGTTAAAGGATTATCCACATCACAGGCTGCCTCCAGCCGAACGGATTGCAGTCTTGGGTCAAGTCCAGATAGATCAATAGAAGCTAGTTGATGAAGGGCTCCACCGCCTGGCGATAGCTCCTGTCCTGCTTGATCAAGAAAAGCCGCACCTAATCCTTGCATCATTCCAACGCCGCCATCATTTGTTGCACTCCCGCCAAGCCCAATGATGACATGCTTTGCTCCTTGATCTAGTGCCGCAATCATTAATTCCCCAGTTCCTTTCGATGTCGTAAATAACGGATTGCGTTTTTCTTGCGGAACAAGGTGTAACCCAGAGGCTGCGGCCATCTCTATAACGGCCGTCTCACCGTCTCCTAACATGCCAAAAAAGGCATCGACAGGGTCACCAAGCGGGCCTGTGACTACTTGATTGATCATGTACCCGCCGGTCGCATCAACTAGTGATTGAACAGTTCCCTCTCCTCCATCTGCCATGGGAAGTTTAATATATTCAGCGTCTGGCAAAATCGCATGAAATCCTCGTTCGATGGCACATGATACCTCATATGCAGATAAACTTTCTTTAAATGAATCTGGTGCAATCACAATTTTCATCCTAAAGTCCCTCGTTTCTTATCAAATGTCATCAGCCAAACAACTGAAAAACGCCGAAAATAATGGTCGACACGACAGTTAATGTCAAACCAATTAACGATTCAAAAGGCATGAGTTTCAACCGCTCTTTGATGTCCATTTGAACACTTCCTGCTGTTGCATGAAAAAAGCTCCCATGCGGCATATGATCAAGCACAGTTGCACCAGCATGAATCATGGCTGCTCCTGAAAGAGCCGATACACCAAGCCCAATGAGTGTACCGCTAAATACGCCACTCGCTACCGCCGTTCCTGCTGTTGTCGAAGCAGTGGCGGCTGACATAAATATCCCTGAAGCTGGTGCAAGTAAATACGGTGGTAATCCCGAAGCATCGAGTGCTTGAATAAACACATCTTTTAAGGAAGAATTCGATACAATTCCTGCTAGTGTGCCTGTCCCTAATAACATAATCGCTACACCCGACATTTTATGAAGCCCCGACATCGCATAATCATTGAGAAACTTCCCTTTTTTCATGAAAAGAGCGCCTATAATGCCTCCGATCGGTAAGGCGATCATTGGGTCTATATTGATTTGAAAAAGCGGTCTTAAAGCCAACAATAAAATGGTGACAAGCGGACCCGCAAGTGCTTGAAAAAAAGCTGGCACTTCACCTTTGCTTAACGCGGTTTCCTCTTCAAGAACAGGTGTCCCTTTTTTTGCAAGCTTTTTAGCTAACACATATGTAACAGCCAATCCAAACACAGCCGGAATGACACCCGCAGCCATCATTGAAGTAAGCGGTACACCAAAAACATCAGAAGCGGCAATGGCATTTGGATTCGGTGACATGATATTCCCTGCCTTCCCGCCTCCAATCATGGCGAGTAAAATCCCCGTTTTTGACAGCTTTGCCCGTTTGGCAATGGCAAGTGCGATAGGCGCTACCGTGATAACAGCTACATCTACAAAAACACCCACTGTTGTTAAAATCATGGTTGCCAGTGCAAGTGCTAATAACGCCCTCGCCTCTCCAAGCTTCTTCACGATCGCCTCGGCGATAGATAAAGCTGCACCCGACTCAATTAAAACGCCAGCCAGTACACCTGCCGCCATAATTCTGAGGACAGCTGGAATCATATCCTTAGCGCCTTCCATCATGACGTTGACGGTCTGAACAATATCTACACCGCCTACCAAGCCGCCTATGAAAGCACCTGCCAGCATGCCATATGCAGGTGATACTTTTTTTAGAATAAGAACAATCGCAACCACAAGTGCCGTCATGGCTCCTAGTGTACTTACTGTCACATCTCCACTCATTTTCGATCCCCCCAAAATGTCTTTCTTTAATTGTAAGCGTTTACTAACTGGGATCGGGTTGTGAATCTAGATGAACTTTTTTCATTTATCCCTTTATTCAATTGTGCATATGCACAATTAAGATAGTTGACTCATCAACTGCGCCATATAAAGCTCCATCAACTGTTTCACATGACGGGGATCTTTTCCGGTCAAAGCTTGTATTTTATCTAAACGATATCGCAATGTATTCCTGTGAATAAATAAACGATCAACAATTCTTTGTAAATCACCGCCTTCTTCAATGTAAATTCTTAATGTGTGGGCAAGCTCCGCTTCTTGTATTATTGGCTTGTAAAAGTCAACCCAACTACTGTTTTCTTCAACAGCTCCTGCAGTAATCAATAGCCTTTCCAGCTGATAAGATTCAAAAAAATAAATACTTTCCTTCGGATCAAGAGCCTTCCCCAACCTCAAGGAATCTCTTGCGTGCTCAAAGGACAATGACAGCTGGCTTATGTCGGCGGCGACAGTCCCTATCCCCACCAGCACCTGGCCTCCTACTGCTTTTTCCATTGTTCTTTGCAGTTGCCCAACCACATGCTTTAAAAAATGATCAGAAATCGGCTGCCTTAAAAGAACCAATTCATGACGAAAGGTCATGCCAAGCAAATCATCCACATTCTTATCGTATTGAATCGCATGAATCATTTTATGCACAGCGTCTTCTGAGGATGGAACTGGCTGAAAAATGATGGCCATTCGGCGTTTATCTAAATCCATTCCCAGCCATGCAGCTCGGTTCTTTAGCTGATGATCACCAACGTCCGAATCAGAAATTAACTGATTGACAATTTCACTCTCTATTCGCTGCCGCCACTGAACTCGTTCAAGCAGAAAAGACTGCTCTAACACCAGCTCAGCCGCCATTTTCACCAGCTCGGCATGATGCCGAATGTCCTCTGGCTCACCAGTAATGCCAATCACACCAACTACTTGTTCACGAAAGCAAATAGGCAAATTGATTCCTGGTCTCACTCCTTCTAAGTGTAAGGACGCCTCGTGGTCAATTTCCACACTGACCCCGCTTGTCAGAACAAGTCGTGCACCATCATGTTTCTGACCAATCCTGTTTCGTTCACCAGAACCAATGATGACACCATCCGCATTCATCACATTGATGTTTTTATCTAAAATACGCATCGTACGTTCAACCATTTCTTGTGCCAATTCAGTGGTTAAAAATTGCATGAGGCATCTCTCCTGAAGGTATTTTCATTCAATGTATCATAGTGTCATTGCACAATAAATGCAAAGTGTTTAAAAATGAGGCATTGACAAAGATACATTGAAAAGTGTTTAATCAAATCAAGAGACCGACCGACAGTCTAGTCAAAAGAAAGGATGGCTTTATGAGAACAGTTAAACATCCTGAAGAACGTAAAAATGACATCTTAAACGCAGCCGAAGAGCTTTTTTCTACCAAAGGCTATCAGCAAACAACGATTATCGACATTCTGAAAGCTGTTGGCATTGCAAAAGGCACTTTTTATTATTACTTTTCATCCAAAGAAGAAGTGATGGATGCCATTATTGACAGGATTATCAAAGCAGATATCATCGTGGCGAAGCGTATTGCGGCTGAGCCAGACCTTCCAGTCGTCGACAAACTATTTCGCATTATCATGGCGCAATCGCCTCAGCAAGGAAGCAATAAACAGGGCATGATTGAACAATTCCATCAGCCTTCTAATGCTGAGATGCACCAAAAAAGCTTAATCAAAGCGATTAAAGAACTATCACCCGTTTTAGCTGATGTCATTCAGCAAGGGGTGGAAGAAGGGACATTCAAAACAAAGTACCCGCAAGAAACGGTGGAATTCCTTCTTGCTTCTGCACAGGTCATATTTGATGAGGGCCTTTTTCAATGGACAGCCGAAGAGAGTATGCAGCGCGCGCTAGCTTTTATCGATATCCTCGAATCCTCATTACATGCAGAAAAGGGGAGCTTCTCCTTTCTTCTGAAACGTTTATCTGGAGAACTTGATGAACATAATCAGTGATTGGTCACTTCAATACCAATCCTGCATACACTATAGACTGACGGTCGGTCTAGAAGGAGAGTGATACCCATGGCTTTATTATCTAAAAGAGGTTCATCCCACTTTATTTACCTCGTGCTTGGACAGATTATTTCCGTTTTTGGGTCTTCCTTAATTCGGTTTGTTCTATCTTTACACGTGCTGGATATGACTCAGCGTGTTGACTTATATGCCTTACTGTTCGCTTTATCCAATGTCCCGCTCCTTCTTTCCCCCTTAGCAGGCGCAATCGCTGACCGGTTTAACAGAAGGAACTTAATGATTTTATTTGATGTTCTCACCGGCATCATGATTCTGGCTTTTTATTTTTGGTTATTCTCAGGCAATGATTCACTCTTTATGATCGGAGCGGTCATGGTGCTTCTTGGTGTGATGAGTACGTTCTATGCTCCCGCTGTGATGTCCAGCATTCCACAGTTAGTAAAACAGGAACAATTAGAACAAGCAAACGGGATCGTCAATGGCGTGCAGGCACTTTCAGGTGTTCTCGCTCCTATTATCGGCGGGGTTCTGTACGGACTGATTGGAAGTCAATCCATTATAGGTGCCAGTGCCATCGTGTTTTTTCTATCAGCATGCATGCTTTTACGGTTAAACATATCCTTCTCACCTAGCCCCCTAACGGAAACTATGGGCAAAGTGCTTGTAAAAGATATGAAACAGGGATTTTCCTATATTGGCAGTCAGCCATTTTTAAAAAGAGCCATGTTGCTTGCTGCAATGTTAAATTTCATCCTCACGCCCTTTTTTATCGTAGGTGGTCCAATCATTTTAAGGGTCACAATGAAAAGCAGTGACATCATGTATGGTGTAGGCATGGGCTTGATTGAGTTCGCTGTCATCGCAGGAGCTCTGCTAGTTGGACTTGTAGCAAAGCATTGGCGCATCCCTACTTTATATCGCTGGCTGATCGTCATCGCGATCATCTTGCTACCTGTGGCATTCTCTACATCCAACACAGCTCTTCAATTTGGCACTTATCCAGCTTATTTTCTCTTTCTAGCAGGATGTCTTCCGATTGCTATGCTGCTTACAATGATTTCAATCGTTGTGATTTCACATGTTCAAAAGAAAACGCCAAATAGTCAATTAGGAAAAGTGATGGCCAATCTGACAATGGTTTCTCAATGTGCTGCCCCGCTTGGTCAAATGATGTATGGGTTCTTGTTCAATACGTTTTCAGCAAACATGTATGTGACAGTACTAATAGTCAGTACTTTCATGTTTGCCCTTGCCTATTTAACAAAAAATATGCTGCAACATGAAGGAGAATCAGCCTCATGAGACTGACGTTTATAAAGAAGGACTTAACCCGCCACCGTCTCATTTCCATCGGTTTAACCATATGCATTATGATGACATCATTTCTAGCAACAAGTGCCGCTCAAATGACAGTACAACTGAATGGTTCCATTTCTAATCTGCTCCATTCAGCCAAGGCACCAGACTTTGTCCAAATGCATGACGGCAGCCTAAAGGAAAAAGATATTGAGGCATTTTCAAGCAAGCAGTCCATGGTAAAAGCACATCAAATCGTCCCAATGATTCCAATTGAACATGCAAATATCAAATTCGGAAACGAACCCGCCAAAGCAGGTGTGATGGATCATTTATTTGTGAAACAAAATCGTTATTTTGATTTTCTTTTAAATGAACAAAATGAAAAGCTCACTGTCAGTAAAGGTGAAGTGGCTGTCCCTATCTATTTTCAGCAAAGATATCATCTCAAAATAGGAGAAACGTTACTGATTGGGAAAGGGTCTAATCAATTCTCTTTCCGTATTAAAGCATTCTTGCGAGATGCACAAATGAACCCCAGTCTTGTTAGTTCGAAAAGATTCCTTCTTCATCACAAGGATTGGGACGCAATGAATCAAGTGTTTCATAAAAAGGAATATTTAATTGAATTTTTACTGCATGATGCCGCGCAGGCAGATGCCTTTCAAGCAATCTACCAGTCATCACAGCTTCCACAACAAGGTCCAGCTGTCACATTACCTTTGCTGCGTATGCTGAACGCATTGACAGATGGAATGGTGATTGCCATTCTCCTACTTGTTTGCATGCTGCTCATCGGTATAGCTCTTCTCTCTCTTCATCTTGCTATGACGGCTTCTATAGAAGAGGACGAACGTGAAATTGGAATATTGAAGGTGCTTGGGATTCCTTTAACAAAAATCAAGCAATTATACGTTGGAAAGTATGCCTTCCTTGCTGGTATAGGGTGTATAGCAGGATATGGGTTAACTCTTATATTTGGTGATATGTTTACAGCCAATATTCAGCGATACATGGGGAATCAGCCTTCTTTTACTTATTGGTTCATCCCGCTTTGTGTTTCTATTGTGATGGCAATGATCATCATTTCTTGCAGCTATACTGTCCTAAGGAAGTTTGGTCGAGTATCAGCCGCTCAAGCACTTCAAGGTAGCGTTATTTCAACGAATGATAAAAAACAAATACCCTTGCATCTCAAGAAAAACAGGTTCATATCAGTCAATATTTGGCTTGGTTTAAAAGATCTGTTATCACGAAAGAAGTTGTACACAACGATTACTTGTATTATGGCCCTTTGTACATTTTTGATGCTGCTGCCTATTCAGCTATGGTACACCTTACAATCGCCGGATTTCATCACATATCTTGGCTCTGGTCAAAGTGACCTTCGAATTGATATACGACAAGGAAATCATCTAAAGGAAAATACTAATAAAATAGAATCAATGATCCGTGAAGATCGAGATATTCATGCATCAGCCATATATGAAACAACTTCTCTTCAGGCAAAATCAAAGGAGAATTCATTAGAAACACTCTATTTAGAAACAGGTAATCTCTCAGTATTTCCTCTCACCTATTTACAAGGGAGACAGCCTTTAAAGAAAAAAGAAATTGCCTTATCAGTGCTCAGCTCAGATTCACTCCAGAAAAAGGTTGGAGAAAAAATTACTCTCGTAACAAACGGGCAGGAAATTCAAAAAACTGTGACTGGCATTTATCAGGATGTCACCAACGGCGGGAAAACAGCAAAAGCAATATCACAGCCATTTCCTCAAACAGCTCTTTGGAAAACTATTCAAATCCAACTAAACCAAGGAGTAGAAATTGCGAAGAAAAAGACAGTATTTGAAAAAGAGATATCTCCTGCAAAAGTGACAGATATGAAAGAATACGTTCATCAAACAATCGGCAGCACAGCATCTTTAGTAAAAGTCGTTGCATTTTTGTCTACATTAGCTGCTTTTGGAACCGCCAGTTTGATGTTATTCATGTTTCTGCACATGTTAAAAGCAAAAGATTCAAGCCGAAACCATTTATTACGAACGATTGGATTTTCTAAAAAAGATGGAACAGTACAATATATCACAAGTTTTATCGTCGTTATCTCTTTGGGCACATTTATTGGCACGATCGCTGTCCACACGATTGGGCCAGCTTTAATGAGTGTAGGTGGCGCATCCTTAGGGGCATCAAGCCTACAGTGGCTAGCACCACAATGGGTGTCAGTTGTGTACCCAATCACACTATTGATTGTCAGCTTAGCTTTAACTGCTTCGTTATTGAAGACGTTTTTTACTAGTCAAACTACACGTCATACACTTTCATAAGGAGATGTTTCACATGGAACACTTGATTGAAACAAAGCGATTGTCTTTGCAAATTGATTCTTTAAAAGGACAGAAACAAATCATTCTTAAAGATATCCATCTATCGATAAATCCTGGGGAGTTTGTGACCATTATGGGACCTTCCGGATGCGGGAAAACCTCCTTGCTTTATCAGCTTAGCGGGATAGAATCAGCCTCAACAGGAGAGATCAAATATAAAGGCAGTTTATTATCAGAAATGACAGATAAACAGTTAACTGCTCTGCGTTTAACAGATATGGGATTTGTCTTTCAACACAGCCACTTACTAAAAAATCTTACTCTATTTGATAACATCATTGCTGCAGCTTACTTAACAAAGAAAAAGCCAAGAAAAGAAGTGAATGAGCGAGCTAGATATTTAATGGAGAAACTTGATATTGATCATTTAGCAGATAGATATTTGTCAGAAGTATCAGGAGGTCAGCTTCAAAGAGCCTCTATCTGTCGAGCACTTATGAATGAACCAGACATTCTTTTCGCTGATGAACCAACAGGTGCTCTTAACTCCCATGCAACGAAGGAAGTGATGAATATATTTTCGAAAATCCATTCTGAAGGAGCGACACTACTGCTTGTCACACATGACCCAAAGGTTGCTCTTCGTTCTGAAAGAATCATGTTTATGAATGACGGAGAAATAACGGCTAGCTTACATTTAGGGAGATATGATGATGAGTCAACTGCCGAGAAACGGGAGACCAGATTAAATCAATGGCTTCAAGATTTAGGGTTTTAAGTTGGAATAAAACAGGCAGCCTTTCTGCCTGTTTTACTTTTCCTGGCACTCAAATGAATAATCCATAAACATACTATTAGTCTCTAGTATGATTTTGCCGCCTACTTGTTGACAAGATTCTGTCAGCAATTCGATTTCTTTGCTATAAAAGTATCTCTTTGACATATACAGAGTCACTAAAACAAGTAACAGCGTCGCCATAATCACTGTGATTTGCCAATCTAAGTTTTTAAATCTTTTTTTCATATCAACATCCTTTCCAACAGACTAATTTTTGTCTGCTTCTATCCGTTTCTATTCCAAATTTGATCTAGCATCATCATAACTGATTTTCTTTAATAGATCGACCTTCCAACTACCTAGCGATTAACTAAAATCTCTTTATTTGTAATATACCAGTGATATTTTTGATCATAATCATAAAATCCATTGTATATATTTCTTTTTTAGACGATTAAAAAAAGATTTTAATCATTTGTATAAACATTCAATCACCATTACAATTTCGTACATCACATGACCATAGGTCCTTTTTATTACCTCTTGGCAATCACCTCACAGAAATGATTATATTCTTCCAAAAATTGTGATATCGTTTTTTAGTGAAACAGGTGAAAGGATCTTAAAGAGGTGAAATTTCATGGCTATCATTTCTGCTGAACAGGTGGGGAACCGTTTAAATGATTGGCGAATTGCGATTCGCAAACATGATGTACAAAGTGCTAACGCAATGTACACAGAATTAAAGCAATTGCTTCAAGAAATGGAAGAGAATCAGGAGGTATTGACTTATTATTCATTGCTAGAAGGCAAGTATAAACTCATGATATATGAACGAAGAGGTAAAAAACTGAATGAACAGACAGAGCTAGATTGCCCCTCTAAAACAAACGACTTAATTGAATACTATTTTTACCTATACAAAGCCCTTTACGCTTCATATAACAGAAACTATGCATCAGCCATTGGACTGTTTAAAATTGCCGAGAAAAAACTGCAAAACATTCCGGATGAAATAGAAGTAGCTGAATTCCATACGAAAATCGCAAACTTATATATGCTACTTCGTCAAAGCCTAATTTCTCTTCACTATATTCAGAATGCTATAGATATTTTCAAAAGTCATGAAGGATATGAAAGAAGATTAGCGACAGCCATTGTCATCGCCGCTGCTAATTATATGGATATTGGCGACTTCACAAGAGCAGAAAACTACTACAAAAAAGCATTACACATCGCTGACAATCTAAATGATCATTTTCTAACTTCACAGCTTTTTCATAATATCAGTATTCTGTATGCCGAAGCTGGAGAATCGAAAAAATGTATCGATGCTCTAGAAAAGGCTCTAAGTGATGAAAACTACCTCTCATCGTGCTATTTCCATCACACCATGTTTATGTTAGTCAAAGAGCTGCTCTCTATTGATGAAAGAACACAAGCTCTCTATTACTTCGAATTGGTCAACCAAAAACACCAATCAGAGAAATGCCCCATCTATACAGCAAAAATGAATTTGCTTTACCATCTATATTTTACTGAGGATATGTCTCAAAAAGCTCAAGCCTGTTTCGAGGAAATCAGCATTCTAAAAGAATTAAAGGATGCTGAAGGTGCCTGTGAATTAAGTGCACTAGCTGCAAAACACTTTGAAGATTTAGGTGCCATTCATCAAGCCTATCTCTTTTTGAAGGAAGCCTATCACATGAACCATCCTATATTTGAATGGAGGAATTCTAATGAAAAAAATGAGTTTATTGATCCTCGCTTTAACCATCGTTGTTTTCGGACAAACAGTGTCTTTCAATTCGTTAAATGAGACGAATCCTGGCACAACAGAACGACCTATCGGAACTTAATATTAAAAATTGATCACAGCAAAGAACCACTTGCCTGATCACAAGGCAAGTGGTTCCACCATTATTTTAATTGCTGATAAGATATGAGGCGGTGTATATGTACCGCAAGATAAGTAAGCTCATCATTAGGAATGACGATACTATGCACCTGTTTAATATAATCTTTGATTTTAAAAGCAACATCCATCGCCTGAGGATACAAGTGTGCAATTTGTTCAAACAACTCATTTTCTTGATCCGACAGTAATTTATTTGCATACAACCTCTCTACAAAGAATTTCACATGTGTAATGAACCGACTGTAATGAATATTATCTTGGTCCATTTTCATATTCAATGTATAGCGCACAAGATTGACAATGCTCCCGATCATTTTGGCATATTTCATGCTATCTTTTGAATCGGATTCTTCACCTAATGCATTGATTAGGTGAAAGGCGATATTGGCAGCTTCTTCTTTTGGTAATTGTATGCCCAATGTATCATTTACTAACTCAAGAGCGTACTTCCCTACTTCAAATTCTTCAGTATAGTAATTTTTGATTTCCCAGTACACGCGATTCGTAATATTAATATTCTTTTTATGGCGTTCAACAGCAAAATTCAAATGATCCATTAAGGTAAAATAAACGCCTGAATTTAGATTTGAATTTAACCGTTTTTCTGCATATTGGACGATGCGCTGAGTTAAATCGATAAACTCTTGAGGCATAGAATCTAACAATTGAAGAAATTCTTTTGCTCTCATGTTATCGACTGACATAAAGACTTGGTCCGCTTTTTTCTCTTCTATCATTTGACCCGGTTTCTGTCCATAGCCAATCCCACGGCCAAACAAAACCATCTCCTGTTGGTTCTGATCTTCAGCCAGGACCACACTCGAGTTTAAAACTTTTTTGATTTTAAACATCGTCATCACCTATTTTCATGATTGTGGTGTTCAATCAAGCGCTTCACCATTTGTCTCAATGACTTTTTGGTACCAATAAAATGAGTCTTTTCGAGATCGTTTTAATGTTCCGTTCCCATCATCATCTTGATCTACGTGAATAAAGCCATAGCGTTTTGACATTTGTGATGTACCTGCACTAATAATATCAATGGAGCCCCAACTCGTATATCCAAAGAGATCGACGCCCTCTTCAATCGCTTCTCTCATCTGACGGAAATGCTCTTTAAAATAGTTAATCCGATAGTCGTCATGGATAGAGCCATCACTTTCAACTACATCCTTTGCACCCATTCCATTTTCGACAATGATAAGAGGTTTTTGATAGCGATCATACAGTTCGATTAAAGAAATTTTCAGACCAACCGGATCAATTTGCCAGCCCCAGTCAGTTGAAGGCAGATAAGGGTTTTTGACTCCTCGAATCGTATTTCCTTCTGTCTGTTCTAACCCTTCTTGAGCTGATTCAGTTAAAGACATATAGTAGCTAAATGAGATGAAATCGACTGTGTTTTCTTTTAGAATGTTGAGATCATCTGCTTCCATTTGAATATGAATATTTTTTCTCTCAAGCATCCGTGTAATCAGTGGCGGATATTCGCCAAACACCTGAACATCTGCATAGAAATAGTTTTCTAAGTTTTGTTTTAAGGCTTGTTCCACATCATTCGGGTGACACGTATGCGGATACGTTGTCAATTTTGTCAGCATACACCCAACTTGGCTGCCTGGAATAATACGATGGCAATCAGCTGTTACAAGAGCAGATGCAACAAATTGATGATGAAGCGCTTGATACACCGTCTCTTCTACTTTACCTTCTGGGCAACGATCAGGAATAATTCCTGCTGTAATAAATGAGTGGCGGTGAATACTATCAATTTCATTAAAGGTGAGCCAATATTTCACATCATGTTGATAACGTTCGAAACAAACATTGGCGAACTTCACAAAGAGATCGACCACTTTTCTTTCCACCCAGCCGTTATATTTCACACTAAGGGCTAAAGGCATTTCATAATGAGAGAGTGTCACAATTGGTTCTATATTGAGTTTTTTCATTTCGGCAAATACACGATCATAGAATTGCAGCCCTTTTTCATTTGGTTCAGCTTCTTCTCCAGTAGGGAAGATCCGACTCCACGCAATAGAAATGCGAAGTGTTTTAAAGCCCATTTCAGCAAATAGAGCCAAATCCTCTTTATAGTGGTGATAGAAATCAACACCTCTGCGTTTAGGGTACTTTTTATCATCTGGGTCTTTTATTGCACGTTCTATATTTTCAGAAGTCACAGCAAGATGTCCTTCATAATCTTCTACACTTAAATTGGAACGATACATTGCAATATCTGCAACTGATGGTCCCTTTCCATCTATATTCCAAGCGCCTTCTGCCTGGTTGGCGGCAATTGCGCCGCCCCATAAAAACCCTTTTGGAAAACCTTTAATTGTTGTCATATGTTTAGCCTCCTAATTGTGTGACAACCATCAATGTATCTTGACGATTGACCTCTTGTAATGGCTGTACCTTTATATCATATTGATCTGTATTTGTGATGACAGCAAGTGTAACTGGATCATAACCTGCAGCTATGATTTTTTCTACATCAAATTCAATCAGTAAATCTCCTGCTTGAACACGTTCTCCTGCCTGCACTTTTGGATGAAAATACTGTCCTTGCAGTTGAACGGTATCAATGCCAATGTGGAATAGTACTTCAACCCCTTGGTCCGTTTTCATACCAAGTGCATGATTTGTTTCGAACAGCATGGTCACCTCACCATCAACTGGTGCGTAAAGCGCTCCTTCTGAAGGGACAATGGCAATTCCGTCTCCCATGACCTTTGAAGAGAAAATATCATCTTTTACTTCAGATAGAGAGATCATTTGACCAATCACAGGACTTTTGAATGTTTCACCTGCTCCAATTTGTTCAGCAAATGCCGCTTGATCATTTGTCTTTTCTTCTACTGTTTTATCCTTACCTAATACAAAAGCAGCGATAAAGGCGACAATAAAGGAAATGACTGCTCCAATGACAGCAAACATTAGATTTCGTGGGAGCTCATCTGATATAAACATCGACATACTTGCTAATCCAGGGCCAACAAGTACAAAGGCTTGTATACCAACTAATCCAATGAAGATCCCGCCAACAAACGAACCAATCATGACACTTCCAAGGACTCGCTTATTTTGAAGTGTCACACCATACAAAGCAGGCTCTGTGATACCAAAAAATGCTGAAATCCCTGCCGAAATGGCTGTTGATCTGAGTACCTTGTCTTTTGTGCGTAGTGCTACAGCGAAACACGCTCCACTTTCCGCAATATTATGCGCAAGTGATGCTGGCAAATAAAGTGCTTCTTTCCCAAGGGTACCCATCGTTGTGACTGCATAAGGGACCATCGCTTTGTGCATACCTGATGCGACCATGAATGGAAGGACTGCTGCTAAAATCGCGACAGCTACCCATCCTACTGTATTAAACATTGCAAGAATGATGGATGAAAAACCTTGTCCTGCTGTAAAACCAATCGGTCCTAATAAAAGTAATGTAACTGGTACAGTAATGACTAATGACATCATTGGAACAAAGAAAATCCGAATTGGTTTTGGTGAAAATCGTGTGAAGAATTTTTCCATTTGAGCGTACAGCAATACAGAAAGGATTGCTGGGAACACTTGATACGCATAAGCTATATTTTTCACGTCGAATGACAGCAATTGCGCACCTTCAGTAAGCATAGCCGTCATGTTCGGAAGAAGAAGCGCACCGACTGCTGATAATGCGACCAATGGGTTTACCTTTAGTTTATTCGCCGTCGTTACAGCGACTAGTAAAGGCAGGAAGTAAAGAGGTGCGTCCCCTACCATGTTCAATATTTGATAGGTTTGACCCTTTGCATCCATCCAGCCTAATAGAGAGAAAAGGAGAAGAAATGATTTTAAAATCCCTCCGCCTGCGATAGCTGGAACAAGCGGCTGGAAGACACCGACAATGAAATCTAACAGAACTGTGCCTATTTTTCTTTTTTCTTTTGGCTGATTAGATGGCACGACTTGCCCCGATGAGCTGCTGCCCATTAGTCTTGTTACCTCTTGATACACTTCAATCACGTCATTCCCAATCACCACTTGGCATTGTCCTGACATTCTGACAGCTATGACACCTGGTGTTTTTTCTAGTGCTTGTACATCTGCTTTTTTCTGATCAATTAGTGTGAAGCGAAGTCTTGTGGAACAGTGCTCAAGATGCGCAATGTTTTCTTTACCACCAACATGCTTTAAAACGTCTTTGGCAACCTGTGTGTAATCCATTGTTTCTCCCCCTTTTCTCATACATGAGACCTATATTTCAGCAATAAAAAAAGGACCTAAAACGACAAATTAAAGAAATTCATCGTTTTTAGATCCTGCCTGCATGACCAGTCACATGTCTAATTTATTTATATTGGATTTGTTTTTAGTATATATCGATTATATGAAAGCGTCAACATTTATTTTTTGAAATTTATTAAGGTCTATATACCTAAATTGATTTTCTTTAATTTAATTGAAACAACCTTTCTCGCTTGTTTATACATCGATATCCTTTTATCATCAATAAGAACTATCTCCATGATAAAAAACCAGATAAGTTTACTCATCTGGTTTCCACCATCTATTTTTTTCTTTCTTCCGCCTGCTTTTTGAAAGCATTCGCTTGTTTTTGATATTCCTTTTTCGTGACCGCTTTTAACTCTACGGTACCGCCTGTCATTTTAAATGGAAGTTTGATTGATTTTACATCTCGATCAGTGGAACCTTGAATTATTCCATCTTCAATTGAGGGCTCATAGCCCATAAAAAAATTTCTTCCATCCGTTTCACCCGAAACTTCTAATCTCATTTCTTTATAAGGCTTACACTCTTTTTCAGGAACAGTTGTTATTAGAAGGGAGCCGGTCCATCCAAGCTCAATATGCATCGTTTTCACCTGTAAAAATAGTTGTTTGTCCTTTGCCGTATAGAGAAAACCATAGATCTTCGCCACTTTCTCCTTGAAGTTTCTCATACTATCATAAAACCTATTTTCCGCGGTATCGAATAGATAATCATATCGTTTTTGAATATCTTTATGATATTTATCTAGCTTTTTTTGATTGATTGCCTTATAAATCGTGCTTTTCTTTTCGCCTTGTTTTTTCACTGAAAGGTCTTTTCCTGAAAAATGAACTTCGTATACGATCGTTTCTTTACCTTGTGTGACTTTGAATTCATACCCGTTTTCTTTTGAACTGCCGGATAAGACAAATTGTTTTTTATAGATATGCGGATCCCATCTCACTTCTTCTACATACTTTTCATTCAAATGCCCAGTTACTTTCCCTTTACTCTCAGATACCTTAAACCAGCTCATTCTATCTTTCGTTTTATACGCAAATGCATAGGAATGGTTCAATGAATTTTTTTGTGCAATTGCTTGATATGCTGTCCAGCTGCCTCCACCAATGACTAGCACTGTTAGGATAGACACGATCCACATTTTCAATTTGCTCATACGTACCTCCTCTGTTAACATGTGTATTTTTTCTCCATTATCATGTCAAAACACAATGAACAAAATCTGTTATCTCATCACCTCCTTTATAAAATTTTAAAACCTGCTTGTATTTTCCACTGAATATCAATTATTATATATCTAAATGATATATCTTTTAGATAGGTGTGCTGATATGAAAAAATACAATGATACGACGTATGCGATTTTAGGTATTTTAACGACAGATTGTAAGTCTGGGTATGAAGTGAAGCAATTAATTGATAAGAGCTTGCATCATTTTTGGAAAATTAGTTATGGACAAATTTATCCAGCTTTAAAGTTAATAGTCGAGGAAGGCCTTGCTGAGGTTTCACCTACTTCTACGTCAGGTCGCTCCGACAAGCGGGAATATCATTTGACTGAAAAAGGGCTGGAGACGTTAAGAGAGTGGCTGGCAAAGCCTCTCGATCAGTTACCAACGGAACGAAATGAAGTGTTATTAAAGTTATTCTTCGGTCAATATCTTTCGATTGAGAAAAAGCTGGTACTGCTACAGGATTATGAAAGGCAGCTTCGTATCCGTTATGAGACCTATGTTTCGATTGAAGAAAACATTCAAGAGCTTTATCCAGATGAAGCAGATGCGAAGTATTGGCTGTTTACTTTAGATTACGGAAAAAGAGTGGCTCAAGCAGGAATTGATTGGTGCGTGGAAACATCCCACTTGATGAAGAAGGAAGGGTAAATGAATGAAAAAAGAGATACGTGCTGGCAGATTTACAACAGAGAATTCTGACTCGATTGTTGTGTTTATTATCGGCATGCGGATCAACAAACGCTGGGCGGTTCATCAATGGATGCCTGTGTTCATGGCGATGCCTGGCATGATCAAAGAGCTGTATACCCATCAAGATGAGCTTGGTTTCCTCGGAACAGAGAATTACTTTGGCTTACGTACGACAGCGATGATCCAATATTGGAAATCAACAGATGACCTTCTGGCTTATGCGAAGATGGAAAAACATTTGGCAGCTTGGAAGAACTTTCATCAGAGGGCTCAGAACAATGACGCAGTGGGTATTTATCATGAAACCTATCAAATTCAAGCCGGCTCGTATGAATCTGTCTATGTGAATATGCCTTCTTATGGATTGAGCCAAGCGAGAGCGCCTATTCCAATTGGTAAAGGAAAACAAACAGCGAAAGAACGGCTGAAAACAACAAATTCCTAGAGAGCGAATCTCTAGGAATTTCTTTTTGCAACGGTCACAAAATGTTTTAATATGCGGGCTGTTAATCCCCAAATGGTGTAGTTTTCATAATCATAAAACCATTCCTCTATCGAACGGCTTCCCCAGCGGTACTTCTCACCATTCATGATTTTTTCATAAGGGAAATCCTCAGCAGGAGTTGGCTGAACGGATACATGATGTAGGTACGGCTCATATTGACTTAGCCATGATAGAGGCACAGTAAAAGTCTCTTCTACTTCTTCTTGATTGAAGGAGTGTTTCACTTTTTGTTCATCAATGATCCCGACATATGGGTAGACCACGAAGGATGGAGACGCAATGTAAGGACTAAGCTGTCCAAGAATCTCCACCGATTCTGGCGGAATGCCCAGCTCTTCATGTGTTTCTCGCAATGCAGCTTCCTGTGCTGTTTCGCTGCCGTCGAGTTTGCCACCAGGGAAGCTAATATCTCCCGGCTGTTTTCTCATGATGAGCGATCGCACCTCAAATAAAATATGCCATTCTCCGTTTACTTGCACCAAAGGGACAAGGACTGCAGCTTTGAACGCTGTTTCTTCTCCAATAAATAACGGTTGAGATTGATGTAAGTCATTTTTTAATTGGTCAATGAACACGGGCATCACCTATTTTCTGTTTCTCTTTCTTTTAGCGTATCATGGTTCACCTTTTGAAGAAAGATGATCTTATCTGACAATTATTTTTATCAAATTGACAACTTTACTTGTCAATTTGAATAACATGTTTTACAATCAAAGAAAGATTCAGATCAAAATTGAGGTGACAGAATGAAAAATCGGCTAAAAGAGCTTCGTGCACGTGATGGTTTGAACCAAACTGAGCTTGCCAAGCGTGCAAAGGTTTCTCGTCAGACCATCAGCTTAATGGAACGCGATGAATTAATGCCGTCTCTCTTGCTCGCTGTTAAGCTTTCACGAATTTTTCAGGAACCCATTGAACGTATTTTTCTATTCGAGGAGGATGAACTATCATGAAAACTGTATACAAACTGCTCTCAGGTGCTCTCCTTGGCTTTCTTGGCGCTTACTGTCTGCTGGCTGCCGAATTTGAAATGACACTTCTTGATATTGCATTCGAAGCGACACTTGTCATCAGTGGATTGACGATTGTATTGATTGTTTATTGTTTTTCAGGGATTTCACGTATGAAGAAAAGAGTATCTCTTTCGGTATCTGGAGATGAAGAGGATGAACTCGAAGCAAAACAGTATCGCACCTTTACTGATTCGACTTTATCCAATACGGTGAGTACCATTTTGTCCATAATTGCCACCGGTATGGCTATCGTTACCGAACAGCCTATTTGGCTTATTCTCGTCAATGTTGCTTTATTTATCGTCACCATTATCAGTTCTTATGTAGCGATATCCGTTCTACAACTTGTCTACCCTAATCGCAATCTCCCAAGCCCGTCTGACAAAGATTATAGTAAAAAGCTGCTCGCTATTTCTGACGAAGGTGAAAAGCATGTGATGCTTGGCGGACTGTTTCACACGTATCAAATGATGAACATCTTATTGACCAGTGCCATGTTTATTCTGATTGTGTATTCCCTTGGAGCCAATCACTCTCAACTCTTCTCAATCATCGTGATTGGACTTGTTTTAATCATTTTGAATGCAAATTATATGTTCAGGATTAGAAATCGTTAAATGAACAAAAGCACAGCCTACTGCAAAGGCTGTGCTTTTCTGTCAGTTATGATGCACGGCGTTTCTTTCGTGCATAAATCAATAATAAGAAACCAAACCAAACCGGTGTTAACAAGAGCGCCGGGCGTGTTGCATCCGCAAACAGCATGATCACAAGAATGGCAGCAAAAAGGACAAGAACACAAATGTTTACAAAAGGTGTGAACGGTGCTTTAAAGGTAGATGCTGCATGCAGTTCAGGCTTTGTTTTTTTATATTTCAAATGGCAAATTAAAATAATACTCCATACCCAAATGAAACAAATGGCACTGATGGTTGTGACAATACCAAAGGCTTGTTCCGGAATTAACTTGCTTAAGAGAGCACCGACCGATACCACAATTGTTGAAACGAATAGTGCATTACTTGGAACAGCGTGCTTATTCAGACGTCCAAAGGAAGATGGGCCCTGTTTTTGATGACTGAGATTATACAAAATTCGGCTCGTCGAGAACATACCGCTATTACAAGCCGAAGCCGCAGACGTCAAGACAACAAAATTAATGAGTCCCGCTGCTACTGGAATTCCAATCAGCCCAAAGGTTTTTACAAAAGGACTTTCTGATGCACTGAGCTCAGTCCATGGGTTGATACATAGTAAGACAAAAATGGCGCCCACATAGAAAAATAGAATTCTTAATGGAATTTTATTAATCGCAGACGGGATGTTTTTTTGCGGATTGGCTGTTTCTGCTGCGGACACACCGACCAGTTCCACTCCCACATACGCAAAGATGACCATTTGGAATGACAGTAAGAAGCCTGTGACACCATGAGGGAATAATCCGCCGTGTGACCAAAGATTTGTTACCGTCACAGGCCCTGTATCTGTTTGAAAACCAATGATTAAAAGGACAATTCCAACGCCGATCAATAATAGAATCGTAATCACTTTAATGAGTGCGAACCAAAATTCCATTTCTCCGAAAAGCTTCACCGTTAATAAATTAAATCCTAGTAAAATCAACAAACAAATGATGGCAGGAATCCATTGCGGGATATCAAACCAATACTGCACATACACTCCGACAGCAATAACATCCGCCATCGCGGTCATAATCCAGCAAAACCAATACGTCCATCCTGTCACAAAGGATGCCCACGGACCAAGGTAGTCCTCTGCAATATCGGTTAATGACTGATAGCCTGTCTTCGATAAGAGCAGTTCACCAAGTGCCCTCATGACAAAAAAGATCGCCATCCCCACAATTAAATAAGCAAAAATGATCGATGGACCTGCCAATTGAATGGCCTTTCCAGAGCCTAAAAATAGCCCAGTTCCAATGGTTCCGCCAATTGCAATCAACTGAACATGGCGGTTTGATAAATCTCGTTTCAATTCTTGTTGTTCCAATGCTAACGCCCTCCTACGACACGATCTTATACTGAAATAATGAACTCTCAAAAAGTCCATAAAAAAAGAGATTGGATGCGCTCCAATCTCTCGGTCATAAAAGAATAGCAAAATAGCGAAAAGCAATACACGGCGTCATCCATGCATTACAAATACAATATTTCGTACTCTTCTGTCCTTTTGCCTGAGATTGTGAACCCTTCGGCGCCGCACATTCATGCGGTCTCTCCAGAAGCTGCTCCTGCCATAGTGTGACCCACAGCATTCATAGCCTTCGTTATTTAATTAAAATGTTGCTATTTCTGAATAATTTCATATTTTACGCCTCTAAAAGAAAGCTGTCAATGGAAATCTTTTATGATTGACGGTGGTAGCCATATAACTTCACTTCATCAATCCCTCTTGATTCATGTATAATAAATCAAAAGATGTTCGGCTCGTTTGCTGGAGAAATCCCTCTTGATCAAGAACAAAGTTAGGAAATCCATGGAAGTTGGTGAAAACAAATGAAAAAAATGAACAAACAGCGTGTCACATTACAGGAAGTCGCCAAGCATGCCGGTGTTTCGACTTCAACGGCATCACTTGTTGTTCGAAATAATCCTAGAATCTCTGAAGCCACTCGAAAAAAAGTACTGCAATCCATGGAGGACTTAGGATACGTATACGACCGCGTTGCTGCCAACATGCGGTCAAAAAGCTCAAATATCGTTGGTGTGATTGTCACGGATATTTCTAACACCTTTATTTCTGAGTTTTTAATTGGCGTGCAAACCACGCTTGAATCACTGGGCTATACTGTTTTACTTGGTACGACCTTTGACAGTGTCGATAAACAGGAGCGGCTCATTTCCACAATGGTAGAGCACCGAGTGGGCGGGATTATTTTAAACCCAGCTTCAAAAAGCTCTGCACGAACGGTCAAACAATTAAATCAAATTCGCACCCCAAAAGTACTGGCAAATCGTGAATTATCAGATGTGCAATGTGACTATGTCGGCGTTGATTATGAACAAGGTGCTTGGATGGCGATTCGTCATCTTCTTCAAAAGGGACATCGGCGTATCGCCTTCTTAGGCGGCATCAAGACCTCATCGACTTGGATTGAGCGGATGAAAGGTTTCAAAAAAGCCCATGACGAAAAAAATCTGACGATTGATGATTCTCTTATTATTGACATAGAACCTACTCGTGAAGGCGGGAAAGAAGCGCTTGCCCAAGTGATTGATCAGCCTGAGCCTCCTACTGCTATTTTTTGTTTTAGTGATCTAGTCGCATTTGGAGTCATTCAAGAACTGTCAGCACGGGACATCAAGCCTGGTGAAGATATCGATGTGGTTGGATTCGATAATGTTCCTGAAGCGGAGATGTACCACCCGCCGCTCACCACTGTTTCCTCCTTCCCCCGATCCATCGGGGTAAAAGCAGCGAACCTTTTATATCATAAAATGAACGAGCAGGATGAAGAGCTGCAGAGATTGATATTAAAGCCTCAACTTCATATTAGAGAAACCGCTCCCTCATGATGAAAAAGAGAATTGCATGCAGCAATTCTCTTTTTTTATTGATCAAGTCAACCATTTCTTTATTTCATTTTTCTTTTTTTAAATCACAAAGTCATAAACTTGACACATTTAAAACGCAGGAGTATATTTATCTCGTTGCTTCTTTTAGTATATCGTTATACCTATCTCGTCAGCTCGTTATTTTTCATTCAACAACAGTTAAATTGATCATTTCTGATTCTGATCAAATCATGAAGATCCACTTTCTTATTAAGACTGTCATTATTTTTTATATTTCAGTAGAACGATGTACTTAATTGAAAAACAGATGAATATTCATTATTTTTTTCATCAATTACACAAGGGGTGTTGTGATGGGCATCATATTATTTACTTTTAAGGAAATAACAAAGGGTGTACAAAGAATTTGACCCTAAAGGGTTTCAAATATAGGAGTGGGAACATGAAAAATCCTTATATTAAATCGTCTGTTGGCATGTATTTAAACTACTTCATGCTCGGCATGATCAATATTATTGTAGCTTCCAACATGGACAGCTTATCTGAACGCTACCATGTGGATATTCCGAAAATCAGCTTGCTTGTATCGGCGATCGGAATTGGTAAACTGGTTGCTCTCTTTTTCTCAGGCCGGTTAGCCGACCGCTGGGGACGTAAGCCTGTCATTATTACAGGAAACTTTCTTTACTTATTATTCTTAATCGGTATTCCAACGACAACGAGTTATACACTAGCATTTATCTTTGCGATTTCTGCTGGGATTGCAAACTCGTTACTTGATTCGGGAACATATCCTGCTTTGACAGAATCGTTTCCTAAAAAGGCAAGTTCAGCTTCTGTTTTAGTGAAGGCGTCCGTTTCAATTGGAGCGACTGTTCTTCCATTTATCCTGGCATTCCTTATTGCACATGACATCTTCTGGGGCTGGGCGTTCTTTGGACTAGGGCTTCTTTATTTACTTGTTGGGATTTACTTAATCTTTATGCCGTTCCCGAACCATAAGCAAGTCTCTTCACAAGGTGACCTTCCAGTACAGGAACAAATGAAGGAAGAACCTAAAATGCTTGGTGAAGGCTTAGCTGTTGTGCTCATGGGGTTCACGTCGACTGCATTGTTTGTCGTATGGCAGACATGGCTTCCGCAGCTCGGGTTAAAATTAATCGGACTTGGCACAGAACAAGCCACACAGCTTCTATCTTATTTTAGTATCGGTGCACTGGTGTCTGTTCTCTTGCTGTCGATCGTCTTAGATAAATTCATTTCACCTATTATGGTGGCAATTATTTATCCAATTGGAGCATTCCTTGCGATGCTTTCATTATTCCAAATTGAAACGTACAGCATTGTGATTGTCAGCACCTTTTTCTTAGGGCTATTTACAGCGGGAATCTTCCAGCTGGCGATGAGTATCATGATGAAACTATTCCCGACAAACAAAGCAACGGCTTCATCCTACGTCAACATTGCGGCAAGCTCCGCGTTTATTCTCGTGCCGCTCATTACAAGTGGGTTGGTCAGCACGTACGATATTAAAATGACGTTATTTTTCGATATGATCATTGCGGTTATGAGCGTATTGCTAGCGGTCTTTGTTCTTGGACGCATGAAAAAATTATTTAGATAATTAAAGGAGATGTCAATCATGACAAACATACATGAACGAAATATTGATGGGAAAACAAAATTAGTCGGTCTTCTTGCTACACCAATCGGGCACAGCCTATCACCACGGATGCATAACCTTGGCTATACACTAACAGGGATCAACTATGCTTACCTCGCATTTGAAGTAGGGAATGATGAACTAGAAGCAGCCGTATACGGTATGAAAGCAATGGGTGCTGCTGGATTTAACGTCTCTATGCCGAACAAAATGAAAGTATTGGATTACTTAGATGAACTAGACGATTCTGCAAGATACACACGTGCAAGCAACACCGTTGTGAACAAGGATAGCAAGCTGATTGGCTACAACACAGATGGTCTTGGCTACGTGAGAAACTTGATTGAGCATGGCGTTGAATTAGCTGGACAAAAGGTCACACTCGTTGGCTCAGGCGGTGCCGCTACTCCGATTGCGATTCAGCTTGCACAATCTGGTATTCGTGAAATTAGTATTTTTGCTCGTAATGATCAATATTTTGTTCAAGCTGAAGAAAATGTGACGTACATCAACGAAGAAATGAAATCATTTGGTGTCAAAGCGAACATTTTCCCACTTGAAGACAAAGACGCGTTCCGCCGTGAAGTAGCAGAAAGTGCAATCTTAGCAAACGGGACAAGCCTTGGCATGAAACCACTAGATCAGCTCAGCATCATCGATGATACGCTTGATGTTCTGCGTGAAGATTTAATCGTGACAGATGTCGTATACAATCCGCAAAAAACAAAGCTCCTTGCTCAAGCACAGGAAGCTGGCGCCAAAACCATTAACGGTCTTGGCATGATGCTATGGCAAGGTGCACTTGCTTACAAACTCTTTACTGGTGAAGATATGCCAGTTGATCAAGTGAAACAGATTCTTTTTGAAAACGACCGTTTCTAATACAAAAGAAAGACGACTTCCTAAGCGGAGGTCGTCTTAAATTATTGACAAAGGGCTAAAATGATCTTCATTTTAGCCCTTTGTCTTCTTTTCAGCGTGATAGAAAACCTTTGCAGTCTAGGAAGGGCGAGCACAGGAGCACAGCCCTGACAAAGAATGCGAGGGTTTGTCTACACGCTGAGACGACTTCCAGCGGAGGTCGTCTTTTTTTTAATCATGTACCATGATTTGGCGGTATCGATACAGGATATACAGTGCGCCGATAATGGCCCCAACAGCCACCACTGCATCGAACATAAAGATTTGTAAAATGGACAAGTGACTCTGAATTAAACCTGTTACGACCGGAATGACGATAGCCGACACACCGCCCGCTGTGGAGATAATTCCTGTCATCGTCCCTTTGTTTTTCCAGAAGAATTCAGCCATCACAGTTAACGTCAGCTGAAAAACTCCTGCTGTTGAAAATCCTAATACAAAAGCATTGACGGTTCCGATGACTGGGGATTTCACGACCAAGAGCACACAAATGGAAACAAGCGTAATGATTGGATAGATCAGCAGTACAGTGACCGGACGGACAAAACGGCGCAACAGAAATGCGAGCATCACGACAGACAGCAGCCCGCCCATGCTATAGTAACTGAGCAGTTTCACAGCACTGCCCGATGCCATCCCTAAGATGGCCTCACCGTACGTAGGAAGCCAAATTTGCGGCAACGCATACAGTCCATTTGACGTAAAGCTGATCACAATGAGTGCGATCCCTTCTCTCCAAAATGTAGGCTCTGTCGAGAAGCGCGGAAGTCCGTCATTCTCCGTTACCTGAACTTGCTCTACCTTGCGATGATTCGGAAACGGCAAGGTCCACAGCATCAAGACATTCACAAGATAGATCAGAGCAGGAACAAAAAATGCTATTCCATAAAACAAATCATGCTCTGCTAAAAAGAAAATCGCCAATGGCAAGATGGTTGCCCCAATGGATATAAAGGCCTTCACCATCACATTCGCAGATCCCGAGTTTTGCGGAAAAGCCTCCATTAATGCAGGATACGTCCCTGCATCCATCGCTGAATTCGCGACCCCTGCCAAAATCGCAAACGCAAACGCGATTTGGTAATTTGGAGACAACGGAATTCCGATGAGGAACACCGCCATCAGCACACCCGAAACCAAAATGACCGGCTTTCGCCCAAAACGATCTGACAGCACACCCGATAAACCATACGTGAGTACCCTACCAATGCCAAGCGCCGAAATCATATAACTAATTCCTGCACTATTGGTATTTAACTGTTTGATTAAAAATGGCATATTGGAAGCCAATATAATATTGACCATCCCTAATAAAAAATAATTGATATAAAGACTAGAAGCCGTTCTCACATACGGATTCCTCATCCTGACACACCCCTCAACACCATCGCAATGAAGTGATAAATAATGGTTACGCTTATAAGATCTCATATGTGAGAAAGAACAGCTTTGCAGCCTTCACGTTCATACATCTCATCATGTCATGCAGCTCACCGCTTACATGCCCTTCATGTATCAAGCATTTCTTCAATTTTTCACTGCTTTTATTTTATATGAATGTGAAAGGTAATGATAGTGAATTGCTTAAATTTGAGAGAAAATCATCGATCAAGCGTATGACTCCATCGTTAGAAAAAAAGAGTGGCTCATTCCACTCCCTAAAAGATGTGTCAACTCTATTCATCGTTAATTATTATAACCCCCAAATACCTAGCTCATAATAATATTCCGTTCGCTCTATGCATAAACCAAAACGAAAATCCTCTGCCACTAAAATAAAATCCCCATACCCACTTAAAAATTTTGTTTGCTCAAGAAGGCGATTTAAATGAATAAAGACTTCATTCACATTCACTTCAAGTGCTTCAATTTCATGCTCTCGAAAAAACATGAATCGCGCTTGTGCAGGAGTTACTTTCACCTGGCTGACCCATTCCTTTAACATTTGTACAGACTTTTCAATATGCTCTTGATAGTGTTCTCCATGTATTTGGATTTTATGTTCTCTCGATTGAAGGAAAGCAAACACCTTCTGACAAAACAATTGATTTTCTTCGATGTCTAAAAAGGGGTGTTGTGGAAGTGTCATATAGCTTAATTCGTTTATTAAGTGTTTTCTTCTGCTTTTTCTTTTTAAGGTTTCGATTTTTGATTTTCTGTTGTTATTCATACTAGTTACCTTTCTTTTTAAATCAAACAAAATGTTTACGTTTAAATTTGATCTTTTAAAATGTCTCCTTTCAAGTATCAAACAATTAAATAAAGTACGATCTTTTTTATTTAATTACCCTTTCAACCAAGATGAATTTTGTTTTTCTTAATAAAAAAACCTTGAAAGGATACTATCCATCAAGGTTTTTGTGGGTACTAAGATTCAAAAGCCGTTTTTTCTGGAAATATGCCACCTTCTCTTACAAGGCATACTGCCAACCTTTGAGCCGCTCGATCAAAATAAAACTCATTGGGAATATTTTGATCTGGCAAGCTCTCTAACTCTCTAAACTTCCTAGTTATTTTACTTAACTCTATTTTACCCATAACCTCTTCATTAGGTCCAAATTTGTAAACTACAGTTTCTTCATCCTCATATTCCTTTAATAATAAAACATACGAAGCCAATTTTATTCCTCCTTTGGTGGATACCATGGACGCCCAGATTCAACTGTTTTATCATGTGCGGTCCTGTAATCTGTCTTGAATATCCCTTCAAACTTTGATTCAAAAAGTTCGTGATTTAACAAGTCAATATCATTCTTTTTATAAGTACCTTTTTGTAATCTATCCCAGGCTTGTGCTATTTGATAATCTGAGTCAAAACGCCCAACCCCATGTTCTTTTATATGCTCTTTTATAAATAAATGCTCCTTTATTCTTTGTATCCTGTGTTCGGGCATTCCAGTATTCTTAGATATAGACTTTATATCAGCTTTTGTCTTTCTAAAAGACTCATACATTTCTTCTGCTTTATCAAGTTGTTTTAGATATGCATCTATTGAAAGTTCCCTGCCACCAGTTTGAACTCTATCAGCACTCTTAAATCCCATTTTACCATGAAACCCTTTCGCCCCAAACGGCAAAAGCATTCCCAACGCCGCGTTCATACTCGCTTCCTGCTGTTCTTTCGAGATCTTATTTCCAAACATGTCTCGGCCTGTAATCGCTTCGCTGAAGCCGTTGGTGGCGGTGAGGCCATATAGTCCTTTTTGCGATGTTTTTAAGGCGTCAAAGGATTTTTGTGATGTTTTGTAGATATCGACCGCCCTGACTGCGGCTGATGTGACTTGGGTCGTTTTATAGACGGCCTTCCCGCCTTTGAAAATGCGTCCTGCCCAGCCGACGATTGGGATGTAGCCTGCGGCCGCCATACCGCCTGCGGCGACGCGCTGACCTGCGGTGAGTTCTTCCCCTGTGATTGGATCAACGCCTGTTGCGGCACGTTTTGCATCGTTCACACCTGTCAGTTCATTCACGATGTTTCCGCCATAATCGAGTGCTTTTTCATACCAAGGGCGGTTGGCGAGGGCTTCTTGTTCCTTTGCGATCTCGCGGGCATCTTCTTGTTCTTTTTTGATTTTCAGATATTCAGAAGTTTGCTTTTCAATTTCGCTTTTTGCCTTGTAGATTTCGCTATTTTGATACGCTTTCTTGTCAAAATTCATAGGTGAAATCGCTTTTCCGTCATTTGTCGCATTCATCATTTCAGCGTACAATGCCATTGTAGCTTGCTGCTCCGTCTCTGACAAAGCATATTCATCTTTTAAATTTTGATCAAGCTCGCTTAGATCTTTAACCGTCTTTTTCCACTCGTCTTCTGCATCTGCGATTTTATCATCAAAGGTTTGACTATCAAATACTTCTAGCGAAATGAGGTCGTCAATGTCTTGAAAAATGGTTTTGAGTGCCTTTTTTTGATCCTTCACAATGCTTTTGGCGTTTTTGATGCCCATATGTACAGCGTTGTCTAAAAAGTGTTCTTCTACAAAGGTATCGCCACCAAAGTTTGTATCATCCAGTGTCCCAGAAACACCTTCATGAAAGGCTTTTTGCTTATCAATGAAGCTGATAAACATGTCTACATTTCCAGCCAGCTCTTTATAGAAACTTTTAATGTTATAGTGAAGTCATCACCGAGGTTGGCAACACCTTGTAATGCTTTTTTTAAATCTACCATTTGTTCACGGAGTTCCTGGTAGTGTTTTGCCCTTGCATTCATGGCACTTGTTAGTGCTTTTGCATCAAGTATCTTCCCCAGAAGAAGTCACTCCCTCTATTATTGATCATAAAGTCTATTTTACCGTGTCCACCAAAACGGAAAAATAGGTTAATTGACATAAAAAACGGAATAGACTCTCTATTTAACGGGCTAAATAAAATAAGCTAGACAAAGCACTTTGCTCTGTCTAGCCATACATCCGTTTTATTTATAATCATTGACAGGTCCTTTATCCATCAATACCTCAATTTCATTAGAAGACTTCATTTTTAATTTAGGTCTCCGCTCAGAGTTTGGTTTGCTATAAAGCTCAAGTGGGCGGATGATCACACCATCATTTGTATTTTGAAGCATACCTGGCACACAAGAATAAATACGATCATTGTCATTGGCATGTTTGGAATGAATCGTCACAGACGTTCCTTGATGATTATCGATACTCATAGATACTCTATATCTATAAAAAGAACCTGTCCCGTTTGATTGAGCAGAATAAACAACCGGAACGACAGCAAGGATATCATCATTTAACCGTAGTTTAATAACTTCTGTTTTCATTGATTCATGGTCTCTACCGACATCTCCCATATGCTCAACAGCTCCGTTGCCGTAACTTTTGAGAGCAGAAATTCCTTTCGCACCAAACATAGCCACATCTACTTGCTTTCCTGACTTTGTGTAGACCAATGCATAAATATCATAATCGGTGCCGGACTCCCAAGATACTGTCGCTGTGATCTCAGGCGTTTTCTCTATTATGATCGGTTTATGACCTTTGTCTAGACTAATTTTACCTTGAACTTTTTCTAAACTGATAGGTGCAACAACTTTCTCTTTAGTCATTGTCTTCGTTTGAGCAGGGCCATCAATTGGTTGTTTTTCAGGAGCCATTTGAGGTGTAGAAATATCCTGTTCATCAGGTTCAACCTCCACACCATAAAGCTTGCATAGCCCTTCCAGTCCAGAATCGAAACCTCGCCAGATTGATCGTGCTTTCGTATCACCATTTCTTATATACAGCTCTACCACGACAATGCCCTTTTCATTTGTAAAGTTTACTGGTGTTAGATAAAACACCTCGTCACCTGTTCGAATTTCTGCTTGCAAATGCTTCACTTGAGAAAAGCCCGTTCCTTGATCTTCTGTTAATGTAATAGCCATCTTTGTGATTCCAGCAGGCACTTTGCTCATATCAAAATTCAATTGATGCCTTTTCAATTGACCTGATACCTCTGCTGGTAAAAGTGCCGCTGCACCCGAAGCACTCTCTGGTTGATTGTAGAAAATAATGCCATGATCTCCTTCAACCTGATCCGAATCTGTTAAAAGAAACGCCGTTAAAGAAATATCAATTTCAGATGACACTTCATAGCTGATGGATACCTGTCCCTTTGGAGAGTTTAGTACGGTATTGGCTCCCATTTGCAAAGTATGATTCATTACAACAACTCCTATTCTTCATCTACCATTTAACGTTTTTATAGATCAATTATACCAAATCATGTAATGAAACCTATTCATATCTTTATCTCTTTTCAACCTCTGCTGCGATACCTAAAAACAAACCACTCTCGAAACAATGTGTATAAAAGAATCATTCCTGCTATTATGGTGATGTTCGGCCTTTGGATCCTTCTTCAAATATCCTTGAACATCAAGGTCTTTCACAATCCAACGAACTATTGTGTGGCCATTACTCTCTTTTTTCTTTGTATTCAGGCACTAATAAAACTTAAACGATGAAAAACCCGAACAAGCATATACCACGCTCATCCGGGCTTCTATTTTTTCTTTATTACACTTCTTCACCATTCGTGGCAATGACGTTTTGGTACCAAGAAAACGAATCTTTTTTAAGTCTCTTCATTGAGCCGTTGCCTTCGTTGTCGCGGTCAACATAGATCATGCCGTAGCGTTTTTTCATTTCGCCTGTTGTGAATGACACGATGTCAATGATCCCCCAAGGTGTGTAGCCAATCAGGTCAACACCGTCGTATTCGATGGCTTTTTTCAGTGCTTCAATATGAGAAGCGAGATATTGAATTCGTTCTGGGTCATGAATGGAACCGTCTTCCTCCACTTGATCTATAGCACCAAACCCATTTTCAACGATGAAGAGCGGGATTTGATAACGATCGTAAAAACGATTCAACGTATATCTTAAGCCAGTCGGGTCAATGGACCAGCCCCAGTCACTTGATTTGATATAAGGATTGTCTACACCATGCGGAAGGGCTCCGTTGACAATATCTCCGTCGTTATCAGACACTGCATCACTTTTAACTGTTGTCGACATGTAGTAGCTAAAGCCAAGATAATCTACTTTTCCTTTTCTTAAGCTTTCTTCATCGCCTTCTTCAAACGGAATATGATAGCCTTCGCGTTCGAATTCTTTCAGTGCATAGCTCGGATAGTAGCCTCGAACTTGTACATCTGGGAAGAAATAGCGTTGTCTCATATATTCTTCAGCAAGCATGACATCCTCTGGATTTGAGGAATACGGATAGATTGGTACGTGAGATACCATTGCACCAATTTGAAAAGCAGGATTGATTTCTTTGCCTTTTGCTACTACCCATGCACTTGCAAGTAATTCATGATGTCCTGCTTGATACATGATTTCTTTGGCATTTTCGCCTTCTTTGACTGATACCCCTGAGTTTGTCCATAGAAACAGCGGGTTGTTGACATCCATTTTGTTATTGATTTCATTAAATGTCATCCAGTATGTGACTTTGTCCTTGTAACGATTGAAGCACACTTCAGCGAATTTCGCGAAGTATTCAGCGACTTTTCGGCTTCTGAATCCGCCGTATTCTCTTGCCAAATGAAGCGGCATCTCAAAGTGAGACAGTGTAATCACAGGCTCGATGCCATGCTTGAGCAGTTCATCAAATACATCATCATAGAATTGTAAACCAGCTTCATTCGGTTCCGCTTCATCTCCCTTTGGGAAAATTCGGCTCCAGCCGATCGATGTACGCAAGCATTTTAACCCCATTTCGGCAAACATCGCGATATCTTCCTTGTAACGATGGTAGAAATCGATTGCTTCATGATTCGGATAAAATTTGCTGTCTTCTATCGACTCCGTAATTTGTCTCGGTACTCCGTGGGCACCAGCTGTCATTACATCCACAACACTTGGGCCTTTTCCTGCTTCATTCCATCCACCTTCGAATTGATGTGCAGCTAATGCTCCGCCCCATAGAAAATCTTTTGGTAATGTCATTATATATTCCTCCTATTTCACAATTGTGATCATGACGTCCGTTGGCTGTATCACCACTAGTATATGTACATTATAATTATACCGTTACAATTTATAAATACATATATAATTTTAATCAACATATCAAAGAAAAATCGGTATGTGCTATAATCAAAGAAAATAAATCGTGAAAACAAAGAGGAATGGCTATGTTAAAGTATCAACAAATTGCGAGCGATATTGAAAAATATATTGTCACCCATGAGCTGCAGCAAGGGGACAAGCTTCCTGTACTTGAAACCCTCATGAGCCAATTTGCTGTGAGCAAAAGCACCATTATCAAATCATTAGACCTACTCGAAAGAAAAGGAATTATCTATCAAGTGAGGGGCAGCGGCATCTTTGTTCGAAGACACAGACGCAAGGGCTACATCAGCCTTTTATCCAATCAAGGGTTTAAAAAAGATTTAGAGGAATTTCAACTGACTTCAGAGGTTTTAATGCTAGACACCATCAAACCGCCTGAAGAAGCAGCGCTTAATTTGAATATTGAACAAGATGAGGATGTTTTTTACCTCAAACGCATCCGTTACATCAATGGACAAACCTTATGTCTAGAAGAATCCTATTACAGAAAAACCATCATTCCCTATCTCAACACAGAAATTGCCGCCGATTCTGTTTTTAAATTCATCAGTGAAGGCCTTGGGCTCAAAGTCGGCTTTTCCGATATGTACTTACAAGTGGGCAAACTGAATGAAACCGAAGCAAAACACCTCGGCCTCAAACAAGACGATCCCGCTCTCCGCGTCGAAACCGTCTTTCATCTCACAAACGGCCAGCCTTTCGATTTCTCGAAAATCACATATAACTACATGCAATCCCAATTTTTTATTCAGGCGAATAATTATTATGGGTGATGGATGGAAAAAGCCTCCTGAGACAATCAGGAGGCTTTCTTACGATTTACCTTTCAATCTTTACACATTCCCTCCTTCTTTCTTGAGAAGAAATGCCGTCAATCGCCACATCACCATAATAAATGTCTATATGATCTCTTTTGCCAATTAGAGCAACCGGAAAAGCATGCTGTTCTTGCAGGCACTTTTCGAACTCATCTGGATGAATCTCTACTTCAATTTCATGTCCAGTGAAAGCATATTCAAACGTAAGCGTATGATAAAGATCCACAAGACAGCGTTTGATCCCCTGTTGAAGACGAATGACATCATGAGAAACAACCTCTGTCCACTTTAAAGAGATAACGAACCCTACGTAACCTGCTTCTTTTTGTATGTTGATGGTCATATCATTTAGCTTCGATCCCGACAATACAAACTCCATATAATAACCATCAAAGACATCGTCTTTGATGGTATTTTCTTTTATTCTGTGTTCAATCCACATTTCGCCATCAGGATCCTGACTAAACTTTACTTTGGTAATAGACATTTCTTTTTGAGCTAGATAATCAGACAATTGGCGAAAAGTATTTGGTAAATGAATGGCCTCATAAAAAACGATTCCCATATTGATGTATCCACCCATAGCTATCATGCATCCCTCGCTTTATTTTTTCTTTCATTATACTTTACTCAAACCTGTATTCTGAGAAAACTCATCCCCTTACATGAACACCTCCGATTTAAAGTATCAAAAAGATTCATTTTACGAATGCATTGAACAAACTTATGATAAACGTAACAAGAATGTACAGGAGGATTCATTATATGAGAGACATTAGAGTGTACCATGTCGATGCATTTACAACTGAGAAATTTGGAGGAAATGCTGCTGGGGTCGTGTTGGATGGTGATCTTTTAACGGAGGATGAGATGCAGAATATCGCCAAAGAGTTGAATTTACCGGAATCTGTCTTCTTGCTGCCTGCACATGATAAAGAAGCTGATTATCGGGTCAAATACTTCACACCGACGGAAGAGGTTAATTTCTGCGGGCATGCGACTGTTGGATTGACTTGGCTTTTGGCGACGGAGCTTGGGCTGGCAAAAGAGAAAACAGGGGTCGTGTTAGAAACGAAGATTGGCAATGTTCCTGTTGTATGGCACGAAGAAAATGACAAGGTCGTTGATGTAGAAATGACGCAGGTGACACCGAAGACGCGAGATTTTGTCATCGATTTAGAAGAGCTGAGTGACATGCTTGGTGTCAGCAGTGACCGCATTGATCCATCTTATCCTATCAAATTAGCAAACACCGGAAACTGGCATCTTCTCGTTCCGATGAAGCACCAACAGGACATTGACCAAACGGCACCGAACTTAGCCGCTTTAGGGAAAATGAATAAAGAACAAAATATCACGACGACTCACCTTTATTCATTTCACACCACAAAAGAGGTTGATCTTTACACGAGGGATTTTGCACCTGGGATCGGTATACCCGAAGATCCGGTGACGGGGGCAGCAAACGGAGCATTGGCTGGCTATCTTTATTTGGAAGGTATCATTTCTCAGCAAGAAACCACTCTCCTGCACATTGCCCAAGGGGATGCCATCGGCAGACCTGGCATCCTTCGTATCACGGTCATTCCGAATGAATCAAAGCCTGAGATCAAAGTGGCAGGCGCGGCGGTTATCACTATTCGCGGTGTGTTGACCTTATAAACCATCAGCTTGAATGGGAGGCATCTCGTTCAAGCTGATTTTACTTGAAATGATCTTTGACCACTTCGATCCATCTTTTAGCCGATGGGGATGCTGCTTTGAATGATTTGAACGCCAAGTTGATCTCACGATAGACGCTTGTCTCAAGTGGAATGACTTTCGTATGAGACATTTGCGGCGGCAAAATGAATGTCGGAATGATGGTCACTCCGAGCCCTTCTTGAACCATAGAAATGAGCGTATTGTTGTCTCCAATTTCAAACAAAACTTGAGGCTTCACGCCTCTTTCTTTTAATAATTTCTTAATGAGCAGATCACAGCCCGCTTTTGGCATAATGAATGATTCATCATGTAACGAGTCAACTTCTATCACTTTCTTCGTATGGAAGCGATGATCCTCTTGCATGAGCACCACCAATTCATCTTGGAAAAGTGGAACAGTTTCAAATTCTCTTGATGGCTGCGTTAAAAAACCGACATCAACCGTGCCAGACGCAATCCATTCCTCAATCTCCTCATAACCACCTTCATATAACTCTACCTGGATATTGGGATACCCTTTGGTAAAACGGTGAATCAGCTGCGGAAGCATTTTTGAAGAAAAACTAGAGAACGTTCCGATCTTGATAATCCCCACTTCCATCCCTTGAATCAACGCCGCCTCCTGCTCAAGCAATGCCGCATGGTGGATGATTTGCCGAATATGCGGCATCACCCGCTCACCTGCGTCCGTTAACGCCAGCCCATTTCGATTCCGCCGAAGCAGCACTACCCCTAACTCTGACTCAAGCTTCGCAATATTATGACTGACCCCAGACTGCGTTAGTCCTAGCTTCTCCCCAGCTTTTGTAAAACTGCCGCATTCGACGGCTGTTAGAAATACTTTGTATTGGAATGTGATCAGTTTGGTCACCTCTTTTATATTTATTTAGGCTTAATTAATTTTTGTAAGAACAATTATGATTTGTTCTAAAAGAACGGAAAAAGAGTGCTTTGAAGCACTCTTCTTCCGTTAAATAACCACAGAATGACTCTCTGTATATATTACAACTATCCATACTAAAAAGTTGTTTTTTCTACTTCTGTGCTAGTCATATATTCATCATTAGTTGAATAATCATCTTCAACACTACTTATTAACCATGTTTTTTTATCTTCCATATATTCCAAAGTAAGTTCAACTTCCGAAAATCCCTCTTCGCTTTCACTGTCAACGTATTCAAAAACTTCTCTTTCTTTAACATGAAACTCTACTGGAATATGTACCAAATGGGAACCGCCACTTCCTAATTCATAGGTGGCATTTGAAAAATCAATTCTCGTACCCAGTGCCTTTCCTTCATAATAATTATTTGCATCATAATCAGCAATTACTTTTATATATTCTTTTTTAAGATTATCAGACACGTTTTTTAACTTATTTGCATCCTTCGAATTTTTAGCCTCAACCCTCTGTTTTGCGAAATCATTTATCTCTTGTTTTATATTTTCTTTAAACGTTTTATCAATAATTGGATTGGGTGTTAAATCATACTGCTCCTTTGATCCACCAAAAAAAGAAGATGAGTCAGTATCTTCCTCAACTTTTACTTCGTATTCTTTACTCTTGCCCTCTCCCCAAGGAAATTCAGCCCTACCTTGTAGTGTAATACCATCTTTCACAGGACCAAATGTAGTACCTTTCTCTATTTTCTCTCCTGTTCCTTTACCATTTACTATTATTTCAGTATTAGGTATAGATGAAGAAACACCTACATTATCACCTGAAAAACTAAGGCTCACTTTTTTTTCAAAAGAATTCGCATCAAAAAGTGTGAATTCCTCTTCATCCTTTACTGTTGTATAGTTAAACTTCTTTTCTCCTTTTACTTCATACACACCTGGTCCATAATAGCCTAGAAGTTTAGAATGATTGTCTTCTAAATTGATTTTCTTGCCATTAAAAGAGAGCTCTGCGCCTTTCGTAGCTTCGACTTCTACCTTATAGGCTCTTGCTTTAAGAGTATATTTCTCTCGCCCAAATAGACCCTTCTCTTTATCTATAAAAAATGGCCCCATAGACAAGAAGGCTTTTCCAAATAGACTCTCAGTAAATGTACTATCTTCACCGTCTGAATTATAATACTTTGCTTGATACTCTAATAACTCTACTTGGTTTTCAAATTCTTTATTTTCATCTTTTAGATAGTTAATAATGCTCTCGGCATTCTTTTTATCCCATGACATCTCTTTTTTCTGAAGCTTTACTAATTTAACTAAGCCATTTGCATCTCCATTTTCTACTTTTTCCTTAAATTCTTTTGCCAAATCTGCTGGATTTGTTGAACGTCCAGCCACCAAAAAGATCATAATAAGTAAAAGAACTGCACTACTACCGATAATGAATAACGTCTTTTTCTTCATTTTTCAAACTCCTTAATCAATTTATTTGATTATTATAACACTAAAGTTAAATAATAGAGAATAACCTAAAAAATTCATTATATATGAATCATAAGGTTTATTAATTTTGACTCGTAAAAAATAAAATCCTCGATTGGCTTTAAGCTTATCGAGGATTTTATTTTTTTCCATATTCTCTTCTAATTCGTCGTTGTCGACGACGAAGACCTAGACGCTGCTTCATCAGCCTTCACACAATCAATCGCAACAACGAGCGCAATCATCACAGGCTCCATTTCTTCTTTCAAAATATCGACCTTATAACTATCTCCCCATGTAAACCATTCCTTCTTCACCTGGCCGATCACTTCGCCGCTTTGCAGCACTTGGAAATTCATATCCCACCAGTTACCCTGCACTTCTACACCCGCAGCATCAATAGAATATTTTGCTTTAAAGAACGTAAACTCTTTTTTGATCGTCAATACTTCTTGACCACCAACTTCTACTAAAAACTTCGGTAAAAAGCTAAACATTTTCTTCGTAATCACAGCAATTTCTTCTCGTTCTGTATTCAGAATGGTGAACGTCTTCGGCACCTTCATAAAGCTGCCCTCGACTACATACACATCGTTCTCCTGCTGATCCTTTACCGTAAACCTGCCGGTTAGACTGAATACTTTCTGCTTCATATATAGTTGCTTCATACGTACCTCCGATTAAATTCAAATTTTTATCAGTCATTTATCCATTCTTTATTTACATCTAATTATACCAAAAAATAGAATGATCAAATAACATGTCCGAACTCATGCAAGTTATAATGGAAATATAAACAAAATTGAGAGGGGAACTCATGAAAAAAATCACGTTTTTTGATTGGACCATTCAATTACAAGCAAACTTAACGGCAATAACAGATCATAATGAAAAGAAGATGGTCATTTTAGAGCCATCCATTGAATTAAACGGTGTGATCTGAATTGATGAAAACAACGAGCTACAAATCAAACCGACTTGGGATTGTGTCATTGCAATTGATCCAACCAACAAATCACTGACAATCCGGCAAACAGAAGAAGTATTTGGAGAATTGTACGAATGAAAACAACAGGAGGAACTATGAAGAAAACCACTTTTTATGATTGGACGGTTCACTATCCTGAACATTTAACAGCAGTCAAAGATGATACAGAAAAGAAAATGGTTTTTCTAGAACAGACCGTTGAATTTAAAGGAATTATCCGTATTGATGAGAATGATGAACTGCAAATGAAGCCGACATGGGATTGTGTCATTATTATTAATGCTAAGAATATGTCTGTCACAGTTTGTGATGCAGAAGATGTTGTAGGTTTGCCGTAGAAATTTAAAAGTCTCATTTGAGATGCATAACTCAAATGAGACTTTTTTTAGCGCATTTATTTAATAACCATTTACAAAATAAGCGATCGTCTCTAACTCATCTTCCTTCAGTTCTCTGTTCACATATGCTTGATATTCACTCACGATTCTCTGCCGATCTCCACCATAAAGATCAGTGTATTTCGCTATCATCCGAAGCTTGACTGTTTCCTGACGAAACTCCTCTTTTGTCCATGGCCTTTGGTGTGACGGAATATACGTATCTGCATCAAAAGCTTCTAACTCATCTAAAAGACGCAAAATTTCTTTCACCGTATAATGTACTTTTTCGGCATACATTTTCGGATAAATGCAATCACCAAGAAAAAGGATTTTTTCCTCTTTCACATATACGATCACTGAATCTACGGCATGATCGCCCCCAACATGTTGCACGACACAAGTAACCCCGCCAAGATCAATCTCCATCCGACGGTAAAACGTGACATCCGGTAAAACCACCTGAATATCTCGATGATCCTGATATTCTTCCTTGATGGCCTTCGCGCAGAACTCAATCTCCGTTCCTTCCCTCACCCGCTCATCAATCGCTTCATCTGACCAAGAAAACGGAAGAAGCTTCTCCATTTCCTTTCTGGTCTTTGCAGAAGCAATTGAAACCGTATCAGGCAGCGCAGACAGACCAAAAATATGATCCCAATGCCAGTGCGTGAGGACCACGAGATCTGGCTTGGCGTTCTCTTGTTTTAAGGTCTTTTGGATGAAATAGTTTGCATGATCTTCAGAATTGCCGGCATCGATCATTAATGATTTGTTATTGCCTACGACCATGCCTAGGATGGGGCGGTCGGTGAGTGATACTGGTGTGATGTAGGAGAAGGTTTTGCCTATTTTTTTGATTGTGTGCATGGTGTGCCTGCTTTCTATAATTGCGTATAAGATTTTATTAGGATGTAAATATCTATTCTAAAAAAGTTAATTTATAATTTAAGAAAGAAAACAACTTTTTAATTGATAAGTACTTTTTCTCCTTACATATCCGCTCGAATTATATGTTGAATCTCAAACTTATTTTAAATATGCCTTATTACGACCAGCCTTTATAATTTCTTCTTTGAATTCATCCATTAGTGCTAGAACTATATGGTATAATTCTTTGAATTCATTTTTGGCATCTTGCTCATTACCTTTATATGGTTCAAGATATTCTCCATGTGAAATCTTATTTCTTTGCTCTAATAGCTTTTGATTTATAAAAGCTTTTTTCAATTCGAAATTTTTTTTAGGAAGCGCTAAACTATAAAGTATCTCTTCTAATACTTCATACTTAAGATTACTCTCCGTGGTAATAATAATTTTATCTTTTTCCTTGACTTTAAAAATTTGCTCTTCGTTAGTTATTTTTTCAAATAATAATCCAAATTTAGTTGTGTTATTCGACGCTCTTGCGTCTATAATAGATTTTTTATGATGTAAGACAACAAAATTTTGCTTCAAATCAACCAATTTACATTCTAAACCATTTAAATATTTTAAATACTCTCTAGCTGCCATTTTTATATACCCTTCCCAATGAGCATATAGCAAGGTTATTCCTGACCTAAGTAAGGTCTTTAACATTGCCCCGTTAGAATTCTGTATCTGGCTCTGCAACAACGTAAGTTCTTGTTTTCTCCACGATATCTTACTATTTAACTTATCTTGAAGTCTCTCCAAATTAGATTCCAACATTTAGAAAATAACCTGACCAAAATCAACCATCTTTTTGAATCTATTTAGGGGTTTGGTACCTGGTCTAGTTGCTTGAGCAAATTCTTCTTTTTCATAAATACCTTTTAATATCTCTCTAACATCTTCCTCTGACTCAGCTTTAACTTGTTCAAGTTTATTACTAATACTTGTAATTAAAAGCTCAAACGATCCAATTAATAATGGTCCTACAAATTTTTGTTTATTTATATCATATTTCTTAAATACATCATCAGCTAATAAATTGTTCAAATAACTGAAAGTCTCTTTAAATACTTTTCCTTCCAACTCTCTATCAAAAGTACTATCATCAATAATCTCAATCATTTGTTCGGTAAGATATTCCCCGATATCATCTTGACCGTTTATTAAGGTAACATCACAATATCTGTATACTAAGAATCTAATGACATATTCCATATATTCTTGTTGTGAAGCTTGCTTTTCTGTAAGAGGTAAACAAGTTTTAAAGTTCTCATCCTCTTTTAAACCCGCTACCCATTCATAAAACTCTTTGTCTAACATAATCATTAAACAATTTCGAATCTCTTGAGGACTTAAAGCTGTTCCACCTGTATTCAATCTTTGAAATAACTCATACTTAGCATCTGCATCGCTGCTACGTTTTATAATATTTATATCCAACTTTGCTCTTTTAAAGTCTATTCTTTGTTCACTTGTAAAAGAGTTATCTGATACTTCAGTGTTGTTCCACATTTTCCCTTCAAGTGATGGGAGAAACTTAGTCTTTCCTAACACATTGGGAGGTTCTAGAATACCATCTTCATTTTTTAAGACACCTACAAACTCTAATATTGTAGACAGTCTCTGAAGCCCATCTATCACATCCCAGATTCCACCTTCTCCTTGTGCTACAAAAATAGGTGGAATAGGAATACCCAATAATATTGATTCAATTAATCTAGTCTTTTGATTATCATTCCATCTAAAAAATCTTTGGAAATCAGGTTGAACTTGTAGTTCGTTGTCCTTGTACATATTTATTAGCTCACCGATAGACATAGAATAACTATCCGTTTGAATCTCTTTTGATTTTTTTTCTATCTCATCTTTAAGAGTCATATTTTCACCCCTTAATTATTGTTTCTAGGTCCAAAAAATCTGTCACCATTTAAATGCATCATATGCTCTGGATTATCCGCAAACCATACCTCTGTCTCCCAGGCAATATCTGTTGCATACTTTTTAAAAACAGACATATCTGGAAAAGCAGTAACATATATACGACCAGATTTACAGTTTTCCAATATTTTTTCCAATTCGTAAACCCTTTTGTTAGAAATAGGACCATGAGAAGTTACGGCTTCGATAAGATATATCCAATCTTTAGATTGAGAATACAAGACAACATCTGGTAGCTTATCATGTAATAATGTGGGAATATTTAATTGTTCCGTTCTTTGCTCATCTAAGTACAATTTTTTGTTACTGGTATCTCCTACATACAACAGTTCTGATCCAGGAGCAAAAATTGCAGCAAAATCTTCTATAATGTGTTTTTGCAGTACATTATGTTCTCCTGATGACATGTATAAAGTATTATTTCTAGAAACTTTTACTGGAACCCTGTGGATCTCTTTTGTCTTTTTATATCTATCGGTCAATGTAGAAAATTGATTTTTAAATACAGATAAATTCTCTGCCCACTTTTCTGTATTATATGATTTAATAAGATGAAGAAATTCATCGGTTACTGCATATACAGTATTTCCACTGTTAGTAGGGCGTGTGGGATCATCGGGATTTCGATCAATAATTCTCGCTTGTTCAAATTGATGAATTGTTTGTCTTCTGATAGTTTCGCGACTATTGGGTGCATAAACCTTACCATACTGATTAGCCATAAACTCCATGATGTCTACAATTCTTAAGTGATACTTACCTGCATCTTCCCAAGAATCTTCCTCTTTTACTCCTAATAGAGCCAATAATGTTAGTGCTGAGCGAGTATTCTGCTGCTTAACAGGTAAACCTAAATCTTTTAATGCTTGTATAGCTTGTTGTTCTTTATTTTTATTTCCTTTTTCAGATATATCTGCTTTTTCCATTTTCTCACCTTCATACGTTTCCTTTATTAGAGAATCTATGTCACTGTATTTTATTTCTTCCTCAAGAATTTTTCTACCTATTTCCAATATAAATTCGTAGTTAGGAAAAGGTAACGGTCTAATATCAGAAGCATTGACTTGAGTATTACCATTAATTATACGAAAGAATTTATCTACATAAGAAGAATTTAAAAAAGCACAAATTCCCATAGCCTCTTCCTCACTTAAATCATCATTATATTTGTGTATATAATTCAAGTGATTTTCAATCCCTAAAAATTTGTAATCATAATGCTTTTTAAGATAAGATGCACAAACTATACGTTTAGTCTGTTCTTTAGAAGTAAACCTTTTCAATAGCACATAGTTTTTTGATGGAACCAGAACATTATGTCCACTATCCTTAACACCTAAATCTTTACCATTATCGGAAGGGAAATGCACTTTTTGATTTTTCAAATGCTGCATAAAGATTAAAGGATGATTCCTTTTAGGATTGTATTCCTCGATATTATCTTTATTTCTGAATGTAACTACACGGCCTGTGGAAATTTCCATGTCCATTAATGTAAGATTATTATTCCAACTATCAAACATGTGTAGAATCTCCTCGTCTTCTTCATTTACTGGAAGACGTATAAGATTAATTTGATCCGATGAGTCAATAATTAATTCTTTTTCAAAAGAGTGATGCTGATAACTATCAATTATATTTAAATCATCCGATGAACTTATTGTTATAAACAGAGGCCTTCTATCACGTTTGAAACCACTCAAAATTATACTTTCTTGAAGTACACTTTCACCCTTGAAATTACCTTTACGTTTATTGAATAGATGAAAGTGATCTGGATCAATATAATCAAAAAATTTTGTGCGAAACCTTTCAAAGTAGGCTCCTGAACAATAACTACGTGGAGTAATAAATATAAGTTGTCCTTCGTTAATTAAAAGTTTTGACGCAATAATCATAAACATGAAATACACATTAGGTTGACCATGTATATAATCTGCTAAAATCCTTGAATATACGTGATCTTTCTTAACTTTATAGTATGGAGGATTACTAATGATTACATCATATTTTTCATAATTCAATGATTCATTAAATAAGTCATTTTCAACCGTAAGTCTATTATCAAGAATAAAATCCTCTTCTAGGATTGTATATTCAAATTCATTACCACATTCATGCATCTTTTTTTTACATAATTCCATAACTGATCTTAAATGTGGAGTTACTTTCTTATCTTTTTCGTATAACACTAAATCAATATCTACTCTTATTCTCTGAGTGATAATTCTTTGAATTAAAGCCCCACTCAATGCTCCTAATCCACTACCAGGATCTAACACTCGCAACTTATCCTTTTTAATATTAACGTTTGAAGCTATAAAAGTTGCTATAGAGCTAGAAGTAAAATATTGACCCTTTTCTTTTTTTTCTGATGAAGAAAGAGACAAATTAACTTCACTTGTTAGATTTTCTATATATTCCATGATTTCATTCATAATGAACACACCTTGTATGATTTTTTGCAGTTAGAACAGCATTATAGTAATTTCAAGATTGTACCCCACCTTTTGTCATTCAATATCTTGACCTGCAAATTTTGTATTTATAACATAAAAATTCGAAGTGGAATTTCAACTTTTTAAACGAATTAAAAATTTACAATATTTTATATTCCGTATATATGAAATGTAATTTAACTTACTATTTAATTAGAATAAAAATAGTAATTTTAGAATAAATCTATAATTTCCCTATAAAAGATTATCTTTTATATCATGTTATTATTAATTAAGTATAGACTATTCATCTGCTTTTCTTCAATAGATAACAAATGTTTATTCATCTTTATGCACGTTATTTATGAAGAGTGGTAATCTTGAGAATTTATCCAATTCATTACGAAGTTTTTCCCAGTTTTTTTGAGTTGCTGTTACAAATTGTTTGTAATCTTCACTATTAATAGTTTCTTCTATACAATTATAATTTGTATAAAAACTTTCATTATAGCACCTCTCAGCATAACTAAACCCACTCATTAAGGATTGTAATAATTTATCTTTACTGTCTTTATCCCTATAGTTTATCTTATATATATCATTTTCTATACTATCTAAAATTGACTCTATTATTAGAATCCAGCGTGCTACACTTGGCAAATGAGTTTTATCGACTTCATATTCTTCATCTTTTAAAATTCTTTGCGTAATTAAAAAATTGCTTCTTACCGCAAATGACCACCAATAGAATAACTCAATCGGTTTAATATTTAAGTCACTATCTACCCTTTCTTCAAAAAGGTCGTAAAGTATTATTAAATTTCTGAAATTATCTGTGGCAGCAAAAGCATCTGCATCCATTTCTAAAGTTCTTAAGTCTAATGGAGAGATACTTCGTGATTTTTTATTATTATTTTTTTCAAACATCGAAATAAATTGGATGGAATTTCTATCTTTTGAATTTAGGTATTCGCAATGTCCATTGAGTAAATGTCCTAATTCATGTGTTATTATAAACCTTGATACAAATATAGTAAGCAATCCAGCTAATTTAGTATCTATAACTTTACTATCAAAAACATTAGCTTTTCCATTATCATCAAATTTAACCATTTCATAAGATAAATCATCAGTGACCTCCTCTTGGTTAAAATGTAGTTGTTTTATTAAAAGGTCGCTTCTCATCTTTGTAATACTATATAAATAATCAAAAAAATTATCTATAACACCTTTATTTATTATAATATTATCAGTAAATTTTTCAGACCATGCTTTTCCACCTAAATTTACATCTTCCTTAAGATAAAAATTTAGTTTATATTTAAAAGTGTTGGTTTTGTTCTTTGAAATTTCTTTTATAATAAATTGATACTGTTCATAAATAGCCAATGCTCTATTTTTAATATCAACGTAAAAATCTTCTTTATTCCTCAAATTACCACCTCATTAATTTCATAACCTACAATTACTTATGATAAGGCTCCCCCCGCACAATCCGAAACGCCCGATAAACCTGCTCAACCAACACCAGCCTCATCAACTGATGCGGGAACGTCATTTTCGAAAATGACAGTTTCTCATTTGCACGCTGCATCACAGCATCGCTTAATCCAAGGGATCCGCCTATGATGAAACACACCTTGCTTTTTCCGTATGTTGCCAGCTTATCTATTGTATCGGCTAATTCTTCGGAACTTTTCATTTTTCCTTCGATGGCGAGGGCGATGACATGGGCGTCTGGGTTGATTTTGCTTAGGATGCGTTCGCCTTCTTTGTCTTTGATGATTTTCATGTCTTGCTCGCTGAGGTGTTCGGGTGCTTTTTCGTCCGCGAGCTCAATGATCTCAAGTTTCGCATAGGCCTGTAATCGTTTTGTGTATTCGGCTATGCCTTGCTTTAAATATTTCTCTTTTAATTTTCCTACTGTGATAATTGATATATTCACAGGTCATCCCCACCTTAAGAACAAGTTATTCATATATGTTATCAACAATTGTGGATAAAATTTGTGTATTTTGTGTCCGATCATTCGTTCCCCACTATATATATTGCAGGTTCATCGCACAATTCACAGGTTGTGGATAAACTGTGTGTATGTTCGATTTTTCTGAATTCTGGCGGCGTTTCGTGATCATCTATGTACATGTCTAGTACGGTTTCTATATGTTCTGCACAAGCATAAAATATTTTGTTCATAAGTTTCTTATTCCTCCAATATGTTCTCCGGTTATTCACATTATTTCGCTCATTGTTCAATATAACCGATTTATTCACATGTTAATAGTCTTTTACTATTTTCCACACCTTTTATCCACAAACAAAACAAAGAAGCCTCCACTCCTGTGTGAAGGCTTCTTTCTATATAAACGGATTATAAAATCTCGTTCCTCTAACAAATGTAATCACTAACGACACGATCAGCACCACGCCAACAAACAATAACGCAGCATAATCTGCTTTTTGAAAGTCTTTCGCCGTAAACCATGTGCGTTTTTTATGCTTTCCAAAACCGCGCAGCTCCATCGCATTGCTGATGGTCTCAATCCGCTCTAGGCTAGAAAATATCAACGGCATCACAATCGACAGCGCATTTTTGATCCGTTTCCCCAGTTTTTCATTCTTCGATAAATCAATGCCTCTTGCTTGCTGAGAAATTGCGATCGTTCGAAAATCACGCTGAATATCTGGAATGTAGCGTAGAGCAATCGCAACCGCATACGAAATCCGGTAGCTGACCCCGATTCGGCTGAGCGATGAGGCAAATTCACTTGGATTTGTTGTCACGATAAATAAAAGCGCTGCTGGCATGACCGTCACATATTTGAGTGTAATATTCAACTGATAGAAAAGCTGTTCAAGTGTGACGTTGTACCAGCCGGCAATATGAAATAGTTCATGCTTTGCTCCGTAGATCGCGACTCCTTGCTGCGGCGCAAAGATGTAAATGGCGATGTTGTTAATCACTAGGAAAATCGCCAGGACAATCACCACGAAGGAGATATCACGAAATCGCACGTTCGACAATTGAAAGAACACGATACTGGCAACTAGCATAAACACTAAAACACCTGTATCATACGTGAGCATCGCTGCGGATGACCAGAGGATAAAGCAAATGAGTTTGGTTGCCCCTGTCAGCCGGTGAATCGGCGACGGGCGATCGATATAGGACAGCATGTCTACAGCCATGTCATTCGTTCCTTTCTGTCAACCTCAATGAAGCGATCCACGAGTTCATTTGGATTTGGCCAGTCTGCTTTAAGCGCCAGTTCATACAGCGATGTTTCCTTTAAGCTCGCCTTTTGGACAAGCAGTTGATCTGTCAGCACTTTGGCTGGTGTATCATCTGCGATTTTTTCTCCATCAGAAATGACAATGGTTCTTGTCGTATATTCGAGCATTAGATGCATATCATGGGTGATCATCAAAATCGTGACACCCTGCTGATTTAATTGCTCTAAAAACGTCATCATCTCTGTGTAATGTCTAAAATCCTGGCCGGCGGTTGGCTCATCTAAAATCATGATTTCTGGCTCTAATACAAGAATTGATGCGATCGTGACGCGCTTTTTCTGTCCAAAGCTGAGAGCAGAAATCGGCCAGTTCCGAAATGGGTATAAGCCGCATACTTTTAAGACTCGCTCCACCCGTTCCTTGATGTCTTCTTCCTTTACGCCTCTTAAAACGAGACCGAGTGCCACCTCATCAAAGATCATTTGTTTTGAAATCATTTGATTTGGGTTTTGCATGACGACTCCGATTCGTTCGGAGCGCTGTTTGATCGTATCTCCTGTGATGTCATCGCCATTTAGATGAATGGTCCCTTTTGTTGGCTTTTCGAATGCACAGAGCACCTTGGATAGTGTCGTCTTGCCTGCCCCATTGGCTCCAGCGATGCTGATCATTTCTCCTTTTTTGACGGTAAAAGAGATGTTGCTCAGCGTGTTTGGTCTTGTCGGATAGTCAAAGCTCAGTTCACGTACTTCTAGTAAATCCTGCGCTGCATTTTGCTCGACTGATGGCTCAGACGCTTCCATCCACTGCTCGATTTTCATTTTTTCCTCATCATTTAATGTAAGTTGCTGTAAATTTGCAATCTGATCTCCGGGTGTAACTGAAATACCTGCATATTTCATGGCTTTTACATATAAAGGCTCACGTAAATACGCCGCTTCTAATACATTTGAGGCAAGCAATTCATCTGGTGTCATATCCGCTGCTATCGTGCCGTCATTGACGACGATGATGCGGTCCACCTGGCGGAAGAGGACGTCCTCTAACCGGTGCTCAACCATCACGACGGTTTTTTTCGTTTGTTTTTGCAGTCGATCAATAAGATCGATTACTTCTTTGCCTGTAGCGGGATCAAGGCTTGCGAGTGGTTCGTCAAACAGCAAAATGTCGACTTCGTTGACAAGTACGCCTGCGATGGCGACACGTTGTTTTTGACCGCCTGACAGCTCATGTACAGACGATGCCAGCTTGCCATCTACCTCTGTTAATTTTGCCGCTTCTTCGACACGTGCTATCATTTCTTCGCGTGTGACTTGATCATTTTCAAGTGTAAATGCGATGTCTTCTCCAACGGTCAGCCCGATAAATTGTCCATCAGGGTCCTGAAGTACCGTTCCGACGAGCTGTGAGAGGGAGAAAATGTTCTCTTTCTCTGCATTCTTCCCTCCGATGTGAAGACTTCCTTCCATAGAACCTTTATAAGACGCAGGAACTAGCCCATTGATACAATGGGCTAGTGTGCTTTTTCCCGATCCAGACGGGCCTGCGATGAGGACTTTTTCGCCTTCATAGATGGTCAGGTTAATATCTTTCAATGTCGGTTCTGCCTGACTGCGATATTGGAATCCGAAATGTTCGAATTGAATCATCGGTTTCTTCATTTATGTGTTCCACCTTGCTTCATGATGTTTCTTTCGATAGACTGCCGCTTTTGCTTCTCGTTTTCGCATAAGCCGCAATGATGATGGTTCCTAGTACACCAACTGTGATGATGTTTGAGATTCCTGCGGTAAAGCCTTGGAAAAATACCTTTTTTGCTGGCTCAGCATAAATTGCTATGTCGAGTAATGGTGCAATAACAAACCAGCCAATTGCCTGCACACTGATTTGCACTACATTGAAGAACACGATTTTTTTCCAACCAAAGTCGCCCTCTTCTACTTTTAAACGGTTCGAAATGAAGCCGATCAATAACCCAACAACACCTGAAACGATAATCCAGCTCCACCAAGGGCCGAATGTGGTGGCATCTTTAATGAGATGCCCAATAAACCCAATCAGTGCGCCTGCAACAGGACCAAATAGCACGGCCATTAATGCAAGGAATGCATACGATGTTTCAATTTGTGTATTCGGAATCCCAGTTGGAATGGAGACGAAGCGTCCTAAAATGACAAAGACGGCTGCGCCAATTCCGATGGCAACGACAGTTTTCGTTGAAAGTTGTTTACCTGCCATGATGTATCCTCCTCTTATTCGTATATAATGCGCGGAGCTTTGCGAATCGAAAGGCGCCAGCCTGTGCCTGTACCGATGTTATAAGCCTTTGCAAATGACCCTTGATTGATCGCCACGCCTAAATGATCGAGTGAATTGACATATACGAGTGGTTCGCCTACCTTTAAATCGGCAAAAGATCGTCCATAGGTCATGATATTTTTATACACATTTTTTGGCCCGTTGGCAATGGTAACTTCTATTGCATCACCGTAATTAATTGAAAGTTGTTCAAATAACGTGTGATGAATGTTTGTCCAGAGGTTTCCGAATCTCACGTCTAAAATATCAATCGTCCCTGTGATGACTTCTTCTTTCGCATAAGCCTGTACGACTGGAAGGTGAATAATATCATCAATATCCGCCTTTGGCCCAACCTCTTCAAAAGAAATCACACCTGAAGCAATTCTCGCCCCTGTATACGCGTAAATATCTCTCCCATGGAAAGTATGTGATTTTCCCGACTTTGCCAGCCGGTTAATGGTTTCATCTAAATAACGGGCTTCCACTATGCCAATATCCTGTGCGACGTGCGTAAGTGTCCCGTTATCTGGGGTAATGATGTAGTGCGAGCTTGTGGTTTTGACGACAAGACTCTTTCTTTCTGACCCAACGCCTGGGTCAACGACGGATACGAATACCGTCTCTTCCGGCCAGTACGTGACGGTTTGGAGCAGGCGGTAAGATGCCTCCCAAATGTCATACTGCGGTATATTGTGTGTTAGATCAAATAGGCGGATGCTGCTGCTGACCGTATTTGCCACTCCGTACATGGCGCTGACTGCTCCATCATCAATACCGAAATCTGATTGTAAAACCAATGCATGTTCACTCATGTCAATCTCCCTTTCATTTGAAAAAATGGATGTGGTGTTTCACGTGGAACATTTGAACATTTGTATGAAAAAAGTGGACAATAAAAAATACCCCATCCTTATCTTGAATCATAAGGACGAGGTATTTGTCTCGTGGTACCACCTTTATTTACTGTTTGCTCGCGCTAAACAGCCTCTACAAGTACAAAGCTCCAATCTGGCTCATATACTGTGGTTTTGATAACGAGTACCAACTCTCGTCGTGTCCTACTAATATCATAGATATGTTCAGCACGAGGCTCAGAGACCATTTTTCGAATCATTATTTTTGCTTCTTTTCAGCTGCCGAAGCTCTCTGTGGAAAAATTGATGATTGTACTTTCTCTCGTCATTGCCTGTTTAACTATCTTGAATTAAAGCTATCATACATGATGTTTTTTGATAAATCAAGATATTTTTCTGAACATTTTCAAAAATGAGTCAACTGGTGTTGAAAGAGTCTTCTTTTGATAAAATTTAAACAAATGTTAAAGAGCAAGATATGGTGTCTTTCCTTTCTAGCGGTATAATAAAGATGAAGGGAGGTACAGCGTGTGTGGACCATCTGTATGAATGAGTTTAAGCAGCTCTTCAAAAGCACAAAATCCATTTTAACAATTGTTATTATTTTCATTTTATCTACTTTTGTTTCAACTCTACCGTTTATTGCTGCTCATCAGGACAAATGGGAGGCAAAGGATCCTTATTCCATTGGGAATGAACTGGTGATGTCGTTATTTGGTTTCTTCCTTATTTTCTTATTGTCTCACGATATTTTAAGCCGAGAAATTCATTTGAAAACCATTCGTTTTCTCGTCAGTAAAACCACTCGTTTGAACATTATTATCGGGAAATATCTTGGACTGATGCTGTTTTGGCTTAGCTGTATCATGACGACATACGTACTGAATATGGTGATTTCACATCGTTTCCTGTTCTCTGATGCGTTAAAAATCTTAACCTTTATCAGTGTCGGTATCTCATGTGCTTTATTTTTGTCCATGCTCTTTCCAACCCCACAGAAATCAATGTTTGTTGGGATGTTGTTTTCCTTTCTTTTCCCAATCGTCAGTATGATATCTGTTCTTTCTTCAGAACGATTGATTCATTGGTTCCAATATATGACGCCTTATTATTATGTGCGCTTGAGTGAGCCGCTGACCTATGTACTCTTGAATACAGCATTGACCGTTATCTTACTCATTGGAACAGCACTCCTATTTCAAAGGAGGGATGTCTAAATGCTACATACAAAAGAACTCACAAAAAAATATAGGACAAAAGTCGCGATAGATCACATTACCCTTGATGTCAATCAAGGTGATATTTTCGGGCTCATTGGACCGAAGGGTTCTGGTAAGACGACGTTTTTCAATATCATTACGGGAATTTCCCGGCCAACCTCTGGGACGTTTACGATGATGAATATGCCTTCATTAAAAAAGGTGAGGCAGCATATCGGTGTTCTGCCTGAATATACGGATTTATATGAAGGGCTTACGGCACTTGAACATATTGCCTACTTATCAAAAATCACCGGAACGCGCCAGAAAACGAGTGATTATGAAGAACTGCTCGAATTTGTCGGCTTAGATCGCTATCATCAGGAAAAGGTCGGTTCCTTCACACCTGGTATGAAGAAACGGCTCGGCATGGCGCAGGCTATCGCCCATCGACCCGAATTTATTTTACTCGACGAGCCTTTTGCTGATATTGACGCAGATTCGATCTTGCACATCCAGCAGGTCATTGACACGTTAAAACATGAAGGGAAAACCGTCTTATTAACGGCTGACCACCCAAGGTTCACAAATAGTATTTGTACAAAAACTGCTTTTATTTCTGAAGGAAAATTAGTGTCCCCCCATACACATCCTCAAGAGAAAACCATCACATCCTCAAACATACGTGCAACCTTCAAGCATGCGTGGATTGATGATGAGGTGAAGCCTGTTCTCACGCAGTACTTACAAACTGTTGGAACAGATCTTGTGATCAGTGATGACGAGACCTCATTGTTGATTCGTTCAGAAGCCCAAGTCCCATCGATCATCCGCGCTTTCGTGAAATGCAAAGTTGATTTATACAGAGTCACGGCTCAGGATGCCATGAGCACCTCATAAAAAAGTACCGTAGCGATCCGCACGGTACTTCTTCTTTTTTATAAAGGTTTACTCATATAGATTCCGGTTTCTGCAAATCCGGTCTTCTCGTACAGTGAACGGGCAATTTGATTATGAGCAAAGACATGAAGCGAGAGTTTCTGCACGCCTAATGCCATTGCTTGCTCCTCTAATGCAGCAATGGCCTGCTTTGCAAAGCCTTTGCCTCGATAAGCTTCGAATAAGAAAAAGTTATAAATGAATCCTTCCTTCTGCGGATGATTGGGGTCATAACAAAGCCAAACCCAGCCAATCGCTTCTTCCCCATTTAAGAAATCCCAGAGCTCATGATGCTCTGTCTGCAGACCTTCAGGAAGGAGCCGATCAAATTGTTCTTCGGCGTTTGCAAGTGATTCTTCCTTCTCCCAAGTCCCTGCGAGTACCTTTTCTTCTGCGTACCGCTGAATGGCCTTCTCCATCAATACATCGTAATCTGTTTGTGACATTGGTTGTAGTGTAACCAATCGTACCGCCCCCTTTCCTCCATCATATGATGAGCATGCAAAAAAAACCAGTCCCATCAATGAACTGGTTAGTCGCCGAATCGGTCGGTTTGAGAAAGTTTGATCTCTACTGATTTTTTCTTTCCACTTCGGTAAAACTGCACCTTTACCTTGTCGCCGACTTTCTTTTGATATAAATACTTACGAAGGTCTACGATATTCTGTACACTCTTGCCATCAAAGGAAGTGACGACATCCAGCTCTTTTAGTCCCGCTTTTCCTGCCGGAGACAAAGGCTCGACACTCATCACGACAACCCCTGATGTGACGTTAGACGGCAGCTTCAGCGTTTCCTGCCAGTGATAGCTCGCAATATCAGCTAATGATTTCATGCCAACGCCTAGATACGGACGCTTTACCTCTCCGTAGCGCTCTAAATCCTCTATGACAGGGATAACGAGATTCGCCGGGATAGACAGTCCAATACCTTCTACCTCTGATTCAGCAATCTTCATTGAGTTGATGCCGATCACTTTTCCGTCCATATTGATCAAGGCACCACCGCTGTTGCCTGGATTGATGGCGGCATCTGTTTGCAGTACCTCCGCATTCCAATCCGCCTGTCCGTCTCCATTCGAGTCCACAGGAATTGCACGTTCCGTTCCTGAAATGACACCTTGTGTGACAGAACCAGCGAATTCAAGCCCTAAAGGATTTCCAATGGCGATAACTGGCTCACCGGGCTTCACATGATCTGAATTGCCAAAGGCGGCGGTCTTCTTGATCTTATCACTTTTGACGGTGAGAACCGCTAAATCCATAAGTTGATCGCTTCCGACAAGATTGGCGCCAATTCTTGTCCCATCCTGAAGGCTCACTTCAAGCTGGTTGGCGCCTTTGATGACGTGGTGGTTGGTCACGATATAAAAGGTGTCACCCTTTTTCTTATAAATCACACCTGACCCGCTGCCTGCCTCTCCGCCTTCTTCCCAAAAGCTCGACTTTTGGATATTAATAACGCCGACAACCGTATCCGACATATGAGATACGACTTTTGTGACGGCATCATTGACGTTCACATTGACGGTCTTTAAAGGGCCCTGTGCTGCTTGCCCATCTCCGTTCTGCTGCCACCCAAAGGGACTGCCGCTCTGTCCTGACACATAGGGGAAAAAGAATCCCATTAAAAAAGCTCCTACCAATACACCGATCAGACCAGATAGGAAATATCCTTTTCTGCTTCGTCTCGGCTTCCACTCTACATCGCGATAATCCACTATGTTTCCTTCCTTTCAGTGAATAGATGATGTATATAGTGTTGGTAAGAAGCTCTTATCTTAATCATACGATTGTAAAAATCATACGGCGCAAAGCGGGGTTGCTTTTTTCGGGTCCGTATCATATAAATCAAAGCCATCCCCGACAACAAAGCCTTTCATCTCAAGCGTCTGCTGGACCGCCATACGGGCTAAATCCTTCATGTTGTTGTCTTGACTCAAATGAGCCAAGTAAATGCGTGAGGTGGCATCTCCAATGACATCTGTCATCGCAAGAGCGGCATCTTCATTTGAAACATGTCCGACATCGCTCAAAATTCTACGCTTAATACTCCACGGGTATCGGCCCATTTGCAGCATACCGACATCATGATTGCTCTCAAATACAAATGTATTGGCTGACTGAATGATCCCTTTCATACGGTCACTCACATAGCCTGTATCCGTCATTAGGGCAAGTTTGCGCCCGCCATAATGGAACACGTAAAACATGGGTTCAGCCGCATCATGTGAGACACCAAAGGACTCAACATCGAGACCGCCGAAAGATTGGACGGTTTCCATATCAAAATGGAATTTTTGCTCTGTATCAATCTTCCCGATATGAGACTCCATCGCCTTCCATGTTTTCGCATTTGCATAGACAGGGAGCTTGTACTTTCTTGCCATGACACCGAGCCCTTTAATATGATCTGAGTGCTCGTGTGTCACAAAAATGCCGTCCAAGTCCTCAGGCTTGCGGTCGATTTGACCAAGCAGCTCGACCATCTGTTTGCCGCTTAACCCAGCATCCACTAAAAAGGCATGCTCGTCTGTTTCTAAATAAAAAGCGTTCCCCGTACTTCCGCTCGCTAGTACACTGAACTGCAAGCTCATGTTCTCTCACTCCATTGAGGATTTGTCATCTTTCTCTATATGATCAAGTGTTGAGCCATCAATGGCATTGATCAAATATTCTTCTTCTGTCTTTTTCTTTGAACTAGCTGATACGCCTTCAAGCTCGACTCGCCATACAGGCACCATGACCTGCGTGCTTGCACCTGGGTATTGCGTATAGTAGCCCAGCTCTACCTTTTTCACGATCGTGTTTTGGCTCAGCATGTTTTGCGTATATAAATCCTTCACAGTTTCAAGCGCTGGCACTAGGGTTTCTTTTCTCACTTCATTAATCGATGTCACCATCGACTGCTGATACGATACGACCTCGTTTTTATCATTTAGATCTAAGGTGATTTTTCCGATGGTTTCGGAGTCATCAAGCCCCTCTTGGAAAATGTATTTCCCTTTATACGTTTGGAAAAAGACGATCTTCCCTGTCTCTTCATCAATACTCCACAGCTTATAATTCTTCCCATCCAGCAAACGCTGGTTTACAAGGTTTGCCGCCGCTGTTTTCATATCTTTTTTCGGCAAGGCCACTGGTTTAGTGAAGGTCATTTCAAGCAGCGTGACCGGATCATCTTTGTCTGTTTTCGGGAATGTGCTTTTCGCCTTTTGATCTGCTAATCCGTCGACATCCTTTTTCGTATATTGCTTCTTTTCAGCTGTAATGCGGTAGCCAATCTTCGCTTCATCTGATAGATTGCCATATTTGATCCCGTCTGCCTTCATTTCTTCCAGCGTATCCGTTTTTTCGATAATCGCAAAATGATCGGTTGATCGTTTTTCAAAGTATTGAAAACCTAGAAAGATATCGAGAACGAGAAAGGCTAGGATAAAGATCGTTTTGGTCTTATTCCACTCCATGATTCTCGCTCCCCTCTGTCAACAAATCATGCGATAGAATCACGGTTTTGCCATTGTATTTCATGCACCATACTGGCTCCAGCCAGACAAACATCGCTTGATCTTGATCTGATGCGGTGGAAACAGCTTGATAGGCCGGGAAAATTTGTTCAATTTTCTCAAGGTCATCATATTTCGTCTGCTTGACGATTAAGTCCTTCAGCTCTGTCCCGTTCATCAGCTTGACTTGTTCACTCTGACTCGCTTTGTTGCCTAGAATATAGTTTGGACGCTTGTAATTCAAGATGTCGTCATTCGCCCACTGTACTTCAAGAGAGGTCATCCCAAATGGGTGCTTTGTACTGTTGACGATCGGCAGGCCATCCATAAACATATTAAAGGAAAGCTGCTGGTTGCTATTGATACCAAAGTATTGAAAGTCATCGGTAAAGCTCCCCGTATCATTGAAATACTTCACACTTCGTTTGATCAAATCACCCGTTTGGAAAACGGTGCTGCTATTGATATTGCGATGTTGATATTGGATGCGGTGGTCTTTTTGATTGGCTTCAAGGCGACTTGTGCCATCTGTGTACACCGTTCGGTTTAAATTAGACTCCTCGCCGACTAGACTCGGATCCGTAAACAAAGCGTCCTTGAATTTGCTTGTCTTAATCGTTTCGATAAAGAACATTTTCGCTTCAAGCTGCTTTTGCTTTCTCGGAAGGAGGAAATCTCGTTTCGAATTCGCTGAGAATGTATAGAGATCATAGTGCGGCATCTCGTTTTGAGCGGCTGCGATACTGTCCATGAGATTCCGATAGTTAGCGGATTCTATTGTCAGCTCTAGCACCGTTTCCTTGCTGTATGAAACCAAATAAACTTTCTTATTGGCCTTGTCCTGCTGGGAGAACGGCACAATCATCCGGTCAAACGAGTTGTATTCAATGGACTTGTTCGGCCATTTAAACAGTGCTTGGAAAATATCAATCGGAATCGGGTCATTGAACACAAGATCCAATGTCTTCCCCTGTCCTCCGCTTCCATAGAAGAAATTCTTAAATTTCTGCTCCGAATATTGATCTGACACATCCGAAATCTCTTTCACATCCCAAAGGCTCACATCATTCCAGAAGTTTTGAAAGAGTTCCTTTTGATCCACTTTAAAATGCTCCCCATTTGAATGGATGAACATCTCGCGCGGCTTCACGACATCAATGAGGCTTCTAGGCTCATCGCTTGATATCTTCTTCGTTTCCACGACCTGAGTGCCGGCATCTGCCTGGTCCTGCATGACGGGCTGGAACATCCAGATATTCCACGTAAACACAAGACTGATCGCAATTAGGATTGTCAATATTATGGTTTTAAAGGTCTCACGCTTCATCCCAATCATCCTCTTGTTCTTCATTGTACGGAAGGGTAAAGGTCACTGTTGTTCCTTTTCCTTCAATGCTGTCAGCCCAAATATCTCCGCCATGAGCCTGAACCATTTCTTTTGCAATCGCAAGGCCTAGGCCGGTTCCGCCAAGTTTTCTTGTTCTCGCCTTATCCACTCGATAAAAACGTTCAAAGATTTTATCCATATCCTTCTTCGGAATACCGATCCCTTCATCTTTGACGCTGAATAATACAAGGCCATTCTCCTCATCCAGATCAACGGTAAACGTGATATGTCCACCCTCTGGCGAGTATTTCATAGCATTGGAAATGATATTATCGAGCACTTGTGTGATTTTATCTTGATCAATTTCCACGTATATTTCACGTTGCGGAAGATTGCGAATAAACTCGACATGCTGCTCCTTTGTCATTTCAAAACGATCAATGACCAATGAGATAAATCTGATAAAATTCGTCCACTCACGGTTGAATTGATAATCCTTGCTGTCAAACTTAGACAGCTGCAGCAGGTCATTAACAAGCCTGATCATGCGCTCTGTTTCATTTTGCGTAACACTGAGGAACCTTGGCGCAAGCTCTTTATCACCAATTGCGCCTTCAGCCAGAGCCTCAAGATAGCTTCGCATCGTCGTTAGCGGTGTGCGCAGCTCATGTGATACGTTTGCGACAAATTCACGGCGTTCTGCATCGATTTTCTCCTGCTCTGTGACGTCATAAATGACCGCAATTAAACCATCAATCTTCCCATGCTCTTTCTGAATCACTGAGAAATTGACACGCAAAACAGACAACTGATCTTCGCGTTCGATTTCTATCAGCATGGAATCTTGATTTTCGACTAAATCTTCAAAGGTATGCGTGTCCTCGAGGCCCAGTAAGGACGTGATCGGCATCTCTAGTGCTGTTTCACGTGAAACATTTAACAGCTCTAATGCTGGGCTGTTTAATAGAATAATCGCACCGTTTTGATTCGTTGCGATGACGCCATCCGTCATATAGGCAATGACCGAAGAAAGTTTTTTCCGCTCACCCTCCGTCATCAGCTGCGCTTCCTCCAGCTCTCTCGTCAGATGGTTAAAGGTTGTCGCAAGCTGGCCAATCTCGTCATGTCCATACTTTCGAACCTTTCTGGAAAAGTTCCCTTTGGCGAGCTCGATCGCTTGCTTTCTCATATCCGAAATAGGATGAGTGATTGTTCTAAAGATGAAAATTCCAAGTAGTGCGGTCGTCCCAAGGGCGATCAGTGTGCCAGTTGCCAAAATGGTGTTAATGGTTCGCATTTGGTTAAACACGCTCTCCATCGAAGACACAACATAAATCACACCGACAGTTTCTTGGTTTTCATTTTTCACGGCTGTCGCAGAGATACGCACCCGTTTATTTGATTCTGGGTCATAGAATTTCTTTTCATAGTCTTTGCCTACTGCGAAAATACGGCTAATGATTTGATCTGTGATTTTCTTGCCGGCAATCTCCTGACTGCCGTTATTCACAGAGGCAATCACCTCTCTGCTTTCATCAATATAGCTGACTTCAGAAATTTCATTAGACTCATCTTTGTTGTTAAAGTCGTTTAATATCTTTTGAGCATCCTCTTTTAATTCTGCCTTGCTTTTCGATGAATCTTGTTCTAGGTAATACGATAACGAGTAGATTCGCTGATTCAAGGAATTATCATATGAATTAATTAAGGACTGCTCTAGCTGCTTCACAAAGTACACGCCAATGATCTGCATGGCGACGATGATCAGCAGCACGTAAATTAAGGTCAATTTAAAGTGAATCGAGCGAAAAAAACCTACTTTATTCATAAGAATCTTAGTCCTGCTCTGGGTTTCTTAAATAGTAGCCGACGCCTCGTCTTGTCACGATCCAGCTCGGGTGGCTAGGGTTGTCTTCAATTTTCTCACGAAGACGGCGGACGGTGACGTCTACTGTACGGACATCCCCGAAGTAATCGTAGCCCCATACGGTTTGCAGCAAGTGCTCACGTGTCATAACCTGTCCGATATGTTTCGCTAAGTAATGAAGCAATTCGAACTCACGGTGCGTCAATTCAATCGTTTCCTCGCGCTTAGACACCACATATGCATCTGGATAAATGACAAGTGATCCAATTTCAATATCATTTGATTCAGATTCTTCCTCTGTCTGCGGCGTAGCAATTTGTCTTCTCAAATTCGCTTTCACACGGGCAAGCAGTTCGCGCGTGCTAAATGGCTTCGTCACATAATCATCTGCGCCAAGCTCAAGACCGATGACTTTATCAATTTCAGAGTCTTTTGCTGTCAGCATGATAATCGGCATGTCATATTTCTTTCTCACTTCACGGCATACCTCAACGCCATCTTTGTTCGGTAGCATAATGTCGAGCAGAATAATGTCCGGTTTGATTTCTTCTACCATTTCAAGGGCTTCATTGCCGTCATATGCACAATGAACCTCATAGCCCTCTTTTCTTAAGTTAAACTCCAATATATCAGCAATCGGTTTTTCATCATCTACGACAAGAATCTTTTTTTCCATTGTGATTTCCTCCTGCATTTTTAGCATCTATGTCATTCCATTTTTGCATGTCTCATCAGACCTTTTTGATTTGAGCAAAAAAGGTTCACTGTCTATTATAACGTTTTACGTGGCAAAGATAAAAATAATAACGGCTTTCTTTTCTAGCAATCGTTGGATAGGAAGACGATACTCAAAAAAATGATGGTTTTTTTCCTTTTTTATTGAAACTTTTCCAGTCACTGATCGTCTATATAGATGTAACGTCTTCTTCTTATGGAGCCGGGCCCTACCTAGGTCCGGCTTCTCCCTTTTTATGCCTTCTTTTCATAAAATAAAAACGCACCTGCGATTGCAGATGCGTTTGGAAGTGGCTCGGGACGGAATCGAACCGCCGACACACGGATTTTCAGTCCGTTGCTCTACCAACTGAGCTACCGAGCCATCATCAAAAAGATGAATAAGTATAAATGGCGGTCCGGACGGGACTCGAACCCGCGACCTCCTGCGTGACAGGCAGGCATTCTAACCAACTGAACTACCGGACCTCAGTAACTTGCCTGAAAAAGCAATCGTGGTGCTCTTCCAAGCAAGTGAGGAAAAATTAGCTTAACGCTAAAGTAAATCAATGACCCGTACGGGATTCGAACCCGTGTTACCGCCGTGAAAGGGCGGTGTCTTAACCGCTTGACCAACGGGCCAATACATGGTGAGCCATGAAGGACTCGAACCTTCGACCCTCTGATTAAAAGTCAGATGCTCTACCAACTGAGCTAATGGCTCTCGGTTTGTGAAAAGTAATTCTGAAGAAGTTGTATTGCGTCAAACCAATCGCTTTAAAAAAGCTGGAACATCGCATCCTAACAAGTTTCAGAGACCTTTGCAACAACGAGATTTATAATATCATAGAGTAATTACATATGGCAATACGTTTTTCGACATTTTTTTAAAAAAAGTGTCGGATTTGAAATCTCCTGCCAAATCCCTTCTACTTGCAACCGCCTTCATTTTTGCTGCCTCTTTTCATGATCACTACCTATTCAAGCACATAGAAACGTTTTAGACCTCCCGGAATTGGTTATACATGAAACAAGTGACATTGTGATTGAAAAAGGAGGAAGCAGTATGAGTTCATTCAAATTAGGAGATAAAATGCCCAATTTTTCACTTCCAACCATTCAGGGCGAACATATTGATTTTCACAAACATTTAGAGGAGCATCAAAGCTGGCACCTCATCGTCTTCTTTAGAGGCTCATGGTGCCCAGTATGTGTAGAAGAATTGAAAGAGCTCGAACAGCAGCAGTCATACTTTCAAGACAAGGATATCCACTTAATGGCGATTTCAACGGATCATTCTGATGACTTGAAGGAATTTGCCGATAAAGAAGGACTATCCTTCCCAATCATGTCTGACAAGGACCTCACTTCATTAAAAGCATATGAAGTCCACTATCACGGAGAAGATGCTCCTTATGAAGATCACGGAGTGCACGGGGAACCTGCCTATTTCTTACTAAACGAAAAGGGCCAAGTCCTCTATCAGCAAAGACAAACAAGTCCGTTTGGCAGACCGCATGCCAACGAACTGCGCAAAATCATTCAGTACATCCGCAAAAACTTAAAAGGCCAATATAAAAGCGTGAAATAAGAAAGAAGCCCTCATGACGAGGGCTTCTTTTATGAATTCCTTTTATGATATATCCAGTCTGCGACGAAAAACACAAGAAGACCCGACATGAGAATCACAAAAGTGACGGGTGGTTTATCACCCTGGAAATAAGAGTAAAGCGAATGTCCTCCTAATGCGAGAAGATAAAAGATAAATGCCGGCCCTGCTGCTTTATGTGCATTCGCTTGTTCTTTTTTCGTACTTTTTTTGAAAAACATTGTAACGATTCCCCTTTATGCTGCTTTCTTCTTCGTCACCCGGCGAAGTGCCCGCGAACGAATAAATTCCATCGGACCAATTCTCCAAACCTTTAGACAACATGCTGATATGGCGATTTGCAGAAGAGAAATGAGCAGCCATGCCAATACGATAAGAGGGGCGTTGATTTGCCCGCCAAGACCCAATCCCCAGCTATAAAAAAGAACCGAGCAGATGACATTTTGCAGGATGTAACAGCTGAGCGCCATTTTCCCTACATATTCAAACCAATTCCACATGAACCATGACTCCGTGTGAGCCAAGAGCTTCGCAATAACAGCGATATAGAAAAGAGAGAGGAATGGCGAAAACGCATAGCGCACAACGAATTCCACTAGTTCGTTCGGAACGAAGACAAGTGCATTCAGCGGCAAACCCACCCACAGACCGATTCGGAATAATCTTTTCCGTAGAGATTGCCCGCGTTCGTTTGCATAAAAAACACCGGCTCTCATCATCCGCACACCTAATAAAAACAGAAATGTGTTCATTGGAATGATAAAGATCGCTTCCCCCCGGTACATGAAAAAGTGTTGTAATCGTTCTTGAACCTGTGAGATCCATGTGTCTGGCAGCTGCTCTTCCAGCGCCGGTTCACTGCTTTGATCATACGATTCTGTTTCCATTTCAGAGAGGGCGAACACCATCAGACAGGACAGAACAAGCAGATGAATGACTCCAGAGAAGAGCATGCCTCTTTTGATACGCTTGCTCCCTCCTCGCACAATAAATGCCACAAGCAAACCGGTGACAGCGTAACTCATGAGCACATCATATTCCATCACAAGTGCAAAATGGACAAAGCCTTCGATAAATAAAAATAAAAGAATCCATAAATATGTACCCGGCCAAGGCGTGTTTTTTCTTTTGGCCTGCTGGTATTTGAGTTCTAGCCCTACACCGAACATGATAGTAAGCAGCGAGAGCATTTTCCCATAGACGAACATGGAAACAAGGCTTTCTAGAAAACTGCCATTCTCATATTCATCTGCAATCTGATCTGTCGCAAAGATATCCCCTGCATAGGCAAAAAACCAGACGTTCGTTCCCAATGTGCCTAATATGGCGAAACCTCTTAAAATATCTAATAATCTTATTCTTTCTTTCACTAGAACGCTCCTTCCCCCTATACAGTTATCATATTTTGGTAATGATCGGAAGCTTGTTCTACTGAAATTAAGAAATTTTTAAACAAAAAGACACCAGTAAAATGTGCAATTTTACTGGTGTCTGATCAGTCTATGATTATGGACGGTACACGCTGCGGACAACGTTCGTTTGTGAACGATCTGGTCCGACTGAGAAAATGGAAAGTGGAATACCTGTTAATTGTGAAATACGCTCTAAATAATGACGGGCATTTTCAGGCAGTTCGCTTAAATTCTTCACGCCTGTAATATCCTCTGTCCATCCTGGCATTTCTTCGTAGACAGGCTCACATTTCGCTAATTCTTTTAGACTTGCTGGGAATTCTTCTGTGATTTCTCCGTTCAATTTATAAGCGACACAGATTTTCAATGTTTCAATCCCTGTCAATACATCAATTGAGTTAAGAGATAGATCTGTAATCCCGCTCACACGGCGAGCATGTCGGACAACCACACTGTCAAACCAGCCAACACGGCGCGGGCGTCCAGTTGTTGTACCGTATTCACGGCCAACCTCACGGATTTGATCGCCAATGTCATCATGGAGTTCTGTCGGGAATGGGCCATCTCCAACACGTGTTGTGTACGCTTTTGACACGCCGACCACATGTTGAATTTTCGTTGGTCCTACACCAGAACCAATCGTCACTCCTCCAGCCACTGGATTAGATGACGTAACAAATGGATATGTCCCTTGATCGATATCAAGCATCACACCTTGTGCTCCTTCAAATAGCACGCGGCGGCCTTCATCTAGTGCGTCATTCAAGACAACAGATGTGTCCACGACATATTTTTTCACTTGCTGACCATAGTCATAATACTCGTCTAAAATATCTTCAATCTTGAAGCCTTCTGCGTCGTACATTTTCTCTAAAAGACGATTTTTCTCTTCTAGATTACGTGCAAGCTTCTCTTCAAATACTTCACGATCTAATAGATCTGCGACACGGATACCGATACGAGCTGCTTTGTCCATATAAGCTGGTCCGATTCCTTTTTTCGTCGTACCGATCTTGTTAGCCCCTTTCCGCTCTTCTTCTACCTCGTCCAATTTTAAATGGTAAGGCAAAATCACATGGGCTCTATTGCTGATTCTGAGGTTATCTGTACTCACATTCCGTTCGTGAAGATACGCAAGCTCAGTGACCAACGCTTTAGGATCAACCACCATTCCATTACCGATGACACAAGTTTTTTCTTTATAAAAAATACCGGACGGAATGAGGTGTAGCTTGTAAGTCACTCCATCAAATTTGATCGTGTGACCTGCATTGTTTCCCCCTTGATAACGGGCAATCACCTCTGCATTTTCTGAAAGGAAATCGGTAATTTTCCCTTTCCCTTCGTCACCCCACTGCGTACCTACTACGACTACTGAAGACATATCGTGCACCTCCGTTAACCTTTCAAAACGTTATCTCTTTCAAACACATTTATTTTATCAATGCAAAACGAAAAAGTCAACGCTAAATCCGAACATTAATATCTCGAAATCAAATTTTGTTCGTTTTAAATATGAGAAAAAGCGCTTTAATCACTTCTTCAGCGCTTAAAAAGGGAGATTTTGAGTAAAAACAACGATTTTGATTATTCTTACTTTCTATTGATTTTCAATTAAATGAATCATCGAGCTTGCCATAAAATCAGGTGAGTACGGTCTCCCTGTCCTCAGCCACCATTCAGCTGTTCCAACGTAAGCTGAAATGACGAATTGCTTCTGCATGTCGATAGGAACGAGATGCGGATCAGGTTTTGAGCCTGCAACCCCCTTTACCCCCAAAGAAAAGCTTTCTTCAAAAAAAGCACGAACCGTTTCATGAATATTGAGCTCTCGTCCTCGTTTCAAGAGAATTTGATACTCCTCTTCGTGTTCTTGCAAATGCTGATAAAATCGAAAAATATATACATATGCTGCATGTTCTTTTTCCAAATCACCTTCTTGTACAGGCGCAAAAATGGCACATTTCATCACATCAAACATCTCATCCATCACCTGCTGGGCAAGATCAAATTTATCCTCATAATGCTGATAAAAGGTCGTGCGGTGGATGCCCGCCACTTTCGTCAAATCCTGTACAGAAATCTTCCCCCATTCTTTCTCGCTTAATAACTGAAATAATGCTTTTCTTAATTGCTGCTTTGATTCCGTTGCGCGCTTATCCTCTCTGTAGCAGTCCGCCACAAGCCGCTCTCCCCTTCCTATTTTCTTCAACAGATTTCGCTTTTCTGTTGGTTGAATCCTCCAGGCTGATGAATTAACTTTAATCTAACACAATGAAAAAAAGGAAGCATCTGACAACCTATAAGGAGTGATGATCATGGAAACAACGACCCCAAGTGCCGTGCAAAAAACGTTATTAAGAGGAAAAAACAAGCAGGACCCGTATCACCCATTTGATTGGTATGCCAACATGCGCCAGACATCACCTGTTCATTTTGACGAAGCCAGCCGAACGTGGAGTGTATTCACCTACGAGGAAGCAAAACGTGTGACAATCGATAAAGATACCTTTTCGAGTCAGCCTCCTAAAAACCAGCGGAAGCATTCACTGATGAAAACAATGGTGATGATGGACCCTCCCAATCACACTCGTATCCGCTCCATTGTCAGCAAAGCCTTTACTCCTCGAGTCATGAAATTGTGGGAGCCTCGTATTCAAGAATTGATGGATGAACTCATGGCACAACTTGAAGGAAAAAAAGAGATTGACCTAGTGCAAGACATCTCTTATCCGCTTCCTGTCATTGTCATTGCAGAGCTTTTAGGTGTGCCGTCAGAGCATAAACAATCCTTTAAAGAATGGTCAGATATTCTCGTCAGCATGCCTAAAAGTGAAAATGAGGAGGATGTAGCTGAATGGCAGAAAACACGTGACAAAGGAGAAGCTGACATGATGGCGTTTTTTGCAGACACCATTAAAAAGAAACGTCACAACCTCGGTGATGATTTGATTTCCCTCATTATTCAAGCAGAGGAGAATGGAGAAAAACTGTCAGCGGATGAACTAATACCATTCTGTAATCTTCTTCTTTTAGCCGGCAACGAAACAACCACCAACTTGATCTCCAATATGATCTTCAGCTTGTTAGAACAGCCGGGTGCGTATGAAGCGCTCTCCCAATCACCTGAACTCATCCCACGTGCGGTGGAAGAGGCCGTCCGTTTTCGTGCACCAGCTCCTACGATCGTCCGTTATGTCACAAAAGATACAGAGCTTGGAGGGGAAGTGTTGAAAAAGGGGGACAATGTGATTGTGTTTCTTGCTTCTGCCAACCGAGATGAGCGTCAATTTTCAAGCGCACATGAATTCGATATACACCGCCACCCTAACCCTCATATTGGTTTCGGGCACGGCATCCATTTCTGTCTTGGCGCACCACTCGCACGTCTTGAAGCATGTACAGCTATAAAGATTTTAATCGAACGATATGAGGCGTTAGAGCTCCTTTCTTACGTTCCGATGACAAGCAGCAGCATGTATGGACTGAAAGAGCTGAAACTGCGTGTCACGCCTCGTTCATAACAGAAAAGACTCCCGGGCAAGGGAGTCTTTTTTTAAACGGGGGTGATTCCATCTGTGTTCATGAGCACAATGCGATACCCATCTGGATCTTCAATGGTTGCTCCTCCCCGTTCCCAATATGGATTTGTAGAGGTGACTTGCCGTCCGCCAAATGAGATCAACCTCTCTTTCATTTGCTGAAATTCCTCAGCATTTGGAATATAGAACACAAGAAGCTGTTCTGGATGCGGGGAGGGCAGACTTTCTTCTTCTTCATGCTTCGTGATTTCTAAATGAACATGCTGATGAGGAAGTCCCAGCATGACGCCGTCATATCCTTCATGCTGATCAAACGAGCCTATTCGTTTGAGCCCTAAGCCTTCTTCATAAAAGGACACAACCTCTTCCATGTTGACGGTTGGGCGTGCGATGCGTAATTGAGCGGCTTCGAACTGTTGAAATTTCATCAGTCATCACTCCTTTTCTCCTTTTAGTATACGATTTCTCTGTCTTTCTCTCCTCCTCATTTCGACCGTTTTTCAATCATTCTTTCGATGTAGATCCATCAAAAAAAGCCCAGCTTCTTGAGCTGGGCTTTAAGCACCGGGCGGAACACCCGCATCGTCAAATCTTCTTTCCAGGTTGACGAATTTGTTATATTCTTTGACGAACGCCAGTGATACTGTACCAACTGGACCGTTACGTTGTTTGGCAATAATGATTTCAATAATGTTCTTATTCTCTGATTCTTTGTCGTAGTAATCATCACGATAAAGGAATGCCACGATATCGGCATCCTGCTCAATACTTCCTGATTCACGAATATCAGACATCATCGGACGTTTGTCCTGACGCTGCTCTACTCCACGTGAAAGCTGAGACAAAGCAATAACTGGAACTTCAAGCTCCCTTGCCAGTGATTTTAATGCCCTAGAGATTTCAGAAACCTCTTGCTGACGGTTATCGCTTGATCGTCCGCTCCCTTGAATGAGCTGTAAGTAGTCAATCAGGATCATGCCAAGACCGTTTTCTTGCTTCAAGCGGCGGCATTTCGAACGAATTTCACTTACTCTGATTCCAGGCGTATCATCTATGAAAATCCCACTATTTGATAGCGAGCCCATCGCCATTGTCAGCTTGCCCCAGTCCTCTTCTGTCAGATTACCGGTTCTTAGGTTCTGTGCATTGATATTCCCCTCTGCACAAAGCATACGCATGACGAGCTGCTCAGCCCCCATCTCTAAACTAAAGATGGCGACACTTTCGTCCGTTTTGGTCGCAACATTTTGTGCGATGTTCAATGCGAAGGCTGTTTTCCCTACTGATGGACGAGCCGCTACAATAATTAAGTCATTTCGCTGGAATCCAGCTGTCATCCGGTCAAGCTCGGAGAAACCTGTTGGAATCCCTGTGATATCGCCTTTTCGGTTATGAAGCTGTTCAATATTATCATATGTCTGAACAAGCACGTCCTTAATGTTTTGGAAGGCTCCTGAGTTTTTACGCTGCGCCACTTCCATAATGGTCTTTTCAGCATCACTCAACAGATCCTCTACTTCATCCTCACGCGTGTACCCATCCTGTGCAATGGTTGTCGCCGTGCGGATCAGACGTCTTAAAATTGATTTCTCTTCTACAATTTTTGCATAGTATTCAATGTTTGCGGCAGTTGGGACAGAATTCGCAATATCGGTTAAATACGAAATCCCGCCTACCTCTTCTAGTAAATCTGTATTGGCCAGTTCAGAAGTCACCGTAACAAGATCGACCGGTTCCCCTCTATCACCAAGTACAAGCATCGCATTGTAAATCTTTTGATGCGACATTCTATAGAAATCCTCTGGAATTAATACCTCAGAAGCGAGCGTGAGCGCAGATGGTTCTAAAAAAACAGCACCTAATACGGCCTGCTCGGCTTCTATATTTTGCGGCGGCAGCCGGTCATCGAGAAGTTCCGTCATGCCAAGCACCGTCCTTTCATAAAAAAAATACGCTACTCATCATTTTAACATTTTCATCAATAAAAAAGTGAAAAACATCGACTATAGTCAAAATTACCATGAGGATGTTTCGCTGAACAGCCAACCAACGCATCTCAATAGAAAAGACCCTGTAACATCAATTGTTATAGAGTCCTTCATTGCCGCTAATGGGATTTGTATCTGTTACCGTTCACATGTTGTTAATCGATCGTTTTCTTCACTCCATAATTTTCTTTTTGCCCAATGTCATGTAAAGACCCGTTTTGATAACCAATTGATAACACCAAATCGGGAATAGAATCAAACCCGTTTTTCGCTAGATCAAACAGCTGTGCTCCGTAATGTGAAGCGGCAATTCGTGCATGTTCTGCTGTGTATGGGTTTTTCAGGAGATCTTCTTTGTATATATCAAAAATATTCGTCCCTTTATCCGTTACAAATTGACCATTTACAATGCTTAAATCCTTTAAATTGTAGCCTGTGACCGTTTTGATTTGATTCACAAGATGGAACTTTGCAAGAGAATCAGGCGTGAATTGAGTAGAATCATCATTTCTACTTTTCATAATATGGAAAAACAATTCTCTTGTATTGTTGCTTGTATTTAATAGGTCTTCTATTTGTTTGGTCAGCGATTCATCTGTTGATCCACTCACCACTAATTTGAAATGATTTGGGTCAATGGTAAAAGTTAAATTTGTGTTTTTAGGAATGGTTATACCGTTTTTAGAGAATAAATCTTGCAATTGTTCGTTGACTTTTTGTCGATTGAATATTTTCTTTTCTACGCTTTCTTGGGTGGGATCGTACCGTTTTTCGTTACGGAAGATGGCGTCATTAAAGTCATATTGACCTCCTTTTCCAGAATTAGCCCAGCCAATCTCCATCGTATATGCAGCTTCTCTTTCTACTTTAGTTAGATCACTCCTGAAATAAGGAGAGCGTGGATTTCGATACTTATCGTGTATATGGCCATGGGGATTTTCAAAACGTTTATTTTGTTCATTTATTTTTTCGTATTTTTCATCTAATATTTTCATTCGTCTATCAGCTTCGGTCATTACATCATTTGTACTTTTGATAGCTGATTGACCCTTATAGTCTATTCGGTTCTGATTGTTTGAAGCACCTGCCATGTATGACGTATTAATATTCATTTTGATTCTCCTTTTTAAAAAAATTAGTGATTATTAAATATATCGGCAATTCAGTTAAATTTTGTTAGTTTTGATCCGATATAGTAATTATTACAAGGAGGGTTAAAATATGACAAATACTATCTTCAAACGTTTTTTATTACCTGCATTGGTATTAGTGCTTGTTACTAGTTTTTTTGCACCTAATTCAGCAGAAGCAGCAATTACGGGGAATAACAGTCCTACCACAGCAAGCTCAATGGGATATTGGAAATATAGTCGTCCAGATACGACAATCTTACCTGAAGGTGAAAATGAAGCGTATTATCAGTTCACGATCAATAAGGGTGAAAGGGTTTATGTGCGAAGTTCATATGATAAGCAATATACAGGGATGAAAATCGAGGTGTATAATTCGAAGAGTTCTAAGCCAGGATCAAGAGTAATTAATCCCGATTCAGTAACACCCTTTATATTCGCAAATACTGGTGACGTTACTTCTACTTCAGAAACTTATTTTGTAAAAGTGACCCGTGGTACATATACGGGGAATATGTATTTTACTGTCTCCATTCAAGATCGCATCAAATCTGGAAATGGAACATTCAATTTTACGGGAGCCGCTACCAACATGGGGAACACTTCTTTGAATTTTTTAGGAGTTGATTCTTCTATCATTACAATGGATTTAACGAGCAATTCTTCTATCCCTATAAATGCAATCGTTAAATCGATTTCAACAACAAGTACACAATCACCTAACCAAGGAAATGTTACTCACAAGCTGATGGCTGATGAAAACAAGATTTGGAACGAATCCATTTTTTCATCTGCAACAAGTGGTTCTTACCGTATTTCTCTTGAAGATCAATTAAAAGTCGCGCAAAAATGGAGCTTTAAGTACAACGCAAAGGCTACAGCGAGATCTACTATGAGCAATGTCAAAGCCGATATCCGTTACGAATATGATGTCACAGATGGATTCTAATTGAATGGTGTTTACAGAATTAAAAAGTAAGGGTACATCCCTTACTTTTTTTTATTGTTATTATTCGCCACTCTTAAAAAAGCTGTGCATACTATTGAATCAGTTTTGAGATATGAGATCACCTACTTTTCGCGAAATCCTCCTCAATGTCCCTAAAAATACAAATGAGTCTATAGACTTATTTTTCCTCAAAATCATTTCAAGAAGAAAAGCCCATATTTATTCCTGTATCAAACAGAAGAAAATGGTAAAAATTCCGAGGCAGTCAAGGTCTTTTGACATTTCTCCTATTTTTAAATGACAAGGTCCGATATTCCCTATTTCAAATCATTTGTTAGTGAGTTAGTCCTTTATTTTCTGAATATTATAATAAAAAAAATCAAGTACACAACTTGATGAACATTTGACTTCATAATTGATAACCATTATCATTTGTTTTGCTTGCGGATAGTTGAGAATCATTTTCATTTGGAGAAGCCATTCTTCAAGTACTACACTCATCCAATAGCTACAAGCCTGCTTTTATCATCGTATGAGAGTCGAATTTGAGGAAGGAGATTTGTCACATATGTCCAAACGCCCTGAAGGAATGGGTACTGAGGATTCTTTTTTCGGAGAAAGCCGGCCTTTTTTTATACCCGGGACGGAGCAACTAGATATCACAGCACACCCATACAGACTTTTTATATTTAAACCGAATACTACTCCTCCAGCGGCTGGTTTTCCAGTCATGTACGTGCTTGATGGGAATTCACTTTTTGGCACAATGGTCGAAGCCATTCGTTTACAGTCAAGAAGACCTGAAAAAACAGGTGTTGTACCTGCCATCATTGTTGGAATTGGCTATCAGACAGAAGCGCCCTATCATCCGCTCAGGCATTATGATCTCACTCTTACCAGCCCTGACGCTTCCATCGGGGGCAAAAGAAAAGACTTCTCCATCCATACATATGGTGGGGCCTCTGCTTTCTTTTCTTTTTTAGAAAAGACTGTGAAGCCTTATATCGAGCAACGCTTTCCGATCAACCTAAGTCGTCAAACACTGTTTGGGCATTCTCTTGGCGGTCTTTTTGTATTACACACACTATTTGAGCACCCTGATGCTTATCAGATATATATTGCAGGCAGTCCTTCTATCCACTGGAACAAAAAATTATTTCTAGAAAAAGAATACCAATTCACCAACCGCATACGTCAGGTGCCTATGAATGGCAGGCTGCTTGTAGGTGTAGGTGAGTTAGAAAAACATCATCCATGTCAAATGAATGCTCATGCAAAGTCACTAGCAAATCGTATGCAGCCTTTATCCACATATGGCTTACATACGGCCTATCACGAGTTCCCTGAAGAAGGACATACGTCCGTTTTACCGGTGCTGATGAATTACGCTTTTCGTTTTGCGCTCTATCATGATGATCTTTTAACAACCACAGACATGAAAGAAAGGTAGTGAACGTATGAAACATAGTGGTCTATCTCAAAAGATTGCCCTTGTCACAGGCGCAGGGCAAGGTATCGGGCAAGCAGTCGCAAAAAGACTAGCCGACGAAGGTGCGATCATTGCAGCAGTTGACGCAAATGAGGATCAGCTTCAAAGCACCGTCCATCAAATGAATGATGAAGGCTTACGTGCCTTTGCCTATCCAGGTGATATTACCGATCAAGCATCTGTTCAGCACATTATCAATCAAATTGAAAAACAGCTTGGACCCATTTATTTACTAGTTAATGTAGCAGGCATTCTTCGAATCAGTTCTATTGACCAGCTTAGTGCAGATGACTGGCAACAAACCTTCGCAGTCAACACACATGGTGTCTTTTATGTATCACAAGCTGTCTCCAAATACATGATGAAAAGATCAGCAGGGGTCATTGTGACCGTCAGCTCTAACGCAGGTGCCATTCCTAGAATGAATATGGCTGCCTATGCCGCTTCAAAGGCAGCAGCTACTTCCTTTACAAAAACGCTTGGATTAGAGCTGGCAGACTATGGAATCAGATGCAATGTTGTCTCTCCTGGCTCTACCACAACACCTATGCAATGGGCTTTATGGTCTGATGAACAAGGCGCAGACCATGTGATCAAAGGGTCATTAGAGACGTATAAAACCGGTATTCCTTTACAAAAAATCGCTGATCCTCAAAACATCGCTGATGCAGTCATCTTCTTTGCATCTGAACAATCCAGTCATATTACGATGCAGAATCTCACGATCGATGGTGGCGCAACACTCGGAATCTAGCATTTCATCAAAAAGGAGGCCTTTTCATGAAACATTCATTATTGCCGTCAGAAGAAAAAGTACAGTTGATTCAAGACTATCAGCCAGGCGCTTTTTTCCTTGCTTCCCCTAAACGTACAATACTTGCAGAAGGGATTTTCCAGCATATTGAAACCAATCAGCTCAATGAACTCTCCACAAGGGTAGCGCACGTATTTGACACTGCCAAACAAGCTGGTATTCAATCACCAATTATTGCTGGTGCTGTTCCGTTTGATCCGGCGCAACCCGTTCGTTTAAATGTGCCAATCCATGTACAGTTTAGTGATCCACTCGAATTTCATCAAGGTGATGAGGAATCGGAAGTGACATCGCCATCCTATGAGGTGACACCTGTCCCTTCTCCTGAAGTCTACATGAATGGTGTGAACGAAGGGTTAGCTAAAATTGAAAAAGGAGAGCTTAGCAAAATCGTCATTTCTCGATCTCTCCATCTCAAATCAAATCAAGACATTCATACGAAAGCAATACTCGAACGGCTGGCTCGTCACAATACGACTGGCTATACGTTTGCTGCAAATGTAGCTGATCCGAAATCTCCCCAAAAGCGCACACTTCTTGGGGCAAGTCCTGAGCTGCTTCTTTCAAAAACGGGTTCATCTGTGATTTCCAATCCGCTCGCTGGTTCTCGGCCGCGTAGTTCAGATCCAGTAGAAGACCAGCGCCGTCACGATGAACTCCTTACTTCAGCGAAGGATTTACACGAGCATGCAGTGGTTGTCGACGCTGTCACTAAAGCGCTTGCTCCTTACTGTCGTAAGTTAGATGTGCCTGTATCACCATCCGTCATACAAACAGAAACGATGTGGCATTTATCTACTGTCGTAAAAGGTGAATTAGTAGATTCCAGTGTATCCTCAATTGATTTAGCGCTGAGCCTTCATCCAACACCCGCAGTATGCGGAACACCTACAGCAGATGCACGTGAAGCAATCCAAGCAATTGAACCCTTCGATCGAGGATTTTTCACAGGAATGATCGGCTGGGCAGATGCAAATGGTGATGGTGATTGGATTGTCACCATTCGTTGTGCAGAAGCTGAGGGTCAATCCCTTCGCCTCTTTGCTGGTGCAGGAGTGGTCAAAGGATCTAAGGCAGAAGAAGAGCTAGCCGAAACATCTGCAAAATTTAACACGATGCTTCGTGCGATGGGCATCCATCAGCTATAAAAATACATAGGAGATGACAAAAACATGTTTGTTCAACCACCTACATGGCCAGAAGAATTTGCAAAACGCTACCGTGAAAACGGCTGTTGGCGTGGAGAAACCTTTGGCGGTATGCTTCGTGAACGCGCCGTATCGTTAAGGAATAAAACTGCGATTACATACGCTGATACGCACATGAGCTACCAAGAACTTGATGAGCGCGTCAGCAGTCTTGCCGCCGGTTTCCATCAGCTTGGAATTCAAAAGGGCAGTCGAGTTGTCGTGCAGCTTCCTAACATTCCTGCTTTTTTTGAAGTCATTTTCGCTTTATTTCGAATCGGTGCTTTACCCGTCTTCTCACTGCCATCTCATAGAAGCAGCGAAATCACTTATTTTATTGATTTTGCCGAAGCAGACGCATATGTCATACCAGATATCCATGATGGCTTTGATTATCGATCACTCGCACGTCAAGTGAAAGAAAAGCTTCCCTCATTACCTCATGTCATTGTTGCAGGGAAGGCTGAGGAATTCCTTGACTTGGATGATCTGCGCAAGGACCCAGTACTTGATCCTCAAATTCATGTAGAGGCAAGCGATATTGCATTTCTTCAGTTATCAGGAGGAAGCACAGGCCTTTCGAAGCTCATACCTCGTACACATGATGACTATATGTATAGTCTTTGGAAAAGCAATGAGGTGTGCGAGCTCACAAAAGATAGTGTGTATTTAGCTACACTTCCAGTTGCGCACAACTATCCATTAAGCTCGCCTGGAGTCCTTGGGACGTTATACGCAGGTGGAAGAGTCGTTCTTGCACCGGGATCAAGTCCTGATGTCGTCTTTCCACTCATTGAAAAAGAACGGGCAACAATTACCGCAGTCGTTCCGCCTATTGCATTGATCTGGCTAGAAGCCGCTCCACATCGATCAGATGACTTATCGAGTCTTGAGGTTTTACAAGTCGGTGGTGCTAAATTAAGCGCCGAGGCAGCAAAACGAGTGATGCCTGCCCTTGGGTGTAAGTTACAGCAAGTTTTTGGCATGGCCGAAGGTCTGGTCAACTATACCAGATTGAATGATCCTGAACATGTCATTATCCACACACAAGGACGCCCGATGTCTGAATATGATGAGGTACTAGTGGTAGATGAGGAGGACAAGCCCGTCCCGAATGAAGTGGCTGGACACCTTTTAACAAGAGGACCTTATACGATTCGCGGCTACTATAAAGCCGATGAACAAAACAAGAAAGCATTTACAGCCGATGGCTTTTACAGAACAGGTGACATCGTGCGATTAACAAAAGAAGGCAATGTGGTAGTAGAAGGCAGAGACAAGGATCAAATCAATCGTGGCGGCGAAAAGGTTGCCGCTGAAGAAGTTGAAAATCATTTACTTGCGCATCCTGACATTCATGATGCCGCCATGGTGTCCATGCCAGATCCGTTTCTTGGCGAACGCTCATGTGCCTTTGTTATTGCGAAAGGAAACAACAAGCCAGCACCACACGCCTTAAAGTCATTTCTAAGAAAACGCGGGCTCGCTGCCTATAAAATTCCCGACCGCATTGAATGGATCGATGCGTTCCCGCAAACAGGTGTAGGCAAAGTCAGTAAAAAAGCATTAAGAGAATTAGCTTCAATCCATACTGCCAACGTATAAAAAAAGAGGAGTGACAACCATGGCAATCCCTACTATTCCTGCGTATCCAATGCCAAGCATACAAGATTTACCCGAAAATAAAGTGAACTGGATCCCTGATCCGAAACGTGCTGTCCTGCTAATACATGACATGCAGCAATATTTTTTAAATGCATTTCAACAAGATACTTCACCGATCACAGAGTTAGTGCAGCATATTGAACAATTACGTGATACATGCAAAGAACTTGGCATTCCTGTCGTCTATACAGCTCAACCTGGTGACCAAGACCCGAAGGATCGTGCCTTATTAACAGATTTTTGGGGGCCTGGACTTGGTGATGATGAAGCATTGACAAAAATCATTGATCAGCTTGCTCCATCTGAAGCAGATACAATGCTGACAAAATGGCGTTATAGCGCATTCAAAAAATCCAATTTTTTAGATATTCTTCACGAAGGCGGGCGTGATCAACTGATCATTACTGGCGTATATGCACATATTGGCTGTATGCTGACAGCCGCAGAAGCATTCATGCTCGATATTGAAACCTTTTTTGTCGCCGATGCCGTCGCTGACTTTTCACTTAAGCATCACAAAATGGCAATGACCTATGCAGCTGAACGCTGTGCAGTAACCACAACGACAAGCCAAATCATTCGTCGTTTAACAGGACAGGAAGCAGACGGTGATGATCTATCCTTTGATGCTATCGTTCACCAAGTAGCTGAGTATCTCCAAATCGAGCCGAATGAAATACCGTTTGACGAGAATCTCGTCTATCTTGGACTTGATTCTATTCGAATGATGAGTCTAGCGGAAAAATGGAGACAGCAAGGAGCGACAGTCAATTTCGTTGAGCTTGCAGCTAATCCAACGCTCACGTCTTGGCGGACTCTTCTCTTCCCAGAAAAACAGCCATCTATCCCAAATATCGATTACTTGTAAAGGAGGTATAGACCCTTGTCGATCCAGTCAGTCGATTCATTCCCACTAACCGGTGCCCAATCAGGCATTTGGTATGCGCAGCAGCTTGATCCATCTAACCCTATTTTCAATACAGCTGAGTATATAGATATTAAAGGTCCTATTGATCCCGTACACTTTGAAGCAGCCATTAGAAAGACTGTCTTAGAAGCAGATTCCTTGTATATGCGCTTCGTTGAGGATACTGACGGTCCAAAGCAATGGTTGATATCTAAGAAAGAGATTCCATTTCAATCTATCAATTTACAAAATGAAAAACAGCCGCTTGATGCGGCTATAGCATGGATGAAGACAGACCTTGCAACACCAGTCTCTTTAGAGAAAGATGTATTATTCCGTGAAGTACTTTTTCAACTTGCTGACGACCGTTTTATCTGGTATCAGCGCATTCATCACATTGCCATTGATGGATTCGCCTTTTCGCTCATTGCACGTCGTGTTGCTGAGGTCTATTCAGCCCTATCGAAAGGGACACCTGTGCCTCCTCAAACATTTGAAGCCTTACTTGACGTAGTCCAAGAGGAGATCACCTATCAACAGTCCAATCGGTATGAAGATGATCGAGTTTTTTGGAAAAATCGCTTTGCTGATCAACCTGAAATTGTCAGCCTTGCTGAGCTTGCCCCAAGAACGTCGGATCATTTTATCCGCAAAACGGCTAGCTTCGATGCCGAAAAGGTAAGCAAAATGAAAAAAAATGCTCAATTTTTCGGTGGTACGTGGCATGAAATGATTCTTGCGGCATCCGCTCTATATATGCATCGTATGACTGGTGCACATGATATTGTTTTAGGATTACCTGTTATGATGCGCCTTGGATCGTGCGCCTTGCAAACACCCGGAATGGTCATGAACCTGGTACCGCTTCGTTTAACATGCAAACCAGAAATGACGCTCTCAGCACTTGTTCGCCAAGTATCTGATGAACTGAAAGCCATTCGTCCTCATCAAAGATATCGTCATGAAGACATGCGGAGAGACTTTAAACTCATCGGAAGAAATCAACGATTATTCGGCCCGCAGATCAATATCATGCCATTTGATTACGATCTCAAGTTCGATCAGAGCATTGGTCAAGCACATAATCTTTCAGCAGGCCCGGTAGATGATTTATCGATCAACATATACGACCGCGCAGATGGGAACGGATTTCAAATCGACTTTGATGCAAACCCTGCCGTTTACAAAGAGCAAACAATTGACGCTCATCAGCAGCGTTTTCTTCAATTGCTGGAGGAAATAACCGGACTAGAGCAAGATCAGACGATCAGTCAATTCAACCTTCTTTTGTCTGAAGAAAAAGAGAACATTCTCAAGCACTGGAATGATACAAAACGAGAATTACCAAAAGAATCTTTACGGGAACTATTTGAAATACAAGTCAGCAAAATACCACATGCAAAAGCATTACAGTTTGAAGAAATCACTTTGACCTACGAAGAGTTGAATCAGCGGGCAAATCAATTGGCTCATTATTTGAAAAAGCGCGGCATTGGACCAGAACAATTTGTCGCAATTGCTCTGCCTCGTTCCATCGATATGGTCGTAAGTCTATTAGCCGTTATCAAGACAGGAGCCGCCTATCTGCCAATAGACCCTGATTACCCTAACGATCGTGTCGCCTATATGCTAGAAGATGCCAAACCGGCGTGCTTGCTCACAGTCAAAGAGACAGCAGACGGTTTGGAGCATCCGCACATCGTTCAACTGGATGATTCAATTGTTCATCAGGAGATAGCAGGCAGCCCGCATCTCAATCCGACTTGGAGCGAAGGCTCCCCGCATCACCCGGCTTACACCCTCTACACGTCAGGATCGACAGGCAAACCAAAGGGTGTTGTTGTAACAAAACGAAATGTGATCAACTTTATATTGTCCATGCAAGATTCATTTTTATTAGATCAAGGGGACCAGCTTTTAGCGGTAACGACCATTGCCTTTGATATTTCCGGGCTGGAAATGTTCCTCCCGCTTTTACATGGTGCCGCTATATTATTAGCAAAAAAAGAAACGATACAAGAACCAGCAAAGCTTTCAGACATGATTCGTTCTCATCATGTCACAATCATGCAGGCAACACCAACGTTGTGGCATGCGTTAGCAGATGATTACCCTGACGTGATAACAGGTATGCGTGTTCTTGTTGGAGGAGAAGCACTCCCTGCCTCCCTTTTGCACACATTACAATCTCTTCAATGCGACATTACCAATTTGTACGGACCTACAGAAACGACGATCTGGTCTACCATGGAAAATGTCACAGCACATCGAGAGAATAGTGGACCGGCGATTGGCAAACCCATTTGGAATACGAGCATTTACATTTTAGATGAAGGACTAAACCCAGTCCCAGCAGGATCAATCGGTGAACTTTATATTGCAGGTGAAGGAGTATCCAGAGGATATCTTGGACGATATGACTTAACGGCTGAACGATTTGTCGCTGATCCATTCGGCACAAAAGGCACGAGAATGTATCGCACTGGTGATTTAGCCAGATGGCGTGAGAATGGCTCGATTGATTATATTAGCCGTGCTGATCATCAAATTAAAATTCGCGGCTTCCGTATTGAACTAGGTGAAATTGAAACAGTTATTATGCAGCACCCAGCCATAAAGCATACATCTGTTATCGTTCGGGAGGATCAACCTGGACAACAGCTGCTTTGTGCGTATGTTGTACTGACAGACGACTCTTCTCTTCACCCTTCAGAGCTTAGGCAGTTTTTGGCTGCGTTACTTCCAGACTACATGGTGCCTTCTGCTGTTGTCTTTTTGTCGGAACTTCCACTTACACCAAACGGCAAAATCGATCGCAAAGCATTGCCAGTGCCAAATATGTCTTTAGTTAGTTCTGAGCGTACACCTAGAACACCCCAAGAAGACATGTTATGTAGTTTATTTGCAGAAACCCTTGGTCTATCTCAAATTGGCATAGATGATAGTTTCTTTGATTTAGGCGGACATTCTTTACTTGCCGCTCGTCTGCTTAGACGTATACGCGATACATTCGGTGCAGACCTAAGCATGAGCACCATTTTTGAATCACCTCGAGTCGCTGAACTTGCACAGCACTTAGACAAAGCAAAGGACATTCGGCCGCCGCTGCAGGTAGAAAAAAAGCCAGATGAAATTCCATTATCCTTTGCCCAAAAACGGCTCTGGTTCCTTCATTGCCTTGAAGGTCCAAGTCCAACTTATAATATTCCACTTGTCATTCAGCTGACAGGTACATTAGATCAAAAAGCTCTCAGTGGTGCTTTAGCAGATATCACTGAAAAACATGAAACCCTTAGAACCATCTTTCCAAATAAGAACGGCATGCCAAGACAGGTTATTTTACACCCGAAAAGTGTTCAGCCTGAACTCCACGTCACAGCTTCAAGTGATCAACAAATTGATAATCAGTTAAATGAAGCCATTCGCTATAGCTTTAATATTGAAGAAGAACCTGCACTTCGAGCTGAATTATTCATACTTGATGCAAATCGATCCGTGCTGCTTTTATTGCTGCATCATATCGCTGGTGACGGCTGGTCACTTGCACCATTGACACGAGACTTAGCTGCTGCTTACGAAGCCCGTATACAAGGAAAATCAATCTCCTTGCCAGCCGAACCTGTTCAATATGCTGACTATGCTATTTGGCAGCAGAAGCTGTTGGGCAGTGAGGAAGAGACGGATAGTCTATTTGCCAAGCAGCTTACCTATTGGACAGGTGCCTTACATGACCTGCCTGAAGAACTGGAGCTTCCCTATGACTACCCGCGTCCACAGGAAGGAAGCTTCAACGGTGCTACGATCGACTTTACGATTGAGCCCGCTTTACACCAGCTGCTCCTTGAACTTGCAAAGCAGCATCAGGTGAGCTTGTTCATGGTGCTTCAAGCATCACTTGCAGCATTACTGACACGTCTTGGAGCGGGAACAGATATCCCTATTGGCAGTCCAATTGCTGGGCGGAATGACGATGCACTTGACGACATTGTGGGATTGTTTGTGAATACACTAGTATTACGTACAAATACAGCTGGTAATCCAACCTTTAGTGAGCTATTGAAGCGAGTGCGAGACGTTGACTTAGCAGCCTATGAGCATCAGGATCTGCCATTTGAACGGCTAGTGGAAATTCTAAATCCAAACCGCTCCAGATCACGCAATCCATTGTTCCAGGTCATGCTTGCCTTCCAAAATACACCGAAGGCGGAAATGAAGCTGACACAACTTGACTCAGACCTCTACGTGAAACCAGTAGGATCAGCTAAATTTGATCTGACCATCGAATTAACAGAACAAAGAACTGAAACTGGGTCAGCAGCAGGATTAACAGGATTGTTTGAATTCAGCACAGATGTATTTAAACAAAGTACCATTCAAGCAATCGCTGCCAGAATGAAGCGCTTTTTAACAGAGATAGCTGAGCGCCCACATCTGCCGATTGGTCAAGTGAACATTTTATCAGATAAAGAGCGGCAAACATTTCTACCTGACAAAAAGACATTCGCTCAGTTAGACCAAGCACTTCGTCTCCCGACCTTATTTGAAAAAACGGTGCAGCAATATCCTGATCGAGTGGCAGTAACGGATGGCAAGTGGCAGCTTACCTATGAAGAGTTAAACAACAAAGCCAATCGTCTTGCTCATTTATTAATAGAAAGAGGCGTTGGACCAGAACAGTTCGTTGCACTTGCCCTGCCTAGATCAATCGATATGCTCGTCAGCCTATTAGCCGTTCATAAAGCAGGCGCAGCCTATGTTCCGCTTGATCCTGATTATCCAGCAGACAGGCTGGCATACATGATACAAGATGCCAAACCAGTTTGCAGCATCACAACAAAAGCAGCTGCATTGCATCTCCCTGCTGATTGCGATTTGATTTTGTTAGACGAAAAAGAAACAAATGATCAATTACAGATTACGCCAAATCACAATCCGGCTGATATAGACAGAATTGAGCCGCTATCTCCTCTGCATCCGGCCTATATTATTTATACATCCGGATCTACAGGGAAACCAAAAGGAGTGGTCATCCCACACCAAAATGTCATCCGTCTTCTGACATCTACTGAACATTGGTTCCATTTCGATGAAGAGGATGTTTGGACAATGTTCCATTCGTATGCCTTTGACTTTTCAGTTTGGGAAATATGGGGGCCCCTTTTATATGGCGGTCGGCTTGTCATTGTTCCTCATACCATCTCTCGTTCTCCAGAAGAGATGCTGCAGCTTCTAGTCGATGAAGGTGTGACTGTGCTTAATCAAACACCTTCTGCCTTCTATCAGCTCATGCAGATAGACAAGGAACAACAAACACTTGGTCAAGCATTATCACTCCGCTATGTCATCTTTGGCGGTGAAGCATTAGAGCTTAGCAGATTAGAAGATTGGTACAGCCGTCACTCAGACTGCAAGCCAAAGCTAATTAACATGTACGGCATTACAGAAACCACCGTACACGTTACGTACAATGTACTCAATCGAGACATGATCGCAAAGAAATCCAGCAGCTTAATAGGCAAACCGATTCCTGATTTACACGTGTACATACTTGATGAATACCTACAGCCTGTTCCACCTGGGACGACAGGTGAAATGTATGTAGCTGGAGCTGGTTTGGCTAGAGGTTATCTAGGCAGGCCTGACCTGACATCAGATCGATTCCCTGCCGATCCTTATGGAGCATCTGGCACAAGGATGTATCGAACTGGCGACCTCGCTCGCTGGACAGAAGAAGGGGCACTTGATTACATTGGCAGAGCTGATCATCAAATTAAAATACGCGGGTTTAGAATTGAACTTGGAGAAATCGAAGCCGTTCTATCACGCCACGATGCAGTTGCACAAGTTGCAGTCATTATGCGAGAGGATCAGCCTGGCGACAAACGCTTAGTCGCATACATCGTCACAACTGAAGAAGACCGTTTCGATACAGAGACTCTTCGCCATTTTGCGTCAGCCAGTCTTCCTGATTACATGGTGCCTGCGGCTTATGTACAGATTGATACGATGCCACTTACAGCAAACGGGAAGCTTGATCAAAAATCACTACCGGCACCTCAATTGCATATACAGCAAACGGATGGCCGCGGCCCAAGAAACCCGAAAGAGGAAGTTCTATGCCACCTCTTTGAAGAGGTGCTTGATTTGCCAAAAATCAGCATTGACGATCGCTTTTTTGATATTGGCGGGCACTCATTACTTGCGGTTCGTTTAATCAGCCGCATTCGTGATGCACTTGGTGTCAAACTAAGCATCGGAACGTTGTTTGAAGCACCAAATGTTGCAAGTTTGGCAGAGAAACTAGAAACAGGAAGCGATGAAAACGCACTAGAAATCCTGCTGCCGCTACGAACAAATGGAGAAAGATATCCTCTCTTCTGTGTTCACCCAGCTGGTGGTCTTAGCTGGTGCTATGCAGGTCTCTTGAATACATTAGAGAAAGACATTCCTATTTATGGATTACAGGCAAGAGGAATCGCAAGAAAAGATGACTACCCGCACACACTAGATGATATGGCTGCGGATTACATCAAGCACATCCAAACGATTCAGCCAAAAGGTCCTTATCATCTTCTTGGCTGGTCACTAGGCGGAAACGTTGTACAGGCAATGGCTACACAGCTCCAGCAGCAAGGTGAAGAAATCGCTCTCGTTGCGATGCTAGATGCCTATCCAAACCATTTCTTACCGATTAAAGAAGCACCCGATGAAGAAGAAGCACTAATCGCTCTTCTTGCACTCGGGGGTTATGATCCAGATACCTTAACAGGTGAACCGCTCACGATGAAAAGTGCTGTCGACATCTTGAAGAAAGACGGCAGTGCACTAGCAAGCTTAAATGAAGATGCCATTAGAAATCTAAAGGAAACCTATGTCAATTCAGTTCGATTGCTCGGAGAATATCAGCCAAAAACTTATCATGGGGACATATTATTCTTTAGATCTACCATTATCCCAGATTGGTTTACACCAATTGATCCCGAAGCATGGGCACCTTATATCAACGGAACCATTGAACAGCACGACATTCATTGCCGGCACAAAGACATGTGCCAGCCTAAACCCCTAGCAGAAATTGGTGTCATCTTAGACAACTCTCTGCATCGGGTCAAACAAAAGCACTAAGAATAAAGGAGAGATGACAAATGACAAATCCCTTTGATCGTGAAGACGGTGTATTTCTTGTGCTTGTCAATGAACAAGGACAGCATTCACTTTGGCCATCATTTGCACCAGTGCCAGATGGGTGGGAAAAGGTCTTTGGTGAAGACACTAGAAATGCCTGCATCGATTATATCCAGACACACTGGCAGGACTTACGGCCATTAAGCTTAACAAAAGAACCTGCGCTAGCACATGGAAAAACAGACTAAATCATCGCGCCCTGATCTGACTCAGGGTGCTTTTTTGACAGAATAAACATCACCATCTTTCCAGCTCTTTCTGCTACAATTTAATTGAGAATGTTTATCAATCAATAAAAGATCAGGTGGTTTTATGGGAAATAATCAATTACGTACAATGGCAAAGGCAGAACAATTCATCTATCGATTGACATTTGCTGAAAAAATAAAGAATGCAGAGCTTCCGCATAAGGAGCAGCAATTATCAGATACATTTTGCCTCCTCGTTAGCATAAGCAGCAGCGGCTTACTCACGCTGAACGATCAAAAATGGCGATTGAAAAATCTAACGCTCTATACAATTCTGTCTGATGAGACATTTATGTTAAAAACAAAGCCTTATCAAAAACACGAGCTCTATCTGCTTCGCTTTCAAATGTACACGCCGCAAGGTCAACACATAGAAGAAGTATCAACTGAACATGCCCGGTCTTTACTGAATGTATGGCAATTTATCGATATTAGCTCAATTGAACAAATTCATTCTTTACTGTCCGAAATGACAGAGGAATGGAAAAGACATGAATCCGTTAGCTTTTTTAGAAGCCAAACCCTTTTTCAACAGCTCATCCTGCAGCTTTTCACACTGCATAATGAAGATATTTGTGACACGACACATGCCCTTTTCAAAACAAAACAATATATTGATCAACATTCCGAAGAACCCCTCAGCCTTACAAGTCTATCTCAAATGGCTGGCATCAGCGCCAATCATTACAGTGAGCTATTTAAAAAGCATTTTAATGTGAGTGTCACTGATTATATCACCAAGAAAAGGATGGCTAGAGCCAAACAGCTAATGGCAAAAGGCAACGCAAAGCTCAAAGACATTGCACTGGAAATCGGCTATCAAGATCCCTATTACTTTAGCCGCATCTTTAAGAAAAAAACGGGCATGACCCCTTCTACTTATATGAAAAGCCGTCAGCGGAAAATTGCAGCCTATGGCCATTCCATACTCGGTCAGCTCACACCCATTCATATCATCCCGTATGCTGCCCCTCTTCACCCTAAATGGACAGCACATGATTTTGAGCATCATGCAGAAGAAATCCCGATTCACCTGAGTGCACATCGGATCAATGAGCACGCTGAAGCCAATTTACAGCAATTAAAGGAAACAAAACCTGAGCTGATCATTGCCAATGATCATGTGACAGAGGAAGAAAAACAAGTGTTGAAAACCATCTGTCCTGTTCACTTTGTTCCATTCACCCATTTGGATTGGCGCACTCAATTCAGACAAACAGCTATGTTCCTAAACGAAGCGAAGGAAGCAGAAGAATGGTTGATTCATTATGAGGAGCTCGTCATTCAGGCGAAAAAGAAATGCCTTTTTAATCATTCACCAAAAACCGTCCTGCCTCTTCGTATCTTTCAAGATCAACTCTACTTGTCTGTAAATCGCACCATGTCAGAAGTGATTTTTCATGATATTGGTCTTCTGCCAGCTTTTCAGAATGATGGACAGCTAATAGAAAAGAAAATCACCATTCGCTTCATACAACAGCTAGATCCAGACGCCATCTTCCTCTACTTGCATAAGGAGCCAAAAACCCTTGCTTTTTATCAAAAGTTAAAGCAACAGGAAGATTGGCAAAATCTCAAAGCTGTGACGCAACAAGCAGTCTATCCACTAGCATCTGACCCTTGGCGTGAATACACAGCAGCCAGTCATAAACGAGTCATTCAGGACCTTTTATCTTTTTTTCCGTAAAAAGTCCATCATTTGAAAGAGAATTGTCTATGGATAAAAGGACAAAAGCCTAATACAATCTTTAATTGAGAACAATTATCAGTTAAAGGAGAAAACAAATGAAAAAATGGTTAGCATTGCTTATCCTTTGTATCATGACGATCACCACAGCTGCCTGTGGTGCTGCAGAAAATAAACCTGCTTCAAACACAACCAAAAGCAAGTCAGCTGAAATAGCAGAAACAAACATCAATTACTTAGATCAAACGTACAAACTCAAAACGCCAGTGAAACGAATTGTCATTGCTGGAAGCCTAGAATCAATGGAAGATGCCAAATTACTTAATATCGAGCCTATTGGTGCTTCTACAGTAGGCGGCACATTCCCTGAATTATTTAAAGACATCACAGCGAAAACAGAAGGCATCGGTGAAAAAACAGAACCGAATCTAGAAAAAATCTTAAAACTAAAACCAGACGTGATACTCGGATCAACAAAGTTTCCACCTGCAACAATTAAAAAATTGGATAAAGTCCAAACAACGATCCCAGTATCCCATGTCTCTTCTGACTGGGAAAGCAATCTTTTATTGCTCGGTACACTTACTGGAAAAAGTGAAGAAGCGAAAAACATCATTTCTGATTATCAGAAAGACCTCAAACAAGCGAAAGAAACCCTGAAAGACAAAAGCAGCAACAAAACAGCTGTCATTTTACGCATTAGACAAGGCGACCTGTACGTGTACCCTGAAGACGTATACTTCAACTCTACCTTATATGGGGACTTAGGATTTACAGCACCAAGTGATATCAAAAAAGCCAAAGCACAAGCATTGATTTCATTGGAGCGCCTAGGCGAACTCAATCCTGACTATATTTTCGTTCAGTTCTCTAAAGAGGAAAACTCATCGAAACCTAACGCATTAAAGGACTTAGAGGAAAATAAAATTTGGACAAGCCTAAAAGCTGTGAAAAATGGGCACATCAATGAAAATGTCGTTGATCCTATGCTTCAAGGAGGAACTGCACTAAGCAAAACAACCTTCCTTGATAAGGCCGTCAAATGGTTAGAGAAAAACAACTAAAAAAAGAAGACAAAGGGTTAATGTTTAGCCCTATGTCTTCTTTTCAGCTTATTTGAGAATCTTGAGGAGTGAATACATATGAACGGAACGTTTCTATATGACGAGTTTAACGGGCGTCAGCTTGATATTTACGTTCCACAGGACACCTCTATTAATGTTCCAGCTGTCTTTGTACAAGATGGCTCTTCTTTGTTTAGAACACACCTGATAGAGATCGAAAGACTGATCGAAGCCAAAACCATCTCTCCAATCATCATTGTCGGCATACACCCCTTCAATCGACTTGACGAGTATACACCATGGAAGGCGTCATCACTGCACTCTGGGTTTCCTGACTTTAAAGGCGAGGCACAGACGTATGTGTCATTTTTAGCGAATGACTTGCTCCCATATATCAAAAGAAAATATCCAGTCAAACAGACCTTTCATGAACATAGTCACATAGGTGCTTCATTAGGTGGGCTATTTGCAATTTATACTTTATTGATGTACCCTGCTCTTTTTAAAAACATCGCATCTATCTCTGGGTCATTTTGGTATCAAGATTTTCTGCCGTTTGCTAAACAACAAAGCATTCAGTATGTGGATCACCTGATTTATTTGTCTGTGGGCAGTGAAGAAGGTAAAGGCAAAACATCTGCTCAACAGCATATGCCTTTATTCAATAAACAACTACATGATCTTTTATTACAGAAAGGGATGCAGGAATGGCAGCTGCACTATCACATCGAACAAGGGGAGGGCCATCATCTGAAACAATTTCAAAAAAATTTCTTATCAGCCCTAAAGTGGTTTTATCAAAGAGAACTCTAATTTTTTATCTGCATGGCACAAAGCCGATATGATATATTGGAACCTATAGATTGAAAGAGGAGGGATTTGCGTATGAGACCATTACAAATCTCAGCCGATACGGCACAAAAACTTGCGGCATCACTTAATGTACCCATTGAACAAATCATGCATATGCCGCAGCATATCTTAATCGCTAAACTAGCAGAACTTGAACAGAAGAAAGATCGTTCTTCTTAAAGAAATAAAGGAGCTTACATTCATGGAACAACAACTAGAACAATCAACATTACATCCCCGCAGCAAGGGACAAACCATCCTGCTGATTGCTGGGATTTTACTTATTGCATTTAACCTGCGGCCTGCCATTACGTCCGTGGGACCTCTCATCGGCGCCATTCGTTCCGATTTGCAGCTTTCAAATGGACTTGCGGGTTTTCTCACCACTTTACCACTGCTCTCATTCGCATTGCTTTCTCCAATTGCACCTAAAATCGGAAAGCGTCTTGGCAATGAACGAACCCTTTGGCTTGGGCTTGCTGTCCTTCTATTTGGGATTGTGATTCGCTCGTTTGGCTCGATCACCTTCTTAATGGTGGGAACCGCGCTTGTCGGTGTCGGGATTGCGATATGTAATGTGCTTTTACCAGGGCTTGTGAAGCATAAATTTCCTGCACATGCTGGTTTGATGACGAGCGTGTATACGACTTCGATGTCCGTCTTTGCGGCACTTGCATCAGGTGTCAGTGTTCCGCTCAGCCATGCAATGCCTGGCGGCTGGAATACTTCATTCCTCGTATGGGCTGGCCTTGCACTTCTCGCGATGATGGTCTGGGCGCCGCAGCTTCTTCATCAGAACACAGCGGCCGTCAAAAGCATTTCGCTCACAGAGCAGCCGATATGGCGTTCGCGTGTCGCATGGCAGGTGACCTTTTTTATGGGCTTGCAGTCATTCCTTTTTTATAGCAGCATCGCCTGGTTTCCTGATATTTTAACATCACATGGAATGAACCTGTCGACAGCCGGCTGGATGCTGTCCATTATGCAGTTTGCTGGGCTGCCATCCACCTTTTTAACGCCTGTTTTCGCGGAAAAATTAAAAACACAAAGACCGCTTGTCTTGGGCCTTGTCCTTATGTATTTACTTGGCATGATTGGGCTTCTTCTCGGAGGATCGACGCCTATTCTTGTGATCTCTGTTTTATTGATCGGCATTGGACAAGGTGCCAGCATCAGTCTGGCGCTCACTTTTATCGGATTACGGACGACCAATATGGAGCAAGCCGCTGCCCTTTCCGGAATGGCGCAGTCTCTCGGTTATTTATTAGCCGCCGTTGGTCCTTTCATGATCGGTATCCTTTTTGATCTCACACATACATGGACGCCATCCATTATCATCTTTATCATCATCCTATTTTTCATGTTTATATCCGGTATGCGAGCCGGACGAAGCGTCTATATTTCAGATCCATCATAAAAAAAGAACCCGCCTCCTCATGAGACGGGTTCTTTTCGGTTTATGCTTGTTCTGTCACGTGTACCTTTAATGTTGCTTGTACCTCTGGATGAAGCTTCACCGGTACATTTGTGTAACCTAATGCACGGATGGCGTCATTCAGCTCGATTTTGCGCTTATCGACTTTGATTTGATGATCTTTTTGCAATTTATCAGCAATTTGTTTGCTTGTAATAGATCCAAACAGACGGCCGCCTTCACCTGATTTTGCTGTTAGTTCCACTGTTAGCGCCTCAAGTGTTTCTTTTAATTGTTTCGCTTGTTCAAGCTCTTGGATGGCATTCTTTTTCTCTTTGTTCTTCTGCCCTTCCAATGCGCTTAGGTTCGTTGGGTTTGCTTCAACTGCTAACCCTTGTTTGATGAGAAAGTTGTGAGCGTATCCGTCAGCTACATTCTTGACTTCGCCTTTTTTCCCTTTGCCTTTTACGTCTTTTAGAAAGATGACTTTCATCTTTGAACCCCTCCTTCGAAATATTCATCAATGGCAGCTTTTAACTGCTCTACCGCTTCTTCAATGGTTATACCATACATTTGGGTGGCAGCGTTAGTTAAATGACCGCCGCCATCTAACGCTTCCATGATAATTTGGACGTTGATATCTCCTAATGATCTCGCACTAATGCACACCGTGTTGTCATCTCGTCTAGCGACAGCAAAGGACGCTTCTACCTCACTCATTGACAACAGGGAATCTGCCGTCTGGGCAATCGTGATTTGATCATAATACTCCGAGCTGTCTGACGGTAATGAAGCAATCGCCACCTGATTTTGATACAGATCTGTATGCTGAATGAGCTTTGCCCGTTTGATGTAATGATCGACGGTCTCTTTTAGGAATTTTTGGACAAGGACAGGATCTGCCCCCTTCGCACGAAGATAGGATGCTGCATCAAACGTTCTTGATCCCGTTCTCAGGGAGAAACTCTTCGTATCAACGATGATCCCTGCGAGAAGCGCAGTAGCTTCAATCATGTTAATGCGCAATTTCTTCGGCTGATACTCTAAAAGCTCTGTCACAAGCTCTGCTGTGGATGAAGCATACGGCTCCATATAGACAAGTAATGGGTCACGGATAAACTCCTCGCCGCGTCTATGATGGTCAATGACCACGATATTTTCAATTTTATTGAGTAGTCGTTCTTCCATGACGAGAGACGGTTTATGTGTATCCACGACCACAAGCAGCGTGTCATCCTTCGCAAGCTCCATGGCTTCCTCTGGGGTGATAAAACGTGACCAAAGATCTTCATAATTCTTAATTTCACTAATCAAACGTTGAACACTGTCCCCAATCTGGTTGGCATCAATGACAATATAGCCTTCTTTCCCATTAGCCTGGGCGACCTTTAAAATCCCAATGGATGCACCGATTGAGTCCATGTCTGGGAACTTATGCCCCATAATCATGACATTTCCGCTTTCAGAAACAATTTCTTTTAAAGCATGAGAAATGACTCGTGCGCGTACACGTGTCCGTTTCTCCATTGGATTCGTTTTTCCGCCGTAGAATTTCACTTTTCCATTCGGCTGCTTAATGGCTACCTGATCCCCGCCTCGTCCGAGAGCAAGATCAAGACTCGACTGCGCAAGTGCCCCAAGCTCTTTTAAAGAAGGTACGGATGCACCGATCCCGATACTCAAGGTAAGCGTCGCACTATGCGCTCCTGTTTTCTCACGGACCTCGTCTAGAATAGAGAATTTCGACGCTTCCAGCTCTGCTAAAATGCTTTCATTTAGAACCGCCATAAATCGTTCGGACGAAATTCGCTTCAGGAAAATGCCATATTCCTGTGCCCAATTGTTTAACAGAGACGTCACTTCACTATTAATGGTGCTGCGCACCTGATCGTCAAGACCCTGCGTGACATCATCGTAATTGTCTAAAAAGATATAAGATAACACCGTTCGTTCATTTTCGTACTGTCTTTCAATTTGTACCTGTTCTGTGACATCAAAGAAATATAAAAGGCGCTCTGACCGTTTAATAATGACTTTGAATTTTCGGTCATTCAGCGTCACATTTTCTGTCTCGACCTCTTGTTTAATAAGAGGCACAATGGACTCGAATGTATCATACAAGGATCTGCCGACAAGCGTGCTTTCATGAAAACACGAAGCGAGAAATGGATTTGTCCATTCGATATAATACTGGTCATTAAACAGCATAATACCAATTGGCATTTCCATTAATGCTTCTTCTCCAACCTTTTTGACTCGATAGGATAATGTTGAAATATATGAATCAATCTCTTTTTGCACTTGCGTATCTGCCCACTTTAAGAAGTAGAGCACACCTGCAAGGACTAAAAGACCAACCGCTCCTATGATCCAATTATAATAAAGGTTGAGGAGGACTGTGACCACCGCAAGGAAAATCAAAGCGATGATCGGATACTTGATGACAGGTTTTCTATAGAAGCTTGGCACTGATATCAACTCCTCAACATTCAGAGTGAATTATTTGTTTTTTACTTTTTCTCTTAAATCAAAGCCTATGTCAGCAATCCCTATAATACGCACAATCACAGCGACTGGCGGATAGAGAACCCCTAACACGATAGCGAAAATGGGCACCGCTTTTGAGATGCTTTTTTCGTGGCAATAATAGAAGATAAAAGAAAATCCCTGAATAAGCACCAGTATAAATAAAATTTGAAACGCACTCGTTTGAACGAGCGATAAAAAGCTGCCTTTTTCCGTCTGAATCAGCATCAAAAGCAGTGTGAGTAAATAATACCATACCATGCTTTTTGGCAGCCGCATATCCTTAAATTTCTTCAAGGCTGGCATGTCTTTGACAAACCGTTTGATCAGAGGCTTCACAAACCAGTGGTTCACGAACGCCGTCAGCGTAACTAACATTAACAGCGCGACAGGTAAAGCACTCAATGCGGAATCCTTTATCTCTCTGAACTGCTTCAGCTGCTTCGCAATGTCCTGCTCAGAAGCGCCGGATTGCTTTAAGACACTCTCTAACATCGGAATCATTTGCTCAATCGACTCTTTCGCGATACCCATGATATCGACTTGAAAAAGCTGAACACTGACAACAAAGGAGATAAGAAAACTAAATAAATAGATCAGCGCACCTGTAATGATGGCATTCCCAGGCTGCCGTCTGCTGTAGAAAACACCCATGCCTAATCCGACAGCAATCAGAATTGGCGCCGTCATGAGTCCATTAATAGATCCAATTAAAAAGCTGATCACTATCCCAATAGCGCCAGCAGCAATTCCTTTTTTCAAGCCGTGCCTGATTGTATAGAGGATGATCGGAATCGGAGCAGCTAGAAAGAAAATAATGGATAATAGCGGCACATACAAATAAAACAGCGTCATGACAGAGAAAATACTGATCATGATAGCGCCCTCTACTAACGCTTTTGTTTGTTTCACACCTTCACCTCTATCCAATCCTTTTACTATATCTTGCTCAATGTGTCCTTCTATGTATACGTACGATGTAAGCTAAACCATGTCTTACCCCAACCTTTATTTTACCATAGCGGTAAATCTCAAGTAAAATGCAGGCTATCTTAGGAGCGTTTCACGTGGAACACTGATATCGATTCGTACATGCAACTTTTCAAACAGCATGTTACAATTTTTTAGATTATTCTTAGCTATAAACCCTGAATTCAAGGTCAAAAGCTGTTAGAATAGAAACATCATCAATAAATGTAAGAAGGAGAATTCACATGGGAAAAACACTCGTATTCGGACACAAAAACCCTGACACAGACACGATTTGCTCTGCTATCGCTTACGCTGATCTAAAAAACAAAATCGGCGTCGAAGCAGAAGCGGTCAGACTTGGAGAAATCAATGGAGAAACACAATACGCATTAGATTTCTTTAAACAAGAAGCACCTCGTTTCATTGAAACGGCTGCAAACGAAACAAAGCAAGTCATTCTTGTCGATCATAACGAATTCCAACAAAGTGTAAGCGATATTGATCAAGTACAAGTGACTGAGGTCATTGACCATCACCGTATTGCCAACTTTGAAACAAGTGAACCTCTATACTATCGTGCTGAGCCTGTTGGCTGTACAGCAACAATCTTAAACAAAATGTACAAAGAGAACCACGTGAAGATTGAAAAAGAAATCGCTGGTTTGCTTTTATCTGCAATCATTTCTGATTCCTTGCTATTCAAATCACCAACATGCACACAACAAGACATTGATGCTGCGCATGAGCTAGCTGAAATTGCAGGGGTAGATCCAGAAGTTTACGGCCTAGACATGCTAAAAGCTGGCGCTGACCTAAGCCAAAAAACGGTTCAAGAACTAATTACAATTGATGCAAAAGAATTCGCACTAGGAAATAGCAAAGTGGAAATTGCGCAAGTCAATACAGTAGATATCGCAGAAGTTACAGCAAGACAGGCTGATATTGAAGCGAAAATCAATGAAGTCATCGCAGCGAAAGGTCTTGATCTATTCGTTCTAGTGATCACAGACATCCTAGAAAATGACTCTCTTGCACTTGCACTCGGTGCCGAAGCTGCAAAAGTAGAAAAAGCATTTAACGTCACACTTGAAAACAACACCGCTTTACTAAAAGGTGTTGTATCAAGAAAGAAACAAGTCGTACCTGCACTGACAGACGCACTTTCTTCATAAACACAACAAGACTGCTGACATGTTCAGCAGTCTTGTTTCTTCTTTTAATGAATGTACATATCACTTACAAGGACATCCTTTAACACACTTGTTGGAATCGTAAATTCCACTACACCCATGTAACCAGGCGCCACATCATATTCATTAAAGGAAATCACCAGTTTGCCTTTTGAATTGATATAGAAGCTTTGATCTGGCTGAATCTTCTTAAACGGATCAACCGTATCTTGCTTGGTAATCCAATAAATCTTATTTGAATCCTCTTTCATCTGTTTCTTCATTTGGTCTTTAATATTTTCACTAATCACATCAATATAACGGTCATCTTTAAACAAGCTTGGTAATGTAATGAGTACATGATTTTTCTTATCCACCGTATCATACGTCATTTCCTCTGCCGCAGAAGCTTGAGTCGTCACCTTGTATCGACCTAGTGAAAGAATTTGATCATTGTTTGTTCTCACTTCATATCCGCTCTCTACACTTAAATGACCATTTTTATAACCCTTTGTTTCCTTCTCAAAATCTTGATACAGCTTTTTATTTTCAGCTAAATATTTTTGATTCAGGCTGTCTTGTAATTTTCCGTCCCCAAGCCCTGAAACGTGTGGTGTTTTAAGGTCAATATTCGTTCCTTGATCGCTCTTTTTAAATTCTGTGAATGTCACGACTTTCACCAGCTCGCCAATGACAGGTATTTCCGAAATCGCTCTTGCCGCCTGTGGACTGACATTCACAGTCGTGACAAATAGAGCAGCCGCAGCAACAAGTCCGATCGTCCATTGCTGAAAATGAGGTTTTTTGTTTTTTCGTTTTAATGTCCGTTCAACCATAGCATCATATTCCGGCGGAATAGGGATTTCTAAATATTCCTCTTTTAACTGTTCCAAATGCTTATCCATTTATATTTCCTCCTGCGATAATTCTACTTTTAAAAGCCGCAACGCCTTATATAATCTTGTTTTGATGGTGTTTTCGTTTTCTTCGAGAATGTGGGCGATGTCCTCTAGTTTTAAATCTTCAAAGAATCTCAAGATAATGATGACCCGGTACATGTCAGGCAAATCCTCTATGGCTCGTCTGACATCTTGATCTTCATATACATCTGATTCACCCTGTGATAAGAATTCAAGCGTATCATCGTCTGTCACCTGCACCCGCTTCTTCTTTCGTAAAAAGTCTAGGGCAGCATTGACCACGATTTTATAAAACCAGCTATGCATCTTGGTCGCATCCTCTAATCGGTGAACAGATTTGAGTGCTTTATGAATCGCCTCTTGAACGACATCCATCGCATCTTCTGGGTTTTTGACATAACTATAGGACAATCGATAAAAACTGTGTTTATGCTCCATTACGTAATCAGCAAATTGATCCTCAATTTTTCGTTTCTTCATTTTACAAAGAGCTCCTTTATCTTAAATGCGCATCGGTTATTTCTTACAATGGATAGACGCGCACCTTTTGAAAATAGTTTGCGCTCGATTATTTTTTAACATGTCATCCCATTTCCGTTTCTATACAAAAAGAGCGAACCAGACAGGTTCACTCCTTCAAAGCGGATATTGTTTGATGGACAAACTGTTTAAGTGGGGAAAGCGGATGAATGATCGGAATGCCTGTCTCCTTTTCTATCTGCTGTGCCGCATAAACCATCGATAGCTGCATCACGCAAATGTCTCCACTTTTTTTCATACATCTTCTGAGCTGCTTTTTAATTTGCTCCTCATAAGCATGCATGTCACCGTTTAGGCAAAGGTGAAAGATATCCTCCATCACCATAACCTCTGCATCAATCTGTTTGCCGTGCTCTTTTGCATATGATTCAAGCCGCTCCATTGTCCCATCCACTGTATCCGGGTTTGAAAACACAAGTTGAAGAGGCCCTTTTCTCTGACAAATCAGTTCAAATAACGGTTCATCAATCGGAACAATCGGTTGCTTAAAGAGATACTGCTGATCACCCAAGGCGGCAATGTATTGTGTACACGTGAGCAGAATGATGTCGGCTTCATCTTCTTTCATCAATTTGTTGATGGCATAGGTTTGCTGCTTGTGAGGATTAAAATCGGGATCTTGTGTAGCACGTTCTATAAATGATGAATCGACCGTGTGATGCAGCTCAACATCGGTATCACCAAACACCTCTTCTATATAGGACTGATTAGACGGATGGGCATGAAGGCAGTGTAATCGAATCATCAGGTTCGCTCCTCGTGAAAGTTTTCAATCATTATATCAATCCTTGTATGAAATAGGGAGAAAGATGACCATATTGTTAGGGAGATATTGAAGGAGGGATTTAATTGAAAGAAGATCAACACCCTAAACCATCTTCAGAGTCAGAAGACACTTTAACAAATCGTCAAGGTCATCCCGTAACAGACAATCAAAATATGAGAACCGTTGGGAATAGAGGACCCACTACGCTTGAAAACTACGATTTCCTAGAGAAAATCAGTCATTTTGATCGCGAACGTATTCCTGAACGTGTCGTCCATGCGCGCGGGGCCGGAGCTCACGGTTATTTTGAAGCCTATGGCACATTCGGTGATGAACCTATTTCTACTTATACAAGAGCAAAGTTATTTCAGGAAAAAGGGAAAAAGACACCTGTTTTCGTCCGTTTTTCTTCTGTCATTCACGGCGGTCATTCGCCAGAAACGTTGCGCGATCCGAGAGGGTTTGCGATTAAATTTTATACAGAAGAAGGCAACTGGGACCTCGTTGGAAACAACCTGAAAATTTTCTTTATCCGAGATGCTTTGAAGTTTCCAGATTTGGTTCATGCCTTTAAGCCTGATCCTGTCACCAATCGGCAGGACGGCGAGCGTATTTTTGATTTCGTTTCGCAATCTCCTGAAGCGACGCATATGGTGACATTTCTCTTCTCACCTTGGGGCATCCCAGCAACCTATCGCCACATGCAAGGCTCAGGTGTCCATGCGTACAAATGGGTGAACCATGAAGGAAAAGCAGTGCTGGTCAAATATCACTTTGAACCGAAGCAAGGGATTCGCAACCTGACGCAAGAACAGGCTCAAGCGATACAAGGTGAAAACTTTAATCATGCCACACAGGATTTATATGAAGCCATTGAGCAAGGAGATCATCCTGAATGGGAGGTCTATGCGCAGATCATGGAAGATGATGCCCACCCTCACCTCGATTTTGATCCGCTTGATCCAACAAAGCTTTGGTACAAGGATGACTATCCATGGAAACCGATCGGACGGATGGTATTAAATAAAAATCCAGAAAATTATTTCGCAGAAGTTGAGCAGGTTGCCTTTGGGACTGGCGTTCTCGTAGACGGTTTGGATTTCTCAGATGATAAGTTGCTTCAAGGGCGCACCTTCTCTTACTCTGATACGCAGCGATATCGTGTGGGACCGAACTATTTACAGCTGCCGATCAATGCACCGAAAAAGCATGTCGCCACGAATCAAAGAGATGGGCAAATGGAATACCAGGTCGATCAAGGCAAAGGACAAAATCCTCATGTGAATTATGAACCATCGATCCTCGGCGGATTAAAAGAAGCAAAGCAGGCTGGAGAGGATCATACGCCTTTTGTAGAGGGTGACGTCAAACGGGAAGCCATTGACCGCCCGAACAACTTCGGACAAGCCGGAGAAACGTATCGCCGCTTCAATGATTGGGAACGTGAGGAATTGATTAAGAACTTAGTCAACACCCTTGCGACCTGTCAAACAGACATTCAAGAGCAAATGATCGAAAACTTTACAAAGGCTGACCCTGATTACGGAAAGCGTGTCGCTGACGGCTTAAAAGCCTTCAAACAAGAACAGCCAAGCGGACCTATAGGATCTACAGGCGCCGCACAAGCTGTAGACGAAGCGATCAACAACAGCACACCATCAGATCCTTATTAAATAAAAAAGAATGCAGCGCCTAGGCTGCATTCTTTTTGTATTCATTGATTAAGCGTTTTGACCTTTTTTGATCCATTCTGCTACATTGACTGTACGTTTTGCTTGATGTTTTGCAGCAGCTTCTGCGTCCTCTTGGATCTTTCCATTTTGATCAACAGTGACACTCACGCCGTAAGGGTTGCCCCCTGCACCGTATAATGAGTCATCTGTGTATCCAGGAGCGGCAATAATCGCTCCCCAGTGGAACATCGTTGTGTAAAGACTGAGAATGGTCTGCTCCTGCCCACCATTTGGGTTTTGTGCAGAGGTCATCGCACTCACTGCTTTGTTTGCCAATTTCCCTTGGAACCATAAGCCGCCAGTTGTGTCTAAGAATTGCTTCATTTGAGCCGGTAGGTTACCAAAACGTGTTGGCATGCTAAAGATGATGGCATCTGCCCACTCTAAATCACTTAATTGAACCTCTGGGACATCCTTTGTTTCGTCTAAATGTGCTTTCCATGCTGGATTTGATGCTACAACTGCTTCTGGTGCCAATTCAGCAACCTTTAATACTTTCACTTCAGCGCCAGCTTCTTTCGCTCCAGCCTCTGCCCATTTTGCCATCTGATAGTTTGTACCTGTTGAACTATAATAAATAATTGCTAATTTTACGTTTTCCATTTGTTCCATCTCCTTTTGTTTGGTTTGCCCAAAAAGCTTCTGTAAAAATCCCATCTATATTCCCTACCTTCATTAAAATTGACGACGATACCATAATGCCGCAGCATCGACTTCTTCTCTCGTTAGCTGATGTCCGCGATTTTCCCAATGTAGTGTGACCGAAGCGCCTGCGCCTTGCAGCAATTGCTCAAGCTCCTGTGATTCCTCTGGACGGCACATTGGGTCATTTTCACCAGCTGCGATAAAGACTTGTTTCCCCGCCAATGAAGGCAATGAAACTCCGCGTCTTGGAACCATTGGATGATGCAGGATCGCTCCTTTTAACGCATCCTCGTAATGGAATAAAAGACTTCCTGCAATGTTCGCCCCATTGGAATATCCGAGAGCGACGACATTGTGACGATCGAACCCATATTCATCTGCTGCTTCTCCGATAAATGTATACAGTTCCTCTGTCCGCTCAATTAAATCCTGCTCATCGAAAACACCCTCTGCTAAACGTCTGAAAAAGCGCGGCATACCGTTTTCCAACACATTCCCTCTCACACTAAGAACGGATGCGTCAGCATCTACTAAATCGGCAAGCGGCAATAAATCTTCTTCCGTCCCGCCAGTACCATGCAGTAATAACAAAACAGGTCTTTGTTCATTCTTTCCTTTTCGAAAAAGATGTTTCATCATAAATCTCCTTTCCCTTTGATTTCTCTTACCTCAATAGGCAGCACAATTTGTTCAATCTGACTGCGCTGCGCTTCATATTGCGGTGGCAGTTTCAATGCTTCACCCATAGTTTCCACTGATTCATCGTGTGCAAACCCTGGAGGATCAGTCGCAATTTCAAATAATATACCGCCAAGCTCTCTAAAATAAATGGCATTGAAGTAATTTCGATCTTGCACAGGTGTCACTTGATACCCGCTTTGCGCAATATGTCTTTGCCAATCTAATTGATCCTGATCATCTGTCGCTCTCCATGCAATATGATGCACAACCCCAACACCCATACGTCCGCGTGCAACAGGTGTCTTGTTCACATCAATGACATTGCCTATCTCACCAAACGAACGAAATCTCACATAGTCCTCTTCTGCTCCGACTCGTTCAAAACCCATTGTTTGTTCGAGCAGCTGCATCGTTTGCACAGGCTGTGATGTTAACAAAACAGCTCCGCCAAATCCTTTGATCGCGACATCTGGTGTAACTCCGTTAAATGTCCAATCATTTTGTTTCCCTTCCGCACGCTCTACAAGCTCAATCAACAAGCCGTGTGGATCTTCAAGTGAGAGAAAGGCTTCACCAAAGCGTTCAACCATTTCATAAGAAATATCAAACTGCTCAAGACGTTCCTTCCAGAAAGAGAAAGCGCCTGGCGGTACGACATATGTCGTCACGCCCACTTGACCTGCGCCAATTTGTCCCTTTTGAGCACCTGGCCAAGGGAAAAACGTGATAATCGTTCCCGGAGATCCTCCTTCATTTCCAAAATATAAATGGTAAGTACCTGGATCATCAAAATTCACGGTCTTCTTCACGAGACGAAGTCCTAAAACACCTGCATAAAAATCAACGTTCTCCTGAGGATGCCCTACAATTGCAGTGATATGGTGAATTCCTTCTGTTTTCTTCACTTCTAATGACCTCCTAATCATGAAGTAACAAGCCTCTATTTCATTATGTCTTTACTGACGTTTTTATATTATCTCGAATTCGAGATATTAAACCAAAAAAATATATTTATCTCGAATTAAGGATATGATGTTTTTAAATAAAAGTCAACGATTTTTGTTTTTCCTTTTAAAAAAGCAGGTCTGCTTTTGCATAACAGACCTGCTCTTCCATGATTATCGCAGTAATTTTTTCTTTTTTAAATAGGCTTTCGCTACCTGAAATGCATCCTTACCTTTCACATTCACTTCATAATTCATTTCTCTCATCTCATCGTCTGTGATTTGACCACTGAGCTTATTGAGAGAAGCCTCAATCTCAGGGTACTCCGTTAATGTCTCCTGCCTTAACAGCGGTGCTCCTTGATATGGCGGGAAAACATGCTGATCATCATCAAGCACCTTTAATTTGTATTGCCTCAATTCACTGTCTGTCGAATACGCATCGACTAAATTGATATCTCCTTTTTGAATCGCTCGATACCGAAGCTTCGGTTCCATCGTCACTACATCATCAAAGGAAAATTGATAGGTTTTTTGAATACCTCGATACCCGTCCTGTCGATCAGAAAATTCTAAGGTGAATCCAGCCTTTATGCGATTCTTGATTTTAGCTAGATCAGAAATATTGGATACATCATATTGATCAGCTAGCGACTGAGGCACGGCTAAAGCATACGTATTGTTGTAAGCCATCGGCTCAAGAAGGCGGAGCTGAAAGGATGATTCCAAACCGCGCCGCGCTTGCTCATACACTTTTTCTTTATCTGTGCTTTTCGCTGTTTGTTTAAGGAACTCAGAAATTGCAGTACCCGTAAACTCAGGATAAATGTCAATATCACCAGAACGTAAAGCTTGAAAAACAAAAGACGTCTTGCCAAGACCAGGCTTAAGATTGACTTGAATATCCGTATCCTGTTCAATTAAAAGCTTATACATCGAGATCAGAATTTCAGGCTCTGATCCTAGCTTTCCACCGATGGTGATTTCCTTCTTTTCTTGTTGAAATAGTAATGGGCCCGCGACAATAGCTCCTGCAATCACAGCAAAAACCGTCACAGAAATCACAGTCTTTTTAAAAGAAATTTTCTCAAACGTACGCAGCACCACATCAAATAAGAGTGCGAGTAAGGCTGCTGGTATAGCGCCAATGACAATGAGTGACATATCATTTCGGTCAATTCCCAGCAAAATCAGACTTCCTAATCCCCCAGCTCCGATCAGTGCGGCAAGAGTGGCAGTTCCCACAATGAGAACCATCCCGGTTCGGATACCTGCCATGATAACTGGCATGGCCAGAGGTAGTTCCACCTTTAATAACCGTTTACGATGATTCATTCCCATGGCAAGCGCCGCTTCCCTCAGGGAAGGATCGACCTCCTGAATACCTGTATATGTATTTCTTAAAATAGGGAGTAGGGCATAAACGACAAGCGCAATAATCGCAGGCACTTGCCCAATCCCAACGAGAGGAATCAGCAAGCCAAGCAGCGCAAGCGACGGGATTGTTTGCAAGACCGCCGTCACCCCAATCACCCATTCTGCAAGCTTTGGCACCCTCGTTAAATAGATACCTAAGGGAATGGCAATCAAAATGGCTAAAAATAAAGCAATAAACGAAATTTGAATATGCTCAAGCAAGGCGTGTCCCAATTGTTCTTTTCGATCCAATAACACACTGATCCAATCATTCATGTGACTCGCCCCTCTCTCTAGGAGAATCGGCTAAAAACTGAATCATCGCTTGACGATTCACTAGTCCAATTCGCTCCCCATCCTTTTCCACAGCCAATTCCTCATGCTTTGCCAATTGGGATAAGACCTCATCCAGCGTGGCATGTGCTGTGATCGCTTCATAGCCTAAAAGAGACTCATGAGGCATTGGTCTAGCCATGGCCTCTAGCTCAAACGCTTGTTGTCCTACATGGCGAGCAGCACCTGAGACAAACTCCCGAACAAAAGCATTGACTGGGTGTTGAACCAATTCCTCTGGACGACCAATCTGCACCACTTTCCCTTCCTTCATGATACAAATTCGATCACCAAGCCTCATCGCCTCCTGCATATCATGCGTCACGAAAACAATGGTCTTTTGAATACGGCGCTGCAAATCAAGCAGATCATCCTGCAATTTCTCCCTTGTTAATGGATCTAACGCACTAAAGGGTTCATCCATTAGGACAATCTCAGGATCAGCTGCAAGTGCACGTGCCACACCGACACGCTGCTGCTGTCCACCAGATAGCTCTGACGGCTTCCGATGTCGATACATAGCTGGATCAAGCCCAACCATCTGCATCAATTCATCCACTCGCTTATTGATCTCATACCGGCTCCATTGTTTGAGCTCTGGCACCACAGCGATATTTTCTTCAATGGTCATATGAGGAAAAAGAGCAATTTGCTGCAGAACATACCCAATATCCCAGCGCAGTTCATACATATCATAATCGTTTATTTTTTGACCCTTTATGTAAATCTCACCTTCTGTTGAAGAAATGAGACGATTGATCATTTTCAATGTTGTCGTTTTCCCGCTTCCACTAGGTCCAATGAAAACAAAAAACTCACCTTTCTGAATCTCTAAATCAACCGATTGAACGGCATAGCGCTCATCAGAAAATTGCATCGATACCTTCTTAAATTCAATCATCATCCCACGCCCTGACTGCAATTATTTTCTAGACTACCAATATGACAGATCGACCCCGTATTTGTATAGAACAAACTGTCACTTTTACTCTCTTTTACATACTTCCCCTAAGGTGCCCGCCAAAAACAGCTCTAGCCAATTCGGATGAGATTCTTCGTGAGACAATAAAAAAAGCGAAGAGCTCGAGGCTCTCCGCTTTTAAGTCAACGACTTACTCACCAGTAACGTATGGAAGTAATGCCATTTGACGTGATTTTTTAATCGCTAATGTCAATTTACGTTGATACTTAGCGCTAGTTCCTGTTACACGACGAGGTAAAATTTTACCACGCTCAGAAACAAACTTTCTAAGAAGATCAACATCTTTGTAATCGATGTGCGTGATACCGTTAGAAGTAAAGAAACATACCTTACGACGTTTCGCACGACCGCCTCTGCGTCCACCTGCCATTTGTTTTCACACCTTTCCTTTAGTCAATTTTTCAGATCAATTAGAATGGCAAATCATCATCGGAGATGTCAATCGGTTTACCATCATTCGCAAATGGGTCATCATTGAAGCTATTTCCCTGATTACGATTTTGTTGGTTGCTTTGATTGCCATATGGATTTTGACTTGGTTCATTTCCGAATGGATTCTGATCGTTTTGGCTACCGCCATAATACTGGCCTCCGCTATTGCCACCGCCGCTGTATCCACCTGAACCAGCACCGCCGCTCTTAGGCTCAAGAAATTGAACACTCTCAGCTTGAACTTCTGTCACGAAGACACGCTGTCCTTGCTGATTTTCATAGTTTCTTGTCTGCAAACGACCGTCTACACCGGCAAGACTTCCTTTTTTCAAGAAATTAGCCACGTTCTCGGCTTGTCTTCTCCAAGTAACACAGTTAATGAAATCGGCTTCACGCTCTCCAGATTGATTCGTAAACGTACGATTCACAGCTAGAGTAAACGTGGCTACAGCCGCACCATTAGGCGTGTAGCGAAGCTCAGGGTCTTTTGTTAGTCTTCCGACCAATACAACACGGTTTAGCATATTGAAAGACCACCTTTAAATATATATTTCAATGATTTATACTTCTTCTTTAACAACAATGTGGCGAATGATATCGTCACTGATCTTAGCTAAGCGGTCAAATTCTTGAACTGCTGCAGCGTCAGATTGAACGTTTACGATTTGGTAGAAGCCTTCACGGAAATCGTTGATTTCGTATGCAAGACGACGTTTACCCCAATCCTTTGTTCCAGTGATCTCCGCACCGTTTGAAGTTAACACGTTATTGAAACGCTCGATAACTGCTTTTTTAGCCTCATCGTCAACTGTTGGGCGGATGATGTACATAACTTCGTACTTTCTCATCTGATTGCACCTCCTTTTGGTCTAAGCGGCCCTATACGGGCAAGGAGCAATAAATTATATTACTCACAATTGTATATTATAACAAATTACTTGGCCTATGACAAGAACCTATACATTAAAACGGAAATGAATGACGTCTCCATCTTTCACTACATATTCTTTACCTTCTAGACGGACTTTTCCAGCCTCTTTTGCAGCAGACATGCTTCCACCAGCAAGTAAATCTTCATATGCAACCGTTTCAGCACGAATAAACCCACGTTCAAAGTCCGTATGAATGATTCCAGCACATTCCGGTGCCTTCATTCCCTTTTTAAACGTCCAAGCGCGTACTTCCTGCTCTCCTGCTGTGAAATAAGTAGCTAAACCAAGAAGTGAATAAGATGCTTGAATCAGCTGATCTAGACCTGACTCTTTGATGCCAAGCTCTTCAAGGAACATCTGCTTCTCTTCTCCTTCAAGCTCTGCAATTTCAGACTCGATCTTCGCACATACGACGATGACTTCAGCATTTTCACTAGAAGCAAACTCACGGATTTGCTGCACATATTCGTTGCCGTCATGATCTGCTACTTCATCCTCACTCACATTTGCTACATAAAGAACTGGTTTAGATGTGAGTAAATGAAGCTGTTTCACAAGCTTTTGCTGCTCATCTGTAAATTCTACAGATCTTGCCGATTTCCCAGCTTCAAATGCGTTCATTAGCTTCGACAAAATATCAAATTCAGCTACCGCTTCCTTATCCTTTTGTTTTGCAAGCTTACTCACACGAGCCAAACGTTTTTCAACTGTTTCTAAATCAGCCAAAATCAACTCTAAATTAATGGTTTCGATATCTGACACAGGGTCAACCTTACCTGATACGTGTGTGATGTTATCATCTGCAAAAGCTCTCACCACGTGACAGATCGCATCTACTTGACGAATGTGAGAAAGGAATTTATTCCCTAAACCTTCACCTTTTGAAGCTCCTTTGACAATACCGGCAATATCAGTGAATTCAAAAGCAGTCGGAACTGTCTTTTTCGGCTGCACCAATTCTGTTAGTTTTTGCAAACGTTCGTCTGGAACTTCTACAATTCCGACGTTTGGATCAATGGTACAAAACGGATAGTTAGCAGACTCCGCTCCAGCCTGTGTAATTGCATTAAATAGCGTTGACTTCCCGACGTTAGGTAAGCCAACAATACCAGCTGTTAAAGCCATTCTTTCATCTCCTCTATATCAAACGTGCTCGTTATACTGCGTAATATGAACCTAGAGCAATTATAAGTAGGTTTACATGAAAAGACAAGCTAACCGTTATGCATTATCAATAGAAGAAAAATTGCCAAAAAGAATAAATCAATCCTTCAAAACGGGAATTTGCATCTAATTCTTCTACACAAAAGACGAATTTCATCAAAAAAGCATGAGGCCTACTTAAGCAGTTGGCTCCTCATGCTTGACGAGAATTTTCTTCATTTTTCGTTCAAAGTCTCTTCTTGGGATCATGACGCTATGCCCGCAGCCTTCACATTTAATGCGAATATCCATGCCCAACCGAATCACTTTCCACCGATTGACACCACATGGATGGGGTTTCTTCATTTCAACGACGTCATGCAACCCAAACGCTTTATCTGCCATCAGCTTTCACCTCTCTTGCTCACTTCATTGAATCTATTGTACAAAAAAACGGCGATGAAGAGCAATGCACAAAACAAAGGCCCTCTTTCAATCGTTCATCCTATTCTTTTTTATAGAAAAAACCCTTCTTTTAGATCATTTTATTTGTGACCAATAGTTACTTAAACTCCGCTTTTTTTCAATATTGTCACAAACACCGTAGGTCAAAAGGTTTTTATTGGTAGAACGCTGTGGTTTTTCCATATTTTTTGATTTATGATATCTGCATAAATGTTATGTGAGGGAGCAGGTACGATGGTCAATCGAAAGGATAGATTAACTGATAAAGAATATAAAATCATATCCGATCATGCTGGAAACATAGACAATTACCAGCAGCACCATACGATAGAAATAGGTCAGCAAACGCTCACTGTCCATGATTTTCTCAAGGTCGATCATCAATTATATGGTTTAACGATGCAGCCTGAACAATCAGACGAGTTCATCGTCGCTTTTCACTGTCCGATGCCAAAGCAAATGCCGGTGACCTCGCCACAAGATGTACACACCGCGGCACAGTCATTGCTCAAAACGGATTATGCCTATCCCATTGAAAGGAAGTCCCTTGATAGCAATCAAGATCATGTCTTTTTTAAAGGGAAGGAATACATAGAGCAAGTCAGCCAGAAGCATCCCAATGCAGGTATCTATCTCACTGGACAAGCCCTTGCCGGTGCTGTTTGTGCTTATGTTGCGACAGAACAGCCCGCTGTCAAAAAAGCCGTCACCTTTGATAGCCCAAATATATGGAGCAGTTTGGCGCCTTCGATTCAGCAGAAAGCGCAGCAAGGTCAATATAAACGGATCTTGACTGAATATATTCAACCTAGTCATTATGTAGGTTTACTCAATCGCCATGATCATGGAGTTGGTCAAGTGAAGTACACCGTACCGCCAAGGCAGCAAGGCGACGCCCAAGAATCCGTTAAATATAAACAAAGAGAAATTGACACCTTTTTAAAATCAGCTTTTGCGTCTATGAATATAGAATGGAACGAATCCTTTGATACAAATGCCTTTTTAGCTCTTATTTCTGGGAGTTTAAAAGGAAATGGGTATTCATTCCACAAAGATGGATCTGCCCGGATTTTAGATGAACAGCTTGATCATAATACAAGTTTTACAGCCTTGCTGTTGCAAGAAATCCATTCTGGACGTGCATATGCACAAAGCGGTCTAGAAATTATCATAAAATCCCATTTACTGAAAAATTCATCCTACGATCTCCAAAGTGTGATTGAACATGAAGTACACACTATATTTGATAAAATCGATGGGATCGATGAAAGTGTAAAAGACGCCGTCCAGCATGTAAAACAAGAGCTCAAAGGACTCGTCGGCTTTGGCCACTATGATTTATTAAGTTCAAGTGATGTGGAAGCATTGGTAGAAGAAGTGAGGATGGAACAACATCATTCCTCCTTTTATTCACACGAAAAACAACTGAATGCCCTGTACACCTTGAGAGATTACGAACAAGAACTTTCTTCCCTTTCAAGACATATGTACACAATGGGTGATGATTACGCCAAGGCAGATAGGCGCCTTGCGATGCAAATGGGTATTCATTAAGAAAGGAGTCGCCGCATGATCAATCAAAATAAACCTCCTAGTGACGCCCAGCGTTTCTTGCAAAATGTGAGTACCCGCCGATCCATGTCTGTATTTGAAAATCAATCGGCACCACAAACGCAAACGCAGTCCCCAGAAGAAATAGCCGCAATTCAGGCCCTACGAAGAGAAGGACAGCGAAAAGATCTAAAACGGCTGCTCAAAATGCGACTGCATGACGAATTAGCAAACACTCGCGTGCACTTGGAGTATCAATTGTCTAAAACCGAAGACATGATCAACCAGACGACCATTGTCAAGCAACACATCTCCCAGCATTTAAAGGGACAAGCCATTTCAGAATTAGAGGAACGCCTTCAGCGTCTCAAGCAAATGCCAGTCTATGATGATATCAAAGACGCCATTGACTCTATTCGGATAAAATAAGCACAGCTCTGACAAAGAGAGGTGCTTATTTTATTTTATCAATATAATTTTTAGGGCGAGAAAATATCTTTTTACTTAAAATCGGATATAGCATTAAACAGACAAGCAAATAAAGATTCAGCAAGCTGTATATCGGATACAAGAAAGCAATTAAATCGGCAAACCCAAGAGATGTTAAAGGCGCCATCAACAGAAGCATCACGAGCACAACCAGCCAGCGAGGCAATGGTACAAAAGAGAGCATTCGGCTGGATAAACCAAATAAACCTGCCGCTGTCGTCGTATAAATAGCTAGACAAAGGACAACCGTCATAAACACAAACAATGATGTCGGCGCTCCTTCTAATACTGTAAACAAAGGAATGCCTTCTGCTGATAGGCTCCCAGAAATATCAACCAGTATTTCGTTATACACGTACGAGATGACCCCAAAAATCAGGCCGCTTAATATACTCGCCACTTTTGCCTCGCCAAGCCCCTTCATTTCTTTTCCAACCGAAGACAGCACTGCGACTACAGATAATATATTCAAAGAAGCAAAGACAATGCTGGCAGGCCAATTGTACTGCTGCCCAAAATCAATCCGCCACATATGATCATGGTTCATATAATAAAAAACAAATGCATAGATGAGCCCCGCCACCAAAATTGGTATAATGAAAGCATTCACAGATAAAAGCCCTTTCACATCCCAGAAAAAAATCATAAATGAAAACAGACAAAATGCACCGATGCCAATCCAAAATGGCACATGATACATCTCGAGTGTCACCCCGCCACCGGCAATCATGACTGTCGTTGTCGTGAATAAATAAAGGACAATTAAAACATCATACACTTTAGCCAGCCATGGACCGACAAGCCGCTCTAGCACTGGCACAAAGTGATCGGCACGTACCTCATAACTGATTTTCAACACCACATAGGTAGACAGCATAAACATCAATGTAAACAGTAGAATGGCTAGTCCACTATCAATGCCAAAAAACTGCCAAATTTCTTGGCCGGAAGCATACCCCGCTCCTATTAAGCTTCCTAAAATTAAAAGCGTCCACCTTGAACCAGCCTTCCACACAATCATCACCTCATAGGTATAGAATTAAGCTTGTTTCCGTATACTGTTACTAACTACTATGACAAGGAAGTGAGACCTATGAATAGCAAGAACGGTCTTTTTTTTAGAAATAGGGTGAAAGAATACGTGTCCCATACGGATACAAACGCCATTCAACAGCTTAAAAGTATTTTATTCTCGCATCTTCAGAAAGCAGGAAAAAGACCCGTTGCCATCGTTTGTATTGGAACAGACCGCTCAACTGGCGACTCTCTAGGTCCACTTGTTGGTACAAAGCTTTCAGGTCTTGATTTGAAAAAGCTTCATGTATATGGCACGCTCTCTGACCCAGTTCATGCGGTCAATTTAAAAGAAAAGCTCGCCGAAATTGAACAAGCTCATAAACATCCGTTTATTGTAGCGATTGATGCCTGTTTAGGAAGAGTGAAAAGTGTAGGCTCCTTCCAAATTGGAGATGGACCGTTAAAGCCTGGAGCAGGTGTACAAAAGGAACTGCCAGAGGTAGGAGATATTCATATTAATGGGATCGTCAATGTGAGCGGCTTTATGGAATACTTCGTTCTCCAAAACACACGCCTTCATCTTGTCATGTCTATGGCCAATACACTTTCTGAAAGTCTATCTCATATTGATCAAATGGATTGGACAAGAGAAAAAAGCCGGTCTCTCTTCGCTCCTATTCAAAATATCACTGGGAGAATATAAAAAAGACCATCTCGTATCAAGATGGTCACTCTGATGATTCTCTCGTAGAAAGCAATTCGAGAATTCTTTCTAAATCTTCGTTGGAGAGAAATTCAATCTCTATTTTTCCTTTTTTCTTCTGTTTCTTGATCGACACTGAAGTGCCAAAGTAGTTTTGTAAGAAAGACTCTCTTTCTTTCAACACTCGATCCTTTGGTGCTTCTTTTTTCTTTGTTTCACGTGGAACATTTTCGTTTAATTGCTGAACAAGTTTCTCAACCTGACGGACGTTTAACCCCTCGTCCACAATTTTCTTTACCAATGGCGCCAGCTTATTTTTGTTTTTCAAGCTAAGCAATGTTCTTCCATGACCCATCGATAACTTTCCATCTGCAATCAGCTTTTGTACTTCATCCGGTAAAGTCAAAAGACGGAGATGGTTCGCAATATGCGGTCTGCTCTTCCCTAATCGCTTCGCTAATTCCTCTTGCGTCACACTTAAGTGATCTAGTAAGGAAGCATAGGCTTCCGCTTCTTCTAATGGAGTTAAATCCTCGCGTTGCAGATTTTCTAAAAGGGCAATCTCTCTCATCAGCGTTTCTGAAAATTCTCTGACGATCGCAGGAATCGTTGTCAGACCAGCTTGTTGTGCTGCACGGAAACGACGTTCACCTGCTACAATGTCATATCCTTTAATCGATTTACGGACAATGATTGGCTGTAAAACACCGTGCTGCTGAATGGATTCTTTGAGATCAGACAATGCATCTTCATCAAACGTTTTCCTTGGCTGATACGGGTTTGGACGCAAATCCTTTATTTTGATTTCTTCAACCGTTTCTTCATTTGAGTCTACAGTGTTAAATAGTGCATTAATACCCTTTCCAAGACCTTTAGCCATTCGCATCCACTTCCTTTGCTAAGTCTAAATAGACATCTGCACCTCTTGAACGTGGATCATACAAGATAATCGGTTTCCCATGACTAGGCGCTTCACTCAGTCTTACATTTCGCGGAATCACGGTCTGATAGACTTTATCTCTGAAGTATTTCTTCACTTCTTCGATGACTTGAATCCCAAGATTTGTTCGTGCATCAAGCATTGTCAGCAGGACACCTTCAATGGCGAGATCCGTATTTAAATGTTTCTGCACGAGACGAACGGTGTTTAACAACTGGCTCAATCCTTCAAGCGCATAATATTCGCACTGTACCGGGATTAAAACGGAATCGGATGCTGTTAACGCATTAATCGTCAGTAATCCGAGTGATGGCGGGCAGTCAATAATCATATAATCATAATTTTGCTTAACAGATTCAAGTGCTCTCTTCAATCTCACTTCACGTGAAATCGTAGGCACAAGCTCTATTTCAGCCCCTGCAAGCTGTATCGTCGCAGGAATGACATCAAGATTTTCGACCTCTGTCGTCTTAATCACATCAAGAACATCTGCATCATCAACTAAAATATCGTACACGCACTTCTCTACGTCGGCCTTCTCAATCCCAATACCACTCGTGGCATTGCCCTGCGGATCAATATCAACTAACAACACTCGTTTACCTATGTATGCTAAACACGCACTCAAATTAACAGAAGTTGTCGTCTTCCCGACGCCGCCCTTCTGGTTGGTAATCGCTATGATTTTTCCCACGATGTCACCCACTTTCAACTTAACAAGTTTCTCATTCATTCATACTTCCTATTCTATCAAAAAAAGTATGAAACGTTTGCTTTTTTTGTTTCTCCATTATATATTCGTCAGCAAATGTCTATTTTCGTACATGAAAAGACGAACTTAAACGTAGTAAAAAATATATCGATATATCTTTTTGAAGAAAAAGATATGCATAAAAAACCCTCACTTCCATCATAAGTGAGGGGCACTTGTCAAAAATGTAATCCACCAATTGTACGGCCTTCGTTCACAATAATCTTAGGGGTCACCGTTTTATAGTTTCTCTTTTTTAAGAATCCATAGGGGGTCTTAATGGTAAATGTCGCATGTCCTACAGCATCGCCTGTTTTGGCATAGGCCTGCCACACAATCTTTGAACAATAAGTCGGGTCCAGTGATTGAATAGACATGGTGATGGAGTATCGAGCCTTTGGATGAGCTTTCACATAATCGCGCGCCCATTCCCCAGCTAGGTCTGCTGTTTTCTCTTGATTAATACGAATGACCTTTGTATTGGCATTATAGCGAAACCAGTTAAGAATGGAATCAAGCTGAGGATGCTGTCGAAACCCTGGAATAGAAGCAAAGCTCTTCTCATTAATGACGATACCTGCATGTCCAACGATGCCCTTCAAAGCATCAGTGTTTGTCACCAATATATCCCCTTTTTTAGGCAAAATATCGGTACCAGGATACGGCTTTCCTAAAAGGCGCTTGATGGTGTGCGGCTTTTCATCCGTCACAAACTCATCCTGCTTGTTTTGTTGTAAGCCATAATCCTTCAAATGATCGCCAGCTGAAATCAGGTCTATTGTGTCGTCCTGAGACTCATGCTCATGATTTAATTGATCTAAAGTGATCTCCTTCGAAACAACACCTTGTTTCTTCAGGACGTTCAGTTCTTTTTTGGTCAGCGGACTTTCTTCTGCAGGAACCGTTGACGAATTCACAGCAAATGTGGTTGTTTCATTTGTAAAAAGCGAAAAAGAAAATAGTAAATAACAAATAATAACAAAATTCGTCTTTTTCATTTTCATCGAGTCATGTCACCTCCTTTCCTCTATGAAAATCATATTTTACCAATTTGTGAATAATAAGTAAATATAAAGTAGAACCAATAAAAAAAGCTGACGAGTGGCTCTCATCAGCTTTTTTCTATTTAGGAATCCGAATTGTTAATTGGATATATTCCTCAAATTCTTCTTCCTCGGTATTTATTTTAAGCCCGCTGTCTTCTACCATATGGAGAGACTGGCGAATGGTATTCATCGCAATTCGTGTATCACGACTAAACGCCTTACGTTTTGGCTTCGGTTTGCGATCTGTTTTTTGTTCAAGCATTTTCACTACACGCTCTTCAGTCTGTTTTACATTCAGCTGCTTTTCGATGATTTCCTGCAATAGCGCGATTTGTAATTCTGGAAGCTTTAGGGGTACAAGTGAACGTGCATGCCTTTCAGAGATTTTTTTCTCTAGGATGGCCTGTTGTACCTCTTCAGGCAACTTTAAAAGTCTTAATTTGTTTGCAACAGTTGATTGTCCCTTACCTAAACGCTGAGCAAGCGCTTCCTGTGTTAAATCATGAAGCTCTAAAAGACGTGCATAGGCATGAGCCTCTTCAATAGCAGACAGCTCTTCTCTTTGCAAATTTTCAATCAATGCCACAGATGCCGTTTCCGTATCAGTAAAATCTTTTATAATAGCGGGGATTTTCTCCCAGTGAAGAGTCTGTACCGCTCTCCAACGTCTTTCGCCGGCGATCAGTTCATATTTTCCTTCTTCTTCTGTCGGTCTGACAACAATAGGTTGGATAATGCCATGGGTATGAATCGTCGTGGCCAGCTCATGTATCTTTTCTTCTGAAAAAATGGTGCGTGGCTGAAAACGGTTTGGCATAATTGTGTCGACCGGGAGCTCCTGTATCTCTTCCTTTAATGTATCATGCTCAGCAATCTCTGCCTCTATTTCGGTTTCACGCTCAGGATGTTCTTTGTCACCAAGCCCGAAGAAGCGTGAGAGTGAATGCTTCATGAACCTACACCACCTTTAAAAACTACCTTTTTATAATTCTATTTTCTCATGTTTTTTCCTTCTGTAAAATCTTAAATATTGAAGAAAAACCGACCTTTTACATGATCAACCTTCTATTGGTGATTTATTAGGTGTTCCTGGTTTTCTAGGATATTTTTTTGGTGTTTGCTTTTTCTTTTCAATGACAATGATGTTCCGTTCGCTTTCTTCTAAAGGAAGGACAAAGGAATGCTTTTCAACAACCTCTCCTCCGAGGACAGTAACGGCTTTCTTCCCTGCTTGCATTTCTTCATCAGCAGCAGATGCTTTTAATGCCACAAACAATCCTTCCTTTTTTACAAGGGGCAGACATAGTTCGCTCAAGACGGATAAACGCGCAACCGCTCTAGCAGTGACAAGATCATAGCTTTCACGCTTTTCCTTACGTTGTCCAAATGTCTCCGCACGATCATGATAAAAAGTAGTATCTTGTAAGTTTAACCCTTTTGCTAACTCATTGAGAAACGTAATTCGTTTCTGAAGAGAATCAACAATGGTCACATGTAGATGAGGGAAGCAAATTTTAAGAGGAATGCTTGGGAAACCAGCACCAGCTCCTATATCGCAAATCGTCGTTACTTTGTGAAAATCAATGAAAAATGATGCGGAAATTGAATCATAAAAATGCTTTAAATACACTTCTTCCTTTTCAGTAATGGACGTCAAATTCATTTTCTCGTTCCATTCTACAAGCATGCGGAAGTAAGTTTCAAATTGTTCAAGCTGCACAGGAGAAAGAGTCATCCCTTTCTCCTCTAGTGCTGCTGTAAATTGTTCAATGTTCATGCCGACATCCTTTCTATTCTGCTATCTTCGCAATACGTCCCTGCTCTAAATATACTAAAAGGATAGAAATATCAGCAGGGTTAACGCCTGAAATACGAGAAGCCTGTGCAACAGAAAGCGGTCGGACTTCTTTCAGCTTTTGTTTCGCTTCAGTTGCAATCCCTTTGATGGCATCATAATCAATACGATCAGGAATCTTTTTATTCTCCATCTTTTTCAGCTTTTCAACTTGTTGGAGTGACTTTTCAATATAACCTTCGTATTTAATTTGAATCTCTACCTGCTCACACACATCAGAAGGAAGCGGTGTTTCAGCAGGAGCTAACGTCACAACAGATTCATAGTTCATTTCTGGACGCTTCAACAAATCACTTGCACGAATACCGTCCTTCAGCTCACTTCCACCAAGTGAACGAATAAATTCTTGTGTCTCTGCTGTGGGTTTAATGATGACAGAATATAAACGTTTTTTCTCTGCTTCAATGGCTTCTTTTTTCTGCTGGTATGCCTGGAATCTTTCTTGAGAAATTAATCCAATATGATAGCCAAGTTCAGTTAATCTTAAATCCGCATTGTCATGACGAAGAAGCAAACGATACTCTGCACGGGATGTCAAAAGACGGTAAGGTTCATTTGTTCCCTTTGTGACAAGGTCATCAATGAGAACACCGATATATGCATCAGATCGGCTTAAAATGACTTCTTCTTTACCCAATGCTTTTCTTCCTGCATTAATACCTGCCATAATCCCTTGACCTGCTGCTTCCTCATAGCCTGACGTACCATTAATTTGGCCGGCTGTATATAATCCAGAAATTTTCTTCGTCTCAAGTGTAGGCCACAACTGAGTAGGCACAATTGCATCATACTCAATGGCATAACCCGCTCTCATCATTTGTACATTTTCGAGCCCTGGGATGGTGGAAAGCATGCGCTGCTGTACATCCTCTGGAAGACTTGTAGATAATCCTTGAACATACACTTCCTGCGTATTACGACCTTCTGGCTCTAAGAAAATTTGATGTCTTGGTTTGTCATTGAAACGAACCACTTTATCTTCAATGGAAGGGCAGTATCTAGGACCAGTTCCTTTAATCATACCTGAATACATTGGAGAACGGTGAAGATTCTCATCAATAATTTGATGTGTTTCTAAACTCGTATAAGTTAACCAGCATGGCAGTTGATCAGTAATATATTCAACCGTTTCATAGGAAAACGCCCGCGGAACGTCATCACCTGGTTGAATTTCTGTTTTACTATAGTCAATCGAGTGACTATTCACTCGAGGAGGTGTTCCTGTTTTAAAGCGAACCAAATCGAATCCTAACTCTGCTAGGTGATCCGATAATTTGATGGATGGCTGCTGGTTATTTGGACCACTTGAATAAGATAGATCCCCTAAAATAATGCGGCCTTTTAAGAAAGTCCCAGTCGTTAATACAACAGACTTCGCACGATAGTTTGCTCCTGTTTGGGTAACGACACCTTTACATTCATCATCTTCTACAATTAAATGATCCACCATCCCTTGAAGCATTGTCAGGTTCGGTTCATTTTCCATTGTTTTTTTCATTTCATGCTGATATTGGAACTTATCTGCTTGCGCTCTTAACGCACGGACAGCAGGTCCTTTCCCCGTATTCAGCATGCGCATTTGGATATGCGTCTTATCTATATTTCGTGCCATTTCTCCGCCCAGTGCATCAATTTCTCTAACGACAATCCCTTTTGCAGGACCGCCTACGGACGGATTACATGGCATAAAAGCAACCATATCGAGGTTGATAGTCAATACAAGTGTTTTGGCGCCCTGTCTTGCAGAAGCAAGAGCAGCCTCAACCCCAGCATGACCGGCACCCACGACGATGACGTCATAATTGCCAGCTTCATAACCCATTTCTTATGTTCCTCCCTTTACTTTCCTAAACAGAATTGAGAGAATAACTGATCAATCAAGCTTTCATGAACAGCATCTCCTATAATTTCACCGAGCTGTTCCCAGCAGCGTGTTAAATCTATTTGAACAATGTCGATCGGTACGTCCATTGCAATTCCTTCAAGAGCATCCTCAATTGACTGTTTTGCTGCCTGAAGTAAGGCAATATGCCTTGTATTACTTACATACGTTAAATCTCCACTTTCAATTGATCCAGTGAAGAACAGTGATTGAATCGCCATTTCTAGCTCATCAATGCCCTTTTCTTGTAATAATGATGTAGTGACCACCGGACGATCCTTCGCTAACTGCTTGACCTTTTCTACATCAAGCTTAGGCTCAAGGTCTGTCTTATTCACAATTACGATGATATCCATACCTGAGACAGCCTCAAAAAGCTTAATATCTTCTTCTGATAATTCTTCGCTATAATTGAGCACAAGTAAAATCAGGTCAGCTTCTTTTAAGACCTGTCTAGATCGTTCAACCCCTATACGCTCAACAATGTCCTCAGTCTCACGTATACCCGCAGTATCGACTAGACGGAGGGGTACACCTCTTACATTCACATATTCCTCAATGACATCTCTCGTAGTTCCAGGAATATCTGTGACAATCGCCTTTGTTTCCTGTACAAGACTATTCAGCAAGGAAGACTTACCAACATTCGGCCTTCCTATAATTACAGTGGATAAGCCCTCTCGAAGGATTTTCCCCTGCTGAGAGGTCGAGAGCAGCGACTCAATTTCTTTTTTGACCGATGTCGCTTTTTCCACTAAAACGCGATGTGTCATTTCTTCAACATCGTCATACTCTGGGTAGTCAATATTGACTTCAATATGCGCCAGTGTTTCTAGGATCTCGCCGCGCAGTCGCTGAACCAAACCGGAGAGTCGTCCCTCCATTTGAGTGATTGCTACATTCATCGCACGATCCGTCTTTGCCCGAATCAAATCCATGACAGCCTCTGCTTGCGATAGATCTATTCTTCCATTTAAGAAAGCACGCTTTGTGAACTCACCTGGCTCCGCTAATCTTGCTCCTTCTCTTAAAGCAAGCTGCAATACTTTATTGACCGTTACAATTCCGCCATGGCAGTTAATCTCAATAACGTCTTCTCTCGTAAATGTTTTTGGCGCTCGAAGTACTGACACCATGACCTCTTCTATTACTTGATCAGTCTTTGAATCCACGATATGACCATAATGAATGGTATGAGAATCCACTGATACAAGTTTTTTCTCCTTAGACCCTTTATACATCCGATCAGCGATCTGTACCGCTTCAGGCCCACTTAAACGAATAATCGCAATTGCTCCTTCACCCATCGGTGTCGAAATGGCTGCAATTGTATCCATCGCTCAATCACCTCTTTCTCTACTTAATAGACAGTCTTTTATCTATTAAATGGACGTTGTCCATCTCTATATCAAAAACGCTTAATCCAAAATTTAAAGATACCATAAATGAAAGCGAAGTGAAAGTATCTTCCATCTAATTATCCACAGCTTGGCATCCTATCTATTTTAACACTTAACTTATCCACATGTGAATAACGACGTTCTCAACTTATCTTCACATCTTACACCGAAACCCAATAAATTTAAACGCCCCGATGCCTTTGTTTACTTGTGAAAATGGCATTTTCCACTCAAATTACACCCTAACTTTTTAGAAATAAAGGATGAATCTTCTATAGAAACACAATTTTTCAATAAAAAAAGACTAAAATCCAGCTTTGCTGAATTCTAGCCTTTCTGTTATTTTTTATACAGCACCACAACATGACGCTTGCTGCCTGTATCTTCTGATGCCGTTGCTAGTTCTTTAGAAAAAGCAGCGATCGTATCATGAATTACTTTTCGTTCGTTCGAAGGCATTGGTTCTAAATGAACCTTTCTCTTCGTTTTTAAAACTTTGTTTGCTGTCTTGACGGCATATTGTTCAAGTGCTTCTTGTCGCTTCTTCCTATAATCTCCAATATCAATGGTAATATGATGATACTGATCAGAATAGCGATTAAACACTAACTGTACCAAGGTTTCTAAAGAGTACAAAGTTTGACCTCTTTTTCCAATCATTAATGACGTTTTATCTCCATCAATGTGGAAAGAAATCTTTTTCGGTTCCTGTTTGGAAACAATCTTCGCTTTAGGATCAATTGATTTAACAATATTATCTAAATACTGTGTAGCTAATTTAAGAGCATTTCTCTTTTCTATCAATTTGACTACAGCTTGTCTTTTGCCAAATAATCCTAAGAACCCTTTATTTCCTTCATCAACTATTGTGATATCTACTTCTTCTTTTAGAAGCTGCATTTGTTTAAGTCCGGAATCTACTGCTTCTTCGATTGTGCGACCGACAGCAGTTATTTCCTTCATTTTTTATTCCCGCCAGCTTTTTCTTTTGTATCTAATTTTACTTGAGGAGTTTTAATCACTAATGTTTGGATGATCATGAAAATGTTACCTACAACCCAGTACAATGAAAGTGCTGCTGGGAAACTAATAGCAAATACAATGATCATAATCGGCATAACCCACAGCATGATCGCCATTTGAGGGTTGTCCGAAGGATTTCCAGCCATCATCAGTTTTTGCTGAATGAAAGTAGCTACCCCCGCAATGATCGGTAATAGGAACAATGGATCTGGACTGCCTAAGTCAAACCATAAGAATGTATGCTTTTTAATTTCTGCTGTTCTCATAATCGCATGATAAAAACCGATTAGGATTGGCATCTGAATTAAAATTGGGAAACAGCCAGCCAATGGATTGACGCCATTCTTTTGGAAAAGGGCCATTGTTTCCTGCTGAAGCTGCTGCTGAGTTTTTTGATCTTTAGAGCTATATTTTTCACGAAGTTTTTTCAATTCAGGCTGCAATGCTTGCATTGCTTTTGTACTTCTTAACTGCTTAATCATTAATGGTAAAATGAGCAAACGGATTAACAGTGTCACAATAATGATCGCAACCCCGTAGTTTTCACCAGTCAAATTTGCCATGTACGTGATTAATTGAGATAGCGGGTAAACAATATATGAGTTCCAGAATCCCTTACTATCTGATGTGATTGGTTCATTAATCTGTGTACATCCTGCCAATAGAACCAATGCGCCAATCAAGCTAAATATTAGTAATAATCGCCTTTTCAACAAGATTCCTCCCATTACTTCAAACTTTATTTAAGTTGGAATTGATTACGAAAGTGACTCACCTAATCAGTATGGTAACATTTTTTCATTACAAAGTGGTGGTTTCATTTTAATTCACTAGATGAAGGAAGCGCTTTTAAAAATTGATTCAACGAAAGTTTCTATTACGAAGACTTTTTCGGTTGTTGTTGATAAACAGCGGATTTTCTAAATAAATGTTGGAGAGACTTTTTTGTTTCTTCAAAGGTCAATTCACTTGCTGGTTTTCTTGCAATGACAATGTAGTCTTTTTCTTGCTTTAACTTATGACCTTCCTCTAAAAACACCTGGCGGATCAGTCGTTTAATACGATTTCTCATCACTGCATTACCAATCTTCTTACTGACAGACAATCCTAAACGCAGTTCATCTTGATTTGGTTGATCCAGCTGGTAAATAACGAATTGGCGGTTCGCCATTGATTGACCTTTTTTGAACACCTTTTGAAACTCTTCATTTTTTTTTAGCCTGTTTCGCTTCTTCATGTTTTCTTCCACTCCGATAAAAACTGACAGTTCAATTACGATTTTATGTAAAAAAGACCACTGACATTATTCAGTGGCCTAAGCTGATAATTTTTTTCTACCTTTGCTGCGGCGTCGCTTTAAAACTAGACGTCCGTTTTTAGAACTCATACGGCTGCGGAAGCCATGAACTTTACTACGCTTACGGTTATTTGGTTGAAACGTTCTTTTCATTTATGACACCTCCCTGAGGAATAGCTGTTTAAGACAGTCTAACTCATTATATTTGTGTAACCCATCGATTGTCAATATCAATGATAAAACTCTTATTATCAACCTTATAAGCATAACATAATTTATCAAACGAAGAAACCTTCTTTTTCAGTTTCCAACATTTTATTCTTTTTTTCCTCCTAAAAAGCCTCCAAAACAAGGGTGTGGATATTTTTCCGGCATATTTAGACTATCCACATCCATTATCGACATTTTTTTCACACAAATAACCGATGTGGATAATTATTTTTCAACAGGATGTAAAGTGTGTGGATAAGTTTGTGACACCCATTGCACCATCTCGTTTATTTTGATATTATATTTGTGTTTTAACTCTTAATTACTTATCTGACCTATTTGCGTTATCCACAATCTGTGGATAAGCTGTGGAAAGATATTACACAGGTTGTTGAATTGTTTATCCACAGGCTGTGTAATTTGTCGAAAAGACGTTTTTCTACTATATTATTTGTTTTCAACAATGTATGTGCACGAATGGTGATGACCATTTGCTCTTTTTCGTGTTCTATAACAGTTTGATACTGGTCATTTTAAAAAGAAAAGGAGGGGGGAGAAGCCTTATGGAAAATATTTTGGATCTGTGGAATAAAGCACTTCAAAAAATAGAGACAAAGTTGAGCAAGCCCAGTTTTGAGACATGGATGAAATCGACAAAAGCCCATTCTCTTCAAGGTGATACGCTTACAATTACCGCACCAAATGAATTTGCTAGAGACTGGCTGGAATCAAGATATCTTCATTTAATTGCTGATACCATCTACGAACTGACAGGTGAAGAGCTCAGTATTAAATTTATTATTCCTCAAAATCAGGATGAAGTGGAAGCTATGCCAAAGTCTCCAATTAAAAAAATGTCTAAAGAAGATCCCGTCGATATTCCACAAAATATGCTGAATCCAAAATATACATTTGATACTTTTGTTATTGGTTCAGGCAACCGATTTGCGCATGCCGCTTCACTTGCAGTTGCGGAAGCACCAGCAAAAGCATATAATCCGCTCTTTATTTATGGGGGCGTTGGTTTAGGAAAGACTCACTTGATGCATGCGATTGGTCATTATGTCATCGACCATAATCCATCAGCCAAAGTGGTCTATCTATCATCTGAAAAATTTACAAATGAATTTATCAACTCAATCCGAGACAACAAAGCTGTCGATTTCCGTAATCGCTATCGGAATGTCGATGTGCTTTTGATAGATGATATTCAATTTTTAGCAGGAAAAGAACAAACACAAGAAGAATTTTTCCATACATTCAACACACTTCACGAAGAAAGTAAGCAAATCGTCATTTCTAGTGATCGGCCGCCGAAAGAAATTCCGACACTTGAAGACAGATTACGCTCTCGATTCGAATGGGGCTTAATCACAGACATTACCCCGCCCGATTTAGAAACGCGTATTGCGATTTTACGAAAAAAGGCAAAAGCAGAGGGATTAGACATTCCGAATGAAGTCATGCTTTATATTGCCAATCAAATCGACAGCAACATTCGTGAACTGGAGGGTGCTTTGATTCGTGTCGTTGCTTATTCTTCTTTAATTAATAAAGATATCAATGCGGATCTAGCAGCTGAGGCGCTAAAGGACATCATTCCTTCATCGAAGCCAAGGATCATTACAATTAAAGATATTCAAAGAATTGTAGGGCAGCAATTTAATATTCGCTTAGAGGATTTCAAAGCGAAGAAACGTACGAAGTCAGTTGCTTATCCAAGACAAATTGCCATGTATCTCTCTAGAGAAATGACTGATTCCTCTCTGCCTAAAATAGGAGAAGAATTTGGAGGTCGTGATCATACGACTGTCATTCATGCTCATGAGAAGATTTCGAAATTAATCGTTGAAGATGAACAGCTTCAGCAGCATGTGAAAGAAATCAAAGAACAATTAAAATAACCTAGCTGATATAATAAGTACGGGAAAATGTGAATAACTAGAGCATAGTCATACACAGTCTGTCCACATGTGGATAGGCTGTCTTTCCTTTCTTATTACCGACTTATCCACATATTCACAAGCCCTACTATTACTTCTACGATTTTTATTAATAAAATATATATACATGTCATTAAGAAAATTTAGGAGGACCACTATGAAATTCACGATTCAAAAAGATCGTCTTGTCGAAAGTGTCCAAGATGTATTAAAGGCCGTATCCTCTAGAACAACGATACCTATTTTGACAGGGATAAAAATTGTTGCATCTGATGAGGGGGTTTCTCTCACAGGAAGCGACTCTGATATCTCAATTGAATCCTTTATTTCTCAAAGAGATGGAGATTTAGAAGTGATCACGATTGATCGTCCAGGGAGTATTGTGCTTCAGGCCCGCTTCTTTAGTGAAATTGTGAAGAAACTGCCAATGGCTACTGTCGAAATTGAAGTAGAACAAAATCACCTCACCATCATCCGTTCTGGTTCAGCGGAATTTAACTTAAACGGCTTAGATGCTGAGGAATATCCGCATCTTCCGCAAATTGAAGAGCATCATGCATTTCAAATTCCGACAGACCTGCTTAAAAACTTAATTCGTCAAACTGTTTTCGCAGTGTCCACCTCAGAAACACGACCTATCTTGACAGGTGTAAACTGGAGGGTAGAAAAAGGTGAATTAATATGCACAGCGACGGATAGCCACCGTCTTGCTTTAAGAAAAGCGAAGTTGGATATTGACGAGGAAAGCTCATACAATGTCGTGATTCCAGGGAAAAGTTTAACAGAGCTAAGTAGAATCCTTGATGATGGACAAGATCTTGTGAGCATCGTAATTACAGAAACACAAGTTCTCTTTAAAGCACAAAACGTGTTGTTCTTCTCAAGATTGCTGGATGGTAATTATCCAGATACAGCTCGTCTGATCCCGCAGGAAAGTAAAACGGATGTCGTGGTCAACACGAAGGAATTCCTTCAAGCTATTGATCGTGCATCACTTTTGGCAAGAGAAGGACGCAATAACGTCGTAAAGCTGTCAGCTGATCCTGAACAAAGCCTTGAGATTTCTTCTAATTCACCTGAGATCGGTAAAGTAGTCGAAACGGTTCAAGCAGATGACATTAAAGGGGAGGACCTTAAAATCTCCTTCAGTCCAAAATATATGCTGGATGCGTTAAAAGTATTAGAGGGAACTGAAATTCATGTAAGCTTCACTGGTGCCATGAGACCTTTCCTGTTGCGCACGCCAAATGATGATTCAATCTTGCAGTTGATTCTTCCAGTCAGAACATATTAATTCAATCTAAAATAGCTGCTGTGAGAGTGCACAGCAGCTTTTCTTCTCGTTTACCATGCTTTCTTTCATCCCAGTTCGCTTTCCCCCTTTCCTTCTTGTCTTGTTTTTTAGTACAATTAGATATTAGTGATATTGAAAGAGGTCGATACAATGCCTAATCTTATAACCATTGAGAAAGAAATGATTACATTAGGGCAGTTTTTGAAATTAGCCGAAGTCATCCAATCTGGCGGAATGGCGAAATGGTTTTTAAGTGAACATGAGGTGTTCATTAATCAAGAGCCGGATAATAGACGGGGACGCAAACTATACCCAGGAGATGTTGTCGAGATAGAAGGTTATGGCACATTTCAAGTTGTGAATTAGAAACGGGTGACAATACATGTACATTCAAAGTCTGGCGTTAACTTCATACCGAAACTATGAACACACCGAGCTTCAATTCGACAACAAGGTGAATGTCATGATCGGTGAGAATGCCCAAGGTAAAACGAACTTGATGGAAGCGATCTATGTATTGTCGATGGCAAAGTCGCATCGTACGTCAAATGATAAAGAACTTATCCGATGGGACCAAGACTATGCTAAAATAGAAGGTAGAGTCATCAAAAAAAATGGTCCACTCCCAATGCAGCTCGTGATCTCAAAAAAAGGGAAAAAGGGCAAGGTCAATCACATTGAACAACAGAAGCTCAGTCATTATGTTGGTGCGTTAAACACCATCATGTTTGCACCAGAGGACTTAAGTCTTGTGAAGGGCAGCCCGCAAATCCGCAGAAGATTTCTCGATATGGAGATTGGACAAGTTTCTGCTGTCTACTTGCATGATTTATCGCTCTATCAAAAAATTCTCTCTCAGCGGAATCATTACTTGAAACAATTGCAGACAAGAAAGCAAAAGGATCAAGCGATGCTGGAGGTTTTAACAGAGCAGTTGATTGATGCGGCAGCGAAAGTTGTCAAAAGACGACTGACTTTTACGAAACAGCTCGAGAAATGGGCGCAGCCGTTGCATTTTGGCATTTCTAGAGAGCTAGAAACACTCACGCTCCAATACCACACGGCGATAGAGGTATCAGAAGCGTCAGACTTGTCGAAAATAAAGAATAGCTATGAAGAATCGTTTCAGAAACTAAGAGACAGAGAAATAGACCGAGGAGTGACGCTGTGGGGACCTCACAGAGATGACCTTCTTTTCTTTGTGAATGGTCGGGATGTTCAGACATATGGCTCTCAAGGGCAGCAAAGAACAACAGCTCTTTCACTAAAGCTGGCAGAAATCGACTTGATACACGAAGAGATTGGAGAATATCCCATTCTTCTACTCGATGATGTTTTATCTGAACTTGATGATTACAGACAGTCTCATTTGCTCCATACCATTCAGGGACGTGTACAGACCTTCGTCACCACAACAAGTGTTGAGGGCATCGATCACGCCACCTTGAAAGAAGCGGAAATTTTCAGAGTAGCCAGTGGAAAAGTAATTGACTGATAAATGAGGTGTGGGTCTTGTATATTCATTTAGGTGATGATTGTGTTGTTTCTACACGAGAGATTGTCGCAATTGTTGATTACAAAATGAGGTCGTCTTCTGTTGTGGAAGAGTTTCTCCTAAAACACGAAAGACAAATCATTTTGTTATCACAAGGGACACCCAAATCCATCGTCGTCACAACTAAATCTGTTTATTACTCTCCTCTTTCCTCAAGCACGCTCAAAAAACGTGCTTCATTTGTGATTGAAATTGAAGTCTAAAAGCTCAATTCATATAAATATATCGTTTAAGAAAAGTGTAGGTGAATGTACGTGGCAATGGAACAGCAACATAATAGTTATGATGAAAATCAGATACAGGTGCTTGAAGGACTAGAAGCTGTTAGAAAACGTCCAGGAATGTACATTGGGTCAACCAGTGCAAAAGGACTTCACCATCTTGTATGGGAAATTGTCGACAACAGTATTGATGAGGCTTTAGCTGGATATTGCACAGATATTACGGTGCAAATTGAAAAGGATAATAGCATTACAGTGAAAGATAATGGCCGCGGAATTCCTGTTGGGATTCATGAGAAAATGGGACGTCCTGCTGTAGAGGTTATTATGACTGTTCTTCACGCTGGCGGTAAATTTGACGGCAGCGGTTATAAAGTATCTGGCGGTCTGCATGGCGTAGGGGCATCTGTTGTTAATGCGTTATCTACGACCTTAGACGTGACCGTATATCGTGATGGGAAAATTCATTATCAACAATTCAAACGTGGTGTTCCAGTTGGAGATTTAGAGATCATTGGTGAAACAGATGTTACAGGGACAACCACTCATTTTGTGCCAGATACAGAAATTTTTACTGAAACCATTGAATTTGATTACGACACACTTGCCAACCGTGTACGTGAGTTAGCTTTCTTAACAAAAGGTGTCAACATCGTTATTGAAGATTTACGTGAGGGGAAAGAACGACGAAATGAATACTGCTATGAAGGCGGTATTAAGAGCTATGTAGAACATTTAAATCGCTCAAAAGAAGTCGTTCATGAAGAACCCGTTTACATCGAAGGTGAAAAAGATGGAATCACGGTTGAAGTGGCATTACAATATAACGATTCCTATACAAGCAACATCTATTCCTTCGCCAACAATATCAACACGTATGAAGGCGGAACACACGAAGCAGGCTTTAAAACAGGTCTGACACGTGTCATCAATGATTATGCTCGTAAAAATGGCGTATTCAAAGATGGAGACTCGAATTTGAGCGGTGAAGATGTGCGAGAAGGCTTAACAGCCATTATCTCCATCAAACATCCAGATCCTCAATTCGAAGGACAAACGAAAACAAAGCTCGGTAACTCAGAAGCAAGAACCATTACCGACTCCCTTTTCTCTGAAGCACTTGAGAAATTCCTCTTAGAGAACCCTGATGCTGCAAAGAAAATTGTGGAGAAAGGCGTGATGGCAGCTCGTGCAAGAATGGCTGCCAAAAAGGCACGTGAGCTGACAAGACGTAAAAGTGCACTGGAAGTCTCCAGCTTACCGGGGAAACTGGCGGATTGTTCTTCTAAAGACCCTTCCATCTCTGAACTTTATATCGTAGAGGGAGATTCTGCGGGTGGATCTGCTAAGCAAGGTCGTGATCGTCACTTCCAAGCAATCTTACCGTTAAGAGGGAAGATCCTAAACGTAGAAAAAGCGCGACTAGATAAAATTCTATCGAACAACGAGGTTCGTTCAATGATTACAGCGTTAGGGACTGGAATCGGAGAAGACTTTAATTTAGAGAAAGCTCGCTATCACAAAGTTGTGATCATGACGGATGCGGATGTCGATGGAGCGCACATTCGAACGCTGCTTTTAACATTCTTCTATCGCTACATGCGTGAAATCATTGAAAACGGTTATGTGTATATTGCGCAGCCACCTTTATTTAAAGTGCAGCAAGGTAAACGTGTTGAGTATGTGTATAACGATAAACAGCTAGATGAGCTGCTAAAGACATTGCCTCAAACACCAAAACCTGGACTTCAGCGCTATAAAGGTCTTGGAGAAATGAACGCAACTCAGCTTTGGGAAACAACAATGGACCCTGATGCGAGAACACTTCTTCAAGTCACACTTGAGGATGCGATCGATGCTGATGAGACATTTGAAATGCTCATGGGAGATAAAGTAGAGCCGAGAAGAAACTTTATCGAAGAAAATGCGCAATACGTGAAAAACCTCGATATTTAGATAGATCCCTACTGAGAACAACCTTATTTCTTGTTTGGAATAAGGTTGTTTTTCAAGAAATAGGGGCGTGTAACCAATGTCCTGTTTTTCCGTGTTTTCGCTGATTTTCTAGTAAATAAATGTGTATAAAGACGAGATTATTGATATAATGGAGAATAGTCTTGTGAAGATAAATACATATTTTACTCCCACATAATTTATTTCATGTGATACGTAAAGGGAGGTTCTTATAGTGAGTGAACAACATACACCAAATGTACGCGAAGTGAATATTAGTCAGGAAATGCGTACGTCTTTTTTAGATTATGCAATGAGTGTGATTGTGTCGCGTGCATTACCAGATGTGCGTGACGGATTAAAGCCCGTGCATCGAAGAATTTTGTATGCGATGAATGACCTAGGTATGACAAGTGATAAACCATTTAAGAAATCTGCACGTATCGTCGGGGAAGTTATCGGTAAGTATCACCCTCATGGTGACAGTGCTGTATACGAAGCGATGGTTCGTATGGCGCAAGACTTCAACTATCGTTATATGTTAGTAGATGGTCATGGAAACTTTGGTTCAGTCGATGGAGACGGAGCAGCGGCGATGCGTTACACCGAGGCACGTCTATCGAAGATTTCTATGGAAATCCTCCGTGATATCACTAAGGATACCATTGATTATCAGGATAACTATGACGGCAGTGAAAGAGAGCCAATGGTGATGCCTGCAAGGTTCCCGAACTTATTGGTAAACGGAGCGACAGGAATTGCTGTAGGAATGGCGACCAATATTCCGCCACACCAATTAGGTGAAGTGATTGATGGAGTATTGGCTATCAGTCAAAACCCTGAAATGACTACACAGGAACTTATGGACATCATCCCAGGCCCAGATTTCCCAACAGCAGGTCAAATCATTGGCCGAAGTGGTATTCGGAAGGCGTATGAGACAGGGCGCGGCTCTATTACATTAAGAGCAAAATCGGATATTGAGGAAACATCTAGTGGTAAACAGCGCATTGTTATCAATGAGATCCCTTACCAAGTCAACAAAGCCCGTTTAATTGAAAAAATTGCTGATCTTGTGCGTGATAAAAAGATTGATGGCATTACAGACTTGCGTGATGAATCAGATCGTAATGGTATGCGTATTGTCATTGAACTGCGTAGAGATGCAAACGTTCATGTTCTATTAAACAATCTTTATAAACAAACGACACTTCAAACGTCTTTTGGTATCAACTTATTAGCACTTGTTGATGGACAGCCGAAAGTCTTGTCCCTCAAACAATGTCTTGAGTATTATCTAGAGCATCAAAAAGTGATCATTCGCAGAAGAACAGCATATGAGCTGCGTAAAGCAGAAGCAAGAGCACACATTTTAGAAGGTCTGAGAATTGCACTTGATCACTTAGATGAAGTCATTGCTTTAATTAGAGGCTCTCAAACTGCAGAAATTGCGAGAAATGGTTTGATGGAGAACTATAGCTTGTCTGAAAAACAGGCACAGGCCATTCTTGATATGCGACTTCAGCGTTTGACTGGTCTAGAACGAGAAAAGATAGAAGATGAATATAAAGGACTTGTTGATTTGATTGCTGAATTAAAAGCCATTTTAGCAGACAATGAGAAAGTACTTGAAATCATTAGAGAAGAATTAATAGAAATTAAAGAACGCTTCAATGATACGCGCCGTACTGAAATTGTGACAGCGGGTATTGAAACAATTGAAGACGAAGATTTGATTCCTGTTGAGAACATCGTGATTACGCTGACGCATAATGGTTATATCAAGCGTCTCCCTGCATCAACATACCGCAGTCAAAAAAGAGGCGGTAAAGGTGTCCAAGGAATGGGAACCAACGAAGATGATTTCGTTGAACAGTTGATTTCAACATCGACCCACGATACGATTCTTTTCTTCTCTAATAAAGGGAAGGTATATCGTGCGAAAGGGTATGAGATTCCTGAATTCGGACGGACAGCGAAAGGGATTCCGATCATTAACCTTCTTGAAGTAGAAAAGGGAGAATGGATTAACGCCATTATTCCAGTAAGCGAATTTGATGAAAATTCGTACCTCTTCTTTACAACAAGACACGGTGTATCAAAACGGACGACATTGTCTCAGTTCGCTAACATTCGAAACAACGGTCTTATTGCACTTAGCCTTCGTGACGAAGATGAACTGATGGCTGTTCGTTTAACCAATGGAGAAAAACAAATCATCATTGGGACGAAAAAGGGGATGCTGATTCGTTTCGCCGAGACAGATGTTCGTGAAATGGGACGTACGGCAGCTGGGGTCAAAGGGATTACACTTTCTGAGGATGACATCGTCGTTGGAATGGAAATCCTTGAGCCAGATGCAAACGTATTGATCGTAACCGAAAGAGGTTATGGTAAATTAACGCCTGAAAAAGAATATCGTGTTCAAACTCGAGGCGGTAAAGGTCTTAAAACATGCAAGATCACTGACAACAATGGTCCGCTTGTCACAGTGAAGGCGACCAATGCTGAAGCTGAAGAAGATTTGATGATTATTACAGGGAGCGGTGTCATCATTCGTATGGCCGTTTCAGACATTTCGACAACAGGCCGTGTCACTCAAGGTGTCCGCCTAATCCGTCTTGGTGATGAGGAACATGTCGCAACAGTGGCATTAGTTGAACAATCACAAGAAGACGATGAAGATAATGAAGAGAACGTAGAGAATATAGATTCAGATCAAGAGCAATCTGAGTAAAAATAAAGCCGGTTTTTCACCGGCTTTATTTTTTTTGAAAAAACATCACTTTTTTTGAAATTTATAATGCTTTTTTCATAGATATGTGTTAATCTTTCAAAGGAGCAAAAAGAGGCTCTATTTTTTATCTCATTCCCCAGTAAAAACTTCTTAGAAAAACAAAATGTTTTTTAAGAAAAATGTTGACTGTTGATAGAGATATATGATATATTTAAGTGGTCGCTTTAAGAGAGTGACACACAAGTTCTTTGAAAACTAAACAAGACAAAACGTACCTGTTAATTCGAGTTTTTATAAAAAATCCTATGTTATATCATAGGTAGTCAGTCAAACGCTGACGAAAAACAAAACTTCGGTTTTGTACTTTTTCGGAGAGTTTGATCCTGGCTCAGGACGAACGCTGGCGGCGTGCCTAATACATGCAAGTCGAGCGGACAGAAGGGAGCTTGCTCCCGGATGTTAGCGGCGGACGGGTGAGTAACACGTGGGTAACCTGCCTGTAAGACTGGGATAACTCCGGGAAACCGGAGCTAATACCGGATAGTTCCTTGAACCGCATGGTTCAAGGATGAAAGACGGTTTCGGCTGTCACTTACAGATGGACCCGCGGCGCATTAGCTAGTTGGTGGGGTAATGGCTCACCAAGGCGACGATGCGTAGCCGACCTGAGAGGGTGATCGGCCACACTGGGACTGAGACACGGCCCAGACTCCTACGGGAGGCAGCAGTAGGGAATCTTCCGCAATGGACGAAAGTCTGACGGAGCAACGCCGCGTGAGTGATGAAGGTTTTCGGATCGTAAAGCTCTGTTGTTAGGGAAGAACAAGTGCGAGAGTAACTGCTCGCACCTTGACGGTACCTAACCAGAAAGCCACGGCTAACTACGTGCCAGCAGCCGCGGTAATACGTAGGTGGCAAGCGTTGTCCGGAATTATTGGGCGTAAAGGGCTCGCAGGCGGTTTCTTAAGTCTGATGTGAAAGCCCCCGGCTCAACCGGGGAGGGTCATTGGAAACTGGGAAACTTGAGTGCAGAAGAGGAGAGTGGAATTCCACGTGTAGCGGTGAAATGCGTAGAGATGTGGAGGAACACCAGTGGCGAAGGCGACTCTCTGGTCTGTAACTGACGCTGAGGAGCGAAAGCGTGGGGAGCGAACAGGATTAGATACCCTGGTAGTCCACGCCGTAAACGATGAGTGCTAAGTGTTAGGGGGTTTCCGCCCCTTAGTGCTGCAGCTAACGCATTAAGCACTCCGCCTGGGGAGTACGGTCGCAAGACTGAAACTCAAAGGAATTGACGGGGGCCCGCACAAGCGGTGGAGCATGTGGTTTAATTCGAAGCAACGCGAAGAACCTTACCAGGTCTTGACATCCTCTGACAACCCTAGAGATAGGGCTTTCCCTTCGGGGACAGAGTGACAGGTGGTGCATGGTTGTCGTCAGCTCGTGTCGTGAGATGTTGGGTTAAGTCCCGCAACGAGCGCAACCCTTGATCTTAGTTGCCAGCATTTAGTTGGGCACTCTAAGGTGACTGCCGGTGACAAACCGGAGGAAGGTGGGGATGACGTCAAATCATCATGCCCCTTATGACCTGGGCTACACACGTGCTACAATGGACAGAACAAAGGGCTGCGAGACCGCAAGGTTTAGCCAATCCCATAAATCTGTTCTCAGTTCGGATCGCAGTCTGCAACTCGACTGCGTGAAGCTGGAATCGCTAGTAATCGCGGATCAGCATGCCGCGGTGAATACGTTCCCGGGCCTTGTACACACCGCCCGTCACACCACGAGAGTTTGCAACACCCGAAGTCGGTGAGGTAACCTTTATGGAGCCAGCCGCCGAAGGTGGGGCAGATGATTGGGGTGAAGTCGTAACAAGGTAGCCGTATCGGAAGGTGCGGCTGGATCACCTCCTTTCTAAGGATATATGGAGCAGTGTGCGTTTTCGTCTTGTTTAGTTTTGAAGGAACTTGCAAAAGATCCTACAACATCATATCTTCGATATGAAAGATGGGCCTGTAGCTCAGCTGGTTAGAGCGCACGCCTGATAAGCGTGAGGTCGGTGGTTCGAGTCCACTCAGGCCCACCATCTTCTATTAAATCGGGGCCTTAGCTCAGCTGGGAGAGCGCCTGCCTTGCACGCAGGAGGTCAGCGGTTCGATCCCGCTAGGCTCCACCAACGTGTTCTTTGAAAACTAGATAACAATAAGTAATACATTCACATTGAATGCAATGCAAAGTTCATCACACATAGTGATTCTTTCTAAAGTAAGAAATGGTTAAGTTAGAAAGGGCGCACGGTGGATGCCTTGGCACTAGGAGCCGATGAAGGACGGGACGAACACCGATATGCTTCGGGGAGCTGTAAGCAAGCTTTGATCCGGAGATTTCCGAATGGGGAAACCCACTGCTCGTAATGGAGTAGTATCCATACTTGAATACATAGAGTATGAGAAGGCATACCCGGGGAACTGAAACATCTAAGTACCCGGAGGAAGAGAAAGCAAATGCGATTCCCTGAGTAGCGGCGAGCGAAACGGGAACAGCCCAAACCAAGAGGCTTGCCTCTTGGGGTTGTAGGACACTCTATACGGAGTTACAAAGGAACGATATAAGCGAAGAGGTCTGGAAAGGCCCGCCAAAGAAGGTAACAGCCCTGTAACTGAAATGTTGTTCTCTCCAGAGTGGATCCTGAGTACGGCGGAACACGTGAAATTCCGTCGGAATCCGGGAGGACCATCTCCCAAGGCTAAATACTCCCTAGTGACCGATAGTGAACCAGTACCGTGAGGGAAAGGTGAAAAGCACCCCGGAAGGGGAGTGAAATAGATCCTGAAACCGTGTGCCTACAAGTAGTCAGAGCCCGTTAAAGGGTGATGGCGTGCCTTTTGTAGAATGAACCGGCGAGTTACGATCCCGTGCAAGGTTAAGCAGAAGATGCGGAGCCGCAGCGAAAGCGAGTCTGAATAGGGCGCATGAGTACGTGGTCGTAGACCCGAAACCAGGTGATCTACCCATGTCCAGGGTGAAGTTCAGGTAACACTGAATGGAGGCCCGAACCCACGCACGTTGAAAAGTGCGGGGATGAGGTGTGGGTAGGGGTGAAATGCCAATCGAACCTGGAGATAGCTGGTTCTCTCCGAAATAGCTTTAGGGCTAGCCTCAAGGTAAGAGTCTCGGAGGTAGAGCACTGATTGGACTAGGGGCCCCTACCGGGTTACCGAATTCAGTCAAACTCCGAATGCCGATGACTTATCCTTGGGAGTCAGACTGCGAGTGATAAGATCCGTAGTCGAAAGGGAAACAGCCCAGACCGCCAGCTAAGGTCCCAAAGTATACGTTAAGTGGAAAAGGATGTGGAGTTGCTTAGACAACCAGGATGTTGGCTTAGAAGCAGCCACCATTTAAAGAGTGCGTAATAGCTCACTGGTCGAGTGACTCTGCGCCGAAAATGTACCGGGGCTAAACGTATCACCGAAGCTGCGGACTGTTCTTACGAACAGTGGTAGGAGAGCGTTCTAAGTGCTGTGAAGTCAGACCGGAAGGACTGGTGGAGCGCTTAGAAGTGAGAATGCCGGTATGAGTAGCGAAAGACGGGTGAGAATCCCGTCCACCGAATGCCTAAGGTTTCCTGAGGAAGGCTCGTCCGCTCAGGGTTAGTCGGGACCTAAGCCGAGGCCGAAAGGCGTAGGCGATGGACAACAGGTTGATATTCCTGTACCACCTCCTCACCATTTGAGCAATGGGGGGACGCAGGAGGATAGGGTAAGCGCGGTATTGGATATCCGCGTCCAAGCAGTTAGGCTGGGAAATAGGCAAATCCGTTTCCCGTAAAGGCTGAGCTGTGATGGCGAGCGAAATTTAGTAGCGAAGTTCCTGATTCCACACTGCCAAGAAAAGCCTCTAGCGAGGTGAGAGGTGCCCGTACCGCAAACCGACACAGGTAGGCGAGGAGAGAATCCTAAGGTGATCGAGAGAACTCTCGTTAAGGAACTCGGCAAAATGACCCCGTAACTTCGGGAGAAGGGGTGCTTCTTAGGGTGTTAAAGCCCCGAGAAGCCGCAGTGAATAGGCCCAGGCGACTGTTTAGCAAAAACACAGGTCTCTGCGAAGCCGTAAGGCGAAGTATAGGGGCTGACGCCTGCCCGGTGCTGGAAGGTTAAGAGGAGCGCTTAGCGTAAGCGAAGGTGCGAATTGAAGCCCCAGTAAACGGCGGCCGTAACTATAACGGTCCTAAGGTAGCGAAATTCCTTGTCGGGTAAGTTCCGACCCGCACGAAAGGCGCAACGATCTGGGCACTGTCTCAACGAGAGACTCGGTGAAATTATAGTACCTGTGAAGATGCAGGTTACCCGCGACAGGACGGAAAGACCCCGTGGAGCTTTACTGCAGCCTGATATTGAATGTTGGTACAGCTTGTACAGGATAGGTAGGAGCCTTGGAAACCGGAGCGCTAGCTTCGGTGGAGGCATCGGTGGGATACTACCCTGGCTGTATTGACCTTCTAACCCGCTGCCCTTATCGGGCAGGGAGACAGTGTCAGGTGGGCAGTTTGACTGGGGCGGTCGCCTCCTAAAATGTAACGGAGGCGCCCAAAGGTTCCCTCAGAATGGTTGGAAATCATTCGCAGAGTGTAAAGGCACAAGGGAGCTTGACTGCGAGACCTACAAGTCGAGCAGGGACGAAAGTCGGGCTTAGTGATCCGGTGGTTCCGCATGGAAGGGCCATCGCTCAACGGATAAAAGCTACCCCGGGGATAACAGGCTTATCTCCCCCAAGAGTCCACATCGACGGGGAGGTTTGGCACCTCGATGTCGGCTCATCGCATCCTGGGGCTGTAGTCGGTCCCAAGGGTTGGGCTGTTCGCCCATTAAAGCGGTACGCGAGCTGGGTTCAGAACGTCGTGAGACAGTTCGGTCCCTATCCGTCGCGGGCGCAGGAAATTTGAGAGGAGCTGTCCTTAGTACGAGAGGACCGGGATGGACGCACCGCTGGTGTACCAGTTGTTCTGCCAAGGGCATCGCTGGGTAGCTATGTGCGGACGGGATAAGTGCTGAAAGCATCTAAGCATGAAGCCCCCCTCAAGATGAGATTTCCCATTCCGCAAGGAAGTAAGATCCCTGAAAGATGATCAGGTTGATAGGTCTGAGGTGGAAGCGTGGTGACACGTGGAGCTGACAGATACTAATAGATCGAGGACTTAACCTATATTCTAATGTGAAGTTTGAACATTGTTATCTAGTTTTGAGAGAACATTCTCTCCATCAGGTTTGGTGGCGATAGCGAAGAGGTCACACCCGTTCCCATACCGAACACGGAAGTTAAGCTCTTCAGCGCCGATGGTAGTTGGGGGTCTCCCCCTGTGAGAGTAGGACGCCGCCAAGCTTGTATAAGGATCAGTTCCATACGGAACTGGTCTTTTTTGTTTTTTCTTCTAATAGCATCATGATATAAGCTGGGAACTTCTCTTCGGCAATCTCCATGTAGCGTTCAATCATGACGTAATCATCACTAATGTATTGAGACAGCAGCTCGTACCACCATTCAGTTTCGTAGCGGGCAATCATACTGAGGTTATACATTAATAAGTAATGACTGATGATCTCAGGAATCCCTAAAAAGGAATCACGCGTTGACGGAATATACCATTGATCCATTTCTAAATCATAATGAAGATGAGTAGCCAGCGCTGGGTTTTCTTCTAGAGATACATCAAACGTCAGCTTTTTCGCTTCTCTCTGTCTGAGTTTCCAACTTGTATGAAACTCAAAGTATTCAATAAAGCGTTCAGCAGACATGTTATAAAGCAATGGAATATGATCTTGAATCATCATCCCATTGGCCTTTTCCACTTTGACTAATGCTGAGGGCTGTTTTTGAAAATCTAGAATATGACTCATTTCCGGTACCTTTGAAAGGAGATGAATCATCGTAAATCGCTCATCTTCAAGTCCATTTAAATGAAATAGATGCTTTAACACATGCATGCATAGTCCATTTCGTTGAATTTTCACCTCATCTTCACTAAAACGGTAGTGCTGCTTCTTTCTCTTTCTCGATGTTACACCATGGGCCAAAACAGAGGTTTGAGAAGGATAGTGAGGATCAACTGTCAGTAAACAGGCCTTTAGTAACTGAGCCATTCCATAAAACAATAAAATGGGCTTCAGTTCGAGTGGAGCGATAGCTGCCTGTTCATAGAACGTATGGCCATGCTTTAAAAAATAAATAAACCGTTCACAGTTTTTATAGGCTTGCTGGTTTGCATCATGAATGTTCCGTTTCTCATATTGTTGATATAGAAACTTTTGGGAAGTTTCGAGTGAGTAAAAACGTTTTAAATCCTTCCATCCTGAACTTTTCATCTTCTTCCTCAACTCTCTTTATATTTTCTAAAAATTGCAACTGTTTGTTGCTTCCTTGACATGCTGTTTGCTAGTTGATAATCTACATATAATATTTTGCCGAAAAGAGGGGGATTTACTAATGTGGGAAAGTAAATTTTCAAAAGAAGGTTTGACGTTTGACGATGTTTTGCTTGTTCCAGCTAAGTCTGAAGTACTTCCGCGAGATGTCGATCTATCAGTTGAGTTAACAAGCACATTAAAACTAAACATTCCAATTATCAGTGCAGGAATGGACACGGTGACTGAATCACAAATGGCGATTGCAATGGCACGTCAAGGTGGTCTTGGTATCATTCATAAGAACATGTCTATTGAGCAGCAAGCAGAGCAAGTGGATAAAGTAAAACGTTCAGAGCGCGGCGTTATTACAAATCCATTCTTCTTAACACCTGAGCATCAAGTGTTTGATGCAGAGCACCTAATGGGTAAGTACCGTATTTCAGGTGTACCGATTGTAAATAACATAGAAGATCAAAAGCTTGTCGGTATTATTACGAACCGTGACCTTCGATTTATTTCGGATTATTCAATGAAGATTAGCGATGTGATGACAAAAGAGGAACTTGTGACAGCTTCTGTCGGTACGACGTTAGAAGAAGCTGAAAAAATCCTACAGCAATACAAAATTGAAAAATTACCTCTTTTAGATGACGAAGGAACGTTAAAAGGTCTCATCACCATCAAAGATATTGAAAAAGTGATCGAATTCCCTAACTCCTCTAAAGATGCACATGGTCGTTTAATTGTTGGTGCCGCTGTTGGTGTCACTGGCGATACAATGACTCGTGTGAGAAAATTAGTCGAAGCCAATGTGGATGTCGTTGTCATTGATACGGCACATGGTCATTCACAAGGTGTTCTAAACACTGTATCGAAAATCCGTGAAACGTATCCTTCTCTTAATATCATTGCTGGTAATGTGGCAACAGCCGAAGCAACTAAAGCATTGTTTGAAGCAGGAGCCGATATTGTGAAAGTCGGTATCGGACCAGGATCTATTTGTACAACACGTGTTGTTGCAGGCGTTGGTGTACCACAAATCACAGCGATCTATGACTGTGCAACAGAAGCAAGAAAACATGGTAAAGCTATTATTGCAGATGGTGGAATTAAATATTCAGGTGATATCGTAAAAGCTCTAGCATCTGGTGGACATGCTGTAATGCTTGGAAGCCTTCTAGCTGGTACATCTGAAAGCCCAGGAGACACAGAAATTTTCCAAGGTAGACGCTTCAAAGTTTATCGCGGTATGGGTTCAGTCGCTGCAATGGAAAAAGGAAGTAAAGATCGTTACTTCCAAGAAGATAATAAAAAATTCGTTCCAGAAGGTATTGAAGGCCGTACACCATACAAAGGACCAGTCGTTGATACAGTGTATCAACTCGTTGGCGGTATCCGTTCTGGTATGGGCTATTGTGGAACACAGGACTTACGCTCTCTTAGAGAAGATGCACAGTTCATTCGTATGACTGGTGCAGGACTTCGTGAGAGTCATCCACATGATGTACAAATTACAAAAGAATCACCAAACTACACAATTTCTTGATAAATTGTGACAGTTAAATTACATTTGACAGGGTCTATGACTCTGTCTATTTTTTTTGTCTTTATTGTGATAAAATTTATACTGTTGTGTTGAAATAAGCCCTTGTGGATTAAATATATATGAAATATGTCGAAAAAAGATGATAACGGAGGTATGACGATTGAACAGCAAGATATTGAAACAGCTTATGGTCTCTATCCTTGCACTGGCATTGATTGTGACAGCATTTACACCAATGTCCAAAGCAAAAGCAGCTGAAGATCCATTCAATGTGAATGCGAAAGCAGCGATCCTAATTGAAGCTTCTACAGGTAAGATCCTTTATAGTAAAAACGCAGAGCAAAGACTACCTATTGCAAGTATGGCAAAGATGATGACAGAGTATCTTTTACTAGAAGCGATTGCTGAAGGCAAAGTGAAATGGGATCAAACGTATACGCCAGATGATTATGTATACGAAATTTCTCAGGACCGCAGTTTATCAAACGTTCCTTTGAGAAAAGATGGCTCGTATACAGTGAAAGAACTTTATCAAGCAACGGCTATTTATTCGGCAAATGCAGCAGCAATTGGCTTAGCAGAAGTGATTGCTGGATCAGAATCGAAGTTCGTTGAAAAAATGAACGCAAAAGCAAAAGAATTAGGTTTAACAAACTACAAATTCGTGAATGCAACTGGACTAGAAAATAAAGACTTACATGGCAAACAGCCAAAAGGTACAGGTCCTGATGAAGAAAGTGAAGTATCTGCGAAAGATATGGCATTGCTTGCACAGCATCTCATCAAAGACCACCCAGAAATTCTTGAAACATCAAGTATTGCGAAAACAAAGTTCAGAGAAGGCACAGACGATGAAATGGACATGCCTAACTGGAACTTCATGCTTAAAGGACTTGTGAAGGAATATAAGGGTGTAGACGGTCTGAAAACAGGTTCTACAGATTCAGCTGGTTCTAGCTTCACAGGTACCGCTAAACAAGGTGACATGCGTGTCATCGCAGTGATCTTGAATGCAAAAGGTAATCTTCATACAGCTCGTTTTGACGTGGCGAAAAAACTGTTCGATTATGCGTTTAAAAACTTCACGATGAAAGAAATGTACAAAAAAGGTCAACAGATCAAAGGACATGAAAACATCGAAGTCGACAAAGGTAAAGACAAAGAAGTACCCGTCGTTACGAAAGAAGCTTTCTCTGTGCCGGTAAAAAATGGCGACGAAAAGAGCTTTAAAGCAAAAGTAAATATCGAGAAAACGAAACTAGAAGCTCCTATTAAAAAAGGAACGAAGGTTGGCATGCTGACGACTTCTTATTCAGGTGATGAGAAGGACTACGGCTATTTGAATAAAGATCAATCAGGTGTTGAGCTTATAACGAAAACAGGCGATGAAAAAGCAAACTGGTTCATCCTTGCAATGCGTGGTGTAGGTGGATTCTTTGCTGGCATTTGGGGCGGAATCGTTGACACAGTTAAAGGTTGGTTCTAATAAAAAACTGCTCTCTATGCATGAGAGCAGTTTTTTTATTAAAAGAAAAGCGATTGTTTGTGATTTTGAGGAGTGGACAAGGCTTGCTGAAAAATACCACATAACTTTTCCACTCCCTCGGTCAGTGCCTTTTCATTCACATAAGAAAAGCTGAGGCGGATATAGTTTTGTTTCGGCTCTCCAGGATAGCACACAGAGCCAGGCAGAAAGGTGATTTGCTGTTTACGTGCCTCATGCAGCAGTGCACGCGTATCAACCCAGGAAGGAAAGCTAAGCCACAAATTGAGCCCACCCTGAGGAATTTGCCACGTCACATCTTTTGGTGCGTGCTTCGTTAACACATCTATCATTAAATCACGTCTCACCTTCAAGGCGGTTCTCAGCTTTTTCGTATGATCAATCATTTTCTTTGAAGTCAGAAATGGCAGAATGGCTTTTTGTGTGAGAAGAGGGCTGCCTAAATCATTATTGGCCTTTGCAGCTAATAAACGATTAAATATCGAGCCTGAAGCAGTGATAATCCCAATTCTGCATCCTGGAGCAAGTGTTTTACTTAAACCTCGTAAATAAATGACGTGTCCATCATGATCCAGACTTTTGATAGGTGCAGGCGGCTTCTTTTCGAAATAAAGCTCACGATAAGGATCATCCTCTACAATCAGACAATCAATACTTTGAGCCAGTAAGAGAAGTTGTTTTCTGCGTTTCATTGACATACTGGCGCCTGTTGGACTGTGAAAAGTAGGAATCGTGTAGATGAGCTTTGGTTTATATTTATCACAAATGCTTTGAAGCTGCTTCATGTTCATTCCTTCATGATCAACAGGGACTGTAATAATTCTTGCCCCTCTGCCCATAAAGACATCAATGGCGCCTGGATAGGTTGGTGCTTCCATGACAACTACATCATCAGGACCGATAAACGCACGTGCGACCAGATCAAGCCCTTGCTGAGAACCACTAGTTACTAGGATATTCTCAGAAGTTGAAGGCACATCCAGCTTTTCTAAAAAAGACTGAATGACCTGCCGAAGCTGAAGATCCCCTTGAATTTCCCCATACTTTGACATGATTTGAGGATGTCTGGCTAGGACATGCTGCATTTCTTTTTCTAAATAACGGTTTGGCAAAAGCCCTGGATCGATCATAGAGGAAGAAAGGTTGATCGCTTCTTCGACATAGTGATACTGCGCAAATTGAGACCGTGGTAAATAATCCGGAATGGATAACTGCCAATCAAAAGAGGTAGATGACGGAATCGGAATCTCTGACTGCTTTTGAAGCTCATCCACAAACGTTCCTTTTCCTTGCACAGTCGTTAAATATCCGTCGTCCTTCAGCCGAGTGTATGCCTTTGCTGCCGTGACAAGACTCACATTCAACTGCTTTGCCAAATCACGTACAGTTGGCAGCTTATCTCCCTGTTGAAGCAAACCCGATTGGATATGATCAATGATTGAAAAGTAAATCTGATTTGAAAGCGATGTATCAGAATGTCGATGGATATCAATATGCATGAGAAACCTCCATTGAGTGCAAAATTGTTATACATGAATTTGAATTGTTATAGTTGCATTATAGCATGTAAATGACACTTCAAAGAAAGAATGACATATTTTTAGCAGGTAATCGTTTATATACAAGGGTTTAAGCTATTTTTTCGGCTGATTGAATTGTTATACTATTCTCTTTATTGTTATACTGTCTCGCTTGTATGATAAAGGGGTAAATCAATCGAATTGACAAATGGGAGGAAACTATTGTGAGCAATAAGGGAACTGAACGAGTGAAACGTGGAATGGCAGAAATGCAAAAGGGTGGCGTCATTATGGATGTCGTCAATGCTGAACAGGCGAAGATCGCAGAAGAAGCAGGTGCGGTGGCAGTTATGGCACTAGAACGAGTACCAGCTGATATCCGTGCAGCCGGCGGTGTTGCCCGTATGGCAGACCCAAGAATCGTAGAAGAAGTACAAAATGCAGTAACGATTCCAGTCATGGCAAAAGCACGTATCGGCCATATCGTCGAGGCTCGTGTTCTTGAAGCACTTGGTGTTGATTATATCGATGAGAGTGAAGTGCTGACGCCCGCAGATGAGGAATTCCATTTAAATAAAAATGAATACACAGTACCTTTTGTCTGTGGTTGCCGTGATTTAGGTGAAGCAACCCGTCGTATCGCAGAAGGCGCTTCTATGCTTCGTACAAAAGGGGAGCCTGGAACAGGCAACATTGTAGAAGCTGTCCGTCATATGAGAAAGGTCAATGCTCAGATTCGTAAAGTAGCATCAATGAATGAAGATGAACTGATGACAGAAGCGAAGAACCTAGGAGCACCGTATGAATTATTGCTTCAAATCAAAAAAGATGGCAAGCTCCCTGTTGTTAACTTTGCAGCGGGAGGCGTTGCGACACCAGCAGATGCTGCGTTAATGATGCAGCTTGGAGCAGACGGTGTATTTGTTGGATCTGGTATTTTTAAATCAGACAATCCAGCGAAATTTGCAAAAGCAATTGTTGAAGCAACGACTCACTTCACAGATTACCGTCTCATTGCAGAGCTTTCAAAAGAGCTTGGAACAGCCATGAAAGGAATTGAAATCTCAAATCTACTGCCAGAAGAGCGTATGCAAGAGCGTGGCTGGTAATTAAGGGAGCGCAAACGAACATGCTAACAATTGGTGTACTAGGGCTTCAAGGAGCCGTGAGAGAGCATATTCAATCGATTGAAGCTTGCGCTGCAGAAGGGAAGATCATCAAACGAGCAGAAGAGCTAGCATCTGTGGACGGTCTTATTATCCCTGGTGGAGAAAGCACGACGATGAGAAGACTGATGGATACGTACCAATTCATTGAACCGATCAAAGCGTTCGCTGCAGAAGGGAAACCGATTTTCGGAACATGTGCCGGTTTGATTATGCTGGCAAAGCATATAGAAGATCGCGACGATGCTCATCTTGGACTGTTAAATGTATCTGTTGCACGGAATTCATTTGGCAGACAGGTAGACAGCTTTGAAGCAGAATTAGAAGTAAAAGGACTGGATGCGCCGTTTACAGGAGTGTTCATCCGTGCGCCTCATATCATCAGCGCAGATGAGAGCATAGACATCATGGCTGAATATGATGGCAGGATTGTGATGGCGAAGAAAAACAATATCTTAGGCTGTTCTTTTCATCCAGAGCTGACAGACGACCACCGGTTAACACAGCTGTTTGTTGAAATGGTGAAGTCCTATAAAACGAAGCTCGCTGTATAAAACGGTTGAAAAGAGATAAAACTTATAGTACATTAAAATCACAATCAAAGATCGAAAAAGCGTTGACGGGAAATAGTAAGAAGCCCCTCTTTCTCAGAGAGCCGATGGTTGGTGCGAATCGGTGAAAGATGCAGTCTGAATCCATCCTTGAGCGAAATGCTGAAACACGTGAAGTAAGCATTTACGGTGATACCGTTACAGAGGAAAGAGGAAAGCATGCTTCTGCATGTTTTCAATCAGGGTGGCAACGCGAGAGCTCTCGTCCCTTTCATGGGATGAGGGCTCTTTTTATTTTTCGATAAAAAAAGGAGTGTTATACATGCTGGATATTAAACAACTGCGCACGGACTTTGATCAAATCAAAGAAAAATTAGCACACCGAGGCGAAGATTTAGCGGATTTTGATAAGTTTGGTGAGTTGGATCAAAAAAGAAGAGAACTAATCGGAAAAACAGAAGAATTAAAGAGCCGAAGAAATGAAGTATCACAGCAAGTGGCTGTTCTAAAAAGAGAAAAGAAAGACGCCGATCACATTATTCAAGAAATGCGTGAGGTAGGAGATGAGATTAAGAAGCTGGATGATGAGCTACGGACAGTAGAAGAAAGCTTGCAGCACATCCTATTCTCTATTCCGAATATCCCTCATGACACTGTACCAGTTGGGGAAACAGAAGATGACAACGTGGAAGTGAGAAAATGGGGCGAACAGCCGGCATTCTCATTTGAGCCAAAGCCACATTGGGACGTAGCGGATGAACTAAACATTCTCGATTTTGAACGTGCAGGAAAAGTCACAGGAAGCCGTTTCGTTTTTTATAAAGGGCTTGGCGCACGCTTAGAGCGCGCACTATATAACTTTATGCTCGATTTGCACGTAGATGAGTTTGGTTTTACTGAAGTGCTTCCACCTTACATGGTCAATAGAGCGAGCATGACAGGAACTGGGCAGCTTCCAAAATTCGAAGAGGATGCTTTTAAAATCCGTGAAGAAGATTATTTCCTCATTCCAACAGCTGAAGTACCTATTACTAACATGCACCGTGACGAAATAATTGAAGGGGAACAGCTGCCAATCAATTATGCAGCGTTCAGTGCTTGCTTTAGATCAGAGGCTGGATCTGCCGGCAGAGATACACGCGGACTCATCCGTCAACATCAGTTTAATAAGGTAGAGCTTGTGAAATTTGTAAGACCTGAAGATTCTTATGAAGAATTAGAGAAACTAACAAACCAAGCAGAAAAAGTCCTACAGCTATTAAACCTGCCATACCGTGTCATGAGCATGTGTACCGGAGATTTAGGCTTCACGGCTGCGAAAAAATACGACATCGAAGTATGGATTCCGAGCCAAGATACGTATCGTGAAATTTCTTCTTGCAGTAACTTCGAAGCGTTCCAAGCAAGACGTGCAAACATTCGATTCCGTCCAGAGCCTAAAGCCAAGCCAGAACATGTGCACACATTAAATGGATCTGGTTTAGCAGTAGGAAGAACCGTGGCGGCCATTTTAGAAAACTATCAACAAGAGGACGGTACTGTGATTATTCCTGAAGTACTGCGTCCTTATATGGGAAATAAAGAAGTCATGAAATAAGATGCCGTTATGGCATCTTATTTCTTTTTCCCAAAAGTCCTACAGTTTTCCTAAATTTAGCCGATAGAAATACTAAAAGCTTCTAGGAAAGAAGGAATAACCTTGAATAGGCTTGACTATTATGTTGAAATGGCTCAATTAATTAGAAAAGTTCTAGATGAAAGTATCCTTTTCGGCATCACTGATACAGAGAAGGTGCTTTGTTACTATCCGTCTAAAACAATAGATTTTGGCATGAAGGTTGGGGACCCATTGAACCCAGAAGACCAAAACGTGGCGACGACATTAAGAGGACAAGAATATGACGGTCATTTACCAGAGTCTTTATATGGTTATGAAATTGCAGTAAAAGGTTACCCGATTTTTGATGAAAATAGAAAAGTAATTGGCTCTTTTTTAGTGGCATTTTCACATCATCGTGAAAAGAAATTAAGTGGTTACATGGAGCATATCAATGATGTAGCGAAAGAACTTCAAAGTGGAATTGAGCAAATTGCTGCGCATTCACAAGAGCTGGCTGCCACAAGTTTAGAAATAAGCGAACAGGCAGGAAGAGCGGAAGAGAAATCTGCAAATATTGAAGAAGTCGTCAAAACCATTGGCGGGATTGCTAGACAAACAAACTTGCTAGGCCTAAATGCTGCAATTGAAGCAGCAAGAGCAGGAGAGAATGGAAAAGGGTTTGCTGTCGTAGCTGATGAAGTTCGTAAATTATCAGATGGCTCAAAGGAAGCGGCTGAAACCATTAATACCTTCTTAAAAGAGATCCAAGACAGCATTGGCACTTTGTCTGAAAACATCTCACAAATCAGCAGTTCAACAAATGAACAAGCAAAACAAGTGACAGACTTTACGAAAATTATTGAATCATTAAATGAGTTTAAAGAAGAGATGAATCATTTTATTGAAGAGATTAGACAGGATACAAAATAGATCAAGAGCAGCCGTCGATGGCTGCTTTTTATGGGCAGATTCTCATGCCAAAATAACTTATTGAAATTTTTTTCGAAAAGATGTTGACTTGAAATAAATCGATATGGTATATTAATTCTTGTCGATACGGAGGAATACCCAAGTCCGGCTGAAGGGATCGGTCTTGAAAACCGACAGGGGTGTCAAAGCCCGCGGGGGTTCGAATCCCTCTTCCTCCGCCATATTGATTTTTTACCTTAGTTGAATTGAAACGCAAGCATAAAAATTGGAATTGTCAAACCGCTGCATTTGCGAAATGCAGCGGTTTTTTTATTTTGTTTTAGAGCGATTTTTTTGAATAACAGAAGCTATTTCATGAAGAATGGGATCAAGTGAGCTTTCATCATGAAGTAAGTCGTAATCTTCAATGTTAATTTTAATCACTGGGCATAAATCGAATTGTTCAATCCATTCCGTGTATCGAGAGTACATTTCTTCCCAATAGGCTCGATCCGTTTGAGTTTCCATCTCTCTGCCGCGTTCCTCAATACGATGTAAAATGTGATTTAAATCCCCGTGCAAATAGATGAGAACATCAGGGTGAGGGAAGTAAGGTGTCATCACCATCGCCTCGAATAGACTTGTATACGTTTCATAATCTACTTCAGACATCGTACCTTTGTCCGCATGCATTTTTGCGAAAATGCCAGTGTCCTCATAAATTGAACGATCTTGCACATACCCTCCACCAGATTCAAAAATCCGCTTTTGCTCCTTAAAACGCTCAGCTAGGAAATAGACCTGTAAATGGAAGCTCCATCTTTGGAAATCTGAATAAAAGGGCTCTAAATATGGGTTATCATCTACTTTTTCAAGAGAGGTTTGAAAGCCTAGCTTGTCCGCTATTGTTTTAGTCATAGTTGATTTTCCGACACCAACAGTCCCGGCGATTGTGATCACTGCATCCTTTGGTATTTCGATATTGTTCATAGCACTTGCTCCTTTATGTTCTGTACAATTTGCTGGTAATCTTGCTGTGAGGAAACGAAGTCTGTATGATCTCCTTCAATTGTAATGATAGGAAGCCCTGGATCAGTCTGTTTTAAATGTTCAATGGCCAGCTCATAATCTTCAATGAGTGTTTTTAAATAAGCCGGTTCAATATCTTCTTCAAAAGAGCGTCCTCTCATCTGTATTCTTTCAAGTAAGGTAGGAAGGCTCGCTTTTATATAGATGATGGCATTTGGTTTAGGAAGATCATCTGTTAGTAGGTGATAGATCTTTCTATATTTGTCCATGTGCTTTTTTGATAATGTTCTTTCTGCAAATATCATATTTTTATAGACATGATAATCAGTGACAATCGGCTGCTGTTGATTCACATAGTTTTCTTGAATAGATTCTAATTGTTTGAACCGATTGCATAAAAAGAACATCTCAAGCTGAAAGCTCCATTGTTCCATATCTTCATAAAATTTATCTAAGAATGGATTTTCTTCTACAATCTCTTTTACTAAAGGAAATTGAAATTCCTTTGCAAGCATTGTAGCCAAAGTTGTTTTTCCGGCTCCAATTGGGCCTTCCACTGCAATAAAAGGGGCAGGATACATAGGCGTTCTCCTCTATCTATAAAGTTGTCAAACCAATGTATATTGTACCATACCCCTTCCGAGAGATAGAGCGAACGGATTACGATGTCGTTCTTTTTTCAATATTGAATTGATCTGATAATAAGAGCCAATTTTGAGGGAAGGATAGACCTAATTTCCAATAAGCAATTCCGTTCAAGTTTAACTCTTTGATGAGGTTGAACTTTGCTTGAATTGATCTAGCGTCTTCGAACCATACCTCATGCTCTTTATTATTGGCATCTGTATAACGAAAATAAGGTGCTTGTGCTGTTTCGTCATATAGAATGGAGGCATTATTATTTCTAGCAATTGCAATCGCTTGTTGGGGACTGACAGCTTTAGCAATAGGGCCGCCTTGAACGTAAGGAAGCGTCCAATCATAGCCGTATAAGTTCTGGCCCATAACAATTTTATTTGCTGGAATAACGGTCAGTGCATATTCAATGACTTGGCGGACAGGTCCAATGGGAGAGACTGCTTGCGCAGGGCCGCCGCTGTATCCCCATTCGTAGGTCATTAATACAACATGATCGACGATTTTCCCAATGGCTTCATAGTCATGAGCTTCATACCATTTTCCCTTTTGCTGACTACTTGTTTTAGGGGCAAGTGCAACAGATATTGTCCATCCTTCTTGATGGAAGCGGGTTGTTGCCTCTCTTAAAAATTGAATGTAGGCATCTTTATCAGCGGGACGTAAATATTCAAAATCAAAATGGATTTCTTTTAATTGATACTTTTTTGCAACACGAACGATTTCATTTAAAAATGTGGCTTTGACAGATTGGTTATTCAAAAGAATTTGCCCAAGTTCATCACTGAATTTATCATTCTCTAGGTTAGTCACCACCATGGATAAAACGGTTCTGCTCTGAGCGGCTATTTGAGGTAGCTGATCTATCGGTGGTTCTTTCAGTGTTCCATCTCTTTGCGCTTGAAAACTAAAGGCGCCTAAATGCGTTAAATATGGAGAGGCCTCTCTAGCTGCTTGTTTTAAGTTTTCACTGACTTGATTTCCCCGTGGTTCAATGTAAGCATTCGAGTTAATGTTCCTTTTCGGTCTTTGAGGGATATAGAGCAAGAAGCGAATAGGAAGTATCGCTTCAGGCCGTATTCTATTCACACGTGCCAACTCTTCCACTGAAATTCGAAATCGTCTTCCAATTTGATAAAGTGTGTCATTTTGTTTGACCTCATAAAATTGACCTCTAATTGGAATGACAATTGTTTGTCCAATGACGAGTTGATTTGGTGTTTCAATATCGTTGGTACGGATGATTTCATTGACTGTTGTTTTAAAACGCATGGCAATTTCGTTTAAAGTATCTCCTCTTTTGACAACATAAATTTGAATAGTCAACGCCCCCTTTGTTATTGCTAACAATTTATGAGGGTTATGGATAAATCATGTTTGATTTTCATTCGTGATCTCTTTAGCAGTGGTGATTTTTGCTAGTAGAACGTTCTCCATCATCGTTAAAGCATATTCGTTGTCTCTGTCGTCATTTGATGCGATACAATCTTCAGGAACAATTAAGTTGTATTCTCGCATGTATGCGTCATTTGCAGTGAACAGAACGCAAATGTTTCCTGCAATTCCGGTCAAAATGATGTCTTGTACACCTAATTCATTTAAGAGTGTCTCTAATGCAGTTCCATAGAAGGCAGAATGCTTCGGTTTAATTAAGAAGTAATCATCTTTAGATGGTGCCATTTTCTCTAAAATAGGGGCGCTTCTTTCATTTTTGCATGTTTCCATCACAGCTTGAATATCAGCCTTCCAGAGACCATAGTGGTCGTTGATATAGATGATCGGCCAATTTTCCTTGAAAGCATGATCTTTAAGAGCTAAAATCTTATTGGTCATTTGCTCTGTTTTATCAGCGAGCACATGTCCCATTTCAAAATCAAAATTATTAATCATGTCGATAATAAGCAGTGCCTTTTGGTGCTTTGACAAAGTAAGACCCCCTTTAAAAGATTGTGCTAATATGTTAACCTCAATATCCTTTTAAAAAACATGAAAAGAGAGCCGAGCTATGACGAGAGATGAACAGTTTATGCAAGAAGCTATTTCTGAAGCCTTAAAAGCAGAACAAATAGGAGAAGTACCAATCGGTGCCATCATCGTTGTTGATGACCAAATTGTGAGCCGAGCTCATAATTTAAGGGAAACAGAGCAGCGTTCAATTGCACATGCAGAATTACTTGCCATTGATGAAGCGTGTAAAACGACTGGAAGCTGGCGTTTAGAGGATGCTGTACTTTATGTGACGCTTGAACCATGTCCTATGTGTGCGGGAGCGATTGTCCTTTCTAGAGTGAAAAAGGTCGTTTTTGGTGCATACGATCCAAAAGGTGGATGTGCAGGTACTTTAATGAATTTACTGGATGATGAACGGTTCAATCATCAGTCTGAAGTCATTGGTGGTGTACTTGAAAATGAGTGTGGTGAGCTGTTAAGTCAGTTCTTCCGAAATCTCCGTCAGCGAAAGAAACAAGCCAAAAGTAAATGAATGGATGTCGTTTGCAATTTCGGCTATAAGAAGGTATACTTATGTCTGCGTCACTAACAATTTAATATTCATTTTGCCGTGCTAAGCGGGGAGGTAGCGGTGCCCTGTACTCGCAATCCGCTCTAGCGAGGCCGAATCCCTTCTCAAGGTTCGTTTACTTCAAGGTCTGCCTTAAATAAGTGGTGTTGACGTCTGGGTCCTGCGCAATGGGAATTCATGAACCATGTCAGGTCCGGAAGGAAGCAGCATTAAGTGAAACCTCTCATGTGCCGCAGGGTTGCCTGGGCCGAGCTAACTGTTTAAGTAACGCTTGGGGTAGCGAATCGACAGAAGGTGCACGGTAAATCAATATTAAATGTAACTCATCTAGTTAATCTAGGTGAGTTTTTTGTTGCTGTTTAAAGAATAGTTCAGCTGCTTTGTTTATACAAATAGCCAAAAAATCTTTTTAGAGTTTTTTTGTTTTTTATTAATCGCAGCAGGAACTAGTGTTCCTCGTGGTGTGGCAGATCAATTCGAAAATCTAGAAAACAGGTTTTTGGTTCATAGAAAGTAGAAAAACTATAGTTGAAATCATCATTTTCGTTTATTAGAAAATAAAGGTGTGCTTTTGAATTGATCGGTGCATCATGTATAATAAAAAAGATGATAAATGGAGGAGGGCGTATTTGTGAGTTATCAAGCTTTGTATCGAGTGTTCAGACCTCAAGTTTTTGAGGATGTTGTTGGACAAGAACACATCACAAAAACGTTGCAAAATGCCCTTTTGCAGAAGAAGTTTTCTCATGCTTACTTATTTTCAGGTCCTAGAGGAACAGGTAAAACAAGCGCAGCTAAAATCTTTGCGAAGGCAGTGAACTGTGAAAAGTCACCTGTGAGTGAACCTTGTAATGAATGTGATGCCTGTAAAGGGATTACAAACGGCTCGATTTCAGATGTGATCGAAATAGATGCTGCCTCAAACAACGGAGTAGATGAAATCCGTGATATACGTGATAAAGTGAAATTTGCTCCTTCGGCGGTTACATATAAGGTTTATATTATAGATGAAGTACATATGCTCTCTATCGGGGCGTTTAATGCCCTCCTTAAAACGTTAGAGGAGCCGCCCGCTCATTGTATCTTTATTTTGGCTACCACAGAGCCTCATAAGATTCCTCTTACCATCATATCTCGTTGTCAGAGATTTGATTTTAAACGAATCACGACAAAAGATATTGTTGGAAGAATGCAGAAAATTGTAGATGCAGAAAGCCTAAATGTCCAAGAGGGCTCGCTCGAGATTATCGCTAGTGCAGCTGATGGTGGTATGCGTGATGCACTAAGCCTCTTAGATCAAGCAATTTCATTTAGTGGTGAGCAACTGACAATTGATGATGCGCTGCTCATTACAGGAGCTGTTTCTCAGCAATTCATTAGTCAGCTAGCCGAAGCAATTTTTGATCAAAATATTGCCGTGGCGTTAGATACCTTAAATGAATTACTTCAGCAGGGGAAAGATGCTGCTAAATTAATAGAGGACATGATTTTTTACTTTAGAGATATGCTGCTTTATAAAACAGCACCAGATCTGGAAGGGGTCCTTGAAAAGGTAAAGGTCGATGAAAATTTCGTGACGCTTTCGGATCGTGTGACACCTCAATTTCTATATGAAACAATTGAAGTGCTGAATAAAAGTCACCAAGAAATGAAATGGACGAATCATCCAAGGATTTTCTTTGAGGTAGCTGTTGTTAAGCTATGTCAGTCAACGGCTGGAATACCACAAGCTCATGCTAACGCTGATTTAACGACGCTAACGGATAAAATAGACAGGTTGGAACAGGAGCTATCTAGGATAAGAGCTGAGGGTGTGCCAATGTCTCATTCTCATCATCCTCAAGAAAAAAAGGAAGCACCTCGACCACAAACAAGTAACAAAAATGGATACCGTGCACCTGTCGGTCGAATTCACGAAATTCTAAAAGAGGCAAAACGTCCAGAGCTAGAAAAAATTAAAGGTAAGTGGGGAGAACTCCTTGCCCACTTGAAACAGCAGAATAAGGTGTCTCACGCTGCACTATTAACGGATAGTGAACCAGTTGCTGCTGCTACTCATGCCTTTGTTTTAAAATTCAAGTTTGAAATACACTGTAAAATGGTTGCTGAAGATAAAAGTGGTGTTCGAACCAACCTTGAGCAGCTATTAGAGTCTATGTTAGGGAAAAGAGTGGAATTAGTTGGCGTTCCTGACGCTCAATGGGGTAAAATAAGAGAAGAATTTTTAAGAGATCATCAGCCGGATGAACAGGCAGATGGTCAGGGGACTTCTGCTGAAGAGGATCCATTGATTGCAGAAGCAAAGAAGTTAGTAGGAACCGATTTAATAGAAATTAAAGATTAATAAAAATGAAAGAGAGTGGTGTTCATATGCGCGGTGGAATGGGAAATATGCAAAAAATGATGAAACAAATGCAAAAAATGCAAAAGGATATGGCTAAGGCTCAAGAAGAGCTTGCAGAAAAAGTCCTTGAAGGTACAGCAGGTGGCGGTATGGTCACTGTAAAAGTAAATGGACAAAAAGAAGTTGTTGATGTAGCAATCAATGAAGAAGTTGTTGATCCAGAAGATATCGATATGCTTCAAGATCTTGTACTTGCAGCGACAAACGATGCATTGAAAAAAGTTGATGAGTTAACAAATGAAACAATGGGTCAATTCACAAAAGGAATGAACATGCCAGGTTTATTCTAGGAGGAATAACTGAAGATGCAATATCCTGAACCAATATCAAAGCTGATAGACAGCTTTATGAAATTGCCAGGAATCGGACCGAAAACCGCGGTCCGTCTGGCTTTTTTTGTTCTTAGTATGCAGGAAGATGTCGTACTAGATTTCGCGAAGGCGCTTGTTAACGCAAAGCGTAATTTAACTAATTGCTCGGTATGCGGCCATATCACAGATCAAGATCCTTGCTATATTTGTGAAGATACAAGAAGAGATCAATCTGTTATCTGTGTAGTACAAGATCCAAAAGATGTGATCGCAATGGAAAAGATGAAAGAATACAACGGCTTATATCATGTGCTTCATGGTGCCATTTCGCCAATGGATGGCATTGGCCCAGAGGACATTAAAATTCCTGACCTGTTAAAAAGATTGCAAGACGATCAAGTGACAGAGGTAATCCTTGCAACGAATCCAAACATTGAAGGAGAGGCTACAGCCATGTATATCTCTAGATTGTTGAAACCATCAGGAATTAAACTCTCTCGTATTGCTCACGGACTACCAGTAGGTGGAGACTTAGAGTATGCGGATGAAGTCACACTGTCTAAAGCTCTAGAGGGCAGACGTGAGATGTAGGAAGGAGAAGTACGGTACATGGGTTTTCTTCGCAGAAAATCAATTCGAAAAGAATTCGATGAGAAATTAATTCAACAGCTTTTTAAGCAAAAGGAAGAATGGAACAGACAAAAAAAGCTTGTCGCAAATAGCGTTGAGCCTTCACCGGACATTCTATTCGAATTAAAGCTTGCTCAAGCGAAGTACTTTTTCTATCTAAGAGAAGCGAAAAAGAGGAATTTACGTTTAAACAACTGGAGATAGCAGGTCTATTTTACATAGTCCTCTCATATGCTTGTACTATTCATATGAAGAGGAGATGAGAGGATTATGGAACCTGTTATTGTGATCGGGTCAATTTTGCTTGCTGTATTATTGTTGTTTATGTCAGGTGTTCAAGCGAACCCCATCAAATGGTTAGGGCTGATCGGAATAAAGTTTGTGGCAGGTGCTCTTTTTTTATTTTGCCTCAATCTATTTGGTGAGAGTCTAGGATTACATGTCTCTATTAACCCTGTAACAAGTGGAATCAGTGGTCTATTGGGCATCCCAGGCGTAGCAGCTTTAGTCGTAATTGAAAAATTTATTATTTAATGAGAAATATTGTTGACTTTGATCCCTTATGGTGGTAAATTAATATACGTCGCTGATGACGAAGAAACGAAATAACATGATAACAAAAAAGTTGTTGACATCAACAATTTAAATATGGTATGATGTTCTAGTCGCTTCTGAAGCGGTAAACAAGTTCTTTGAAAACTAAACAAGACAAAACGTACCTGTTAATTCGAGTTTTTATAAAAAAATCCTATGTTATATCATAGGTAGTCAGTCAAACGCTGACGAAAAACAAAACTTCGGTTTTGTACTTTTTCGGAGAGTTTGATCCTGGCTCAGGACGAACGCTGGCGGCGTGCCTAATACATGCAAGTCGAGCGGACAGAAGGGAGCTTGCTCCCGGATGTTAGCGGCGGACGGGTGAGTAACACGTGGGTAACCTGCCTGTAAGACTGGGATAACTCCGGGAAACCGGAGCTAATACCGGATAGTTCCTTGAACCGCATGGTTCAAGGATGAAAGACGGTTTCGGCTGTCACTTACAGATGGACCCGCGGCGCATTAGCTAGTTGGTGGGGTAATGGCTCACCAAGGCGACGATGCGTAGCCGACCTGAGAGGGTGATCGGCCACACTGGGACTGAGACACGGCCCAGACTCCTACGGGAGGCAGCAGTAGGGAATCTTCCGCAATGGACGAAAGTCTGACGGAGCAACGCCGCGTGAGTGATGAAGGTTTTCGGATCGTAAAGCTCTGTTGTTAGGGAAGAACAAGTGCGAGAGTAACTGCTCGCACCTTGACGGTACCTAACCAGAAAGCCACGGCTAACTACGTGCCAGCAGCCGCGGTAATACGTAGGTGGCAAGCGTTGTCCGGAATTATTGGGCGTAAAGGGCTCGCAGGCGGTTTCTTAAGTCTGATGTGAAAGCCCCCGGCTCAACCGGGGAGGGTCATTGGAAACTGGGAAACTTGAGTGCAGAAGAGGAGAGTGGAATTCCACGTGTAGCGGTGAAATGCGTAGAGATGTGGAGGAACACCAGTGGCGAAGGCGACTCTCTGGTCTGTAACTGACGCTGAGGAGCGAAAGCGTGGGGAGCGAACAGGATTAGATACCCTGGTAGTCCACGCCGTAAACGATGAGTGCTAAGTGTTAGGGGGTTTCCGCCCCTTAGTGCTGCAGCTAACGCATTAAGCACTCCGCCTGGGGAGTACGGTCGCAAGACTGAAACTCAAAGGAATTGACGGGGGCCCGCACAAGCGGTGGAGCATGTGGTTTAATTCGAAGCAACGCGAAGAACCTTACCAGGTCTTGACATCCTCTGACAACCCTAGAGATAGGGCTTTCCCTTCGGGGACAGAGTGACAGGTGGTGCATGGTTGTCGTCAGCTCGTGTCGTGAGATGTTGGGTTAAGTCCCGCAACGAGCGCAACCCTTGATCTTAGTTGCCAGCATTTAGTTGGGCACTCTAAGGTGACTGCCGGTGACAAACCGGAGGAAGGTGGGGATGACGTCAAATCATCATGCCCCTTATGACCTGGGCTACACACGTGCTACAATGGACAGAACAAAGGGCTGCGAGACCGCAAGGTTTAGCCAATCCCATAAATCTGTTCTCAGTTCGGATCGCAGTCTGCAACTCGACTGCGTGAAGCTGGAATCGCTAGTAATCGCGGATCAGCATGCCGCGGTGAATACGTTCCCGGGCCTTGTACACACCGCCCGTCACACCACGAGAGTTTGCAACACCCGAAGTCGGTGAGGTAACCTTTATGGAGCCAGCCGCCGAAGGTGGGGCAGATGATTGGGGTGAAGTCGTAACAAGGTAGCCGTATCGGAAGGTGCGGCTGGATCACCTCCTTTCTAAGGATATATGGAGCAGTGTGCGTTTTCGTCTTGTTTAGTTTTGAAGGAACTTGCAAAAGATCCTACAACATCATATCTTCGATATGAAAGATGGGCCTGTAGCTCAGCTGGTTAGAGCGCACGCCTGATAAGCGTGAGGTCGGTGGTTCGAGTCCACTCAGGCCCACCATCTTCTATTAAATAGGGGCCTTAGCTCAGCTGGGAGAGCGCCTGCCTTGCACGCAGGAGGTCAGCGGTTCGATCCCGCTAGGCTCCACCAACGTGTTCTTTGAAAACTAGATAACAATAAGTAATACATTCACATTGAATGCAATGCAAAGTTCATCACACATAGTGATTCTTTCTAAAGTAAGAAATGGTTAAGTTAGAAAGGGCGCACGGTGGATGCCTTGGCACTAGGAGCCGATGAAGGACGGGACGAACACCGATATGCTTCGGGGAGCTGTAAGCAAGCTTTGATCCGGAGATTTCCGAATGGGGAAACCCACTGCTCGTAATGGAGTAGTATCCATACTTGAATACATAGAGTATGAGAAGGCATACCCGGGGAACTGAAACATCTAAGTACCCGGAGGAAGAGAAAGCAAATGCGATTCCCTGAGTAGCGGCGAGCGAAACGGGAACAGCCCAAACCAAGAGGCTTGCCTCTTGGGGTTGTAGGACACTCTATACGGAGTTACAAAGGAACGATATAAGCGAAGAGGTCTGGAAAGGCCCGCCAAAGAAGGTAACAGCCCTGTAACTGAAATGTTGTTCTCTCCAGAGTGGATCCTGAGTACGGCGGAACACGTGAAATTCCGTCGGAATCCGGGAGGACCATCTCCCAAGGCTAAATACTCCCTAGTGACCGATAGTGAACCAGTACCGTGAGGGAAAGGTGAAAAGCACCCCGGAAGGGGAGTGAAATAGATCCTGAAACCGTGTGCCTACAAGTAGTCAGAGCCCGTTAAAGGGTGATGGCGTGCCTTTTGTAGAATGAACCGGCGAGTTACGATCCCGTGCAAGGTTAAGCAGAAGATGCGGAGCCGCAGCGAAAGCGAGTCTGAATAGGGCGCATGAGTACGTGGTCGTAGACCCGAAACCAGGTGATCTACCCATGTCCAGGGTGAAGTTCAGGTAACACTGAATGGAGGCCCGAACCCACGCACGTTGAAAAGTGCGGGGATGAGGTGTGGGTAGGGGTGAAATGCCAATCGAACCTGGAGATAGCTGGTTCTCTCCGAAATAGCTTTAGGGCTAGCCTCAAGGTAAGAGTCTCGGAGGTAGAGCACTGATTGGACTAGGGGCCCCTACCGGGTTACCGAATTCAGTCAAACTCCGAATGCCGATGACTTATCCTTGGGAGTCAGACTGCGAGTGATAAGATCCGTAGTCGAAAGGGAAACAGCCCAGACCGCCAGCTAAGGTCCCAAAGTATACGTTAAGTGGAAAAGGATGTGGAGTTGCTTAGACAACCAGGATGTTGGCTTAGAAGCAGCCACCATTTAAAGAGTGCGTAATAGCTCACTGGTCGAGTGACTCTGCGCCGAAAATGTACCGGGGCTAAACGTATCACCGAAGCTGCGGACTGTTCTTACGAACAGTGGTAGGAGAGCGTTCTAAGTGCTGTGAAGTCAGACCGGAAGGACTGGTGGAGCGCTTAGAAGTGAGAATGCCGGTATGAGTAGCGAAAGACGGGTGAGAATCCCGTCCACCGAATGCCTAAGGTTTCCTGAGGAAGGCTCGTCCGCTCAGGGTTAGTCGGGACCTAAGCCGAGGCCGAAAGGCGTAGGCGATGGACAACAGGTTGATATTCCTGTACCACCTCCTCACCATTTGAGCAATGGGGGGACGCAGGAGGATAGGGTAAGCGCGGTATTGGATATCCGCGTCCAAGCAGTTAGGCTGGGAAATAGGCAAATCCGTTTCCCGTAAAGGCTGAGCTGTGATGGCGAGCGAAATTTAGTAGCGAAGTTCCTGATTCCACACTGCCAAGAAAAGCCTCTAGCGAGGTGAGAGGTGCCCGTACCGCAAACCGACACAGGTAGGCGAGGAGAGAATCCTAAGGTGATCGAGAGAACTCTCGTTAAGGAACTCGGCAAAATGACCCCGTAACTTCGGGAGAAGGGGTGCTTCTTAGGGTGTTAAAGCCCCGAGAAGCCGCAGTGAATAGGCCCAGGCGACTGTTTAGCAAAAACACAGGTCTCTGCGAAGCCGTAAGGCGAAGTATAGGGGCTGACGCCTGCCCGGTGCTGGAAGGTTAAGAGGAGCGCTTAGCGTAAGCGAAGGTGCGAATTGAAGCCCCAGTAAACGGCGGCCGTAACTATAACGGTCCTAAGGTAGCGAAATTCCTTGTCGGGTAAGTTCCGACCCGCACGAAAGGCGCAACGATCTGGGCACTGTCTCAACGAGAGACTCGGTGAAATTATAGTACCTGTGAAGATGCAGGTTACCCGCGACAGGACGGAAAGACCCCGTGGAGCTTTACTGCAGCCTGATATTGAATGTTGGTACAGCTTGTACAGGATAGGTAGGAGCCTTGGAAACCGGAGCGCTAGCTTCGGTGGAGGCATCGGTGGGATACTACCCTGGCTGTATTGACCTTCTAACCCGCTGCCCTTATCGGGCAGGGAGACAGTGTCAGGTGGGCAGTTTGACTGGGGCGGTCGCCTCCTAAAATGTAACGGAGGCGCCCAAAGGTTCCCTCAGAATGGTTGGAAATCATTCGCAGAGTGTAAAGGCACAAGGGAGCTTGACTGCGAGACCTACAAGTCGAGCAGGGACGAAAGTCGGGCTTAGTGATCCGGTGGTTCCGCATGGAAGGGCCATCGCTCAACGGATAAAAGCTACCCCGGGGATAACAGGCTTATCTCCCCCAAGAGTCCACATCGACGGGGAGGTTTGGCACCTCGATGTCGGCTCATCGCATCCTGGGGCTGTAGTCGGTCCCAAGGGTTGGGCTGTTCGCCCATTAAAGCGGTACGCGAGCTGGGTTCAGAACGTCGTGAGACAGTTCGGTCCCTATCCGTCGCGGGCGCAGGAAATTTGAGAGGAGCTGTCCTTAGTACGAGAGGACCGGGATGGACGCACCGCTGGTGTACCAGTTGTTCTGCCAAGGGCATCGCTGGGTAGCTATGTGCGGACGGGATAAGTGCTGAAAGCATCTAAGCATGAAGCCCCCCTCAAGATGAGATTTCCCATTCCGCAAGGAAGTAAGATCCCTGAAAGATGATCAGGTTGATAGGTCTGAGGTGGAAGCGTGGTGACACGTGGAGCTGACAGATACTAATAGATCGAGGACTTAACCTATATTCTAATGTGAAGCTTGAACATTGTTATCTAGTTTTGAGAGAACATTCTCTCCATCAGGTTTGGTGGCGATAGCGAAGAGGTCACACCCGTTCCCATACCGAACACGGAAGTTAAGCTCTTCAGCGCCGATGGTAGTTGGGGGTCTCCCCCTGTGAGAGTAGGACGCCGCCAAGCTTGTATAAGGATCAGTTCCATACGGAACTGGTCTTTTTTGTTTTTTAAGAAAAGGAACAAACACCCGATCTGACATGGATACATATACTAAACTACCATCTGAAACATTCTTAATTTTGTATACAATTGAAAGCGCTAGGGCATACTGAAGCTATAAGTGGAGGTGTCACAATGAGCAAAAAAGAGCGAGAAGCGATTTGTTTGATTTGTGAAGAGAAAAAGACAAAGGGAATTTATTTATATCATCAGTTTTTGTGCCGCGACTGTGAGCGAAAGTTAATTTCTACATCGACCTCGGATCCTAGCTATTCCGATTATGTGAGAAAGCTTAAAAATCTTCATACGCCGCCTTTGTATTCATAGACCACTAGATGGTCTTTTTTTATGAGCTATGAAGGATTGGGCTTGTTTTTTGGAACTTAGTTTGGACATCATCCGTAATTCATAATAAGATAAACAGAGAGCCTGATTATTCATAGGAGTCGATGAACATGAAATCAATCTTTTATACATTTATATGGGCCATCCTCTCTACTTTTTTTTCGCTTGTGATTTTAACCGTCAGTATAGGGGTTTTCCATCATCATGTTGGATTATCGATACTGTATGCGATGATTGGGTGGGGCGTGATGTTTGTGGGGAGCAGATGGACTGCTTTCCAATTGTTTTTAAAGAAACATGGACTGTCTCGTAGTGATTATGTATATATCAAACAGCATTTAAAAGAAGCAGGACAAAAGCTTGTGCGTTTAAAAAAAGCTTTATTTGCTGTGAAAAACGTACAAACGATCAAACATAATTATGAAGTTTTTCGGCTTGCACGACGAATCTATACAATAACAAAAAAAGAGCCTAATCGATTTTATGATGCACAGCGTTTTTATTTTGAAAGCTTGGATTCTGTCGTTGAACTAACTGAGAAATATGCACTCTTGTATAATCAGCCTAATCGTAGTCATGAGCTGGAAATGACATTGAGCCAAACCCGAGTGACATTGACAGAGCTGCAAAAGCAATTGACGAATGATTTGCAGCAAGTGTTAGGAAGAGATATAGAAGCTCTTCATATTGAGCTTGAAGTAGCTGATAAAATGATGAAGAAATAGATGAAAGGAGTCAAACTCGATGAAACCGGAAGATCGCGCCACAACATCACTTGCTTCCAATACAGATCTTCAGTTTCGGGTGTTTGATACCTTATCTGATGAAGAGAAAAAAGAAGCTGTGCAGCGAGCTCAGCAGATCCCTGAAAGTCCGCAAAAGCTCCTTTTCTATGGTACACGTGTGCAGGAACGACTATTGGAACAATCACAACAGATGATGAAATATGTTGAGAAAAAAGATATCGATCAAATAGGAGACGTGCTTGAAGCCTTTTTGCAGCAGCTGCAAGTAGTGGAGCCTGAGGATTTAGTGCCAAAGAAACAGGGCTTTTTTTTGAAATGGTTTCAACGGGATAAGCGATCTATTCAGGAGATCATATCACGATTTCAACATGCAAAATCACAGATCGAGAGATTGTCCGCAAGGCTTCGTTATGCAAGAGGTGTATTAATCTCGGATCATATATTATTAGAGCGTTTATTTGAAGAAAATCAAACATATTTTCAAGAGATGACGATGCAGGTTGCCGCAGTTGAAGCGAAAATGACAACGTTAGAGCAGCAGCCTCTTTCAGAAACGCAACTTTCTGTTGAACGGACGTTAGAGGAGCAATTGATGAGTCAAGAAGTCAATGAAGAAGAGTATGTGGAGAGACTAAAGGAACGAAAGTATGATTTGCTGTTAAGCCGGCAAATTGCATTGCAATGTAATGCTCAAATTCGGATGATCCAGCATACGAATCATACATTGGCCAATCACATTCAATCAACTGTTTCAGCATCTATTCCTCTATGGATCAACCAAATGTCGATTGCATTAACACATATTCAGCAGCGGGCCAATTCAGCTCTTGAGAACCGAATCCAAAAAACATATGAAAATGTATCGAAACAGCAGGGGCAGATTCTTGAAGAGGCATCTTTAGCCCCTATAGATACGTTGAAAAAGGTTCAACGTCAATTAGCTGAAACATTACAGGAAACATTACAGGTGAAAGAGCATGGAAGCCAAGAGCGAGCTCAATTGAAAAGCAGAATGTATGAGGCAGAGCAGCAGTTGGCGAATCCAATAAAGGAATGAGAAACCATCTTTCGGTTCACTTGTTTGAACGTTATAATAGACTTAAGATATCGTTAAAGTGAAAAGGGTCGATTTGTTTGAGAACACCTTTATATACAGCATTAGCACAGCATGCGGAAAAGAAGCCTTATTCTTTTCACGTTCCAGGACATCACAATGGAGATGTCTTTTTTGATGAGGCACGGTCTCACTATGCTTCAATCCTTCAATTGGATGTGACGGAGCTTGAAGGCCTAGATGATCTTCATCACCCGACTGGGGTCATCCAAGAGGCAGAACATTTATTGACTAAGCTATATGGTTCAGGTCAAAGCTTCTTCCTTGTGAATGGCACAACAGTCGGAAATTTGGCGATGGTGATGACAGCATGCCGCACGGGAGACGAGATTTTTGTCCAGCGTAATTGCCATAAGTCTGTCTTTCATGCGATCGAGCTTGCAGGGGCAACGCCTATTTTGATAGACGCTGAGATAGACGCACACTTGCACGTTCCAACACATGTGACGGATGATACAGTGAGAAAAGCCATAGCAAAACATCCTCATTGCCGGGCAATCGTTTTGACTTATCCGAACTACTACGGACACGCAGCTGATTTATCAAAGCTGATTCACATGTGTCATGAAGCAGGTATGGTTGTTTTGGTTGATGAGGCACATGGTGCGCATTTTGTCTTAGCCGGTGCCTTTCCTCCATCTGCTCTTTCCTATGGAGCGGACGTGGTGGTACAATCAGCACATAAAACCCTTCCGGCAATGACGATGGGTTCCTATCTTCATCTTCAAGGGGACCTAATCGATGCGAAGCGTTTGAAAACCTTGCTCACGATGCTTCAAAGTAGTTCGCCCTCTTATCCAATTATGGCCTCATTAGATGTAGCAAGAGCTTATGTCGAGGAGATCAAAGGAAAAGGGACATTGGATGTAATCATGAAAGAACTGACAGAGCTGAAAGATCAGTTCAACCGTCTGACCCATCTTGAAGTGGTTGAACCTGACTCGCTACATTCCGATCCTTTAAAATGCGTCATTCGATCAACAAAAGGACTGACTGGTTACGAACTAAAGCAGGTGCTTGAATCAGTGGATGTTCATCCAGAGCTTGCGGACGAACATCAGGTTTTACTTGTACTTAGCTTAGAACAGAGGCAGAACGTTCCTTTCAAGCGGATTGAGCAGGCTCTTAAGCAAAGTGATTCATTGCTCAAAGGAAAAAAACATATCCAAAATGAGACGATATCTATTGAGACTGATGTACAAAATCAAGACATAGAGGCTGTCCCATTTGAACATGCAGCAGGCCGGATGAGTGCAGAATCCATTATTCCCTATCCACCTGGAATTCCTTTGATGATTAAGGGAGAGCGTATTGAAAAAGAACAAATTGAGGCGTTAAGCCGTTTGCTTGGTCACGAGGTTCATATTCAAGCAAGTCAGGTCATTCATCAGAGAAAATTATATGTTTATATAGAAGAGGAGACACTATGAGTGGTATGTTTATTACGTTTGAAGGGCCAGAGGGTGCCGGAAAAACGACAGTGATACGAAAAGTGTACGAAGAAATGGAACGTCAAGGATATGCAGTGATGGCGACACGCGAGCCGGGTGGGATTGACATTGCTGAACAGATCCGTGAAGTCATTTTAAATGAAAAAAATACAAAAATGGATGCGAAAACAGAGGCATTGCTGTATGCAGCAGCAAGAAGGCAGCATTTGGCTGAAAAGGTAGAACCGGCATTGCAGCGCGGAGAGACAGTCTTGTGTGATCGTTTTGTTGATAGCTCTCTTGCTTATCAAGGCTATGCGAGAGGACTTGGAATTGACCAAGTCAGATCAATTAACGACTTTGCTATTGATGGCACGATGCCGCAAATGACGATTTACTTTTCCATTACACCTGAGGAAGGGCTAAAGCGAATTCACGCCAATCAAGGAAGAGAAAAGAATCGATTAGACATGGAGACGCTGAATTTCCACCAGTTGGTCAGAGAAGGCTATGAACTACTTATTGCGCAATCACCAGAACAATTCCATGTAGTGGATGCTTCTCAGCCAATGCAAGATGTCTATGAAGAAGTACTTCGAGTGATTCAGGACACATTAAAGAAAAATCAAAAATGATCTCATTCCCAATCGTTGTTATAATATAGAGGAAGACATCGGCATGTCACCTGTGCCTAAAACAAAGGAGGCCAATCAAATGAAATTAATTGTTGCCGTTGTACAGGACCAAGATAGCAGCAAGTTGTTGAAAATATTGACTGAACATCAATTCGGCGTGACAAAATTAGCTTCAACTGGTGGGTTTTTAAAGTCTGGGAATACGACTTTTATCATTGGTTGTGATGATGTCCGAGTGGATAAAGCGTTACAGCTTATAAAAGAAAATTGCCGTAAACGTGATCAAATGATTGCACCTGTATCTCCAATGGGTGGTAACGCAGATTCATATGTACCATACCCTGTTGAGGTTGAAGTTGGTGGAGCTACTGTCTTTATTCTGCCAGTTGAACAATTTCATCAATTCTAAGGATGGGTTGCTGTGAAAATTAATCAAGATATGCGGCTGCTTTTAGAAAAGCGTGAACTCCAAGGCATGAAAGGAAGCCAGACATCTGCCTCTTTTAAAGCATCGATGGAGACGCAAAGCGGCAAAATGCGCTTAGAGCAGCTGACGGTTATGCTGAGTGATATCGAAGTGTTCGGTAAAAAGCTGACAAAGTCACGAAACTTAAAGGACTTGGCTAGGTTTAAAGGTCTTGTGAAGCGCTTTGTGAAAGAGACAGTCGATAATGGGTTAAATATAGAAACATCAAGAAGCTTTGACATTTATGGCAACACGCGTACACTCGCTTTAGTCAAAGCATTAGATGAAAAGCTGATTGAATTAACAGAGGATATGATGGACCAAGAGAAGCCATCTATTGATTTGCTTGAACGTATTGGAGAAATAAAAGGTTTATTGATTAACCTTTACACATAGAGAGTGATAACATGGCAATTAGCTGGGATGACATGAATGAGTTGCAGCCGCGCGTCATGCGGCTGATTTTTAATAGTATTGATAAAGATCGACTTGCGCATGCCTACTTATTTGAAGGAAAAAAGGGTACTGGTAAGCGGGATGCTGCGATGCTTTTGGCTAAGAGTTTTTTTTGCTTGGAATCAGGAGTGAAACCGTGTGAATCCTGTCAAAACTGCAAGAGGATTGAGTCAGGTAACCATCCCGATTTACATCTCGTGCAGCCTGATGGTCAATCAATTAAGAAAGCGCAAGTACAGGCATTGCAAGAGGAATTTACAAAAGCAGGTGTGGAATCTCACCGAAAAATGTATATCATTCTTCATGCGGACAAAATGACGGTTAATGCCGCGAACAGTTTATTAAAGTTCCTAGAGGAGCCTAACCGGGAAACGATGGCAATTTTAATCACTGAGCAATCGCATAAAATGTTGGATACGATTATTTCAAGATGTCAGATGCTCAGCTTTCAGCCGCTGCAGCCACAATCCTTGGAGCAGCAGCTATTACAAGAAGGCGTATCTCAGCATCTTGCAAGGCTTTTGTCGAATTTAACCAACAATTTAGCAGAAGCACTCGAATTAAGTCGAAATGATCAGTTTGCAGAGTCTAGAGCGAAAGTGATAAAATTGTATGAAGTCTTACACCAGCGAAAAGAACATGCATTTTTTTATATACAGGATCAATGGATGCCTTTTTTCAAAGAGAAAGACCTTCAAGAAACAGGTCTGGATATGCTTTTATTTATATATCGTGATGTATTGTCGATTCAAATAGGAAATGAAGATAAAGTCATTTATCAAGACTTATTCCAGACAATGAAGCAGCACGCGCTGCATTCCACACAGCAGATGGTGACGAACCAGATCCTTGCTGTATTAGAAGCGAAAAAGAGACTTCAATCCAACGTGAATGCCCAAGGGCTGATGGAGCAATTGGTGTTGATGTTGCAGGAGGGATAAGCTTGTACAACGTAATTGGTGTTCGCTTTAAAAAAGCGGGCAAAATCTATTATTTCGATCCTAATGGATTTCATATAGAAAATGATAGTTGTGTCATTGTAGAGACGGTCAGAGGAGTTGAGTACGGACAAGTGGTCATCGCTAATAAAAAAGTAGATGAACACGATGTCGTTCTTCCTCTGCGTAAGGTGATTCGTGTAGCAGACGAACGAGACCGACTCATCGTTGAGGAAAACAAAGAAGCAGCGATGACAGCCTTTGATACATGTCTTCAGAAGGTAAGTGAACACGGTCTTGAAATGAAACTGGTTGATGTTGAATTTACATTTGACCGAAACAAGGTCATTTTCTACTTCACAGCGGATGGCAGAGTAGATTTCCGTGAGCTAGTGAAGGATCTTGCATCGATCTTCAAAACGAGAATTGAACTTCGCCAGATTGGTGTAAGAGACGAGGCAAAAATGCTGGGTGGCATAGGACCTTGCGGGCGAATGCTTTGCTGTTCGACATTCTTAGGAGACTTTGAACCAGTATCCATTAAGATGGCAAAAGATCAAAACCTGTCGCTAAATCCCACAAAAATTTCAGGGCTTTGCGGTCGTTTGATGTGCTGCTTGAAATATGAGAATGATGAGTATGAAACAGCGAAAGAACAATTGCCGGATATCGGTGAAACGATTCAAACATCTAGTGGCTCTGCAAAGGTAGTAGGGCTCAACATTTTAGAACGAATTTTGCAAGTTGAATTAACCGGGCAAGAAAAAGTGGTAGAATATACTTGGGAAGAATTATTACAAGAAGGCGTTGTATCTGCACAAACAACTGAGTAACGAGGTGTGCCACCTTGGATAAAAAGGAACTATTTGATACGGTGATCAATTTAGAAGAACAAATTGGTTCTCTTTATCGCCAGTTAGGTGATTTGAAAAATCATATCGGTGAAGTGATTGAAGAAAATCATCAGCTGCAGATGGAGAATCAGCACTTGCGTGAACGTCTGGATCAGTCCGATCGGGACAAATCGTCTGAGACAGAGAATGATTCTGCTCAGAAACCAGGTCATTCTGATATAGGAGAAGGTCATGATAATCTGGCTCGGTTATATCAGGAGGGCTTCCATATTTGCAATGTACATTATGGAAGCATACGTAAAGAGGGAGACTGTTTGTTCTGTCTGTCATTTTTAAATAAAAAATGAGAAAAGGCTTCCGCTGAATCGGAAGCCTTTTTCACAGGAAAAGAAAGGATACATCATGGTTTCGTTAAGAGAAGATGAACGATTAGATTATTTGCTCGCCGAAGATATGAAAATTATTCAAAGTAAAACGGTTTTCGCCTTTTCATTGGACGCAGTGTTATTAGCAAAATTTGCGTATGTGCCCATCCAAAAAGGAGAGATCATTGATCTTTGCACGGGAAATGGCATTGTGCCATTGCTGCTTTCGACTCGATCTAAGGCTTCCATTACTGGGGTCGAAATTCAAGAGCGGCTGTTTGATATGGCAAAAAGAAGTGTGGCGTATAATCAACTTGAAAAGCAGATAGAACTGATTCATGGCGATCTGAATGATATGCCAGCACGCTACGGCAATCACAAAGTAGATGTCATCACATGTAATCCACCATATTTTAAGACACCTTCTAAAGAAGAAATCAATGAGAATGAATACTTGGCCATTGCTCGGCATGAAATTCATTGTACATTAGAAGATGTCATTCGCGTTTCTTCCACGCTGCTGAAGCAAGGAGGGAAACTGGCGATGGTTCATCGGCCGGGACGGCTGCTTGAGATTGTGGAATTGATGAAGAAGTACCGAATTGAGCCAAAACGAATTCAATTTGTTTATCCCAAACAGGGGAAAGAAGCCAATACCATCTTAGTAGAGGGGATAAAAGATGGAAAACCAGATCTGAAAATTCTCCCGCCTCTTTTTGTTTATGGAGATGATCAAGAGTATACTGAGGAAATCAGGACGATACTGTATGGAGAAGCATAATCATTATTTCTATGTATTGAAATGTGCAGACGGCAGCCTATATGCAGGTTATACAAATGATTTACAAAAAAGACTGACGACCCACAATAGTGGAAAGGGAGCAAAGTATACAAGAGCAAGACGGCCAGTTGAGCTGTATTATCATGAATGTTTTGCAACCAAAAGAGAAGCCATGCAGCAAGAATATCGTTTCAAAACGTGGACACGGAAAAAGAAAGATCTTTATATAGAAGAAATGCGTATTGAAAAGGAGGCGGCACATGAAAACACAGAAAAGCTTTGATGGTCAATCAGATATGGGCATTCTATATCTCGTCCCAACCCCAATTGGCAATTTAGAAGATATGACGTTTCGAGCCATACAAACATTAAAAGATGTAGACTATATTGCCGCAGAGGATACAAGACAAACGAAAAAACTTTGTCATGTCTATGAAATTGATACGCCATTAACGAGTTATCATGAGCATAACAAAGACAGTAGCGGCCACAAGTTGATCGAATGGTTAAAAGAAGGAAAAAACATCGCACTCGTGAGCGATGCTGGTTTACCGACGATCTCTGATCCAGGTGCTGAAGTGGTCCGTGACTTTACGAATATCGGCGGTTATGTCGTTCCGTTACCTGGAGCAAATGCTGCACTTACAGCACTCATTGCCTCAGGGATCACGCCACAGCCATTTTTCTTTTATGGATTTCTTGACCGACAAAAAAAGGAAAAGAAAAAACAGCTCGAAGCTTTGAAGAAGCGTCAAGAAACAATCATTTTCTATGAAGCGCCTCATCGGTTAAAAGAAACGCTGACTTTGATGAAGGAAGTGTGGGGCAACCGGAATATCGCCATTACGAGAGAACTAACGAAAAAATTTGAAGAGTTTATTCGTGGAGATTTAGAGTCTGTGCTGACATGGGCGGTAGAGAATCAAATCCGAGGTGAATTCTGTCTAGTCGTACAAGGTAACGATCAAGATGAAGAAGAGCTAAATGAAGAAGCCTGGTGGAAGTCCTTATCTGAAAAGGAACACGTAATCCATTACATAGAGGAAGGATTAACGTCGAAGGAAGCGATTAAACGTACAGCCGTCGAACGCGGTGTACCAAAGCGCACCATATACGATGCCTATCATATTGAACAATAAAGAAAGGTTCTTGCAAACGGTGCAAGAACCTTTTTTATATCAAACTTATTTTTGTGATTGAAGTTGGTTTTGGATTTCGTTAATGATTTGCTCTGCACCTTCACGGCTAAGAACTAATTTACCATTAGCAAGTTTAAGGTTATCGTCTGATACTTCACCTGTAACTTGGCAAGTCATGTTTGGTTTATATTTTTTTAGGATAATTTTTTCATCATCAACATAAATTTCCAAAGCGTCTTTTTCAGCGATTCCTAGAGTACGGCGAAGTTCGATTGGAATCACCACGCGCCCTAATTCGTCAACTTTACGTACAATACCTGTAGATTTCATCTTCATTCTCCTCCCAAAGAGTTCTTATTCTTAATATAATATTATCTTCGTCATTATTCGACAAATTCCTTACATTCATAGCATAACAAGGTTTCCATAAATCGTCAATCATTTTGTTTACTATTGTTTGTAAAATATGACTCTTAAAGTCAAAAGACCTTGAAACTACTGATTTATAAGGATTTTGCGGCTTTTTTCTATGAAAATATGAGAAATGACGAGTTCAGATTAACAAGACTTTTGCCCTAAATTAGACAATTGTAAATCTGGAGATAGATTTCATACGACAATATTCGACAAAATGTCGACAGGTTTGTCGTTTTTTTCGAAAAACTCATCTTTTTCGATCATTTCATCTTGTTCTATGTATATATGCTTGATCTTAAAGGCTAAGATGGTATCATAGAGAAAGCACAAGTGCAAAATTTAATAAATGGATCTAACACATTTTCATGTAATGATGATAACCGCTCTCGTCCATTGGGCGGGAGTTTTTGACATTTATACACGCAGGAGGTTCCAACATGCCGGAAAAGAAAAAAACGTTCTATCTGACAACACCTATTTACTATCCGAGCGGAAAATTACATATTGGACATGCTTATACGACAGTAGCAGGGGATGCTATGGCTCGTTATAAACGTCTTCAAGGCTATGATGTGATGTATTTAACGGGTACAGATGAGCACGGACAAAAAATTCAGCAAAAAGCTGAAGAACAAAACATCACACCGATCGAGTATTTAGATCCTGTCGTAGCAGACATTCAATCACTATGGAAGAAACTCGACATTTCCAATGATGATTTCATCCGTACAACAGAAAAAAGACATACGAAAATCATTGAGCAAGTATTTCAAAAGCTGCTTGATCAAGGCGATATTTATTTAGACCAATATGAAGGCTGGTACAGTATTCCTGATGAGACATTCTATACGGAAACACAGCTTGTGGATGTTGAGCGGAATGAAAAAGGAGAAGTCACTGGCGGGAAAAGCCCTGACAGCGGACATCCTGTCGAATTAATTAAAGAGGAATCATATTTCTTCCGTATGAGTAAGTATGCGGATCGTTTACTAGACTATTACGAAAAGAATCCAACGTTCATTCAGCCTGAATCAAGAAAGAATGAAATGATCAATAACTTCATCAAACCAGGTTTAGAGGATCTAGCTGTATCAAGAACAACCTTTGACTGGGGAATTAAAGTTCCAAACAATCCAAAGCACGTCATCTATGTATGGATTGATGCGTTGTTCAACTATTTAACTGCGATTGGTTACGGTACTGATCAGGATGAAAAATATAAAAAATATTGGCCTGCCAACGTGCACCTCGTAGGGAAAGAAATTGTTCGTTTTCATACGATTTATTGGCCAATTATGCTGATGGCACTCGATCTGCCGCTGCCGAAACAAATTTTCGCACACGGCTGGCTGTTGATGAAAGATGGTAAGATGTCTAAATCAAAAGGGAACGTAGTAGATCCGGTCACATTAATAGATCGCTACGGTCTTGATGCCCTTCGTTATTACCTCCTTCGTGAAGTACCATTTGGTGCGGATGGTGTGTTTACACCAGAAGGATTCGTGGAACGTGTAAACTATGACCTTGCCAATGACTTAGGTAACTTGCTTAACCGTACAGTTGCGATGGTTCAAAAATATTTTGACGGTACATTAAGCAGCTATAAGGGTCCAGTTAATGAGTTTGATGAGGAGCTTAAAGCAGTAGCTGAGCAAACAGTCAAAGCCTATGAAGAAGCGATGGAAAACCTTGAATTCTCTGTGGCTCTTTCAAATGTTTGGACATTAATCAGCAGAACCAATAAATATATTGACCAGACAGCTCCTTGGGTGCTGGCAAAGGATGAAACAAAACGAAAAGAGCTGCATTCTGTCATGTATCATTTAGCAGAATCACTCCGCATCACAGCAGTGCTCTTAACGCCTTTCCTAACGAAAACACCTGAGAAAATTTTCTTCCAGCTTGGCATTGAAGAAGAGAAGCTTAAAAGCTGGGATAGCATTCTATCTTTCGGTGCGATTCAACAAGCGACGGTACAAAAAGGCGAACCTTTGTTCCCGCGTTTAGAGGTTGAAGAAGAAGTAGCATATATTAAAGAGAAAATGCAGGGAAGTGCACCAAAGGTAGAAGAAAAGAAAGTAGAAATAGAAGAAACAGAATTACCTGAGCTAGGAGCAGAAATTGCTTTTGATGATTTCTCAAAAGTTGATCTTCGAGTCGCACAGGTACTGGAAGCAGCCCCAGTGAAAAAAGCAGATCGTCTCTTAAAGCTGCAGCTTGATTTTGGATTTGAAAAGAGACAAATTGTTTCGGGGATAGCCAAGCATTATCAACCTGAGGAATTAGTAGGGAAGAAGCTCGTCTGTGTAGCAAATCTCACACCAGTTAAACTCAGAGGGGAAATTTCCCAGGGAATGATTTTAACTGGAGAAACTAGCGGGAAATTGCAGGTTCTTGAAGTGGATCAATCTCTAGCAAATGGAACAAAAATTTTATAAATCAACAAAGGTGTTCCACGTGTAACATTTCGTCGAACACCTTTTGTTTTTTAGAAGAATTGTCGAAAGGAGCAATCAACGATGTTATTTGATACACATGCCCACTTAAATGCGGAACAATATAATAAAGACTTAGAGCAGGTGATCGAAAGAGCGAAGAGTGAAAAAGTCGAAAAAATCGTAGTGGTAGGGTTTGACCGCCCGACAATTACGAGAGCAATGGAATTAATTGAAGAGTATGATTTCATCTATGCAGCCATTGGCTGGCACCCAGTCGACGCCATCGATATGACAGATGAGGATTTGCTGTGGATCAAAGAATTATCTCAACATGAAAAAGTCGTTGCAATTGGAGAAATGGGTCTCGATTACTATTGGGACAAGTCGCCAAAAGATGTGCAAAAAGAAGTCTTTAGACGTCAAATTGCTCTTGCGAAGGAAGTGAATCTTCCGATCATTATTCATAATCGTGACGCAACGGAAGATGTCGTGACGATCTTAAAGGAAGAGGGAGCGGCTGAAGTTGGAGGGATTATGCATTGCTTTACTGGCAGCCTAGAAATCGCAAAAGCGTGTATGGATATGAACTTTTATATTTCATTCGGTGGACCCGTGACATTTAAAAATGCCAAAAAACCGAAGGAAGTTGTCAAAGACATACCAAGTGACCGACTTTTGATTGAAACAGACTGCCCATACTTAACACCAGCGCCATTTAGAGGAAAACGCAACGAGCCAAGTTATGTGAAATATATCGCAGAACAAATTGCGGAGTTACGAGAAATAAGCTTTGAAGAGCTTGCTGAATTGACCACAAAAAATGCGAAAAAAGTTTTCGGTATAAACTGACAGTATATGATGTCAATCCTTGTTTAAGCTTGTCCATTTGTGAAACATAACGAAAATGTTCTACACGTTTACGCCTCTTCATAGGATAAGTTGTCGATAAGTCTTTCTTCCCTTCCTTCCATTAATCTCCCATAATAGGGTTACAATCGAGCATTTTTGTACAGTGGGTGGAAGGGTTGACAGGTTTTGAGATACTCTATATAATCTCTCCGAGGAGAAGGAGGCGTTTTTCATCGTACAAAAAATGAAAAATCTGTTTTCTGTTAAGCTAGGAAAAGGCAAGGTTTTATTACTAGTTGTTTGCTTGCTTTTAGCTGGAACTGGGACGGCTTACGGTGCGCATGAGCTCACTAAGCAGTCTATTACCATTTCAATCAATGGTAAAGAGAAGACAATTCGTACACATGAAGAGACAGTAGCGCAGCTGTTTTCAGACCTTGGAATAAAGACCAAGGCGGAGGATCATATCTCTCCAAGTCTAAATACAAAGATTGAAGACAACATGAACATTGTGTATGATGCGGCTATACCGGTTCATCTGACCCTAGATGGGAAAGAGAAAACGATATGGACAACAGATCAGACGGTTGGAGCATTATTGAAGAATGAGAAGATAGATATTGGGAAGCACGATCAAGTAACTCCAGGAAAGAATAACAAGATTAAAAAGGATATGGATCTTGTGGTTCAGCAGGCCTTCCAGGTCAGCGTAAATGATGGAGGAAAAGAGAAAAAAGTGTGGACCACTTCGACTACGGTCGCTGACTTTTTAAAGCAACAAGAGCTGAAGCTCAAGAAGCACGATAAGATCAAACCTGCGTTACATAGTCACATTTCTAATAAAAGCGCAGATATCCAGATCACTCGGGTGGAAAAAGTCACCGATGTAGTGGAAGAGAAAATTGCTTTTGATACCAAACATAAAAAGGATCGTTCTCTTGAAAAAGGAAAAGAGAAGGTGCTTAAAAAAGGTGAAGAAGGTAAATTGAAGAAGCACTATGCCATTGTGAAAGAAAACGGCAAAGTGGTGTCTAAAGAATTGATTAAAGAAGTGACTGAAAAAGATAGCAAGGATCGTTTAGTGGCCATTGGTACACAAGAGTCCCAAAAAGAGCCTAAAGCGACACCTGCCGTTTCAAGAAGCAATGAATCGTCAGGAAAAGAATTTTATGTGACGTCGACAGCCTATACAGCGAGCTGTGCTGGATGTACGGGCAGAACGTCAACTGGCTATAATTTAAAATCAAATCCAGGTGCAAAGGTCATAGCAGTTGATCCGAGTGTCATTCCGCTAGGCTCTAAAGTGTATGTGGAAGGCTATGGATATGCCGTTGCATCAGACACTGGATCTGCTATAAAAGGGAATAAAATTGATGTGTTCGTCCCAAATAAGTCGGCAGCTTATCAATGGGGAAATAAACGAGTGAAAATTAGAGTACTCAAATAAACACATCAAATCATTTATATGAACAGAGGGCTTTGCGCACCCTCTGTTTTTTTGGTTATAATAGAAGCACTGTTTTCTAATTAATTAGACGCAAAAACAGCAAGAAAGGTTTCATTTTTTAACCAAAAATTGTTTATTGTTTTTGCAAGCGGAGGAATACATGAAAATCAAAGAAATCATTGTGGTGGAAGGTCGTGACGACACTGCGAGAGTGAAGATGGCAGTTGATGCAGATACGATCGAAACAAACGGATCAGCCATTGGCGATACAGTTATTCAACAAGTGCGTCTTGCTCAGGAGACGAGAGGGGTCATTATTTTAACTGATCCTGATTTCCCTGGGGAGAAGATCCGGAAAACCATCGCAGAAGCGGTTCCTGGCTGTAAGCACGCATTTTTGCCAAAACATCTTGCGAAGGCGAAGCGGGACAAAGGAATTGGTGTCGAGCATGCTTCCTTGGACAGTATTCGGGAATGCCTTGCCCATGTCCATGAGGAAATGGAAGTAACGGAAAGTGACATTACATTAGATGACTTATTTGACGCAGGCCTAATCGGAGGCGAATCATCGAAACGCCGCAGAGAACGACTAGGTGTGCTATTAAATATAGGATATACCAATGCGAAGCAGCTGCATAAGCGCCTTCACATGTTCCAAATAACCAAACATGATTTTATTGCGGCCTTAAAGACCGTCATGCAGGAGGAAGCCGATGAATAAAGATATAGCGACACCCATCAGAACGAAGGAAATACTGAAGAAATACGGTTTCTCTTTTAAAAAGAGCTTAGGGCAGAACTTTTTAATTGATACAAATATACTCGATCGTATTGTCGATCACGCAGAGGTGACGGATGAGACCGGCGTGATTGAGATTGGGCCTGGTATCGGTGCATTGACCGAGCAGCTCGCTAAGCGTGCAAAGAAAGTCACTGCTTTTGAAATCGATCAGCGGTTATTGCCCATTTTAAACGATACACTTTCTCCATATGATAATGTTACGATCATTCATCAAGACGTATTAAAGGCAGATGTGGGAAAGGTCATCGAGGAAAACTTTGCTGACTGTAAAGAAGTGATGGTTGTCGCCAACCTTCCGTATTACGTGACGACACCGATTATTATGAAGCTGCTTGAAGAAAACCTTCCATTGAAAGGGATTGTAGTCATGCTGCAAAAAGAAGTAGCAGATCGTATGGCCGCTGTCCCTTCATCAAAGGAATACAATTCGCTGTCTATCGCAGTTCAATACTATACGGAAGCGAAAACGGTGATGGTTGTGCCTAAAACGGTTTTCGTTCCACAGCCAAATGTCGATTCGGCTGTGATCAAGCTGACCGTTCGTGAAACGCCTGCTGTCTCAGTAGAAAATGATGAGTTTTTCTTTCAATTGATCCGTGCGAGCTTTGGTCAGCGCCGAAAAACATTGATGAATAATCTCATGAACAACTTACCTGATGGAAAGCAACATAAAGCGATCATTGAAGAAGCACTTCAAACAGCAGACATTGATGGAAAGCGCCGCGGCGAGTCATTATCCATTGAGGAATTTGCCCGTTTGGCGAATGTTTTACAAAAAGCCCTGTCTTAAGGGCTTTTTTCTTTTGTTTTTCACCACTTCGTTTGTTCGGGCATAGGCTAGAAAGAACAGCACCATGAAAGACGAACATATTTAGCGCAAGACGATACCAACAGGATATGAGCCTGATTGTGGAGTGAAAAGCATGCAATTTCAAATAGGAGATATGGTGACAAGGGCATCCTATCAAATGGATATTTTGTTTCGAATTATTCGAATTGATGAGACCGATCAGCACGAAGCCACCGCCATATTGCATGGGAATGAAGTGAGGCTGATTGCTGATGCCAAGTTGTCAGATCTCGTCAAGGTTCAAAAAGAGGAACAGCTGACTAGAGAGAAAAATGACGAAAGAAAAATCAATGAATCGCTCGATTTACTAAGACAGGATTATCAGCTGCTGCGGGAAAAACAAGAGTATTATACTTCTGGACAATATCAGCATCAGGAGCAGTATTTTCACATGCCTGGAAAGGTCCTTCATTTAGATGGAGATGCTTCATACTTAAAGAAATGCTTAGATGTATATGAACGAATTGGAGTACCTGTGTATGGGGTGCATTGCCATGAGAAGAAAATGCCAAGCATGATTGACTCGTTAATTGATCAATATCGGCCAGATATATTGGTTATCACAGGACATGATGCGTATTCCAAGCAAAAGGGCGGCGTACATGATATCAGTGCATATCGTCATTCTCGGCATTTCGTTGAAACGGTTCAAAAAGCCAGACGGAAAATCCCTCATTTAGATCAGCTTGTGATCTTTGCTGGTGCCTGTCAATCTCATTTCGAATCATTGATCCAAGCAGGTGCCAATTTTGCGAGCTCGCCTTCCCGTGTGAATATCCATGCGCTCGACCCCGTCTATATCGTTGCGAAGATCAGCTTCACTCCATTTGTAGATCGAATCAACGTGTGGGATGTGCTCCGAAATACATTAACAAGAGAAAAAGGGCTCGGAGGCATCGAGACGAAGGGTGTTCTAAGGGTAGGTATGCCATATAAAAGAGATCATGAATCGACATAACCCGACTGATTTCAGTCTGGTTTTTTTTATGTTCAAAAAGAAATTGCAAAAGGATACATAATTCACCGGAAATTGAGAAAAATAGGGAGGAGAAAAGGTAGAAGTTTGTCAAAATTATTTTGTTGACAATGGCTCGTGTTCGTTGATATAATTTAATTTTTATTTGACAAAAACGGGCCGTTGTTGTATAATTATCTCAGTGAGGTGGATGCAATGGCGAAGACTTTGTCCGACATCAAAAGATCGCTTGATGGTAACTTAGGTAAACGTTTGACGTTAAAGGCTAACGGGGGCCGCCGTAAAACAATTGAGCGTTCGGGCATTTTAGCTGAAACGTACCCTTCTGTATTTGTGATTCAATTAGATCAAGATGAGAATTCGTTTGAAAGAGTTTCTTATAGTTATGCAGATATACTGACTGAGACGGTCGAATTAACGTTCGATGATACCGCTAGCTCAGTCGCCTATTAATGGGCAGTGAACTTTTTGTTTACTGCTTTTTGTTTTGCCTTTTTTTCTGAATGGGAGTCTGTCCATTTTTTGAAAGGGGTAAAAGAAAGGATTCGATACAAAATAAGAAAGCCACACAAGCGGTGGCACTGATTCGAATTCTCGACTAAAGGGGCTGTTTCGTTTGGGTAGACGCCGAGGCATTATGTCAGATGAGTTCAAATACGAGCTGGCGAAGGATCTTGGATTTTATGATACCGTCAAAAATGGAGGCTGGGGAGAGATTCGTGCGCGTGACGCAGGTAATATGGTCAAACGTGCCATTGAATTAGCTCAACAGCACATGGCTCAGGATGAGAATCAACGATAGAAAAACGGTCAGGGATACCTCGGGTGTCTCTGGCTTTTTTTGATGAAAAAGTCAGTGTGCTCAGCGTAAAAGCCTATATTCATCAGATCGATCAAATGTGATACAATATTGATACTTATGTTTAGATGGAGAAGTAGGTGAAATGTTTGCGTATTTTAGAAAAAGCACCGGCGAAAATTAATCTCTCACTTGATGTTCATGGAAAAAGACCGGATGGATATCACGAAGTGGAGATGGTGATGACAACAATAGACCTTGCAGATCGACTTGAGCTGACGGAGCTGGACAAGGATGAAATTCGTGTATCATCTCATAATCGATTCGTGCCAGATGATCAGCGTAATTTGGCTTATCAGGCGGCTAAATTACTTAAAACAAGGTTCGGTATTCAAAAAGGTGTATCCATTGTCATCACAAAAACAATTCCAGTCGCAGCAGGGTTAGCTGGAGGCAGCAGTGATGCAGCAGCAGCACTTCGCGGCTTAAATCGTTTGTGGAAGCTGAACCTCACGTTAGATGAACTAGCTGAGCTTGGAGCGGAGATCGGCTCAGATGTGTCCTTTTGTGTTCACGGAGGCACAGCACTAGCGACAGGACGTGGAGAAAAGCTGCAGCATATTGCAACACCGCCGCATTGCTGGGTGATTTTAGCGAAGCCGGTGATTGGGGTATCTACAGCTGAAGTCTATAGACAATATGACGCAAGCAAAGTAGAACACCCGAATGTAAAGCGTATGATTGAAGCGATTGAAGCGAAAGATTATAAAGAGATGTGCGGCTCACTCGGAAATGTTCTAGAGTCTGTGACATTAAAGATGTATCCAGAAGTAGATATGATCAAAAGACAGATGAAGCGTTTCGGTGCTGACGCTGTTTTAATGAGTGGAAGCGGCCCTACAGTATTTGGCTTGATTCAATATGAATCGAAGGTACAAAGAATATATAACGGACTGAGAGGGTTTTGTGATCAAGTATACGCTGTCCGCATGATCGGCGAACAAAATGCCCTTGATTAAATCCGTATATTAAGTTATATTTATCATAAATTATTCGGGTTCTGGGGGTAAGTTCATGAAGTTTCGTCGAAGCGGCAGATTGGTGGACTTAACAAATTATTTGTTAGCCCACCCGCACGTACTAGTACCGTTAACTTTTTTTGCAGAAAGATATCAATCTGCGAAGTCCTCCATTAGTGAAGACTTAACGATTATCAAACAGACCTTCGAACAGCAGGGAATAGGCACGTTGCTTACTGTACCTGGTGCTGCTGGCGGAGTGAAATATATTCCAAAGATTCACCTAAAAGAAGCAGACGACGTGGTAAACGATATCGGAGAAGCTCTATCGACTCCTGAACGTGTACTTCCTGGCGGTTATTTATATTTAACCGATGTTTTAGGGAATCCTTCAATCCTTGCGAAAATCGGTAAGCTATTTGCGACCATCTTTGCAGATCGTGCGATTGATGTCGTCATGACTGTTGCGACAAAGGGTATTCCTATTGCCTATTCTGTTGCGGGTTATTTAAATGTGCCGGTTGTGATCGTTAGAAAAGATAATAAAGTAACTGAGGGATCAACTGTAAGTATTAACTACGCGTCAGGTTCGTCTAATCGAATTCAAACCATGTCACTTGCAAAGCGGAGCTTAGATAAAGGATCCAATGTCCTGATCATTGATGACTTTATGAAAGCTGGCGGAACCATTAACGGCATGGTGAATTTGCTTGAGGAATTTAATGCAAATGTTGCAGGGATCGGTGTTCTTTTAGAAGATGAAGGCGTAGATGAACGTCTCGTTGATGAGTATGTATCGCTTTTAAAGCTTTCAACCATTGATATGAAGCAGAAGATCATTGAGATCAATGAAGGCAATTTCCACGAGTTTTTTCATTCGAAAGCTTAAGCATTGATAAACATGTAGTTGAATGGGAGAGATTGATATGACAAAAGTTGTTCAAACCAAACATGCACCAGCAGCCATTGGACCTTACTCTCAAGGGATTATTGTCAATAACATGTTTTACAGCTCCGGGCAGATTCCATTAACGGCAGCTGGAGACTTTGTAAATGGAGATATTAAAGAACAAACTCATCAAGTGTTCCGTAATCTTAAGGCCGTACTTGAAGCAGCAGGTGCTTCCTTTGAAACAGTCGTGAAAGCAACAGTTTTTATCAAAGATATGGAACAATTCGCAGAAGTAAATGAAGTGTACGGTGAGTATTTCCATACACATAAGCCAGCTCGTTCTTGTGTGGAAGTGGCAAGACTTCCTAAGGATGCACTCGTAGAAATTGAAGTGATTGCATTAGTAAAGTAAACAGGCAATCGTAACGAAAGCCGTTTGGTTTCATCATATGCAGGAAAAGACATCATCATGATGTCTTTTTTTCGCGCAGAGAATGTAAGCGTCGTCACGAAGATGACAAAAAATGTATAAATATCCCGATATTTCAAAAAAAGTTTAAAAAAAGAGCAGGAGAATCACCACAATCGTTGAATACCTAAGTAATGCTTTTATATTGGGAAAAGGTGGTGAACTACTGTGGAAGTTACTGACGTAAGATTACGCCGCGTGAATACCGATGGTCGCATGAGGGCGATTGCATCCATCACGCTGGACCACGAATTTGTTGTTCATGATATTCGTGTGATTGATGGAAACAATGGCTTGTTTGTTGCAATGCCTAGCAAACGCACGCCTGATGGAGAGTTTCGCGACATTGCACATCCAATTAATTCAGGTACTCGGGGAAAAATCCAAGATGCTGTATTAAATGAATATCATCGCTTAGGCGAAGAGGAAGAGACAATTGAATATGAAGAAGCTGGAGCTTCTTAATGATACGTTAACCTAAAAAGGCAGCTTTAAGAGAAAATGGATGTTTTCTTTTAAATGCTGTCTTTTTTGCGTTTTTCCTCATGTGTCTTATATGTTTCATCCGTTAGAAAAATATTGTACTTCCTCATGTATCCTTGAAATCAGTCCTTATTTAGGATATATTTTTCTATGGATAATAGGGATATTGGAGGCCAATCAATGGATAAGCGGTTCGCAGTGATTTTAGCAGCGGGAAAAGGAACGAGAATGAAGTCAAAGCTATACAAAGTACTTCATCCAGTTTGCGGAAAGCCAATGGTCGAGCATGTGGCAGATGAAGCGTTAAAGCTTTCTTTAGCCAAGCTAGTGACGATTGTCGGTCATGGAGCAGAGAACGTCAAAGAGCAGCTTGGAGACAGAAGTGAGTATGCACTTCAAGAAGAACAGCTGGGAACAGCACATGCCGTCAAGCAAGCAAAGTCGTTCCTTGCGCAGGAAAAGGGAACAACCATTGTCATTTGTGGTGATACGCCATTATTGACAGCGGAAACAATGGAAGCTATGTTGAGCGAGCATCAAAAACATCAAGCGAAAGTCACTATTTTAACAGCACATGCGGATGACCCGACAGGTTATGGTCGTATTATTCGTGACGAAACCGGTGCTGTCGTGAAAATTGTGGAGCATAAAGATGCGAATGATGCGGAACGTCAAGTGAATGAAATTAATACAGGGACTTATTGTTTTTCAAATGAAGATCTCTTCCGTGTGATTGAGCAAGTGTCGAATGAAAATGCACAGGGCGAATACTATTTGCCAGATGTCATTGAAATTTTAAAGAATGAAGGACAAACGGTTGCAGCATATCAAACACCGCATTTTGAAGAAACACTTGGAGTCAATGATCGTATCGCTCTATCACAAGCAGAGCAATTCATGAAGCGACGTATTAATCATCAGCATATGAAGAATGGTGTGACCTTGATTGATCCTGAGAACACGTATATTTCACCTGATGCAGTGATCGGTGAAGATACAATGATTTATCCTGGGACGGTCATCAAAGGGAATGTGAAAATCGGTGCAGACGCCACTATTGGGCCAAACACTGAAATTGTTGACAGCATCATCGGAGACCGCACAGTGATTAAGCAATCTGTCGTCTGCGATAGTGAGGTTGGAGTCGATGTGACAATTGGGCCGTTTGCTCATATTCGCCCGTTGTCGAAAATTGGCGATGAAGTGAAGATCGGGAATTTTGTCGAAATCAAGAAAACGGTTTTCGGTGACCGCAGCAAAGCATCTCATCTAAGCTATATTGGAGATGCAGAGGTCGGAACTGATGTAAACCTTGGCTGTGGATCTATTACAGTCAACTATGATGGGAAGAACAAATTCTTAACGAAGATTGAAGATGGCGCTTTTATTGGCTGTAATTCTAATCTCGTGGCACCAGTCACTGTCGGAAAAGGGGCATATGTTGCAGCTGGTTCAACGGTTACAGAAGATGTACCGCAGGATGCATTGTCTATTGCTAGAGCAAGACAAGTCAATAAAGAAGATTATGTGAAAAATATTCATAAAAAATAATCCAAATACCCGGAGGTTTACCATGTCTAATCGTTATGCTGATGCGAATTTAAAGATATTCTCTTTGAATTCAAACCCTGAACTTGCGAAAGAAATTGCCGATCGTATCGGAGTTGATGTAGGAAAGAGCTCTGTTAAACGCTTTAGTGACGGTGAAGTCCAAATCAATATTGAAGAAAGTATCCGCGGCTGTGATTGTTATGTCATTCAATCCACTAGTGCGCCAGTGAATGAGCACATTATGGAGCTGCTCATTATGGTAGATGCACTAAAACGCGCTTCTGCGAAAACGGTCAATATTGTGATCCCTTATTACGGATATGCACGTCAAGATCGTAAGGCAAAACCTCGTGAGCCAATCACTGCGAAGCTATTTGCGAACTTACTTGAAACAGCGGGTGCTACACGTGTCATTGCACTTGATCTTCATGCGCCGCAAATCCAAGGTTTCTTTGATATTCCAATCGATAACTTAATGGCTGTGCCAATCTTAACAAACTATTTCGAACAGAAAAACTTGAATGATATCGTCGTTGTGTCTCCTGACCACGGTGGTGTAACACGTGCGCGTAAAATGGCAGATCGCCTGAAAGCGCCAATCGCAATTATCGACAAACGTCGTCCAAAGCCAAACGTTGCTGAAGTGATGAACATCATTGGTAACATTGAAGGCAAAACGGCGATTCTCATCGATGATATCATTGATACAGCTGGTACCATTACACTTGCTGCAAATGCACTTGTGGAAAATGGAGCGGCTGAAGTCTATGCTTGCTGTACTCACCCAGTATTGTCTGGACCAGCAGTAGAACGTATCACAAATTCTAAAATTAAAGAATTAGTTGTGACAAACAGTATTCACTTAACAGATGACAAGAAAGTTGGAAAATTCATTCCACTTTCAGTTGGTCCTTTGCTTGCAGAAGCCATCATCCGTGTACATGAAGAAGAATCTGTGAGCTACCTTTTCAGCTAATTTTCTGATTAAAAAAGGCCCTAGGCATCCGCTTAGGGTCTTTTTGCTATCATCATTCACAGCAAATAGGTTTAAAATGATTCGGTTATGGGTAATTATGAGAGTAGTGACAAAAATGAAATAGGATGGTGCTGAATATGGCAACTTTAAAAGCAAATAAAAGAACTGATTTCAAACGTTCCACACTGCAAAAAATCCGTCATTCAGGACACGTTCCTGGTGTCATATACGGAAAAAATACAGACAACCTGGCTGTTTCACTAGACAGCATCGATTTATTAAAGACCTTACGTGATGAAGGGAAGAATACAATCATCACACTAGACGTGAACGGTGAAACAAAATCTGTGATGGTCACAGAATTACAAACAGACCCGCTGAAAAATGAGCTTGTCCATGCAGATTTCCAAGTGGTCGATTTACAGCGTGAAATTGAAGCGGATGTACCTGTTCAACTGATTGGCGAATCTAAAGGAGTTAAAGATGGCGGTGTGCTTCAGCAGCCACTATTTGAACTATCCATTACAGCGAAACCAAAAGATATCCCTCAGCATATAGAAGCAGATATTACAAACTTAGAAGTGAATGATGTCCTAACAGTCGCTGATTTGTCTGTTCAGTCATCATATCAAGTGAATAACGATCCAGAAGAAGTCGTGGCATCCATTTTACCGCCTCAGCAATCAGAGGTTCCTGAACCAGATAGCACAGAGGAACCAAAAGAACCTGAGGCCATTAAAGAAAAGGATAACGATGGAGAATAACTGGTCATTTAGAGACGTAACCCTCCCGCGGTTGCGTCTTTTGTGCTAGAATGAAAAGAATTCATACGTTTTACATGAGGCAATCCTATTGGCTCATTTTTTAGGCGTGTGCTTTGTGACAAAGGAGGTTATTGGTTTCATGCTTGCATTCGTTGGATTAGGTAATCCAGGAAAAGAATATGAAAAAACAAGACATAATGTCGGGTTTATGACAATAGAAGAATTATCGAAAAAATGGGACATCCCTTTAAATCAGTCAAAATTCAATGGACTGTTTGGAACAGGGTTTGTTTCAGGGCAAAAGGTTCTACTTGTAAAGCCGCTTACATATATGAACTTATCAGGAGAATGCGTGCGTCCGCTAATGGATTACTATGATATTCCTCTTGAACATTTGAAAGTCATCTATGATGATCTTGATTTGCCAACTGGCCGGATTCGTTTGCGTACAAAAGGAAGTGCTGGCGGGCATAATGGAATCAAATCGTTGATTCAGCATTTAGGGTCACCTGAGTTTGATCGATTCCGTATTGGCATTGGACGCCCTCAAAATGGCATGAAGGTCGTCGATTACGTGCTAGGACGCTTTTCAGAAGAGGAGCAGCCTGACATTGCATCAGCCATTCAGGCGTCTGTTGAAGCTTGTGAGTCGGCTTTAACTAAGCCATTTTTAGAAGTGATGAATGATTTTAACAAAAAGGTATAAGAATGATAAGCAAAGCACATACTGATCATAAAATCTCAGCATGGGAGGATCACGTATGGCTTTGCATTATTACTGCCGGCACTGTGGTGTAAAGGTTGGCAGTCTAGATGAATCCGCTGTTCAAAGTGAAGCACTTGGATTTCATCACTTAACAAATGAGGAAAGAAACGATATGATTTCTTATAGGGAAAATGGTGATTTACATGTACAAACCATTTGTGAGGATTGCCAAGAGGCGCTCGAAAGAAATCCTGATTACCATCAGTATCATACCTTTATTCAATAAAAAGCTTTGGTGTAGATAATAGACCAAAGCGTTTTTCTGTTTTAAACAAGCAGGGAGGAGGAGCCAAATGAAAAATATACAATCATTTATCAAACAAAGTGATGATTTTCAGTCCATTTTTAATGGGCTAAAGGAAGGGTTAAAAGAACAGCTGCTCGCCGGACTATCAGGCTCCGTCAGATCTTTATTTACAGCCGCTATATCAGACGAACTTAAGCGGCCAATGTTTATTGTGACTCACAACTTGTATCAAGCGCAGAAGGTAACTGATGATCTTGCCAGTGTGATGTCAGATCGCTCGGTCCTTCTTTATCCTGTGAATGAACTCATTGCTTCAGAAATTGCCGTTGCAAGCCCTGAGCTCAGAGCACAGCGTCTAGATGTTCTGAACCGGCTGGCGAATGGAGAAAACCCCATTATCGTCACCCCGGCTGCTGCGGTGCGTCGAATGCTTCCGCCAGTTGAGCTCTGGAAGGAGAGTCAGATCCATTTAAAGCTTGGTGAAGAAATTGATTTGGAGGCGTTTTCAAAACAGCTTGTACAAATCGGTTATGACCGGACGTCAATGGTTGCTGCGCCCGGAGATTTTAGTGTGCGCGGAGGAATCATAGATATTTATTCGTTAACGGAAGATCATCCAATTCGTATTGAGCTGTTTGATACAGAAGTAGACTCAATTCGAACATTCCACTCGGATACACAGCGTTCATTAGAAACACTTCAAGAAATTAAAATCGGTCCCGCAAAAGAGCTGATTGTGAGAGGGCCTGAACGAGTGAGAGCCATTGAACAGCTTGATCAAGGACTTGCGAAGAGCTTAAAGAAATTCAACTCGGACCAGCAAAAAGAATTGCTGCATCAACATATTTCTGCTGATCGAGAGAAGCTGCTAGAAGGTATCGTGACACAGGAAATGACGAAGTACCTGTCCTATTTCTATGAAAAACCTGCTAGTTTGCTAGATTACACTTCACAGGATACGATTATTATTTTAGATGAAATTAGCAGGATTCAGGAGATGGAAGAACAGCTTGAGCAGGAAGAAGCCGATTGGACAATTAGCCTGCTTGAAGAAGGCAATATTCTTCATGATTTATCCCTTTCTTTCCCGTTCCAACAACTGATCAATCAGCAATCGCGGTCGATTCTGTACTACTCCTTGTTCCTGAGACATGTCCAGCAGACAAATCCGCAAAATATCGTCAATGTATCTAGTAAGCAAATGCAGAATTTCCACGGTCAGATGAATGTGCTTGCAAGTGAAATTGAACGCTACAAAAAACAACAATATACAGTTGTCTTCTTAGGTGCGGATGAAGAGCGGACAGACAAACTGTCTTCTGTCTTACATGATTATGACATTGAAGCCGCTCTTGCCAAGCCGGACGCAGAGCTTGTAAGCGGGCAGGTGTATATTTTACAAGGTGAGCTGCAAACAGGCTTTGAACTGCCGTTATCGAAAATTGCCGTGATCACAGAAGGCGAGCTCTTCAAGAAACGTGTGAAGAAGCAGGCGCGTAAGCAAAAGCTGACCAATGCAGAGCGAATTAAGAGCTATTCAGAGCTTCAAGTCGGCGATTACGTGGTGCACATTAACCACGGGATCGGTAAGTATTTAGGAATTGAAACGCTTGAAATCGGCGGCATTCATAAAGATTATTTAAATATTCATTATCAAGGAAGCGACAAGCTTTATGTACCGGTTGAACAAATTGATCAGGTACAGAAATATGTTGGATCAGAAGGTAAAGAACCAAAGCTGTACAAACTAGGCGGCAGCGATTGGAAACGTGTGAAGAAAAAAGTAGAGTCCTCTGTACAGGACATCGCAGATGATCTCATTAAGCTGTACGCAGAGCGTGAGGCAAGCAAAGGGTATGCCTTCTCGCCTGATCATGAGATGCAGCACCAGTTTGAATCAGCGTTCCCTTACCAGGAAACAGATGATCAAATCCGTTCGATTCATGAAATCAAACAAGACATGGAGCGGGAGCGTCCAATGGACCGCCTGCTTTGTGGAGATGTGGGATACGGAAAAACAGAAGTGGCGATTCGAGCCGCCTTCAAAGCGATTGCTGACGGGAAGCAAGTTGCTCTACTCGTGCCGACAACCATCTTAGCGCAGCAGCATTTTGACACGATTATGGACCGATTCCAAGACTATCCGGTCAAAATTGCTCAGCTGAGCCGTTTCCGTACAAGAAAAGAAACAACCGAAACGTTAAAAGGGTTGAAAAATGGAACGATTGATATGGTTATTGGTACACACCGTTTGCTTTCTAAAGATATTGTCTATAAAGACTTAGGTTTGTTGATTATTGATGAAGAGCAGCGTTTTGGTGTGACCCATAAAGAGAAAATTAAACAGATGAAAGCCAATATCGATGTACTGACATTAACGGCTACGCCAATTCCGCGTACGCTGCATATGTCTATGCTTGGCGTACGGGATTTATCGGTTATTGAAACACCGCCTGAAAACCGTTTCCCTGTTCAAACCTATGTGGTCGAGTACAATGGCGCTTTAGTCAGAGAAGCGATTGAGCGAGAACTAGCACGCGGTGGTCAAGTGTACTTCCTGTACAACCGTGTCGAGGATATTGAACGAAAAGCAGATGAAATCTCTATGTTAGTTCCAGATGCGAAAGTCAGCTATGCACATGGGAAAATGAGTGAGAACGAGCTGGAATCAGTGATGATCAATTTCCTTGAAGGTGAATCAGATGTATTGGTCAGTACCACCATCATTGAAACGGGAGTCGACATTCCAAATGTGAACACGCTCATCGTCTACGATGCGGATAAAATGGGGCTTTCTCAGCTGTACCAGCTAAGAGGACGAGTAGGACGCTCGAATCGGGTCGCATATGCTTATTTCACGTATCGAAAAGATAAAGTTCTTTCTGAAGTAGCAGAGAAGAGACTTCAAGCTATTAAAGAATTCACAGAGCTCGGATCAGGATTTAAAATTGCGATGCGTGATTTAACGATTCGAGGAGCAGGAAATTTACTTGGTGCACAGCAGCATGGATTCATTGATTCTGTTGGATTCGACCTCTATTCTCAAATGCTGAAAGAAGCCATTGAGGAAAGAAGAGGCGATACAACGGCTCAAGATAAATTCGAACCGGAAATCGATCTGCAAATCGATGCTTACATCCCGGACACTTACATTTCGGATGGGAAGCAAAAGATCGAGATGTATAAACAGTTCAGAGCGATTGGATCAATTGAAGAGCGAAAAGAGCTTCAAGATGAGATGATCGACCGATTCGGTGAATATCCGCAAGAAGTGGCGGACTTGTTCACGATTGCGACGATGAAAGTATACGCAGTGCAGGAACGTGTCGAACTGATCAAGATGGATAAAGGCATTGTCAGGCTCACCCTTGAAGAGCAATCAAGCAGTGAAATCGACGGTCAAAAATTATTTGCCCTCGGCAGTAAATATGGCCGTGATATTGGCCTAGGAATGGAAGGCAGCAAGCTGATTATTTCTGTCCAAACGAAAGGCAAGAAGACAGGGGAATGGCTTGAAATCGTTCTGAATATGCTTCGGGGTCTTCAAGATGTGAAAAAAGAAACCATTCCATCTTCATAAAAATTTGTTTGTCTCTCGTGTATATTACGGTTGATGTGACGGATACTAATCTCAGGGTCAAGTGGTGAATGTTGCATAAAGTGGACGCTTTTGCTCCATTCACCCAACACATCATCAAACGAAAGAGAGGCAGCAGTGAATGAAAGCAACTGGAATTGTACGCCGCATCGATGATCTAGGTAGAGTGGTTATTCCGAAGGAGATTCGCAGAACATTGCGCATCCGGGAAGGAGATCCGCTTGAGATTTTCGTCGACCGCGATGGAGAAGTCATTTTGAAGAAGTATTCGCCGATTAGTGAGCTAGGAGACTTTGCGAAGGAATATGCTGATGCATTATTCGACAGTTTGGGTCATTCCATCCTGATTTGTGATCGAGATACGTATATTGCTGTATCCGGCAGTTCGAAAAAAGAGTACTTAAACAAATCCATCAGTGATTTACTTGAACGAACAATGGACCAGCGCAATTCTGTATTAGAAGAAAGCAAAAAAGAAATTCAACTTGTCGATGGTATTGATGATGACGTATCTGCTTATACCATTGCACCTATTGTTGCAAACGGAGATCCGATTGGCGCCGTCGTCTTATTTTCTAAAGAGCGTTCAATGGGGGAAGTGGAGCATAAAGCGGCAGAAACAGCAGCTGGCTTCCTAGCCCGTCAAATGGAACACTAGGTCTAATAATTCTATATCATTTTGATGAAACGAAAGAATGCCGATGAAATCATTTGATTTTGTCGGCGTTTTTTATATGGAATGAAACAAAACGAGAAATGTGCCGTCTACTCCTTAGAAAGAAACGGCTTTTCATTCACGTATGATATAATGAGTACGTTTAACTGTAGATCTATTTTTAAAGGAGTCATCCATGAAAAATGCTGTGAATCAGCCGCATTGGCTTTTCCAGGGAGCGGTGATTTTGACCATCGCAGGCTTGTTATCAAAGGTACTAAGTGCCGTTTATCGTGTTCCGTTCCAGAACATCGTAGGAGACACAGGGTTTTATATTTATCAGCAAGTGTACCCCTTCCTAGGTATTGCGATCATGCTCGGCACCACAGGGTTTCCTGTCATGGTGTCCAAGCTTTTGAGTGAGCATGGGGAGGAGAATCGACGAATTATTACAAGGGTATCCTTGGTCTATATCACTTTACTGAGCCTGGTCTTATTTCTTTGTCTTTACATAGGAGCAGGCAGTATTGCGAGCCTTATGGCGGACAGTCAATTAATCCTGCTCATCCAAATGAGTGCTTTCGTGTTTTTATTTCTGCCGCTTATCGTGATGCTGAGAGGCGTTTTTCAGAGTGACGGTATGATGCTTCCAACGGCTGTTTCTCAATTGGTTGAGCAGCTCATCAGGGTAGGCGTCCTGCTTGTTTTATCCTTCTATTTCGTCAGGCACGGCTATTCGCTTTATGAAACAGGGGCGGGTGCAGTCTTCTCCTCCATAGCGGGAAGCGCGGCCTCGCTTATACTGCTTCTTTTCCTTTGGCTGACTTACCGAAAACAGTCTTCTGCACCTATGACAGTCAAGCGGGCGACACTTCGGAAAAAGGATGTTTTGAAGAGTTTGGTGCTGTATACATTCACGATTTGTGTCAGCGGATTGCTCATTTTATGGATGCAAATGATTGATGCCTTTCATCTGTATGCGTTGCTGCGCAGTGAAGGACTGAGTGAAGCCGCGGCAAAGGCGGCAAAAGGTGTGTATGACCGAGGGCAGCCGTTTTTACAGCTAGGGACAGTGTTTGCCATTAGCATCGGGACCTCTCTTGTGCCATTTTTATCTGCTGCCATGAGGAATGGAGAGCATGAAGCGATCAGGCAAAAAGTACGTACATCGTTTAAAACCACGTCAGTTTTAGGGATTGGTTCCGCAGTTGGGCTGATTTGTATTCTTTCGTCAGTCAATACCATGCTTTTTCGTAATGATTTAGGTACCGATGCGCTGCAAATATTCTGTATTTCCATCGCATTTACATCGATTGCGATTACGCAAGCAGCTTTACTTCAAGGGCTTGGGCATACTGTGTATCCGGCTGTTGTGGTGCTTCTCAGTGTGCTAGTGAAATGGATACTCACGCTTGCACTTGTGCCGCTATTTGGCATCTACGGTGCCGCATGGTCAACCGTGTGCGGTTTTCTCGCTGCCGCTCTGCTCAATGCCGTTTATTTGAGGCATAAAGGATGGATTTCGTTGAGAGAGTTGTTCCCAGTGAAAATTCTTTTATCGGCCGCTTTCATGGCCATTGTCTTAATAGGGTATCAGGCACTGTTTTCTTGGGTCATTCCCTTTGAAAAACGTCCTTTTTCCGTTTTAGAGAGCCTGACGTCAGTTTTTATTGGTGGTTTCGCCTTTTTATATAGTATTCTTAAGCTAGAAGTATTTACGGACGAGGAATGGAGACTCATTCCATTAGGAGAAAAGATTTTATATTTTAAACAGATGAGAGGGAATCAAAATGGCAGGTAAGATTACCGTCGTCGGTCTTGGGGCAGGCGACATGGATCAGCTGACGCTCGGTGTATACAAGCAGCTGAAGCAGGCGAAAGAAGTATTTATGAGAACGCAGGACCACCCGCTTACCGCAGAGTTGATGCAGGAGGTTCCATCGCTGACCTTTTTTGATGAGATTTATGAAAAGCACGATCAGTTTGATTCGGTCTATCAGGAAATCACGGAAATTTTATTTACAGAGGCTGCGGAAAAGGAGATTGTGTACGCAGTACCAGGTCACCCATTTGTCGCTGAAAAGACCGTCCAGCTATTAGTTTCTCAGCAGCAAGAGCGCGGGATTGAGGTGTCCGTTGCTGGTGGACAAAGCTTTTTGGATGCGACGTTTAACTCCTTGCAGATCGACCCCATCGAGGGATTCCAATTCGTTGATGCAGGAGATATGAGAGCGGACGATCTGAAATTGACCCAGCATGTCCTCATTTGTCAGGTATATGATCAGCTCACCGCTTCGAATGTGAAACTCACGCTGATGGAAAAGCTTCCAGACGATTATGAAGTCTATATTGTGACTGCGGCTGGAAGCAGCCTGGAACAGATTGCTGCCGTTCCTTTATTTGAACTTGATCGAGATGTGTCGATAAATAACTTAACGAGTGTTTATGTGCCTCCGATTCAAGATGAAAAGCTGCTTTACCAACAATTTGACACCTTCCGTGACGTCATCCGTACATTAAGAGGTCCGGGCGGCTGTCCATGGGATCAACAACAAACCAATGAGTCACTTAAACCCTATTTAATTGAAGAATGCTATGAACTGCTTGAAGCGATAGATGAAGATGATCCAGACCATATGGTGGAAGAGCTCGGAGATGTGATGCTGCAGGTGTTACTTCATGCTCAAATTGGTGAAGATGACGGCTTTTTCTCAATTGATGACGTCATCCAGCATGTCACAGAAAAAATGATTCGTAGACATCCCCATGTGTTTGGCGACACAAATGTTTCTGAAGCAGAAGAAGTGGTCGTCAACTGGGAAAAAATCAAGCAGCAGGAGAAGCCGGAGCGGGCAGCCTCTATGTTGCAATCCATCCCGGCGACGCTTCCAGCACTAACAAAGGCATATAAGCTCCAAAAGAAAGCCGCCAAAGTAGGCTTTGATTGGACAGATGTGAAAGATATTTGGAACAAATACGAAGAAGAAAAGCAGGAATTTCTCGTTGAAGTGGCAGAGAAGCCGGACGAAAGTGCAACGAAGCAGATGAAAGATGAATTTGGAGATCTTTTGTTTGTTCTCGTCAACATTGGAAGGTTCTATCAGCTAGAGCCTGAAACGGCGCTCGCTTCCGCCAACACAAAATTCATGCGTCGCTTTCAGCATATCGAACAAAAAGCAAAGGACATGGGACGTTCATTAGAGGACTTAACGCTAGAGGAAATGGACGATCTATGGAACGATGCCAAACGTATAGAAAGAGGTGAGCATACATGAGATTAGATAAATTTTTAAAAGTGTCCCGTTTAATCAAAAGAAGAACATTGGCAAAAGAAGTCGCTGATCAAGGCAGAATTTCGATTAACGGCACACAGGCGAAAGCCAGCTCTGATGTGAAAGAAGGAGACGAGCTTAAAATCCGTTTTGGTCAAAAACTAGTGACGGTTCAAGTCAACGAGTTAAAGGACACAACGAAAAAAGAAGAAGCCGCTGGCATGTATACTGTGCTAAAAGAAGAAAAAACAGCAGAATAGGGCTTGTTCTAAATGATCCTCCTGTCACATACAATGCAGTAACAATGCAAGTATGAGATATGGGGGATGTATAAATGAATCAATATTATAATCAACCTCAAGGCACGAAGCTGTCATCAGAAGCGGAACACAATATCACAATGCGAAACAGAAAGCATTTAGATATTACCGGCGTCAAACAGGTGGAAAGCTTTGATAATGAAGAATTTCTGCTTGAGACGGTCATGGGGATTCTCGCTATCCGTGGAGAAAATCTGCAAATGAAAAACCTAGACGTCGAAAAAGGCGTTGTGTCGATTAAAGGACGTGTCTTTGACTTAATTTATGTAGATGAGCAGCACGGGGAGAAAGCTAAAGGATTTTTTAGCAAGCTGTTTAAATGACGCTGACAGTCCAGTTTTATACGATGCTTTCGATGGTAGCGATGGGCATCTGGCTGGGCGCATCGCTTGATACGTACAAGCTGTTTGTGAATCGGGAAAAGACAGCAAAATGGCTTTTGATTATACACGATCTCCTTTTTTGGCTGGTACAGGGTCTCTTATTCTTTTATGTTCTGCTGCTGACAAATGAGGGAGAATTCAGGCTTTATATCTTTCTAGCCGTTGCACTAGGTTTCTCGATGTATCAGGCATTGATGAAACAGCTGTATATGAACATTCTCAAATTTATCACGATGTGTATTTATCAAACCGTTCTCATCCTTAAAAGGCTGGTCATGTCGATCGTCTTCCAGCCGATCCGTTGGATTGTCACAATGGTCATAAGTGTTATACTGTTCTTGTTCCACTCGCTCTTACGTCTTGTTCGTTTTACGTTTCGGCTCGTGTGGAAGGTGCTGTCCATTGTTTGTTATCCGCTCATCTGGTTACTTAATGTGACCATTATTCATCGGATTCCCGAAAAATGGCGAACATCAATGAGATTGTTTTTCTCTAAAGGAGCAGGAATTTTACAAGGGACCAAGAAATTATCTGGTACCATCAAAACGAAATGGAAACAATTCTGGACAAAGTAAGAGAGGAGGCCTTCAACCTTGAACAAGAGAAAAAGAAATATCGCACAAATTCAAAATGATTACCAAAAACAAATGGAACAGCAAGCACAACGCTTAAAACGCAAACGCCGTGGACTCCTTAGAAGGCTTACCGTGTTTGGTGTGATCGTGCTCATGTTTGCTGTCTTGGTGACAAGTGCCCTCTGGTCGCAATCGTCCTCATTAAAGGAAAAAGAAGAGAAGAAGGTTGCGCTCGAAAAAGAATTAAAGCAATTACAAACAAAGCAGGAAGATATTTCTGATGAAATTAAAAAGCTGAAAAGCAAGGAATACGTACTCGAACTGGCACGACGAGACTATTATATGTCCAAAAAAGGCGAAAAAATCTTTGATGTGGGCAATAAGAGCGATTAGCCTTGTTGACACTTAAAATTCAGTTTATGTATAATTGAACAAATGAGATTTTTTTATAAGTCTAAGGAGGAGCACTTTTTTTATGTCGATTGAAGTTGGCAGCAAGTTACAAGGGAAAGTTACGGGCATTACAAATTTTGGAGCTTTTGTGGAGTTGCCAGGCGGTTCAACTGGTCTCGTTCATATCAGTGAGGTAGCCGATAACTATGTAAAAGATATTAATGAGCATTTAAAAGTCGGTGAACAAGTTGAAGTGAAAGTGATTAACGTTGAAAAAGACGGTAAAATCGGCTTGTCCATTAAAAAAGCAAAAGATCGTCCTCAACAACAACAATCAAGACCGAGCAGAAATGATTTCCGTCCGAAGGAATCGTTTGAGCAAAAAATGAACAAATTCTTAAAAGATAGTGAAGACCGCTTAACATCTTTAAAACGTAACACGGAATCAAAACGTGGGGGACGCGGAGCAAGAAGAGGTTAACTTGTTGCTGCTTTCTATATATCTTTCACAACAAAGCACCTGCTGTCCGCAGGTGCTTTTTTTCTTGATCCATACGACATTTTTTGAGATTTCGTCATTTAATTTAAAACTTCCTATTGACGGACAAGCGATTCCTTTGTATTATAGATCTTGTGCTTCTTGGCGCATTTTTATTATGGCGGTGTAGCTCAGCTGGCTAGAGCGTACGGTTCATACCCGTGAGGTCGGGGGTTCGATCCCCTCCGCCGCTATCCTTTTTATTAGAACATAAAAGCAAGGCCCGTTGGTCAAGCGGTTAAGACACCGCCCTTTCACGGCGGTAACACGGGTTCGAATCCCGTACGGGTCATCTTCGAAAACAGCTTTCTTTAGGAAAGCTGTTTTTTTGTGTCTTCGTAAAATTCTGATGAAAGACATCGACTTTCATGAAAGTATGCCTTTTTGACGAATAAAGCGTCGAACGTTTTATGGAAACGACAACTTCTTTTGACAAAATTTCTTTTTCACCTTCGCTATAATGACAAGCAACGAATATCAGGTGGGGGATGAAAAGATGGAAAAACTAGAAAGAAGAACTGATTTAACAGGAGCGGGGTTTGAAAGAATCAGTGCAGGGTTAAAAAAGATGAAAAACCTGTTTCTTCATCATACGCATTCTCTTTTTTTCTATAAAGGGTTTATTTATGTCGTTCTTGGTTTTTTATTAGGACGAGCCTTTATATTATCTGAAATTATGCCGTTTGCTCTGCCTTTCTTTGGCTCGATGCTACTTATCAAAAGAGATAAGTCCATGCTTGCTTGTCTCGCTTTACTTGCTGGAGCCATGACGATATCACCTCAAAATGCATTGTTTGTGTTTGCGTCGCTGATCGTATTCCTTCTTATGTCCAAGGTGGTTTCTTTCATCATTAAAGACCCAGTGAAAACATTGCCGGTTGTCATTGTGCTGTCAATGCTGATCACCAGAGGAGCGTTTGTTTACCTAGAGCAAGGTGCTGTGCAAAGCTACGATTACGTCATGGCGGGTGTCGAAGCAGGACTTGCCTTCATTTTGACACTGATTTTCCTTCAAAGCCTGCCGATTTTTACAGTCAGGAAAATCAAACACTCCTTAAAGGTTGAAGAAATTATTTGCTTTATGATTTTGATTGCCTCAGTTTTAACAGGTCTGGCAGGCATCACATTTCAAGGAATGCAGGCAGAGCATATTTTGTCACGATATGTAGTGCTGAGCTTTGCCTTTATTGGAGGAGCGAGTATTGGTTGTACAGTGGGTGTCGTGACTGGGTTAATTCTCGGTCTCGCTAACATCGGAAACCTTTATCAGATGAGTCTTCTTGCCTTTTCAGGTTTATTAGGGGGATTGCTGAAAGAGGGGAAGAAAGCAGGCGCAGCCATTGGCTTAATTGTGGGTTCCTTACTTATTTCCTTGTACGGAGAAGGATCAGCAGGACTCATAACCACGCTATATGAATCATTGATTGCGGTTGCGCTCTTCTTGCTCACGCCACAATCAGTGACCTCTAAGGTAGCGAAATATATTCCTGGTACGGTAGAGCATGTACAGGAACAGCAACAATACGCCCGGAAAGTACGAGATGTGACAGCAAAAAAGGTAGACCAATTTTCTAACGTATTTCATGCGCTGTCTGAGAGTTTTGCGACATTTTACGATTCCATTCCTGAAGAAAAGAAACAGGAAGAGGATGTAGATCTTTTTTTAAGTACGATCACAGAACGATCCTGTCAAACGTGCTATAAGAAAAATAAATGCTGGGTGCAGAACTTTGATACAACCTATGAACTGATGAAACAAGTTATGCATGAATCTGATGAAAAAACCTACGAGCAAAACCGGAAATTGAAGAAGAAATTTAGCCAGCACTGCTCAAAATCAAAACATGTCGAGGAATTGATTGAAGAGGAGATCGCTTACTATAAAGCCAACCAGACTCTGAAGAAAAAAGTCCAAGACAGCAGACGCCTTGTAGCTGAACAGCTGATGGGTGTCTCACAAGTGATGGAGGATTTTTCCCGGGAAATAAAACGGGAAAGAGAACAGCATTTTATTCAAGAAGAGCAGATGATAGAAGCACTTCAGCACTTTGGAATTGAAATTCAGCAAGTAGAAATTTATAGCTTGGAGCAGGGGAATGTCGATATTGAAATGAGAATCCCATATTGCCAGGGCCATGGTGAATGTGAAAAAATCATCGCCCCTATGCTCTCAGATATTTTAGAAGAACAGATTTTAGTCAAAGCAGAGCAGTGTGCAGAGCACCCAACAGGCTATTGCCACGTTGTATTTGGCTCTGCAAAATCATATCGAGTGGCTACAGGCGTAGCGCATGCAGCAAAAGGCGGAGGATTAGTGTCTGGAGACAGCTACAGCATGATGGAGCTGGGTGCGGGCAAATATGCCGCGGCTATTAGTGATGGAATGGGCAATGGAGCAAGGGCTCATTTTGAAAGCAATGAAACGATTAAGCTGTTAGAAAAAATATTGGCATCAGGCATCAATGAAAAAGTGGCGATTAAAACCATTAATAGTATTTTATCTTTACGAACGACAGATGAAATCTATTCAACGTTAGATTTATCCATTATTGATTTACAGGATGCGAGCTGTAAATTCCTTAAGATCGGTTCAACACCCAGCTTTATTAAACGGGGTGATCAGGTGATGAAGGTACAAGCGAGCAACTTACCGATTGGGATTATTGATGAATTTGAAGTGGAGGTTGTGAGTGAACAGATGAAGGCAGGAGATCTGCTGATTATGATGAGTGATGGCATTTTCGAAGGACCAAAGCATATTGAAAATCATGATCTCTGGGTGAAACGCAAAATGAAAAGCTTTAAAACAGAAGATCCGCAAGAGATTGCTGATTTATTAATGGAAGAGGTCATTCGAACAAGATCGGGTCAAATTGATGACGATATGACGGTTGTTGTCATCAGGCTTGATCACAATACGCCTAAATGGGCATCCATTCCGACTGGTACATTCTATCTTGAGAAACAAGAGATTTCTTGAAATATCGTATAATATGAATTTCTTCTGGCGATGATGGGGATATAAAGCATTCAGTTACGATCCCAGGAGGAATGAAGATGCGAAAAGGTCACGTAAACCAAATCTTATTGATTACAGATGGCTGCTCAAATCACGGGGAAGATCCACTTGCGATTGCCTCATTGGCAAAGGAACAAGGGATTACAGTCAATGTCATTGGCATTATGGAGGAAAACAGACACGATCATGAAGCAATGAAAGAAGTTGAGGGGATTGCTCTAGCAGGCGGAGGCATTCATCAAGTTGTCTACGTCCAGCAGTTATCTCAAACGGTACAAATGGTTACAAAAAAAGCGATGACACAAACCTTGCAAGGTGTTGTGAATAAAGAATTGCAGCAAATCCTTGGTAAGGACACTGAAATTGAAGAGCTTCCGCCTGATAAGCGCGGGGAAGTGATGGAAGTAGTCGATGAGTTAGGAGAGACGGTTCACCTTCAAGTACTTGTGCTTGTTGATACAAGTGCAAGTATGAAACCGAAGCTGCCGACCGTTAAAGAAGCACTCATTGACCTCTCCATTAGTTTAAATTCAAGAATTGGTGAAAATCAGTTTGGAATGTGTATATTTCCCGGGAAAAACTCAGATGCTGAAATTGTGTTGAATTGGACGCCTCGATTCGATTCACTGTCATCTATTTTCCCGAAACTGACCACGGGAGGAATTACTCCAACTGGACCAGCGCTTCGAGAAGCACTCCAGCATTTCAAATCAGTTCGTTCACGTAAAGGGCTGCTTGAAGCAAAGGAAGAGCATGATGAATTCGGCTTCTAACATTCCGTTAGGCACGGTGATTCATGGGAAATGGCATCACCATCATTACCGCATCGTAAAAGAGCTAGGAAAAGGGGCGAACGGTATTGTCTATCTAGCCGAATCGCCAAATGGTCAAGTAGCCCTTAAAGTGAGTGATGACAGTATGCTCATTGCATCTGAAGTCAATGTGTTAAAATCCTTTTCTAAGGCTCCTGTGAAAACCATGGGGCCTTCTTTTTATGATATGGATGATGCGATTTATCCCGGCATGCTTCAAAAGCGTTCCTTTTATGTGATGGAGTATGTCAGAGGCCCATTACTACTTGAATTTGTAAAACAAAAAGGTGATGAGTGGATCGTTGTTTTAATGGTTCAACTTTTATCTAACCTGGCTCATTTACATCAAGAAGGCTGGATTTTTGGTGACTTGAAGCCAGATAATCTCATCGTGTCAGGTCCCCCGGCAGCGATCCGGTGCATTGATGTAGGGGGAACGACAAAAGCAGGCAGGGCAATCAAGGAGTATACCGAGTTTTTTGATCGAGGCTATTGGGGATTCGGCACAAGAAAGGCAGAGCCATCCTATGATCTGTTTGCCTTAAGTATGGTGATGGTGAACTGTGCGTATAAGAAAGAATTCAAAAAAGGAGCAGAGCCAGAAAAGCAGCTTTACAGAGCCATTGAAGGACATCCTTTATTAAAGCGTTATGAGCGGGTGTTAAAGGCTGCTCTACAAGGTAAATATCAATCAGCGGCGGCTATGAAGAGTGCAATGCTGAAAGAAGGACAGCTGATCGCTTCAAGAAAAGCGAGTCAAAAGAAGCAGCAAAAAAACGGGCAAAAGCCCGCTGTTCAACAAAATCAACAGGTGACTTCACGATCGAGAGTTGCAGCAGCAAAAAGAACACCAGTACGCAAAAAATCAGGCGGGCTTTTTGAAACTGTTCTTATCGTGTGCAGTGTACTTGCTCTTTACTGTGCATATGTAGTTTTGTTCCTGCTATAGACCTGTAAAAAAGCAGGCTTCATCTTTGCTTGGAGCTACTGAAAGTGATAGGATATGTATATCTTTAAATTACCTGCTCTTTGTGAGGAGGAAGTTGTGAATAGAATTGAATCATTTTTGAAAAAACATGATGTTTACCTTGAAAATACGACAGTCATTGTCGGGGTTTCTGGCGGACCAGATTCCATGCTTTTACTGCACGAACTAAACAAACGTCGAAAAGGTTCCTTTCAGCTGATTGCAGCCCATGTAGATCACATGTTCAGAGGAGAAGAATCCTTTGCTGATTTGGCATTTGTTGAGGCATACTGCAAGGAGCAAGGAATTCCTTTTGAATCGGCCCGCATACAAGTTGCCCAATATGCAAAAGAAAACCACTTAAACAAACAGGCAGCTGCAAGAGAGTGCAGATATGCTTTCTTTCGTCAATTGATGGAGCAATACAACGCTCAATTTCTAGCGCTTGCACATCATGGAGACGACCAAGTAGAAACAATGATGATGAGGCTTGTGAGAGGGACAGTTGGAATAGGACTCGCAGGTATCCAAGCAAAACGTCCTTATCAAGATGGATGGCTGATTCGGCCGCTCATTGGATATTCCAAGGATGACGTGCTGACCGCTTGTGAAAAAGAACATATTCCCTATGTCATTGATCAAAGCAATCACACAGATGACTACTTGAGAAACCGGATAAGAAGACACATTCTTCCTGTGTTAAAAGAAGAGGCACCTCATGTACATGAAAGCTTTCAGTTTGTAAGTGACATGCTGACTGAAGATGAGCAATATTTGCAGGCATTAACAAAGGAACAAATGAACCAAGTGATAACGAATCAATCGCCTAAGCAAATTAAGATCAAAACGAAGCCTTTGCTTGACCTGCCTTTGCCTTTACAAAGAAGAGGCATTCAACTAATATTAAACTATCTTTATGAAAACACTCAATCAGCGTTTTCAAACCAGCATATTCTAGGGACTTTGGACTGGTTATCTCATACCGAACAACCGTCTGGATCATTAGATTTGCCAAAAGGTTTACAAGCTGTCAAGTCTTATGATTACTGTATGTTTACCTTTGAACGATCGCTTGTACTAGACCAGACTTATGCTCTTCACTTAAAGGGTGAGCTTGGAGAGAAGCTTTTCCTTCCAAATGGGCAGTCTATCGTGGTATCAAATCATGTTCCGAAGGATGCACGGAACGGAAACCATTTTTTCTTGCTTCAAAAAGATCAAGTTCGTTTCCCTTTGATCATTCGCTCACGAAAAAATGGTGATCGAATGAAACTTAAAGGGATGAATGGATCAAAAAAGGTGAAGGATATATTTATTGATAAAAAAGTGCCTCTTGCAGAAAGAGACAGCTGGCCGATCGTCACTGACTCGGATCATCAAATCATCTGGATCCCAGGTCTGAAAAAATCCGTTTTTGAAGAAATTGATATGACAAACAGCGATCTCATTGTATTACAATATAGACAGCATGAAAATTTGTAGGGGGCAAGCAAAAGCATGAAACAAGATATTGAAAAGGTTTTGATCTCAGAAGAAGAGATCCAGCAAAAAGTGAAGGAACTGGGTGCAACATTAACCAGCGATTATGATGGTAAATTTCCCCTGGCTATTGGTGTTTTGAAAGGGGCTCTTCCATTTATGGCAGACCTGATCAAACACATTGATACATATTTAGAACTTGATTTTATGGATGTATCTAGCTACGGAAAATCTACCGTATCTTCAGGAGAAGTAAAGATCATAAAAGATCTAGATACTTCTGTTGAAGGAAGAGATATTTTAATTATGGAAGATATCATCGACAGTGGGTTAACTTTGAGCTATCTGGTAGAGCTTTTCCGATACCGTAAAGCAAACTCCATAAAAATTGTGACATTGCTTGATAAACCAAGCGGTCGTAAAGCAGACATCAAAGCAGATTATGTTGGATTTGAAGTGCCAGATGCATTTGTTGTCGGCTATGGATTGGATTTCGCTGAACGTTACCGAAACCTCCCGTATATTGGAGTGTTAAAACCATCTGTTTACGAAGGCTAATCAGCATACGTATACATGAGGTTATTGGTTGTATTGGAATGATTTTCTATGATACTATTGAACATAGTTGTGCTTACTGTGGGAGGAGGTAAGGAATGAATCGGGTTTTTCGTAATACGATTTTTTATATACTTATTTTATTACTTGTGATAGGGGTAGTCAGTTGGTTAGGATCCCCTAATCAAAAGCCTGAGAACATGTCTTACAGCAAATTTTCGCAAAATCTAAGTGCGGGAAAAGTGGAGAGTATCTCCATTCAGCCTGTAAGAGGGGTTTATGAAATTCGTGGTCAATTAGATGGCGCGAAGAAAGATGAATACTTCATTACCCATGTTCCAGATGGTCAAGGTGTTGACCAGATTTACAGTGCACTAAAGAATACAGATGTAAAAGTAGAACCAGCACCTGAAACAAATGGATGGCTGCAAGTTCTGACAACCATCATTCCGTTCATCATCATCTTTATCCTGTTCTTCTTCTTACTGAACCAAGCTCAGGGCGGTGGAAGCCGTGTTATGAACTTTGGTAAGAGTAAGGCGAAGCTTTACACAGAAGAGAAGAAACGTGTGAAATTTAAAGATGTTGCCGGTGCAGATGAAGAAAAGCAAGAGCTTGTAGAAGTGGTAGAATTCCTGAAGGACCCACGTAAATTCGCAGAGCTTGGCGCAAGAATTCCTAAAGGGGTTTTACTAGTAGGACCTCCAGGTACAGGTAAAACATTGCTTGCGAGAGCATCTGCAGGAGAAGCAGGCGTTCCTTTCTTCAGCATCAGTGGTTCTGACTTCGTCGAGATGTTCGTCGGTGTCGGTGCATCACGTGTACGTGATTTATTCGAAAATGCGAAAAAGAATGCACCATGCTTAATCTTTATTGATGAGATTGATGCAGTGGGTCGTCAGCGTGGAGCCGGTCTAGGCGGTGGTCATGACGAGCGTGAACAAACGCTTAACCAGCTTCTTGTTGAAATGGATGGTTTTAGTGCGAACGAAGGTATTATTATCATCGCTGCAACGAACCGTGCAGATATCCTAGATCCTGCATTGCTGCGTCCGGGACGTTTTGACCGTCAAATTACGGTTGACCGCCCAGATGTCATTGGCCGTGAAGAAGTACTGAAGGTTCATGCGAAAAACAAACCGCTTGATGATACAGTGAATTTGAAAGCCATTGCAAGCAGAACACCTGGGTTCTCTGGAGCAGATCTTGAGAACTTACTAAACGAAGCAGCACTTGTTGCTGCCCGTCATAACAAAAAGAAAATTGATATGCGTGATATCGACGAAGCGACTGACCGTGTAATCGCTGGGCCGGCGAAGAAAAGCCGCGTCATTTCGAAGAAAGAACGTAATATCGTGGCTTACCATGAAGCGGGTCATACCGTTATTGGTCTTATCCTAGACGAAGCGGACATGGTGCATAAAGTAACGATCGTTCCTCGTGGTCAGGCAGGCGGATATGCGGTCATGCTTCCAAGAGAAGACCGTTATTTCCAAACGAAGCCAGAGCTTCTTGATAAAATTGTCGGCTTGCTCGGCGGTCGTGTTGCAGAGGAAATTACGTTTGGTGAAGTAAGTACAGGTGCTCACAACGACTTCCAGCGTGCAACTGGCATTGCAAGAAAAATGGTTACAGAGTTCGGTATGTCTGATAAACTTGGTCCACTTCAATTCGGTCAAGCACAAGGAGGTCAAGTATTCCTTGGCCGTGACTTTAACAACGAACCGAATTATAGTGAAGCGATCGCTTACGAAATTGACCAAGAAATTCAGCGTTTCATCAAGGACAGCTACGAACGTGCGAAACAAATTCTCACTGAGAATAAAGATAAGCTAGAAATCATCGCACAAGCCCTTCTAGAAGTTGAAACATTAGATGCTGAGCAAATTAAATCTCTTTACGAAACTGGAAAGCTTCCAGAGCGTGTATACGCAGATGACGAAGAGAAAAACGATGATGTGAAAGTGAACATCAAGAAAAAAGAAGAAGATGAGGAGATCTAATCTCCTTCTGTGAAAGCTGCCGGGATCATCGGCAGCTTTTTTTATTTCGATTCCTGAATGGATCGGTTTCGAATTGTTTACAAATGGAACTCAATTCGTGTATGGTATGATAGAAAGTCGAAAAATGCTCTTTTTGAGAAACTATTCAAAGTGGTGATGAAGTTGTTACTCGTGATAGATGTAGGGAACACAAATACCGTTTTAGGTGTTTATCATAATGGCGATCTAAACTACCATTGGCGAATTGAAACAAGCCGTCATAAAACAGAAGATGAATTTGGTATGGCCATCAGGTCTTTATTTGATTATGTCGGGCTGATGTTTGACCAAATAGAAGGAATTATCATCTCGTCTGTTGTCCCGCCAATGATGTTTGCATTAGAAAGAATGTGCGAGAAGTACTTTCACATAACTCCCCAAATTGTAGGGCCTGGGATGAAGACAGGATTAAACATTATGTGTGACAATCCAAAGGAAGTCGGGGCTGATCGAATTGTGAATGCAGTAGCGGCGATTCATCTATATGGAGCACCTCTCATTGTCGTAGACTTTGGCACAGCGACAACCTACTGCTTTATCAATGAACAAAAACAATACATGGGTGGGGCAATAGCACCTGGTATTACCATCTCAACAGAAGCTTTATATACAAGAGCGGCGAAACTGCCGAGAATTGAAATTGTCCGTCCAGATCACATTGTTGGAAAAAACACCATCAGTGCCATGCAATCCGGCATCCTTTATGGATATGTTGGGCAAGTCGAGGGAATAGTGAAACGGATGAAGCAGCAAGCGAAACAAACACCGAAAGTCATTGCAACAGGCGGTTTGTCCACATTGATTGGAAATGAATCAGACTGCATTGATATTGTTGATCCGTTCTTAACATTAAAAGGACTTCAACTCATTTATGAACGTAATCGTGTCGGTGTACTATAGGAGGTTTAAAATCGAATGGACTACTTAGTTAAAGCGTTAGCATATGACGGAAAAGTCCGAGCATATGCTGCAAACACAACAGATACAATCAACGAAGCACAAAGAAGACACCATACATGGCCAACAGCATCAGCAGCGATTGGCAGAACAATGACAGCTACAGTCATGATGGGTGCTATGCTGAAAGGTGAAAATAAGCTAACGGTCAAAATTGAAGGCGGTGGACCAATCGGTGCCATCATTGCTGATGGAAACGCAAAGGGCCAGGTGCGCGGATATGTCTCAAACCCACAAGTCCATTTTGACTTAAATGAACATGGCAAGCTGGATGTTAGACGTGCAGTCGGGACATCTGGAACGTTAAGTGTTGTTAAAGATATCGGGCTGAAAGATCACTTTACAGGACAAACGGAGATCGTTTCAGGTGAAATTGGAGATGACTTCACTTATTACCTTGTCTCTTCTGAGCAAGTGCCTTCCTCTGTAGGTGTAGGGGTTTTGGTCAATCCAGATAACTCGATCCTTGCAGCAGGCGGTTTCATCATTCAATTACTGCCTGGAACAGAAGATGCTGTCATTGAAAGATTAGAAAAGCGGCTCTCAACCATTGAACCCATTTCTAAACTCATTGAAAAAGGGATGACACCAGAAGAAATCTTAGAAGAAGTACTCGGAGAAAAACCTCAAATTTTAGAAACTGTACCTGTCGAATTCTCTTGTAACTGCTCAAAAGAACGTTTTTCTAATGGCATTATCAGCCTAGGAAAAGCCGAAATTGAAGACATGATTGAACAAGACGGACAAGCAGAAGCTCAATGCCATTTTTGTAACGAAACGTATGTATTTACAAAAGAAGAGCTAGAAGAGCTACGTGAAGAAATAACCCGCTAAGCTCTAAGCAGCGGGTTTTCTTTTTAGAATGGAAAGGAGACGAAAGATGAGACTAAAAGCAAGAGTAGTATGGACATTTATTCTCGTGTTGCTTATGATCAATGCCGTTGTCATTGCATATGTATTAACAAAGTCGCAAATGTCACAGGCTTCTTCAAACGGGAAGAGCGGTGAAGAAATTGCGTCGATTGGAAAAGAGAAGGTGACACGTCAAGAATGGTTAAAGAAGATGGAAGACCGCTATGGAAAGGCAACACTTGAGCAAATGATTAATCAGAAGGTGGTCGATCAGCTTGCGAAAGAAAACAAGCTTGAGGTGTCCTCAAAAGAAATCAATCGTGAATTGTTGATGCTTAAAGCGGTATCAAATAATTTCTACGAAGATGGACATACGAGTGAAAAGGACTGGACAGAACAGATTCGTTATCAAATATTATTAGAGCAGCTTTTAACGAGAGATGCTGTCGTTTCCGAAAAAGAAGCGAAATCCTTTTATGAAAAAAACAAGGACTTATATCAATATGATGATTCATACCGTATTCGTCATATCGTCGTGAAGACAAAGGGCGAAGCTGAAAATGTATTGAAGGATCTAAAAGGCGGATCTAGCTTTGAAGCGGTGGCAGCTGAACGCTCCATTGACCGCTACACCTCTCCATATGGCGGAGATCTTGGGTTTGTGACAGAAGAACAAGAAAGTATCCCAGCCCTATACATACAGGAAGCTCAAAAGCTTCAGCCAGATGAATGGACAAAAGAACCGATCGAGACCAAAAACGGGTATGCCATTATTCAATTGAAAGAAAAATTAGATGGCCGCTCCTTCTCGTATGAAGAAGTCAAAAATCAGATCAAAAGGCAGATTGCCATGGAAGATCTAGGTGAAAAGGCGAATGTTAAAACCCTGTGGAAAGAAGCAAAAGTCACATGGTTTTACGATGGCGAGCAGGACTAAAAGCATTGACAAAATTTTTCGAAATTGATAATTTAATATTAATACAATAAAATTACTCGGAGATAGAGGTGTTAGTGATGGCTCGTATTGCAAATTCAGTTTTTGAACTAATAGGAAATACACCAGTCGTTAAATTAAACCGTTTAGTAGATGAAGACAGTGCGGATGTCTACTTGAAACTTGAATATATGAACCCGGGCAGCAGTGTAAAAGATCGTATTGCGTTAGCGATGATCGAAGATGCTGAAGCGAAAGGTACTTTAAAAGCCGGCGACACGCTCATCGAACCAACAAGCGGAAACACAGGGATCGGTCTTGCAATGGTAGCGGCAGCTAAAGGAATTAACGCAATTCTAGTGATGCCAGACACAATGAGTCAGGAGCGCCGCAACCTTTTACGCGCTTATGGTGCAGAGCTTGTATTAACACCAGGTGCAGAAGGAATGAAAGGTGCCATCAAAAAGGCAGAAGAATTGGCAGAAGAGCACGGTTACTTCATGCCTCAGCAATTTAACAACGAAGCCAATGCGGAGATTCACCGTCGTACTACAGGAAAAGAAATTCTTGAACAGTTTGACGGCGAGCTTGATGCATTTATTGCAGGTGTTGGTACGGGCGGCACAATTACGGGTGCTGGTGAAGTCCTCAAAGAAGCCATCCCGTCGATTCAGCTTTATGCGGTAGAGCCGACAGATTCTCCTGTACTATCAGGAGGAAAGCCAGGCCCACATAAAATCCAAGGGATTGGGGCAGGTTTTATCCCTTCCATCTTGAACACGGAAGTATATGATGGCATTATCCAAGTGAAAAACGAAGATGCATTTGAGCTTGCAAGAAAAGCAGCGAAAGAGGAAGGAATCCTTGGCGGTATTTCTTCAGGAGCAGCTATTTACGCAGCACTTCAAACAGCGAAGAAGCTTGGTAAAGGGAAAAAGGTTCTCGCAATTATCCCAAGTAATGGGGAGCGTTACCTCAGCACACCCCTTTATCAATTCGATTAAACCGATTACCCCAGCATTTGCTGGGGTTTTTTTATGAAATCTGTAGATGGAAAGCAAATACTATTTTCTAAATAAATTGGATTGCATTACAATAAGATTAATGAAAATGAAAAAGGATGATAACATGACACAACGCAGGCCGATGGGCATCAAAATTCCTTTTACGAAAGATGCATTCTTGAAAAGATACGAACAATTAACTGCTGGCGAAACACACCATGTTCTGCTTGAAAGTGCTCGCGGCGGTTCATACAGCATTGCTGGCATTCACCCAATCGCTAAAGCGAAGGGAAAAGACGGGATGACAACCATCCATTATCAAGATGAGGTGCTGTTCAAAGAAGGCGATCCATTTAGAGCGTTTACGGATTGGTTCCAAACCCTTCGAACCGAAACGAATGAGGAATACCCTGATTTTCAAGGTGGGGCGATTGGATTTTTAAGCTATGATTATGCTAGATATATCGAGCATTTTAAGATGCTGTCCATTGATGACCTGAAAACACCTGACCTTTATTTTCTCGTGTTTAATGATGTTGCGGTCTTTGATCATGAAGAAAACGTGCTGTGGCTGATCACTCACACAGAGGGAGCGGAATCTGTGAGTGTCACTCATCAAAGACTTGAAGATTTGAAGCAAAAGTGGACAAGCTCTGCAAAAGAATCAGCGCAATCACCTGTTTATGAACCTTCTGCAGAATTTGTACCAGCAGCACCTTTTACCGAAGAAACCTTTGGAGAAGCAGTAGAGAAGATTAAGCAATATATCGCAAGCGGTGATGTGTTCCAAGTGAATTTATCCATCAGACAAGATGAACAGCTCCACACCCACCCTTATGATTTATACAAAACGTTACGTCAAGTCAATCCATCTCCTTATATGTCTTATCTGCACACGCCTGATTTCCAAATTGTTTGTGGATCTCCAGAGCTGCTGATTAAGAAAAAGGGGACTCAATTAGAAACAAGACCGATTGCGGGTACAAGATCAAGAGGCAAAGACGATGCTGAGGATCAAGCGCTGGCAAAAGAGCTCATTGAAAATGAAAAAGAACGCGCGGAGCATGTGATGCTCGTGGATCTTGAGCGGAATGACCTTGGACGCGTGTCCACTTATGGCTCAGTAAGAGTGAACGAATTTATGGCGATTGAGAAATATTCACACGTGATGCACATTGTATCCAACGTACAAGGGGAACTGCGTGATGATTGTGATGCAGTAGATGTCATGAGAGCTGTATTCCCAGGCGGCACAATTACAGGTGCTCCAAAGGTGAGAACAATGGAAATCATAGAAGAGCTTGAGCCGACAAGGCGTGGGCTTTATACTGGATCTATAGGCTGGTTTGGATTCAATCAAGATATGCACTTTAACATCGTCATTCGTACGGCGTACTGCACTGAAGGCAAAGCCTTTATGCAATCGGGTGCTGGGATCGTCATCGATTCTGTACCAAAGCACGAATACAAAGAATCGATTAAAAAAGCCTATGCAGTAAAAAAAGCATTACAGTTGAGCAAAGAAGAGACTATTTTGAGTTAGAGGTGAGCAGAGCATGATATTAATGATTGATAATTATGATTCATTTACGTACAACCTGGTCCAGTATTTAGGTGAGCTTGGAGAAGAATTGATTGTGAAACGGAATGACCAAGTAACCATTCAAGAAATCGAAGAACTCAAGCCAGATTTTCTCATGATTTCTCCAGGGCCATGCAGTCCTGATGAAGCGGGAATTAGTATGGAGGCAATCAAGCACTTTGCGGGAAGTATTCCGATCTTCGGTGTGTGCCTGGGGCATCAATCCATTGCGCAAGTCTTTGGAGGGGATGTCGTTCGTGCTGAACGCTTAATGCATGGTAAAACGTCAGAGATTGCTCATGACGGAAAAGGTGTCTTCACTGGACTCCAAAATCCGCTCGTCGCAACGAGATATCATTCGTTAATTGTCAAAAATGAAACGCTGCCGGAGTGCTTTGACGCAACAGCCAGTACAAAGGAAGGTGAGCTCATGGCCATTCGCCATAAAGAGCTACCAATTGAAAGTGTACAGTTTCATCCTGAATCGATTATGACGTCCTTCGGAAAAGAAATGCTGAAAAATTTCATTGAAACCTATCGTAAAAAGGGGCATGAAGTAAACGCATGATCATTTATCTGAACGGTCAGTATATAGAGGAGAAAGACGCGACTCTTTCTCCTTTTGATCATGGTTTTCTATATGGCATCGGTGTATTCGAAACATTTACCAGCCTGGCAGGACAAGTCTTTCTGTTAGATTGGCACCTTGAAAGGCTCAATCAATCATTGCGTGACCTTTGCATCGAATCCACAATAGAGAAACCATTTGTACTCGACATCATTCATACCTTACTAAATAAAAACGAAATAGCCGGTGGTCATGCGAGAATTCGCTTCAATGTTTCTGCAGGCAGAGGCAATGGATTTTCTGCAGATCCTTATGAAGAGCCTGTCGTGTTTGTCATGATCTCTCCATTCCGGCCCGAATCTATTTTAGATGAGAAGCAGGGAGTCATTCTTCAAACGAGAAGAAATACGCCGGAAGGTTCAAGGCGCCTCAAGTCTCATCATTATATGAACAACCTGCTGGCTAAAAGAGAAGTGGGGAATGATCCGTCGTTAGAAGGCATCTTTTTAACAAAAGAAAATGATGTGGCAGAAGGCATTACCTCCAATGTATTTTGGCGAAAAGGCGATGTGATTTATACACCGTCACTTGATACAGGCATTTTAAATGGGGTCACTCGTCGATATTGTATCGAAACACTCCAAGCGATGGAGGCGTCGCTAAAAGTAGGGCGATACCCGGTCTCCCATTTGCTATCAGCTGATGAGGCATGGATGACCAATTCTGTTCAAGGGATTGTGCCTTTCGGAAGTATAGGGGAAATCTCCTTGCACCAAAACAGCCGGATCATCTCAACGAAATTGAGAACACAATATACTAAAGAACGTCTAGAACATAAAGAGTAGGTGGACACAATGACACAACAAGTGATAAAACAGCCTAAAATCATACAAGCCAAGCACCACACCCTTAGTTATGAAGAAAAGACATTGGTCATGGGCATTTTAAATGTCACACCTGACTCTTTTTCAGATGGAGGAAAGTTTAATCAAGTGGATAAAGCGCTGGCTCATGCGGCGCAGCTGATAGAGGACGGGGCACATATCATTGATATAGGCGGAGAATCGACTCGCCCAGGAGCGGCGTTTGTCTCAGAACAAGAGGAGCTTTCAAGAGTCATTCCCGTCATTGAAAAGATCACAAAAGAATTGGATGTACCGATTTCCATTGATACGTATAAAGCCCATGTGGCAGATGAAGCAGTGAAAGCCGGAGCTTCCATCATCAATGATGTATGGGGAGCGAAGGCAGATCCTCAAATGGCGCATGTGGCAGCGAAGCACAATGTGCCGATTATTTTAATGCACAATCGGCCAGAGCGAAACTATACACATCTAATTTCAGATATGATCGCAGATTTGAAAGAAAGTGTTCAAATTGCGAAACAAGCGGGTGTCCGTGATGACATGATCATATTAGACCCAGGTATAGGGTTTGCGAAAAATAAAGAGGACAACCTGATAGTGATGAATGAGCTCGAACATTTTTGTCACCTTGGGTATCCACTGCTCTTAGCTACATCTCGAAAGCGATTCATCGGAGCTGTCTTAGACCTGCCACCGGAAGAACGTACTGAAGGAACGGGGGCTACGGTCTGCCTTGGGATTCAAAAAGGCAGTGCGATGGTTCGTGTACATGATGTAAAAGAAATCGCAAGAATGGCAAAAATGATGGATGCCATGTTGAATAAGGGAGGCGCTTATCATCGATAAAGTATATGTAAATGGAATGGAATTTTACGGCTACCATGGCGTATTTGCAGAAGAAAATAAATTAGGACAGCGGTTCCGTGTGGATTTAACAGCTTCACTTGATTTAAGTAAAGCCGGACAAACGGATGACCTCAATGAGACGATCAATTATGCAGAGCTCTACCATATCTGCAAAAGCATTGTAGAGGGTGAATCAGTCAACCTCGTTGAAACACTGACAGAAAGAATTGCGAGCCAAGTGTTAAAGGACTTCCCGACAGTTCAGGAATGTACAGTGAAGGTGATCAAACCAGATCCGCCAATTCCAGGACACTATCAGTCCGTTGCCATTGAAATGACGAGATCGCGCGCATGAACAATACCGCATACATCGCTTTAGGTTCGAACATAGGGAAAAAGGAAACCTATTTAAAAGAAGCCGTCAAAAAACTGCACGAACATCCAGAGGTTCAAGTAGAATCAATCTCATCTATATATGAAACAACTCCTGTAGGTTACGAAAACCAAGATGACTTTTTAAATATGGCTGTGAAAATTTCCACCTCGCTTCGTCCGCATGAACTACTGACACTTACTCAGAAAATCGAGCAAGAGTTAGGCAGAACAAGAGAAGTGAAATGGGGACCGCGAACGGCTGACCTTGACATTTTACTTTATAATCGTGAAAATATTGAAACAGAACAGCTTGTAGTGCCACATCCTAGAATGTACGAACGTTTATTCGTTCTCGTTCCGATGAGTGAGATTTGCCCAGAAATCGGCGAAGTACAAATAAATGCCGTAACAGACCAAGAAGGTGTAAGCATATGGAAAAAGATATGTGGGGTAGAAGAATTCGTGCATACCGAAAGCTAAAAGGGTATACTCAGGAAGGGTTCGCGAAAAGACTGGGCATCTCTGTCTCTGTCTTAGGAGAAATTGAGCGAGGCAATCGATTACCAACAAACCAATTGGTTGATCAAATAGCAGATGCTTTAAATATAACGGTGGAAGAACTTTCACCAATTCTTGAAGAAGGAAGGAGGGGAAATGATGTTTAAAATCGGAGATATCGACATTAAAAACAAAGTGGTGCTCGCACCTATGGCTGGTGTGTGCAACTCTGCCTTCAGACTGACAGTGAAAGAGTTTGGAGCAGGTTTAGTCTGCGCTGAAATGATCAGTGACAAGGCGATCCTGATCAACAATGCAAGAACAATGGGTATGCTATACATTGATGAACGGGAAAAGCCTTTGAGCCTTCAGATATTTGGAGGTGAAAAAGACACTCTCGTTGAAGCAGCAAAGTTTGTAGACCAGAATACCACAGCGGACATTATTGATATCAACATGGGCTGTCCTGTACCGAAGATTACGAAATGTGATGCAGGAGCGAAATGGCTGCTTGATCCAAACAAGATTTATGAAATGGTCTCTGCTGTTGTAGATGCTGTAGATAAACCTGTTACGGTGAAAATGAGAATGGGCTGGGACGAAGATCATATCTTCGCTATCGACAATGCCGGTGCTGTTGAACGAGCAGGTGGACAAGCGGTTGCGCTTCACGGGCGGACACGTGTGCAGATGTACGAAGGAACAGCGAATTGGGATATTATAAAAGAGGTCAAACAATCTGTTTCCATTCCTGTCATCGGCAATGGAGATGTTAAAACCCCTCAAGATGCAAAACGTATGCTTGATGAAACGGGTGTAGATGCTGTCATGATCGGAAGAGCCGCACTAGGAAACCCGTGGATGATCTATCGAACGGTTCATTATTTAGAAACGGGTGAACTGAAAGAAGAGCCAAATGTACGTGAGAAGATGTCAGTGTGCAAGCTTCACTTAGACAGACTCATTGATCTAAAAGGCGAGCATGTGGCTGTCAGAGAAATGAGAAAGCACGCAGCATGGTACTTAAAAGGTGTCCGAGGCAATGCGGACGTGAGAAATCAAATCAATCAAAGCGAAACGAGAGCGGAGCTTGTACAAGTTCTTGATGACTTTACGATCGAAGCCGAGGCAAAAGAGCTTCAAAGTATAAAAGTAGGATAAGACTATCTTTCTTTTTGTAGCTCACTGCTAGTGCATGTACTGGCAGTTTTTCTGCTTTTCTCTGCAAAATACATTATTGGAGTGATATAAATGAGTAATGAAGGGCTTAATAACGAAGAATTAAATGACCAATTCCAGGTCAGACGTGACAAAATGAATAAAATGAGAGAAGAGGGTATCGATCCATTCGGTGAACGATATGACCGTTCTCATCAAACTGCACAAATTATTGCAGAATACGATGAGTTTTCTAAAGAAGACTTAGAAGAAAAGTCTGCCCAAGTGACAATCGCTGGACGTATGATGACAAAGCGTGGAAAAGGGAAAGCTGGCTTTGCGCATATACAAGACTTAGAAGGACAAATTCAAATCTACGTTCGTAAAGATAGTGTAGGAGAAGAAGCTTACGAATTATTCAAAAGCTCAGACTTAGGTGATATTATCGGTGTAACAGGAGCGGTATTTAAAACGAATGTAGGAGAACTTTCTATTAAAGCGACTAGCTTTGAGGTTCTCACAAAAGCACTTCGCCCACTTCCTGATAAATATCATGGACTTAAAGATGTTGAACAACGTTATCGTCAGCGTTACCTTGACCTGATTGTAAATCCAGAGAGTAAGCAGACGTTCATCATGCGAAGCAAGATCATTCAATCTATGAGAAGATACTTAGATTCTAAAGGATACCTAGAAGTTGAAACACCAACTATGCACAGCATCCCTGGTGGTGCATCAGCACGTCCTTTCATTACTCATCATAATGCACTGGATATGCCGCTCTATATGCGTATTGCGATTGAATTGCACTTAAAACGCCTCATTGTCGGTGGCCTAGAGAAAGTATACGAGATTGGCCGTGTATTCCGTAACGAAGGTGTATCAACTCGTCATAACCCAGAATTCACTATGATCGAGCTGTACGAAGCTTACGCAGATTACAAAGACATCATGAACCTAACTGAAAACCTGATTGCTCATATTGCCGAAGAGGTACTAGGGACAACCACGATTCAATATGGAGAAGATGAAATTGATCTCAAGCCTGAATGGAAAAGACTCCATATGGTTGAAGCGGTCAAAGAAGCAACTGGTGTAGACTTCTGGCAGGAGATGTCTATAGAAGAAGCGAAACAGCATGCAGCTGATCACGGAATTGAAATTACGAAAAACATGACAGTAGGTCATATCATCAATGAGTTCTTCGAGCAAAAAGTTGAGGAAACATTGGTGCAGCCTACCTTTATTTACGGACACCCAGTGGAGATTTCTCCATTAGCTAAGAAAAATCCTGAAGATCCTCGCTTCACTGATCGCTTTGAGCTATTTATCGTACGCCGTGAACATGCTAATGCATTCACAGAGCTAAACGATCCAATCGATCAAAGAGAACGATTCGAAGCTCAATTAAAAGAACGTGAAGAAGGAAATGACGAAGCGCATCTAATGGATGACGATTTTGTTGAAGCATTAGAATATGGTATGCCTCCAACAGGCGGACTAGGAATCGGTATCGACCGGTTAATCATGCTATTAACAAATTCTCCATCAATCAGAGATGTACTGCTTTTCCCACAAATGAGAAACCGCTAATACATCAATTAAAGCGCCATTTTAACTATGGCGCTTTTTATTTTTCATAAAATGAAACTTTTTTTAAAAAAACTATTGCAAGGAAAGAATCAAGGTGGTATATTATTATTCGTTGCCGCAAAACAGCAACGAGGTTAAAAAAAGAAATTGAAAAAACTTCTTGACTTTAACCAATACGAAATGTTAAGATATTAAAGTCGCTTACGAGTGATAACGAAAATGATCTTTGAAAACTAAACAAGACAAAACGTACCTGTTAATTCGAGTTTTTATAAAAAAATCCTATGTTATATCATAGGTAGTCAGTCAAACGCTGACGAAAAACAAAACTTCGGTTTTGTACTTTTTCGGAGAGTTTGATCCTGGCTCAGGACGAACGCTGGCGGCGTGCCTAATACATGCAAGTCGAGCGGACAGAAGGGAGCTTGCTCCCGGATGTTAGCGGCGGACGGGTGAGTAACACGTGGGTAACCTGCCTGTAAGACTGGGATAACTCCGGGAAACCGGAGCTAATACCGGATAGTTCCTTGAACCGCATGGTTCAAGGATGAAAGACGGTTTCGGCTGTCACTTACAGATGGACCCGCGGCGCATTAGCTAGTTGGTGGGGTAATGGCTCACCAAGGCGACGATGCGTAGCCGACCTGAGAGGGTGATCGGCCACACTGGGACTGAGACACGGCCCAGACTCCTACGGGAGGCAGCAGTAGGGAATCTTCCGCAATGGACGAAAGTCTGACGGAGCAACGCCGCGTGAGTGATGAAGGTTTTCGGATCGTAAAGCTCTGTTGTTAGGGAAGAACAAGTGCGAGAGTAACTGCTCGCACCTTGACGGTACCTAACCAGAAAGCCACGGCTAACTACGTGCCAGCAGCCGCGGTAATACGTAGGTGGCAAGCGTTGTCCGGAATTATTGGGCGTAAAGGGCTCGCAGGCGGTTTCTTAAGTCTGATGTGAAAGCCCCCGGCTCAACCGGGGAGGGTCATTGGAAACTGGGAAACTTGAGTGCAGAAGAGGAGAGTGGAATTCCACGTGTAGCGGTGAAATGCGTAGAGATGTGGAGGAACACCAGTGGCGAAGGCGACTCTCTGGTCTGTAACTGACGCTGAGGAGCGAAAGCGTGGGGAGCGAACAGGATTAGATACCCTGGTAGTCCACGCCGTAAACGATGAGTGCTAAGTGTTAGGGGGTTTCCGCCCCTTAGTGCTGCAGCTAACGCATTAAGCACTCCGCCTGGGGAGTACGGTCGCAAGACTGAAACTCAAAGGAATTGACGGGGGCCCGCACAAGCGGTGGAGCATGTGGTTTAATTCGAAGCAACGCGAAGAACCTTACCAGGTCTTGACATCCTCTGACAACCCTAGAGATAGGGCTTTCCCTTCGGGGACAGAGTGACAGGTGGTGCATGGTTGTCGTCAGCTCGTGTCGTGAGATGTTGGGTTAAGTCCCGCAACGAGCGCAACCCTTGATCTTAGTTGCCAGCATTTAGTTGGGCACTCTAAGGTGACTGCCGGTGACAAACCGGAGGAAGGTGGGGATGACGTCAAATCATCATGCCCCTTATGACCTGGGCTACACACGTGCTACAATGGACAGAACAAAGGGCTGCGAGACCGCAAGGTTTAGCCAATCCCATAAATCTGTTCTCAGTTCGGATCGCAGTCTGCAACTCGACTGCGTGAAGCTGGAATCGCTAGTAATCGCGGATCAGCATGCCGCGGTGAATACGTTCCCGGGCCTTGTACACACCGCCCGTCACACCACGAGAGTTTGCAACACCCGAAGTCGGTGAGGTAACCTTTATGGAGCCAGCCGCCGAAGGTGGGGCAGATGATTGGGGTGAAGTCGTAACAAGGTAGCCGTATCGGAAGGTGCGGCTGGATCACCTCCTTTCTAAGGATATATGGAGCAGTGTGCGTTTTCGTCTTGTTTAGTTTTGAAGGATCATTCCTTCAAGACATGTCTCTAGCGAGACAGGATTGTTCTTTGAAAACTAGATAACAATAAGTAATACATTCACATTGAATGCAATGCAAAGTTCATCACACATAGTGATTCTTTCTAAAGTAAGAAATGGTTAAGTTAGAAAGGGCGCACGGTGGATGCCTTGGCACTAGGAGCCGATGAAGGACGGGACGAACACCGATATGCTTCGGGGAGCTGTAAGCAAGCTTTGATCCGGAGATTTCCGAATGGGGAAACCCACTGCTCGTAATGGAGTAGTATCCATACTTGAATACATAGAGTATGAGAAGGCATACCCGGGGAACTGAAACATCTAAGTACCCGGAGGAAGAGAAAGCAAATGCGATTCCCTGAGTAGCGGCGAGCGAAACGGGAACAGCCCAAACCAAGAGGCTTGCCTCTTGGGGTTGTAGGACACTCTATACGGAGTTACAAAGGAACGATATAAGCGAAGAGGTCTGGAAAGGCCCGCCAAAGAAGGTAACAGCCCTGTAACTGAAATGTTGTTCTCTCCAGAGTGGATCCTGAGTACGGCGGAACACGTGAAATTCCGTCGGAATCCGGGAGGACCATCTCCCAAGGCTAAATACTCCCTAGTGACCGATAGTGAACCAGTACCGTGAGGGAAAGGTGAAAAGCACCCCGGAAGGGGAGTGAAATAGATCCTGAAACCGTGTGCCTACAAGTAGTCAGAGCCCGTTAAAGGGTGATGGCGTGCCTTTTGTAGAATGAACCGGCGAGTTACGATCCCGTGCAAGGTTAAGCAGAAGATGCGGAGCCGCAGCGAAAGCGAGTCTGAATAGGGCGCATGAGTACGTGGTCGTAGACCCGAAACCAGGTGATCTACCCATGTCCAGGGTGAAGTTCAGGTAACACTGAATGGAGGCCCGAACCCACGCACGTTGAAAAGTGCGGGGATGAGGTGTGGGTAGGGGTGAAATGCCAATCGAACCTGGAGATAGCTGGTTCTCTCCGAAATAGCTTTAGGGCTAGCCTCAAGGTAAGAGTCTCGGAGGTAGAGCACTGATTGGACTAGGGGCCCCTACCGGGTTACCGAATTCAGTCAAACTCCGAATGCCGATGACTTATCCTTGGGAGTCAGACTGCGAGTGATAAGATCCGTAGTCGAAAGGGAAACAGCCCAGACCGCCAGCTAAGGTCCCAAAGTATACGTTAAGTGGAAAAGGATGTGGAGTTGCTTAGACAACCAGGATGTTGGCTTAGAAGCAGCCACCATTTAAAGAGTGCGTAATAGCTCACTGGTCGAGTGACTCTGCGCCGAAAATGTACCGGGGCTAAACGTATCACCGAAGCTGCGGACTGTTCTTACGAACAGTGGTAGGAGAGCGTTCTAAGTGCTGTGAAGTCAGACCGGAAGGACTGGTGGAGCGCTTAGAAGTGAGAATGCCGGTATGAGTAGCGAAAGACGGGTGAGAATCCCGTCCACCGAATGCCTAAGGTTTCCTGAGGAAGGCTCGTCCGCTCAGGGTTAGTCGGGACCTAAGCCGAGGCCGAAAGGCGTAGGCGATGGACAACAGGTTGATATTCCTGTACCACCTCCTCACCATTTGAGCAATGGGGGGACGCAGGAGGATAGGGTAAGCGCGGTATTGGATATCCGCGTCCAAGCAGTTAGGCTGGGAAATAGGCAAATCCGTTTCCCGTAAAGGCTGAGCTGTGATGGCGAGCGAAATTTAGTAGCGAAGTTCCTGATTCCACACTGCCAAGAAAAGCCTCTAGCGAGGTGAGAGGTGCCCGTACCGCAAACCGACACAGGTAGGCGAGGAGAGAATCCTAAGGTGATCGAGAGAACTCTCGTTAAGGAACTCGGCAAAATGACCCCGTAACTTCGGGAGAAGGGGTGCTTCTTAGGGTGTTAAAGCCCCGAGAAGCCGCAGTGAATAGGCCCAGGCGACTGTTTAGCAAAAACACAGGTCTCTGCGAAGCCGTAAGGCGAAGTATAGGGGCTGACGCCTGCCCGGTGCTGGAAGGTTAAGAGGAGCGCTTAGCGTAAGCGAAGGTGCGAATTGAAGCCCCAGTAAACGGCGGCCGTAACTATAACGGTCCTAAGGTAGCGAAATTCCTTGTCGGGTAAGTTCCGACCCGCACGAAAGGCGCAACGATCTGGGCACTGTCTCAACGAGAGACTCGGTGAAATTATAGTACCTGTGAAGATGCAGGTTACCCGCGACAGGACGGAAAGACCCCGTGGAGCTTTACTGCAGCCTGATATTGAATGTTGGTACAGCTTGTACAGGATAGGTAGGAGCCTTGGAAACCGGAGCGCTAGCTTCGGTGGAGGCATCGGTGGGATACTACCCTGGCTGTATTGACCTTCTAACCCGCTGCCCTTATCGGGCAGGGAGACAGTGTCAGGTGGGCAGTTTGACTGGGGCGGTCGCCTCCTAAAATGTAACGGAGGCGCCCAAAGGTTCCCTCAGAATGGTTGGAAATCATTCGCAGAGTGTAAAGGCACAAGGGAGCTTGACTGCGAGACCTACAAGTCGAGCAGGGACGAAAGTCGGGCTTAGTGATCCGGTGGTTCCGCATGGAAGGGCCATCGCTCAACGGATAAAAGCTACCCCGGGGATAACAGGCTTATCTCCCCCAAGAGTCCACATCGACGGGGAGGTTTGGCACCTCGATGTCGGCTCATCGCATCCTGGGGCTGTAGTCGGTCCCAAGGGTTGGGCTGTTCGCCCATTAAAGCGGTACGCGAGCTGGGTTCAGAACGTCGTGAGACAGTTCGGTCCCTATCCGTCGCGGGCGCAGGAAATTTGAGAGGAGCTGTCCTTAGTACGAGAGGACCGGGATGGACGCACCGCTGGTGTACCAGTTGTTCTGCCAAGGGCATCGCTGGGTAGCTATGTGCGGACGGGATAAGTGCTGAAAGCATCTAAGCATGAAGCCCCCCTCAAGATGAGATTTCCCATTCCGCAAGGAAGTAAGATCCCTGAAAGATGATCAGGTTGATAGGTCTGAGGTGGAAGCGTGGTGACACGTGGAGCTGACAGATACTAATAGATCGAGGACTTAACCTATATTCTAATGTGAAGCTTGAACATTGTTATCTAGTTTTGAGAGAACATTCTCTCCATCAGGTTTGGTGGCGATAGCGAAGAGGTCACACCCGTTCCCATACCGAACACGGAAGTTAAGCTCTTCAGCGCCGATGGTAGTTGGGGGTCTCCCCCTGTGAGAGTAGGACGCCGCCAAGCTTGTATAAGGATCAGTTCCATACGGAACTGGTCTTTTTTGTGTTTTTGAAAAAATTACTTCTATTAAATCACTTTGTAAAGTGAGAAGTGATGATGTAGTAAGCCTCATCGATCAATTAATTTTTCTGTTCGTCTCACGTTCATGTACTCTCATTGAACAACGTAGCTGTTGTGTGGATCGGTCGTTCAATTCGTTTAGAATGAAGATCAAAAGCATAGAAAGCAGCCAATAAGAATTTTCTTTGGCAGCCAGATACAGAGGGCTGTTTAGAGACACACTAGATAACTGAGTATTGCCAAAGAACATATAGCACCTTCAGTCAATTTTTTCGCCCGCTCTAAGTAAGAACAAGAAAGAATCAATAACTAACTTGTTAACCAAGTAACACTTTAATATTGAAGATGGTAAAGAACAGCATCATTCACGGATATTTTTGCACGAAAATGATTTCTCAGAAAAATAAAATAATAAAAGAATCCCTTCTCTAGATGATTTGTATGAGAAGATATATTGAAGAAAACAAGCATATAAAAAGCGTGAAAAGGGTCATTTCACACCAATAAAGCTTTATTAGAGCGCTTTTTAACAAAAAAACATAAAAAAATGAAAAAAAGACTTTTAAAATGATGAGACAAGTGGTAAACTTCTTTAGGTGCCTTAACGAAAAGATGAAAAAAACAACGTTAAAATAAATTCAAAAATTATTTTAAAAAAGTCTTTACAAACAATATCTTATCGTTATATAATACTACTTGTCGGATCGAGAGACATTCGAAATGACAACACAATATGGAGGATTAGCTCAGCTGGGAGAGCATCTGCCTTACAAGCAGAGGGTCGGCGGTTCGAGCCCGTCATCCTCCACCATATTTATTCTTACATAATGTTAGGATAGATAAAGCCGGTGTAGCTCAACTGGTAGAGCAACTGACTTGTAATCAGTAGGTTGGGGGTTCAAGTCCTCTTGCCGGCACCAGTTTCATATGGTAAGATAGACAAGTCGCTTTTAAAGCGAGCCATTAGCTCAGTTGGTAGAGCATCTGACTTTTAATCAGAGGGTCGAAGGTTCGAGTCCTTCATGGCTCACCATGTTTCATGCGGGTGTGGCGGAATTGGCAGACGCGCTAGACTTAGGATCTAGTGTCTTTATGACGTGGGGGTTCAAGTCCCTTCACCCGCATTGCCAAGTAAAATAAAGAAATCCTGTAATGCGGAAGTAGTTCAGTGGTAGAACACCACCTTGCCAAGGTGGGGGTCGCGGGTTCGAATCCCGTCTTCCGCTTATACCATCCACGCCGGGGTGGTGGAATTGGCAGACACACAGGACTTAAAATCCTGCGGTAGGTGACTACCGTGCCGGTTCAAGTCCGGCCCTCGGCATTATAAAATAAGCGCCCGTAGCTCAATTGGATAGAGCGTTTGACTACGGATCAAAAGGTTAGGGGTTCGACTCCTCTCGGGCGCGCCATTAAGATCGGGAAGTAGCTCAGCTTGGTAGAGCACTTGGTTTGGGACCAAGGGGTCGCAGGTTCGAATCCTGTCTTCCCGACCATCTTTTATGGGGCCTTAGCTCAGCTGGGAGAGCGCCTGCCTTGCACGCAGGAGGTCAGCGGTTCGATCCCGCTAGGCTCCACCAATATGATCTTTGAAAACTAAACAAGACAAAACGTACCTGTTAATTCGAGTTTTTATAAAAAAATCCTATGTTATATCATAGGTAGTCAGTCAAACGCTGACGAAAAACAAAACTTCGGTTTTGTACTTTTTCGGAGAGTTTGATCCTGGCTCAGGACGAACGCTGGCGGCGTGCCTAATACATGCAAGTCGAGCGGACAGAAGGGAGCTTGCTCCCGGATGTTAGCGGCGGACGGGTGAGTAACACGTGGGTAACCTGCCTGTAAGACTGGGATAACTCCGGGAAACCGGAGCTAATACCGGATAGTTCCTTGAACCGCATGGTTCAAGGATGAAAGACGGTTTCGGCTGTCACTTACAGATGGACCCGCGGCGCATTAGCTAGTTGGTGGGGTAATGGCTCACCAAGGCGACGATGCGTAGCCGACCTGAGAGGGTGATCGGCCACACTGGGACTGAGACACGGCCCAGACTCCTACGGGAGGCAGCAGTAGGGAATCTTCCGCAATGGACGAAAGTCTGACGGAGCAACGCCGCGTGAGTGATGAAGGTTTTCGGATCGTAAAGCTCTGTTGTTAGGGAAGAACAAGTGCGAGAGTAACTGCTCGCACCTTGACGGTACCTAACCAGAAAGCCACGGCTAACTACGTGCCAGCAGCCGCGGTAATACGTAGGTGGCAAGCGTTGTCCGGAATTATTGGGCGTAAAGGGCTCGCAGGCGGTTTCTTAAGTCTGATGTGAAAGCCCCCGGCTCAACCGGGGAGGGTCATTGGAAACTGGGAAACTTGAGTGCAGAAGAGGAGAGTGGAATTCCACGTGTAGCGGTGAAATGCGTAGAGATGTGGAGGAACACCAGTGGCGAAGGCGACTCTCTGGTCTGTAACTGACGCTGAGGAGCGAAAGCGTGGGGAGCGAACAGGATTAGATACCCTGGTAGTCCACGCCGTAAACGATGAGTGCTAAGTGTTAGGGGGTTTCCGCCCCTTAGTGCTGCAGCTAACGCATTAAGCACTCCGCCTGGGGAGTACGGTCGCAAGACTGAAACTCAAAGGAATTGACGGGGGCCCGCACAAGCGGTGGAGCATGTGGTTTAATTCGAAGCAACGCGAAGAACCTTACCAGGTCTTGACATCCTCTGACAACCCTAGAGATAGGGCTTTCCCTTCGGGGACAGAGTGACAGGTGGTGCATGGTTGTCGTCAGCTCGTGTCGTGAGATGTTGGGTTAAGTCCCGCAACGAGCGCAACCCTTGATCTTAGTTGCCAGCATTTAGTTGGGCACTCTAAGGTGACTGCCGGTGACAAACCGGAGGAAGGTGGGGATGACGTCAAATCATCATGCCCCTTATGACCTGGGCTACACACGTGCTACAATGGACAGAACAAAGGGCTGCGAGACCGCAAGGTTTAGCCAATCCCATAAATCTGTTCTCAGTTCGGATCGCAGTCTGCAACTCGACTGCGTGAAGCTGGAATCGCTAGTAATCGCGGATCAGCATGCCGCGGTGAATACGTTCCCGGGCCTTGTACACACCGCCCGTCACACCACGAGAGTTTGCAACACCCGAAGTCGGTGAGGTAACCTTTATGGAGCCAGCCGCCGAAGGTGGGGCAGATGATTGGGGTGAAGTCGTAACAAGGTAGCCGTATCGGAAGGTGCGGCTGGATCACCTCCTTTCTAAGGATATATGGAGCAGTGTGCGTTTTCGTCTTGTTTAGTTTTGAAGGATCATTCCTTCAAGACATGTCTCTAGCGAGACAGGATTGTTCTTTGAAAACTAGATAACAATAAGTAATACATTCACATTGAATGCAATGCAAAGTTCATCACACATAGTGATTCTTTCTAAAGTAAGAAATGGTTAAGTTAGAAAGGGCGCACGGTGGATGCCTTGGCACTAGGAGCCGATGAAGGACGGGACGAACACCGATATGCTTCGGGGAGCTGTAAGCAAGCTTTGATCCGGAGATTTCCGAATGGGGAAACCCACTGCTCGTAATGGAGTAGTATCCATACTTGAATACATAGAGTATGAGAAGGCATACCCGGGGAACTGAAACATCTAAGTACCCGGAGGAAGAGAAAGCAAATGCGATTCCCTGAGTAGCGGCGAGCGAAACGGGAACAGCCCAAACCAAGAGGCTTGCCTCTTGGGGTTGTAGGACACTCTATACGGAGTTACAAAGGAACGATATAAGCGAAGAGGTCTGGAAAGGCCCGCCAAAGAAGGTAACAGCCCTGTAACTGAAATGTTGTTCTCTCCAGAGTGGATCCTGAGTACGGCGGAACACGTGAAATTCCGTCGGAATCCGGGAGGACCATCTCCCAAGGCTAAATACTCCCTAGTGACCGATAGTGAACCAGTACCGTGAGGGAAAGGTGAAAAGCACCCCGGAAGGGGAGTGAAATAGATCCTGAAACCGTGTGCCTACAAGTAGTCAGAGCCCGTTAAAGGGTGATGGCGTGCCTTTTGTAGAATGAACCGGCGAGTTACGATCCCGTGCAAGGTTAAGCAGAAGATGCGGAGCCGCAGCGAAAGCGAGTCTGAATAGGGCGCATGAGTACGTGGTCGTAGACCCGAAACCAGGTGATCTACCCATGTCCAGGGTGAAGTTCAGGTAACACTGAATGGAGGCCCGAACCCACGCACGTTGAAAAGTGCGGGGATGAGGTGTGGGTAGGGGTGAAATGCCAATCGAACCTGGAGATAGCTGGTTCTCTCCGAAATAGCTTTAGGGCTAGCCTCAAGGTAAGAGTCTCGGAGGTAGAGCACTGATTGGACTAGGGGCCCCTACCGGGTTACCGAATTCAGTCAAACTCCGAATGCCGATGACTTATCCTTGGGAGTCAGACTGCGAGTGATAAGATCCGTAGTCGAAAGGGAAACAGCCCAGACCGCCAGCTAAGGTCCCAAAGTATACGTTAAGTGGAAAAGGATGTGGAGTTGCTTAGACAACCAGGATGTTGGCTTAGAAGCAGCCACCATTTAAAGAGTGCGTAATAGCTCACTGGTCGAGTGACTCTGCGCCGAAAATGTACCGGGGCTAAACGTATCACCGAAGCTGCGGACTGTTCTTACGAACAGTGGTAGGAGAGCGTTCTAAGTGCTGTGAAGTCAGACCGGAAGGACTGGTGGAGCGCTTAGAAGTGAGAATGCCGGTATGAGTAGCGAAAGACGGGTGAGAATCCCGTCCACCGAATGCCTAAGGTTTCCTGAGGAAGGCTCGTCCGCTCAGGGTTAGTCGGGACCTAAGCCGAGGCCGAAAGGCGTAGGCGATGGACAACAGGTTGATATTCCTGTACCACCTCCTCACCATTTGAGCAATGGGGGGACGCAGGAGGATAGGGTAAGCGCGGTATTGGATATCCGCGTCCAAGCAGTTAGGCTGGGAAATAGGCAAATCCGTTTCCCGTAAAGGCTGAGCTGTGATGGCGAGCGAAATTTAGTAGCGAAGTTCCTGATTCCACACTGCCAAGAAAAGCCTCTAGCGAGGTGAGAGGTGCCCGTACCGCAAACCGACACAGGTAGGCGAGGAGAGAATCCTAAGGTGATCGAGAGAACTCTCGTTAAGGAACTCGGCAAAATGACCCCGTAACTTCGGGAGAAGGGGTGCTTCTTAGGGTGTTAAAGCCCCGAGAAGCCGCAGTGAATAGGCCCAGGCGACTGTTTAGCAAAAACACAGGTCTCTGCGAAGCCGTAAGGCGAAGTATAGGGGCTGACGCCTGCCCGGTGCTGGAAGGTTAAGAGGAGCGCTTAGCGTAAGCGAAGGTGCGAATTGAAGCCCCAGTAAACGGCGGCCGTAACTATAACGGTCCTAAGGTAGCGAAATTCCTTGTCGGGTAAGTTCCGACCCGCACGAAAGGCGCAACGATCTGGGCACTGTCTCAACGAGAGACTCGGTGAAATTATAGTACCTGTGAAGATGCAGGTTACCCGCGACAGGACGGAAAGACCCCGTGGAGCTTTACTGCAGCCTGATATTGAATGTTGGTACAGCTTGTACAGGATAGGTAGGAGCCTTGGAAACCGGAGCGCTAGCTTCGGTGGAGGCATCGGTGGGATACTACCCTGGCTGTATTGACCTTCTAACCCGCTGCCCTTATCGGGCAGGGAGACAGTGTCAGGTGGGCAGTTTGACTGGGGCGGTCGCCTCCTAAAATGTAACGGAGGCGCCCAAAGGTTCCCTCAGAATGGTTGGAAATCATTCGCAGAGTGTAAAGGCACAAGGGAGCTTGACTGCGAGACCTACAAGTCGAGCAGGGACGAAAGTCGGGCTTAGTGATCCGGTGGTTCCGCATGGAAGGGCCATCGCTCAACGGATAAAAGCTACCCCGGGGATAACAGGCTTATCTCCCCCAAGAGTCCACATCGACGGGGAGGTTTGGCACCTCGATGTCGGCTCATCGCATCCTGGGGCTGTAGTCGGTCCCAAGGGTTGGGCTGTTCGCCCATTAAAGCGGTACGCGAGCTGGGTTCAGAACGTCGTGAGACAGTTCGGTCCCTATCCGTCGCGGGCGCAGGAAATTTGAGAGGAGCTGTCCTTAGTACGAGAGGACCGGGATGGACGCACCGCTGGTGTACCAGTTGTTCTGCCAAGGGCATCGCTGGGTAGCTATGTGCGGACGGGATAAGTGCTGAAAGCATCTAAGCATGAAGCCCCCCTCAAGATGAGATTTCCCATTCCGCAAGGAAGTAAGATCCCTGAAAGATGATCAGGTTGATAGGTCTGAGGTGGAAGCGTGGTGACACGTGGAGCTGACAGATACTAATAGATCGAGGACTTAACCTATATTCTAATGTGAAGCTTGAACATTGTTATCTAGTTTTGAGAGAACATTCTCTCCATCAGGTTTGGTGGCGATAGCGAAGAGGTCACACCCGTTCCCATACCGAACACGGAAGTTAAGCTCTTCAGCGCCGATGGTAGTTGGGGGTCTCCCCCTGTGAGAGTAGGACGCCGCCAAGCTTGTATAAGGATCAGTTCCATACGGAACTGGTCTTTTTTGTGTTTTTGAGAGGTTTGACACCATATAAATGTGGAAATAATATTCTTAGTTGAGCGATTATCTTGAAAAATCGACCGAAAAAATTTATAGTAAGATTAAAGTCAAATATAGTCAAAGTCAATGGAGGAGGAGGCGGAGTGGCACAAAATATTTCTGATATCATCGAGCAGTATTTGAAAGAAGTCTTGGATCAGAATGGTCGAGAAATATTAGAAATTAAGCGCAATGAAATTGCAGATAAGTTTCAATGCGTACCTTCACAAATTAACTATGTTATCAATACACGCTTTACGAGCGAGAGAGGCTATATCGTTGAAAGTAAGCGTGGCGGCGGTGGCTATATCCGCATCATTAAAGTCAAAATGAATGATGAAGTCGACTTATTGAACAATATTATTTCCCAAATATATCATCGTTTATCACAGGCTGCCTCTGATCATATCATCATGCGTCTTGTCGAAAATAACATTTTATCTGAAAGAGAAGCAAAGATGATGATCAGTGTCATGGACCGTTCTGTTTTGCACATTGATTTACCTGAACGGGATGAATTACGGGCTCGGATGATGAAAGCGATGTTAAATGCTTTGAAATTAAAGTAAAGCGGGTGAAAAGATTGATTTGTCAAGAATGCAATGAGAGACCAGCCACTTTTCACTTTACGAAAGTTATAAATGGAGAAAAACAGGAAATGCACATATGTGAACAATGTGCAAAAGAAAACAGTGATTCATATGCTATGAGTGGAAACCAAGGTTTCTCGATTCACAACCTATTATCAGGCTTACTGAATATTGATCCTAGCTTTACCACAAGTGCGAATAAGGGATCATCCATTTTTCAAGAAGCGAGAGAAGTGGATCAATGTCCTAAATGTGGCTTAACCTTTCAACAATTCAGAAAAACAGGCCGTTTTGGCTGTGCAGAATGCTATCGTTCATTTGATCAGTATCTAAACCCTGTTTTACGGAAAGTCCATAGTGGAAATACAGTCCATCATGGAAAAGTGCCTAAACGGATTGCCGGTAGTCTTCATGTGCGCCGGAAACTTGAGTTGATGCAGCAAGAGCTAAAGCAGTTAATTGAACAAGAAGAGTTTGAAAAAGCAGCGGAAGTTCGAGATCAAATTCGTGCATTAGAGCATGAGCAATCTCAGCAGAGGGAGGGAGATTAACAACATGTCGCTCCAGCATTTTATTCAAGACGCTTTAAGTCAATGGATGAAACAAAAAGGACCAGAAAGTGACATTGTTCTAAGCAGTCGAATCAGGCTAGCGCGCAATCTAGAGCATGTTCGTTTCCCAACTCAGTTTTCTCAGGAAGAGGCTGAAGCTGTTCTCCAGCAATTCGAGCAAAAGTTTGCTAGCCAGGAAGTGAAGGACATCGGAAACTTTGTTCTAATTCGAATGAATGAAACACAGCCTTTAGCAAAGAGGGTACTTGTTGAAAAGCATTTGATTAGCCCAAACTTAGCAGAATCAAGATTTGGCGGTTGTTTGCTTTCTGAAAATGAAGAAATCAGTGTGATGCTGAATGAAGAAGACCATATTCGGATCCAATGCTTATTCCCAGGATTCCAACTAGCCAATGCACTGAAAGCGGCTAACCAGATAGATGACTGGATTGAAGAGCAAGTGGATTATGCGTTTTCTGAAAAGCGAGGATACTTAACTAGCTGTCCAACCAATGTAGGTACAGGTATTAGGGCTTCGGTCATGATGCATTTACCAGCTTTAGCCCTCACAAGACAAATGAATCGGATTATTCCGGCGATTAATCAATTAGGTCTTGTAGTCAGAGGAATTTATGGTGAAGGCAGCGAAGCAATAGGGAACATCTTTCAAATTTCAAATCAAATGACACTTGGTCAATCAGAAGAAGACATTGTAGATGATTTAAATAGTGTGACCGCTCAGCTCATTGAACAAGAGCGATCTGCAAGAAAAGCGTTATATCAAACATCTAAAATTGAACTTGAGGACAGAGTGTACCGTTCGTTAGGGATTTTGTCCAATTGTCGTATGATTGAATCAAAGGAAACAGCAAAGTGTTTGTCAGATGTGCGCCTTGGAATTGATTTAGGTATCATTAAGGGGCTTTCAAGTAATATACTGAATGAACTCATGATTTTGACACAGCCTGGCTTTCTTCAACAATATTCAGGAGGAGCTCTGGAGCCAAATGAACGAGATATAAAACGAGCAGCGATTATTAGAGAAAGGCTGCGTTTAGAAATGCATAGGAATGGACAGGAGGATGAAACGATATGATGTTTGGAAGATTCACTGAAAGAGCTCAAAAGGTATTAGCACTTGCACAAGAAGAAGCCATTCGCCTAGGCCATAAGAACATTGGTACTGAACACATTTTACTTGGTCTAGTTCGTGAGGGTGAGGGCATCGCCGCAAAAGCGTTAGAAGCACTGGGCCTTGTTTCAGATAAAATCCAAAAAGAAGTCGAAAGCTTGATTGGAAGAGGGCAAGAGGTGTCTCAAGCTATTCCTCATTATACGCCTAGAGCGAAGAAGGTCACTGAGCTTTCAATGGATGAAGCAAGAAAGCTAGGTCATTCCTATGTAGGGACAGAACATATTCTATTAGGTCTTATTCGCGAGGGAGAGGGTGTAGCTGCCCGCGTGTTAAATAACCTCGGAGTGAGCTTAAATAAAGCACGTCAGCAAGTCCTGCAGCTGCTTGGCAGCAATGAAACAGGTGCATCTGCCGCTGGCTCTAACAGCAATGCAAATACACCAACATTAGATAGCTTGGCAAGAGATTTAACAGCGATTGCGAAAGAAGATAGCTTGGACCCTGTCATTGGACGAAGCAAAGAAATTCAGCGTGTCATCGAGGTTTTAAGCAGAAGAACAAAGAATAACCCTGTGCTGATTGGTGAGCCTGGTGTTGGTAAAACAGCCATTGCTGAAGGTCTGGCACAGCAAATTATTCATAATGAAGTGCCTGAAATCCTGCGCGATAAACGAGTGATGACGCTTGATATGGGAACTGTTGTAGCGGGAACGAAATATCGTGGTGAATTTGAGGATCGCTTGAAAAAAGTCATGGACGAAATTCGTCAGGCAGGAAATATCATTCTCTTCATTGATGAGCTTCATACATTGATTGGTGCTGGTGGAGCAGAGGGTGCGATTGACGCATCTAATATTCTCAAACCATCCTTAGCACGTGGAGAGCTTCAATGTATTGGCGCGACAACGTTAGATGAGTACCGTAAATATATTGAAAAGGATGCTGCGCTTGAACGACGTTTCCAGCCAATTCAAGTAGATCAGCCATCTGTTGATGAAAGTATTCAAATTTTAAGAGGACTTCGAGATCGTTATGAGGCACATCACCGTGTGTCCATTACAGATGAAGCGATTGAGGCGGCGGTGAAGTTATCTGACCGTTATATATCTGATCGTTTCCTTCCAGATAAGGCGATTGATTTAATTGATGAGGCAGGGTCGAAAGTCCGCTTACGTTCTTTCACAACACCGCCTAACCTAAAAGAACTAGAGCAAAAGCTAGATGAAGTACGCAAGGAAAAGGATGCGGCTGTTCAAAGTCAGGAATTTGAAAAAGCAGCTTCTCTTCGCGATACAGAGCAGCGTTTGCGTGAAAAAGTAGAAGTCACAAAGAAATCTTGGAAAGAAAAGCAAGGTCAGGAGAATTCAGAGGTATCAGTGGATGATATCGCAATGGTTGTCTCTAGCTGGACGGGAGTGCCTGTTTCAAAAATTGCCCAAACCGAAACAGATAAGCTTCTGAATATGGAACAATTACTCCATTCTCGTGTAATTGGGCAGGATGAAGCGGTTGTCGCTGTAGCAAAAGCTGTGAGACGTGCGCGTGCTGGCTTAAAAGATCCAAAACGTCCAATCGGCTCATTTATCTTCTTAGGCCCAACAGGAGTTGGTAAAACGGAGCTTGCAAGAGCACTCGCAGAGTCTATTTTCGGTGATGAAGAAGCGATGATTCGTATCGATATGTCTGAATACATGGAAAAACACTCTACATCTAGACTTGTTGGGTCACCTCCAGGCTATGTTGGCTATGAAGAAGGCGGACAACTGACTGAAAAAGTGAGAAGAAAACCTTATTCTGTTGTGCTTTTAGATGAGATTGAAAAGGCGCATCCAGATGTATTCAACATCTTACTGCAAGTGTTAGAGGATGGTCGTCTGACTGATTCTAAAGGGCGTACTGTTGACTTTAGAAACACGATTTTAATCATGACATCCAACGTTGGAGCTAGTGAACTGAAGCGAAATAAATATGTTGGCTTTAATGTGCAGGATGAAGGTCAAAATTACAAGGATATGAAAGGCAAAGTGATGGGCGAGTTGAAACGTGCATTTAGACCAGAATTCATCAACCGTATTGATGAAATCATTGTCTTCCATTCACTTGAAAAGAAACATCTAAAAGAGATCGTGTCTCTCATGTCAGATCAATTGACGAAACGATTAAAAGAACAAGACCTTTCAATCGAATTGACAGAAGCAGCAAAAGCGAAGATTGCCGACGAAGGTGTAGATCTTGAGTACGGTGCGCGTCCGTTAAGAAGAGCGATTCAAAAGCATGTGGAAGATCGACTTTCTGAGGAGCTTCTGAAGGGCAATATTGAAAAAGGTCAACAAATCGTATTAGATGTGGAAGATGGAGAAATTGTCGTAAAAACTACGGCTGCTACGAACTAATATAGTAAGAAAAAAGTGTGAGGCATACCAGTCAGGTGTATGCCTCCCTTTACTTATTTCTGACCAGTATAAGGAGTTGTATTCTTCAATCTATGGCTAAGACAAAATCAAAATTTATATGTCAATCGTGCGGTTATGAGTCAGCCAAATGGATGGGGAAATGTCCAGGCTGCGGCACGTGGAACAGTATGACAGAAGAGGTCGTTCGCAAAGAGCCGGCAAACCGTCGAAGTGCTTTTAATCATTCTGTTCAAACCATTCAAAAACCTTCACCTATATCTGCAATTGAAACATCTGATGAACCCCGAATCAAAACGAATTTAGAAGAATTTAACCGAGTATTAGGAAGTGGAATTGTCAAAGGCTCTCTTGTTCTCATTGGCGGAGATCCTGGGATTGGGAAGTCCACATTATTATTACAAGTATCAGCACAGCTCTCAGACAAAAATCAGAATGTATTATACATATCTGGTGAGGAGTCCATTAAACAAACGAAGCTAAGAGCGGACCGCCTTGGCATAAAAAGCACCTCTTTACATGTTTTGGCTGAAACCGATATGGAGTATATAACGTCTGCTATACAAGAGATGAAACCCGCTTTTGTCGTGGTGGATTCGATTCAAACCGTTTATCAAAGCGATATTACGTCAGCTCCTGGGTCTGTATCTCAAGTGAGAGAATGTACAGCACAGCTGATGAAAATTGCCAAGACAAATGGGATTCCAATATTTATCGTTGGTCACGTGACCAAAGAAGGCTCGATCGCAGGTCCACGCCTTTTAGAGCATATGGTGGACACGGTTCTTTATTTTGAAGGCGAGCGTCATCATACGTTTCGTATCTTGCGTGCGGTGAAAAATCGATTTGGTTCGACGAATGAACTAGGGATTTTTGAAATGAGAGAGGAAGGGCTCACGGAAGTATTAAACCCATCCGAAATTTTCTTAGAAGAACGTTCGGCAGGTGTATCTGGTTCGTGTGTTGTTGCCTCAATGGAAGGAACAAGACCTGTTCTTGTCGAGATACAAGCATTAATTTCACCGACAAGCTTCGGAAATCCGCGCAGAATGGCCACTGGTCTTGATCATAATCGAGTGTCACTGCTCATGGCGGTTTTAGAAAAACGTGTCGGACTGCTGCTGCAAAACCAGGATGCGTATTTAAAGGTCGCAGGCGGTGTGAAGCTTGACGAACCGGCGATTGACTTGGCCATTGCGGTCAGTATTGCATCAAGCTTTAAAGACGCAGCGCCGCATCAAGCGGATTGTTTTATAGGAGAGGTCGGTCTGACGGGAGAAGTCAGAAGAGTATCAAGAATTGAACAGCGTGTGCAGGAAGCTGCGAAACTTGGATTTAAGCGAATGTTTATTCCTCAGGCGAATATAGATGGATGGAAAAAGCCGAGAGGGATTGAGTTAGTCGGTGTAGAAAATGTAGCGGAGGCACTTCGAATTTCACTAGGGGGATCATAGAAATGGAAAAAGAGAAAAAAGGAGCGAAAGAACTCGATCTCTTAGATATCGTACAGTTTGTGGCACCAGGGACACCTCTTCGGGCTGGGATTGAAAATGTCCTGAGGGCAAATACTGGCGGGCTTATTGTTGTTGGTTATAACGACAAAGTAAAGAGTGTTGTAGATGGAGGGTTTCATATTAACTCTGCCTTCTCTCCAGCACATTTATATGAATTGGCTAAGATGGATGGGGCCATTATTTTAAGCGATTCTGGTCAAAAGATCTTGTATGCGAATACACAGCTCATGCCAGATGCAACGATCCATTCATCGGAAACAGGCATGAGGCACCGTACAGCTGAACGTGTAGCGAAGCAGACAGGCTGCTTAATCATTGCGATATCTGAACGGAGGAACGTCATTACCTTATACCAAGGGAATCGTCGTTATACGCTGAAAGATATTGGCTTTATTTTAACGAAGGCCAACCAAGCGATACAAACACTTGAGAAATATAAAACCATTTTAGATCACGCCATTTCTACGCTAAGTGCCCTAGAATTTGAAGAGCTTGTGACCTTTGGTGATGTATTATCCGTGCTCCATCGTTACGAGATGGTGCTCAGAATCAAAAATGAAATCAATATGTATATCAAAGAGCTCGGAACAGAAGGGCATTTGATCCGTCTGCAAGTCAATGAGTTGATTACAGATATGGAGCAGGAAGCGGCTTTATTTATTAAAGATTATGTGAAAGAAAAGATTAAAGATCCATATGTTCTGCTTAAGCAGCTCCAAGATATGTCGAGCTTTGAGCTTTTAGATGATTCCATTCTGTACAAGTTACTTGGCTATCCAGTTTCTACAAATATTGACGAATATGTGTACACAAGAGGTTACAGACTGCTTCACAAAATCCCTAGACTGCCTATGCCAATCGTCGAAAACGTGGTTGAAGCGTTCGGTGTGTTAGATCGAATTATGGAAGCGGATGTACAAGATTTGGATGAAGTAGAAGGAATTGGAGAAGTAAGAGCGAAAAAGATAAAAAAAGGATTAAAAAGGCTGCAAGAAAAACATTATATCGACCGACAGCTGTAAGAAGAGAAATTTTTCTTAAACACGGTTAAAAATGGATGAATATGGGTATATTAATGATGCTTTTGTTTTCTATTGATTATGATAGGAAACTTAAACATATATCAATGTCAGGTGAGGGTGGATTGACAGATGAAAAATAAAGGAGGTGAAGGTATGTTAAAAAGAATCGTTCAGGCGTTTTTTATCATTTTTGGTGCAGTTGTAGGGATTTTTATCATTCCAGAGTTATTTCTGCTGTTAAATGTAAAGGACATACCTTTCATAACAAATGCTTACTCTTCAGCACTAATAGGAGCCGCTGTGTTCTTTATCATCGGCAAATGGTGCACAGGCTATGTGGTTAATTGGGTGAAATGGATCGAGGATTCTCTATTAAAGGCGCCTCTTCCTGATCTTATTTCTGGAAGTTTCGGATTAGTATTTGGACTTATTCTAGCATATCTTATTGTAAACGTGATCCCGCTAAACAATATCCCATATCATATTTTTGGTACCATTATTCCGATTTTCCTGGCTTTCTTTTTAGGATACCTTGGATTTCAGGTAGGCTTTAAGAAGAAGGATGAAATGATGGGGCTGTTCTCCCGATCTGCAAAGGTCACCAAGAAAAAAGGAGCAGCCGATGATGAACCTGAAATAGAAGATAAAAAGCTGAAAATTTTAGACACAAGTGTTATCATTGATGGAAGAATCGCAGATATTTGTCAAACTGGATTCTTAGAAGGCGTCATGGTCATTCCTCAATTTGTGCTCGAGGAATTACAGCATATTGCAGACTCTTCTGATGTATTAAAGAGAAATAGAGGCCGAAGAGGTCTTGATATTTTAAATCGTATTCAAAAAGAATTAGATATCAAAGTTGAAATTTACGAAGGTGACTTTGAAGACATTCAAGAGGTTGATAGCAAGCTTGTGAAGCTCGCTAAATTAACTTCAGGTGTTGTTGTGACAAATGATTTTAATTTAAATAAAGTATGCGAACTTCAAAAAGTAGCAGTGTTAAACATCAATGATCTAGCCAATGCGGTGAAACCGGTTGTGCTGCCTGGGGAAGAAATGAAGGTACAGGTCATTAAAGATGGGAAAGAGCATAACCAAGGTGTTGCGTACTTAGATGACGGTACGATGATTGTGGTCGAAGAAGGACGCAATTACATTGGAAAAGACATCGATGTGCTCGTCACAAGTGTGCTGCAGACTGCTGCTGGAAGAATGATTTTTGCGAAGCCAAAACTTCTGGAGAAGGCGCTCTAAAGGGAGAACGAACATGTATTATGAAGTAGTTATTCCGGCTGCGGGGCAGGGGAAACGAATGAAGGCCGGCCGCAATAAGCTTTTTATTGAGCTGAAAAGAATGCCGGTTATTATTCATACACTAAAGGTGTTTGACGCTCATGCTCAATGCAAACGCATGATCCTAGCGATCAATGAAGAGGAGCGTCAAGACTTTGAAAGGCTACTCAAGGTACACGCTTTTCAAACGCCTGTTTCACTTGTCACTGGCGGCGAAGAACGTCAGCAAAGTGTATACGAAGGATTAAAGGCTGTGAAAGATGCGGACATCGTGCTTGTTCATGATGGGGCAAGGCCTTTTATTAAGCATACACAGATTGACTTGCTCGTTAAAGCAGCGATTGAAAAAGGCTCCGCAGTTGTAGCGGTACCAGTGAAAGACACAATCAAACGCGTTCAAGAAGGCAAAGTGGAACAAACCATTGAACGTCAGAGCTTGTGGGCAGTCCAGACCCCACAAGCTTTTCGTCATTCTATTTTAAAAGAGGCGCATGAATATGCAGAGCGGACCGGTTTCCTTGGAACAGACGACGCCAGTCTTGTGGAACAATTACATGGTGAAAACGTGTATATTGTCCAAGGAGATTACACCAATATTAAGCTGACGACACCGGATGATTTATTGGTTGCCAAGGCAATTATGGATGCGGAAAGAGGGTACTAGATCATGTTGAGAATAGGACAAGGCTTTGATGTACATCAATTAACAGAGGGAAGACCTTTGATTATTGGCGGGGTCACCATCCCTTATGAAAAGGGGCTGCTTGGGCATTCAGACGCTGATGTACTGCTTCACACAGTGGCAGATGCCTGCCTAGGTGCGATTGCTGAAGGAGATATCGGCAGACATTTCCCAGACACAGATCCTGAGTTTAAGGATGCGGATTCTTTTAAATTACTGCAACATGTGTGGGCACTAGTAAAGGAAAAAGGCTACACACTTGTGAATATTGATTGCACCATCATGGCGCAAAAGCCCAAAATGGCACCTTACATTCAACCGATGTGTGAGAAGATTGCAGAAGCGCTTGAGGCAGATGTCACACAGGTGAATGTGAAAGCAACAACGACAGAGAAACTCGGATTTACAGGAAGAGGCGAAGGAATTGCCTCTCAGGCAACTGTTCTTCTTCAGAAAAAGTAAAACTCATTTTGATGAGAATGGGATTTGATGATAAAATACGTTTATAAAAAATTGGTGTCAGACAACATGATGCAGATGAAAGGAAGTTAAACTCATGGGAAATGAAGTGCGTGTTCGTTATGCACCGAGTCCAACTGGTCATTTACATATTGGGAATGCTAGAACGGCTCTTTTCAACTATTTGTTCGCACGCAGTCAAGGCGGCAAATTTATTATTCGAATCGAAGATACGGATCAAAAGCGTAATGTAGAGGGCGGAGAAGAAAGCCAGCTTCGCCACCTGCAATGGCTCGGTATTGATTGGGATGAGAGCATTGATAAAGATGGCGGCTACGGCCCTTACAGACAATCAGAGCGTAATGATATTTATAAAAAGTATTATGATGAGCTGCTAGAGAAGGACTTGGCGTATAAGTGCTATTGTACGGCTGAAGAGCTAGAGGAAGAGCGTGAAGCACAAATCGCCCGCAGTGAAATGCCTCGATATTCTGGTAAATGCAGTCATTTATCAAAAGAAGAAGAGGACAAGCTGATTGCTGAAGGAAGAGAGCCAAGCATCCGCTTCCGAGTGCCAAAAGGAGAAATTATCAAATTTGACGACATGGTCAAAGGCGATATTTCATTTGAGACAGACGGCATCGGTGATTTTGTCATTGTGAAGAAAGATGGTACGCCAACTTATAACTTCGCTGTAGCAGTGGATGATTATTTGATGAAAATGACTCACATTCTCCGTGGAGAGGATCACATTTCGAATACGCCTAAACAAATCATGATCTTCAATGCATTCGGCTGGGATGTTCCGCTATTCGGACATATGACGCTGATTGTGAACGAGAACCGCAAGAAATTAAGCAAGCGTGATGAATCCATTATTCAATTCATCGAGCAATATAAAAACTTGGGCTATTTACCAGAAGCCCTATTCAACTTCATTGCACTACTTGGATGGTCTCCAGTGGGCGAAGAAGAACTGTTTACAAAAGAGCAATTCATCGACATTTTCGATGTAAACCGACTTTCTAAGTCACCAGCTCTATTCGATATGCATAAACTAAAATGGGTGAATAACCAATACGTGAAGGCACTTGATCTTGATCAGGTTGTTGCGTTAACGCTTCCGCATCTTCAAAAGGCAGGCAAGGTAAGCGAGCAGCTGTCAGACGAAGAAAACACGTGGGTACGCAAGCTGATTGCTCTGTATCACGAACAATTAAGCTATGGAGCAGAAATTGTTGAGTTAACAGAGTTGTTCTTTAAGGAGCAAATTGAGTATAATCAAGAGGCAAAGGAAGTTCTAGCAGAGGAGCAAGTACCAGAAGTCATGGCATCTTTTGCTGGTCAGCTTGAACGACTTGAATCTTTCACACCTGATGAAATCAAGGCTGCTATTAAAGCGGTACAAAAAGAAACAGGGCATAAAGGCAAGAAACTATTCATGCCAATTCGTGTGGCTGTCACAGGACAAACGCATGGCCCAGAACTTCCGCAAAGTATTGAACTACTAGGTAAAGAAACGGTATTAAACCGCATTAAACAAATATAAGGAAATCGTTGCGAGGGAGAAGTACAATGTTTTCGTCCATCACAGAAAGAGTCTTCACCGGCTGAAAGAGACTTATGGGCAGACGTTGGAAATGCACCCTCAAGACCCTTGAGGAACACGAGTACGTTAGTATGCAAGGGCGGTACCCTCCGTTATGGGATTAAGTTGAGAAGGCTGCGAAATGAGGGCTTTCTAAACAGAGTGGAACCGCGTTTTCAAAACGTCTCTGTCATATGGCAGAGGCGTTTTTTATTTGTCCAAAAAAGAGAGCAAGTCCGAAGAGAGATTGATGGGGAAGAACGGGGGGAGCATGTGTTTTTCAAAATGCTGAAAGAAGATATTGATACTGTGTTTGATCAAGATCCTGCTGCTAGAAGCTATATTGAAGTAGTGCTAACCTATTCAGGGCTTCATGCGATTTGGGCTCATCGTATCGCGCATGCATTTTATAAGCGGAAGCTGTACTTTCTTGCGCGGATCATTTCTCAGGTCAGCCGGTTTTTCACAGGGGTTGAAATTCACCCTGCGGCAACCATTGGCAGGCGCTTCTTCATTGACCACGGTATGGGAGTGGTGATTGGGGAAACATGTGAAATTGGAGACAACGTCACTGTTTTCCAAGGCGTGACATTAGGGGGAACAGGGAAAGAAAAGGGAAAGCGGCACCCGACCATTTTAGACGATGCGCTCATTGCGACAGGTGCAAAGGTGCTTGGTTCCATTACAGTCGGAAAAGGAGCCAAGATTGGAGCGGGGTCGGTCGTGTTAAAGGACGTACCCGACCATTCTACTGTTGTCGGTATACCTGGGCGAGTCGTCGTTCAAAATGGTAAGAAAATCAATCGTGATCTCAATCATCAAGATTTGCCAGATCCAATTTCTGATCGTTTCAAAGAATTGGAACGAGAAATGGAAAAGCTAAAAGGTGAGCTGGCTTCATTGAGCAGAAAGGAAGAACAATCATGACAATCAATATTTATAATACATTGACACGTAAGAAGGAAGAATTCGTCCCGCTTGAGCCAGGAAAGGTCAAGATGTATGTGTGCGGACCAACCGTTTATAACTACATTCATATCGGGAATGCAAGGCCTGCTATTGTTTATGACACTGTACGTAAGTATTTAGAATACAGCGGCTATGATGTGAACTTTGTCTCAAACTTTACAGATGTGGATGATAAACTCATCAAAGCAGCCAATGAACTCGGGGAAGATGTCCCGACGATTGCTGACCGCTTTATTCAAGCCTACTTTGAAGACGTCAGTGCACTAGGCTGCAAAAAAGCTGACCTTCACCCGCGAGTGACGGAAAATATGGATGATATCATTGCATTTATTGCGACATTGATTGAAAAGGGCTACGCCTATGAAGCGGATGGCGACGTGTATTACAGCACACGCTCATTTGAAGGCTACGGAAAGCTTTCTCACCAGTCGATTGATGAACTGAAGACAGGTGCCCGTATTCGTGTAGGTGAGAAGAAACGAGATGCGCTGGACTTTGCTTTATGGAAGGCTGCAAAGGATCAAGAAATCTCATGGGATAGCCCGTGGGGCGAAGGACGACCAGGCTGGCACATCGAATGCTCGGCCATGGTTAAAAAATATTTAGGTGATACGATCGACATTCATGCTGGCGGACAGGATTTAACCTTCCCTCACCATGAAAATGAAATCGCTCAATCTGAGGCTTTGACAGGGAAACCTTTTGCAAAGTATTGGATGCATAACGGATATATTAATATTGAGAACGAAAAAATGTCAAAATCACTAGGCAACTTTGTGCTTGTGCATGACATTGTGAAAGAACAAGATCCTGACGTGCTTCGCTTCTTTATGTTGTCGGTTCACTACCGTCATCCAATTAACTATTCAATGGATTTGCTAGAGAGTACAAAGAGTGCGTTTAACCGGCTCAAAACGTCGTATGCCAATTTACATCATCGCCTCGAGAGCAGCACGAATATCACAGAAGACAATGCTGAATGGCTGGCGAAGGTCGAAGAGCAGCGAGCGACATTTATTTCTGAAATGAATGATGACTTCAATACGGCAAATGCGATCTCTGTTTTATTCGAACTTGCAAAACAGGCGAATTATTATATGGAAAATGATCATACTTCGGAGGAAGTGATCAAGGCATTTATCGGCTTGTTCCAAGAAATCACGTCTGTTCTTGGCTTTTCATTAGAAGAAAAGCATACGCTCGATGAAGAAGTAGAAGCGTTAATTGAAAAACGCAATGAGGCTAGAAGAAATCGTGATTTTGCGCTATCTGATCAAATTCGTGACCAGTTAAAGAGCATGAATATTGTATTGGAGGACACTCCTCAAGGTACTCGCTGGAAAAGAGGAGAATAGGTCATGTTGAATTTTGAAAAGCTGAAAGACGGTAAACAGTTAAACGGACTTGCGCTTGCTTACATGGGTGATGCCATTTTTGAAGTCTATGTGAGGCATCACCTCCTCCAAACGGGGGCGACAAAACCAAATGAACTGCACAAACGAGCAAGCAAAATTGTTTCAGCTAAATCTCAGGCAGCCATTTTATTTACGCTACAGCAGCAAGGCTTTTTCACTGAAGCAGAAGAAGCGGTGCTGAAAAGAGGAAGAAATGCAAAATCAGGCACAGTGCCTAAAAACACAGACGTTCAAACGTATCGTTATAGTACGGCGTTTGAAGCGCTCATGGGTTATTTATTTATTGAAAAGCAGGACGAACGCTTAGAAGAGCTGATTAGTCAGGCGATTGAAATCGGAACGTCAGGGAGGAAGACAAATGAGTCAGCAACATGATTATGTGATTGGGAAAAATGCAGTGATTGAAACACTGAAGTCAGATCGGGAGTTATACAAGCTCTGGATGGCAGAAAACACTGTAAAAGGACAAGCCCAGCAGGTCATTGAACTCGCAAAAAAACAAAATATCACCATTCAGTATGTTCCGAGGAAAAAGCTTGATCAAATGGTAACAGGTCAGCACCAGGGAATCGTTGCACAAGTAGCAGCATATGAATATGCAGAATTGGACGATCTATATCAAATCGCTGAACAGCGGAATGAACAGCCATTTTTTCTTATCTTAGATGAAATTGAAGACCCGCATAATTTAGGTTCCATTATGCGTACAGCAGATGCTGTAGGTGCACACGGGATTGTGATTCCGAAAAGGAGAGCGGTCGGCTTAACGACAACCGTTGCCAAAGCATCCACTGGGGCAATTGAACATATTCCTGTTGCCAAAGTCACCAATCTTTCAAGAGCTCTTGATGAGATGAAAGAAAGAGGAATCTGGGTTGCGGGAACAGATGCGTCTGCCAAACAGGATTACAGACAATTTGATGGCACGATGCCGCTTGCTCTCGTGATTGGCAGTGAAGGAAAAGGGATTGGCCGATTGATCAAAGAAAAGTGTGATTTTCTGATTAAGCTGCCTATGGCCGGAAAGGTCACTTCGTTAAACGCGTCAGTTGCCGCTAGTCTATTGATGTATGAAGTGTATCGAAAACGTTATCCGTTAGGAGAATAGAGATGGACATCCTCTTAGTCGATGGATACAACATGATAGGTGCTTGGCCACGGCTGCAGCACTTAAAGGAAAACAGCTTTGAAGAAGCCAGAGACATACTGATTCAAAATTTAGCAGAATATCAAGCATACACAGGGTATCGAGTCATTGTCGTATTCGATGCCCATATGGTCAAAGGAATCGAAAAAAAGCGGATCAATCACCGAGTAGAGGTCATCTTTACGAGAGAGAATGAAACAGCTGATGAGCGGATTGAAAAGCTTGCCCAGGATTTGAATAATATTCGGACGCAGATTCATGTGGCGACCTCAGACTTTACAGAACAATGGGCAATCTTTGGACAAGGAGCTCTTCGAAAGTCGGCTCGAGAGCTTTTAAGAGAGATTGAAGTGATCGAACGAAAGATTGAAACGAGAGTCAAAAAGATTACTTCTGATAAACCAGCATCCAAGATTGAATTGTCAGAAGATGTATTGAAAACGTTTGAAAAATGGCGGCGTGGGAATCTAGAATAGCTTGACGATATTTCAACCATTAATGTATAATATTTCTATCTAGGTGCGGTCGGGGGGATCGAAGTGAATCTAAACAACAGCAAGGATAAATCCATCAGAGAGCAATTTTGCCAGTTGGAAGATGAACAAGTCATTGAAAGGGTTCATGTCGGAGATAGTGATGCGCTAGATTACTTAATAACGAAATACCGCAATTTTGTACGTGCAAAAGCAAGATCTTATTTCTTGATTGGAGCGGATCGAGAGGACATTGTTCAAGAGGGGATGATCGGACTTTATAAGTCTATCCGCGATTTCAGAGAGGACAAGCTTACTTCATTTAAGGCTTTTGCAGAATTATGTATTACCCGCCAAATTATCACCGCAATTAAAACAGCTACTCGCCAAAAACATATCCCGTTAAATTCCTATGTATCATTAGATAAGCCAATATATGATGAAGAATCAGACAGAACATTATTGGACGTCATTTCCGGTGCTAAAGCGCTTAACCCAGAAGATTTAATCATTAGCAAAGAAGAATTTGATGATATCGAAATGAAGATGGGTGAACTACTAAGCGAGCTGGAAAGAAAGGTTCTTGTGCTTTACCTTGATGGCAGATCCTATCAAGAGATTTCTGAAGATTTAAACCGTCATGTGAAATCAATTGATAACGCACTCCAAAGAGTAAAGAGAAAATTAGAGAAATATTTAGAGCTTCGCGAGATTAGTCTCTAATCAAACCTATATTGACAGCTTTTTCGACACTGTGATAAGGTACTAAGGAAATGATGTCGAGAAAATAGGTGTAAATATGAGGAAAAAGATTACTCTAGCCTGTAAAGACTGCGGAAGCCGCAATTATACGACAATGAAAAGTGATGCTTCAGCAGCTGAAAGATTAGAAGTTAAGAAATATTGCAAGACTTGTAATTCACATAAAACACATTTAGAAACGAAGTAAGATTTGCGTTCTTTAATCTGTGGAGGTCTTTTACAATGCGTATTATCAGTTTCTTAAAAAGTGTCGGGAAAGAAATGAAGAAGGTCAGCTGGCCAAAGAAAAACGAAATGATTCGTTACACAATCACTGTTATTTTAACAGTCGTATTCTTTGCAATCTTTTTCTCTTTTCTTGATATAGGAATCTCACAATTAATCGAATTAATTCATTAATACTTGAATAATGGTCTGCTGAACGTGCTATAATAGATCATAATATGACTTGCCAAAAAACCCGTTTTACGGGTTTTTTCAATTGCTTGAAAATATTTACCGGTACTCGAGATTCGTCAAATAGACATTACGAAATGTGGGGAGGGAAGGACTAAATAGTCCTGAACGAAATGGAAAAGAATTGGTATGTTGTGCATACGTACTCTGGCTATGAAAACAAAGTAAAAGCGAACTTGGAAAAGCGTGTTGAATCAATGGGCATGCAAGATAAGATCTTCCGCGTTGTTGTACCAGAAGAAGAAGAAACAGATATTAAAAATGGTAAGAAAAAAGTTGTCAAAAAGAAAGTATTCCCTGGCTATGTCCTAGTGGAAATCGTGATGACTGACGACTCTTGGTATGTTGTTCGTAATACACCAGGTGTCACAGGATTCGTTGGATCAGCTGGATCAGGCTCAAAGCCGACAGCGCTTTTGCCAGGCGAAGCTGAAACCATTCTGAAGAGAATGGGTCTTGAAGAACGCAAAACAGAAATCGACTTTGAATTGAAAGAAACGGTCAAGGTCATCGACGGACCATTTGCGAACTTCACAGGCTCTATCGAAGAGATTGATTATGATAAAAGCAAAGTCAAAGTATTCGTTAATATGTTTGGTAGAGAAACACCCGTGGAACTTGAGTTCACGCAGATCGATAAATTGTAATTCAAAAGAGCTTGAAATGAGTGTATAGAAGTGGTAATATAGCAAAGGTACGTCTTGAGTTCGCTCAAGATCGCTAGCTAGTTATTTCGTCATTCATATAAAGAATGAAGTTGTTGAGTGGGAGGGGGATTCCCCTATTACCACATCACGGACTTTAAGGAGGTGTGTCTCGTGGCTAAAAAAGTAGTTAAAGTTGTTAAATTGCAAATTCCTGCTGGAAAAGCTAACCCAGCTCCACCAGTTGGACCTGCACTAGGTCAAGCCGGTGTTAATATCATGGGATTCTGTAAGGAGTTTAATGCTCGTACAGCTGACCAAGCTGGTCTTATCATTCCTGTTGAAATTTCGGTTTTTGAAGACCGTTCATTTACATTTATTACTAAAACTCCACCTGCTGCAGTTTTACTTAAAAAAGCAGCTGGTATTGAGTCTGGTTCTGGTGAACCTAACCGTAATAAAGTGGCAACTGTTAAGCGTGATAAAGTACGCGAAATCGCGGAAACAAAAATGCCTGACTTAAACGCTGCTAGCGTTGAATCAGCTATGCGCATGGTTGAAGGTACTGCACGCAGTATGGGTATTGTCATCGAAGATTAATTTATTGTCTTGTTGGGTTGCGAGTTTGGTTTTGACAAGTTCGCAACCCTTATTCGTGGGAGGTTATTCCGCTAAAACCACATAAGGAGGATTTTTATAATGGCTAAAAAAGGTAAAAAGTATGTAGAAGCTGCTAAGCTAATCGAACGTACTAAAGCGTATGATGTAGCTGAAGCTGTTTCTCTTACAAAAAAAGCAAATACAGCGAAATTTGATGCGACTGTAGAAGTTGCTTTTCGTTTGGGCGTAGACCCTCGTAAAAACGACCAACAAATCCGCGGTGCAGTTGTACTTCCTAACGGAACTGGTAAAACTCAACGCGTTCTTGTGTTCGCTAAAGGCGAAAAAGCAAAAGAAGCAGAAGCTGCTGGAGCAGACTACGTTGGAGATTCTGATTACATCACTAAAATCCAACAAGGCTGGTTCGATTTCGATGTAATCGTTGCAACACCTGACATGATGGGTGAAGTTGGTAAGATCGGTCGTGTACTTGGACCAAAAGGTCTTATGCCAAACCCTAAAACAGGAACTGTTACATTCGAAGTAGAAAAAGCAATCAATGAAATCAAAGCTGGTAAAGTAGAATACCGCGTTGATAAAGCTGGTAACATCCACGCGCCAATCGGAAAGGTTTCTTTCGAGGACGAAAAGCTTGTTGAGAACTTTGCAACAATCTATGACACAATCCTTAAAGCAAAACCTGCAGCGGCTAAAGGTGTATACGTGAAAAACGTTTCTGTTACATCTACTATGGGCCCTGGTGTGAAAGTGGATCCATCTTCTTTCTCTGCAAAATAAATCTTGACTTATCACAATCATTTTGATAATATCAAAATGTTGTAAAATAGAATATGTCCATTTATACCGTAGACAGCAGGGGCCTTATGGCTTAATTAACCCGCCGAGGTGTATATGTCACAGTCTTACGTTAACGTATGCTTGTATATACAGCCTCCATGTCTTAATGGAGGCTTTTTATATGGAGAACCGTTCGTTAGGAACGTGATGGCCTGATCGGTATAAGTGTTACACAAACAATGTACAGGAGGTGTAACCATGAGCAATGCAATCGATACAAAAAAAGTTGTCGTTGATGAAATTACTTCTAAATTTAAAGATAGTATGTCTACTGTAATTGTAGATTACCGCGGTCTTTCAGTTTCTGAAGTGACTGAACTTCGTAAACAGCTTCGTGACGCTGGCGTAGAATTCAAAGTTTACAAAAACACTTTGACTCGCCGTGCAGTTGAACAAGTTGAACTAACAGGTTTAAACGATTTCTTAACAGGTCCAAACGCTATCGCATTCAGTAACGAAGATGTTATCGCACCTGCGAAAATCATCAACGAATTTGCGAAAAGCCACGAAGCTTTAGAAATCAAAGCTGGTGTCATCGAAGGAAACGTAGCGACTGTAGAAGAAGTGAAGGCTCTTGCGGAACTTCCGTCTCGCGAAGGCTTACTATCTATGTTGCTTAGCGTTCTTCAAGCTCCAGTTCGTAACCTTGCTCTTGCTACTAAAGCAGTTGCAGATCAAAAAGAAGAACAAGGCGCTTAATGCGTACTTAACGTAAAAAACTTAAAATGGAGGAATTACAAATGGCTTTAAATATCGAAGAAATCATTGCTTCAGTTAAAGAAGCAACTGTACTTGAGTTAAACGACTTAGTAAAAGCAATCGAAGAAGAATTTGGCGTAACTGCTGCTGCTCCTGTAGCTGTAGCTGCAGCTGGTGGTGCCGCTGCTGAAGAGAAAACTGATTTTGATCTAGTACTTGCTGGTGCTGGAGACCAAAAAATCAAAGTTATCAAAGTGGTTCGTGAAATCACTGGTCTTGGCTTGAAAGAAGCTAAAGAACTTGTTGACAACACTCCAAAACCACTTAAAGAAGGTATTGCTAAAGAAGAAGCTGAAGAACTTAAAGCTAAGCTTGAAGAAGTTGGCGCTTCTGTAGAAGTTAAGTAATCTTCGCCTAATCTTTTGGGAAAGCTCGCTTTTATTGGCGGGCTTTTTCTTTTCTATTCTCCTGAAACGATTGAATCCAGAGGAGGTCCATTCACCATGAGTGACCACTATTATACGGAAAAGCCATCAGTGAAAAGCAATAAACAGACATGGGACTTCACCTTGAGAAACCGTACCTTTACTTTTACAAGTGACAGTGGAGTGTTTTCTAAGAAAGAAGTCGACTTTGGTTCAAGGCTTTTAATTGAAGCTTTTGAAGAACCTGACGTGGATGGCGATGTCTTAGATGTCGGTTGCGGTTATGGACCGATTGGCTTATCGTTAGCAAACGAAATGACGAGCCGCACCATTCATATGATTGATGTGAACGAAAGAGCAGTCGAACTTTCAAAGGAAAACGCTAAACATAATCGCGTTGATAATGTCCGCATCTATCAAAGTGATTTGTTCTCGAATGTTCATTCATCAGCTGCTTTTGCCTCTATACTGACCAATCCCCCAATACGGGCAGGGAAGAAAGTTGTACATGCGATCTTTGAAAAAAGTGCTGATCATTTATTGCCGGAAGGTGAGTTGTGGGTGGTTATTCAGAAAAAGCAGGGCGGACCATCTGCGATTGAGAAATTAGAACAGCTCTTTGGAGAAGTCGAAGTTGTATTGAAAAAAAAGGGCTACTATATTATCAAAGCTAAAAAAGTTTGACGCAGTTTCCTAGCTGTGTTAACATTATAAAATGCCAATGTGTATATTTTGCTTAATAGGCTTAAAAAACAACTGTTTTGTATAAATTATGCATATTTGGGAAAACTAATAAAATCGGTATTTGTTTTTGGATGTGGTTTTCTTATTTTAGAAACCCTTTTTTCTTTTGTCTTGTAAAAGTATTTCTTTACTGACATTTGAAAGGCTGAAATACTTTTTACACATATAATACGCATGATTTGAGGGGTGAATCAGTTGACAGGTCAACTAGTTCAGTATGGACGACACCGCCAGCGCAGAAGCTACGCACGCATAAGCGAAGTGTTAGAATTACCAAATCTCATTGAAATTCAAACCTCTTCTTATCAGTGGTTTCTTGATGAGGGTCTTAGAGAGATGTTTCAAGATATATCCCCAATTGAGGATTTTACTGGTAACCTTTCTCTTGAATTCATTGATTACAGCCTAGGGGATCCTAAGTATCCTGTAGCAGAATCAAAAGAACGTGATGTAACTTACTCTGCTCCACTAAGAGTAAAAGTTCGTTTAATTAACAAAGAAACTGGAGAAGTAAAAGACCAAGATGTGTTCATGGGTGATTTCCCAATCATGACAGACACAGGTACTTTTATCATTAACGGTGCGGAACGTGTAATCGTTTCTCAGTTAGTACGTTCTCCAAGTGTATATTTCAGTGGTAAAGTAGACAAAAACGGTAAAAAAGGTTTTACTGCGACTGTCATTCCAAACCGTGGCGCATGGTTAGAATACGAAACTGATGCGAAGGATGTAGTCTATGTACGCATCGATCGCACACGTAAGTTGCCGGTTACGGTTCTTTTGCGTGCTCTCGGCTTCAGCTCTGATCAAGAGATTCTTGACCTCATTGGCGAGAATGAATACTTACGCAACACGCTGGAAAAAGACAATACAGAGAATGCGGATAAAGCACTTCTCGAAATCTACGAGCGCCTCCGTCCTGGAGAGCCGCCAACTGTTGAAAATGCGAAAAGCCTGCTAGACTCTCGCTTCTTCGATCCGAAGAGATATGACCTAGCAAATGTTGGACGCTACAAGATTAATAAAAAGCTTCATATTAAAAATAGACTGTTCAATCAAAAATTGGCTGAAACGTTAGTTGACCCTGAAACAGGTGAAATCCTAGCAGAAAAAGGTCAAATTTTAGACAGAAGAGTTCTTGATAAAGTTCTTCCATACTTAGAAAACGGCATCGGATTTAGAAAGCTTTATCCAAATGGTGGCGTAGTAGAAGATGAAGTAGAACTTCAATCTATTAAGATTTATGCACCGTCTGATCAAGAAGGCGAGCAAGTGATCAACGTGATCGGTAATGCATACGTAGAGGAAGCTGTGAAAAACATCACGCCTTCTGACATCATTGCATCGATCAGTTACTTCTTCAACCTTCTTCATGGTGTAGGTGACACAGATGATATCGATCACCTTGGTAACCGTCGCCTGCGTTCTGTAGGTGAGCTTCTGCAAAACCAATTCCGTATTGGTTTAAGCAGAATGGAGCGTGTTGTTCGTGAAAGAATGTCGATCCAAGACACAAACACGATCACACCTCAGCAACTGATCAACATCCGTCCTGTGATCGCTTCTATCAAAGAGTTCTTTGGTAGCTCTCAGCTTTCTCAGTTCATGGATCAAACAAACCCGCTTGCTGAATTGACGCACAAACGTCGTCTGTCAGCGCTTGGGCCTGGTGGTTTGACACGTGAGCGTGCAGGAATGGAAGTTCGTGACGTTCACTACTCTCACTATGGTCGTATGTGTCCGATTGAAACACCAGAGGGTCCAAACATTGGTTTGATCAACTCTCTATCTTCATTTGCAAAAGTGAATCGTTTCGGCTTTATTGAAACACCTTACCGCCGGGTTGATCCTGAAACAGGTAAAGTGACACCAAGAATCGATTACTTAACTGCGGATGAAGAGGATAACTACGTAGTAGCACAAGCGAACGCTATATTAGGTGAAGATGGTTCGTTTATCGATGATAATATCATTGCTCGTTTCAGAGGAGAAAACACCGTTGTTCCTCGAAACCGCGTTGACTACATGGACGTTTCGCCAAAGCAGGTTGTTTCTGCAGCGACAGCATGTATCCCATTCCTAGAAAACGATGACTCTAACCGTGCTCTAATGGGAGCAAACATGCAACGTCAGGCTGTGCCTTTGATGCAGCCGGAATCACCGATTGTTGGTACAGGTATGGAGTATGTATCAGGTAAAGACTCTGGTGCTGCTGTCATCTGCCGTTACCCAGGTGTTGTAGAACGTGTTGAAGCTAAAAATATTTGGGTTCGCCGCTATGAAGATGTCGACGGACAACAAGTCAAAGGAAACCTAGACAAATACAGCTTGCTGAAATTTGTCCGCTCTAACCAAGGGACTTGCTACAACCAGCGTCCAATCGTAAGTGTTGGAGATGAAGTCGTAAAAGGAGAAATCCTTGCAGACGGTCCTTCAATGGAAAAAGGTGAATTGGCTCTAGGACGTAACGTCATGGTCGGCTTCATGACTTGGGACGGTTATAACTACGAGGATGCGATCATCATGAGTGAGCGCCTTGTAAAAGATGACGTCTACACGTCTATCCATATTGAAGAATATGAATCAGAAGCTCGTGATACAAAGCTTGGACCGGAAGAAATCACTCGTGATATTCCAAACGTTGGGGAAGATGCTTTACGCAACCTTGACGAGCGTGGAATCATCCGTATCGGTGCAGAAGTAAAAGACGGAGACCTTCTTGTAGGGAAAGTAACGCCTAAAGGTGTAACAGAACTAACAGCTGAAGAACGTCTATTACATGCAATCTTCGGTGAAAAGGCTCGTGAAGTACGTGATACATCTCTACGTGTTCCACACGGCGGCGGCGGAATTATCCACGATGTCAAAGTCTTTAACCGTGAAGATGGAGATGAATTACCTCCAGGTGTTAACCAATTAGTCCGCGTATACATCGTTCAGAAGCGTAAAATTTCTGAAGGTGACAAAATGGCTGGACGACATGGTAACAAAGGGGTTATCTCTAAAATCCTTCCAGAAGAAGATATGCCGTATCTTCCAGATGGAACACCGATTGATATCATGTTAAACCCTCTAGGGGTACCATCTCGTATGAACATCGGTCAGGTACTTGAGCTTCATATGGGTATGGCTGCACGTTACCTTGGCATCCACATTGCGTCACCAGTATTTGATGGTGCGCGTGAGGAAGATGTTTGGGAAACGCTTGAAGAAGCAGGTATGTCCCGTGATGCGAAAACAGTCCTTTATGATGGTCGAACTGGTGAACCATTCGATAACCGTGTATCAGTCGGAATCATGTACATGATCAAACTGGCTCACATGGTTGACGACAAACTTCACGCTCGTTCAACTGGACCATACTCACTTGTTACGCAGCAGCCACTTGGCGGTAAAGCACAGTTTGGTGGTCAGCGTTTCGGAGAGATGGAAGTATGGGCACTTGAAGCTTACGGTGCAGCATACACACTTCAAGAGATCTTAACAGTTAAATCGGATGACGTTGTGGGTCGTGTGAAAACATACGAAGCCATCGTCAAAGGGGATAACGTCCCTGAACCAGGTGTCCCTGAATCATTCAAAGTGTTAATTAAAGAACTTCAAAGTTTAGGTATGGATGTCAAAATCCTATCTGGCGATGAAGAAGAGATAGAAATGAGAGATTTAGAAGACGATGAGGAAACGAAGAAAGCAGACGGATTAGCGTTATCTAATGACGAAGATGCTGCAGACCTCGCACCTGTCGATCTTGAACGTGACGCAGTCACAAAAGAATAGCAGAAACGATTAGAGCAAGTGACTAGGGTATAACCCGAAGATTAAAAGGGAGGTAGGCCCCTTGCTAGATGTGAACAATTTTGAGTATATGAACATCGGTCTCGCATCACCTGATAAAATCCGTTCTTGGTCTTTTGGTGAAGTGAAAAAGCCTGAAACGATTAACTATCGTACACTGAAACCTGAAAAAGATGGTCTCTTTTGTGAACGTATCTTCGGACCACAAAAAGACTGGGAATGTCATTGTGGAAAGTATAAACGCGTTCGTTATAAGGGTGTTGTATGTGACCGTTGTGGTGTAGAAGTAACACGGGCAAAAGTCCGTCGTGAGAGAATGGGGCATATCGAACTGGCTGCCCCAGTTTCCCACATTTGGTATTTCAAAGGTATCCCAAGCCGTATGGGTCTTGTTCTTGATATGTCACCACGTGCGTTAGAAGAAGTGATTTACTTCGCTTCATACGTCGTGACAGATCCTGGCAACACACCGCTTGAGAAGAAACAACTTCTTTCTGAGAAGGAATTCCGTGCTTATTTAGATAAATACGGTAATACATTCCAAGCAGCTATGGGTGCAGAAGCAATCAATAAACTTCTTCAAGATATCGATCTTGTAAAAGAAGTAGATGCACTGAAAGAAGAGCTGAAAACTGCTCAAGGACAGCGTCGTACTCGTGCGATTAAACGCCTTGAAGTGCTAGAAGCCTTCCGTAACTCAGGAAACAAACCATCATGGATGATTCTTGATGTACTTCCGGTTATTCCGCCAGAATTACGTCCAATGGTTCAGCTTGATGGTGGACGTTTTGCTACTTCTGACTTAAACGACCTTTATCGTCGTGTCATCAACCGTAATAATCGTCTGAAACGTTTATTAGATCTTGGCGCGCCAAGCATCATCGTTCAGAACGAGAAGCGTATGCTTCAAGAAGCTGTCGATGCCTTGATTGATAATGGACGTAGAGGCCGACCAGTAACAGGACCAGGAAACAGACCATTGAAATCTCTTTCTCATATGCTGAAAGGGAAACAAGGACGTTTCCGTCAAAACTTGCTTGGTAAACGTGTTGACTATTCTGGACGTTCCGTTATCGTCGTAGGACCACATTTGAAAATGTATCAGTGTGGACTTCCGAAAGAAATGGCTCTTGAATTATTCAAACCATTCGTGATGAAGGAGCTTGTTGAAAAAGGTTTAGCTCACAACATCAAGAGTGCGAAGCGTAAAATTGAGCGCGTGCAGCCGGAAGTATGGGATGTTTTAGAATCAGTGATTCGTGAGCATCCAGTCTTACTAAACCGTGCACCGACTCTTCACAGACTTGGTATTCAAGCGTTTGAACCTACACTTGTGGAAGGACGCGCAATTCGTCTGCATCCACTTGTATGTACAGCCTACAACGCTGACTTTGACGGTGACCAAATGGCGGTTCACGTACCATTATCTGCTGAGGCTCAAGCTGAAGCTCGTATCTTAATGCTTGCTGCTCAAAACATTTTGAACCCGAAAGATGGAAAACCTGTTGTTACGCCATCTCAGGATATGGTGCTTGGTAACTACTACCTTACACTTGAGCGTAAAGGTGCTATCGGAGAAGGTATGATCTTCAAAGATACGAACGAAGCCCTTCTAGCTTATCAAAATGGGTATGTGCATCTTCATACACGTGTAGCTGTTGCAGCTAACTCGTTGAAGAATGTGACATTCACTGATGAACAGCGTTCTAAATTGTTGATTACAACAGTTGGAAAACTAATCTTTAACGAAATCTTACCGGAATCATTCCCTTACATGAATGAGCCGACAAAGAGCAATATTGAAGAAAAAACGCCTGACCGCTTCTTCCTTGAAAAAGGTGAAGATGTCAAAGCTGCGATTGAGAAACAAGAAATCAATGCGCCGTTCAAAAAAGGTATTTTAGGTAAAATCATTGCGGAAATCTTTAAGAGATTCCATATCACTGAGACATCTAAAATGCTTGACCGCATGAAAAATCTTGGTTTCAAATACTCTACTAAAGCGGGTATTACGGTTGGGGTGTCTGATATCGTCGTATTAGATGATAAACAGAAGATCCTCGAAGAAGCGCAAGCAAAAGTAGATAACGTCATGAAGCAATTCAGACGTGGTTTGATTACTGAAGAAGAGCGTTACGAGAGAGTCATTTCGATCTGGAGTTCTTCTAAAGATGTCATCCAAGGTAAACTGATGAAGTCCCTTGATGAAGTCAACCCAATCTACATGATGAGTGACTCTGGGGCGCGTGGTAACGCATCTAACTTCACTCAGCTGGCTGGTATGCGTGGTCTGATGGCCAACCCGGCTGGACGTATCATTGAACTTCCGATCAAATCTAGTTTCCGTGAAGGTTTAACCGTATTGGAATACTTTATTTCCACTCACGGAGCGCGTAAAGGTCTTGCCGATACAGCCCTTAAAACAGCTGACTCAGGTTACCTCACGCGTCGTCTCGTCGACGTTGCACAGGATGTTATCATCCGTGAAACAGATTGCGGTACAGACCGTGGTATCTTGGCAAAGTCCATTAGAGAAGGAAATGAAATTATTGAGAAACTTGAAGAACGTCTAATTGGACGTTTTGCAAGAAAACCAATTGTTCATCCTGAAACGGGCGAAGTCATTGTTGGCGAAAACGAACTAATTGATGAAGATAAAGCACTTGAAGTAGTTGAAGCAGGAATTGAGGAAGTATGGATCCGTTCTGCATTTACATGTAACACGCCTCATGGTGTATGTAAACGATGCTACGGCCGTAACCTTGCAACTGGTACTGACGTTGAAGTCGGTGAAGCAGTTGGAATCATCGCTGCTCAATCAATCGGTGAGCCAGGAACACAGCTTACAATGCGTACGTTCCACACCGGTGGGGTAGCAGGAGACGATATCACACAAGGTTTACCTCGTATCCAAGAGCTATTTGAAGCGCGTAATCCGAAAGGGCAAGCGACGATTTCTGAAATTGATGGTGTCGTTGCTGAAATTAACGATGTTCGTGACAAGCAGCAGGAAATTGTGGTTCAAGGCGACGTTGAAACTCGCTCTTACACAGCTCCTTACAATGCACGTCTGAAAGTTGTTGAAGGTGACAAAGTTACTCGTGGTCAAGTACTGACAGAAGGTTCGATCGATCCGAAAGAACTTCTTAAAGTGACTGACATGACAGCTGTTCAAGAATATCTGCTTCATGAAGTACAAAAAGTATACCGTATGCAAGGGGTAGAAATCGGAGATAAGCACGTTGAGGTAATGGTTCGCCAAATGCTTCGTAAAGTGCGTGTCGCTGATGCAGGGGATACAGATGTATTACCAGGCACACTTCTTGATGTACATCAATTCACTGAAGCGAACAAAAAAGTACTATTCGAAGGCAAGCGCCCTGCAACAGGCCGCCCAGTTCTTCTTGGTATTACAAAAGCATCGCTTGAAACAGACTCATTCTTGTCTGCAGCATCCTTCCAAGAAACGACTCGTGTCCTAACAGATGCGGCGATCAAAGGAAAACGTGATGAACTGCTTGGCTTGAAAGAGAATGTTATCATCGGTAAACTTGTTCCAGCTGGAACAGGAATGCCAAACTACCGTAAAGTTAAGCCGGTTTCACAAGTGCAACCGTCTGACGATATGGTGCCTGTAGAGTAATCTTTCTCGTGAGATTCCTATAAAATCATCAAAAAATGGTGAAGGATGTCAAGATAATCTGTCATATGATATTGACATCCTTCTGCCATGATGATAATATAACCAAGGTGCTCAAAATAAAACCTGTTACTTTGGAGGATATTCGATGTCTTATGATAAAGTATCACAGGCTCAATCCATTATTATTGGTACGAAGCAAACAGTAAAAGCTCTGAAACGAGATTCAGTAAAGGAAATCGTCGTAGCGAAAGATGCTGATCCTGCTTTAACAGCTAGTGTAACAAAACTAGCGCAAGAGAAGGGTGTAGACATTTTAGTGGTAGATTCCATGAAAAAGCTCGGCAAAGCCTGCGGAATTGAAGTTGGGGCAGCAGCTGTTGCCATTATGTTATAGCGTACTTGTTTTGTTTTTGCATGTGTAAATGCAAAAGCATTGTTTTTTGCCTTTTAATGAACCACCTGGGTATGTGGGTTATAAAAAAAGCAACGAAGGGAGGAATAACAACATGCCTACAATTAATCAGCTAATACGCAAAGGACGCGTGAGTAAAGTTGAAAACTCAAAGTCTCCTGCACTTAACAAAGGATACAACAGTTTCAAAAAAGAGCACACTAACGTAACATCTCCACAGAAGCGCGGGGTTTGTACTCGTGTCGGCACAATGACACCGAAAAAACCAAACTCAGCACTACGTAAATATGCTCGTGTACGTTTGTCTAACCTGATTGAGGTAACAGCTTACATTCCTGGTATCGGACATAATCTACAAGAGCACAGTGTAGTACTTATCCGTGGCGGACGTGTAAAAGACTTACCGGGTGTACGTTACCACATCGTTCGTGGTGCGCTTGATACTGCCGGAGTTGACGGTCGTATGCAAGGACGTTCTAAATACGGAACAAAACGCCCTAAACAAAGTAAATAATACAAACAAACATAAGGGTTTTTAGAAGTTGATATCAGATCAGTGGAGTCAGGCAACTGACAATGATATTGAGATGAGAGACAGATAGAAATCCTTTTAAATGAGAAGGGAGGCTATCAGATGCCACGTAAAGGTCCTGTAGCAAAAAGAGACGTATTGCCAGATCCAATTTACAATTCTAAACTTGTATCTCGTTTGATCAACAAAATGATGATCGACGGTAAAAGAGGAAAGTCACAAACAATTCTCTACAAGTCATTTGATATCATCAAAGAACGTACTGGTAATGAAGCGATGGAGGTTTTCGAACAAGCCTTGAAAAACATCATGCCAGTTCTTGAAGTTAAAGCACGTCGTGTAGGTGGAGCTAACTACCAAGTTCCTGTAGAAGTTCGCCCAGACCGTCGTACTACTTTAGGTCTTCGCTGGTTAGTAAACTACGCTCGTCTTCGTGGAGAAAAAACGATGGAAGAGCGTCTTGCTAACGAAATCCTTGACGCAGCTAACAACACTGGTGCTGCTGTTAAGAAACGTGAAGATACACACAAAATGGCAGAAGCGAACAAAGCATTCGCTCACTACCGCTGGTAGGATTTATACCAAACTAAAAAAACTATTCCCTAATAAGGAAGGAGAAATTACCCAATGGCAAGAGAGTTCTCCTTAGACAAAACTCGTAATATTGGTATCATGGCTCACATCGATGCTGGTAAAACGACAACGACTGAGCGTATCTTATACTACACTGGTCGTATCCATAAAATTGGTGAAACTCACGAAGGAGCTTCCCAAATGGACTGGATGGAGCAGGAGCAAGAACGTGGTATTACAATCACTTCTGCTGCTACTACAGCACAATGGAAAGGTTACCGTGTAAACATCATCGATACACCAGGACACGTAGACTTCACTGTTGAAGTTGAACGTTCTTTACGTGTACTTGATGGTGCGGTAGCAGTTCTTGATGCACAATCAGGTGTAGAGCCACAAACTGAAACAGTTTGGCGCCAAGCAACAACTTACGGAGTACCTCGTATCGTATTCGTTAACAAAATGGATAAAACCGGTGCGGACTTCCTTTACTCTGTAGGCACATTAAGAGATCGTCTTCAAGCGAACGCTCATGCAATTCAATTGCCGATCGGCGCTGAAGATCAATTCGAAGGAATCATCGACCTTGTAGATAACGTAGCATACTTCTACGAAGATGACCTTGGAACTCGCTCTGATGCACAAGAAATCCCTGCTGAGTATAAAGACAAAGCTGAAGAGCTTCGCAACAGCCTTATTGAAGCTGTCGCTGAGCTTGATGAAGAGCTTATGGAAAAATACCTTGAGGGTGAAGAAATTACAATTCCTGAATTGAAAGCTGCAATCCGTAAAGGAACGTTGAATGTTGAATTCTACCCAGTTCTTGTTGGATCTGCTTTCAAAAACAAAGGTGTTCAGCTTGTACTTGATGCTGTGCTTGATTACCTTCCTGCACCAACTGATGTTGCTGCAATCAAAGGTATCCTGCCAGATTCAAATGAAGAGGTTGTTCGTGAGTCTACTGATGACGCACCATTCGCAGCTCTTGCATTTAAAGTTATGACTGACCCTTATGTTGGGAAACTTACTTTCTTCCGCGTATACTCTGGAACACTTGCTTCAGGTTCATACGTGAAGAACTCTTCTAAGAACAAGCGTGAGCGTGTTGGACGTATCCTTCAAATGCACGCAAACAGCCGTGAAGAAATCTCTACTGTATATGCAGGGGATATCGCAGCAGCTGTTGGTCTTAAAGATACATCTACTGGTGACACTCTTTGTGACGAGAAAGATACTGTTATCCTTGAGTCTATGGAATTCCCAGAGCCAGTTATCGATGTAGCAATCGAGCCTAAATCAAAAGCTGACCAAGATAAAATGGGTATCGCTTTAGCTAAACTAGCTGAAGAGGATCCAACATTCCGTACACAAACAAACCCTGAAACTGGTCAAACGATCATCTCTGGTATGGGTGAGCTTCACCTTGATATCATTGTTGACCGTATGAAGCGTGAGTTCAAGGTTGAAGCTAACGTAGGTGCTCCTCAAGTTGCGTACCGTGAAACATTCCGTTCTGGTGCAAAAGTTGAAGGTAAATTCGTACGTCAGTCTGGTGGACGTGGTCAGTTCGGACACGTTTGGATCGAATTCGAACCAAACGAAGAAGGCGCAGGCTTCGAATTCCAAAATGCAATCGTCGGTGGGGTTGTTCCTCGTGAATACATTCCAGCTATTCAAGCAGGTCTTGAAGATTCACTTGAAAATGGTGTATTAGCTGGATTCCCATTAATCGACATCAAAGCTAAATTATTTGATGGATCATACCACGATGTTGACTCGAACGAAATGGCGTTTAAAATTGCTGCATCTATGGCATTGAAAAATGCTGTCAGCAAATGTAACCCAGTTCTACTTGAGCCAATGATGAAAGTGGAAGTCGTTATCCCTGAAGAATACATGGGAGACATCATGGGTGATATCACATCTCGTCGTGGACGTGTAGAAGGTATGGAAGCTCGCGGTAACGCTCAAGTTGTTCGCGCAATGGTTCCACTTTCTGAAATGTTCGGATATGCAACTTCACTCCGTTCTAACACACAAGGACGCGGTACTTTCACTATGCACATGGATCACTACGAAGAAGTGCCTAAGAGCATCAGTGAAGAAATCATCAAAAAAAATAAAGGTGAATAATTGATTTTGCCTTTAAACTAAAGTATAACTACTATTGAAGATCAGAAAGTGAGAGGTAACTCTTCACTTTCTATCACTCTATACCAAATACAATGAACCTTTAAGGAGGATTTTTAGAATGGCTAAAGAAAAATTCGACCGTTCCAAATCGCATGCTAACATTGGTACAATTGGACACGTTGACCATGGTAAAACAACTCTAACTGCTGCTATCTCAACAGTTCTTCATAAGAAGTCTGGTAAAGGATCAGCTATGGGATATGACCAAATCGATGGTGCTCCAGAAGAGCGCGAGCGTGGAATCACAATCTCAACTTCACACGTCGAGTATGAAACAGACACTCGTCACTATGCACACGTAGACTGCCCAGGACACGCTGACTACGTTAAAAACATGATCACTGGTGCTGCTCAAATGGACGGCGCGATCTTAGTAGTATCTGCTGCTGATGGTCCAATGCCACAAACACGTGAGCACATCCTACTTTCTCGTAACGTAGGTGTACCATACATCGTAGTATTCCTTAACAAATGTGACATGGTTGACGATGAAGAGTTACTTGAACTTGTTGAAATGGAAGTTCGTGACCTTCTTTCTGACTATGACTTCCCTGGTGATGATGTTCCAGTTATCAAAGGTTCTGCTCTTAAAGCTCTTGAAGGAGATGCTGATTACGAAGCAAAAATCTTTGAACTTATGGATGCGGTTGATGAGTACATCCCAACTCCAGAACGTGACATTGAGAAGCCATTCATGATGCCAGTTGAGGATGTATTCTCAATCACTGGTCGTGGAACTGTTGCTACTGGTCGTGTTGAGCGTGGACAAGTTAAAGTCGGTGACGAAGTTGAAATCATCGGTCTTCAAGAAGACAATGGTAAAACAACTGTTACAGGTGTTGAAATGTTCCGTAAACTTCTTGACTATGCTGAAGCTGGTGACAACATCGGTGCACTACTTCGTGGTGTATCTCGTGAAGATATCCAACGTGGTCAAGTACTTGCTAAACCAGGTACAATCACTCCACATAGCCGTTTCAAAGCTGAAGTTTATGTACTTTCTAAAGAAGAGGGTGGACGTCATACTCCATTCTTCGCTAACTACCGTCCGCAGTTCTACTTCCGTACAACTGACGTAACTGGTATCGTACATCTTCCAGAAGGTACTGAAATGGTTATGCCTGGCGATAACACTGAGATGGAAGTTGAACTTATCTCTACTATCGCTATCGAAGAAGGAACTCGTTTCTCTATCCGTGAGGGTGGACGTACTGTAGGTTCTGGCGTCGTTTCAAATATCATTAAGTAATAAACATTTAAAAGAGACTCCTTGCAAAAGGGTCTCTTTTTTTGCTTTTCCAGATCAGAACGGCTACTATAAGCTATAGAATCTAAATGGAACCGAGAGGATCACTGGAATGGCGAAGACATATTTGAAGAAATGGTTAATCGGCGGGGTTGACCAATGGATTATGATCAAAGAAGATCACACAAGTGAAGCGAAGCCTGTTCTATTATTTTTACACGGTGGGCCCGGCTCCGCTCAAATCAGCTATATCGACTCATTTCATGAGGAACTTAATCAAGATTTTACAGTGGTTCATTGGGATCAGCGAGGTGCGGGACTTTCCTATCAAAAGAACCTCCCCAATACTTCCATGACCATTCAGCAATTTATTGAAGATACGATTGAACTGACAGAGAAAGTCCTTTCATATCTAGGTCAATCAAAATTGTACATCGCCGGATATTCATGGGGGTCATTAATCGCCATACAAGCAGTACATAAGCGCCCAGATCTATATCACGCTTATTATGGAATTAGTCAGGTAGTAGATGTAATAAAAGAAGATATTGTGTCATACAAGCTTCTTTTGGAGAAATGCGAACGAAATCGGTTGTTTACTTGGTGCCTGCGATTACTGACGCCTCCTCCGTGGAAACGAATATCAGCTCATGCTCTGTTCTCTCTATATAAAGAGCTCGGAAGCGTAGGTCTCACACATAGGTGGAAGCCGCTGATTCAAATGCTACGCGGATTTCTTTTTAGTAAGGAATATCAGCTCAAAGATAAGTGGAATTTCCTTAAAGGACAGAAGCTTAGTCAGGACATGCTATGGAATGAATTGATGAATGAGAGCATTGAATACCGAGTTTCTACTATATTAATACCTTGTTACTTTATCATTGGTGAATATGACATGATTACACCAGCTGCTGTATCAAAACCTTATGTTGAGCAATTAACAGCACCAGTCAAAGAATGGTTCACCTTTAAAGAATCTGCACATTCCCCGCATCTAGAAGAACCAGAAGAATTTATTCGTACCATAAAAAAGACGGCTGTACATCATCTTCAGGGAAAGCTTGATTTATAGGCTCAACCCCTGTATAATATGAAAAGTGTGCAAATCATAAATTTATCCGATTTATTATTGCAACACGCAGGCCAATTTGGTACAATAGTGCATGTTGGTCTTTGACTGCGATGAAGTGAGAGGTTGCTGACACACCCGGCCGCTTTGCCATGGCAAGGTGATCAGGTTTTTCTCACGGAGAACTGTCTAACGTAAGTAGGCGAAAAGGAGGGAAAATAATGGCAAAACAAAAAATTCGTATTCGTTTAAAAGCATATGATCATAGAATTCTTGATCAATCTGCTGAGAAGATTGTTGAAACGGCTAAGCGTTCTGGTGCTAGTGTATCTGGTCCAATTCCGCTTCCAACTGAAAAATCAGTTTACACAATCCTTCGTGCGGTGCATAAGTACAAAGATTCTCGTGAGCAATTTGAGATGCGTACTCACAAACGTCTAATCGACATCGTGAATCCAACTCCACAAACAGTTGATGCACTTATGCGTTTAGATTTACCATCTGGTGTAGATATCGAAATCAAACTTTAATTCAAATAGAAAACACATATTATAGGAGGTGTGACTAATGACCAAAGGAATCTTAGGTAGAAAAATTGGTATGACGCAAGTATTCGCAGAAAACGGTGATCTTATCCCTGTAACTGTTGTTGAGGCTGCTGCTAACGTTGTTCTTCAAAAGAAGACTGCTGACACGGATGGCTATGAAGCAATCCAAATCGGTTTTGACGACAAACGTGAAAAGCTTTCTAACAAACCAGAGAAGGGCCACGTTGCTAAAGCGGAAACTGCTCCTAAGCGCTTCGTAAAAGAATTACGCGGTGCGGAGTTAGATGCGTATGAAGTTGGTCAGGAAGTCAAAGTTGATATTTTCGCAAATGGAGATATCGTAGATGTAACAGGAACATCAAAAGGTAAAGGATTCCAAGGGGCTATCAAGCGCCACGGACAATCACGCGGACCAATGACTCACGGTTCACGTTACCACCGTCGTCCTGGTTCAATGGGACCTGTTGATCCAAACCGAGTATTCAAAGGTAAACTTCTTCCAGGTCGTATGGGCGGAGAGCAAATCACTGTCCAAAACCTTGAGATCGTTAAAGTTGATGCAGAACGCAATCTTCTATTGATCAAAGGAAATGTACCAGGAGCTAAAAAATCTCTAGTAACTGTAAAGAGTGCAGTTAAATCTAAATAACTCTCTTAGGAAAGGAGGAAACAAGTCATGCCAAAAGTAGCATTATTTAACCAAAACGGTTCTACTAACGGTGAAATCGAATTAAACGCTTCTGTGTTTGGAATCGAGCCAAACGAAAGCGTAGTATTCGATGCTATTCTTATGCAAAGAGCTTCCTTACGTCAAGGAACTCACAAAGTAAAAACTCGTTCTGAAGTACGTGGCGGAGGTCGTAAGCCTTGGAGACAGAAGGGTACTGGTCGTGCTCGTCAAGGTTCTATCCGTTCACCACAATGGCGCGGAGGCGGTATCGTATTCGGTCCAACACCACGCAGCTATTCTTATAAATTACCTAAAAAAGTTCGCCGCTTGGCTATCAAGTCAGTATTGTCTTCTAAAGTAATCGACAACAACATCATCGTTCTTGAAGATCTGACTCTTGATGCAGTGAAAACGAAAGAATTCGCAGGCATCCTTAAAGGATTATCTGTCGAGAAGAAAGCGTTGATCGTCACTGCGGATGCAAACGAAACAGTTGCTTTATCTGCTCGTAACATCCCTGGAGTAACAGTTGTTGAAGCTAACGGTATCAACGTTCTTGACGTTGTCAACCACGAGAAACTTCTGATCACTAAAGCAGCGGTTGAAAAAGTAGAGGAGGGACTTGCATAATGAAAGATCCTCGTGATGTTCTAAAGCGCCCTATCATTACTGAACGTTCTGCTGATCTAATGACAGAGAAGAAGTACACGTTCGAAGTTGATGTCAGAGCTAACAAAACAGAAGTGAAAGACGCTGTTGAAGAAATCTTTGGAGTGAAAGTTGAGAAAGTCAACGTTCAAAATTACAAAGGGAAATCTAAACGCGTTGGACGCTACACTGGTATGACTAGCCGTCGCAGAAAAGCGATCGTGAAATTAACAGCTGACAGCAAAGAAATCGAAATTTTTGAAGCGTAAATCTTAAAAAGAAGGAGGGAAATTCAAAATGGCGATTAAAAAGTATAAACCAACCAGTAATGGTCGTCGTGGCATGACTACTTCAGATTTTGCTGAAATCACGACTGACAAACCAGAAAAATCGTTGCTTGCGCCGCTTCACAGAAAAGGCGGACGTAACAACCAAGGTAGAATGACTGTTCGTCATCAAGGTGGCGGTCATAAACGTCAATACCGTATCATCGACTTTAAACGTGATAAAGACGGTATACCTGGACGCGTTGCTACAATCGAGTATGATCCAAACCGTTCAGCGAACATCGCTCTTGTAAACTATGCAGATGGTGAGAAACGTTACATTCTTGCTCCGAAAGGAATCCAAGTTGGTACTGAAGTTACTTCTGGACCAGAATCTGACATCAAACCAGGTAATGCTCTTCCACTTATCAACATCCCAGTTGGTACAGTTGTGCATAACATTGAATTAAAACCAGGTAAAGGTGGACAATTAGTTCGTTCTGCTGGTACTTCTGCTCAAGTTCTTGGTAAAGAAGGTAAATACGTTCTTGTACGTTTGAACTCAGGAGAAGTTCGTATGATTCTTTCTGCTTGCCGTGCGACTATCGGTCAAGTTGGAAACGAGCAACACGAATTAATTAACATCGGTAAAGCTGGACGTTCACGCTGGAAAGGCGTACGCCCAACAGTTCGTGGTTCTGTAATGAACCCTAACGATCACCCACACGGTGGTGGTGAAGGACGTGCTCCAATCGGACGTAAATCACCAATGTCTCCATGGGGCAAACCGACTCTTGGATTCAAGACTCGTAAGAAAACCAACAAGTCTGATAAATTCATTGTACGTCGTCGTAAAAACAAGTAACGGGGTTGTCTACGGTTCATTTAGGACCGTAGTTCAATCACGAAGGGAGGTTCCACAATGGCTCGCAGCTTAAAAAAAGGACCATTTGTTGATGATCATTTGATGGCTAAAGTCGAGAAATTGAATGAAACTGACAAAAAGCAAGTCGTAAAAACTTGGTCTCGTCGTTCTACAATTTTCCCACAATTCATCGGTCACACAATCGCTGTCTATGACGGACGCAAACATGTACCTGTTTTCATTTCTGAAGATATGGTAGGTCACAAATTGGGCGAATTCGCACCAAGCCGTACTTACAAAGGTCATGCTAGTGACGATAAAAAAACAAGACGCTAATGAGAGGAGGCTTTTAAATGCAAGCTAAAGCTGTCGCAAGAACAGTCCGTATTGCTCCTCGTAAAGCACGTCTAGTAATGGACCTGATCCGAGGTAAGCAAGTAGGAGAAGCAGTTTCTATCTTAAACCTTACACCTAAGGCTGCTTCACCAATTATTGAAAAAGTATTAAAATCTGCTATCGCAAACGCTGAGCACAACTACGAGTTGGACGCTAACAGCCTAGTGATTACTCAAGCATTCGTTGACGAAGGTCCAACACTTAAGAGATTCCGTCCACGTGCTATGGGTCGTGCGAGCGCAATTAACAAACGTACTAGCCACATTACAATCGTTGTATCAGAAAAGAAGGAGGGATAATCCGTGGGTCAAAAGGTAAATCCAGTAGGTCTTCGTATTGGCGTCATTCGTGATTGGGAATCTAAATGGTTCGCAGGAAAAGATTACGCTGACTTCTTACATGAAGACTTGAAAATCCGTGAATTCATCAGCAAGCGTTTGTCTGACGCGTCTGTTTCTAAAGTAGAAATCGAACGTGCTGCAAACCGCGTAAATATCACAATCCACACGGCTAAACCAGGTATGGTAATTGGTAAAGGCGGATCTGAAGTTGAAGCACTTCGTAAAGCTCTTAACAGCCTAACTGGCAAACGTGTACACATCAACATCCTTGAAATCAAAAGAGCAGATCTTGATGCTCAGCTAGTTGCTGAAAACATCGCTCGTCAACTTGAAAATCGTATTTCATTCCGTCGTGCACAAAAACAAACAATCCAACGCACAATGCGTGCTGGAGCACAAGGAATCAAAACAATGGTTTCTGGTCGTCTTGGCGGTGCAGATATTGCTCGTTCTGAATATTACAGTGAAGGTACTGTTCCGTTGCACACACTTCGTGCTGACATCGACTATGCTACTGCTGAAGCTGACACTACTTATGGTAAGCTTGGCGTAAAAGTATGGATCTATCGTGGAGAAGTCCTTCCAACTAAGAAGAATACTGCGGAAGGAGGAAAATAATATGTTATTGCCAAAACGCGTGAAGTATCGCAGAGAACATCGTGGAAAAATGCGTGGACGTGCAAAAGGTGGTACTGAAGTACATTTCGGTGAGTACGGTATCCAAGCTCAAGAAGCTTCTTGGATCACGAACCGTCAAATCGAAGCTGCTCGTATTGCTATGACTCGTTACATGAAACGTGGCGGTAAAGTTTGGATTAAAATTTTCCCTTCTAAGCCATACACAGCTAAACCTCTAGAGGTCCGCATGGGTTCCGGTAAAGGTGCTCCAGAAGGATGGGTGGCTGTAGTAAAACCAGGCAAAGTTTTATTTGAAATTTCTGGTGTGTCTGAAGAAGTTGCTCGTGAAGCTCTTCGTCTTGCATCTCACAAATTGCCAATTAAAACGAAGTTCGTAAAACGTGAAGAAATTGGTGGTGAATCAAATGAAAGCTAATGAAATTCGTGACCTTACCACTGCTGAAATTGAACAAAAAGTAAAGTCTCTTAAAGAAGAACTTTTCAATCTTCGTTTCCAATTAGCGACTGGGCAGCTTGAAAACACTGCTCGCATTCGTGAAGTGCGTAAATCAATCGCACGCATGAAAACTGTGATTCGTCAAAGAGAAATCGCTGCTAATAAATAATAATTAGAGGGGAGGCCCCGCAAACATGAGCGAACGTAACCAACGTAAAGTGTATCAAGGTCGTGTTGTTTCTGACAAAATGGATAAAACCATCACTGTTGTAGTTGAAACATACAAAAAGCATTCACTTTACGGCAAACGTGTAAGATACTCTAAAAAGTTCAAAGCACATGATGAAAACAACCAAGCAAAAATCGGAGACATCGTAAAGGTCATGGAAACTCGTCCTTTATCTGCGACTAAACGCTTTCGTCTAGTTGAAGTTGTCGAAGAAGCCGTTATTATCTAATAAAGTTCGGATTTCTTTTTCCGAAAGGAGGTAACATTAATGATTCAACAGGAGACTCGTTTAAAAGTAGCTGACAACTCTGGCGCACGCGAAGTACTAACGATTAAAGTTCTTGGTGGCTCTGGACGTAAGACGGCTAACATCGGTGATGTCATTGTTTGTACGGTTAAACAAGCAACACCAGGAGGCGTTGTCAAAAAAGGTGAAGTTGTGAAAGCAGTTATCGTTCGTACAAAGAGCGGAGCTCGCAGAAACGATGGATCTTACATCAGTTTCGATGAAAATGCATGTGTCATTATCCGTGACGACAAGAGCCCACGTGGAACTCGTATCTTCGGACCAGTAGCACGTGAACTTCGTGAAAACAACTATATGAAAATTGTTTCTCTAGCACCAGAAGTACTTTAATGAATACAATCCGCGACTCAAGGAGGTGCGATTAAATGCATGTTAAAAAGGGCGATAAAGTAGTGGTTATCTCTGGTAAAGATAAAGGTAAACAAGGAGTCATCCTTGCTGCTTTCCCTAAGAATGACCGTGTTTTAGTAGAAGGTATTAACCTTGTGAAAAAACACTCTAAACCAACCCAAGCTAACCCTCAGGGCGGAATTTCTGAACAAGAAGCGCCGATCCACGTATCAAACGTAATGCCGCTTGATCCTAAAACGGGTGAAGTGACACGTGTTGGGTATAAAGTTGAGGACGGAAAGAAAGTCCGTGTAGCGAAAAAATCTGGGCAAGTTCTAGATAAATAGTAAATAAGGAAGGGAGGTCTTTCTCATGAACCGCCTTAAAGAAAAGTATGTAAAAGAAATTACACCTGCATTAGTTTCTAAGTTTGAATACAAATCAGTAATGCAAGTGCCAAAAATCGAAAAAATCGTGATCAACATGGGTGTTGGTGACGCCGTTCAAAACGCTAAAGCAATCGATACTGCTGTTGAAGAATTAACGTTTATCGCTGGTCAAAAACCTGTCGTTACTCGTGCGAAGAAGTCTATTGCTGGATTCCGTCTACGTGAAGGAATGCCAATCGGTGCGAAAGTAACACTTCGCGGAGAGCGCATGTACGATTTCCTTGATAAACTTATTTCTGTATCTTTACCACGTGTACGTGACTTCCGCGGGATTTCTAAGAAATCTTTCGACGGTCGTGGAAACTACACGCTTGGTATTAAAGAACAGTTAATCTTCCCAGAAATTGATTACGATAAAGTAACAAAAGTCCGCGGTATGGATATCGTTATCGTTACGACTGCCAATACGGACGAAGAAGCACGTGAGTTATTAACTCAAGTAGGTATGCCGTTCCAGAAATAATCAATGAAAGGGAGGCGAAATCGTGGCTAAAAAGTCTATGATTGCGAAACAACAACGCAAACAAAAGTTTAAAGTTCAAGAGTATACGCGCTGCGAACGTTGTGGACGTCCACATTCAGTAATTCGCAAGTTTAAACTTTGCCGTATTTGTTTCCGCGAACTTGCATATAAAGGACAAATTCCTGGCGTTAAAAAAGCCAGCTGGTAATCCCCATAAATGGGAAGGAGGTTATTAAATAATGGTTATGACAGATCCGATTGCAGATTTGCTGACTCGTATTCGCAATGCGAACATGGTACGTCATGAGAAGCTAGAAGTACCGGCTTCAAAAATCAAAAGAGAAATTGCTGAAATCTTAAAGCGTGAAGGTTTTATCCGTGACGTTGAATATGTAGAAGACAGCAAACAAGGAATTATCCGTATGTTCCTTAAATATGGCCAAAACAACGAACGTGTTATCACTGGTCTTAAAAGAATCAGTAAACCTGGTTTACGTGTATATGCGAAATCAAATGAAGTACCACGTGTACTTAACGGACTTGGAATCGCAATTATTTCTACATCACAAGGTGTTTTATCGGACAAAGAAGCCCGTGCTAAACAAGCTGGTGGAGAAGTACTTGCTTACGTATGGTAAAAAAAGTTTAAGATGAATGGAGGTGCTTGGTATGTCTCGTATAGGTAAAAAACTAATCGAGATCCCTTCAGGAGTTACTGTGACAAACAACGATAACACAGTGACAGTAAAGGGACCAAAAGGTGAACTAACTCGTACATTTCACCCTGATATGGAAATTAAAATTGAGGACAGCGTCTTAACTGTAAGCCGTCCGTCTGATCATAAAGAACACCGTGCATTACATGGTACAACACGTAGCTTAATTGCAAACATGGTTGAAGGTGTATCTAAAGGTTTCGAAAGAGGTTTAGAACTTATCGGTGTCGGTTACCGTGCAGCTAAATCTGGAAACAAACTTGTTCTTAACGTTGGATACTCTCATCCAGTTGAAATCGTTCCTGAGGCTGGAGTTGAAGTCGAAGTTCCATCTCAAACGAAAGTAGTCATTAAAGGTATCGATAAAGAGCGTGTGGGAGCTCTAGCTTCTAACATCCGCGCTGTCCGTTCTCCAGAGCCTTACAAAGGTAAAGGAATTCGTTACGAAGGTGAATTCGTTCGCCGTAAAGAAGGAAAAACTGGTAAGTAAGATCGCTTAATGTGAAGAAAGGAGTGACTCGGATGATTACGAAAACTAGCAAAAACGCTACTCGTCTTAAAAGACACGCTCGTGTTCGTGCGAAACTTTCAGGTACTGCTGAAAGACCTCGCCTTAACGTTTTCCGTTCTAACAAGAACATCTACGCTCAAGTAATTGATGATGTTAACGGTGTAACACTTGTAAGTGCTTCTACTCTTGATAAAGAGTTAAAGATCGAGAATAGTTCTGACGCTGCAGCTGCTACTAAAGTTGGCGAACTTGTTGCAAAACGTGCTGTTGAAAAAGGAATCTCTAACGTGGTATTTGACCGCGGAGGATACTTATATCATGGACGTGTAAAAGCTCTAGCTGAAGCTGCTCGTGAGGCTGGACTTAAATTTTAATAAAAGAAGGAGGGACACATCCGAATGAGTCGTATTGACCAAAGCAAATTAGAGTTAGAAGAACGCTTAGTTACGGTTAACCGCGTAGCGAAAGTTGTTAAAGGTGGACGTCGTTTCCGTTTTGCAGCTTTAGTTGTTGTCGGTGACAAAAACGGTCATGTAGGTTTCGGTACTGGTAAAGCACAAGAAGTACCAGAAGCGATCCGCAAAGCTGTTGAAGATGCGAAAAAGAATTTAATTGAAGTACCAATGGTTGGAACTACAATTCCACATGAAATCATCGGTCGATTCGGTGCAGGAAACGTTCTATTGAAGCCTGCTTCAGAAGGTACAGGAGTTATCGCTGGAGGCCCAGTGCGTGCGGTTCTTGAGCTTGCTGGTCTAGCTGATATCCTTTCTAAATCTCTAGGTTCTAATACACCGATCAACATGATCCGCGCAACACTTCAGGGTTTAAGTGAACTTAAACGTGCTGAAGACGTTGCGAAGCTTCGTGGAAAATCTGTAGAAGACCTGTTAGGATAAGGAGGGAACATTAATGGCAAATAAATTAGAAATTACCCTCAAACGCAGTGTAATCGGTCGCCCAGAAGATCAGCGTGTCACTGTTCGTACTCTTGGTCTTAAGAAAACAAACCAAACAGTCGTACATGAAGACAATGCAGCGATCCGCGGCATGATTAACAAGGTGTCTCATTTAGTTTCTGTTAAAGAACAATAAAACATTTTTAATCGATAAGGAGGTGCCCAAATGAAACTTCATGAATTGAAGCCTTCAGAAGGTTCACGTAAAGTACGCAACCGTGTTGGTCGTGGTATTGGATCAGGTAACGGTAAAACTTCTGGTAAAGGTCATAAAGGTCAAAACGCTCGTTCTGGCGGCGGTGTACGCCCTGGTTTCGAAGGTGGTCAGATGCCTTTATTCCAACGTCTTCCAAAACGTGGTTTTACAAACATCAACCGTAAAGATTACGCGGTAATCAACTTAGACAGATTAAACAGTTTTGACGAAGGAACGGAAGTAACTCCTGAACTTCTTCTAGAGACTGGTGCAATAAGCAAGTTAAAAGCAGGAGTAAAAATTCTTGGCAACGGTAAATTAGAAAAAAAATTAACTGTAAAAGCCAATAAATTCTCTGCTTCTGCGAAAGAAGCTATTGAAGCTGCTGGCGGTACAGCCGAGGTGATCTAACTTGTTTAAGACAATCTCCAATTTTATGCGCGTGAAAGATATACGGAATAAGATTATATTCACTCTTTTAATGTTAATCGTCTTTCGTATAGGTGCTTTCATCCCTGTGCCTAATGTGAACGCCGAAGTTCTCCAGGCACAGGATCAAATGAGTGTTTTCGGGATCCTCAACACGTTTGGGGGCGGGGCACTTTTCCAATTCTCCATTCTTGCAATGGGGATTATGCCGTATATCACCGCTTCGATCATCATTCAGCTCTTGCAGATGGATGTTGTTCCGAAGTTCACTGAGTGGTCAAAGCAAGGAGAGGTTGGCCGCCGAAAATTAGCACAATTCACAAGGTATTTTACAATTGTTCTAGGTTTTATCCAGGCGTTAGGAATGTCATATGGATTCAACAATATGGCAGGAGGCATGCTGATTGAAAACCCAGGTGTTTCAACGTACCTCTTAATTGCGGTCGTACTCACTGCGGGAACAGCATTTTTAATGTGGCTGGGAGAGCAGATTACTGCTCACGGTGTTGGTAACGGTATTTCGATTATTATCTTTGCCGGGATCATCGCAGGTATCCCTCAAACATTAAAACAAGTGTACGCTCAGCAGTTTGTAGGTGGAGATGGACAGCTGTTCATGCAAATCCTGAAAATTGCCCTTATTGTCATTGCTATTCTTGTCATTGTTATTGGTGTTATTTACATTCAAATGGCAGTGAGAAAGATTGCGATTCAATATTCAAAAGGAACTGGCCGTGCACAAATGTCTGCTAGTCAAGCAACGCATCTTCCATTGAAAGTGAATCCAGCAGGGGTGATTCCAGTCATCTTTGCCGTTTCTTTCATTATTACTCCGCAGACGGTCGCATCGTTCTTCGGAACCAATAATGTGACAACTTGGATAACCAACAACTTTGACTATACTAAGCCAATCGGTATGACGATTTATGTAGCACTGATTGTTGCTTTCACATATTTTTATGCCTTTGTCCAAGTGAATCCTGAACAAATGGCTGAAAATCTGCAAAAGCAGGGTGGCTATATCCCGGGAGTTCGTCCAGGGAAAATGACTCAAGATAGAATTACGAGCATTTTGTACCGACTCACGTTTGTGGGCGCCATTTTCTTAGCCGTGATTTCAATACTTCCTATCTTTTTCATTCAATTCGCTGGATTACCTTCCGCTGCACAAATTGGCGGCACAAGTCTTCTCATTGTTGTAGGTGTTGCACTTGAAACAATGAAACAGCTTGAAAGCCAATTAGTGAAACGAAACTACCGTGGATTTATGAAATAAAACAGAGGGCTGGGCTCCTGCCCAACCTCTCTAAGTAAGGAAGGGGAAATCCGAAATGAACTTAGTCTTAATGGGGCTTCCGGGTGCTGGTAAAGGCACTCAGGCAGAACGAATTGTTGATGATTATGGGATCCCTCATATCTCAACAGGAGATATGTTCCGCGCTGCTATGAAAGAGGAGACACAACTTGGGCTCGAAGCAAAATCCTTTATCGATAAAGGAGAGCTTGTTCCTGATGAGGTCACAATCGGTATTGTTAGAGAAAGACTTGGCAAAAATGATTGTGAACAAGGTTTTCTTCTGGACGGATTTCCGCGAACAGTCGCTCAGGCTGAAGCTTTAGAAGACATTCTAAAGGACCTTGGCAGAACGATTGATTATGTCATTAATATTAAAGTCGATAAAGATGCATTGATGGAGCGTCTGACTGGCCGAAGAATTTGCAAAAATTGCGGAGCAACCTATCATTTAGTATTCAATCCACCTGCGAAAGAAAATGTTTGCGATAAGTGTGGAGGCGAGCTTTATCAACGTGCAGATGATAATGCAGAAACCGTTTCGACTAGACTTGAAGTAAACTTAAAGCAGACTGAACCTTTACTGAACTTCTATTCAGAAAAAGGATATCTTGCAAACATTGATGGTGCAAAACACATTAACGATGTATATGCAGATATCAAGGACCTGCTTGGGGGATTAAATAAATGATTATCTGTAAAACTCCTCGCGAGCTTGAGATTATGAGAGAAGCTGGACGCATTGTCGCACTGACTCATGAAGAGCTGAAGAAACACATAAAACCAGGTATTTCGACAAAAGAATTGGATCAAATTGCCGAACGTTTTATTACAAAGCAGGGTGCAATCCCATCTTTTAAAGGGTATAATGGTTTTCGCGGGAGCATTTGCGTTTCGGTGAATGAAGAACTCGTTCACGGTATTCCTGGTAAACGGGTTTTACGTGATGGTGACATCATTAGTATCGATATTGGCGCAAAGTTAAATGGCTATCATGGTGACTCTGCTTGGACTTATCCAGTTGGGGTAATCAGTGATGAAGACCGCAAACTACTGGAAGTCACAGAGGAATCTCTATATAAAGGCTTACAGGAAGCAAAGCCAGGCGAACGTCTGTCGAACATTTCCCATGCCATACAAACGTATGTAGAAAACGAGAATTTCTCAGTTGTTAGAGAATATGTTGGACATGGGGTCGGACAGGATCTTCATGAGGACCCTCAAATTCCTCATTATGGTCCGCCCAACAAAGGCCCGCGGCTAAAACCTGGAATGGTGTTGGCCATCGAACCGATGGTGAACGCAGGCAGCCGATATGTGAAAACATTGGCTGATAACTGGACGGTTGTAACGGTTGATGGGAAAAAGTGTGCTCACTTTGAGCATACGATTGCGATTACAGATACAGGTTTTGATATACTGACTAAGATTTAGGTCTTCACTGAAGCCTTTCAGGCCCAAATCGGGCAGGTTGTCTGTATAGTCCAAAGGAAAGAACAAGATCAGTATACAGGTGTCATCGGCATGTTCGGTGGCTGCCATGTACTAATCGCAGACGGAGAAAAGCGTAAATTTCATTCTCCTAAGAAAAAATATCAATCATATAACCTTTTATGGTTGCGTATCTCCGGAAGTTCAGAACAGTATATTCAAAACAGGTCGGGTGATAGATGGACAATTGAGATAAACTCATTTGGACATTTGTCAGAGAGCAAGTTACTGATTTGAAGAAGGGAGAACACTTGAATGGCGAAAGACGATGTAATTGAAGTGGAAGGTACTGTAGCAGAAACTTTGCCAAATGCAATGTTCAAAGTTGAACTAGAGAATGGTCATACAGTTTTGGCTCATGTATCAGGAAAAATCCGTATGCACTTCATTCGCATTTTACCTGGAGACAAAGTTACGGTAGAATTATCTCCATATGACTTAACTCGTGGTAGAATTACGTACCGTTACAAATAAAGCAACTCCGGAAGAAGGAGGTTGGAAACACATGAAAGTGAGACCATCTGTTAAACCTATCTGTGAAAAATGTAAAGTTATTCGCAGAAAAGGAAAAGTAATGGTGATCTGTGAAAACCCAAAACATAAACAAAAACAAGGCTAATAACAAGGAGGTGCCCAAATCATGGCTCGTATTGCTGGTGTAGATATTCCACGTGATAAACGTGTTGTCATTTCTTTAACATATGTTTTTGGAATTGGTCGTACGACTGCGCAACAAGTCCTTAAAGAAGCAGGTGTTTCTGAAGACACTCGCGTTCGCGATCTAACTGAAGACGAACTTGGTAAAATCCGTGATATCATTGACAAACTTAAAGTAGAAGGTGACCTTCGTCGTGAAGTTTCACTTAACATTAAGCGTCTAATTGAAATCGGAAGCTACCGCGGAATCCGTCATCGTAGAGGACTTCCTGTTCGTGGACAAAACACAAAAAACAACGCGCGTACTCGTAAAGGTCCGCGTCGTACTGTAGCTAACAAGAAAAAATAAGTAAAGGAGGTAGTTAAAGAATGGCTGCTGCTCGTAAACAAAATACGCGTAAACGTCGCGTGAAAAAGAATATTGAAGCTGGAATCGCTCATATTCGTTCCACTTTCAACAACACGATTGTAACGATTACTGATGTTCATGGAAACGCAATTTCTTGGTCAAGTGCTGGTGCATTAGGATTCAGAGGTTCTCGTAAATCTACTCCTTTCGCTGCACAAATGGCTGCTGAAACTGCTGCTAAAGGTTCTATCGAACATGGTCTTAAAACACTTGAAGTAACTGTTAAAGGTCCTGGTTCTGGTCGTGAAGCTGCAATTCGTGCACTTCAAGCTGCAGGTCTTGAAGTTACTGCAATCAGAGACGTAACTCCAGTTCCTCATAACGGATGCCGTCCACCAAAACGTCGCCGCGTGTAATTTGTTTGTATAGATTTTGTGTCCCTGTCAATAATGGGTTATGATACAGTTATTTATGAGACGAATACACGACTCGTTGCCTGAGCACATACGGGACTAAACAATGAGGAATTTCGGATGGAATCTCATATGATTCTATTCGAGGTTTCGACGTTTTGAAGGAGGGTTTTATTAGATGATCGAAATTGAAAAACCAAAAATCGAAACGGTTGAAATCAGCGACGATGCCAAGTATGGCAAGTTTGTCGTAGAGCCACTTGAGCGTGGATATGGTACCACTTTAGGGAACTCCCTTCGTCGTATCCTTTTATCCTCACTTCCTGGTGCAGCTGTAACATCGATCCAGATAGATGGTGTCTTACACGAATTCTCAACGATCGAAGGCGTGGTTGAAGATGTTACAACGATTATCTTAAACATTAAAAAGCTTGCACTCAAAATCTACTCTGAAGAAGAGAAGACGCTTGAAATTGATGTACAAGATGAAGGTACTGTAACAGCTGCTGATATTACACACGACAGCGATATTGAAATCTTAAATCCAGATCTCCACATCGCAACTCTTGGCAAGAATGCGAGCTTCCGTGTTCGCTTAACTGCACAAAGAGGTCGCGGGTATAATCCTGCTGATGCAAACAAAAGAGACGATCAGCCAATCGGTGTGATTCCGATCGACTCAATCTATACACCTGTCTCTCGTGTGACTTATCAAGTGGAGAACACCCGTGTTGGGCAAATTACAAACTATGATAAATTAACACTAGATGTATGGACTGATGGGAGCACAGGACCGAAAGAAGCGATCGCTCTAGGTTCTAAGATTTTAACTGAACACCTGAATATTTTCGTTGGGTTAACTGACGAAGCTCAGCATGCTGAAATTATGGTTGAGAAAGAAGAAGACCAAAAAGAAAAAGTGCTTGAAATGACAATTGAAGAGCTTGATCTTTCTGTTCGTTCTTACAACTGTTTGAAGCGTGCGGGTATTAACACTGTTCAAGAGCTTGCTAACAAGACAGAAGAGGATATGATGAAAGTTCGTAACCTTGGACGTAAATCTCTTGAAGAAGTGAAAGCGAAACTAGAAGAACTTGGACTGGGTCTTCGTAAAGACGATTGACTAGTTTCATTGTGAACTAGGATTTTCGTGTGTTTTTTATTCATACAGCATTCTCTAACTAAGGAGGGGACATCACATGGCATACAGAAAGCTAGGACGCACTAGTGCACAACGTAAAGCAATGCTTCGTGACCTAACGACTGATTTGATCATCAACGAACGCATCGAAACAACTGAAACACGTGCGAAAGAACTTCGCTCTGTAGTTGAAAAAATGATCACTCTTGGCAAACGCGGAGATCTTCATGCTCGCCGTCAAGCTGCAGCTTACATTCGTAATGAAGTAGCTAACGCTGAAACAAACCAAGATGCACTTCAAAAATTATTCGCTGACGTTGCAACTCGCTACGAAGATCGCCAAGGTGGATACACTCGTATCATGAAGCTTGGACCTCGTCGCGGCGATGGCGCACCAATGGCTGTCATTGAATTAGTTTAATCACATAGCGTGTATCTAAGAAAGGGCGGGACAGTTCATAACTGGATCTATGCCCTTTTTTAGATACTACGGCTTTTTAGCAAGAAGCAAAGAAGAGGTTGAGCTGAGAGGAGGTCCGGTAGAGATGGGGAAGACATTAATTGACGTAAAGGACATTGTATTTCGTTATCACAAGGATGCGGACAAGCCCGCTTTAGATCAAGTGTCATTGCATGTGAATCAAAATGAATGGCTCGCCATTGTTGGTCACAACGGTTCAGGTAAATCCACACTTGCCCGTGTACTGAATGGGCTCATTTTACCGGATGCTGGAACGGTCAAGGTTGGAGAGATTGAGCTGAAAGAAGAGAGTGTCTGGGATATTCGCAAAAAGGTCGGAATGGTCTTTCAAAACCCAGATAACCAATTCGTTGGCTCAACGGTTCGTGATGATGTGGCTTTTGGTTTAGAAAATAACGGGGTTGAGCGGGAATTGATGATAGAACGTGTAGATTGGGCTGTCAAACAGGTCAATATGCAGGAGTTTCTTGATCAAGAGCCGCACCATCTATCAGGCGGGCAAAAGCAGAGAGTCGCTATTGCAGGTGTACTTGCCGCAAGCCCTGACATCATGATCTTGGATGAAGCAACATCGATGCTTGATCCGATTGGCCGTGAAGAAGTGTTAGAGACTGTTAGACTATTGAAGGAACAAGGGACGGTCACTGTCATTTCCATTACACATGATTTAGACGAGGCCGCCAAGGCAGACCGGGTCATTGTCATGAATGGCGGGAAAAAATTTGCCGAGGGAACCCCAGAGGAAGTATTTGAACTAGACGAAGAGCTAGTTCAAATTGGACTTGATCTGCCATTCTCCTATCGGTTGAGCAAACAATTGAAGCAGCAAGGTGTACCGCTTGCAAATGCCCATTTGACACAAGAAGGATTGGTGAAAGAGCTATGGACATTACGATCAAAGAATTAGAGCATCGTTATCAAATGAAAACGCCGTTTGAGCGTCTCGCTTTGTATGATGTCAATGCTTCCATCCAAGAGGGCAGCTATGTCGCTGTCATTGGTCATACGGGCTCTGGCAAGTCCACGTTGCTGCAGCATTTAAATGGCTTGCTCAAACCAACGAAGGGGAGCATTGCGCTTGGGGATACCATCTTACAAGCCAATAAAAAGCAGAAAGATTTAAAGTCACTTCGGAAAAAAGTAGGCATCGTGTTTCAGTTTCCTGAGCATCAGCTCTTTGAAGAAACGATCCTTAAGGATATCTGCTTTGGTCCGATGAATTTCGGTGTTCCTCAGGAGAAGGCAGAAGCAAAGGCGAAGGAAATGCTGAAGCTAGTTGGTCTTCCTGAATCCTTATTATCTCGATCTCCCTTTGAACTAAGCGGCGGTCAAATGAGACGTGTGGCGATTGCAGGTGTTCTAGCGATGGAGCCAGAAGTGCTTGTGCTGGATGAGCCGACTGCAGGATTAGATCCACGCGGACGTAAGGAAATCATGGACATGTTCTATGAGCTTCATCAAAAGGCAAACCTCACCACGATTCTGGTTACACACAGTATGGAGGACGCCGCTCATTATGCGGATCAAATGATTGTGATGCATAAAGGAACGGTGAAGGCGACAGGTACGCCGAGAGAATTGTTTGCCAATCGTACAGACATGTCTTCGTTTGGTCTCGACCTCCCAGAAACGATTAAATTCCAGCAGACTGTAGAAGAAAAGCTGGGCATTACGTTTCCAAGGCCGCTTCTGACCATGGATGAAATGGCAGAAGCCTTAACAGCTCTTTATCAGGAGGACACGACATCATGATGGATAGTATGATTATCGGCAAATATGTGCCAGGTTCATCCTTTGTCCATCGTCTTGATCCAAGGACAAAGCTGTTATCAATTTTCTTTTTTGTCTTTATTGTCTTTTTTGCTAATAATTACATCACTTACGGGCTTTTAGGTGTCTTTACCCTCCTTGTGGTGATGGTTTCTCAGGTGCCGCTATACTTTATTCTCAAAGGAATGAAGCCGATCCTATGGATTGTCCTGTTTACCTTCATACTGCATATCTTCATGACAAAGGATGGCGCCTTGCTATTTCACTTTGGTTTTTTAAATATTTATGAAGAAGGTCTAAAGCAGGGGATTTTCATTTCTCTCCGTTTTGTCTATCTCATCATGATGACGACACTTCTGACGTTAACCACAACGCCTATAGAAGTGACAGACGGTATGGAAAAGCTGCTTCACCCATTCCGTAAAATCAAACTGCCCGTTCATGAGCTTGCTCTCATGATGTCCATCTCTCTTCGGTTCATTCCAACTTTACTAGAAGAGACAGACAAAATCATGAAGGCACAAATGGCAAGAGGTGTTGATTTTACAAGCGGACCTCTTAAAGATCGCATGAAAGCCATCGTTCCTTTACTTGTCCCGCTTTTCGTCAGTGCGTTTAAGCGTGCAGAGGAACTGGCGACCGCTATGGAAGCGAGAGGCTACCGCGGAGGAGAAGGGCGGACGAAATACCGTCAGCTTGTCTGGGGCATGAAAGACACGTTCACACTGCTCCTATTCATCCTGTTAACAGCACTCCTTGTGCTTCTGAGAAATTAGGTGATTCCTAGATGAAGGTCAAATGTACCGTATCCTACGATGGAACACATTTTAAAGGCTATCAGGTGCAGCCTGGGCAGCGAACTGTTCAGACGGAGATCGAGTCGGCTCTTGCAAGAATGCATAAACAGGATGAACTGATTCCGATTGTGGCTTCTGGCCGGACGGACAGTGGCGTCCATGCGAAGGGGCAGGTCATCCATTTCGACACGCCGCTCTCGATTCCGATGGAAAGATGGCCTTTTGCCCTCAACAGTCTCTTGCCGGATGACATCCGGGTTCTAAAGGCTGAGGAAGTGGATGAGTCGTTTCATGCACGTTTTAGTGTCGTTTCGAAGGAGTACCGTTATAAGGTCTCAACGGAAACGCACCAAAATGTGTTCACGAGACAGTATGCCTGCCACTTTCCTTACCGGCTGGATGCAGACAAAATGAGAGAAGCCGCTGGGCACCTCATTGGCACACACGATTTCACAAGCTTTTGTGCGGCCAATACAGAGGTTCAGGACAAGGTGAGGGAGATTTACACCCTTGAGTGGAAAAACGTCTCAGACGGGCTTGAAATGCGTGTGAGAGGAAATGGCTTTTTATACAACATGGTGCGAATTATCGCTGGAACGTTACTTGAAATCGGATCTGGTAAATTCCACCCTGATGAGATAAAAGCCATGCTTGCCGCCCGAAATCGCGAAGCGGCAGGCAAGACTGCGCCTAGTCACGGACTGTATTTATGGGAAGTTTTCTATGACAACTAAACCAGGTGTAACATGTTCTTGACACAGGAAGCAGAAAGTTATAAGATATCATATGGTATGTATTTCAACCCCACAAATAAGCCCCGGAAGACTTATCTTGTGTTTTGAAATAGAACGTAGCATTTGATTCAAGGAAAAATCATTGATTTATTTAGGAGGGAAACTCATGCGTACAACACCAATGGCGAACGCAAGCACAATTGAGCGCAAATGGCTAGTTGTTGATGCGGCAGGCAAGACTCTAGGTCGTCTTTCTACTGAAGTAGCATCACTTTTGCGCGGTAAGCACAAACCAACTTATACACCACACGTTGATACAGGTGATCACGTCATCATCATCAATGCTGAGAAAATCGAACTAACAGGTAAGAAATTGACGGACAAAATTTACTACCGTCACACAATGCACCCAGGTGGTTTGAAACAAAGAACTGCTCTTGAGATGCGTACAAACTACCCTGAAAAAATGTTGGAGCTTGCTATCAAAGGTATGCTTCCAAAGGGTCCATTAGGCCGTCAAATGTTCAAAAAATTAAATGTGTACCGTGGTTCTGAGCATCCACATCAAGCACAACAACCTGAAGTTTACGAACTTCGCGGTTAATTATAAGGGAGGTTAACAATTTGGCACAGGTTCAATATTACGGTACAGGTCGTCGTAAAAGTTCTGTAGCGCGCGTTCGCTTAGTTCCAGGTGAAGGCCGTATCGTCGTTAATAATCGTGAAATTACTGAATACATTCCATTCGCTGCTTTAATCGAAGACGTGAAACAGCCTTTGAACATCACAGAAACAGCTAACAGCTACGATGTTCTTGTAACTGTTCACGGTGGTGGATTCTCTGGTCAAGCTGGAGCAATTCGTCACGGTATCTCTCGTGCTCTTCTAGAAGTAGATCCTGAGTACCGTACATCACTTAAACGTGCTGGACTTCTTACTCGTGACCCTCGTATGAAAGAGCGTAAGAAATACGGTCTTAAAGGCGCACGTCGCGCACCTCAGTTCTCAAAACGTTAATCAATTTTATATTGTATGGACGTTTTACAAAGGTTTGTTACAAACAAACCTTATAAAAAAAGCATCAGCTTCGTGCTGGTGCTTTTTTTTGTGCTTTTTATGTGATAGATCATAACTGGTCTCTTCCTCTTGAATACGTATAAAATATGAGTATAGAAGTTTTTTGTTAAAAAAGATGGAGGTTGTCCTATGAATCTAACGACAGAAAGATGTCTCATTCGACCATTTACGGATGATGATTGGCAGGATGTCTATGCATATACATCTGATCCGGTAGTGATGAAGTATATTCCGGAAGATGTATTTTCTAAAGAAGATGCGAAGGAATTTGTCAAAAATAATCGTCATGAAGATGCTAAGTATGTCGCTGTCCTATTAAAAGAAGATCATACATGCATCGGGCATATCGCATTTCATCCTTACTTTGGTGATCACACGTATGAAATTGGCTGGGTCTTCAATCCTGTATATCAAAACAAAGGCTATGCATCTGAAGCAGCCTATGCTGTACTGCATCATGGCTTTCACACAATGAATTTACATCGGATCATTGCCACTTGTCAGCCTGAAAATGTGCCATCGTGGAGAGTGATGGAGAAAATGGGGATGAGAAGAGAAGGATATTTTAAAAAATGTATCCCACAAGGAAATGAGTGGTGGGATGAGTTTTACTATGCCATCTTAAGTGAGGAATGGAAAACTTGATAAGTTTTCATGATATGAAGTAATTCGTCATTCCAAATATCCCTTGGCTTTCGCTATTGATATAATCAGATCAAATAAGCAGAAGAGGGGCGCCAAGCATGAGGATCTTTGATGCACATTTTCATATCATTGATTTTGATTTTCCCATTCAAGAAAACCAAGGGTATACACCCCCTAGTTATGTGGTGAATGATTATAGGAGAGAGACGGCTGATCTAGGGATTTTAGGTGGAGCCATCGTCTCAGGGTCATTTCAAGGCTTTGATCAAGGCTATTTGTTGAAAGCGCTAGATGAACTGGGGCCAGATTTTTGCGGCGTGACTCAATTACCTTTTACGGCAACTGATGATGAGATTGTTCATTTGGATCAACATGGGGTGAAGGCTTTACGTTTTAATGTGAAGCGGGGCGGTTCGGAGGATATTTCGAAGCTCGATTATTTTGCGAGAAGGGTGTATGAGCTGGCGGGATGGCATAGTGAGCTCTACATAGACGCTAAGCATCTCTCTGCAATTTCATCTACGCTTGAACGGCTGCCGGCCGTTTCGATTGATCATTTAGGCTTATCAGAAGAAGGCTTGCCGCATTTGCTCAAGCTGGTTGATAAAGGAGTTCGGGTAAAAGCAACAGGTTTTGGACGTGTCGATTTAAACGTTGAACATGCGTTGACATCCATTTATCAAACGAATCCTGATGCACTGATGTTTGGTACAGACCTTCCATCCACAAGGGCGAAGCGTCCATTTGAATACGGTGATGTTGAGTTGATTCAACAGCTCTTTGATGAAAAAGCAGCTGATCACATCTTATATAAGAACGCGCATCAATGGTATTTTGGTCAATAAGTTCCACTTCAGTTCATAGGAGGTGTGTTCAATGGGGTTCAGTCAACTGACATTCAGAGAAGCCAAGCTGGATGATCTCGATAAAATCGTCTTCATGCTCGCGGATGATATGTTAGGTCAAAAAAGAGAGCGTTACACGCAACCATTGTTAGAAAGCTATATCGAAGTCTTTCATTCAATAGATGCTGATCCAAATATTGAACTCATTGTTGCGTGTGATCAGGAAGAAGCTGTCGGTGTTCTCCAATTAACCATGACGCCATTTCTTACACATCAAGGAGGATGGAGAGTATCAATAGAAGGAGTTCGTACGGCTTCTACTCATAGAGGAAAAGGAATTGGCACGATGTTGATAAAAAGGGCTATTCAACACGCAAGCGACCGCGGCTGTCATATGATTCAGCTAACAACAGACAAACAGAGACCAGATGCACGCCGTTTTTACGAAATGTTGGGCTTTGAAGCCACGCATGATGGGATGAAGCTGCAGCTGCCTCATGAATAAAATCATCAAGAAGCAGAGGGGGATTCACAACCCCCTTTTTTGTGTGTCTTTATTTCAAATATTTGTTATATTGAAGATGAGAATCTATAGTGGTTGGGAAAGGAGAAACATTTGAATAAAACAAAGGAAGATCTTTTGACATTTGTCACGAAAAACAAAAAGGACGTATCAGCGACAATTATTGAAAATGAAGATGTGGTATTAGATTGGAATGGTGATCAAAAAACACCACTTGCAAGTACGATGAAATTAATGGTTTTGTTTCATTTTGTTAAAACCGTCTCTGGCGGTGACATCAAGCTAGAAGAAAAAGTGGCATTGTCTGATATAGAGCGGTTTTATATTGATAGAACAGACGGTGGTGCTCATACATACTGGCTGGAGATCAACGATTTTTCTGAGCATGCAACTTTATTAGATGTTGCCAAAGGGATGATGCAAGTCAGTTCGAATGCTTGTACTGATTATTTGATTGACCGCCTCGGCTTAGATAAGATCAATGATCGAATGAAACAAGCGGACCTTACAGAACATGGTGAAGTCATGCCACTGACACCCAAGCTGTTGTGGCCAGCCTATATATCTGATCATGAGCGGGATGCATTCAAGCAAATGAGCGATGTAACTGATGGACAATACAAATCTCTGATGATTGAGATTTTTAATATCATGAAAAATGACCTAGAGCATAAAAAGGCGTTAGAAGAAAAATTGATGAAAAAAGACTTGTTAAGCTTGCGTATTCAATCATTACTGACGCAAAAAATGACAAGGTCTACAACTAATCAATATGCACATTTTATGAAACGTCTACAGGATGAGCTGTTAACAACAGAAGAAAAGCGTCTTTTTAGCCAAATTGTGCTGGGAGAAACATTCAAGGCGGAAACAGATCAATATCTTTGGTATAAAAGCGGAGCAACATTGTTTGTTTTCACAGCTGCTTTATATCGAAGAACAGATACATCCTCTATATCCATCTCTCTTTTTATCAATGATCCGAAAGCGAACAATTCTCACTGGATTGAGGAAGTATTCAATGAATTTATGCTTACTGCAGCAGTGGATCAAAACTTTAGACAACGTTTAATTAAGGCTTTTACTACATAATCATCAAAAAAACAGAGGGAGATACCCCTCTGTTTTTATTATTTCTTCATGGGAAACGTTTTGTATACATCTTGGCGTTTCTCTTTTGACTTCACAACTCCAACAACCAGTTCCTTCTGCCAAAGCGCTACATCGTCTTGGTACTCTTTAAATGAGTGAGGCAGCTTTTTTTCTAGCTCTTGCCTTTTAAACGTGACGGATTGTTTGTCGTTAGAGTTCATTTTGAGTGTCACTTGCTCAGCATTATCGATAAGAATAAAAAGTGCCAATGCGTTATATAAGTAGTTTTTTTCAATGGTATCCTTCTTGTCAAACCAAAATGTATCAAATTGTTCTTCTGTATCATTGGCATCTTCTTTCACGCCATATGTCACTTTTAGCTCTTTTTCATCTACGATTTCATACTCACGAATCACGTTACCTGGAAGATCTGATAAAATAGCGCCAATTGCTCCGTTGTCTCCAATATAAGAATTTTTTTGCTTAGAAAGCTGTTTTAATGATATGTCTTCTATTCCTTTTATGTCGCTCTTCTGCTCAGTTGCCTTACTGCTGCATCCAGATAAGACGACTGTTAATAGCAATAGGATATACATCCACTTCCTCATGAATTTTGCCCCTTTTTCATTCTTTCTATATATAAGTGTTTATTTTATCACAATTTTCCAACCCATTAGCTCATTGATTTCCATTTACTGAACTGCATGTTTTGTTCAAACCAACGAACAATACAAAGAAAAAAGGAGTTCAGTCCATGGCAGAGGTTCTTTCATTTTATCAATTGAAAACAAAACGAGATGTCACGCTTGAAAAGAAACTGTTGCGTACATTGTCTCTTCAACAGGTGACGGTCGCTTCCGAGAAATTCACGAAGAAGCTGTTCCCATTTGCAGATGATCCAGCTGGGATTATGAGTGATGGCTGCATCGATTTCGCCATTGAAGCTTTTTTAGCAGGTGGGAGATACGGTGAGTCGAGCAAATACGGTGAATCGTTCGATGATATAAAGAAGCGGTCAGTTCATGAAGAAGATGAGCTGGTTGAGGAGCTAGTAGGGTGTTTGCAATCGTGGGGAAATATGTTCCGAATGGAGCGGAAGATGTCGTGTCTGTATCCATTTGCGAAGGATTTTTTAAGCGTGTGGTGGCAGGAAGGCTTTCGAGAATCAGAAAAAAGGCATAAGCTTCGGCTGCATTAAGCATATTTCCAGTCCTTGTCCCATATCTATAAAATAATGGTGTATGGGAGGGACAGGGATGAAAAGAAAGCTGAAATGGACAGGGTTTTTAATCGGGTTTATTGTCCTCTTATTCTTATTCAGGTTTCAATTTCTAAATGATGATTCGTGGAAATCGTGGAACTTGCCTCTGAGCGGCAAGATCATCTATTTAGATCCGGGTCATGGCGGTCCAGATGGCGGGGCTGTAGGAGGAGAGCTGCTTGAAAAAGAGATTGCACTGGATGTATCCATGAAGATACGTGACTATTTGCAGGAGCAGGGAGCGCTTGTTCTCATGACCCGCGAGGATGATTCTGATTTATCATCAAAGAACACAAAGGGATATGCCCGGAAGAAAGCGGAAGATTTAAGAAACCGCGTAAAAGTCATCAATGAGTCTGAAGCGGATCTCTATTTAAGTATTCATTTAAATGCGATCCCATCGAACAAATGGAGCGGCGCGCAGACGTTTTTTTACGGAAAGTATGAAGAGAATGAAAAGGCAGCGAAGTTCATACAAGATGAATTACGCAATAATCTTGAAAACACAGATCGAAAGGCGAAGCGGATCAATGGCATTTATTTAATGCAAAATGTCACAAAGCCAGGAGCTCTTGTGGAGATTGGGTTTCTCTCCAATCCGAAAGAGGCCGGTCAGCTGGCAACACCTAAATATCAAGATCAAATAGCCGCCTCCATTTATAAAGGCATTTTAAGATATTTAACAGAGCAAAAAGAGCCGCCTGAATAAGGGGCTTTTTCCTTTTGAACGCAGGCAAACAGGACAAACATTGTAAGGATATGTATGATATACTTGGATTGTAAACGAATTCAATAAAGGGTGAGGTTCTGCTATGATCGGACAAGATGATGTGAGAAAACTAGTTGGGAAGATGGACGAACCTTTCCTTCATATACCGCTTGGTGAGCTGGATGCCATCAAGGAAATCAGCCTAAAGCCTGAAAAAGACCATGTGAGCTTAAAGGTGGCTATTGCCAAAACGGGTACTGCTGAGCAGATGAAGCTGCAGCAAGACATCGTACAAGCCTTGAAAGCAGAGGGTGCTAACACAGTAGGACTTCGTTTTGAAGAACTGCCTCAGGAAACACTTGAAAGGTTTATGCCTTCACAAGATGAGGAAGAAAACCTGCTCAATTCTAAAAATCCGCCTGAGTTCTTAGCGATAGCGAGCGGAAAGGGCGGCGTTGGGAAATCCACCGTGTCTGTTAACCTTGCTGTAGCGCTGGCTCGTCTAGGGAAAAAAGTCGGACTGATTGATGCAGATATTTATGGCTTTAGTGTACCGGATATGATGGGAATCACCGTCAGACCAACGGTTAAAGGGGAAAAAATTATTCCTGTGGAACGCTTTGGTGTCAAAGTGATTTCAATGGGCTTTTTTGTTGAAGAAAATGCACCGGTCATTTGGAGAGGACCGATGCTTGGTAAAATGCTAAATAACTTCTTCCACGAAGTCGAGTGGGGAGAATTAGATTACTTACTATTAGACCTTCCGCCTGGAACGGGAGATGTGGCGCTTGATATTCATACAATGCTTCCAAGCTGTAAAGAAATCATTGTCACAACACCGCATCCTACAGCTGCCTTCGTTGCTGCTAGAGCAGGCGCAATGGCACTGCAAACAGATCACGAAGTGCTAGGGGTCGTTGAGAATATGAGCTATTATGAAAGCAAAAAAACAGGTGAGAAAGAACATGTCTTTGGAAAAGGGGGCGGGGACAAGCTGGCAGAAGAACTGCGTGTATCGGTCCTTGGCCAAATTCCTTTAAGACAGCCTGATTGGAATGAAGAGGATTTTGCTCCATCCGTCTATGATGCGAGTCATCCGACAGGAGAAGTGTATCAACACATTGCGAATAAAGTCATTGAACAATTAGCAGTAAAAGCATAATGAAAGCCCGAGTGGATGTATGTCCACTCGGGTGATGTTTAACTGCCGCTTTCTTCGCTGCCTTTTGATCCGGAATCACTGCTTTCAGATGCTGCTTTTTTAAGCTCATCTTCGAATTTCTTCTTATAAAGAGGACTGCTTAATGTTTCCGTAATAACTTTTTCTAAATGCTTTCTGAACTCTTTGCTTTTCACCAGTTCACCGTATTTCTTTTCCATTTCAGGATCCTTGAGAATATCCATCATCAATTGCTGATAGTCAGGGTCCTTCATTAATTGTTTTAACATCTTTTCATGCTGTTGCTGCATGGATTTTGCGAAAGTCTCGGCAAATTTAGAATCCTCAAAGACCTTCTTCCAGAACTCTTTGCCTTTATCAGAAGTCAGTGTTTTCTCTATCGTTTTTTTCACAGTTTGTTCATCCATTACCAAAGCTTCATTCATTGCCTCGTCATTTAATAACTGTTGAATGGCCTTTTTACCGTCATCTGTCTTCAATATATCGACGACCATTTTCTTTGTTTCGTCATAGTCCATATTAGATGAGGATTGGGTTTTGGGAGCACAAGCTGTTAGAGATAAAAGGAGAAAACAGCTCATTATACGCAAGATGCCTTTTGACATACTGTGGCTCCTTTCGTTACATGTCTTACTTTTAATATGAATGTTTCACGTGAATTTATACATAACAAAAATAGGGGTTGGATCAATTCAATGAAAAGTCGGGATTTAGTTCGTTTTTTCTTCTCTGTGCTAGCTGTTGGAGCGGTCATTACAAGCGTGGTAGGCTTTGCGCTGGAGTGGGGGAAATATCAGAAGCTTTTTATATCATTTGAAATACTAGAAATCGTATCTGTGTTATTTTGGTTCATTGGTGTGGGGATGATTTTTAGTGTCATTAGTCAGATGGGGTTTGTTGTCTTTTTGACGGTGCACCGGTTTGCGCTAGAGATATTCCGGTCACATTCTTTATGGAATACCATTCAGCTGTTTCTGGTGATCTTTGTGCTGTTTGATTTAGCTTACTTGCGATTTTTGTTTTTCGGGGAGAATGAATCATTTCTTCCATACCTATGGCTGCCTGTCTTTATCGGTGTGTTCGCATTGATCGTGGCGTACTTTAAACAGCAGCAGTCCTCTAAGAAAACATTTGTTTCCGCAATGTTTCTCATGGTCGTCATCACGTCGCTAGAATGGTTCCCGGCGCTCAGAGTCAATGAAGAGGACTGGCTGTATTTAATGCTATTCCCGCTATTAGGCTGTAATGCGTTTCAGTTATTAGCTATGCCGCGGTTTTCAAAGGCAAAAGCTACTTAACTTCCGATGACCTTGTTTTGGTATTGGAGATCAGTTCGCCAACCGTCACATTCTTTAAATTCTTTTCTTTGATTTGTTTCAAAATAGCTGGTAAGGCTTGAGCGGTTTGGGTTGCTGAATCTGAGGCATGGAGGAGAACAATGTCTCCGCTTTTCATTCGATCATTTACATTCTGAACAATCTGATCGACGCCTGGATTCAGCCAATCCTGTGAATTGACGCTGTAATGGACAACGGTATAACCGTACTGTGTGGCAATTTTTAAAGCTTTTTCGTTAAATTGCCCAGTTGGCGGTCTTAATAGTTGAATGTCATCTAGTCCAAGCTTTTGAAATGAATTTTGTGCCCGGACAAGATCTTGCTTGATTTCACTATCTTCAAGCTGGCTATAATTTTTATAAGCATAGCCAAGGCTGCCGATTTGGTGACCGTCCTCTCTAATTTGTTTGACGATATCAGGATGACGCTCAGCCCAAGAAGCAGACAGAAAGAAAGTAGCGTTCTTTATATCGTACTCTCGAAGGACATTTAAAATAGGAACTGCCTTCTCATCTCCCCAGCCGATATTAAAAGTAAGGGAGACATGTTTTGAGGAAGTCTCGCCTTTATAAATGGCTCGGGGTCCGTGTTCTGTTTTAAATACCGACAGCGGCGGTGCCTTTTGTACATAAAAAAAGGTTGCAGCTGCAAGGGCTGCTACAAGAATAATGACAATTTGCTTCAGCCGTTTAATAGGCAACACATATAATCGACTCAATTCAAACACTCCTGCCTTGTCCGAGATTGTTACTTGATTGTATGCAGGACAAGGGTTTGAGATGCACGATAAAACTATTTCAAAAAAAGTTTTGAAAAGGCGTTGACCAATAGAAAGTTTTCGTGATATATTATTATTCGTCGCTGACACACAGTGACAAACACAAAACGCTTCGGGAAATAAACTTGAAAAAAGTTGTTGACATAAGATGAAGCGAAATGTTATATTATTAAAGCCGCTAAGAACGGCGAAGATGATCTTTGAAAACTAAACAAGACAAAACGTACCTGTTAATTCGAGTTTTTATAAAAAATCCTATGTTATATCATAGGTAGTCAGTCAAACGCTGACGAAAAACAAAACTTCGGTTTTGTACTTTTTCGGAGAGTTTGATCCTGGCTCAGGACGAACGCTGGCGGCGTGCCTAATACATGCAAGTCGAGCGGACAGAAGGGAGCTTGCTCCCGGATGTTAGCGGCGGACGGGTGAGTAACACGTGGGTAACCTGCCTGTAAGACTGGGATAACTCCGGGAAACCGGAGCTAATACCGGATAGTTCCTTGAACCGCATGGTTCAAGGATGAAAGACGGTTTCGGCTGTCACTTACAGATGGACCCGCGGCGCATTAGCTAGTTGGTGGGGTAATGGCTCACCAAGGCGACGATGCGTAGCCGACCTGAGAGGGTGATCGGCCACACTGGGACTGAGACACGGCCCAGACTCCTACGGGAGGCAGCAGTAGGGAATCTTCCGCAATGGACGAAAGTCTGACGGAGCAACGCCGCGTGAGTGATGAAGGTTTTCGGATCGTAAAGCTCTGTTGTTAGGGAAGAACAAGTGCGAGAGTAACTGCTCGCACCTTGACGGTACCTAACCAGAAAGCCACGGCTAACTACGTGCCAGCAGCCGCGGTAATACGTAGGTGGCAAGCGTTGTCCGGAATTATTGGGCGTAAAGGGCTCGCAGGCGGTTTCTTAAGTCTGATGTGAAAGCCCCCGGCTCAACCGGGGAGGGTCATTGGAAACTGGGAAACTTGAGTGCAGAAGAGGAGAGTGGAATTCCACGTGTAGCGGTGAAATGCGTAGAGATGTGGAGGAACACCAGTGGCGAAGGCGACTCTCTGGTCTGTAACTGACGCTGAGGAGCGAAAGCGTGGGGAGCGAACAGGATTAGATACCCTGGTAGTCCACGCCGTAAACGATGAGTGCTAAGTGTTAGGGGGTTTCCGCCCCTTAGTGCTGCAGCTAACGCATTAAGCACTCCGCCTGGGGAGTACGGTCGCAAGACTGAAACTCAAAGGAATTGACGGGGGCCCGCACAAGCGGTGGAGCATGTGGTTTAATTCGAAGCAACGCGAAGAACCTTACCAGGTCTTGACATCCTCTGACAACCCTAGAGATAGGGCTTTCCCTTCGGGGACAGAGTGACAGGTGGTGCATGGTTGTCGTCAGCTCGTGTCGTGAGATGTTGGGTTAAGTCCCGCAACGAGCGCAACCCTTGATCTTAGTTGCCAGCATTTAGTTGGGCACTCTAAGGTGACTGCCGGTGACAAACCGGAGGAAGGTGGGGATGACGTCAAATCATCATGCCCCTTATGACCTGGGCTACACACGTGCTACAATGGACAGAACAAAGGGCTGCGAGACCGCAAGGTTTAGCCAATCCCATAAATCTGTTCTCAGTTCGGATCGCAGTCTGCAACTCGACTGCGTGAAGCTGGAATCGCTAGTAATCGCGGATCAGCATGCCGCGGTGAATACGTTCCCGGGCCTTGTACACACCGCCCGTCACACCACGAGAGTTTGCAACACCCGAAGTCGGTGAGGTAACCTTTATGGAGCCAGCCGCCGAAGGTGGGGCAGATGATTGGGGTGAAGTCGTAACAAGGTAGCCGTATCGGAAGGTGCGGCTGGATCACCTCCTTTCTAAGGATATATGGAGCAGTGTGCGTTTTCGTCTTGTTTAGTTTTGAAGGATCATTCCTTCAAGACATGTCTCTAGCGAGACAGGATTGTTCTTTGAAAACTAGATAACAATAAGTAATACATTCACATTGAATGCAATGCAAAGTTCATCACACATAGTGATTCTTTCTAAAGTAAGAAATGGTTAAGTTAGAAAGGGCGCACGGTGGATGCCTTGGCACTAGGAGCCGATGAAGGACGGGACGAACACCGATATGCTTCGGGGAGCTGTAAGCAAGCTTTGATCCGGAGATTTCCGAATGGGGAAACCCACTGCTCGTAATGGAGTAGTATCCATACTTGAATACATAGAGTATGAGAAGGCATACCCGGGGAACTGAAACATCTAAGTACCCGGAGGAAGAGAAAGCAAATGCGATTCCCTGAGTAGCGGCGAGCGAAACGGGAACAGCCCAAACCAAGAGGCTTGCCTCTTGGGGTTGTAGGACACTCTATACGGAGTTACAAAGGAACGATATAAGCGAAGAGGTCTGGAAAGGCCCGCCAAAGAAGGTAACAGCCCTGTAACTGAAATGTTGTTCTCTCCAGAGTGGATCCTGAGTACGGCGGAACACGTGAAATTCCGTCGGAATCCGGGAGGACCATCTCCCAAGGCTAAATACTCCCTAGTGACCGATAGTGAACCAGTACCGTGAGGGAAAGGTGAAAAGCACCCCGGAAGGGGAGTGAAATAGATCCTGAAACCGTGTGCCTACAAGTAGTCAGAGCCCGTTAAAGGGTGATGGCGTGCCTTTTGTAGAATGAACCGGCGAGTTACGATCCCGTGCAAGGTTAAGCAGAAGATGCGGAGCCGCAGCGAAAGCGAGTCTGAATAGGGCGCATGAGTACGTGGTCGTAGACCCGAAACCAGGTGATCTACCCATGTCCAGGGTGAAGTTCAGGTAACACTGAATGGAGGCCCGAACCCACGCACGTTGAAAAGTGCGGGGATGAGGTGTGGGTAGGGGTGAAATGCCAATCGAACCTGGAGATAGCTGGTTCTCTCCGAAATAGCTTTAGGGCTAGCCTCAAGGTAAGAGTCTCGGAGGTAGAGCACTGATTGGACTAGGGGCCCCTACCGGGTTACCGAATTCAGTCAAACTCCGAATGCCGATGACTTATCCTTGGGAGTCAGACTGCGAGTGATAAGATCCGTAGTCGAAAGGGAAACAGCCCAGACCGCCAGCTAAGGTCCCAAAGTATACGTTAAGTGGAAAAGGATGTGGAGTTGCTTAGACAACCAGGATGTTGGCTTAGAAGCAGCCACCATTTAAAGAGTGCGTAATAGCTCACTGGTCGAGTGACTCTGCGCCGAAAATGTACCGGGGCTAAACGTATCACCGAAGCTGCGGACTGTTCTTACGAACAGTGGTAGGAGAGCGTTCTAAGTGCTGTGAAGTCAGACCGGAAGGACTGGTGGAGCGCTTAGAAGTGAGAATGCCGGTATGAGTAGCGAAAGACGGGTGAGAATCCCGTCCACCGAATGCCTAAGGTTTCCTGAGGAAGGCTCGTCCGCTCAGGGTTAGTCGGGACCTAAGCCGAGGCCGAAAGGCGTAGGCGATGGACAACAGGTTGATATTCCTGTACCACCTCCTCACCATTTGAGCAATGGGGGGACGCAGGAGGATAGGGTAAGCGCGGTATTGGATATCCGCGTCCAAGCAGTTAGGCTGGGAAATAGGCAAATCCGTTTCCCGTAAAGGCTGAGCTGTGATGGCGAGCGAAATTTAGTAGCGAAGTTCCTGATTCCACACTGCCAAGAAAAGCCTCTAGCGAGGTGAGAGGTGCCCGTACCGCAAACCGACACAGGTAGGCGAGGAGAGAATCCTAAGGTGATCGAGAGAACTCTCGTTAAGGAACTCGGCAAAATGACCCCGTAACTTCGGGAGAAGGGGTGCTTCTTAGGGTGTTAAAGCCCCGAGAAGCCGCAGTGAATAGGCCCAGGCGACTGTTTAGCAAAAACACAGGTCTCTGCGAAGCCGTAAGGCGAAGTATAGGGGCTGACGCCTGCCCGGTGCTGGAAGGTTAAGAGGAGCGCTTAGCGTAAGCGAAGGTGCGAATTGAAGCCCCAGTAAACGGCGGCCGTAACTATAACGGTCCTAAGGTAGCGAAATTCCTTGTCGGGTAAGTTCCGACCCGCACGAAAGGCGCAACGATCTGGGCACTGTCTCAACGAGAGACTCGGTGAAATTATAGTACCTGTGAAGATGCAGGTTACCCGCGACAGGACGGAAAGACCCCGTGGAGCTTTACTGCAGCCTGATATTGAATGTTGGTACAGCTTGTACAGGATAGGTAGGAGCCTTGGAAACCGGAGCGCTAGCTTCGGTGGAGGCATCGGTGGGATACTACCCTGGCTGTATTGACCTTCTAACCCGCTGCCCTTATCGGGCAGGGAGACAGTGTCAGGTGGGCAGTTTGACTGGGGCGGTCGCCTCCTAAAATGTAACGGAGGCGCCCAAAGGTTCCCTCAGAATGGTTGGAAATCATTCGCAGAGTGTAAAGGCACAAGGGAGCTTGACTGCGAGACCTACAAGTCGAGCAGGGACGAAAGTCGGGCTTAGTGATCCGGTGGTTCCGCATGGAAGGGCCATCGCTCAACGGATAAAAGCTACCCCGGGGATAACAGGCTTATCTCCCCCAAGAGTCCACATCGACGGGGAGGTTTGGCACCTCGATGTCGGCTCATCGCATCCTGGGGCTGTAGTCGGTCCCAAGGGTTGGGCTGTTCGCCCATTAAAGCGGTACGCGAGCTGGGTTCAGAACGTCGTGAGACAGTTCGGTCCCTATCCGTCGCGGGCGCAGGAAATTTGAGAGGAGCTGTCCTTAGTACGAGAGGACCGGGATGGACGCACCGCTGGTGTACCAGTTGTTCTGCCAAGGGCATCGCTGGGTAGCTATGTGCGGACGGGATAAGTGCTGAAAGCATCTAAGCATGAAGCCCCCCTCAAGATGAGATTTCCCATTCCGCAAGGAAGTAAGATCCCTGAAAGATGATCAGGTTGATAGGTCTGAGGTGGAAGCGTGGTGACACGTGGAGCTGACAGATACTAATAGATCGAGGACTTAACCTATATTCTAATGTGAAGTTTGAACATTGTTATCTAGTTTTGAGAGAACATTCTCTCCATCAGGTTTGGTGGCGATAGCGAAGAGGTCACACCCGTTCCCATACCGAACACGGAAGTTAAGCTCTTCAGCGCCGATGGTAGTTGGGGGTCTCCCCCTGTGAGAGTAGGACGCCGCCAAGCTTTTTGTTTATATCCTTCCAATGGAAGAAGTTACTTTATCATTCCGCAGTAGCTCAGTGGTAGAGCTATCGGCTGTTAACCGATCGGTCGTAGGTTCGAGTCCTACCTGCGGAGCCATGCTTCCATAGCTCAGTAGGTAGAGCACTTCCATGGTAAGGAAGAGGTCAGCGGTTCGAGCCCGCTTGGAAGCTTTCCTCTAAATGTTGATCTGACAAGGTTTCTCGATGATGAGAAGGCTTTTTTTTTATGTCCTTTTTTAATTGCTTGAGGACAAATTAGGGGCCAATTATCGAATTTGCAATAAGTTTGTTATAGCTTCCGCATGACCTAAACGCTGAGAGACAGATTTGATATTAAACCCAGGCATTTTGCCGATTTGATTTAATAGCATATTAGCATGAGTATGATGCATATCATGCAAATGAATTTTCTTATATTGTGCCTTTTTACGAATCGCTCCCACCATGTATTTAAATTTGAAAAGGTAGTTGAGAGAACGCACAATGCTAATTCGTCCAGCTGATGACAGAGCAAGGCATTTCATTGGCCAACGTTGTGCCACATAAGAGATGGAACGGATCGAAAACAAAAGCAGCTCTTCAAAAAGCATTGAAAAAATGAAAAAAGTAAAGCCCCTGACCATAGAGAATAGGGGCTTTTTTGATGTTTATTTTTCATCGTTTGAAAATCCGTGGAGCTGCAATTCTTTTGCTTTCGCAACTTTCATTGTTCTTCTTTTGAAGTGAATCCTTCTCTTAAAATCCTTTTTCTTTTCTCTGTTACTTTATCGAGTGATTCTAGGGTATACGAAAAAGTGTTGTTTCCACACGGTTTTACACTAATCATGTTTCTCCTCCTGTTTTCGTAATATATTATTTTCATTTTACTTAATATGCCATAAAACGCAGTTGGTTAAATTTTATCATCCTTATATGCTTGTTAAATGTGTCTAATTTGTGAAATTAATAATTTCCACAAACTAAAATATGTGGTAGGTCTGTCTATAGTAGGTAACACAATACTCATTGTTATGGTGAGCATCAATAGAAGGAGATTTCATGATTATTGCCATAACTGGTGTTACATATGGTAGTAAAGTTAGAGAGCCAAAAGGTGCTCTGCGTTACTACTATAAACATGCCTTAGAAATCGGAAATTCTAAGGAAGAGCTTCTCATCCAAATGGACTTAACAGATAAGCTCTCGAAAAAAATTACATGGAGGTAATAAGAAATGAGAATTAACCACAACATCGCAGCACTTAACACTTTAAACCGTTTATCTGCAAACAACGGTGCGAGCCAAAAGAACATGGAGAAGCTTTCTTCTGGTCTCAAAATCAACCGTGCAGGAGATGACGCAGCTGGTCTTGCAATCTCTGAGAAAATGCGTGGACAAATCCGCGGATTAGAAATGGCATCTAAAAACGCACAGGACGGTATCTCTCTTATCCAAACAGCTGAGGGTGCATTGACTGAAACTCACTCGATCCTTCAACGTGTACGTGAACTAGTGGTTCAAGCTGGAAACACTGGTACGCAGGATAAAGAGTCTGACCTTCAATCTATCCAAGATGAAATTGAAGCTTTACAAGAAGAAGTAGATGGTATCTCAAATCGTACAGAGTTTAACGGTAAAAAATTATTAGATGGTACGTTTAAAGGAACCTTAGGAACACCGGCAATTCCGGGAGATCCAGATGATCCAGATGATAACGGTACACCTGCAGTCCCAGCAAGTGGTAATGCTTTAGTGTTCCAAATCGGTGCTAACGCAACTCAACAAATTTCAGTTCATATTGATAAAATGAGTACAGATGCATTGGGAGTTAAAGATGCTAATGGGATTGTAGCGAATCAAGCTATTAAAGACATCGATGTAAGAAAGTTTGCTGATAATGCAGCAGATGCTACTGATGTTGGTTTTGATACTCAACTAAGTATTGTTGATGCAGCTATTAACCAAGTATCTGCTCAACGTGGAAAACTTGGTGCAGTACAAAACCGTCTAGAGCACACTATTAACAACTTGGGTGCATCTGCTGAAAACTTAACTGCTGCTGAGTCTCGTATTCGTGACGTTGACATGGCTAAAGAAATGAGTGAATTCACTAAGAACAACATTCTTTCTCAAGCTTCTCAAGCTATGCTTGCACAAGCGAATCAACAGCCACAAAACGTACTTCAATTATTACGTTAATAAACCAAAAGCCCCTTTATATAGGGGTTTTTTTGTTTGTCTTTATTCAATTCGATGTTTCATTTGATTGATCGTTCTAAAAGACGCTTCATCCAAGTGTTCATCAGGGAAAGATCTCCAGCGATAGAACGTGTAAAGGAAAAGTTTCAAGCAGCTGGCGTACAAGTAGACGTAGTTGGAATGGATATACAAAGTCGAAATCTTGTGAAACAGGTGAATGGTTCTTAATAAGTTCTTTCTGTTTGTTACAATAGAAAAGGTAAGAAAGTGAAGGATGGAGGTGGCCGGCATGCTTGTGCGTTTGAACCAAGTGCTCGGCCGGATGATGCCGCTTATTACGCCTATTAGTGTGTTATTCGGTGTTTTATTGGCGGCCTATTTAAAGGATTTTACGTTTTTGGTGCCATGGGTATTTGCTGTTATGACCTTTGCAGGGAGTTTGTCTTCTACTTTTTCGGCTTTAAAGCATACGGTAATGCACCCATTGCCTTTGATTTTATCGTTTATGATTTTGCATGTGCTGATGCCTCTTTATGCTTGGTCAGCGGGGCATTTGATATTTGCGGGCGATTCTATGACGATCACCGGTTTGACTCTTGCGATGGTGATTCCAACAGGTGTGTCTAGTTTAATATGGGCGGCGATGTATAAAGGGAATGTCGGGTTAACGCTATCTATCATTTTAATTGATACATTGCTTTCGCCATTGATTGTTCCAGTAAGCTTGTCACTTTTCGTCGGTACACAGGTCCATATGGACATGGTGGCGATCATGAAAGGGCTGTTCGGTATGGTGGTGCTACCCTCTATTTTAGGGATGCTCGTTCGTCAGTATGCAAAGCCATCGGTGACGAAAACAATGAGTCAGACCCTGGCTCCTTTTTCAAAATTAGGCTTGTTTGTTGTCGTATCGATTAACAGTTCTGTTGTCGCCCCATATTTGCGTGAACTGGATGCTGCATTTTTTAGCAAAGCAGCAACTGTCTTTTTCATTGCGATGAGTGGGTATGCTTTTGCGTGGTTGATTGGAAAGGTGATGAAATGTACTCAAGGGGAAATTGTGGCCATTGTGTATACAGGCGGCATGAGAAATATTAGTGCTGGGGCTGTGCTTGCTATTAGCTTTTTCCCGCCTGCTGTTGCTGTCCCTGTTGTGATTGGCATGCTGTTTCAGCAAGTACTTGCTGCCTTGTTTGGTTTTTTACTCAATCGATTTGAGCTGAAGGCACCTGCTGTGACTAAATCTTTATCATGAAAAGACCTCCATCCTATGAGATGGAGGTCTTTTTGCGAATTAATAGATGAGATATTTCTTCCGTTTCTTTTCGAACGATTTGAGGTCGTGATGATAACGCTTCATGAGGTGTTTGACAGAAGTACCTTGGTTGATTTCTTCTTTGATCCAATCATTCCCGATGAGTTTATCAAAGCTGCCTGTTTGAAGGAACTCAAAGTCTTTTGGATATAAATCATGTATGGCTTTAATGATGGATAACCCTGTTTTTACCGCTTCGAATGAAGAGCGGTCTGTGACGTATAGCTGCACACCGTGTGATAGCTTCCCTGCATGTTTAGAAAAAGTGGGGGTGAATGATACGGGTCTAAATTTCACACCCTTTAGTTTTAATTGATTTAGATGATCTGCTAGCTCATTGCTATTGATATACGGAGCGCCAATGAGCTCGAACGGTTTTGTTGTTCCTCTGCCTTCAGAGACATTTGTGCCTTCAATTAATCCTGTGGCGGGATATACAAAGGTACTATCCACTGTCGGCATGTTAGGTGAAGGAAGGACGAACGGTAGCTTCGTGTCATCAAACGTCATGGAACGCTTCCAATTTTTCATTTTGATGACTGTGACATCAGCATTGATATGAAACTCTTTGTTAAAGAATGTTGCTAGTTCACCAGTGGTCATCCCATGTCTTAATGGTATTGGATAGAGCCCTACAAATGAAGCGTGCTCAGGTTCTAATACAGGGCCTTCTACTTTTAGTCCGCCAATAGGGTTTGGACGGTCTAGGACAACAAAGGGAATGTTGTTTTCTTTAGCGGCCTCCATCGCATAGGCCATCGTGTAAATATAGGTGTAATAACGAGTGCCAACATCTTGGATATCAAACAGCAAGACATCTACATTTTTGAGCATGTCAGGCGTTGGTTTTCTTGTTTTTCCATAGAGGGAGTAAACAGGAAGACCTGTTTTTTCATCGGTATAGGATTCGACGCCTTCTCCTGCTTGTGCATCGCCGCGCACACCATGTTCAGGTCCATATAGAGCAGTAAGCTTAATATTTGGATGCTCAAATAGGAGATCGACACTGCTTTTCATATTTGCATCAATACCAGTTGGGTTCGTAATGAGGCCGACCCTTTTCCCTTTTAACCATGAAAGGTTGCCTGAGAGTAGTGTTTCAATCCCTGTTTTGACTGTTGCTTTTTTTCCTTTTGTATCTGTTCGTTCTTGGCTTGCGGGGGAGGCGGCGGTCAATGTGCTCATAATGAGAATGCTTGCGAGTATGAAGCTTGCTGTTTTTTTCAAGAGAATCCCTCCTATTTGATCTGTTTCCCTTTCAAGTTGAGTCCATAGCCGAATGGATATAGGGTTTGATTTTGATGAGTGACAGATGGGATATCTACAGGCAGTTTGCCTTTAGGTGATGCAGTGCCAAATATAACTTCTAACCCAGCAGGAATATTTGGCTGGTTGAATTGTCCGTTTGAGTAACCCTTAAAACCGTAAACAGCTATTAAGGCATCCGCCTCCTCAAAATTTGCAGCATCGTAAGGGTTTCTTAGGCTCATGATGACCATTTTTTTGTTTTGTGCTGCAGCTTCTTTCATGACAGCACGCGGGAAAGCAGTAGCCCATTTTTTCGGGTCCTGTACATTGTCATCAATCACACCATCATTCACAGCTGGATCATTTTGGACAACGTATGAGCCGGTAATCACATAGTCAGCATCTTGTATGAGTCTGGCTGTTTCTTTGTTGAAGGTCTTATCCGCAAAAGCATATGATTGGATACGTACAGGTTTGATCTTTTTTTGTTTGATCAGAGAGTCAATTGTGACAGACATGGCTTTTGTTTGATCTTCGTAAGGTGCCATGACCAAGATTTTATCATTCTTTTTAGGCTTGAAGGGTAGGGTCTTATCGTTGTTTTTAAGCAGGGTGATCCCTTCACGCGCCATTTTTTGTTCTGCTTTCCGGTGCGATTTTTTCCCAACGACTTGAGTGGCTTTTTTGATTTTTTTCTCAAGGGTGATAGGTTTTTTGGAAGAAATGATGCCTCGTTTGATCTTCAATTGAAGAATTTTTTCAACAGATTCGTTGATTTGAGACATCGGAATTTCTTTCTTTACAATTGCCTGTTTTACAGCATTGAACACATTCTCAAGGTTTTTCTCAGTTTTAAGAGAGGTGACTGGTGCTGGCATGAGGGCGATGTCGACGCCAGCCTTAATGGCCATCACTACGGCTTCTTCCTGTCCGAAGTTATCTGCAATCGCTTTCATATTTAGGGCGTCTGTTACGACAACACCTTGAAAGCCCATCTCTTCTTTTAATAAGTGTGTGATGACTTTTTTCGATAAGGTTGCTGGAACCATAATGTCCTCGCCATCTTTTTTGCTTTTATATGTTGTATCATCAATGGCGGGAAATTGAACATGAGCGGTCATGACCATATCCGCACCAGCGTTGATGGCTTGTTGAAATGGATAGAGTTCAACTTTTTTTAAACGATCTAGATCATGTTCTACGAGCGGCAAGCCGTAGTGACTATCGACGGCTGTATCACCATGTCCCGGGAAATGCTTGAGTGTCGAAATCGTCTTCTCCTTTTGAAGTCCCCTCATGGTTTGAAGGCCAAGCCTTGTGACAAGGGCAGGGTCAGAGCTAAAGGAACGGACACCAATGACGGGGTTGTTTGGGTTATTATTCACATCTAGCACAGGAGAGAAGTTTGTATTGATCCCTAGTGCGTTTAATTCCTTACCGATGATTTTCCCTGTGTCGTATGCATTTTTCGTGCTTCTAGAGGCACCAATCGACATATTTCCTGGGAAATGTGTTCCCTTTTGTAATCTTGTGACGATTCCACCTTCTTGATCAATTGAAATGAGTAATGGAATCTTTGGTGATGCTTTTTGAAATTCATGGGTGAGTTTGACGGTTTGTTTCGTATCAACGACATTCTCCGCAAATAAGATGACACCGCCTAGATGATATTTTTCTACAAGATGGGATACTTCTTTATTCATCTTTGTTAAGCCTGTAGGTGCGGATTCATCTTTTGTTTGCCAATTACGAAAGTCTGGCATAAGCATTTGACCTATCTTTTCATCCAAAGACATGTTTTGTACCATTTGTTTTGCGGTTGAAAGAGGGGCAGAGCTAACCTTTTCCGTTGGAATGGAAGAGGTTAGCAGAGCTAAAACCAAAGCAGCGGGGAAAAGTGCTTTTAACATCGAATTCCTCCTTTTACTTAAAAGATTCGTAGATTGCGGTCATGATGCTTCCATAAGTGCCAGTTGGGAAAAGGTCACCTTCAAATTGATTTGGGTTGGTTTCAGGTGAAACGACAGGCGAATGTTTCTTATTTGTCAGCAAGACGATACCTAGATTATGTTTTGGATCAATCAATGTCATCGTTCCGGTCCAGCCAGTATGTCCATAGGCTTCGTTACTTGCATATTTTCCAAACATCCATTCCATGTCAGTATGACCGTTTTTTCGCCAGCCTAGCCCGTATGTTGGGTTTGTATCAGAAGAGGCTGTAAAGAGATCGATAGAAGCTTGATCAAAGATGGTTGTTTTTCCATAACCTCCTTTGTTCAGCATGAGCTGGAGCAGCACGGCCATGTCTGATATGTTAGAGAAAAGTCCAGCATGACCAGAGATACCTGCCATTGAGTAGAATGCTTTTTCATCATGGACTTCGCCTAGCAGGGTGTATCTGCGAATGTTTTCAAAATCAATGACACCATCTCGCGAATTACCTAAACGTTCGGTTGCTGCAAAATGCTTCGGTTTAAATCCTTTTTGCAGTGGATTGAACATTGTGTGTTTGAGACCTAGCGGCCGATAGATTGTCGACTCTACATATTGATCAAGAGGCATGCCTGTTTTTTTCTCAATGATCATGCCTAACAGCATGTAATCAATGTCACTATAAATGTGCTGGGTGCCTGGTTTGTATTGCAGAGGCACCTTCGGCAGCCATTTCATCGTTGTCTTTCTATCTTGAGAGAAAAAGGTGCCGGCTGCTTCTTTGCTATAAAATAAAACACTGGAAGGGAGTCCGGCAGAATGGGTCAGAAGATCTTTTACACGGAGCTGATCTTTGCCGGTTACCTTTGCATCTGGTTCATCTTTAAAATCTGGCAGGATGGCTTGTATTTTTTCATTCACATTCAGTTTTTTCTCGTAGACAAGCTTTTGCAGGGCATAGTTGGTCGCATACATTTTGGTGTTGGATGCTAAGTCGAACAGAGTGTTCTTTTTCATTTTCTTATAGGATTTGAGTTCCGTTGTGCCTTCGTATTTTTGCCTGTAGCCATAGGCTTTTTGATGGACGATTTTTCCGTCTTTGATAATGATGAGTGCGGCTCCTGGAAACCCTGCTTTGATATCGTTTTGAATCATGTGATCAACCTTCCTAAGCTGCCTAGAAGAAAAACCAACTTGTTCCGGTCGTTTTGCCTTTTTTAAGACGGGATATTCTTCAGGTGCTGTTTTAGACAAAGACGATACAGGATGGGAGCTAGTTGCAAATGTTTGTGCTGGTAATCCAAGGAGCATGAGCAGACTTGTCATTAAGAGAAAGTATTTCTTCAAGAGTTAGACCTCCTATTGCTTATTTTTCCTCAAATTCAACAGCCATATCATCATGAAAACCAAATAAGTATGTGAAAATAAATCCAGCGACATATGCAATAAAGAGTCCGATTAAGTAAAGAAGCATTTGATGTGCGTGAACAATAAAGGTTAATGGGAGACCTGATACACCAATCGCCTTCGTTGCAATTTGGAAGTAGGCTTGAAATGCTCCGCCGATTCCAGCGCCAAGACAAGCGGTGAGAAATGGTCGTCCCAGCGGGAGTGTGACACCGAAAATGAGTGGTTCACCAATGCCAAGCATCCCTGAAGGAAGTCCACCTGCGATGGCCCTTTTGAGTTTTTTCTTTTTTGTCTTCATATAAATGGCGAATGCCGCACCTACCTGTCCTGCACCGCCCATAGCGAGAATCGGCAAAAGCGGGTCATCTCCTATGGAATTAATGAGTTCCATATGAATCGGTGTCAGTCCTTGGTGAAGTCCTGTTACAACAAGTGGAAGGAAGGTCGCACCAAGAATAAATCCAGCGAAGATTCCGCCCATATTTAATAGATAAGTTAATCCTGAGGTAATGGCATCAGATATAAATCCGCCGACTGGCATGAAGACAACGTACGTAAAAATGCCTGTAATGAGTAGTGTGATGGTTGGTGTGACGATGATATCAAGTGATTGCGGGACGAAGCGTCTGATTCTTGTTTCCACAAGCGCCATAAAGATGGCAGCTAGAAGAACACCGATGAGACCGCCTCTGCCTGGTAGAATATTTGTGCCAAATAGCATAATATCTGCGGAGGCTGGATTAATAATGAGGATACCAGCTAATGCGCCTAATGCAGGAGAGCCCCCAAACTCCTTTGCGGCATTTGTTCCGACTAATATACCGAGATATGCGAACAAGCCTGAACCAATAACGGTTAAAATGATCGCTGCTTGAGACTTTCCATCAAGCCAGCCCGCTTGCACGATTGCTTTTGTAATCCCTGTAATAAGACCTGATGCAACGAGTGCTGGAATGATAGGAATAAAAATGCTGGCAATTCGTCGTAAGAACAGCTTGAACGGTGTGCGGTTCTTTTGTGAAATGGCTTGCTTGTTTTTTTGTGCTTCGTTGTTTAAATCATAGGAGCCAGAGGCATTTAGCAGTTGTTCAAATGCACTTGATACTTGGTTGACAACACCAGTACCTAAGATAATTTGCAGCGTTTCTGCCTCGACGACTCCAATGACGCCATCGAGTTCTTTGATTGCATTGATCTGAACTTGTTCATTGTCAATCGGTGTAATTCGGAGACGCGTCATACAATGTGTATGGGAAGAAATGTTTTCAGAACCACCACAGAGAGAAAGAATGTCTTTCGCCAACTGCTGATATTTCGTTTGATGACTCATGTTGAATCCCCCTTTGTTTTTCGTTTCATGGAGCGGATGGCATGTCTTGTTTTATCAATATATTGCGCTGTCTCTTCATATTGACGGGAAGCTAAGCTGAGGAACAAGACATCAATTAAGTAGAGCTGTGCCATTCTAGAGGAAGTGGCTGCACTGCGAAAAGGTGCTTCATTGGAACCGGACGTCGATAGGTGAACGTCACATAAGGCAGAAACGCTTGTTTGACCTGGATGCGTCAAGGCAATGGTTTTGACTTGATTGTCTTTTGCGAGCTGAAGGGCTTGAATGATGTCTAACGTTTCTCCTGAAAAGGATATACCGAACACGATGTCATTCTTTCCTGCATTTGCGATAACCGTTGATGCGATGTGCATGTCAGTGAAGGCAGTCGCTGCATAATTGATTCTGAGAAATTTCTGCTGGGCATCCGCTGCGACGATGCCAGATGCACCGACGCCGATAAAATGGATTTGGTTTGCATGCAGCAGTAATTGAACAGCCTTTTCTAACGCATCTGCATTTAAAATAGAAGCAGTATCCTTAATCGATTGAATCGAGTTTCCTGCTGTTTTTTGAATAATGGACTGAATTGGTTCATCTTGTTCGATGTCACGGTAGCCTTGTTTATCGTTATGCATCAAGTCTCCAGCGATTCGCATTTTTAAATCGTGATAGCCATCTAGACCGAGAGATTTACAAAGGCGGATGACTGCAGAGCTGCTTGCACCGGCTGCCTGACTGATCTCATGTACTGTGCTTTTAATGACTTTGTCAGGATGGGCAAGGATATAGTCTGCAATGATTTTTTCAGATTGGGGGAGCTTTGCTTTCATTGTGTGTAGTAGGGTGAGTCCACCTGCTGACATGAGCTCTGCCTCCTTTAGGATTGATGGTGTGAGATGGCTTTGTCGATATGACCATTCGTTTTGTTGAGCAAATCCTTGGCTGTTTTCTTATCTGTGTTTGTTTGGAGCATGACGATGGCAGTTTTGACTTCTAAGTCTGCCGCTTCAAGCGTTTTCACGGCTTGTTCGTAGGGAGCGTTTGTCACATGTTGAATGATGGTGATGGCGCGTTCTTTTAATTTATGATTGCTGACTTTTACATCAACCATCAGGTTTTCATATACTTTTCCTTGTCTGATCATGACAGAGGTGGAAAGCATATTTAAAATCATTTTATGAGCGGATGCGGCTTTCATTCGTGTTGACCCGGTGATGGCTTCAGGTCCTACAATGACTTCAATGGCGCAGTCTGCCAGTTCGCTAATTTTTGCTTGTTCATTACAGCTGAGGGCTACTGTTTTTGCGCCGATGAATTTAGCGTAGTTTAAAGCGCCGATGATGTAGGGTGTCCTACCGCTGGCGGCGATACCGACGACTGTATCTTTTGATGTCAGGTGAATGTGTACTAAATCCTGTTTGCCGGCTTCTTCACTGTCTTCCACATCTTCGGCAGCATGTGAAAAAGCAGAGTCTCCGCCTGCCATGATGCCGACAATCACATCAGGTGAGACACTATAGGTAGGGGGACATTCGACAGCATCCATCACGCCTAGTCTGCCGCTTGTCCCGGCCCCTAAATAAACGAGTCTGCCCCCATTTGAGATGGATTCATAGGCGAAGTCACTTGCTGTTTTGATATGTGGTAGGACACGGTTGACTGCTTGAGCGACCTTCATATCTTCTTCATTAATCATTTGGAGCATTTCGAGTGGATCTGCTTGTGATATTCCCATTGTGTTAGGATTTCTTGATTCTGTTGTCAAAGAACGCAATTGAGATGGCTGCATGCGACATTCCTCCTTATTTCTTCATTTTCAGTATATTCAGTATGATATGAAATTTCAACATTATATTTAAATACTGAAATTATATTTCAGTGAAAAAGTGGTGCTAATCAAAGGTAAATAGTTAGAAAATAAAAAAAATAAAAATCCCCTTTACAAAAGGGGGACAACCTGTATATAATAACTTTTGTCAGCTTCACGGAAACAGTCAAACTTGACAAATTGGCCCGTTGGTCAAGCGGTTAAGACACCGCCCTTTCACGGCGGTAACACGGGTTCGAATCCCGTACGGGTCACCATTGATGTGGAGGATTAGCTCAGCTGGGAGAGCATCTGCCTTACAAGCAGAGGGTCGGCGGTTCGAGCCCGTCATCCTCCACCATATGCCGGTGTAGCTCAACTGGTAGAGCAACTGACTTGTAATCAGTAGGTTGGGGGTTCAAGTCCTCTTGCCGGCACTGTTTTTTCTTTATCAATTTCATATGTGGAGGGGTAGCGAAGTGGCTAAACGCGGCGGACTGTAAATCCGCTCCCTCCGGGTTCGGCGGTTCGAATCCGCCCCCCTCCACCATTCTTGGGCTATAGCCAAGCGGTAAGGCAACGGACTTTGACTCCGTCATGCGTTGGTTCGAATCCAGCTAGCCCAGTTAAGACACCTTTTTCAAAAAGGTGTCTTTTTTTATGTTGGCAGGCGGAATGTATAACTATTCAAAATATTGTTGAGTTGAGTCAGAAGGCACCGAGAAAGTAAAATATAAGCATGAACGGAAAGGGGATGTACATATGGGAGATCAAAAGAAGGTCACGCTTGTCGGGGTTCCGATGGATTTGGGTCAAATGAGAAGGGGCGTCGATATGGGACCAAGTGCGATTCGGTGTGCAGGCGTAAAAGAAAAATTGGAATCGCTTTCATTTGATGTGGAGGATCTCGGGGATATCCCGGTTGAACAAAGAGATGATGAAAAAGGTTTATATACAAGTGAAAAGCTAAAGAATTTAACGGAGAATGCTGGTGCGAATCAGCTGCTGGCTGAGAAGGTTGACAGTATTGTGCAATCAGGCTCATTCCCGCTCATTTTAGGCGGTGATCACAGCATTGCCATTGGCACACTTGCGGGGGTATCGAAGCACTATGAAAACTTAGGTGTCATTTGGTATGATGCACACGGTGATTTAAATACAGAGGAAACCTCTCCTTCTGGAAATATACATGGTATGCCGCTTGCAGTCAGTCTTGGCCTTGGCCATGCGGATTTAACGAATATTGGCGGCTATTCTCCAAAATTGAAGCCTGAGAATGTTGTTTTAATTGGTGCTCGATCCTTAGATGAAGGAGAGCGGGCGTTGATTAGAGATAAAGGCATTAAAGTGTATACGATGCATGAAATAGATCGTTTAGGGATGACAAGGGTGATGGAGGAAGCGATTGCATATTTAAAGGAAAGAACAGATGGTGTCCACCTGTCTCTTGATTTAGATGGATTAGATCCAGCCGAGTGTCCTGGTGTAGGAACTCCTGTGGCAGGCGGCATTAGCTACCGGGAGAGTCATCTTGCTATGGAGCTTTTAGAAGAAGCCGGTATTTTGACTTCAGCTGAATTTGTTGAGGTGAACCCGGTTTTGGATGAAAAAAATAAAACAGCCGAAGCAGCTGTTGCATTAATTGGATCGTTAATGGGCGAAAAGCTATTGTAGAGCGGGATTTGTTCCCGTTCTTTTTTATTTTCGGAAAATTTAAGGATATATTAAGGTTTTTACCAGTGGATATGCGTAACACGCTGTCAAAAATTTGTTACACTATTTTTTAGAGGAGAATGAAACCTTTTGGAAAGAGGTTCGTATACATAAAGACCGGTGAAGGCAGAGGTTGAATATACTATGGACACAATGATTAAAAAGAGAATTAAGCAAGTGAAAAAAGGCGACCAGAACGCATTTGCAGACATCGTAGACCTGTATAAAGACAAAATTTATCAGCTGTGCTACCGTATGCTTGGGAATGCACACGAAGCAGAGGATATTGCACAGGAGGCGTTTATTCGTGCCTATGTGAATATTGAAAGCTTTGATGTGAATCGTAAGTTTTCTACGTGGCTGTACCGCATTGCAACCAACCTGACCATCGATCGTATTCGCAAAAAAAAGCCGGATTATTATTTAGATGCAGAGGTGGCAGGAACAGAAGGATTGAATATGTATTCTCAAATTGCTGCTGATGGCATTTTGCCAGAGGAAGAGGTGGTGTCTCTTGAATTATCGAGTACCATTCAGCAAAAAATTCTAAGATTACCCGATAAATATCGTTCGGTCATCGTATTAAAGTATATTGATGAACTCTCGTTAAAAGAAATTAGTGAGATTCTAAATATACCTGTTGGTACGGTGAAAACGAGAATACACAGGGGTAGAGAGGCTCTCCGGAAACAGTTGAGAGACCTTTGAGTGAGGTGATTTTGATGAGCTGTCAGGAAAAAATCGTCCTGCTTATGCATCAGTATTTAGACGGGGACATTGAGCCCCAAGACGAAAAAGAATTAAAAAGCCATCTGCAATCGTGTGAGGAGTGCCGTACTCATTTTCAACAAATTGAGAAATCCATCGCGCTTGTGCAGAGTACATCTCATATAGAAGCACCGACTGATTTCACTGCAAAGGTGATGGCAGGTCTTCCAAAGGAAAAAAAGCGTGTGTCGGTTCAAAGATGGATCAAAGCTCATCCGCTGATGGTGGCCGCTGCCCTCTTTCTCATTTTGATGGGAGGCAGTCTGTTTACAAGCTGGAATACGGATCATAATTTCAGTGTGTCGAAGCAGCCGAATCTCGTCGTTGTAAATGATACAGTGACCGTACCTAAAGGGGAAACCGTAAAAGGTGATGTCACTGTCAAAAATGGCAAGTTGATTGTAGAAGGCAAGGTTGATGGAAATGTCACCGTCGTCAATGGGGAACAGCTGACTGCTTCTGCCGGACAAGTCACTGGTCAAATTAATGAAATTAATGAAGTGTTTGATTGGATTTGGTACAAAATGAAATCTACAGCACAAAATGTGATGCGGGTCATTGGACCAGAGGAGCAAAAGTAATTATACGGGTCGAGAGCAGTCTCTTTAGGAGCTGCTCTTTTTCTATATTATAGGTCAGAATGTATGCGAGCTAGCAGGCCAGCCATATATGGCAACTGTTTTCCTTGCTGAAACAAAATGTGATATAATAGCCACGCTATGTATTTACACATAGGCTCTTTTTTTATCAAAAATGCATCAAACGAAGAATAACTGAAAATTCTGGAGGACGAGGAAATGGCTTTAGGGGATATTCCTATTTTGCAGTACCTCGGTAATGCTGTTGATATTCTCGTTGTTTGGTATGTGATATATAAATTAATGATGGTCATCCGCGGAACAAAAGCGGTTCAGCTTTTAAAGGGAATTGTGGTCATTGTTCTCGTCAGGATGGGAAGTGCGTATCTCGGTCTTAACACACTTCAATGGCTGATGGATCAAGCGATTACGTGGGGATTCCTTGCGATCATTATTATTTTTCAGCCAGAGCTAAGGAGAGCGCTTGAGCAGCTTGGGCGCGGCCGTTTCTTCTCAAGAAGCGGGACACCTGTAGAGGAACAGCAGCAGAAAACGATCGAGGCAATTACAAAAGCAATTAACTATATGGCAAAACGCAGAATTGGCGCGCTGCTGACAATTGAGCGTGATACTGGGATGAATGATTACATAGAGACTGGAATTCCTTTGAATGCAAAGGTGAGTTCAGAGCTGCTCATTAATATTTTCATTCCAAATACACCGCTTCATGACGGTGCTGTCATTATGAAGCGTGATGAGATTGCAGCTGCGGCTTGTTATTTACCGCTGTCAGAAAGTCCTTTTATCTCTAAGGAACTAGGGACGCGTCACCGGGCGGCAGTCGGAATTAGCGAAGTGACAGACAGCTTGACCGTCATCGTTTCTGAGGAGACAGGCGGCATTTCTGTCGCGAGAAATGGTGATCTCCACCGAGAATTGACAGAAGAAGCGCTTGAAGAAATGCTGATTGCTGAATTTAGTAAGAACAGCAAAGATGCTTCCTCGACCAAATGGTATTGGAGGGGCAAGAAAAATGGATAAGATTTTGAATAATCGCTGGGCCGTAAAGCTTTTTGCATTGGTCTTCGCTTTATTGCTGTATGGTGCAGTCAATTCAGCGCAAGCGCCCACGCCGAAAAAAATCGGTGAATCCTTTTTCCCAACATCGACGACAGATGAAGCGACCTTAACCGATATTCCTGTTAAAGCGTATTATGATGACGAGAAGTACGTCGTCACTGGTGTGCCGCAAACAGTCAATGTGACGATTAAAGGGTCAACGAGTGCTGTGAAAACAGCAAGACAAACAAAGAACTTTGAAATATATGCAGATATGCAGAATTTATCCACAGGTACTCATAAAGTGGAGCTGAAGGCAAGAGATGTATCAAAGGGACTCACGCTATCGATCAACCCATCTGTGACGACGGTGACGATACAAGAAAAAACAACAGCAGAATTTCCTGTTGAAACCGAATTTTATAATCAAAATAAAATCAAAGACGGCTATTCACCTGAACAGCCTATTGTGAATCCGAAAAAAGTCACAGTCACAGGTTCAAAAGACGTGATCGACAAAATTTCTGTCATTAAAGCATTTGTGAACCTAGAGGATGTCGATCAGCAAATTGAAAAGGAAGCGAAGCTCACTGTGTATGATAGCAGTGGGAATGAGCTGCCAGTCGAATTGAGTCCGTCTGTTGTGAATATTACAGTTCCCATCTCAAGTCCAAGCAAAAAGGTTCCGTTTAAAATAGAGCGGACTGGCAGTTTGCCGGATGGGATCAGTATCTCAAGTATTGAGACAAGCCCGAGTGAGGTCACAGTGTACGGCTCTCAAAAAGTGCTGGATTCGCTTGATTTTATTGATGGCGTCAAGCTGGACCTAAGCAAGATCAAAGATGATACGGAGATTGATGCCGACATTCCCCTGCCAGATGGTGTGAAAAAGGTATCACCCGAAACGGTGAAGATCAAAGTGAAGGTTGCTACAGCTCAAGAAAAAAAGATCGATAATGTACCAATTTCTGTCGTAGGTCTGAGCAAGGATCTCACCTCTGATTTTGTGAGCCCATCTTCTGGACGGCTTACGTTAACAGCAAAGGGATCAAAGAGTGCGATTGATAAACTAAAGGCTTCAGATGTTGAAGCCTATATCAATGTCGGGGACTTGAACGAAGGAACACATGAGGTCACAATTCAAGTGAACGGTCCTCAAAATGTGACGTGGACATTATCGAGATCAAAGGTCAAAGTGAAATTGACTTCTACTGAGACAGAAGATCAGCCAGCGTCTACAAATGATCAGAAGAAGCCATCTTCTGATGACGATGATCAGGAAGAGAAGAGCAAAGAAGAATCCACGCAAGATAAAGCAAAGAAAGAATCAAGTCAAAGACAGCGGATCAAAGAAGATAAAAAAGAGGACGAAGCGGCCTCTTGAATGGTAAAAAAGGAGCGATTGAAACATGGGCAAGTACTTTGGAACTGATGGTGTAAGGGGTGTGGCGAATAGCGAATTAACGCCAGAGCTCGCATTTAAAATTGGGAGATTTGGCGGCTATGTGCTCACGAAGGATAAAGAACGTCCAAAGGTACTCGTTGGGCGAGACACACGTGTATCCGGTCATATGTTAGAAGGAGCGCTCGTTGCAGGCTTACTTTCAATTGGGGCTGAAGTAATGCGTCTGGGTGTGATCTCAACACCTGGAGTGTCTTATTTAACGAAAGCAATGGACGCAGAAGCGGGTGTCATGATCTCTGCTTCTCACAATCCAGTTCAAGATAACGGAATTAAATTCTTCGGCGGTGACGGCTTTAAGCTGTCTGATGAACAGGAGAATGAAATTGAGCAGCTGATGGATCAGCCGGTCGATCAATTGCCACGCCCAGTTGGAGCGGATCTTGGAACAGTAAATGACTACTTTGAAGGCGGTCAGAAATACTTGCAATTCTTGAAGCAGACAGCAGATGAGGATTTCACAGGTATTCACGTGGCGCTTGACTGTGCACACGGTGCAACCTCTTCTCTAGCGACACATTTATTTGCGGATTTAGATGCGGATGTGTCCACAATGGGAACATCACCAAACGGATTGAATATCAATGATGGTGTAGGCTCAACTCATCCAGAGGCGCTTTCTGCTTTTATGAAGGAGAAGGGTGCAGATATTGGTCTTGCGTTTGATGGTGACGGTGACCGTCTGATTGCTGTCGATGAAAAAGGTGATATTGTAGACGGCGATCAAATCATGTACATATGTGCACGTTATTTGAAGGGCGAAGGCCGATTAAAGGATGACACGGTCGTCTCTACGGTCATGAGTAACCTAGGTTTCTATAAAGCGCTCGAGAAACAAGGCATTAAGAGCATCCAAACCGCTGTTGGTGACCGCTATGTGGTTGAAGCGATGAAAAAGGATGGGTATAATGTCGGCGGTGAGCAATCAGGCCACTTGATTTTCCTTGATTACAATACGACAGGTGATGGCATGCTTTCTGCAATCATGCTTGTCAACACACTCAAAGCAACAGGAAAAGCATTGTCAGAGCTTGCGGCTGAAATGGAGAAATTCCCGCAGCTTCTAGTGAATGTGAAAGTGTCTGATAAATATAAAGTAGAAGAAAATGAAAAGGTAAAAGCAGTGATTCAAGAGGTTGAAAAAGAGATGAACGGTGACGGCCGTATTCTTGTTCGTCCATCTGGAACAGAGCCGCTTGTACGTGTCATGGCAGAGGCGAAAACAAAAGAGCTATGTGATGAATATGTGACTCGAATTACCGCTGTTGTGAAAGAGGAAATGGGTATTGAGTAATAGATATCAAAGCAAATCGCTAGTAGCGGTTTGCTTTTTTTCGAATAAACGTCATAAATGGATGGATTTGTACGAATCTTATACGCGAGGGCAATTAACTGTTGTCTTCATACATAGGAGAGCACATCAAAGGTAGAACGTGACAAGCCTCATCGCATATAGTGTATGGAGGTCTTACTTTCTTGAAAGGGATCACCCGCTAAATTGTGATTGACGGAGGTCAGACCTTATAGTACAATCATCCTTGTGTTACTGGATTTTTATTCTATCAGGAAAGGCAGGGTAGATGTTCAGAAACTCTCTTATAATTATAGCGCCCGAACTAAGCGATCGGACGAAAGATGCTTAGTTGACGAGGATGGAGGTTATCGAATTTTCGGCGGATGCCTCCCGGCTGATCAAAAAAGAGATCACAGCCGTAAGTGTTTCTTTAAAGCAAAGAGGTGACTCTTTGTACAAAGGGAATACACATGATCTCCCAAATTAAACATGTAGAGAGGGACGAAGAAATGTCCCTTCTATTGTAGTAGGCTTTCTTTGTCCCTTTCACATGATCGGGAGGAAGAATATTTATGTGTGGAATCGTAGGTTATATTGGTCAGAATGATGCGAAGGAAATCTTATTAAAAGGTTTAGAGAAGCTTGAGTACCGTGGGTATGACTCTGCAGGTATCGCTGTGGCAAACGAAGAAGGCGTGCATGTGTTCAAAGAAAAAGGACGTATCGCTGAGCTTCGTGAAGTTGTTGATGCAAACGTAGCATCTTCAGCTGGAATCGGACATACACGCTGGGCAACACACGGTGTACCAAGCCATCTAAATGCGCATCCGCATCAAAGTGCTTCTGGCCGTTTTACGCTTGTTCATAACGGTGTCATTGAGAACTATGTACAATTGACACGCGAATATTTACAAGACGTCACACTAAAAAGCGACACAGATACAGAGGTTGTTGTTCAAGTCATCGAACAATTTGTGAACAGAGGTCTTGATACAGAGGAAGCTTTCCGTCAAACGCTTCTTCAACTAAAAGGCTCTTACGCAATTGCTCTTTTCGATAACGAAAACAAAGAAACAATCTATGTGGCGAAAAACAAAAGCCCATTATTGGTTGGTTTCGGAGAAGATTTCAACGTTGTCGCTTCTGACGCAATGGCGATGCTTCAAGTAACAAACGAATATGCGGAATTAATGGATAAAGAAATGGTCATTGTCACAAAAGACGAGGTTATCATCAAAAACCTTGACGGTGATATCATGACACGTCCTTCTTATATCGCTGAGCTAGATGCAAGCGACATCGAGAAAGGCACATATCCTCACTACATGTTAAAAGAAACGGATGAGCAGCCGCTTGTCATGCGCAAAATCATCCAAGAATATCAAGACGAAAACGGCAAGCTGTCAGTCGCTGGCGATATCGCAAGCGCAGTAGCAGAAGCAGACCGCATTTACATCGTGGCTTGTGGAACGAGCTATCATGCAGGACTTGTTGGTAAACAATATATTGAAGACTGGGCAAAAGTACCTGTAGAAGTCCATGTAGCAAGTGAATTCTCTTACAACATGCCGCTTCTATCGAAAAAGCCGTTGTTCATCTTCCTTTCTCAATCTGGGGAGACTGCGGACAGCCGTGCTGTACTTGTTCAAGTCAAAGAGCTTGGTCATAAAGCATTAACGATCACAAACGTACCAGGATCTACGCTTTCTCGTGAAGCGGACTTCACATTGCTTCTTCATGCAGGACCAGAAATCGCAGTGGCTTCAACAAAAGCCTACACAGCACAAATCGCTGTACTTGCAATCCTTGCATCTGTTGCAGCTGAATTAAATGGTCAATCTCTTGACTTTGATCTTGTGAAAGAGCTTGGTATTGTAGCAAATGCAATGGAAGCCCTTGTGGATCAAAAGGATGAAATGGAACAAATCGCTCGTGATTTCTTCACAGTAACACGTAACGCATTCTTTATCGGAAGAGGACTTGACTACTATGTGTGCCTTGAAGGTTCACTGAAGCTAAAAGAGATCTCTTACATCCAAGCAGAAGGCTTTGCTGGTGGAGAACTCAAACACGGCACAATTGCTTTAATTGAAGAAGGTACGCCGGTCATTGCTCTTGCAACACAAGAGCACGTGAACCTTAGCATTCGCGGTAACGTCAAAGAAGTCGTTGCACGCGGAGCAAACCCATGTGTCATCTCACTAAAAGGCCTAGAAGACGAAGGCGACCGTTTCGTCCTTCCAGCTGTACACCCAGCACTTGCACCACTTGCATCTGTTGTCCCATTACAGCTGATCGCTTACTACGCAGCCCTTCACCGCGGGTGTGATGTGGATAAACCACGTAACCTTGCTAAGAGTGTGACGGTGGAGTAGGGATTAAATAAAATCGGATTTTTGATACCCCTTTAGATATAATTGTCTAAAGGGGTATTTTTGTGTCTAAAGAACTAATTAAAATGAAAGATAGATTCGATAAGATCGTACATCTTCAAGGGAGCGGAGTCATTATGAGTAAATATTTAAAAAAGGAAAAATGGGGAATTGCTTTTTTCTTCATCGTTTATATCGCATTGTTTATTAGCTCTTATTTGTTGATTGGTGGTCCTGCTACCGTCGAAGGACCGATTTGTGTATTTCTAGGATTCTGTTTCGTTCAATTTCATAAATATAGGTCTTTCAAAAAAGATGCGGGTAATAAAAAGGGAATAGGCATACTAAGAGAGCGGCACGTAGAGAAGGCAATACAGGTTGAATATTTAACAAAGAAAGAGAGAAAAACACATGAACAAACCTAAAATCTATACAATGAGCTTCGCAAAAGTCTATCCTCTCTATATCGCAAAGATGGAAAGAAAGGGAAAAACGAAGGCTGAAGTCGATACGATTATTTGTTGGTTAACAGGGTACAGTCCAGAAGAGTTACAGGAACAGTTGAACAAACAGATAGACGTTGAAACCTTTTTTTCTGAGGCTCCTGAGCTGCATCCTTCCCGCAGTTTAATCAAAGGGGTCATCTGTGGTGTTCGGGTGGAGGATATTGAGGAAGAAACCATGAAAAACATTCGTTATCTGGATAAGCTAATTGATGAATTAGCGAAAGGAAAGAAGATGGAAAAGATTTTGCGAGGTTCATCATAAACATCTATAACACGTAAGCCCAGTGAAGGTGCCTTCACTGGGCTTTTTTATATTTATAGACCATTCGACCAATAAAAATAAAATCCGTTTGAACGAATTCCCTCTTCATGTCGTCATAAGAAGTGATATCAAAACAAATTGGTGTTTGAAAAGGGAGTGGCGTGGATGGACATAAAGATGATTTTACCTCTCATTTTGCTGCAAGCGATTTTAATGGTGATTGGTTTGTTTGATTTGCTGAAAAGAGATCCATCGAGGATTAGGGGAGAAGTGAAGTGGGTTTGGGCTTTGGTGATTGTGTTTGTGGCGAGTGCTGGTCCTATTGCGTATTTCATTTTTGGTCGTAAACAATCTTAGTAGGAGGGATTCGCTTGAATATGTTGGAGTGTCACGGGCTGACGAAATCGTATGGACGGCATGAAGTGTTAAAAGATGTTTCGTTTTCTGTTGGGGAGGTTGGATGTGTTGGCTTTTTAGGAGCCAATGGAGCGGGGAAGACAACGACGATCCGGATTTTGACGGGGCTTGCTCGTCCTACGTCTGGCGTCGTGAAGGTGGCGGGTTTGGATGTGACAAAAGACATGGATGACATTAGTCATGTGATTGGCTATTGTCCGCAGCAGCCTGCATTTTATCAGGATATGACGGGGCAGGAGTGGATGCATTGGGTTGGCGGGTTATTTCAATTAGAGAAAAACATCATTCGTTCCAAAACAGAGGAACTGCTGAAGCTTTGCCGTGTGTATGAGGCGAAGGATCGTGCTATTGGCAGCTATAGCGGAGGGATGAAGCAAAGGCTCGCCATTGCACAAGCGCTCATCAACAGCCCGAAGGTTCTTATTCTAGATGAGCCTGTGTCTGCACTTGATCCAATGGGAAGGAAAGATGTCCTGACTTTGATTGAGCGTCTGAAACAAGAGATGCTGATCTTTATGTCGACCCATATTTTAGATGATATTGAACGTGTGGCGGATCATATTATCATGATCAACAGCGGCGAAATTGAGATGTCCTCTTCGATGAAACAGATCAAAGAAGACTATATTCAGCCAGTGATTGAATTTCAATTAGAACAACAGAATACGAAACTAGTGGCTTTGTTAAAAGAACGGGATTGGGTGGAGGAATGCATGGAGATAGGAAACGCTTATCAGGTGCGAGTCAAAGATCAGCAAACAGCATTGAAGGAGCTGCCGGGGCTCATCACTGAAACTGGCGGTGTTCTTCTCCAATATCGACTATCTAAGCTGACGCTTGAAGATATTTTCATGAAGGTTGTGACGGCATGATGATGTTGAAAAAGGAATTTAGGGAGTTATTCACTAGTTATAAAATCTTATTTGTACCGATCATTTTTACGATTTTAATGATTACACAGCCTATTACGCTCAAAATGCTGCCGGATCTTTTGTCGAAATCAGCGAATCTACCTGAAGGATCCACATTTTATATACCAGAGCCTAGCGCTGGTGAGGCTTTAGCCAGTGCATTGAGTAAATTTGATTCGCTTGGCGTTTTTATTCTCATTATGATCGTGATGGGGACGATTGCTGGAGAGCGTGCCTCTGGGGTGACGGCGATGATTATGGTGAAACCGATCAGTCGAATGAGTTATTATGTCTCAAAAATATGTGCCTATGCTTGTTTAACTTTGTTTAGTTTGGTAGTGGCAGTGCTTGCCTCCGTTTACTATGTGGACATCCAATTTGGGCATGTGGATTGGGTCAATGTGGTTAAAGGCACGCTTCTTTATTATCCAAACTTATTGCTGATTGTGGTATCGACCATTTGTGCTTCGGCATTCTTTACGCGTTCCGTCACAGCTGGCGGTGTATCGCTTTTGATCAACCTTATTTTATTTACCTTTCCTTCATTTTATGAGGAAACATTAGGGAGGTTTGCACCTAAAGGCGTAACAAGTGCGGCTGAGGAGATGATTCATAGAGGGAATTATTCGGATCAGGCGCTTACAAGCTTGCTAGGTGTATCGGTATTGATTGGTTTCTTTTTTCTCATCGGATGGTTTCTTTTTAGAAAACAAGAATTATAGCAGGCGGTTGCGATTGTTTCTTCAGGTTTACTATGAGCATAAAAATCTGAATACCGTTGAAAGTTTGATATGATGATAAAAATTGACTGTATTTTCAGAAAAGGGGTTTTTATCAATGAGAACATCACGTAATCCGGAGGCCATTCACCCGCCAGTTGCACCCTACACTCATCAAATAGAAACAACAGGACCACAGCGGTGGTTAACCCTATCAGGTCAAGTGGGGATGGAGGCTGATGGAACCATCCCAGAGAGTCCGTTGGAGCAGCTCGAATTTGCATTAGAAAATGTGAAACGAAACGTAGAAGCGGCAGACATGGCGGTAGAGGACATCACGAAACTAGTATTTTATCTCGTAGGAGAGTTCGATGCGGAGAGCAGAAAACGAATCATGGGGCAGTTTTTAGGTGATCATCTGCCTTGTATGACGATGATTTATGTGGTGGCATTGGCTTCACCTGATCTTAAGGTAGAGGTGGATGCTTGGGCGAGTCAGGAGATTTAATCGGTAAAAGATTGGGTGATTGATGCTCAATCTTTTTTGTTTTGTGAGATTTTAAGAAATTACCTCTATACCCTTATCTTGTTATTGTCTGTATGGTAATATCAGGGTAAATATTGAGTGGGTCTAATTACATTTACATGTCATCGTAAAAAACACCATTGATAAGCATACATCACTCTAATAGTAAGGGAGAGATTTGATGCCATTCATGGAGGTTCAGAATATAAGCAAACGATATAGCAATGGTGATGGGATAGAGGGTCTGTCATTTTCCATCGAAGCAGGTGAGGTTGTGGCGCTACTCGGGCCTAATGGTGCCGGGAAGACGACAACGATTCGGTGTTTAACGGGGCTATATAAACCAGATGGAGGGGAAATTCTCATTGAGGGTTTCCCGCCTGGTCATTCCCATGTCCAAAAACAAGTAGCTCTTATTCCTGATCAGCCGTATTTGTATCCAGACTTAACGGCTGCTGAACATGTTCAATTCCGTGCTCGAGGATATCATAAAGGCTTAAAACAGATCAAGGAAAAGGTATATGGAGCGTTGAAAGAAGTACATATGGAAAAAAAGATGAACGAACTGTGCGGAAGGCTGTCAAGAGGTCAAAAGCAGCGTGTCGTCTTAGCAGGGGCCATTGTTCAAGATGCCTCCCTTTTTATATTAGATGAACCGACTGTCGGGTTAGATATTCCATCAAAACAGTGGCTGTCGGATTGGCTGAGACAAAAAAGCAGTCAAGGTGGGTCGGTCTTTGTGTCGACTCATAGTCTGGAGTTCGTTCTCGATACGGCCAGTAGGGTGGTATTGATTCGAGACGGTGCCATCATGAAGAATATGGATGTTCCTCAATTAAAGGAAGAACAGAGTGAGTGGAGGGCAGAAGTCATTCAACTTCTGGGGGAGTGGTCAAGTGAATAACACACTCTCCCTTTTATGGATGAAATCTCAAAGGCGCTTGATCAGTAAAAATCAAGAAAAGAAAATGCCTTTTCTGATCTTACTTCTTTTCATTGCGGCAATTGGTTTTCAGCTAAGCGCAGTTTCAAGTATGGGTGATTGGAATGCGGTTGCAGCTGGGTGGATCATTGTCTGTTTGTTTGTTCTTTATACGGGGTTTGGCTTGTTTACAAATCGTCTGCCTAGTCAAATGAACGATATCATTTGGTTATATGGAAATGGCGCTTCTCTATGGACAGTTGTCATCAGTGTATGGTTATATCACATTTTTTGGCGAGGGGCTCTTCTTATTGTCTCTGCTGTGGCTGCGGATTTACTTCTGTTTTTTATGACGCAGCAGTACCCGTTTCTCCTTGGAAGATCACTCATTCTCACAGGGCTGTTATGTTTGGTTGAAACTTGGATGATTGCGATGTCTTGTGCTAGAACCATTCGAGTATACAAGCGTTTGCTCTTAATCAGTTTTTTATTGATGTTTTGCTGCTTTGCAGTGCTCGCTTTGAATCAGTTGATGATGAAACAGCCCTCATTAATGAACATTGCTGATTCTTTGATGTTTCAAGCTGGGCGTATGATCGAAGAGTTCTCCATTCTTTCTGTCTTCATTTTTATTGGAGTGATGTTTCTATCTTTCATGATGATGTACAAGGCTAGTCATCGTTTAGAAATGAAGGAGTCTTTAGTCAAGGAGGCAGTATTTTGGGAGGAATTTGAGGGGAAACATATTCAATCAAGTCCAATCGTTCAAAAAAAAGGCAAGACATGGTGGAGACTTCCGGCATTAACGGGCAGCTGGGCTTTTCTTTGGATTGAATTATTGCTGATTAAAAAGTATATGATTTTCCATGTACTATCTACTATGCTGTTAATTGGTACTTACTATGTTGTCTTTACTTATTTTTCAGATTGGTTGAATCTATTCTTGATCGTTATCACTGCATCCGTTCTTTTTAGTTTATATTATGCAGGGATTGTAAGACACGCACAAACAGGGGTGCTCTATCTTTTTCCTGGGGCTTTATATCAAAAAATCATTCTGTTAGAAGTGTTTCAAACCTTTTGGTTGTATGCGTTCTACTTGGTTTCTCTTTTATTGGCTGGTATTCAGGATGTATTGTATTGGACCTTATTTGGTGGAGGAGTTTATATATGGTTTTTGGCCATACGGCTCTTTGCCTTTATGCAGCCTCTGAGACGAGAAATGAGTTTTGCTTTGGCCGCCTATTATCGATCCTTGCTATTTGCGTCTGTGATCAGTGCGATGGTCATTATTAGTATTCATCTCATCACTGATGGCTTGTTGACTACAATTGTATCCCTAGCGGCTGGGGCTGGATTTTATGTGCTTTGTTATCGATACCGTGCGGTTCATTAAAAAGAGGAGTTGATTGTCAATGAAACCAGAAAATAAGCTGTCTCAATCAGTTCAACAATTGGCAAATACAAATGAAGTAACGATCGTTCAAGCAATAGGGGAATTGAGAAAGTTCGGAAAAGATGCAGTGCCAGTCCTTGTTGAGGCTTTAAAAGAAAAAGGATCTCTGCGGAACATTGCAGCAGCTGTACTTGGTGAATTTGGAGCAGATGCGGGAGAAGCAGCTGAGCCACTAGCGCAGCTATTAGAAAGTGAAGAAGAGGATACAAGAATGGCCGCTGCCATGTCACTCATGAGGATTGGACAGCCTAGCTTGCCATTCCTTCTGGCACTGGCTAAACGTTATGAGGGACCTACTTGTTTCTGGGCATCATGGTGTATCTCTTGGATTGATCCATCAAAAATTGAAAAAAACATGTACGAGTGCTTAAAACAAGAACAAGAAAATCCAACAGGCAGCGTCACTCCTTTTGCTGCAGAGGAAGCATTAGGGAAGATTATTGCTTTTCAGCTAAAGGAAAAGGGGGATGAATAGTGGAAACGCAAAAACTCAAAAACTCAATTGGCCCGAACACCTCCCTTGGATTTTTCCTTCAGATCAAAGGAGTTTATCTGAGGGACAGCAACTTCTATATTTTTGGTCAGTCAACTGTCCGCATTGTGAAGAATTAACCGACCACATTCTACATCGTGTAAATCAGTTGGGTATTCATTTAACCTGTGTCCATGTTCCATATACAGAAGATGAAAAGTCGGCAGATGTTGTTTCAGAATATGCAGAGGAAAAAAATATGACCGCTCCTATTGTGTTGGATCAGGATTATGAGATTGTTGCAAAGTATAAGATTCAAGGGTTACCTAGCTTTTGCCTTATAGATGAAGAGGGAAATTTAATAGATCGGAAAATGGGAGATAGCGGTTTGGAAAAAATATTGAAAAAGATAGAAAAACATTCAATTAGTTAGCAAGTATCAGGGAGGAGAGAGTGTTGTTTCAATCAAACAAAGAATTAAAAAGAAACGCCATTTTTTTCGCTGGGATTGGAGCGGTTTTGTTGGCTTTAATGATACTGAAATGGTTTTCGATTTCAGCAGACTGGGAACTGACGTTGATTTTTTGGGGATTGGGGATTTTGTTTTATTTGAAACGTGTGATGCGGAAAGAAGAAGGAAATCATCATTCATAATTTATTAGTAAGATACCTAGAATGTATATTCTAGGTTTTTTTATTAAATTTACCTTAAAACACATGTTTTTACATGGGTGTAGAGACCAATTTTTTAAAAGTGTGGTAGGATAAATATGCTTTTATATTTTCCGAAGGAGCTGTCGTGTTGAAGGGATCTAGGGTTGAGTTGATTGATAGTTTACGTGGTTTTAGTTTATTAGGTATTTTGATCGTGAATATGCTTAATTTTCAATATGATTATGATTTTGAGAAAATGTTTGATTCGAGCTTTTGGGGGCAGGAATTTGGCGTTTATGTAACGGAAATTTTGTTCCAGGGGTCGTTTTATCCGATTTTCTCCTTTTTGTTTGGGTATTCTTTTATCAAGCTGATTGAATCTACGAAAGCTAAGGGACTAAATACGAATGCCATTGTCGTCCGCCGTGGTTTTGGTCTGATTGTGCTTGGAATGCTGCATTACATCTTTATTTGGAATGGTGACATTCTTCTTTATTATGGAGCTTGTATGCTTTTCTTGATGATGTTTATGAGCAGCCGGATCAAAACAATGCTGATTTGGTCGGGTGTGTTAGGTGCATTGTCATTAGTCGTTTCGCCATACATGATGAAACTTGTTCATGGGACTGATGAATTATTAACCGATGTGTATGCGAAGGGTGATTATGCTGATATTTTGCTCAGCCGGATTACGGTTGAAGACGATATGATGATTGTGACCATTATTTTGGCGATCGTGAGCATTACGCTTATGCCGATACTAGGGTTTCTTTTCGGTACGATGACGGTGGGGCCGTTTGCATTGCTAGGTATGGTGATTGGTAAACGAGGACATCTCACGGAAGAAGATCGAGGGATGGCTTATCGCAAAGGCTGGGTCTGGGTCATTGTCGTCGGGCTTGCGCTAAAATGTGCGACGTTCATTGATACGCCTTGGAGTGAATTCGTTATGATTCTCGGTGGCTATGTACTGGCGATCGGGTATATTCAAGCTTTTATTGTTTTCTACTATTCGAAGGCAGCCGAAGGCCTCAAACGTTTGCTTGCAGGGATTGGTCGTTTGTCCCTATCAAATTATTTGGCGCAGTCGATCATTTGTACAACGATTTTCTATTCTTATGGACTTGGTCTATTTGGACAGATGGGGTCAATGTTTGGACTGCTGCTTGCTGTTGGACTGTACACAGCACAGCTGTTCATCAGCTATCTCTATTTGAAAAAATGGAGAAGAGGTCCTGTGGAGTGGCTTATGGGAAAATGGGTGTATTGGAAATAAATGCTTTATTAAAACGTGAACAGGTAAGGAGTTTACTATTGAGAATAGAGCACTTTAAGACTGTAATCTCCTATGACTCTTTTAGAAATCCTCAAAATTAATTTTTACTAATCATGAGTATTGGAAAAAATAAATATGTATAAATACTGGTTCCATCTTAATTGAATCTAAGAACTATTCCTACTAGGGTGATGATTGAATTTTATAATTTTCTCTGACACTTATACAGGTCACCGTTATATAACATTCATCCAGTATATTTTAAAGCGGATAGAAAATTTAAAAATCCCATTCAAACTTCTTTTTATTTTTGAGATAATGACATAAAGTTTACATATTTAGAATAAAAAGAGAGGTGGGTTACATGTCACAAATTAAAGCTAATCATGAAAAGGGGAGCTATAGATGGGTTATACTCATAATAGCTACCTTTTCACAAACGTGTGCAACATTTGTAAATTACGGAGTAGGTCCTTTAGCAACATTTTGTCAAGAAATATATAACTTATCACAATTTCAAACAGGTTTAATTGTATCAGCTGTAAATATTGGCCCTATATTTTCTATGCTAATATTCGGTAACATAATGGATAAATACGGTGAGCGGTGGGTTGTCGGAATAGGCTCAATCTTACTAGGACTTACCATGTTAATAACAATTCCTATTAATGAATATGTATACCTTTTGATTGTTCTTGCTTTTGTCGGGGTTTGGTATGGGACGGCTCAACCAGGGGGGAGCAGTGCAATCATCAATTGGTTCCCTAAAAACAAAAACAGAGGACTTGCAATGGGGATTCGTCAAACTGGAATACCACTTGGTGGTGCTTTAGCTTCAACATCCCTACCTTTTTTCTTTTATAATTATGGTTTATCTTCAGTTAAATTAACACAAGCTATTGTAGCAATTGCAGGTGGTATAATCTTTTCAATTTTCTACAAAGATCATGGAATGACTGCGCAAAGACAACAGAATGATCGTTTTTTTGAGAAAATTAATAAGATCAAAGCAAAATCGAGTCTTTATCCAGTATTTTTTATTGGAATGAGTATGATTTCTTTACAATTAATCATATTAGCTCACCTGATGAGTTATCTAAGCAATACCTTACATATATCATTAAGTATTTCTGGAACGTTGTTAAGTGTGGTTTTAATTGGTGGTGCAATTGGACGGATATTGTTAGCATGGATGAGTGACAATTTGTTTAATGGAGATAGAAGTAAGCCATTACAACTTACAATATTATTAACTGTCATTATTTTAATTGTTCTAGTCTACTTTTTGAATTATCTTCCACTATGGGGACTTTATATAATTTGTTTCATTTTAGGTTTTTTAGGAGTGGGATGGTACAGTTTATTTATTGTGCTAATATCTGAAAAAGCAGATAAAGAGTTTATTGGATTAACTGTAAGCTTTGGTTTAACTTTAAATCAAATTTTTATTGTGCTGGCACCCTCCCTATTTGGCTTATCAGTGGACTATTTTAATGGATATAAACTACCGTTCTTCCTATTAATATTGTTTATATCAATAGGGGGTATATGGCTTAACTTATCGGAAAGAAACAATAAATGTCAAACACAAAAAGAAACTGAAAACAACCTTTAAAATAGAAAAAAACGCCATAGAATGCTAATTTTCATTCTATGGCGTTTTCACACTCGTTAGTGATTTAAAGCAAGTTTAAAAACTCGATCTTTAACAGGTTCTAGAGTACGGTGATTCCATAAATCAGGTGCTATAAAAATCCGCTGCAACCACCGAATTGGGTTACCTGATTTATCCAAAGTAGGTTTGAAGGCATCTCTTGAATGAAATGTAAATCGATTATTAATATACACTAGACGACCTGGATTAACATCAATACCAAATGAAACTTTACGAATCGCATTTCTAAATTTCTCTAATGATGTAGCTGCTAAGTTATTAATAGGTGCTACCATATCTGGATAAAATGCAGCTGTAACCTCTGGTAAATCAATTGTTCCTTTTATAATTGGTGAAGGACTTGTCTCTTGTAATTCGACTGGCGTTGAAACTCTCCAGCGATACGGGACTTTAATTCGATAAAGAGGCTGATTTAATTGTTCAATATCTTGCTCGGACAAAAGTCTTAATGCTTCCCGTGCGTCAGACAAACGTGTAAGAGGCTTTTTTGGATCGTTATTTACACCTGTAAGAAGTAATCCAGATGGTGAAAAATTATTAGTTCCCATAAACTTTAATGCAGCATTTTCAATATGAAAATCCAACTCATACTCAGAACCAAGTCCTGTATATTCTTTTTTTGCTTTTAGGCTGGGTATTAAGTTATTAACAATATTTTGGCCTTCATGAAACATGGAATAAGGTTCTCCAATTAGTGATCCAATCGCGATTATGAGGTTTTCACTTATAAATCCTGACTTAGCCTCTAGGGGGATATCTTGAGAATCTGGTGTGAATCTAACTTCTTTATCTGTTGGAAGATTTTCGAAAATAATATATGGAGCTGGTTTCAATGAGGTTTTCTGTTGATTGAGAAATTTCACAATTTCTTTCGGAAGAGCTCGCATTGCTGCCATTCGAACTTCTGTTATGTAATCTGTATTTCCTGTTGGATCGTACTGAATCTGATTTAATTCGTTAAATAAAAAGTCTCGTTCCTCATCACTTAGAGTGAAGATAAATGATTTGTTAACAGCATTTTCTTTACTAATTACAGAAGAGTTCAAAATTACCAAGCACCTTTCCGTTATTTTGTATAAAGGGATTTATTTCTATAAATCCCAAATATATTTTATTCTAAATTATTGGTATTTTCAATGTTTATAGACAATTTCAGTGAAAAAATATAGAAATATTTATAGGAGAAGTTTTATTACGCATATCTTGATAGTTTAAAAGTAAACGCTAGTTAATAATTACCCTTTTATAGAAATTCCACAAAATGAAGTGCAATAGATTTATAAAGCGCTGAACATGATATGTGAGTAATCTCACTCCAATCGATTTACACCAGCCATGACAGTGAGTAAAAAATGACTATAAGGGTTTTTATTCGATAAATCGAGCGAGCTTTCTTTTCTTTAATGATTGCAATAAGTTTAAACAAGTCTTTGGAACTTAGACAAATGGTAGGTGTGTACAAGTTGATATTTCTTCATTAAACGCTGATGGAGACCCAACGTTATGATAAGAGGAGGAGTCACCATTTTTCAGTTTTCTAATGACTCCCCCCTTTTTTATATAAAATTACCTAATACAAACACCAGAGTTAATTTTTGTAATCGTAAGCGCTAAGGGGAGCAAGGCCAAATACAGAGCAACAAAAACCATAGACAGTGAAAAATTTAGAGACTAATTTTATAAAGTGATGCCAAGGTAAAACAAAGTTAAAAAAGAATAATTGTTCAGCGATAAGCCCTATTATCAACTCAAGATAAGTGGAGAATTCCACATTACTTATAACAATATGCTCTTTATTTACACTCATTGCTCGTCGAATGAATTCAAATGCAAAAGATAAAAGGACCGCATTGCTTAAGGGCTGTGCGGTTTTTTAATTGCATTCTATTTTAAAAAAATGAGGAGAACATTTTTAAAATGGTTGAATATTATTTCAGTGTGTATATAATGTATATATAGTGTATATACAATATTTTGTTCCAACTATCAGAAAAAAGAGGTTTTTATATGCAAATTACGATTTCAAACTACTCTAAGGAGCCCATCTATGAGCAAATTACGAATCAAATCAAATCGATGATTTTAACGAGTGAGCTGGCGGAAGGCGCGGCACTGCCGTCTATTCGAAAGCTGGCGAAGGATTTACAAATCAGCGTCATCACAACAAAGCGAGCATATGAAGAGTTAGAGAAGGCAGGATTTATTTATTCAATTGTAGGCAAGGGATCATTTGTTGCGGAACAAAACCTAGAAGTGATGAGAGAGAAAAAATTGAAGGTGATTGAGGAACAGCTTGGAGCGGTTGTCACAAACGGCAAGGAATTAGGCTTATCTTTTGATGAATTGCAGCAGTTATTAAAGTTCTTGTATGAGGAGTGAGACGAGTGGAGCATGTAATTGAATTTAAAGGAGTATCAAAACGATTCAAGGACTTTTCTGTGCAGAATCTTGATTTACAGGTCAAAAAGGGCTTTGTTACTGGGTTTATTGGAGAAAATGGAGCCGGTAAGTCGACGACGATTAAAATGATCATGAATTTATTAAAACCAGATTCGGGTGAGGTTAAAATTTTCGGATTGGATTATCGCGCCCACGAAAAAGAGATTAAGGAACGAATCGGCTTTGTTTACGATGCCAACGTTTTTTTCCCAGGATTGAATTTAAAAGACATCAAACGAATTGTGGCACCTGCCTATAAACGCTGGGATGACCAGCTTTTTTATCAATATATTGAACAGTTTGGTCTACCGCTGAATAAAGCGATCAAAACATTTTCAAAAGGGATGCAGATGAAGGCGTCACTTGCGATTGCGCTGTCGCATCATGCAGAGCTGATTATCATGGATGAACCAACTGCTGGGTTGGATCCGGTCTTTAGAAGAGAGCTGCTCGGCACGTTACAAGAATTGCTGATTGATGGAAATCGAACGATTTTTTTCTCGACGCATATGACGACTGATTTAGATCGCATCGCGGATTATATTGCGTTTATACAAAATGGAAGATTGGTCTTTCAACAGTCGATTCACGAGGTAGCGGAGAATTATGCGCTTGTGAAGGGGAGTCTGGATTTGTTGGATCGAGACACAGAAAAGGCGTTTATCCATATTCAGCGTACGGCAGCCGGATTTGAAGCATTAACAGATCGGATTGATGAGGTGAAACTTATTTTTGGGGATGCTGTTGTGATTGAACCGGCGTCGCTTGAGGATATCATGTTTTATTTGAAAGGCGGGGTTGCGCATGTTTCATTTAATTAAGCGTGATGTGATTTTGCAAAAGAAGCAGTTACTTATTTTTATTCCGTTTATCTTGTTTTTTATTTTCATGGATGTCCATCCAGTATTAACGTTTCTAGTCGCTAGTGTCTTCATTCCATTTAACACATATGCTTATGATGAAATGGCAGAAACGAATATTCTCTTAAATTCTTTGCCTTATACACGGAATGAAATTATTGCAGCCCGTTATCTTGGTGCCGTTTTTTATATGGTCATTGCGATCGGGCTGACGAGTGCTGCTTTCTTTAGTTTTGGGAAGCTGTTTTCGATAACGGATATTGCTCTTGGCAGCGGGTTGTTTTTATTGTTTGCGGCGTGTACGTTTCCATTATTTTATATCTTAAAGCCTGGTTATATCACAACGGTAGTGCTCATTGGCTTTATCCTATTATCTACTATGGGACCGCCTGTTTTTCTCTATTTAGCAGAGCAATTCAGTGGGATCACTGATTTTATCATGAATTTATCGATCCCGATTGTATATACGGGGTCAACTGTGCTGATTATGCTCATCTACTTGCTGTCTTGGGGGCTTTCTACTGCGATTTACCAGAGGAAAGTGTTTTAAATCAGATGATCACATCATTTATAGAGAATCATTCATTTTGAGGTAGGCCTTTCAAAATGGATGATTCTTTTTTTTGCATCCGGTGAAATTGACATACAGAAGAAAAGAGGTTATTGTTAATTAACATAATGTTAATTATTTTTAACATATTGTTAAATAAATCATCCTTTAAGAAAGGAATTTGAAATGGAAATTAAAAATAGAATTAAGGTATTACGGGCAGAAAGAGACTGGGCACAAAAGGATTTGGCAGAGAAGTTAGGTGTGACTCGTCAAACTGTGGCAGCGATTGAAAATGGTAAATATTCTTTGTCTTTAAAATTAGCCTTTCAAATTGCTAGGACATTTGAAGTTGATTTGTATGACGTATTTCAAGAGGTCGACAAGGAGGAACAACAATGATAACGACGATCATTCTTTATTCTTTGATTATCCTTTCTATTTTAAGCACAGTTTTTCAATTTAAGAAGAACCGTGAATATAAACATGATGAACGAGGACAATTTATTTTAGCGAAAGCAGGAAGTTTTTCTATTGTAGGTGTTGCTTTAGCATATATATTGATTGCTGTCATTCAATCTGCAGTCCATCAATTTTCATCTCCAACCGAATGGTTTTATATAGCCATTACATTTATGTATGTATCAAGTGTTTGCGCAAATACAATCGGTATCATCTATTGTGAAAGAAAATATTAATTTTCATGGACGAATGTAAGCTAGAGTTCTTCATCATGAAGGGAAGAGAAAACCAATGAAAAAAATATTGAGAATCATGCTGATCTCCATAGTCACCATTATCACGGTCGTGGTTGTTTTTCTAGCTACTGTTTATTTTGTAAACCTCATTAGTAATGAACGGGAGAAGGGGAAAATAGAAGCTTATGGGCAAAAGGTCTTGGTGGATGGGAAGCAAATGAATGTGCTCATTCAAGGCGATGGGAAAGAAACGATTGTACTTCTGCCAGGCTATGGAACTGCTTCGCCAGTGCTAGATTTTAAGCCGCTAGTAGATGAATTATCACCTTATTATAGAGTCGTAGTGATTGAACCATTTGGCTATGGTTTAAGTGACGATACAGATAAAGTACGGACAAGTCAAAACATTGTGGATGAGATTCATGAATGTTTGCAAAAGCTCCACATTAATAAATATACGTTGATGGGTCATTCGATCTCTGGCATTTATGGATTAGAATATGTGAATCAATATGAGAAAGAAGTCCAAGCTTTTGTTGGAATTGATAGTAGTTTTCCTAAGCAGGAGGATGCAGATGAATTGCCAGTCTCCAGCTTACAGCTGCTTCATCAATCCGGCTTTTACAGATTGATAGTGAAAATGAATCCAGATCAACTGGTGATGCCTAAAGTAGATGATCAAACGAAAGCTCAAATTAAAATGCTGACCTTCCGAAATTTCATGGATGAAAGCCAAGCTAGTGAGGCAGATAACTTTAGAAACAATTTTAAAAACGCTCAACGCCTACATTTTCCTAAAAAGCTCCCTGTAGTTTTCTATCTAGCAGATCAAACGGAGACAGAAACACCAAACTGGAAACCAATGCATGAAGAGCTATTGAAAAATGTAGATCACGGCAAAGTAGTTACTTTCAAAGGCGGCCATTATTTGCATCATACGAAATCAAAGGAAATTGCAGCTGATTTTAGAGAGTTTCTATCTAACAACGAGAGTCATCGTTAGTAATATACCATCCCGGCATCATCTAGTGACCCAAGTTAAAAAAAGAGACCGTGTGAGCGGTCTTTTTTTATATAAAGAACCTATATTGACAGTTTATCATGAAGTAGATTAAAATACATACCAACGGTCGGTATGTAAAAGGAGGCGTTTTATTTGGCCAGAAATAAATATCCAGAAAAGACAATCCAGCAAATTTTAGATGTGTCGACAAAGCTGTTTCAGGAAAAAGGATTCGAAAAGACGAGTTTGCAGGATATCATCCAAGAATTGAACATGTCTAAAGGGGCTATTTATCATCATTTCAAATCGAAGGAAGAAATATTACGTGCCGTGATGGAGAGGCAATTTCGTCATGCGACTGAGAAGCTTGAAGATCTGATTGAGCATACAGTGGCAGCGCATGCAAAAGAGAAGTTGCAGCGTATTTTAGAGCAGCTAGTGGCAGATCCAAAATCTCATTCGATTGATGGGATCTTGGTTGACCAGATCAAAAACCCGCAATTTGTGGTTGAAGGGATGAAGGCAGGAGTCAATCAGGATGCGCTTAAAATCAAACAGCTGATTCTTGAAGGAATTGATGATGGTTCGATGACAACTGCTTTTCCTGGTGAAGTGGCAGAAGTGTTTATGCTTCTCGTGAATATATGGCTGAACCCAACGTTATTTGCTCGTGATGAGCAGGAAACTAGTCAGCGTTTACTGTTTTTACAACAGATGATGAAAGGTCTCGGAGTGGATGTGGTGAGTGATCTATTTATTCAAAAGGTCACAGCGCATTATGCTGGGATTGGTGGATATGATCAGCCTGGAACCTAAATGGCCAGAAAAGAGTCAAAAGCAAAATTCATTTCATAGGAGGATCCCTTATGCTTCACTTCGTAAAACTTGAGCTAAGAAAAAGTCATATGAAACATTATATTCAAGCTAGTATGATTATCAGTATTGTACTGCTGGTGTTTATTTATTTTGTCGCGTTTGTTGCACAGGTTGAACAGGAAATGGGTTTTCAGCAATATCCGAATATCTATTTGTTGACGAGTATAGTATGGATGATCTTTTTTTCGATCGTCACAGCCATGATGTATTGTCGAGTAATAGTGACCGCATTGAAAGAACATGAATTTCATTCATTAAGTATGAAGTCATCCCTCCTTTCGAGAATGGTTTGGATGCTGTGCTTTTCTACAATTGTCATGCTGTGTAGTATCATTCCGTCATTTGTTGTGTTTAGTGTCACTGAAACATTCTTCCCTATTGTTCAAGATGCGCTGACAGCGGATGTGATGCTCACTGTGATCAAAACGTACCTAGTGTTTACTTGCTGTATCAATGGTATTGGCATGATTGCGATGAGAGTGGGGGTAATGAAAAGGTCTACTTTCATGACCATACTGACTGCGATTGTTCTATGTGCTGTTTTAGGAAACGTATTAATCGCTGTTTATGGAAATGATCAAATGAATGTCATTTTGTCAGGAGTCATGATGATAGCGGTCCTCATTGTGATCTTGGAGTTATGGGGCCGCATGACCCGGTTTCAAGCTAGATAAGCGAGTATACAAGGAGGGAGACATATGGAGCATACGATTCAAATTGAAGAATCGGTCGTAGAATTATCATTGGATTGGCTGCTCGGAGAGGTGTGTATTCAACACCATGATCATCCTTATCTCATCATTCGTCAAACGACCAATCAAGTGTTTCCAAAGCGTTATTTGATGCATCATCAGGTAAAAGATGGACGACTGTTCATTCAAGATAGACGAAAAAAAATACTCAGCTTTGGGCTTCAACTTTATAAAACTGATGTCGCTATTTTTCTCCCTAAACAACAATTACAGTCCATTTCCATTCGTTGTAAAGGAGCAAATCTTCAGGCAGAGAGATTGAAGGTGGAAAATGCCTCTTGTCATTTAACGTCTGGAAAAGCAATGCTATCAGGTGAAATCAAGCATCTCCATTTAGAGACAGTAGGTGGGCTTATTTCTAGTCGGCAACTGACCGCAAAAAGATTATTACTGCACGCCACATCGTCAAAAGTTGAGTTGTCGGGTGCCTTTTCTGACGTTGATCTGCATGTAACAGGTAGAAGGATGCAGATTCATTCTACAAACATGCTAAATTCACTTAAATCTACTTCAACTGGAGCAAATGTTAAAGTGACGATACCGGAAAATGATGGGTTTACTTGTTATGTAAAGAAAAGATCCGGCGCTTTCCGGAATGACTTTTCTTGTCATCGAGAGAAGGACAAAATGGTGCATAAAAACGGACTGCGATCCTTTGAGGTCGATATAAGAGGCGGTCAGTTTTTATTAAGTCATCAGCTTTGAAATGACTTTCATCCCTTGATTCAATATATCAATATAAAACAATTTGAGTATCTATTTATGTCGGAATATTTTGATAATAGTGTTTCTCTCAAAAAAACAATTGTTTTTTAAGGGTAGATTTATTATGATAATATACATCGAAAGATTGAAGTTTCTCAATCAGAATGAACATTCTGATTTTTATTTTTTATGTTGTTTGTTGATGAGGGGGAAGAAAAGTGGCTCAAAAGGAATTAAAGAGAGGGTTAAGTGCCCGCCATATTCAAATGATCGCACTTGGCGGCACGATTGGTGTTGGCTTATTTATGGGGTCAGCCAAGGCCATTCAATGGACAGGTCCATCGGTTCTTCTCGCGTACGCAGTATGTGGTATCTTTATCTTTTTTATTATGCGTGCGATGGGAGAAATGTTGTACGTTGAACCGAGTACAGGTTCATTTGCTACATTTGGTCATCAATATATTCATCCGCTTGCGGGGTATATGACAGCTTGGAGTAACTGGTTCCAGTGGGTCATTGTTGGGATGTCGGAAATTATTGCCGTAGGCGCTTATATGAAATATTGGTTTCCAGACCTTCCAGCGTGGATTCCAGGATTAATTGCGATGATTATTTTGGGAGCGGCTAATTTAATTTCGGTTAAATCGTTCGGTGAGTTCGAATTTTGGTTTGCAATGATCAAGATTGTGACGATTATTTTAATGATCATTGCAGGTCTAGGCATTATTTTCTTTGGATTTGGAAATGGCGGGACGCCTATTGGCTTGTCTAATCTGTGGGCGCACGGCGGGTTCTTTACAGGTGGATTTACCGGATTCTTGTTTGCGTTGTCGCTCGTCATTGCTGCCTATCAGGGTGTAGAGCTGATTGGGATTACAGCAGGTGAAGCACAAAATCCAGAAAAGACGCTGACCAATGCCATCAAAAGTATCATCTGGCGTATTTTGATTTTCTATATCGGTGCGATCTTTGTCATTGTGACAGTGTATCCTTGGGATCAGCTGAATACCCTTGGCAGTCCATTTGTGGCGACGTTTGCGAAAGTTGGGATTACAGCAGCCGCTGGTATTATTAACTTTGTCGTCATTACAGCAGCGATGTCCGGCTGTAATAGTGGGATTTTCAGTGCGGGACGTATGCTTTATACATTAGGTGTGAATGGGCAGGCGCCTGCTTTCTTCACCAAAATTTCGAAGAATGGTGTACCGTATTTTGGGACATTCGCTGTGCTGATTGGTCTAGCAGTAGGAGTTGTCCTCAATTATGTTGCGCCACCAAACATTTTCGTCTATGTGTATAGTGCGAGTGTACTTCCTGGTATGGTGCCATGGTTTGTGATTTTGATTAGTCATATCGGCTTTAGAAAGGCGAAGGGATCTGCGCTTGATCAGCATCCATTCAAAATGCCGCTAGCGCCGTTTTCTAATTATCTTACAATCGGTTTCTTACTAATGGTGCTTGTATTTATGCTCATTAATCAGGATACGCGTATTTCTCTGATTGTGGCAATTGGGTTCTTAATTGTAGTAGCGCTTAGCTTCTATGTTTTTGGGATCGGGAAACGGAAGCCGATCGAAACAGCTTCTTCTGATCAAACGGTAAAATAATCAAAGGCCTTGCGGGATGGACCGCAAGGCTTTTTTTGTTTAGAGTGAAACTTTTACACGGTTAAAGACATCTGGAAAGTTGGTGAAAAGACCGGTGACGCCGTATTGCAGTAAACGGGTCATGTCGGCTTCATTGTTGACCGTATATGGGTGGAGGAGGAGTCCGTGGCTTCTGACCTGTTGTACGTTTTCAAGTGTCAATGCTCTAAAATTCGGTCCGACACCCACTGCATAAGATTTGATGAAATCGAGCTGATCATCTGTGATGGACGTCATTTGTGTTCTGTCTAAAAGCTGTACTTTTGGAAGGCGTGGAGCTAATGTCTGTAGCTTTAGCAGGCTGTCTTGACTAAAGGATTGGATAATGACCTGCCCTTTTCTTGTGTGTTTCCCGAGGAGGTGATGTTTTTTTAGGGTCGCCAATAGCTTTTCTTCCATTTGCGGATAGATGTCTGGTTTTTTTGTTTCAATATAATAATTTTCTCGTTTGCCGAAATAGCGCAGCACTTCATCTAATGTGAGGACCCGCTGTCCGATATAGTTGGCATTTTGTCTGTCGGGATTGACTTCATTAAACCAAGTACCGGCATCAAGCTGTTTGATTTCGGCAAGTGTGAGGTCTTTGACCCAGCCTGTTCCGTTTGTGGTGCGGTCAACGGTTTCATCGTGCATGACGATGAGATGTCCATCCTTTGTCATTTGAAGGTCGAGTTCGAGGTAATCCGCATTCATCTTTGTGGCGAGTTTGTAAGAAGCCAGGGTATGCTCTGGTGCATACCCTGATGCTCCGCGATGTGCAACGGTTAGAATACGATCTGGAGATAAAAGATGTTCATGTGCCGATACGGTGGCCGGCACCCACGCAATAGACAGTAAAGCAAAAGAGAGCAACACGAAAGCAAGTAATCTACTTTTCTTCATATTTTATCCTCCTTTAACGGTAACTGTCTTCATCATAAGAAATAGATGTAAAGGGCATGTTGGGTGGATATGAATCTTTTATATGATTTTCATTAAGCTTGCTCTACGCGCTTCCCTGTATTCCATGTCATCGCTAGGAAGACAATCGCAAGCACACAAGAACCAACCAATAAAATGAAGCCTCCTGTCCAGTCGTAATGATCCACGACGACGCCCATCATCGCATTGGCGAAGGCAGAGCCGCCAATATAGCCGAAGAAGCCTGTGAGTCCAGCCGCAGTGCCAGCCGCTTTTTTCGGAGCGAGGTCAATGGCTTGAAGTCCAATGAGCATGACAGGTCCGTAAATTAAAAAGCCGATGCTGATGAGGGCGATGTTATCGACCATTGGATTGCCAGCAGGGTTTAACCAGTAAACAAGCACCGCAATTAACACCCCAGCCATAAAGAGGACGCCTGCTGGTGCACGGCGACTTCTAAAGAAGCGGTCACTGATCCAGCCGCACAATAATGTGCCAGGAATGCCTGCATATTCATAAAGAAAATATGACCAGCGCGAATGCTCTGGTGAAAAGCCCTTTGCTTCTGTTAAGTAGGTCGGCGCCCAGTCCACGACACCGTAACGGACGAAGTACACAAAGACGTTGGCAATGGCGATATACCAAAGGAATTTATTGTTGAGTACATACTTAAATAAAATCTCTTTCACTGTTAATTCTTTTTCTTGATCTTCATACTGCTGTGCCGGATAGTCATTGCGATATTCCTCAATTGGCGGAAGACCAGCGGATTGCGGGGTATCCCGGACGAGAAGAATGATCACGAAGGAGACGATAATAGCAATGATGGCAGGGAAGAAAAAGATACTTTTCCACGTCGCAAACAGCACGATCCCTAAGGTGATGAGCGGTGCAAGAATTCCCCCGCCAATATTGTGAGCGACGTTCCAAATGGACATTTTCGTTCCACGTTCACTAACCGAAAACCAATGCGCCATCGTCCGTCCGCATGGCGGCCATCCCATGCCCTGGAACCAGCCGTTTAAAAACATGAATAAGAACATGATCCATACACTTGACGTCACCCATGGAAATGAGACAAATAGGATATTGATAAGGGCTGATAGAAAGAGTCCGGTGGCTAAAAAGTATCTTGGGTTACAGCGGTCTGAGATCATCCCCATGATGAATTTACTAAAGCCATAGGCGATAGAGACAGCTGCGAGTACAAAGCCTAATTCACTTTTCGTGAACCCTTCTTCCTGTAGATAAGGAATAGCAAAAGCGAAATTTTTTCGTAGCAAATAGTAGCCCGCATACCCGATAAAGATGCCTAAAAAGACTTGCAGCCGCAGCCGCTTATACGTCTCATCTGTCTTGGCATCATCGAGCCTGTCGATATGCGGAGCGGGTTTAAACCATTTGAACATAAAGATCCTCCTCTTGTCGTTGTCCGATTGACTGAAGCAAAAGTACGAGATCAGCGTTTGATCTTGTACTTTTTAAGAGACAAAAGAATTGATAACGCTTTCTTTTGTACTCCCATCATATCGGATGGAAGAGACGTTTATGATGAGGCTTTTGTCATTATTTTGGAAAAATAGTTCATCAAGTAACGAAAAAAAATCCGCACAATGGCGGATTTTTCTTAGCTGTTACAGAGACACATTAATTTTCGCGGATTTCTTTAGTTTTTCAATTTCTTTTTGTACTTCTTTCTGCTTTTCTTGGGATTCTAGCTGTTTTTTAATTTGTGATTTAACCTCTTTGTACTCTGGTGCTTTTTGCTTTTGTTTTTTCATTTCATCCGCGTATTGATCATAGTACGCTTTGACATCCTTTTCAGAGACGGAGGCTGATTTGATTTCTTTGTCGACATACTGGCTGTATTTGATGCTGTCGGCAATGTCACTTTTCAGCTGATCCATTGTGAGTCCGCTTTTCTTAAGGGCTTCTTCAAATTGAGCGTTGTCTTTGAATTGTTTCTTTTCTTCTTTTAGCTGTTTATCTACCTGCTTGTCAGAGGCTTTGATGCCTTTCTTCTCAGCATCTTGCAGGATAAGCTCTTGACCTACGAGCGCATCAATGGTTTGTTTCTTAACTGCTTTTGCGCCTTCTTTAGATGTTGGGTCTTGCCCAGATTGCTGAAGCTGTCCTTGAATGGTTGATAGAGCGCTATTATATTCATTACCTGTGATTTTGTCTTGGTTGACGGTCGCAACGACCTTTTGATCATCAATTTTTTGTTCGTCTAATTTCTTTTGCATCTCTTCCATTTGCTTTTGCTGTTCTTTTTGGTCAGCCTGTGTTGTTTCCTTGCTTTTGGCTGAATCGTTTTGCTTATCTTGTTTGGCATCGTTTGACGAGCAGGCTGCAAGCCCAACAGATAACAAACATGCGATGAGTGTGTATGATACCTTTTTCATCATTTTCTCTCCCTTCGGTATGAGAACATCTAGTGCGCATTCTAACCGTTTTTTAGGAAAAATAAAACCGTACAGACAATTTGTTAGCGGATTGACATGTTTTTTATCTGTTTGTCCTCATTTTGTCTTCTCATAGTCATCTCATGACAAACTCAATCGTGGAATAATTGTTCCATCGCTTCGTCGATATTGGTGATTGGCTGGCGGCAGCTGTAGTTTTCACAAATATACACGGTGGTTTTGCCATCGATCGTTTTGTAATCTTTTGTAAAGGGCGCGAGTTTTGCTAATTCCTCCCCTGTTTCGGCAGTCAATATGATATCAAATGGCATGAAGCGTTTTTGAAGCGCCTGTAAAAGCTGTTCTTTTTGAGGGTCGCCGTTTTTCCCGAGAATGATGATTTCTCTTTTCGTTGCATATTGACCGAGGAGCCCTTGCAGAAATGCTGTGTGCCCGCTTGGATAGGAAGAGACATCGACATAAAAGGCTTTGAACATCTGCTCTAATGTGTCCAGCCAATCCTGACGTCCGGTCAGTCTGCTTAGCATGAGAAGCTGCTTGAGTGCGGTGCTGTTGCCAGAAGGCATGGCGCCGTCGTATACTTCTTTTTCTCGAACGATGAGCGCTTCTGCATCTGATCCTGAGAAGAAAAAGCCCCCTTTTTCCTTTTCCCAAAACAGCTCAAACATGTTCTCGGCAATGGCTGTCGCTTTTTCCAGCCATTCTAATTCAAAGGTCGCTTCGTATAAAGACATATACGCTTTTAGCATATGCGCATAATCCTCGATAAAGCCGAGATGCTTTACGTCTCCTTCTCTATAGCGGACCATGAGCCGCTCATGTTGGACGAGGTGTGTTTCTAGAAAAGACATCGCCTGTTTCGCCATACCGATCGCTTCCTCTGCACCAAATACCCTTCCTGCTTTGGCAAGCGCAGAGGCCATCAGTGCATTCCATGATGTGAGCACCTTGTCATCGACAAGCGGTGCAGGTCGCTGCTGTCTGACAGATTGTAAAATGTGCCGGGCTTCTTGCAGCTTAGACTGTAGCGTATGGTCATCAATCGAAAAAGAGGCTTTAATGTCATCAAAAGAGGTTGAAATGGTATGAGGGATGTTCGCCCCTTCAAAGTTCCCCTCTTCTGTGATGTGATAGACAGCGCAGAATAATGCGCCGAGATCCTCGCCTAAATGAGTCATGATCTCATCTTTTGACCAAACGTAATATTGTCCTTCTTTCCCCTCAGAATCTGCATCTATCGCTGAATAAAAGGAGCCGCCCGGATTCATCATATCTCGCTTGATAAAGTGGATCAGGCGGTGGACAAGCTTTTTATATTCAGGTTGTTGAGTGAGCTGATACGCTTCTGTGTAGGCTTCCATCAGCAAGGCGTTATCATACAGCATTTTTTCAAAATGAGGCACAAGCCATTTTTCGTCTGTTGAATAACGAGAAAAGCCTGAACCGACATGGTCGTATATACCGCCATTTGCCATTCCATCTAACGTTTTCGTGACTGCATATAGCGCATTCTCCTGCCCAGTCCATTCATAATAGTGCATCAAGAATGAAAGCATATGAGGTGCAGGAAATTTTGGCGCAGAGCCGAATCCGCCGTGCAGCGTATCAAAGCTACTCATGAGCTGATAATAGGCTTTGTGGATCGCCTCTTGAGTGAGCGTATTTTCCGTCTGCCCTGCTGCTTTGATCCGCAGATTATTTGTCGCCTTCTCTGCCAATGATTCGATATGATCGCGATCGTTATGGTACGCATCCAGCAATTGTGTCAGTGCCTCGATGAAGCCAGGACGCCCGTAAGTACTTCTCTTTGGAAAGTACGTCCCCGCATAAAAAGGCTTTTGATCAGGCGTGACAAACACGTTGAGCGGCCAGCCGCCTTGCCCCGTCATCATCTGACAAACAGACATATACATCGAGTCGATATCTGGACGCTCCTCACGATCGACTTTAATCGAAATGAAATGCTCATTTAAGATGTCAGCGACTTGTTGATCTTCGAAGCTTTCGTGTGCCATGACATGGCACCAGTGACAAGTTCCTTTGGTTATCCATACCCAATCGATACGAAAACAGGTTTGTTTTCAAGTTTCGCTTTTTTAAATGCTTCATCTGACCATGTGTACCAGTTGACTGGATTATATGCGTGTTGGAGTAGGTAGGGAGATTTTTCAGCGATTAATCGGTTGGGTATTTTTTTGTTTGGCATGGGATCACCTCCTGTATTCTTCATCAGAATTTCAAAGTCCTAAGTTAAATAATAACTCATAAATTACTTAACAATACAATATCGTCTTATTAAATGCTTTACATAGTTTGATTTTGCTGTTTATCACATTTAAAACGCATAGATGTAATAGGGACATTTAAAGCTTATTCTATAATCTTTATCGAAGTTTTCCAAAACTGAGCGTGTCATACACTTGCCAGATATTATAAAAGGCTTTTTATTTGGCAAGAATGTTTTTGATAACTTATTTAGGGTAATTTAATTTAAAAATTCAAAGATATTCATAATTAATGAAGGTGCAAATCTATATTGGAAAAGATATGAAGTGCTTTTGTTTACTGTGGCAAGTCCATATGCTAAGATGGAGGTAATTATAATGAAAATAAAGGGAGCGATTATAATGGAAAACATTGCTCTTCCAAAAGAAACTTTAACTTACTCTAAAATTAGATTAAATAAAAATATTTTAAACCAATCGAATGATGGAATTGTCCACAATGAGTTGACCAATTTATTTAATGAATTACAGGCGTTGATCAATTATACGGCAGGTTACTTAATTAAACAGTTGAATTCTAAACCTTCTAATAAAGATGATGAATATTTCAAAGGTTTATTTCACGAAGTTGATTCAACAAATAAAAAATTAAAGAAAAAAGGTGCAATTTTAAAAAATGAAATAATGGACTATATAAAGTATAACAATGTGGACATTCATTACCTAGATGATGTATTGAAGTATGAACAAAAGATCACAAAAAGATTTTTAAATAAAGAATTAAATTATAATCAATTAGAATTGATTTGTTCATATATAAGTGAGCTTTTGGCAAATTTAAAAATGAACTTAAAGATTAAAAAAGTTAATAATAAGCAAGAGAAAAGAACATTATTAACTCAAGGAGAAAAAAAGACATTCTCTATAAAAACTCCTTATGTACTAAACCAAAAATTATATAAAGAAAAAAAGCCTGCTTAGGAGAATTTGGAATGGATGAAACGAAGTACAATGACTTTATTAAAAAGATAAATCTTGAAAAAATAGAACTGAATTCACTTATGTGTAATAAAAATACTTCTTTTGATAGGTCCAGAGAATTAGATATAGCTTTAGAACATGATATTAAATCTATTCAAAAAGATGGGGTAGAGCTAAGAGTGCAAATTGGCTTTGAAGTAGTCGCAGGCGAAAGTGTAGGAAATGAGGAATCTATTGAAGATTTTCAAGATGAAAGTCTTCTTTTTAGGATAAATTTCACTCTTGATTTAATTTACGCTCTCAAAGTTGATGAAGAAATTGATTTCCTATTGGGATTGGACAAAGAAATTAAACATTTTGCTGATAACAATGTTCCTGTTAACGCTTGGCCTTATGCAAGAGAGATGATAAGCTCAACAACAACTAGAATGGGATTACCCCCGTTAGTAATTCCACCCTTTATAATAGGAAAGTTTTAGGTATTTTTTATGTCTCTTTCATTTTTGAAATATAAAAATATTAGTACAAATGAAGATATGGTTAGAGATATTCTTAAACTGGCTGATACGCATCCGGAAGTATTTGTTAATTTAACAAGCTTTTTGGCTAGATATAAAAAGAATAGGACAGTTTTTTCAGACATTGATGAAGTAATTGAATTAGAGTTTAATTCTCCAAAATATGGCCTTGATGATGAAAATAGAGTTAATTTAATTAAAACTATTAAAGATTTGTATGGAAATATTGAGAAGAAATTTAATAGGATAAGGTCTAAAATTCTCGAAGAATTTATCTATAATTTTGGCCCTGTTTCTACTTGTAATCCAATAATAATAAATCAACTTCACCGTTATATAGAGCCAACTATAATGGATGGAAAAGATATAGTAGGCATAACAAATAAAAAATGTGACTTGGTTTTTATTGATAAAAACCACACTTTTATTGAATTTGTTGAATGCAAAACTGATATCTGTAATGTTATTCCTAGAAATAGACCTTTTGATAAAGCGGGAAAAGCTCATCGAGATAAAGTTGAATATTTGGAAAATGCATATAACTATTTGAAGGATAATTATTGTGAGCCAAAAATTTATTTTGCCTGTTTTAATAGTGATTATGAAGATAGCCTAAACAATCTTCAACAGAATTGGGGCTATGAATATATGGATTTTGTGAATCCTAAAAAGTTATTAGAAAATAATTTTAGTTGATAATAAAATAATTTTGCTATGAGGCTACCTAAAATTAGGTGGCTTTTTATGTTGTGGCAAAATATTAGACTTCTTATTATGCCACCAGTGGCAAGTGGCATAGCCAATACTGACAAGCACGGGTTTATTTTCACGCTTGGCTTTGTCGAAGGCTTCTTGCCCCCACGGGTACCAGTGAACTGGGTTGTAAGCGTGTTGAAGGAGGTATGGTGATTTTTAAGTGATGAGTGTGTTGGGTGTTTGGTTGTTTGGCATGGGTCACCTTCTTTCATGTAATATTTTACTGTGTATTTTTCCTTTAGTGAGAATTCGTCTTTTTATAAAAAAAATCCTCTTAAAGTAGAAGAGGACAAAAGGGCGTATTTTTTTGATGGTAAATAGTATACGTTACTTGAAGTAATCAATTTCCACAATGAATTTTTCAACTGATATTCCATCGCTCCCAATCATATGGAGTTTAGGAGTTTTTAAATTTTTCTCACCATTATTTCCAAATGTAAAGGTGACTGTACCGCTTATATATTGATGAGGATTTATATCTTTAATTCTTTTCCCTGTTTTATTATTAATAAAATCTATTGTCTGGGTTTCTTCCTCTCCCCTCATCATTCTATAAAATTCAGGATGGAGGGGTAGTTTATCGTTTGTTTGATTTTTTAATGTAAATGGTATGCGGTATTCAGTTATTTTATTTCTCATTTCATCAATGGTATTAATTTTCTTAGCTTTTTTAAACGTATGACTTATTTTTAGAAATTCAAATGTTTCATTTGTCGTAAGGTTTTTTTCTGTTACTTTATATTTGGAGTATTCACTATTCACTTGTTGATAGCGGAACATGCTGATTAAGATAAAAATTATAGTCATTACTGAAATTACTATTACTTTTTTTCTCATTTTTCTTTATCCCTATCAACAATCGTTTCTTTTATAATTTCACCAGATTCAATATCATAAATCGTATCTGAAACCTTTTGAAGAGTTTCTTTATCATGGCTAGCGATCAAAATTGTTTTACCTTCATTTTTTAATGTTACGAGTAATTGATGTACTATTTCGACTGCTTTCTCATCTAAAGCATTAGTAGGTTCATCTAAAATGAGCAAATCCGGTTTTTCCATAATTGCTTGAGCTATTCCCAAACGTTGTTTCATTCCAAGAGAATACTTTTTAAACTTTCTTTTGTCATTTGGATCAAGCCCTACACGAGAAATGACAGCAGAAATTTCGTTATCGTTAATTTTATTCTGAATCATAGAGAGTAATTTTAGGTTAGCAAAACCAGTATATTCTGGGATAAAACCAGGATACTCTATTAATATTCCAACATTTTCGGGAAATGAGATGTCTCTGTGTAATTGTTTCCCACCTACAGTTACTTTTCCATCACTTGGTTTTACTAATCCGGATAATACACGAAACAACATTGTTTTTCCGGATCCATTAGGTCCACGAAAACCATAAATATTCCCCTTTTTTAATGATAAGTTAATATTCTTAAGGACGTGGTTTTTTTTAATAAATTTGTTTAATGCCTCAATTTTAATATATTCTTCTGACATGAGTTTCACCTCGATTAACATTCTTTTTCATGATCAATACCGTATTCATTTAAAAAATCTTGTTTGATAAAAATTTTATATGCAAGAAAAGTAAAAAGTAATCCAAAACCACTAAATAAATAAATCATTCTAGAAAATAAACCTGGTATAAGCCAAGATGTCATTTCTAATGACAGAGAGTCATTAATGAAAGAAAAACCAAAATAAATATTAAGCATTTTATCAAGAATGAAAGTAGATGAAATGATAATAAAGCTGTATATATAATTTTTACTTAACAAATAGCAAACCACAACAAATAATCCGATCAGATAGAATACCAATAAACTTGTAATCAGATATCTAATTAACATGATATTAGATGAAAAGTATTCATCTAAAGGTAGTTGATCGCCATATATTAAGTACGGAGCTCCTTTTGTAGACAGCCAAACGTTGTCCCACCTTCCTGACAGGAAGCCACCCAGAAGGAAACCACCGATTAGGTATATGAGAGTGAATATTAGACAGATCCAAAAGACACGTAATAATAACGATAAAAATACTTTTTCTCTTTTTTGATAACGAACAAAACGAGAAGAGTCAAAAAAAGGTACGATTCCAAATGAAAAAAACATTAGAAAAAGGGGTAATACGGGAAAAATAAATGTATAGGAAGAGAAAAATAAATTTAAAGATTGTGGTATTCCCATTATTCCATGTTGCGGTAAACTTTCTTTGACTAAATATAAAATACAGAGCAAATAACAAAAAAACCAAATGAATAATCGCACTTTATAACGGTATATGTCGAGTAAAACGATATGTAGTTCTTTAATGAATAACATTCTTTTTAACCCCTAGAATGTATAATGAAAAACTTAACATAAATCCGATAAACAAGTGTAAAACAAGACTTGCTAGACTCACACCATCTGTAGCCTGTTGTTGCAAGAAGCTTGTTGATATCATTTCCTGATGCCCTAGTGTTGAAAGTACCATGTTTATGACATATAAACTTGCAAAAGGTGTAATTAGAACAACAAATGATTTTTTAATAAACATTCCAAATCCCAAAGCTATACTTGCGAACATACCAGAGAAAATACCAATCAATATGACATATAAAAGCATATGAACAAAGGGATGTGTATAATATAGATCTGGTAAGAAAGTATTATCAGAGTCTAAAGGCATCTCATTGTTAATCGCTCTATCAGGTTTTATATTTGGAAGTCTCATGAAAGACAAATAAATATTTAATAATAGAGGAAAGACAGCTGTGAGCATACCTGCTAAAAAGTTTATAAGAAACAAACTAAAGAAATATTGTTTTTGTTTTCCTCTAATAATTAAAAAGCGAATAAAACCAGTTGATCGATCTCTTGAGTACAGATCTGAAAATGGAAGTGTTGCTAAAATTGGTAATAGGAACATGTAAAGTGCTGGATAATCTGATATTCCACCAATCCCCATCCATTTTGTATAAGGGGTAAAAGAAATTCCTCCAGTAAGTTCTAAATGCTCTTTGAGTGGCATTTCTTCTGTCCAAAAATATGCAATTGCTAGAATTGCACCTATGGCTAATGATATGTAAAAAGATGGGCGTTTTATTAATCGTAATATAAGCAAATAAAACATGTATCTCTCCATTTCGTTTATTTAAAAATAAATGTAGAAGCGACTCAGTTAATTCTGAGTCGCTGTGTCATATAGCTCTCTTTTGAATTTAAAGAGCCTAATAGAATCAAGGGCTGTTTCGATCGTAATCGGGACTCCATACGCCATTAGCATAACCAGCTGCATTCTTCTTAGCACCAATCGAAACAGGCGGATATCCTATTCCCAAGAATGTTTTTTCAACTGCCAAATTGTATAGGAGTTGTACTCCTTTATAATTTTTCTTAATTGTATAATAGTGGCCATCTGAAACATCTTTTCCTTTAGATCTGGCCCAGGCTACATAAGAAGTATTATTCTTTTCACTGTTCATATAATACCAGGATTTAGTAAATTTTGTTCTGGATGTTGTCTCATCATATGGATTTCCTTTTAGAAATCTAAAATTATAATTAGTATCTTTATAGTTGCCACTTGGTTCTCCTGCATAGACATGCACAATTCCTATAGTAGAAAAGGTTACTCCTAGAATTAAAGTTAGGGTAATGATTATTTTATTTTTCAACGGTCTTCTCCTCACTGTTTACTTACAACAAAATATTTATCTGCAACACCTATGCAATTATTATCTTTATTTAGCCAAATCATTCTTAATGCTATTTCTGCTTTCTGACCTTTGAATTTTGGTAGATTAATTAAAAAATCGTGATCAGCATCTGGGATATCATAAGATTGCTCCCATTGATGAATCGCTCCCCTATCATCTTTCAATTTTCCTAAGATTTTTGTTGGGGGAGGTTCTTTTTGACTGAAGGTCATCGCTAATTCATAATTTTTAGGAAGTGGTCCAACTTCGATGTCTTCTCTTTTGAAAACATTTTCAATTGCCACATCATTATTCTTAATCTCACCTTGATAATAATGCTTCTCTTTCAACTGTTCCCAAAATATAACTTTGAAAAGACTTTGCTTTTGTTCCGTATCAAAATAGAATATTTTAGGTTCATCCTTTGTACTATTATCCAAATCTTTTATACTTATAGAAGGATCTGGAGCTTTATCTTTTATGGTGTTATTGAAATTATTTGATTGACAAGCACTAATCAAAGATATCATTATTAAAATTAAAAAAAATGTAAATAACTTTTTCACTATTTTCCCCACTAAAACCATAATTTGTACCGGTACGTGAGAATTATACAATAAAATAAAGAAAAATACACCTTTTTTTGTATTTTTTTATTTAAAATGCTATGTTATGCTATGTTCTAGTTAGTTGATAAGAGAGGGCTTTTTTACATGATTGGTTTATTATTACTTTTTAAAAGAGATATGATTCTTGGGTTTCATAGAACTACAAAGACTTTTATCATTATATCTATTCTAGGGTTGTTTAATTTTCTATACTACCTTTATTTTCTGCATATTAGTTTAACTAAAAGTAATGTTGCGTTTTGGGATGTTATTGGTAAAACCTTTGCGGGTGTTCCCTTTGAACTTGTCGAACAACAAACAATTGAATTTCCTTTTGGATGGATTATATTTCAATTAAGTGGTGCAATATTGGTCAATACTTTTATAAAAGAAGATCTATTTGCCCATAGTGCCTTTATTAGAGTTAGAACAAAGTCAATATTTAAATTATGGGTAAGCAAACTATTATTTTGTTGTACTGCAATATTGATCTTTTACATATTAATATTGTCCTTAACCTGGTTTGTATGGAAGTTGAGTGGGGGTACAGTAAATAATTTGACAGATTACGGCGAAAGTATTTTAAGATATTCCTCTTTTCAATTCTCTTATAGTCAAATTATTGTTTATTCAATTCTCTTAAATATAGCTGGGACATTTCTTTTCACTTTTATCTTTGCTTTATTATCATTAATTTTTAAAACAATTTATAGTTTCATAGTTTGTATCTGTATTTTATTCCTTTCAATTTTCTCAGACAACCCACTGCTGCTTGGAAATGAATTTATGCTGATTAGGCACCCTATGTTTGGTTTATCTCCAGTTGTCTCTATTAGTATTACACTAATTATAGTACCTATTCTTTGTATTGTTCTTTCAGTAGTTGGAGGAATTTATCTAACTAAGTATGATTTAATAAGTGATACCGAAATGGAATGATATTTTATAACAATATATTATCCTGTAGACTTGAAATCTACATTTACCCGTTCTAAGGAGAGTTAAAGTACTTAAAAATGAGGAGCTACTGTGACATTTATATCAGTAGTTCTTCTTTTTTAATATCATCATGTTTGACTAAATACCTCTTAGGGTATACTATCTGTCATAGAAAGAATAGAAAGGAGTCCTTATTCATGGAGTATAATCAGCAGATGAAGAATCGTCTTCGCCGGATTGAAGGGCAGATTAAAGGGGTTCTTGCGATGATGGAGCAGGGCAAGGATTGCCGCGAGGTGGTCACGCAGCTGTCTGCATCACGTAATGCGATTGATCGGGCAATGGGTGTGATTGTGAGTACAAACCTTGAGCAATGTGTTCGTGAAAGTCTTGAACAAGGCAAGGATACGGAAGGTCTTGTGAAAGAGGCAGTTGAGCTATTGGTGAAAAGCCGGTAAGAAATTCCTCAGCCTTTGGAGGTTGACGGATTTTTTTACTTGATGTAATATACCCTTACCGGTATATGTATATATTTTTTATTTTTATATACCCCCATAGGTAATTATTGAAGGAGGAGCAGAATGGAAGAACAGAAAAAACGCACGACGATTGTGTTATTCAGTGGAGATTATGATAAAGCGATGGCAGCTTACATTATTGCCAATGGTGCAGCAGCTTATGATCATGAGGTGACCATTTTCCATACGTTTTGGGGACTGAATGCCTTGCGTAAGGATGAGATGGTACCGATGAAAAAAGGATTTTTAGAAAAAATGTTCGGCAAGATGATGCCGCGCGGGGCTGATCGCATGGGGATTTCCAAGATGAATTTTGCGGGAATGGGACCGAAAATGATTAAGCATGTGATCAAAAAGCACAATGCCATGACCTTGCCGCAGCTCATTGAGATGGCGAAGGAGCAGGATATTAACCTCGTGGCATGTACAATGACGATGGATCTTTTAGGATTACAGGAGAAAGAATTATTAGATGACATTCAATATGCTGGTGTAGCGGCATATTTAGCAGAGGCTGAAATTGGACGTGTGAATTTATTTATCTAGTGAGGTGAAGCAGGATGGTGCAGACGATTTTACTCATCATCGTAATTGGATTACTCGTGAGCCGCTTTCTGCCGGTTCGAGGTGTGAAGCAAATGGATGCAGCTCATATGAAAAAGAAGCTGAAAAGCAGAGGTCAACAGCTCATTGATGTGCGCTCTCCTAGTGAATTTCAAACAAATCATATCAAAGGCTTTCAAAACATTCCATTGCCTCATTTGAAGGATCGAGCTTCTCAGCTTGAGAAAAATGAAGAGGTTTATGTGATATGTCAAAGCGGGATGAGAAGTATGCAGGCGGCGAAAATATTGAAGAAGCAAGGATTTACTCAGATTACAAACATCAAGGGTGGCATGAATGCTTGGTATTAAATGCGCAACAAAATATACCCCCATCCCTATATGAAGGAGGACATGACATGCAGCAACCAACTGTCATTTTAGATGCAAAAGGACTGGCATGCCCGATGCCGATTGTGAAAACAAAAAAACAAATGAATGAGCTCTTACCAGGAGACGTACTTGAAGTGCAGGCTACCGATAAAGGGTCAGCAGCGGATCTAGCGGCATGGTCAAAAAGTGCCGGTCACGAATTTTTAGGGACAAAAGTAGAAGGTCAGGTGCTTCATCATTTGATTCGTAAGGGCGGAGAACAAGAGAAAGAAGGGAAGTCCATGATTTCGGAAATGTCTTTGGAGACTTTTCAACAGAAAGTAAAAGAAGATCCACCTTTGTTTATTTTAGATGTGCGAGAGCTGGATGAATACGAGGCGGGGCATATTCCAGGAGCTGTTCATATTCCTCTTGGTGAGGTTGAACAACGTGCGGAGGAATTGAGCCGGGAGACGGACATTTACCTGATCTGTCATTCAGGCAGAAGAAGTGAATTAGCTGCGCAAAAGTTAAAAGAACAAGGATTTCATCAATTGATGAATATCGTGCCAGGCATGAATAGCTGGACAGGAGCGATTGAAAAATAGGAGCTGAATGAAACATGACGGTAACAGCGATGAACGCAGAGCAGTTAACAAAAAAGATCGTGAGCAAGGAACCGCTCTTTTTGCTAGATGTGCGAAATCAAGCGGATGTTCAGGATTGGAAGATCGAAGGGGAAGCAATCGCTCATATGAATGTGCCTTATTTTGATCTCCTTGAAGGAGTAGAGGGCATTTTGCATGACATTCCTCATGATCGTGAAGTGTTGGTGGTTTGTGCCAAGGAAGGCTCCTCTATTATGATCGCGGAGATGCTGTCAGAGGCGGGCAGAACGGTCCATTATTTAGAAGGCGGTATGAAGGCGTGGAGTGAGCATCTAGAGCCAGTGAAGATCGGTGATTTAAGCGGCGGTGGAGAGCTGTATCAATTTGTGCGAATGGGCAAGGGATGTTTGTCTTATATGATCATGTCGAATGGAGAAGCCGCAATTGTAGATGCAGCTAGAATGACGGATGTCTATACCCGTTTTGCTAAAAAACATCATGTCTCTATAACCCAAGTGTTGGATACTCATCTTCATGCAGATCATATTTCTGGCGGGAAGAAACTGGCTGAACAGACTGGTGCTAGCTACTGGCTGCCGCCAAAAGATGCAGAAGAAGTGATCTTTGAGTATCACCGACTTGAAGAAGGGCAGCGCATAACGATTGGAGCGGCTACCATTGACATTCATCCCCTTTACTCACCGGGGCATACGATTGGGTCAACATCCTTTATCGTGGATCATCAATATCTTCTTTCAGGTGATATTTTGTTCGTTGATTCGATTGGAAGACCTGACCTCGCTGGAATGGCGGAGGACTGGGTAGGTGATTTGAGAGAAACACTTTATGACCGATATGGAGCACTTTCGAAAGAATTGATTGTGCTACCAGCGCATTTTATGATCATGGATGAAGTCAATGAAGACGGAAGCGTTTGGAAGGAGCTAGGCGTTCTATTTGAAGAAAATCATGGACTGAATATTGAAGATGATGACGTATTTAGACAAATGGTCACGAAGAATCTGCCTGCACAGCCAAACGCCTATCAAGACATTCGTCAAACCAATATGGGGAAGCTGAGTCCAGATGATGAAGCGCAGCGTGAAATGGAAATTGGTCCAAACCGTTGTGCGATTCGGTAATGTCCAATAAAATAAGAAGAGAGGAACAATCAAATGACATCAGATCAAATATTAGACGTCACAGGGCTTGCATGCCCAATGCCGATTATTCGGACGAAGAAAAAAATGAATGACTTGACGGAGGGTCAAGTGTTAGAAATACATGCAACAGATAAAGGGGCTAAAGCTGACTTAGCAGCATGGGCGAAGTCAAGCGGACATGAATTGATCACGCAGACGGAAGAAGGACATGTGCTGAAGTTCTGGGTGAGAAAAGGGTCCTAAAGGATGTAGGGGTATCTGCTGAAGATCCCCTTTTCCTTTTGCAAAAGGAGGAGACCAGCGTGGATTTTGCATTTTTGATTACACTTTTTATCATCGGATGTATTGGTTCCTTCTTATCAGGAATGGTGGGGATCGGGGGATCTGTGATCAACTATCCTATGCTGCTATATATCCCCCCACTGGTCGGTGTGATGGCACTATCGGCACACGAGGTATCAGGGATTGGCGCCATCCAAGTGCTTTTTTCGACGCTAGGTGGGGTATTGGCCTATCGTAAAAGCGGATTTTTACATCGGACTTTGATTTTATATATGGGGAGCAGTATATTGGCGGGCAGCTTATTAGGCAGTTATGTCTCTCACTTTATGCCAGAGAATGGGATGAATCTCGTCTATGGATTGCTTGCAATTGTGGCTGTGGTCCTCATGCTGATTCCAAAAAAGGGACAGCGTGCAGATGCAGAGGGAGAAGTCACTTTTCATAAAGGACTTGCGGCAGGTATAGCCTTTGTGATTGGCAGTGTTTCCGGGGTGCTAGGCGCGGGTGGAGCATTTATATTGGTACCGGTGATGCTGTCTATTTTAAAAATTCCTGTCCGGATGACGATTGCGTCTTCACTAGCGATTACGTTTCTATCTGCGATTGGCGCATCGACTGGAAAGATATTGACGGGTCAAGTCATGCTTCTTCCTGCGGTTGTGCTGATGCTGGCAAGTTTAATAGCCGCTCCGATTGGTGCTAAGATCGGTCAGAAAATCAATGCCGTCTACTTGCAATGGGCACTTGCTGTGATGATTACAGCGACAGCGGTCAAAATTTGGCTGGATTTATTATAAAGAAAGGACCAGCAAACGTGTTGGTCTTTTTTATTTGACGTCATCGTGCTCGATATATGTTTCAAGGGCTGGGTGATACTCTTTTTGATAATGAAGGTTGGGGCATGTTTTCACGACTTTGCCTTGCAGGGCATTGGACTTAGAGACTTCTAATGCTGTTTTACATTTAGGGCAGCGTTCGGCAAACAGTGAGGGCCAGCGCTTCATATATCACCACTCCAGTTAAAGTCTTGAAAACCGATTATATTAATATGAATTATAGGGGATCGTGCTGGTGAGGTCAATGGGTGTTTGGGTCTTTTTAACAAAAAAGAAGCACCGTGAAGGATGCTTCTCTTTCGTTTCTATTCTCAATAAGCTTTTGCCCAGAAAACCATATCAGATGCAGGCTTTCCGCAGCAGACACATGTATCAGAGACAGATTCCTGTTCAAATGGGATACAGCGTGAGGTCGCCCCTGTTCTTTCTTTAATGTCGTTCTCGCAGGCTTCGTCACCACACCACATGGCTTTAATCAATCGGTTTTCTTCTGAAAGAATGTGCTCAATGTCTTCGATGGTGTGAGCTCTTGATGTTTTTTCATGTAATCGTTCTTTCGCCTTTTCGTACATCGTCCGTTGAATATCTTCAAGCGTGGATGTGATGGTTTGTTCAAGTGCATCTAATGTGACAGCTTGCTTTTCACCAGTGTCTCGTCTTGCGAGCATCACCTGTCCTTTTTCGATGTCCTTTGGTCCCACTTCAACACGTAGAGGAATGCCCTGCATTTCACATTCGTTGAATTTCCAGCCTGGCTGTTTATCGCTTGCATCAATGTCAGCACGTGCGATGCGGGTGAGTCGATCTTTCAATTCGTAGGCATGATCGAGTACACCTTCTTTATGAGAGGCGATTGGCACGATCCGCACTTGGGTTGGTGCAATGTTTGGCGGAAGGACGAGTCCTCTGTCATCGCCGTGCACCATGATCATGGCACCGATGATTCTTGTGGTGAAGCCCCAAGAGGTTTGCTGGACATGCTCTAGCTTTCCTTCGCGGTTTAAGAATTCAATGCCAAATGCTTTGGCAAATCCGTTTCCGAAGAAGTGAGAAGTGGCCGTTTGCAGCGCTTTTCCATCATGCATCAGGCTTTCAACTGTATAGGTGAAGCGGGCACCAGCGAATTTTTCCTTCTCTGTTTTTCTCCCTTTAATGACAGGAATGGCAAGGAGCTCTTCGCAAAGAGAAGCGTAAATGTGAAGCATTCTTTCTGTCTCCTCAATCGCTTCTTGCTCAGTCTCATGACATGTGTGTCCTTCCTGCCATAAGAATTCAAGCGTTCTAAGAAATGGACGTGTGGTCTTTTCCCAGCGAACGACATTCGCCCATTGGTTATAAAGCTTCGGTAAATCACGGTAGGAATGAATGATATTTTTGTAATGCTCAGCGAACAGTACTTCAGAGGTTGGTCTGACGCAGAGCCTTTCCTGTAATTCGGATTCACCGCCATGTGTGACCCACGCCACTTCAGGAGCGAAGCCTTCGATATGGTCTTTTTCCTGCTGCAGCAGACTTTCTGGGATAAAGAGCGGCATATACACATTCTCATGCCCTGTTTCTTTGATTTGGCGGTCCAGTTCGTCCCGAATATTCTCCCAAATTTTAAAGCCGTATGGCTGAATGATCATACTGCCTCTGACGCTTGAATAATCGACGAGGCGTGCCTTTGTGACAACATCTGTATACCACTGGGCAAAATCGTCTTCCATGCTTGTGATTTTTTCAACAAATTGTTTCTTTGGCATTGCATATTCCTCCTTTTAAAATGCAAAAAAGCTGTGCTTTAAGTTAGGGACCATTCCTGGTGGTACCACCCTAATTTAAAGCACAGCTTTACACTCGATCATGATAACGGTATGAACCGCTGTATGAAACAGAACTAAATCGGCAGGTTCACTTGAAGATGTCAGTAGGAACTTCTCAGCACCGTTCCCTCTCTGTTAAAGGTCAATTCAAGCTACTATTCCAGATCTACGTTGATCAATGTTCGTTGATTTTTCATCAGTTTACCTGTAAATGCAGGAGAAAGCAAGTTGTACTGGGGTTTCTTTTCATGCTGTTCTGAGTGCTTTGTTTGATCGTGAATTTGCAGTCATTTCCTATTTTTATAGCTTGCCAGTTATGTAAGCATATGCTACTATATTTGAAGAAAAAAATAGACTTGTATAACCTCAATAATATGGTTTGAGGGTTTCTACCAGGATCCGATAAATCCTGATTACAAAAGCGTTCTTTCCTTTTTTGTAATCAGGGTTTTTTTGTTTGTCTTCACCCTGTATCAAAAGTGAAAGCGATGATATAGAGAAGGGATGTTAGACATGAACTGGAGAGTATATTTATTAGCCGTTTCTACTTTTGCGGTTGGATTAGTTGAGCTTGTGGTCGGGGGCATTTTGCCAAGCCTTGCAGAGGATTTGAATGTATCTCTTGCGACAGCTGGGCAGCTTATCACCGTATTTGCCATTGTGTATGCCATTTCAGCACCTGTGCTGCTGACTGCCACAGCTAAAATTGAACGAAAGCGTCTTTATTTAATCGCGTTATTGGTGTTTACAATAGGGAATGTATTCACATATTTTAGTTCGACCTTTGCTCTTGTCATGATCTCTAGGGTATTGATCGCAATGAGTACAGCGCTAGTGGTGGTGTTGTCATTGACGATCACTGCTAAGTTGGTGGAGCCAGCGCATCGTGCGAAGGCATTAGGTCTGATTTTTATTGGGATTAGTTCTTCACTTGTTCTCGGTGTACCGATCGGTATTTTTATTACAGAGAGCTTTGGCTGGAGAGTGATGTTTTTAGGAATCAGTATTTTATCAGCGATATCGATGGTGCTAATTTATTTCCTATTAGAGAAAATGCCTGTTGAAAAAGTGACACCTCTTAGAGAGCAAATTCGTGCTTTAGGGCATCCGAAAATTTTTAGTGCACACTTGATCAGTTTGTTTATGCTTGCAGGTCATTATATGCTTTATTCTTATTTCACTCCGTTTTTAATGGAAGTTCTGCATATGACCCCGTTCTGGATTAGTATTTGTTATTTGGTCTTCGGGCTTGCATCTATTGGCGGGAATGGGTTAGGCGGTTGGCTTAGTGACAAGCTGGGTTCAGGGAAAGCCATTTTGCTGGTGACAATTGCGTTTGCGGTTGTGTTGTTTATCATTCCTTATACAGCGGGTGTGTTTGTCCTCTTTATGATCATGGTTGTCCTATGGGGAGCTCTTAGCTGGGCATTAACGCCTGCCTTGCAGAGCTATTTGATTCAAACAGATCCTGTGACGTCTGATATTCAGCAAAGCTTAAATACATCGGCCTTGCAAATTGGTATCTCAATTGGATCAGCGGTTGGCGGTGTCCTATTTACGATGACCGGTTCATCTGTTGATCTGGCGAAGTTCGGTGCAGTGTTTGTACTGATTGCCTTTAGCTGTGCGGTGATTTCGTTGAAGAGACCACCACTTTATATGGATCGTCAGCATCGTGCTGAATAGCTGCCTAATGATAGGCAGCTTCAGCGTGTAGACAAACCCTCGCATTCGTTGTCAGTCCTGCGTGCTGGTGCTCACGAATGTCAAATTCGCTCCGCGCCAGTACTCGTCCTTCCTAGACTTCAAAGGTTTTCTATCACGCTGAAAAGAAGACAAAGGGCTAAAATAAAAATCATTTTAGCCCTTTGTCAACAATCTGTAGCTGCCTATGATAGGCAGCTTTTTTTTATGTTCTATTTTACTCTATTCAAAAACAACCATTTCTCCGATTGGTTGGAAGCCGGCACGTTGGTAAATATTTTTGCCGTCCGCCGATGCTTGTAACAGGACGCGCTTCTGTTTGTTGTCTGTCTGGGTCAGAAGGTAATGAAACATGTCACTGCCAAGTCCCTTTCCGCGGTGATCTGCCTTTGTGATGACATCATAAATACCGTAGCTATCGGTTGCTTCGAGTAATAAGCCTGTTGTGACCGGTTTGTGGTCTGCATATCCGACGAACATGCGAGCGCGTGATTGTATAGCTTCAAGCGAAAAACGCTGGAAATAGTCCTCTAAGGCGATAGCCTCCGGTGACTCTTTGAATAGCTCGATAAAGATATTTTTGTAATCAAGCAGTGTCTGGTCATCAAGTACTTCTTTGATTGTAAGTGGTGAAGATGTAGCTGGGTCAATGCCTTCTGTCTGTTCAAGCATCATGATGGTATTGCGTTCAACCTCTTCAAGCTGATATTCCTTTAGTAAATCAGTCCAATCAGGATGAAGCAAGCGGTGATCCACCCATGTGCTAAATAATAGTTTCTGTGACTGCAAGTATTCGATGGTTGCTTTCACTTTTTGCGGATCTTTAATTTGCGCTGATGTCGGTAATAGCAAATTGAATGTGTCTGTCGATATGTGAGTATTGGATAGTACGAAATCGTCCGTTGCGAGGAAGGTTCCGTCCACAGCTGAAGAAAACAGGTGGATCTTTTCTTCTAATTGGCGAATGGCGATGTGTTGTTCGGTTTTCATTAGCTCACCTTTTTCATCAAAAATTGGATGTCATCCCCTATGAATTATAGCAAATAAAAGAAAGAGGAGCTGTGACATCATAGATCATCTAGTAGAAAAGTACATATACCATTTTCAGGTCTGATGGCCTATTATTTTTATCACACTGACATTTCTTTTGACTCCTATCTTAATTATTAGTACCATTTTATTAACCAGTTAAGAGTGGAGGTTCAGATGGAGACTAAAGAGCAGATTGTATTAAAAGCGATTCAAGATCTGATTATTCATAGAGAAAAGAGAAGGAATGATCCAACAGATCCACTGATTACCACGACTGATACACTCAAGCAAGATTGGACACTCACACAGCTTCACATTTTATCGATGATTCAAGCCAATCCAAACGAATCAAATAATACATTTCTTTCTCAACAACTGAAACTATCAAAGCCCGCTATTACAAAGGCTGTGAAAAAACTAATTGATAAAGGCATGGTGGGCTATTGCCACCGGCAAGGGGATAAAAAATCTGTCTACTATTCATTGACAGAGAAAGGCACGCAATTGGCGGCACTGCATGATGAATTACATGAGAAAGCTGTCGCGTCCTACTTAGAATTTCTCCAGCAGTTTCATGAAGATGAATTACAAGTCATTGAGCGCTTTTTGAAGGCATGGAAAGAAAAAATATAGATTAAAAAAACCGAAACCATCGTAGAAAATGAGATGATTTCGGTTTTTTATATGGTAAAATTAACATATATTGACGTTATTCGTGATCATGTTAAAAGGGAGGGAGCTTCTTTGGGGAAAGAAATGATGGAAAATTTTAAAAAGTACGTATTCATCATGCCGTTCGTGGGATTGTTTGTCAGCTTGCTATTATTTGTTTATTTTTTTGGTATCACAGGAGTTGAAGGGTCGATTTGGGCTGCTGCTTTGTATTGTGCTCTGCCCTTTTTGGTGAACACGATATATTTTTTGCCATTATGTATTTATTTTAAAGTCAGCAAAAATAGTGAGGAACATTCATGATAGTGGTCAGCGCTTGTCTTGCTGGGTTGAAGGTCCGGTATAATGGTAGCCATCGATTAGATCAGCGAATCGAAGAGCTTGTGCAGGAAGGAAAGGCTGTGACAGTTTGTCCTGAACTGCTTGGCGGCTTTTCTACGCCAAGACCTCCGGCAGAAATCATTGGTGGAGATGGACATGATGTATTACGAGGGCAGGCTGCTGTTGTCGATGTTCATGGAACTGATGTCACAGAGATGTATGTAAAAGGTGCGAAAGCGACACTGGAACAGGTTCAGTCACTGAAAGCAACAGCGGTTGTGCTAAAAGAGTACAGTCCTTCTTGCGGGAGCCAGCTGATTTACTTGGGAGAGTTTAACGGCAAGACAAAAGCTGGAGATGGTGTGACGTCCGCCTTGCTAAAACAGCACGGGATTCAAGTGTTCTCTGAGGAGGATGATTGGACTTCGGTGTTTCAATAGGCGTGGCGTGATTAGAAGGAGGAGTTAGGTTGAAAAAGTGGATCATTGGTGTAGTTGTCGTTATTTTAATCGGAATGGGTATTTATTTTATGATCCATGCCAAAACATACTCTTTTGATGATGTGGTCTCGATTGATCGAAACAAAGTGACATCCATACAAATTGAGCATGATAATGAACGTGCTGTTTTGAAGAAAAAAGAAGACATTCAAAAGCTGTTGAAGGAACTTTCAGATGTGAAATTAAAGAAAATGAACGAAGCCAAAAAAGCTTCAAAAGAATCTTATTGGATCAGAGTGTACGAGAATGAACAGGAAACTTATGGTCTGACTTTTTATGACCAAAGCTTTTTAGAGACATATGATTTTTCTAAAAAGAAAGATCAAACAAGCGAATACCAAATCGTTGACGCCAATCAAGTCGATATAGGACAATATATCAAATAACACTAGCGAACATTCATGCATGATCAATCGAAAATTCGGGTATAGTGCTTGGTAAGCAAAAATGAAGCGGAGGTTTGTTTGATGAGTGGATTAACAGATACAGTCACATTAGCAAACGGAGTAAAAATGCCGAAGCTAGGCTTCGGTGTATGGCAAGTAAAAGATGGGGATGAGGCTGTAAATGCAGTCACAGACGCTCTTGAAGCGGGCTACCGCAGCATCGATACAGCAGCAGCCTATCAAAATGAAGAAGGGGTAGGCAAAGCCATTCAGCAATCAGGCATCTCTCGCGATGATCTGTTTATTACGACAAAGGTGTGGAATCGTGATCAAGGCTATGATTCAACACTTGAAGCCTTTGAAACAAGTATGAACAAGCTAGGGCTAGATGTATTAGACCTTTATTTAATTCATTGGCCAGTTGAAGGCAAATATAAAGAAACTTGGAAAGCACTAGAGAAGCTGTATAAGGATGGACGCGTTCGAGCCATCGGTGTGTGTAACTTCCATCAGCACCATCTAGATGATCTATTAGAAGAAGCAGAAGTTGTGCCAATGGTCAATCAAATCGAGCTGCATCCAAAGCTGACGCAGGAGCCTTTACGAGACTACTGCAAGGAGAAAAGGATTCATGTAGAAGCGTGGTCACCATTAGGCAGCGGGAAGCTGCTGAACCATCCTGTTCTTCAGGATATTGCGAAAAAACATGACAAATCCGTGGCTCAAGTCATTCTTCGCTGGGACTTGCAGCATGGCATTATCACCATTCCAAAATCTGTGACGAAGAGCCGAATCATCGAAAACACACAAGTCTTCGATTTCGAGCTGTCCGCACATGAGATGGGTGTCATCGATCAGCTTAATGAAGATGAGCGCACAGGTCCAGATCCAGATAACTTTGATTTTTAATCGAAAGAAAAGCACAGGTGGCATGCCTGTGCTTTTTATTGAACGATTTTACGAGGCTGATACGGTTTCAATGACTTGAATGGCGTCGACCATTTGCTCTTTGGAATAGTCTCCAATCAAGCAAAAAGTTTCATCTATACGTGCAGCATGGCTTGCCACTGTTTTTGCGGCTTCTTCTAGCTGAGCTGTGATGCCAAGCTCACGCATATTTCTAGGTAATCCGAGTGTTTCATAAAGCTCAAGTAATTCTTCTACTTCGCCCATTCGATTTTCTGCGGCAAGCTGAACAAGAATGCCGTATGCCACTTTTTGACCATGTAACATATGGTGCGTTTCCTCAATAAACGTCAATCCGTTATGGATGGCGTGGGCTCCTGCCATTCTTCCGTAGCGTCCTCCGTAGCCGCCGACCGTGCCAGCTAATGTAATAATGGTATCCGTTACATCTGCAAATGCTTGCGAAAGCTGACCCGTTTGCAAGCTGTGGACAGCTTCTTCGCTATGGGAAACAAGAATATCCCTCACGTATACCGCCTGTTTTAGTGCTGCATGCACCATGAGCGGCAAGGAATCCTTTGCATTTCGAATAATGGCTTCCGCTTCATACCATTTGGCCAGCGTATCTCCAATCCCACTTTGAAGGTAGGAAAGAGGAGAAGAGAGCAAAAATGTATGATCAATGAGCGTGAGGTAGCTGGACCGTTTATGGTAATCGACTCTCATGAAATTCCCCTTGTCATCATAAATGACGCTAAGCGGTGTAGATGCAGCACATGTCCCCGGGATGGTTGGAACCATGATCACTTCAATTTGAAGAGCCTCTGCTACTGACTTGGCGGTGTCTAAAATCGTGCCGCCTCCGATCCCAATCACCACATCTGCCCCGTGCAGTTCTTCTGCAATTCGGGTAATTGCATTGGGTGAACTGTATCCTTTGTGCTGGACAACAGGCCAATGAGACGGAAGCTTTGTGTACTGTGAAAAAGCATGAAATGAATCATATCCTGTCACGACAGCGGGCGACTGGAAGGATGGAGAAACAAGTGAAACGAGTTCATGATAAATGCCTTTTTGAGAAATAAATTGGTTTGGACCGCTTCTGACGATATCTTCTGGCTGTATCATTGCGTTCTGCTCCTTTGCAATATCATATTTGATAAATCATCTCATTTTACAGAAAGTTCTGTCAAATATGAGAAGAAAGACCCTTCCGTTTTATGGAATTGAGCCGCTGTCATTGCCTTTAGGTATGTATTTCCTGTATGATAAAGAACGGTATGTTTTGATTAAATTTAAGAGGTGTTTATATATATGGAAAAACAATATCGTGTCTTACTTTACTATCAATATGTCCCCATCGAGGACCCAGAGACGTTTACAGCAGAGCATCTAGCATTCTGTAAGGAGCTTGGTTTGTTAGGTCGTATCCTTATCTCAGCAGAAGGCATAAACGGAACTGTTTCTGGTACCATTGAGCAAACGGACAAGTACATGCAAGCATTAAAGGAAGATCCGCGCTTTGCGTTTATGCCGATCAAAATTGACGAAGCAGACGGTCATGCGTTTAAAAAAATGCACGTCCGCCATCGAAATGAACTAGTGAATCTGAGCCTTGAAGATGATGTGAACCCGCTAGAATTAACAGGTAAGCATCTTAGCCCGGTTGAATTTTACGAGCAAATGCAATCACCTGATACCGTTGTGATAGATGCACGTAATGATTACGAGTTTGATGTCGGCCACTTTAGAGGGGCAGTTCGTCCTGATATTGAGACATTCCGCGAATTACCGGAGTGGATTCGTGACAATAAAGAGATTCTTGAAGGGAAAAAAATCCTGACGTATTGCACAGGCGGCGTACGCTGTGAGAAATTCTCAGGCTGGTTAAAGCGTGAAGGCTTTGAAGATGTCTCTCAGCTTGACGGCGGAATAGTCACGTACGGAAAAGATCCAGAAGTTCAAGGGAAGCTTTGGGATGGTCAATGCTATGTGTTTGATACTCGTTTAACAGTGCCCGTAAATCAAACAGAGCATGTGGTTGTCGGAAAAGATTTCTTCACTGGTGAGCCTTGCGAGCGTTATGTGAACTGTGCAAATCCTGCATGTAACCGCAAAATGATTGCAACAGAAGAAAGCGAGCATAAATATATGCGCAGCTGCAGCCATGAATGTCGTACAAGTGAACGTAACCTTTATGTGAAACAGCACAACCTGTCTGAAGAAGAAGTGCAAGAAAGACTAGCTGTGATTGAACAAGAACAAGCGATCTCACAAGGATAGAGGGAACCCCCCTTTATCCTTTTTTTCTATTCATGATAGGGCTCAGAAGGAAGAGGGATTCATTTCCTCTTTCTTTTTTGTTTAGTTTTTTTCAAAATAAGGGTAAAGGTAGTTATTCAGTCTAATAGATTGAATCATTGAAAAAGCGCTTTCTTAAGAAATAAGCATGTTCGACTATTTCAGAAAATGGAGAATTGAGAGATAATAAAACAGGCGAAAAAATGAACAAGGGTAAAGATTCAGTTTAAGAAATATTTGTCAATTGAATGAAAAGTGAGCTGCAATGAAAGAAAGGTGCTTACTTAGGCACATGCTTTGTAATTTAATCGAAAGGTGTTATGAACATGAATCATTTACATCGTAGAATGGGAACTTTCGCTTTAATGATGGTAGGTCTTGGCTCAATCATTGGTTCAGGTTGGCTATTCGGTGCTTGGCGTGCCGCTCAAATTGCCGGCCCTGCTGCTATTTTATCCTGGTTGATTGGGATGGTCGTAATTTTATTTATCGCTTTGTCTTATAGTGAACTCGGATCGATGTTTCCAGAGGCAGGCGGGATGGTGAAATATACGCAATATTCACATGGCTCTTTTATCGGGTTTATTGCCGCTTGGGCAAACTGGATCGCCATTGTCTCCGTCATTCCGGTTGAGGCGGTGGCTTCTGTCCAGTATATGAGCTCATGGCCTTGGGAATGGGCAAAGTGGACAACCCATTTGGTCACAAAAGGGGTGTTGACGACAGAAGGGCTCATGGTCGCCAGTGTGCTTCTTGTGATTTACTTTCTGCTCAATTATTGGACCGTTGGGTTATTTTCAAAAGCGAATACATTCATTACCGTGTTTAAAATTGTCATTCCAGGATTAACAATTGGTGCGCTCTTATTCGTAGGTTTTCATAGTGAGAATTTTACTTCTGGAACAAGTATTGCTCCTAACGGCTGGGCGAGTGTGCTGACAGCTGTTGCGACATCAGGAATTGTGTTTGCCTTCAATGGCTTCCAAAGCCCGATTAATATGGCGGGTGAGGCGAAAAATCCAGGCAGATCCATTCCGATTGCTATTGTTGGATCTATTTTGATTGCGACTGTGATTTATGTGCTTTTACAAATCGCCTTTATCGGTGCTGTCGATCCGTCCATGATTGTGAATGGATGGGGTCATTTGAATTTTAATTCGCCATTTGCCGACCTTGCCATTGCGCTTGGGATTAACTGGCTGGTTCTGATTTTATATGCAGATGCGTTTGTATCACCTTCTGGTACAGGGATTACGTATACGGCGACGACATCCCGTATGATTTATGGAATGGAAAAAAACAAATACATGCCAAGTGTACTTGGTCGTCTGCACCCTATTTATGGCGTGCCTCGTCCAGCGATGTTTTTTAACTTAGCCGTATCGTTTATCTTTCTGTTTTTATTTAGAGGCTGGGGTGTACTTGCAGAAATCATATCTGTTGCGACACTTATTTCTTATCTGACAGGCCCAGTAACTGTCATGACACTGAGAAAGACAGGGACAGATTTATATCGTCCGCTGCGAATAAAAGGACTCAGCATCATTGCTCCTCTCGGCTTTGTCTTTGCGTCATTGACGCTGTATTGGGCGAGATGGCCGTTAACAGGTCAGGTGCTGTTCATTATTATAATCGGTCTTCCGATCTATTTTTACTATCAAGCAAAAGCGAAATGGAAAGGCTTCGGCCGCAACTTCAAGGCGGGTGCTTGGATGGTCGTGTACTTGCTTGTGATGATGACGATTTCCTGCCTGGGCAGTGACAAATTCGGCGGCTATAACGTCATTCATTATGGCTGGGATATGGCTCTTATTACAGTGGTTTCCTTGCTATTTTATATGTGGGCACTCAAAAGTGGATTTGAAACAGAATTTCTAGAGGATGCGAAAAAAATCAATGATGAGCTGCGTACTTCTTCGCAAGAAGCCGCATCATCCAAAGAATAAAGGAACGGCTGCCTGAATATTATGGGCAGCCGTTTTATTTTGATAAATGATGCATCACGTGCTGCCTCAGCCAAGTGGTGACACCGCGCAAAACGGCTGCTGTGACAAATGAGATGAGCACATACTTCCAAAGCAGATTCATACCTTGTCCACTAAGCAAAAACACGATTCCTAGAAAGACGAGTGTGAATAGAAGCACGAATAAAAATGATGCAGACCAGAAAAAAGCCTTCACTGAAGGTCACCTCCTTGGAGTATTGTATGCAGGCAATTGAAGGATCAGACCAGCTATGACGGGGTAGAATTATGGTGAAATCTATTGCAAAAGTCAGATAAAAACACCAAGTGATTTGACAGTTATGTTAAGATGAGAGCATATTTTGAGTGAAGATTGTGGTTCATAGACGGAGGTGTTTGGGGTTGCAGATACAAAAAGTTCTAAACAATAATGTCATTAGTGTGATAGATGAACAAGGAAAAGAAATCGTCGTCATGGGAAGAGGTATCGCCTTCCAGCGGCGGCCCGGGGATCCGGTAGACGAATCGTTAATCGATAAAGTTTTCCGCCTAGAGGATCATTCCGTTCATGAGCGAATGAAAATGCTGCTTCTGGAGGTTCCGTATGATGTGGTCAAGGTAACCGAAGAAATGATTCAATATGCACATACAAAGCTGAACCGAAGATTAAACGAAAGTCTGCATGTATCGCTCGCAGACCATATTCATTACGCCATCGAACGACTGAAGAAAAATCATCTCATTGAAAATTCGCTCATTTGGGAGATTAAACGCTTATACAAAGATGAATTTCTTGTGGCAAAGGACTGTCTTGAGATGATTAGAGAGCGTCTTCATATTGAACTGCCTGAGGATGAAGCAGGCTTTATTGCCATGCATATCATTAATGCAGAGCTCAATGAGGACATGAATACAACGGTCAATATTACAAAAGAAGTAAACGCTATCCTCACCATTGTGAAATATCATCTCAATATGGAATTTGATGAAGACTCACTCAACTTTTATCGTTTTCTCACACATTTACGCTTTTTCGTCCAGCGTCTGATAAACGAAACAATGCTTGTCAGCGAAGATCAGGATTTGTATCAGCTGATCAAGGTAAAATATCCGAAGGCATACGAATGTGCAAAGAAAATCGCAGAATACGTCTATCAAACCTATCACCGAGATCTCACATCAGAGGAGATGCTGTATCTATCCATTCATTTGAATCGATTGATCAAACGAGAAAAATAAAGGTAGTTTTCAAAAGAAAGCGTTGACATGAGAAAAGCTGAGTGGTACTATTTGCTCATAAACATAAAAGAATACGGTTTCACAATGATCGTCTTAGAGGATTGTGACTGTTCGGCAGGCAAAACCTAAACGTTCACTGAAAAAGCGCAATAGCAAGTTGCGACTATTTTTGGTGCCCGTTTAGGTTTTTATTTTGCCCAAAAACGTATTTTTTTGAAAAAAAGGGGGTTTTTGTATGAGTTATCGTCAATTAGCAGAAGACATTATCAAACACATTGGCACAGAGAAAAACGTTCATTCACTGGTCCATTGCGCTACAAGACTTCGCTTCACATTAAATGACCGATCAAAAGCAGACAAAGCAGCCATTGAAAAATTAAATGGCGTTGTGACCGTTATGGAAAGCGGCGGCCAATTTCAAGTAGTCATTGGAAATACTGTACCAGAGGTTTATCGAGAGATTGGGGAGTTTACAAATCTATTAGAGGATTCCACTTCTTCATCTGAAAAATCAGGTGGAGAGAGCACGAGCCTTTTCGGAAAATTTGTCGACATTGTCTCTGGTATTTTTACACCACTTCTCGGTGTCATGGCAGGTGCTGGTATTTTAAAAGGTCTATTAGGTATCTGTATCAATGCAAAATGGTTATCACCTGAAGATACGTCGTATCAAATTTTATTTGCTGCGTCGGACAGCTTGTTCTACTTCCTGCCATTACTGCTCGCATTCACTTCGGCGAGGAAGTTTAAAGCAAATCCATTTGTCGCTGTGACGATTGCTGGTGCACTCATTTACCCAACCATTCAAGAATTGTCAAAAGGCGGCGGAGATGTGACCTTCTTCGGTATTCCAGTCGTCTTAATGTCTTATACATCAACGGTTATTCCAATCATTTTGGCAGTGTTTGTCATGGGATATATCGAACGTTTCTTTAACAAAGTCATTCATGAAAGTGTCAAAAACTTTATTACTCCACTGATTTTACTTGTCACGGTTGTTCCGCTGACACTCATTGTATTCGGACCATTTGGTGTGTATGCAGGGAACGGCATTGCCGCTGTCTTGCTGAAAGTATTCTCCTTTAGTCCTACACTTGCAGGTGCTTTAATTGCGATGGCATGGCAGGTTCTTGTGATCTTCGGTATCCACTGGGGTCTAGTGCCAGTGATTTTAAATAATATTGCCGTCCACGGAAAAGATCATATCAAGCCGGCGACTGCGCCAGCTGTATTTTCACAAGCCGGTGCTTCCATCGGTGTTATGCTGAAAACAAAGAATAAAAAGCTGAAATCATTGGCTGGATCGACAGCGGTTTCTGCCGTGTTTGGGATCACAGAGCCAGCTGTATACGGGGTCACGCTTCGTTTGAAAAAACCATTTATTGCAGCCGTTATCTCTGCTGGAGTCGGCGGTGCGATCATTGGTTATTCACAAAGTATTGCGATTGCGTCAGGGCTTCCAAGTTTACTGACACTTCCGATTTTCTACGGACAAGGGTTTACAGGGTTCATCATCGGAATCTCGGTCTCATTTGTTCTATCCATCGTCTTGACTTATTTGATTGGATTTAAGGATCCAGTAGATGAAGATGAAACCCCAGCACCGGTTGCCGCACCAACAATGGAAAACGAACATGGGGTCAAAGCAGCTCATGTGAAAAGTCCTTTAAAGGGTGAGGTAATCAAGCTGGAGAAAGTACAGGATAAGGCATTCTCATCTGGTGCACTAGGAAAGGGCGCAGCCATCATTCCATCAGAAGGCAAGCTGTTTGCACCAGTATCAGGAGTCGTGACAACGGTGTTCCCAACAGGTCATGCGTACGGTCTTACTTCTGAAAGCGGAGCAGAAGTGCTCATTCACATTGGACTGGATACCGTACAATTAGGCGGTCAGCATTTTACCCCGAAGGTCGTACAGGGGCAAACCATCACTGAGGGCGAATTGCTTGCGGAGTTTGATATTGAAGCCATCCAAGCTTCCGGCCTGTCCGTCACAACACCAGTGATTATTACCAATTCAGGTGAGTTTAGCGATATCATAGAAACAGAAGAGAAACAAATCACACCAGGACAATCATTTTTACATCTCGTTTAATCAAGAGGAGGAAGAAACTATGAGATATTCAACACTAGCACCATTTCCAAAGGACTTTTTCTGGGGCGGATCTACATCCGCCTATCAAGTAGAAGGTGCGTGGAACGAGGATGGCAAAGGACCATCTGTCATTGATATGAGAGCAAGTTACCCTGAAGGAACAACAGATTTTAAAGTCGCAAGCGATCACTATCACCGCTATAAAGAGGATGTGAAGATGTTTGCAGAAATGGGTTTGAAGGCTTATCGTTTCTCTATTGCATGGACACGGATCATTCCAAATGGAGATGGGGAGATCAATCAAAAGGGGATTGAATTCTATCATTCTCTCATCGATGAATTGCGCCGCTATGATATTGAACCAATCGTGACGATGTATCATTTTGATCTGCCTCATGCACTTCAAGTAAAAGGCGGTTGGTCAAATCGTGCGACAGTAGATGCGTTTGAACGGTATGCAGAGGTTCTATTTCAGGAGTATGGCGAGAAGGTGAAATATTGGCTGACCATTAATGAACAAAACATGATGATCTTACATGGATCAGCGCTTGGTACACTTGATCCAAATTTAGAAAATCCGAAAAAAGAACTGTATCAGCAGAACCATCATATGCTCGTCGCTCAGGCGAAAGCCATGACGCTTTGTCATCAAATGTTGCCTGAAGCGAAAATTGGACCAGCGCCAAACATTGCGCTCATTTATCCGGCATCTCCAAAGCCTGAGGATGTGCTTGCTGCGGCGAATTACAATGCGATCCGCAACTGGCTGTATCTTGATATGGCAGTCTTCGGCCGTTATAACAACCTTGCTTGGGCGTACATGAAAGAAAAAGACATTCTTCCTGTGATTGAAGAGGGAGATATGGATATTTTGAAAAGTGCGAAGCCGGACTTCATTGCCTTTAACTACTACACATCTCAAACGGTTGAAGCGAGTAAAGGAGATGGCAAGGATGAATTTGCGCGCGGCGGAGACCAGCATTTGAAATCTGGTGAAGATGGCGTATACAAAGGCGGCAACAACCCGTTCCTAAGTAAAAATGCGTTTGGCTGGGAGATTGACCCTGTCGGCTTCCGATCAACGATGCGTGAGATTTACGACCGTTATCAGTTGCCTCTTATTATCACGGAAAACGGATTGGGTGCTTTCGACAAGTTAGAAGAAGATGGATCGATTCAAGATGATTATCGAATTGATTATTTAGAAAAACATATCGAACAAATCAAATGGGCGATCACAGACGGCGTCGAGGTCTTCGGATACTGCCCGTGGTCTGCAATCGATTTAATCAGCACACACCAAGGATGCTCCAAGCGCTACGGATTCATTTACGTGAATCGCGATGAATTTGACCTAAAAGACCTGAAGAGAATTCGTAAAAAGAGCTCTTACTGGTATGAAACATTAATTCAGCAAAATGGAGAGAAGATCGGGGAGTAACAAATAAAAAAGCCAATCACCTTATGCGGGTGGTTGGCTTTTTTTCGTTCACTCTATTGGCAAGATTATATTGTTCGAATTGTTTTAAAAAGATAGCCTGATTTTAACAGCCTAATAAACTACTTTCTTTTATAATCCAAAGAAATTTTGCTGTTTCGAATGCTACATCAGGTGGAAGGCCTGCCTGTATAAAAATTGCGCTACTTTGTAAAAACCTGATTTAGCTTTCTTTGCATATTTCTTGTCTATTACTTTCAATAAAGGGTTTTTCTAAATATGTGCCTGACTTGTGAAGAGCCTGAACAGCAAGTTTTTTTGCTATTGTAGTGACGATATTTTTAGTTTGGGCTTCTTTAGATTGTGGTGGGAATATCGTGCACCATTGTTTAGGAACATATCCATTTCGGCTTGTGTCATTTGTCTACCACAGAAATTTTCATTAAAACGAAGTTCTAAATAATAAAAAAATGATTGCGGACACCGCAACCAAAAAAGTAATGTTCTTAAATCTATCTTAAATACATTGATAGACTCATTTTGATTTGATAACCTTAATTTTGGAATTTAATACAAAAGGAGGAATATAAACAAAATGTTCAAAAAAACACTCTTAATCCTAATTACCCTAGCTCTTGTCATATCAATATGGTCTCCATTTTCATCAGAAGCATCAGCAAAAACACACTCTATCAATTCACAAGAATTAGAAGCGTTAGTAACACCAACAGTTCTACAAAATGAACAAACTACCAAAGAATTAGACGAACTTGAAATGAAAATGGGGGAATACATAGAAAACCTTCCATTTACAGAAAAAGAATTCGAAAACATGTCAGAGACAGAACAAAATAAAGTGATCGATCAATATTTCAACAATGAAGAATTTTTAGCTATAGAAAACCGAATGAAACAACTTGACTCCAAAAGTAATCAGAGTGAAATCACAACACAAGCACTACCAGTATTCTTCATACCTATCGCAATGACCGTAGGAAGAGTTGCTTTAATGGCTATCAGATCAAAAGGCGCAAGAACTGCACTTAAATATCTAAAAAATCGAATAAAAGGATTCGGTAAAAATTACAAAATTAAATGGGATGTAAGAAATGATAAAGGACAACTTAGAAGTTTAGTTGTCGTCCTACACAAAGGAAAGAAAAAAACAACAAGAGTATTTGCTGTAGACAATGGAAAAATCCCTTTAATACCAAAAACCTCAACTTGGTATTGGCATTTCCATGTAGCTCCAAAAGATAAAATACACCATGCTCTCAGAGCATCAGTACCAAAGAAATACAAAGCAAGTCCAGGAGAAACAATATTACACTAAAAAACCCCTAATTTTCAGGGTTTTTTTTCTCTTCAAGACTTGTAACTATATCAACTGGATGTATCAAGTTTTCATCATCATTATCCTCATCAATGTAAGGCATAATAAGTGAATCCAACTCTTCTTTATCATCAACTAAAGCAACGTAAGTTGTATAATCCTCTAAATCTGATGGAAACAATTCAGCTTGACCAACATTACTTTTCAATGCTTGGTCAATAGCACTCTTTAATTCTATTAAACCCTCACGATTACCAATAATATAAGAATCCATATGCCAACTTTTTTGAGCATATATATGACAAATCTTATCTCTATCTTTCATCATCTCATTACACCCTTCCTGAAAAATTTAATTGATTATGTGCCAACACGCCAACCAGCTATAACATCAAACGTCTCATTGGCTACTTTATCCTCATCTTCTTCAATCCTGATCAGATCTCCTTCCTAGGCATCAATACGCTATTTCCAAAACTGCCACCAACATTTTTTTGTCCTTCTTTTCCACCTGCTCAATTGCCGCAATTAATTTTTTAGTTTCTTGTTTCTCTTATGGCTTCTAATAGCTTTTTATCTCTTTTAATAAGACTGCTTTGTATGTATTCTTGCTGTTTTTTAACTTTCTGGAGGTTACAAATCACATCTTACTCTCTACTATCATTATACCCCGAATGTTATCTCATTTATAGACTGTTTTCTACCCAGATCAGGCCGTATACTGTTATACGCAAGTCAAAAACGATAAGGGGTGTGGCTGTATGAACGAGAAGCAACAAGTTTTAGACCCTGGTCCATTTTTTCATGGGACGAAAGCAGAATTGAAGATTGGAGATCTGCTTGAACCGCAGTACTTATCGAATTATCAGGATCAAAAATCAAATCATATCTATTTCACCGGAACATTAAACGCAGCCAAATGGGGTGCTGAGTTAGCAAGATCTGATGCGAAAGAGAGAATTTATGTTGTAGAACCGTTAGGCGAGTTTGAAAATGATCCGAATTTGACTGACAAAAAATTTCCGGGTAACCCAACACGTTCTTATCGGTCGAAATCCCCTTTGAAAATCGTCGCAGAATTAGGTTCATGGGAAAGACATTCCGATGAAGAAATCGATCATATGCTGAGCTCTTTAAAGAAATTAAGTGAAGAAGGGAAAAATGTCATATACGATTGATGATTCTCAATCACACGAAGGCCGCCTCATCAACAGCTGGGCGGCCTTTTGTTTGATCTTATTGAAACAACGCATTCATCAGCTCATCGAATGTTTTTGATTGATTCAGAGAGTGAATGCGGTTTGGATTATCCAGTAAATCAACGGCTTGTTCAAAGAATTGATTCATGCAGGCTGCGTCATCTTTATGAATGGCTAATAAAAAGACAAGTGATACTTGGTTTCCCTGCCAGTCAATCGGCTGTTTTAAGTGTGCGATGGCTACGCAGGATGTGCCTTCATTTGTGATGAGCGGGTGCGGCATGGCAATCCCTTTTCCAAGGTAGGTAGACGACATTTGCTCCCGCTCAAGCACCGAGGACCGAAAAGATGACGATACTAGCTGATACGTTTCTAAATGGCTGCATAGTGTGTCTAATACCTCGTCCTTACTGGATAGGTCAGCGTTCAATAAGGTTAATCGTTCTTGAAAAAACGCCATCAGTTCTTGCGAGGGAGTCCCATGTCCATTTAATAAATGAATGACCTCATTCACCCGCTGTACATCATGTTGTTCAAAAAAGGCGCTAACCTGTATCACTGGTTTTCCCTTTGATGCGAGCGGGACGGTTGTAATGATGACGTCACAGGGAAGGGTGGTGCTCATGAGATAATCCTGATAGGAATAAAGCTCGACGATGTCCAGTTCGTGCTGAAAGGCTGCCTTCAATTTAATTTCAAGCAGTCTTGCCGTCCCTAGTCCAGACCCGCACACGATAATGGCTTTCTTTTTTTGCGAGGTATCGAGCTGACTTCTTTCAAAAGAAGCAGCGATATGCAGGGCAACATATGCCGCCTCATCTTCATTTGGCGTCCGCACCAGCTGTAAGGCATTCAGTCCGCTGACAGCCAAATCAAACGGGTATGGATAGGACGTTTTGATTTCATGCAACAGCGGATTTTGTAAGGATACGCCATATTGGATTCGATTTAATAATGGTTTCATATGAAGCATCAAGTCTTGCTGCAGGATGTTGTCATCTGCAAAGTGGTGGCCGCTTGTTTTCTCAATGTGCTGTAGAAAGACCGCAACCGCCTGCTGAACTTCCACTGTCGTCTGATGCTGGGCGGCTTCTTTCCACGTTTGATTTGCCAATAGATGCATGACTAAGTAATCTGTTTCATCCTCTGATAAGGTGACATGAAAGGTGTCACTCACCTGCTGTATGATCTTTTGGGCAATTCTCATCAAGACGGGTGATCGTTGTGTACGAGTGGTACTGGCGGGTATCCGCTGGTTTTTTCGTGTCTGCTGAATCGCAATTGCTAAGTGAATGACTAAGTTTTTTAAGGCAATATCTTTAATGAGCAATGACTCTTGATGCAGGTTCGTCAGGACTATAGATCGAATGGTTTCAAGAGAAATATCGGGAAAATGGAGCTGCTCCCGCTCAGTGATATGAGAAAGTGCAGGCTCTTCTTCAAGGAGTAAGTCTGCATAGCATGTTCTTTTTTGCAATTCGTCTCCCTCAATTTTTAAGCCAAATCCAGGCTTTGACACAAGGGTCATACCGTAACGGGCTAACAGCTCTCGTCCTTTTTTCAAATCACTGCTGACCGTCATGCGGCTGATGAACAGTTCTTCAGCCAGCTGGTCAATTTTTAAGTAATCCTGTTGAAGCAATAGCTTCCTCATGATAAATCGTACACGCTCTTCTGGCATGACGGGGACGAGAGAGCGGGCAGGAAGCTTTTGTTGATGAAGCCAAAGCAGGAAGGCATCTTGGTCACTCGTTAATAGGGTGTATCCCTTTCCGCGGATCGTTTTAATCTTGGCTCCAGCTTCCTTTAATTGCTCATTTGCTTCTTTGATTAGATGACGGATGGAGCGGTCAGATAAGCGAAAAGAGGCAGTGAGCTCCTCCAGCTTCACGAACCCCTTCGTTTCAAATAGCCGCTGAATCAGCTGATAGGTTCGAGGATCTGCCGTCATCATCATTGCGCGGCTCCTTGCGCCTGTAAGGCATCAGTACCAAGAGCGAGGGCGCCCATTAAACCTGATAATCCATCAAAGGATGGCTTGGTGATAATTTCATTTAAAGGCTTTGGCAGTTGTAAATACCCATGAAGCCGCTTTTCTGTTTCATCAAGAATGAGCGGCAGCATAGCGGGCTGTTTCATCACACCTCCACCGAGAATGATGCGCTCTGGCGAAAGGGTGAGTAATAAATTGGCGGTCATCTGTCCGAGATAGTAGGCATGAAGTGACCAGGCAGGATGATCCTCTGGCAGTATTTGTGCCAGTGTATGATAGCGCCCTTCTATGGCAGGTCCTGATGCCAGTCCCTCTAAACAGTCATGGTGTATAGGGCAGCAGCCACCGTAGGAATCATGAGGGTGCCGCTGCACTGTGATATGACCCATTTCTGGATGCAGCAACCCGTGAATGAGGCGGTGTTCAATATAGGCACCGCCGCCTATTCCGGTTCCAACAGTGATATAGACCAAAGAAGCAGGCTTTTCTGCTTCAACCGAAAAGCGGGCTTCCCCGAGTGCTGCACAGTTCACGTCTGTATCAAGCTTCATAGGGAGTCCAAGGGCTTGTTTTAAAGTAGAAAGGAAAGGGAATTGGCGCCAGGCTGTTTTGGGTGTCTCTAAAATCGTCCCATAGCTTGGGCTTTGTTCTTTTACATCGACAGGCCCGAATGCCCCAATGCCAATGGCATCGACAGGATGCTTTGTAAAGTAATCGATTACTTGCCGGCATGTTTCATCTGGATTACCTGTTGCAAAGGAAGTCGTGTGTTCAATCGTTCCATCTGTTGTTCCGTAGCCGCAGACAAATTTTGTTCCGCCTGCTTCAATGCCTCCAATTCGCATGATCAATGCCCTCCATTAAAGAGGGGCGGAATCCAAATGGACCCCGCCCCTACATGTTCATTTTTTCTTTACAATGTAGGTTTGTACCTGACAAGGTGTGAGCGGTTCAATGTGTAATGATCCATGTTGTGCTTTGAGTATATGTCCTTCAGGTGTTTCGCCTAAATTCGCTGTTTCTCCGTGCTGTAGAGATGAACTATTGATTGAAGCGGCTGTTTGACGCGTTAAAAATGGATTGAAGAGACGGATGACAATGCCTGTTCCATGCTCTTCTTTTTTCAGAGCGCTTAGAATGACTCCGTCTGTCTCAATGTCAAGCAGGCTATAAGTAGATTGTAAGTCTTCTTTTTCATCTCGGAAAGAGAAAATTAAACGACCGTTTAAAAAGTCTGCCCGTTCGTAGCATTGAACTGGGGTTGTATACCGCTTGGCAAGCTGCGCTAAGTGTCCCTCGCTGACAGCATCCTTGCTATAGTGCATGCCAAATGAGAACGACAGTGCACCTTGTAGCTGAGCGTCAGGTGTCTCAACAATTTTTTCACCAGATGCGCGTCCTGGACGGTAAAGAAGATTTTCTTTCCCCATTTTTCCGAAACAGCGGAAAAGCGTATACGCAATCGTTGTGTAGCTTTCTCCTGTGATCTGGTATTCTCTCACGCAGTCCGTCAATAGAGCGACACCATATGCTTCATCACGAAGTGCAGTAAAGGATTGCATCGGTTCAATGGTGATCGGTTTTTCTTCCCAATGCTCATTGCTCCACCATTCAAGCTCTTGCGTGAGCTCTGTCGGGCGTTCGATGGTTCCAAACTGCTGATCGCTCAGTGATACCTTTGATGCGATGCCTGTATCAAAGAGGACACGCAGACGATGGTCTAACGCATGATTATCGACATCGACATGAAAACGGATGACAGGCTCATCTTTATTTAATGCTACCTTCGCTGTAATCGGGAGTGAAGTCGTGACTGATTGCTGAGAGCGTTCCTCTAAGTCATACGGGACAGTGAGGTGAAACTGGATGGTCAGCTCTTGTTGCAAGCAGCTTTTAGATACTGTGATGTCTGCTGAAGAAAGGTCCTTGGATGACACATACAGATCCTCACGCGGCGGTGAATAGTTGTAGGAATCCCCATCGTCTCCATTGTCTTCAAAGATCATTTGCTCAGAGAATGTCCGGCCAGTTTGTTTATCTGTGATCTCCAGCGATCCGTTGTCATTTGCCGCAATGCGGTAATACGTATTTTCAATCGCGTGTCCTTCTGTTTGTTCCCATGCAGATTCGCTTGATTCATCGAAAACCATGCTGACTTGTGTATAACCAACGGATGGTAAGCTGGTGGCTTCGATCAGTAAAACGGCTTTCCATACTTGTTTTGGCATGTACACATCTTTACTTGGGTTAAGAGAAATTTGCTGTGCCAGCACATAATCTGTGACATCAGTTTTGCTTTTTACTGTGTAGTGAAGCGTTTTTCCATTGGCATCTTTTAGTGTAAAAGGACGTTCTGTGATAAAGGTTTCAACTTCAATAACTTCAGAACGCTTTGAAGGCAGTGTATTAAATAAAGTAAACGTGATTTCTTGCTCTGTTTGCAGTCGAATGGCGATGAGGCGCATGTGTAAGTCCACAAGGTTCTCAGCAATTTCCTTTGCCTGCTTGTAGCGGAAGAAGACATCTTGATTCGTCGTATCACTATTACAGCCGCCAATGCTGTCATGCGCTGCATTTTCAAACATGAGGTACCATATATCACGAACCGTATCATGCGGATAGTCGTGTCCGAGTGAATAGCTAATCGTGAGGATAGGCTCCATCACATTGACGAGATAGTTTTCAATTTGATTGTTTAAGATTTTTAAATCAGCTCGTGTTGAAAAAATAGATTTGTGAATCCGCATATGCTTCGCATGAATGAGCTCTCCTTTTAAAGTTTCAAAAGACGTCCGCTCTTTTTTCACTGCTGCAATGTAATCTTCTAAACTGCTGATTTGATAGTGGTGCTCGTCCAGTTCATTGGCTTTTTCTAATAAGTCAGGCAGGTTTTTGCGGATCGGTGCCTGGTCAAAGCCATTTGGGAAATAGACATTCTTTGTGGTTGCCTTTGCTTGCAGCGCACCGATTTTTTCAGATAAAAAGGCTTGTAAGTCCTCATCTTTTTCGGGAATATTTCCACCGTAGTAGTAGCCAAATGGCAGGTTCACCGCAAAGACTTCACTGCCGTCAGCCCCTTGCCAATTGAATTCAGTGTGATTCGTCATATGGTCTGAAACGCCGCGCCAAAAAGCTGTATCCACAATGCCGAAGCCGCGGTAAATTTGAGGCATTTGTGCGGATTGACCAAAGGAATCAGGGACATAACCGACTTTCATCACATGACCGAACTGCTGACAGCGTTCAATTCCATATTGCAGGTTCCGTACAATGGATTCACCTGAAATGACGAGCTGGTCGGTTTGGGTATACCACGGGCCGATGATGAGACGTTTGGCTGTGACGAGCTTTTTGATTCGATTCTCATCCTCAGGGCACCATTTCAAGTAATCATCCAGTAAGGATGCTTGGGCATCGAGCATGAAGTAATGGAACCTTTCATCTGTTTCAAGAGTGTCTAAAATGTCCATTACGCTTTTCATTAAGTAGATACGGGAGCGGGAGGTGGTGAAATACCATTCCCGGTCCCAGTGAGTATGTGGAATCACATGTACATTAACAGTCATTGAGTAACGACACCTTTCTTTGTTCAAATTATCCTTCTAGTACAAGGTCAAAATCGTCTTCTTCTTTCTGCTTCTGATCATGTTCCGGCGTTTTTGGTTCTTTTTTCTCAGAGAAATTGACAAGCAGGTTGGCGCCAATACCGATGACGAGTGCGCCAGTGAGAGCTCCAATTAAATAAGCCCACCAGTTTCCGACTGAGAAGAAGCCGTATAGCCCGCCAATTGGCGGCATGATGTCATGGACACCTAATAATGCAGCAACCCCGCTACCAGCAGCACATGCGACAACATTGAGCGGAATCAATTTCAATGGATTGACGAGGGTAAAAGGAATCGCCCCTTCCGTAATACCGATAATGCCCATGACAAGGCCGCCACGTCCTGCTTCTCTAAAGGTTGGAGAGAAATTGCGTTTTCGAATCAATGTCGCAAGCCCGTATCCAAGCGGCGGAATGACAATCGCAATATTGACGAGAATGGCAGGGAGGTAGACGCCTGATAGGAAGAGCGCGTTACCTGCCATCCAAGCAGATTTATTCACTGGGCCGCCAAGGTCAAAGCCAATCATCGCACCTAGAATGAGAGCGAGTGCGAGTGTGCTTGTCCCGTCAGCGACCATGCCTTTGATCCATTCAATTAATGCTGTGTTCAAAGCACCTAATGGCCCGCCCAGCAGAACGGACATGAGAAGTCCAGTTAAGCCAACGGTAATGAGCGGTAAGATGAGCAGAGGAACAAGTCCGGCTGCGGAGCCTTTAATTTGAATTTTTCGTTTCACAAAAAGAGCGACATATCCTGCGAAGAAGCCTGCAATAACGGCACCGATAAATCCAGCATTCGTTGAGCTGGCAAGGGCACCACCGATGAAACCGGCCGAAAGCCCTGATTTATCCGCAATCGAATAGGCGATAAATCCAGCGAGCAGGACGTTCATTAAGCCAATCCCTGTCCAACCAACCTGCTCCATTAAATAGGCGCCGTGCAGTATGCCACCAGCATCCTTATAGGCGTTTAAATCTGAAACACCAAATCCTAATCCGACTAGTTTTGCTAAACCAACGATAAGGGAGGCACCGATGATTACAGGAAGAATATAAGAAATACCGGTCATGAGATGGCCTTCAATGACTTTTAATTTTGCTTTCATTTTGCTTTGCTCCTTTCTATATGGCATTGCTCACGTTTATTGAGATTCAGATTTTTTCTTTTCAACAAGTGCTACAGCTTTTGTGATGATTTGCTCGGCATTTTTTAAGGCGCGTCCGATCTCGACACGTACTGTGGGAATGCCTGAAAAACGTTCCGCATCGTTGATATGCTGATTGGAGGCAATGATACAAAGGTCTGCCTGTCTTGCTTCCTCTGGTGTAATGCCATTCACCTGTCCCATAATTCCTTGCTGCTCGATTTTGATCTCGTGACCGAGCTGTTTACCCGCATTCTCTAACGCCTTTGCTGCCATTGGTGTATGAGCTAACCCTGCTGGACATGAAGTGACACCGACAATTTTCATTGTGTAATCCCCTCTTTCAATTGTTGTTCAATGACTTCGTAATAATAGTCAGCGGTTTGACCTGGTTGTATCTTTTCGATGAAAGCCGGCTCCATGAGGCTTGTCGCAATCCCTGACAGTAATTTCAGGTGTGTGATATTTGCTTCTTCTAATGGAACGAGCAGTGTAAATAAATAGCTTGTGGGCAAATCGTCAAAGCTGCCCCATTCAATCGGTTGTTCTAATTCTAAAAAAAGAAGTGAAGCCGTTTGAACAGCGGAGCTTTTTGTATGAGGAATGGCGAAGCCTTGCTGAAGTCCTGTTGAGACTTCGTCTTCGCGAGTCAACAAATCTGATAATAACCCCGCCTGGTCGTTTGTAATCTGAAGGTCTTCAGCTTTCTCGGCAATGTATTGTAAAATCTCATTCTTTGATCGTCCGTCTACTTGTGTGAAAACATGATCTTTTTGGAACAAGCTGATCCCTTCTCTCTTGTTTGTTAAGCGCTTACAAGTTGATTGTAATGTACTTTTCGACATGGTTAAATAGCATCATTTTCCGTTTGAAATGGCAAAAAGTTTATGAAGCTATTCGTCTTGCTGTCTGTATATCTCAAATCCTAGCTTAAAACGAGTTTAATTATGTAAAAAACAGATTCTACTAAATGCATTTCTGTGATATTCTTCCAAGGTATTACAAAAGATAAGGGGGTCTTTTCATGTTCAAAAAGCAGGTCAAATCCTGTGTGATCGTACTCATGGCCATCATTCTCTGTATGGCGGCATTACCTGGATACGAGGCAGCAGCTGCCAGTAAAGGAACAAATGTCAATGAAGCCATTGGGTTAAAAAATGGTGAAGTCATCTCAGGGACATTACAGAATGAAATGGAAGAGTCATGGTACCAAATCACGCCATCAGCACAAGAGGTGGCAAAACATACACATATGAAAATTTCTGTGAAAAGTAAACAAGTATTATCCGTATCGGTCTATCCAAGTAAAGACAGAGCGATGAAGGATGACACTTATTCGAGATATCGTGTGGACACTGCAAGTGGAGAGACAGAGATCGACTTCCCTCATGCATGGTCAGGTCCTTACTTTGTCAAAGTGCTCTATTTAGGGTCGGAGGAAGACAGCCGTGATGAGGAAGAGGATGCGGCTTATACAATCGGGTATAAAGGAGCTAACCTTCCGCCCTCTGAACCCGTTTTCCCTGAAGACGATGAGCCTGGTATCATTATTATTGAGAAAAAGTACGGGCGAGAAATTCTCCAATCGATTCGTACAATCGAAGATAAACGTTTTAATGAAACACCAAATGGTCAGAAGCTGAGCCGTGTGCTCCAAAAAACAAAGCCATTTCTCAAATCGAAACTCATCAAACAAAAAAATGAGCAGCAAAAGGTATACAATCATCTGCTGACATTAAAGTCACTGCTAAATGACGTAGAGAAAAATGGTGCATTTAGTGGTCATATCGTAACAGAAAAAGAACAACAGGCGATCAGGTCCCTTTTTGATATGCTCAAAGAAGCAAGTCCGGCTTATTTAAAAAAGGAATTAGAAGCCGTCAGTCAAAAAATTGGCATCAATCAGCTTGAAGGAAAATCAGTTGGTTATGTATTAGAGAAACAAAAGCTTGTAAAAGAAGAGAAGGTTAAAACGAATAAGATCATTTTTAAATTAAAGGATGGCCAAACACTTCAATCTGCGAAAAAGAAGATGAAAAGCTATGGCATCCAAGAAAACCGTGTGACATCACAGTCAGTCAGTCCTTTATTTAAAGGAATGTATGTCTATGATGTGCCAGCAGGGCAAGAATCAGCTGGAAAGACTTTAAAAGCAGGCAAAGCTGTCATCAAAAGCACGGCAAGAAAGCTGTCCAGCATGCCGAATGTTGAATTTGCGGAGCCTGTTCAAACCTATCGCGCGCTAAGCAGCGACGCGCAGTATGGTTATCAGTGGCCGCTGAAAAACAGTGCGCAAAACAGCGGGAAAAAAGGCGCTGACGTCAAATTTGAACAAATGAATACACTGATTGGCACAAGCAAAATGAAGCAAACATTAATTGCTGTTGTGGATACAGGTGTAGACAGCCGTTTGACTGATTTAAGCGGGACTGTTCGTACAGACTTAGGTGCGAATCTCATTGGACGAAACAAAGATGCGATTGATGATAATGGACACGGTACGCATGTGGCAGGCATCATTGCCGCAAAATCCGATAATCATTACTCAATGGCAGGCCTTAACCAACATACGGGCATCATTCCAGTGAAGGTACTGGATGCCTATGGCTTTGGCGATACAGAGCATATTGCACTTGGAATTAAGCATGCAGTAGATAAAGGCGCAAAGGTCATCAACATGAGCCTTGGCGGCTACTACAGCCGGGTAATTGAATATGCAATGAACTACGCGGCTCAAAGAAATGTACTAGTGGTTGTGGCGAGTGGAAATGATGGCGTTCCAGAAATGGGCTATCCTGCGACATCAAAATACGCAATGGCCATTGGCGCAAGCAACCGTATGGATATTGCCGCTGAATTCTCAAGCTTTGGTAAAGGACTGAGCATGTCTGCACCAGGGTCTGATATTCCAAGCTTAATGCCAGATGGGAATGTCTCATACCTGAGCGGGACATCAATGGCGACACCATATGTGGCCGCGGCAGCAGGATTACTTCTTTCTAAAAATCCAACCTTGAAGCCGAATCAAGTAAGGAATATCTTGCAAAGCACAGCCGATAACATCTCCTTTACTTCTGTTGATGGAACAGATGACGTTTTCTATGATGAAAACGATGAGCCAATTGTCGATCCGAAAATTCCAGGGATCGATTGGATGACAGGACATGGCAGACTGAATGCATTTGCTGCTTTAAGTGCTGTCGAACTGAACGCATCTGTGAGCAAAGTGGAGGATCAGCATCAAAAGGTGACAGGTAAAGCAAAGGCTGGCGCTGCTATTTCTGTGTATAGAGGCAAAACACTGCTTGGAAAAGGCACAGCAGGCAAAAATGGAACCTTTAGCGTGAAGATCAAGCATCAGAACAAAAACAAAGTCCTTCACATTAAGATTTCAAAAGGAAAGGCCGCTACAACGCTCAAAACAGTCGTCAAAAAAGGCAAAGCACCAGCTAAGCCGAAAGTGGGCAAAGTAACGGTTAAAAGTAAAACGGTCAAAGGGACTGCGGGTGCAGGATTGACCATTAAAGTGAAAAATAAATCAAAGAAAGTCATCAAAACGGTAAAAACAAATAAAAAGGGCGCATTTACTGCCCAAATAAAACCGCAAAAAGCCAAAACAGTCTTGTATGTGACCGCTTCTGATGTGAGAAAAAGAGAAAGCAAAGCGGTGAAAGTTGTTGTTGTGAAAAAGTAAGAGGAGAGCTTCCCTTTCTAAAAAAGGGAAGTTTTTTTGCTTGTTACTGGAAAAATACCAATTAATGTCGATAGTAAAATAGCAGGAAAAAAAGGAGGATTTATCGATGAAAAAAATCATGTTTGCTTTCTTTCTATCATTGCTTCTCGTATTCCCAACCTTTGCAAATGCAGAGGAAACAGGGGCAGTACCAGCTTCCGTTCAAGTAACAAGTGTCACCGCAGCCGATAGTGGATTAGTGAATTACGGCTATGGCAGTAAATATCGCGTGGGTTCTTATTATCCAGCTATGTTTAAAGGAACACTAAAAGATACAAGTGGAAATCTCATGCCTAATCAGCCGATTCAGCTTTATTTTGAAGCAGCAATTAAATCATATGCTCAAACAGCGACAGGCACAACAGACGTAAATGGACAATTTTCACTGACGTTTCAAGTTCCTGCAGGTGCAGGCTACCAAACATACAATAATGCAGGCTGGTCTACACATTACTACGATATCGTTCCAGTGACGTTCACTTCAAACGACATCAAGCTATCTTCAAATGTCACAAGTGTGTACCATTTGGCATATACATCCCGTTACTAATCTGCTGGAAGAAGCGACTTGGCGAAAGCCTTGTCGTTTTTTTTCATAGAAAAAAGGATGTCTTCATGTGACATCCTTTTCTTTTTGTTAGCAAACCTGCTGGGCGGCAACCGAAAGAGTCGATAAACAAACACTCATGAGCCGTGACTCCCAGATTCGATCGAGCGTTTACCTTTTAATTCTGAGCTTTGATGGATAAGAACTTTTACACTTGAACGTTGATCCTTGAACGTTCAGCTTTGAGCTTTTATCAAGGATCATCCAGAGATGATCAGATGAGGAGGGAATGACCTTTCCCTCGGAGGTGTTTAGTTCTATCGATTTTCGGCTCACTAACAAAATTGATTAATCGATCTGTATTTTCGTTAGTGTATTGCTTTCTGACAAGGAAAAATCAACTTCCATTTGAAAATCCTCAATCTCGGTCGAAAGCTTTTCAATCTTCACTCGAAGACGAAGCGGATCGATGATCGTCGCCTCGTTTTCAGCGAGGAACGACTTGACGATCTCTTGGTTGGCAGCCGCTTGTGTTTTTCCGTCTTTTCCAAACAAGGTTTCTAAATGCTGGTCGAGCCTCTTCTTCACATCTTCATTGGTTTGTTCTGCTTTGTCTACTAGCTCTGTGTACACCTTTTTCAATTTCCGTAAATAACGAATATCGTATTCTATCGACGTCTTCCGTTCAATCGCTTCTGCCACCGTCATGCTGACACCCGCAACATCAATCGTTGTCGTCGCATTCGACACAACGATGGCTGATTTGATGGCATTCCGGCGCTTGATTAATGCTTGAATCGATTGGTCATCAGCCTTCGCCTTCTTTTCGATGTCTTCTTGATGTTGAAATCCGTGTTGTATATGTTTCCCGATCATCAATCCACCAAGTACGGCTTCATCAACGGTTCGGTTGATTCTCTTATCTAACATTTTCAGTTCACTTAATGCTCTTGTAATGGTCATTTCCATATTAGTGACAACTCCCTTGATTCATCCTGAAAATCATAGATTCCTATCATATACCAAAGTGTGCTTCTTTTACTAGCGATATCCTTTTTTGTCAAATTGTTTTTGATAGAAAAAAACCTGGCGTTATACACCAGGTTCTTCACGTTTTTTCTGAATCCAAGCTGTCACATAATAGGCAGCATAGCAGAGCGCGATGAAAGGAATGCCGCAGATAAGGGCAATCCGCTGATTTGGATCAAAGGCAATGCCAATCACAGAGGCAAGACACAGGAAGAAGGCAGCAATCGGAACCACTGGATAGAGCGGGGTTCGAAAGGAAAGATCATGGAGCTGTCCGCCTTCCTGTAAAAAACGTTTCCGAAACATAAATTGTGAGGCAGCAATCCCCATCCACACGATCACAACGGCCAGTCCAGAGATCGAAACAAGGACAAGGTATACCGTTTCTGGTGCGATGACACTTGAGAACAAAGAAAGAATCCCACCGATCATACTTAAAATCAGTGCGTTCAAAGGAATTCCTTTAGATGTCAGCTTCGCCAGTTTCTTAGGCAGTGTCCGTTCCTCAGAAAGTGACCAGAGCATACGGGATGACGCGTATAGTCCAGAGTTTGCGGCAGATAAGATCGCTGTCAAAATGACAAAATTCATGAAATCTGCGGCATATGGAATCCCGATGCGATCAAACACCACAACAAATGGACTTTTGATCACCCCAGCTTCTTCCACTGGGATCAAGCCAGCTAAGACCACGATCGTTCCAACGAAAAACAAGACAAGACGCAGTACGGTTGTGCGAATCGCTCTTGGAATGGTCTCATCAGGATTGACGCTTTCACCCGCAGCAATCCCAATTAACTCCGTACCTGAAAAAGCGAAATTGACGGCAAGCATCGTCATTAAAATCGGTAAAAAGCCGTTTGGGAAAAGACCGCCTTCCCCGGTGAAGTTAGAAAGGAACGGAGCGGCCTCACCGCCTTTTAACGGAATCAAGCCAAACATCGCAGCTCCGCCAAGAATAATAAAGAGAATAATAGCCATTACTTTAATGCTGGAAAACCAAAACTCTGATTCTGCAAAAAATTTAACTGTAAAAGCATTGAGTAGAAAGATGAGAAGAGCAAAGACACCGCTCCACATCCAAACCGATGTGTCCGGGAACCAGCGCTGCATTAAAAGCCCTGCCGCTGTAAATTCTGATCCGAGCGCGACTGTCCATGTCAGCCAGTAGAGCCAAGCGACTGTATAGCCTGTGCCGGGTCCAATATATTTTGTTGCATACGTATGAAAGGCCCCTGTAACCGGCATTGCCACAGACAGCTCGCCTAAACAGAGCATCACGAGGTACACAATTAATGCCCCGACAAGATAGGCAAGGATCGTTCCCGCGGGTCCTGCTTGATTGATGGTATACCCAGAGCTTAAAAAGAGCCCTGTTCCAATGACGCCGCCTAGAGAAAGCATGAACAGGTGGCGGCTCGTCATTTTTCGTTGATATTGTTGTGACTGATCTTTTGCTTGTTCCATGTCTTCCCGCCCTTTTGCTTAGAAGTATGTGTGATGATTCATGATGCTATGCTGTGGTAAGTTTTAAGATGTCCGTGATATCTTCTGGGGTTGTCCTGCAGCAGCCGCCGATAATATGCGCGCCGTCTTGATACCATTGATGCGCACATTCACCAAATGTATGCTGAGGCGTATCTCCGCTCCATACCTTTTCTTCAGGATCATATAATTCCCCTGAGTTTGGATACACGACAATCGGCTTGCTCGTCCCCTTTTTCATCTCTTGAATGAGAGACGAGATAAATTGCGGCGGCGTACAGTTTACACCCACAGCAGCGATCTGTTCATAAGGTTCCAGTGCTTGTACACATTCTCTGAGCAAATCTCCTTCACTAATATGAAGGTCGTCCTTCGCGCTGAATGTAATCCAAGCAGATACATCACTGAATTCATCTTGCAGCAGCTTTGCAATGGCCGTTGCTTCAATGAGACAAGGGATCGTTTCACACGCAAGAATATCTGCACCAGCTTCTACTAATGCCTGAATCCTTGGTCTATGAAAATCAATGAGTGTCTGCTCTGTGAGTCCGTAATTTCCTTTATATTCTGAACCATCAGATAAATAAGCGCCGAATGGCCCCACAGATCCTGCGACAAATGGTTTTGTCCGCCCTTTACGACGCGCTTCATCCTGCCAAAAAAGATCGCGTGCCTCTTTTGCTAAAGTGACAGATCGTTTCATTAGTTCAATGGCTTCTTCTTTTGAATAGCCTTTTTCAGCGAAGCCATCAATCGTTGTTTGGTAGCTCGCTGTTGTGGCACAGTCAGCTCCGGCTTGGAAGTAATCCAAGTGTACTTGCTGAATCAATTCTGGCTGTTCAATCAGTATTTTGGCTGACCATAAACTGTCGTTTAAATTGCAGCCCTTTCGTTCAAGCTCTGTTGCAAGTGCACCGTCTAAAATTAAAGGTGCGTGAGCCTGTAAACGGCTTTGAATAGGATTCATCGAATTGAACACCCTCCTTTTTAGTCGGAAATGATGGATATGATATGAGGCAGTAGTTTAAATGACTAAAGTGTTTTTGTCAAGGAGAGGAAAAAGCATGTGACCGCGGAAAAACCCTGAAAACATGCGGGTTTCCATGCATAAACATGCAGTCAAAATAATAGAAAACCAAGTCATTGACAGCCTCTAAAAAGAGATATATATTATGGAAAGGTTCATTTCAGAAAGCTTCGTCAAAAGGCGCTGTCTTTTGATTTTTTTTGTTCAACGACTGTCTTCTTTCGTGCAGAAAGAGGGTTTTTTATATGCTTAAAAAAGGAGGAAAGAAGAAATTGAAAAAATGTGTAAAAGATATCGCAATGATTCTAATTGGTTCTTTTTTATTTGCCGCCGCAGTGAACATGTTTGTCATTCCGCTTGAATTTGGTGAAGGCGGTGTAACGGGGCTGTCCATCATTTTCTATTATTTGTTTGAAATTGCACCATGGCTGACGAACCTAGTGTTTAATGCCATTCTGCTGCTTGTGGGGTATAAATATTTGGACAAGAAGACGACGATTTATACTGTGGTTGCCGTCGCAAGTAACTCCCTATTTTTACACTTGACCACAACATGGGTCGTGAATGTTCACGAATTGATCATTGGGGCCATTTTCGCAGGAATCATTATAGGAATTGGGATTGGTCTTGTGCTAAGAGCAGGCGGTACAACGGCGGGTTCTGCCATACTCGGAAGAATTGCCAACAAGTATTTAGACTGGAACGTGAGCTATGCCATCTTGTTCTTTGATCTGATCGTCGTATTTGCTTCCTACTTTATTATTGGTGCGGAAAAATTAATGTTCACGATTGTGATGCTGTACGTGGCGACAAAGGTGATGGACTTCGTGATAGAAGGGCTTAACACGAAAAAGGCAGTGACGATCATTTCTTCATGCAAAGATGATATTGCCGAAGAAATCAATCACACCTTGGATCGAGGCGTGACGATTTTAAACGGACGCGGTCATTATTCAAAGGAATCGAAGGAAATTCTCTATGCAGTCATTCAAAAACAAGAGCTTATGCGTCTAAAGAAAATCATTAAGAAAATTGATCGAGACGCATTCGTTGTTGTCCATGACGTGCGTGATGTGTTCGGAGAAGGATTTGTGAATATATAAAAACGAAAGGACCCCAAAAGGGTCTTTTTTTTTATATTTATACCTCTTGTCACATGATACTATGTAATGTATAGTATAAATGGTTAGGAGTTGTAATCATGAATGCACAATTAAAAAAAGGTTTACTGGAATTCTGTGTACTGGCGGTATTAAAGAAAGGCGATTCCTATGGTTATCAAATGATTAAAGATATGTCCCATTGTATTGAGATTTCAGAATCGACATTATATCCGATATTAAAGCGATTAGAGCAAAACAATTATGTGGAGACCTATTCCCAGGAACATAATAGTCGATTAAGAAAATACTACCGGATGACACAAAGCGGCCGTGAGCATATGGCGCAGTTTTTAGCGGAATGGGATCAAGTGATGGCGATTTACGACTTTATTTCTGGAGGACAGGGCAATGAATAAAAAAGAATTTTTAGCCAGCTTAGAGAAGCACCTGCATCGTCTAGGCGAAAAAGAAAGTGACCGGTTCATCGAGTATTACGATGAAATGATCGAGGATTATCAAGAAGATGGATACAGTGAACAGGAAGCGGTCGATCAAGTCGGGCAGCCTGCTATCATCGCTGAAGGGATTTTGAAGGAACAAGGAATTAAAACCGTTCAGGTGCCGACGTTTGGAGAAAAAGCCACAAGGCTCTCCATCCTCATTTTAGGCTTTCCATTATGGGGCAGTATTCTAGCAACAGTCTTCCTACTAATTCTTTCTGTGTATATGGTGATTTGGTGCATTCCGCTCGTGACAGGTACAGTGACGCTAGTTGGTCTGCTCGGAGGTTTTTGGAGCATCATTGGTTCTCCATTTATCTTTCAGGACGGTTTGCATGTGGTGGTGACGCAAATTGGCGTTGGTATTCTTCTATTAGGTGTCGGATTATTATGCGGCATGGCCACGGTGTATTTGACAAAGCTATTTGTTCAAATGACTGTTCAAACCACTAAGGCATTCATGGGAATGTTTAAAAAGAAGGTCGTGAGAATATGAATGTGAATGATTTAAAAAAGCAATGCATCAAATGGGGGATCATCTTCACCGTTGCCGGAGGAATTGTCATGGCAATTGGTTTTGGACTATCGGGCTTTGACCTAGATGCATATCACAACAATGACCAGAACAATGTGTTCCGCACTATCAATTGGAGCAAGCCATAAATGAAAAACCCGCTTATGCGGGTTCAGCGTGTAGACAAACCCTCGCATTCGTTGTCAGTCCTGCGTGCTGGTGCTCACGAATGTCAAATTCGCTCCGCGCCAGTACTCGTCCTTCCTAGACTTCAAAGGTTTTCTATCACGCTGAAAAGAAGACAAAGGGCTAAAATCAAGATCATTTTAGCCCTTTGTCAACAATCTGAAAAACCCGCTTATGCGGGTTTTTTTGCTCTGGCTACAAAGAAGAAATAACAGCAAAGTGCACCTAGTTCACAAAGCATAATGATCAGGCCCATTGGAAAGGCTGTTTGGCTTCCGGCTAGTCCGACAAGAGGTGTCATGCAGGCGCCTAGCAGCATTTGTGCCACACCGATCAGGGCAGCCGCACTTCCTGCATGTGCGCCGTGATGCTGCATCGCAAGAGACGGGGCAGAGGTGCCGACAATTCCAACGCTTGAGACCACAAAAAAGAGCGGAATGAGAATGCCATATAATCCAGCATCAATGGAGATCATCAAAAATAAGGTGATGCCGCCTAAGGCAGCTGTCAGCAACCCAATGCGAAGAACCTTCTCTTCGCCGATTTTAGCAGCGACGCGGGCAAATACTTGTCCAGCTGTGATGATCCCAAGACTATTCACTGCAAAGGCAGCACTGAATCCTTGTGGAGAAAGGTGAAAAAGCTCCTGAAGCACAAACGGTGAGCCAGAAATATAAGCAAACATCGCTGCGAATACAAGACCTTGCGAGAGGGCATACCCTACAAAGAGACGATCACTCGCTAAAATTTTCATGGCACTTACAATCTGTTGAAAGCCTCCTGTCTGTCTGCGCTCCGTAGGTAAACTTTCTTGAAGTGAAAAAATAGATCTCAGCAGCATCAAGGCCCCGAGGATGCCTAATAGAACAAATACACCCTGCCATGTGGTAAAGCGTAACATCTGTCCGCCCACAATAGGTGCCGCTGCCGGAGCAACCCCGTTGACCAACATGAGCAGTGCAAAGAATTTCGTCATTTCTGATCCTTCATAATGATCTCGCACAATGGCTCGTGCAATGACAATGCCTGCTGAACCGGCGAGTCCTTGAATCAATCTTAAGAGGATGAACATCCAAATCGACGAGACCACCGTACATAAAAGAGAGGCGGCGATAAAAATGATTAAGCCGATCATCAGCGGTTTTCTTCTGCCGATCGTATCACTAATAGGACCTGCAATCAGTTGTCCAAGCGCGAGTCCAATCAGACAAGCCATCAGACTTAATTGGGACAAAGCAGTGCTTGCTTCAAAATCTCGTGCAATATGAGGCAATGCAGGTAAATACATATCCATTGCAAGCGGTGCAAGGGCGGTTAAAGAACCAAGCAATGCAGCAAGGAGAAATCGGTTTTTTTTCGATTCTTGGGGATAAGATAAAGAACTCATATGACATTACACTCCTCGTATACTTCCTCAAAACAGCATAATGAATCGAGCGTCCCTTTTCAATGGAAATTTTCAAAGAGGATTCCGTGCAAAATAATTGATCTTTCGAAGGAGACTCTTTACATTGAATGAGTAGAGAAAAGAACAAGGTCATCGACATGCAGTATTTGCATGATACGTATATCTGGCAATTAAACAACAGGAGGTGCTGACATGGAGCAGCAAGAGCTGATCATTCGTCAAGCAGTCAAAGAAGATCATGAGGCCATTAGACACGTACTAATCAAATCCTATTCACAGTATGAGCCTCAATTTACAGAGGAAGGCTGGCAAAATTATTCTGCTGCGCTTGCAGCAGCTGTAGATAATCCAAACATGGAGCTGATGCTTGTGGCGGAGCTTGAAGGTCAGGTCGTAGGGACGCTTCAAATGTTCCGATCATCAGAGCAAGCGTATGACAAACCCGAAATGGGCATTACATCAGCCATCGTCCGGTTTTTAGGAGTAGATCCCGATGTCAGAGGAAAAGGAATTGCAGAGTCATTGTTACGTAAAAGTATTGAGCTCACGCAATCATGGGGCGAAAATGTTCTGTACCTTCATACCTCTGATAAAATGCAGGCTGCCATTCGTCTTTATGAAAGAATGGGCTTTGAGCGTGCACTAGATAAAGAATTTGTGAATCAAAATGGGACGCATGTTAAAAGCTATCAATATGTCATCCAGAAAGAACAACCAGCTGGTTCATCACATCACGCATAATAAAAGGAAGAGCACGTCCTCGATGGACAGCTCTTCTTTTTTTATTTACGCCCACAGTATAAGCGCCCAATATGATATCCCCCACGAGATTAAACCGAACATAACAAAGAATTTTAACATGCGCTCATAAGGAGAAAGCTTTCGTTCTCTCTTCGTTTTCACCAGCCGCCAATAAAGGGCATAGCCGCAAAAAATGAGGATGATTTGTCCAAGCTGTGTAAGGTTTTCAAGAATCGTGATTCCGTTCATTTATTTCACCTCATCAATAGGTCTTCCATATGTGAATGCAGCAACCCTTTATTTTTTCAAAAAAAATCGGTGTATACTGGAAAGAGAGAATCTAGATGCAAGAGGGAGTTGTGACATGGTGTTTTCGCTACATGCGGATCGGTGGGATGAAGTAATCGAGAGAAAAATCAAATACGATCAGAAGATTGTGGAACATACGTGTCAGCTGTTAGACGCACAGGGACAGCAGGCTGTGCTGTTTCACAAGATTGAAGACACGTTTACGATGAGGGCAGGTGATGGTGCTCTGACGATTCCAAAAGGGAGCTATACGACCGCTTATTATTGGAAGGATCGTCCTTACAATATGTATTTCTGGAGAGATGATCAAGGGAAGGAACTAGGTTCTTATTTTAATATTGTGGGGAATACATCGTTCAACGGCCAGCTGGTCATGTTTGAAGACCTCATTGTTGATCTTCTCGTTCTTCCGAATGGTGATTTTTTTGTATTGGATGAAGATGAGTTGCCAGAGAGTTTAGTGGATTTTGAACAAGGTTCAGTGCACCGAGCATTAGAGAGTGTGATGGCTTCGTTAGAAAACATACTTGATCAAGTGAGGGCAGATGTTGATGGAAAATATCATCACAGCTTGTTTGCACCGCTGTTAAAATAGAAAAAAACGATTCCTTTCAGCGAGGAATCGTTTTTTCTGTTACACCTTGATACGGTTTAATCGTTTTTGTAAACTGGTTTTCGTTTTAGAAGCTTTTAGCTGTTTGACAGCGGATTGCGCCGCTGCTTTTGTTTTCTTCGTTCGTTTGGTTTCCGCTTTTTTGACCTTTTGTTTGGCGTCTGTCACTTTCTTTTGATAGGCGACCTGTTTTTTGACTTTGTCGAGCCGATTTTGCAGGCTTGTTTTTTCTTTGCCTTTGTTTAACTTTTTGATGGCCGCTTGTGCGCTTTTAATGGCGCCTTGTGTTTTGCTTTTTTCGGCTGTTTGAACCTTTGCACGTGCCAAGCGGATATCAATGGTTCCTTGTACCTTTTTCACCCGTTCAGTGAGTGCTGTTTTTTGCTTACTTGCAGTGAGTCGGCCAATTCTCGTTTTGGCTTGATTGACATCTGCCTGCTTTTTAGAAGTTTCGGCTGTTTTGACAGCGCTAGTCGCAGCCTTCAAAAAGCTTGATTGTGCTATATATTGCACGCGGCCATAGCCGAATTGTGGATCCTTTCCTTTTGCGCCAAGATCCACTGTATAGCTGCGCAATAAGGTGCGAAGCTGAACATTTGTTTTCTTCGGATGAAGCTGCTTCAACAGTGCCAGCATGCCTGTGACATGCGGTGCGGCTTGTGATGTACCAGTTGCATACCAATATTCATTTTTTAAATAAGTGCTGATGACGTTCTGACCAGGGGCAGAAAATTCAATACCTTTCCCTGTATTTGAGATAGAAGCGAGTTTGTCTTTGTCCGTCGTTGCAGAAACGGCAATGACGCTATTGTAGGCGGCAGGATAGCTGATATGATTCTTCTTCCCATCATTCCCGCTTGCAGCGACCACAAGCAGTCCTCTTTTGTATGCTTCATCCACTGCTGAACGCAAAATAGGGATATTGTCTTCAAAACCTAGACTTAAATTCATAATATCCATCTTGTTGCTAATGGCCCAATCGATTCCTCGAAGCAGACTGTACAAGTCGCCTTCTCCCTTTTTATCTAACACTTTCACAGCATACAGCTTCGCGCCAGAAGCGACGCCGACTGTGCCGTAATCGTTATTGAGGGCACCAATCGTTCCTGCGACATGTGTGCCGTGTCCTTCATCATCTTTATAGGAGGAAGTGTAGTTCACGAATGATTTACCGCCGGATATCTTTAAATCCTCATGGGGAGAAATACCAGTATCCAAAACGGCTACCTTCACATTTTTCCCCGTGACGCCTTCTTTTATCGCTTGCTTTACATTCAGCTTTTGCAGGTTGTAAGATTTTTGAACCAATGCATCCTGATTCGTAGAGGCAGCGGTTTTTTTCATCGTAGAAGAAGCGAGTTTGACCTTTATGTTTTTTGAGACATACGCGATGTTAGGGTCTTTTTTGAGTGACGTGACCGCTTGTTCATCTGCTGTCACAGCGACAGCGGGAAGATGTATGTACTGTGCGTTCACTTTTTCACTTTCTTCAATCGCTGTTTGCTTTCCTTTTTGGTTTTTATAGACGATGATGACATCTGTTTCTTTTGGCGGTGCAGCTGCCTGCGATTGGTAAGGCAAGGCAGTTGTCAACGCAAGAAGAAACGCGATGACTACGAATATTTTCTTTTTCAAGGCGATAGCCCCTTGCATACGATGACCTCCGTCTTTTTTTCTCTATTATATCGGAGAAATGAGAAGGATGGTTAGAAGAATCATATTGTTTGTCAGAAAGTTTTTTTTACAAGTAACCTGAAATTGAAATTCATACAAATCTAGTAGACAATAGAGAGAACATAATAAGAGAAAGTAGGATATGCTGATGAACGTAAAAGAGTATATGACGTATGATGCGATTGGCTTGGCGGCACTTGTACGGAATAAGCAGGTAACGCCAGACGAGCTTGTACAAGCTGCATTTGCTAGATTGAATGAGGTCAATCCTGAACTAAATGCGTTGATTCAGACAAGACAAGATCAAGTATTAAAAGAAATCAAGACATTACATACGAATCAGCCGTTTGCGGGCGTTCCATTTGTACTGAAAAATATATCGCAAGGGCTGGAAAATGAACCGCTGACAGCAGGAGCTGCATTATTAAAGGATGTAAAGGCAAAAACGGACTCCCACTTTGTCCAGCGATTGAAGCAGGCTGGATTTCTCATGATGGGACATACAAACACACCAGAATTCGGATTAAGAAATGTAACAGAACCTGCTTTACATGGTCCAACGAGGAACCCTTGGCATCCTGACTATTCTCCTGGAGGTTCAAGCGGCGGGACGGCAGCAGCTGTTGCGAGCGGCATCGTACCTGCTGGTGGAGCAAGTGATGGTGGAGGGTCCATTCGGATTCCAGCATCCTTTACAGGTTTGTTCGGTCTCAAACCAACAAGAGGAAGAACACCGGTAGGACCAGGCGCAGGAAGGCAGTGGCAAGGGGCATCCATTGACTTTACACTTACAAAAACAGTGCGGGACAGTGCAGCCCTTCTTGATCTACTTCAAGTCATTCAGCCTGAAGCGGCTTTCCAAACGCCATTATACGACGGCAGCTATCAAGAAGATCTAGTGAAACGTACATCTTCTATGCGAATTGCTTACAGTGTAGAATCTCCAGTTGGTACGAAGGTCAGTGAGGAAGCGAAGCAGGCGGTGCAGCAAACAGTGAAATGGCTGAGTGATCAAGGTCACCAAGTAGAAGAAGCAAGGCCTGCAATCGATGGAATTCATCTGATGCAGCAATACTACGTCATGAACAGCGGAGAAATGTCTGCGCTATTCACGTCCTTGAATCGTTCATTAGGACGTCCAGTCAATCCGGAGGAAACAGACATCGTGGCATGGGTGTTGGCAGAGGCTGGCAAGAATGTAACCGCTGCTGCTTACACAGAAAGTCTTGATGCATGGGATATGGCGGCTGCACAAATGGCGTCATTTCATCAAACCTATGATCTCTTTGTGACACCAGCGACTGCCTATTCAGCTCCTAAGGTTGGTGAGTTGATGCATTCGAAAGAAGAAATCACAGAACTTTTACGTGTGTCATCTCTCTCAATGCAAGCGCAGCAGGATCTCATTTATGACATGTTCTTAAAGAGTCTGACCTACACACCATTTACACAGCTTGCCAACTTAACGGGTCAGCCTTCTATGAGCGTTCCTGTTCATCTCACTAAGGCGGGCATGCCTTTAGGGGTACAGGTCACAGCACCTAAGGGGAAAGAGGATTGGCTGCTTCGGCTTGCAGCAGAGATGGAGACATCCTCGATTTGGAAAGGAACAAATCAACTCATACGTTGAAACGACATTTGTCTATGGAGGGAAAAGAGTGTCACACGTGAGTACGAAGGATAGAATTATTCAAACGGCCGCACTTCTTTTACGCAAACAGGGGTATCATGCGACAGGATTGAATCAAATCATTAGAGAGAGCGGCACGCCTAAAGGATCTCTTTATTATTATTTTCCAAACGGAAAAGAAGAGCTAGCCATAGCAGCCGTTGAATATATTAGTCAAAAGGTCATCAATCGAATTGAAGAAAGCTTTGCCTATTCGGATGATCCTTATATCGCCATCGACCGCTTTATGACAAACATCATCCGGGGATTTACGGAGCAAGAAAATGAAAGAGGGATTCCAATTGTCTTGCTGGCGGCAGAATCCAAGCCAGAACATACGCAGCTTCATACTGCATGTAAACAAGAAATGATCCGCTGGCAAAAGCTTGTGAAAGAAAAGCTCATGAACAGCGGATATGAAGAAAACAAAGCGGATGAGCTGGCTTCTCTCCTTCATTCAATGGTGATTGGGGGTCTATCGATGACCACCGCACTCAAACAAACGACCCCGTTAGAACATGTGAAATGTTACCTTAGACACTTATTTATGCGAGAAGAGTAAAATCTCTCGCATATTGTCTATCTATTATATCAATTGGTCTATATAATAAAGATAGTCAATTAGTCATGAGGAGTGATGGGATGTCGGAGCAACCGCAATCGATCAAGCAATCCGAAGGAACCTCTTTTTATACCGTGTCTGGTTCAGGGAAACTGTATGGGCTGGAAAATCAGCTTGTTCATGTGCTGGCAGAAGTAAATCAAACGAATCAGCTGTTTGAGCTTGTCTTAATCACAGGTGGGAAAGGAGCTTATTTTCCACTTCACTGTCATGAGCACTTATTTGAAACCATTTTTGTGCTGGAAGGAAAGCTTGAAGTGATCTTGGACGGTAAAAAATATATGGTCACAGCCTTCGATTATATTCATATCCCACCCAAAACGATCCATGGCTACAGAATGCATAGTCACAAAACAAGATTTATTTCATATACGTTGGGCGGACAAATGACAGATGTCTATCAGCAAATTGGGAAAAGGCTTCAGCGGAACGAATGGCCGATGACCGATCATGCTTTCGATGCAGACAGCTTTGAACAAGCTGAAAAAGAAAGCGATATCATATTGATGCATGGTATCCGGCAGCTGTCAAATACAACTAAGCCCTCCGTTTTATTTCATAGTCAGCTCCCTCAGGCGGTGCAGCCCTACGTATTAGAGGCTGGTGAAGGGAAGCAATACATTATTGATGGTCAGCTTCATGAGCTGATCGCAACAACAGAAACAACTGGAGGCGGGTTCAGTCATTTTGTGATTGAAGGCGCGAAGGGAAAGTATTTTCCTCCGCATTATCATCAAGTACATACAGAAGCACTCTATTGCGTTGAGGGAAAAATGAATCTGCAATTGAACGGAGAAGATATATGCCTGATGCCGGGTGACTTTGCCTATATACCGCCGGATACAATTCACTCTTCTGAACTCGTGTCCCATTCTAATAAATTTTTGCTATTGCTGCTTCCTGGAAAGATTGAGCAGTTGTATGAGCAGTTTGAAGAATCACAAAGCCCGAGTATATGTCCTTATTTTATTCAAGAAGGGAACTTGATGATTGATCGAGAGACTTCCTCTCAATATGATTTGGTCTTTATTGAAAAAGGATAAATAGGTAACGCGTTACACATGATTGTATAAGTGCCTGTCGAACCGATCGACGGGCTTTTTTGTTTTTTAATAATCCTGATCTGATGCATGAACCATCCATTCAAGGTGAAGCTATGTACAGATGATTTTCGCTAAAGGAGGAAATGCATGTGAGAGCTGTTACTTATCAGGGGAAAAATAGCATTGCAGTGAAGAAAGTAGATGCGCCATCTATTCAAGATCGGGAAGATGTGATCATTCGAATCACATCAACAGCAATTTGTGGATCTGATTTACATTTGTATCAGGGGAATTTCCCGCTTCCAATCGGCTATGTGATTGGGCATGAGCCAATGGGGATTGTGGAGGAAGTTGGCCCGGATGTCACGGCAGTAAAAAAGGGAGACCGTGTCGTTATTCCATTTACCGTTGCATGTGGTCAATGCCAATATTGTCATCACCACTTAGAAAGCCAATGCGACAACTCAAACCCGCACTACGATTCGGGTGGACTTTTTGGATATAGTGAGAAATATGGGAACTACCCTGGAGGACAGGCAGAATATTTACGCGTGCCTTTTGGGAACTACACTCCGTTTAAGATCCCAGATGATTGTGAGCTGGAGGATGAACAATTGCTGTTCTTATCGGATGTTCTTCCAACTGCTTATTGGAGCGTGGAGCACGCCGGTGTGAAAAAAGGTGATACGGTCATTGTGTTAGGCTGTGGACCTGTTGGGTTAATGGCACAGCAATTTGCATGGCAAAAAGGGGCAGACCGTGTGATTGCGGTCGATTACATTGATTACCGTCTGCGACATGCAAAACGAATGAGCGGCGTAGAAGTATTTGATTTTACAGAAGACCCAGACATGGGAGAAACGTTAAAGGAGCTGACCAAAGGTGGAGCCGATGTTGTGATCGATTGTGTGGGAATGGACGGGAAGAAGTCGCCGCTTGAAAAAATTGAGCAGAAACTTAAGCTACAAGGTGGAACGATCGGACCGATTCAAATTGCCACAAAAGCCGTCCGTAAATGTGGAACGGTGCAGATGACGGGTGTGTACGGCGGCCTATATAATATGTTCCCATTAGGTGCCTTTTTCGCAAGAAACGTCACCCTGAAAATGGGGCAGGCCCCGGCGAGAGGCTACATGTCAAAGCTCTATCAAAAAGTGACAACCGGTGAAATTGATCCTAAAGCGATCATCACACACCAATTGCCGTTAGATGATGCCGCTCATGCATATCACATATTTAATGATAAGAAGGATGATTGTATAAAGGTCATCTTAAAGCCATAAAAAAGAAGGCTTAGGAATTCTCCTAAGCCTCAGCGTGTAGACAAACCCTCGCATTCGGTGTCAGGTCTGCGTTCTGGTGCTCACGAATCTAAATTCGCTCCGCTCCGGTACTCGTCCTTCCTAGACTGCAAAGGTTGAAAAGAGGACAAAGGCTTAGGAATGTTCCTAAGCCTTTAATGGCTCGTCCATCATTTTTTCGATTAATTCAAAAAATGTTTTTTTATCTTCTTCTGAAAGGTGGTTGAACAGCTGATTGACAAGCAGCTGGCGGTTGTCGATCATTTGTTTTGCAATTTGTTCACCTGATTCAGAGAGTTCAATCCATACAGTGCGGCGGTCATTATTATTTCGAGAGCGGATAATCATCCCTTCATCTTCTAAGTGATTGAGAGCGGTTGTTGTTGCAGAGGGAGATAATGAAACTTCCTGCAGAATATTTTTCACAGTACATGATTGATGACGATAAATGATGCGTAAAATAAACCCTTTCACATTCGTGACGTTTTTCGGAATGTTCTCTTCATCTATTTGTTTCGTCGCCTTTAAATACTTTGTCAGCGCATGGTCTAATAAACTTGCCTCTAGCTCGAAATGTTGCATTCTCCATACCTCTTTTCCTATTGCATTCGCATTTTCCGATCAATTACTAGGTCTATCTTATCATAATAGTTATCATCATTTAAACCAAAATGGAAGACGGCTATAAAATTACCTATATTATCAATTAATATAAAGAACAATTCCAAATTGAAATGATTTTACTTTCAGCTGGTTTTATTTTAGAATGTGAATGAGATAAAATCTGCCAACCCATTCACTGGAAATTGGCTATTGTAAAACAAACGTTTGGAGATGAAGATATTGAATACATTACAGGCATTACTTAACGACAGAATGGAACGCTCTTCACAAATTGAAGCGGTAACTGGCGGGGGTGTGTCTTATACATTTGAAGAATATGCAAAGCGTATTGACCAGCTCGCTCATTACTTACATCAAAAGGGGATTCGAAAAGGGGACCGTGTTTGCTTTATTTGTCAAAACCATCATCACTTTTCAACGATTATGCTGGCAGCCATTAAAGCAGGTGCAGTCGCAGTTCCGCTTAGCTGGCAGCTTACTTCTTTTGAGCTGGAAGGTATTTTGAAAAAAGCAGAGCCAAAGGCTTTATTTTTTGACCGTGAATTCCGTGACATCATTGCGGCAGTGAATGTGTCTTTAGAAGATTGTCTGATGGTGGAATCCGGTGCCAATGCGAATACAACACAGCTGTTTGAAGACATGTTGGCTTCAAATGATGGAAGTAACCTTGCTGAAGAGGTATCAGAAGAGGATCTAGCGATGATTTTATTCACCTCTGGGACAACGGGAAATCCAAAGGGCTGTATGGTCGGACATGGACGAATCTATCAATTTTTAACAAGACATGGGAATCGAGGATTCGATCTGAAAGGAAAACGGTACTTGGCGAGTCACCCTCTGTATCATATGAGTTCGATTAATCACCTGATCGCAGCTGCGATTGAAGGATATACGCTTGTCTTCTTACATGATGCAACACCGAAGCGCATTTTAGAAACGATTGAGAAAGAAAGAATTACGTTCATGATGGCTTTCCCATCAGCTTACACGTACATGCTAGAAGAAATGAAACGCGGTTCGTACGATCTCTCATCTTTTGAAATTGCGATTTCTGGCGGTACGAAGGTACCGGTACGCTTAATTAAAGATTACAAAGAAGTAGGCATTCAGATGATGCATGGCTATGGAAGTACCGAAGCATGGGTTGTGAGTGCGTGGCATCCAGCGATGGGCGAGGATAAAATGGGCTCTGCAGGTAAAGTGGATCCGGATGTAGAAGTGAAAATCATGCACCCTGAGACAGAGGAGACATTGCCAGCTGGAGAAATTGGCGAAGTCGTTATGAGAAGCCCATTCTATTTTCTAGGCTACTATCATCAGCCTGACGCTACAGAGAAGGTGCTGAAAGATGGCTGGTTCCATATGGGAGATGCAGGCTATCTAGATGAAGACGGTTTTCTTTTCATCACAGGGAGATACAAAGATGTGATTCTGTACGGTGGGGATAATATCTACCCTGACCAAGTAGAAGAGGTCATTGATCAAATTCCAGGTGTGATTGAATCAGCTGTCATTGGGGTGCCAGACGAATTATATGGTGAAGTGCCAAGTGCGTATATCGTAAAAGACGATTCTGTCGATTTTTGCGAAGAAGATGTGGTGAACTATTGCCAGGAACGTTTGGCAGATTACAAAGTGCCCTCCATTCATTTCACACAGGAGCTGCCAAAAAACAAGCTTGGTAAAATCATGAAGAAAGATTTACGTGAATTGGTTGTGAATGCGTAGTACCTATTCTGCTATAATGAAATTTGAATGATTTTTTGTTTTGCTAACGTTTTGGAGGGAAAGGGTTTGCGACATATTCTACGTAAGAAACACATTCACGATTTGTTAGAACAGAGCAGGCAGCAAAAGGTAAAGAAAACGCTAGGCGGGCTCGATCTCACGCTCCTTGGTATAGGGGCAGTGATCGGCACGGGGGTCATGGTGTTAACCGGAATTACAGCGGCTAATGATGCAGGGCCGGCTGTCATTTTTTCCTTTGCCATCGCAGCGATTGTGTGCAGTTTGGCAGCACTTTGCTATGCAGAAATGGCTTCAGCACTGCCTGTATTCGGCAGTGCGTACATTTATTCATATACAACGATGGGTGAGCTTGTCGGGCATCTAATGGGATGGACGTTATTGTCCGTTTATATGCTGACTGCTTCAGCTGTCGCCAGTGGCTGGTCGAGCTATTTCAACAGCTTGCTTGAGGGGTTTGGGATTTCAATCCCCCATCAATTTTTAGCGGGACCGGAACAAGGCGGATATATGAATCTGCCAGCCATTATCATTGCCTTACTGATTGCGTGGATCTTATCTAGAGGAACGAAGGAAAGTAAAAAATTTAATAATATCATGGTGTTTGTGAAACTCGGTATTATTGTTCTTTTCATTGTAGTAGGCGGGTTTTATGTACAGCCATCCAATTGGCAGCCGTTCATGCCGTTTGGTGCAGAAGGCGTCATTGCTGGTGCTGCTGCTGTGTTTTTTGCCTTCTTAGGATTTGATGCGATTTCTGCTTCTGCAGAAGAGGTGAAAAATCCACAGCGGAACCTGCCAATTGGCATTATTGGCTCATTACTCATTTGCACGATCATTTACATTGTCGTTTGTTTGATTATGACAGGTATGGTGCACTATACAAAACTGAATGTCACAGAGGCGATGTCCTATGTCTTGCAAAGTGTACATCAAAATAGTGTAGCCGGTATTATTTCTGTCGGTGCGGTCATTGGATTGATGGCTGTGATTTTCGCCAATAATTATGCAGCAACTCGAATTGCCTATGCGATGGGACGAGATGGTCTTTTGCCGAAAGTGTTTTCGAAAACAAACAAAAGCGATACGCCTGTTGCAAGCATATGGATGATTGGCGGCATGACAGCTGTTATTTCAGGGTTTATTGATTTAAAGGACTTGTCCAATTTAGCGAATATCGGTGCTTTATTGACGTTTGCAATGGTGAGTTTATCTGTCCTCATTTTGAGAAAGACACATCAGCAGCTTGAGAGGGGATTCCGGGTTCCATTTGTGCCGGTCTTGCCGATTATTTCAATGGGCTGCTGCTTGTTCCTTATGTTCAACTTACCAGGCCGGACGTGGCTTTACTTTGGTGTTTGGCTGTTAATCGGTGTCGTCATGTACGCAGCGTATTCAAACAAACATAGTGAATTAGCGAAATCTTCATGAGAAAAAGGTGCAAATCCGTTGACGATTTGTGCCTTTTTTCATACGATTTGGGATAAGCTATAAAAGAGAAGATGGACGGAACAAGAGGAGGATGAGGGGTATGATTAGTGTTAGTCCTTATATTGTGGTAGACGATGTGAAGGAATCTCTTCAATATTATCAAGGGATTTTTGGCGGTGATATTCATATTTTAAATGAACATCAAGACCGTGTGCTGCATGCAGAACTGCACCTTGGAGAATCGCTGCTTCACTTTTCAGATACGTTTGACCGCACACCAAAGCCCGAGAATCTCAGATTGATTATGCAGTTTGACAATGAAGAAGAACTAAAGGCTGTATATGAAGCGCTAGAAGCTGATGGAGATGTACTGGTAGAATTACAGGATACGTTCTTTGGCGCACTTCACGGGCAAGTACAGGACCGCAAAAATGGGTTGATCTGGGTGCTGAATTATATGAAATAAACCAAGACCTTCACCTTCGTGAAGGTTTTTTTGGGAGTGCTTTTATTTTCTGAAAAATGGGAAATATGCTATGTTGGAAGAATAAAGAACAAGGAGAAAGGTGGCAAAGGGATGGAGCAAATTGAATTTCAATCAATCCAAACAAATGGTGTAACACTTCACACAGCAATGGCTGGACCTGAGGATGGCCCGCTGCTTATACTGCTACATGGATTTCCTGAGTTCTGGTACGGCTGGAAGAATCAAATTATGCCCCTAGCCGAGGCAGGTTATCGTGTCGTCGTTCCTGATCAAAGGGGCTACCATCTAAGTGATAAGCCAGAAGGAATCGAATCCTATGTATTAGATCAACTGAGAGATGATATCGTAGGGCTGATTAAGACGCTTAGTCCGAATCAAAAGGCGATTGTGGGTGGTCATGATTGGGGCGGAGCAGTTGCTTGGCATTTGGCATCCACACGTTCTCAATATGTAGAGAAACTAATCATTGTCAACATGCCGCATCCGCGGGTGATGATGAAGGTTCTTCCATTTTATCCCCCGCAGTGGAAGAAGAGCTCCTATATCGCATTCTTTCAGCTTCCGAATGTGCCAGAGGCAGCTCTTCAGGAAAATCACTTTCAAAAGCTGGATGAAGCCATTGGGCTGACTGCAAGACCCCATTTGTTCACGAAGGAAGATGTATCAAGCTATAAGCTGGCTTGGACGCAGCCAGGTGCCATGACCTCAATGCTGAATTGGTACCGCGCCATCAAAAAGGGCGGCTTTGAAAAGCCGATATCAAAGCGCATTTTAGTACCTGTTCGCATGATCTGGGGGATGGAGGACAAGTTTTTAAGCAGAAAGCTGGCGAAGGAAACGATGAAGATTTGCCCAAATGGACAACTAATTTTTGTCGATGATGCTTCTCATTGGATCAATCATGAAAAACCAGAAGTGGTGAACAAACTCATACTCGAATTTTTGAACTAAAGAAAAAAGCTCTGATCAGAGGGGGAAACTCACTCTTGTCCCCATAGAAAAAACACCTCCATGTTTTATTTCGGATCACAACGATCCGTTTTCAAACTTGAAGGTGTTTTTTATTTGTCTCATCTTATGGGGTCAGTCCCAAGAGGACCAGAGCTTTTTTGATTTAACCGATTCGATTCTTTTTCAACGAAGCAGGTTCGTCGTCCCAGCATTCAATTTTCTCATTGTTTGGAACGACATTTTTATAAAAGACAGGATCCTTGCCTTCTTTTTTCTGTCTCGTATAATCCTTCAATGCTGCAAAGGCGACCTTAGACAGCATGGTGATGGCGATGAGGTTGACGATGACCATGAGTCCCATGAAGAGATCGGCTAGACCCCACACGAGAGGAACAGTAGCAACTGCACCGAAAAGAACCATTCCAATAACGGCAATTCGATAAATGTTAAGCCAAACTTTGTTGGCTCCAAGGAATTCAATGTTCGTTTCGCCGTAGTAATAGTTACCGATTAATGTACTAAAGGCGAATAGGAAAATCATGATAGCAAGGAATCCAGAGGCCCATGGTCCAATGTGCTGACTGAGTGAAGCCTGTGTTAATTCAATTCCTTGCAAGTTCGTTGTTTTGTATGCATCAGAGAACAGGACAAGGAAGGCTGTGCTTGTACAAATAATTAATGTATCTGTTAACACGCCAAACGCCTGAATTAATCCTTGTTTTACAGGGTGACTTGTCACAGCTGTTGCTGCTGCGTTAGGTGCACTACCCATACCAGCCTCATTCGAGAAAAGACCGCGTTTAATCCCTTGTAATAATGCGCCGCCTAATGTTCCACCAGCAAACTGTTCAAACCCGAAGGCGTGTTTCACAATCGTACTGATGACACCAGGAAGTTCAGTGATATTTGTCACAATAACAAAGAATGCAATTCCGATATAGGCTAGAGCCAGCACAACGACAATGTATTCAGAAGCTTTTGCAATGGCTTGGATTCCCTTGAAAATAATTGCTGCAAAAATAACAGCCATCACAATACCGACTGTTAAACGGTCTAATCCAAAGGAGTTTTCAAAAGCGACAGTAATTGTATTTGATTGCACCGCATTAAAGACGATTCCAAAAGAAATTGTAATCAGAATCGCAAATAAAATTCCCATCCAACGCTTGTTTAACCCTTTTTCCATGTAATAAGCAGGTCCACCGCGGAATCCTGTTTTATCTTTCACTTTATACACTTGGGCTAATGTACTTTCAACAAAGCTTGAGGCAGAACCGATAATGGCTACGATCCACATCCAGAAGATTGCGCCAGGTCCACCAATTGCAATGGCGATGGCAATCCCTGTGATATTCCCTGTTCCTACACGTGCCGCCATACTGATGGCAAATGCTTGGAACGGTGATATCCCTTCTTTTTCTTTTCTTCCTTCTTTCAGGACACGCACCATTTCTTTAATCATTCTCACTTGCAGGAAGCGTGTTCTATATGTGAAGTAGACACCAACTCCAAGTAACAGAGCAATGACAATATAAGTCCAAATAAAATCATTTGTATGTGTTAAATAAGATAGCAAAGCTTTTTCGTTCATAACATCACCTCTTCGAATTCATGACTGTTCATTTTAAAAAATACTGAGATCCCACTCTTTTGCGAGCTTTTTCAGCATCATGACACCGGTAATACTATTTCCGCAATCGTCAATGGCGGGACCATAAATGCCGATTCCGCAGCCTGTTTGAAATGGGAATTCTCTTCTTGCGCTTGGCGGAACGCAAGCCATAATTCCTCCAGACACACCACTTTTGGCTGGAACGCCTACGAAAGCAGCAAAATTACCAGACGCATTATACATGCCGCATGTCAGCATCAATGCCTTTGTTAGTCTTGCGATATCCTTTGGAATGACTTGGACCTGTTTAAAGGGATGATAGCCATCACTTGATATAATCAGCCCAATCAAGGCGATGTCCTCTGTTGTAACCTCGATGGAACATTGCTTTAAGTACACTTCTAATGTGTCCTCGACATCTGATTCTAAGTAATTGGTTTCTTTTAAGTAATAAGCAAGAGCACGGTTGCGGTGCGCAGTTGCCCATTCTGATTGATAAACCTCTTCATTAACAGAGGGACGCTTACCTATTAAGTTTTCGATTAAATCGAAAATATATGCTAGCTTTTCTGTAGAAGTCTTTCCGGGAAGGATGGAGGATACGGTAATAGCTCCAGCATTAATCATTGGATTAAAGGGCTTCCCTGGTTTATGCATCTCAAGACGGTAGATGGAATTAAATGCATCACCAGTTGGCTCTACATCTACCCGATCCAAGACGTATGGTACGCCTCTTCCTAAACAGGCAGCTATAAAGCTGATGACTTTTGAGATACTTTGCAGGGTAAAGGGAACGTCCCAATCACCATATCGTACAGATGATCCATCTGGGCCTATCACGCTGATACCAAGTTGAGAGGAATTCACTTTTCCGAGTGCTGGAATGTAGCCAGCATTCTGTCCATTTTTGTAATACGGACGTATTTCTTCTGCCCATTGATCAACAGAAGACTGGCATGCGTGTTGTGTATTATTAGAAATTGCTGTTTTCATACGATTCCTCCAATCAAAAATCAAAAAGTACCCTATTGAATTGGCGGATGACAAAAAATGCGATCAAATAGGCACGAAAACATGTTACACATCTTCAAAGAACTTGTCATGCGCTGCTTGTACCACTCCTTTACACCTAAATATATGTTGAAATGAAGGCTTTGGCGGCGAAAAAACAAAAAGGGTTTTTAGTGAAAATTCAGAAAACGCTTACATATAGTTTCACTAAAATTGTTCATTCAATTTATCTTGGAAACTACACAATCTGACGAAAATCTACAGAAAAACTTACAAATAAAAATCGGTTTGTCGATCATTGTCTAAACAATTCCCATTATTGTAGACAATCACCAAAATGCTGAATAGCTGAAAGGTCACCATGGCGCCTCGGTGAATAGTCATAAAAAAGGATTTTGAGGAAAGAAGGAGCCGTGAAAATTATTTTTTTGTACGTTGTGAAGAAAAGAGTCTCCTTGTATACTGTGGCTATGCAAAAAGGGGAAGGGATGTCAGTCATTTGAGTTTAAACCAGCTTGTTAAAAAAGACGCATTCATATTAATTTTTATGGTGGTTATTGTGCCGCTTGCAGGAGAACTGAAGTTTTATCCTGTGAATGAAACGTTCCGGATCAGCTTTGGGGCACCTGCGTTTTTCTTTTGTTTATTACTCTTAAGGAAATCTAGACCGTTCTTGCCCGGGTTTTTAACAGGCGCAGCCATTGTGCTTTTTCGAGTAGGTTTAGATCTGATGCAGCATCATGCTGATCTCGCTACATCATTTTATCAGCAATTCCCAAGTTTCTTTTTTTATTTTACATATGCTTTCTTGTTCTTTGCCGTCCGTACGGGACGTTTTAAACAGCGTTCTATTTTTATTGGGATCATTGGTCTCATGATTGAATTAGTGGCTGATTTTGTTGAGCTGTTTGTACAATTTTTAGTGTTTGATACGACGATGACGCTATCAAAGCTGAGTGATATGTTTCTCATTGCGTTTGCTCACAGCTTTGTCGTAATCAGCTTTTTTAATATGATGAAGCTGTATGAGGCACAATCAAGAGAGAAGCAGATCATGAAACAAAATGAGCATATGATGATGGTCATTTCAAATTTATATGAAGAAACGGTTCATTTAAAGAAAACGTTAAAACATACAGAGCATATTACGCAAGAATCATACAGGCTTTACCGTCTCTTGCATGAACACGAAGCAGGGAAGAAAGTGAGTCAGGAGCTGTTGAAGCTCGCAGGAGAAATCCATGAGGTGAAAAAGGACAATCAACGTATTTATGCTGGGCTTTCGAAGCTGATTTCTAAGGAAAATATGCAAGACTATATGAAGGCGGAAGAGCTCGTTCAAATTGTCCTTCGCATTCAAGAAAAGTATGCGCTCTCTCTAGGGAAAAACATCTCCTTTACATCTGATATAAGAGGCATTCATTTGCATGATTATCATGTGTTCATTTTCTTATCGCTCATTAATAATTTAATGGCAAATGCGGTTGAAGCCATAAAGGATGACGGAATGATCTCACTCGTATTGAAAGGAAGTCATGATAAAATAGAGATTCGGATTGAAGATGATGGCCCGGGGATTCCTGAAAAAATGAGAGAAATAGTATTTGATCCAGGCTATACTTCTAAATTTGATGCATATGGAACACCATCAACTGGGATTGGCTTATCCTATGTGAAAGAGCTGGTTAAAGAGCTTGGCGGTACAATTAAAATCGAACAAAGAGAAACAAGGGGAACGGCTTTTCAGCTACTCCTTCCTATACAAAATTTAATACAGAGAGGGTGAGTGTATGCGATTTTTCATTGCAGATGATGATCGTGCAATACGCTCGATTTTAGGTCAAATCATAGAAGATGAAGATTTGGGAGAGGTCGTGGATGAAGCCGATGACGGAGTGGGATTAGAAGCACATTCATTGAACCTAAAAAAAATAGACATCCTTCTGATAGACCTTTTAATGCCTGCTAGAGATGGCATTCAAACGATTCGTCATATTCACCCTGAATTCAAAGGTAAAATCATGATGATTTCCCAAGTAGAGGCGAAAGAGATGATGGCAGAAGCCTATGAATTAGGGATCGAATATTATATTCATAAACCTGTCAATCGAATTGAGATCGTCAGTGTGATTCGAAAAGTCATAGAGCGGATCAAACTCGAGAAATCGATTTACGATATTCAAGCTTCCCTTCGCCATGTGCTGCCACTAGAGCCTGTGATTTCTCATGATACAACGGGCAATGGGTTGAAGAAAAGGACGATGAAAGAGGCGGGGGAATTTCTCTTATCCGAACTAGGAATTGTCGGAGAGAGTGGTTCTAAGGATTTACTTGAGATCCTGATCTACTTACATGAAACACAGTCAGCCAATTCTCATGAGGTCAATTTCCCGCCGCTAAAGCAGCTCTTTATCAAAACAGCGGAGAGGAAGCTGGATCATGGGGCGACCGATGTAGAAGTGATGAGGGAAGTGAAAGCGGCAGAGCAGCGGATTAGACGCGCTATTCATCATTCCTTGAATCATTTTGCTTCACTAGGATTAACAGATTTCTCGAATCCTAAGTTTGAGCACTATGCGTCGAAGTTTTTTGACTTTACCGATGTCAGCCAAAGAATGAAAGAAATGCAGAAAACCTCTTCATCCGCAGGATCAACTGGCAGAGTCAATACGAAGAAGTTTGTTCAAATCTTTTATTTTGAAGCAAAACAGTTATTTGAGGGAATGAGCTGAAGAAAATCTATTGGAATGATTGGAGAAAATAAACAGAAAAAGACCGCTATTCCTATGATCTGTCGTGATCTTCAAGTATCTTTATTATTTAACTGATCATTCTGATTTTTCTTTTTTCTTGAAAATAAAACTCTCTTGTGCAATCGTTTGTTAAAATAGTGAGGTTAGACTAGAATGTCGGAGGTTTTATTTTGGGAAAAATTAAACGAAATGCGCTCTGCCCTTGCGGAAGCGGAAAAAAATATAAACATTGCTGTGGTCAAAAGTCAGGCGGAGAACAAACGTCTGAGCTTGTGTTTAAGGAAGCTGTACAAGTTCAAAAGGATTTAATGAATTACGCATTCTCTAAACATCAAAAAGCCATCAATCAATTCATTAATGAGTTTTCTTTTCTTGCAGATATGGATAAAGAAACGCAACAAATCTCAGTCTTTCATTTGAGTGTATGGGGCATCTTCTTCCGTCCATTAACGGATCAGAAAGAAACCATCTTCCAAGAATTCCTGACAAAGAAAGCGGAGGATATTACCCGTCCGAAAACAAAACAAGTGGTTCAATCATGGACAGACATGGAGCCATCTTTGCTTTTATTAAATGAAAAAACGGACGAGTCTCTTTACTTTGAGAATATGGTGACAGCTGAAAAGGTTGAAGTAGATGTAAAACCGGATCAAACAGTGCTGCCTGAAAAGGGAAGTCTCGTGCTTGGATTCCCTGTTCAATTTGAAGAAAAAGCAGAGTTTTTCATTCAATATACGATGTTTGCGAAAGAGTTTACAGATACGCTTCTTCTTCAAGTACGTCAGCTTGTTGAAGCATATGAGGCAAATGGAGGAACGCGCAGCACATTTATGAGAGAATCATTCCCTGACGTGTTGAAGTGCATGTTTGCAAAGCAAGAAGTAGAAGAATCAGAAACATCTGCTGAAACAGAAGGCGATACAGGTCTAACAGCAGATCGAATGGACTGGGCAAATGACGTTCAACTGGAAACAGCTAAGCTGATTGAAGACGGAATGAAGGAACACGGGGACCAAAGCTTGACTGATGGCGCGTTAACTGTGTGGAAAGCCTATTGTGATCAGAAATCACCTGTGATCCGTAAAGCAGCATCATTTGCTGCGGGAATCGAATATTACATTCATTCACTTGCAAGCGATGCCCCGCTTTCTCAAGCACAAATAGCGAAAAAGTATGGCATTAGTGCGTCTACTGTATCGAGCCGTTTTAAAGATATTGAAAAAGCGGTGAAAGAAGAACAAGAGGCGACGGTATAGCATAAGAAAAGACGCGGCACCTTCATTGGGCCAGCGTCTTTTTTTAGTTCAAGATTATCTTGTTTTAATAAAACCGCTCATGTACTGTGATGTATTATAATCGTTAAGGTCAATTTTCCACTGACCATCCCCATTACGTTTCATTTTCACTTCGTATTCAGCCGGGCTGGAGACTGGGGGAAGCTTTTCGAATTCAGATGCGTACAAGTTTAAGCTTTTCTTATACAATTCTTCTTTAGAGCGGATCTTGCCGTTGTAAAACTCATCTCTTTGCTTGTCTAGCTTGTCTTTTAAGTTAGAGGCATCAATACCTGTTACTTGAGCGACAACCTTCGCCTCGTCATTAGAGATGGTTTTTACACTTGTTTCTACTTTGGTTTTATCCTTCATGGTGTCTTGAATCCGTTTGTACATCGACAGAATATCACGGTCACTTACTTCATTGCCGTACATGCCGGCAGTTCTTTTGAAGTCTTTTACGAACATATCGTGGTATTTATTCACGACATCGGATTGGTTGTCACCTGTTAAATCTGCAAATTGATCGTTCTTTTTGTCAAATACAATGATATCCGTATAAGCGGATAGCGCTTTTGCAGGGTTATCCAGCTTTTTCGCTGTATCCAATATTTTGTTTCCATCTAGGTTGATTTCAATCGAATCACTGTTTTTCTTGATGCTGTCTTGGTACACGAACTGATATTTTTTCCCTTTGTCTACTAGGAAATAAAGAGCACCTGTTTGAGATTTTCCTTTGTTCAATGAACCGAGGTCAAGACGGTCTTTACTGCCGTAAAATTTTAAATCAGATACTTTGGCATCGTCCTGATAAAGGGAGAAGTCAGAGCTATATAATGATAGAGCTTTGTCACCTTTGTTTGTAATCGTCAGGTTGACTTTTAGCACCAATTCATTGTCTCTTAGCGTAGTTGTTGAGTCTTCTGGTAACGTATATTCGTAGCTATCGACTTTTACCTCTGCTGTTTTTGTTGATTTTTGATCAGCGTTACTTGATTTTGCTGAGCTCTGGCAAGCTGCAGAGATGATCATCACGAACGAAATCATGAGGAGTGCACTTATTTTTTTAAGATTCACAGTTGATGCTCCTTTGCTTTTCTTTCGTCAATTCGTTCCCGCTATCTGGCTATGAAAAAAGAAACAGATAGGATGGTATATTCGGGTGTTACAGGGGAAAATCTCCTTATGACGATTTGCACTTTTCATTCTATCGAAATTCAATCATGATGAGGAATAGGTTTTAGTCCCTATCTTTGAAAGGAATTTACACAAAAGCCAATAATAAAAGGAAATGCGTAAGTCTAATATACCGGTTAATAAGAATTAATTTGTAGATTTATTATCGGTTTTAAATGTTTTTTACGTAAAAATCTTGAAGTGAGGGTGTTGGTGCTTCAGAGAGCAGGATACTTGAATGTTGGAAAGGATTCATGGGAAAATAAGGATGATTAAGCAGATAAGGGAGATGAGCTTTTGAAAAAGGTAACGCTTGGACGAACTAATTTACAGGTGAATCCGATAGGGCTTGGTACGAATGCGGTAGGTGGACATAATTTGTTCCCGAACCTGAGTGAAGATGCCGGACGAGAGCTTGTGGAGACAGCTCTTGATCAAGGTGTCAATTTCTTAGATTCTGCTTTTATTTATGGGCTGGGCCGTTCAGAGGAATTGATTGGTGAGATTATTGCCAAAAGAGGCGGTAGAGAAAACCTTGTCCTTGCGACAAAGGGGGCTCATAAAGAAGTAAACGGACAAATTGAATTGGATAACAGCCGAGACTTTTTAAGAGAGCAGGTCGAAAATAGCCTGAAACGACTGCAAACAGATTATATTGATTTATACTATATGCATTTCCCGGACGGCCGGACACCGCTGGAAGAAGTAGCAGGAACATTAAAGGAATTGAAGGATGAAGGGAAAATCAGGGCCATTGGTGCATCAAATCTTGATTTTGAACAGCTTCAAGCCTTTAATCGAGATGGCTACTTAGATGTGCTTCAGTCGGAGTATTCTTTGCTGAAACGTGAGGCAGAGCAGGATCTTCTCCCATACTGCGTCGAGCATCGTATTTCCTTTATTCCGTATTTCCCGTTGGCGTCAGGTTTGTTGACTGGTAAATTTACGAAGGATGCCACATTTGATGATATTCGAGCAAAAGATCCGCTTTTCCAAGGCGAGGCGTTCCTTCAAAACCTCGAAAAAGTAGACAAGCTGAAGGCAATTGCGCAATCAAAGAACGCCGAAACGGCACACGTTGCACTCGCTTGGCTTTTAGCACAGGACGGCATCGACGCCATTATTCCAGGTGCAAAACGAGCTGAGCAAGTTCAGCAAAACCTAAAAACAAACGAAGTTCAATTAACAAAAGAGGAAATCAATCAAATTGACCACATTTTCTCTTAATCAAAAAAGGTGCTTAGCTGCACCTTTTTTTTATGACATCGTGAGAGGGATTTTGATGACAAGCCGCAAATGTGGAGACCGGTAAGTGAAATCAAGAGTACCGTCTGCCTTTTCTACAAGCTGATGAATGATATACGTCCCCATTCCTTGATGATCCCCGCCTTTTGTCGAGCGGCCAAAGTTTTTGAACAAATGGTCTAACACGTGTTTTTCCATTCCTTTTGTGCTGTTCTCACAATGGATTAAAAAGAGCCCGCTCCGAATAGAGGTCGTAATCGAGATGCTGCCCTCTTTCCCGGCTTGCTTCGCTTCAATCGCTGCGTCTAGGGCATTATCAAGCAAGTTTCCAGTGAAACTAACCTGATCCGCCTTAGAAAAGGGAAGCGATGAAAAAGGTGCTTGAAGGTCTATAGAAAGGGCAATGTCCTCTTTTTCAGCCCGTTGAAAAAAGGAATGCAGGGTTGAGGCCAAATAGGCATTTTCTCCTTTCATCCAAGGGAAATGTTTTACGTATTGCTGAATCAAATCCTTGATCTCGTGCTCGTCGTTCGACGCGGAAAAGGCATTTAAATGTCTAGCTGTTTCATGATGTTTACTGCGCAGCTCAAGCAGCAATTCATTGGTTCTTGATTCTGCATTGATCAGCTCTTGAAGCCGCCCGTTTAATCGTTTCTCCGTCTGCATCATCTTCAATGAAAGGATATCTGTTGTCATGATGATGATCAAAACTAAAAGAGAGCTCCATCCATTTCCTTGCGTCAGAAAAAGGGAAAGACCTGCACAGGTAAAGAGCACAAAAGCGCCCAACATCACATAATCACTCACATGAGGCAAAAACCTTTTGTATATGAAAAATGTATAAAGACAAATCACACAAAAAGTGAGGAGCCACAGCACTCCTGATGATAGCGGCAGAATAGCTTCAGCAGCTGCATGAAACGCAAGACCTAGCCATATGAGAGCATACATGCGGAATCCAAGATAGAAAGCGTTCACGTTCGTTCTCCTTAAAAATAATATTTCTTAAAATATTCTAATTGCTGCTTGGTCATCATGGCTTTTTTATCTGTACCTTCAAAAGACACGATAAATGAATTTTTGGCATACGCCGAGAAGTTCTTAATGTAATGAATATTGATGATGAACGATCGGTGGGAGCGGATAAAATCTTTTTCAGCCAGATCGCCCTTTAACTCGTTTAATGTCTGATATGTTTGGATATCTCCTGTTGTTGTGACAATGGTGGTTGACCGGCCTGTTCGCTCAACAAAAATGACATCCTTCTTTTGCAGCACATGAATATCTGACTGCTGTTTAATGAGAAGCCGTCCATGAATGCTTTTCTCCTGCTTGGTGGACATGTAACGTTCTAAGGATTTGGCAATTCGATCGGCTTGGTAGGGCTTCATAATATAATCGTGAACATTTAAATCAAACGCATGGACCGCATATCCGCTGTTTCCTGTCACAAAGACAACATCGACATTCAGTGCATGAGAGTGAATGAGATCCGCTAATTCATAACCGGACATTCCGGGCATTTCAATGTCTGCGAACAACAGATCAATATCTCCTTTTTTGACCTTCTCGTATGCATCCTCTGCTGACTGCGTGACAAAGACAATCTCCACAGTCTCCATTCTGCCTACAATGGCATGCAGTTTTTCTAAATCTACTCGGTAATCGTCAACGAGACCTACTTTTATCATAAAAATCACCTATGACTCATCGTATTATTTGTCTATTTTATCATTTGTTTTTTAAAATAGATCATTTCAAGACAGAAAAAGGACGTTTCGCGACATTTTTATGTCAGGGAAGCGTTATTTTTTCTATCATAGACTTAGAAAGTTGAAAGGGGCGAACCACATGATTACTCTCAGCGATTGCAGCTGCTGGTTTAAAGATAAGAAAAAAGTCGTGAAAGCGATGAAACATATGACGTTCTCCGTGAAGGAAGGGGAAGTCGTTGGCATCCTAGGAGAAAATGGTGCAGGGAAAACCACATTATTACGCGCCGTAGCCACATTATTAGAACCTACGCACGGATCAGTCACTGTTGCAGGCTTTGATACGGTGAAAGAATCTACGGAAGTGAAAAAGCGAATTGGTGTCTTGTTTGGCGGTGAGACGGGGCTTTACGATCGTTTAACGGCACGAGAAAACCTTGAATACTTTGGCAAATTGTATGGCTTAGATCAGCATGAAATCAAAGCAAGAATAGAGGATTTGGCAAAGCGTTTTGGGATGAGACAATACATGGATCGCAAGGTGAAAGGATTCTCAAGAGGAATGAAACAAAAGGTGGCGATTGCCAGAACCTTGATTCATGATCCTGACATTATTTTATTTGATGAGCCGACAACAGGCTTGGATATTACATCAAGTAATATTTTCAGAGACTTTATTCATCAGCTCAAGCAGCAAAATAAAACCATCCTTTTTTCAAGCCACATCATGGAAGAAGTCAGCCAGCTTTGTGACAGTGTCATGATGATTCATCAAGGAGAGCTTGTGTATAAAGGGACACTTCCAGAATTATATACACAGGAACAAAGTGATGACTTGAACTATATATTTATGTCGAAGCTCGCTAGGGGGATTTCATAATGTGGAAAACCGTATTTTTAAAAGAAATGACAGATGCGCTAAGAGACCGAAAAACGCTACTCTTAACAGTGCTGATACCTCTTTTGACGATGCTTGGACTGGTGTTCTTTTATGAAAGCATGATTGCAGATCCAGGAGATAAAACGTATACGGTCGCAGTGAATGAAAAGCTTCCAACTGAAATGAATCAAATGATCAAAGAGGTCAAAAACCTTACACTTGAAACATTTGATGACCCGCAGCAAGCTGTCAAAGATGGAAAGGCTAATGCTTATCTGGAAATGCCGAAAGAGGCAGACGACATGCTTCAGCATCAACAATCATTTGCGATTAAAATTCATGGGTACACAACAGATGATGATTCGGTGATAACGGTTCAAATGCTGCAATCCTTACTGGAGCAGTATCAAAACCAAGTCGTAGAAAAGCGTTTAGCCGCTGATCAAATCAATACATCTGTTGTTCATCCATTTCAGGTGCAGGCTGTTGATGTAGAAGAGGGCGATGAAGGAGAAAATGGCATGACCTCTATGCTTTTGTCGATTCTTCTTCCAATGATTTTGGTGACCTCCGTCATCTCAGGTGCTTTGCCAGCTGCGCTTGATATTGTAGCGGGTGAAAAAGACCGAAAATCCATTGAAGCGTTGTTCCTGACACCTGCCAGCAGACTCCAAATTCTCATCGGAAAATGGCTGGCTGTCTCCATGTTCGGGATTTTAAGTGGAATTGTGGCGATCGGCATGCTGCTTTTATCCACGCTGCTCTTTACAGAAAAGCTAAAACAAGCACTGAACTTTGGTGATCAAATGTGGAGCATTATCGCCGTCATGTTTGCGGCGCTTATCATCTTCTCTTTCATGGTATCAATGATTGAACTGCTACTCAGTGTCGTTTCAAGCTCAGTGAAAGAAGCGCAATCGTACATGTCCATGATCATTACATTAGGTGTGATCCCAATGTTCTTTACCATGAGAGCAGGTGCTACGCAGCTAGATACGTATTACTTTGCTGTCCCATTCCTCAATATTCATGCGCTCTGTAAGCAATTGATGTTTGGAATCATTGATCCGATGGCCGTCACTCTGACACTCGGCTCCTCAGCCCTCGCAGTCGTCATCTTGTTTGTCATCGTGAGAAGCTTGTTTATGAAAGAAAAATGGATGCTTGCAAAATAAAGAAAGTAAAAACTTGTAGATTTTATCTGCAAGTTTTTTATATCCAGAGATTTATATAAAAGAGATTCACGATCGGGTGAAAGGAATGGCATAATGGAAGGGGGAACTTACATTATTATCCTAATTTATTTAAAGAGGTGATTCGTTTATGTCTTATCAAACAGAAGACGATGATGTGCTAGAGCTATGTAATATATATGCTCAACAAACACACCATTTTGAAGCTTTTATTTTGGGAAACAGGAAAGGGTTATTGGAATTAAGAAAAGCGATAGATGAGGCATTAGAAACGGGTAGTTCCGTTGCACATTTATATCCATCTGATTTTGAAGGATATGAAACGTATGTTGCTTTAGTAGACGATGAGCAAAAGTTTGAGAAATTAATGGATCCTTATGTAGAGGAATACGCACAAGAGGAGGATGCGGTTGATCCGGTTGAGGTGATAAAAGAGTATGAAGCAGCAAAAGAAAATCCCTCGTAATAGACCGTATCTTACTTTCTTGGCTGTAATTATCAAACGAAAAACGATAAGGAAAAACCCCCGGCATCGGGGGTTTTTTCTTAGTTCTTGATGAACTTTTCAACTAATGAGCTTGTTTTGTAATCGTTCAAATCAAGTTTCCATTGGTCGATGTCATTTTTCTTCATGTTGACTTCTACTGTTTCTTCAGAAGATGATGGTCCTAATTTTTTGAACTCTTCTGGGTAGATCGAGAGTAGGTATTTTTGAGCTTCATCGTAAGAAGCTGAACGGTTTTTGCTGTAGAACTCAGTCGCTTTTTCTTTTAAACGATCGACAAGCGGGCTTGCATCAATTGGTGTAAGAGTTACAGTCACAACAGCTTTATCACCACTGATCGCTTTTGTTTTTGTTGATACTTTTGATTTTTCAGCTAATGTTTCTTTCACAGCTTTTAGAAGCTTATCAAGGTTTTCGTCCTTCGCTGAGCTAGAAGAAATACCTGATGACGTGATGTAGCCTTGTTTGAATGATTTATCAAATTGGTTGACTACAGTTGATTTGTTATCACCTGTTAGTTTTTCGAACTCGTCGTTATTCTTACCGAAAATCATCACATCAATATAAGAAGAAAGAGCTTTTGCAGATGCTTGAAGTGTATCTGCTTTTTTCATTAAGTCTTTACCTTTAATATCGAATTCTAGTGTTTTGTCATCTTTTTTAGAACCACTACCTGGCTCATTGTACACAAGCTGATAGTCTTTGTCTTTATCAACAACAAAGAAAAGACCGCCTTTTGATACTTTGTCTGCATTTAGAGAGCTTGAAGATAATACTTCATTGTAGTCATCTGGAGAGATCGTAGACACCTGTGAGTCATCTTGGTAAAGCGTAAAGTTGCTTTTATCAACATTTAGAGGCTCTTTGCTGATATTTTTTACAGATACGTTCACTTTTAGTACATACTGATCATCCTGTACAGATGTATCGTATTGAGGTGGTAATGTGTACTCAGCACTTTCTACCTTTACCTCTGCTGCATCAAGAGATTTTGTATCTTTTTCCTTTGCAGCTGACTTTTCTTTTCCACCACTACAAGCAGCAGCGACAACAGTGACACATAAGATCAGAAGAAACAGGGATAATTTCTTTTTAAACATGACGTGTTTTCCTCCTCGGGTTTATGATGAATTTTATTGAAAAGCTTTAGTTCATATCATTCTTTTTGCACAAAAAGAAAAATACTGTATGTTTTTTACTGTAGAATGAAGCGAAAGTACTGTCAATACTTCAGTGCGTTTCTAAGGTCGCACAGCTTCAAGTAGTAAAAATGACACTAAGTTGAAAGGAGAAACTTGTAAAATATGATTTGATGTCTCCTGTAAAAACTCAATATTTTATATTTTAAGGTTTTGAGTCGGATTGTTGAATAGGTTCAAATGACTGTTTTTGATGCTGGTGTCGCAATTAGAAGGATTTTTATGACTTGTAAGTGAGTCTATAGTAATGAATATTTTTTCCTGTAATGTGCATGATCACTAGGTTTGTGTGTTGTTGGCAGAGAGACACATGTCCAGCAAAATGTTGAGGTGTTTAGACAGGCTCTCGACACGGAATGTGTCTTTTCCCTTCAAAATGGCAGTCATCTACACAGAAACCCTACATAAAATAAAAGAGAAACGAATGGAGGTGGATGTATGGCAGTGGTAAGAGCGACAAGCTCTGATATTGACCTCATGGCCAGACTGCTGAGAGCGGAGGCAGAAGGTGAAGGGAAGCAAGGGATGCTGCTTGTAGGAAATGTGGGCATCAACCGGTTGCGTGCCAACTGCTCTGACTTTAAAGGGCTGCGTACGATTCCACAAATGATTTATCAGGAGCATGCATTTGAAGCAGTCACGCATGGTTATTTTTATCAACGAGCACGAGAAACAGAAAAAACACTTGCACGGAGGAATATTAACGGAGAACGATTTTGGCCAGCAAAATTCAGCCTTTGGTATTTTAAGCCGCCTGGTAATTGTCCACCGACATGGTACAATCAGCCGTTTGTGGCAAGGTATAAGTCTCATTGCTTTTATCAGCCAACCGCTGAAACTTGTGAAAATGTCTATAACACCTTTTAGCTTGATGAACAGCACAATCCTCTTAGTCAACGATTGCAGAGGATTGTGTTTTTCTTTTTTTTAAAATGGGTAACCATTGTGTATCAACAAGATGAAGCACGTGATAGGAGGAAATACAGATGTATCAAGATTTAAAAGGGAAAACAGCCATTGTCACAGGTTCTTCAAAAGGAATCGGACAAGCCATCGCATTACGATTTGGACAAGAGCAGATGAATGTGGTTGTGAACTATAAAGGTGATGAAGAGGGTGCTGAAGAAACGGTCCAAGCCATTCAGCAGCGCGGAGGTAGGGCGGTGAAAGTACACGCAGATGTCTCCAAAGAGGAAGGAATTCAATCCATCATGGATACAGCACTGGAGCATTTCGGAACAGTCGATGTGTTCGTCAATAATTCAGGCTTTAATGGTGAAGAAGCGATGCCGCATGAGATGACGCTCAAGCAATGGCAAAAAGTCATTGATGTCAATATCACAGGCGCCTTTTTAGGGGCAAAGGCTGCAATCGCCTATATGATGGAGCATGACATCAAAGGGTCTATTTTAAATATATCCAGTGTCCATCAGGAAATACCGCGCCCGTTCAATGTTCACTATTCCACTTCCAAAGGCGGAATGAACATGATGACAAAAACGCTGGCTCTTGATTATGCAGAAGCAGGGATTCGGATCAATGCAATTGCACCAGGTACAATGGCGACCGAATCAAATGATGATTTGCAGGATGAACAGAAAAAACAAAAGCAGCTTGAAAAGATTCCGATGAGAGCATTTGGCGAACCGAAGGAGATTGGGTCCGCTGCTGCATTTCTCGTATCTAAGGAAGCTTCGTATATCACAGGCACCACTTTATTTGTAGATGGAGGAATGACGCTTTACCCTTCTCAAATCAATGATTAATCCAAAAAAACATCCGCCCAATTAGCCGGCGGATGTTTTTTGTTCGTAGCGGTGTGCGGCTTTGGCTGGTTTGCCGAGCAGCATCGGGTACTTGCTCAGGAAGGAGATACACGGCACCATAAGCAGCAATGTCCCAATCGTGTAAAAGAGAGTCCAAGAGAGCTGCGCTGTATCTGCAATATTGATACCAAGTCCATAATAAACAAATGCTTTCATGATATCGATGCCGGCAAACTGCAAGACAAGAATAACAATGGAATTTCGACCGAGATACGTCAAAATAGGGGACGTTTTGAATTTGAAACTTAAATAAATCACAGCAGCTGAACCGAGCAACGCACATGCATAGAAAAGAAAAAGATCACCATAGTCATTCACGCGCATATCAATCCGCGAATTAAAGCTTTGCATATAAGCCGTCAGTACAAGCAGACCTGTACAAAGAAGAAGGGTTGGGTCTGTTTTTAATTCCACAAACCATTGCTTTGTCAAAAATCCGATTGAATAAAACACAACAGCCGTCAAGGCGACATTGGCATTCCACGGCAGACTTTGGTCTAAAAGCAAGGTTGAGGCATATCCAGCACCTCCGCAAAGGACGGTCAGTAAGATCAAGACAGCAGGTTTCCCTTTTGTCAGACGGTGCATAAAGAAAAAGATCACATCCACTAAAAAGAGCGTCGTTAAAAACCAGATGGCTGGGTTATGCGTGAGTCTAGCTTCATCTGCATTGGATATAAAAATACCTGTAAACGGAACGAAAGGGTCAATATCCGTTTGTCCCTTAAAGGCAAAAAAACGAGTAACGGTGAACCAGAAAACATACGTAATGATGGAGAAATAGAGATAGGGCAAGAGTAAGCTCTTGGCTTTCTTCTGAATAAATGACAGAGCAGGGCGTGAGGATGATCGAAACATCATGCCTGATAGTAAAAAGAAAAGCGGCATATGAAAAGAGTAAATGAATTGCTTGAGCGGATCTGGAATGGGCACATGTGCCATGACTACGAGCAGAATACCAATTCCCTTAGCTGCATCGACCCATTCGAGTCTCTTATTCATGGCCTGTCATCTCCTTCCTTCTAGCGTTGTAAACGTGTCTTTCATATGTACCTCTACTATATAAAAGGTACACCCCTTATGCGTTTACAGTTCGCTAACGATTAGAAGACACATTTGCGATCAGATGACAGGCGGAAGGATTTTGACATCTTGATGTTACATTTCCCATTTCAGATCGTTGACAAAGGGCTAAAATGATTTTATTTCAGCCCTTTGTCTTCAAAATAATTCGGCGATTCGTTTGAAGGAGCGCTGTTTTTCGATCGGATCAAATGAATTGTTTAAAATCATGATATCATCCGTTTGATATCGGTCCATCAAGCTAAGTAATTGCTCTTTCACCGTTGTCTTTGAGCCAACGATCATCCGCTGGCGGTTTAGTAACACTTTTTTCTTTTCCTGCGAGGTGTAGTGATAGGTACTGGCTTCTTCTATAGAAGGTACGCGGCTGTCTAGTCCTTTTTCAACACGCAGCAGCCATAAATCTGTACTGCTGGCGATCCGTTCGGCCTCTTCATCGGTTTCACTACAAATGACAAACACGGCAAACATAGCGTGCGGCTGGGTGGAAAAGACAGATGGAGAAAAGTGAGACCGATACGTCTCAAATGCTTGTTTGCCACGTGCAGGGTGGATAAAGTGACCAAAAATATAGTTGATCCCAAGTTCCGCTGCCTGCATGGCGCTATTTTCTCCTAGACCAAGCAGCCAAACTGGCGGACGAGCATCAACAAGCGGAGAAGCCTTGACCCCTGCATGCGGGTGCCCAGAAGGCAGGCTGTCTGATAAGTAAAATAGAAGATCCTTCAGCTGGCGGTCAAACTGAGACAGGTCTTTATGCACGCCGTCTGTCAAAGCCAGTCTCGTCCTTTCAATCCCGCCCGGAGATTTACCGACACCGATTTCAATTCGTCCAGGATACAGAGCCTCAAGCTGCCGCGTGACCTCTGCTACTTTCAAGGGGCTGTACTGCGGAAGTAAAATGCCGCCAGATCCGGTACGTAAGGTCGATGTATGAGCAGCAATATGTGCCATTAATATTTCAGGTGCTGTACTAGCGAGCCCTCTTGTGCTGTGGTGTTCAGAAAACCAATAACGCTCATACCCAAGCGTTTCCGCAAGCTGAGCCAGCTGCGTTGTGTGAATCAATGTCTCTTGCGCTGTCTGACCTTTAGGAATAGCGACTTGATCTAATATGTGAAGTGATGGCATCATCAACATCCTTTCGATAATACGTTGGATATAAGTATAAAGAAATCCACAGATGGAAGGAAACGAAAGGGTTTATCCTTTGATCTCATGCTTTATCTTTTCTATATCAACATATGAAACCACATCAATACACTATTTATCAGCAAGAGCTGTGGACAAGAATTTTCGACAATGTTTCACATGAAACACTTCATTTACGACATGAACCATTTTCAACATGGATCTTTCGTTAAAAAAATATCATCTGTTTGAAACCTATCTTGAACGTAGATCGTATATACTAGTAAATAGAAAAAAGAGTAAGAGGCTCCAATGTCATTTCATGAATTTTGTCGAATTTTCATGTATGATGATTTTAATAGGGTCCATCGCTTAATAAATAGATTTTTATTATGCTGGAGGAGTGATTGATTTGGCGATTACATTAGAAAAAGGTCAACGTATTGATTTAACAAAAGGGAAGGCAGGACTAACGAATATCCTAGTTGGACTTGGCTGGGACCCTGTATCACAAGGCGGCGGATTTTTAGGAAAGCTGTTTGGCGGCGGAGGCGGCGCTGATATTGATTGTGATGCTTCAGTGCTCATGCTGAAAAATGATAAGTTTACGGAAAATAAAGATTTGATTTATTTTGGCAACTTGAAAAGCAAATGCGGCAGTGTCGAGCATACAGGTGACAACCTGACTGGTGAAGGAGACGGAGATGATGAACAAGTCCTCGTCAACTTGAGCAAGGTGCCGGGCAATGTGAATAAATTGGTGTTTGTTGTGAACATCTATGATGCCCTTAGAAGAAATCAACACTTTGGTATGATTCAAAATGCGTACATTCGCATCGTGGATCGTTCAAACAATCAAGAATTAGTGAAATATAATTTAAAAGATGAGTATGCAGGGAAAACATCATTAATCGTCGGAGAGCTTTATCGTCACGAGAATGAGTGGAAGTTTGCGGCTGTTGGGGACGGTACAAATGATGCGAAGCTTGCCGATATTACGAGAAACTACATTTAATTAGAAGGGAGAGGTTCCTAGTGGGAATTTCTTTAGCGAAAGGTCAAAAAATTGATTTAACAAAAACAAATCCAGGTTTAACAAAAGTGGTCGTAGGTCTTGGCTGGGATGTCAATAAGTATGACGGCGGACAAGACTTTGATCTAGACGCAAGTGTATTTCTTTTAGATGCGGCAGGTAAGGCAAGCTCACCATCTGATTTTGTCTTTTACAATCAAACAACTGGCGGTGGCGGCAGTGTCGTTCATACAGGCGATAACCGCACTGGTGAAGGCGACGGAGATGACGAGCAGGTCAACATCGACTTATCAGCTGTACCAGCGAGTATTGAGAAGATTTCATTTGTCATCACGATTCATGATGCAGAAGCGCGCAGTCAAAATTTCGGACAAGTCACGAACGCATATGTGCGTATTTTAAATGCAGCATCAAATGAAGAGCTCATTCGCTATGATTTGGCGGAGGACTTTTCCATTGAAACAGCGATTATTGTAGGTGAATTATACCGTCATGGCGGAGAATGGAAATTCTCGGCTGTTGGATCGGGCTATCAAGGCGGACTTGCCCGCATTGCAACAGACTTCGGTTTAGATATCGGGTAACGACCCGTTTTCATATTTTCAGGAGACAGGAGAGATACGAATATGGCGATTCAGCTTTCAAAAGGACAACGTGTCGATTTAACAAAAACCAACCCAGGACTGACGAAAGTGATGATCGGTCTTGGCTGGGATACGAATAAATATTCTGGCGGAGCCGAATTTGATTTGGACGCTTCGGCATTCTTAGTGGATGCAAACAATCGTTGTCAGCAAGACACAGACTTTGTTTTCTATAATAACCTTCAGCACCCAAGCGGCAGTGTCACTCATACAGGTGATAACCGGACGGGTGAAGGAGATGGAGATGACGAGCAAATTCTCGTTGATTTCTCAAAAATTCCTGCTAACATTGATCGTATCGGAATTACAGTGACGATTCATGATGCAGAGACGCGCAGCCAGAATTTTGGACAAGTCTCAAATGCGTTTGTTCGTGTTGTAAATGAAGAGGGCGGGGAAGAATTGATTCGCTTTGATTTAGGGGAAGACTTCTCAATTGAAACGGCTGTCGTAGTGTGTGAATTGTACCGACACGAAAGCGATTGGAAGTTTAACGCGATCGGAAGCGGATTCTCTGGCGGACTTGCAGCTCTTTGTCAAAATTATGGGTTAGAAGTATAAACGAGAGAAACAAAATTCAAGAGGCGCTGCCAATGACTCATATGAGGGCCTTTTCCAAAGTGAGAAAGAAACAGCGATCAAGAATAACAGCAGGCGAAAGCCTGCTGATGCTTCTACACTTATAGGAGGAAAACCAGTTGGACATTTTGAAACATATGTTGGACACGTATGCCTCGTTTTTTGATTGGCATATGTGGGCAGAGGTATTAACAAACCCTGTCTCTTGGGGGCTCATTGGGACCCTTGTTGTGCTTGAAGGATTGTTATCAGCAGATAACGCACTTGTATTAGCTGTCATGGTGAAACATTTACCAGAAAAGCAGCGTAAAAAGGCATTAACCTACGGATTAATTGGCGCTTATTTCTTCCGTTTTCTATTCATTGGCGTGGGGATGCTGCTTATTAAGTTCTGGTGGATTAAGGTTCTCGGAGCTGCATATTTAGCATGGCTTGTCATTAAGCATTTCTGGTTAGGTGACGGCGATGACGAAGCGAAGGAATTGAAAAAAGAAGGCTGGATGATTCGCGTATTTGGCGTGTTCTGGGCAACCGTTATTTCTGTGGAAATTATGGACCTTGCCTTCTCGGTGGACAGTATTCTTGCGGCATTCGCTGTATCTGAGGAAGTATGGATTCTTCTATTAGGCGGAATGCTTGGCATTCTCATGATGCGTACAGTGGCACAGTTATTCCTTGTCCTCATTGACCGTATTCCAGAGCTTGAGAATACCGCGTTTATTCTCATCGGGATTATTGCCATCAAAATGGGCTTAAGTGCTGCACATATTGAAATTCCGCATCTTGCATTCTTTGCGATTATTATTCTAGCGTTTATCGGAACGTTTATTGTTCATAAAATCAATAAGAAGAAACATCAAGATGTGACAAATGAAGCTGCGGCTTCAAAAGAAGAATAGGACGATCAAAAAGGAATGGAGTTGAACTAGCGGCTCCATCCTTTTTTGAATCATCAGGTTATTGATTTTCTCTAAACAACAGGAGGTGGCACAGCATGCGGTATTTTCGTTTTTTATCAGAGGCGAGGCAGCACGATCTTTTTTTCAAGCGGCCGGGGGCGATGCATTCACTGACACCGAGGCATGTACTTGCGCATGCATTAGGTGCTACTTTGTATATGCCTGCGACAAGACAAGATTTAGCAGATATGCTGCTGTCGCAGAAATATGAAGCGCTTTGCTCTGTTGTATTTTGCTTGGAGGATGCCATCGGTGATCAAGAAGTGGACATGGCTGAACAGAATCTAGTGGCACAACTGGCCAGTCTCAAAGAGAAAGTCACGCATGCGCCTGAAACGGCTGAACATTTGCCTCTTATATTTATTCGCGTTCGTTCGCCGAAACAGCTGCTCAAAATGGCAGACTTGCTCGGTTCCTCTCTTCAATTACTTACCGGTTTTGTGTTCCCGAAGTACTCGGTTCATAATGCGAAGGATTATTTGGACAGTCTGAAACAGGCATCGTCCCAAACGCAGACAACACTTTATGGGATGCCCATTTTGGAAACACCTGATTTACTAGAAAAAGAAACAAGATATACGGTGTTGTCAGAGTTAAAGCAGATCTTGCTGAATGACGAGGAATATATTTTGAATATTCGCATTGGGGCAACAGATCTTTGCGGTTTGTACGGGATTCGCCGTGATCGTGACACGACCATTTATGAAATTAATTTGATTGCTGATCTGATCACAGATATCATCAATTATTTTGGCCGTTCCTTTGTGGTGTCAGGTGCTGTGTGGGAGCATTTTGGCCCTGCACGAAAGGAACAAAAGCCATTCATCCGGGCACTTTCTCATAAGAGTGGTGAATCGTCTTCATCTGAATTTGATGACGTACAAGGTTTACTCAAGGAGACAAAACTCGATGTGGCTAACGGCATTCATGGAAAGACGGTCATTCATCCAACACATCTCAAGCCGGTTCAAAGCATGTATGTTGTGACGAAGGAAGAGTATATGGATGCATTAAGCATTCTTGAACATGCAGACGGCACAGTTGGCGTAATGAAGAGTACCTTCTCTAATAAAATGAATGAAACGAAGCCCCATTACAGATGGGCAGAGCACATTTTAATGAAGTCAGATATTTACGGGGTGTTTCATGAAAATAGAAGCTATATCGACATACTCACAGAAACAGAAGCCGCATACGCTGAGCATCTTGGAACATATGGAAGTTGAGCTTGTTCTCAAAGAAGGTGCGCTTCAGCTAGAAAAAGAGCATCTTTTTGACATGGCTGCAAGGGTGAACAAAAAAAGAGCCTTTTTATTCGTTAGTAAGGTGCTCGGTAAGCACATTCCTGTTCATCCAGTAAAACCGCTCCTTGTCTCGGGACTTTTAGCCATGGCGTATGCCAAAGAGCAAACAGGCAAGACGTCTCCATATCAAGAGCTTTTAGTAGAAGCACTCAAGACGGATGACCACACGGTATTAACTAAAGCCTACGAAGCGCTCAAAAAAGAGAAGCTTTCAACAGGAAAACAGCCGATCGTGATCGGCTTTGCAGAAACAGCCACAGCTCTTGGTCACGGTGTGTATGACGTATTAGAAGGAGCATCTTACATTCATACGACACGTGAACAGCTGCTGGATCTTGATCCTTCATTGGTATTTGAAGAAGAGCATTCGCATGCAACGGATCAGCTTTGTTATGCAGACGAAGCATTACTTCGCACAAACCGTCCCATCGTGCTAGTAGATGATGAAGTCACGACAGGCCGTACGAATATCAATATCATTCGGGACCTTCATGCAAAGCATCCGCGGCATTCTTACACGATTCTTTCTATTTTAGACTGGCGGACAGAGGAGCACGAGAAAGCCATGTGTGAGCTTGAAAAGGAGCTTGGTATTCACATCACCTCATTGTCTTTATTAAAAGGGCAAATGGTTTTTCGAGGCAAAACGCTCGATGAACCAGCTTATTCGTATGAGATAGCTGAGCAAAAGGATCTGCCAAGTCTCTCTGTTCACTCCCTTCAATCTTTCTTTCAGCAAGAGCCATATGCACGTTCTCATGCAACCAATTCGGCTGGTCATTCGCCATATATACATGAAACGGGTCGTTTTGGTTTAAACGCAGCAGATACGGCAGCCATCGACCAAGCAGCTGCAGAGGCTGGGCTGCAACTAAAGCAGGATCGCAAAGGAAAGCAGACACTTTGTTTAGGAACAGGTGAGCTGATGTATGTGCCGATGAGAGTGGCTGCACATATGGGAGAGGGCGTTCTCTTTCATTCAACGACGAGAAGCCCAATTCATCCAGTTGAAAAGGATGGATACGCTGTTCAAAATGGGTTCACCTTTGTGAGTCCAGAGGATGCTCGAATCCAGCATTACGTGTACAACATACCAAAAGGTCAATACGATGATGTATTTCTCTTCTTTGAGAAAAAGGTCTCTCAGGAGGCATTGCTTCCGCTTGTTCATTTATTTGCCGAGCGGCATGTGAGGCATGTGCATATTGTGACTTTATCAGACGAGGTGAAGGTGAATGGCTAATGTGTATACAAAGATGGGAAGCTATCCAGAGCAGGATGTAACCTTCTTACTCAAAGATTTATCATCCATTGAGATGGAGAAAAGTACAGAGGAGCGGGAGCGTTCGATTCAGAGTGGTGCCCATTATTCAGAAATGCTGCCGATTGAATATAAACCAACGGAATCTTATATGGATTTATTCTATGAATCTCTGAAAGAAAGTAAGGAGAAGGTAGCAGAAGCAGTAGCTGTTGTAGCAGAACAGATTGTGAAAAAGCGAGGCTTTCAAACGGTGCTTTGCAGTTTGGCTAGAGCGGGAACGCCGATCGGGGTACTTATCAAACGATATATTCGAAAGACATATGGTCTTGAACTGCCTCATTACAGCATCTCGATTATTCGTGATCGAGGAATAGATGAGAATGCGCTACATTATATGCTCAAGGAACATCCGGGCTATGAGATTGCCTTTATTGATGGATGGACCGGAAAAGGTGCGATTTCGAGAGAGCTCCAAAAAGCGGTGATTGATTTTGAAAGAAAGTACGGTATTCGTCTTTCTAGTGAACTGGCTGTACTCGCTGATCCTGGCTATTGTACACATGTCTACGGAACGAGAGAGGATTTTCTCATTCCAAGTGCTTGCCTGAATTCGACTGTATCTGGACTTGTTAGTCGTACCGTACTAAACAACCGCTGGATCAATGCCGATGATTTCCATGGGGCAAAATATTATGAAGAGCTGCTTGAAGAGGATGTATCCAATCTGTATGTGGATACAATCGAAGAAGCATTTTCTAGCCTCGAACCAAATATAGAAGAGAAAGCAGAGACCATCCTCACGCAAGGAATGCCTGCGGATTGGCGAGGGATGGCGTCCATTGAAGCGATCGGTCAGGAGTTTCAAATTGAAAACACCCATTTGATTAAGCCGGGTGTTGGTGAGACGACTCGTGTGCTGCTGAGAAGAATCCCTTGGAAAATCTTGATTCAGCCTGGGTCTCAGGAGAAGCTAAAGCATATTTTGCTTTTGGCAGAGGACAGAGGCGTTCCTGTCATTGAATATGCCAATATGTCCTATACGTGCTGTGGACTCATTCGTCCGCTGGAGCAGACGTCATGAAGACAAGTGCGTTTGCCAGCGATTTAGACCGGACACTGATTTACTCACACCGAGTGCTGGATCAGTATGAGTATGAAGGAGATTATGATTTAGTTGAGATGCTGGATGAACGTCCGCTTTCCTATATGTCGGTTGAAACGAAGAAGTCTTTGCAGATGATTCATCAGTTAGGCTGGTTCATTCCAGTGACGACAAGAACGACCGCTCAGTATGAACGGATCACCTTCTTTCAGCAAGAGCTCAAACCGGAGTATGCCATCACGACAAATGGGGGCTGTATCCTTCATCACGGCAAGCCGCTTGAGAATTGGCAGGTCATCGTTGATGAGAGGCTCAAAGCGTGTATGTCAGTCAGAGAGATGCTAAGAGCCATCTCCGAACTTCCAGTTGCCGCATGGGTGAAGCGTACCCGGACAGCAGAGGGAAGATTTCTTTATTTGATTATGAAAGATGAGTATCTGTCTCGCATTCCACTTGCTGAATTGAAGCAGTGGGGCGAGGAGAGAGGCTGGCAGGTGTCTCTACAAGGACGGAAGCTTTACTTTATTCCGTCACCGCTCAATAAGTGGGATGCTGTTGCTTTTCTAAAGGAGCGGCTGGAGCTTGAATATGTATACGGTGCGGGTGATTCCCTCTTAGATGTAGGTCTCATTCGTCAGGCAGATATGGGCTTTGCCCCAAGGCATGGAGAAGTGCTCGACTTTGATCCATTGCTTGAGCCGACAGCAGCATCTGGCATGGCAGCAGCAGATGAAATCACCGCTTGTGTCATGAACCAGATGACGACCGCAAAAAAGCCTTCGATTCGATAGCAGAAGTAGAAGGGTGAATGATATGATAGTAGTAGCTTTCGAGAAAATATAGGAGAAAGGAAGGAGCGGCGTGAGTTATAAAGAAATCAATGTTAACCAAACACGGGCGGAGCAGGAAGCCTGGAAAAACGTGCTGAAAAAGCCGCTCCCTGAAAGAGACGGTTATGTAAAGGACGAGCATACATTGTCCTTGCCGCGTCTCGCCGCCCGGGTCCTTGGAACTCCGCATGATGCAACCGATTATTTTATTTATTTACATGAATTATATGAAACAGATGGCGTTCACATTTTAAGTGAAACGCTCAATCGTCATATTGAGCCGGAGCATTTTCAAGCGCTTCAACGCATTCATTTGATTAACCAAGAAGAAAAAGGATTATCTGTGAATCGCTTTGTGGCTTTCTTAGATGGTGAACAGCTGATTGTACGCCATCCAAACCCTGTGATGAACCGGCATATCCGCCTTTCATTGATCAAGGTGTTTGAGCATTTCAAACAGCTGCATGAAGGGGGATTTCAGCATCCCGATTTCCGCCGGGTACTCCTGGATGTAGTGAAGTTTTCAAATAATCATCTAGGTCCATGGCTGAAGGAAGTCAATATAGAAGAAAAAATGCCGGCTGTCATTTGGTATGGAGAGGCGAATAAAAGTCAGCTTTATTTTCTTTACTATGTCATGCTGATTGGCTGTGATGTTGTGCTATTTCATCCAGAGGGCGAGGATTCATTCCGCGAACTAGATCCAGAAGAAAAGCTGACTTTTATTGATCAGTATCCGGGGACTTCAAAGCTGGAACCGTTCCCTACTGAAAAGCCTGAGAGGAAGTCAACGGTGGCGTACCGCTCGACAAGAGAGCTTGAAGAGGTGCTCCACACGGAAGATTCAATGCTGTATAAGCCTTGGCAATTCAGAGATCATACTCCTCATTCTATTACGCTGAAGACAACGTATGATGAGCTGTTTTTAATTGCAAAGGAACGCTCCTTTATCCGCCCTAATTTTCAAGCAGACCGCGACACGATACAGATTCCGAACCTCTTTGCGAAAATGATGGGAGTCACACGAGACAAGCGTGAATACTGGGATCGTATCCACACGTTAATGGAATGGAAAGAGACGAAGACCATTCGCCATTTTCCTTTTACGAAAGAAGTGTCTTCGAATTATCAATTTCATTATCAGCATGCCCTTTCGTCTGCTGGAGAGATTGAACCTGAATTATTAATGAAAAGCAACGTGTGGCAGTTTTCTCATCTATATGAGGGGACGCAGCGTGCGATAGCAGAGGCGATATCTCGAATCTGTCAGCATCCGAAGCTATTAAAAGAAGGCAATGAGACTGAATTAGATGTCCGTATTTATTTATTCAAACAGGTACTGCATATCGGCCAGGAGCTCATTGAACTCATTCAAACCTTTGATTATGCACAAACCGTACCGAAAGTGATTTTATATCATACGGAATATAATGGTGAGCTGACTCGTTCTGATGCGGCTGCCCTGATTTTTCTAAATGAAATGGGTGTGGATCTCTTCGTGTATCATCCGGCGGGATACCAGTGTATTGAGCGGTATATAGATGACCAATTATTTGATACCCATTGGCTTGATGAGATGGTTATGAACCAGGAGTTTAAAGAGCCGTCCATCGTTAGAAAATTATTTCAATCCATTAAAAACAGATAAGGAGATCAAAGCTTATGACAAATACAAACGGAAATGACATCATTTCAATTGATAAAGAGGAAATCTCCATTGAGAAGGCAGACGATATTCGCGTTCAGCTTCGAAATGAACCAGAAGTGCAAAATATTGCGAGACAGATCGATGCGAAAAATCAGCTGGAGCTGCTTGAATACGGAAAACAGCCGGCCGTTGAAATCTCTAAGTTCTCTGATCGTATTCTTTCGATGATGCGTTCAACTAGTGTCACTGACTCAGGAACGATGCTGACGCAGCTTGGAAAAATTATGGATCGTTTTGATAAAAATGATTTTGACGAGCCAAAGGGTGGTTTACTGTCAAAAATCTTTAAACGCGGCGGCAGCATGATTGAAAAGATTTTCAGTAAATATCAAACGCTCGGTGCAGAGATTGAAAAAATTAATGTAGAGATCAGTAAATATAAAGACGAAATGACCAAATCGACTGTGACGCTTGAAGAAATGTATGAGCATAACATTCAATACTATATGGAGCTTGAAAAGTATGTCGTTGCAGGTCAAATGAAAATCGAGGAATTAAAGCAATTGGTTCCTTCTTATGAAGAAAAAGCAGCTAGTGGAAACCAGCTCGCACAAATGGAGCTTGATACACTTCGTAACGGCATTCAAGCGTTGGAAGAGCGTGTATATGACCTTGATATGGCACGGATGGTGGCTCTTCAAACAGCACCGCAAATTCGTTTGCTGCAGCGTGGGAATACGAAACTAATCGGTAAAATCAACTCAGCGTTCATTATCACGATTCCGATCTTTAAAAATGGCATCATTCAAGCTGTGACAGCGAAAAGACAAAAGCTTGTGGCTGATTCAATGAGTGAGCTGGATAGAAGAACAAATGAAATGCTGAAACGAAATGCTGAAAACATCTCAAGCCAAAGTGTAGAGATTGCCAAATTGTCTGGACGTCCAAGTATCGACATTGAAACGATCGAATCTTCCTTTAATACGATTGTACAAGGGATGAAAGAGACAAAACAGATCGAAGAAGAAAACAAACGATTACGCGAAGATGGAACAAAGCGTATGCTTGAATTGCAAGATAATATTAAGCGAGCTGCACTAGAGTCCTAAAAAATAAGCTGTCTGTAACTAAAGTTGCAGGCAGTTTTTTAATATTTTAATTAAAATTTGAATGAAAAAGGTTTCTATGTGACCATTTTCGGGTAAATCCTGTTCAGGGGAATGGTTCACCCATGTTCGAAAAAGTTCGCTATGGTGAGGATTTGAGTTATTTTTTAGCACAATTAGGAATTTCCAGTAAAATATTGTCTGATGAGAGGAAATACCCCGTAAAATATGTTGTTTATGAAGCATTCTATAGGATTTACGAGTAATACGGCGTATAAACTCTAATCACTAGACCTCTTATATGGAATTCATACATATTGTGCAGAAATAAGCGAATTCTAAAGATTGTTCGCATCATAACGCTTATGTTACGGTTATAAAGATGCTAATTTGGAGGGAAAATATGAATTCTGAAGAGAGAAATATCAAAATCAAGATAAATAATGTATCTAAAATTTTCGGTAAAAATGCTAAAAAAGCAACTCAAATGCTTGAAAAAGGAAAAACAAAAAGAGAGATCCTAAAAGAGACCGGCGCAACAGTTGGTGTCAATCGAGCAAATTTTGATGTGTATGACGGCGAGATATTTGTCATCATGGGGCTATCAGGGAGCGGAAAGTCCACACTTGTGCGGCTGCTAAATAGGTTAATCGAACCAACCTCCGGCGAAATATATATTGATGGGGATATGATAACAAATATGTCAAAGGATCAATTGCGTGAAGTCAGACGGAAAAAGATCAGCATGGTCTTCCAAAACTTCGCATTGTTCCCGCACCGCACCATTCTTGAGAACACAGAGTATGGTCTTGAATTACAAGGTGTAGACAAAGAAGAGCGCCACTCAAAAGCGCTTGAATCTTTAAAGCTTGTTGGACTTGAAGGCTTTGAAGAGCAATATCCAAACCAATTAAGTGGTGGGATGCAGCAGCGTGTTGGATTGGCACGTGCATTAGCAAATGACCCTGACATCTTATTAATGGATGAAGCATTCAGCGCACTCGATCCATTAATTCGTAAAGACATGCAGGATGAATTGCTTGAGCTTCACACATCTGTAGGAAAAACGATCATTTTCATTACCCATGATTTAGATGAGGCGCTTCGGATTGGCGACCGCATTGTGCTCATGAAGGACGGGAATATCGTCCAAATCGGAACACCAGAAGAAATTTTGATGAACCCATCGAATGAATATGTTGAACGTTTCGTTGAAGATGTCGACCTTTCTAAAGTATTAACCGCTGGTCATATTATGAAACGTGCAGAAACAGTCCAGCTCGACAAAGGGGCACGTGTTGCGCTCACGCTCATGAAAAACCTTGGAATTTCGTCAATCTATGCAGTTGATAAGAAAAAGCATTTATTAGGTGTTATTTCTGCACAAGCAGCAAAAAAGGCGGCAGAAATGGGAGCATCGCTTGAAACTGTTCTTGATAAAGAATTCACGACAGTATTGGAATCTACGTATTTGACAGAAATCTTTGATGCAGTGTCTGATGCGGCAAACATTCCAATTGCCGTTGTCGATGAGAAAAACAGAATGAAGGGTATTGTGGTCAGAGGTGCATTAATTGGTGCGTTATCAGGTAATGATGAGTATATCAACATGTCTTCTAACAAGCTTGAGGAAATTAAAACACAAGAGCCTTCTGCACAGGAGGTAGAATAAGATGTTTAGTATGAGTGATTTACCTAGAATTCCGTTCGCGGATTACATCGATCAATTTGTTGACTGGTTAACATTAACGTTTGGCGGTTTCTTTGATGGCATCACAAATGGATTAGCAGGTACAGTAAATGGAATTGTGGCAGTACTTGGTGTGATTCCATCCATTATTTTAACCCTTATTTTTGCCGGCATTGCTTGGTGGATCAGTACAAGAGGAATTGCTCTTTTCACACTTATTGGATTCTTGCTGATTGACTATTTAGGCTACTGGCATCCAATGCTTCAAACCCTTGCGCTCGTTTTAACAGCTGTGGTCATTTCCATCGTAATCGGGGTTCCGATCGGTATTTGGGCATCACAGAAGGAAACTGTGCGTAAAATTGTGACACCGATTTTAGATTTAATGCAGACAATGCCTGCATTCGTTTATCTATTACCAGCCATCTTTTTCTTTAACATTGGCGTTGTGCCTGGAGTTGTGGCATCGGTTATTTTCTCTATGCCGCCAACGATTCGTATGACGATTCTCGGTATTAAACAAGTACCAGCTGATTTAATTGAAGCAACAGAAGCATTTGGTTCAACGACATTCCAGCGTTTGTTCAAAGTTCAGCTTCCACTTGCAACAAAAACCATCCTAGCTGGTATTAACCAAAGTATCATGCTTGCTCTATCAATGGTCGTCATTGCGGCAATGGTAGGTGCACCAGGACTTGGTTCAGAAGTATATAGTGCGGTAACGCAGCTGAAAACAGGAATTGGATTTGAAGCAGGTATTGCCATTGTCATTGTGGCAATTACACTTGACCGTATTACACAAAACATTAAAACGAAAAAAACCAGGGGGAATGCTTAATGTGGAAAAAGTCTCTCTACATTGGGATGACCGCCCTGCTTGTCTTTTTACTAGCCGCTTGTGGCGCAAAGTCGGACTCAAATGCGAGTGCAGCACAGCAGGTGAATAAAACCATTATCGGCATTGATCCCGGTTCAGGAATTATGGCGCTAACGGATCAAGCCAAAAAGGATTACGGCTTAGAGGATTGGACGGTTGTGTCTGCATCAAGTGCAGCCATGACTGCAACGCTCAAGAAATCTTACGACCGTAAAAAGCCAATCATCATCACTGGCTGGAATCCACACTGGATGTTTTCTCGATATGATTTAAAATATTTAGAGGACCCAAAGAAATCTTACGGTGAAGCGGAAGAGATTCATACGATTTCACGTAAAGGGTTTGCAAAAGATCAGCCGGATGCCGCCAAAATGCTTGGTCAGTTTAAATGGTCTCAAGATGACATGGGCGAAGTCATGATGGATATCCAAGATGGTATCAATCCAAAGGATGCCGCCGTTAAATATGTGAAGAAACATAAAGACCAAGTAGCGAAATGGACAAAAGGCGTGAAAAAGTCGAATGGTGACAAAGTCAATCTTGCCTACGTTGCGTGGGATAGTGAGATTGCAAGTACCAATGTTGCTGCAGAAGTACTGCGTGAGCTCGGATTTAAAGTGACCTTGACTCAGGTGGAAGCAGGTCCAATGTGGACAGCAATTGCAACTGGAAGTGCGGATGCCTCGTTATCTGCTTGGCTGCCAAATACGCATAAAACGTATGCAGCGAAGTTTAAAGGGAAATATGATGATCTAGGCACAAGTATGAAAGGTCTTCGCATGGGTCTAGTTGTTCCGACATATATGAAGAACGTCAACTCGATTGAGGATTTGAAAAAATAGCCAATTATGATGAGGTTCCCTTATAATAGAAGGGAGCATATGAAAAAGCAGTCTGCTCAAAAAGCGGCTGCTTTTTTCTTATATATAAGGAAGGTGGACGAGTTGTCGATGATGGTTAAGCCAATCATGATTCTCCTGCATGGCGGAGGAGTAAGTAGCTGGATGTGGCAGGAGCAGATAAAAACATTCAAAGAAGCGTATGAATGCTATACGCCTGATCTCATTGGTCACGGGACTAGAGCAGATGAACAGTCCTTTTCCATGCGAGAAAGTGCTCTTGAAGTCATCTCATGGATCAAGCAGCATGCGCACGGACATAAAGTAATACTCGTTGGCTTCTCTCTAGGTGCACAGGTTGCCGTTGAGGTGTTATCAAAAGAGCCTGACATCGTAGACATAGCCGTCATCAATAGCGCTCTTGTAATGCCGCTGCCATGGCTTTACTTGATGGTGAGACCTCTTTTACCTCTTACGTATCCATTATTAAAGAAAGATTGGTTTATCGAGCTCCAAGCTGAAAAAATGGGGCTTCCAAACGATGTACTCAATCACTATGTGGCGGATTCGAAGAATTTGCAGAAGAAAACCCTTCTGACGATGTTTCAAGAAAATCTCCATTACAAGCTCCCAGACACGTTTCAACAAGCGAAGGCACGAATTCTTGTCACAGTGGGGGAAAAGGAAAAAGGCATCATGAAACGGTCAGCAAAGAAAATAACGAATTCACATCCACAGGCAGCAGGTGTCGTCGTTCCCGCTATTGGACATACATTTACGTTTGAGAAGAAAGAACTGTTTATGGATATGGTTCAATGCTTTATAGAGGAACGCGCATTACCAGTGGAATTAAAGGAAATCAAGTAACCGAAAGTAAAGACAGGCATAAAAGAGGCAGCCAAATCTTAGAACCTATATGATAGAGGTATAAAACGCTTACAGATGAGCTACTGTCTGACTGAAAGCTCATGAGACGTAGAAGGAGGAGCTATGAGTAAAAACTATATCATATTCGGTGCAAGTCAAGGATTAGGGGATGCTTTTGTTAAAGGTCTTCCTTCAAGCGGAGATACAGTTTGGATTGTGTCTCGAAGTGAACCGAGCAGTTTGAAATTAGATGACGGTGTACATAGAATTTGGCTGAAAATTGATTTATCAAGCCAATCTCATATCCCATACATGATCGAAGCATTGGGGGACAAAACCATTGATGTCCTGATCTATAACGTCGGCTTATGGGAAAAACGAGGCTTTGAAGATGATTATTCATTTGATCACGATCAGCCAGAGGATATCGCTCATTTAATCAATGTGAACGTCACGTCTACGATTACTTACATCCAAGCACTGCTTCCGCACGTAAGAAAATCGGAGAATGGAAAAATCATCGTGATTGGTTCAACGGCGGGACTTGATCATACAAACCTACCGCAAGTTTCTTTTGTTGCATCTAAATTTGGCCTGCGCGGAATTGTGAATGCACTAAGAGAGCATGTGAGAAAAGATAAAATATCTGTCACCTGTATTAATCCAGGAGAGCTGGCGGCAGAGGTACCATATGAAGATGGTGCCGAAAAAGCCATCGCTCTATATGATGAAACGAGAATTCCTGTACAGGATATAGTAGAGCTTGCGAGATGTGTGATTCATTTATCAAGGGTATCCTGTGTTAAAGAAATCAACGTCCCAGCCATGACAGATTTGAATGCGTAAAACAATCAGACCACCCGTTTAAAGAAAAAACGGGTGGTTTTTTGATTTTATGATGAATGCTGCTGAAGGGTTTGATAAACAGCTTCAGTTAAAATTTCAATGCCGGTAAAAATAGCAGAGCGGTCGAATGTCATATACGGATGATGTAGACCGGGCTTTAGATCACAGCCTAAACCAAGCATCGTGGATTTGATATGCGGAACCTTCGCTGCATAAAAGTGAAAATCCTCTCCGCCTGTCGTTACGATCGGAGGATCAAGCTGTTCTTTCCCTAAAATCTTTTCAATGGCTTGAGACATCATCTGAACGGCTTCCTCATTTAAGGTAGCGGCAGGCAGACGATGATCTGTTGAAAGGGTAATGGAAGCGCCAAAGGCATCTGCTACAGCATGTACGGCTCTTTCAATTTCTTTTTCTAGTTCATCCATCACTTCATTTGTTTGTGCTCTGACATCTAATGTAAAAGAAGCTTTGCCGGGGATGATGTTTGAACTACCTCCGCCAGCATGTAGGTTGGTCATTTTCACAGAATGTGAAACTCTTGGGTCGACATGAATATGCGCGAGTCTTTGCACGAGGGTAGAAGCCACTTCAATGACGTTGACCCCTAGATGCGGGCGTGCACCGTGGGCTTCCTCACCAATAATTGTGCCGATGTAATGATTACTCGATCCATGTAAGATCGCAGGTGCGCAGCGTCCGTTTAATGTTTCTTGAATTGGGCGCACATGCACTCCGTATAAGTAATCAACGTCTGCTAGCACACCTTTTTCAATCATTTTCAGCGCACCGCCGCCTTTTTCCTCAGCAGGCTGAAAAATGAAGCGGATGGTGCCGTTTGGGAGCTCCTTTTCTTTTAATGCCATGAAGGTGCCGAGAGCCATTGTCATGTGTGCATCGTGACCACATGAATGATTGGCTTGAAACTCACCATCTACTTCCTGCCAAAGTGCATCAATATCGGCTCTCACAGCGACCACTGGTGAACCTTCTCCCATTTCACCGATCACTCCTGTACAGTCGTCAAATGTTCGAGTTTGACAGCCCATTTTCTTTAATAAGTCCTCAAGATAAGCCGTCGTATTCGTTTCTTCCCAACTGATTTCAGGGTGGGCGTGCAGGTGATCAAAGATGTCTTTCACCGTTTGCTGCATGTCGTTTGTCAAAGTTGTCATGAATAGCCTCCTTGCTGACAGAAAATCTGTCAAAATATTCTTTTAGTGAAATAATATTGATCTTAAATATCATCAGTGTTTATAATATAACACATCATTTGATTATTCAGAAAATTAAGTGAAATTCCAATCGGGACAAAGGGGTTTTGACACATGAAAACAGCAGCAGTATTACCACCAGAGAAACAAAAAAGAAAACTTCAAATGCCGGATGCGTATGTTCTCTTATTTATCATTGCGCTCATTTGTACCGTTGCAACGTATTTTGTGCCAGCAGGTGAATTTGACCGAAAGACGTCAGGGGAAATTACAACAGCTGTTCCTGGCAGTTATCACCGCATTGATCAATCACCCGTAAGTCCAGTGGGCTTTTTTACAGCCATTCAGGAAGGGATGGTAGGGTCTTCTTCTATTATTTTTCTCATTCTATTTACTGGTGGAACCATAGCCATTTTGGAGAAAACAGGTGCCATTAACGGAATGATTCACCATGTCATCAGCAGATTTCAAACAAAGCAATTATTGTTTATTTGCATTGTTGGAGGATTATTTTCAGTGCTTGGAACGACCGGAATTGTCGTGAACTCTGTTATAGGATTTATTCCAATCGGGATCATTGTGGCAAGATCCTTGAAATGGGATGCTGTGGCAGGAGCTGCGGTCATTTATATCGGCTGTTATGCCGGGTTTAACGCAACCATTTTGTCTCCATCTCCACTGGGGTTATCTCAGACGATTGCAGAGCTGCCGATTTTTTCTGGCATTGGTCTTCGTGTCATTATTTATCTTTGTTTTCTTATATCTAGTATTGTGTACATCTATTTATATACAAGACGCCTAAAGAATAAAGAGAAGGGAAGTCTTCTTGGAGATGAATGGTTTCCTGCGAAGGGATTTGGCGGATCTGATGCAGAATCTGTGGACAAGCCTGCATTTACGGGCAGGCATAAGCTGATTTTAGCAGTGTGTGGATTGTCTCTTGGGGGCTTCTTATATGGCGCGCTTCAGCTTGGCTGGACCGATAAGGAAATGGCAGGAGTCTTCATTTTCATGGCCATTGCTGCTGGATTGCTTGGCGGATTAGCAGCTAATGATATTGCGAAAACGTTTATTGTCGGCTGTCAAAGCCTTGTTTACGGCGCACTCATTGTTGGGATGGCACGCTGCATTTCTGTCATTTTGGAAAACGGTAAGCTGCTTGATACTGTGGTTAATGGCTTGGCGAGTATGCTGACAGGATTTAGTCCAATTGCTGGTGCGATCGGGATGTATATTGCGAGTGCACTTCTTCACTTTTTGATTTCATCAGGATCAGGAGAAGCGGTTGTCTTTATTCCAATTCTTGCGCCGCTGGCTGACTTAATGGGCATCACAAGACAGGTCGCTGTAGAAGCGGTGATGCTTGGTGAAGGGGTGGTTAACTGTATCAATCCGACGTCAGGTGTGCTCATGGCTGTGCTTGCTGCTAGTGGTATTCCTTATGTGAAGTGGCTTCGTTTTATGGTGCCTCTTGCGCTCATTTGGTTTGTCATTGGCCTTGTCTTTATTTGCATCGGCGTGATGATCAACTGGGGACCTTATTAACATGTATAAAGCTGCTGACAATGGCTTGGCAGCTTTTTTCTTGTGGAAATATGCATGGAGACAGCGCTTTGAAAGCACAATAAGAGTGTTCACAAATTCGCTACATATTTTTTTTCAGAAACCCCCTTGAAAAAGTATGTGAAGTGTTGCACAATAAGAATGTGAAATACTTCACATACGAAAAACAACCTAGTTTTACTCAGGAGGATGAGATAAATGACAAACGAAAAAGTAAACAAAGTAGCACTTATTGGAGCAGGTTTTGTAGGTAGCAGTTATGCCTTTACATTAATAAATCAAGTGATCACAGATGAATTGGTTGTCATCGATTTGAATCAAGATAAAGCAATGGGTGACGTCATGGATTTAAACCACGGGAAAGCATTTGCTCCGCATCCGGTGAACACATGGTATGGAGATTATGAGGATTGTAAGGATGCGGACATTGTGTGTATCTGTGCTGGAGCGAACCAAAAGCCAGGTGAAACGAGACTTGACCTTGTTGAAAAAAACTTAAATATATTTAAAGGCATTGTAGACAATGTGATGAAAAGTGGATTCGATGGTATTTTCTTAGTCGCCACAAACCCTGTTGATATTTTAACATATGCGACTTGGAAATTCAGTGGACTGCCAAAAGAGCGAGTGATTGGCAGTGGAACTACACTTGATACTGCAAGATTTAGATACATGCTTAGTGAGTACTTCGACGCAGCGGCACACAATGTGCATGCATACATCATTGGAGAGCATGGCGATACAGAGCTTGCTGTTTGGAGTCATGCGAATATCGGAAGTGTACCGATTACAGAATTAATGAAGAAAAATGATCAATACAAACAAGAAGATTTAGATGAGATGATGGAAAATGTCCGTCATGCCGCTTATCAAATCATTGAGAAAAAAGGCGCTACTTACTACGGCGTAGCGATGAGTTTGGCCCGCATAACAAGAGCGATTCTGCACAATGAAAACAGTATTTTGACTGTCAGCACTTACTTAGATGGAGAGTACGGAGCAGAAGATGTCTACATTGGTGTACCTGCCCTTGTGAATCGAAATGGCGCAACAGAAGTGATAGAGCTTGCACTGAATGATACAGAAAAAGAACAATTCGCGCACAGTGTGAATGTGTTAAAAGAGATTTTGGCTCCTCATTTTTAATCAAAAGCAACCTATCTGAGCAGAAAAGGATGAATCACTATGTGGCAGCAAATATATAATCCGTTTGGTAATGAGTTCGTGAGTGCATTGGTAGCAATGCTTCCAATTTTGTTTTTCCTACTTGCATTAACCGTATTTAAGTTAAAAGGTGTTTTAGCCGCTTGTTTTACCTTAATCGTCAGTTTTGTAACAGCGGTTTTCTTCTTTCATATGCCAATTGAAAAAGCATTATCTGCTGTGCTGCTCGGTATATCTAATGGGCTGTGGCCGATTGGATATATCGTCATCATGGCGGTGTGGCTCTATAAAATTGCTGTGAAATCTGGTAAATTCGATGTTATTCGTTCTAGTATTGCAGGAATCTCTCAAGATCAACGTCTTCAGCTCTTATTAATTGGTTTTAGTTTTAACGCATTTTTAGAGGGAGCCGCTGGGTTTGGTGTACCGATTGCGATTAGTGCCGCTCTCTTAACAGAGCTTGGGTTTAAACCGCTGAAAGCTGCGATGCTCTGCTTAATTGCCAATGCTGCGTCTGGCGCATTTGGTGCTGTGGGTATCCCAGTCATTACAGGGGCGCAAATGGGCAATATGACGCCGCTTGCATTATCTCAAACCCTTGTGTTTACGATTCCGTTTATTTCATTCTGTATTCCGTTCCTACTCATTCTCATTGTGGACGGATTCAAAGGGATTAAAGAAACGCTCCCTGCCTTGCTTGTTGTGAGTGGAAGCTATGCCATTTTGCAAGCTGTCACAATGGTGACAATGGGTCCTGAGCTTGCCAATATTATTTCAGCTTTAGCAAGTATGGGGATTTTGGCTTTATTTCTTCGAAAATGGCAGCCGAAACATATTTATCGTGAAGAAGGGGCACCAGACATTGAACAGAAACAAACGTATCGCGGTGTTGAAGTGCTGAAAGCATGGTCTCCATTCTATATTTTAACTGCCGTGATTACGGTATGGAGTCTGCCAGCATTTAAAGCATTGTTTGCTGTAGGAGGCCCGCTCAACTGGACAACCATTTTAGTAAAAATGCCATTTTTGCATCAGCAAATTGTGAAATTACCACCAATTGCACAAACAGCAACACCTATTGATGCGATCTTTAAAATTGATGTGATCAGTGCAACGGGTACTGCCATTCTAATTGCGGTGATGCTGACAGGTTTGTTTAGCAGACATATTACATTAACAGAAGGCGCTGCCTGCTTAAAAGCATCAGTGAAAGAGCTTTGGGTACCAGTTCTCACTATTTGTTTTGTCATGGGCTTTGCCAACTTGGCGAACTTCGCTGGACTAAGTTCAGCCATTGGGCTTGCACTTGCCAAAACAGGCGATTTGTTCCCGCTTGTCAGCCCAGTGCTTGGCTGGATCGGGGTGTTTATTACAGGATCTGTCGTGAGTAACAACGCCTTATTCGGTAACCTTCAAGCGGTCACTGCTTCTCAAATCGGCTCACAAGCAGGTTTGTTAATCGGAGCAAATACAACAGGCGGGGTCATGGCGAAATTAATTTCTCCACAATCTATCGCCATTGCTACAGCAGCAGTTGGAGAAACAGGTAAAGAATCTGAGCTCTTCCAAAAGACTGTGAAGTACAGCTTCATCCTGCTCGGCATAGTGTGTGTATGGACATTCATTCTTGCTCAATTTATATAGGTTTAAAAAAAGACTGAGACAGCTCTCAGTCACAGCGTGTAGACAAACCTTCGCATTCTTTGTCAGGCCTGTGCTCCGGTGCTCACGAATGTCAAATTCGCTCCGCTCCGTTGCTCGTCCTTCCTAGACTGCAAAGGTTTTCTATCACGCTGAAAAAAGGAAAACAAAGGGCTAAAATAAAGATCATTTTAGCCCTTTGTCACCAAAAAAGACTGAGACAGCTCTTAGTCTTTTTTGTTTATGTCGATTCCCTTGTCACGAGCCGGGTAGGCAGCTGGATATGTTCACGCTGTAATGGTTTTTGGTCTTGCAGGATCTCGATTATTTGCTGCACAGACCGCTGGCCAAGCTCTACGATCGGGATGTCGATTGTGGTGATCGTTGGAGCCGTCACCTCGCAAATGTCTTGATTGTCATAGCCAATCACCGCTAGATCCTTAGGAATTTGATAACCGTATGAAATGGCCTGTTTAATGAGTCCTGCTGCGACTTGATCATTACCGGTGAAAATGGCATCAGGTGCATTCTTCATGTCATGGATGACATCCATTAAGCGAAAACCGTCTTCAATGGTGAAGGCCTCGCCGAACAGCCAATCGTCATGCAGCGGCAAGCCGTGTGCAGAAAGAGCATCGAGATAGCCCTGTTTCCTTTGTTTCTGTGCTTCACTGCTTTCTGTATCAAAGCAAAACCCGATCGATTTCCGCCCCGACTGAATCAAGTAGTCAACTGCTTTATAGGCAGCTTCCCGCTCATCGTATCCAATAATCGGGATGTCTGCTGTTTGATGATATTCATTCGCCATGACAATAGGGCCGTTCGTTAAAAATGGCTCGATCTTTTCCCACGGATTTTCTAATGCCCCTAATATGACCCCATCTACTTCTCTTCTTTTTAATAATTGAAGCCCTTCAAGCTCTAATGATTCCTGATAAAACGTCTGAAGCACGATGGCTTTATAGCCTTGATCCAGTGCTTCTTTTGAAATTCCTTTAATGAATTGTGCAAAAAAAGGATGGTCCACAGCCGGGACAGACACAGCAATGGTTTTTGTCTGATGTGAACGAAGGGTGCGAGCCGCTGAACTCGGTGTATATTCCATTTCTTTCATCACCTGTAAAATGAGCTGGCGCTTTTCCTCTGACACATATGGATGATGATTCAGCACTCTGGAAACGGTGGTGGTTGAAACCCCGCAGCGTTTGGCAATTTCATAAATTGTACACATATTAACAAATCCTTTACACAAAGTTATTGTTCTGAAATCGATAACATCATTTACAATGTGAAACAAGTTAAATATTAACAAATGGAATTGATTAATTGGAGGGAATGGAATGCAAATATTGACGAAGATATCAGGTAAAAGCAAGGATTATCTTCCTTTGCTGGATATGATCAATCAAGGTGTTCAAGTAAAGTCTGATTCAGTTGAAAAGCATCTAGCAAATGAAAAGCTGGTGACGTTCCTCGAGCAAGATATAGGGCACACAGGATTGGAAAAAATTCTCTTCCATTATAAACAAAATAAGGAAAAAAAGATACCGTTTCTGCCAGTCGATAAACTGATTTCAGAGGATGAGATCGATGACATTATGCAGGTGTTGAAAGAAGTATTGAGTTCTGGCCGTTTTACTTCAGGGCCATATATCCCGGCGTTTGAAAAGCAGCTCGCTGAGTACTTAGGGAAGAAATATGTCATTGCCACGTCAAGTGGAACAGATGCCCTAATGATCAGCCTTATATCAGCAGGTGTCACTCCAGGAGATGAGGTCATTTTGCCAGCGAATAGCTTTGCTGCAACAGAAAATGCAGTGCTTGCAATTGGAGCTGCTCCAGTCTATGCCGATATTGATCCAGATACTTACTGCTTGGCACCGAGTGAAATAGAGAAGCATATCACAGATCAAACGGCATGCATTCTTCCGGTTCATTTATATGGAAAACAAGCGGATATGAAGGCCATTTCGGCGATTGCGAAAAAGCATGGGCTGAAAATCATTGAAGATGGCTGTCAGGCAATTGGCAGCACTGGCCTTGGAGCATATGGAGATGGGCTTGTTCTCAGCTTTAATCCATACAAAAATCTTGGTGTCTGCGGCAAGGCCGGAGCCATCGCGACAAATGATGAAGCCTTAGCGGAAAAATGCATGGAGATCAGCTATCACGGCTTTGAAGTAGGAAAGAAAAATGTCAAACGCAGTGACTATGGCTTTAATTCGAAAATTGATAATTTGCAGGCAGCGATCGGACTCGAACGTATGAAGTATTTAGGATTACAAAACTTTAAACGTTTCTACTTAGCAAAGCGATACATTGACCAGCTGCAAACGCTTGAGGAAGAAGGATACTTGAAGCTTCCGAAGCTAACGGATGACCACGTCTGGCATCTGTTCCCGATTAGAGTGCTGAAGGGAGGGCGAGATGAGCTTGCAACGAGATTGCTGAAAATGGGCATAGAAACGGATGTTTATTACCCGATTCTATCGCATCAGCATCAAACAAATCTTGTTTCTCAAAAGTATAAACAAACGACACTTCCACAAACGGAAAAAGCAGCACAGGAATTACTTCACTTGCCGCTGTATCCAGGCATGCCGCTGCAAGATCAGGAGAAGGTCATCGAGGGGGTTCATCATGTTATCAAGTCTTCCATTCAATAAAAAGCTGCTGAATCAGCCGGATAATCCGAAGTGGATCGTCTTCTGTGACTTTGATGAAACCTATTATTCTCACGAAATGACAGAGGAGCAGAGAGAGGATGTCAAGCGGCTGGAAGCCTTTGTGGCAGAAAAGAGTGAAGCAGGACAGCTCATGCTTGGCTGGGTCACGGGAAGTAGCCTCGATTCTGTCACAAGTAAAATGGAAACAGGCGGTTTTTATCAATTCCCGCATTTTATTGCGTCGAACTTAGGGACTGAGATTGTGTATACATCGTATGCTCGTTTTGGACAGCCAGATGCGGAGTGGATGAAGCGGCTGGATGCACAGGGCTTCTCAGATGAAAAAATTGAAGACATCCTCGAAACCATACGTGAAAAGGGAATTCATCTCAGACCGCAAACGCAGCTGGGCAGCTCAGGGTATAAGAAGAATTTCTATTATCAGGAGCAGGATGAACGGACAGATCTTCATCATCTATCATTCATCCAAACACTTGCCAAAGAGCGCGGGGTGGCGGTCAACATCAACAAATGCAATCCGCTTGCAGGAGACCCTGCTGATTGCTATGATGTCGATTTTTTACCAGTCGGCACAGGGAAGGATGAAATTGTCCGCTTTATGCTGAAGCAATATGATTTATCGAAAGGTCAAGGCTTTGCCTTTGGAGATAGTGGGAACGATTTGCGGATGCTTCAATCCGTCACGCACGGTTTCCTCGTCCAAAATGCGACGGCCGAAGCCAAGCGGCACCATCATCAAATTTGTCATCATGGGTATGCAAAAGGAATCTATGAAACACTGAAAACAGTGATGTATAAACATGAGGAGGCACATTCATGAAGAAAATTGGAATTGTTGGAGCAGGGAATATTGCAAAAGCACATGCAAGAGCATTATCAACGATCAAAGGTGCAGAGTTATCAGGTGTTTATGATTTACACGAGTCAGTTGCACAGGGATTCATTAAACAGTATGGCGGACGCGTGTATTCAAGTATCGAAACTTTAGCAGATGCATCTGATGGGTTGATCATTGCCTCCCCTAATTTTTGTCACAAAGACCATGCCCTTCAGGCACTAAGAGCAGGACAGCCCATTTTATGTGAAAAGCCGATGGCTGTGTCGCTGAAGGAAGCGGAGGAAATGGTGGAGACAGCCAAACAGTTCCAGGTTCAAGCCAGTATGGGCTTTAACTATCGTTACTTATCCTTTGTGAATATTTTGAAGAACTTGATTGCCAATGGTGAATTAGGCCGCATTTTGACTGTCAGGACTCATTTTAAGAAAAACAGTGCCCTCAGAAGAAAGACATTTTCATGGAGAGACAGCGGTGAGAGTCTGCGTACGAGCGGTGCATTAGGGGATCTGGGCATTCATTTAATTGATATGCTGTGGTACTTATTTGGCAGTGACATGAAGAAAGAATCACTTAATACGAAGATGCTGACACATGTAAAGGAAAAAGAAGAGAAAAAGGTGCAGGTGGATGATCATACCGAAATTTTCGGTCAGATGGAGAATCAAGTGTTCTTTCACTTGGTCACATCCAAAAGCACGCAGCCTGAGGAATGCGGATTTAGTGTTGAAGTCGTTGGTCATGACAAGGTATTCAAATACCATACGAACATGAAAAACGAATACGAGATCAGTGATGGCTTGTGTGTGGAGCGTCATCAAATGCCGCAAACCTTGCTGACAGATCCGCCAAACGAATTTTACGGATGGTCTGATACGTTCCGTGATCAGCTGATGCACTGGGTGAATACAGATCCATATCCATCTCATATGAAAGTCGCTGATTTTGTAGACGGGTATCGCGCGCAAGCTGCGCTTAATACGTGCTTCGAGAGGGAAGAGGCTGTCGAGTCTGCCCAGACATATTAAAGAGGTGGAGCGGAGGATGTCAAAACTCCGCTCCTTTTTAGAGGAAGTGAAAAGATGAAAAAAGTATTTTATTTTGGCTGTGTCTTTTATTTTTTTATTGGGACCATTCATGTGTTTTTTGGCAGCTTAACTCCTTATTTACTGTCTAGTTATGATAAGGGTCCTGGGGAATTATCTTCTTTAATCTTTTTTCAGTTTATTGGTTTTTTGACAGGGGTTCTTTTATCCCCCATCCTTGTGAGGAAAAAAGGCTACGGCGCTGTTCTGACCATGGGTCTTTTGCTGATGATCGGGTCACTTCTGCTTGGGCTTTTGGTTCCTGGCTGGTCAACACTTGTGCTGGCAGGTTTTTTTCTTGGGAGCGGGGCAGGCAGTCTTGAGACAACAGCCGGAGCGTATGTGATTTCGATGGCAAACAGTGCGAAGCGAATTAGCATCATGGAGGTCTTCTTTGGGTTAGGAGCACTGTTATTTCCACTTGTGATTTTACTAACTGTCAATGAACAGACGTGGCACTATGTGTTTTTATTTCAAGTCGGTGCACTGACATTCTTCCTTATGCTCTGGCTTGCCTTCATGAACAAATTGCCTAGTGGACAGATGACTGCTCCTTCCAATGGGGTAAGAAAACCGTCCTTACTTGTTGATCGAAACAATCGAATCATTGTGGTGATCATGATTTGCTTTGCCTTTTTCTACGCAGGAATTGAAACGAACTTTGCGAACTTTTTGCCGTCGATCATGCTGGAGAAGGGAGGAGACAATTGGGGTCTCTTTGCGGTCTCTACCTTTTGGACAGCGATCGTCATTGGCAGAACTGTCATTGCGAGAAAAGCTGATAAGTTGCACCCGCTGCGTTTTTTAAAGCTAAGCGCAGCACTCATGATTCTGCTGCTCGTTGTATTTGCCCTGACAACCCACATCGCCGCGCAGCTGCTTCTCATCTTTTTCATCGGTCTGTGTGCAGCTGGTATGTTCCCAATCGCACTGACTGCATCTGCATTAATGATTGAAAATGCCATCGACGAGGCCACAAGCTACTTTATTGCAGCCGCAAGTTTAGGCGGAGCCTGCTTGTCCTTCTTGATCGGCTTTAGTCTTGAATGGGCAGGAGCAGCAAGTGCCGTCTTTGTTTTCGCCTTCTTAGCTGTTCTTCTGTTTGCAGCTGCGATTCAAATGAAACGTGCTACGAAAAAGGAAACGGTCCTGCCGCAACAATCGGCGCTGAAAGCCGATCGTTAAGCAATATCCAATGTCTCCTTGAATCCACCTGAAAAGATGGCAAAGGACTTGTACTAAACCATAGAACGTTTGAATAATATGTACAAGTCAGCATCAAAAGGAGGACGTCTATGTGGCGGTGTTTTTTGGTTATATCTTTTTAGGGTTGTCACTTTCAGCGCCTGTTGGGCCAGTCAATGCAGCTCAAATCGACAGAGGGATTAAAAGTGGATTTTGGCACGCGTGGATTTTTGGTGTGGGGGCAATGGCTGCGGATATTGTCTATATGCTCCTCATTTATTTTGGTGTCGCCCAGCTTTTGACCGCACCTCTTGTGAAAACCTTTTTGTGGCTGTTCGGCTTTTTTGTTCTGACCTATACCGGCATTGAGAGCCTGCGTAAAATCAATTTGCAGGAGAGTCCGAAAAAGGATGGAGGAAACACTTCGGTGGGTCAGTCATTTATGACGGGGTTTTTCATTTCTCTTTCCAATCCGCTCAGTATTTTATTTTGGCTTGGCATCTATGGCAGTATTTTGGCCAATACGATCGAAAAATATGGGACATCCCAATTGCTCATGTATAGTATGGCTATTTTTATCGGCATGCTGATTTGGGATTTCAGTATGGCACTGCTTGCTAGTTCGTTTCGGCGTTATTTAAGTGAACGTGTCTTACATGGCTTATCCGTGCTTGCAGGCTTATCTTTACTTGGTTTCGGCGTCTATTTTGGTTATCAAGGGATCATGGCATTGATTGGGTAGAAAAACAGACTGATACATTCAGTCTGTTTCAGCGTGTAGACAAACCCTCGCATTCGGTGTCGTCCTGCGTGCCGGTGCTCACGAATCTTCAATTCGCTCCGCTCCGGTACTCGTCCTTCCTAGACTGCAAAGGTTTTCTATCACGCTGAAAAGAAGACAAAGGGCTAAAATAAAGATCATTTTAGCCCTTTGTCAACAATCTAAAACAGACTGATACATTCAGTCTGTTTTTTTGTAAGGATTGACAGACATAACACATTCTTGAATAATGGTGAGATATAAAATGGATTCAAGGAGCTTTGCCATGCGTATTTTTCTTCCAGTATTCAACTATTTGTGCATGCTGATCTTATCAGTCATCACAGCAACATTCGTATATACCATGCTATTTATCCCGACTGAATCAGGCTTTGGTTATGTGGAGATGACAAGTCTGCTGATTTTAATCGCTTATGTAGTGTTTGCTACACCGATTCAGCTTGTTTTACACCGGTATCCTAGAAGGTTCCGAGGCCGAGACTTACTTATTTATTTTCTTGCGGCGTGGGTGGTTTGTTCTGCGTTAGCGTTATGGATTGATTATGGACTGGTCGTGTTCATTAGCTACAAAGTCTATCTGTTTAGCTTTTGCTCAGCCTTCATTTATTGGGTGCTCGATTCTGTCTTTTTGATGAAGAACCGATCATAGGGATGATAAAAAAGTGCTCTATTAAAAGAAGCAGAATGGAGTGAAAGACACACAGCTCAATTTATTTGAACGAGAACATCCACCTCTTGAATGCGCAAGGAAAGTCGTTTCAGGACAGTCACCACAGCCTTTTTTTCTCATAGGCTATGGAGAAGACGCTAAAACGAGGTGGAAGGAAATGGCCCAGTTGTATGCAAAAAGTTGTCTTGATCAAAATCTACGATCACTAGAAGAATGGAAGCAGGACGCTTTTACGCAATTTGGAGAGATGGTAGGGGATGAGGCAGATACATTCCCATGTGTACCCGGAAGACAGGGTTTTTTTCTTGATCATTTACGCTATGGGTTTGTTGGTGACCCGAGGGAAGAGGATGCGGTTGATGAATTGGCCCAGCTCTTGAGAGAATATCAAAGTTGTTCGAAAGAAACGGGTCAATATGCCTCATTTGTTTGCTTTTTTGAGACACCGCAGGATTTGAGGGAATATTCGCTCGAAGAGTATGAGGAACAGTTTTGGTCGCTCGTTCAGCAATTGCATGAAAAGGATGAAATGAAATGGCCAAAGGACATTCCGACAGATCCTGAGAATCATGAATGGGAATTTTGTTTTCATGGGGAACCCTATTTTATTTTATGCGCAACACCGGCTCACAAGCTCAGAAAAAGTCGTCACTTTCCTTATGTGATGTGGGCATTTCAACCAAGATGGGTGTTTGAGAAGATGAACGGATCCACCACATTCGGGCAAAAAATGAGCAAACTTGTTCGGAAAAGGCTCAAGGCATATGATCAAGTAGATGTTCATCCAGCGTTAAAGTGGTATGGTGATCAGAAAAATCTGGAATGGAAACAATATTTCCTCTCAGATGATGAGGCGGAGAAACCAGCCTCCGCCAAATGTCCATTTACTGCATTAAAAAACATGATGAAATTATGATGCGGTCTGATCCTGCTGCTTCCACTTTTTCCTCATAAATAGCACCATGATGGCAATCACTGCAATGATCCCAAGACTGATAAAAAAGCCAGGTCTTCCGCTTGCCTCAGTTAATGTGCCTGAAACGGCGGCTCCAATCAGGAGCAGTGCAAGAATCATTTCGCACGTTTGGCGAGTGGATGGCTTTGATAGCTTTTTACTTGAGAATAGAATGAATACCCATGTGTACAGAAGGGTAAGGCCGGCTGCTGTTGTGAGATGCTCGTAGATGTGTTTGGACAAAAAGAGCGCAAGCAAAATCGAGACAATTAATCCAGCAGCAGTTAAGATAATTGAAGACCATCTGACATGAGATGGGTCTTTTTGTTTAAAACAAGCAGGTGCATCTTGATGCTCCGACATCGTGCCAAGCAGCGTCGTGACTGCATAGAGTGAGGCAACCAATGTCGAAAAGCCGGCAATAATGAAAATGCCATTAAAGATATGAAGAAAGATTGATAAATGAAATGGCTCTAATGATGTAATAAATGGACTGCTGTTTTCATTAAAGGCTGTCACCGGGACAAGCAAGAGAGCAAGACCAATTGAGACGATATAGATGACCGCTAGAATGATCAGCATGACGCGTCCAGACTTTGCTGCATCCTTCGGGTCTTTTAAATGAACCGCCATCAGCCCCATGACTTCTATTCCCCCAAATGCATAAAACGCGTAAATCAATCCATTCCAAAGACCAAGCGGACCGAGCGGCATCCATTCGTGATCTTTGTTTGGGAGGTGAAGGGTTGGTTTATGATCTGTCAGAATACCGAATAACACAAGCACAGCAAGGATCATAAATAGAAAAATCGCCGCTGTCTTCAGTACCGCAAGGACATTTTCTGTCTTTTGAAAAGAAGAAAGCCCTATGATAATCACGAGTAGAGCAAGAGCGGAATAAATCGCAGAAAACACCCAAAGCGGAACAGATGGAAACCAGTGGCGGGTAAAAAGAGAAATTGCTGTTAACTGACTTCCTGTAATCAGCATTTCTGCAAACCAATACACCCAGCCATTGCTAAACCCTGCCCAGCGTCCATATGCTTTACGAGCATAGGAACAAAATGACCCTTTATCAGGATTATCGGCTGTCATTGCAGCCAAATGCTTAAAGACAAGATAGGTTCCGATTGCAGCAAGCAAAAAAGAAATGCAGACGGAATAACCGGACTTTGTAATGGCGATGCTGGAACCAAGGAAGAAACCGGTGCCAATTGTACAGCCTACTCCGATGAGAGAAAGCTGCCACCAAGATAGAGATTGTTCTTCTTTCAATGCATGTGCAACACCTTTCTGTTTCAATGACATTAGCTTGTGACCGGCTCCTTTTTTTATACATGATCAAGGGGACGTTTTGGGCATACTGTCAAGGAAAGGAGTGCAGGTGTTGAACGGAGAATACGTGATTTTACCAAAGGATGGACATGGCTTTCGTTTAGGAAAAGGCCAATGTATGCGGGTGGTTGATGTTGAAGGCCAGCAAGTAGCAGATGTCATGGCCTATCACGAAAAGGATTTTTATGAAAAATTTGACCAAGGCGCGACAATGGACAGCCTATTTTCGTCCAAAGTGAAAAAAGGCGATAAGCTCTATTCTAATTTATACAAACCGATGTTTACGGTCATTGAAGATACAGTCGAGTGCCATGATTTATATATGCCCGCCTGCCGGCAAGAAATGTACCAGCTTTTATACGGACGGACGCATTTAGAGGTCATGCATACATGCTACGATAATTTAAGGACTGCCTTCGAATCATTTGGGATTCCGAAGGAGGATATGTACTATCCTTTTAATGCCTTTATGAATACAGTCATTGATGAAAAAGGAAAGCTGTCTGTGGAGCAGCCAAAATCGCTTCCTGGTGATTACATTCGTCTGCGAGCCGAAATGGACCTCATTGTGGCCGTATCCGCATGCCCTGCTGATATTGGGAAGTGTAATGGCGCAAGCTGTACATCTATACGGGTAGAAATTGATTGAAAAAAGGCCAGTCCGTATAGACGGGGTCTTTTTCATTTGTGAATGTTTGATCATTGATGAAATAGGGGAACGTCTTACAAAATGTTCTTCCTGAAAACATGGTATAATGAAGATTCAAAAAACGTTGTCAAATCAATGAATTTAGAGTAAAACCTGTTCTCTTCATGTAGAGGATGCTTAGGAGGAAAAGTGTATGAGTTTGCAAAAAAAGATCAGCCAAGAGTTGCATGTGCAGCCCTCAATTGACCCGAAGCAGGAGATTGAAAAACGGGTTGGATTTTTAAAGGACTACTTGAAAAAAACCGGCGCGAAAGGATTCGTTCTCGGCATTAGCGGCGGACAGGATTCAACGCTCGCTGGCCGTCTTGCACAGCTCGCTGCATCTGAACTGCGTCAAGAAGGAAAGGAAGAGGTAGTCTTTATTGCGGTGCGTCTCCCGCATGGCGTGCAGCAGGATGAAGATGATGCCCAGCTCGCTTTATCATTTATTCAGCCGGACAAGTCGTGGAAATATGATATTGCGCCTGCCGTGACGGCATTCAGTGAACAATATCAAAAAGACACAGGCGGACCGTTGTCTGATTTTAATAAAGGGAATGTCAAAGCACGCATGCGAATGATCGCGCAATATGCTGTTGGAGGAGAAGAAGGATTACTTGTCATTGGTACAGATCATGCAGCCGAAGCAGTCACTGGGTTTTTCACGAAATATGGTGACGGCGGTGCAGACGTTCTCCCGCTCACAGGTCTGACGAAACGCCAAGGCCGGACACTGCTAGAAGCGCTGCAAGCACCAGAGCGCCTATACTTAAAGAAACCGACAGCCGATCTGCTTGATGACAAACCTCAGCAAACGGATGAAACAGAACTAGGCATTACGTACAATGAAATTGATGATTACTTAGAAGGTAAGCCCGTGTCAGAACAAGCAGCAGAAGCGATTGAAAAGCGCTATGTTCAATCAGAGCATAAACGCCAAGTACCCGCTTCCATGTTTGATGACTGGTGGAAATAAAAAAGCGACCTCTCCAGTAGACGGAGAGGTTTTTTTATGTTGAATTTTTAAATGGGTTTGACAAAATAACCAAAAATTCATTAAATTAGTAGAACGATATACTTAAGTCCATTTAACTAAATAAAGATTTTTTTGATCAAAAAAAGCAAGCATAATTAGTTCGATTCACTTAATTTCACTGCTATTTACAGTATTTTCAGAAAAAATGATTGACGAAGAAAAAGAATGCGCTTACAATGAAACCACATTCCGAAAAGTGAAATTAGATTCCACTGAATGGAATAAAGAGGTGGTTCACCTCCAAATAAGAAGCTAAAGGAATGATTGACACAATGAAAAATCGAAGTGCACTGGAAATCTACAAAGAGGGAGGCGCTTGGTGGGAAACTGAGATTAGTCATATTCAAAAAAATTCAATTGAACTTCGAGGTTATCCGATTGAAGAACTGATTGGCGAACTGTCGTATCCACAAATGCTTTATTTACTGCTTGTTGGTGAATTATTGGATGATTCAAAAGCAGCTCTTTTTGAAAGTGTTCTTGTCGCAGGCGCGGACCATGGACCAAGAGCGCCATCTATTGCAGCTGCCAGAATGGCGGTGACTTGCGGCATTTCGTTTAATTCCTCTGTTGCAACAGGGGTGAATTTATTAGGTGATATTCATGGCGGAGCCGGAGAGAAGGCCATGCGTATGTTATACGAAGCCAAAGCGATCTACGATGATCAAAAGGATATACAGTCTGCGGCCAAGCAAGTATGTCACACATGGTTAACTCGCAAGGAAAAAATCCCGGGGATCGGCCATCAGCTTCATGATGATGATCCGAGGGTTAGACGTCTATATGAGCTGAGTCACACATATGTCCAGCAAGGTCTTATCAGTGGGATATATTTACGGTTAGCCGAAGCGATTAGACATGAGCTTGAACACCTGAAAGGGAAGAAAATCACGATGAATATAGACGGTGTATCTGCTGCAATCCAATGTGAATTAAACATTCCAGCAGAAGCAGCAAAAGGCATTTTTTCCTTATCCAGAGGAATGGGCATCGTGGCGCATGCATATGAGGAGCTGACAAAGGGAGCCCTCGTGAAGGGACCTTGTCCAAACGAAGAAAGATTGGTTCGTTATGCAGGACATGGAACGCGGCACCTCAAGGAGGGAGAGAAAATTTGAGCAGTTTGAAAGCGTTATCATATATAAACGGCGAGTGGATGGATACCGATCGTGTGAAAACAGATATCATCAATCCTTACTCAGGAGAAAGGATCGGTACATCATATCTCGCCTCATCAGAAGACATAGAACAGGCACTTTCTATTGCGCAGCATGCTAAAAAACAAATAGCGGGAATATCGGCAATCGAACGCTCAAAGCTTCTAACGAAAGCAGCCACCTTGCTTGAAGAACAAAAAGACCATTTCGCAAAACTGATTTCGTTAGAATTAGGCAAACCGCTTAAAAATACAAGAGATGAAGTCTCACGATCAATCGAGACGCTAGCGCAGTCGGCGGAAGAAGCGAATCGATTAGTAGGTGAGACCATTCCAGGCAATGTATCATCGCGTGGGCAGGGAGCAATGGCCATGACATTTAAAATACCAGTCGGAGTTGTGCTGGCGATTACTCCTTTTAATGCACCACTCAACTTAATTTGTCACAAAGTTGGTCCAGCTTTTGCGGGAGGGAATGTCATTATTTTGAAGCCTGCGCCGCAAACATCAGCTGTTGCTACAGCGTTTGTCAAACTCCTTCTCGAAGCAGGGTTCCCTGAGGCAAGTTTGCAGCTTGTGATTGGCGGGGTCGAGGCTGGGAAACAGTTAGTCACTGATGAAAGAACGAATCTCATCTCTTTTACCGGTGGGGCTGCCGGGGGAGAGCATATTACAACCTCTGCGGGATTAAAAAAAGTATTGCTCGAACTCGGAGGGAATGGCGCGACGATTGTTCATCACGATGCTGATATTGAACAAGCCGCATCCCTTTGTGCCAAGACAGGCTTTAGTAATTCTGGTCAAAGCTGTATTTCTGTTCAAAGAATTTATGTCCACCAGGAAATAATGCCGTCGTTTACTGAGGTATTAAAACAAAAAGTAGAGCAGCTTGTCGTTGGAGATCCGCTGTCCAGTGAGAGTGATATCGGCTGTATGGTCGATGCACAGGCCGCGCAGCGTGTTGAGACATGGATACAAGAGGCAGAGAGTATGGGGGCACAGCTTTTATGTGGGGGAAAAAGAAATGGAGCGAGCATCACACCGGCTATTTTGCTGAACCCTCCGAAACAGGCCAAGGTCGTCTGTGAGGAAGTATTCGGCCCAGTTGTCAGCATTCTTCCTTATGCGGAGCTGGAGGAGGCAATTAAAGAAGCAAATGATAGTCGATATGGTTTGCAGGCAGGGATCTTTACGAATCAGCTGGATGTTGCGTTACACGCAGCAAAAGAGCTTGAAACTGGCGGTGTTGTCATCAATGGGACATCAAATTTTAGACTGGATCATTGGCCTTATGGAGGAATTAAGCGAAGTGGTCTTGGAAGAGAAGGTCCGCGTTTCGCTATTGAGGAGATGACCGAAACCAAAATGATCGTGCTTCCACAGGGTCTGTGAAAGGGGCGTTTGGATGTGAATGCATTTCAGCAAAAGGTAAAAAGTGTGCAGACAGGCGGTCAGCCAATGATTTGTACGCCGCTCATCGGGCAAACAAAGGAAGAATTGTTTCATGAGGTCGAGGTATTAACTGAGAAGAAGCCTGATGTGATAGAGTGGCGGGCGGATTTTTTTCATCACCTTCATGACAAGGAACAAGTCATAGAAACCCTTAAGGGAATGGTAGAAAAGGCAAAGGGCATACCATTTTTATTCACCATCCGCTCTGAAAAGGAGGGCGGCGAAAGTATATCACTCTCAGAAAATGAGAAGGTTTCTCTGCTTGTCGAGCTTTGTTCCACACAGCTTGTGGACGCCGTTGATTATGAATTGATGCATGATGTGACACATTTACAGCAAGTCAGTCAGGCGGCTAAAAGTAATGGGGTCACCTTAATTGTGTCGTATCACGATTTCCAGCGCACCCCTGAGTTGGATCGTCTCGTGCAGCTATTCGTCAATGCAGAATCAGTCGGCGCCGACATCGCAAAGATTGCAGTGATGCCGCATTCCTATGAGGATGCATTAACACTGCTCTCTGCGACCAGCCATGCGAACAAGCAGCTGTCGATTCCCGTTATTTCGATGGCAATGGGGGAATATGGGGCTTTTACAAGAATGGTTGGTGGACTTTTTGGATCTGTCATGACCTTTGCTGTAGGGAAAGAAAGCTCAGCTCCCGGGCAAGTGGCAATACAGGATTTGAACAGCGTTCTATCTATTGTTTTTCAAAGAATAAGAGAGTAGCAGATTCATAGCTGCACCGTGAGAGGAGAGAAACATGAAGAAGAATATTTCTACACAGGTTATTCAGTATTTAGAGAATCGGGGAGTCGAGCATATTTTTGGTCTCTGCGGTCATACGAATATTGCTTTTTTATCAGCGCTTGAAAAAAGCTCGATTCAATTTGTAAATGTCAGACATGAACAGATAGCGGCACATGCAGCAGATGGTTATGCGCGAGCAAAGAAACAGACAGCTGTTGTTCTCAGTCATCTAGGTCCTGGACTCACCAATGCGGCAACAGGGGTAGCGAATGCAGCACTTGATTCCATTCCAATGGTTGTCATTGCAGGAGATGTCCCGAGTCATTACTACGGAAAGCACCCACATCAAGAGATCAATCTTCATTCCGATGCCTCTCAATACGAAATTTACCGGCCGTTTGTGAAAAGAGCATGGCGAGTCGATATTCCAGAATTATTTCCAGAGATTTTATCAAAAGCATTTCAGTTAGCTGAAAGTGGCCGTCCTGGCCCAGTGCTGATATCTGTTCCAATGGATGTGTTCTCAAAAGACCTAGATGTGTCCCTGTTTGAACAAATCAACCATCATACACACACCATTGAAAAGCCTTCAATTGATGATCAAACGGCCAATCGGATATTAGATCGATTGCTGCAGGCAGAAAGGCCGCTTTTATATGTAGGGGGAGGCATTTTACTAGCTGACGCAGCTGAAGAATTAAAGGCATTCTCTGATCATCTAAGTATCCCTGTCGCCCATTCTTTGATGGGGAAAGGAGCCATGCCAGATGATCACCCAATGACCCTTGGAATGACAGGATTTTGGGGGACAAAATTTATCAATGATCAGTGCAAAGCGGCGGACTATATATTGGCTTTAGGCACCCGTTTTGCTGAAGCTGATGCGAGTTCGTGGGAATCAGAATATACGTTCCGTTTCCCATCAACCAAGCTCATTCATATTGACATTGATCCGAATGAAATTGGACGTAACTATCCTGTTGACATTGGAGCAGTAGCTGATCTGAAGCAGGCCTTGACTGTACTCAATCGAGTGGCGAGAGAAAGACTGCCAGAAGGGCTGAATCGACCTGAATTGAAAAAGGAAATTGCGGCATATCGTAAGGAGTTTCAGGCGAGCAACCTGACGAACATTCAAGATGAATCCTTCCCAATGAAGCCGCAGCGTATTTTGCAGGAAGTGCGGGAAGTATTACCGCCAGATGCCTTTATTACAACGGATGTTGGCTGGAATAAAAATGGGGTCGGACAGCAATTTCCTGTGCTCACGCCAGGGACCATTCTAACACCAGGCGGCTTTGCAACGATGGGATTTGGAGCACCTGCCGCACTTGGGGCAAAGATTGCCCAGCCTGACCGTGTCGTTGTGTCACTCGTTGGGGACGGCGGATTCGGTCAAAATCCATCCGTTCTCGCAACAGCCGTTGAAGAGAACATTCCTGTTGTGTGGATTGTGATGAATAACAGTGCGTTTGGAACAATAGCTGGCTTGCAAATGGCGCACTATGAAACGACGTACGGTACTGTTTTCAGAAAAGGTGGAGAAAGCTATTCTCCGGATTTTGCTGCCATTGCAAGAGGTTATGGGATGAAGGGGATTAAAATCACCTCTGCTTCTGAATTCAAAGAAGCTTTAGCTGAAGCAATTGCATCTCAAGAGCCTTGCGTCATCGATGTAGCAATGAAAAATGATCCTGTCCCTACGGATGGACATTGGAATATTAATGATATTTATTCACCAAATTCAAAGCGCTCACATGTCAGCGTGAATTAAACATAACGAGGAGGAAGTAACAATGAAAATTAAAGTATTGAATCCGTTTCAAGATGGGAACCCATTATGGTTAGGTTTAGATCATCCAGAGGAGCAAATGATTCGAAAGGTATTTCAAACCATTACACCAGATACTGTTGGGTCAGAGCATATGATGGCAGGTCTCACCATTTTTGAACCGGGAGAAGCAAGTTCAGTGCACAATCACCCAGGTTCAGAGGAATTTGATTATGTGATTAAAGGATCTGGCGAAGTCATTTGTGATGGAGAAAGGCAGTCCTTTAAACAAAATGATTTCATGTTCATTCCAGACGGTGTCTCGCACCAGCATGTAAATACAGGAGATGAACCTTTATGGCTGATTTGGCTTTACACACCGCAAGGGCAGCTTCCGAAGGATTAACAAACTGCTCCGGTAAGCCCTCCTTTTGAATCATCAGGGTCTTCCGGGTTAATCAGAAAGATGACAAGGGCTAAAATAGAAAGTTATTTAGCCCTTCATCACTTGAATGAAAGGGAGTCAAGCAATGAATATGAATACACCGCTCGAAGGAATGAAAATATTAGACGTCTCTACGATGATCGCTGCCCCCTATGGCGCGGTGCTTCTAGGGGATTTTGGTGCAGAGGTCATCAAAGTCGAGATTCCTGGTAAAGGCGATACGCTGCGGCATGTTGGCCCTTTTGCAGAAGGTGAACCACTTAGATGGTCAGGTCTCTCACGGAATAAGAAATCTCTAACACTGGATCTGCACAAAGACGAAGCAAAAGACATTTTTAAAAAGCTTGCAGGTCAGGTCGATGTGTTGATTGAAAATTTTCGCCCTGGAACTCTCGAAAAATGGGGCGTAGGGTACGACGTATTAAAAGAAATAAACCCTCAATTAATTATGATTCGTGTATCGGGTTATGGACAAACGGGTCCGTTTAAGGACAAGGCCGGATTTGGAACACCTGCGACGGCGTTTAGCGGATTTACATATATTCAAGGGTTTCCAGACCGGCATCCAGTCAGTCCTTCCTTTTCTTTAACAGATTATATTGCAGGCATTTATGTGGCGTTTGCTACTGTGACAGCGATGTATTACAGAGATACACATTCAGAAGGAACTGGGCAAATGGTGGATTTGGCCCTCTATGAATCTGTGTTTCGTATGTTAGAATTTTTGGTTGCAGAATATGACAAGCTTGGGAAGGTGCGTGAGCGTTCACCGGGGTTAAGCGGTCATTCAAGCCCTGCCGGCACCTATGTGACAAAGGATGGGCATTATTTGGTTCTTGTGACGAGTACGGATTCGACCTTCAATCGATTGGCAGAGGCGATGAATCGATTAGATTTATTAGAGAATGAAAAATTCGCGGTCAATGCATCTAGGCTGAAGCATAACAAAGAGATGGATGCGATCGTCTCTCAATGGATCGCGTCGAAAACAAGGGATGACGTATTAGAAATTCTAGATACTCATGGCGTTCCTGTGAGCCCAATTTTAAGTATTCAGGATATTTTCGAGCATCCGCAATTTAAAGCACGAGAGAATATCGTCGAGGTGCATCACCCCCGTCTTGGAAAAGTAAAGGTGCCTGGGATCATTCCAAAGTTTGAAAAAACACCCGGAAGTATCCGGCACATTGCACCTGATTTAGGCGAACATAATTATGAGATTTTAACAAATATGCTTGGCTTAACAGAAGAAGAGTGTAAACAATTGGAGGAAAAAGGGGTTATTTAAGGCGCTCAACCGAACCGCACGCTGCGGAAACAAAGGAGGATGGTTATGAAAGTGCATTCAGAACTGAAGGGGAATGAATTGCGGCCCGCTTATATGAAGCCAACGAAAGCCCGTTTTGGCATATTGATTCTGTTGTTTTTTATTACCGCCATTAATTATATTGATCGAGCCAGTGTATCCATTGTTGCACCTGCTATTCAATCTTCATTGCAATTAAATCCTGCCTTATTAGGCCTCATTTTTTCAGCATTTAGCTGGACATATACAGCGATGCAAATACCAGGCGGTTTTATTCTCGATAAATTTGGCTCAAAGGTAACGTATGGGATATCACTCATTACCTGGTCTATTTTCACAGGCCTGCAGGCGTTTGCGAACAGCTTTGCCTTTTTATTCGGCTGTCGTTTGTTTATTGGGATTACAGAATCTCCCGCATTTCCTGCGAATAACCGCATTGTCACCACATGGTTTCCAAGGCGGGAACGGGCTTTTGCGACAGGTGTTTATACTGCTGGAGAGTATGTGGGTCTTGCATTTGCGACACCTCTTCTTTTTTGGATCATGACGACTTTCGATTGGAGAACCGTCTTTATTACGGCAGGTGCGCTCGGTATCATATTTGCTTTCTTTTGGTACAAGTATTATCACGAACCGAAAGAGCATCCGAAGATGAATGAAGAGGAGTTAGAATTGATTCGGCAAGGCGATGGACTGACAGTAGCATCACAGGGGAAGCTGAAATGGGCAGACTTTGCCGCCCTTCTAAAATATCGTAAATTGATTGGGCTCTATATTGGCCAATTCTCTGTAGCGTCTACACTTTTTTTCTTTTTAACATGGTTTCCGACCTATTTAGCAGAGGCGAAAAATATGGCATTTCTTAAGGTAGGTTTTGCGGCTTCTCTTCCTTATATTGCTGCATTCTTTGGGGTATTGTTTGGAGGTTATGTGTCTGATTGGCTGCTTAAAAAGGGCGTATCCGTTAATGTAGCGAGGAAGCTGCCGGTAGTGATTGGCTTGCTTCTGACGAGTACCATTGTTTTAGCGAACTTTACAACGAATATTCCGCTTGTGTTGACCATTTTATCCATCGCTTCATTTGCACAAGGACTGTCTAATATCTCTTGGACGATGCTGTCTGAAGTGGCACCAAGGGAAATGGTTGGGCTGGCTGGCGGTGTATTTAACTTTTTTGCTAATTTAGCTGGGATCATCACTCCGCTTATTATCGGATTCATCGTGTCGGCGACAGGTTCTTACAACGGAGGGATTTTATTCGTCAGTTTAGTCGCATTAGGCGGGGCATTGTCGTACATTTTTATCGTAGGGAAAATTGAACGTATTCAATTAAAACCAGAGTGAGAAAGCAAAAGAGAACTCAAACCAAGTTGAGTTCTCTTTTTTATGAATAAAAGATAATAGTGATGATCGTTGCACATGCGATACCCATGCTGATATAAAAGCCAGCAAACCATATATTCCAGCGAGTGATACGGTAAGGGTTGACCTTCATCAAATCAGCTAACAGGGAGACAGAAACATTAAAAGGACTAAACATGACAGTTGATGTTCCAGCAACGATAAGCATGATGGCAATGGGAAGAGCAGGAAGTTCTTGGATGACAGGTGCCATCATGCTGACTAACAAAGCAAGCGAGACGAGCGGGTGAAAACCGCAAAGAGCGGTGATCAGAAAATATAACCCAATGACACAATAAACCAAAATGGCATCGTCTGATATACTGACAATAAATGCTTGAATCGGCTGCATACTGTTTGTGGCAAGCAGCATATCGACAAAGAAGCCAGCACTTAAAAATAGACACATATAGTTGGAGAGCTGACGGGTTCTTTCTTTCCAATGAGGGACAGAGACGGCGATATATTGTTTTCTTTTTTTGATGACAGAAGAGAATAATAGAGCAAATGGAATAATGGTTAGCACAACAGCGAATAAATAGCCTTTCCCAATCCATGCATCGACAAGTGAGACGGCTGTCATAAAACTCAGCAGCATGAAAGCAAGCTGAAGGGTTTTTCGCTTAATTCGACGAGGATTGGAGTTTGTTTCTGCGGACTGAACCATGTTTGGGAATCGTTTGCTTTGACGAGAGAAGAGCATCCAATCTGTCGCCAGCACGATGACCATTAAACCAAAAGTAACGGGTGCGATTTGATAATATTTGAGTTTGGTTGCATCAATGGTGACGCTTACGAGCACTTCAACAGGACTCCAGCTTAAACATAATGCATATGACCTTAAAAGGTTACGTGTATAAAGATGTTGTCTCACTTGTTCTTTTAGGGAATCCAGCGACGGTTTGAGCGATGTATATAGTAAGGGGATCGTCGCGATATTTAAAAACATGCCAAGAATATGAGTGACAAATGAACTCTTGCGATAAAGCTGGTTTGTGCTCGTTGTATGCAGTGTGAGCAGTTTATTTAATTGTGTATCGAAATGTCCAACATGTATGAGAGAATGAATAAAAGGCAGCATGAAAAATAGAGAAAGCAAGCCTAGCATGGAATGAAAGTGAAGAAAAAACGTGTGCAATGGCTCGTCGGATAAGAAAAATAAGAACAAGCCAATCATGAGAAACATAGCACCTGTTTTCAAATAAAGCCCACTTGCTTTCTTAAAAGAAATGATGAGCGAAGCAGCGGCCAGCAGACCAACAAAATAGGAGAGTATGGGAGCGGGAAATAGTTGATGAACAATATATAGGCTAATAAGAAGTGTAAAAACGAGCAGGTACATTCAAATATCTCCTCCATCAAACCTCTCCAATCGTTTTTATTCCGACTGGTGGAATTTGTTTTCTTTTAGTGGAACGTTTAAAATGGATTATAGCAAAATCGATCGTTTATGTCGATAAGAAATCAAAGGGGAAAAGGAGAAAGTGAACATGGCTGATAAGAAGTCAAAAGAAGAATCAGGACTGCGTACGGTTCAGCGCGCTTTGGATATTCTTTATTGTTTTAGTGAAGAACGTCAAGAGCTGACGCTAACGGAAATTTCAAAAGAGATGAATTTAGCAATGTCTACTACAACGAGACTGCTCAAGGCACTTGAAATGAATCATTTTGTGGAAAAGAATCCAGACACAATGAAATACCGATTGGGTCAAAGACTTTATCTCCTTGGATACATTGCAGGGAAGTCCATTAAATTGAGAGAACTGGCTAAACCACTCATGTACGCACTTCGTGATGAAACAAAAGAAACCGTCAACCTGTATGTACTGGATGCAACAAGCAGGGTTTGTATTGAACAGGCGGAAGGGCTGCAATCGATTCGACATCTTGTCAAGGTTGGTGAGAAGCTGCCGTTATACGCAGGTGCAGGCGGAAAGGTATTATTGGCATTTCAAAGTGAAGAATTTCAACAAAAAGTATTAGCGTCTGAGGCTGATCATGTGATGAGAGATGACTGGCAAAAGGAATGTAAACATATTCTTGACACGTATACTTCTTGCAGCATCGATGAACGAGAGGTAGGATCTGCGGCAGTAGCGGCACCAGTCTTTAACATTCATGGGGAAGTGAAGGCTTGTTTATCCATATCTGGTCCAACCCAACGGTTTACTGAAGAAGTCATTCCCCAGCTGCAGCAAAAAGTGAAAGAACAGGCACAAAGGCTTTCTGAACAGCTCGGCTACGTCGTCAAACACAATTTTTAAGATTGCCTATCTTTTCGCGCTCCATTTATCATATAATAGAAACGTTATGTAGCATTCCTTGTCGTAAGGAGGACGTGTCACGATCATGAAAATCAATAGAGAAATCCCTGTAAGACAGCGGAATATTGTTCTCATTGGCTTTATGGGTGTTGGGAAAACAACCATTGGTCAGCTAGTTGCCAAAAAGCTATATCGAGATTTTATTGATGTCGATCAGGAGATTGAGAAAAAATACAACATGACGATTCCAGAGATGTTTCAGCAAAAAGGAGAAGCATTCTTCAGACAGGCTGAAAAGGATTATATCGTCGATTTATGCGAACATACACAACTCAAGATCGTCTCACTTGGAGGCGGTGCATTCAAACAGGAAGAAATCAAACGTGCCTGCTTGAAGCATTGTACGGTTCTTTTCCTTGACCTATCTTGGGAGAATTGGAAGCAGCGGCTTGATATTTTAATTGAAAACCGCCCTGTTCTTCACAACCGGACGCTTGATGAAATGAAAGAGCTGTTTGAAGAACGCCGGGAGATTTATTCTCTTCATAACTCCAGGGTGGAAACAGATCATTTAGAGGCTGAGGAAGTCGCCAATTATATTGTGGACACACTCAAGCTTGGCTGGGATTTATATTCGAAATAAAAAAAGTCTACCATTTAGGGTAGACTTTTTTCTATTGATGTCTTTTTCTTCGTAGATAGGATGATGTTTTGACAGTAAAATATATTTATCCTTTTTTTGGTGTGTTGACGTTTGGAAAAAGAGGTATCATACTTCAACCAGTTCATGAAGATGAGGTTTTTTTGGTTGATATGGTAAACAAAATATATCCCTTATTTTCTTTTTTGGAAAAATAAAATAGTATCTAAAATTCAACAATAGTTTTTTGAATTATTATAATTTTAAAAAAATAATGTTGACACCTCCGGCAATATCATTCTATGATAGTTTACGTAAACGCTTACCGTAAACGTTTACTATAACGAATGGGGAGGAATTTGTTTATGAAAAATAAAGAAAAATGGAGCGGTGTATTCCCGGCTGTCTTAATTCCTTTTAAAGATGACTATTCAATTGATGAACCTGCTTTTCGTAAGCTTGTCCGTTGGGTGGCGGATCACAAAGGGATTAACGGGATCGTTGTCAATGGACATACTGGCGAGATTATGACTTTACTGCCACATGAACGAGCTGAAGCAGTGCGCATTGCAGCCGACGAATTAAAAGGGGAAGTACCTGTCATTTCTGGGGTTTCTGCTGAAGGGACAATTGAAGCAATCCAGCATGCAAAAGCCGTTGAAGAAGCTGGTGGTGAAGGTATACTTCTCATGCCGCCACATTCATGGCTAAGATTCGGTATGCAGCCTGAGTCACCTGTCCAATTCTTTAAAGATGTTGCAGCAGCGATTGATATTTCAATCATCGTTCATCAATATCCAACATGGACAAAAACCTCATATACAACCAGTCAATTACTAGAAATGTCGGAAATTGAGAATGTTGTTTCGTTTAAAATTGGTCAAAGAGACATGGCACAATACGAGGTCGATGTACGGGCATTGAAAAAACATGCACCAGATGTATCGTTACTCACATGTCATGATGAATATTTATTGCCAACATTGGTTCAAGGCATTGATGGAGCACTTGTAGGTTTCGGCTGTTTCGTGCCAGATTTGATCGCTGAACTTGTGAAATGTGTGGAAGAAAAAGACCTTGTAGCGGCTAATAAAGTTTACGATAGAATCTTTGAATTAAAGCATGCTGTGTATAAAATGGATGAACCTTCATCTACTTCTCATCTGCGCATGAAGGAAGCGATGTATCAGCGAGGTTTGATCAGTAGCTCGCTTGCTAGGAAGCCGGTATTACCTTTAACTGATGAGGAAAAAGAAGAAATTCGCCAGGGCCTTCAAAGTGTTGGTTTGCTTAAGGAAAACGTCGGTAGATAACAGACCATTGATTTCATGATGAAGGTGAGTCAGGTTATAATAGTGTATAAAACAACAGACTCCCGGAGGTATGAAATGTGTCAGTAAGTATTAAAGATGTCGCATTGAAAGCTGGAGTGTCTATCGCCTCTGTTTCCAGAGTATTAAGTGGTAAACCAGGAGTAGGTGCTCAAACGGCTGAAAGAATCAAACAAGTGATTGATGAGTTAGGCTATCGCCCTAATTTAGGAGCTAGAGGGCTCGTTAAAAGAAAGACTGGCAATATAGCTGTCGTGGTTCCGCGTGGTTCATATATTTTGAATAATCCATTTTTTTCGACGATTTTAGATGGTATTGCGAAGGAATTAGATGAAACTGAATTCAATATGTTGATGTCATTTACATCTATACAGCAGCAGCGATTACTTGAAACACAGGCTGTAGATGGTGCCATTTTATTTTCTCCAAGAAATGAAGAATTGAGTATGGATTGGTTAAAAAGTTTAGCTATTCCCATTATTGTTGTTGGAAGTTACTTAGAGGATTCTCCTTTCCCATGTGTCAGGCCAGATGATGAAGAAGGTGTGTGTCAATCCGTAACGGCCTTATTTGAGAAAGGTCATCGAACCATTGGGCTGGTCAATGGTCCAATGAGTTCGATGCATAGTGTGAGGTACTACAAGGGATATGAGCGCACACTTAAAAATTTAGGGTTAACAATGAACAAAGAACTTGTGTTTGAGTTAGATGAATTTGATGGGGGAAAAGTAGTAGAAGTGGTTTCTCAATTTCTCCAAGGAAACCAGCACATGACTGGAGTTGTTTGCTCTTCAGATTTTTTGGCGATGGGGGTCATGAAAGCTGCAGATCACGCAAATGTGTCCATACCTCATGACTTGTCAGTCGTTGGTGCCGATGATGTGCCCATTGCAAGTTTTCTAACCCCTTCTTTATCTTCAGTTCATGTAGATTTAGTTGGAATGGGGAGAAAAGCTGTTTCTTTATTAACACAGGTATTAGAAGGAGAACAGTTAGAGGCGATGGAACATATCTTCCCTATGTACTATATAGATCGGGGCACCACGGGAACGCCAAAAAAGAAATGATAGATGCTGAAAACTCGTATGAACGCTCTAGAATGTCTCTTGATTTAAAATGTAAGCGATTTCTTTAGCGCTCTTCGGCATGTACTTTTGCATCATTTCCTCTAATAAGGAGGAGATATCATGACGTTAGAAGTCAGCGGAAATTCAAATTCTCATGATGGGCAAGTTGTTGATAGAGCTTCACAACTATTGACGAGAATGGAAAGTGTACCTTTTTCTAGATGGCATTTAAAGCCTCGTATCATTATGGGATCTGCCACCTTTTTTGATGCTTTTGATGCTCTGTCTTTAGCGTTTGTTCTCCCAGTTCTCATCGGCATGTGGAGTTTATCACCTGCTCAAATTGGTCTTCTTATTGGGTCTGGTTATATAGGACAAGCGATTGGTGCCATTTTCTTTGGATGGTTAGCAGAAAGGCGTGGCCGTGTTTTTAGTGCAAAGTGGACTATACTCCTCATGTCCGTCATGAGTATTGCATGTGTGTTTTCAGGTAATTTTATGGCACTGTTTATTTTTCGTTTTATACAAGGAATTGGGGTAGGAGGAGAGGTGCCGGTAGCAGCCTCATATATCAATGAGCTATCCCGGGCTCAAGGGAGAGGCAGATTTTTTATGCTTTATGAGATGATTTTTCCTTTAGGGTTAATGATCTCAGCTCAAATCGGCGCATTTGTTGTACCTAGCTTTGGGTGGAAGTGGATGTTTTTAATTGGAGGCATTGGAGGTCTAATCGTCTTTGTATTCTTTTTTATGTTACGTGAATCTCCAAGATGGCTTATTTCGAAAGGCAGATTAGATGAGGCCGAAAGAATTATTGAAGAAATTGAAGCTAGTACTGACAAACGAATGCCTGTAAAACAAGTATATAATAGTACTGAAAAGGGCGATTGGAAAGAGCTTTTTTCAACTTTTTACCGTAAAAGAACATTGATCGTATGGGGACTATGGTTTTCTGCCTACTTTGTATCGAATGGTTTAAATAACTGGTTACCAAGTCTTTATAATACGGTTTACAATTTGCCAGTTGGAGATTCATTAAGGGCAGCCTCTCTGACAAATATTTTACAGACCGTAGGTGTATTCGCTTGTGCATTTTTAATTGATAAAGTAGGACGAAAGCGCTGGGCAACCATTGCATTTATCGTAACAGGTGCTTTATTAACGGCTTTATGGATCAGCGGAGCGAGTTCTCCAGAAAGTGTGATCTATTTAGGGTCCGCTGCTTACGGAATGATGGGGACAATTACAGTTCTTCTCTATTTATATACACCTGAAATTTATCCAACACGTATGAGGGTGATTGGAACGGCATTTGCTACTGCTTGGCTTAGACTGGCCTCAGCGATTGCTCCTATTATGATAGGCTTTATTTTAGAGGTGAGCGGTGTTTCAACTATTTTTATTCTTTTCGCAAGTGTGACTGTAGTGGGAGCAATTCTTGCTTTTAAAATGATCGAAACGCGTGAGAAAGTATTAGAGGATATTGCACCGTGATTGACGCACGCAGTGAAGAACTTATTCCAAAGAGGGTAGGTTCTTTTTTTATTCAGAGGATCTACGTACAATTTTTAAAATGCCTAACCGATCTCCGTTCTTTTATCTTATAATAGAAACAAGATGTAGCACTCCTTGTTGTGAGGAGGGACGTGTCACGAACATGAAAAGCAATACCTGTGAGACAGTGAAGATGTATATTCGAAATAAAAAAGTCTACCGATGAAGGTAGACTTTTTCTATCAGTTCAATTCTTGATTCCTTGAATGAGTGCAGCTTTTAAGCAGAAGGAAATAGGCTGGTGCTGTGCATCGAATTGAAGCTGAAATAGCTGCATTGTATCAGGGTCTGCGGCTTGAAGGTGGGAAACGATCTCCTTTTGAACATTCTCAGGTGTGCGTCCACGTGTGATCCAGTCCTGATAATCAATTTGCAGATCCCAGTAACGAACCTCTTTTTGAGTCAGTTTGTTGGCAGCGAAAAGCTCTTCCCATTCTGATAAAGAGCTTTCTCGCATATGAGAAGGATCTCTGAGTCTGTTTAATTGATTAATGAATGAATCCTGTGCCGTATTCTCAGGTGCATAATGGTCGACGAGCAGAAATGCGCCGCCTTTTTTTAAGACCCGGCTGATTTCGGACATGGCTGCGGGAAGGTTTGGAAAGTGGTGAGCGGCAAACCGGCACGTCACGATATCAAATGATTCATCAGCGAATGGCAATGCTTCTGCGGCTGCCCGTTCAAAAGTAATATGTTCCAGCTGCTGGCGTTCTTTTGCAAGTGCTGCTGCAACCTCGATCATTTTTTGCGTGACATCAATGCCGATCCCTTTAGAAATAATGTCTGAAAAGGAAAAAACGGTATGCCCTGCTCCGCAGCCGATATCAAGTAAATGCTCATGACCCTTCGTATTTGCTGCCTCTTTTATCCATTCCAACTCTTCTCCGGCTGCAAATATAGGTGAATCTCGATAGTTCTCGGCATTTTGTGAGAATTGGTTTTCAGCTTTAGCATATGGATTCATTTCTTCTCCCCCTTTTGTTGTCTCTTTATCGTAAAATTCCTTTTGTTATTTGTCTAAGACATAAAAGATATGACATGAATAGTTAAAACCTATGAGGTGATGTAAGTGGATATACGAATGATGGAATATGTCATGGAAGTGTACCGGCAGAAAAGTTTTACAAAAGCAGCGGACCAGCTTCACATTGCACAGCCTTCTTTAAGCCAACAAATTAAGAAGCTGGAAGAGGAATTAGATACACCCCTATTTATTCGAAAATATGGACAAGTCACGCCTACACCTCAAGGGAGTCGATTCATTAAAAGGGCTGAGAACATTTTGAAGGAAAGAGATGATTTGCTGCGTGAAATGGGAGAAGCAGCTTATGAGGTGGGGAAAGAGCTGAACATTGGAGCGCCAGCCGTCACAGGGGGATATGTCTTGCCCGGTTTATTAAAAACCTTTTGCCAAACGTATCCTCATGTTCACGTTCAACTAATAGAAGAATCACCTCGTGAGCTAGAAAAACTTCTATTGGCTGGTCAGCTGGATTTGGCTATTTTATCTATGCCGGTCGAGCATGAATCATTGAAAACGAAACACATGCTGACAGAGCCGCTTCTTCTCGCAGTTCCGCAAACTGCTCAGCCCTGGTTAACAGATGAATTGAACGAAATCATCAATCAAGCAGATCAGAAAGGGGCTGTTCCGTTTCGCCTTCTGGAAGACGCAGCATTCATTATGCTGAAAGAGGGATACGGCTTTCGGCAAGTGGTCACGGAACTATGTCTTCATCATGGTTTTCAGCCGAAGATTACCTTTGAAACAAGTCATATTCAAACAGCGCAGGCATTGGTCAAAAATGGACTAGGTGTGACAGTTGTGCCGAAAATGGTGGCACAAGAGGACAGGAACGAAGTCACTTATTTGAAAATTGATTCATGCCCAACCCGCACTCTTGTGTTTGCGTATGTGGAAGAAAGGTATTTAACGAAAGCCGCTCAAGCCCTAATGGACCTTTACCAGAATCAAGGGAAAGCTTAAACAAACGTTTAATTAAATGAAAAAAGCAGGGGAGCACCCTGCTTTCTAATAGATGTCCAGACGCTGATCTGTCATCACAGGAATCTGCTGTCTCACTTCATCCACTAGCTGAAGGTCAATGTCCGCATAATAAATGTCTTCCTCATGACTTGTTTCAAGCAGAATACGGCCAAGTGGATCAATCACCATGGAGTGTCCAGGGAATTCAGTGTCTCTGCTTGTGCCTGTTCTGTTAACAGCAATCATAAATGACTGATTTTCTATTGCTCTTGCGATGAGCAAGCTGCGCCAATGATCCACTCTTGCTGACGGCCATTGCGCCGTATTGATAAGCACCTTCGCCCCTTTGTTGACAAGTGTTCTGGAAAGCTGCGGAAAGCGAAGGTCGTAGCAGATCATCGCCCCGATCTTCACATCCTCATCATAGTCAAATAAACCAAGCTGATCACCAGCGGTTAAATAGTTGTGCTCATCCATTAAGCGGAACAAATGAATTTTGTCATAATCGACTAAAAGCTCACCTTGGCGGTTAAATCCATACATCGTGTTGGTGATCCTCTCATCTTCTGTGCGCTTGTTCAATACACTTCCTGCAATGAGAACGACTTGGTGCTTACGGGCAAAGGAAGAGAAAAGCTGTTTTGTTCGTTCACCGTTTACATCCGCCAGCTGATCGGCTTTTTCAAGAGCGTAACCAGTATTCCACATTTCGGGTAAAATGATCAGATCAGGCTGCTCGCGGATCGCTACTTCTAAAAATGCTTCTGCTTTTTGAAAGTTCACATCAGGTTCTCCAATTTGTACGTCCATCTGGACAAGGGCGATTTTCATACAGGTTCCTCCTTTATTCGATGATTGCAAATATGAAATCCATGAATGGGTCGATCGATTTTTTTGACTGAGAATCTCTAGTTTTCAAGCCAGTTTCTTTATCATAAAGGTTTCAATCTTCTTTGCCAATAGAAATGTCAGAAGGTTTTGTCTTTTGTAATGAAAATGTCTTTCTTCGTCAAGAAAACAGTGATATGATACACACAACTAATAAAACAAAGGGGGATAGTAGGATATGCAATTGTTTGATTTACCGTTAGATGAGCTAAAAAAGTATAAACCGAAGAAAACAGCACGTCCTGATTTCTCAGACTTTTGGAAGGCGTCGCTTGAAGAACTGAACCAAGTGGAGGCAGAGCCAGCACTTGAACCTTATGATTATCCAGTAAAGGGCGTTAAGGTGTACCGCCTGACGTTTCAAAGCTTTGGTCAATCTCAAATTGAAGGCTGGTATGCGGTACCAGATCAAACAGGTCCGCATCCAGCACTCGTTCGTTTTCATGGCTATAATGCAAGCTATGACGGCGACATTCATGACATCGTCAATTGGGCACTGCATGGCTATGCGACATTTGGCATGCTCGTCCGCGGTCAAGGCGGCAGTGAAGATAAGACAGTGACACCAGCAGGGCAGTCTCTGGGATGGATGACAAAAGGTATTTTATCGAAAGAGACCTACTATTATCGTGGTGTTTATTTAGATGCGGTTCGAGCGCTCGACGTGATTCAGTCCTTCCCAGAAGTGGATGAACACCGAATCGGCGTGGTGGGCGGCAGCCAGGGTGGTGCACTAGCGGTTGCAGCTGCAGCACTTTCAGACATTCCGAAGGTCGTCGTGGCAGATTATCCGTACTTATCAAATTTCGAGCGTGCAGTGGATGTGGCATTGGAGCAGCCTTATTTAGAAATCAATTCATACTTTCGCAGAAACAGCGACCCAGAAGCGGAAGAAAAGGTATTTGAGACGTTAAGCTATTTTGATTTAATCAATTTAGCCGGATGGGTGAAACAGCCCACATTGATGGCGATCGGTCTGATCGACCAAATCACCCCGCCATCTACTGTGTTTGCGGTATACAACCATTTAGAAACAGATAAAGATTTAAAGGTGTATCGCTACTTTGGACACGAGTACATCCCGGCTTTTCAAACAGAGAAGCTTGCCTTTTTACAAAAGCATTTAACGAATTAAAAGAAAAGAGGCCACTCTCTAGGAGGGCCTCTTTTTTAATAGCTCGTATTCTGTCTCGTTTTTTCATCAGGCACTAACGCGGTGATAATGAGAGCAAGGGCAGTGATGATATGAAGAATGAATCCGAGAATCGGAATCCAGGCAAGACAGGATGTGACAATTCCGATGATGCTTCCAATCATTGGTCCCTGGTCTCGCTTCGATAAGACGAGTGTGATAATATGCAGAATAAGCATGACCATGAGCGGTGTATAGCCATTACTGATAACGAATAGACCTCCGATCACAGGGATGGCAAGGCAGGCTTCAAAAATCCCAGTGATCCATTTCATAATGCGAGATATAGACATTAGATCCAACTCCTTTTTCATATATGTCTTATTCGTATTTTCCCAAAACGTGAAGAAGTCATGCAGAATTCTATAGAAAGAGTTGATGGACGCTTGAGAGAGAGAATTAAGGAAGAGCTGAAAATCATTGAAAAAACGTATGACGTAAAGATTTGCCTTGCCGTCGAATCAGGCAGCAGGGCATGGGGTTTTCCCTCGACCGATAGTGATTATGATGTTCGTTTTTTATATGTTCCCCGGAAAGAATGGTATTGGGCGATGGAAGAGCATCGTGATGTCATTGAACGGCCGATTGATGACATGCTTGATATCAGCGGCTGGGAGCTTAGAAAGGCACTGCGCCTATTCAATAAATCAAATCCGTCCATTATGGAATGGCTGTCTTCTGATATCATCTATGCTGAATCTTTCTCTTTGGCAAAGCAGCTAAGAGAATTAAAAGATCGAGCGTTTTACCCTGCGGCTTTGATGTATCATTACCTCAATATGGCGAAGCGGAATGAGAGTCGGCATTTACGAGGAGAGCAGGTGCGAATCAAGAAGTATTTCTATGTGCTTCGTCCGCTGCTTGCCTGTCAGTGGATTGAGCGTTACCGGACAGTTCCACCGATGGACTTTCATGAATTGCTCGAGGAGCTAGTGGAGGAAGGCCCGCTTTTAGCAGAAATTCACGAACTGCTCAAACGTAAAATGGACGGAGAAGAAATGGATGTAGAGAACCGTCTCGCTCATGTCCATCCATTTATTGATCAAGAGCTGGCGCGTTTTGATGAATTGGTGAAAAGCTACAATCAACCGAAAGACAATCTGATGCAAGAATTAAATGAGCTGCTGCAGTCTACCCTTGATGAGGTGTGGGCGTAGGAGGGAAGAGCCAGCCGGATAGCGGCAGGCTCTTTTTTATCTCTTATTGTGATAAAACCACAAAAAAAGTCAGAATTTTTGTCATCTTCAAATATTGTAGCGGACAGCTTATGAGCCTTACAATAAAGACATAGCTTACAAAGAGTGGGAGGTGCCCTTTATGGAGTCGGTCACAAGAAATTTCTTCTTGTTTTTGTCAAAAAGCAGTCTCTTGAACCATATTGCTCGTAATTGGGGAAGTGCTGTTGCATCTAAGAAAATCATCGGTGGGAAAGATTTTGAGAGCGCTATCTCTGTCATTAAACGATTAAATGATCAAGGAATGGCTGTAACAGTCGATCACCTTGGTGAGTTTGTCACAAAGGCAGAGATTGCAAATGAGCGGACGGATGAGTGTATTCAAACCATTCAGCGGATTGCAGAGGCCAAGCTCAATTCCCACGTGTCACTCAAAATGACATCACTCGGCCTGGATATTGACGATGACCTTGTGTATCGCAATATGAAACGTATTTTAGATACGGCAGAAAAACACCGTATCATGGTGACAATCGATATGGAGGATGAACAGCGCTGTCAAAAAACGCTGGACATTTTTAAAGAGATGAAATCTCAATATGAGTATGTTAGTACGGTCCTGCAGGCGTATTTGTACAGAACAGAAAAGGATCTTGATGACCTCAATGAGCTGCAACCATTTTTACGACTTGTAAAGGGTGCCTATAAGGAATCCGCCGAAGTGGCGTATCCGAACAAAAAAGACGTTGATCAGAATTACAAGAAACTGATCGAAAAGCAATTACTTACAGGGAACTATACAGCCATTGCGACACATGACGATCAAATGATCGAGTTCACGAAAAATATTGTAAAAAAACACAATATACCGACAAGTCAGTTCGAATTTCAAATGCTGTATGGCATGAGATCAGAAACGCAGCAGTCACTTGTGAAGGAAGGCTATCAAATGAGGGTCTATACCCCGTATGGACGAGAGTGGTATGGCTACTACATGAGACGTCTTGCAGAACGGCCGGCAAACATTGCCTTTGCTTTAAAAGGAATGACGAAAAAATAATTTGAAACGGGAGCGTGACAAAGATGACAACACCTTACAAACATGAACCATTCACGGATTTTAGCCAGGAAGAAAACCGCAAAGCGTTTGAACAAGCATTAGCAAAGGTAACAGAATCACTGGGTCAAACCTATCCGCTCGTGATTAATGGCGAAAAAATCGAAACGAAAGACCAAATTGTCTCGATCAATCCAGCGAAAAAGGATGAAGTTGTTGGAACCGTATCAAAGGCCGGGAAAGAAGAGGCAGAACAAGCGGTTCAGGCTGCGGCCAAAGCATTTGAAACTTGGCGCTATACGTCTCCAGAAGAAAGAGCCAGCGTCATATTCCGTGCTGCGGCAAGCATTCGCCGTAAAAAGCATGAGTATTCAGCCCTTCTTGTCAAAGAAGCAGGTAAGCCTTGGAACGAGGCGGACGCAGATACAGCAGAAGCGATCGACTTCCTTGAATATTATGCTCGTCAAATGCTGGAGCTGGCGAAAGGCAAACCAGTGAACAGCCGCGAAGGGGAACACAATCAATACGTATACACACCAACTGGCGTGACGCTCGTCATTCCGCCGTGGAACTTCTTGTTTGCCATTATGGCAGGAACAACAGTAGCACCAATCGTTACAGGGAACACAGTTGTCTTAAAACCTGCAAGTGCAACTCCTGTCATTGCGGCACGTTTTGTGGAAGAGCTTGAGCAAGCAGGTCTTCCAAAGGGTGTGGTGAACTTTGTACCAGGAAGCGGAGCTGAAGTTGGAGATTACTTAGTCGATCACCCGAAAACAAGCCTGATTACATTCACTGGCTCAAGAGAAGTAGGGACACGTATCTTTGAACGTGCGGCAAAAGTACAGCCAGGTCAGCAGCATTTAAAGCGTGTCATTGCTGAAATGGGTGGTAAGGATACAGTGGTTGTAGATGAGGATGCAGACGTCGAATTAGCGGCTAATGCCATTTTCACATCAGCCTTCGGTTTTTCAGGTCAGAAATGTTCAGCTGGATCTCGGGCAGTCGTCCACGAGAAGCTGTATGACCAAGTGATCGAGCGAGTGAAGGAAATCACAGAAACGAAAACAACAGCGAATCCTCTTTCTGCGGATGTCTACATGGGACCTGTCATTGATCAAGCGTCCTTTGACAAGATCACGGATTATATCGAGGTTGGCAAACAGGAAGGCCGCTTAGTCACTGGCGGAACGAGTGATGATTCAGAAGGATATTTCATTCACCCAACCATTTTTGCAGATCTTGAGCCAACATCTCGCTTGATGCAAGAAGAAATCTTTGGACCTGTCTTGGCCTTCTCGAAAGTATCTAGCTTTGATGAGGCACTTGAAGTAGCCAACAACACGGAATATGGTTTGACAGGTGCTGTCATTACCAATAATCGTGATCACATCAACCGTGCGAAGCAGGAGTTCCACGTAGGGAACCTCTACTTTAACCGTAACTGCACAGGAGCCATCGTGGGATACCACCCATTCGGCGGATTCAAAATGTCAGGAACCGATTCAAAAGCAGGCGGTCCAGATTACCTAGCTCTACACATGCAGGCAAAAACGATTAGTGAAATGTTTTAAGTTGGAAAAGCATGAACCTGTGCACACGGGTTCATGCTTTTTTTGCTTGTCTACGACTTGTTTCTATGCAAATCTGTCCGGAAAGAAGTATGATAAATGTATTACTTAATCAGGGAGCAATCGGGATGGAAGAGATATTAGAAAAGCTTCATACATTTTTTGATGTCGATAAGTTAATTGCATTTATTAGCGGGTATTTAAAAAAACCAGTCATTTTAGAAAGCACAGAGTGTCAGCTCCTTGCTTATAATTCTTACAGCATTCAGCAGTTTGACCCAGTCAATCAGCAAACGATTTTCTCAAAGGAATGTCCGGGGTCTGTAGTCGATTGGTTAAAGAAAACAGGGGTCATCGAGCGGCTTCACAAGGAGTCAAAGCCTTTTTATGTGAGCGGTCATGACGAGCTCGGGTTTAATCGGCGGGTGGCTGTGAGCGCCAAGCACAAACAAGAGGTTGTAGGCTTTATTTGGGTGCAGGACATTGAGGATTCCCTCACGCAGGAGGAGCTGCAATTTTTGCATGAAGCTTCCTTTCAAGTGGGAAAAGTGATTTATAAGAATAAGAAACAGCTGGAAAAAAAGGAAGGCAAGATTGAAGAATTTTTCAAAAAGGTCATGGATGATCATTTTTATACAGAAGAAGAACTGAAGTGGGAGGCTGAGAATTTAAGCATCCCGCTGCCAGCGGTGTTTACTGTCATGGTCGTACACGCTGCCGATAACAAAAGTGAGACGGCAGAAGATGTAAAGGACGTCATTCGGACGTATTTGCAGCTAGAAGACAAGGTGAATCACGTATACTCCGTTCAAGCCGACATTGTCGTGATATTGGGCAGCTTGTCAGACCGGCACTCACCGAAAGCGACTGCGGCTGACGTCATCGCTCACCTGCAATCGAAAGCGCATGCCCATCCTTCTCCATTGTATATTGGAATGGGAAGAGAATATCGAGATGTCATGAAAATGAGCACAAGTCGATTTGAAGCGATAGAGGTCGTGAAGGCTGTGAAAATTGTGGGGGGACAAGAGCTGATTCCATATGATTACGAGAATCTGGGGGTTTTCCGGTTCTTAGACTCAATTTACAGTCATCAAAAAAAGAAAAATGACTTCAATCCAGATTTATTACGTTTGAAAGAAAAAGACCGTGACAGCCAAACCTCATTTTTAAAAACGCTTGAAGTCTACTTATTGAATAACTGCAAGCTAAAGCCAGCCGCGGAGCAGTTGTTTATTCATCAAAATACATTAAATTATCGAATGAAACAAATCTTTGATATGACCTCAATCGATTTAAGTCACTTCAGCCAGCGATGTGAGTTATTTATTGAATTAATGCTGATGAAAAAAGATCAATAGTCATCGAATCCGCAGGTGCCCGGGATCACCTGCGGGTTTTCATGTGAAAATGGCATACAACGGCTGTGTTTCGTTGTATGATAGATAAGGATTTTATGAAAGGGGGGCCACCTTTGGGAGCAGTCACCTTGGCCATTTTGATTTTCATCCTGACCCTCGTCCTTGTCATTTGGCAGCCAGGACGTTTAACCATTGGATGGTCAGCATGTGGAGGCGCCATTCTTGCACTTGCCTTTGGTGTCGTTCATCTGGGCGATGTGTGGGAAGTGACGCAGATAGTATGGAACGCAACATTTGCGTTTATTGGCATCATTATTATTTCGTTAATTTTAGATGAAATTGGGTTTTTCGAATGGGCTGCACTGCATATGGCAAAAGCCGCAAGAGGGAACGGTGTCCGCATGTTTATTTATTTAACATTGCTCGGCGCTGTCGTGGCTGCTTTTTTTGCGAATGATGGAGCGGCACTGATTTTGACCCCGATCGTCTTGTCTGTAGTGAGAGCGTTAAAGCTGGATGAGCGGATGATCCTGCCTTTTGTGATGGCGAGCGGCTTTATTGCAGATACAACCTCCTTGCCATTTGTTATTAGTAACTTGGTCAATATCGTATCAGCCGACTATTTTCATATTGGGTTTCTAGAATATACAGCAAACATGTTCGTGCCAAACCTTGTGTCGCTTGGAGCAAGCATGCTAGTGCTTTATGTGTTTTACCGAAAGCTTATCCCAAAAACATACGATGTATCACAGGCGAAGGAACCGGCATCAGCAATCCGGGATATCCGCATGTTCCGCTTGTCTTGGTATGTGCTTGGCTGTTTGCTTGTCGGTTATTTTGCAGGGGAACTCATTGGGGTTCCGGTCTCCATCATTGTGGGCGGTATTGCCCTTGTCTTCTTGTGGCTGGCAAGAAGAAGTCCGCAAGTGGCGACAAAACGTGTCGTAAAAGAAGCACCGTGGTCCATTGTCTTTTTCTCAATCGGCATGTATGTCGTCGTATATGGACTGAAGAATGTCGGTCTCACAGAAATATTGGCAGCATGGATCGAACAAGGAGCATCGCATGGCTTGCTTGCGGGAACGATGTTTATGGGCGTGCTTGCCGCAGTGCTGTCCTCTGTCATGAACAATCTGCCTACCGTATTGATTGATGCGATAGCAATCGGTCATACAGATACAGCAGGCGTCATGAGAGACGGACTGATTTATGCCAATGTCATCGGCTCCAATCTTGGTCCGAAAATGACCCCTATCGGCTCATTGGCGACATTGCTGTGGCTTCATGTTCTTAAGAAAAAAGGCGTCCATATCTCTTGGGGTGCATACATGAAAGCCGGAATCTTCCTGACCATCCCAACCTTGATCCTTACTTTACTGGGGTTATATGCGTGGTTATGGCTAATACATTAAAGCTGAATCTAAAAAAGAGCAGGTCGATTGGATCTGCTCTTTTTTGTTACAGATATTTTGCATAGTGTTTTTCTAAAAAGTCCTGAAGCAATGAGACTACGCTGCAAATGCCCCAGTAAATGAGGGCGACCAAAATATACATGGTCATATAATCGAATTCGCGCCCACCTACGATCTTTGCTTGCTGGAAAAGCTCGGGTACAGTTATCATCGCAGCCAGTGAGGAGGCCTTGATTAAATCGAGCATGACATTGGTCAATGGTGGCAGTGCGATGCGGACGGATTGAGGCAAAATGACACCGCGCATCGTTTGCCAATAGCTGAGCCCTAGTGATTTGGCAGCTTCCACCTGTCCACTTGGAACAGATGAGAGGGCCGCCCGATTGATTTCTGCAATATAGGCAGCGCTATTGAAGCTGAATCCAATAATGGCAGCAGTGACCGCTGTAAACTCAATGCCGATATAAGGAAATCCAAAATAAAGAATAAACAAAATCACCAGAATGGGCACACCACGCATGAATGAGATATACAGCCGTGCAGGCAGCCAAAGCATCCACGTGTTCGCCATTCTGGCAAGCGCAATAAAAAAGCCAAGAATGGTGCCAAAAAACATGCTCACAAAGGAAATGAGCAGCGTCAACCAGATGCCTTTCATGACAAATGGAAATGACGCCTTTGCCAGTGCAGGATTAAATATATATTCTAAATGAATATCTCCCACGCTTGTGGCTCCTTATTTAGAAATGTCGACATCTTCGACATCAGCATTTATTTTCTTTGAGACGTCTGCATGATTAAAGAATTTTTCGGAAATCTTTTTCATGGTTCCGTCCTTTTTCATTTCTTTTAAGACACGATTTAATTCTTTTTGAAGCTCTGTGTTGTCTTTCTTCATCACAAAACCTTGTTCGTTTGGCATGTATTTTAAGTCAGGGTGAATCGTAATATTTAATTTCGGGAATGCAGCTAGAGCTAGTGTCTGCAAGTAATAATCATTTAGAATGACATCTGTACGACCGTTAGCGACATCCTTTAAGTATTGCTCGTTTGTCGCATTATCATAAATGACTTCCTTCGCACCGTACTTGCGAGCGACATCCATGTAAATCGTTGTGGCAGCACCAGCTGCTTTCTTTCCTTTTAAATCTTTTAACGTTTTAATGCCAGACAAATCATCTTTTCTTACGATCGCCGTGCCATAAGAATATTTATAAGGAGTTGAAAAGGCGAACTTATCTTTTCTGTCATCTGTGATGTCAATGTCATTTGCAGCGGCATCCACTTGACCAGAATTAATGGCGCTCAGCATGCCATCATAGCCCATTTCTTTAAATTCTACTTTCACATCAAGGCGTTTAAATGCTTCTTTGACCACTTCCACTTCATAACCAGTCAATTGATCCTTGCCATTAGCGGTATCATGATATGACGTTGGATAAAGGGTGCCTGAAGTAGCAACCACGATTTTCCCTTTCTTTTGAATCTCATCCCACTTTGAATCTCCAGACTGAGAAGAGCCTGATTGACTGCAAGCAGACAAGACAAGTATGAAAGCAGACACAACAAGCATTACCCAGATCGATTTTCTATGATAAAAACGACTCATTTAAGAATCCTCCTCTATTTTTTATACAAAACAAAACATAGCACGCTTTTTCTGTTAGGACAACGTTTTCAGAAGAAAAGCGAAAAAGTAAGAATATTATGTGCAATTTGTGTGATGGAATATGTATAAAAAAGGAAAGTGTGCACAAAATAAATGCGAATAAAGGAGGGAATAAAATGATGAAAAGAATAAGTGGATTGATCATATTATCGATGATGCTGTTGTCTGGTTTTTATATGGAAACAGCTCATGGAGAAACACCCCAAATGGAAAAGCGTCCAGTAACGCATCAAGTAAAACTAACGACAGAACAACAAAAACAAATTGAAACGCTTGAGCAGCAAATTCTTTCTAAACGAAAAGAAGTGATTGAGAAGTACGTCCAATATGGTGTGTTAACAAAGGAACAAGGTACACATATTACGAAACGGATGGATGAGCATTACAATCATTTGAAAAACAACGGATTTGTGCCATTGCTGAAAAAACCACAGCACCATCGACCATAAGGATGAAACCGGCAGCGAGGTGCCGGTTTTTTATTGTTTATCAATCTATTCAAAAGGAGAGACTTTCACCATCTTTAGGGACAAAAATGGCTTGTGCTGCTTGATGATCCTGAATGTAAAATTGTAAAGAGGCTCTTGTTAGTAAGCAATGATTCACTGCCTCAAGGTGAGTAGCGACAATTTGTGCAGTTGGGTGAGAACGGTGAACGTCTAAAATGTCTTCCTTCGTCATCGTAATCGGATCGCCTTCTAAAAATTGAGCAGCTCCGCTATTGACCACAATGACATCTGGTTTGCAAGTATTGATAACCTCCTTCGGCTCATCACACCAAATGGTATCACCTGCAATGTAAAGGGTAGGTTCATCAGGGTGAGAGAAAATAAAACCGCTGACCTGTCCCATCCGCTTTGCAATTTCTCCTGTCCCATGCTGTCCACCTGTCCGCTGAATATGAACACCATAAATGTCTATTTCATCTTCAATGCATGTGACATGCTGGAAACCAGCCTCTTCAACTTCTTTTTTGTCATTATCCGATTGCGTATAAATGGGTTGGTCTTGGTCTAATTTTTGTTTCGCCTCGTCATCAAAGTGATCCACGTGCAAATGAGTGAGTAAGACAGCATCTGGGTGTAGCATGTTGTCTATGTCAATGTTTACAGGCAAATCAACAATCGGATTGTTCAAATGTTGATTGGCTGTATGAGGAAACGGTGGATATGTTCCTTTTGCTGCTAAAAAGGGATCAATGAAGAAAGTTGCCTGACCATATTCAAGGTAGAAAGTAGCATTCCGAATGAGTGTGATTTTCATGAAAAGGCCTCCTTTTTTTCTGCTTAAGTTTACAGTATATTAAAAGAGTTCCATGTGACAGAGGGTAATGAAAGTCTTTCATCAGAAGGACTTGATTTTTGAAAGAGGTGAGCCAATGTTAGACCAAACCGATTTGGATATATTAAAAGAGCTCTCAAAAAACAGCCGATTAACTATGAAAGCGCTAGGTGAAAAAGTTCATTTAACGGGTCAAGCTGTTGCAAATCGTGTGTTAAAGCTTGAAGAAGAGGGTGTGATTGAAGCATATACCATTTCGATTGACTGGCGGACGCAAAAGACCATTCAAACATTTATGCAGCTCTATACTCGCAGTCATCATCACGAACCGCTTCTGTCCTTTCTCGACCGACAGGAAGAGATCAAGAATTTATTTAAAATAAGTGGTGAGGGCTGTTATATGGCTGAAGGTCATTTCTCCAGTCATGATGAACTGGATCTGTTTTTAACGGAGCTGACAAATTACGCAAATTATAAACTGTCTATTGCGGTTAAGCGTCTCATTCAGCAGTAAGAAAAGAGACGCAGGAGGATAAGGAAACGATGAAAAAATTAATCGAAAATCAAGCTGGACCGGTGACAAAGGAAAAAATCAAAGCAGACTTGGTTCAACTTGGTGTGAAAAAAGGCATGATTTTATGTGTTCACTCATCTTTATCATCTATTGGATGGGTAAACGGAGGCGCTGTTGCCCTCATACAAGCATTGATGGAAACCTTAACAGAAGAGGGGACACTAATCATGCCGGCACAAACGTTAGAGCTTTCTGAGCCCGCTGATTGGATCGATCCGCCTGTTCCTTTTTCATGGTGGAAATCGATCAAAGACACGATGCCTGCATTTGATCCAGCTTACTCGATGCCAACAGCAATGGGAAAGGTAGCGGAAACGTTTTGGAAATACCCGGGCGTGGCGAGAAGCAATCATCCTCATTTTTCATTCACGGCCTGGGGGAAAAAGAAACATGAGCTTCTGAAACACCACGCACTTTCTTTTGGATTAGGAGAACATTCGCCTCTAGCCCGCATGTATGATGTTCAGGCTCAGGTGCTGCTGATTGGTACATCTTTTGAAAGTCTGACAGCTTTCCATCTGGCTGAATATCGCATCCCTCAGCAAGACCTCATGACAAGAGGAGCTCCCATCTTAGAAAATGGATGGAGGGTATGGAAAGAATACCAAGATATTATCACAAGAGAAGAATTATTTGAGCAGATCGGCCGTGACTTTCTTCTATCAGGAGGCACTCATCATCACGGTCAAATCGGGCTTGCCAGTTCATATTTATTACCGGTGAGAGAATCAGTAGACTTTGCGGAAAAGTGGCTTGATTTGTACGATCAGTCGTGACCTACACCGTTTGGAAATTCATATGATAAAGGTCTTGATCAGCCTGCTGAGAAGTATAGCAGGTGAGCTGATAGTCTCCCTTTGGAATAGGGAAAGACAGCACCTGAGCCATGACGCTTGTGATATAAACTTGATCGCTTGCATGCGTAAAAGGCACTGTGACCGTTCTATCAGCCGAAGCTGGGGGCATATTGCTATTTAAAGTTACGGTAACAGATGCATTTCCGTTGTTGACCCCTTCAAAGGATACACCGTGATCTCCTATGGCGAAACCTTGAAGAATGTCATCATCTGACCAGTCAATCACAGGTGGTGTTTTGCTTCCGGTGTATACGGTGATTTGGTGATAGGAGATAGATAGGGAATAGGCTTGGTTTAAGTTATTCATTTATAAAACTCCTTTATACATAGATTTTCGTTGGAATGTGAATGGTTGAAAGAGTGATTCTTGAAGAGAATGTTAGGCAGCAAGACGATTGTCGCCGTCTTGCGCTTCTATATGAGGAATCTAGATGTGAAATTGTGAAACCATTGCTTTTAAATCTCCTGCTAAATGGGCAAGAGCTTCTGATGAAGCAGTTACCTCTTCCATTGCGGCAAATTGTTCTTCTGTTAAACCGGCTACTTGCTGTGAATGTTCACTTGTTAGTTTAACCCCTTCTGTAATAGTGGCAAAGGATCGTTTCGCATCGTTTGTATAAGCTGCGATTTTTTGTGATGCACTAGATAAATGCTTGATACCATCTGCCATTTCTCTCATTGACTGCTGAATATCAATAAATGATTCTTCTGTATGAGAAATAAGTACAGTCCCTTGAGCCGCTTCCTCTCTTACTCGTTTAATCGCATTAGTTGAATGAGTCATCTCTTTTTGGATTTCAGAAATGAGATGGGAAATCATATTTGATGATGATTGAGATTCTTCAGCGAGCTTTCTTACTTCGTCTGCGACAACTGCAAATCCTTTCCCATGCTCGCCTGCTCGTGCTGCTTCAATTGCTGCGTTAAGAGCAAGCAGGTTGGTCTGGTTAGCGATGTCTGTAATAACATGGGAAATATGATCAATTTCAGCCGAACGTGTTTCTAATGCTTGAATGGCTGTCCCATTTTCCTCTATTGATTTTGCAATAGATGTCATTTGTGAGTTTACTTCCCCAATATTCTGTACACCTTTTAGGGCGATTTCTTGTGCAAATTGACTTCTTGAAGCCATTTGCCCCGCATTTTCCGTGATGTTTGCCAACTCGTTAGATACTTGAATCATCGTGTGCTCACTTGTTGTCATTTGAGCTGACTGTTCTTCTGATGATTGAGCGACTTCCTGAATACTATGGGTGATTTTTTCGGATGCTGCACTTGTTTCTTCTGCACTAGCTGACAGCTGTTCAGATGAGGTTGCCACTAATTCAGACGTGTTCATCACATTAAGAATGGTGTGATTTAGTTTTTCCCGCATTTTATTGAAATGATCAGCCAGATCAGACAGTTCGTCGCCTGCTGTATCTGTCACATTGATGGTTAAATTTCCTTCACCTGCACTTTTAATGGCAGAAGCCATACGCTTGAGACGGGTTTGAATCCGCTTTGTGAAAATAGAAATAATGATCACAGCAACGATTAGGCTTAACAACAGAACTATGAAAAATTGAATGTAGAATGACTGAAGCATTTGTGAAATCATGCTTTGGTTGGCGCCAGTATAAAAAATACCGATCGTTTCGCCTGCATCATTTTTGATCGGCATATAAGCCGTTTGGTAGTCTTTCCCTGCAACATTTGCTGTGCCGTAATAGTTTTCACCTTTATCTAATACAGTGGCCTTCACTTCTGGTGAAACTTGTGTACCGACAGCTCGTTTTCCGTTTAACATGACATTTGTTGCGACACGGGTATTTCCTTGGAAAATTGTGACGGTATCATCAGTGTATTCTGCTAAATGGTCGACCAATGTATCATGATCATTGATTTGGGTATTTCCTTTGTAAAGCTTTCCATCTTTTATCTGCCACGAGCCTGCTACTTTTTCATCTAGGTAGGCATAGCCTAGCTTTAAATCACCTTTTGCTTTTTCAGTGGCCATGTGCTTGATGTTTTCTGTCATTTCGCGATTCACCACATAACCAACAATTGCTGAAAAGATGATGATGACACTTAAAAAGATCAGCAAAATTTTGGCACCAAGCCTCAGTTTTCCCTTTTTCTTCATGCTTTTTGACTCCTTTAGGTATAAGGTAGGATAAACCTCCTTAAGGATTATCGGCATGAAAAAAATGTTTGAAATACCTGAATGCAGTTACGAGGAAATTTTTTTAGATAGAAAAGGGAAATGGCGTTAATCGATGATAAATTGTATTCTTGTGCCGTCAGGATCATCCGATAATTGATGACCGACCCATGAGCCGGCTCCTCTATTATCTGAAGGACTAATATATTTGACTGAAGCTCCTGTTCCTCCTTCCTTACACATCGCCATCGGCCATTCGTCCCGATCATACCCGCGCTTTGTTGGGATGCCATGAAGTGATTGTTCTCTTTGTTCATCGCTATGTTTACGGTCAATCGTGCATACGGATGAATGCCCTTCATCAATTGCCTCTTCTATGTGCTTCGCGGTTTCAGGGTAACGTTCTGATGGGAAGTGAATGGTCTTGTCATAAGATGAATTCGTCGTCTCTTGTTTACTTTGCTCCAGCTGAATATAGCCTGTTGCTACACCAACGACGATCAGTAAAAGCAAGAGAATGATTTTAAGAAGTTTCATAGATGCTAGCTCTCTTTCTTGTTTGCGTATTTTGTAAACAGAAGTATAGCAGAATTACTTACCAATTTCTCCTGGTTTTGAAAAAACGCCTTTTAAAGTTCGAAAAACGGTTTTTATCCGTTTTCTTGCTTTTCACATTTGTAAAAATTCATAAAAATTTTAATTTTTCAGTTCATAAAAAGATTATGCTTTATCAAAATGGCTTTATCACTGCTTTTTGGGCTAATTTCAAGAATTTAACACACAGAAATTTTAAAAAAATAAAATTGACTAGACCGATATGCTTTAATAATATGGAGTCAAATATCAAAAAATGTCGTAATTTATCAAAATATCGTTCTATTTACATTGTAGGAGGGAAGTACAAATGGCGGATGTCTCTTATCGGCTTGGCATAGACATAGGCGGAACATTTACTGACTTATCGCTGATGAATGAAGCAACAGGGGCGCTAACTGAACTCAAAACACCCACAGTGACTGACGACCCAGCTCAGGGAATTATCAATGGGCTAAAACTTCTAAAAGACAGAGGTGTTGATTTAGCTAAAATCCAATATCTCGTACATGGCATGACAATCGGTCTTAATACATTATTGCAGAGAAAAGGAGCAGATTTGGCCCTTTTTGTGACGGAAGGCTTTCAAGACATATTGTCACTACAGCGTTTACGATTACCCATTCCTTATGACTTCAATTCTCGTTTGCCAGAACCATTGATACCACGAAAGCATGTATATCCAATCTCTGAAAGGTTGATACACGATGGTACGATCAAAAAACCTCTCCATCTGCAGCAATTAGATCAGGCTGTCCAGCAGGTCATGTCTAAAGGGCTAGCAGGTATTGTCATTTCTTTTTTACATAGCTATCAAAATCCAGTTCATGAATTACAGGCAAAAGCCTATATCAAACACCATTATCCGCAATTAGAAGTCCTTACTTCATCTGAATTATGGCCCCAAATGAGAGAATACGAGCGTACTGTGATGTCTGTTGTCAATTTGTATATCCAACCAAAGGTGAAACAGTATTTACAAACATTGAAAAGCCGTTTGAAAGAAGAAGGTGTACCAATTTCTCCATACATTACACAATCAAATGGTGGTTTAATGGATGCAGAAAGTGCAGCAACTTCACCTGTTAAAACACTTTTTTCTGGTCCGGCAGCTGGTGTCATTGGTGCGGCAAGAATTGCAGCCGCTGCAAACGAATCCAATCTGATCACGTTTGATGTGGGGGGGACGAGTGCAGATATCTCCATTATTCAAAATGGACAGCCTACGATGGCTCAGTCAAATCAGCTTTCAGGTTTTCCGATCATTCTTCCATCTGTTGCGATGTATTCAATAGGGGCAGGCGGGGGTTCTGTTGCATGGATTGATCAGGGCGGGCTTCTCAAAGCAGGACCAGAATCAGTTGGCTCACAGCCGGGACCAGCTTCGTATGGAAAGGGGATGAAAGCCGCCTTAACTGACGCGTTCCTCATATGTGGTTATCTCAATCAAGAGCGTTTTGCCGGAGGACATTTACAACTACAGCTGTCCGCGGCGGAAAAGGCCTTTCAGCCAATTGCTGACCAGCTCAACAAAACGGTAGAAGAAGCGGCTGACCAGCTGATTCAAGTAGCTGTCGCCAATATGTACACAGAATTAAGCAATGTCATGGAGCAGCAAGGGTTTGACCCAAGAGATTTTAGTTTACTAGCGTTTGGCGGAGCAGGACCGGTTGTAGCGAATTTCCTTGCGCGAGAAATTCATGCGAAAAACGTGGTCGTTCCTCCAAGTCCAGGAACATTATGTGCATTAGGTGCCCTGAACGCTGACTTTATTCATGATGCGGTACTGTCGAAGAAAATATGTTTACAAGACTACTCGATAGATCAACTAAAAAAAGATTATGAGATGCTTTCTCGAAAAGCGACTGATTGGTTCAGTCAGCAGAACATTCAGCATATTAAACAGACATCCATACTATTATTGGCAGATGCACGTTATCAAGGACAAGCCTTTGAGATTGAATTACCTTTATCAGCTGAATGGCTGAAGCAAGAACAAGATATCCATCAACTCATTGAAGCCTTTCACAAACTACATCAGCGTCAATATGGTCATAGAGATGATCAGGCGAACATCGAGTTTACTCATTTACGAGTTCGAGTCATAGGCGAGACGCCGCCGCTGCCTTTCACAACTGTTCATGAAAGCAGCGGACAATCTTTGAAGCCACATGAATTTAGGCGAATCTTTATGGAAGAAAAAGAATATGAAGCAGCTATTTATTACAGAGATACTTTGTCAGTAGGCTCTGTCATTAATGGACCTGCCATCATTGAGCAGGATGATACGACAATATTGATTCTGCCAAATTGGGCAGGCAGCATTGATCAATCAGGGAACTTGGTGATTTCAAGGGAGGCGGCTTTACATGAGAACTGATCCAGCAAAGCTTGAGATGATGCGTAGTTATTTTAATGCAATTGCATCTGGCATGGGACATGTCATTGAGCGGACGTCTTTTACGACTTTCGTCAAAGAATCAGCTGACTTTGCGACAGCGTTAGCCACGCCTTCTGGAGATTTCTTTGTTTATCCGAAGACAGTGGGTGTCACGATCTTTTTAGGGCTGAGTCTTAAAAAAGCGATTGAAGAGAGCGGACCGATGCAGCCAGGAGATATTATCATCACAAATGACCCTTATACGACAGATGGTTTAGCAACTCACCTGCCAGATGTCCATATCATTAAGCCGATTTTCGTAGATGGTGAAATTGTCAGCTATGCTTGGTCTTTTGTTCATGTAAGTGATGTGGGCGGACTTGTGCCCTCAAGTATTTCACCGACAGCGACAGATGTTCATCAAGAAGGATTAAGAATACCGCCAGTGAAAATTTATGAAGGCGGAAAAGAGAATCAGGTCGTTCGTACTTTTTTAAGAGCCAACAGCCGAGCCAGTCATTTAAATGATGGGGATATCAATGCAATGATTGCTGCAGTAAATACAGCAGAAATTCGGTTAAAAGAAATGATCGGGAAATTTGGAATAAATGAAGTGAAACAAGGAATGATGGACCTCCTGAAACAATCTGAGGTTCGTGCAGGAAAGGTCATTGAAGCCATTCCGGACGGAACGAGTGAATTCGCTGATTATTTAGATGATGATATGATCTCGGATGTGCCGATCCGGTTGAAAATCAAGTTAACGGTGAAAGGAAAGCGGCTGACACTTGATTTTTCTGAGTGTGACCCGCAAGTGAAAACAGCTTTTAACCTTGTCACCAATGGTCAGAAGCATTCCTTCCTATATCAAGGATTGATTAATTACATTATTAGTAAAGATCCCTTTATACCGATTAATGGCGGAATCACATATCCGATTGAAGTGATTTCACCTAAAGGGACGTTAGTGCATCCAGAATACCCGGCTTCTGTTGGTATTCGGCATTCAATTACGATGCGGCTGTTCAATGTCGTGCTAGGCGCCATTGGTAAGCTGTTACCTGAGGCGGTGCCGGCAGCAGGTGCAGGTCAATCAGCTATTGTTGTTCTCTCCGTTCCTGATAATCAAACAGGTGGCAGGAAAATGTCTGTTGTTGAACCATTAGGCGGAGGCGGCGGTGCTCAAAATGGAACGGATGGAGTAGATGGCATTGATCATTCGTCTGGCTTTTTGAAAAATACACCCATTGAGAGCTTAGAACAGCATATTGATATTCATGTTCACCGATATGAGCTTTTGCCAAACACAGGCGGAGCAGGAGAAAACAGAGGCGGACATGCGATTGGTTTGGAATTCGAAATGATCAAGCCTGAATCCATGGTGACCGCACGAGGGATGGAACGGATGAAGTTTCAGCCTTGGGGGCTAATGGGCGGCCGCGCGGGAGCTATCGGTGAGGTCAAACTAGTCACAACAAAAGGTGAAAAACAAGACCAGCCGAAAATAGATGTTCTACGTCTTGAAAAAGGAGAAATTGTGCAATTGATATCACCAAGTGGAGGCGGCTGGGGAAATCCATTTGCAAGAGAGAAAGAAAAAGTCCTTCATGAAGTGGAAGCAGGTTTATTAAGTGAAGAAAGAGCGCTGCAGCAATATGGCGTTAAAGTGTATCTAGACCAAAATGAATGGAAGATTGATGAGGAGCAAACGAATCTGCTTCGTGAAAAGGGTAATCATCCTGCTAATATCATGTGGGATGTTGGAGAACACAGAGAAGCTTATGAGAAAGTATGGACGGATGAAGCCAGCAGCGAGCTTGCTGTGCGGCTGCGTTCCTACCCAGCCAATGAACGTACACATTATAAACATGCAGTTCATCAATATTTCAGTCATAGAAATGAGCCGTTAACAAAGAAAGATATTATTCAAGCACTTCGTCATATGGATGGACAAAAAGGGGGAAATGAATCATGAAAAGAAGATTAATCACTATTTTTGCAGGTGCTCTATCAATGATTCTACTGCTGACAGCTTGTGGTGGGAATGGACAGGATCAAGGTAAACAGCAGCAGACTGTAATCGTTGGCGTATACGGAGGCGATTGGGAAAAGAATATCAAACCGATCCTCGAAAAGTTTGAAAAAGATACGGGAATTAAAGTCCAAACCGTCTCTGGTGCGGATTCTGAATGGTTTACAAAATTAAAAGCGTCAAATGGTAAAAATCCACCGTATGACCTGCTTATTTTACAGCCTGATACGATTCAAAGAGGCATTGCAGCAAACGTTCTTGCGCCTATCGATGAAGATCAAGCACCGAATGTCAAAAAACTTTACCGTTCTGTTCAAAAGAAGCTCACTGTTGATGGAAAACAATATGCAGCAGGCTTTAGTATGGGTCAGCTTGGAATTGCTTATCGAAAAGACCTCGTAAAGCAGGAACCAAACAGCTGGACAGACCTATGGAGCAGTCAGCTAAAAGGGAAGGTAGCGATTTCATCCCCGACTTATTCAGCCGGGCTGCAATTTTTCTCTGCGCTTGTCCATGCTCAAGGGGGGACAGAATCAAATCCTAAGGATATTGATAAAGCCTTTAAAAGCCTTTCGCAATTAAAAGGGCATGTAGCTGCTTTTCCAGACAATCCAGGGTCTATTCAAACCTTGTTAGAACGTGGTGACGTCGCAGCAGTTCCATATTGGGATGGACGAGCATTTGCACTTGAAGAAGAAGGAATGAATATTGGTTTCTCATACCCGAAAGAAGGCGCTGTTGCAGCAGTTGCGAGCTGGGCTTTAACGAAGGGAAGTCAGCATGAAGAAGCGGCTTACAAACTATTAAACTATTTAAGTGGAAAAGAAGCTCAAGAGGCTTTCTCGGCAGTATCTTATTATGGTATGTCGAATTCTGATGTGAAATACGGTGACAAGATTAAGGGGAAGGTCAAGGTTGGAGAGAATTATTATAGCAAGCTGACTTGGGTAGATTACGAAACAGCAACTTCGGAGCTGGGCAATTGGACAAATCGATGGAACGAAGTATTAGGCGGAGGAAAATAGGTGATCGTATGAGTGGAATCCATTTAGAACATATTAGCCAGCATTTCGGCGAGCAGATTGCTCTTAACGATGTCAGTCTTACGGTGAATGAGGGAGAGTTTTTCTCCCTTCTTGGTCCTAGTGGCTGCGGGAAATCAACGTTATTAAACATCATTGGCGGTTTTTTAGAGCCAACAAAAGGTGTCGTCTATGTTGGTGATCAGAATGTGACGAATTTACCGCCTTATCAAAGAAAAACGGGTATGGTTTTTCAAAGCTATGCACTCTTTCCGCATCTGACTGTATTTGATAATGTGGCGTATGGGTTAAAGGTTCAAAAGAAAAAGAAGGCAGAAATTAAAGAGAAGGTAATGGAGAGTTTGTCTCTTGTGCAATTAGAAGCGTTTGCGAAACGTATGCCGCATCAATTAAGTGGTGGACAGCAGCAGCGGGTAGCGATTGCAAGGGCGCTTGCGATTCAGCCATCTGTTCTTCTTCTTGATGAACCGCTCAGCAACCTAGATGCAAAACTAAGAAAAAATATGCAGACAGAGCTTCGAAATATTCAAAGGAATGTCGGAATTACCACCATTCTCGTGACCCATGATCAAGAGGAAGCATTAAGTCTTTCTGATCGGGTTGGGATTTTAGGAGAGGGGAAAATCCAGCAGATTGGGACGCCTTTAGAGGTGTACCGCCAGCCGAACAATCGATTTGTTGCTGAATTTATCGGACAAGTGAACCTATTTGAGGCGGTCTATGATGAAGCGAAAGCTGCTTTTATCGTTCCTCATTTAATCCAGTCAAACGGGCAGGAAGTTCAATTAAAGGCAGCGTCACACCAAGAGAAGAAGGAGAAGCATTTACTCATGCTCCGTCCGGAAAGAATCAACATATCTTCTGAGCGGGAAGACATTCAGTCCAACCATGTATCAGGTGTGCTGACTGATGTCAGTTATATTGGTCACTCATTACGTTTGGTGGTGGGGCTCGATAGCGGTGAAATGATTGTTCATGCTTCTGATGCAGCATTTCCAGAGCTGCCGAAAGCTGGAGAAGCTATTCATATCAATTGGCAGCCTGAAGATATCGTTTTCCTAGATTCGAAGGTGCATACGTGATGCGTATCAAGAAAAAGAATCAGCGATTTCATTGGTTCATGCTGCTGCCGGCGTGTTTGTTTCTTGTTGTATTTCTTCTAGCGCCGCTTGTGATGATGTTCGTGCTCAGTTTTCGTGATGTGGATTCAATGATGAACACATTACAAACGTATAGCTTTTCTCAATATATTCATGTGTTCACGACAGATGCGTATGTGAAGGCGATTGGAAGTACAGTGTGGGTAGCCTTACAGACAACGGTGATTTGTTTATTGATGGCATACCCTGCGGCATACGTGCTCGTCAAGGCACCTCATCCGCGTCTGCGGGCATTTTTCTATATCTTACTTGTCTCGCCGCTTTTGACAAGCGTTGTGATTCGGACATTTGCATGGATTGTCCTTCTTTCACAAAATGGTCTGATCAATGGCATGTTATTAGATTTACATGTGATTGAGAAGCCGCTCTCTATGCTGTGGAATATGAATGCGGTGATTATTGCTTATGTCCAGGTCATGCTGCCTTTTGCAGTGCTGCCTATTGCGACGAGCTTAACTGATATGGATCGTCATTTACGATCGGCTTCTATGAGTCTAGGAGCTGGACGAATTCGAACCTTCTTTCATGTGACCTTTCCATTGACCATTCCAGGGATGGTGACTGGGGCTATTATTGTCTTTTCGCTGGCGGCTGGGAGCTATATCACTCCGCTCTTAGTCGGCGGAAGAATGCAGCCGCTGCTACCGCTTTCTATTTATCAGCAGGTCATGCAGGTGTATAACTTGCCTCTTGCTGCAGCGATGTCCTTTACGTTATTGGTTTGTGTGCTTGTGGTGGTCAGTTTATTAAGCTATCTATTGAAGCGCTGGGAGGCGAGGATGCATGCGTAAAAAATCATTAGGTGATCGCTTGCTTTCCATCCTGATTTGGACTGCTGGGTCATTGGTTTATCTCTTTTTGACCATACCTGTTCTTGTCATTGTCCTATCTGCTTTTAGTCCAAATGCCTTTCCTGAATTTCCGCCGACTTCGTTCTCTGTTCGTTGGTTTCAAGAGGTCGTGTCGAATCCAGAATGGATGGAGTCTCTGCGTATCAGTGTGATTTTGCTATTCATCGTAACGCCTCTCACGGTTCTTTTAGGCACGATGGCTTCGTATGCTTTAGCAAGGCTTTCCTTTAAGGGAAAAGAGGCGATTCAAGCCTTCATTTTGTCACCTCTTATGATTCCTCAAGTAGTGTTAGGGATTGCCATGCTCTATTTGTTTACGGCTATGGGGTTTACGGGATCTTTGTGGGCGCTTGTCATAGGTCATGTCATCATTGGCTTTCCCTATGTGGTTCGAACAGTAGGTGTCAGTGTCTCGAATTTGGATCCGCGGCTTGAGCTAGCTTCAATGAATCTTGGCGCAGGACCCATTCGCACATTCTTTCGAGTGACGCTGCCTTTGATAAAGCCAGGAATTATTGCAGGTGGGGTATTTTCTGCCGTGACGTCATTTGGGGAAATATCGATCAGTTTGTTCGTTTCCTCTCCCCAAACGATTACGATTCCCGTCAGGACGTTTAATTACATTGAGCAAACCTTTGATCCGAGTGTCAATGCGATATCTGTCATATTTATTATCATTTCTATCATTGCGTTGCTCATTATTGAAAAAACAATTGGCCTGTCTAAGGTGATGTAAATATAATGAAGAAACAAGGGAGCTGTCATTTGAAATGGCAGCTCTTTTTGTGTTGTTTTTACGGTAAATATTTTCAATTTTTTAGGGAATATAGTTCTTAAGATTTAAGAAATTGTGGAGGGTGGAAGGAGACCTCTATCCTACATTTTCGGTCATATTTGCAAAATTTAAGGGAAAACATGAAATTTTTGCGGTATTTAGTCGATTCTTTTCGGTTGAACGCAACTATTATTAGTTATTTTCGGTAAATATCGTAAATTATTATGTGATTCATTCGGCATAACGCATGAATCTTTACACCCATTTTTCGGTGAAAAAAACAATAATTTCATATAAAGTGGACGTAATATAGAAAATATTTAAAAAGAAAAGAAGAAAAAGGCAAATCTATGGAAACGTAGAGACGCAAAGCCATGTCCTAAGGTAAATGTTGCTTTTTTACTAAGGTCGCCAGGTTACCGAATCAAAATGGGAGTCCCTCCGTTTTATTCGGGGTGGGCTTCTTTCCGTATTCTGTCTATTTTAATGAAATAGACTTGGTTCTTTTGATATAGAGGGTGCTGGGTGTCACATTGGTGGAGAAAACATAGAAGAGGCGGAGGATGAAAATGAATACAGTTTATTACCCCTTAACACATGCGCAAAAGCGAGTATTCTACACGGAAAGATTTTATCCAGGTACAAGTATTTCTAATTTGGGTGGATTCGCCAGATTGAGATCGGTATCAGGTTTAGATCCATCTTTGGTCGTTGACGTGCTTCAAGCGTACATTCGCCAAACTGACTCCCTTCGGTTGAGGCTGGTGTATCGACATGAGCAGGAGGAGCCTGTTCAATATATCAAGCCTTATGAAGAACAGCCGATTCGCATGGAAAAGGGCTGGAGTGAAGAAAAAGTGAGGGCTTGGGCGAATGAGCAAATCCGTGAGCCGATGCCGTTGATTGACAGTCCCTTGATTGAATTTACGGTCTTTCAAATCAGTGATCAAGAGTGCTGGCTGTTTTGTAAAGCACATCATATTGTGGCGGATGGCATCTCCATTATCTTAATGGGAAATCGCATCATCGACTTATACCAGGACATGCTGCAGGGGGTAGACATCTCACCGGTTGAGGAGATTTCCTTCGTTGACCACATCATGAGTGAGCAAAGCTATGAAACTTCTAAACGATTTCAAAAAGACCAAGCTTTTTGGAATGAGCAATTTGCCAATATTCCAGATTTCGCTTCATTAAAACCGCATAAGGGATACGAGATGAGTTTACATGCGGAGCGATTTTCAGGGGATATTCCAGATTCTTTGAAGGAGAAACTTCGTGCGTTTTGTGAGGAGCAGAAAGTCAGTATGCTCTCGATGTTTATGTCCACTGTTTATGTATATTTACATCGTTTTAGCGGCATGGGGGATGTTGTTCTTGGAACCTTTATGGGCAACCGAACAAACGCCAAAGAAAAAAAGATGATTGGTATGTTTGTTTCCACGATTCCGATGCGTGCATCTGTTCAGGGGTCGCAAACATTTCTTGATTTCGTCAAACAGGTCATGGCGGATCAAATGAAGATCTTGCGTCACCAAAAGTACCCTTACAATCTTCTTATGAATGATTTGCGAGAAAGAGAAGGGTTTACAGGACGCCTTTTTGATATTTCTTTAGAATACCAGGTCATGCAGTGGCAGAAAAAAGAGAATCTGTCTTTCATTACTGAACCGATCTTTAGCGGGAGCGGAATGAATGATATTTCCATTCATGTAAAGGACCGCTGGGATACTGATACATTGACCATTGATTTGGACTACCGTACAGATGTATTCACCGAAGAAGAAATCAGTAAGATGTTTGATCGATTCTTAATCATACTAGAAGCGGCAGTCTCCCAGCCTGACCAGCTGATCGGCAAACTCCCTTTACTTCCACCAGATGAACAAAAGGAACTGCTTCAATTATCTGAGAGAAAACCTTTTGAAAAGCCAGCTGAAAAGCCGGTTCACCATCTGTTTGATGAGACAGCCAATAAGTATGCAAAGCGAACAGCTGTTGTAGCAGAAAATGGAGCATTTACTTATGGAGAACTGTTTCAAAAGGCAGAAAAGCTGGCGCGTTTTTTACAAATGAAAGGTGTCTCGCGTGATGTGCCAGTTGCTGTCTTAATGGATCGGAAGGCAGAGGCTATGGTGTCGATCTTCGGCATATTAAAGGCTGGCGGGGCGTATGTACCGATTGATCCGGCATTACCTGAGGAGCGTATTCAATATATTGTGGAGGATTCTGGTGCTTCCATTGTGTTAACTGAGGAATCGTTCGTTTCAACATACCGTGCCCTCTCGGAAAAAATGGTCGTGCAGCAGCAAATCGCATTAGATGATGAACTGCTGCCTCAGCTTGTAGATCAGTCGGTACCAGAGGATTTGGCTTATATGATTTATACATCGGGGACGACTGGAAAGCCGAAGGGCGTCATGATTGAGCATTTTCAGCTGCATCATTTGGTCCATGCCTTGCATCATGAGATTTATGAAGAGGCGAGTGAGCTTCAAATGGCGCTTCTTGCACCATTCCATTTTGATGCATCGGTGAAACAAATCTTTGCTGCGCTATTATTTGGGCATACGCTTCATATCATCCCGCGAGAAACAACGAGAAATGGTGTTCAATTAGCGGCTTATTATAAAAAACATCAAATTGAGGCAGCGGACGGAACACCGGCGCATGTGCAGCTTTTACTTGCAACGGAATTAGATGGGCTGTCCTTGAGGCATATGTTAGTTGGGGGAGAAGCATTGCCTGCGAAAGCAGCATATTCTCTTATCGAAGCGGTTCGGATGAGTGAGCCTGATTTTACTTTGTGGAATGTGTATGGTCCGACTGAGACGTGTGTCGATGCGGCGGTTCATCGCCTAGAACTAAGTGAGCTGCGCGAATCCTCTGAACAGCAGCGTTATGTGTCAATCGGAAAGCCGCTCGGTCATCACCGTCTTTACATTTTAAATGACCATGATCAATTACAGGTACAGGGGGCTGCTGGAGAACTGTGCGTTGCAGGGATAGGTGTTGGACGAGGCTATGTGAATCAGCCTGAATTGACGGAGAAAGTATTTACGGCAGATCCATTTTCTCCAGATGAGCGGATGTATCGAACAGGGGATCTAGTCAGATGGCTTCCGGATGGCACAATTGATTATCTTGGCAGAATGGATGATCAAGTGAAAATAAGGGGTTACCGCATAGAAACAGGCGAAATTGAAGCAGTGATGGAGCAGGTAGATGGAGTGGATCAAGCTGTCGTACTTGTTGTCGAAGAAGCGGACGGGGAAAAGGCGTTAAGTGCTTACTATCAAGCTCGTCATGAAAATGTGTCAGTTGACATACTTCAAGCCGCTATCAAACATCAGCTACCAGCTTACATGATGCCGCTCTATTTCAAAGAGCTCGATGCATTTCCACTCACAGTCAGCGGCAAAGTTGATCGTCGTGCACTTGCTGCCCTAAAAGGAGATAAAGCCGTTCAAGCTGTTTATGCTGCGCCTAGAAACGGTCTCGAAACGAAGCTTGTACGTTTGTGGGAAGAAATTCTTGGTCAAGAGAAGATTGGTATATATGATTCCTTCTTCGAACGAGGGGGGCATTCACTGAAAGCAATGACTGTACTCACACATGTGCAGCGAGATTTTCAGGTGGAGGTGCCGCTGTCCGTTTTATTTGAACAGCAGACCATTGCCGCTTTGGCTGCCTACATTGAGCAAGCGGAAACATCTTCTGAAACGGTGATACCTAAAGCACCTGCCTTAGACCATTACCCATTGTCACCTCCACAGCAGCGCGTTTATATGGTGAGTCAATTAGAGCAAAGCACTGCATACCATATGCCAGCTGTTGTGAGGTTAAAAGGAACGCTGCATCAAGAGAAGCTGACGGAAGCCTTTGAAAAACTCATCACACGTCATGATATGCTGCGTACGTCTTTTCATACGTTGAAAGGTGTTCCGCGTCAACGGGTAGCTCCATCCGTGCCTTTTCAAATAGAGCAGCTAACAGGCGGTACGATGGAAGAAAATATGCAGCAATTTGTCAGACCCTTTGACCTTGAGTGTGCACCACTTCTTCGCATTGGCTTGAAGTCATTACATGATCAGGAGCACTTGCTCTTTTTCGATATGCATCACCTGATTTCAGATGGTCTTTCGATTGATTTGATGCTGCGTGAGCTGTCAGATGCTTACGAGGGATCGGTCAAAGACCCATTGAAGCTTCAATATCAGGACTATGCTGTTTGGCAAGAACAACAAGATTTTCAAAAAGAAGAAGCATTCTGGCTGCAGGAATTTTCGGGTGATCTTCCTGCTTTACAGCTGCTGACCGATTATCAGCGCCCAGCGGTCCAGTCGTTTGCAGGGGATCGTGTGATCAAAGAAATCAATGAAACGTTAAAGCGGCAATTACAGGAGCTAGCGGCAAAACACCATACGACACTGTATACGGTTCTGCTTTCTGCTTACTATACATTGCTTGCGAAGTACACGGGTCAAAAGGAATTCGTGGTTGGAACACCGGCGGCGGGGCGTGTGCATGCAGACTTGGATGACATGATTGGCATGTTTGTCCAGACACTTGCTTTGCGGTCCGAGGTTGATCCGAATGGAACCATGTCGCAGTTGATCGAGCAAGTGAAGGAAAAGACGATGCATGCATTTGAGCATCAGCAATATCCATTTGAACGACTGCTTGAAAAACTGAATGTGCCAAGGGATTTTAGCCGTCATCCATTATTCGATACCGTTTTTACACTCATGCCAGATCATGAATCAGCCCAGCATATAGGAGAAATGCAAGTTGAAATCGAAGAAACCAATTTCCATATTGCAAAGTTTGATTTAACGCTGCAAGCGATGGAGTCAGATCAAGGGTTATCCTTTGTCCTCGATTACAGTACGGCGCTATTTAAACGAAGTACAGCCGAGCAGATGCTTCATCATTATATGTATTTGCTGAAGCAGATGGTTCAAGCGCCGGAGGAGGCAATTCGATCTTATCGATTACTGTCTGAACAAGAAGCAGAAGCTCAACTGAATCTGTGGAATCCGTTACCGACGCCTTATCCGTCAGAAGAAACCATTGTGACGCAGTTTGAAGCACAGGTGCAGGCGCACGGTCATAAGTCTGCCCTCCAATGTGGAGGTGTGATTCTTTCTTACCAAGAACTAAATGACCGTGTGAATCAGCTGGCTCATTATTTACGTGAACATGGGTTTGAAAGAGGGATGAAAGCAGCCTTATTCTTTGAACGGTCTAATGAGATGGTACTCTCTGTTCTAGCTGTACTTAAGGCGGGCGGCGTCTATGTACCAATTGATCCTGATTTCCCTGATGAACGCGTGAAGCACTTTTTAACAGACAGCGGTGCGCAATTCTTACTGACACATCAAGTGCTGCGCCATCGTTCGGTGCTTGCTTCTTTCGAGGGAACCATCATCGAAACAGAAGATCGTGGAATTGTTCAGCAATCAGACAGCAATATAGACATTCGGGTATTGCCAGAGGATTTGGCGAATTTGACCTATACATCTGGTACAACTGGAAAACCTAAAGGAAATATGGTGACACACCGGAACATTTTGAGAACAGTGAAGCAATCAAATTATCTTGCCATTCATCATGAAGACACGGTGATGAGCCTATCAAACTATGTATTTGATGCTTTTATGTTCGATGTGTTTGGTGCTTTATTAAACGGTGCGAAACTGATTGTTCTGCCAAAGGATCATATTTTAAATATGAATGAGCTTTCTGGAGCGATTGAGAAGGAGAAAGTCAGTATTTTAATGATCACGACAGCTCTTTTTCACTTACTTATCGATATGAAAAAAGACAGCCTAAAGAACGTCAGAAAAGTTCTATTTGGCGGAGAACGTGCTTCCGTACCTCATGTCATGACTGCACTTGAAACGGTAGGGGAAGGCAAGCTTGTTCATATGTACGGTCCTTCTGAAAGTACGATTTTCACTACGTATTATCCAGTGAATCACATTGAGGAGCAGGCGTTATCCATTCCAATCGGAAAGCCAGTGAGTCAAACGGCTGTTTATATTGTAGATGAATTTGGACAGCTGCAACCGCCAGGTGTAGCAGGAGAGCTATGTGTCGCTGGTGATGGAATGGTCAAAGGATATTATGGGCAGCCAAAACTCACAAGTGAAAAATTCGTGGAAAATCCTTTCCGCTCTGGTGAGGTCATGTATAAAACGGGTGATCTTGCCCGCTGGCTGTCAAATGGAGAGATTGAATTCATTGGACGAATCGATCATCAAGTGAAGATTCGTGGTCAGCGTATTGAACTTGGAGAAATTGAGCATCAGCTGCTGCGCCATCCGCAATTAAAGGAAGCCGTCGTCATTGCAGCCCCAAATGACACATTATGTGCATATTTTACAGCCGAAGGATCCGTCTCATTAACTGATTTGCGCGAGCAAGCAGGACGTGAACTGCCTGTGTATATGATGCCGTCATTCTTCATGCAATTAGACGAGCTTCCGCTTACGAATAACGGCAAGGTAGATAGGCGAGCGTTGCCGGTGCCTGACCTAAGTGAGCAGGGGATAAATGAGTATTTCCCTCCTCAAACCGAAACAGAGCATCACGTAGCGCGCATTTGGGAGGAAGTTCTTGAAGTGCCGCGAATCGGCAGGAACGATCATTTCTTTGAATGCGGCGGCCATTCGCTACGCGGCATGAAAATGCTGAACAAGCTGTATGAAGAGATGCATGTGGAGCTCACTTTGAAGTCTTTATTTGAATCCCCGACATTAGAGGCGTTTGCCTTGGCGGTTGATCAAGCGGATCAAATGGAGATCAAGCGAGTGGAGATCGCAGAAGAAGCGGCCTATTATCCAGTGACATCTGCTCAGAAAAGACTGTTTGTATTGGAGAAAATGACCGATGCGGAGCAAAGCTATCATATGCCGGCTGCTTTAAAGCTAGAAGGTGCTTTTGATGAAAAACGATTTAAAAAAGCGATTGAACAGCTTGTCCATCGTCATGAAGCATTCCGAACGAGCTTTGATTTTGTTCAGAATGAACCTGTTCAACGGATTGAACCAAACATCTCCGTAGATATTGAGACAATCGAAGGGAACGGAAGAGACATACAGGAATTGATGAATGATTTTATCCGTCCTTTTGATATAGAAAAGGCGCCTCTACTCAGAGTAGGTCTAGTTTCTGCTTCCGTAAATGTCCATTATTTACTGATTGATATGCATCATATCATTTCAGATGGTGCATCTGTGGGCATTTTAATTGAAGAGCTTTCAGCCTTGTATCGAGGAGACAAGCTAGAGGAATTACCTGTTCAATATAAGGATTATGCGGTTTGGTCAAAAAGCGAGACGTTTGCTGCACAAAAAAGAGCTGAAGAGGCGTTTTGGCTGGAGCAATTAGAAGGAGAACTGCCTGTACTGGCACTCCCAGAAGATTTGCCAAGACCAAAAGTGCAAACATTCGCAGGAGATCGTGTCTCATTTACAATCAATGGGCCGCTTAAAGCGAAATTGGATGAGCTGGTCAGAGCACTCAACAGTACGACGTATACAGTGCTGCTCACTTGCTACAGTACCCTTTTAAGCAAGCTATCAAGACAAGAAGATATCATCATCGGTTCGCCGATTGTAGGCAGAACTCATCCTGATATTCAATCTGTCATTGGTATGTTTGTGAACACGCTGGCACTTAGAACAAAGCCAGCAGGACATCTGACAGCCGCAGAATTTGCGTCAAATGTTCATCAGCTTGTGTTAGAGGCAAATGAGCATCAGTTGTACCCATTTGAAGAATTGGTAGACCGAGTACAAGCGGTTCGAGACACTAGCCGTCATCCAATCTTTGATGTGGTGTTCTCGATGGAAAATGCGGATATCCGTAATTTAACGATGGATGGACTTCATATTGTTCCGGAGCCATTCGAAGAGAATATCGCCAAATTTGATTTGACCTTAACTGGAAACGAATCGGCTGATCACATTGAGCTTGTGTTCGATTTTAATTCTTCTATCTTTCAACAGTCGTCGATTGAAAAATGGAAGGAGTTTTTCCTTCATTTATTGGAACAAATGGTATCAGCGCCAGAACAATCACTAGATCAAATGCAGCTATTATCACCGAAGCAGCAGCAAAAAATGCTCAACGAATGGTCAGGTCCTGTCCTAGACGTTCCGTCAGATCAAACGGTTCATGAACTGATCGAGGCTAAGGCATTTGAAGCACCTCGCCAAAAAGCGGCGACCTTCTGCGGAACGAGCTGGACGTATGAAGAGCTGAACAATCGGGCAAATAGAGTCGCTTCAAGACTTATCTCAAGGGGCATAAAACGAGGAGACCGCGTCGGCATTCTCACCCGTCCGTCCCTTGACATGACGGCAGCTGTCCTTGGCATCTTGAAGTCAGGTGCGGCATTCGTTCCAATTGATGCGGATTACCCGGATCAGCGTATTGCCTACATGCTGGAAGACTGCGGGGCAGAGGTTCTTCTCATGCAAAAAGGATTAACTGCACCAACTTCCTTTGCAGGTCATGTCCTGTTGATAGAAGATGCCGTAGAAGGCGAAGCACAAGAAATTCAGGTTCATGTCAAACCAACAGATCTCGCCTATATGATTTACACATCTGGAACGACAGGACAGCCGAAGGGTGTCATGGTCGAGCACCAGTCCCTTGTGAATCTTGCGTTCTGGCACAATGATGCCTTTCAAGTGACAAATGCGGATCGAACCGCCAAATATGCCGGCTTTGGCTTTGATGCCTCTATTTGGGAAATGTTCCCGACATGGATTGCCGGCGCAGAGCTGCACATCATTGATGAAGCGATTCGTCTCGATATGATCAAGCTCAATGCGTATTTCAATGACGAAAATATCACCATTGCATTCCTGCCAACTCAGCTATGCGAGCAGTTTATGTCGATGGACAATCACTCCTTGCGTTACTTACTAACAGGAGGAGACAAGCTGAAACAGGTAAAACCAGTTCCATATCAACTCGTGAATAACTACGGTCCGACAGAAAACACCGTCGTGGCGACAAGCGGGATCATCGATCCAGATCAAGGCACGCTTCCGATTGGAACAGCGATTGCCAATACCCGTTTTTACATTATGGGTTCGTTATATGACCTCTCGCCGCCAGGCGTACCGGGTGAGCTTGTGATCGCAGGAAAAGGACTGGCAAGAGGGTACTGGAATCTTCCAGAGGAAACAGAGAAAAGCTTTGTCCCAGATCCATTTTATCCAGGTGAGCGTATGTACCTGACAGGCGACTTAGTGAAATGGACAGAGGATGGCGAGCTGATTTATCTCGGCAGAAAAGATCATCAGGTCAACATCCGTGGCTTCCGGATTGAGCTGTCAGAAATTGAAGCTCAGCTTCTTGAACTGAATTCAGTCAAAGAAGCAGTCGTGACAACGGTCAAAGATGCCAGTGAACAGGATGCCCTTGCCGCATATGTCATCACGGAGAATGAAACAGAAGACTTAAAAGAAAGCTTAAAACGCACGTTGCCAGACTATATGGTGCCTTCTTGGATCATTAAGCTTGACCAACTGCCGATGACGGCAAATGGCAAGGTCGATCTGAAAGCATTGCCAGCACCAAATATGGAAGCGAACCAAACAGCATACGAAGCACCAAGAGACGAAGTGGAAACACTACTATGCGGCATTTGGGAAGACGTGCTTGGCGTCAGCCAAGTCGGCATTCACGATCACTTCTTCTTCCTTGGCGGAGATTCGATTAAAGGCATTCAAATGGCAAGCAGGCTCACACAAGCGGGCTGGAAGCTTGATATGAAACTGCTTTTCCAATACCCAACGATTGCGGAGCTGCGCCCATATATCGAAGAAGCTGATCAACTGACAGCTGACCAATCACCTGTCGAAGGAGAAGTTATTTTCACACCGATTCAGCGCTGGTTCTTCGAACGAAACTTTACGAGTCAGCACCATTGGAACCAATCAGTTATGCTCCAAGCTCCAAATGGCTTGGATGAAACCATCGTTCAGCAAGTGTTGGAGCAGCTCATGATCCATCATGATGCCTTGCGAATGGTGTATCCGCTTGAAGAAGGACGCGTAATCCAGCGTCATCGAAAAATCGAAGAAAATTTGGTGGCTGTTGATGTGGTAGAAGTACAAGGGGAACTGTCGCAGCAAATCCAGCAGGTAGAAAACCTGGCAAATGAAGTGCAGGCGAGTATATCGCTAGCGGAAGGACCTTTAGTAAAGCCAGCCATTTTCCGAACGGATCAAGGGGATCATTTACTGCTCGCTGTACATCATCTTGTCATCGATGGTGTGTCATGGCGTATTTTCCTTGAAGATTTTATGGCTCTTTATGAACAGTCGAAGCGCGGGGAAATCCTGACACTTCCTGAAAAAACACACTCTTTCCAAGAATATGCCCAGAAGCTGACGGAATACGCGATGTCAGATGAGTTGCTGTCGGAAAGAGCTTATTGGAAAAAGGTACTTGCGCATTCTGTTACACCGCTTCAAAAGGATCATGTGACGGAGGATCAGCGGATGCTTCATACACAGACCATTCGTTTTACATTGTCTGAGGAGGAAACGCGCAGTCTGCTGACAGATGTACATGAAGCATATCAAACAGACATCAATGATATTTTGCTGACAGCACTCGGATTGTCCATGAAAGAGTGGACTGGTGAAGACAGACACTTTATTCATCTTGAAGGACACGGAAGAGAGAACATCCTCCCTGCGGTCAATGTATCACGGACGATTGGCTGGTTTACAAGTATGTATCCTGTGTTACTGGATATGTCGCATGCAGACGATCTTTCTTATCAGATCAAGCATTTAAAAGAGGAACTCAGGCACATCCCGAACAAGGGAGTCGGCTATGGCATATTAAAATATTTAACCCCTGACAAGATGAAGGACGATATCTCATTTGAGCTTGCGCCACATATCAGCTTTAACTATCTTGGTCAGTTTGATGAACAGATCAGCGGTGAGTTAAGCCGTTCAACGTGGCATCCAGGACAATCGCTGAGTCCTGAATCAGAGAAACCTCATGCAATTGATATTGTTGGTTTCGTCGAACAAGCCATGCTCCATGTGACGATTTCTTATCATCATCTTGAATTTGAAGAACGTACGATGGAACAATTCAAGGACCTTCTTGAAAAGAATGTGAAGGCGCTGATCTCACATTGCGTATCACAGGAGGAAACCCAGATGACACCTAGTGATGTAGGGGATGAAGATCTCACGATGGATGAACTTGAAAAGCTAATGGATATATTTTAAGCAAACGAAGAGGTGGACATATGAGCAAGCAGAAGATTCAAAAGGTATATCCTTTAACACCCATGCAGGAGGGCATGCTGTATCATGCCATGCTAGACCCTAATTCCTCCTCTTATTTCACACAGCTTGAGCTTGGAATAAGCGGAGAATTTGATCACGCTCTTTTTGAAAAAAGTCTCAATGAGCTCATACGGACATATGACATTCTCCGTACAGCCTTTGTTTATCAACAATTACAAAAGCCTCGTCAGGTTGTACTTGCTGAACGTCATCTCGATGTGTATCGAGAGGATCTATCACATCTGAATCATCAAGAGCAGCAAAAGGTATTGGATCAATATAAAAAACAAGTGAGAAAGCAAGGATTTCATTTAACAAATGATCTGTTATTGAAGGTCGCTGTTTTTCAACTAAATGAAACAAATTGGCATCTAATTTGGAGCAACCATCACATCATCATGGATGGTTGGTCCATGGGTGTTTTAATGAAAAAACTGTTTCATTACTATGAATCTTTTCGGAACGGTCGAACGCCGGATCGCTCACAGGGTAAGCCTTATGCAGATTATATCCAGTGGCTTGGAAAGCAAAATAAACAAGAAGCGGAAAGCTATTGGCAGGAGCGTCTAGATGGAGCGGTTCAGCATCAAGGGCTGCTGCAGCAAAAAGAAGCGAACGGACAATACGACCATCAGGAATGGACGTTTACATGGGATGCTCAAACGGTACAAGCCATTCAAAATGTAGCAAGACAATGCCAAGTGACAGCCCCGAACCTGTTTCAGGCTGTCTGGTCTGTTCTTTTAGGCACCTATCATGCAGCTGATGACGTCACATTCGGCACCGTTGTATCGGGCAGACCTCCAAGTGTATCTGGAATTGAGCGCATGGCAGGGCTGTTTATCAATACGATACCCGTTCGAGTGACATTGGATCAGAAACAGACGTTTAAACAGCTGTTTCAAAAGGTTCAGCAGCACGCACTGGAAGCGGAAAACTATGATTTTATGCCGCTTTATGACATTCAGCAGAAGACAGCTGCTGGAGGGCAGCTTTTTGATCATTTGGTTGGGTTTGAAAACTATCCTTTAGATCAGGAGCTGTCTGGTGACACCATGTCTGCACGTCTTGGTTTTTCCATTGATGTAAAGGACGGATTTGAACAAACGAATTTTGACCTAAATATCCTTGTGTATCCAGGTGAAACATGGACATTGAAAATCAAATACAACGCCATAGCTTTTGAAGAAAAGATCATTGAAAACATATCGAAACATCTAACCAATCTCATGAAGCAAATCATCCAAAACCCTGAAGTACGCCTTCAGGACGTGACGTGTATCACGGAAGAGGAGAAGCAGCAGATCAAAGCGTGGAATCAGACGGAGCGAGATTATCCGAAGCATCTGTCTATTCCTGAGCTGCTCAATGAACGTGTGAAGGCGCAGCCTGACCATCTGGCATTAGTTGAAGGCGATCAAACATTCACGTACGAGGAGCTCGGACAAGAAATCAGTCGTTTAGCTGGCAGTCTTATTGAGAAAGGCGTACAGCCAGGAGATGCTGTTGCAGTGTATATGAACCGATCAGCTGATGCGGTGATTGCCATTTTAGCAGTTCTGCACGCAGGGGCAGCTTATGTGCCGATTGATCCTTCGCAGCCTGAAGAAAGAATCCGATTTATGCTTGAGGACAGTGGCGCATCCATTTTGCTTCATGCTGATAGTCAGCCGCCAGTTGATGAACAGATCAAGGCTGTACATGTGACGAGTCAGCCTCATCACTCACACATGGATGTATCAGTCAGGACGTCTCCATCTCACTTGGCGTATATCATGTATACATCGGGATCAACTGGACAGCCAAAAGGGGTTCAAATTGAGCATCAGCATATTGTGAGATTGGCTTGCTCTCAGGAGAAATTAGGCTTGAATAAGTCGGATCGTATGGCTCATACAGGGGCCGTCAGCTTTGACGCCATTACCTTTGAAATCTTTACCACGCTGCTGGGTGGGGCGACGCTGTATCCTGTTGACCGCGATACTTTATTGGATATTCATCGATTTGAACAATTTATCCAAACACATCAGATCACGACGCTCTTTTTAACGACTGGATTATTTAATCAGCTCGCTCAGCAGCGGCCACAAATGTTCAAAGGATTAACCACATTAATTACAGGCGGTGACGTGATCAATGTGAAGAGTGCGGAGCTTGTGAAACAGCATCATCCAGCACTTGTTTTGCTGAATGCCTATGGTCCAACAGAAAATACAACCATCTCGACCATTTACGAAGTAAGAGGAGATGAAACGGGTCCAATTCCAATTGGCCAGCCGATTAACCATTCGTCGGCTTATATTTTAGATGATGATCAACGATTGCAGCCAATTGGAGCGCCAGGAGAGCTGTATGTTGGCGGGGATGGTGTCGCAAGAGGGTATCTCCATCGTCCAGATTTGACCAATCAAGTATTCATGGCAAATCCTTTTAAGCCGTCAGGCCGTTTGTATCGAACAGGGGATTTGGCTCGGTATGGCGCGGATGGCCAAATCGAATTCCTCGGCCGGACAGATGATCAGGTGAAAATTCGAGGCTTCCGTATTGAGCTTGGTGAAATTGAATCAGTGCTTCAGCAAAAAGAGGGCATAGATGATGCGGTTGTGCTTGTCCATTCGTTTTCCTCAGATGAAAAGGAAATCACTGCTTACTTCACAGGGACAATGACAGAAGAAGAAGTGCGAGATTTATTTAATCAAGAGCTCCCAGCTTATATGGTGCCGCACCATGTGATGAAGCTGGATGCTTTTATGCTCACATCGAACGGCAAGGTAGATCGAAAAGCTTTACCAAAGCCGGACGAAGCGTATCAGGAGAAAAAGGAAATCATTCCGCCTGAGACAGAGACAGAAAAGGCACTCGCTCAAATTTGGGAGGAGCTTCTTGGAAAAACGGTAGGAGTAGATGAACATTTCTTCATGGCTGGCGGGCACTCTCTTAAAGCGATGATGATGTCCGCGAAGATTCAAGAGGTGCTTCAAAAGGAAATGCCGATTCAAGTGATTTTTGAGAAGCCGACGATTCGTTCATTAGCAACATATATCGATCAGGATGGTCAAGAAGAAATGGGGCATCCGATTTTACCAGCAGAGCAGGCGGACGAGTATCCGGTATCACCAGCTCAGCGCCGTTTATACATTTTGCAGACACTTGAACCAGACAGCACGAATTATCATATTCCAATCGTCTTAACGCTTGAAGGAACGCTCGAATATCAGCGGCTCAAATCGGCGTTCGATCAGTTGATCCAAACGCACGAAATTCTAAGAACGAGTTTTCATATGAATGGAGAAGATATTGTTCAAAGAGTGAATGAATGGACGGGATTTGACCTTCCTGTTCATGATATCAAGGAAGAAGAGGCGGAGGCATTTCTTTCTGAACATCAATCACCATTTGATTTAACAGCTGCGCCTTTATTACGAGCCCAGTTGTTGAAGGTCAGTGAAAACCGTCATCTTCTCGTCTTGGAAGCACATCATCTCATTACAGATGGCAGCTCCATGAAGACGTTCATACAAGATTTGGCGAAGGCCTATGATGGCGAAGCTCTTGCAGAAAGAGCCATTCATTATAAAGATTACGCTGTCTGGCAGTTAAGTGAAGAAGAGACGGAGAAACAGAAGGAGCATGAAGCCTATTGGCTGAAGCAATTCGAAGGAGACTTGCCAGTATTAGAGCTGCCAACTGATTTCTCGCGTCCAGCGGAACGTGATTTTTCAGGAGAACGATTCATGTTTGGCTGTGATCAAGCGACGACTCAGCGGATTCATGACCTGCTTCAGAAAACAGATACGACCATGTACATGTTCTTGTTATCTGCTTTTCAGGTGCTGCTTGCCACCTATAGCGGTCAGGAAGATATCATCGTTGGTTCCCCTGTTGCAGGACGGACACATCCTGATATACAGGACATGCCAGGGATGTTTATCAACACCGTTGCGATACGCGGAAAACCAGAGCAAACGAAAACATTTTTACAGCTGCTTGAAGAAATAAAAGAAACGAGTGTTGATGCTTTTGCTCATCAAAGCTATCCGCTTGAAGAGTTAATTGCACGTCTTCCGTTAGATCGTGATACAACCCGAAGCCCGCTCTTTAGCGTGTCATTTAACATGCAGAACATGGAGGTTCCCGCACTAAAGCTCGGCGACCTGCACATTTCGCCTTATGCCATACAGCATCACTCAGTCAAATTTGACTTGTCTCTAGAAGCATTTGAACGAGAGGGAGCATTAAAGCTGAGCTTTGACTATGCAGCGGCGTTATTTAAAGAAGAGACGGTCCGCAGATTCGGAACGCATCTTCTGGCGATTATTCATGAAGCGGTCCAACACCCGGAGGAACAGATCGGCTTGCTCCCTATTCTTGAACAGCATGAGCAAATAGAGCGGTTGGAGAAAAAAGACGAAGTGCAAACAAATCATCATGAGCCTTTCCACGTCCAATTTTCACGTCAGGCAAAGGAAACACCAGATGCCATTGCGGTGATGGATGATCAACGGAAGCTCACTTACGGCGAGCTGGAAGACATGTCAAATGCGCTTGGCAGTGAACTGAAGATACGTGGCGTCGAGAAAGAAAAGACTGTAGCGCTGATTCTTGATCGCTCTGTCTATGTCATCGTTTCAATGCTTGGTGTGATGAAAGCAGGAGGTGCATTTGTGCCAATTGATCCGGCCTTCCCTGCGGAACGTATCAATTACACGTTAGAAGATTCAGGTGCACAAGTGATCGTAACAAATGAGTCTCTTGCAGGGTCCTATCAACATCACAAGTCGATTCAGGTCGTGCAGGTTGAAAAAGCAGTACTTCAAAGCCGCACGCTAGATTTACCGGAAGCATCAGCCAATCAACTTTCGTATGTGATTTACACATCTGGGACAACAGGAAAACCGAAGGGTGTTCAGCTCACGCATCGTAATCTATCACACTACGTTAACTGGCTGACAAATGAGGTGACATTGCAAGAATGCGATCGGACGGCACTGCTTTCTTCTTATGCATACGATCTTGGTTACACAAGCATTTTCCCTGTCTTAAAGGCAGGAGGAACCCTGTATGTGCCTCGTGAAGATGTGTATACAGACCCGGTACGACTCATGCGTTTAATTGATGAACAAGAGCTGACTTATATCAAAATGACACCATCCTTATTTCATATGATGGCAGATTCGAAGGATCATGCATTTAACGCTTTACGCCTTGTCATACTTGGAGGAGAACCGATTGTCTCTGAGGACGTTGAGACATTTATGGAGCAGCATCCATGTGTGGCTGTGATGAACCACTACGGCCCGACAGAGACAACCATTGGAACTGTGACCAAGCTGATCACAAAGCAAGAGCTAGGCACACTCAAGGATCGCTCTGTGATCGGGCAGCCAATTGCTCATACAAGAGCGCTCGTACTCAATCGTCAGCAGCGCCTCGTCCCTTATGGCGCACCTGGAGAGCTTTATATATCAGGGGAAGGTGTATCGAGAGGGTATTTGAATCAGCCTGAATTAACGGCAGAGCGTTTTCTAGAAAATCCGTATTTTTCTGAAGAACGGATGTATCGTACAGGAGATTTGGTCAGACAGCATGCAAATGGAGACATAGAGTTTCTCGGAAGAATAGATGATCAAGTAAAAATCCGCGGCTATCGTATTGAGAAGCAGGAAATTGAGCATGCCGCACGTGCACGATTATCCATTCAAGAGGTGTATGTCAAAGTACTTCATATGTCCCGTTTACCAGAGCTTGCACTCTATTACAAGGCGCCTGAACCGATTGGAACACTGACGTTTAGAGAAAAGCTTGCGGAGACACTGCCGGATTATATGATCCCAACGTACTTTGTCAAAGTCGACCACATCCCGCTCGCGCAAAACGGAAAGGTAGATGCGAAGTCTCTGCCGCTTCCGCACGAGGTGCATATGAAGCGCGCGGTCCATGTAGCACCAGACACGGCACTTGAGCAGACGCTTTGCGATATTTGGTCAGAAGTACTTGCGGTTGAACAAATAGGTGTGCATGATCACTTCTTTGAATTGGGAGGTCATTCCCTCAAAGGCATGGTGCTCATTTCAAAAATGCAAGCCAAGCTGAACAAGCATGTGCCGCTCAAAGTCCTTTTTGAAAAGCCAACGATACGCGCGATGACAGCTTATTTAGAAGAAGTGGGTTCCTCGGACATGACATCCATTCAGCCGGCGGAGAAGCAAGATTTCTATCCTGTCTCTTCTGCTCAAAAGCGGATGTATGTGTTGCAGCAGCTGCATCCAGAAGCAGTGACTTACCATATGCCTGCCGTATTGATGATGGAAGGCAGTCTAGATGTAAAGCAGCTAGAAGAAGCGCTGCAAGCCTTGATCGAACGACATGAATCATTGCGGACAGCCTTTGTAGAAATTGACGGCGTACCCGTTCAAAAAGTGTATCGCCGAGTGCCGTTTACGTTAGAGGTTGTTGAAGTAGAGAAAGGTCATGAGCAACCTGTCATAGACGCATTCATCACCCCATTCTCATTACATCAAGCACCATTAATGAGGGCAAAGGTGGCGAAGTTTTCTGAAGAAAAATATGTGTTCATGATGGATATGCACCATATCATCGCAGATGGTGTCACACGCAGTCTGCTCATTCAAGAATTGGCAGAGCTGTATGAGAAAAAGACGTTACCGCCAGTTCAGCTGCACTACAAGGATTATGCGGTGTGGCAGCAGGAAGAAAAGCAGCAAGCGCTGCTCCAGAAACAGCGTCAATATTGGCTGGAGCAATACGCAGAGCCACCTGAAGATTTGGCACTGCCACTTGATTTTCCGCGCCCTCATGTCCAGTCATTTGAAGGAGACCGAGTCGATAGATGGTTATCTCCTGAGAAGGTGCAGACCATTAAAGCACTCATGGCTGAAAAAGGTGTAAGCATGAACATGGTCATGCAAACGGCATTTGCTATTTTCCTTTCCAAATTAACTGGGCAGACAGATATCGTCATAGGCGCTGTCACAGCAGGACGTACACATGCTTCAATCGAACGGGTTCCAGGCATGTTTGTGAATACACTGGCTTTTCGACATGAAGTGCAACTCGAGGAAACCACAGCACAATTGCTTGAAAAAATGAAAGATCGAAGTCTATCAGCCTATGAACATCAAGATTTTCCGTTTGAGGAATTGGTAGCACAGTTAGATCTTCCGAAAGACACTAGCCGCAACCCATTGTTTAGTGTCATGCTGACAACGGATGACCGTGATATGACATTACCGAAACTAAATGGACTCAAGCTTTCGCAAAAACAGCAAGAGACAGTTCAAGCAAAATTCGATGTAACGCTCGGTGTATTCGAAGAAAAGGACAAAGTGGGCTTACGCTTTGAATATGCAACAGCGCTGTTTAAAAAGAAGACCATTCAGCGTTGGAGTCGATATTATGAACAAATCATAGACGAGATGCTGGCGAAGCTAAATGAACCAATTTCATCGCTTTCGATCTTAAATGAAGAGGAAAAACAAGAGCTGATCAATGAATGGTCAGGCCCTGTGCTACATGTACCGTCAGATCAAACGGTTCATGCACTGATTGAGGCTAAGGCATACCAGACACCTCATCAAAAAGCGGCGACCTTCTGCGGAACGAGCTGGACGTATGAAGAGCTGAACAATCGGGCGAATAGAGTCGCTTCAAGACTTATCTCAAGGGGCATAAAACGAGGAGATCGTGTCGGTATTCTGACTCGCCCATCGCTTGATATGACGGCAGCCGTCCTTGGCGTCCTCAAGTCAGGTGCGACATTCGTTCCAATTGATGCGGATTATCCGGATCAGCGTATTGCCTACATGCTGGAAGACTGCGGGGCAGAGGTTCTTCTCATGCAAAAAGGATTAACTGCACCAACTTCCTTTGCAGGTCATGTCCTGTTGATAGAAGATGCCGTAGAAGGCGAAGCGCAAGAAATTCAGGTTCATGTCAAACCAACAGATCTCGCCTATATGATTTACACATCGGGAACGACAGGACAGCCGAAGGGTGTCATGGTCGAGCACCAGTCCCTTGTGAATCTTGCGTTCTGGCACAATGATGCCTTTCAAGTGACAAATGCGGATCGAACCGCCAAATATGCCGGCTTTGGCTTTGATGCCTCTATTTGGGAAATGTTCCCGACATGGATTGCCGGCGCAGAGCTGCACATCATTGATGAAGCGATTCGTCTCGATATGATCAAGCTCAATGCGTATTTCAATGACGAAAATATCACCATTGCATTCCTGCCAACTCAGCTATGCGAGCAGTTTATGTCGATGGACAATCACTCCTTGCGTTACTTACTAACAGGAGGAGACAAGCTGAAACAGGTAAAACCAGTTCCATATCAACTCGTGAATAACTACGGTCCGACAGAAAACACCGTCGTGGCGACAAGCGGGATCATCGATCCAGATCAAGGCACGCTTCCGATCGGAACAGCGATTGCCAATACCCGTTTTTACATTATGGGTTCGTTATATGACCTCTCGCCGCCAGGCGTACCGGGTGAGCTTGTGATCGCAGGAAAAGGACTGGCAAGAGGGTACTGGAATCTTCCAGAGGAAACAGAGAAAAGCTTTGTCCCAGATCCATTTTATCCAGGTGAGCGTATGTACCTGACAGGCGACTTAGTGAAATGGACAGAGGATGGCGAGCTAATCTATCTCGGCAGAAAAGACCATCAGGTCAACATCCGCGGCTTCCGGATTGAGCTGTCAGAAATTGAGGCGCAGCTCCTTGCGCTGGCAGAAGTCAAAGAAGCAGTTGTGACAACGGTGAAAGATGCCAGCGAACAGGATGCCCTTGCCGCTTACGTCATCACAGATGAAGAAACGACCGACCTAAAAGAAAGTCTAAAACGAACGTTGCCAGACTATATGGTGCCTTCATGGATCATTAAGCTTGACCAACTGCCGATGACGGCAAATGGCAAGGTCGATCTGAAAGCATTGCCAGCACCAAATATGGAAGCGAACCAAACAGCATACGAAGCGCCAAGAGACGAAGTGGAAACACTACTATGCGGCATTTGGGAAGACGTGCTTGGCGTCAGCCAAGTCGGCATTCACGATCACTTCTTCTTCCTTGGCGGAGATTCGATTAAAGGCATTCAAATGGCAAGCAGGCTCACACAAGCGGGCTGGAAGCTTGATATGAAGCTATTATTTCAGTACCCAACCATTGCCGAGCTGCGCCCATATATCGAAGAAGCTGATCAACTGACAGCCGACCAATCATCGGTTGAAGGGGAAGTCATGTTGACTCCAATTCAACGCTGGTTCTTTGAACGAACATTCACTGACCAGCATCATTGGAATCTCTCGATGATGCTTCATGCGCCAAATGGATTTGACCTTTTGATGGCAGAACAAGTGATGCAGAAATTACTTTCACATCATGATGCACTGCGCATGGTATACAGGCAAGAGGATGGCGGCATCCTGCAATACAATCAGCGGGAGCTCACTGAACCGATTGCGGTTATTTCTCATGATGTCTCTAAAGAGCACGACGTGAAAAAAGCCATTTCCACCTATGCCAACGAGTATCAGCGTCAGCTGAACCTCGAAACAGGTCCGCTCATGAAAGTGATCTGTTTCCGTGCAAAAGATGGCGATCACTTACTTATCGTGACACACCATCTTGTGATTGATGGTGTCTCATGCCGAATTTTACTAGAGGACTTTATGTCTCTTTATCAACAGGCAGCCCAAGGACAAACGCTCGTCCTACCGCCTAAAACCCACTCCTTTAAAGAATGGGCAGAGGCGATCGAACGATACGCACAGTCCAAGCCGTTAAAAAGCCAAAGTGAGTACTGGAATGAGATTGACAGGACGCCAATGACCACTTTACCTGTTGATCATGAAGTAACGAAAAGAAAAGTTGCTCAAACAAAAGCAGTACAGATGCAGCTTTCAGAGTCTGAAACCGAGCATCTTTTAACAGACATTCATCTACCGTACACAACGGAAATGAACGATATTCTTCTATGTGCGCTCGGTCTTGCCGTTCAGGAGTGGACAGGTGAATCCCATGTACATGTGCAGCTTGAAGGTCATGGAAGAGAGGATATTTTATCAGGGCTGGATGTCTCCCGCACGGTTGGATGGTTTACGAGTATGTACCCAGTCGTACTGAAAGCAAAGCCGGATCAGACCGTAGCTGAGGCTATTAAAGGAACGAAAGAGATGCTGCGGCGTGTCCCGAATAAAGGGATCGGCTACGGGATTTTAAAATACCTCACAGCCACTGAATCGTCAGGACAGCATGTACAACCTGAAATCAGCTTGAACTATCTGGGGCAGATTGATCAAGAAGTGACGACAGAACTCTTTAGACCGTCCGCCTATGATATGGGACGACAAGCAAGCCCTGATTCAGAAGCTGTCTATAAGCTGAATCTCAGTGGTCTTGTTCAACATAATCGATTCATGATGTCGTGTTCCTATTGTACAGATGAATATGAAGAACAAACGATACAGCAGTTCATGGCATTGCTAAAAGAAAAAATCCAATCCATCATGACTCATTGTTTAGCGCAGCACGAACGAGAATTTACGCCAAGTGATTTCTCTGCTGGTGACCTTGAAATGGATGAAATGGACGATATATTTGACATGCTTGAGGAGAAATTGACCTAACAACATGAGATCAGTCATAAAAACGGGAAGGGAGGATGAAATAGATGAGTTCATTTAAAAGGGATCAAGTTCAAGACATGTATTATCTGTCACCGATGCAAGAAGGCATGCTGTTTCATACCCTCCATCACCAAGAAAAGGGCTTTTATGTAGAGCAAATGGATATGAACGTAAAGGGCACACTGCGTCATGACTTACTTGAGAAAAGCATGAACGTCATCGTGGAGCGGTACGATATTTTTCGTACCGTATTTCTCCACGAAAAAGTGAAGCGCCCTGTCCAAGTTGTGCTGAAGAAACGTCCTTTTACGCTTGATGTGGTGGACATGCAGAATCTTTCTGAAAACGAACAGCTTGTACGTCTTGAGACATTTAAACAACAGGATCGCCTGAGAGGATTTGACCTTTCGAAGGATGCTCTCATGCGGGCAACTGTTTTCCAAACGGGCCCTGCCAGCTATCGCTGGATATGGAGCTACCATCATATCCTTCTTGATGGCTGGTGCTTTGGGCTTGTGGTGCAGGAGTTATTTGCGATTTATCATGCCCTTTTACATGACATCCCTTACAAACTGGAACCGGTTAAACCGTACAAAGAATATATTCAATGGCTTGAAAAACAAGATAAACAAGCATCACTTCAATATTGGCAGCAATCATTAGCCGGGTTTGATGGGCAATCTACCTTTAAAGAACAGAGAAAGCAAACGAATGAACATGAATTAGGCGAATTGGAATGGTCGATGAGTAAGGCAGAAACGGCTGCTTTATCAGAGTTAGCGTTCCAGCAAAATGCAACGTTAAGCAGTGTGCTGCAATCGGTCTGGTCAATTCTGCTGAGCAGATATCAGCGGTCAAATGATGTGCTGTTTGGCACGGTTGTGTCGGGACGTCCGGCAGATTTAGCTGGTGTTGACAGAATGGTTGGCTTGTTCATCAATGTCATCCCAAGAAGAATTCAGCTGACAGATGATATGACATTCCGTTCTCTTCTGTCAGAAACGCAGCAGCAGTCTCTTGCAGCCGAGCCGCATCAATATATTCCGATTTATGATATTCAGGCAAATACAGGTCATCAGCCACTCATTGATCATATTGTCGTGTTTGAAAATGTCCCAGCCGCAAAGAAGGACGAGCAAGAGGCGCGGTTAGGATTTACTGTGGAAAACATGAATGTGTATGAAAAATCGAACTATGATCTCAATTTGCTGGCATCACCAGGAGAACAATTGCAATTGAAGCTGGCCTTTAACAAAAAAGCATTTGATCCTCAATTTGTTCAACGGTTAAAGGAGCAGCTGAGTTTATTGATGAGCGAGGCGATCAAGCATCCTGATCAATCGGTTCATACACTTACACTTGTCACGAAACAGGAAAAGCAGCTGATTCTTGAGGAATGGAATGCGCCCGAGCTTGAGCATGACCAGCTATATTTGTCGAAATGGTTTGAGCATAATGTCCGCAAACAGCCGAATGCGGTCGCATTATCAGCAGGTGAGCACACGATGACATATGCGGAGCTGAATGAACAAGCTAACCGATTGGCAAGACATTTGCAAAAAAATGGGGTCACGCATCAAACGGTCATCGCCATTTTAGCGGGCCGCACGCCTGAACTGATTGTCAGTCTACTTGCTGTCTTAAAAGCAGGTGCAATCTATGTGCCAATTGATCCCGATTATCCAGAAAGCCGCATTCAATACATGCTTAAAGACAGCGGGGCAACGCATCTACTGACTCACTCATCCTTTATCGGTCAAGTGAAGGGACTTGCGTTTGATGGAAAGTATCTGTTTGCAGATGATCAAGAAATTTCACTGATGAGCTCAGAGAATCTGCCGCTTGAAGCAGGCTTACACGATACGGCTTACATCATGTATACGTCTGGTACAACAGGTCAGCCAAAAGGCATCATGACGACCCATTCCAATATTGCCCGGGTGGTCAAAAATACAAACTACTTAACCATTTCAGAAACAGATACACTGCTGTCATTATCCAACAGCGTATTTGATGGCTTTACATTTGATGTGTATGGCGCACTTTTAAACGGAGCGAAGCTTGTCTTGCCGAAAAAAGAGACCATTTTAAACATGGGCGAGCTGACGGGATTGATTAAAAGGGAAAACATTTCTGTCATGTTTGTTCCAACGGCATTATTTAATCTCCTTGTTGATGAAGAAACCGACTGGATGCGTAGTGTGCGCAAGGTGCTATTCGGAGGAGAGCGGGCATCGGTACAGCATGTGAGGAAAGCCTTTGCTGTCATGGGGAAAGGCAGACTCATCAATGTCTATGGCCCAACCGAATCAACAGTATTCGCCACTTATTATCCAGTCGATGAGGCTCTGCCGATGGAAGCCCGTTCGATTCCAATCGGAAAGCCGCTCAACCAGACGGGTGCTTATATATTGAGTCAGCACAGGCAGCTTCAGCCGATTGGAATGGTCGGAGAGCTTTGTCTGAGCGGCAAAGGGCTTGCGAAGGGGTATTTGAATCGTCCTGATCTGACAAAACAAGCCTTTATCGCGCATCCATTCGCTGCGGGAGAAAGGCTGTATCGTACAGGAGACTTGGCTTATTTTCGAACGGACGGTTTGATTGAGTATGCAGGCAGAGTGGATGATCAGGTGAAAATTCGCGGTCACCGAATTGAGCTGTCAGAAATTGAAGCCCACCTTCTCATGCATCCAGGTGTAAATCAAGCGGCTCTTATAGCTGATCAGCATAACACGCAGCATACAAGGCTGCTCGCCTATATGACGTGTGAGGAGGAGTGGAAGGATAAACTGGATGTGATCAAATCAGGGCTGAAGGAAAAACTTCCGGCTTACATGCAGCCTCATGACCTGATCAGACTTGAGAAAATACCACTTACGCCAAATGGAAAGGTTGATAAACGTCAGCTGCCAAAGCCAGCGTTGCCTCAAGGAAACCGTCATGTGAAGCTTCCGGTAAATGAGGTAGAACAAAAGCTACTTGTGATGTGGCGGGAAGTGCTTGAACGAGAAGATATCAGCACAGATGACCATTTCTTTGAGCTTGGCGGGCATTCATTAAAAGCGATGTTGCTTTTATCCAAGATGTCGAAGGAATTCGATGTTCAGGTGCCTATTCACTTGCTGTTTGAGACGCCTACCATTGAAGCAATCAGCCGTTATATTCAACAGCAGGATCAGGAAGCAGCCGGCTATCTTGTATTCAATGAATCTCAAACGCCAACAGTCTTTGCTCTACCCCCATTACCAGGCTATGGCTTTATCTATCAGGAAGCCGCAAAAACGCTCGATGGTGTTCGTTTGATCGCCTTTGACTTTATTGAAGCTGATCACCGAATCACGCAATACGTTCAGCATATCCAGCACCTTCAGCCTGAAGGACCGCTGACTTTGATGGGTTACTCTGGCGGGTGCTACCTAGCCTTTGAGCTTGTTCAATCGCTCGAACAAGCAGGGCGGACCGTCGAAAAAGTCATCATGATCGATTCCTATAAGAAAATAGGAGAAAGTGATTTAGAAGGACGATCCATTGATGACGATATTGCAGCGATCGTCCATCAGTCGAAGCAAAGTGAACTTGCCCAAGCGGAGCTCATTCAAGACGCGCTTGCTCAAAAAACGAGGGCTTACTATGAAACTTTTGTTAAGGGGGTGAACCAAGGAGAGATACAAGCAAACATTGATTTCATCCAATCCGAAGAAAACATTGCGATACCAGAATGGATGGAACATTGGGAAACTGCGACGACCGGCGCTTATCGACAATATCAAGGCTATGGTCAGCACGCCGACATGTTCAAAAACAAAGAATGTGCCGCCCGAAATGCACAGCTAATTAAAGAAATAGTCCATCATAAAAATAGAGAAACAGTCTTGTGAACTTTAGATGAGGCAGGGGTGCACATTGGCAGCCCTGCCTGACAAAAAAGGGAAGGAACTCATATGAAACCATCAACCATTAATCAATCGAATGTACATGAATCAATGGATACGATTTTACAAGATGTACAGAAAACCATTTTACAAACCAACGAAATCGAACGCTTCGCTGTTTTTTCTCGTGAAAAAACCATTCGACCACGGCCATATCACCTCTCTCATTTATTTCTAGACCAACACATGGAGCAGGAGGCCGCAGCTGAATGGATACAAACGCAAATGGCTTCACCTGCTTTAGCGGACATGCCCCCAGCCATTTCCTATGGAGGGGATATAGATGTTCGGGCAGGAGCTCAAACCTTGCAGGACGCTCTAACTGAGGCAGCCAAAACAACAAATGGGCTGACTTATATCATCAATAGTGAAAACGAGCTCACGCAATCCTACGCGCAGTTAAAGGAGGATGCCGAGCGGGTGTTGACGGGTTTAAGGGCACTAGGGCTTGAGCCAGGAGATCCTGTGTTCTTTCAATTTTCATCGAATCATGCGATGGTCACGGCTTTTTGGGCATGTGTGTTAGGCGGATTTGTCCCAACACTTGTGTCGGCAGCCCCGACCTATCGGGAAATGAATGCCTCAGTGAAGAAGCTTCATCACGCTTGGGACCTGCTGGAGCATCCGCTCATTCTCACGGATGACTCGCTGATTGATGAGGTGCAAGGCTTGGCTTTACTGTGGCATACAGATCAATTACGTGTGGCAGCCGTTGAACCAATGCTTACTTTAGAAAGAGATCTAGAAGCACACCCAGTCACGCCCGATGATTCCGTCTTTTTTATCTTAACGTCTGGAAGTACGGGGATGCCTAAATGCGTAGAGCATTCTCATAGAAGTGTGCTGGCGAATGTCAAAGGAACAGTGGCAGCCAATGGGTTTACACAAGAGGATGTCTCGTTAGACTGGATGCCATTAGATCATATTGGCGGCATTGTCATGTTCCATCTTGTCAATGTGTACACAGGCTGTGAGCAAATTCGAGCAAGAACAGATGACTTCATCGCTCAGCCGCTGCGCTGGCTTGACTGGATGGACCGCTATCGTGCAACGAAGACATGGGCACCTAACTTCGCATTTGCGATGATCAATGATTATGAGAAAGAAATCTCTTCGGGATCGTGGGATCTTTCTGCTATGACTTGTATGATCAATGGGGCAGAAGCGGTCGTACCGAAGACGATTCACCGGTTTTTACACCTGCTCGCTCCGCACGGCTTAAAAGGAGATGTCATCAGACCAGCTTTCGGCATGTCAGAAATCTCATCAGCCGTTGTCTTCTCTTTTGCGATTGAGCGGGGAGATGAAAACAGCGGGGTACTGACCTTTGAGGAAACATCGCTGACAGAGCAGCTAAGACCAGCAGAGGCACGCGAAACTGGAACCGTCAGCTTTACAGAGCTCGGGAAACCGATTCCGGGTATTACGATTCGTATCGTTAACCATGAGCATGAGCTTCTTCCCGAAGATCATATTGGCAGCGTGCAAATCAAAGGGCCGACGACAATGAAGGGCTATTACAAGAATGACGAAGCGAATCAAGAGGTTTTTCAAACAGAGGGCTGGTTCCACACGGGTGATTTAGGTTTTCTGCATGAAGGAAGACTGACATTAACCGGTAGAGAAAAAGACATGATCATCATCAACGGGAAAAATTATCACAACTATGAAATTGAAGCCATGGCAGAGGAAGTACCCGGCGTAGAAACAAGCTTTGTGGCAGCTTGCTCCGTTCGGATGGAGGCATCTGCATCCGATGAACTGATTCTCTTTTTTACACCGAAGCTGTATGAGCCTGCTTATATCATGAGGGCTAGCCAGCACATTAAAACCCATATTGCGACAAAAATGGGTCTTTATGCATCAAGGGTTATTCCTGTCCAGAAGCATGCCTTTCCGAAAACAAGCTCTGGAAAAATAGAAAGGGCACAGCTCAAGACAAGGTGGCAGGAAGGTGAATTTGACGAAATCATCAAGGAACTGGACATCAGACTTGAAAATGAACATACCTTGCCTGATTGGAGTTATCAAAAGAAGTGGACACCCGCTCCGCTTCATGAAACGGAAAAGCAAACAGAAGGGGACATGGTGATCTTTGCAGATGAGTTAGGGCTGGCAGATCAATTGAAATTCCTCTCAAACCATGAACAAACCTATATCACGGTTGAACCGGGTCAAGCATTCACACAACTCACACCCACTCACTTCATCATCCACCCGAATCGGCCGTCAGACTACGAACAACTCTTTGAGACGCTCCGTTCGTATGGCGTTTCGGTGAAACAAATCATTCACCTTTGGAACTACACAAACAAGAAAGACACATTACAGGCGGAAATAGCGAAGGAAGCACAGAAAGCTGGCAGCATGAGTGCATTGTATGTAACAAAAGCGATCGCCGCCTATGAGGAACCTGTAGAGATGACCTTTGTCTCCGCTCATGCGATGAATTTGCCAGAAGACAAAGTACATCATGTGGAAAAAGCAACAACAGCGGGATTGATGACAGCTGTTCAGCATGAATGGCCGTTTATCAAGGTGCGATGTCTTGATTTTTCTCTCACAGAATCGGTTGGTCATTCTCATGTATCGGCGATCATGACAGAGCTCATCCATGGCACAAGTCAGCATGTCGCTGCTTATCGCGAAGGTGTTCGTTATATTCCTCTTATAGCGCCGCTTCATCTGGAAAGGGAACAAAAGAGGAAAAAACCGCCATTTGAATCATCCGGGCTTTACGTGATGACGGGCGGGCTTGGCGGAATAGGACGGATGCTAAGTGAACATCTTCTAACATCCTATCACGCGCATCTTGTGCTGCTTGGAAGAAAGGCACGAGAAGCTTTAAGTGCGGAGCAGCAAGACGTATTGACCTCACTTGAGAAACAAGCGGAAAAACGCGGCGGCACTGTTCATTATGAAGAAGTGGACTTGACGAATGCAAAAGCCCTTGAAGCCCTTATCTCGAGACAAGAGGTGGCTCATGGAAAAAGGCTGCATGGTGTGATTCATTTCGCTGGCATCATTCAAGAAGAGCTGCTTGCGGACATGACGTCTGCGTCCTTACATGCGATGTACGAAGCAAAGGTATATGGCACGATTGCGCTTCATGAAGCGGCTTCTAAACGGCATAATGTCTTATTTCTTTCTAGCTCATCAGCACGAACGTTAAAGGGCGGGATGACCGTAGGCGCTTATTGCGCTGCCAATGAGTTCGTTGAACAATTTGCTCATTATCAGAGGCTGACATCTACCGTGAAGCCTTACTGCTTTAGCTTTAGCATGTGGGATGAGATCGGCATGAGCGAGGGTTCAATGATCAAAGGCATGTTAAAAGAAAGAGGCTATCTTCCGATTCCGAAGCGGGCGGGCTTACAGACGATGCTGGCATGTTTGATGACAGATGCACCTCTCATTTATATGGGATTAGATCGGTCGAAGCAGGACATTCAAGAGATGCTCCATGCGAAGAGCCGAACAGAGAAAGCCGTGTATGTCTTTTTCAAAACCGACAAAACAAAAGCCATTGAAGAACGGCTGTATCAGTCCATTTATACGTCTTTGCAGTCTCATCTATCTGGTGAATATTCCGTCCATCTATTTCCTGAGGAATATTGGAAAGAATCAGAGGATGGCATGCCGGATGAACCGTATTTTAAAGCACTCATTGAGGAAAGTGGCCAGGAAGCCGAGGACAGAGCGCCTCAAACGGAGACGGAGAAACTTTTGGCAAGCATTTGGTCCGAACTGCTTGATGTCTCAAATATCAGCTGTGGTGATCATTTCTTTCTACTCGGGGGTCATTCACTCAAGGCGACGCAAATGCTGTCTGCGGTGAGACAAAAAATGGGGTTTGATGTGCCTCTCGCTGTTCTTTTTGAGCATACGAGACTTGGGGAATTAGCGGCATGGATCGATTCGCATGCAAAAGTGGATGAAGCGGTACAGGTGCGGAAAATGGCAAAGGGTCAGGAGATTCCGATGTCTTATGCCCAGCAAAGACAGTGGTTTCTCTATCAATTACAGCCTGATCTGCCATTTTACAATAATACAATTTCCTTTCGGATGAATGGATCTTTAGATGTGAAGGTACTTCAGCGCAGTCTTCAGCAAATGGTGCGAAGGCATGAATCGCTCAGAACTTCCTTTACCATGAGCGGCGATGAACCGGTGCAGATCATCCATGAGCATATGACCCTTCCAGAGCTTGAAGTGGTGGATCTATCAGATCTGACGTCACAGGAAGAAAAAGAACAAAAAGCGGCTGAGTGGGCAAAAAGAGAGGCAAGCAGAGCTTTCCGCTTAGAGTATGATCCGCTCTTTCGGGTAAAACTAATTCGGTTGTCGGACACAGATCATTTGTTGCTAATGTCCATTCACCACATTGTGTCAGATGGCTGGTCGGTTGGGATTGCCGCAAGAGAGCTGTCTGAATGGTATACAGCGATGATTGACAAGAGAGAGCCTGATCTTTCGCCGCTGCCAATACAATATGCGGATTACGCCCTATGGCAGAAGGAGTATTTGACTGGAGAGACGCTGCAAAAGCAGGTTTCCTATTGGAAGGAGCAATTTGCTGTCCCTGTAGAAGATTTGGTTTTGCCGTATGACTACCCGCGGCCAGCCGTTCAATCCTACAAGGGAAAAACGAAAAAATACCACCTGTCGCAGTCGCTGTCTGAGCAGCTGGCAGCTCTTTCTAAAAAAACAGACAGCACCCTTTATATGACGTTACTGACTGCCTTTTCTACCTTGCTGCACCGTTTGTCTTCACAGGATGAGTTTGTGATTGGGTCAGTCATTGCTGGGAGAAATCGGACGGAGATGGAGCAGCTCATCGGATTTTTCGTCAATACGCTGGCACTTCGGATCGATCATAGCGGGAATCCTGCTTTCACTGACCTATTAGAACGGGTGAAAGAAACAACAATGGGCGCTTATGCGCATCAGGATGTGCCGTTTGAGATGGTCGTAGATGAGCTGAATATTGTACGTGAGGCTGGCAAACAGCCGCTGTTTCAGGTCATGTTCGTTTTGCAAAATCTTCCTCTTGAGGCTTCTCCGATGGGGGAGGCGACATCTGTTTTAGCCATTGAAGATAACGATACCGCCAAATTCGATCTATCCCTGTTTGTTTTTGAAGGAGCGGAGGGTCTTCAACTAAAACTGGAGTATGATGTGGACTTATTTTCTGACGATACGATGGACCGGTTCCTTCAGTACTACGAGCAGCTGCTTGAGCGTATTTGTGAAAATCCAGCACAGCCGATTAGACTAATGAATTACCTGCCAGAAAAAGAGAAGCATCAGCTGCTCTATGAATGGAGCGGCAAAACAGATCAGCCTGCAGGCCCGCTTCTCATCACTGAACGGTTTGAAGCGCAGGTGAGAAAGTCACCCGATGCCATCGCTCTCGAATTCGGGGAAGAGCAGTGGACGTATCGTGTGTTACAAGAGAAAGTCGACCGGCTTGCGGCTTCTCTGCAGCAGCGAGGTGTGACGCCGCATGAACCAGTAGGGCTGCTCATCGACAGGTCGCCTGAAATGATTCTTGGGGTGCTGGCGATTGTGAAAGCAGGAGGCGCCTATGTGCCAATTGATCCTGAATATCCAGATGCCCGCATTGATTATATGCTGAGGGATACAGGTATTCAGCTGTTACTGACAAAAAATAAATGGCTGAAAAAGGTGTCCATCAGTCAAACCGAACTCATTTGTCTTGATGAAGGATATGAAGAATTTTTATCAGAAGCAGAACTCATACCTGCTGCCTTAAAACCTGATGGACTCGCTTATATCAATTACACCTCAGGATCAACTGGACAGCCAAAAGGGGTATTGATCCCGCATCAAGCAGTCATCCGGCTTGTCTGTGAAACAGATTATGTCACCCTTGATGAACATACACGTATTTTACAAATCGCTAGCTTCTCCTTTGATGCCTTTACGTATGAAATATGGGGAGCCCTGCTAAACGGGGGAAGACTGATCCTGACCGATCGAAATACAGTTTTATCAATGGATACACTGGCTGATACACTGACATCATACAAGATCACAACAGGATTTCTGACGGTGCCGCTGTTCAACCGATTGACAGAAGAACATCCAGAAGCTTTATCTGGATTTGATGCATTATTGGTCGGTGGTGATGCGCTCTCAGCTGCTCATATCCGCAAGGCACTGCCGTATTTACCGGAAGGGCTTTTAAACGGCTATGGACCAACTGAGAATACGACGTTCTCCTGTGTGCATCACATTCGTTCATTAGACGAAGGGCAGACGACCGTTCCTATCGGTCAGCCAATTGCTTATTCACAAGCCTATGTATTAGACGACCAGCTGCAGCCGGTTCCGCAGGGTGTCATTGGAGAAATCTACGTTGGCGGAACAGGGCTGGCACTCGGCTACCTTGGAGATGAAGAAAAAACATCGCAATCATTTATCCCGCATCCTTTCCATAAAGGAGAGCGTTTATATAAAACAGGTGATATGGGCCGCTGGCTCCCAAATGGCATCATCGACTGCCTTGGAAGAATGGATCATCAAGTGAAAATACGCGGACATCGCGTCGAATGCGGAGAAATTGAAGCCGCTATGCTGAGTGTTGAAGACATCGTAGAATGTGCGGTTATTCCGCATCAGCACGAGAGTGGTCATAAGCGCCTGATCGGTTACTTTGTCCAAAAAGGTGAATGGACTCAGCAAGACCTTCGACGCAAGTTAAAAGATCGACTGCCAGATTATATGGTACCGAGCCTATTCATAGAGCTCGAGGAACTGCCGCTCACGCCAAACGGCAAGGTAGATCAAAAGCATCTCCCGCCGCCAGTGTGGAGACAGGAAGAAGCAGACAAACCAGCAGATCAGGCACTCAGTGAGGAAGAACGAGTGCTGGAAAAGGTGTGGACTCAGCTTCTTGGCACTCCTTCAATCGGTGTTCAGGATAACTACTTTGAGCTTGGCGGAGATTCTATTATTGTCATACAAATGGTGGCACGCCTAGCACAGGAAGGCTACATCATACAGCCGAGAGATGTATTTGAAAAACAGACCATTTCACAGCTGGCACGCGCTATGAAAAAAGCAGATGTATCTGTGTCCTATGATCAATCACCTGTTACAGGAAATGTTCGTCTGCTTCCAATCCAATCTTGGTTCCTTGAACAATCGATGACAAACCAAGATTATTGGAATCTATCAGCGCATATTGAATTCAAGCAATCGATACAACCCGAGCAGTTAACACAAGTTCTTTCAAAGCTTGTCGATCATCACGATATGCTGAGAGCCATTTATACAAAAGCAGCAGACGGTACATGGATTCAAACCGTTCGTGCGCCTGGCATCATTCCTTGTGTCACTTTCTTTGATTTGACGGATATTTCTCACGAGGAAGCGCTAGAGCAAATTCGCTTGGAGACAAGCGCTTGTCAAGGAACATTGTCATTAGAGCGGGGAGAAGTGATCAAAGCCATTCTTTTTCAGACAAGTGATCGTACGTCTGAACTCTTTATCGCAGCCCACCATCTTGTGATGGATGGAATATCGTGGCGCATCATACAGGAAGATGTATTAAACGGGTTGAAGCAGGCTGCGGCAGGGCAGGAGATCACGCTTGCAAAGAAAACCGCTTCCTATCAGCAGTGGGCAGAGGCACTCTATGAATATGCACAAACCGATCAATTACAAGAGCAGGTTTCTTTTTGGGAAAAGATCATGAATCAAGAGGAAGAAGGTTCTCCTTTTCAACCACCTGCGCTTTTCAATATAGAAGAACATGCAGAGATCCTGACTATTCAATTGACGAAGGATCAAACAGACATTTTACTAAGGCACGCATCACAAGCGTACCGAACAGAGGTCAACGATTTACTCCTGTCAGCACTTGCGCAAGCTGTTGGAAAGCCACTACTGATTACGTTAGAAGGGCATGGACGCGAGGATTTATTTGAACAGATGGATTTGTCACGGACAGTCGGCTGGTTTACAAGCTCTTATCCTATTTTTATTCCTTTTATTCAAACCGATGTTGAGAGACAAATTAAAGATGTCAAAGAAACCTTAAGAGCTGTGCCGCAAAAGGGGATCGGCTATGGCTTACTTCAATACATGACCGCATCACGTTTACTTAAAACGGCAGCGCCGCAGGTGAGCTTTAATTACCTTGGACAATTAGATCAAATAGATGGTGAGGCAAATCTGTATATAGCAGATGAACGAAATGGACATGTACATGACCCAAAAGCAGAAAGACAGCATTTGATCGATGTGTACGGATACGTTGTCAGTGGTCAGCTTCAGATGAATTTTATGATCAATCGTGAACTGCTTCAGGAGGAAGAGGTGCGTCAGTTACCTGAACGATTTAAAGAAAAAATGGAGGGCATTTTGACGCATTGTGTAGAGGCAAAAGGCGGCTTTACGCCATCTGATTTTCCAATGGTCCAGCTGACGCAAAAGCAAATAGATGAGCTTCCAGACAATGTGGTAGATGTGTATCCATTATCTCCGATGCAGCAAGGGATGCTGTTTCATGCACTGTTAGATCAAGCATCACAGGCGTATTTTGGTCAGGTGCATATGACACTCGAAGGCTTAACGGACGGCGAAGCCTATGAAAAAGCATGGAATCTGCTTGTGGAACGTCATTCGATTTTACGGACAAGATTTGCTTGGGAGGGGCTAAAGGAGCCTGTCCAATTGATTCAATCAGAAGGAAGCATTCACCTCACTCAGCACGATGTGCGCCACCTGAGTGAAATGGATCAGAAGAAAACCATTGAGCGTTATTTACAATCCGATCGTTCAAAGGATTTTGATTTGGAAAATACGGCTGAACCGCTCATTCGTATCGCTTTATTCCATCGTGACGAGAAAACTTGCACGTTTGTTTTTAGCTTTCATCATATTTTAATTGATGGCTGGAGCCTGTTCGGCTTGATTGAGGAATCCTTTTCAATGTATCGCTCGCTTGTGGATGAACGAGAGATGAACCTTCCTGCTGTGCGTCCATACAAAGATTTTATTGAGTGGCTGCAAAAGCAGGATCAAGAGAAGGCACAAGAGTTCTGGAAACATTATATGTCAGGAGTAGAGGAAGCCACACCACTTCCAGGAAACGGAGAGCAAGCTTCGGATGAAGGAGCAGGTATTGATCAAATTAGTATCAAACTGACGCCTGAAATGCAGCAGAAGCTGGAGAAAATGACAGGGACACAGAAGGTCACGATGAGCACACTGATTCAGGCGGCATGGGGTCTGCTCTTGCACCTTCATTCAGGCTCAGAGGATGTCGTGTTCGGTGTCACAGTATCTGGCCGGCCGGCGGACTTACCAGAGGTTGAAAGCATGACAGGGCTCTTTATTAACACCTTGCCGCTTCGTTTGCCGATCACACCAGACAGGACCATTGCCGAACTGCTTACGCAGACGCAGGAAACGGTTTTTCACATGCGAGAATTCGAGTATACCGTACTCCCAGATATTCAGCAGATGACCCAAATTTCGAATGGAGAATCATTGTTTAACAGCATTGTCGTGTTTGAAAACTACCCGATTGAATCTGTAGAGCCGTATGGTGTACGGATCTTAGACATAGCTAGTCATGAAGAAACCAACTATGACCTGACCCTTGTGGCTGTCCCGGGAGATACGCTGGAGCTTCGGGTCACATACCGCTTCAATCAATATAAAGAAAAACAAATACAATCGCTGATGCAGCAGCTGGTCCATACACTTGAAGCCATGACAGAACAAGTGGAGACACCACTCTCTTCCTTCACGATCGTGACAAATAAAGAAAAAGAGCGGATGATCACCGATTGGGCGAAAAATGCACAAGTCAGCGTGCTGTACCCAGATCAAGAAGAGGTCTATTCAGTTATTCATGATCCTTCGTGTGAGACGGAAATCTATGTTCTGAGCGAAGAGCATCAGCTCATGCCGGTAGGATTTCCTGGAGATATTTTTATCGGTGCAAAGGATATCAAGGCACTTTGTGGAGAGCTTGCCGATTGGATGGAGACGCATAAAATTCCGCATCCATTCAAACATCAAACTGGCGAATACCTCTATCCGACAGGGGATGTCGGCGTTTGGACTGAAAAAAACAAGATTCAGATTTTGGATTGGGTGTAGGAGGAGAAGAACGATGTTAATGAGTAGAAGAAAAGGACATGCAGCAAATCATATCGTCAGAATCAACGGAAAACGAATCGATCTCAAAGCATTAGAACAGGTCGTGATGCTTCATTTTCCGTTAAAGGAATGTGCATTCATCCCGAAGAAAAATGAAGAAGGTAGCCTCTCGCTTGTGCTATTTGCACAGGCGAAGGACCCTTCGCTAGCAAGAGAGGATCTAATGACAGGCGCGCTTCACCCTGATGAAGTGCCAGCCGCTCTCGTCTTATTGCCTTCCTTGCCAAGGACAGAAAGTGGAGCGGTCGATACAGAAGCACTGCTTTCGATTGACATCATTGATGAAGAGAGTTTGAGAAAGATAGAAGATCGTACGAAAGCTATAGATGGAGTAGAGGAAGCGGCTGCTCTCATTGAAAGTCAGACAGAAAAACAAACGCCTTATCACCTAGATGATCTGTTTCCTAATCGGCAGCGTGCGCAAGGGAACGAATCGATCTCGAAGGATGAAGAGGGCGAAACAAAGCAAGCATCTTCTCATGAAAAGCCGCCTGCACTTGTGTATGGCGGGGATGTCATCAAAAAACCAGGCACACCTGTCACACTGACAGAGGTGTTGATTCGATCAGCCTTTATGTCACCTGACCGCGGGGTGACCTATATCAAAGAAGGCGGGCGCACGTTGACCCAATCCTATCCTGAGTTACTCACAAACGCAGAACGGGTTCTGTCTGGTTTAAGGAAAGCAGGCCTGACAAACGGCGATCAAGTGTTACTACAATTGAAAGATCATCAAGATTTCATCACTGCGTTTTGGGGCTGTATTCTCGGTGGTATCATTCCGACTCCGGTTTCTGTACCGCCTGTTTATGATGAAACGAATCAAGCTGTGAACAAGCTGAAAGGCGTGTTTCGGCTGCAAAATGAACCGTTTATTATGACGAATGAAGCAAGTGCTGAGGACATTGCTGGGCTGCGTGAGTCATTTGAGGCAAAAGACATACCTATTTTAACAATCGAAACATTGCTCTCGTGTGAACCTGATGAACAGCATTATGAGCCAGAGCCAGATGAGCCTGTGCTTCAGCTGCTCTCTTCAGGTAGTACGGGTGTGCCAAAGTGTATCCGTCACAACCATCAAAGTATTTTATCTCGAATCATCTCCTTTGAGCAGACAAATGGCTTTACGCATGAGGATGTGTCGCTTAACTGGATGCCGCTTGATCATGTAGGAGGCATTGTCATGTTTCATGTGCATGACGTCTACTTTGGCTGCCAGCAGATTAGTCCATCCATCGATCAATTTATCGAGCGGCCGATGGTGTGGCTGGATTGGGTAGAAACATACGGCGTCACAAGGACATGGGCACCGAATTTTGCTTTTGCGATGATGAATGAATATGAGGACGACATTCGCAAGGGGAGCTGGGATCTCTCCACACTGACTTATATCATGAATGCAGCCGAAGCGGTTGTGCCAAAAGTGACGCAGCGCTTCATGCATATGATGGGTCAGCACAGATTAAGCCGTCATGCGATGGTGCCGGCGTACGGCATGTCTGAAACATCCTCAGCCATTGTTCAATCAAAGAAATTCATGCGGCATGGTGATCAAGATGGACAGCTGACGATTGATCAGACTTCGTTAACAGGTGAAATTCAATACGTGGCGCAAGATCATCCGCACAAAATGACGTTTACCGAAGTCGGTGCACCGATTCCGTCTGTATGGATTCGGATTGTAGACGAGCATCATCATGTGCTGCCAGAAGATCAGGTCGGGCGCTTGCAGGTGAAGAGTCCGACGATTATGATGGGCTATGATCAAAATGAGGAAGCCAATCAAGAGGTATTTGTGGAAAATGGCTGGTTTCACACGGGGGATTTAGGATTTATCCACGAAGGGCGTCTTGTTCTAACAGGCCGGGAAAAGGATATCATCGTCATCAACGGAGCCAACTATTTGAATTACGAAATTGAAGCAGTTGTGGAAGAGGTGGACGGGGTGGAAGTCACCTTTGCCGCTGCGTACGGCATCTACAATCCCGAATCAAGCAACGACACGCTTGCCGTCTTCTTTGTGACACAAAAGGATTCGCTAGAGGAACAAATCACGATGATTCAGCAGATCAGAGAGGCCATCATTCGTAAAATTGGCATAGAGCCCGATCACATCATTCCAGTGAAAAAAGACCAATTTCCGAAAACAGAAAGTGGAAAGATCCAACGTGCTCAGTTAGGCGCGGCGCTAAAAGAAGGGATATTCCGTGACATTGAAAGGGCACTGGACCTTGCTTCTGAAAATGAACAAACACTGCCAGATTGGTTTTTCAAACGCAATTGGGTAAAGGAGCATATTGGTCCGTCTCAGCCTGCTGCTGATCATGTACTCGTTTTCGAGGATGAAAAAGGGCTTTACCAATCACTTTACGCCCATTTTGAAAAAAGAAATCAGCCCTATGTTTCTGTGAAAAAAGGACATGAATTTTTGCGTCTGTCCAAAGGGATGTACCAGATGAACCCGAGAATCAAGGGGGATTATGTCAGACTCGTTGCAGCACTTGAAGCAGATGAATTAAAGACAGGGTGCATACTCCATTTGTGGAATGTGGCAGACAAAGAAGCCATTGTTGAGCCTGCGCAGTTCACAGAAATGCATGCGAGGTCCAATCAATCGATTTTGTACTTGTATCAAGCATGGAGGCAAGAAAACAAAGAGCCTGTCCGGCTTGTTGTGGTGACAAAGGGTGGTCAATTTGTAAGCCCTGAAGACGATCTTCATGTGGAGAAAACGTCGCTCGTTGGTTTATTAAAAACCATCCCGCAAGAATGGGAAGGAGCAGAGGTGTCCCATATTGATATTGAAGCGGAGCAAGTGGAGCAGGATGCAAAGCACATTGCTGATGAGCTGTCGGCGATTCATATAAAAGCAGAGGTGGCATACCGAAAAGGGCACAGGCTCGTACCAAAGCTGGAAAAAGTCGATATGATGAACGCACCTCAAACAGAAGGATTTTTAGAATATGAAGGACTTTATTTGCTGACCGGAGGACTCGGCGGTATTGGATTTGAACTGTCTAAGCAGATGCTCCAATTTGGCCTAAAGCTTGTATTGATTGGAAGGACTTCTTTGGAAGACAGCTTGGAAAAGAAAGAAGCGTTTTTACAGCTAAAAAGTCTCGGTGACGTTATCTATGTACAAGCGGATGTGACCGATTTAGCTGACATGGAGCGGGCGATTTACAAAGCAGAAAAACATTTTGGTCAAACCATCCGGGGTGTGCTGCATTTAGCCGGTGCTGGCAATGTGTCAGAGCATTTTCAGCATGCGGATAAGTATACATTGGCGCATACGTCAGAAGTGGATTTTACAAAGGAACTGTCAGGGAAAGCAGACGGAGCGTTTGTCCTGCAGGAAGCCTTCAAGCATGATCCGGCAGTACCACTCGTCTTTTTTGGATCAGTAAATGGCTTTTTTGGCGGTACAACATTCGGGGCTTACTCTGCGGCCAACAGCTTTTTAGATGGGCTTGCGCACACGCTCACCTTTCAAGAAGGAAGACGGGCGATCTCTTTAAACTTTAGTATGTGGGATAATCTCGGTTTGTCTAAGGGACATACCGGCGCAGCCCTTACCGTCCGCAAGGGATTTCAATTGATTGGAAAGAAGCAAGGTCTCCATTCATTATGTCTAGGTGCTCGGCTGAATGAAGCGCATCTATTTATCGGACTAGATGGAGCCAATCCAGAAATCGCAGCGTATCTTCAGCCAGCGCCAATACCGACTTTTGAGAAAAAGCTTTTTTACACAGTTCAGCCTGGCAAAGAAGTGCATGTGGAAGATATCGCAGGCGGAACAAAAGGTGACTGGGATATTCAGCAAGTACAGGAAATACCGAAAAAACTAGATGGCTCTATTGATCATGAAGCCGTTAAGCTGAATCATCACAAAAATGGACAACCCCTTGAAAAACAATTGCCAGAAACGAAAACAGAGCAAATGCTTGCTGCCATATGGGAGGACATTTTAGACGTTGATCGTGTGTACAAAGAGGATCAATTCTTTGACCTTGGCGGACATTCATTAAAGGCGACTCAAACCATTTCTCGGATCAATCATGAGTTTTCAATCAAGGCGCCTTTAAAAATATTATTTGAAAGCAAGCATCTGGCACATTTGGCGCAAATGGTTGATGACATCAAAGAGGCACCTGCTGTTCAGGAAGCCAATATTCCAAAGTTGGAAAAGCGAACAAGCTATGAACTGTCACATGCTCAGAAGCGTATTTGGTTCTTATCCACATTGGAAAAGAGCCATCATTACAATATATTAGGTGCTTGGAAGCTGACAGGACAACTGCACATTCAAGCGTTAACAAAAGCGATTGGTCTCTTAACGAAACGTCATGAAGCACTACGCGCAACTTTTCAATCGCTTGGTGGCAAGCCAGTTCAACTGATACGTGAAGACCTTCCGCCATCCGTCACTGTTGCGAACTTCTCATTATTTAATGAAAAAACAAGAACGAGAAGACTCAAGCAGCTTATTCAGCAAGAAGCGAACCGCATTTATGATTTAGAAAGAGGGCCTCTTGCGCAGTGGACGATTGTGGATATGGGCAATGAAGAATTTTATCTTCTTTGCGCGCAGCACCATATCATTTCAGATGCATGGTCGCTCAGTCTGCTCATTCAGGAGTTAGAAATGGCATATGACGGGCTGCTTGCAGATGAAGCGCCGCAACTCCCAGCGCTGGAAATTGAATGGACAGATTATGTCCATTGGGAAAATGAGCAAGTAATGCATCATCAAGTAGACCAAGCCTATTGGCTCGATCATTTACAAGGTGATCTTCCGGTGTTAGAGTTGCCGTTTGACCGTCCTCGCCCGCCAGTTCAAACATTTAACGGCGCTACAGAGCAAATCGTCTTGGAAGATACGCTTATCCGCCGTTTGCAGGCTTTGTCCAAGCAGCAGGGCACAACACTGTTCATGACGATGCTGTCAGCGTACTACGTCCTGCTTCACAAGCTGTCCGGACAGACAGATATCATCATTGGTTCGCCGATCGCAGGGCGAGGTGCCAAGCAATCAGAGAAGCTTGTTGGAATGTTTGTGAATACACTCGCGCTGAGACAGGATATCTCCACAGCAGATACGTTTGCTGATGTCATGGAAAACGTGAAGGAGATGACATTAAAAGCCTTCGAGCATCAGCGTTATCCATTTGATAAGCTTGTCGATGATCTTTCATTAGATAGAGATTTAAGTCGATCGCCTATTTTCCAAGTGGCGATGGGTTATGTAACAGATTCGCTCCATGTCAATCTCAAAGGGCTGACAAGTGAACATGTGATGATTCATCATACAGTGTCTAAATTTGATCTCACCTTACATGTATTTGAACAGGGGGATCAGCTGTCGATCCAAGTGGAATACAATACAGATTTATTTGATCAAGAGACCATTCATCGTTATATGAATTATTATCTTCATCTGCTAGATGGTATGACAGCTCAGCCTGAACGTACATTTTCTGATTATTGCTTAATGGACAAAGCGGAACAGGCTGCGATGATCATAGGGAAAAACCAAACGGCTACGCCCTATCCAAAGCGCACCATTCAAGAGCTGTTTGAAGAACAGGTGCAGCGTGATCCGCACCGCATTGCCTTGTCTTATTTGGAAGAGCACATGACGTATCAAGAGTTGGATGAGAAGGCAACACAGCTTGCTGCTTACTTGCAATCAAAAGGAGTTGGACCAGGTTCACTTGTACCGATGCTTTTTGATCGTTCCTTTGACATGATTGTCTCAGTGCTAGGCATTGTCAAATCTGGTGCTGCATATGTTCCAATGTCACCAGAATATCCAGATGCGCGAATCCGCCTCATTGTTCGCGATACGCAAAGTGATGTGATCATCACTCAATCTCATTTAATAGAGCGTCTAGTAGACTTTACAGGTACAAAGATTGAGATGGACAAGCCATTACCAGTAACAGATGCAGTGTATCAAAGAGAACAATCAATCATTGGAGAAGACCAGTTAGCCTATGTCAACTACACATCAGGCTCAACAGGTACACCAAAAGGCGTCATGCTCCCCCATGCAGGAGTTGTCCGTCTGGTTCGAAAAACAAACTATATAAAACTAGGTCCAGATGATAAGATGCTTCAGCTCTCAAACTATGCTTTTGATGCCTTTACATTTGAGTTGTGGGGCATGCTGCTGAATGGCGGTCAGCTCATTCTGATTCCGAAATATGCCGCACTGAATATGGATGAATTATCACGGCTGATCAAAGTGCATCAAGTGACAGCCAACTGTCTGCCAACCGCTTTATTCAATCGGCTGGTGGAGCACGATCCAAAAAGTGTAGCAGGCTACCGCACATTACTCGTTGGCGGAGAAGCGATGTCCAGTGAGCATGCACGAAAGGCACTACCACATATGGAGGGTGTACTCATCAATGCTTACGGTCCTACAGAAAACACGACCTTAGCCACAACACATCAAGTCACGCACATGCCAGAGGGAGCAAGGTCAGTTCCGATTGGTGTCCCAGTATCGAATTCAACTGTCGTCATACTAGATGATGCGCTCAACCCAGTGCCAGCAGGCGTCAAAGGAGAAATTTACATTGGCGGCACAGGGCTGGCAAAAGGCTACCTTCATGATCTAGAGCGGACGCATGAACGGTTTATAGACAATCCATTCCCTGAACTAGGGGGAGACAGGCTGTATCGTTCAGGTGATCTAGGTACATGGCGTTCAGATGGCACCATTGAATATCTAGGCCGAAAAGACAACCTCGTGAAAATTAGAGGCTACCGGATTGAATGTGGAGAAATAGAGACAGCTCTCCTCAAGCATCCACAAATAAAAGAATGTACAGTCATCGCCAAAACGTATGGCAGCTCAAAACGGCTGGCGGCCTACCTTGTCACAGACGGAGAGAATCCTGTTTCAGGCTGGAAAGCATTTTTACAGGAAAGCCTGCCAGGCTACATGATTCCAAGTTACTTTATTGTAATGGACGAAATGCCAGTTACAACAAACGGAAAGGTTGATCAAAAAGCACTGCCAGACCCAGCAGAAACGATCTCTCTTTCTCAGGGGGATGACAAACCAGTCACCGAAACGCAGCAGCTGATTGTCACAGCTTTCAAGGACGTGCTTGGTGTCAAACAAGTAGGCATACATGACTCATTTTTTGATTTAGGCGGCGATTCAATTATGAGTATCCAAGCTGTTGCCAAATTAAAAGAACAGGGGATTCGTGTGGATCCAAAATGGATTTTCATGCATCCAGCGCCGGCTCAGCTAGCCGCACATGTGGACGCAATGCCAGAGGCCGGAGAGCACGTCGAAAGGTCTCCAAAGGACTACGTGATTGAGCTGAAAAAAGGCGATCCAGCCGTACCGAGGATTTTCTTTGCACCGCCTGCCGGTGGAACGGTGATGGGCTATATCGATGTGGCTAAGCTGATGACACATCAAGGCGCTGTGTACGCCTTGCAGTCTCCTGGCTTATATGAGGATGAAGAACCGCAATTCCTCCATTACACAGAGCTTGTGTCCATATTTGTTGAAGCCATTGAGACCTTCTATCGACCTGGTGTTGACTATCTAGCAGGGCATTCAATGGGCGGGCACCTTGCCTACGGAATGAATCAGCGGCTCTGCCATGCAGGAAAAGCGCCGAAAGGACTCATCATTTTAGATACCGTCCCTGTGTTAAGAGATGAGGCAGATCAGGCGCTCCATGCGGATATGAACGAAGAAGAAGTGAAAATGCTTGCGCTTGTCCTTGGAATGGGGAATCTTGTCGGCATCCAGCCAGAAGCATTACAAGGGCTGAGCTTCCAAGAAGTGAAGCAAAAAATACTCAAAGAGGCAGAAAAGGATGAAGTGGTTCATCAATTTATGAATGATCAGTATTTAGATAAATATTTGCAAATGCAAACGCATAATACAATCATGTCACAAGCCATTGAATTAGAAAAAGAACCATTCGATGTGCCGTTTTATATTGTACAAAGCAGTGATCACGCCATTGATTTTCAGAAGAAGTTCTCAGACTGGGAGGCTTATACGAAAGGATCATGCTCGTATTATCACATCAAAGGAGACCATGTCACCATGATGAAAAGGCCGCAGGCAGATGAACTGGCACGGATTCTTCAAACGATGATAAAGGGGTAAGAACATATGAACCATTTATTTAAAACCTTTGAAAAAAAATCAGACCTTATTCAACTTATTTGTTTTCCTTTTGCAGGCGGTTATTCCGCCTCGTACCGCCCGCTTTTTGAACAGCTAAAAGGCACTGCCGAAGTAACAGCAGCAGAGCCCCCAGGTCATGGAACCAATCTCATGCCGCTCGAAACGAGCATTGACCGATTGGCTGAGCTATACAAAGAAGGGCTCTCGGGCAACTTGAACCGCCCGTTTATCCTGTTCGGACATTCCATGGGAGGACTTGTTGTGTATAGACTGGCTCAGCTGCTAGAAAAGGAAGGAATCGATCCTGCAGCAGTCGTGATCTCGGCTATTCAGCCGCCGCAAACAAAACGACAGATCCTGACCCATTTATCGAATGAAGCATTTGTTCAGCATATTGCCGAAATGGGCGGGATTCCAAAGGAATTATTAGAGAACAAACCAATGATGGATTACTTTACGCCGTCCTTACGTGCAGACTATCAGGCGCTGGAAACCTTCCAGCACAAAGATCAATCCATCATCGAAACACCCGTTTATTTATTCAATGGAACAAAAGATGAAAAATGCATGAAAGATGCAAATGGCTGGCTGCCATGGGCAAAAACCATCGAACGCACCAATTTCGAAGGAGGGCACATGTATATCAACACACACCTCGAGCCCTTCGCAGAACAGATGAGACATGTGATTGACGTTGCAAGCAAACAACAATTAATGAAACTTTAAAAGAAAGCGGTCCTCCTTAAAGGGACCGCTTTTTCTTATGAATTCCGCTTTTTCACCACATTCCCGCCAATCACTCCGCCAATGACCAGCACACCTCCGATGAGATGATACCAATCGATTGTTTCATGTAAAATGAGAACCCCAGCGGCAACTGTAATAAACGCAGATAAATTGTTAAAGATGCTGACCTTTGCCGCTTCAAGCTGAGAAAGGGCATAGTTTGATAAATATGCCGTGAGAAGTGATGAAAGAATGCCTAAAAAGAGCATTGACCATACAAAGGATGGTTGTGTAAATGGGCTGAAAAATTGCGGCATTGTCCCGTTTGCTGAATGCTGGATGAGCGCAGCGGCATTGAAGAAGACAAATCCAAAGAATGTCATCACGAAAGTGAGTTCAATCACATGGAAGCGCCGTGTAATCACTCGGGCAAATACACTGTATGCACTGGAGGATAAGGCTGAAAGTAATATCAGTCCATAGCCGATCATGTGTGAATGCTTCACATCAATTCCCTTCATGACAAAGAGAAGCATCACCCCGCACACAGAAAGAATGGTAAACAGCACTTGGATCCATGTCGCGCGTTCCTTTAAAAACCACGCGGCAAGCACCATCGTCAGAATGGGGATCGTTGCCTGAATAATACCAGCCTCTGACGAAGAGGTATACATCAGCCCCCATACTTGAAAAGCAAAAAACAACACAGGATAAAGCAAGGAAAACGGTACGATGTAGAGAAGATCATGCCATTGAATGGAGAGGCGGATCTTCTTTCGTAAAAATGGATAAAGCGATAGTGCGGCTGCAAAAGAAACTGTAAAGCGGTGTGCTAATAAATCAATCGGGTTTGCTGATTCTAATGCAATTTTGACAAACAAAAATGAAAAACCAATGATCGTGGCGTAGCCTATCGCGGCAGCATACGCTTTTTGTTTTGAAATGTCCACAATTTGACTCCTTATACGAGCATGCATGCTTCAGTTGAATTGACCGGTTCTGTTCTTCTATCGTAATCGGATCATCTAAAGTGTACAATAAGAGAACATGATATCTGTACCGGTACAAGGAGGAAGTGGTGTGAGGAAATATGATCAGCTTGTTCTCAGCTTAAAAGAGAAGATGACGTCTGGTGAATACCATGCAGGCATGAAGATCCCCTCCATTCGCCATTTGGCGGCTCAATATGCAGTGAGTAAAAGCACTGTCATCAAAGCACTAGACACATTAGAACGTGAACATCTGCTGTATTCTGTAGAAAGAAGCGGCTATTATGTCGTGAAAACGAAGCAGTCAGCGGGGAAACAGGATAGCACATGGATTGATTTTGCTTCATCTGCACCTGATCCCGTCGTGTTTCCATATGTTGATTTCCAGCACTGCATCAACCAAGCCATCGATTTGTATCAAAATGACTTGTTTATATACGGCACAGCCAACGGATTACCCTCGCTGCTGCCAGTCATTTCTAAGCGATTAATGGATTATCAAGTGTTTGCAAATCCAGAACAGATCGTTATGACTTCTGGTATTCAGCTGGCGTTATCCATTTTAAGCACCATCCCTTTTCCGAATGGCAAACAGACCATATTAGTCGAACAGCCAGGCTATCATCTATACCTTCAATATTTAGAAAAAAATCAACTGCCTGTACGGGGGATTCAGCGGACGGAAAAGGGAATTGACCTTCAGGAATTGGAGCGCATCTTTCGAGAAGAGGAGATTCGTTTTTTCTATACGATGCCAAGGTTTCAAAACCCGCTTGGAACGAGCTTGTCAAAGCAGGAGAAAAGAGCGATTGCAGCTCTTGCCGAGACATATGACGTCTATATCGTTGAAGATGATTACATAGCCGATTTAGAATTCGACGCAAAAAGAGACCCGATCTATTCGTACGATCAGGCGGGGAAGGTCATTTATTTAAAAAGCTTCTCCAAAATCATCTTTCCAGGACTTCGAACAGGAGCGGTCGTCTTACCTGAGGAACTGATTAGACCTTTTAGCGAACACAAACGGCTCATTGACATCGACAGCTCCATGCTGTCACAGGCAGCCTTAGAAATATATTTAAAAAGCGGGATGTTTGAACGGCATCGAGACAGAATGCGGGCGACCTATCGCAACCGATCCAAACAACTAGTGACATGCCTGAAAAGCGATCAAATCGCTTATCAACTGGGAGAAGAGGAGCCAGCTACTCATACACATGTACGTTTCGATCGGTCAATTCCGATGAACCAGCTCATTCAGCAGTTGAAAAAGGCATCTGTTTCCATTCAGTCAATCGACCGCCATTATCTGTCGACTTATCAAAAAGACCCCATTCTTCAGTTGAACATTTGGCATGTGAAAGAAGAGCAAATCACACGTGGAGTCGATTTGATAAAGACAGCATTTCAGCAAATTGGGCGATATTAAAGACGAGACAGTACATCACTACAAGAGAGTATCTCAACACGTTCAGCCGCAGAAGGCTTTCGTGTACACACCGCCATTTGGTAGGTAGGATCAAGTGAGTATGTTTGAACAAAGCAGGGCGCTTCATGATCAGGTAATGCAAGCGTCGCCTGTCCATCCTCTGACAGGCGGGCTGTAAAGGACGAAAGACCATAAGATAATCCCTTTCCAGTCAGCTTGATAAAGGCCTCCTTCATTGACCATAAATGAAAGAAGTAGGCTTCCTGCCGTTCTGCCGGTTGTGAAAGTAAATCCTCATACTCATCTGCTGAAAAAAATCGTTTAGCAATCGCTAGATCAATCGGTTTGATCTCCTCAATATCAATACCTACAGGTGCATCATCTATTGCGCATACGACCCAATCACCAGAGTGAGAAAGATTAAAATGAAAAGAAGGAATGTGCCGGACGACAGGCTTGCCATTGCCCTCTGTTTCAAAAACGATCTCATCAAAAGGCAGATCGTACATATCATGGATCATCTGACGAACCAGAACCTCACCTAACAAGGTCCTTCTTGCATCGACCAAAAAGCGAAAGCGCTCAGCCGCAGCACGTTTTTCAGCTGAAACAAAGGGTTTCAATTGATCGATTTGTTTTCGTGCATGGATGTCATCTAAATGCTGTAATTGGATAGCGAAAATCTTCATAATGAACCTCTAATTTTTTACATTGATTGTACCATTGGAGAGCGCCGTACAAAAGGGAAACAGACCTCCTTTTCAGCGAAAGCTCAAAATGACAGGAAGTGGAAGGGTTGGGTTGATTTCCTCTTATGAATATAAGAAAAATCTGTTTATTTATTTTGACACAAGAAAAGCCATTCTTTTTGTAGAATGGCTTGTTCTTATCGGATAAGCGTCTGAACAGGTTTCTCTGCTGTTTTTGTAATAAGCAGCTGCAGGAGCCGTGTCGATTGCGGTAAGGAGAATCGAAGGACGAGACCTGTAAAAATAGCCGTCAGAATCGTGCCAACGCCAATCGGCCCGCCGAGCATCCATGCAAATAAAAGCACTGTTAGCTCAATGCCATTTCGCACCCACTGCACGTTCAATCCTGTTTTCGCTGAGATGAGCAGCATTAATGAATCCCTTGGCCCGGCGCCAAGATTCGCTGAGACATAAATGCCAACACCATAACCTGAAACCACAACGCCCGTAATAAACACATATAAAGCGGGTAAATACCCATGTGGTGCAGGCAATACCGCATTAAAGAAATCTATAAACATACCAATCAGCACCATGTTCAGTAATGCGCCGATCTTTGGAAATGATTTCGTAAAAACAGATGTTAGTGTCACAATGAGTGCACCAATAATGATGGACCACTGTCCAATCGTGAGTCCAAAGTGCTGAAACAGTCCGTAGTGGAAAGCGTCCCAAGGACCAATGCCTAGAATCTTTCCTTTCACTGTCAGCGATAGTCCAAAAGCTAGTACGATCAATCCAACAAAATAAAAAAACCAACGTAAAAGATGTTCCCGCTTCAAAAGCTTTCCCTTCTTTCTTAAACACTCGAATTCAATCGTAACATACTCCCACGCCCCTTTAAATGGCTTTGCTCAATTGTAATCGCTTACTTATAAAAAGAATTTTTCGCATCGTAAAAGGTCAAAACAAGAGCAAGACTTTCGACTTGTTTTTTTTAACAAAGTGAACCAATCATTCCCTTTTTTTAAGATAAAATGAAAAAAATTCAATATATACTGACAAAAAAATAAGCATCACCCAATTAAAGAATATTTATCTTTAAATAGAAAGGATTGTATGTAAATCACATCATAAGACCTGTTTGGAAAATAGATAGATGAGGAATTTCGGGATGGAAAAAGGTTATTTTATTGGAAAAACATAAGCAAATCAATCATCGGGAGGTATTTAGTTCAAAATGTCTATTTTTGTCGAAAATAGTCATTTAGTCCTGTTGAGGCTTTTGAAATCTTACTGATATTCTTTACCAAAGTGTGGGAGGTGAACTGGTACATACCATTATGATTTAGAGCAGGGAAAAGGGGATGTCAAAAAATGAACATAGTAAAAAGAACAAGTCAATTATTTCTAATATTGGTGTTGATTGCTGGAAATTTATTAACAGTCTCACCACCTGTTACGAAAGCCGCTGGGACGGTGGTTGTCAATAACACAGATTCCTACATGATTGGAAATGGTAAGTTAGTTCTTTATCAGCTTGATGGGCAAAACCCAACAAACGTAAAGGCTAGTGTACAGGTGAAGGGAATTAATTCGTCTGTAGTGAACGGTGTTGCTGTGAATGATCAAGAAAACACAGTGTATGCAACTACGACAGCAAGTGGAGAGCCAGTTCTTTATAAAATAAATGCGACCACTGGACAAGCAGAGCGTGTAGGTGTTTTAGGCGGAAAAGCGCCTAATGCCGTTGTTTATAACGGTAAATATATTCATTCGTATACGGTTGGTGGAGAACCCTACCTTGCAACGTACGACTTAGCAACTGGTCAAAAAACGGCCAAGAAAATTGCCGGTTATGACGTTGGCCCTGGCATCGGCGGAGACATTGGCGGAGACCTTGTAGTCGATAAGGATGGCTATCTTTGGTTCGCATCTAATACCAGTGGGTCCATTGCGCAAATGAATCCTGAAACAGCTGAAGTCATTCGAGTGATTCCAATCACAAATGCAGATGGTAAACCTATTGAGGGAGGAGTACGAGGAATTAGCTTTTTGCCAAATGGACAAATGCTATTACAATCAGGAAAAGATGACTCTATCGGTCATTCTACTCTTTTTACACTTGATGCGAAAACATTAAGTACAACATATATGGGCACTGCAGGTGATTCATTATCTTACGACTTAGCTTCAAGGGTGAAGCCCGAATTTGATCCATATCCTCCTAACCTTGAATCAGAAAAATCTGTTGCCTTACAGAAAAAAGCAGAAGGCAACACAGATGAAAAGAATCCAGAAGTAGGCGACACATTGCTTTATACAATTAGAGCAAAAAATACGGTGCAATACGGTATTCTTAAAAATCTGACCATATCAGATAATCTTCCGAGCAGCTTAGCCTATGTGCCAGGCTCACTTAAGGTGGATGGCGCAGGCATAACAGATGCAAAAGACCAAGACAAAGGTGATTTTACAAACGGTACTGTTACAGGTCAAATAGGTGATGTGAAAGACACCGATTGGCACACCGTGACATTTGAAGCGAAAGTAGCAAAAGGTCAAGCTGGCAAAGATATTCAAAATACAGCCAATGTCAAAGGGGAAAACACACCGCCAGACAAACCAACAACAAACATAGAAATTTATCCTCGTGATCCAAAGCTTGAATCAGAAAAATCAGCGGTCTTACAGAAAAAAGCAGATGGTAATACAGATGAGAAGCACCCAGAAGTAGGCGACACATTACTGTATACCATTCAAGCCCGTAACACTGTTGAAGACAGCTTCATTGAAGACCTTGTGATTTCTGATAAGTTACCTCAAGGATTATCATATGTACCAAATTCTCTTCAGATAGATGGGAATCCAGTTACAGATACAAAAGATGACGACAACGGTGATATGACAGATGGAACTGTCACTGGAACGTTCGGTGAAGTGAAAGATGCGAAATGGCATACCGTGACATTTGAAGTCACAGTTGAAAAAGGTCAGGCAGGCAAAGACATTCAAAATACAGCGAGTGTCACAACCGGCAACACACCGCCAGACGAGCCGACAACGAATGTAGAAATCTATCCTCGTGACCCGAAGTTGACTTCTGAAAAATCAGCCGTCTTGCAGAAAAAAGCAGATGGTAATACAGATGAGAAGCATCCAGAGGTCGGTGATACCCTTCTTTATACGATTAAAACAAAGAATACGATAGAAGACAGTCTCGTTAAAAACTTAGTGATCTCAGATGAACTGCCAGAAGGATTAGCATATGTGCCAAATTCACTTGAAGTAGACGGACAAGCGGTGACAGATGAGCAAGATCAAGACAATGGGGATGTCACAAACAGAACCGTATCAGGACAATTCGGTGACATTCAGGATACAGATTGGCATACCGTGACGTTTGAAGTGACGGTTGAAAAAGGACAGTCTGGTAAAGACATTCAAAATACAGCGAGTGTCACAGGTGAAAATACACCACCAGACGATCCAACAACAAAAACAGAAATCTATCCGCGTGATCCAAAGCTTGAATCAGAAAAATCAGCGGTTTTGCAGAAAAAAGCAGAAGGTAACAAAGATGAGAAACATCCAGAAGTAGGGGACACCCTTCTTTATACGATTAAAACAAAGAACACGATAGAAGACAGTCTTGTTGAAAATCTAGTGATCTCAGATCAATTACCAAAAGGGTTGGAGTATGTCGCTGGTTCTCTTGAGATTGATGGAGAATCCGTCACAGATGTGAAAGATGACGATAGCGGTGACTACACAGATGGAAAGGTCACGGGGTATTTTGGCGATGTGAAGGACACGGACTGGCACACTGTGACGTTTGAAGTGACAGTTGAAAAGGGACAGGCTGGTCAAGACATTCAAAACACAGCCGAAGTAACAGGTGAAAACACGCCGCCAGATGATCCAACAACGAAAACAGAAATTTACCCTCGTGAGCCAAAACTAGCATCAGAAAAGGATGCAAGCATTCAGAAAAAAGCTGAAGGTAACACAGATGAAAAGACACCTCAGGTAGGAGATACCCTTCTTTATACGATCAAAACAAAGAATCTTGAAGAAGACAGCATCGTTAAAAATTTAGTCATCGCAGATCAACTGCCAGAAGGTCTTGAATACGTCGAAGGATCATTAAAAGTAGATGATCAAGCCGTCACAGATGCAAAAGATGACGACAACGGAGACTACACAAAAGGCACAGTAACTGGTCAATTTGGCGATATCAAAGACACGGACTGGCATACGATTACTTTTGAAGCGAAGGTTGCTAAAGGCCAATCAGGTAAAAGCATTCAAAACACAGCGAAAGTAACAGGCGAAAACACGCCGCCAGATGAGCCGACAACCGAAACAAAAATTGAACCAAGAGATCCAAAGCTTGAATCAGAAAAAACATCTGAGATCTCTCAAAAAGCAAAAGGTAATACAAATGAAAAACAAGTTCAGGTAGGCGACACCCTTCTTTACACCATCAAAACAAAAAATAGTGTAGAAGACAGTGTCATAAAAGATCTAGTCATCGCAGATCAACTGCCAGAAGGTCTTGAATACGTCGAAGGGTCATTAAAAGTAGATGACCAAGCCGTCACAGATGCAAAAGATGACGACAACGGAGACTACACAAAAGGCACAGTAACCGGTCAATTTGGCGATATCAAAGACACGGACTGGCATACGGTTACTTTTGAAGCGAAGATCGCTAAAGGCCAATCAGGTAAAAGTATTCAAAACACAGCAAAAGTAACAGGCGAAAACACACCGCCAGATGAGCCGACAACCGAAACAAAAATTGATCCAAAGGATCCAAAGCTTGAATCAGAAAAAACATCTGAGATCTCTCAAAAAGCAAAAGGTAATACAGATGAAAAACAAGTTCAAGTAGGCGACACCCTTCTTTACACCATCAAAACAAAAAATAGTGTAGAAGATAGTGTCATCAAAGATCTAGTCATCGCAGATCAACTGCCAGAAGGTCTTGAGTATGTCGAAGGGTCATTAAAAGTAGATGCACAAGGTGTCACAGATGCAAAAGATGACGACAACGGAGACTACACAAAAGGCACAGTAACCGGTCAATTTGGCGATATCAAAGATATGGACTGGCATACGGTTACTTTTGAAGCGAAGGTCGCTAAAGGATATGAAGGTAAAACCATTCAAAATATCGCAGTTGTGAAGGGTGAGAATGTGGACGAACCAGACAAACCTGAAAACTCCACAACGGTAGAACCGCCGCATGTGCCAGAGGTGCCAGGGAATCCAGAACAGCCTTCTCATTCAGAACCGGATACACCTGGTCATCATCTTCCGAACACTGCAACAGCGATGTACAACCTTTTACTAGCAGGATTTGCACTTGTGCTAATAGGTGCCTCCCTTATTGTATGGAAAAGAAGAAAAAGAAACGAATAATTATCCATGTTTCAAAAAATCATCTCAACTCTATTGATCACAGCAGGTATTTGTCTTGTGATGATAGGATATATGAGGATCGTTGATGGGCAAAGGCAAGTAGATCAATCTTTCCAGTCTGCACAAGCAGCCATCCAGCAAAAGGGGCAAACAGATTCCCCTTTTGTCCCGAAGGCTGGTGAAACCATTGGGCTCTTGCACATTCCAAAGTTAAATGCTGAGTTACCAATTGTAGAAGGAACAGAAGCGGAGGATTTAGCAAAGGGCGTTGGTCATTATCACGAAAGCTATTTACCTAATGAACAAGGACAAATCGTTTTATCTGGGCATCGTGATACTGTGTTTAGACGAACAGGAGAACTGGTGAAAGGGGATCAACTCGTCATTGAACTTTCATATGGACGATTTACCTATGAAATTGAGAAAACAAAGATTGTGAAAAAAGATGATCAAAGTATTATTACATTGCAACAGGAAAAGGAAGAACTTATCCTCACCACATGTTATCCTTTTTCTTTCATTGGTCCTGCACCAAACAGATATATCATATATGGGAAGCGTGTTTAGCCACTGGATCAGCCTGCAACTTATCCTTTCACTAACCGATTAGAGCGCTTCATTCCTTGATAAAAAGGGAATCGCCTATATCTAGAGATGCAGGAGGGGGTCAATTTGTTAAATCAAGACTATGTAAGATATATAGATAACTTTGGAAGAATTGTTCTTCCGACAGATATAAGAAAACGGTTGAAAATTCATCCGCGCGATTTTATGGAGATTTATCGAGAAGAAGACCAAATTGTCATGAAGCCGTATTGGCAGGATAAACCTTGTATCGTCACAGGGGAAGTGACAGGCTCCAACAAAGTGCTATCGGGTGGAGTGGTTATCAGTCCAGAGGGAGCGAGACTGCTCCTGCAAGATTTACTGGCGCTTCGCTTGCAAAAGGAAATATAAAAAAAGGCTGTTCTCATCACGTGAGAACAGCCTTTTTTCATCATACTGGATTCAAAATCCGGTTTAAGAATTGTTTTGTTCGTTCTTCCTTTGGTCGTTTGAAGATTTCCTCTGGAGGACCTTGTTCGACGATGACGCCGCCATCAATAAAAATCACTTCGTCCGCCACTTCTTGGGCAAACTTGATTTCATGTGTGACAACTGCCATGGTCCAGCCTTCTTTCGCTAAATCCTTCATGACCTTTAAGACTTCTCCGACAAGTTCAGGGTCAAGCGCAGAGGTGGGTTCATCAAAAAGCATAAGCTCTGGCTGAATGGCAAGTGCACGGGCAATCCCGACACGCTGCTTTTGACCGCCTGACAGCTGGAATGGATACAGGTCTTTTTTATCTTCAAGACCGACCTTTTGCAAGAGCTGGATGGCTTCTTTTCGAACCATTTCCTTTGGACGGCGCTGTACTTGGACAGGACCTTCCATCACATTTTCAAGCACGGTGCGGTGTGGAAACAGGTGATAATCTTGAAACACCATTCCCGATTTCCGGCGAAGCTTCAGCAGATCAGCTGACTTATTTTTTTTCGAAAAATCAATCGAGAAATCATCGAAGGTAAAGGAGCCGCCATTTGGTGTTTCAAGTGCATTTAAACAGCGAAGCATCGTTGTTTTTCCTGAACCTGATGGGCCAAGAATGGCTACAACCTGCCCTTTGTTGATCGTAAAATCTATTGACTTTAAAATCTCATTTTCACCAAAGGATTTCTTGAGACCTTTGACTGTTAGCATGTCGTTCCCTCCTTACCTTGCGACATATCGATCAAGTCGTTTTTCAATTTGATGCTGAACGAGCGATAGAATGAAGCAGAATACCCAATAGATCAGGGCTGCCTCCATATAAATGAACAAGATCTGATCCAAGTTCGCCGCAGCAATTTCCTGAGATTTACGGAAAAGCTCTGCTACGAGGATTTGGGAGGCAAGAGATGTATCCTTCACCAAGCTAATGAATGAATTAGATAGCGGTGGAATCGATACACGCACAGCCTGCGGTAAAATCACGCGGACGAGCGTTTTACGATGCGTCATCCCAATTGAATAACCAGCTTCCCATTGTCCTTTAGGAACAGATAGGACGGATGCACGGATAATTTCCGACGCATACGCACCTACGTTTAATGAAAAAGCGATAATGGCACTTGGATATGGATCCAGTGTGATATTAAATGTCGGAAAGAAATAGAAAATAATAAACAATTGCACAAAAAGCGGCGTTCCGCGAACGGCCGACACATAGATGGAAAAAATCCATCTGAGGGCTTTGATTTTAGACATTCTAGCAAGTGCTGTCACAAGCGCGATAAAAATACCAATAATAAAAGCAATGATGGCGAGGGGGATTGTGTAATAAATCCCCTGCATCACCATTGGCCAAAAAGATTGCTGAAGAAGATCCCAAGGAATGACGACTCCTAGGGTATTACTTTGTAACATCTTCACCAAACCATTTCTTAGAAATCTTAGCAAGTGTACCATCTTTTTTCATTTCTTTTAATGCGCCATTCACTTTGTCAACGACTTCGCCGCTGCCTTTTCTGAATGCAAAGTAAGTTTCTTGAGGATCTCCTGTTTCAAATGCAACTTTTAGGTTTTTGTTCCCGCTTGTTTTCAAGTAATTCAATACAGCCAGCTTGTCATTGAACGTCAGATCAGCACGTCCTTGCTGAATCAATTGAATCGATTGTGCAAGACCTTCAACGCCTTCAATTTTAGCACCAGCATCTGTAGCTAGTTTATTGTAGTTACTTGTTAATGATTGTGCTGCTTTTTTGCCTTTTACATCAGATAGTTTCTTGATGTCGTTGTTATCTGATTTTGTCACAACAATGGCTTGAGACGTTGTGTATTTATCAGAGAACTCGTATTGATTTTCACGTCCAGTTTTACCAACTTGGTTCGCTACCACGTCAAAACGTTTTGAATTCAGTCCAGCAAACATGCTGTCCCATTGTGTTTCTTTGAATTCAGGTTTTAAGTCAAGACGTTTTGCTACTTCTGTGATGACTTCTACATCGTAGCCAGTTAATTTATCTGTCTTTTTGTCATGGAATGTGAAAGGAGCATAAGTTCCCTCTGTTCCGATCGTCAGAACACCTTTATCCTGAATGGATTTCCAAAGGTCGCCTGATTCCTTAGACCCAGATTGTTTATTCGCGTTGTCGCTTGCACCAGATCCACATGCCGTGATCAATGCAACACAAGCGCCTAACATAATGGCAAAGAACATTTTTTTCATTTTATTCCCCACTTTTCTTGTTGGTATTTACAACATATGATCTTACAGAGAAGCAACCTAAAAGTAAAGCATTTGAAACTAGCTTGAGCGAATCTCACCAACTTTATGCCCGCAACCCGTTTCTTTCAAACCTCTCACGTCTACAAAGCCTTTCATCTTTTATTTGTGCGAACATTATTAAAATAAAGACTTTGAGACAGTGACCATAGAAGGAAGCATATTTATTATAAAAGATGTATAATTAGTAGGTTGTTTTGAAAATGGAATGAATCACATGGAGACATGTTTTGATAAGTTATCATCTTAGAAGAAGGAGGGCATCATTGTGGATGTTGGACAAAATCAGCCCGAGCAATTGAAAAGGGCGATGACCTCCCGTCATTTATTTATGATTTCACTTGGCGGTGTCATTGGGACAGGCTTTTTCTTAGGAACGGGCTATACGATTGGACAAGCAGGGCCAGTTGGAGCCGTTCTTTCTTATATTGTGGGCGGATTGATTATGTATTTAACCATGCTGTGTCTTGGAGAGCTGTCGGTTGCACTTCCTGTGTCCGGGTCGTTTCATACGTATGCGACGAAATTTGTCAGCCCTGCAGCGGGTTTTGCGGTCGGCTGGATTTATTGGCTTGGCTGGGCAGCAACGGTCGCCCTGGAATTTTTATCAGCAGGACAGCTGATGAGGCGCTGGCTTCCACAAGTGGATGTGTGGATTTGGTGTCTCGTATTTGGACTGTGTCTTTTCTTATTAAATGCCCGGTCGGCGAAAGCGTTCGGGGAGTCGGAGTTTTTCTTTTCAACCATTAAGATTATTGCGATTTTACTCTTTATAGGTGTAGGCGGAGCGGCGATGTTTGGTTTTATTGAAACAACGAGCGGTGAACCTGCCCCTTACTTCAGTCATTTTGTGAGTGATGGGCTGTTTCCAAATGGATTGCTCGCCGTTGTGGTCACGATGATCACCGTGAACTTTTCATTCCAAGGAACAGAGCTGATCGGGATTGCGGCAGGAGAAAGTGAAAACCCTGAGAAAACCGTTCCTCGCTCAATTCATCAGACTGTTTGGCGTACACTCGTCTTTTTCGTCTTATCTATATTTGTCTTAGCGGGTATGGTGCCTTGGAAGGAAGCGAGTGTGCTGCAAAGTCCATTTGTTACTGTGTTTGAGAGAACGGGAATTCCTTTTGCGGCAGACATCATGAACTTTGTCATTATCATCGCTTTATTATCTGTTGCAAACTCTGGCTTGTACGCATCGACGAGAATGCTCTATTCCTTATCGAAAGAAGGAATGGCAGGAAAAGCATTTAGACGCGTGAATCAGCGCGGTATTCCGATGAATGCCTTACTGCTCACGTTCCTGTTTACAGGGATTTCGCTATTATCCGGGTTCTTTGCAGAGAAAACAGTATTTGCCTGGATCGTGTCCATTGCCGGCATGAGTGCCCAGACTGGCTGGATCACCATTACCTTATCACAAATGCTATTCCGCAGAAGATATCTTAAAGCAGGCGGAAAGCTGGAAAACTTAAAATTTAAAACCCCTCTCTATCCGGTTCTGCCGATTATTGCGATTACTCTCAACACCATTGTGTTGATCAGCCTTGCCTTTGATCAGGAGCAGCGCATCGGGTTATATGTCGGCGTCCCTCTCATGATCATTGGGTATGTCGTCTATCACCGCTATGTGAAAAAGCATCAGGCGAAAAGTGAACCGCTTAAGCTGCAAATTCATGGAGATGATGAGATCCGGTTTTAAACTAGAAAAAAGAAGCCAACCCAATGGGGAGGCTTCTTTTTTTATTTAATGAATACCTTTCATCGCTTTCTTAATCACTGGTGTTAAGAGCAGCATCACACCGCATAAAACGATGGCGAGCAATCCAATGATACCGAAATAGACGGTTTCTGGCACTTTATCAAACAGTTTGACCACTTGGGCATTGATCGCCTGTGCCATCGCATTTGAAAGGAACCAAAGGCTCATTGTTTGCGCTGAGAAGGCAGCAGGTGCAAGCTTTGTTGTCGCTGACAGCCCAACAGGTGATAAGCAGAGCTCTCCGATCACGACGAGGAAGAAGCTCAGAACGAGCCATAATGGGCTCACAAGTGTATTCGGACCAGACATGTAGGCAGGAATGATCATGATGATAAAGGATAATCCTGCAAACAGAAGGCCAAGTGAGAACTTAATCGGGGTAGACGGCTGTTTCTTTCCAAGTCTAATCCACAACCAAGCAAACACAGGAGACAGCAGCACAATAAAGATTGGGTTCAATGATTGAAACCACGAAGAGGCAAGTGTCATCCCAAGGAAATTCAAGTTTGTTCGTTGATCTGCATATGTGGCTAGAATGTTTGAGCCTTGTTCTTGAATCGCCCAGAACATCACCGCAGCAAGGAACAATGGAATATAAGCGAGAACCCTGGATTGCTCCACTGGGCTCGTCTTTTTACTGAAATACATGACGATGAAATACACAATCGGAATGAGCACACCAAGGACACTGACAAACCAAGTGAATAGATTAATCGTGAGTGCGCCTGTTTGAATGCCGATGACGACAAAAACAGCGAGCACAATGGCAATTAATGTTCCGAAAATTTTGAAGTTCTTGCGTTCAGTAGCTGATAACGGATTTGTTACATAAGTACCGGCAAGACCAAGATTCGGTTTTTTCGTGATCACAAATGTAATCAGACCAACAAGCATCCCAACGGCAGCAAGTGAGAATCCGAGGTGGAAGTTCACTTTTTGACCGAGTGTTCCGACAATTAGTGGGGCAATAAAACCGCCCATGTTGATCCCCATGTAGAAAATACTAAAGCCAGAATCCCTGCGTGGGTCTGTTTTGGAATACAAATCGCCAACAATGTTTGAAACATTCGGCTTCAGAAGACCTGTCCCAATAATAATCAGCCCCATACTAATAAAGAGCGCTGTTGCACCGCTTGGCAAAGCCAAAATGACATGTCCAAGCATAATGAAAACCCCGCCATAAAAGACCGTACTGGACGAACCGAATACTCGGTCGGCGAGCCATCCGCCAATAATGCCTGACATATAGACAAGCGCACCGTAGACAGACATGATCGAATTGGCTGTCGTCTGATCAAAACCAAGACCGCCCTTTGTCACCTCTGTGTACATATAGTAAATAAGCAGTGCACGCATGCCGTAATAAGAGAAACGCTCCCAAAATTCAGTGAAAAACAGTGTGTAAAGTCCTTTAGGATGTCCAAAAAAACCTTTTTGAGGAACACTTTTAACAATTTTATCGTGGTCAATTGTTGACATGGCATAGATCCTTTCTTAAAAAAAGAGATATGAGAAAAATGATATTCTTGTATAGTTCTTGTGTCAATATAAAACTATTCTAAAACAGGAAAATGTTAGTTAAATAGGCGTAAAGACTCAAAAAACGAAAAATTCTTTCAAGTAAGAATGGTCAGAAAGTTATATTGGAAGAATTTATTTAAAATTTGAAGGATTGTACAAGCAAACCTTTTACACATGCATAGGATGACAAGAGGACATGTGTGAAAAGGAGGGGTTTAGATTGGGGGAATTGAATGAATCTGATCTAAAAAAACCTGTTGTCAATGTTCAAGATTTTGGTGTAGTGGCGGATGGGAAAACGGACTGTACAGCGAGGCTTAATGAATGCTTAGAATGGACGAAAGCACAGGGGTATTCCCATGTCTGGCTGCCGAGCGGCACGTATGTCATCGATGCTGTGTACAGAGGTGATCAATTTTTTCCTTTCCGGGGTGCGGGTATACGTGTGCCAAGTCATATGACCATTGAGATGGCGCCGGATGCCGTAATTAAGGTGAAACCAAATGATTCGTGGGGGTATGCGGCCTTTTATATAGGAAAGGTTCAGCATGTGACCATCCGGGGTGGGCGAATCGAAGGGGATCGCCATGAGCATGTGTACAAGTCGCTTCCCCCTGAACGAAAAACCCATGAATGGGGCTTTGGGATATGTATTGAAGGGGCCTCTGATGTGGAAGTGAATCGTGTACAAATCAAGAATTGTACGGGAGACGGCATCATTGTCAGTCCCCACGGTTTATTATCACAAGCTGAATCGTACTCGCCTGCTTCATCTATTCACATTTCTGGCTGCCACATCACAGATTCAAGACGAAACAATATCTCGATTACAGGCTGTGATGGAGTCATTGTGGAGGACTGCCTGCTGGAGAGAGCAGGAGTTGACGGAGTCGAGCCGAGAATGGGCATTGATATTGAAGGCTACGGAGAAAATGCGGTTAATATGGAGGAACCACTGAATATTCAAATTCGAAACAACATTGTAAGAGGTGGTGCCGCAAGCTCCATTTATAACTTCAACGGCTATGGTGTCATCATTGAAGGCAATCACACAGACAGCAGTATCTCCTATGGCTTTGCCACCGAAACCATCATTGCCAACAATTTGATCCGTGCAGTAGGAGGAGGCGTCACAAAAGCTGGGATTACGAGCTTAGGAGTCTCTTTTGGTCAAACGGAAAACAATGTGATCATTATTGGCAATATGATTGAGGGATTTGAAAAAGGGATTGATGTGAGGGGCGATAGTGTTCACATTACAGGGAATAAGATCAGTCTATTTGAAGATGCGGCTTTGTCCGTTTATATGGCGAACCGTATTCTAATAGAAGGAAATCATATTGAATCGGGGACGAATATAGGGCAAAGAAGCGCAGCGCTGCGTATCTATCAGTCGGATAGCGTCGTCTTTTCAAACAATACGATTTACTCGGTGATTGATGGAGCGATGGTGAGAGGAACGAATATCCTGATCCAGCACAATCAATTTAAAGATTTCAGCAGAGGGATCTGGGTGCAGGAAGGAGAAGCTGGAGTTAACGGCAATCTCTTTATTCAAGAAGGACACCCAGAGCTAGGGTCTTCGTATACGATCAGTGTCACTGGAAATGCAAAGGCTTTCATTTGGCAAAATCGCTTTAAGCACTACCAAAACTACGCCGTATACAGCAGCACGACTGGTCCATTAGAAATCAAAGACAATTCCTTTGAAGAATCATCTTTATATGTCGTGATGTATATTAAGAACGGTTCACCACAAATCGGAGATAACCGCTTTTATTTAAATCGTTCGATCGGACAGCCGACGGCGATCTTTATCGATCAAGCCGCCTCAGCCCGTGTGCTGCGGAATAACATCATTAATTTATCTCCTCAAAAAGCGATTGCCGTCCGCACCATATCTTCCACTCATTCCGTGATCGCCCATAACATGCTGGAACGCAGCCAATTGATGACACATACTACAGATCGGCTCATTGGGAATATTGAAATCGATACACCGTGATAAACGGGTGAAATCCCTAATTTTGGAGGTTCAGAAGGCGGTTGACAATCCTGTAAAAAGGGCATATAGTAATAATTATTTTTCATTTTTCGCAACATTTGCCCTTTTTTTATTGATAAAACCGATTAATTCAATCAGAAAAATGTATCTTACGAGGACTTCAGTTTGATACAGCAGGATATAGAAAGGATGAAGAACAAGTGTCACAGCCGAAAAGGAAGCTCAAGCTAGGCGTATTCATCGCAGGAACTGGACATCATGTTGCCTCTTGGAGACATCCGAATGCCGTATCAGATGCAGCCATGAACCTGGATTATTTTAAACAATTAGCGAAAAAAGCAGAGGAAGGAAAGCTAGATTTACTCTTTTTAGCCGACAGCTTATCCATTAACCAAACCTCTCATCCGAATGTACTGACGAGATTTGAACCGCTTACCCTGCTTTCGTCCATTGCTGAGTCTACTTCATCAATTGGTTTAGCAGCAACAGCATCCACTACATACAGTGAGCCTTTCCATATTGCAAGACAGTTTGCCTCCCTTGATCATTTATCAGGCGGAAGAGCGGCATGGAATGTGGTCACATCTTCTATTGAAGAAACAGCGAAAAACTTTAGCGGAGAAGAGCATTTAGCCCACCATAAACGATACGAGCGAGCAGAAGAGTTCGTCGAGGTCGTGAAAGGTCTTTGGGATTCTTGGGAGGAAGACGCCCTTGTCAGAAACAAGGAAACGGGAGAATTCTTTGAATCTAGTAAGCTTCATGAGCTCCAGCATAAAGGAGAGTTCTTCTCAGTACGAGGTCCTCTCAATGTATCACGCACGCCTCAAGGGCAGCCAGTGATCATTCAAGCAGGATCATCCGAAGATGGTCAAAAGCTTGCAGCAAAAACAGCTGAACTCATTTTCACAGCACAAAACGATCTCAAAAAAGCGAAGGAATTTTATCAAAGCTTGAAGGAGAAAGTAGAGGCTGCTGGCCGTGCTAGAGAGGACGTCAGCATTATGCCGGGCATCTTCCCGATTATTGCTGATACAGAGGAAGAAGCCAAAGCGAAATATGAAGAATTACAGGAGCTGATTGTTCCTGAGATTGGGCTGAGCATTCTGCAAAACTACTTAGGTGGGATTGATCTGTCTCAGTATCCTTTAGACGGACCGCTTCCAGAGATTGATCCAAGTACGTCAAATGCGGTAAAAAGCCGTTTTGATCTCGTGATGAATATGGCGAGAAAGGATCACCTGACCATTCGCCAGCTCTATCAATCGGTTGCCGGCTCTCGTGGTCATAATATTTTCATTGGTACACCGCAGCAGCTCGCAGATGTGATGGAGACATGGATCAATGAAGAAGCAGCAGACGGCTTTAACGTCATGCCGCCGCTATTGCCAGAAGGGCTGGATATGTTCGTAGACCGCGTCGTCCCAATCCTTCAGGAAAGAGGCTTATTCAAAACAGAATATACAGGACAAACCTTACGAGAAAATCTAGGATTAACTGAGCCAAAAAATCGCTACACGACATAAGGGTGAGGTGACTAACGTTGGGATACACGTTTCGTCTGGCAACAGAGGCAGATATAGAGGCACTGCTTGAACTGACAATAAGAGCCTATGAGCCAATTCGTGAGCTCGGCATCCGGTTCCAAGCAGCATATGCTGATTTTGCTCTCGTTCAGAAAAATGTACAAAAGAATCTTTGCTATGTGATGGAAGAAAACGGAGAGCTTCTATCCACCTTGTCGCTCCGTATGCCTTGGGGAGAACAGCCAGGCCCGTTCGGCGTCCCTCACATTTGGTGGTTTGCCTCAGAACCATCCGCCAAAAAAGGGACAGGCTCTGTCTTGCTGGAATGGGTGGAAACCGAAGTGTTGAGGGATACCTTGAAGGTGCCATACGTATCTCTAGGTACAGCTGATAAGCATCCGTGGCTCATCGACATGTATGAGCGCAAAGGCTACGTCAGAGCAGGAGAAAAGGATTTAGGCAAGGGGCACATCACGGTTTATTTTAAAAAACAACTAAGATCAGATATCACACAACCATAAAAGGAAAGAAGGGTATACGAACATGAAAAACAAAAAGTGGCTAGTCGTTCTATTTGCAGCAATGCTGGCAGTTTTAGCAGCTTGCGGCGGGGGCAATCAGGGTGAAGGCAAAGATGAAAAAGTATTAAAGGTAGGTGCCACAGGACAAAGCTATCCGTTTGCCTATAAAGACAATGGCAAGCTTGTTGGCTTCGATGTCGAAGTAACTGAAGCGGTTGCGAAAAAGCTCGGCTACAAACTAGACTGGCAGCTGAGTGAATTCAGCGGACTCATGGGACAGCTGACATCTGGTAAGCTGGATACAGTGTCAAACCAAGTCGCAGTCACAGATGAGCGTAAACAAACGTTTAATTTCACTGATACGTACGCTTATGCAGGAACACAAATCATCGTGAAAAAGGACAACAACGACATCAAAGGTCTTGATGATTTAAAAGGAAAAACAGTGGCGGCGGTTCTTGGCTCTAACCACGCCAAAAACTTAGAAAGCAAAGATCCGGACAAAAAAATCAATATTAAAACATATGAAACGCAAGACGGTGTCTTAAATGAAGTGGCAAATGGCCGCGTAGATGCTTATGTCAACGGACGCAGTGTATTACTTGCTCAAATTGAAAAAACAGGTCTGCCACTCAAAATCGTTGGCAACCCAATTGTGTATGAAGAAGTAGGCTACCCATTTGCCAAAGATAAAAAGCATGACAAGCTAAGAGAAGAATTTAACAAAGCGATTAAAGAATTAAGAGAAGACGGGACACTTAAGAAATTGTCTGAGAAGTATTTCAAAGACGATGTCACAGTGCCAATTAAAAAATAACGACAGCGGCGGTGAAGAGCAGACATGAACAAAATTGATTGGCAGTATATGGTGACCGTTTTTCCGACATTGATCCAATACTTGCCGATAACGATCTTCATGGCGATTGTCTCCATGGTATTTGCCATTATCATTGGTGTGGTATTCGCGCTCATTACGAAAAACCGGATACCTGTTTTATACCAATTTGCCAAGCTGTATATTTCTTTTTTCAGAGCGGTTCCAACCTTGGTTCAGCTCTTTCTCATTTATTTTGGTCTTCCGCAGCTATTCCCTGCGATGACTTCAATGGATGCCCTAACAGCGGTCATTATCGGATTAAGTATTAAAAACTCAGCATACTTAGCAGAAATTTTCAGAGCGGCCCTTAATTCTGTAGATGAAGGGCAATTGGAAGCTTGTCTATCTGTCGGCATGACAAGATGGCAGTCTTACGTCAGAATTATTTTCCCGCAGGCAATTAGAAATGCGATTCCAGCGACGGGGAATACCTTTATCGGTCTTTTAAAAGAAACATCTCTTGCCTTTACGATTGGTGTGGCAGAAATGTTTGCACAAGGGAAGATGATTGCATCGGCGAACTATAAATACTTTGAAACCTATTTAGCCGTAGGGATTGTGTATTGGGTGATGACCATCATTTATAGCTTCCTTCAAGACCTATTTGAACGAAAAATTAGCAAACCTTACCGGAATTAAGGAGGTGTGGACATGATCAAGCTCACCAATTTGAAGAAATCATTCGGCGACCTTGTCGTCTTAGACGGAATCAATCTCGACGTGCAAAAAGGGCAGGTTGTGGCCATTATCGGACCTTCTGGCTCCGGTAAATCCACCTTGCTGCGCTGCTTAAATTTATTAGAAATACCAGATGAAGGCACGATTGAAATTGGCGATGCGAAGCTCGATGCGTCTAAATATACACGAAAAGAAGCCCATCACCTGCGTCAACAAACGGCCATGGTGTTTCAAAACTATAATCTATTTAAAAACAAGACAGCACTGCAAAACATCACAGAATCACTGCTTGTGACGAAAAAAATGACGAAGCAGCAGGCAAATGAGATTGGAATGAAGCTGCTGAAGCAGGTAGGGTTAGAGCAAAAGGCTGACAGCTATCCAGTCACGTTATCTGGCGGACAGCAGCAGCGAATTGGGATTGCCCGCGCATTAGCGGTTGATCCACATGCGATTCTGCTCGATGAACCAACGTCAGCACTTGATCCAGAGCTTGTCTCAGGTGTGCTTCAAGTCATTAAATCCATTGCGATTCAAGAAACAACGATGATCATCGTCACACATGAAATGGCGTTTGCAAGAGAAGTGGCAGACCATGTGATTTTCATGGCGGATGGTCATATTATTGAACAGGGCACACCAACTGAGCTATTTGATGAAACGAAGAATGAACGGACAAAACGATTTATCCAAAAAGAAGCAGCGGCTGAAGAAGCATAAGCTGCTTTTTACTCTTTAGAGGGGTGAGTATCAGTGAAATCAATAGGAAATGAAGCATTAAACAAACGTTTAATTAACATTCGCCGAGCGCTTCATGAGCATCCAGAGCTGGCATTTGAAGAACATGAAACGACTAAAAAACTGCGCAGCTGGTTAAAAGAAGAAGGGATCACCGTACTCGATTTTCCAGCTCTTCAAACAGGTGTTGTCTGTGAAATCAAAGGAGAACAAGAGGGACCAACAATTGCCCTGAGAGCCGATATTGATGCACTTCCGATTGAAGAAGCATCTGGCGAACCATTTTCTTCAAAGGTACCGGGCAAAATGCATGCATGCGGACATGATTTCCATACAGCTTCTATCTTTGGAGCGGCTCTTTTATTAAAAGAACGGAAACACGAGATAAAAGGAACGGTCCGCATTTTGTTCCAGCCGGCTGAGGAAGTCGCGCAAGGAGCGAAACATGTCATAGAGGCAGGCGTTTTAGATGGAGTGGATGCGATTTTTGGTATGCACAACAAACCTGACCTGCCAGTTGGCACTATAGGCATTAGAGAAAAAGCGTTGATGGCAAGTGTAGACCGGTTTGAAATAAATATTAAAGGAACGGGTGGTCATGCAGGTATTCCGAATCATACGGTGGACCCGATTGCCATCAGCGGGCAGATCACAAGTGCTCTTCAGCAAATCGTTAGCCGCCGCATCAGCTCATTGCATCATGCAGTTGTCAGTATCACACGCATTCAAGGTGGTACTTCATGGAATGTGATTCCTGATCGTGTTGAGATGGAAGGAACCGTTCGGACGTTTGAGCCTGAAGTAAGAGCGATGATTCCAGAGCTTATGAAACAAATCGTGAGTGGGATTGCCGAGGGATTTGGGGCGAAAGGTGAAGTGAAATGGCATCCGTATTTGCCTTCTGTGTTGAATGACGATCGTTTGACAAAGGTGGTCGAAGAAACGGCAAGTGCACTGGATCTCACAGTAGTTCAGGCAGAGCAGTCACCGGGCGGAGAAGATTTTGCCCTTTATCAAGAACACATTCCAGGCTTTTTCGTATGGATGGGGACAAGCGGTACCGAGGAATGGCATCACCCTGCCTTTACATTAAATGAAGGCGCACTTCCTGTTGCCGCTGCCTTCTTTGCTGAGCTTGCTGTTCGGGCATTGGAGTCACGATCATGGAACTAACAAAACAACTGGCAGAGGTTGTACTGTCTGCTCATCCACTTCAAGACCAGAGGGCGGTAGAAATGGCTCGAAATGGTCTGTTAGATGCTGCGGCAGCAGCGCTTGCTGCGAAAGAGGATGAAGGAATTCAAAAGCTCATGGCACTGGTGGAACAAGAAGGCGGAGCAGCTCAAATTCCTGTCATTGGACAAGGGAAGAAGGTCAGCCGTCAATCCGCAGCCATGCTGAACGGCTACCTGATCCACGCCCTTGATTATGATGATGTGCATTCAGATGTGAGAGGGCATCCCAGTGCGGTGATCATCCCAGCATTGCTATCACAGCTATCAGACGGCAAAGGGTTTGGCGATCGATTTTTAGCAGCCTACATCACCGGTGTTGAAGTGATGGCGAGGCTTGGCGAATCCATCGGCAAGGCGCATTATGAACGGGGCTGGCATAATACCGGAACCCTTGGAGCCATTGCGGCAGTATGTGCCATTGGGTATTTAAAACAAGTCTCGCAGGAAGAGCTGATGAAGGCAATCGGCTTTGCTGGAGCGCAATCGGCCGGAATGCGAAAGCAGTTCGGCTCTGATATGAAGCCATTACAAGCCGGCTTAGCGGCTAAAACAGCTGTCTGGTCTATGGATTTAGCTTGTTCAGGTTTCGGCGGGAATGAAACGGTTCTTGATGGCACGCTTGGTTTCTTTTCTCTCTATGGAGATCAGGAGCGTGCGGAAAGTCGTTTACTAGAGGGGTATGGTATAGCGTGGCGTATTGTCTCGCCGGGGCTGTGGTTCAAAGTATACCCGTTCTGTTCAGCTGCGCATCATGCAGCCGATGCGATCCAATCCTTAATGAAAGAGCATCCTTTCTTACCGGAGCAGGTGAAACAAGTAGAGGTCCTATTCCCGCCTGGCGGAGATGCAGCGCTTATTGAGCGGGCACCTTCGACTGGAGAAGAAGGACGATTCAGTGCCGAATACGTGATCGCACTTGCCGTGTTTGGACAGACGCTCACGCTGGATCACTTTACGAAAAAATCCATTCCATCACACATGCGCACATGGATGAAGCGGGTGAGCAGAGGATATGATCAAACGATAGAACCCCATCCAGACGCAGTCCCAAAAGGTCGCTTTACGATTGTGAAGCTTACCTTATCTGATGGCACCATCATTAGCGAACGAGTCGATATTCCGCGGGGCGCACCAGGCCATGCATTATCGAAAGAAGACATCATGCAAAAATTAAACAGTGTCACTGACGATTCACATGCACAGAAGATTGTACAAGTTATTGAAGACGGAAACGATTCTTCTTATTTGCAGCTGTTGGCATGATTGAAAAAGAAGAAAAAGGGCTAAAATAAACATCATTTTAGCCCTTTTTGTATATATCATTTCTTAATCCATTTTGGTAAACGTCAAGCCAATATGAGCAAGTGCCTGCGGCAAGTCTTTCCGAATGGTGATGTCTTTAAATGAAATATTCGATTGAATCGCACTTAAAGCAAGGTCTTGTTTAATCCCTGTTAAAACAGCCGAAATCCCTAAAAGTCTCAGCGTTTGTGCATAGCTGACCAGATATTGAATGCTCTGTTCATTCAGGCGTTTTGTTCCCGATACATCAATGACCAAATGAGAGAGCGACAGCCTATAGCTTTCCTGTAAAATGGTTTCTAATATATGCTGAGCACGTGTCTCCTCGATATCACCAAGTAGAGGAAGCACGGCGACACCGTCAACAACTGGGACGATCGGTACAGATAATTGCTGAATCTGCCGGTTGGCACGGTCTAGTTCGAGGACGTAGCTTAATAGAGAAGCCATCGTTTCAAACATATGCACATGCTCTTCTGTGAATTGCTGCGGTCTTAAATCAAGCCCGCAAATCGTTCCGTAGTTCGTACCATCTGTAAAATCAATCGGCACGCCGATGAATGATCCGCCTTGAAGACGTTTCGTAACTTCTAAGTATTTAGAACGATCATCCAATGATATATCAGGGATCACAAGCGTATCCTGATGATCAACCGCCAGCTTGCAAAATGTCTTCTCGTAAGGAATTTCTTCTCCTTCTTCAAGAAGCTGCTCGTCATGATTTAGCACCTTGACAATCTGATTGGTGGTTTGATCGTTTTTAGCAATAAACAGTGTATTCACATCAGTGAATTGACTCATCATATTTAGAATACTCGTAGAAGCATCATGAAAATTGCGAAACTGTTTTAATAGTTGTTGACGAGGCATTGTTTTAGGACTCCTTGTAGCTCCGATCATAGGCCGGAACAATAGTTGGTTTGTCTCTATCATACAAAATCAAACGAGAAATAGATACATTTTAATGCGCAAATCCATGTGAATCAGGTGAGAACAAAAAAGACTGCCGACCCTGAGATCTGACAGCCTGCTGATTAAAGAGAGACCGGGACGGTAGACATAGAGAAAAATTCCTCATACAACGCTTGAACGGCTTCTTTTTCTTGAGCCGCTTTGACGCCAAACATCATGCTGACCTCTGAAGATCCTTGATTGATCATTTCAATATTGACCTTCGCTTTTGACAGCGCCTTTGCTGCTCTTGCTGTGGTGCCAACATTGTGACGCATCGCTTCTCCTACAATCATAATGAGGGAGAGATTCGGCTCTAACACGACCTCATCTGCATCAAGCACGAGCTTTAAGCGATCGAGTAGCTCTTGTTCAATATGCTGCTCCTCCAGCTGATCCTGCCTTAAAATAATGTTCATATCATCAATGCCAGAAGGGACGTGCTCATACGTAAGCCCATATTCCTCTAATGTTTGCAGCACCTTACGCCCAAATCCGATTTCTCGGTTCATCAAATATTTGCTAATATAAATGCTGCAAAATCCGCTGTCTGAAGCGATTCCGACAACGGGTCCATTTGTATGATCCCGCTGGTTCACAATTTTTGTGCCTTTTGCCGAGGGATTATTGGTGTTTTTAATCTGCACAGGAATGCCTGCACGGAAGGCCGGAATGAGTGCTTCATCATGGAACACAGAAAAACCAGCATAGGACAGCTCGCGCATTTCCCGGTACGTTAGCTCTGTAATCTCCTTCGGCTCATGAACGATCGTTGGATTGACAGCGTAGACAGCATCCACATCTGTAAAGTTTTCATACACATCTGCCTTCAAACCGTTTGCCAAAATGGAACCGGTAATATCGGAGCCGCTGCGAGAAAAGGTGACAATGTCTCCCGATAGACTAAAGCCAAAAAAGCCAGGGAATATGATGATGCCAGAGCGCTCTCTTAATTTATACAAATGATCATATGACTCCGGTAAAACTTGCGCTTGACCAGGCTCATCGCTCACAAATAAACCAGCTTCCTTTGGGTTCACATAGTGAGCTTCGACACCTTGATAGCGGAAATAGGCGGCAATGAGTTTTGCGTTATTGTCTTCACCGCTTGCTTTGATGGCATCAAGATATCGCTCAGGATGAGACGTATCTGCCTGTAAGAGGGTATCTAGATCTTGCCGGATGGTGTCAATCACGTTATGACTTAACCCGAGTTCATCCGCAATCGAGGCATACCGCTTGATGACGGCTTCCTGTAAATCGTGTGCTTCGCCTAAACGTAAATATTGCTCACCACAGCTAATTAATAGATCGGTGACCTTCGTATCCGTTGAATGCCGTTTTCCTGGTGCGGAAACAACGACTGCTTTTCGAGCTGGATCTGCTGTTACAATGTCAAATACCTTTTGCAGCTGCTTGCCAGAGGCAAGTGAACTGCCACCAAATTTAACGACCTTCAATGCATACATCTCCTATAGTAAAAATTTTCTCACAAATTGAATAGTTCCTATTATCAACTCTTTTCTTCAAATTATCAAGGTTTTTCTTCACTAGAAATACAAATGTGTTTTCAGAGAGGACGGTATAGCGTGAGTATATGAAAAAAGAGCCGGCAATATGCCGAGCTCTTTTTCTTATGAAGAAGATGATGAGGAAGATAGCTCCTGCTTCATCACTTTATTATTGCGTTTTTCCTTTAAGAAAAAGGAGAGGACAAGCCCAATGACAGCAATCAGACCAGAAATGAAGAATGACGTATTCATTCCATGAACGGCTGATTTTAATGGGCTGGCTAATTCTGCATTTGCAGCAGAGCTGCTCATGATGGAGACAAGCACAGCCGTCCCAATGGAACCGCCCATTTGTCTCATCGTATTATTCATCGCTGTCCCATGCGGGATCAAATGAGGCGGTAAAGAGTTGATACCTGCTGTTGTCAGCGGCATCATGATCATCCCAACCCCGATTAAGCGAAGCGTGTAAGCGACCGTAATGAGGGCGATCGATGAATCAAGGGTGAGCAGCATAAATGGCAAGGTCGTCACGGTAAGTATCGTAAACCCGCCTAATGCCAGCCCTTTTCCGCCGACTTTATCAAAAATCCGTCCAATAATTGGTGAGAGGAGCCCCATAAAGAGAGCACCTGGCAATAAGATCAGTCCTGTATCAAGAGCAGACAACCCTCTGACATTCTGCGTATAGAGCGGCAGAATCGTCTCTGTCCCAATCAATAAAGCAAAGACAAGCATCCCAAGAAAGGTCGTCAAGCTAAAGATTGCAAACTTAAAGACACCAAATTCAAGCATCGGTCTTGTCAAATTCGACTGGCGCAGAATAAAGAAGAACAAGCTCACAGCGCCGACAATCAACGAAATGAGGACAGTGGCACTTGTCCAGCCGTATGTGCCAACACTAGAAAATCCGTAAAGCAGTCCGCCGAAACCGAAGGACGACAAGATGACAGATAAAACATCAATACGTGTCTCTCTTTGCTGCGTTACATTTTTCATTAAGAAGAAAGCAAGAATGAGATCAATGATACCGATTGGCAGAACAATATAGAACAAGAACTTCCAGCTGAAGGAATCAACAATCCAGCCGCCAAGTGTCGGTCCAAGAGCTGGTGCGAAAGATATGACAAGTCCGACCATGCCCATTGCCTGCCCGCGCTTTTCTTTCGGGAAAATGGTTAAAAAGATCGTTTGCATCAGCGGCATTAAAATCCCTGCGCCAGCTGCCTGCACAATACGCGCTGCAAGTAATACAGGGAAATTCGTAGCGAATGAAGCAAGAATGGTACCGGCTGTAAAGATGCTAAGCGCTGTTAAAACTAAAGAACGGCTTGAAAATTTCTCGATTAAGAAAGCCGTGATCGGGATGAGAATCCCGTTTGTCAGCATAAAGGCTGTGGTGAGCCACTGTCCTTTGCTGACATCAATATTGAATTCCTCCATGATATGTGGGATCGCTGGTATGAGCAGCGTTTGGTTTAAAATCGCCACGAATGCCCCAACGAGGAAAATCCCCACAATCACAGATCGATTATACGATGTTGTAGATTGGTTCATGTTATCCCTTCTTTATCTATAAGATGATGCTTTTCAGCTGTGACACGTTTTGTGATAAAATGCTATTTTTGCCTAAATAATCGAGTAGTGAGCTGATTAAAAAGGTTCTCGGTTGGTCCTTTGATAATTCTTCACTTAGCAGTTCAAACGCAGAGAGGAAATCGTCCTTTTCTTCCCCGTTTACCAGTGTGTGAAGCTCTTGTTTAATCTTCGTTAAGTACGAGATGACAAGCTTTTCTTCATCGTATTCGTCCTGTGTGGAAAGCAAATAAGAGTCCATCAGCTGATCTGTTAGCACAGGCTCAATAGAGCAAGGCTTTTTCGACACACGGTCCATCACGCCGATAATCATTTCGGCGGCATTTTCTAATTGGATGTTCTTGCGCTCAATAGCCAGCATTAAAATGAATTCTCTCATTAATCCGTTGAGGACAATGACAAGATCCCAGACGTAAGGCGCAACAGATTCCCCATATGTGCTTAAAATAATGTCTCTGTGCCGCTGCATGATAATGGAGCGTGTCTCACGTAAATGCTTAATCACAATGGGCGAATGCTGTGAAAAAGCTTCAAAGGACAGCATATTCAAAAATTTATGATTCTCTTTAAACTCTTCAAGCTCAAGCTTGATCTTCTTTGTGAATTTTTCCTTTTTGGACAGCGTCGTTTCTGAATGAATGATCTGAGAAATCTCTCTCATTTTGCACTGATTGTATTTAATCAGTTCTAATAGAAGAGCTTCCTTTGAATCAAACAGCTTATAAATAGACGCTTTTGATATTTTACAGGCATCGGCAATTGACTGCATGGAGACACTCATATAGCCTTTTTGAGAAAATAATTTCTTCGAAACCCGCAAAATCTCTTCTTGCTTTTCATTCATCTTCATAAGTCCTTTCCGAATCGGCAAAACCATATGGTCACAATGGAAACCGAGTGGTCACTTTTGCAATGATAACAAAACCAATGACCTATGACAAGAAAAGAAACTTAAAAAACACCTATCTTATGACAGGTATTTTATCCTTCTGCATGTGCGGCATATATGATGATCTGTCCGTTAAGTTCAGCGATCAAAAGGTCTTTTCGCTCCTTTACAGAGTAAATCGCTGTCCCTTTTTTCAGCTAGGAAGCTGTGCCGTGATTAAAATGTTCGGCAGCTGTTTTCTGAATCACACCTAATTGCTGATCTTTAGTGACGGTTAGTTGATGGGTCCAATCTACATTTGCTTCATAGACAGTTTTTTCCCATTGAAATAAATCTGCCTGTTCATCGAGAGCTAATAACTCTTCTGCACTAGGTGGTTTAGATTCGGAATGCTGGACGGATTGGCATCCATATAAGCACATGGCGAGTAACATTATACATAAGTCAGTCCATCTCTTTCGTGTCAAATGAGATCCTTCCCTTCACAAGAAAGCTTGTATATGGTCATAGTCGTTTGCGAAGGATGTATCGTTACTTTATGAGGCGAGTAAGAAAATTGTATGTTGGCACAAAATACGATACATTTATCGTATGAATAATCCAATCTATCCAACCCAAGAAGACATGAGACTGATTTCTGTGCTGCACGCTTTGGCTGATCCTGTCCGTTTAGAAATTGTCCGCTGTTTAGCGGAAACGGGGGAGAGGACATGCGGCACATATGAAATGAACATTGCCAAATCTACGCTTTCCCATCACTTCAAAGTGCTGAGGGAGGCAGGTATCGTGAAAGTGAGAATTGACGGAAAACACCGCTACTATTCTTTAAGAAAACAAGACATCGAGACCGCTTTTCCTGGGCTCATGTCATCCATTCTAGCCGTAGATAAAGAGCGGTGGTAAGCCAGCTGTCTAGTAAAGCAGCTGGCTGTTTTATTTCCCATAAATCGACTCATACAGTCGTTTTACCGCCGGCTCAATATCCTCTGGTCGCATATGAGAGAAGCCAAGAACGAGTGGAACAAAGCCTTCCTGATGCCCCGGTAATTGCTCATCAAGGGTAAAACGGTCCATCCCATACATTTTCAGCTTTCTTTCTTTCGCACGCTGTAAAATCTCATGCTGCGTGCGGTTTGAACGGAACTCTGCGATAAAATGAAGTCCAGCATTTTCCCCAATAATCCGCACGTTGTCAGCAAACACCGTGTCGAGCTCTTCAATGAGTTGCTTCCGCTTTTCCTCATATAAACCATTCATTTTTTTGATATGTCGCTGATACGCCCCATCCTTTATAAAATGAAGAAGGGTGTATTGTGTAAAAAGGTTGGCTGTTTGAATGAAGAAGTGCTGTTCTTCTTTATAACGTCTCAATAAATGCTGCGGGAGCACCATGTAACTTAGCCTTAAGCCTGGCAGCAATGATTTTGAAAAGGTCCCCATATAAATGACTTTGTCATATCGATCCAAACTTTGCAGCGCTGGAATGCTGTCAGTCCCATACTTGAATTCACTGTCATAATCATCCTCAATGATATAACGGTCATGCTCATCGGCTGCCCAGTTTAAGAGCTGAATCCGCCGGGAAATTGGCATAATCACCCCTGTTGGGAATTGATGTGAAGGGGTAATGATCAACACATTCGGCTCTTTCTTCTGAATGTCACTCATCCGCACTCCTTTTTGATCAATGCCAATCGTTTCAATTCGGTGATGATTGTTTTTTAGCATTTGATAGAGCCGGCGATAGCCAGGGTTTTCTAACCCGTATACTTGATCGGCTGGAAGAATGCTTGATAACGAATGGATAAGTGACTGCGTGCCTGCACTTAAAATGAGCTGTTCTGGATAGCATTTGACTCCTCTTGCCAGCCCGATTAACCGGGCAATCGTTTCCCGAAGCTCGTACACACCTTGTGGATGTGGAAGCTCGCCAAACGCTTCTTGGTGGAGGCTGATCGCCTTTTGTTCACTTTTCAACCAGCTTTTAAAGGGAAAATGAGTGGTATCGACTGAGATATGTGAAAAGGAATACCAATCGTCCCGTGCAATCGGCTCTTCCTTTAAATCTGCTGGGAGTGTAGAGGATTTCAGCTGACCTGATTCATGAAACGTTTCTAGTGATTCCACGAAAAAACCTTTGCGTTCAACCGAATATAAATATCCCTCGGCAAGCAGCTGCTGATATGCGCCATTCACTGAATTGACGCTGACATTTAAAGTATCGGCTAACTCTCGTTTGGAAGGTAATTGATCATGCGGCTGAAGATTTCGATTTAAAATTTCACCTTTAATTTTCGTGTAAATTTGATGATAAATAAATCCGTTTGCCCCTGTTTGGTCTAGTTGAATTGTCAGCATCTTGTCATTCCTTCCTCTCTGGTACCATGAAAAAAATGATATTGGTACTTTCTATCATACCAAAAAATATTCAGAATAATAAAAAAGACATAAAGGGGATGGATGACAATGAGTCAAACGACAACAAACCGTTTTTCAACAGAGGAATGGCAGGGGAAAAGAGATCAATATGTCGCAAGAGGCGTGAGTAATGGCAACCGTCATCTTGCAGCAAAAGGGAAGGGAGCCGAGCTGTTCGATATCGATGGGAAACGTTTTATCGATTTTGCCGGTGCTATCGGTACGTTAAATGTAGGGCATTCACATCCAAAGGTTGTGGAAGCCGTCAAAGCACAGGCAGACAGTCTGATTCACCCAGGATTCAACGTGATGATGTACGAATCGTATATTGAATTAGCTGAAAAGCTATGCCGCCTCACACCAGGAGATCATGACAAGAAAGCCATTTTTCTCAATTCAGGCGCAGAAGCCGTTGAAAATGCGGTGAAAATTGCACGTAAATATACGAAAAGACAGGCAGTAGTCTCGTTTACAAGAGGCTTCCATGGCAGAACGAATATGACGATGAGCATGACGAGTAAGGTCAAGCCATATAAATTTGGGTTCGGACCATTTGCGTCAGAGGTGTATCAAGCGCCATACCCGTATTACTATCAGAAGCCAGAAGGGTTAAGCGATGCAGCCTACGATGAGTACATCATTGATCAATTCAATCAATTCTTCGTCGCTGCCGTTGCACCAGAAACCGTTGCGTGTGTGGTCATGGAGCCAGTCCAAGGGGAGGGCGGATTCATTGTACCATCGAAGCGTTTTGTACAGCACGTTGCTTCATTCTGTCAGCAGCACGGGATTGTGTTTGTTGCAGATGAGATCCAAACAGGCTTTGCGAGAACAGGGAAATATTTTGCCATTGAGCACTTTGATGTGGTGCCTGACTTAATCACGGTGTCAAAATCTCTTGCAGCTGGCCTGCCGCTGAGCGGTGTCGTCGGCAGAAAGGAACTGCTTGATGCGGCAGATCCAGGGGAGCTAGGGGGAACATATGCAGGAAGTCCATTAGGCTGCGTGGCAGCACTAGCGGTTCTTGATATTATTGAAACAGAACAACTGAATCAACGATCTGAGCACATCGGACAAGTCATTGAGGAGAAAGCAAATGATTGGAGAACAACGTATCCATTCATTGGGGAAGTCCGCCGGTTAGGGGCAATGGCGGCCATTGAAATTGTGGAAGATCAAACAACGCGTACACCAGATAAGAAAACAGCCGCAGCGATTGCAGCCTATGCAAACAAGCACGGACTACTCTTATTAACGGCAGGGATTAATGGGAATATTATTCGCTTTTTAACACCACTTGTCATCACAGATGAGCTGCTTCATGAAGGACTAGGGATCATCGAGGACGCCTTCAAAGCACGCTAAACAACAAAGGGGGATGGTTGTATGCAAAAACAACAAATGGCAAAAACCATGTCGCAGTCTGACGTACTGTTTTTATCCATAGGTGCAATGCTTGGATGGGGCTGGGTTGTACTTTCGGGAGATTGGATTTTAACAGCTGGATTTTTAGGCAGTGTGATTGCCTTCGTTATAGGCGGTATTCTCGTCATCTTTATTGGACTGACGTATGCTGAGCTTTCGTCTGCGATTCCAGAGACAGGCGGAGGGCTCGTCTTTGTCCAGCGGGCATTTGGGATGAAATCAGCGTTCGTCTCAGCATGGGGCGTATTGTTTGGTTATGTGTCCGTCATTACGTTTGAGGCTGTTGCCTTGCCGACAGTTATTGATTATGTGATTCCAACACAGCATGTTGGCTTCCTATGGAATATAGGGGGATGGGACGTTTATTTCACATGGGTATTGATTGGTTCTGGCGGTGCACTGTTTTTAACAGCACTGAATTACATTGGGGCAAAGCCCGCAGCCATTTTTCAGTCTGTGTTCACAGTAGCGATTATTTTGACAGGCTTTCTCCTTTTAGGCGGCGCGACTTTTAATGGAGATTTTGCAAACCTTGAGCCAATGTTTCAAGGCGGGGTTGGCGGGCTTATGGCCGTGTTAGTCATGATTCCTTTTTTATTCGTTGGGTTTGATGTGATTCCGCAAGTAGCAGCAGAGATTAATGCGCCGAAGAAAATCATTGGGAGAATTTTAATTATCTCCATCGTGAGTGCGGTCGTATTTTACCTACTTATTGTCATTGGGGTAGCTGCGGGGCTATCAAAAGGACAGCTTGAAGCCTCTTCATTGGCGACAGCAGATGCCATGGTGCAGCTTCTCGGTCATCAAGCATTTGGGACAGTGCTTGTCATTGGCGGTGTAGCAGGGATTGTGACGAGCTGGAATGCTTTTATCATCGGTGCAAGTCGTATTCTATACGCGATGGCGGAAAGAGGCATGATTTCCAAGTGGTTTGCGTATATTCATCCAAAGTATAAAACGCCAACAAATGCTATTCTATTTCTTGGTGCTTTGGCTTTTTTCGCTCCATTATTAGGGCGCCCTGCTCTCGTATGGATTGTCAATGCAGGCGGTGTCGGGATCATCGTCGGGTACTTAATTGTGTCCATTGCCTTTATGAGACTTCGCAAAGTAGAACCAGAGCTTGAGCGTCCGTACCGCATTAAGTATTGGCGAACGACAGGCGTTTTAGCCATCGGGCTGAGTCTCCTGTTTCTTTCATTTTATTTTCCAGGGATGCCGGCCTCCTTATCATGGCCAACTGAATGGATATTGCTTTTAGGTTGGGCACTCATTGGGTATATACTATATGTAATGAATCCAAGAACGAAGGAGACGGTAGAGCATGACAAACGAACTCAAAGTGTATAATCCTGCAACAGGAGAAGAAATTGCTTCAGTTGCTCAGCATACAAAAGAACAGATCGAAGACGCCATTTCTCGCTCACATCAAGCATTCAAAGTATGGGCAAAAACGTCAGCACATGAACGTGCCAATATCATTCGCAAGTGGTTTGATCTCATGATTGAACATAAAGAAAGGCTCGCAAAAATCATCACGGAAGAAAACGGGAAGCCGTATCAAGAAGCATTAGGCGAAATCGTTTATGCTGCTGGATATATTGAATGGTACGCAGAGGAAGCCAAACGAATCTACGGCAGAACCATTCCGTCACATACGACGAACAAACGCCTTTTTGTCACAAAGCAGCCAGTTGGACCTGTTGCGGCCATTACACCGTGGAATTTCCCAGCAGCCATGATCACGAGAAAGGCAGCACCAGCACTTGCAGCGGGCTGTACCTTTATTGTGAAGCCTGCCGAAGATACGCCGCTGACGGCTATTGAACTTGTAAAATTAGGCCACGAAGCCGGAATTCCAGAGGATGCCCTGCAATGGGTGGTTGGAGATGGAAAAGAAGTCGGTGAAATATTCACAGATAGTCCATTGATTCGCAAAATCACGTTCACAGGCTCAACGCCAGTCGGAAAGCATTTGATCAAAAACAGTGCAAGTACAGTCAAGCACGTATCAATGGAGCTTGGCGGTCATGCCCCGCTCATCGTAGACAAAGATGCCAATCTCGAACTAGCTGTCAAACAAGCAGTGGCATCTAAATTCCGTAATGCAGGACAAACCTGTGTTTGTGCCAACCGCTTAATTGTGCATGAAGACATTCATGAAGCATTTGCTCAAGTCTTTAGCAAAGAGGTCGAAAAGCTGAAAGTGGGAAATGGCTTTGAAGAGGGCACATCCATCGGCCCAATTATCAACAAGCGTGGCTTTGATAAAATTGTCAGCCAAATTCAAGATGCAGTCGATAAAGGGGCGAAAATCCTTGTCGGCGGAGATACGCATTTCGATGATGACAAGTCGTATTATTTTGTCCAGCCAACGGTTCTCACACATGTGGACCCTTCCATGAACATCATGCATGAAGAAACCTTTGGACCAGTGGCACCGATTACGACGTTCAAAACGCTAGATGAAGCGATTGAATTAGCGAACGATACACCGTTTGGTCTTGCAGCTTATTTCTTTACAGAAAATTATCGAAACGGCCTCTACATCTCAGAGAATCTTGATTACGGGATTATTGGCTGGAATGATGGCGGCCCATCGGCTGTTCAAGCACCATTCGGAGGAATGAAAGAAAGCGGAATTGGCCGTGAAGGCGGCATCGAAGGGATCGAACCTTATTTAGAAACCAAATATGTATCCATTGGTTTAGACGAATAGACGTGAAAAAGACTGTCCGAATAAGGAATCTCGGCAGTCTTTTTTATGTTAAACAGCCGGCGGAAAAAGCTGCTCCACCGTTTCTTTTGTTTCTTTCAGAATGTCGTGGATGTAATCTGCTGGTGCCTGCTCCATGCTGCTGAACAAAAGTCGTTCAACAGGCTCAACACCAATAAAATTGAAGACTTCTGTATCTGATGTCATTCGGTGAGAAGCGGAAACGATCCGGTTAGAGTCAAGAAAGGTCCTTGGAGCATCGTGCGTGTTGATAATGACCCCTTTTTTGTGCCGAAGCAGGTTTTCAATAGCCCCATGCTCATTGATTTGATAAGCGAAGCCCTCAGAAAAAACGCGTTCTACATAGCCCTTTAGCATAGCGGGTAAGCCTGTCCACCAAATGGGGAAAATAAACGTTAGGACATCTGCTTGCTGAATTAGCTTCTGCTCTGTTTGAATGGCAATTGGGACATCTCCCCGTTTGATCGCAGCCTTTTCCAAGATGCTTAGTTCTGGTGAAAAACCAAGAGCATAAACATCACGAACAGTCACTTTATGACCATTGTTCAAAAGAGTGCTGACAACAAGATCTAATAAGGTTTGATTTAAGCTTTGCTGGGGATGAGCAAATATAATTAGATGGTTCATCTTATAGCCTCCTAGGTGGTCATGTGTCTCATTATGGCATGCGTCATCATCCTATTCAATCCTATATTGGTAATAATAGGTTGGGAAAATGGAGGTTGATCGTCCAAGCTTGCAGGCAAAGCCTTGCATCTCGTGTTCAGGCAAGGTGGAAAGAAACAAAGCGATCGTCTCCGTGAAAACGATCGCTTACGAATCAATTATTTCTTTCTAAAAGCAAGCACAAGCGCAATCAGTGCTACGACTAGAGCAGCAATGGACAACCCTAGCACAAGTGGTGAAGAAGAATTGGAGGCTGTTTCAGATGCCTTTTCTTCTTTTGGTTTTTCTTGACCATGTGAATCCGTTACCGTATTAGATGCGACAATGTTTGTGATCGAATGCGGCTTATCAGCATCTTGATCGCCAGTCCATTCAACGACCGTTCCATCCTTATAATATTGATACGCATCCCATGCAGCTTCCCCTGCTTTTTCAGGGTTTTTCGCTACAAAAACGAATTGCTGGAACTGTCCGGCAAGCACGCCTTTACCGGTTGCTTCCCAAGTCACTCTTGTCACCTTGCCATCTTTTTCTTCAGTTGACGTTTTCCATCCAGAGACTGGCTCATATTGTTGGAATTCGACGCCTTTAGGTATTGTCAAGACAACCTTAGTCGTTGGGCTGTCACTCTCAGAAGGAACTTTTAACGTATAGGTTTCCCACGCATTTGTCGCAGACGTATCAGGTTTGACTGTGACGTGAGCACTTACAGGAATCGCCAATAAAAATGAAGCGAGAAGCATTGGTAATAAAGCTTTAACGTATTTTTTCATATGGTATGAACTCCTTTTAGTTTCTTCTAATAAATGTGGTATCAATATTTTCAAAAGAACCAGTTAACGCATGGATGTCAATTTTCCAAGTACCTTTTTCATTTAACAAGAGGTTTTCAGCAGAGTAATGACCATTTTTTAATCGTTTCAGCTGAAATTCACTCGGTTTCTCTTCACCGAATAAGGTGACTTTATGGATCTTGGCTGACACAGATTGAATATCAGTAATCGTTTGTCCATCCTTCTTCGTAAATGCGACCTCGAATGTGTTTTTGCCCGGGGCATTAGGGGTAATGCTCATGGACACAATGTCACGATGCTCCACTTGGTTTGCGCCGAAGAACGGCTCAGGTGCAGGCGGAGGAGGGCTCGGGATATTGGTGAATACAGCTGTTAATAACAAGATAGCGATTCCGATGATCCACTCAGCTCGTAACGAAACGTTTTGTTTCTGTTTCTTTTCCCATCTTAGCATCAAGTAATGGACAAGCCCAAGAAGGCCCATCAAGATAAATAAGCCAAGCTTGATTAAAAAGGTTCGTCCGTATGCTGATTCGAAAAGAGCATCAAACGATTGCAAAATAAAGATCGCATTTACAAATCCTGAAAACACAATGAGTCCAACAGAGAGCAGTGCCCAAGGGTGAAACGCTGTTAACGTATTCCGTAAGAGCGGCTGATCTTCATTTGGCAGCTTCTTCAACAATAAAAGCACAATAGCTGTTAAACCACCGACCCAGATTGATGCAGAAACGAGATGGATGAAATCAAGTGACGTTGTCAGTATTTTATTATCCGTTGCTGCTGGATGTCCAATTTGTGCCTTCAGCCAGAGAAGTACTGCGAATAGGAGCAGTGGAAACAACCATACCCGAAAAGAAGTGAAATCCCCTTTTTTCATCGCAACTAGGCTCCAAATGGTTAGAAGCACAAATGACACCATGAGCATCATCCACAAACTACCGCCAGAAGTCGATGCAATGGTTTCTTGTAAAAGCGCTGGCTGAAATGCTCCCCAAAAAGACACGTCTGCTGCTGATTTTGTTTGAATCGGCAGCTGGAACACGAGTGCTCCGCCCATCATGACCAGTGACAATGTCAAAAGCCATTTCATTCTTTTCGCTAATACAGGTGAAATGGCTGCTTTAAACCAAAACAGTCCAAACAAAATGGTCCCGAGAAATAAGCTAAACGACGTATAAAGAAAGGCTTTGTCAATGGTTGAGGCAACATCGATGGATTCATTCGTTTGACCTTGATCTAATTGGTCAAAACCGCCATCCGCTTTGCCAATACTAAACGGGATCATGCCAGAGACAGAGTGCCCGTCTGCTGATACCGCATTCCATTGAATGGTGTAAATTCCCTTTGGTAAACCCTTTTTTAAAGCAGCTTCCATGATTTTTTGATCTTTGATGACCGTATCACCTTGATCCACACGATCCCCTTTTGCATTTAGCACCTTAATGGCATGAAATCCACTTTCAATTCCTTCACTAAATGTGATAGAGACCGAAGGAGGCTGCTTCTCCAGCTCTTCATTTGCTGCTGGATTCGAGCTGACGACGTATGCATGGGCAAATGCTTCCTTTGGAATGAAAAAAGCAAACGTAACGATAAGGAGCAGAAGCCACTTACTATGTTTCAACAAGTGTATAACCGCCTTTCTACCTATGAAAATGTCTCATGTATCAGAAAGAAAGCGGCAGTAAACTGTGAGTCACAGAAAAAACCGCTCCTCCTATTGTGCCGCTCACTCTAAAAGGTAAACGAAACAAACAGCAAGATGGTTCACTTTTTCTGTGTCATGTCTGCGCAGACATTTCTTGATTGAATAGGTTTGATCATGTATAAGCCTATTCGATTTAAGAAGAGGAAACAAGAAGTGACGATTTGAAAGTTGTGAAATTCCAATGAATTTTGCGTCAAAACCACGGCACATCAACTTTTTTACTCTATTTGTCCTATGCTCTGACAGAGAATTCACATCATATTTCAATTTTGTCACACACTAAGTGACAAAGTGACATTTAGTTTCAATTGAAGAGAAAGTGAAAGCGTTTTACGATAAGGTTAAGGGCTTCACTGACACTTGTTCTTATATCTTTTGACCTATAAAGCCCTAAATAAAGGGAAAGAAGAAAGGAGTTTTCATAGATGCAGGAAAAAAGCGGATTCCGCGTAAAAGTACAGCGCTTTGGAAGCTATTTAAGCGGCATGATTATGCCGAATATTGGAGCATTTATCGCTTGGGGACTCATTACGGCATTATTCATTCCGAGTGGCTATTGGCCAAATGAACAATTAGCTTCACTTGTTGGCCCAATGATCAACTACTTACTGCCGCTCTTAATTGGTTACACAGGCGGTAAACTCGTATACGACCATCGAGGCGGGGTACTCGGTGCAACTGCGACGATTGGGGTCATTGTCGGTTCGGACATTCCAATGTTTTTAGGTGCCATGATCATGGGACCACTTGGCGGTTACTTGATTAAGAAAATTGATCAGCTCTTCAAAGATCGAATCAAATCGGGCTTTGAAATGCTTGTGAATAACTTTACGGCAGGGATTTTAGGTGCCATTCTTGTCGCGATTGCCTTCTACGCCATCGGACCAGTGGTACTTGGTCTAAATAAAGCCCTTGCGGCAGGTGTAGATATCATTGTGAATGCACATTTGCTTCCGCTAGCAAGTATTTTCATTGAACCAGCGAAAGTCTTGTTCTTAAACAATGCGATTAATCAAGGGATCTTAGGTCCTTTAGGAGTAGAGCAAGCGGCGAAGACAGGGCAGTCCGTTCTGTTCTTGCTTGAAACAAACCCAGGGCCAGGTTTAGGTGTTCTACTTGCATACATGTTCTTCGGAAGAGGGAATGCAAAGCAGTCTGCACCGGGTGCGATTGTCATTCAATTTTTAGGAGGAATTCATGAGATTTACTTCCCGTACATCTTAATGAAACCAAAGCTCATTTTGGCGGTGATTGCAGGGGGAGCGAGCGGCGTTCTGACCTTTACCCTGTTAAATGCAGGCTTAAAGGCTGTGCCGTCACCAGGAAGTATTATCGCTCTCATGCTGATGTCACCAAAAGGCGGACATCTTGCTGTTCTAGCAGGTGTTGTCGTGGCTACCGTCGTCTCATTCCTTGTCGCTTCTGTGATTTTAAAAGCTTCAAAAGCAGTTGACGAAGACTTAACAGCAGCAACAGAAAAAATGCAGGACATGAAAGGGAAGAAAAGCGCAGCCGCCTCTGCTCTTACAGCACAAAAAGAAGACGCTGAAGCAAATGAGCAAGCAGCATCTCCAAGTGATGTCAATCCAGATGATGTGAACAAAATCATCTTTGCCTGTGATGCAGGAATGGGCTCAAGTGCGATGGGCGCATCCATCTTAAAGAATAAAGTCAAAAAGGCAGAGCTTGATATTGATGTGACAAACACATCCATCAGCAACATTCCAAATGATGCTGATGTGGTCTTCACTCATAAAGATTTAACAGACAGAGCCAAGGCAAAATTGCCAGGCGCTGTGCATATCTCAGTTGATAATTTCTTAAACAGCCCGAAATACGATGAGCTAATTGAGAAATTGAAAAAATAACATGGCGAAACGGGTTGAGTTCAATTTTTCTTCATTGAACTCCCCGTTTTGGTTGTTTTCCTGATTTTCCATTCTAAAAAAAGGTGTGATCATTCATGAAACAAGTACTATCAAAAGACAATATATTTCTTAACGAACAAGCAGGCTCGAAAGAAGAAGCCATTAAAAAAGCAGGCGAAGTCCTAGTGGCAAATGGCTATGTCACAAGTGATTATGTTGACAAAATGTTTGAAAGAGAAAATATCTCGTCTACATTTATGGGCAACGGGATTGCGATTCCTCATGGAACAGAGGATGCGAAAGCAGCTGTCCTTCATTCTGGGATTTCCATCATTCAAATTCCAGATGGCGTTGAATACGGCGAAGGAAATATCGCCAAAGTCGTCTTTGGCATCGCAGGTAAAAACAACGAACATCTCGATATTCTTTCTCAAATTGCGATTGTCTGTTCAGAAGAGGAAAATGTAGAACGCATCATCCATGCAAAGGATCAGGATGAATTGATCGCCATCTTTAACGAGGTGAACTAACATGAAGGCACTTCATTTTGGAGCAGGGAATATTGGCAGAGGGTTTATCGGTTCTTTGTTAAAAACATCAGGCTTTGAGCTTGTCTTCACTGATGTAAATGAAGCGGTCATCAACGAGCTGAATGCAAGAGGAGAATACACGGTTGAACTCGCAGCACCAGGTCAGAAGCAAGAAGTAGTCGGTCCAGTGACAGCGATCAATTCTGCACAAGACCCAGCGGCATTAACAGAGGCGGTGGCATCAGCCGATTTGATTACAACAGCTGTTGGACCAACCGTTTTGAAGATCATTGCTTCATCGATTGCTGAAGGATTGAAACAGAAAAAGCCTGACCATATCATCAACATCGTGGCATGTGAAAATATGATTGGAGGCAGCTCTCATTTAAAAGAAGCCGTTTTCTCTCATCTAACAGAAGAGGAACAAGAAGCGTTATCAAAAACAGTTGGTTTTCCAAACGCTGCTGTGGACCGCATTGTGCCGATTCAGCACCATGAGGACATTTTAAAAGTATCAGTCGAGCCATTTTTCGAATGGGTCATTGATGAGACTGGCTTTATTGGGGACGTTCCTCAAATTGACGGAGCGACCTTTGTACAAGATTTGACGCCGTATATTGAGCGCAAGCTCTTTACTGTCAATACAGGACATGCACTAGCGGCTTATGTCGGGTATCAGCAAGGCGTTCAAACGATTAAAGAAGCCGTCGATACACCAGAGATTCGCCAGGTGGTTGAAGGTGCACTGCACGAAACGGGCAGTTATTTAATCGACACATATGGCTTTGAAAAAGAAGAACATGATGTGTATATTCAAAAAATCATCAAACGATTCGAAAATGTTTTTATCTCCGACGAAGTCACTCGCGTCGCACGCTCTCCTCTTAGAAAGCTAGGAGCAGATGACCGTTTAATCGGTCCGGCGAAAAAGATCAAGCAGCCAGAGTACTTAATCAAAGGCATTGCTGCAGCTCTCGCTTATGACTTCGCCGAAGACGAAGAAGCGGTTCGTTTGCAGGTATTAAGAAAAGAAAAAGGCATTGAAGGTGTGCTGGAAGAAGTATGTGGCCTCACGCCAGCAGATGATCTCTATCAAGCCATTCTTAAAGAAACAGATCGATAATTAGAAAATCCCTTTCCAACGAGTGAAAGGGATTTTTTGATGACTTTTTAATACTTTACCCCGTTTGTCGATATATGAAGTAAGGGGGAATTTGTATATGAAAAGGAAAATGTTTGCGTCAAGGAGTGTCTTTTTTCAATTAATGTCTGCCATTATCGTCATCACGATCTTAACCGGCGGACTTGTTGGGACAACGGGGTATTTATTAGCGAAACATGTCTTAATTGATGCGGGGAAAGCAGATTTAAAGCACATCGTCAGCGGAGCAATGGCTACACTTGAACAGTTGAATGATCGTGTAGAGAAAAAAGAACTGACGCTCGATCAGGCACAGGAACAAGCCCGCATTTACTTGAGCGGGCCAAAAAATGACAACGGGAAAGGGTACCAATTTCAAAAGTCAGATTTTATCTATAAAAATAAAGGCTATCTTGTCGCATATGGAGCAGATTATTCCTCTCAAGTCCATCCTGTCAATGACATTGGCGTCATTCCAGATAACACGACCAATCGTGAAAAAATGGTCGCTGGAGCCAAATCAGAAGGCGAGGATGCACACTATGTGACCTATTTAGATAAGGACGATGCCACTGGGGAAGAAAAGCAAAAGCTTGCCTATATGAGCCAGTTCACGCCCTGGAATTGGAGTATCGGCATTGCCGTCTTTCAGGATGAATTTTATAAAGAATTAGAGCAGATGAAGCTCTATATCATGCTCATTACAGCAGGTGTCGCTCTTCTCAGTCTTGGCGTCTTTTATTTAGCTGCTCGAAGAAAGGTCAGACTGCTCAAACAAGTCACTGCTGCTTCAAAAGAAATTGCGGCGGGGAATCTTGAACGCACAAGTTTAAAAGAAACAACAGATGAAATTGGACAGCTGGCAAAAGGCTTTAATCATATGTCAGGAGAACTCCGGACACTTGTAAGCGGTCTACAGGAGACGAGCAGTCAACTCGTCGAATCAGCGACAGATTTATCAGCAATATCTGAAGAAACCTCAGCTAGCAGTGAAGAGATTGGCCGAGCGATTGGTGACATATCGACTGGAACACTTCATCAGGCATCGGACCTTGATGTAGCGAATCAACAAATGACCCAGTTCAATCAATCCATTGAGAACGTCAAAGAACAAAGTGACCAAATTAAACGAATCTCTGACCAATCGAATCAATCTTCGCAGCAGGGCCAGCAAATTGTTCAGCAATTAAAACAATCAAATGAACAATCCATTCAAGCGTCTCAAGGCATTAGAGCAGGCATTGAGCAATTAAGTACAAAAGTACAGGATATCTCTAAAATTACAGATACGATTGAAAGTATTTCAAATGAGACGAATTTACTTGCGCTGAATGCCAGCATAGAAGCAGCACGCGCAGGAGAGCACGGTAAGGGCTTCTCGGTTGTGGCGAGTGAAGTGCGGAATTTAGCAGAGCAGACAAAACAATCAGCAGTGCAAATTCAGCAAATGGTACAAGGCATTAAAGAAGAAACGACGGCAACAGCCGACATGATGTCAAACACAATGGATCGTTTCGCTGAGTTAGATGACGCGGTACATGCAACAGAACATGAATTCAATGCCATCTCTACGTCGATTTCACAAACCATCGTTGAAACAGACGCAATGGCAAAAGAGCTGAATGCATTACTAGAGCAAAACGACCTCATCACAAAAGCCATGCAAGGCGCAGCCCATATTTCTCAGGAAAATGCCGCTGCGATCGAAGAGATCACCGCATCCACAGACGAACAAGTGACAGCCATATCCAATGTGGCAAAAGCAGCAGAAAGGCTCAATGAACTAAGCATACGATTGAATCACGATATTGCGCGCTATCGTCTATAAACCATTTTGACTGAACGTCTCGTTTCAGGTACTATATAGATAATCAAAACCTTGCTCACGCAATCAAAAGGGAGTGTTCCGGTCATGAAAAAGAAAATATTGATGTTCTTACCTTGTGGCTATGGATACTCCACTGCTGTTTTCTTTTAGGATAGATAGAAATTGGTGAAGTCTGTCTACATGAAGAGAAATCTAGCAGAAAAATCAAAGTGAGTGAGGGAAATCATATGGAAAAAATCACAAGAAAAAACCCAGAAAGTATGCCGAAGCCCGTTGGCAGCTATAGTCATATCACAAGAGTACCAAAGGGCGCGGGATTATTTGTTACATCGGGTCAAGTCGGAACAGATATCGATGGACAGGTACCATCAAGTTTAAACGACCAGGTAACCAATACGTTTGAAAATATCAAAAAAATCCTTGAATCAGAAGGATTGAATGAAGAGCATGTCATCAAGGTCAATATATGGGCAACAGAAGAAATCGACTGGGATCATCTATATCCTCAGTGGGATACGATCTTCAAAACAGCTTACCCATCAATGACGGTTGCTTATGTATCAGCTTTAGGATGGCCGGAGCTGAAAATTGAAATTGAGCTATGGTGCGCCGATATATGATCAAAAAAAGAACAGTGCAAACTGTTCTTTTTTACTTGAACCGAAACCGCTTTGTCATCCATGCAGCGATCAACGTAAAGACGGTGTAGATGATGACCCAAATGAGAAAGGATTCATCCCCGCCAATGTATGTGTACATGAGAATGACGCTGGCTAACAGGACAATCAAAGTCGGCATCCAAACATTCTTCAAAAGCATTGTGCCAAAAATGCCAATCAGCACAGAAAGAATAGGGAAGCCAAATACAACGAATAAAATAAAAACAGCCATATGACGAACTCCTTTTAACAAGTGTTTACATTAAAAAATAAAAGATCGACACTGCCATGTGCGGAAGTGCAAAGATCATCATGAGAAAGGCCGTATCCAGACGCCACATGCGGTGTTCTTTCGTTTCAGAATGATAGGCGGCTCTTGTTTCATCTCCGCTTGTCCAAGCCCCCATTAGAAGCCCAGACATCATGATCCCGATAATAGAGATTCCACCACTGACCCATCCTATCCACTCATGGTGCTGCAAAATAATAGCGGCACTGCAAATCACAATCATTGAGCAAACACCGGCGATAAAGGCATGTTTTTTTCTCATACTGGTTCACTCCTTTAAACAGGATTAGGAGACGGCATCACATATTTCAATGAAATGACCATCAGGATCAGCGACATAAGCGACGGTTTGACCCCATGGTTTTTTTGCAGGTTCTTTGATGATCGAAACCCCTTTTTCCTTCATTGATGCAATGGTTTGTTCCACATCATCCACAACAAATCCAATCTCAAACGTTTGCGAGGATTGATTTGCTTCAGGGACAGGCAATCCAAGTGCATCTTTGACATCCTGACGCGAGTTAATCGATAATGTCACGTCCCCCGTGTCAAACTCAACATAGGATTCAACCTTAAGTTTCATAGGAAAGCCAAGTACATGTTGATAAAAATGAATACTCGCCTCAACATCGTTTACATATAGAATGGTATATTTCATTTTCATGTGAAAAACTCCTCTCTTCATATACGTGTCAAAACCGGAAAGGTTTCCCACTCAGTGTACCATATAGGATATAAAGCATGTTTCATTCCAAAAAAATCAATATATTTAGCTCGATAGTCTTGAAAAACAAAAAGTGGTGACATATGATAAAAATGTAAAAATAGAAAAAATAGGGGGATTCTACATGTTGAAAAAAATCATGGTGGCTGTCTTGTCCTTAGGTCTTTTACTAAGCGTTACACAAGTCGACACCCACACTGCAGATGCAAAAACAGTCAAGTCCTACAAAAACTGCAAAGCGCTGAACAAAGTCTATAAAGGCGGCGTAGCGAAAAGCAAAAACACGAAAAACAAAGGCGGCAAAACAAAGTACAAGCCGTATGTGTCAAAAGCACTTTACCAAAAAAATAAGCGACTTGACCGTGATAAAGACGGGATTGCATGTGAACGCTAAGCCAATGCGAAGAGACCTGTAACAAGGTCTTTTTTCTATGGGATCAAACTCGTCCCTTTGTGCCATCTCCCTCTTTATATTAAAATAAAGATAGTTACAAAAAATGATACAAAGTGGGGTACTCAATTTGTCCATTCAAGCTGATAAGAAAGACATCCGATTGATTGCCATTGATATGGATGGCACGCTGTTAAACAGTGAACACGTCATTCCAGAGGAAAATAAACAAGCCATTAAAGATGCTGAAGCAAAAGGGGTCCATGTGGTGATTAGCACAGGGCGGACGCTGATGACATGCCGAGAGCTGGTTGAGCCGCTCAAGCTGTCCTCTTACCTTGTGACAGCAAACGGAAGTGAAATCTGGGATTCAAACTTCCAGCTGATCGAACGAGATCTATTGCATCCTGATCATGTCCAAATGATGTGGGATCTAAAAAATAGGTACGAAACCGATTACTGGGCTTCCACTGTGGATAAGGTGTGGAGAGGTGAATTCCCAGAACGAATTCATGACCATGAATGGTTGAAATTTGGCTTTGATATTCATGATGATGACGTTCGAGAGGAAGTACTCAATACATTGAAAACAAACGAGCATCTAGAAATCACAAATTCAAGTCCAACCAATATCGAAGTCAACGCAGCTGGCATTAACAAAGCGGCAGCTCTTGCAAAGGTAGCAGAACGCATTGGCTGTACGATGGACAATGTCATGTCACTTGGCGACAGCCTAAATGATATGGCTATGATCCAAGAAGCCGGATTAGGCATTGCGATGGGAAATGCGCAAGAAGTGGTAAAAGAAGCCGCTGATTGGATTACAGCTCCTAACACAGAACACGGTGTAGCAAAAGCCATCCAGCATTGGGTGCTGTCTAAATAAAGAACATGATGAAAAAGCGAGAGGCGATATCCTCTCGCTTTTTTATGTCCTAGTTCTATTGTTATGTTTTCTGACAATGTCATGTGCAATCTATCCAAAATTGATATAATCAATACAAATTCGAATATTCGGACTTTATGTTCCGTTATTCGGAACAACAAGGAGGGATCCTATGTATCAAGTAGATATCAACTGTGATTTGGGAGAAAGCTTTGGTCAATATACTATCGGTTCGGATGAACAAATTTTAGAATATGTCACCTCAGCCAACATCGCTTGTGGTTTTCATGCAGGAGATCCAACAGTCATGAGAAAAACCGTCAGAATGGCACTGGATAAAGGGGTCCGAATTGGCGCGCATCCGGGTCTGCAAGATTTAGTCGGATTTGGCAGACGTCCAATGGCGATTTCAGCAGAGGAAGCCTATGATCTCGTCGTCTATCAAATTGGCGCTCTATCAGCCTTTCTCAAAGCAGAAGGCGGCACGATGCAGCATGTCAAGCCACACGGCGCCCTGTACAACATGGCGGCTAAAAATACTGAATTATCTGAATCGATTGCGAAGGCTGTGTATCATGTCGATCCAAGTCTTGTATTATACGGGCTTTCAGGCAGTGAACTTGCGATAGCAGGTGAGAGAATGGGTCTTCAAGTGGCGCATGAAGTATTTTCTGATCGGACCTATCAATCAGACGGGACGCTGACATCCCGCCGCGAACCACACGCACTCATTGAAGACGATGAACTGGCCGTTCAGCAGGTCGTTCGTATGGTGAGAGAAGGGAAGGTTCATACCGTTCAAGGGGAAGACATTTCGCTTAAAGCGGATACTGTCTGTATTCACGGAGACGGCATCCATGCGCTCCAATTTGCCAAAACTATTACATCAAAGCTAAAAGAAGCGAGCATTCATCTCAAAGCCTTTCAATAAAAATCGTCATCAAAGGGGGAAACAGCATGAAAAAAGAGGAAGTCAAGCACACGAAGGCACCAAAGGGGAACCGGTCTATGCTGATGGGCGCAGCCTTTTTAATGGCGACGTCCGCCATCGGACCGGGATTTTTAACACAAACGACTGTCTTTACACAGCAGCTGGCGGCTAGCTTTGGGTTTGTCATTCTCATCTCTATTTTGTTAGATATTTTTGCGCAAACGAATGTATGGCGCATCATCGCTGTGTCAGAAAAACGAGGGCAGGATATTGCAAATATGGTTCTGCCGGGTCTCGGCTATGTCCTGGCCGTTTTGATTGTCATTGGGGGACTTGCCTTTAACATCGGAAATATCGCTGGTGCTGGTCTCGGTTTTCAGGTCATTTTCGGAGTCGATCCGCGAATCGGTGCAGGGGTCAGTGCTGCTATTGCTATTCTGATCTTTGTGATCAAAGAGGCTGGAAAAGCGATGGACCGTTTCACACAGATAGCGGGTTTTGTCATGATTGGTCTGATGCTGTATGTGGCGATTTCAACAGCACCGCCAGTTGGAGAAGCGGCAGTGAGAACATTTGTCCCAGAGAAAATTGATATTTTATCCATTGTGACACTTGTAGGCGGAACAGTAGGCGGCTATATCGTCTTCGCTGGCGGACACCGCTTGCTGGATGCAGGTATTAAGGGGAAGGAAGCATTGCCCCAAGTGACGAAAAGCTCTATTTTCGGTGTCCTCATTACGTCCATCATGCGTGTAGCACTCTTTCTTGCTACATTAGGAGTTGTCGCAAAAGGCTTGCAGATTGATCCATCTAACCCGCCTGCCTCTGTATTTCAACTAGCTTCAGGAAATATCGGATATAAAATGTTTGGCATTATTATGTGGGCTGCGGCAATTACGTCCGTCATTGGAGCAGCATATACATCAGTTTCCTTCTTTAAAACCTTCTCGCCAAAAATTGAGCAAAATCAACGTGGCATTATCATCGGCTTTATTGCCCTCTCGACCATTTGTTTTATTACGATCGGAAGACCTGTGAACATATTGATATTAGTTGGGGCAATCAATGCATTAATCTTACCGCTCGCGCTTGGCACCTTGCTGGTAGCGGCTTATAAGAAAGACATTGTCGGGGATTATCGACATCCATTCTTTTTGACAGTATCAGGCGCATTTGTAGTTGTCATCATGGCAATGATGGGCGGATATACCATCATCAATGAAATTCCAAAACTATGGAGCTGAATCGAATGAATATCTATCAAACATATGAGCCTTCACAGATCAGAGAGTTGATTCGTAAAAAAGAAATCACAGGGCCAACGGCAGGCCTAGCAGAGGGATATGCTCAAGCCAACTTAATGATCGTCAAAAAGGAACTTGCCTTTGATTTTCTGTTGTTTTGTCAGCGCAATCCGGCTACATGCCCCTTGCTTGATGTGCTGGAGCCGGGTGATCCAGTGCCGAGACGGTCTGCACCTCAAGCGGATATTCGTACGGACTTTCCTAAATACCGTGTTTACCGAAAAGGGATTCTTCAAGAAGAGGTGTCAGATATCTCTGCTTATTGGGAGGACGATATGGTTGCCTTTCTCATCGGCTGCAGTTTTACGTTTGAGCATGCGCTCATGCTGAATGATATCCCTGTTCGCCATATTGAAAACGGCCATAACGTTCCGATGTATCAAACGAATATCGCTTGTGAAAGGGCGGGGGCATTTCATGGCCCGATGGTCGTCAGCATGAGACCCATTCCGGCGCATCAGATCACAAGAAGTGTACAAGTGACGTCTAGGTTCCCGTCAGTTCATGGTGGCCCCATTCATATAGGTGACCCAGCGATGATTGGAATTGACAATGTGGATCAGCCGGACTTTGGAGAACCATCTGTGATCAAAGAAGGAGAGGTCCCGGTGTTTTGGGCATGTGGGGTGACGCCGCAAGCCATTGTCATGCATACAAAACCAGACATTGCGATTACCCATGCACCTGGGCATATGTTCATCACAGATCAACGAGATCAACAGCTTGGTGTGCTTTAGAAAGAGAGGGGTCCTCAAGTGGCATTTTCAACAATAAAAAATTCTATCACCTTCCACCCGTTAGGAGATGCAGCGATTGTTATTCAAGCAGGAGCAGACATATGTGAAGAAATTCATGAGCGTGTTGTGCAGCTGTTTTCTTGTATTGAACAGCATCCATTTGCCGGATATGTGGAAGCTGTTCAAGCCTTTACAAACGTGACTGTTTTCTACGAGCCTTATACCGTTTATCAATCTGTCCATCTTCAACAACAAGATTTGTCCCCCTATGAATGGGTGAAAAGCTATATTGAAACACTCCTTGAAGAGAAATGGCAGGAGAGGGTTCAGGCTAAGCGCCGCACCATTGACATACCGGTCTGCTACGGGGGAGAGCTGGGCCCTGATTTAGAAGAAGTCGCCCGGATCAATCATTTAACACCAGAAGAAGTCGTGCGTATTCACACCGCAGGGACGTATCTTGTCTATATGATTGGATTTGCCCCAGGGTTTCCGTTTTTAGGCGGGCTGTCTGAAAAGATCGCAGCCCCGCGCAGGGAAACACCGAGAATGTCCATTCCAAAAGGATCTGTCGGCATTGCGGGAAAGCAGACCGGCGTTTACCCCATTTCCACACCTGGCGGCTGGCAGCTCATTGGACAAACACCGCTGCCACTCTTTCGACCAGACGAGAAAGTCCCAAGTCTATTGAGAGCAGGAGACGAGGTCAGATTTGTCCAAATGTCTGAAAAGGAATTTTTCAGCATGAAGGAGGCAGAACGTTGAGTATTCATGTCATCAAGCCAGGAATGTTCACAACCATTCAAGATAAAGGGCGGAAAGGCTATCAAAAGTATGGCGTCTTAACGAGCGGCGGCATGGATGCGCTCTCGCTTAGAATTGCCAACATTCTCACAGGCAACGAGGAAAACGAAGCCGTACTGGAAATCACATTAATGGGGCCGGGTCCTGTGTTGACATGTCACAAGGATGCGCTTATTGCAGTGACTGGCGCTGATGTGGAGATCGACATCGATGGAGAGCCAGCCCCTTTATGGAAGCCGCTTTTTATTCGAGCAAGAAGCACGATCACCTTTGGACCTTGTAAAAGAGGCTGCCGCGCTTACCTTGCTGTGGCAGGCGGATTCGATGTAGAGCCGGTGATGGAGAGCAAAAGCACCTATGTGAGAGCAGGAATCGGTGGACTGAACGGACGTCCGCTTGAAAAAGGAGACGTCCTGTCCATTGGAAAGCCTTCAATCGTAGCGGATCGATTGTCTGATAGACTCAAAAGCAATCTGAAGCAGTCGGCGTACAGCGCACCCGATTGGACTGTAAGTCATACACATTTTTTGCCGCTGCGGAAATCGCCCGTGATTCGGGTGCTGCCAGGGAGACACCTTTCTTTTTTTCAAGAAACATCTCAACACACCTTTTTTGAACAGCCTTACCAGGTCACGCCTCAATCAGATCGCATGGGCTGCCGCTTGAAGGGGGAGCCGGTTCATTTAAAAGAAAAGCTTGAATTGATTTCAGAGGCGGTTGCCTTTGGTTCTATTCAAATTCCTCCTGACGGTCAGCCGATTATTCTGCTGGCAGATCGGCAAACAACAGGCGGATACCCGCGTATTGGAGAAGTTGCGACGGTCGATCTGCCGCTCATAGCACAAGCGATGCCCGGGGCGAATTTGTATTTTAAGCGAATCGACCATCAGGACGCAGAGCAGGCGCTATTTAAGCAAGAAGCAGAACTGAAGGAGCTTGCTGCTAGAATCAAGCTGGAAGCATTCGTTTAGAAAAGGGGATGGCCATGCAAAATACAAATAAAACCGTCGTAAAATCAATGGAGATTTTGCGGTTGTTTATCGCTCGTGACCAATTAACGTTAAATGAAATGATCGAGCTTTCCAGCATGCCGAAAACGTCTGTGCACCGCATGGCGAGCTCTTTAACCGATATGGGGTTATTAGAAAAGCAAGATTCAGGTGCTTATCGGTTAGGACTGATGTTTCTAGAATACGGTCAGCTTGTGGCGGATCGCCTTGATATTCGGAGAATTGCGAGACCATTTATGGAAGGCTTGCGGGATGAAGTGGGAGAAGCTGTACAGCTCATCGTTCGTGAAGGAGACGAAGCCATTTACGTGGATAAAATTGAAGGGACGCAGCCTGTTCGTCTCTACACCGCCGTCGGCAGGCGCTCTCCTTTATATGCGGGTGCTTGTGCGAGAAGTATTCTCTCCTTTTTGCCAGAGAACGAGAGACTTGCCTATATCGATTCGATTGAGCTAGGGAAAATCGGAATCGGAACCATTACAGATAAAGAGGTTCTTCGAAACATACTGGAAGAATCAAATGAGCGGGGGTATACGTTAAGTTATTCGGAGCTTGAAAACTATACAGCTGCGGTTGGAGCACCTATATTCAATCACCTTGGGGAAGTCGCAGCAGGAATTAGCATTGCTGGGTTTGAAGCGGGTTATCAAAAGGAACGTCTTCCATACTTAATTGAACAAGTCAAAAAAGCCGCGAGCGGTATCTCCAGAGAATTAGGCTTTCATCTAGATAAATAAAAAGCCAATGACCGTTAAGATCATTGGCTTTTCGCGTTCAGTTTATTAGAAAGTTTTACCTAAAGCTTTTGCACGTTCGATTGCATCTGCTTTAATTTGCTCTGCTTTTGCAGGTTCAGCATTGTGACCTTCAACGATAAGACCTTCGAAAGAAGGAATTCCGAAGAAGCTCGCAATTGTACCAAGGTAACGGTGGCCTGCTTCAAGTTCAGCAGCAGGACCTTCAGTGTAGTATCCGCCACGTGCTTGGATGTGTAGAGCTTTTTTGTCTGTTAATAATCCAACAGGACCTTGCTCTGTGTATTTGAATGTTTTACCAGCTACAGCAACAGAGTCGATGTATGCTTTAAGAACTGGTGGGAATGAGAAGTTCCAAAGTGGTGAAACAAATACATATTTGTCAGCAGAAACGAATTGATCGCTTAATTCGTTTAGGCGTGCAACCTTCGCTTGCTCTTCAGCTGAAAGTGTATCGAAACCAGCACCTGATTGCAGCTTGCCCCAGCCAGCGAATACATCTGCATCAATGTGAGGGATGTTTTCTTTGTACAAATCGATATGTACAACCTCGTCACTTGGATTTGCTTCCTTATAAGATTCGATAAATGCTTTAGCAGTAGCCATACTGTAAGAAACTGTTTCATCATGCGGATGTGCAGTGATGTATAAAACTTTTGCCATGTTCATTCAATCCTTTCTGTTTCAGTGATTTTTTTAGCGTATCCCAAAGATACACTGAATATGTGGCATCTTTAATCATAGTGGAATGCTACGAAAAAGATGTAACAAGCACAGTTACATAAAAACTGATATTTTTATTGTAATCACAATGTAGTTTGAAGTCAAGGTATAAAGTCTCGAAATCAAGATAAAAAGTTTGTCAATTTTTCTGGAACGCATGCAGGTGCAAATTTCATGATCTCAACCTATTCTTATTGAACAAAAAATCAGTCGATCTCGCAAGTAAAGAGTTTGTAAAGACATCTCATGAAAAAAAGATGAATGTCTCTAAGTCATCTGCTACAAGCATCTGTTCTCCGATTTCGTATATATAAGAGAAGGCAGGAGAGAGTGAGGGATAAGAGTGGGACGATCCTATGTTGCGATTGGAGATTCCTTAACAGTTGGAGTGGGGGCACGTTTATTTGGTGGAGGCTTCGCAGAGCGGTATCAGTGGATGCTTGAAAAAAAGACACATACGCCAGTCGAGCTGTCTGTATTTGCAAAGTCAGGGTTAACAACAGATCAGATTTTACAGCTGTTCAAACGATCTGATGTGAGGCGTGCTATTGCAGCAGCTGACATCATCACCATCACAGGCTGTGGGAATGACCTTGTTCAAGCGATTCAGCAGTATGAAAAGGGTGAAGATGAAAAGAAATTGCTGCAAGCGACGCTGCATTGCCAAGCGAATTTCAGCAAAATGATTCAAGAAATCGCTCAGATCAAAAGAGGGCAGAAGCAGCCCTATTGCGTGTATCTCATGAATTTATATAATCCTTTTCCGCAAATACCTATAGCCGGGCGGTGGCTTCAGCAATACAATCATCAGCTTCGCTCGCTTGCTGCAAATCCGCATGTAGAGGTTGTGGATGTGTACCGGGCGTTTGAAGGACATGAAAATGAGTACTTATCGATTGATCAATTTCATCCGAACCATAAAGGATATGAAGCAATGGCAAAAGCATTGTTTCAACAATCCTGTAAACAGCTGTAATCCATTGGGATTGCAGTTTTTTTCATCCTTTTAAATGAAGGAGGGTTTCGATATGATAAAAGAAACGAAAGCGAAAGAGGTGTGCAGGCATGGAGGAAATCAGAGCATATTTTCAAGAAATGACAGGAACCGCTTATGAAGTTGGAAAACAGCAGGCTGTCTGGATGAAGAAAAAGCAATGGCTACAGACACAATACATTCGAACAGAACCGCTTGCAAAAGAGGCTGTGAAAGAAACGAAGCAGCTGATGCGCCCTTATCTTCCTCAGTTAGAAGAAGAGATTGCTGGATTTTGTGATGAACTGCAATTAGATGAGCGCTATTTGACCTTTTTCTATTCATCTCATCTACAGCCAGGCTGTTCCCACTGCGTGAGGCAGGGAAATATGGAGACAGGTCAACAAACGGTCATGCTGCGTAACTATGATTTCTCTCCGATATTTGATGATATGCGTCTTGTGACGACACATGTGAAGGGCTTGGCATATCATACAGGCTCGTCGCTGCTTTTGTTTGGCAGATCTGATGGGATGAATGAGCATGGTCTTTCTGTCACATTCTCTGCATGTGGTCCGCCGGTTGGAAATGAACCCGGTTTAAAGCCTCCAGCAGTTGCCGGCTTGCAAGTGTATCATGTGATTCGATCTGTTCTGGAAAACTGTAGAACGGTTGAGGAAGCCATTCGCTCTATTCAGGAAATGCCCGTTGCCTCAAATGTCCACCTCATGCTTGCCGATCGAAAAGAAGAAGCGGCTGTGATTGAAATCATTGATGGCCGTAAAATGGTGAGAAGACCGGAGGAAGGTTATATTGCAGCCACAAATCATCCGCTTGCTGATCAAACGGCAAAAGGAATGACGAAACATCATTCTGTTGTCAGATATGACATGTTAGTAGAGGCTTTAAAAGAACAACAAACAAGTGATTCTCTTGCTAAGCTGTTTCAGACAGAATATCCTAATGGTCTAGCTGTGCACAATTATGAGGAGCTGTTTGGAACAATGCGAACCGTCATCTTCCGCCCGGAAGAAGGAACGATGGATTATTGCTTTGGCTCTCCAATATACAATCCGACGTATTCTTTAATAGCTGGGGGTTCACTGCCTTTTCATGAACAAAAGGTTCAATTTCATCAAAAGGATTATGGACCGTCATTTTGGAGAAATGTATGATCAGACGTTGTATTTAATTTTGTCACAGCTGATGTGCCAAAGTCAGATCAACTTAAGATTGCATCTTCTGTTGAAAGCGTTTTATATTAGGGTACGACAATAGACCTATTTTTGCAGAAGGAGGCATTTCATGTACATAACGGCACGAGAACAGAAGATCATCAAATACATCATTCAGCAAAATCGTTATGTCACCATTCGTGAGATAGCCGATTCTGTTCAGGTGAGTACAAGAACGATTCATAGAGAACTAAAATCGATTAAACCCATATTAAAGAATTATGACCTTTCACTAGATAAACAGCCGGGGAAAGGCTTGAAGGCAGTCGGTGAACAGGAGGATAAACAGCGGCTTCTTGCTCATATGTCAAATGAGGATCAAATTGAATATAGCTCTGATGAACGGAAGCTCTTAATATTATGTGCGCTGCTTGAAGCAAAGGAACCGGTGAAATTATATACACTCGCTTCCGATTTGCAGGTCACAAATGCGACGATCAGCTATGACTTAGATGAACTGACGGAGTGGATCGCGCCATACGGTTTGCAGTTGATCCGAAAACGCGGGTATGGCATTGAATTAAAAGGACCGGAGGAAGCAAAACGAAAGATTGTCGGCAACCTCATTGTCGACCGGCTCGATATTCAATTATTTTTAGAAACGATTGAAATGAATATCAAGCAACGAACGAAAGCGACGGAAAAAGTGTTTGGCGTTGTCAGCAGAGGGCAGCTGCTCAAGGTAGAAAGACTTCTCTTTCATTTGAAAAATCGACTGTCACTCTCTTTATCTGATAGTGCCTATATTGCGCTTGTCGTTCACTTAACCTATGCCATTGAACGGATTCAGCTTGGCGAAACCATTCGAATGGAAGAGCAAGAGCTGCTTGAACTAAAGCGCACAAAAGAATTTGAATCATCTCTGCGAATCGCAAGAGCACTTGAACGCATGTTTAATGTCGAGATCCCTGAAGCAGAGGTCGGATATATGACGATCCATCTGCGCAGTGCAAACCGCAGCTTTGGGGCAGAATACCGTATTGATGAAATCGAGCTGGATATCGCGATTAGAACGAAGAAGCTCATTGATTTTATTTCAAATAAAACTGGCTATCATTTAAATGAGAATGATTCATTGTATGAGGGACTCGTGTCTCATCTTGAACCTGCCATGAACCGTTTAAAGGAAAAGATGAGAATCTACAATCCACTTACACAACAAATTAAAAAGGACTACTTTTTACTTTTCATGGCGATTGAAGAAGGAGTCGAACGTTTCTTTCCAGAGATCGAATTTCCAGAGGATGAAATCGCCTTTATTGTGCTTCACTTTGGCTCAGTGCTTGAGATCAAAAAAGAAGAAACGAACATTCATGCATTGGTCGTGTGCTCAAGCGGGATCGGTTCCTCTAAAATGCTCGCATCTCGGTTAAAAAAAGAATTGCCAGAGATCGCCGAATTCGATCTGTCTTCCTTGATGGAACTAAAAGAAATCGATGCATCAAGCTATGACATGATTGTCTCGACCGTCCCTATCCCATATGAGCATATCGATTACATCATGGTCAGTCCGCTCTTAAACGAGGATGATGCTATGCGTGTGAAGGCTCATATTAAACGAAAGATCCCTTATATGATTGAGAAAAAAAGGATGAAAGAAGCTGCCAAAGAAGCGGTACAAGAATCCGTTAATATGATGGCGGTTGCAGAGCGGGTGACGAATTACATGTCTGTGATTCGCAGCATCTTGTCCCATTTCACCATCGACAATAGAAAGGCGATGCCGCAGCATGAGGCAACAATCAGTCAGCTGCTTCGTCAGCTTGAAGAGGAAGGATTTATCACACATGCGGATGAGGTAGCAAGTGGTTTACTAGAACGTGAACAGCAAGGTGGTTTAGGGATTCCTGGTACAGAATTTGCTCTTTTTCATTTAAAGCATACGTTCATCAAGGAACCCATCTTTCATATTTATGATCTTGATCAGGCATACGAGGTCAAAAGCATGGACGGCGGGCAGCAGCAGATGTCACGAATGCTCATGATGCTGGCGCCGCAAGAGCTAGGCAAGGAAGGGTCAGAAATGTTTAGTCTGATCAGTTCATCCATCATTGAAAGTGAGGAAAGCATGACGCTTTATGGTCATGGGTTAAAGGAAGACATTGAACAGAAATTGCATCAGCTGTTCTATCAATTTGTCAAAGAGGCAAAGTGGTAAGAAAAAAGCCGAGAGCTTATTCGCTTCTCGGCTTTTTGGCTGTGACACAGACAGCAAGCGTTGGACGAATTTCCTCATACTCAACAGAAAAATGGTCAAACCCCGCAAACTGTAAATCATTCAATATGTTTTCACCCATCTCTTTTGTCCGGCTCGCATCAGCACCTTTTTCTCTTGGCTGCATCACAATGACGAGTTTTCCGCCGGGTTTCAACGTGTGATAAAGGTTGAGTAGGCCAGTCTTTGGATCATCCCAAATCGTAAAGTTGTTCACAGACAGTACTTTGTCATACTGCTCTCCCGGCAAACGTGTTTTCTCGATTTTTCCTACATACAGCCGGACTTGTTTGTCCATTGACCGTTTGTTTACGCGGGACTGTGCTTGCTCCTGCATGGTCGAGGAAGCATCTAGTCCATCTATATGGAGACCTTCATAATGCTTAAGCATATGCTTGATGCTGTAGCCGGGTCCATAGCCGATTTCCAAAATGTTTTCACCATCTGACAAATCTAAATGCTGGATCGCCCACTGATTCAGTGCTTTATTTTCATTTGCCATAATGAAACCTGCAATGCTTCCGAGCCAGCCTTTTGGTTTGCTAAAGGTTTTCGAAATGGTTGACAGCATGTGAGAACGCTCCTTTTTAATGATCTAGTAACCGATTTTATCCATCTTGAAACATGCCGTTTTTCAAAACGCATCTGTGCCGCACCGGGATGTTTGAGTGGAAAAGTGAGGTGGTAATGAAAGGATACATCAACAAATCAAGGAGGAGCTTACACATGGATTTACGTGAATATTTAACAAATGGCATTCCGCGCCAAACACAGGATCAGCAGCCAGGCAGTGAAAGGGAAATGAATCCTGCGCCGATCTTTGAGGATGAATCATATCAAGGGTCTGGCAAGCTCAAAGGGAAAGTCGCACTGATTACAGGCGGAGATAGTGGAATTGGACGTGCTGTATCTGTTGCCTATGCAAAAGAAGGGGCACACGTCGCCATTGTGTACTTAAATGAACATGAGGATGCAAAGGATACGCAAAAGCGCGTAGAACGGGAAGGCGTCAAATGTTTAACGATTGCAGGAGATGTCGGTGACGAAGCCTTTTGCGAGAAAGCGGTAGAAAAAACAGTTGAAGCCTTTGGGCAATTAGATATTTTAGTGAATAATGCGGCTGAACAGCATCCGAAAGAACGGATTCAGGATATATCTAGTGAACAGCTTCACCAAACCTTTAGAACCAACTTCTATTCCTATTTTTATTTTACGAAGAAAGCACTGGATTACTTAAAACCGGGAAGTACAATTATTAATACAACATCCATTAACCCATATCGAGGCAACAAAGTGCTGATTGATTATACGGCGACAAAAGGTGCCATCAATGGCTTTACGCGTTCTATGGCTCAGTCGCTTGTGAAGGATGGGATTCGGGTGAACGGTGTAGCGCCAGGTCCAATTTGGACGCCGCTCATTCCATCTACATTTGATGAGGATCGTGTGGAAAGCTTCGGGGCAGAAACCCCAATGGGAAGACCAGGACAGCCTGTAGAGCATGTCGGCTGCTATGTGCTGCTTGCTTCTGACGAATCGTCTTATATGACAGGACAAACACTTCACGTCAACGGCGGTTCCTTTATGAATACATGATCAATAGCGCACCGCCCACCTAATTGGGCGGTGTGTTTAGTATTTCTTGCGATTTTTCTGCACAGATGAGACAGACCATACGATAATGCCCACAACAACTGCCGCAATGACAAGTGAACTTAAATGGAACATCGTTTCATGATGCATGTTCAACTTCTCCCTTCAATGAGCCTGTTTTCTATAGCATCAGCCAGAAGATCTCTTTTTATGAAAAACACATTTCTTTGTTTAATGAATGGATTGTCGTGGAAACCTAAGAGTACGGATGAAATTTGAAGGAGTGAAACGATATGTCACAAGAAGAATTAAAACAAAAGGTACTCAATCTATTAGATGAACAAAAGGTCGGAACACTGGCGACCGTTGAACAGGATAAGCCGCATACCCGCTACATGACTTTTTTCCATGAGGGACTGACATTATATACACCAACGAGCAAAGAAACACATAAAGCAGACGAAATTGAAAAAAACCCGAATGTCCATATTCTCATTGGTTATTCAGGTGAAGGATTCGGTGACACGTATGCAGAAATCGCAGGTACCGCCACATTAACCGATGATCCAGAACTGATCGACCGCCTTTGGTCTGAGGAGATGGAGAAATGGTTTAAAGGAAAAGATGATCCGAACCTAGTGATTCTGAAGATTGATCCAACATCTATTCGTTACATGAATGAAGGAAACCGTACTCCAGCTGAATTATCACTTTAACACTTGCGTAAGATGGGGGGATGTGTTATAGTTTTATATTAAGTGTTGAAATAAGCAAATAAATAAAGAAAGTAAACTTTCTTTTTTCTATGACATAATGAGAAGCAATAGAGCTTCTACTAGATAAGAACGAGACGCTGTCAAAGCGAACAAACTTATTCTTTTCCTTCTGCACCCGCCCCCTATAAAAGCGGAAGAGTGGAAAAAAGACGTTTTGATTTACAATTCACACTGGCACGGCTTCGGAGCCGTAAGGACGAATGAGAGGTAGGGCTTTCGTTGTCTTGTTATCCAGAACTTCCATGGCGTTTACTTTCAAACGTAGGTTCACTCGGAACACATATGACACACTGATATGATCGAATCTTAATTCATACACTCCGTAACGGAGATCACACATTGATTATTTATTTGCATGAAAAAAGCAAGAAAAAGGCTGCCATCTATTTGGCAGCCTTTTTCATTGAGTTCATTTCATGATCACTCACTTCGCCCTTTCTTCTGATAACGCCAAATCTTCTGAATAAAAAAGAACATCACCGCAAACAAAATAGAAAAAATGAACATGTCCAAGAGTGTCACGCCTCTATTTGGGTGCACAATGCCAAACCAAACCAATTGCAGAACAAAAGAGATAGCAAAATAACTAATGGATTCTTTCATGATTTTCCCCCTTTCACTTATTTTTTTGACCTTTTAGCCATAACAGCCAAATGAAGAAAGAACCGATGACACATGATAGTAAAGTGATGGGCGGCAAGGTATGCCAGCTAGTCAGCCCCTTTACAAAACACATATAAAAAAAGAAAATGGAAATGGATACGAGCACCCATTGCTTGAACCAACGGGGAACACGCAGCCAAGCCGCTAGAATGATCGATGATAGCTTACTCATTGTGATAACATCCTTTTTTCGAATCTGATTGGATTTTATCGCAAACTACCAAGTTTGTAAAATATGGAACTTAAAGGCTGGAATGGTATTCTTCTAGCATGAAACATTCTCGTTGCACTGACGTATAAGATAAAGGAACCTCATGAAAGGAAGCGATCAAGTGAAAAGAATACCAGTGATTTTCCTCAGATATATTGTCTTCTTTATTCCAGCGATCATTCTTAGTGTCTTGGTGTGGAACCATTACCAAGATGATTTGTCAGCAGGGAAAGTGACGGAATATGACGTCAAACGAATATTTACATTTGATGAAGGAAAACGAGTGGTGAGTGCTGTATCAAAAGACCAGCAGCTCCATTTTGAAATGTATGATCCTCAATCAGGAAAAAGAATCAGTGAATGGACGACAGCAAGCGATTCGTTTAATGAAATGCTGCCATCCATTCAAGGTAACAATCTCTTACTTGCTTTAAAAAATAAAGACGGGCAGCTGTTGATCGAGAAACTAACGCCAAGCGGAGAAAAGAAAGAGCTCGTTAAGCAAAATCTACAGATACCCTCGTTTTTAAAAACGAATACATATCAATGGAATGGACGGCTTGTGTTTACAGGAGAAATGGAAGGCGCCGCTGCAGTCCTTGGTGAGCTAAAGGATGGTCAGTTTCATGTGCACAATCTAAGCGAGCTAAAGCTGCCAGCAAGGCCAGTCTCCATCGATGTCGTCATGAATTCCTTTAGAGGCCAGACGCCTATTCCTATATTTGAATTGACTTTGAAAAATGACCAGAAGGCATATGTCAGCGGAGTCTCAAACGATAAGAATCAGCTTGGGGTCTATGTCTCCAAAAACGCTGAACCGTTTAGCCTCATTGAAGATAAAGTGGAGCAGCAGCTGGAAAAAACGATCGGAACATCCCAAAACTTTGCAGTCGCTGTCGAATCTAACTATCCAAAAAGACCAAGGAAAGTGAATGCAGAGGGAAGGCTTGGGGAAGTCGTCCCAACACCAAAACCGATTTATCAAACCCTTATCTACCAGCTTAATGAGGAAGAAGTTCTTCTTGCAGGCTCTACAGCAAAGGACGAAGCAAAAGGCAAGCTGACTGGTTATATTTATAACCACCGCACGAATAAGACAACGTCCGTCAGCAAGCTTTTGCAGTCGTTTTCATATGAAACGTTACAAAGAGAAGGACTCTCTTTCAATAAAAATGTGAAAAGCGATTGGATCTATTATTCAATCGACAATCAATTAACGGGTGCATTTGAGACGAAGAGCAAAGAGCTAAAGGAATTTCCTTTGAAAAAAATGATCTCAATCGAAAACGCCAGTCCTGCTCACCAAACGTCTGTTGACACCTTTATGCAATATGTCATGAAAGGCGGACCGCTCATTCTTAACTGGGCGATATGGCTGTTTATTCCACTGCTGTTATTTGTGCTAGCCATCTTCCTGCCGCCGATTTTGAGACTGGTGAGAAAGAACAAGATGAAAGACAGTGTCACATTAGAAGCCAATATTGTATCTGTCAAAGAAACGGGTACCTACATCAACGAACAGCCGCTTGTCAAAATGCAGCTGCAATTTCAATATGATGGGGAAAATATCGAGAAGGCAGCTAAAACGGTTGTATCCTACACCCAAATACCGCAGCCGGGTCAGCGTATCGCCATTCTCTACAATCCGAAGAAGAAAAAGGCGATGCTCTTAAAAGAGGGGGACTTCTCACAGACGAGTGAGCCAAAGTTCATCAAAGGCGCTGTTTTAAGAAATATAGAATCATATGGAACCGTAGGACGAGGCACGGTCTTATCGCTTACATTTGAAGCAGATCAGAAAAGGTATACCATTCCGATGATTCAAGCCGCTGGTTTTGAATTTAGAACAGGAGAAAAAGCCGACCTCGTCGACATTAGCGGTCAGTTGAAAATGGCAGCCTATGGCCATGAAGTGCGGAATCGATCGGGGAAAGATGTGACATTAACAGGAACCATCCAGCGGGTGAAGCATTATCCAGTCACGATTCATGGTCAGAAGCCGATCATGCTAGATGTGACGGTTTCTAGCGGAGATCAGTCCATCACAAAAACGGTCAGTCAATTCATCCCTGATCATATGGAGGTCGCGCCAGGAACTCAAATCACGATGCAGACAAAACAAGAAGAGCTGGATAAAGAAATCAGTCTCATGCAAGAGAAACAAGGAAGTGCAAAAGTGACCCATGTCGCATTTGCTGGTGTCATCGGCAACCAGCCGCTAGCGATCATTCAGATTGAGCGAGATGGCATGATGTATGAAGTGAACCAGCCAATCGATCCAATCTCTAGCGTACTGCCGGGTGATGAATTATGGGTGGCATATCACGAAATGACGCGTCAAGCAGCCATAGTGAAATATGCATCGATTTAAAAAATACTTCAGCGTGTAGAAAAAGGGCTAAAACGAATTTCGTTTTAGCCCTTTTTGATTAAGCTTTTGTATCATACTGGCGGAGCACCTTATCATAGGCGAAGTTGCCGAAAGGAATGAACGCCGCAAAAAAACCAGCGATCGACCATTTCAAATGCCAGCGAACTTTAAAGGTCACATATGCCAAAATAAGCATATAGATGACAAACAATGCGCCATGAAGAGAGCCTACAATGGTGACTGCCATCGGAATATCCGCAAAATATTTCAGAGGCATGGCAATTAAAAGAAGGGTTAAAAGAGACATACCCTCAATAAAACCCGCCTTTCGAAGACGGCTAATACTTGTATGCATAGACAAATCCTCCTGTATAAAACCTAGTTTCTCATCTTCTAATATAAACGAAAGATTGTCTGGACATGCTAAAATCTACGAAAAATTCAAAATATGTTCATGTAATGCTTAAAAAATGGGAAAAAGGAAAAATCACTTAATCCGTGTTTGTTTCAGAGAGTACTTGCTTTAAGTGCATCACATCATGTAACAAATGATTCGTCATCGCTTGAACGGCTTCTGTGGAGCGGCGCTCTTTCATTTCAGAATAAATGGCAGCATGCTCTGTTTGAATCGTCTCAGCACGCGCCCCGCCGCTAAAATGAAAGACGCGGCAAAAATGAATGAGTGCATTCACATGATTCAATTGTTTACATAAGCGGTGATTGTGACTCGCTAGAATGATTTTTTGATGAAAGGCTTCATGTAACTGGACGATGTCTTTAGATGGCAGCTGCTGTTTGATTGCTTCGTCTGCCTGCGTGAGGACATGCCCAATTTCCTCCAGCTCTCTTTGCGCGGCTTCCTTGCATGCAAGCTCAACAGCAAGCGTTTCTAGGGCGATCCGAATTTGATAAAGCTCCTCGACATCTTTTTCCGTTAACGTATAGACAGAGTAGCCCGACCGATGATCAGCGATCAAGAGCTCATCTTTTTCTAAAAGTCTCATTGCCTCTCTCACTGGTGATCGGCTTACACCAAATTGTTTGGCAAGCTGTGTCTCATTGATGCGTTCCCCCGGCTGAAACTGTCCATCAAATATCATATGCTTCAGCTGTTCATAAAATTGCATATGGTATGGTGCTGGTCTTTCCATCTCGAATGAATTCATCCTGTCATTCCCTCATTTACACATCATCTTTTGTCTCATGTTATCCAAGTTTTTCCCTCTAGGCAAGCCTGCATCGGAAAAGTCAATATCGTACAATTCAAAAGAAAAAGGGTGTGCTACACTGATGATCAGTTCAGTGAAAGAGGGGATCGACATGAAAACACAAGAGGAACGAACGGTACATTTTGATCAGGACTTGCAAATAGAGGCGTATCGCTTTCATGGCATCATGCAAAAGTTCCCGAATCATTTTCATACATACTATGTGATTGGATTTATTGAGGATGGTCAAAGACGTTTGATCTGCCAAAATAAAGAATACATCATTGAAAAGGGAGACATTCTTCTTTTCAATCCATATGACAATCATGCATGCGAGCAGATTGATCAGAGTACACTAGATTATCGTTGTTTAAATATTGAAGCAGATGTGATAGAGAAGATGTTTCAGCACAAGCCGCATTTTAAAGCTCCTGTGTTTTCACAAAGTGAACTGACAAAGCCGTTATATGATCTTCATCAAATGATGACAGAAGAAGCCCCAGCTTTGAATAAACAGGAAACGTTCTATTTCTTTATGAAGCAGCTGATTGAAGCCTACGCTGATACATCAGAGGAAAAAGCGTCAGTAGTACATGCCGCCGAACAAAAAGTCCAAGACGTACAGCAATATATTGAAACACACCTTACGGAAAATATATCGTTAGACGACTTAGGAGAGCTTGTCTCCATGAATAAATACTCACTTCTGCGCGCTTTTACAAAGTACAGAGGGATCACGCCGTATCGTTATTTACAAACAGTGAGAGTGAATTATGCGAAGGAGCTTCTCGCCAAAGGAGTGAAGCCTGTAGATGCGGCAGTCTCCACCGGTTTTTCTGATCAAAGTCATTTGAGTCATTTCTTTTCAGAATTTATTGGGCTCACACCAGGGCAATATCAGCAAATTTTCACAAAGCAGGTAACAGCAGATGAAAAATAAACAGCTTCTTGGTCATCTAGCGGCCATGTTCACCATTTTTCTATGGGGATCAACCTTTATCTCAACCAAAATATTGTTAACGGCTTTTTCTCCAACAGAAATATTATTTTTTCGCTTTTTTATTGGATATCTCGCTCTGATGATGATCTATCCGGTCACTATGAAGGTGCAGCGTAAAAAGCATGAAGCGATGTTTGCGCTCGCAGGGTTATGTGGTGTGGTCTTATACTATTTTTTAGAAAATGTCGCACTCACCTATACGTTTGCTTCGAATGCAGGTGTCTTCAGCTCAGTTGTACCATTCTTCTCATTTTTATTGGCTTATTTTTTATTGAAAGATGAGCCTTTGCATCGCCGGTTTTTCATAGGCTTTTTCATCGCGATGACAGGAATTGTCCTGATTAGCTTTAATGGAATGACGACGTTCCAATTGAATCCAATCGGTGATGCGCTAGCATTAACGGCGACCATTGTCTGGGCCTTCTATTCTATTTTATCGAAAATCATCAATCAATATGGATACCATATCATTCAAGTGACGAGACGTGTCTTTTTTTACGGCTTACTCTGGATGCTTCCCCTGATCTGGCACTTTAAAATTCGTATAGACTGGGAGCGATTGACGAACCCGTCGTTTGCCTTTCACTTATTGTTTTTAGGCCTGTTCGCATCTGCTATTTGTTTTCTCACATGGAGTTTTTCAGTGAAAACGCTCGGTGTGGTGAAAGCGAGTGTGTATATTTATGGCGTTCCTATTATTACGATGGTCATTTCAATGATCGTTCTTCATGAGAGATTGACCCTCATGTCTGTACTTGGAACGGCACTGACCTTAGGCGGACTGCTGCTTTCAGATAAAAAAGGTACGAAGAGGAAGAAGGAGAAACCCTCGATGCTTTTGCAGGATAAACAGGCGCTTTGATCAAAAAGCGCCTTTATCCATTGAAAGAACATGCACTCTCTAGTAAACTCAAACTTAAACGGTCGACGGTCGACCGACAATAAAGGGGGAGAAATAAATGAAGCATGTTTCAATTGCGGCGATACCAGGTGACGGGGTTGGGAAGGAAGTTGTACCTGAAGCCATACGAGTATTGAAAGCGGTATCAGAAGTGCATGGCGGTCTGTCTTTTACCTTTCAGGATTTTCCGTGGAGCTGTGAATATTATTTAGAGCATGGCGAGATGATGCCAAAGGATGGATTACATCAATTGAAAGCCTTTGACAGCATTTTCTTAGGGGCTGTCGGAGATGCCAATTTAGTGCCGGATCACGTATCACTTTGGGGACTGCTTATTAAGATTAGGCGGGAATTTGAACAGGTGATAAACATCAGACCTGCAAAACAGCTTAGCGGCATTCGCTCACCGCTTGCTCAGCCAAAGGATTTCGATCTTCTAGTTGTCAGAGAAAACGGTGAAGGTGAATATAGTGAAATTGGAGGCCGTATGTATCAAGGGGAAGATCAGCTTGCTGTTCAAAATGCAGTGTTCTCAAGAAAAGGGACAGAGCGTGCGATGCGTTTTGCCTTTCAATTAGCAGAAAAAAGACGAAAGCATGTGACGAGTGCAACCAAATCGAATGGGATCGTTCATACCATGCCTTTTTGGGATGAAGTGTTTCAAGACGTAGCAAAGAATTATCCAGAGGTGACAGCAGACTCACAGCACATTGACGCGCTCTCAGCCTTCTTTGTAACAAGACCAGAAAAATTCGATGTGATTGTTGCCAGTAATTTGTTTGGTGATATTTTGACAGACCTTGGGGCAGCCATTATGGGAAGTATTGGCGTAGCGCCTGCCGCCAACATTAATGTAAATGGTAAATACCCATCCATGTTTGAGCCTGTACACGGATCAGCTCCAGACATTGCGGGAAAAGGAATCGCCAACCCAATCGGTCAAATCTGGACCGCTAAACTCATGCTGGATCATTTCGGAGAGGAAGAACTGGGCACACATCTGCTCGAAACCATCGAATCAGTCACAGCAGATGGCTTTTTAACGGCAGACATCGGTGGCGCCTATCAAACGCAAGAAGTCACAAACGAAATCATCACACGATTGAAGAAATAATCCGTCATTAGAACCGCATCTCCACGTCTGCTATAATAAAAGGATGGATAGAAGAAAGAGATGTGAAATCTAGTGTCAAAAACAGTTGTATTAGCAGAGAAACCTTCAGTCGGACGTGATCTTGCACGTGTACTGAAGTGTCATAAAAAAGGAAATGGCTTTTTAGAAGGAGATCAATACATTGTGACGTGGGCGCTTGGCCATTTGGTCACACTGGCTGATCCAGAAGGCTACGGAAAAGAATTTCAATCCTGGCGTTTAGAGGATTTACCAATCATTCCCGAACCGCTTAAGCTTGTGGTGATGAAAAAAACAGGCAAACAATTCCAAGCAGTGAAAGCGCAGCTTGCGAGGAAAGATGTCAAAGACATTGTCATCGCAACAGATGCTGGACGTGAAGGGGAGCTTGTCGCTCGATGGATTCTTGAAAAAGCGCATGTGAAAAAGCCTTTGAAACGATTATGGATCTCATCTGTAACGGACAAAGCCATTCAAGAAGGCTTCAAACGATTAAAAGACGGCAAAGAATACGATAACCTGTATCGCTCAGCCGTTGCACGTGCAGAGGCAGACTGGATTGTCGGCATCAACGCAACAAGAGCGCTGACAACGAAGTTCAATGCACAGCTTTCCTGCGGACGGGTGCAAACACCAACGATCGCCATGATCGCCAAACGAGAAGAAGACATTCAGCAATTTCAGCCGAAGCCGTTCTATGGATTGACTGCACAAGTAGATGGACTGACTTTGACATGGCAGGATGCCAAAACAAAGCAAAACCGGACATTCCAAGAGAGTGTGATCAAAGAACGCTTGACAGCCTGCGAAGGAAAACCAGCAGTGGTTGATGCGTTGAAAAAAACAGCGAAAAAAGCTTTCGCGCCGGGACTGTACGATCTGACTGAATTGCAGCGTGATGCACATAAACGCTATGGTTTTTCAGCCAAAGAAACATTATCTACGCTTCAGCGATTGTATGAGCAGCATAAGCTCGTAACATATCCACGTACAGATTCACGATTTATTTCAGCGGATATCGTTCCTACATTAAAAGATCGTTTAAAAGGAATGAACGTCAGACCGTACGCCCAGCATGTGAACCGGATTTTACAATCAGGTGTGAAAGCGCACAAAGGCTTCGTCAATGATGCCAAAGTGTCAGATCACCATGCGATTATTCCAACCGAGGAAGAGCTGTACCCAGGAGTATTAAGCGATAAAGAGCGTAAATTATATGACCTCATTGCCAAACGATTCCTTGCGGTACTCATGAATCCTTTCGAGTATGAGGAAACAACGGTCATCACCAAAATAGGCAGTGAAACGTTCACAGCAAAAGGGAAAACCGTGCAAGCAGCTGGCTGGAAAGCCGTGTACGATGACTCATATGAAGAAGAGGAATCAGCCGAGGCAGATCAACATTTGCCGCTGCTTTCAGAAGGACAGTCACTAGACGTTCGACAGCTGAAAGAGACAAGAGAAGAAACGAAGCCTCCTGCACGTTTTAATGAAGCGACCCTATTATCTGCTATGGAAAACCCAGCGGCATTTATGCAGAACGAGGAAAAGGACTTAGTGAAAACCCTTGGTGAAACAGGTGGTCTAGGGACAGTAGCAACAAGAGCGGATATTATTGAAAAGCTGTTCAATAGCTTCTTAATTGAGAAAAAGGGCAAAGACATTTTCATCACATCGAAAGGGAAGCAGCTGCTCTCGTTAGTGCCTGAGGACTTAAAGTCTCCTGCATTAACAGCGGAATGGGAACAAAAGCTTTCTAAAATTGCCAAAGGGCAATTGAAGGCTTCTCAATTCATGAGTGAAATGAAGTCATATGCCAAACAAGCCGTATCTGAAATCAAACAGACGAACCAGACCTTTAAGCATGACAATGTCACTGGCACCCATTGTCCAGACTGCGGTAAACTCATGCTGAAAGTGAATGGAAAACATGGCACGATGCTCGTTTGCCAGGACCGAGAATGCGGCCATCGTAAAAATGTGGCGAAGAAAACAAACGCACGCTGCCCGAACTGTCATAAAAAGCTCGAGCTGCGCGGAGAAGGCGATGGCAAAATCTTTGCTTGTGTATGCGGCCATAGAGAAAAGCTGTCTGTCTTCGAAAAACGCAAATCTCAATCCAATCAAAAGAAAGCCAGTAAGCACGATGTGTCTAAATATATGAAGAAACAAAAGAAAGTGGAAGAACCAATTAATAACGCACTAGCTGAACAATTAAAGAAGTTAAAATTAGATCAATAGTTCTATAAAAACCCGTGCGGAAACGCATGGGTTTTTCAGTATTATTAAGTATATCGGCATATTGTTTTTCTGAAAATGGGAATGAATATGCGGAAAGGCTCGTAATTTGGCATAAAATATTCATTTAAATTTAAACAAAAACGCTCTATAATAAATCGTTAGATGCTTAGAGAACGCGGAATTGAAAGGGGACACGAATGCATACACGCATATATCGTACAGCAATTGTTTTACTCATTGTCATTCTACTAGGCGGATGTACCTGGGAACAGCAGAAAGAATCAGCTGATCCAGTATCATCTCAGCCCGTTTTGCCTGGAGAATATTTTATCACTCACCACTTAATGACAGATCAAGGCTTAATTCGCACCTCTTTTGCAGAGCAGCACATCTACTTATCTGAATCACTTGGACTTTGGATGGATTATCTTGTTCGAAAAAAAGATCAAAATTCATTTGACCAACAATTTGATGTTCTGCAAGATCAATTTTTACTAGACCACCATCTTCTCAGCTGGCAAATTGAATCCGATCAAAAAAATAAGGCCAATGCTTTAGTCGATGATTTACGTGTAGTGACGGCACTTCAAAAGGCAAATCATTTGTGGAAGAAGTCAGCGTATCAAACGACAGCAAAAGAAATCGCTCAAGCGTTAAAAGAAAAAAACATGTTCAAAGGCATATTGTCCGATTATTATGATGCATCAACCAATCGAACTTCACATACAATCACACTCTCATATATAGACCCAAAAGCAATCAAAGAATTGGAATCCCTCCAAATATTCACGAAACAAATGACCAGTAACCAATTAGCCATTCTAAAACAAGCACCGAGAAAAAAAGGATTCTTTCCTAAATCCTATGACATAAAGAAAAAAACCTATTCATTCGATCAAGAAATCAATATGATCGATCAACTTTATACAGCTTTACATGCATATCATGCAAAGGTGAATACGTCCGAGATCATGAAATGGCTTAAAACGTCGTTTAAACAAGAAGGCAAACTGTACGGAAGATACAAACTGAACACATTGAAGCCATCTGTCACATATGAATCGCCTTCGGTATATGCACTCGTCATTTTGTATGCCCTTAAACAAAACGAGCTGAAATTCGCAAAGACTGTCTATCACCGCATGAAAGAATTACAAACTCAAGATCCTCTCAAGCCTTACTACGGAGGATACATGAACGAAAAAGAGACACACTCATTTGATAACTTATTGCCTTTAATTGCAGAAAGGGAGCTTCTAAATGAATCGGTTGTTCAGTAACACGTATCGCTTGTACTATTCTCTGCTCCTCACGTTTGCAGGCCTTATTTTGTTTATGGGCTACCTTAACGTACAAGATGCGGAGAGCTTTATGATCATCGCACTGACATTTGTCGTGTTAGGCTGTGGTATTTTATTTGGTATCCTACCAGCATTAATTTTCACCTTACTGTTTTTGTTCTTTATAGGAAGCGTCATGTTCTTTACAGAGCTTGGTCATGAAAATTCCCTTTTTTCAAATCAAACATTGCAAGATGTAGTAATTTGGGGCGTAGCACTTCTTTTTTTCGCTATTTCAGCGGGAAGCTTGCATGAACGGATCAATACGCTGCGTCACACCATTGAACAACAAAAGCAGGCCATCAAACAATTTGTGGCGATTGACTCGACAACAGGATTTGACAATGCTGAGCGGATGAAGCTCGAATTATCCGAGGAAATGAAACGGGCGGAACGGTACAAACAGCCATTTGTCTTTATCCTTCTTCATATGAATTACGCAGCGGAATTCAAATCGTTATATGGAGAAAAAGAAATGCAGCATCTATTTCAGCAATTAAGTCTCAAGATACGCGAAAGCGTAAGAGAAACCGATAAAAAATTTCGGTTATCTGAAGAACGAATGGGCTTGCTGCTAACCCATACACCAGAAGAAAATGTGTCAGTTGTCCTTGATAAGCTAAAGGATAAACTGCAAACGCATGTCCTATTAAACGGTCGTGAAGTGACCTTGACATTTCATGTCTGTCATTTAACAAGCAGCTCGGATTATCGTACGCCAGAGCAGTTTTTAGAAGAACTAGAAAAAGAGATGATGATGAATGAACTTTAATTCTTTGATGAAATGTTGTTTGATGATCACGCTTTTTTCGATTCTTTCGTTTAAACACATGGCTTCAGCCGATGCGCTCGTCACGCAGCCAAATACACTGATCGTTTATTCCACACCATCGGGGGAAGTGACTCCAGCCGTTCATATGCTGGAGCTACTCGCCGGTCATTTTTCAAAACAGACGACGATTGTATCTGATGAACATTTGGCTGAAAAGAGGATGAATGAATTTCAGCAAGTCATTTATCTTGGAGAAATAAAGAGAACCCTGTCAAAACAAACCATTCGTGCGATGAACGAATCACAGCAATTCATCGCCATTGGATACAATGCGGAACAGCTTCGCCCATTCTCCAAGCTTACTTTTCACAAACAAGATCATATCAGTCAATTGAAACATACACATGATCAGACATACCGTCAGCTAGAGAGAAGGATCAATGTGTTAACGGTTCGAGGGACAGACTTGGAAAATGAATTTCTAGTGAAGAAACGTCAATCTGATCTGCCATTTGTGACTCAGACAAAAGAAGGTGCGGCATATATCGGTATCTTAGATGTCATGCAACACAACAAGCTTCTTGCAGAAGTGCTAGAAAAATACATGCCATCTTCTGTGCAAATGAAGACAAAATACTTAATGCTCGGGAACATCAGTCCAGCAAGTGACGAGAAGAAGCTACTAGAACTTGGACAATACGTATCCGCACAGCATATTCCTTATCAAATTGCAGTGACCCCTGTTTGGATAGATCGAGCAACAGGTGATGAAGTCACACTGAGCGACCGCCCGAAGCTCGTGAATGTGTTAAAACAATTGCAAGAAAATGGAGCGAGTATCATTCTTCATGGCTTTAGCCGTACGTATCGAACGGAGGAATCTGGTCAGGGATTTGAGTTCTGGGATGCAAAATATGATCAGCCCATCACGACAAATGATCCAAAAAATGCAGAGAAGAAACGAAGTAAAAGCCAATTCCCAAATGAAAAAGACTTTCATACGTATACCAAATTGAATCAGCAGCAAGAAGTCGCCTATACAGAAGAAAAACTGACAAAGGGCATTGAGCTTCTTGCTAGGCAAGGCTTATATCCTCTTGCGTTCGAGGTGCCGCATGATGCGATATCACAAAAAGGTTATGAAGTAATTTCAAAGCATGTGTCCAGTCTATTTGGACAGGTGCAGCTGTCAGACCGCACTTGGAAAACAGCCGGTGCATCGCCGCTCGTGACGTCTCCTGCCATGTTACACGGCATGACCTTATATCCTCAGCAGCAAGTTGAGCAAGTGTCTGACAAAGAAGGTTCAAATGTTTTAACTGAACAGACGATTCAATCCGTGCAGCATCTGCAATCAGCCGCAATCGGGCTGTCCTATGACGTGGAGTTAGGGATAGCAGGGTTACAGGATTTGATCACACAGATGGAGGCAATCCCTTCTAGCGAATGGCTGGATGTAAAGAAAACAAAACAGACGGTCCAAACTGCACATGTAAAAATCCAAACATCTGGGAATGGACATATTCAAGTAGAGGAATCCAACATCGCCGAAACAAAAACAGTCAAACGAAGTGGCATGGAAAATATGCTGAGAATTCTCACGGTCGTGGTCATGCTGTTTATTGCGGCATTTGCTTTATACACATTGTATTTAAGACTGACAATGAAAAAACGAATTTTTAAGGAGAGAAAATTAGGTGGCTGATGTCTTATTTTATCTTTCATTAATGCTCATTTGGATCATGCTTCTATACCACATGTTTCTCATGCAGGGCGGCTTTCAGCATTACCTCACCTATGAAAAAGTGCTGCCTAAATGGACAAAACAAGGGAAAGAGCTGCCGACCGTCAGTATCCTGATTCCTGCTCATAATGAAGAGGTCGTCATTCGGCAGACATTAAAAGCGATGGTTCAGCTATCTTATCCTAAACACCTCCTTGAAATCATTGTGATTAATGACAATTCTTCTGATCGCACAGGAGAGATTGTGCAATCATTCAGTGAACAATATGATCATGTCCATATGATTGAAACGAAGCCGCCATTTGCAGGGAAGGGAAAATCCACTGCGCTGAATGAAGGCTTGAAGGCTTCAACAGGAGAAGTGATTTGCGTATACGATGCAGATAACATGCCTGAACCAAAGGCTGTCTATTATTTGGTTCTTGGATTATTAAATGACCCAAAAGCAGGCGCTGTTGTCGGGAAATTCAGGGTGATCAATGCAACCAAAAATTTGCTGACCAAATTTATTAATATTGAGACCATCTGTTTCCAATGGATGGCGCAGGGCGGGAGATGGAAATGGTTTGGTATTGCGACAATACCAGGTACCAACTTCGCCATCCGCCGGCACATTTTAGAAGAGCTCGGCGGCTGGGATGTCCAAGCTTTGGCCGAGGACACCGAATTAACGATCCGTGTGTATAACCTGGGATATGTGATTCGATTTTTTCCAGCTGCGATCACATGGGAACAAGAGCCTGAGACATGGAAGGTCTGGTGGCGGCAAAGAACGCGCTGGGCTAGAGGGAATCAATATGTTGTCCTTAAATTTTTAAGGCAGTTTATGAAGCTGAAACGAAAACGAATGGTTTTCGATTTGTTTTATTTCTTCTTTACGTATTTCTTATTTTTCTTCGGCGTTCTGCTCTCAAATGGCATCTTTATTGTAAACCTATTTGTTGATCTTCATTTATCTGTAGGGGCTGTCGCACTAATCCTTTGGGGATTAGCCTTCTTCCTCTTTCTAACAGAAGTGATGATTACATTAAGTATTGAGAAAACAGAGCTCACCAAACAAAATATTCTCATTGTGGTCCTCATGTACTTCACCTATTCTCAAGTATGGATTGCGCTTGTCGTGTACTCCTTATGTGTAGAGGTGAAGAGCCGATTATTGAAACAAGAAGTGAAATGGTACAAAACAGAGCGTTACGATCAACAACAAAAGAAAAGCGGGTGACAAATTGAAATCGGTCAAATGGATGTTTTTAATATTAGCGCTATCCCTTGCCATTCAGCCTTTTTTCATGGCAAGTCAAGCAATGGCGCAATCCAATCGAGTACAAGTGAAAGACGATTGGGTTCACTCATCAAAAGAAAATCAAACAGAAACGCAGCATCTATCAGAAGATGTGGTGACCTTGTATGGTCAAGAAGACCGCACTGAATTTTCCTATCAAATGGAGAAAGAAAAAGTAGAGTCTAGCACTCTTACATTAAATATAGAGGCTTCACCATTACTAATATCGCCATCATCTTTCACAGTGATGATCGATGGAGAGATTGAAAAAACGATCCCTGTATCAGGGAAAAACCCAAAAAAATCGATTCAAATCAAATTGAACAAAACGCAACTGAAAAAAGGATCTCATCAAATTCAGCTCGCATTTTATGGTGTGTTAAAAGAAGGTGTGTGTATCAACCAAGAGACGCCTGCCAATTGGCTGAAAGTATATCCTGAAAGTGAGCTGGCGTTCAAAGGAGTTCAAACGAAAGACGTGACGTTAGACAGCTTCCCTTCACCATTTATTCCATCAGGTGATCAGGAAGAACAAACAGATATTGTGATTCCAAATAAACCAGAAGCGGCTGAATTAGAAGCGGCTATGAAAGTATATCGTACGTTGAAAAACAAAGACCGCCTAGCAGACCTCAAACTCGTTCAAGAAAAGGACGTCGAGCAAATTGCGCACCCAACTATTGCTGTTGGAGCAAAAGGAAGTTGGAATGGACGAATGAAATCCCTCGAGCAAGCGGCTGGAATTAAAACAGAAGGCGATCAACTTACGTTAGCGGTGAGAACCCTGACAGCAAAGAAAAAAGAACAGCCCATTTTATTTGTCACTGCTAAGCAGCCAAAGACAATTGCTGAAAAAATCAATGTCTTGACTCAGCCAGAACTGACAGGTCAGCTCACTGGAACCGACTTGCTGCTGCAAAAGGTGACAGCTAGTGCTTCTAAGCCATCTCATCATATTTCCTTAATAGATTTTGGCGCAGATGATGTCAAAGTTGGAACCAAAAAGACAGCATCTGATCATTACTATTATCCGAAAGCATTAATGGCTCAACAAAAATCAGGTGCAAAACTAAATCTATCATTTAAAAAATCAGATCCAGCGAACAAAGCAGAGCGTCTAACAGTGATGATCAATAACGAACCGCACGACGTACCGTTAACAAAACTAGGAAACAAAGATGAGAATGGGTTCTACCATGTGTCGATTCCAGTAGATTCACAAGTACTTCAAGAGAACGAATATGTGGACTTACAGTTTGTCACAACAGGTTTTAAAAACATGGAATCCTGTAGACATACAGATGAAGAAGGCTGGATTTACATTGATAAGAACAGCTCTCTTCAAATACCAGAAGGAACAACTAGTGATACACCGGACTTAGCCGCATGGCCGCTTCCTTACACTTCAGAAACGGAGCAAGGAAACACATTGATCATTATGCCAGATCAAATCAATCAAGCCTCAATCAATCAAATGGCTATGCTGACCGAATCATTTAGTCAGCCGGAAGCTGCTCAATATCATTTAATTGAAGCATCGAATGTGACAAATGAACAATTGAAAAAGAACTCTCTCATTTTCATCGGAGGCATCCAAACATTCTCTCTTTTAAAAGAAAAAGCAGATGATCTCATCGTTCCAGCGAAAAAGGGTCAATATGATGTATCCTCATTTGGCATGATCAACGAAACAACAGCTCGTATTGTATGGACGCAGCCATCCGTATGGAATAAAGAACAAACCATGACCGTTTTTTCAGGAATGACGGCAGCTGACGCTGATATATCAAATGAAGTGATTCGATTCCTTCAAACAAATACTGAGACCGCAACAGTTGCAATAGAAAGCAAAAACAAAGATGTGTTCTCTAATCACCAAACAGTCAGCAATGCAAAAAATGATCTTAAAAAAGGTGAAAAGCAAGGCGTCGGTGATTCTTGGATTTACTTTGCATGTATCGCTGTACTGATCATTTTTGTCGTTGTGATGATTGTTTATTTCGTACGAAAAAACCGCAAAAAGACTGATTAATAAACGGTCAAAAGACCTCGAAAAAATCTCTTTACTTTGGTGTCAAACGGGAGTATGATCTCTTTTATAAAAGACCAATCGCTGAATCATTTCGATGAGCGGGGGAACCAATTTTGGTGGTATAAAACACCATGTGGGGTGAATCCTTTTAAGGTAGGGCAAAGTCTCATGCGCCCGAATCCGTCAGCTAACCTCGTAAGCGTTAAAGAGAGCAAAGACCAACCTGTGATCTAAACAATAGACACAGGGGCATTCTATTGCCTCTGTGTCTTTTTGGCGATCCATCTTTTGCAACTTAAATCGTTTGACACTAAAGGAGCGGGCATCACATGTACAGTTTGATGAAGCGTATTTTAATTGGTAAACCATTAAAATCACAGGCAGCAGGAGAACAAAAACTATCAAAAATCAAAGCGTTGGCATTATTGTCATCAGACGCATTATCATCAGTTGCATATGGTACAGAACAAATCTTAATTGTTCTTTCTGTCGTTAGTGCAGCAGCATTTTGGTATTCACTCCCGATTGCAGGTTGTGTATTAATTCTTTTAATGGCGTTAATTCTGTCTTACCGCCAGATCATTTATGCTTATCCAGAAGGCGGCGGGGCATATATCGTCTCTAGCAGAAACCTAGGTGAAAAACCGGGATTGATCGCTGGCGGATCATTGCTTGTAGACTATATTTTGACTGTAGCAGTGAGCATTTCAGCGGGGACCGATGCCGTCACATCGGCTTTTCCAACACTATATCCATATCATGTCTTGATCTCAATTGTATTGGTCATTGTGATTATGGTGCTCAACCTCCGTGGATTAACAGAATCGGCATCTATTCTGGCTTATCCTGTATACTTGTTTGTATTTTCACTCCTTATATTAATTGGAGTAGGCGGTTTTAAATTATTAACAGGCGGCGTACCGCCAGCACCTGAACATACAGCGGTAGGCACACACGTACAAGGCATTACATTATTTTTGTTATTAAAAGCTTTTTCATCTGGCTGTTCTGCTCTGACTGGAGTAGAAGCCATTTCAAATACGATTCCATCCTTTAAAAAACCAGCTGCACAAAACGCAGCGAGAACATTGTTGATGATGGGTGGATTGCTAGCTGTTTTATTTGTGGGAGTCACATTGCTTGCATTTGGTTTCGGCATCTCGCCAAAGCCAGAAGAAACGGTTGTATCACAAATTGCGTCAGACACTTTTGGACGTACGTTTTTCTATTACGTGATTCAGGCAGTCACAGCGCTAATTCTAATATTAGCGGCAAATACCGGCTTTTCAGCCTTTCCGTTATTGGCTGTCAATTTAGCAAAGGATAAATATATGCCGCGTATGTTTACTGTAAGAGGAGACCGGCTTGGTTACTCTAATGGCATTATCTTTCTAGGCGTAGCCTCTATGCTGCTCATCTGGTTGTTTGATGGGAAGACAGAACATCTCATCCCGCTATATGCTGTCGGTGTGTTTATTCCATTTACCCTGTCGCAGACCGGCATGTGTGTGAAGTGGATTCGTGAAAAACCGCAGGGCTGGAAAACGAAAATGCCAATCAATATTGTCGGAGCACTGATTTCTTTTACAGTTTTTATGATTCTCATTTTGACCAAGTTCCATCTCGTATGGCCAATATTTGTTTTCCTGCCTATTGTTTTATTTATCTTTCATTCCATTAAAAAGCATTATTTGTCTGTTGGAGAACAACTGCGTTTATTGAATGAAACAGAGCCAGTTGAGATTAAAGGAAATGTGGTCATCGTACCGATAGCAGGAGTCACACGTGTTGTTGAACAATCTGTTCAGTATGCAAAATCTTTATCAGAGCAAGTCATAGCGGTTCATGTATCCTTTGATAAAGAAAAGGATAAGAAAATTGAAGAAGATTGGGAAAAACTCAATAGCGGTGTACGGCTTGTGATGCTGCATTCGTCCTATCGAAGCCTCATTCACCCGCTAGATAAATTTCTTGAGACAGTTGAGACAAAAGCAAATGCCCATCAATATAAAGTGATGGTCCTCGTGCCACAATTTATACCGAAAAAAAGATGGCACACCATTTTGCATAATCAATCTGCCTTTTTATTAAGATTCCGCCTATTATGGAAGCGGGATATTGTGGTGGCAACCCTGCCCTATCATTTTAAAAAGTAGCAGAAGCAGGTTGAAACGTTTGATCAAAAGGATGCGGTGGTATGGAGTAAGAAAAAAGGAGTTTTCTCACATGCCGCAAAGAACCGCAGGAAAAGAAGTAACAGCGCTACTGGAAGAGTGGGGCGTGAAACATATTTATGGAATGCCCGGCGATAGTATAAACGAATTGATTGAAGAACTTAGGCATGAATCAAGCCAAATAAAATTTATCCAAACGAGACATGAAGAAGTGGCAGCACTATCAGCGGCGGCTGATGCCAAACTAACAGGTAAACTTGGTGTCTGCTTATCAATCGCTGGGCCGGGTGCTGTCCACTTATTAAATGGGCTGTATGATGCAAAAGCAGATGGTGCACCAGTTTTAGCAATTGCAGGGCAGGTTGCTTCGGCTGAAGTAGGCAGAGACGCATTCCAAGAAATCAAATTGGAGCGAATGTTTGACGATGTCGCTGTCTTTAATCAGCAGGTACAGACAGCAGAGGCGCTGCCTGACTTATTGAATCAAGCCATCAAAGCAGCTTATACCCATAAAGGTGTGGCAGTTCTCACCGTATCGGATGACTTATTTTCTCAAAAAATAAAGCGTAAACCCGTCTATACATCTCCTCTTTATGTTGAGGGAGAAGTACGGGCGAAGAAAGATCAATTGCTAAAGGCAGCTCAGCTGATTAACAATGCGAAGAAGCCAGTCATCTTAGCAGGTAAAGGATTAAGACATGCAAAAGAAGAGCTTCTTTCATTTGCAGAAAAGGCAGCTGCTCCTATCGTCATCACGCTCCCTGCAAAAGGTATTTTGCCAGACAGGCATCCATACTTTTTAGGTAACTTAGGTCAAATTGGAACGAAGCCGGCATATGAAGCGATGGAAGAATGTGATCTCTTAATTATGCTTGGCACCTCCTTTCCATATAGAGACTACTTACCAGAGGACACGCCAGCCATTCAACTAGATATTAAACCAGATCAAATCGGCAAAAGGTATCCGGTAGATGTGGGAATTGTGAGCGACAGCAAGAGTGGTTTGCATGAACTGACTTCCTACATTGAATATAAAGAGCAGCGTGGCTTTCTAGAAGCTTGTACAGAGCATATGATGAAGTGGCGAGAAGAAATGGATAAAGAAAAATCTGTTGCTACTTCACCGATTAAACCACAGCAAGTCATTGCTAGACTAGAAGAAGCAGTCGAGGACAATGCCATTCTTTCAGTTGATGTTGGTAATGTCACGGTATGGATGGCACGTCATTTTGAAATGAAACAGCAGGATTTCATTATCTCCAGCTGGCTTGCCACAATGGGCTGCGGTTTACCTGGTGCGATTTCAGCTAAATTGAATGAACCGAACCGACAAGCCATTGCCGTTTGTGGTGATGGAGGCTTCACAATGGTCATGCAAGACTTTGTGACAGCTGTAAAATATAAGCTGCCGATCGTTGTCGTAATCTTAAACAACAACAATTTAGGGATGATTGAATATGAACAACAGGTAAAAGGAAACATAAATTATGGTATAGAGCTGGAGGATATTGATTTTGCTAAGTTTGCAGAAGCGTGTGGCGGCAAAGGAATCTCCGTGTCATCACATGAAGAATTAGCTCCAGCCTTTGATACAGCTCTTCAATCCGATAAACCAGTCATTATTGATGTCGCTGTCGCCAATGAACCTCCGTTACCTGGGAAAATCACTTACACCCAAGCAGCAGGCTTCAGTAAATATTTATTGAAAAAATTCTTTGAAAAAGGTGAGCTGGATATACCTCCACTCAAGAAAAGCCTCAAACGCTTTTTCTAAACACAAAGTAGTCGGTCTTCTGAAAAGAGGGCTGACTTTTTTTGTGATGATTAGGAAAAACATTTCAATTGTCACTTGCCTTCATCTCCATTAAAATATTTGGAAATAATTTTTGTGACTTAAAGCCTATTTTTCCAATTCGCTGAGAAAGGTAAAATAGACTTTATGATCAATAATGGAGGGAGAGACTTCTTCTGGGCAAGATACTTGATGCAAAAGCACTAACAAGTGCCATGGATGCAAGGGCAAAACACTACCAGGAACTCCGTGAACAAATGGTAGATTTAAAAAAGGCACTTCAAGGCGTGGCAAACCTCGGTGATGATTTCACTGGAAAAGGTGCCGATAACATTAAAAGCTTTTATAAAGAACTGGCTGGAAATGTAGATATGTTTATCAGCTTCATTGATAAGCAAAAAGCCTTTCATGAAGGTGTTTCTGGGACACTTGATGATACGAGTTTTGGCGGCGAAACCTTCGTAGAAGAACACTTTTTAGACAACGCTGTACATATGGGCATCAAAAATGCCAAAAGCATTGTGAAGGATCAAAAAAAGGCGCTTAAAACGATTTTTCAAGACATCGACGACCTCATTTCTCTAGAAGTATTTGATAGTCAAACCTTTGATGAAAAAATTGCAGATGCGGAAGACGAGCGAAAAAAGACAGTGAAAGACCTAAGAGAACTTGATCAAAATGTAAAAGATGAATATGCTTTGTCAGAAACGGAGCAGCAAGCTACAATGGCATTGTATACGGAAATGATGAATGCCACAAATGACGGAAAAGCCATTTCGCCTATGAATTTTGACAAGAAAGCGTATCAAAATAGTGAAATCTACAAGGCAAAAAGCGATATTGAGAAGCAAACTTCTGAATATCTGAAAATCAAAAAAGAACAAGAAGAGGCCCGTGAGATTGCAAAAGAACAAGAAGCACTCGCCAACCGTCCTTGGTATGAAAAAGCACTTGATTATGGCGGAAATATCGTGAATGAACTGACTGGCGTGAACGATGCAAAACGCGCCGCAACAGGCGTTGACCCGATTACAGGCGAAGAACTTACCGCAGGACAGCGTGTCGCCGCAGGCGGCATGGCAGCAGCAGGTTATATCCCAATCGTCGGATGGGCAGGTCGTATTTTCAAAGGTGGAAAAGCCGTCTATAAAACAACTCAAGCCACATCAGCCGCAGTCAGAGCAGTCGACATTTACAAGACATCGCAAAAATCCTTTGACGCCTTAAAAACATCTCAAAAAGGCTTATATGGTCTTACCGCCACAAACGGCTTCAGCGAAGCGATTACAGGGCGTGATATGTTTGGGAATAAGATCTCAAAAGAACAGCAGGAAGCGAGTATGAATGCGGCTCTGGGAATGCTTTTGCCGTTTGGGGCGAAGGGGTTCAATGGGAAGATGGGGATTAAAGGTGGTACTGTTAAAAATGTGGATAATGGTACAGTGTGGAAGGATATAAAAGTTACTCAACCACTTTATGAAGGTACAAAAATCCCAAAATCTTTTGAATTAGCAACAGTTGATGGAAAGTTCTGGGTGCACCCTAATGGGACAAAACATATGGTTGAGTATATAACTAGAGATGCAACGACACATGGTATGCCGATAAATAGTCAAACTTTATTGTCGAGTTTCCAAAGCTCTGTTAACAATGCTGCCAAGCAAGGAATTAAATATGAAGAAATTATGAAGGTAGGTAATTGGGAATTAATATTTAGTAAACCTCGCGGAGACGGATTGCTACCAGTAATAAAGCATGCTGTGTATATGCCTTAAAAGGAGAAATGATGATGTTAAAAGTAATAGAATATAAAGACAGTCAACCTATCAACATTGAATATGATCTTTATACACCGATTAATATAGAATTTGGTAGTTGGAATATATCAAAAGAGCCAACGATATATTGGAGAACTGGAGATTTCAAGAAATCTTTAATTGAAATAGGTTTAGGGAAATATACGGGTAATATTCGTTCAATTACACTAACGTTAAGTGAAAATGTACACAAAATGGAAAGTTTGAAATTAGATATGGAAGATATAATTATGGTTAAAGGTGTACCGAGTTTTGAGATAGAAGAATCTAATGATAATACCTATATAGACGAAAAAGGTAAATTAGACGTGTATATAGGTAGGGATAAGGTATTCATTTCATTCTCAGAAAATGATGCAGTATCTATTTTACAAAGTGATACAGTAGGATTTACTTTGGATAAAGAAGAAGTAGTATGTGGTATTATCATAAGTGGTATGTTAGAACATGAAAAGAAAACATTAGAAGATGCATTGAATTAGAGTATTATGAAATACAAAAACCTTGATGACTAAATGTCTTAAAAGGTTTTTTGTGTTGATCGGAGTTTAGAAAATTATTTGATAGTGATGAATATGGTGAAGGAATTTTTCATTATCAAGAAAGTGCTAGAAGCCACCTCACGAGCAAGTGAAAACGGATTATATAATTTTTTACAGCTGTTTTTTGTTTTGTTCAAACATAGAAACGGAAAGGGTTTTTAAATATTGAATGATATATTGACAAAGAAGTTAGTTGTAGAAAGTGGTATTGAGTTTGAAAAGTCTCTAGAGTATGGGGGACCCTATGAACTAGCGATTGTAGAATATACTCAAGGAGGGAAAGAAAAACTATTTACGGGACTAGCCTATGATATGTACGAAAACGGACATGTTGAAAGTTATTTCTATGTAGAGAAAGGTATTAAACAGGGGAAGTACGTGGAGTTTTACCCAAATGGCAGTTTGAAAAAAATAGGGTATATGAGAAAGAACACTACAGAGGGATATCAAGTGGAGTTTTTTGAGAATGGAAATAAAAAGTATGAGTGTGAATGTATTGCTGGCCGAGAGATGACTTACATAAAATATGATAAAGATGGTCATGTGAAAGAGTATAAGGAAGAACCTAATGAATCAGATTTAATATATGCTGAAAAATTCAATGAATGATCAATGGTCAAATGAATTATCAGTTAAAAAAGCTTAAAATGAGAAGAAATCAAATAGAAGTCATTACAAATTGAAAAGGGGAATAACAACCATGCTATGGATCCTCACACAAAACCAACAAACGCTGATTCATGTCCAAGAAGTCTCAGTAAGCGGCAAAAAAATTGAAGGGATGATCTTGGGGAGTACTTCCTGGGCAAAGATGCTCGGCAAGTATGACTCAAATGATCGCGCAGCCGAGATCCTTCAAGACATGATGAAGACGATTGAAGAACATCCAAATGCCACAATGACATACCGAATGCCTCTTCAATAAAAAGAAACCACCTTTCCATCGTGAAAAGGTGGTTTTTGTTTAGGATGGTGTTTTTCCAAAGGCTAAGAATAAGGGAATGCCTGTGCCAACAAGGGTGGTGGCAAATAGGAACATACCGCAAATAAATAGAAAATGGCTTGCTGAAAAGACGAGTGCCAGAATGAGAAAAACGATGCTGAGTCCTATCATGCTATAGGATGGGACAAAGCGGCGTTTGTAGGTGGCTTTCTTTGTTAGAAAGGAGAAGAAAATACCAAATAACAAAGGGACAATCCATAAGTAAAATAAAATAATAAGAGACATACATCATACCTCGATTTTTCCTTCTATTTTATCAGATGCCGATCACAACGGATACTACAAAGCTTCACTTTGTAAAATAATTCATGCAATCGACACAATTAAGTGGGCTGATTCATCGAATGCGTTTTTTGTTTCATATATTCAGGCTGTAAAAGGGCGTACACACAATGATCGGTAAAGCGATTGCCCAGCCATTCACATTGTCTTAAAATTCCCTCAAGCGAAAAGGATAATCGCTCTGGGATGCGTCTGCTTTTCTGGTTATCGACAGCAGCCCTAATCTCAATACGATGCAGCCCGCACTCTTCAAATAAATAGCGAATGACTGCTTGGCATGCTTTTGTCATGATGCCTTTTCCTTGATGGCCTTCTCCGAGCCAATAGCCGACTGAAACGGTTCTATTGATCCAATGAATTTGATGGGTGCCAATGATGCCGACAAGTTCTCCATGTGACCAAATGCCCGCTTGAAAACCGTTGTTCTGCATCGCTTGCTGCATCGCACCTTGGATAAACGCCATACTGTCTTCCTCTGTCTGCGTTGAATCCACCCAAAGCATCCATTCACGTAAATGCTCTCTCGACCGCTGGATGAGCAAATACAGACTTCTTGCGTCTCTTGGCTCAAGCAGCCGCATGGATATCTCTTGATCCTGATAAACAAACATGTATCCACATCCTCTCAGGGGAATTCTACCATAACCAAATGGAAAGAAAAAGACAGCTCAACACGGTCTTTTACATAAACGTATCTACAATTAAGAAGAGATTAAGTGCTACAACAAGAGCTGCTATCACCCAAGATATTCCTGTCACCCAGCGAGCATTCGTCAATTCGCCCATAATTCGTTTTTTACTTGTAAATAAAATGAGCGGAATTAAAGCAAAGGCAATCCCAAACGATAAGACGACCTGACTCATCACAAGCGCGGAGGTCGGATTCACTCCAGATGCAATAATTGCAATAGGAGGAATGATGGTAATCAGCCGGCGAACATACAGCGGGATCCGGTATTGAATAAAGCCCTGCATAATGATGTCGCCTGACAATGTACCGACAGAAGAGCTGGATAGTCCGGCTACAAGCAGACCTACACCAAATAAGATGGCTGATACAGGCCCTGCGAGTGTACCAAAATGCTGAAACGCAACATCCAAATCTTCAACAAAAAGACCATTTTTATAAAATAAAGCGGCTGCCACAATCAACATGCTGGCATTGATGGCCCCGGCGACGATCATTGCAATGAGGATATCTAAAAACTCAAAGCGGAAAATCTGCTTTTTCTCCTTTTCCGTTCTGCCGACGACTCTTCTTTGGGTTAAAGCTGAATGTAAGTAGATTGCGTGAGGCATGACAGTGGCACCTAAAATTCCAGCTGCAAGCAGCACGCTGTCTGCGCCATCAAATTTTGGAATGAACAGTCCGCCAGCGACACTTGCGATATCTGGTTTGGCGACAAAGGTTTGTACAGCGAAAGCGATCACGACAACGAACAACATGCCTGTGATACCTGCTTCTAATGCTCGATATCCTCGTCTTTGCAGCTCCAATATCGCAAATGAACCGATAGCCGCGATAATGGATGCTTCAAGCAGCGGGATTCGAAAGAGCAAGTATAAACCAAGTGCCGCCCCGATAAACTCAGCTAAATCCGTGGCAATAATGACGAGCTCTCCCTGAATCCATAAACCGATCGAAACGGGCTTTGGAAACTCTTCACGTGCGATTTCAGGTAAGTTTTTGCCTGTCGCAATTCCAAGCTTTGCGGATAAAGACTGGATGAGCAAAGCCATGAGATTTGATATGAGAATGACCCATAAAAGGAGATATCCATATTTGGAGCCAGCCGCAATGTTGGTGGCGAAATTTCCTGGATCAATATAAGCAATGGCTGCGATAAAAGCAGGACCGAGAAAAGGAAGGAGTCTTCTAAATCCCTTGACTTTTCCTTCAAGTGCACGCTCAGCTGCCTCTGACATGTGTGCCTGTGCCTCGATGTATTTGTTTGTCATATGTCATCACCTAGATTCTACAAAGTTTTGCTTGGGCACAAAATGTTTCCTTGATGCAATTTTTAATCATCATATGCCCATCTTCATGAAAAGTCAACTATCTGAACTAATAGGTTTGTTTATCATATGTAAGTGAAAAAAATAGATACCTTGTCAATCCAACACATAAAAAACACCGCCTTTATAGACGGTGTCCCTACTGCTTCCTCAGTTATTTGTTTTTTTAAGATACCCTTGATCCCACACTACGGAAGATCAGGCTTAAGATGATGACAAAGATCGCTGCACCTAAGATTGCTGGAATGATCGCAAAGCCTGCCAAACTAGGACCCCACGTTCCAAGTAATCCATGACCAATCCAAGCACCTGCAAGTCCTGCAATCATTGAACCGATCCATCCTCCTGGTACACTACCTCCAGCGAGTGCACTGCCAATAAGGCCGATGACAATCGCCACAACTAATGAAATCAGAAATCCTAACATGTTGATCACTCCTCTTTTTGTTTGTGTATTAAGCAATAACCGTTTTGAAAAAGTTTCAAACCTTTCGAAACCGATTCAATGTTCTATACGTATGATGGAAAAGGATTGTGTATAATAACAAACAAATACTTCAGCAGCATCTAAGGAGGAAAAAGGCATGGAGGAAAGAGAGTGGCTAAAAGCACAATTAAAGCAGATTGAACAGTGGGAGAAAGATCAGCAAAAGGTATGGTTTTGGGAGAAACTCAGCCGCCTGCCATTTCAAATGCTGGACAAGCTGACGCCTGCCTTTATCCAGAAAAAAATCGGTGTGCTGCTAGATGAAATGGGGCATTACATTCAATCAGGCGGTGCCTATTTGACATCAGAAAAAGGCATCATCCATCAATTTCAAAAGAAATGTGCCGACGAATCGATTCAGCGTATAGAAGATATAGAAAAAGCTCCAATTGAAATCATGGATGCGATTAGTGAACATATGGGGAGAAATAGGACGAATCTCGCCACGGTACAAGGGGCGACAACGGGTGTCGGTGGTATGTTTACACTGGCTGCAGATATTCCTGCGGTACTTGGTCTCTCCCTTAAAACACTACAGGATATTGCCGTCACCTATGGCTATGATCCTAAAAACAAGGAAGAGCGGGTCTTCATCATAAAATGCTTACAGTTGACCTCTGCTGATGTGGTTGGGAAGAAATCGATATTAAAAGAACTCAGGAGCTATCATGCTTCCGAACGGAAACACGAAAACATGTTCTCACAAATCCAAGGATGGCGTGAGGTAGTCTATAATTACCGAGATTCATTTGGCTGGAAGAAACTGTTTCAGCTTGTTCCCGTAGCAGGGATTTTATTTGGCGCAGTTTCCAACCGCTCACAACTAAAAAGTATTGCCGAAACAGGCATGATGCAATACCGAAAGCGAAGAATTATCTCAAGATTAGAAGAGCTCACGCAGCAAGAACAGAGTGAATCTGGTGCATAAAAAATCCCTTTCTCAAAGGGATTTTTTATTTGGTCTTATCCTCTTCTTGAAAAGCATGGATCGGAGAATGTTCATAACGCGCACGCAGCTCACGAATCTGTTTGATTAGGGTAGAACCAATGGTTTTTTCGGCTTCCTCATACAGAGGATCGAGGGCTTTCATCCATTTTTGTCTTTCTGCTGGCGTCAATTCATGAATGGCAATCTGCGATTCCCGTTTAATGTCCTCCAGCTGATCTTTGTTCATCTGTTCTGCATGTTTTTCATTCCAAGCTGTTGTTTCTTCCATAGCTTCAAGTAAAATTCGTTTCGTTTCAGGTGTCTGGCGATCAAAGAAGGGTTGATCTGTTAAGACCACATAGCCTAAATACCCGTGATTACTGATCGTCATATAGTCTTGTATATGATAGAATTTTTTTGAATAAATATTTGAAATGGTATTTTCTTCACCATCTACTTTTTTTGTTTCTAATAGCTGAAACGTCGAATTAAACGATTCCTGATAGGGCTTTGCGCCAAGAAGTTTGAATTGTTTTTCAATCATGTCGCTTTGCATAATGCGGAGAGATTGGTTTTTTAAATCACTAGGCTGTTTGATTGGACCTTTATTAGAGGTGATTTGCTTAAAGCCATTTGTCCAATACGCCATTCCCTTTAGCCCGTCTTTTTGCAGGGTGCCAAACAATTTTTGTCCAATTGCACCGTGCAAGCCTTCCTGAACCGCATCATAATTAGAAAAAGCAAAGGGAAGGTCAAGTGCCAGCCACTCAGAGGATAGCATGCCGAGCTTCGAGGTAGATGGTGCGATAAATTGAACTTGATTCTCTTTGAGTGCATTAATTTCTTCTATATCAGAATAAAGACTTCCGTTGGAGAAAATTTGAATGGTGATCTTCCCATCGGATTTTTCGTGCACAAGCTCAGCAAATTTCTTTGCGGCAAGTCCTTTTGGTGTATTATCTGCCACGACATGGCTAAATTTGAACACAAGCTGATCCTTCAGCCCTGTTTGTTCATCGTCAAAGGTCGTCGCTGCCTTTGGCATCATATGATAAAAACCAAAGTATAAAGCGGTTACAAAACCGATCAAGAGCAATAGTGTATAGGCGAGTAAATTCTTCATGCGTCCGATCCCCCTTATGTCAAGCATACTTGACCGAGGAAGAATTCGTAAAGATACAGGTGAAAAAAATGATGAGAAATCGATTGAAATTACAACAATTATCTATTAGATGGAAGCTCACCATCCTCACATATTTCGTTGTCATTTTCGCCCTTTTAATCGGAGGAATTGTCCTTGTTGGGGGAATCCAGCAAACAGAGGAACGAGAGCTTCGAAAAAGGCTCATGAACACAGCGAGAACAGTTGCGGAGATGAATGAGGTAAAGCAGGCGTTAGCTGATCAAACAAAGAAACGTGACCGATTACAGCATGCCATCGAAGAGATTCGGATTATTCAAGACGCTGACTACATTGTCGTCATGGATATGGAGCATGTGAGATTAACGCATCCAGTGAAAGCAAGGATTGGCCAGCGTTCGGAGGGGACAGATGAAGAGCCTGCTTTTGCCGAGCATATTTATTTCTCAGAAGCAGAGGGAGAGCTTGGGACCGCCATCAGAGCGTTTTATCCAGTGAAGGATGATCAATTTAATCAAACAGGGGTCGTCCTTGTAGGGAGAACGCTGCCAAGTATGATCGATATATTAGGAGAAATGAAGCGGGATATCCTCATGATCCTTTTGCTGACGCTCAGCTTTGGGCTTGTAGGTTCATTTTTACTCGCTCGTCATATTAAACAGCAAATGTTTAAGCTGGAGCCGCATGAGATTGTCAGAATGCTAGAGGAGCGCACCGCAACCTTTCACTCTATTAATGAAGGGGTCATCGCCATTGATAATCAGCACATGATCACCATTTTTAATGAAAAGGCGAAGCAAATCTTTGGCGTGACAGGGGATGTCGTAGGCCGGAATATTTGGGATGTGCTGTCTGACACAAGACTTCCAGAGATCATTGATCGCGCAGAACCCGTCTACAATGAAGAAATTCATATGAGCGGAAAGCGGATTATGAGCAGCCGGATTCCGATTGTCATGAAAAAGAAAATTATTGGAGCGGTCGCCATTTTTCAGGACCGGACAGAAGCGGCAAAATTAGCAGAGGAGCTAACCGGGGTTAAGAACTTTGTAGACGGTCTGCGGGTGCAAAATCATGAGCATATGAATAAGCTTCATACGATTGCCGGGCTGATTCAGCTTGGTAAACCCGATCAGGCGCTCGATTTAGCCTTTCAAACGACGGAAGAACAGGAACATGTGCTGGACTTTCTTCACCGCGTCATACAGCATGATGCCGTTGCGGGATTATTGATGAGCAAAATCAGAAGGGGCAAGGAGCTAGGCATAAAGGTCGAAGTAGACGAACATAGCTGTCTGCGTGATTTCCCTGAGCGTCTAGATCAACATGATATGACGAAGCTGCTTGGCAACCTGATCGAGAACGCCTTTGCTTCGTATGATACTGTAGAAAGAGACACAAAATGCATTTCGATTAGTATTGATCAAACCGAGGATGTCCTCGCGATTTTAATTGAAGACAATGGCTCCGGGATTGAAGAGGAAATGATTCCTTATATTTTCGATAAAGGCTTCACACACGGCAAAGAAGGCGGAACAGGCTATGGCCTGTATATTGTAAAAACGATTATCGACAAAGGGATGGGAAATGTAGAAGTCACATCAAGCATCGGCATTGGTACCACCTTCTCAATCGAATTCCCAATGATCATAGAGGAGAGAGACAGATGACTCAGATTAAGGTGCTATTAATTGAAGATGATCCGATGGTGCAAGAAGTGAATAAAGAGTTCATTAAGAGTGTTCCTGGCTTTCAAGTGGCGGCAGTCGCAGGTAATGGGGAGCAGGGCATCCAGCTCATCAAAGAAATTCGTCCAGACCTTGTTGTCCTCGATGTATATATGCCAAAAAAAGATGGCGTAAAGACGCTTCAAGACATTAGAAAGCAAAAGATACAGGTGGACGTGATCGTTATTTCTGCGGCAAAGGACAAAGAGACGATTGGCACCATGCTTCAAAATGGTGCACGAGATTATATCATCAAGCCATTTAAGTTCGAACGTATGAAAGAATCACTTGAAAGCTATAAAGCGTTTAAATCTAAAATTCGCACAGCAGCAGAATTTTCTCAGGAGATGCTGGATGATATCATACGAAAGCCTGCTGTTAAGCAGGAAGATACTTGGCTCCCTAAGGGGCTGAATGTGCATACGATGAATGAAATTAAAGCCTATATGGGCATGCAGGAAGGTCCGCAGTCTGCAGAGGAAGTTGCCAATGCACTCGGCATTGCACGTGTCACGGCACGCCGGTATTTAGACTTCTTAGTGAAAGAAGGCGAGCTGAAATTAGATATGCAATATGGCGGGGTAGGCCGGCCTGTCAATAAATATATCGTACATTCTGACTAAGAGACCAAAAAGACCAAAATGTACGATATGTTCATAAGCTTCACAGCCTTTGATGAAATCGCTATCATTTAGCTACAGATAACAGTTAAGCGTTTACATCAAAGGGTGAGGGAGTTGATTTTTTATGAAGAGGCTTTTGAAGAACCTGACATTTCAGGTGATTGCAGCTGTCATTATCGGGATCATTGTCGGGATGGTTTGGCCAAACGTCGGAAAAGAAATGAAGCCGCTTGGTGACACCTTTATCAATGCCGTTAAAATGGTCATCGCACCAATTATTTTCTTAACCATTGTTCTTGGTATTGCCAAGATGGGGGATATGAAAAAGGTTGGAAAAGTTGGGGGAAAAGCATTTATTTATTTTGAAGTCGTCACGACGCTTGCTTTGGTCATCGGTCTTTTTGTCGTAAATATCATGAAGCCAGGTGCAGGTCTGGACTATAGCAAGCTTGAAAAAGGGGATGTTTCACAGTATACCCAAAACGGGGGACAGGGTATCGACTGGATGGAATTTGTCACACACATTGTGCCATCTAACATGGTAGATGCTTTTGCAAAGGGTGATATTTTACAGGTCTTATTCTTCTCTATTTTATTCGGTGTTGCGCTTGCTGCACTTGGCGAGAAGGGGAAAGGAATCATTGAGTGGCTTGATAAGCTGTCACTTGTTTTCTTTAAAATCATTGGATATATCATGCGTGCTGCGCCGCTTGGTGCATTTGGGGCAATGGCCTATACAATCGGTCACTTTGGTTTGGCATCGATTAAACCGCTCGCAAGTCTGATGCTCTCCGTTTATTTGACTATGTTCCTGTTCATCTTCGTTGTGCTGAATATCATTTGTAAAATGTATGGCTTCAGCCTGTTTGGTTACCTGCGATTTATCAAGGATGAAATTTTAATTGTTCTTGGCACAAGCTCATCAGAATCCGTACTGCCAAGAATGATGGATAAAATGGAACGCTACGGGTGCTCTAAGTCTGTTGTGGGTCTTGTCATCCCAACAGGGTATTCCTTTAACTTAGATGGAACCTCGATCTACTTATCGATGGCTGTGGTCTTCTTAGCGCAAGTGTTTGGTGTAGACTTGTCTATCGGCCAGCAGATCACCATTATCCTTGTTCTAATGCTCACATCAAAGGGAGCGGCTGGGGTGACAGGAAGCGGATTTATCGTGCTGGCTTCTACACTCGCTGCACTACAGGTCATTCCGCTAGAGGGGCTTGCACTTCTGCTTGGAGTAGATCGATTCATGAGCGAAGGAAGAGCCATCACAAACCTCATTGGAAATGGAATCGCGACAATTGTTGTGGCGAAAAGTGAAGGTGAATTTGACGAAGCGAAGAGCAAAACAGCCCTTCAAGAAATGCGCAATATGAAGCAAGCTGTATAGTATAAAAACAACCAAAAACCGAAACCTTATGTCTACATGGGGTTCGGTTTTTTCTTGTGTTGAAAAGAAAAAACATGAAAGCTTGATAAATTTAGGTCGAATCGTAAGACCTCAATGACCTTTTGTTATATAATTTACAGAAAGATCCGATATAATGTATATCAGATCCAATGAAAAATAGACTTTAGTCCTGGCAGGTGTATAACGAAATGGCAGCATTTTTAAAATTGTTCGAAAAACCCGGTGTTAAGCGGTTTTCTGTATTTGTAGTATTAGCCACAGCCTTATATTTATTAAGAGGAATGATGAATTTAATTCTCTTGACCTTCATATTCACCTTTTTGATGAATCGGTTAGAAGAGGTCATTAGAGGCTTTTTAAGTCGCTTCCTGAAAATAGGGCAGAAATCGGTTATTACCATTTTGTATATTCTTTTGGCTGGTGGATTGACGGTTGGCGGATTCGTGTTTGTGCCAATCATCGCCAAACAGGTGGAGCAGCTATTTCATTTAGGAAAGAAAATTGCAGATCATCCACAAGATTTACCCTTCATTGATGTCATCACGAACGTATTCGGAGATTTTAAAATATCAGCTTACTTTGAGAAAGGGTTTAATTTCCTCTATACATACTTAACTGATTTCAGTACGTTCAGTATCCAGGTCATTATGTCCTTAATATTAAGCATGTTCTTCCTGTTCGAAAAGGAACGCCTCATTCAATTCATGAACAAGTTCAAAACGAGTAAAATCTCTGTGTTCTATAACGAAATCGCCTTCTTTGGACGTAAATTTTCCAGAACGTTCGGAAAGGTACTCGAAGCACAGTTTATTATTGCAACTGTTAACTGTGTTTTAACAACCATTGCGCTAGGTATTATGGGATTCCCGCAATTATTTGGATTAGCGGTCATGGTCTTTTTGCTAGGCTTAATCCCTGTGGCAGGTGTGGTTATCTCACTTATTCCACTCAGCATCATTGCGTATACGCTTGGAGGCGGCATGTATGTCCTGTATATCGTGCTTGTGATCGTCATCATCCATGCCATTGAAGCCTATTTCCTAAACCCGAAGCTCATGTCAGCAAAAACAGAACTCCCTATCTTCTTCACATTTGTTGTGCTGATCTTCTCTGAACACTACATCGGCATTTGGGGACTGATTATTGGTATCCCGATCTTTGTGTTCATTTTAGATATTTTGGAGGTCACGAATAAGGAAGAAAGTAATTAAAAAGTTCATATGAACCTGTTTACAATTTTCCGAAAATAAGGTATAAATAGTATGAAAATATCATATTACCACACGCTTAATCCTTCTAAAGGAATGGGGGACCCATGTTTTTGGGGTGAATTTTTCTCTGTGAGAAAAAAGGACATCTCTTCGTCCTAACCCGTCAGCTAACCTCATCGGCGTGAAGAGAGTAAACAGTGGTACGTGTATGGAAACAAAGACCCACGAGAAAACTCTCTTGTGGGTCTTTGTTGATGAGGAAGGGGAGATTTTATTGAAGCTAGCGACGAAAATTATTATTGCCTTGTTTGTAGGTGCAATCACAGGACTATTGCTTAACATTTTTGCTCCAAATGTATTCAAAGTGTTAGACCCTTATCTATTTACGCCTCTAGGTCAAATCTTCTTAAACCTGATTAAAATGTTAGTGGTGCCGATCGTATTCTTTTCCATCACACTAGGTGTAGCAGGTCTAGGTGATCCGAAAAAGCTTGGCAGAATCGGCGTAAAAACCATTACTTATTTCCTGCTTACTACTACTTTTGCCATCATCATTGGCATTTCATTAGCCTTATTAATCAAGCCGGGAGCATTCGGTCATTTTGATACGAAAGCAGCTGATTATTCCGCAGAGGAAGCCCCATCAATGGCAGAAACACTACTCAACATCATCCCAACCAATCCAGTCCAATCTTTAGTTGAAGGAAACATGCTTCAAATCATCGTCTTTTGTGTATTTTTAGGTCTTGGCATTGCCATGCTTGGGAAGAAGACGGAAGGTTTGCTAAAGCTGTTTGAACAAGGAAATGAATTAATGATGTACCTTGTCGGCATAGTGATGAAGTTCGCACCGTACGGAACATTCGGTTTGATCGCAACTGCCATTGGCAGTCAGGGATTTGATGCGATGAAAGCGATGGGCCTTTATTTCTCGGTCGTGTTAGTTGCGCTCGTGCTGCATTTCTTCCTAACTTATGGGTCAACTGTCGCCATTTTAGCGAAGCGAAATCCGATGGCATTTTTCAAAGGATTTTCTCCAGCAATGGTTGTCGCATTTAGTACGTCAAGTAGTAACGCAGTCCTCCCAGTCTCGATGGAAACAGCCCAGAAACGTTTGAAGGTGCCGGAGCCGATTTCAAGCTTTGTACAGCCGCTTGGTGCAACCATTAATATGGATGGCACAGCGATTATGCAAGGGGTCGCGACTATTTTTATCGCGCAAGTGTATGGAGTTGAACTGACGCTTGTCCAAATGCTGACGGTTGTCTTAACGGCTGTCTTAGCAAGTATCGGTACAGCTGGTGTGCCAGGAGTTGGGCTCATTATGCTCGCTATGGTACTGAACTCTGTGAATCTGCCGGTTGAAGGCATTGCGCTCATCCTTGGCATAGACCGCTTATTAGATATGGCAAGAACCGTTGTCAATATTACAGGTGACGCCGCATGTGCGGTGATTGTGACAGAAACGGAGAAAAAACACGAGAAAGACGCAGCATCACCGAATCTATCCATGTAATGTAAAAGAAGGGCTGACTCGATCAGCCCTTTTTTTCATGGAGTCCCTTGTCTTGCGTGATATACTTTTAACAGAATGAGCGGTCTTATTTGCCGCTTTAGGTTTTACATCAGAAGGAGGAACCACGTTGGAATCTGCTGTTCTAAAAGTAGAGAAAGTCGATAAACGAATTGGCCGGAAAATGATCTTACAAGATATATCTATAGAAATAGGGAAAGGGGAAATCGTCGGCCTACTAGGACCAAATGGGTCTGGAAAAACAACCTTGATTCGTTTGATCGTTGGCTTGATGAAAAAAAACAATGGCCGAATCATGATCAATGGATATTCACAGGATGAGGATTTCCTACATGCGATGTCATCTGTTGGTGCAATCATAGAAAATCCCGAATTTTATTCTTATTTAACAGGCTTCGAAAACCTTGAACTGTATGCGGCGATGCACGATGGAGTGACAGAGGAACGAATACAGGAAGTGGTGAAAAGAGTTCGTCTGGAGCACGCCATTCATCAGAAGGTGAAGACATATTCACTGGGGATGAAACAAAGGCTTGGGATTGCACAAGCCATATTACATCAGCCGAACCTGCTCATTTTAGACGAACCGACAAATGGACTTGATCCTGCAGGTATGAAGGAATTCAGGGAGCACTTGCAAACGCTAGTAAGAGAAGAAGGAACGTCCGTCTTATTCGCCACACATTTATTGCATGAGGTTGAAGAGCTATGTGACCGCATGATCATCATTCAAAAAGGACAGATCAAAGCCAGTGCCATGCTTCGAGACATAGAGGGGAAAGAACAGATGCTCATGAATATTCAGCCAGTGGAAAAGGCGGCTGCGTGGCTTGATACACATGCCTATACATATGAACGAAACGGAGCGCATGTATTACTTCAATTGAACAAAGACCAAGTGCCTGAGCTGAACAAACAGCTTGTTCTGGCTGGATTTGCTGTACTTGAAATGACGCCTCAAAAGCCATCAATTGAAGAGGCATTTATGAAATGGACGGAAGGCGGGACGGCAGATGCTTCAACTCATCAAGAATGAGCATAAGAAAATTACGAGGAAAAAGATCACGTTCATTGCACTTGGATTGATTGTTGTGTTTCAATTAGCGATGGCTCTAGCGTTGAAACGAGTCATCTCCAGCTTTGGTGGACAAGACACTGTCGCCAACTATTTTGCTTATTCCACAAACGTCGTGTTTATTTTACAGGTGCTCGCGGTTGTCATTGGCGCGACCTTGATCTCAACAGAATTTCAAAAAAGAACGATCAAGTTTTTATTGATACGGCCCAAAACAAGGCTGCAAATTTTCCTGTCAAAATACATCACACTTGTGCTGACGGTCATCTATTTGTTTGTTTTTTATTATGTCATTGCTTTCCTATTTGGCTTTATTTTCTTTGGTACTGCATTTGACGAAAGTACGGGACGACTATTTCAGCATACATTTGCTGTGATCGGATCTCAGTGGGTGGAAGTGATCATGATGGCAAGCTTCGCTTTTATGTGTTCCAGCTTGTTTAGGAACAGCCTCGTTGCGCTTGTGACCTCGTTTTTTGTTTTATATGCGGCTAAATCACTTGTGCCTATTATGTCTCTTTTAGAAAATCAGTGGGGGAAAATCCTGCTTTTTGCTAATACAGACTTTACTCAGTACAGCTTTCAAGGACCGCCGCCGTTCCAAGGCATGAGCCCTTTGTTTTCTCTATTTATGGTAGGGGCGCATTTTGTTTTCTTTGTTGGCACGGCTTGGGTTCTTTTTTGGAAGCGTGATGTAAATGTGTAAAAATTGTGTCAAATAACAAGAAAAATTCGTGACATCTTTGTGAAAACGAGTCTGCATTTCACGATAACCGGCTGATTTTGTCTTATAATAAGAGGGAGTCTTGGAGGTGGCACTATCGTGAAAAATTTCATTACGGCTTTACCCATTTTGTTGCTGCTGTCGTTTTCGTTTGTGTCTTTTGCCTTCCAGTTTGATCATCTTATTTATTTCAGACTAGCGCTGGGGATCTTTTCGTTAGCGGGTCTTTTCTTTCTGTATACACTTAAAAGAAACATGAAATGGTTCATGGTTTATTTATATGCGAGCTGGATCATACTTGCAGCTGTCACAACATTTGAGGAGCCTGTCTTTTCTCAGTTCTTCTTCGGTGGTTTAACAATGACTATGGGTTATCTCACATATATGCTCATTTATTTAGGAATGAAGCAGGACCGTGTAGCGAAATCACATTAAAACAAAAGCCGATAAAATCACAGCATAGATTTTATCGGCTTTTTTTGTTGAAAAAGACAAAAGAGAGGAGCAGCCAGCTTTGACTGCTCCCCCTTATGTTTATGATTCACGTCCAGCAGCTGCAAGCTGCTTCTGATGCTTTTTGTCGATGGTTTCGTATATACTTTCCATCATTTTAGGATCGCGCATGATGGCTTTCTTGTTTTCTTCAATCAATTGCTGATACGTTTTGATTTTCTTCTTAGACATGTGACTCATCGCTCCTTTATAAGAATAGACGTCTATAGGATTCTACATAGATGAAATTGATAATCATTTTCAATTAGCACCTTTATTATACAAAGCACAATGCCGGAAGTAAAGATTATATTCAGAAAATTCACGTAATCGACAAATTCGAAGCCTAGTCGACGCTCATTCTTTCCCAGGAAATAATTTCTGTCATTTCTTGTCGTAAGAGAAGCATCTATATAAAACATTCTTTCGCTCATTGAAACGTTTTGACTGAACAATTCGTCTTATGAAGAGATTTGATGTAAGAGATGGAGAAAAAAAGACACCAGCAAGTGTTTGCTGATGTCCTTCGTTTCACGATTTAAGAAACGTGCCCTTGAAGAAACTCTGTCACTTCTTCAGGTGATTTTGCGTTTGCACTGTGTAAATGACCTGTTTTTTCGCCATTTTTGAAAATTAACAGGCTTGGAATACCCATGACCTGATACGTTTCTGCTAATTCAGGGAAATCATCTTTGTTTATTTCAAACCATTCATGGTTAGCATACGCCTCTAAGATGTCTGGAATGAACATGTCCATTCTTGTACAGTCAGGACACCATGTTGCAAAGAATTTAACGATGACTTCTTTGTCAGATTGAATGATTTCATTGAATTGTTCAGTACTTGTGATTTTTTTCAATTTGTCACAACTCCTTTTCAATGTCATTTTAATATAAAATAAAGGCGAATGACATACAAATGCTCGGGAGGCGCTTACAACTTTACAAATCATTTCAATTCCGTAACAACAAAAATTAATTAGAGCATTTTTGCTTGAAAGTGATAAGATAGTAAAGATGAATTTTAGTGGGGGGAGTATCCATTGAAAATAAGTTTAGGATTGATTTACGGCGGAAAGTCAGCCGAACATAATGTATCACTGCAAACAGCCCTTGCAGTTACAAAAGCACTTAACACTGAGAAGTTCGATATACATCCAATTTATATTACAGAAGAGGGCGAATGGCTAAGAGGAGAAAAACTCACTGAACCAGTATCAAACGTCAGAATGCTTCAATTTGAACAGAGCGCAAAGACGTTTTTACCAACTTCTTTAAATGAGAGCATGTTTCCACAGCCTGCATCCGCTGATGAGAAGATTGATGTTGTCTTCCCATTGTTGCACGGGCCAAATGGTGAAGATGGAACGATGCAAGGATTACTTGAACTGCTAAATATCCCGTATGTCGGCAACGGCGTTCTTGCTTCTGCCGCGGGTATGGATAAAGTCATGATGAAAGATGTTTTTGCTCAAGCAGGACTTGCACAAGCAAAGCACCTTTCCTTCAATAAAAAAGACTATGAGAAAGCCACAGCAGACAGCTTAGAACAGGTAGAACAAGTACTTGGCTATCCATGCTTTGTGAAACCTGCCAACATGGGATCAAGTGTTGGAATAAGCAAATGCCGCAGCAAAGAAGAGCTGCAAACCGCATTCGACTTGGCTTTCCAATATGATCGTCGTGTGGTCGTAGAAGAAGGCGTCGTAGGAAGAGAAATCGAGATAGGTGTATTAGGAAATGACGAGCCGAAGTGCTCTGTCGTTGGTGAAATTGCACCTAAAACAGATTTTTATGACTACAAAGCAAAATATGAAGATGGCGATACAGATTTGATCATTCCTGCGAGTGTGTCAGAAGATGAATACAAGACGATTCATGATATGGCGATTAAGGCATTTAAATCCCTAGATGGTTCTGGTCTTGTACGTGCAGACTTCTTCCTCACAGAAAAAGGCGAAGTGTTGATCAATGAAGTGAATACAATGCCTGGATTCACACCATTCAGTATGTTCCCGCTTCTTTGGAAGCACACTGGTGTAGAGTATCCAGAGCTAATTGAAAAGCTAGTGTCACTTGCAATTGAACGCCATCAAGAAAAACAAACCATTAAAACGACTTTTTAATGTGAGCAACAAGCAGACACTATCCTTAGGTAGTGTCTCTTTTCCTTCAAACGTGAAATGAGAAAGAGAGGCGAAAAAATCATGATCAAACGTACAGTGAATCAAATCGCCCAAATGGCTGGTGGGACACTATCTAATCAAGCTTTTGGCGAAGAGCAAATTTACGGAGTGACGACAGATACACGAAAAGTATCAAAAGGTGCATTGTTTATCCCCTTAATTGGAGAACATTTTAACGGTCACACATTTGCTTCTAAAGCAGTGGAGCTTGGAGCCGCAGCCGTTCTTTGGAATCAAAAAGAAGCCAATCCACCGTTCGGTGTACCTGTCATTCTTGTCGACGATACACTGGCAGCACTGCAGCAATTGGCAAAATCATATTTAAAAGAAGAAAACCCTCGTGTTGTCGGTATTACAGGAAGTAACGGGAAAACGACAACGAAAGATATGATTCATTCCGTCTTACAAACAACGTATCAAGTTCATAAAACAGACGGTAACTTTAATAATCATATCGGTCTTCCGCTCACTATTCTTGCGATGCCAGAAGGTACAGAGATAGCTGTCTTGGAGATGGGCATGAGTGCAAAAGGCGAGATCGAGTTCTTGTCAAACCTAGCTGAGCCTGATGCAGCAGTCATCACCAATATCGGAGAATCTCATATGCAAGATTTAGGATCAAGAGAAGCCATTGCTGATGCAAAATGTGAGATCACAAAAGGGCTAAAAAAGGATGGTACCTTTTATTATTTAGGAGATGAACCTTTGATCCGCGAGAGAGCGACTGCACTTTCGCAGCAAGTGAAAACCTTTGGAGAAGCAGAGGACTGTGATATCAAGGTAACGCATATCAACCAGCTTGCAGAAGGAACTGAATTTCAGGTCGAAGGGTATGCCCAGGGGTTTCTCATTCCTGTATTAGGGAAACATAATGTAAAGAATGCCCTTGCTGCCATTGCCATAGGCCAGCATTTCGGACTGAATGAAAGACAAATCGCCCAAGGACTCATGCAAACAAAGTTAACAGGAATGCGTCTTGAACTGTTTAAAACAGAAAAAGGAATCACTGTTATCAATGATGCGTATAATGCAAGTCCTACTTCCATGAAAGCTGCCATTGATCTTGTAGGAGATATGGACGGCTTTGCAAATAGGATTCTTGTCCTTGGAGACATGCTCGAAATGGGCAGCGAGGAAGAAACGTATCATTATGAACTAGGCCGCTACATCAAGCCTGAATTCATTGATCATGTGATGACGTATGGCCGCCTAGGTGCATTCATCGCTGAAGGAGCAAAGAAATCATTCGGTGACGCGCGCGTGTCCTCATTTATGGACAAAGAGGAACTGAAGAAAAAACTTGCTGATGTAGCAGGTCCTGACGATGTTGTTCTCATCAAAGCCTCACGCGGCATGAGATTAGAAGAAGTCATTACTGCGCTATAAAAAGTGAGCGGCAAAGAAGGTGACAGAATGATTGGCTGTCTATGTATACATGGATTCACAGGCGCTCCCTATGAAGTGGAACCGCTAGCGCAATATTTAAAGCAGAAGACAGATTGGAACGTTCAGTCTGTCACGCTTCCGGGGCATGGAGATGAACTTCAGCTAAAAGGTATTCTCTATCAAGAATGGATTGCGACAGCTGAATTAGAACTTCTTTCTCTTTACAGAACATGTGATACCATTTTTTTGATCGGGTTTTCCATGGGAGGAATGATTGCTTCTTATCTTGCAGCGAAGTATCCAGTTGCTCGTCTCGTCCTTTTAAGTGCTGCGGCGAAATATGTGAATCCAAAACAAATGATTCAAGACACAAGGCAGTTGGTGAAAGAATCATTGTCTGGGCTGATTGATACGAATCCTTTGTATGATAGATACCGTCATAAGCTAACGAGCACACCGCTGTCAGCCGCTGTTGAATTTATGAAACTGGTGAAGCAAACGAAGAGCTCCCTTGAGAAACTACACCTCCCTGTGTTAATTGTTCAAGGGGAAAGCGATGGGATTGTGCCAGCTTCAAGTGCACAATTTATTGATCATAAAATCCCGTCTCGTCAGAAAGAAGTGTTTTATTTACCTGACTGTAAACATCATGTTTGTCACGAGCCGTGTGCACAGCAATTGTTTGGAAAAGTAGAGCAATTTCTAAAAAAAACAATTTAATCTATAGAAAAGCGAAAATGTGGCTAAACTAATATAAATTGAATCCCACTTGTTAAAAATTGCATCATTTTTGTCGAATGAGTGACAAGCCTATGGTACAATAGGAAAGAAAAGGTGGCTGATTCGGTTGTTTCAATACGATGGAAAAACCTTTGTCCCGCAGTCTAATTCGAGTAACGGAGAAGTATCGGCAGGCACCATATTTCAATATCGTCAGGACGGGAATATATTAACGGGCACATATCAAGGCGGCAGTATTGTATCTGGTGTACTTGTAGGAACTGTAAATGAGGATGGAACACTTCATTTTAGATACCACCATGTCAGCAAAGACGGCAGCATGAGAAGCGGGTCTTGCAATTCTACACCTAAGCAGTTGGATAACGGAAAAATTCAACTGTTCGAAAAGTGGAAATGGATGGATGGCGATCAAAGTGATGGTGAATCTGTCATTGTGGAACAGTAGATATATCCATTTCTGTCTTGTTGAAAAACAAATAGTGTAATGGTAAGATATAAGGTAGGGTAATTCGGGCTTTGTATATAATGGACCTGTCCTTTCGGGTAAGGGCAGTTTTTAATGATCATTCACGAGATTACTGAAACAGCAATTAGAAGGAGTTTGAATAATTTGACTATAACGTTTCAAGATTTTCAATTAAGCGAAAGTCTCATGAAAGCTATTAACCGCATGGGATTTGAAGAAGCAACACCGATTCAAGCGGAAACAATTCCTCTCGGTCTTCAGAATAAAGATGTCATTGGACAAGCACAAACAGGAACAGGAAAAACTGCAGCGTTTGGTATTCCTCTTGTAGAAAAAATTGACCCAGCGTCTCCAAATATCCAAGCGATTATCATTGCGCCAACAAGAGAATTAGCGATTCAAGTATCTGAAGAGCTATACAAAATTGGCCAAGACAAGCGTGCGCGTGTACTTCCGATTTACGGTGGACAAGATATCGGTCGCCAAATCCGTTCGCTCAAGAAAAATCCTCATATCATCGTAGGGACTCCAGGACGTTTACTCGATCACATTAACCGTCGTACAATGCGTCTTCAAAATGTTGAAACTGTTGTGCTTGATGAAGCAGACGAAATGCTAAACATGGGTTTCATCGAAGACATTGAATCGATCCTTTCAAATGTACCAAGTGAACACCAAACACTTTTATTCTCTGCGACAATGCCTGCACCAATTAAGCGCATTGCAGAACGTTTCATGACAAACCCAGAACACGTAAAAGTAAAAGCGAAAGAAATGACTGTCTCTAACATCCAACAGTTCTACTTGGATATCCATGAGCGTAAGAAGTTTGATACATTGACTCGTCTTCTTGACATTCAATCACCTGAGCTTTCAATTGTCTTCGGCCGTACGAAACGCCGCGTTGACGAATTGACTGAAGCACTTAACCTTAGAGGTTATACAGCTGAAGGAATTCATGGTGACTTGACTCAAGCGAAACGTATGGTTGCTCTTCGTAAATTCAAAGAAGGTTCAATCGATGTGCTTGTAGCAACAGACGTTGCAGCACGTGGACTTGATATCTCAGGCGTAACACACGTGTATAACTTTGACGTACCACAAGATCCAGAAAGTTACGTACACCGTATTGGACGTACTGGACGTGCTGGACGTACAGGTATGGCGGTGACATTTATCACTCCGCGTGAAAAAGATATGCTTCGTGCGATCGAGCAAACAACTAAACGTAAAATGGATCGTATGAAAGAACCAACACTAGATGAGGCAATCGAGGGACAACAACAAGTAACCATTGATCGTCTGCGCACAATCATCAGTGAAAACAACTTAAACTTCTACATGACAGCTGCTGCTGAATTGCTAGAAGATCATGATTCTGTCACAGTGGTTGCGGCTGCCATCAAAATGATGACAAAAGAGCCAGATGCAACGCCTGTTCGTTTGACAGATGAAGCACCAATGGTTTCAAAACGCAATCGTAACAACCGCAGCTCTTCTAAACGTAGAGACGGTGGCGGCGGAGGCGGCTATCGCGGAAAAAGCCGTTCATCTTACGGTGATAAAAAGCGTTCTTCAAATGACCGCAATCGTTCTTCTAGCGATCGCCGTCAAAAGAAATCTTATAATAGCTAATTCAAAAGCGAATCCTTTGCAGGATTCGCTTTTTTTAACAGGTTTACTGAAACTTTTTAGGCTTTCTTTCGTAATATATTGATAGAAAAGTAAGAGAATGGGGGAAGAATGTGAGAAAACAGCCGCAACGTCAAATAAGTTTAAATGGTTTAAAGGTATGGCGTCTTCAAAATGGAATTATCTCATTGATTTTCTTACTCATCATCATTGGGGTATTTGTTGCTAGTTATTATCTACAGTGGCCATATTGGATTGGCGCCATCCTCGCCGGTTTATGGGTCTTGCAGGTTATTTTTGGCATTTGGCTTATACCGAAAATACGTCATCGCATCTGGCGCTACGAAGTATTCGAAAATGAAATTGAAATTCAGCATGGACTCATTCGCGTTACACGTGTGATTGTACCGATGGTGCGTGTCCAGCATGTCGATACATCACAAGGACCGCTCTTAAGGCGCTACCGTTTGGCATCTGTTCAAATATCGACTGCTGCCACAGTTCATGATATACCGGCGCTAGAATTAGAAGAAGCAGATGAGCTTCGTGATTACATATCTCGTTTAGCAAGGGTGACGGAAGATGATGTCTGAACCAAAACGTGTACATCCAATCTCGATGTTCATTGATTTTATATCAGATGCCGTATCCATGATTAAAAACTTCATTATCCCTTTTTTCGTGCTTATTTTTGTGAACTCGAATTCGAGCATTCGTTTTTATGCATTTATCTTTCTTGGTGTGCTTCTTTTATGGAAAGCTGTTTCAACCGTTTTAGCATGGAGGCGATTTACCTACCGGATGGAAGAGGATGAATTTCGCGTGGAATCGGGCGTCATCACAAAAAAGAAAAAATATATTTCGTTAGAGCGAATTCAAACGGTGAATACAAGTGAAGGTATCTTCCAACGGATTTTTGGTTTGGTGCGGGTCCAAATCGAAACAGCTGGCGGAACAGACGGTCCGGAAGTGAGTCTGACGGCGATTACAAAAGCAGAAGCGGAACAATTAAAGCAATCGATTTTCAACCGGAAGAAAAGCTTGCAGCAAGAAGAAGTGGATGAAAATGGGGATGTCCCGCATGATCCTCTGACAGCGCAGCAACCTGTAGAAAAAGAAATCAATGTTTCCTACCGAATGGGTATACCAGAGCTGCTTTTGGCTGCGACCACTTCCAGTGGGATCGGAGTCATTATTTCTGGGTGCCTCGCCATTTACACACAAATAGATGAAATTCTTCCTTTGGACGGTTTCCTCAAGCGGTTTTCTTTTTTAAGTCATGCGAGTGTTGAGATTTATGCGATTCTCATATTTATTGCCGTATTGATTGCTTGGATTCTTAGTGTTGGGGTAACAGCCCTTCAATATGCGAATTTTACCGCGAAACGAAAAGGGAAAGACATCATCATCACAAGAGGGCTCATTGAGAGGCATCAAATGACCATTCCGCTTGCGAGAATTCAAGCAGTGAAAATCAAAGAAAATATTCTTCGTGAACCCTTTGGCTTTGCGACGGTGATGCTTGTGAGTGCAGGAGGTTCTATTACAGAAAAAGAAACCTCTTCCGTCTTATTTCCACTGATTCGGAAGAAAAAAATCAACGAACTGCTCTCTCAATTCACAGATGATTATCATTTGGCGCCAGAAGCTGAACTGAAAAAGGTGCCAAAGCGTTCGCTCAAGCGCTACCTGATCTCTTTCGGCTTTGTGCCATTACTTGTCGGCGTAATCCTATCTGTCCGTTTTCCGCCATGGGGGTATTTGGCACTTATTCCGCTGCCTATTGCTTTGTTTTTTGGTTATTTAGCTTATAAACAATCAGGCTATAAGATCAAAGATCCATTGATTCAACTGACATCAAGAGGCATTGGCAAAACCACTGGCATTGTCTTGAGAAAACGAATGCAAAACTATACGATGACGCAATCTTTCTTCCAAAAGAAAGGCCGAGTGGCGAGTATTCACACCTTTGTGAAATCCTCTGCGCTGCTTGATTCCTTTGGTGTGCATCACCTTGAGGAAGAAGATGCAGCACGTGTAATGGATTGGTATTCGTATGAAAAAAATAAATCTTCTTAAACAAAAAATGTCGATCCGCTTCCTGTTCATAGGAGTGATCGACATTTTTTTATGAGGTTAGTAGCGTCTTTTTTTTGAATGGAAAAATAGCGTAAGAGGTGCTAGGAGCATGCCGCCGATTAATCCAAATAAGTGAGCCATGATATTGATGTTCGAGTTGACGAACGTCATGATGACAGAGACGGCAAGAATCGTTAAGATCACCTGAGAATTGCCGCGGTCCATCATATGCGGTTTAAATAGAACAAGGTATAAATAAACGCCAAACAAACCGAAGATCGCACCAGACGCGCCGACATGTACATACTCTAAAGGCTCCACCCAATAGGTTCCGAGATTGCCAATGAACCCTGCACCAAGATAGATAATGAGAAATCGAACCTTCCCAAGCAAATGCTCAAGCGCTGGAGCGAATAAGAACAAAGACATAGAATTGAACAAAATATGGGTCAGACTTCCGTGAAGGAAAATAGGTGTGATGAGCCGCCACCATTCTCCAGTAGCTACACCATAATTGAAACCGACGAGATGGTCGTGACCAAGCTGTATAAGAGGGATAGGAAGCGCAAATATAAGCCATAGACCAAATTGCAAAGCAAGGATCGTTGTGACGATTGGATACGATCTAATAAATTGTTGAAAGCTCTCCGTTCGAATAAACATAACAAACCCCTTTTGACTAGATAATGGTAAGTTTATAGTAACACGTTTATGAAGAGAACATCCAAATTAGTACGAGTCTCATAGGAGGTACCTCATGATCAAAGGAATAGGTATTGATATAGTAGAGATCAACCGGCTCGCGCGCGTGCTTAGTAGACAGCCTCGTTTACCAGAACGGATTTTAACGTTAAGTGAACAAGACATCTTTCACACACTCAGTGAAAAGAGGCAGCTGGAATTTTTGGCAGGACGTTTTGCAGCAAAGGAAGCTTTCGCTAAAGCATACGGAACGGGAATCGGCCGGCATTTAAGCTTTCATGATATGGAGATCCAGAAAGACGAACTTGGAAAACCTTTCATCAAAAGCGAAAAGACGAAGGGTGACCAGGTTCACGTGTCCATCACTCACACGAAAGAATATGCTGCTGCACAAGTTTTAATTGAAAGGTTGTCAAGCTAGTCTGCATATTGTTTGTCCCCCCTTCATATATTGGGTAGTGCGATAAGGAAGGGCGAGTTGCTAACAGGCTTTGATGGTTCGCGGTACGCAGTTAACTCTTGAGGCGTACTGTTAAAGTCAAACAAGCGGTTTCTTCCTTTTAACACAATTAACGAAGGGGTTGAAAAGGGTGAGAAAAAGCTTTGTTTTGCTTGTAACGGGAATCCTTTTTGTACTGATTCTCTCCGCATGCGGTCAAAAATCTCAGCAGGATATCGTTGGAGATTTAAACAAAAAGGCAGGGGAAATGACATCATACAAAGCCAAAGCAAAAATGACCATTGAGACAGGAAATGACCCGCAGGAGTATCAAGTAGAAATTTGGTACAAGAAGCCGGAACTTTACCGTGTCTATTTAGAAAATCCGAAAAAGGATCAGAGTCAAGTCATTTTAAGAAATGGCAATGGTGTGTTTGTGCTGACACCTTCATTGAACAAGAGCTTCCGTTTCCACAGTGATTGGCCAAATAATAGCAGTCAGGTCTACTTATTTGAGTCACTCGTGAAGGACATTAAAAATGACAGTGCCGCTCAGTTCAAAGCGAAAGATTCAAAGTATGTGTTTGAAACCAAAACCAATTATCAGCACAACCAAATGCTGCCTACCCAAGAGATTACCTTTCATAAAAAAACAATGGCGCCTGCCAGTGTGAAAGTACTGGATAGCGACAAAAAGCCAATGGTGAAAGTGGAATTCTCTCACTTTGAATTCAATAAATCCTTTGACAAAGATGCATTTGATGAGAAGAAAAACATGACACTCTCTCAAATGGATGTTGCCACAAGTGCAGACCCATCTGACAGCTTTGCGGTGAAAACGCCAGTTGACATGCCAGAGGGTGTGAAGAAGATGGAAGAGAAAGAAATGATGACAGATGCCGGTAAGCGTTATGTCATGACGTATGGCGGAAAGAAATCCTTCACACTCATTCAGGAAAAAGCGAGAGTCGCTGAAGCATCTACGCCTGTGACAATGAACGGTGAGCCAGTCGACCTTGGCATGACAGTTGGGGTTCTCACAGATCAATCCCTTTCATGGACATCTGACGGAGTGGACTACTTGATTTCTTCAAGTGATCTATCGAAGGAAGAGCTCTTGATGGTTGCAAAGAGTGTAGAAGGCCAGTCAGCTAAATAAATACCTCAGGCGAGAGCCTTAGAAATGAAACATCAGCCCTATGCATGGGCTGATTTTCTTTGATTTGTTTCACATTATTCTTGATTTTTAGTATCATATGAGGGGATTGAATCATTCAATAGGGAAGTGTGACGGATGGACACAAATGCCTTTTATAGAGACACATGGGCAGAAATTAATTTATCAGCAATCAAGCATAATGTTTCACATATGAAAGATCATATCGGTCAAAGTGTTCAACTGATGGCTGTGGTGAAAGCCAATGCATATGGACATGGAGATATAGAAGTGGCGAGAGCTGCTCTCAAAGCAGGAGCAGACGTATTAGCCGTCGCCTTTTTAGATGAGGCGGTTTCTTTAAGAAATAAAGGCATCAAAGCACCAATACTTGTACTCGGCGCAGTACCGCCGGAATATGTCAAAGTCGCCGTTCGTTACAATGTCATCATGACCGCTTACTCCATCGATTGGCTGAGAGACGTCACCAAAGTGGTGAAAGGGCAGATGGGACAACCGATACGTTTTCATTTGAAAATAGACAGCGGAATGAACCGATTAGGTGTGAAAACGATAGAGCAAGTGAACGAAGTGAAAAAGCTTGTCAGCGAGCACTCTTATTTACAGCTGGAAGGCGTATTTACTCACTTTGCGACAGCAGATGAAAAGGATGAAGCCTACTTTGATCGGCAGGTCGACACCTTTCAAACACTGCTTGAGCCGCTTCATACGGACAAGCTGCTCGTTCATTGCGCCAACAGTGCTGCAGGTTTAAGGTTTAAAGACGTTTTGTTTAATATGGTTCGCTTCGGCATCAGTATGTACGGGCTGTCACCGTCTGAAGAAATCAAAGATGAATTGCCTTTCAAGCTCGAAGAAGCCATGTCTCTTCATACAAAGCTTGCCCATGTAAAGCATATTCAAGAGGGTGAGAGTGTCAGTTATGGGGCGACGTATACAGCCAATCAAGATACGTGGATCGGCACGGTTCCAGTCGGCTATGCAGATGGGTGGATCAGGAAGCTGGCAGCAACGGAAGTGCTTGTTGGCGGAAAACGCCGGAAGATCGCAGGAAGGGTTTGTATGGATCAATTCATGATTGAACTGAAAGACAAGCTTCCAGTAGGCGAGCCGGTCGTTTTGATTGGTAAGCAAGGAGAAGACATGGTATCAGTCGATGAAATCGCCAAAAGGCTTGAAACCATTAACTATGAAGTCACTTGCTCGATTGGCCACCGCGTTCCAAGAGTATATTTAGAGGACGGCGAAAGAGTGCATGTGCGGAATCCGCTCCTTCAAGGCGGGCCAAGTTTTTTATAAACAACATTCAAAAGAACGATAGTCAAACTGACTTCGTTCTTTTTTATTCGACAAAAGTAGGGTAAACATTCTCCCTTTTTTAGAGATTTTGGAAATACCGTATGATTTTCGGAAAAAAGCGTATAATGGGAAAGAGGAACTCCATTATCATCTTGATTTACGGGTGGCGAGCCGCTTCATGTTCTAATAAGAATTCATGAAAAAACAGCTTTGCTTGTGCATTGAATAATGGTATGATTAGTCTTGGAATGGATCGATACGGTATCCGTAAGTTTTGTGGAGGTGTATGTTTTTTGTCTGAATCCAGCGCAACAAATGAAATGAAGATTCGACTGCCGGAGGCTTTAATGTCTGAGATCGAACGAGTAGCAGAGCAGGATAAGGTAACAAGAAATGAATTGATCTACCGAGCGACAAAAACGTATATTCGTGAACGTAATATTCGACAAAATCGTGAATCGATGAGACGCGGCTACATGGAGATGGCAAAAATTAATCTGAATATCTCTTCAGAGGCACAATACGCAGAGTTTGAGGCTGAGAATACAGTTGAGCGATTAGTCAGCGGGGGTTAAACATTTGATTGTTAAACGCGGTGATGTTTACTTTGCTGATTTATCTCCTGTTGTTGGCTCCGAGCAGGGCGGGGTTCGCCCGGTATTGGTGATTCAAAATGACATTGGAAATCGCTTTAGCCCGACTGCTATCGTTGCAGCCATAACAGCCCAAATACAAAAAGCGAAATTACCGACTCACGTCGAAATTAATGCAAAGCGCTACGGCTTTGAACGAGATTCTGTCATTCTTTTGGAACAGATTCGTACAATCGATAAACAAAGATTGACAGATAAAATCACACATCTTGATGATGAGATGATGGAGAAGGTTGATGAAGCCTTACAAGTTAGTTTGGCTCTTATTGATTTTTAATATGGTGAGATATGGTTGCTCTACTGGGAGCAACTTTTTTTGTGTTCAATTTTTATTAACGTTATAATGAAGACAGACTAAAGAAGAGTTTTAAATGTAAGTAGGGGGTAAAACATGTCGAATCATATCGTGTTAGCTTTTGCAAGAAAGCATCAAAAGGAATTAGAAAATGAGTGGACGGACATTTTAAAACGACTCGGAGAAAAAGAAACGGACATGATGCTGAACGACAAAATGTATGAAACCATCTGTTCGGAATATGTTCAACTAATCATTACATCTCTTTCAGAGGGGTATAGTGAGGATTTTGAAGAAAAAGTGCAAAATTTTGCTTTAAAAATTGTTCAAATGGGTATATCACTTAAGTTACTGGCAAACGGTCTAACGGAAATCCGTACACATTTATATGAAAAAATGAACGATGACAAAGATACAACACAAGAAAGTCATGACCTCATTTGGCAAATCGATCGATTCATCACACCCATCCATAACGAGATCTTAAACCAGTACTCCATCTCATGGGAAAAAACCGTCAGCCTTCAAAAAATGGCGCTACAGGAACTTTCTGCCCCGCTTATTCCTGTATTTGAGCACATCACCGTCATGCCACTTGTTGGAACAATTGATACAGATCGTGCGAAAAAAATTATGGAGAATCTGCTCAATGGTGTCGTCAAACATCGCTCACAGGTCGTCTTGATTGATATCACGGGGGTACCTGTCGTAGATACAATGGTGGCCCACCATATCATTCAAGCGTCAGAGGCTGTGAGATTAGTAGGAGCGAAGTGTTTACTTGTCGGTATTCGCCCAGAAATAGCCCAAACGATCGTTAACCTTGGAATTGATTTATCTCAGGTTACAACAAAGAATACCCTTCAAAAAGGAATTCAAACTGCTTTGGAAATGACAAATCGAAAAATTGTTTCATTGGAGGGATAACCAATTGAGAAATCACCCGAAGATTCCAATCTTAAAATTATATAATTGTCTTCTGATCTCAATACAGTGGGAGCTTGATGATCAAACAGCTCTTCACTTTCAAGAAGACTTACTGAATAAAATTCATGAAACAGGAGCAAACGGTGTTGTCATTGACTTAACATCCGTCGATATGATTGATTCATTTATCGCAAAGGTATTAGGCGATGTGATCACCATGTCCAAGCTCATGGGGGCAAAAGTTGTATTAACAGGAATACAGCCGGCAGTCGCTGTGACGCTTATTGAACTTGGTATATCGCTGGAAGAAATTCAAACAGCACTAGATCTTGAACAAGGGCTTGAGACACTGAAGCGGGAATTGGGGGAATAGATATGAAAGACCAATCCTGTGTGAAAATATTGACGGAATGGGATATAGTCGCAGCAAGACAATTGGGGCGCAATGTTGCAAAAGAACTTGGTTTTGGAACAGTTGACCAAGCAAGAATTACGACGGCCATTTCAGAATTAGCTCGAAACATCTATTTATACGCTGGTAAAGGTCAGATTTGTATAGAAGAAGTGATGGAGCGCGGAAAGCGTGGACTCAAGGTCATCGCAGCCGATGAGGGGCCTGGCATCATGGATATACGTAAAGTGATGGAAGACGGATTTTCTACATCAGGCGGACTCGGAGCAGGCTTGCCGGGCGTCAGAAGACTGATGGATGAATTTAAATTAGATTCTGCACCAGAACAAGGAACGGAGATACAAGCTGTTAAGTGGCTTCGCTAGGAGGGAAACCATGGATTTTAAGGAGGTAATGGAGCAGCGGTACCATCAGCTGCTCAGTCGTTATATCAGTGATTTAACTGAAACATCGCTTTATCAAGCTCAAAAATTTAGCCGTAAAACCATTGAGCATCAAATACCTCCTGAAGAAATAGTGAGTGTTCACCGAAAAGTGATTCAGGAGCTTTACCCTGATTTGCCGGAAGATGTTTTTCATTCACTAGACTTCTTAATTGAAGTCATGATTGGGTACGGACTTGCCTATCAGGAACATTTAACACTTAGAGGCATTCAGCAAGAAATTAAATCTGAAATTGAAATTGCTGCAAATGTTCAGCAAACCCTTCTGGAAACGAAAATTCCAGAAGGAGATACGTTCGATATTGGGGCGATCAGTGTACCGGCAAAACAGATGAGTGGAGATTATTACCATTTCGTCACTGATCACGATACGATTAATATTGCGATCGCAGATGTCATTGGAAAGGGAATCCCAGCTGCGCTTTGTATGTCGATGATTAAATATGCGATGGATTCCTTGCCTGAGTCAGGGAGCGGTCCAACTAAAGTGCTGAAAACCCTTAATCGTGTTGTCGAGCAAAACGTAGACCCAAGTATGTTTATCACCATGTTTTATGGCAGTTATAATAAAGAAACGCATGAATTTAAATATGCATCGGCTGGTCATGAGCCGGGCTTTTTCTATTGCAATAAAGAGAACAAATTTTACGATTTAGATGCAAAAGGGCTTGTACTTGGAATCGCACCAGATTTTGATTATAAGCAGTATGAGAAGCATTTGGACGTAGGAGATATGGTGATCTTATTCTCCGATGGTGTTACAGAATCTAAGTCGGAGGACGGCTTTTTAGAGCGGGAGGATATCAAAGCGCTTATAGCAGAGCACCTACCCTACTCAGCTCAGGAAATGGTCGATGCCATCTATGCCAGCTTACTCAAGCTACAAGATTTTCAGCTTCACGATGACTTCACTTTACTTGTGCTCAAAAGAAAGGTTTAGAAAGTGAAGATGCGGGTATATAAAATTCTAGGAAACAAGAATTTCGAGGTGAATGCATAATGAATATGACAGTGAAAGAGCATCAAATAGATCAAAAAACGAAAATTAGTGTCAGCGGAGAAATTGATGTGTACTCTGCTCCTCAGCTAAGAGAAACACTCATGCCTAAAGCCGAGGCGGGAGAGCATCTTGAGATCTGTTTGAAGGATGTTACGTATATGGATAGTACAGGATTAGGTGTATTTGTTGGGTTGTTTAAAGCGGCTCAAAAAGCAGGTGGAACACTAAAGCTTGAGAACTTGTCAGATCGGCTTGTAAGGTTGTTTGAAATTACTGGACTAAAGGACATCATTGACATTTCTGCAAAGACAGAGGGTGGGGTACAATGAACGAATCAGTAGATCTAATCGAGATGAAAATCCCAGCGAAACCAGAATACGTAGGCATCATCCGCCTGACTCTTTCAGGCGTAGCAAGTCGAATGGGTTATGCCTATGAAGAGATTGAGGACTTAAAAATTGCGGTCAGTGAGGCCTGTACAAATGCAGTTCAGCATGCCTACAAAGGTGAAAATGGCGAAGATGGAGAGGTAGCTGTTCGCTTTCTTGTCTACGAGGATCGTCTAGAAATCATTGTCGCGGACAAAGGCGGTAGCTTTGACTTTAAGCAAAAGCAGGAAGACCTAGGGCCGTATACATCTGCTCATACGGTGGATCAATTGGCAGAAGGAGGTCTTGGTTTATACTTAATGCAAACATTGATGGATGAAGTCGAGGTGCAAGCAAACTCCGGAGTTACCGTTGCGATGACAAAGTTTTTAAACAGGGAGCGAGTTGACCATGACACAACCATCCAAAACTATGAAACTAACTAAAGATGAAGTGGATCGCCTTATCCAAAGCTATCAATCCAACCAAGATGAGCAGGCGCAGCTCACGCTGGTCGAATGTTATACAAACTTGGTTGATATGCTGGCAAAAAAATATTCAAAAGGAAAAAGCTTTCATGAGGACCTCAGACAAGTTGGAATGATTGGTTTACTTGGCGCCATTAAGCGATACGATCCGCTAGTCGGTAAATCATTTGAAGCCTTTGCTATTCCAACCATCATCGGGGAAATCAAACGCTTTTTACGAGATAAAACATGGAGTGTCCATGTACCAAGGCGAATCAAAGAGCTTGGACCAAGAATCAAGATGGCTGTTGATCATCTAACAACAGAGACGCAAAAATCACCGCAAGTCCAAGAAATTGCAGAATACCTAGATGTGACAGAGGAAGAAGTACTGGAAACCATGGAGATGGGCAAAAGCTATCAAGCACTGTCTGTTGACCAAGGCGTAGAGGCTGATTCTGAAGGAAGCACAGTCACCATTTTAGACGTTGTTGGCTCACAGGAAGAGGGCTACGAACGTGTAAACCAAAAAATGATGCTTGAGAGTGTGCTTCATGTTCTGACAGATCGGGAAAAAGAGATTATCAATCTGACTTATTTGCAAAATAAGAGTCAAAAAGAAACAGGCGATTTACTAGGGATATCCCAAATGCATGTATCGAGACTGCAACGGAAGGCAGTTAAAAAACTACGAGATGCATTATCAGAAGATGCGTCTATGGAGCTAGGGTAATGAAGCAGATTGAACAGCATGAGCATGTGAATGCCATTATCTATCAATCGAATAAAGAAGGGAAATCATGCTGCGGGGACAGTTTTTTTATTAAAGCAGATGATGAAGAACTAATTTGTGCTGTGGCAGACGGATTAGGCAGCGGTCAGTTCGCCAATGAATCATCTTCTTTAGTCAGCGAAATTGTCGAAGAATATGGACATGAGGATATGACGACCCTCATCGACAGATGCAATCAGGCGATGAAAAATAAACGCGGAGCCACTGTAGCCATATTAAAGGTGAATTTTTCCCAGCAGCAGTTTACCTATTGTTCGGTTGGTAATATTCGGTTCATCTTGAATGCCCCTTCTGGCGACTATATTTATCCACTTCCGACATCAGGATACTTATCAGGGAAACCTAGAAAATATAAAACATACACCTATTCCTACGAAAAAGGATCGACATTCATTATGTATTCAGACGGACTGAATGTGCCAAACATGAGAATGTGTTTAAAGCATAGTCATTCAGTTGCAGACATTGCCAAACAGCTTGAAACATACACACAAGACAAGAAAGACGATCTCACCTATGTACTTGGTCAGCTCATGTAAAATAGCTGACCTTTTTTCTGTTTTGCCGATTTTTTTGATACACTAAAAGAGAAGACACAGTGAGGGGATGCAAAGTATGAAGACATCTGACTTTTTATTGAAACAAATTGCAACAGAATTAAAGCTTTCAACAAAACAAATTGAAAGTGTCATCAAGCTCTTAGAGGATGGTAACACCGTCCCGTTTATTGCCCGTTACCGGAAAGAGCAGACAGGCTCTCTGGATGAGGTGCAAATTCAAACCATTTCAGAGCGCTATACATATATCCAAAATGTCATGAACCGAAAAGAAGAAGTCATTCGCTTAATCGCAGAACAAGACAAACTGACGGATGAATTAAAACAAAAAATTGAACAAGCTCATAAACTGCAAGAGGTCGAAGATTTATACCGACCATTCAAACAAAAACGTAAAACAAAGGCGAATGTAGCCAAAGCAAAAGGGCTCGAGCCGCTGGCAGAATATATACTCACCCTGCCAAGCGATGAGATCGAGAAGAAGGCCGCTTCTTTTATCAACGAAGAAAAGGAAGTAACAAGTGTAGAAGAGGCACTTGAAGGCGCGCAGCACATCATTGCTGAACAGCTGGCAGATGATCCTGATATGCGGAAATGGATTCGCAGCGAAACGTACCAAAAGGGAAGTCTGGTCACATCAGGAAAAGACATCGAGAGCGATGAGAAAAATGTCTATGAAATGTATTACGATTATCAAGAGCCCATCAAAAAGATAGTGCCTCACCGCGTACTAGCGGTCAATCGTGGAGAGAAAGAAGGCATCTTAAAGGCAGCCATCGAGCCACCTGCTGAAAATATTCGTTTCTATCTCGACAAACAAGTCATAAAAGGCAAACAGACGACGGCGAGACCGTTTATCGAAGCGGCAATTGACGATGCGTATAAACGCCTCATTCAGCCTTCCATCGAACGAGAAATACGCAAAGAGCTGACAGAAAAAGCAGAGGAACAAGCGATTCATATTTTTGCTGAAAACTTAAGAAAACTACTGCTTCAGCCGCCGATGAAAGGGAGACGTGTACTTGGAGTGGACCCTGCATTTCGTACAGGCTGTAAATTAGCCGTCGTGGATGATACAGGAAAAGTCCATCATATAGGCGTCATTTACCCGCACCCGCCTGTACAGAAAAAAGCGGAAGCGAAACAAAAAGTGAAAGAGATCATTCAATCATCTAACATTGAAGTCATTGCGATTGGAAATGGAACAGCCTCAAGAGAGACCGAACAATTCATTGCAGACCTCATTCAAGAGCTGGATCAGCCAGTCTCCTATTTGATTGTGAATGAAGCAGGAGCAAGTGTATACTCTGCGTCTGCACTGGCGCGAGAAGAGTTTCCAGACCTGCAAGTCGAAGAACGAAGTGCTATATCCATTGCTCGAAGATTACAAGATCCTTTAGCAGAGCTCGTGAAAATTGATCCGAAGTCTGTCGGAGTGGGCCAATACCAGCATGACGTGAGCCAAAAGCAATTAAACAGCTCGTTAACCTTCGTGGTAGAGACGGTCGTCAACCAAGTCGGTGTGAACGTCAATACGGCCTCACAGGCGCTGCTGCAATATGTGTCAGGTCTTTCAAAAGCTGTCGCAGGGAATATCATCAAGCGCCGCGAAGAGATTGGAAGATTCACAAGCAGAAAAGAGCTAAAGGACATTCCAAGACTTGGGGCAAAGACTTATGAGCAGTGTATCGGCTTCCTGCGCATCGCAGACGGACAAGATCCACTTGACCGGACAGGCATTCACCCAGAGAGCTATAAAGAAACAAAACAGTTCTTACGCATGATCAAGATGACACCAAATGATCTTGGCACAGACCAGTTAAAGGAGAAAATCGCAGAGGTCAAGCTGGACGAAGCAGCAGAGCAGCTTGATATTGGTATCATTACACTACAAGATATCGTCGATCAGCTGACAAGACCTGAGCGTGATCCGCGCGATGAAGTACCAAAACCTCTTTTAAAAACAGATGTGTTGAAATTAGAGGACTTGAAGCAAGGAATGGAGCTGCAAGGTACAGTGAGAAACGTTGTAGACTTCGGCGCATTCGTTGATATTGGTGTAAAACAGGACGGGCTTGTCCATATTTCCAAGCTCAGCAACCGCTTTGTGAAGCATCCGCTTGACGTTGTATCAGTTGGTGACATTGTGACTGTATGGGTGGACTCCGTTGACCAGACAAAAGGCCGCGTTGCCCTCTCCATGCTGAAACCAGAGTAAACAAAAAACGAGGCGCACCTTAGGATGGGGTGTGCCTTGATGCGACTGAATGTTTTTTTCTGTAGAAGTACCAGCATTGATTCAACAACTTGATTTGGTAATGATTTTTTTCGAAAAAAGCCTTCTGCATCTGATTTTTCAGCCAGTTGGGCATCGCCCATTCCTCCTTTGATCGAAACAGTGGGTGTACCTTCAATGTATGCAAAGGGGAAATTGTCCCGTTCGATGTTTTTATAGAAAGGAACGATCTTGATTGAAGGAGAGAGAGTTACAGCAGTTAACAGAGCATATTTCTGAGCAGTTCTTTGGTAAGGCATTCCGCCATCAGGCTGTTTTTAATGACCGTCTCAAAACGACAGGCGGGCGGTATCTACTTGGAACACACAATATCGAACTGAACCGCCGATACCTAGAGGAACATGGACGAGAAGAATTAATCGGGATCATCAAGCATGAGCTGTGTCATTATCATCTGCATCTTGAGGGAAAAGGCTATCAGCATCGTGACCGTTCCTTTAAAGAGTTATTAAAACAAGTAGGAGCCCCGCGTTTTTGTACACCGCTAAAGACCGTACAAAATAAACGGTGTGTACAGAAACGGCAAGAATATGTCTGCACAGGATGCGGTCAGTATTTTATCAGGAAAAGGCGAGTTGATACCTCTCGTTATGTGTGCGGCGTCTGCAAAGGAAAATTAAAATGGCAGCGTACAATCAGTTCAGAGTGATAAGCATTCCTTTATGGGATGCTTTTTTTGTGAGATGAAGTAGACATATTGAGACAAATAGAGACGCAAGTCTCATTTTGTCTCTTTTTTGATCAGTGTGAATCGCTCAAAAACCTAAGCTTTCAAGCGCCATGATGTTGGCACGCTTTTTGCTTGTATAGAAGTGCAAGCAAAAAAGATAGGAGGTTTTATCATGGAAATGGCACTCACAAAAGAAAAAGCCGTTTGGATGTATCAAAAAATGCAGGAAATCCGCCAATTTGAAGATCAAGTACACACGCTTTTTACAAAGGGGATCTTGCCAGGTTTTGTCCATCTTTATGCTGGTGAAGAAGCTGTTGCTGTAGGAGTCTGCGCTCATCTGAATGAACAAGACAGTATTACAAGTACACACCGTGGCCACGGTCATTGTATCGCTAAGGGCTGTGATCTAAAAGGAATGATGGCAGAAATCTATGGAAAAGCCACAGGCCTTTGTAAAGGAAAAGGTGGATCTATGCACATTGCAGATTTTGATAAAGGAATGCTCGGTGCCAACGGAATTGTTGGAGGCGGCTTTCCACTTGCGTGCGGGGCGGCCCTCACAGCTAAATATAAAAAGACAGATAATGTAAGCGTTTGCTTTTTTGGGGATGGTGCTAACAATCAAGGAACTTTTCACGAAGGAATCAACCTCGCTGCCATCTGGAAACTGCCAGTCATTTTCATCGCAGAAAACAATGGTTACGGGGAAGCGACGCCATTTTCCTATGCTTCAAGCTGCAAATCGATTGTGGATCGAGCCGCCAGTTATGGTATTCCGGGTATTCAAGTAGATGGAAAAGATGTGACAGCCGTTTATCAAGCAGCAGAACAAGCGATAGAACGAGCAAAAAATGGAGAAGGTCCGACATTGATTGAATGCATGACATATCGGAATTATGGTCATTTTGAAGGAGACGCCCAGCGCTACAAAACCAATCAAGAAAAAAACGAACATCAAGAAGAGAAAGATGCCATCACTCTTTTTAAAAATGAATTATTAAAGCAGCAGCTGCTAACGGATCAAGAGATATCAAGTATTGAAGCGGCTGTAGCAGAAGCGATAGATGAGGCCGTGAGATTCAGTGAAGAAAGTGAATATCCAGATCATACTGAATTGCTGACTGATGTGTATGTTTCATATTAATAAACCTGAAAGGGGAGAGGGAAATGACAAGAGAAATCAGCATGTCTAGTGCTTTGAATGAAGCGATTAAACTGGCAATGAGAAGAGACGAAGATGTCATTTTAATGGGAGAAGATGTTGCGGGTGGCGCTCATGTAGATCACTTACAGGATGATGAAGCATGGGGTGGTGTTCTTGGTGTAACGAAAGGAATCGTTCAGGAGTTTGGACGTGAGCGTGTCCTTGACACGCCGATTAGTGAAGCTGGCTATGTAGGCGCGGCTATGGCAGCTGCTTCAACAGGGCTAAGACCAATTGCGGAGCTTATGTTTAATGATTTTATCGGTACTTGTCTGGACCAAGTCCTGAATCAAGGCGCAAAATTCCGATACATGTTTGGCGGAAAAGCAGAGGTGCCAATCACGATTCGAACGACACATGGGGCGGGTTTTAGAGCAGCTGCCCAGCATTCACAAAGTTTGTATGCACTATTTACAAGCATCCCTGGATTGAAAGTAGTTGTGCCTTCTTCACCATATGATGCCAAAGGGCTGCTGCTGGCAGCCATCGAGGATCAGGACCCTGTCATCTTTTTTGAAGACAAGACGCTTTACAATATCACAGGAGATGTGCCGGAGAGGTATTACACACTGCCGCTTGGTAAAGCAGATGTGAAGAGAGAAGGATCTGATGTAACCATCTTTGCAGTAGGCAAACAAGTGCATACAGCACTCGAAGCGGCAGAGCAATTATCTGCTCAAGGTATTGAAGCGGAAGTGATTGATCCAAGAAGCTTGTCGCCGCTAGATGAAGAGGCCATTCTGACTTCAGTAGAAAAAACAAATCGACTTGTCATTGTCGATGAAGCAAATCCAAGGTGCGGAATTGCCGCAGATATCTCTTCTTTGATTGCAGATAAAGGATTTGATTTACTTGACGCTCCAATCAAAAAAGTAACGGCTCCTCATACACCGGTACCATTTTCACCACCTCTTGAAGATATATATCTGCCAACACCTGATAAAGTTGTGAACACCGTATTAGAGATGATTGGCAAGAGCCATGACAAGATCTTGAACTAAAGAAAGGAGAGAGGGAGATGGCTGTCGAAGTTGTGATGCCTAAATTGGGCATGTCGATGAAAGAAGGAACGGTATCTGTCTGGAATAAGGAGGTCGGTGAGACCGTAAATAAAGGGGAAAGCATTGCAAGCATCAACTCCGAAAAAATTGAAATGGAGATCGAATCACCTGCTGAAGGAACCATATTGGATATAAAAGTGCCCGAGGGAGAAGGTGTACCGCCTGGCACGGTCATCTGCTATATCGGTGAAGGAAATGAACAAGTGGAGGAAAAGAAAGATAGAGACATCCAGTCAAAACCAAAGAAAGAGAGAAAGAAAATCTCTCCTGTTGCCCGTAAAATGGCGAATAGCGCCAACCTAGACATTGATACGCTCGTGGGGACAGGACCAGGTGGAAGAATTACGAAAGAGGATGTGCTTCATGCGCTTCCTGAACGGAAAGAGAAAAAACAAGAAGAGAAAAAACAAAACGAAACAGAGCATCAACCTATTAACATGATGCGGAAAACAATTGCCTCAAGAATGATGGAAAGCCTGCAAACAAGTGCACAATTAACCATTACGATGAAAGCGGACGTGACAAAACTTACAAACTTACAACAACAGCTGAATGAAACAGCCATAGCACGTTACGATACAAAGTTGACCATCACCGATTTTGTAGCCAAAGCAGCGATCCTTTCGTTGTTAGAACACCCTGCGATGAACAGTCAATATCATAACGGAGTTGTGGAAACCTTTGAGAATGTTCATCTTGGGATTGCTGCTGCGTTAGATAACGGATTGGCTGTACCGGTCATTCGGCATGCGGAGCGGTTAACGCTGATAGAGCTGGCGAAGAGCATTAAATTGTATGGTCAAAAAGCACGTGAAGGAAAGCTTCTTCATGATGAAATTCAAGGTTCAACCTTTACATTGACCAATCTTGGAGCGTATGGTGTAGAGCATTTCACGCCAATTTTGAATCCGCCGGAAGCGGGGATCCTTGGCGTCGGAACAATGTATGACACCCCTGTTTATCGAGAGGATGAATTGTGCAAAGGGACCATCCTGCCTCTCAGTCTTACGTTTGATCACCGCGTACTGGACGGAGCACCGGCATCCGCATTTTTATCAACGGTCAAAGCACATTTAGAAGAACCAATATCCATTCTTTTATAGGAAGAAGGTGAACGTACCATGACACTGGTCATTATAGGAGGCGGACCAGCAGGTTATGTGGCGGCCATAACAGCCGCCCGTTTTGGCAGGGAGGTTGTGTTAATTGATCAAGGTCAGCTGGGAGGTACTTGCCTCAATGAGGGCTGTATTCCAACCAAAGCACTTTTGCAAAGCGCCGATATGTATGAGCATGTGAAATCGGCTGGACATTTTGGAATTGAGCTTCCAGAACATGAGCCTACCATCCAATGGGATGCTGTCCAAAAACGGAAGCAGTCTGTCGTCAAGCAGCTCACTGATGGTGTTCGCTACTTGATGAATAAAAACAAAGTCACCGTGGTAAATGGGAAGGCTTCATTTCTATCAGCACATGAGCTATTGATAGAAAGTGAAGGAAAGTCTGAAATCATTCAAGCAAAACAAATCATTATTGCATCAGGGGCAGCGCCTGCTGCTTTACCGTTTGCACCTTTTGATGGCGAATGGATTATTCACAGCAAGGATGCCATGTCACTTTCTTCGATTCCAGATACGCTTTGTATCATTGGGGGCGGGGTGATCGGCTGTGAGTTTGCGAGCATCTTTAGCAGAATGGGATCAAAGGTTGTCATGGTTGAACGGGCAGTGCACATTTTACCTGAAGAAGATCGTGATATTGCACAATGTCTTCACGAGCAGCTCGAAGAAACGGGTGTAGATATTTTGACGTCCGCCGCAGTCAAGCAGCTTGATTCCTCTTCAAGTAAAGTAGTGGTGGAGAATAATCAAGGCGAGCAGTGTGAAATCCAGTCGGATCTTTGCTTAGTGGCCATTGGCAGAACTCCGCGGCTTGGAGAGTTGAATCTTGATCAGGTTGGTATTGCATTTGATAGAAACGGTATCTACGTCAATGAATATATGCAAACCAATCTCCCGCATATCTATGCGTGCGGTGATGTGACAGGTGGGGTCCAGCTTGCTCATACTGCCTTTCATGAAGGAACGGTTGCGGCATCCCATGCATCAGGTGAGCATGTAAAGGTCAATGAGCAAGTGATTCCGAGGTGCATATACACCTCTCCAGAAATCGCCAGTGTTGGTTTAAATGAAGAGAGTGCTAGAAAACAATATGAGGAGATTCGGATAGGGACATGTGCATTTTCTGCAAATGGAAAAGCATTAATCTTAAATCAACCAGCCGGTCACGTAAAGGTCATTGTAGAACCGCAATATCAAGAAATATTAGGTGTTTCAATTATTGGACCGCATGCAACAGAACTGATTGGACAAGCGGCGGTGATGATGCATACAGAGCTGACCGCTGATACATTAGAGCAGTTTATTGCGGCACATCCGACACTTTCAGAGGCGATACACGAAGCCTTTCTGCAAACCATTGGACGAGCGGTGCACTGCTGAAAAAGGCTTCTTTTCTATCCGATTGACTTCTAGGGTTAGCTAATGATAATTGAAAGCGCTTTTATAATTATCTATAATGAATAAAAAGCCCCTAGAGGAGAGGATGGAATGAATCCGACGCCTTGTTATTTAAATACGTGGAAACGTTTTGTTCGTGAAGGTTTGCTTGATCAGTCTCGTCTGAATAAGAGAGTGGTAGAATCATGGCACAGGTGTAAACAGGCAAATGTGAATCCGTATTTAGATAAAGGACAGTCGTTGTTAGAAAAGGAGCGTTTCAGTGCCCAAAAAAAGAAATATTCATTATTCCTAAATGCGGCTCTTCCTTACTTAAATAAAATCAGTCAGCAATTAAAAGAATCTGACATGCTGGCCTTACTCATCGATGCAGACGGTTATGTGCTAAGTCTGACAGGAAGCGAAAGAACGATGGTGGAAGCAAAAAGAATTAATTTTATGGAGGGTTCACGCTGGACTGAAACAGATGTAGGGACAAACGCGATCGGAACGGCACTCGTCATCGGAGAAGCGGTGACGATCAACGGAACTGAGCATTTTTCTATCGCCTCTCACCATTGGAGTTGTTCAGCCGCTCCTATTCGCGATGCAGGTGGTACAATCATAGGGGTGATTGACATCTCTTGTATGACGGATAACAAGCACCCTTTTATGCTTGGAATGGCTTCAACGGTTGCTTATGCCATCGAGAGAGAAATTCAAGTCCAGCAAAAAAGGAGAGAGTTGGAGCTCATCACTCATTGTCTCCAGCAGGTGGAAACAGACGAACCGTATGTGGTCTGTAATGAAAAAAAGCAAATTGTGTCTGCCAGCAGGTCGATTAGAGAACGATTTTCAGACTGGTATGGAATGGATGTCGAGCGGCTTAAGGGTCATCCATTTGTTATTCGGGGAAAGCAGATCATTCAATCAGAGCAAGACAGGAAGGTGCTAGGCATGTCCCTTTCCCTTGAAGAAGCAGCGAAAAGCAGCATCACCGTTTCTTTTGCTCAATTTCCCGGGGAATCAGGAACAAGTAAGGTATTTCAACAGACGCTTAACGAGATGAAGAGAGCAGCACAAACAGATGCTCATGTGTATATTTGGGGAGAAACAGGGACAGGGAAGGAACTCGCCGCTAGAGCCATTCATTCCGCCAGTGAAAGGCATAAAGGGCCGTTTATTGCTGTTAATTGCGGAGCCATTCCTGAAAGCCTGTTAGAAAGTGAGCTGTTTGGCTATGCTGAAGGGGCATTTACAGGGGCAAAACGTCATGGAGCTAAAGGCAAATTTGAACAAGCTCATAAAGGAACACTCTTTCTAGATGAAATAGGCGAAATCCCATATGCGATGCAAGTAGCGCTTCTTCGGGTGATAGAAGAAAGGGCAGTCGTACCGCTTGGCGGGACACACGAAATCCCTTTGGATATTCGAATCATTACAGCGACTCACAGTAATATGAACGAACTGCTGAAGGAAGGAAAAATACGAGAAGACTTGTATTACCGTCTTCATGTCTATCCGATCAACATTCCGCCGCTTAGAGAAAGAAAAGAAGACATTCATGATTTATATCGTTATTACCAAAAGAAGCACCACTGGAATGCAGCGTTTCCGGAATCATTTTTTCAGAAATTGCAGGAGTATCATTGGCCAGGAAACATACGAGAGCTTTTTAACCTATTTGAACATCTAAGGGTCCTCTTTCCGCAAGGCGGATGGATTTGTGAATCGCAATATGCATCAGTATTAGAGGCGATTGATCAGAAAAAGCAGAAGCTGCATCCAGCAGAGTGTACCGAGACTCCAAAAGAACTCACATTCAGGGAACGCATTCAAAAGCAAACAGTGATAGACGCACTGCATAAAACGAAAGGTCATGTGTCAGAAGCAGCGAGGCTAGCAGGAGTGCCAAGAAGTACTTTTTATAAGTGGATGCGAAAGTTTCATCTGTCTTAATCTCATGGAAGGCTGCATCAAAGCCCTTGGTCTACTTGAAGAGGTCGGGGGCTTTCTGCCAAGTTAAACAAATGGCATGGAAAAAGGCTTGACTGTTATATTAGTATATGTTAAATTATAAAAGCCGTCGCAAATTGAGCAGGAATGAAACGCTTAAAAATTCTTGACACATTTTTCTGGCATATATATAATGAAACATGTCTTATTATTCCGCAGTAGCTCAGTGGTAGAGCTATCGGCTGTTAACCGATCGGTCGTAGGTTCGAGTCCTACCTGCGGAGCCATAATGGAGAAGTACTCAAGTGGCTGAAGAGGCGCCCCTGCTAAGGGTGTAGGTCGCGCGAGCGGCGCGAGGGTTCAAATCCCTCCTTCTCCGCCATTATTTTATGGCCCGTTGGTCAAGTGGTTAAGACACCGCCCTTTCACGGCGGTAACACGGGTTCGAATCCCGTACGGGTCATGTTTTGTTTTTTTCATTCGTTGGGCTATAGCCAAGCGGTAAGGCAACGGACTTTGACTCCGTCATGCGTTGGTTCGAATCCAGCTAGCCCAGCCATTTTTTTATATGTTTTTCTGCATAGCAGATGAGCCATTAGCTCAGTTGGTAGAGCATCTGACTTTTAATCAGAGGGTCGAAGGTTCGAGTCCTTCATGGCTCACCATTGTCACGCGGGTGTGGCGGAATTGGCAGACGCGCTAGACTTAGGATCTAGTGTCTTTATGACGTGGGGGTTCAAGTCCCTTCACCCGCATTGTTTTTTCAAACAGTGCACTTATGAATATATGAGCACATCATACACGCGGTCGTGGCGGAATGGCAGACGCGCTAGGTTGAGGGCCTAGTGGGTGAATAACCCGTGGAGGTTCAAGTCCTCTCGGCCGCATCTAAGAAACCAAAGGTTGTAGACCTTTGGTTTTTTTGTTTTATTTTCAATGTTCTTATTTTGGAGAGAAAAATTTGTATAATATTATATTTCTCGAGTAAGAGCATTATATGAACTGTGTTAAAACATTAAATATACTTGATATGGAAAAACTCGTTGATGATTGCAGAGAAATTTTTAATACTCGATAAACAGGTTGTTATAATAGTAAGGTATGAATCTTATAAATCGGTCTAGTTTTGGAAAACCGAAATAATAACAAGTAAAAGTTTTATCGATATTTAGATAACTCACTAATCCTTTCAGGTGTCTAAATTCATTGAACTTAGAAGAGAAAATTTTAATAGAAGGTGTGTCAGTCACGATTTCATTTGGGTGATTCTTATGATGTAGTTCTGTTGTGAACTTTATAATATCGTGTCCGTTTGCACTTATAAATTGGGCTTGGCCATAATAGACACGTAGTTCATACTTAATTTCGTTAGGTGAATCGAGAGAATAAAATAGTTCGTTTAAAGTTACTTTCATATTTTTGCTGATTTCAAAAACTGGGTTCAGTTTATTGTCTGACACATTATTTTTTAATACAATTAGTTGAGCTAAAGATTTAACCTCTTTATTTGTTTGGTAAATCTCTATAGGTGTTGTTTTTGTCTCTTTTTTGGCTAAATAATCATCATTTGATTCAAAAAATGAAGGAGAATTCTGCTTGAAAACTAAAGAGAAATGAGACATATAACCACTCCTTTAACCATATTATGCCATAATTGTGATTGAGAAGAATTATACATTATTTTATAGGGGAGTGCATTTCTATTGAGCTGCCTATCGGAGTCCTCTGAAGAATTGGGGGTATGAGTTTTTAAAGGATAGTCAAAAGACTGTTCTTTTTTGTTTCTAAAAATCGATGTAGAAAATTTTAGAAGGAGTGAGTAGACCACTCCTTCTAAACAAAATTATCGAGGTTCAACTGTAATCTTAAAAATGACGTAATTATCGTTTATATCATAGGCATAAACCAACGCCGTGCCCAGTGATGAGTAAGAAGATACGACACCACTAGAACTAATGCTAATAAGGTGACTGCCAGAGATGATTTCCCATCTTGTATAGCCATACAGCAATCCAACGTTTGAGTTTCTTAGCATATGGAAATCGACCGTTCCAATTTCATTTGTAGGCTTTGCTATATTGTGAATTTTTGCAGGTTCTTGCGCAGAAGCTTGATTTGTTAAAGCTGGAAGAGCTAATGAAGAAATTGATAATACTGAAACAATTAATCCCTTGTAAAGTTTATTCATAATACTTCCCCCTCAGTTTGGTTTTATTACAAATTCATCATAACATGTAAAATATTTGAATTGTATGGATGTCGAGTATATTTCGAAATTTAACATTCTTCAAGGTCTGTATTTAAAAGAAGATAAGCATTTGTTAGACCGATGTTTTGGGTTCTTAAAAAGTAGGAAAATGTATAGTGATATTGAAGACTTTGCATTAGAAGCAGCTGAATACTTTAGAAGAGCTGGAAGATTTGAAATGGCTAGTGATTATTATCATATTGTCAACCTAGCTAGAACAGAAATTAAAAAAGGAGAAATCATATATGAAAATAAAAATGATTATCTTGGCATTGATGATAGTCGGGAGTGTAGCTATATCGGGTGAGCTAAACAAAAATGAAAAAGCTAATTCTGACAGCTCATTTAGAGAAGAAATGCAAATACTAGCTGAACGTGTAGGGAGTTAAGAAAACTCTGTGGGATATGGATAGTTATATGATGAAGGTTTTGGTGTGTGGTTCTAGTAAAAAACAATGTGAAAAAACACTTACAATTAAACAGAAATTGCTGTTCTGCAAGTATAAAGAGGAAAGGAAAAATTCCATTCCTCTTCTTTAAAATAAAAGTATGCTAATTTAAATTTTGATATTGGTGATAAATAGGGTATTTCATCAATTCTTTTCTTTCTTCTTCTCCAATATTGTTTAATTTTCTTCTAGCCTTCTCCTTAGATCCTAATAAGACTTCACAGGCAAACATCAAAGTTGTATCCTCAGCACTCTCGGCTCTTTCTCCTATATCTATGATGTCAGTTTGTTCTTCTGCTGAAAGTGAATCTCCTCTTAAAATTTTTATTAGATAAGTATTAATTTTGGGAATATGATTTTCTGGATAATGCAAGAGATGTCGATTATTTAGATCAAGAGCGAAATCTAAAAATTCTTCATTATGATATTTAATATAGTAATTTATATAAACTAATGAAATAACTATTGTTTGATGAGTCTTGAAGTCATGATAAGTATCAGAAAAAGACGATTTTACAACTTCAAAATTAAAGTTTGCATCTTTTTCTATATCCTCTACATCTAGTATTGAGAAAAAACTTACTTTCTGATAATAGTTCTCCCAATTTTCATGTAATGGAAACTTACCTTCTTTAGGTAGCTTTCCTTTCGGTATTAAGCCTCCTACTTTAGAGAGTATTTCATTATTATAAAAATTATAGAATTTATTTTCAGAAAACAATAATCTGACTCTTACGTAATCAGAAAGATCAATTGCATATACTCTCATGTCTAGCAATTTTTGTTCGTTTTTAATTTTTAACAAGTTATATTTTTTATTCTTAAATATATCAAGGATACCGTTAAATAGAGATGATAAATTTTCTTCTTTATTAAATACATAATTTTCGTTTAATCCTATTTGTTTGCAAACGGTTATTAACTCTTGATGATTTTTTATGTGTTCCTCAATATTCTTGAATTTTTTTGGATTGTCTAAACTCATTTCTAGATCGAACGAATGGAATGGAAGTTTTCCATGTAAAATAAAATAATTTATAATCTTTAAAGACTTCATATATGAACCAAGAGTTTGCAATCTTCCTAATTTAAAAGATCCGCCCTTTTTCCCTTTTTTTAAATTAATACTTAAAGTGTTTTCTACTAATATTTCATAAGAGCGTTCCGTTTCGACTATTTCATAGTAAATATTAATTTCTTCATTATTTAATGCAATATTTTCTCTGTATCCTCTTTTAATTTTGTCTAATTGGACCACGTTGATAGGAATCTCTAAATTGTCTGTTGTAAATCCATAAACATAGGCAGTGCTGTCAAATAAATCAGAAGAATCGCTGTTGATATCACTGATGTCTATTTTATAATTTGTGAAATTCCTATGCTCACTAAACTCAATGAAGTGGGTAGGTTGTTTCCTTACGAGTTTTATAAATAATTTGCATAAAGATTCTAAAGAACCCTTTTCTAATTTTTTAAACTCTACTGAAATGGAATTTTTTTTATTATTATCAAGTTTCAGTAAGAGGGCTTTTAGATCCAATGGAGCTAAAATCTTATAGTATGCCTGTCTTTTATTTGTTCTTTTATTTATTGTTACGACGAAGTATAAGACTCCTCCCCCAAACTTATAATAATTTTCTAAATCTGATTTCTCGACTTGATGTTTTATGTTACTTTTTTTATGGACTTTTTTATAAGTTGTCGTTCCTTTAATTTGAATTTTAACTTCGCCAACAGCATTTTCTTTGGTTAAATGATTACTGTTATAAACAAGTATTTCACCGTCATAAGAGATTCCTTTATCATTTAGAGCAATATTACCTACTAAATGGAAGGGTGGTTGAAGTATTAATTCATTAATTTCCAAACAAGCCAAATTTTCAATAATTAGTCTATCCATTGATTCTTCATCTCTATGAGGAATTTCTTCATCTATTATTTTTGAAACCATTTAAATATCTCCTTACCTTAGCGTAATTTCCAAGTACATCAACATTTACGTTTATGACCTTATTTATATAGGCGGGAGAATTTGAGCTTTCCCCTATAAATTTTTCTTCATAATACTTATAATAACAATTATTTCTTTCATTTGGGATTTTTATTTTATTGAAATCAAGGCAAATAAGCCATTGAAGAGAATGGATTAATATATTACAATAGATATTTATTTGTACTGAATATGTCCTTGTTTTGCCCAACTTTTTTTGGAATTAATGATATTGAACATAAAAAGCCTATTGTTGTAATTGTAGTGAAATCAACTTTTCGTAAGAGGAATAAAATTTTTTCTAGGTTGAGGGCCTAGTGGGTGAATAACCCGTGGAGGTTCAAGTCCTCTCGGCCGCATCTAAGAAACCAAAGGTTATAGACCTTTGGTTTTTAACTTCTAAATAAATCTGTCCACTCACCTTAAGTAAGTGGACTTTTTTGTTTGAGATCGATATTTTTATATAATGTCGTCCGATTTTTCAGCCATAGCCTTTTGTTTGTTAGGGAATAAGTGACCATATACGTTTATTTTTGTCCGAATAGATGCATGTCCTAGTCTTTCTTTGATTGTATGATATTCTTCTTCTTGATCAATTAATATTTCAAAACTTCGCTTTTAATGTTCCATTAATCATTACAAGTTTTTAGTGTGGTATTTTATTTTTCATCATGCTTACAAAAAGATTTATTATAGGAAAAAACACACACATGATATTTTCTAATAAGTTTTGTAAGTTGAAAAGCGTTAATATATTTTAGGGAAAATAACCTATTATACAAATTATTTACATGTTATAATATATTTTGATCAAAAACCAAATTTTAGGGAGGATATTATGAATAAACTTAACAAGGGATTAATTGTTTCAGTATTATCTATTTCTTCATTAGCTTTTCCAGCTTTAACAAACCAAGCATCTGCCCAAGAACCTGCGAATGTACAGCATAATGTACAACCTGCCAATAAAATCGATATGGATTACCACATGCGATTGAATCGAAGTATTACATTGCTAAGCGGCTTTACAAGATGGGAAATCATCCACGGCAGTAATATTATTAGCATTAGTTCTACTGGAGTTGTATCTTCTCATTCTTCAACTGGCGTAGCATTGGTTTATGCCTATGATAAAAACGATAAGCGTCTCATTTATAAGATTACAGTACACCGTTCATAATTTTTGTTTAGAAGGAGTGTTTATTCACTCCTTTTAAACTTTTCTTTAATTTCATCGATTTTTAGAATTTGATCTCAATCCATCTAAAGCCCCGCTTGATAACGCCTTTTACAAGAAACTAGCGTCCATTTTATCCTGAAATGATGGTTTGTTTTTTATCAAGTAAATTTATGATACGTTTTCCTCGTCCACCTCCAGTTTCTAAGGAATGATGAGCTTTGGCAACATCAGATAAAACATAAATGCTATCAACAACTGGTCTGACCTTGTTGGAATCTACATAAGATGCTAATTCTTTTAAAAGTTCATTTTTGGGGTTTGCGCTGAATGTGCGAACTCTACGAGAACCGAAAGTAGTTGAAGCTAATATATATATGAAAGACGAAAAACTAGGAAATCCAATAGTAACCATTCTTCCGTTCTTTGTAAGCAGGCGCCTATAATGTTTGAGGTCAGTTCCAACTGTGTCCATGACTACATCAAACTTTTTAAGATCAGTAGGATACGTCTTTTTATAATCAAGTACTTCGTCTGCACCTAGCTCTTGAAGAAAAGTGAGATGTTTTTCGTTTGCAAGAGCAGTTACATGAGCACCTAACATTTTTCCAATTTGAATCGCAATGCTTCCGACTCCTCCACTTGCACCACGTACAAGTAAATTTTCGCCTCTTCTAAGTTTAGCTTGATATTTTAAGGCAATAATTGCAGTAGCACCTACGCCAGGCAATGCCGCGGCTTGTATGAGATCAATCTTTGTAGGAGTTTTAGATATTTTCTCAGGTGATATAGCTACATATTCAGCGGCACTACCAATTTGGCTCCTGAGATTCATAGGAAGAACCCCCCACACTTTATCACCTAATTGATAACTTTTTACGTTCGATCCTACTTCAACAACCTCTCCAGAAAAATCTGCTCCTGTCCCTTTAGGGAATTGATTACCCGTTAATAGTTTTAACTTACCTGATCGAAACAGTGTATCCATAGAGTTTACACTCGACCCATGTACACGAATGAGTACTTCTCCAGATTCTATAACAGGTTTTGATATAGAATCTTCAAAAAGAACATTCGGTGATCCATATTTAGAATATTGTGCAGCACGCATCTTTTCATTTTTCATTTACTCACTCCATCTCCTTGAAAAAGTATTAACTTGAAGGGTTTTATAATCAATTTTGCTCTCTATTACATGGATGACACGGTTTACATATTTGATTATAATAAATGGAATTGATTTAACAAGTACGCAATATAAACTGCTTAAGGAAGGAAAAACTGACTAAGGGGTGGATAAAATATGACTGAAAGTGAGCTGAATAAAGCGATAGCTCCAGCGAGTTATGCATTAAATATATTAGCGGGAAAATGGAATTTGAAAATCTTAGCTGTACTATGTAGTTACAAGGAGATTCGATATAATGAGTTAAAGCGTAAAGTGTATGGAATTACAGGAACAATGCTCAATCAATCATTAAAGGACCTGATTGAAAATGGAATTGTTCAACGAGTTCAGTATAATGAAGTTCCATCAAGAGTAGAATATTCATTGACTGGGGCAGGACTAGAGCTGATCCCTATATTTGAACAACTTCTTTTATGGGGCGAAAACCAATTAAAAAAATCAAAGTCATAATAAAATCCATCTACGTGAGAAGTTCGTTAGGGAATCATAGCATAGCTTCCTAACAAAGATTTTATTCACTTTAAGCTATGATGAAGAAAAACAACAAAAAAGCTTGAGATTACTAGGAAAGCGCTAGAAAAGGGGATGCAAATACATGTCAATTTACCATAAAGTCATTGGAGAAGGATTTCCAATTGTAATATTACATGGTTGGACACTTGACCATCAAGTGATGTTACATGCATTGGAACCGGTATTTGAAAAACAAAGCGGTTGGAAAAGAATATACATAGACTTACCGGGGATGGGACGTTCCGAGCCGCATCCATCTATTCAGAACTCAGATGATATGTTAGAAGCGGTATTGCGTCTTTTGGACGAGATTATTCCTGATGAACAGTTTATTGTTTGTGGTTATTCGTATGGAGGGTACATAGCTAGAGGTATTGTTCATTCACGCCGGGAAACCGTTCGTGGATTACTGCTTGTGGCCCCAATGACTATACCTGTATTCGATAAAAGAGTCGTGCCAGAGAAGACCGTTCTAAAAAGTGACAGCAGCTTGATATCACAACTCTCTCCAGAGGAGACGGATGAATTTTCCTCCATGGCAGTTGTGCAAGGAAAACCGGAATGGGAGAGGTTTCGAGATGAAATTTACCTTCCTTCTAAACAAACAAATCATGAATTCATCAATAACATTCTTCAAAATGGATATGGCTATACCTTCGACATTTCATCTGAATTTCAGTATCCCACGCTCATTATCACAGGGCGTCAAGACAATGTAGTTGGATATCACGATGCGTGGCGGCTGATCGAAGACTATCCAAGGGCAACCTTTGCAGTGCTTGATATGGCTGGCCACAACTTGCAAATCGAACAACCCGATGTATTTAACTCATTAGTTCATAACTGGTTAATCAGACTTGAGTCAGAAAATGTAAAGAAATAGATTAGGTTTTGTGCAAAATATGTGCAAATCGGAGTCAGGGGTGAATAACCCCGTGGAGGTTCAAGTCCTCTCGGGCATCTCTAAAAAATACCAAGGGTCGTGTACCATTGGTATTTTTTTTGTGTGCTCTTTTATTAGAAAGAGATCACAAGATACATCGATTGTATGCTAGCTGTGAAATCTTAATTACTATCCTCTAAAGAATAGTTGTCAGTCATGATGTGATTGTTGTCCATAAAAGAACTGAATAAGCTCTTTTATTCAGCTTTTAGTTTCCTTTCATATTGTTAAATAAAGGTTATAATGAGATAATTTGATAAAAAGTAATTAAGTCGCTTAAGATCAACCAAAGGAGTTATAACATGATAAAAAGGTTTTCTCTAGTTTTACTTACTCTCATGATGTCTATAGTTGTTTTGCTAGTGGCTGCCAAAAATTCCCCTGGGGATCATGTCATTTCATTTGATCAGCCTCACATCTTAATAATATCAATTGGAATAATGGTATGTTTATTCATTCCTCCTTTAGTGATGTCCTTTTTCAGTCACTTGATTGTGAGAACTATATCTAGTGTATACCAATGTTTTATTGTTCTATCTTTTCTGGGGCTCATTCCAATAGGATTTCTTATTCCGGATTTTTTAACAATTGTTGTTTCTGTTGTAGGAACTTTAGCCAGCGTAGCTAGTCTTATAGTAACTTTAAGAATTGATAGGAATAAAGATGCTAACCTTAACTAAAATAAAAATCAATTTTCTAAGAGTACATTAATGTTTCGTTATTCCTTACTTTTAAATAAAGCTGAAAGATGTCTGAAAAATGGATTGACGTTATAAACTTGTTTATTCCTTTCGGATTGAACACCCTTTTTGCAAAAAAATAGTTTAAAGTCAGAGAAGAACAAAATTGAGTATGATCGTTGATTTTGCTCTTTTAAATCCTAAATTGCAATTATTTCCGAATCATGTTACAATAAGATTAATTATTTTTGTTCGGCGTAAAGGATAGCATGAAGAAAGACTTTTCGTCTTGAGGATACTTTGGGCAAGGATAGTATAATACATTGTGTGATAACGCACTAGGAGGCAACAAACATGGAACAAGGTACAGTAAAATGGTTTAACGCAGAAAAAGGTTTTGGATTTATCGAACGTGAAGAAGGCGACGATGTATTCGTACATTTCTCAGCTATCCAAGGTGACGGATTCAAATCTTTAGACGAAGGTCAAAAAGTAACATTTGACGTAGAGCAAGGTTCTCGTGGAGCTCAAGCTGCTAACGTTCAAAAAACTGCTTAATCTTCATTTTTTTAAAACAGGTTCTCTGTAGAGAGCCTGTTTTTTTGTGCTTTCATTTATTTCTTCAATAAAAAACCCTACTCAGCGTACAAGTAGGGAGATGTTACAAGGTAATCGTAAAAAAATTCATGCTTCAAAGGTTTATCAACAGTATAGCATATTGGATTTACAATATGCGGAATTTGCCTAAATAAATTCTTTTTTCTTTCATTAATTGAAGGGTGGATCAGAGAACCTGAATTCAAAAATGGTGAGGGATGCCCAAAAGACGGCAGAGTTCTTAACAGAAACTTTTGATTTGTTTTTCTGTAATCCCTTTGATGACCTCTAATTCACTTAGCAAAAATTCATGGGCATCATCTAGCATTTTCTTTTCACTTGCATTTAGTGCTTTCTCTTTTTTCATACGCATCAGGTCACGTACAACTTCAGCACCGTCTTGGATGCTACCCGTTTTTATTTTGTTTGTATTAATTGTATGCCGTTCTTTCCATGTCGGTATTTGATCTGATTCGCCATGCTGGAAAATGTCCATCACATTGTTTAATGCCAGTATATCTGTAACAGGTCTAATGCGTGAACCCGATATTTTCCGTGTTGGAATCATCACTTTCATATGACTGATTGACATATTAATCACATAATACTGTTGTTTTTCATCTGAAAATTCTTTTTCTTCTATGGCTTCAATTATACCTGCTCCGTGCATTGGATAAACAATGTTATCACCAATTTGAAACATATCATCCGCCTCCATATCATGTATCTACTTTAAGGGTACCACACTTAGAGATAAAATAATCAAATTTTTAATAATAACATGTTTATTTATTTTTTGTCAATAAATTTAGTTCTAAAAAAAAAGAGATGATTTCATGAAAATGTTGGATGATTTTTGAACATATCCTCTAAAATCTCACTACAAGAAAAACAGGATATCCACCATTAAAAAAGACCAGCTATTGAGCTGGTCTTTCCAGATAGAATCCGATCATAATGTCGAAATATCAATGACAAACCGATAACGCACATCACTTTTCAGCACACGTTCATACGCTTCATCAACTTGACTTGCGTTAATCACTTCAATTTGTGGTGCGATCTTGTGAGCAGCTGCGAAATCGAGCATTTCTTGTGTTTCTTGGATGCCGCCAACGAGTGAACCAGCAATGCTACGGCGGCCGGAAATTAATGAAAAGACATGGAATTGATCTGGATTAGGCGGTGCACCGACATTCACTAAGGTTCCATCCACGCGAAGTAAGGATAAATAGGCGTCTACATTGATATTGGCAGAGACTGTATTGAGAATGAGGTCATATTGACCGGCTAATGTTTTAAATGTATCAGGATCACTTGTGGCAAAATAGTCTTTTGCACCAAATGACAGTGCCTCTTCTTTTTTATTCATAGAGCGGCTCAATACCGTGACTTCAGCGCCAAGTGCACGTGCGAATTGAATGGCCACATGACCGAGTCCACCCATCCCGACGATGGCCACTTTTTTACCCGGGCCTGCCTTCCAGTGCTTTAACGGAGAATAAGTGGTAATGCCAGCGCAGAGAAGAGGACTTGCGGCATCAAGGGATAATTGATCTGGAATGCTGACGACAAAGCGCTCTGTCACGACAATCTTCTGACTATAGCCGCCATAAGTTGGTTCTCCGTCATAATCAATGCTACTATAGGTTTGGACGACTCCTTTCGTGCAATATTGCTCGTCTCCGTTTTGGCAATATTCACAGGTGCCGCAGGAATCAACAAAGCAGCCAACGCCTACACGGTCTCCAATCTGAAATTTCGTCACAGCATCACCGACAGCCGCAACAACTCCAGTAATCTCATGACCCGGAACCATTGGGAAAATACCGCCGCCCCATTCATCAAAGGCGCTGTGGATATCTGAATGACAGATCCCGCTAAATTGAATATCAATTAAAATATCATGTGGACGAAGCGCTCTTCGTTCAATGGTTGTCCGTTCAAAATTCGCTTTTGCATGTGAAACACTTAAAACGTTTGATTGGTGCGTCTGACACATTCTGGATCATCCTTTCAAAAGTAAGATTCTGTTCTACTTCTATACTGTACGTCTTAAAGTAAACTCTAAGTCAATAGAGAACCCTCTTCAGGCTTTTCAACATCCTTAAATAAAGAATTGAGCCAAAAGGATCTTGCGTTCTCTATCAAATTGGAGATGATAAAAATAAGGAATTTCATTTTTCATAAGGTGAGAGAAGAAGAGAAGGGTGAAAACAATGAAAATAGCACAAGCCGCCAAGCAGCTTGATTTATCTACTGCTACGCTCAGATACTACGAGAATATTGGGTTAATTCGACCGATCCGTCGTGATGAAAACGGTGTTCGTGATTATGCAGAAGAGGATATTCAGTGGATTGAATTTATCAAATGTATGAGAAAGGCGGGTCTCTCAATTGATGCACTTCGAGAATATACGGCTTTATTTATCGAGGGCGAGGATTATACCCTGTCCTCGCGGAAAAGTATTTTGGTCAATGAGAGAGAAAGACTTGTAGAAAAGCAAAAGGAAATCGAAGAGACGATTAAGCGGTTAGATTACAAGATAGAAAGTTATGAAGATATTATCCACAGTTATGAACAAAAGCTCGTTCATCAACTAAAAACCAATTCCATTTGAATGAAGAAAAACCTGTGACAAGTCACAGGTTTTGTAATGTGGTTATCTTTTTGTGTAACGCACCCAGTTATAATGCGCATGGAGTGGTGTAACACCGTTATAGGAGCCGAGCCATTCATCGACACCTGCACCATTCCACAGGTTCATCATAATTTTTCCTGGGGTTTGAGGGATTTGAGTAGTGGCAGTATGTTTTAATTGTCCGTCTACATACCATTTAATCGAGTTAGGCTGCCAGTCAAATGCATACGTGTGATAAGAGTTTGCTGCATCAAAACCAAGGTTGACGATCTTTTCATGATTCCCTACACCATTGGTATAGTAGTTAAACTGAACCTTTGTCGTATCTTTTCCTAGAAATTCGATGTCAATTTCATCCCAAGGCGTACCATCAGTCGGTCCTGTATAAGTAAAGAACGAAGACACGATCCCAACATTTTTGGCTGGTTTCATGCTGACTTCATAAAGCCCGTAGCCATATGTTTGAGTGGAACGATTTTCTCCGCAGTCAAACTTATTATAGGAAGGACTTGTAAGCGATAACCGCATTTCCCCTAACGACGTCATGGAGACATTGTTTGCACGCCACGTACAGTTAAACATGTTTCCATTCGAGTACCCATCTGCTTTTTGCCATAACCCCGTATTATAGTTGTTAAAAGGCTCATAAAACGACCCGCCTGTTTGGGCCGAGGCACCCGCAGTAAATGTGGACAAACTCAAGACGATTCCAGTGACAAGCAGCATCAACATTCGTTTCACACGGTAAGACATGTAGGCATTCCCCTCTCTTGTTTTGAAAGCGTTTTCTTAATTGATCATACATGATTCTCTCGAAATGGAAAATCGGTCTAATATATGATATTAAAGAGGATTTTTTGCTAGATTTTTCTCTTGTTTCATAGGAAGTTACGAAAAAGATGATCTTTTTCAGGCGATTTACTAAAGAATGATTGACAAAGCGGACAGTTGTCCGTAAGATAATACCGGTACAATTGTCCTAATGAAAATCAAAAAGTTTTGATTGAACACATAGAGAGAAGTGCACTATGGATGAAGGTAAAGAAGGTGAAGCATCATGGAAAAGGATATTGGGAAGGAAATTGAAGAAGTCGCTTTTACTTTGTTTCAGGAATTTGGCGTGGAAAATGTCAGCATGCATAAAATTGCCAAAACAGCTGGTGTTGGGCAGGGTACTCTTTATCGCCGTTATGCCAATAAAAGTGATTTATGCCTTTCGATCCTTGGAGAAAGATTTGAACAGCTGATCCCTGCTTTGCATCTTTACTTGAGCAAAATCAGTGACCAGCCGGTTCGTGAACGTTTGCGTTATGTGCTCGAAGAAATTCATCTCATTGTCGGTCATCATTTAGACTGGATTCGGATGCTTACGATATCTGGGAATTTAGAGCAGACAAGCAAAGTGTATGACTGTCATTACAGTCAATCGCTTAGGCAAATGATTCGTGATTTGCTAGAAGAAGCAGATGAAAAAGGGGAAGCGAACATACAGGATATTGAACTGACGACACTTTGTATGTCCTCTCCGATGACGCCTGAACTGATGTTTTATATTCATGAATCTGGTTATTCAATCGAAAAAATCGCTCAATTCGCTGCAGAAAAACAGATTTTATCTGTTTTCAATAGACATTGAAGTGGCTCATTTCTGACCGTCCTTACTTCCTATGATTGATTTAAATTGAAAAAGAAAAGGAGCCAATCTACTATGAACAAACAGCAAGCAGCAGCTTCTCATATTCGAACGCTGCCCATTATTATCTCATTTATCACAGCCGGTTTTATTGGCCTGTTCAGTGAAACGGCACTAAATATGGCGCTGAGAAGCTTAACGTTAGACTTTGGAATTGAAGCGACGACAGCTCAGTGGCTGACAACAGGATATTTATTAACACTTGGTATTCTCGTACCAATTTCAGGACTCATTCTTCAATGGTTTACAACAAGACAGCTTTTCATGACATCGCTCGTCTTTTCGATCATTGGAACTTTTATCGCAGCAGTTGCGCCAGTCTTTAGTATTTTAATGGTGGCACGTGTCGTACAGGCAGTCGGAACAGCATTGCTTCTTCCATTGATGTTCAATACGATTTTGGTAATCATCCCGCCTCATAAACGAGGTAGATCTATGGGGATTATAGGTCTTGTGATCATGTTTGCACCAGCTGTTGGTCCAACAGTCTCTGGCCTTATTTTGAAATCGCTGACTTGGCATTGGATTTTCTGGATTTCACTTCCGCTATTAATAGCTGCACTCGTCTTTGGTTTTATCTTCATGCAAAATATTACTGAGCCAACAAGACCAAAAATCGATATCTTATCGATTGTGCTTTCAACCATTGGTTTCGGAGGAATTGTGTATGGCTTTAGTAGCGCCGGTGAAGGCGGCGGCTGGAGCAGTATGCATGTGATCGTGGCAATTGTAGTAGGTGTCATTGGGATTCTTGTATTCTCTCTCAGACAGTTGAATATGAAGGAACCGATGCTGAACTTAAGCCCGTTTAAATATCCGATGTTTGTCATTGGGTTACTGCTGATCTTAGTGTGTATGATGGTGATGCTGTCTGCTATGATGATTTTGCCATTGTATTTGCAAACATCCTTGGCACTAACGACCTTTACAGCAGGTTTAATGCTATTGCCAGGTGGAATTATCAACGGTCTGCTATCTCCAATCATGGGTGGTTTATTTGATAAGTTTGGACCGAAATGGCTTGTGATTCCAGGGCTTGCGATCGTCGCAGCGACGATGTTAGGTTTCACCAATCTAAGTGTGAATACATCAATTGGATACATTGTGACTCTTCATATTACATTAATGGTCGGCATCGCGATGATCATGATGCCTGCACAAACAAATGGATTAAATCAGCTGCCGCCAGAGCTATATCCGCATGGTACAGCGATTATGAATACATTGCAGCAGGTGTCAGGAGCCATTGGTACTGCGGTCGGTATTTCAATCCTTTCATCAGGAACCCGCAGCTTTATGGAAAATGTGGCTGATCCTGCAAATCCGATGAACAAGCTGCTCGCCTTTACAAATGGCGTCCAGCATGCATTTATCTTTGCTGTGATCATGACAGTCATTGGTTTGATCATCGCTTTCTTCATTAAACGAGTGAAGGTAGAACAGCAAGTTTCATAAAACAGATGAAAAGCACTGAGGACTTAGCGCCGCAGTGCTTTTTTTATTTTCTCAATGCTTGTTTCAAAGAGGGCGAAAATGGGGAGATAGATAAAAAGTGAACCAATGTGAATGTGCTGCTGATTCAGTAGAAGGAAAAGAGGAAAAAGAAACGAATGAGTTAAGAAGAAATAAATAAGACAGGAGACTGAGATCATGAACTTAGAAGAACAAATCAAAATCGCTGAGTCATTACGTCAACCATCTGAAGGTTCATTACCGAGTCAATCGGAACTAAAACCAGTCCATCCACCTGAAGTGAACAAAATGGAATATGACATTCCAACAAGTGCTGGCGAAACAAAGGTATGGGTATTTAAGCCGGTCAACACATCAAAGCAGTCGCTTCCTGTTTTTGTGAATTTACATGGCGGAGGATTTATTTTAGGCAGTGCTGAAATGGATAACCACTGGTGTCCGGTCATTGCAGACCGAGCCCAATGTATCGTCGTCAATGTCGAGTATCAGCTTGCTCCAGAGCACCCTTTCCCAGCCGCTCTTCATGAATGCTACGATGTGCTGAAGTGGCTGTATGAACACCCTGAGGAGCTTCAAATAGATCCTAATAGAGTAGCCATTGGCGGACATAGCGCAGGAGGAAACTTGGCAACGGCTGCTTGTCTCTTAAATATTCAAAAAGGGAACCAACTCCCGATTGTCTATCAAGTGCTTGATTATCCGCCACTTGATTTAGCCACTGATCCAGCACAAAAGCCAGCGTTTGAAGAAGCGATCCCAGTTGAAATGGCGAGGCTCTTTAATGCCTTCTATCTGCAAGGCCAAGATCCGCGCAATCCGCTCGTTTCTCCAATCTTTGCCGATCGTTCATCCTTGGCACAAATGCCACCAGCTCTCGTTATCACAGCTGAAAGAGATTCGCTAGCTCAAGAAGCCGAACAATATGCTGAGAAGTTAAAAGAAGCAGGGATAGACGTCACGTACAGACAGTTTAAAGGAGTTCCCCACGCCTTCACACATGCCGGAGATTTAGAAATAGCTGAAGAGGCTTGGCATCTCATGAGTGATCAATTGAAGAAGGCGTTTGAATAAGAAAGAAGCATTGATAGAAAAGCACAGAACCCAGCGGGTCTGTGCTTTATTGTTGTGAAGTGAATGAAAAAGATCAGATATGTGCCTTCATTGTCGATATAATAGAAAGATAGAAGACGACTTAAAAAGGAGCGAATCTAATGGAAAAAGAGAATCTACAGGCATTTTGCCTTTCTTTAAAAGGAGTCACCCATGATTATCAGCCAGAATGGCAGGCAGATCGATATCATATTGGTGGAAAGATGTTTGCTATGATGGGCGGGGATGCGAATCGAAAGCCTGTGATCACTTTAAAATGTGACCCTCAACGTGCTGAAGAACTAAGAGAGATGCATGAGGGGATTATTCCTGGCTATTATATGAATAAGACTCATTGGAATTCCATCTACCTTGATGCAGACATTCCAGCTTCATTTGTAGAGGAGTTAATCGAACATTCCTACCAATTGGTTTTTCACAAATTAACAAAAAAATCTCAACATGACATCCTCCAACATGATGAATGAAGATAGACAAGCTAATCACCCCTGTGATTCTCTTCAAAATTGACTAGAGCGAAGTGCTGTCGTTATAATTTAACTAGTTAGAAGACGTTCATAGGGGGATATAAAATGAGCTATACAGTCATTACAGGAGCAAGTTCAGGTATTGGATATGAGGCGGCACTGGCCTTTGCAGCACGAGGCAAAAATCTTATTTTAGCTGCACGCCGGTTCGAGAAACTCCAAGAACTGAAGAAAGAGGTTCTTGATCAATATCCCGATATCGAAGTAAATATACAGTCTGTCGATTTAACCGACATGGAGCAAGTGTATTCATTTTATGAATCATTGGCTGAATATGAGCTCGACACCTTCATTAATAATGCAGGATTCGGCCATTTCGGCTCGATAGGAGAACAGGATGTAAGTAAAATTGGAGATATGCTTCATCTGAATATCGAAGCCTTAACGATTTTATCCACTTTATTTGTTCGTGATTATGAGCAAGTAGAAGGGGCTCAGCTGATCAACATTTCTTCAAGAGCGGGCTATACAGTCGTCGGCAATGCCGTCACCTATTCGGCCACAAAGTTTTACGTGAGTGCCTTTACAGAAGGACTGGCACTAGAGTTGAAAGAAAAGGGAGCTAAGTTACAGGCAAAAATATTAGCACCTTCTGCAACAGAATCGGAATTTGCAAAGCGTTCATTAGATGTAGATCAATTCGAATATGAAGGCAATATCAAGAAATATCATACATCAAAAGAAATGGCAGCTTGTCTGCTCGAGCTGTATGATCATGAGAAAACAGTCGGTATTGTTGACGGCAAGACATTTGATTTTGAATTGAAAGATCCGATTTTTTCACATGCTGGTCCAAGTATGAAATAGAAATGATACATCACTGAGGGAAGATGTCCTCGGTGATTTTTTTATGGCATGATTGACTGTGTGGTAACCACATGGTTTAGACTATGTACACAAGGAGGGAATCTAGTGACGTATGTAACAAGTGGAGAAGTATGTAAGCTATTAAACATCACAAAGTATACGCTTCGTCATTATATAGAACAGGATCTCGTCCGCCCTGCGAAGGTCGCTCAAAATGGATACCAATTATTTGATGAAAAAGAAATTTACACCCTTTATCAAATCCTCTTCTTAAAAAAGGCGGGGTTTTCTTTAAAAGATATCAGCGAGAGCTTTTCGAAAGAACCCGGTATGACTCTGTCCTATCGAGGTATGCTGGATCAGGTCGAGAAGCAATTACAGGAATTGAGCGAAGTGAAACAGCGTCTGGAGCATATGCTGTCGATTCAAAACAGCCTTCAGCTTAATCAAACAACGACTCAAGATCGGCCAATTCGTTATTTAAAACAGATCCCAGATCATCTTCTAAAGACTGAAACAGAGCTCGACTTTAAACAAATCGTTCACCAAAAAGAGCTGGATCTGTCTCTTTTTGAGGAGAGATATTATGTGATCAATCTGCAAGATGACTCAACCATTTCTTATTATGTATCAAATGAACAGGATTACGATGTGAGACTGGATGCTGGTTCTTACGCGGTCAAAAGTTTTTTAGCCGGGGATGAAAAGAAAGTCATTGAAGAAATTGAGGCTTTTCTACACGAAGCTCCGTTTGACCAGCCTTCTTATATGATCTTATATGAGAATGTACCGGTCTCTGTCACGTACCAAGATTCCATGGTGTACACAGTTGAACAGAGAGCGGGGAATAGAAATTGAAAAAAAGGATTTGGCTGATCATCGCTGCAGCGGCATTCATTTGTATCACAGCATTTGTATTTTATGAAAACAGCTTTGCTATGAATGAAAAGGAAGTCGTCATGGAGACTGCGGATGGGACATTATCAGGTATCGTCACAACACCTAAGAAGGAGTCAATAAAAGGAATTGTCCTTTTTGTACACGGAGATGGTCCACAAAATGCCACATATGACGGAGGATACAGACCTTTAATGGAACGCTTTGCAAAGCAAGGCTATGCGTCTATATCATGGGATAAGCCCGGGGTGGGTCAATCAGAAGGAAACTGGCTGCATCAATCCATGGATGATCGTGCAAAGGAAGTAGAGAATGTGATCAAATGGGCGAAGAAAGAGCCTAATCTTCAATCAAAACAAATCATCTTATGGGGAGCAAGCCAAGCGGGCTGGGTGATCCCAAAAGTAATGACAGATCGAACCGATATCACAGCCTCCATCCTTGTCGGGCCTGCTGTCAATTGGATGAGACAGGGAAGGTACAATACACTTCAAACATTAAAAGAAGCGGATGCATCTCAAGAACAAATTCAAAAAACACTCAAAAAAGAAGATGAGCAAAACAAATTATTAGAAGAAGGCGCGGCATTTCGCACATATCAAAAGAAAACGGACGATCAAGAGATGACAAAAGATCGATTTGAATTCATACAAAAGAACATGAAAGCCGATGCCACTTCAGATATCAAGCGCATCCAATCACCGATCTATTTGGTTTTGGCACAAAATGACCGAAACGTAGATTCCGCAGAAACAAAAAGGATCTACGAGAAAGAAGTAGCACCTCAATGGTTGCATATTCAAACAATAAGAGACGTAGAGCATTCAATGCTGAATCCGCTCATTCATCATTCCAATGCCCTGATCACATTAGCAGCGATCGCCGCACCGAAAGACTTCCTGCTTAGCCAAGCGTACTTGGATCATTGTGAGCATATACTCGAGCAGCTAAAAACACCTTCACATTAGGTGTTTTTTTCATGCGTTCTTTGATAAAGCAAAGAATCAAAGATCCAGTAGATGAGACTGCTCATGATAATGATAGGTATAGATACTGAACTCCCAATACCATCGATCACAAAAAGCATGACAACCATTGCGATCAGTAAATAAGCAGCAAGATAAAGTGGATGGAAAGCCTTTGGCTGCAAAGAAAACAACAACTGCAAAGGAACCGCAAAGACGAAATAACAAACAAAAAAGATGGGAACGTAAAATACCATGAACGCAGGCTCTCCCTGAATCGGTGGATAGAAGCATACGAACAGACTGAGTAAAATCGAACTAAGGAATAGTGTTATTAGGATTTTGTGAAATGATTGAAGCTTTTGCAATATGTATACTCCTTTTTTGTAAAATTTACTATATTTTATCATAAATTGATGATCTAGCATCGTTTACTGTTAATAATTGAACAACCTCAATATTACCTTTTTTTTAAAAAAATTTAGGTATTTAGATGTAAAGAAATGATTGTGATAATGACCTTTTTGCCTTTATTTGGTTCTGTATCTTTCGCCTCATGCTGATGAATGAAGGAATGTTATAAAGTAAACCCTATAGAAAGAGATCTAGCTTTGAATCCATCATATTTAAGAAAAGAGATGATCGAATGAACGTAACAAAATGGTTAGGTGCTGTCCTTCTTTCAGTTTTATTAATGTCGACAGCAGCTTGTGCCAATACAAGTACCCAAGAGAAAAATCAAAGCGAAAACGAAACCGCATCTAAGGAATCAAAGGACAAAACGACAGCCGTAGAAACAGGGAATAAGTCCTTGTCTAATATTAAGGTATTAGCGACAGGCGGGACGATTGCTGGCAGTTCAGACAGTGATACAGATACGACAGGATATAAATCTGGTTCACTTGGCATCGATAAAGTCATTGCTTCAGTTCCTCAGCTCAAGGATATTGCAAACGTAACAGGTGAGCAGGTGGCGAACGTAGGTAGTGAAAATGTGGATGATGCTCTTCTTTTAAAATTAGCTAAACGAGTGAATAAACTCTTAAACGATGATCAAGTCGATGGGATTGTCATCACACATGGAACAGATACACTAGAAGAGACCGCTTACTTTTTACATTTGGTTGTCAAAAGTGATAAACCAGTTGTAGTCGTTGGCTCAATGCGTCCAGCATCTGCTATCAGTGCGGATGGCCCGCTAAACTTGTATCATGCTGTCAAAATTGCCTCTACAAAAGAAGCAAAGGGCAAAGGGGTCATGGTCACATTAAATGACCGAATTGCATCAGCTCGTTTTATTACAAAGACAAACACGACGACAACCGATTCCTTCAAGTCTCTTGAGCAAGGCTATATTGGAGAAATTGCTGGTGAAGTGGTTTCCTTTTATAACGAACCAACAAGAAAACATACGTCTGAAAGTGAATTTGATGTATCAAAAATAAAAGAATTACCACAAGTCGATATTTTATACGGCTATCAAAATGATCAAAAATACATGTATGATGCAGCAGTAAAATCGGGGGCGAAAGGGATAGTCGTTGCCGCAGCAGGCAATGGAACGATGTCAACAGAAGCCATCAAAGGGGCAACAGATGCCGTAAAGAAAGATGTAGTCGTCGTGAGGTCAAGCCGTGCAGGAAATGGGATTGTGACCCATGAAAAAATGGATGATGAACATCACTTTGTCTCATCAGATTCATTGAATCCACAAAAAGCTCGCATTCTGCTTATGCTCGCTCTAACGAAGACAAAAGATCCAAGTAAAGTGCAGACATATTATGAAAAATATTAATGAAGAAAGGGACCCGAAGCTTCGGGTCTTTTTTATGCGTGCTCCTGATGATGCTCTTTTGCACGTGTTTTTAAAGAGAGTAAAATATCTCGCCAAATATCGTCTACATCTGTAAGAAAATGTCCCGCTTCATCGATATAATAGGTTTTGACGTTTGGAATGCTAGGCGCCATTTTTTCTATTTCGGCAAAAGGAGCCATCGCATCTTCTTTTCCATGCCATACATCAACAGGGATTTGTATATCCTTCATATCAAATGCCCACGGACGCGAGAGCAAATCTGGTTCATGAATACATTCATCCACCGATTGACGAGTGGCTTCGTGTAAATGTGTCATCATCATCTCTAATTGCTCTTCGGTTTGAAGAAATTGACGGTCCCATGGATGTAAATGCTTGTTCCCGTTTTTGGCCAGCTTCTTAAATTTCTCTGGTTTGTTCTCAATCATTTTTTTCTGAGAACGGTAGCTTGCTTTCAATAGCCAAGGGAACTTCTTACTGAGGAAAAAAGCCAATTTGTTTTCTTTGAGCATACTTTTAGGCGGTTTTCCGTCCTGAAATGGCGTTGTACTTGAAATCAGAGCGGCTGAAAGGACTCGGTTCGGCAATTGATAAGCACAGCCAGCAGCGAATGCGCCCCCTCCAGATACACCCATCACTGAAAAATGGTGAACGCCAAGATGATCTGCGACTTCCAACACATCTTTTGCCCAATCTAAAATCGTACGTTCAGGTTGAGGGGTAGATAAACCAAATCCTGGTCTGTCTAAACAGATGAGACGAACACCGAGCTCTTTAGAAATGGGGTCATCATCTAAAAACATCACTCTTGATCCAGGAGTTCCATGAAAAAAGAATACTGGAAACCCTTCAAGATCCCCGTATTCACACAAACCAATATGACGTCCATCTTGTAAATGAATACTATCCATACTTTCATCCCCTTAATAGTTTATCTAACTTAAATGTCGGAGAAAGAAACACCGGATTAAGGCGTTTCTTTCGCAATCTGATAGATTTTTTCGTATAGAGACAATAATGTTTTTAAATCTTCTTTTGGAAGCTTTGCATAGTATTTTTGAATGAGGTGCAATTGAATTTCTTCTGTATTCTTGTGAAAGTCATGACCCTTTTCAGCAAAATCAACAATGATTTCCCGCCGGTTATGTGGATTAATTTCTCGTTTGACATAGCCAAGTTGTTCAAGCTTTGATACAAGCTGGCTGGCGGCACTTGCCGAAATGGAAAAGTAATCAGCTAGTTCGTTGATTGTTCTTGTTTTTGTCCGTAATAATTCAAGTGTCAGCTCTTGTTTGGCTGATAAATCTGCATATTCATGTTTTAAAAATCGTTGATACTCTTCTACGTAGATGGAGCCTAGTGCATTCGAGTATTCAATGATTTTTTTACTGTAATGAATGATTTCTGCATCCAATGACATCACCTCTACTCCATTATAGGCAATGTTTATAGTTAAGTGAAGTTAAATATTAAGGGAATTTAAATGAGGAGATGGCATGAGTGATTGTTTCGACGACTTTTTCATTGTATTTTGAAAAAGATCCATTTATAATAAAAAAATAAACCAACTGGTCGGTTTTGAATTGTCCTGATGAAGAAAAGCAAGATAGAAGGGATTGTGAAAGATGACAAGTACACAAAGCGGGGCTGAAAAGAGCGAGAAGACGAAGCGAAAAATCGTCATCGCTTCACGTGATTTATTTGCAAAAAAGGGGTACTCAGAAACATCTGTGCGAGATATTCTAGAGGCGGCTGAGGTGAGTAAAGGCAACCTTTATCACCATTTTAAAGGAAAAGAGTTTTTGTTCCTTCATATCATGGAAGAGGATCACCTCTTGATGATGGAGACGTGGCATCAGGAAAAACAAACGATGCAACAGGCCATTGATCAGCTCGCAGGATTTGCAGAGCTGCTCAGTCAAATGGGCATTAACTACCCATTAATGAGAGCAAGTGAGGAATTTTGTGCAAGTGCCTTTACATCAGACGAGGTCATGGAACGGCTAAACAAGATTGACGCCGACTTTGATGATGTGATGAGAGACATCATACTTGAAGGTAACAAAGATGGCAGCTGGTCGATCCAGCATGTCGAGTCAACGGTGAAAATATTATTATCCGTTTTTTACGGATTAGACGTGTTGTATAAAAATGATCCAATCGAAGAGAAAAAAGAATTACAAAAACAAGCGATCTCATTGATTATTCACGGAATCAACCATCATGAGTAACAATTGAATCAATAAAGGGGAAACAAACATCATGCAAAAACCGATTCGTGAGCAAAAAGCTGTACTCGTTATTTTATTAAGTAACATATTTATTGCGTTTTTAGGCATTGGTCTTATTATTCCTGTCATGCCGCTATTCATGAATGTGATGCATCTAACAGGGAGTACGATGGGATACCTTGTGGCGGCGTTTGCTGTGGCTCAGCTCATTGCATCACCTATTGCAGGGAGATGGGTAGACCGCTATGGAAGAAAGATTATGATTGTGTCAGGACTATTTCTATTTGCGTTATCAGAACTCGTCTTCGGTCTTGGGACACACGTGTATGTGCTGTATTTTGCAAGGCTGCTAGGCGGTATTAGTGCGGCATTTATTATGCCAGCTGTGACTGCTTATGTCGCAGATATCACGACCGTTCAAGAAAGATCAAAGGCAATGGGATATGTATCAGCGGCCATTAGTACCGGCTTTATTATCGGACCTGGGATTGGCGGATTTATTGCAGAATACGGTGTACGCCTGCCATTCTTCTTTGCAGCAGGGATTGCCTTTATAGCCGTCATTTCGTCTATGCTTTTGCTGAAGGAGCCATTAACAAAAGAAGAGCGAGCGAAGCAGATGGATCAAGTGAAGGAATCGACCTTCTTTAAGGATTTGAAAAAATCGATCCATCCAAGCTATCTCATCGCTTTTATCATTGTGTTTGTCCTCGCGTTTGGACTGTCTGCGTATGAAACGGTCTTCAGCCTGTTTACAAATCATAAGTTTGGATTTGGTCCAAAAGATATTGCGGTGATTATTACGGTCAGCTCGATTGTGGCGGTTATCATCCAAGTGCTGGTGTTTGGGAAACTCGTTAATACCCTTGGGGAAAAAAGAGTCATTCAGCTCTGCTTGATTGTTGGAGCGGTGCTCGCTTTTGTTTCAACTGTCGTGTCAGGTTTTATGGTGGTGCTCATTGTCACATGTGTAATTTTCTTAGCATTTGATTTATTGCGTCCAGCATTAACGACCTTCTTATCAAAAATCGCTGGCAATCAGCAAGGATTTGTCGCAGGGATGAACTCTACCTACACAAGCCTAGGTACGATTTTCGGCCCAGCCCTTGGCGGGATTTTATTCGATCAAAATATACATTTCCCATTTCTATTCGCAGGTGTTGTCTTATTTCTCGGATTAGGCTTAACCCTTATTTGGAAGGGGAAGGCGACGGTTGTATCTAATTAAGGGCTCTAACTAGGGCTCTTTTTTTTGTTCCTGTGGATAGAGTATTGAAATAATCACAAAGTCCCTGTTGATGAGGTGTTATTCATGTTAACATGATACATATTTTTCCAAAATGCTAAAGGAGGATTTTTAATGCAAATTAAAGAGATTTTTTATATTCGGTGTATCTCGTGTTTGAGTGTTGTGCTCATTCATGCAATAGCCATTTTATCTAGCCCACAATCATCATCTATTCTTGTAGCACTACTCATGTTCAGTACACCGAGTTTTGTTTTCATTTCTGAGTTTTTATTGGCGCATTCTTATCCAAATGGTACACCTAAAGGATTTATGTGGAAGAGAGTGAAAGCCATCTTTTTCCCATTTGCATTTATTGGGATTGTCGATGGGTTTTTGTATTCTGCATCGTTAAATGGAGGGGCAGCTGACTTCTTTAAAAGAGCTTCAGCAAATGTCTTATTGGGAAATTATATTGGTTATTTTGTTCTGATTATTTTTCAATTTTACTTTTTGCATATGTTTTTTCACAAAATGGCTAAGCGTACCTCAGCCAAATGGGTATTGCCGATCTCCTTTATCATCACAGTTGGTTATTTAAGTGTCATGAACCTCGTCAAAATCCCACAACCTCAATTACCTAATCCAATGTTCGGCTTAGAATGGATTCCATTTCCAGGTTGGTTATTCTATTTTTGTTTAGCCTATTATTGTGGAGTGAATTATCAGCAGTTTATCACAAGAATTCATCATTTTAAGTATGCTGTGTATGGACTTGTTCTGATTTCAGCAGTGACCCTTCTAAGCAATACATATGTAGGCTTTTTCGAGCCTTCTTCTAAGAGGCCAGATGTTGTTCTTTATACAATCAGTATTGTCTTCTTATGCTTTCTCTTGTTTTCTAAAGTAAAAAGCGTTCCACCTTTCGTAGCTGTCATTAGTCAATATTCATTCACCATCTATTTGCTTCACGGGTATTTTCTGGGTATCTCTGTGTTACTATGGGGACAATTAAAAGATTATCCATTCTTTGTGGGGACATTCATAATATCAGCACTTGCAATTGCTGGACCTATCCTATTGTCTCGGTTAGCAAATCATTATAAATATGGCTATATGTTTGTCGGTAAAATCAACAGAACGAGACGAAAAACAGTCGCCTCATAAACGATTTAAAGGGGATCTTAAGAAGATGCCCTTTTTTTGTTGCCTAAAAGTACAGTGCTTTTTGCCCAAAAGTACAATTTTAATCGATCATCTCATTGCTTAGAATAAAAAGATGAAGTTCATGAAGTTGAAGAAAAAGGAGTAAGTGAATGGCAAAATTTTTATATCATTTAGGAAAAAGTGCTTTTTCTAAGCCGAAACGGATGATTATCGGTTGGTTACTTGTTTTAGTAGCTGTTGTGGCGGCAACAATAGGGACAGGTGTTTCATTTAATGGAGATATGTCGATTCCAGGAACAAAGTCAGAAAAGGCAATGGATCTCTTGGAGAAAAAGTTCCCAGCAGGTGATGATGGCGGGACCATTCGTCTGATCTTTAAAGCACCTAAGGGCGAAACATTAGAAACAAAAAAAGTAAAAAATAAATTGAACGAAACGATCAAAGAAGTCAAAAAGGATAAAGCAGTCAAGCAAGTGACGGATTTATATCAGACATTTGCTATTAGTAAAGATAAGAAAATAGGGTATGCGGATATTACATACCGGGTGAAGGCGGGTGAGGTAAAAGCATCCTCAAAAGAGAAAGTATTAGATAGTATTAAGATTTCAAGAAAGGCTGGCATCCAAACAGAATTAGGAGGCTCCGTCACATTCTCAGAAATTGAGGTAGGCGGGATTTCGGAAGTCATAGGTATTGTCATGGCCTTCTTTATTTTAGCCTTTACCTTCGCTTCATTATTGATTGCAGGACTACCGATCTTGACGGCTGTCATTGGTTTAATAATCGGCGTGATGGTCATATTAATTACCTCAAACTTTGTTGATATGTCTGCATTTAGTCTTACATTAGCTGTGATGATTGGACTTGCCGTAGGAATTGATTATGCATTATTTATCATTTCTCGATATCGACAGTTATTAGCAGAGGGTTACGAATTGAAAGAAGCAGCTGCTAGAGCTGTTGCTACAGCAGGCAGTGCTGTATTGTTTGCAGGTGTCACCGTCGTGATTGCACTATGCGGACTTGTATTAGTCGGTATACCATTTTTAGGCGTTATGGGTCTTGTAGCTGCATTCATGGTATTATCAGTTATGCTTGTGTCTCTGACAATTGTTCCTGCGATACTAGGGATTCTTGGTGATAAAGTAAGCCCTTCAAGAAAGAATAAATGGTTCTCTAAATTACAATCTCAACAAAAAGAAGAAACAACAGCTTGGGGAAGGTTTATCAAAAAGTATCCAGGTAAGATCATCCTAGGTGTCATTGTATTGACTGGTCTATTTAGTTGGCCAGCACTTCATATGGAGTTGGGTCTTCCTGATAACGGTATGAAGGGGAAGGAAACAACTGAACGCAAGGGCTATGACCTGTTAGCAGAAGGGTTTGGCAAAGGGTTTAATGGGCCACTGGTTGTTATCATTGATGCCTCCGATGCAAATAACGCAATGAAATCTATTGAGAAAACAACAAAAGTATTAGAGAAGATGGATGGCATCAAACAAGTGGCACCGGCTGTTCCTAATCCATCGGGTAAGTATGCCATGCTGACCATCTTACCGAAAAGCGGTCCAGAAGATAAGGCGACAAAGCAATTAGTCAAAGATATACGAAATGAATCTAGTCAGACTGCTGCAAAGTATGATACGAAATTACTTGTTACTGGTTCTACGGCAGTTAATATAGATATTTCAGATAGACTCAGTGAAGCGTTACCGAAATTTGCAGGGGTCATTATTGGATTTGCTTTGATTTTGATGATTCTTGTGTTTAGATCCTTCCTTGTTCCATTAAAAGCGGTTTTAGGATTCCTTATGACATTGACCGCTACACTAGGTTTTTCAGTCTTTGTTTTACAGGATGGACACCTTGCGCCATTGTTTGGAATACCAGCAAATGGCCCATTGTTAAACTTTATGCCTGTACTAGTGACAGGAATATTATTTGGTCTTGCAATGGATTATGAAGTCTTTTTAGTCAGTCGAATGAGAGAAGATTTCCTTCTATCAGGTGATGCGAAAAAGTCCGTTGTATCAGGTTTGAAGCACAGTGGAAGAGTAGTGACTGCCGCAGGCTTAATCATGATCCTCGTCTTTGCTAGTTTTATCTTTGCAGATGACTTGATCATTAAAACAATGGGATTAACGTTGGCATTCGGCGTTCTGTTTGATGCATTTGTCATAAGAATGACTTTTATCCCAGCTTGTATGATGCTGATCGGACGAGCTGCTTGGTACTTACCCAAATGGTTCGAAAGCTGGCTTCCACGTATAGACATTGAAGGTGAGTCTATTTCTCAGAAAGATGAGAAAGCAGAGAAAGAAGAGAAAGTGATTTAGTCACTGATAGTCTTACATGGTATGATTGATGATACCGCCATTACCTCGATAAAGGGTGGGCGGTATTTTTTGAGTGAATATGAGGCTCGGATGGTGATTATTTATGGCGAAACGACGGGTAGACCCTTTTAATGAAATGATCTATTCGCGGATTCCAACATTATTATGGGTCATTCTTGTTTATATTGCAGCAATGATATTTCAGTTTATAACCACCCCAATAGCAATTTCTGGCCTGTTTTTTTCTGCACTTATTGCCATACATCTGATTCTGCATTGGTGGGCATTTTACTGGTTTCAGCAGAATCCATGGGTATATTTTCTGATTCAAGGAATTGTGATTCTACTGTGTGTTTCAGTCATGCAGGCGGCTTCCCCTGTGATCTTAATTGGTCTGTTACCGGTACTAATTGCGCAAAGTATTGGGGTATATTATCATACATTGAAGGTGATTTTGACAGGGCTTAGTTTTTATGTCCTTTTTTTTCTTGCCCTTATTTTGGTCAATGATACAGATGATTTGACGGTATACATTCCTATTTTGTTTTTGATTCTGATTGTAGTCATCGCATACTCCATTTTATTTTTTAGACAAGTCAAAGCTAGAATTCGTACACAAACATTTTTAAAGGAACTTGAATTGGCACATCAACAAGTGGAAGAGCTGACACTTGCAAATGAGCGTCAAAGAATGGCGAGAGATTTACATGATACCCTTGCACAAGGACTGGCAGGTATTATTATGCAGCTAGAAGCGGCCCATGCACATTTAGAGAATCAGAATGTTGAGCGTGCTCAAAGCATTATTAAAGGTTCAATGAGCCATGCGCGGACGACATTAGGTGAGGCGAGATTGGTCATTGACGACCTTCGAACATATAGCCAGGATCAATATGACTTAGCTGATTCTGTGAAAGATGAAGTGAATCGGTTTATGACGGCGACGAATATTCCAGTTCATACAAAAGTGGCTGTCTCCTATCAAGTGTCACCTTTTCTCATCGAACATACCGTATACATTGTCAGTGAATGTTTGACGAATATTGCCAAGCATGCCAAAGCAAGTAAAGTCGAATTGATGATGGAGCAAAAAGGTGATCACATCTCCTTGCAAATCACAGACAATGGAGTGGGTTTTAATGAGAAAAAACAAGAATCCGCTTCCGGGCATTACGGTCTAATTGGTATGTCAGAACGTGCCCGACTGCTTGATGCACAGCTACACTTAAAAAGTGAAAAAAATGAAGGTACACAAGTGACGGTAACCATACCTTTGAAAAAGGAGTAAAAACAATGTCTTATCAAATTGTGATTGTCGATGATCATTTTGTTGTTAGGGAAGGATTAAAATTAATTCTTGAGACAGATCAACGATTTGATGTTGTTGGTGAAGCTGAGGATGGGGCAAAGGGGTTAGATGTCTTGAAAGAGAAGGCTCCAGACCTTGTATTACTTGACCTCAACATGCCTAACATGAGTGGGCTTGAGATGCTAAAAGAGATGCAGTCTCTTCAATTAAAAGTACCGGTCCTGATTCTCACTACCTATAACGAAGAGAAATTAATGATTGAAGGGCTGCAACTTGGAGCAAAGGGCTATCTTTTAAAGGATGCCAGCAGGGAAAATTTATTTTATACAATTGAAGCAGCTATCAGAGGAGATATTCTTCTTCAAGCAAACGTCGCTGCTAAGGTATTTGAATCAACAGAGCATCAAGTGACTCCGAACCATTTGAAAAAAGAAATAAACATGCTGACTGAAAAAGAGATGCTTGTCTTGCAAGCAGTGGCTAGAGGATTTCGAAGTAAGGAAATTGCATTTGATATGGGGATTTCTGAGAGAACTGTCAAAGCTCATTTAACAAATATTTATCAAAAGCTGGAGGTCACTTCAAGAGCGGAAGCAATTAAAGCAGCAGTAGAATTAGGGATGATTCATTTTTAGAGAGAGCGAATGATCATATGAGATGATGACAAGAAACATTGCTCTGTTAAGTTTCAGCGTCAAGTGATTTATTATCTCTTCCACTGCGGTTTCAGTATGTGTAGGAAAATGAACTCTGCCTACATAAGTAATGGTACGATCTTTGACCTGGCACTTGGCGGCATATTATCCGATCAAAATATTCATGTCCCATTTTTATTCGCAGGTAGGCTTACCCCTTATTTGGAAGGTGAAGGCGACAGAAGAGACAGCAGCAGAATAATGAATGAAGAAGTAAGAGACCTTTTAAACGAGGTCTCTTTTTTTAAGACTGCGGCTTCAGGTGTTTTAATGCCTGTGCCATGTGGATGGTTGATGACGTTTACTTATGTCACAACCTTTTCTTGTTTCTAAATAAAACCAAACCCTCATTCATAAACCTCCTTTCACAATGAGCATAGCAATAGAGGAAAGCAAATGAGAAAGAATTTTATTTGTTGCAAAGAGTCACTACATGCGCGCATTTTTTTATATATAATGGAAGGAAAGAACATGTTTGGAAAAGGGGAGCGCCATGCATCTTTTGGAAAAGCAAAGGACAGCATCGATAAAAGAAGGGATTCGCCAGATCGATCCGGCATATCCAGTGTTTGTAGATGCGGTCATGGATGGTTTCATACAAGGGAATCTTTATGTAGATGATGCAGTGCACCCTCGTATTTATTTTCTCGAAACAGCATGCGGCATTTATTATGTTGCAGGCAAGAGAGAAGAAGAGCTGTCACACTTCTCGGCGTTTATTGTGGATATTTACGAAAGGCAGAAAAGACAAAACGGCCGATTTACCATATTTTCAGCGAATCAATCGACAGATGTGATGATGAAAAATTGTCTTGGATCACATCTGAAAGAGATGGAAAGACATGCGTACGTTTTTTCGCAAGCACAATCTTATGTTTCTGCGTCTCATTCAGGCTACAGAGTAGAGCGGACAAAAGAACAGGTGATCAATGCAAGCAGGGCTTTCACGCCTAGCTATTACGAAGCCTATTGGGGGAGAGCGGCGCGCTTTCTATCAAAAGGAATCGGAGTTGCCATCTTAGATGGTGAGAACGTGGTGAGTGAATGTGTCTCCATTTTTTCAAGTGAAGATCGTGTAGAGATAGATATTTGGACAGAAGAAGCCTGCCGGGGGAAAGGTTTAGCGCAGCTGGCGGGTCAGCATATGATCAAGAGTTGTCTTGAAAATAAGAGGACACCGCATTGGGATTGCGATGTCCATCACCTAACTTCGATCAAACTGGCAGAAAAGCTAGGCTTTCAGCGGACAAAAACCTATCGATTGTTTTACAGCTCATGATGAGAAGGTTTTGAGATACCAAGCATCCATTGCAGAATGCTCAGAGCCTTCAATCGGCTCTGAAAGAAGAGAAAAGCCATATCGCTGATAAAGGCCGGTGGCTGCAGTTAATTCCTGGCGGGTTTCTAAATAACATGCTTCATAGTATGTAGAGGCATATTGCAGCGCTGTATCCATCAGTTTTTTGCCAGCACCTTTTCCTTGAGCATTTGGACTCAGATAAAGCTTTTGTAATTCACATATTCCGTTAGTAAATGGAGCAATGCCTACGCCGCCCAGAATATCGCCATTCTCTTCAGCAATCCAATAGGCTGCATGAGTCAATGATTGATAGTATTCGAACAGCTGGTCAAGGTGGGGATCAGTGTAGGCGGTTCCTTCAATCGCCAGATTCGCCGATTCTAGTGACTGGCGGATAATCGCTGCGATATACGGGTTGTCTTTTTGCTCAATGGGTCTCATGTTCATTGGAAGTACCTCCATCGTCATAAAATAAAAAAAGAGAAAGTGAGTTGAAACAACATGTTTTGGCTGCAAACCGCTATTTTTACAATCGTTGTATTGTGTCTCTCATGGTGGGCAGGGAAAAAAGGCAGAAACCGTCATGCGGGTCTGATCCTCCCTATATGCTTTATTCTATTTGGATTGGTTTTATTGATAGCGAGTTTCTTTATTGGCAGATGGGAAGGCATGGCGCTTAGTATATCAAGCGTCTCTATCGTTCTCTCTTCCATGATTTGTTTGATCATCGTCACAGCGATTCAATTTTTAAAAAAAGATGTCCCTTCTTAAGCAGGGGCATCTCCACTGTTCATCTGATTGTATTCTTCACGAAGGATGCCCATGATGATCACATCTGAGTAGGTACCATTGAAATAAAGCGCTTGGCGCCTTTTTCCTTCATATTGAAATCCGGCTTTCTCATAGCTTCTGAAGGCTCTCGGATTGTGGGAAAAGACTTCGAGCTCAAGGCGATTGAGTTCTAATGTCTCAAAGGCGAATGCTTGAACCATTCGGACAGCTTCGGTGCCATAGCCCTTTTGGAAATGTTCTGGTCCATGAAGCGCAATGCGGAAGCTTGCCGTATGATTGATTGGATCAATATCCACAATCGCCGCATCCCCAATCATTTCTTTCGTGTCTAACAGACAAATGGCGAAATCTCGTCTGCTGTCATCTTGTAAAAATCGGGTGTAGGCTGAACGAATTTCTTCTAGTGTGAACGTTTTTCGTGTGCCAGTCATGTAAAGTGTTTCTTCATGCTGGCATCCTCTTTGAATCCCCGGATAATCCTGTTCTTCAATCGGTCTCAAAAATAAGCGGGTCATGACGGATCACCCTCCTCTATATATCGAGATATTTCAATTAAATTCAGATCAGGATCACGGATATAAACAGATTCAACCGGACCTAATGTACCTGTGCGCCTGACAGGCCCCTCTTCAATAGGAACCACTTGCTTGCGAAGGTGCAGCAGCAAACTGTCCATATCTAAATCGGTGATAAAGCACAAATCACTAGAGCCTGGAAGTGGGTGAGCCGCTGCCGGCTCATATTCATGACCAGCTTCATGAAGATTGATCTTCTGTAAACCAAAACGAAGCGCTTTACGGCCTTCTCCAAAGGTTTCTTCCTTCATTCCTAATACGTTTGTATAAAAGCGAATGGTGTCCTCCATATGTTGTACAGTCAACACGATATGATCAAGTCGTCGTATCATCAGTTTCTCCTCCAAGTATGATCATTGATTGAACTGATTTTATTATATCATTACTTGAAGAGGATACCTTAGTGAATCACGGTGTTGAAGGCATGAAAACGGATGATGAAAAATCCATGTATACTTTGTCTTTCCTTTCTGATACAATTAAAATAGAATATATGTTCTCATTTAAGGTAAGGGAGTGATGGAATTGAGTCAGAAAAGGAAGCTGCTTTTTTATGGGGCAATGAGTATCGATGGCTATTTAGCGAGAGAGGATCACAGGCTCGATTGGTTAATAGGAACAGAGGGCGAAGAAGAAACGAGGTATGATGACTTTTATGCGTCAGTTGATACGCTGATCATGGGGCGAAATACATATGAGCAGGTTCTACAGCTGTCACCAGATGAGTTTCCTTATGAAGGAAAGACATGTTATATCATGTCACGTACTTTACAAGACAGTTTGAAAGGAACCCATATCATTCGTGAAGATATCTTATCTTTTATGAAAAAATTAAAACATGAAGAAGGTCAGCATATCTGGATTGTCGGCGGCGGGGAACTGCTTCAGTTTTTCATAAAAGCAGGATTGGTTGATGAGCTTTATCTTCAAATTGCTCCTGTCATGATTGGGAGAGGCATTCCCCTGTTTTCCCCAGCGGATATAGAATCCAGGTTTTCATTAAAAGAAGTCAAACAATACAAGCAGATAGCTGAATTGCATTTTGTCTTAAAAGAAGAAGATCACTGATTTGAGGTGGTCTTTTTTTTATGAAACAAACTCGTTGACAATCATATATCCTAGTGTTAGGATAAATTTATCCTAGTTTTAGGATTTCTTAAAAAGGGAGTAGTTGCCATGGTGCAGCATGAACATGAATTAGACTTAAGGCTATTCCGCGTGTGGATGAAAGCCTATCAAGCTCTTTTTACAAATATCCAAACAGACATTGAACGTTATGATATCGGATTTGAAAACTTTCAGATCCTTGAATTGCTCTATAGTAAGGGACCGCATCCCGTCCAAAAAATCAGCGACATCCTGTCAATCCCAAGTGGAAGTATGACATATGTCGTGAACAAACTAGAAAAACAAGAGCTCGTGAAAAGGCAATGTGCGCCCTCTGATAAACGTGTATTTCATGTATTACTGACGGAAAAAGGAAAGCAATTGTTTGACGACATTTTTCCTAAACACACAGATGTCATTTCACAAAACCTATCCTTTATTGAAAAAGAAGAAAAAGAACAGCTCATTGAATTATTAAAAAAAGTCGGTTTAGGTGCAAAACAACTTCACGAAAAGGGGAAACAAGATGACTCTCAGCTTTGATACATTGGTACGTGAAAGACGATCCGCATCAAATTTCTTGCCAAATATCTCGATTTCGAGAGAAGAGCTTAACAGCATTTTTGAAGAGGTCAAAATGGCACCATCTGCTTTTAACTTACAGCACACACAATATGTCGTCGTCCAAACAGAAGGTCTTAAAGAACAAGTAAGAGAAGCTGCATTTGGACAATATAAAGTGCATTCCGCCTCAGCAGCGATCATTGTACTGGGAGACCCAAAGGCTTATCAGCAAGCGGCGAACATTTATGAAGGTCTGAAAATGCTTGGCATTTTAAACACGCAGCAATACGAAGAAATGGTCAGAGAGACGATGAGCTTTTATGAACAGAGAGGAGCGGATTTTCAGAAAGAAGAGGCAATCCGCAATGCTTCATTATCTGCGATGCTGTTTATGCTCGCCGCCAAAAACAAGGGCTGGGACACGTGCCCAATGATCGGCTTTGACCCTGATGTCATGAAAAAGGTGCTCAACATCGAGTCGGATTTGGTTCCCGTGTTAATGATCACACTAGGAAAAGAAAAAGTAGAGAGCAGACAACCGAGAGGCTACCGAAAGCCAGTCTCTGAATTCGTAACATACTTATAAGATAGGGGGTTCCACTCATGGAACTAGGAATTAGTACATTTGTAGAAACAACACCTGATTTTCAAACAGGAAAAACAGTCAGTCACGCACAGCGTATTCGAGAAGTAGTCGAAGAAATTATTTTAGCAGATCAAGTCGGCCTTGATGTATTTGGCGTAGGTGAGCATCACCGTGAGGATTTCGCAGCATCGAATCCCGCTGTTGTCTTAGCGGCTGCGGCAACACAAACAAAGAATATCCGCCTGACAAGTGCAGTGACAGTCCTTTCATCAGCAGATCCTGTTCGTGTCTTTCAGGATTTTGCAACGCTAGATGGACTATCAAACGGGCGTGCAGAAATTATGGCAGGCCGTGGTTCATTTATTGAATCATTCCCGCTCTTTGGCTATGACCTTGATGACTATGAAGAATTATTTGAAGAAAAGCTTGATTTGTTGCTCAAATTACAGCAGTCTGAGCGTGTCACATGGAGCGGAAAGCATCGCCCAGCTATTCAAGATGTCGGCGTATATCCAAGACCTGTTCAAGATCCGCTTCCAATCTGGATCGGCAGTGGAGGAAACCGTGAATCTGTCGTACGTGCTGGATTATTGGGACTGCCTTTAGTACTTGCCATCATTGGCGGAAGTCCTAGACAGTTCGCACCGCTCGTTCAGCTGTACAAGCAAGCGGCAGTGCACGCTGGACATGACCCAGAGAAATTAACCGTGGCGTCACATTCGCATGGATTTGTTGCGGAAGAAACAGAACTGGCAGCAGACCAATTCTTCCCTTCCACACAGCATGTGATGAATACGTTAGCAAGAGAGCGAGGCTGGGGACCTTATACTCGTTCTACATTTGATGCAGCGAGAACGTTAGAAGGCGCGCTGTATGTAGGAGATTCAGATGCAGTGGCAGAGAAAGTGATTCACCTAAGAAAAAATGTAGGAATCACGCGTTTTATGCTTCATGTACCAGTTGGTTCAATGCCGCATGATCAAGTATTAAAAGCCATTGAGCTATTTGGAAAAGAAGTCGCTCCTAAAGTAAGAGAAGAGGTTGCCCGCTGGGAAGCAGAGCAAGCATAACGAAAAAGGTCGATCAAGTGAATAGGCTTGATCGACCTTTTTGATGCTTAAGGATCAATGACACAAGGTTTCACTGTAGGGCATGAAGCAGCAGAAGCAAGTGGTGTGGTCGTCAAGGTGAAGAGAAAAACAAGTTGAAAACAGATGAGCCATTTTTTCATGAAATCACCTCCGTTCACAATTGTTTGACGGAATGAGATGAGGATAAAAGCACAGAAGTATAAAACACTCTCTATCCAACATAAGACAATCATATCATAATTTTCAAAAAAATGAAAAAATATCTTATATAAGTACTGAATTATGGTATGGTTATTATGTTCTACAAAAAAAGGGAGGGATTTTTTTATGAAAAAGGTCATGTCTTCTGTTTTAGTTGGAGCAATTGTCTTAACGGGTGCTGGGGTCACAACTGCTCCAGTGGAAGCAAAGGAGCAAACAAACAGTGAAATAACGGCTCAGGCCAGTCGAACTGTTTCAGTAACAAGAACATATACGACATCAAACATCCCAGAAAGTATTGTATATGCAGAGGATGGCTGGGTCGGTATTTTAAAACAAACCTCTATTAAAGAATTGGGATTAGGAAAATATAGTGTCACATTTACTGGAACAGTGGTACGCGATCCAGGATTTAATTAAATAAAATGCAAAGCTGACAGGTGGACAAGCCCGTCAGCTTTTTTCATGAGGATAATAAAGAATCATTTGCAGCCGGACCATTTGTTCACCGGTTTGTTTATATGCATGCGTACGGTCCGCTTTAAAACGAATGGAGTCGCCGGCATTTAAGCTGTATTGCTCATTTCCAATGGATATATCAAGCGCTCCCTCAAAAACGGTAATCAATTCCTCTGTCCCGCCAATGTGTTCATTTGCATGCAGCGACCCGCCAGGATCAATTTCTACTCGGTACACTTCAAATTTCCCCCGGTTATCAAAAGGAAAAGTCGTATATACGCGATATCGCCCATCATCTTCCGTTAAAATCTGTGCATCTTCATTGCGTACTACTTTGATTTCAGGCTGTGGTGCGTGAATGAGCTCACTAAAAGATACCTTTAATCCGTTGGCGATTTTCCATAAAGTCGTGATGGTAGGGGTTGATTCTCCTCTTTCAATTTGTCCAATCATGGTTTTGCTGACACCTGTTAATTCTGCCATCTTTTCGAGGCTTAATTTCTTTTGGTCTCTAAGAAGCCTCACATTTTTAGAAATAATCGATTGTACATCTTCCATGAAAAAAACTCCTTTCTCTATTTACTTTATAAAGACCGAACGTTACAATAAAACGTAACATACGCAATAAAGTAATTAAAGTCTTAATAACGTACAAGGGAGGCGGCAACTATGATTCTTTCTATGTTGATCTATGCTTTTGTGAGCAGCTTTACCCCAGGGCCAAACAACATCATGGCCATGGTCTTTACGAATAAATATGGGATCAAGCAAACATTTCGATTTTGTTTAGGTGTGGGTATCGGATTTCTCGTTATTTTGTGTTTGAGTTGCTTCTTTAATATCATTCTTTATCAAGTGATGCCGAAAATAGGCTGGGTCATGGCGTTCATCGGAGCTGCATACATGATTTATTTAGCGGTCAAAATCATGAAAAGTAAAGGCGGGGATGACGAAACACTTGATCGTTACAATCATTTTGTCCCTGGTATGATGCTGCAATTTATCAACCCAAAAGCGATTTTGTATGGATTGACTGTGATTTCAACATTTGTTTTGCCATATGGACAATCGAATATGCAGTATGTCATATGGACGCTGATTCTCGCACTTATTGGATTTCTCGGTACATTTAGCTGGAGCCTATTTGGCTCTTTGTATAAGCGCTTTTTGACTGCTTATGAAAGACCGTTCCAGTATGTCATGGGGCTGCTTCTAATATACAGTGCGATTTCAATGGTATGGGGTTATGTGATGTAAGTAGTCAGAAGCTTGGCCGCTGCCTGCCCATCACAACAGTATTGTAATAAAGTCCATCTGCCAGACGTTTATCATTTTTTAATACCCCTTCAATCAGAAAGCCATGGTGCTCATATAACCGAATGGCTTTTTGGTTCGTTTCTAGCACTTGAAGTGACATCTTCTGGATGCCTTGCTGGTCAGCCCAGTCAATAGAAGCGGCTAAAAGCTCTTTGCCAATGTGATAGCCCCAAACATCCTTTTGAATGGCGACCCCAAAAGTCACTTTGTGAGCAGAGCGCTTGAGTGAATGTCCCTCACATCTGGAGAAACCAACAATTTCTCCTTCAATATCAGCGACCAAAAATAAATGCCTGCTTTTTTTGGTATCATCTTGAATCAACACCTCAAAATCTTTTTCATGAAGAAAGGCTTCGCCTGGTTCACGGTCTAAATATTCTGTTTCACCATCAATTTTCAGTCTGAGCGCTGATAACTGCTTGGCATCGCCAATTGCAGCAGACCGAATACGATAGGTCAAGTCACGAACGGTGAATATGTTTTCAGAGATAATCATAGAACACCAACCTTTCTTTCCATTATGTCTATCATACCTGAAACGTGTACATAGCAGGTGAAAGCTTTTAAGTCTGTCTTATAGATCATTATTTTTTAATCCAGCTGACCCTGGCTGGATTTTCATGATTTAGACTGAGAACTTAAATAGGCTTCTCTCACAACTGTTAAAAAGTGGTCAGCGACGGTTGATGTTTCATCTTGTCTCCATGAAACATATAAATTTACTTTTGGTGTAGTTTCTTGGATTTTTCTATAAACAACCCCTGAACGTTTTACGCTTTCTACTGAGGATGGAACCACAGAGATTCCCATTCCTGCAGCAACTAAATTCACAATCGTATGCATTTGAATAGCTTCCTGAACTACGTTTAAACTTATGCTATTTTCCCAAAAGTAGCTGATAATTAAATCATAAAAAGCTGCACCTAGATGACGTGGAAACATGATAAATGGTTCATTGGCTAATAAATGAATTGGAACTTTGGGAAATGAAGCTAAAGGATGATTTTCTGGCAAAACCAAGCTTAATGATTCCTCACAACAAATTTCTGAGGTAAGTATCTTATTATTTTGGTTAGAACGAATAAATCCTATTTGAATTTCTTTCTTATATAGTGCTTTTAACTGCTGTTCTGTAGCCATTTCACATAAGACAAGATGGATGTTAGGGAAACTTTCTCGAAACCTTTTAATAATATCAATCACAATATCAGTAGAATCAACGAAGCCGATCGTCAAATGACCTATTCTTCCGTCATCTGCAAGCTGTGTTGCTTTAATCGTTCTATCTACTTGAAGAAGCGTACGGCGGGCTTCTTCTAAAAATACTCTCCCCGAATCTGAAAGTTCAACCTGTCTTCTCGTTCTATGAAAAAGCGTAACACCTAACTCTTCTTCTAATTTGCGAATTTCTTGACTTAATGGAGGCTGTGCCATTTTAAGACGTTCAGCTGCCCGGCTAAAATTTAGTTCTTCAGCAACCATGATAAAATAACGTATTTGTCTCAGATCCATTTTTTATGCCCCCTATACATTTCAACATTGCTTATTGTGTTTTTTTAATGGAAATATTTTTAGTTATATAAAATATATATATTATACATATTAACGGCCTCTTTTTATAATGAAAGTATTCTTTCAAAAGGAGGGCATTATTATGGAGTATAGTAAACTTGGAAATAGTGGATTAACAATTAGTAAACTTGCATACGGAAACTGGATTAATCATGGTGGTAAGATAAATGAAGAAACTGCCCATGATTGTGTGAAAGCTGCTCTTGATGTTGGTATTACGACGTTTGATACTGCTGATGTTTATTCAGACACCAAGGCTGAAGAGATACTAGGCAGGTCTTTAAAAGGGATCCGGCGGGAGAGCATTGAACTATGTACAAAAGTATGTCATCCAACCGGTACTGGGAAAAACGATAGAGGATTATCACGCAAGCATATTTTGGAAAACTGTCATGCCTCTTTGCGACGTTTACAAACGGATTATATTGATATTTACTATGCACACAGGTTTGATCCAACTACACCTCTGGAAGAAACGATGTTAGCTTTCGCAGATTTAGTAAGACAGGGGAAAGTGAACTATATTGGTGTAAGTGAGTGGACAGCAGAACAAATTACTCGAGGGGCAGCGCTTGCACGAGAGCTAAAAGTCCCCCTAATTGCCAGCCAACCTCAATACTCCATGTTATGGAGAATCATTGAAAGTGATGTAATACCGACCTGTCAGCGCGAAGGACTTGGCCAGGTAGTATGGTCGCCTTTGGCCCAGGGAATCCTTACTGGAAAGTACCTCCCAGGAAAATCACTTCCGACTAATTCGCGTGCTAACTCACCTGCTGGAAAACCCTTTTTTAAAAACCTTGCTCAACGCTGGATGAATAATAATACCTTAGAGGCGATCCAAAAGCTTAAGCCCATCGCACAAGAGGTTGATCTTACTCTCGCTCAGCTTGCAATAGCATGGGTACTGCAAAATCAGAACGTTTCTGCAGCAATTATCGGTGCATCTAGTCCAGAACAGGTGAGGGAGAATGCTTTAGCATCTGAGGTGAAAATTGAAACTGAGATGATGAATCAGATTGACGAAATTCTAGGTGATCTTGTTGAGTACGATCAGAGTAAAACAGGTTATAGCTTTTAAGTCTATCTTATAGATCATTATTTTTAATCCAGCCGACCTTGGCTGGATTTTCTTGTTGCTGTAGTTTCTTGGATCGCACACTCAGATGTTTTGTATCTGTGAAAAAGGCTAAATGAATAGTATCAAACGTGGAGGTGGAACAAATGAGTGAAGAAAAAGGACATATGGATAAAGCGAAAGGAAAAACAAATCAAGCCAAAGGTCAATTGAAAGAGAAGCTTGGCGAAGCAACAGATCATCAAAACCTGAAAGCAGAAGGGAAAAAGGATCAAGCCAAAGGAAAGCTTCAAGATAAAAAAGGGGATTTGAAAAATCACCTGAACCAGTAAATCCGAAAACACGGCATTGCTTCATGTCTCCATCATGACATGTCTTTCATCAATAAAATGAATAGATGTGTGAAAAGAATTGATTATACGCGCTCGCTATCATCATGTAGACTTGAGACAGAAGACATGATCAAGGGAGATGGTTGAGATGAAGCAAGTGTGGGAGAAAGTTGACGAGTATATCACAGACAAGTTGATTCCTAAAGATGATGTTTTGGAGTCAAGCTCTTACTCATAATAAGCAAGCAGGCCTGCCAGAAATTGATGTGTCACCAGCTCAAGGGAAAATGCTTTATTTATTAGCAAAAACCAAGAATGCAAAGCGTATTTTAGAGATCGGGACACTTGGTGGATACAGTACCATTTGGTTGGCGCGTGCTCTTGAAGAGGATGGAGAACTCATCACATTAGAGGCTGTCAGCCACCATGTACAGATTGCGCAGCAAAACATTAGTAGAGCGGGCTTATCGGAACGGGTGAGCATTTTGCAAGGAAAGGCATTGGATACGCTATCTCAGTTAAAAGAGAGGGATGTACTTCCATTCGATTTGATTTTCATTGATGCAGATAAACCGAACAACCCGAAATATCTAAAGTGGGCGTTACACTTCTCAAAAAAGGGAACAGTCATTATTGCAGACAATGTCGTGAGAAATGGAGCAGTCCTTCATGACTCTGATGGGGATGAACGAGTGCAAGGAACTCGTGAATTTTTCAATTTACTCAAACAAGAGTCAAGAATAGAGGCTACAGCCATTCAAACTGTTGGTGAAAAGGGTTACGATGGATTTGTATACGGAATCGTAAAATGAAACAAAGCTTAACCGCATGCGGTTAAGCTTTTTCTTTTAAAAAAACCATCTGGCAGTCCCCATCAGCAGGACGCCTACAAGAACAGTAAGTGATAAGCTCTTTGTCCAAACAGCGATCACGACGGTCGGAACCAAGACAGCAAGGTACATCCAGTGAATGGTGACACCTGTTGTGGTATGAATGAACAAATGCTCTGCAATTAAAGCCGTAAAGATACAAATGGGAATAAACGATAACCACTTGAGCACCACTTCAGGCAGCTCGATACTTCGTACAAATATAAAGGGAACGACCCTTGGAATCACAGTGACAATCATACAGCCGAGAATGAGCCACATCATAAAACTGCTGATCATTTATCTGTCACCACCCCAATGGTTGCGACAATTATGGTGGCTAACAGAACAGCCACGTGTGATGGAACAAAATGAAGCAGGACAAACATCGCAACGACCATATACAAAACAAGTGACAGGCGATGGGTTAATTTACTTTTAGGCACAGTTTGCAAAGAAAGAACCAGCAGTGCAGCAAACATAGCGGAAAGAGCAAAATCAAGACCAAGTGCTTCAGGATTTGAGATCCAGTGTCCAAAAATGCCGCCAAGTATACAGGCAGCAATCCAGCACAAATAAGCCGTTATGTTCAGCCCGTGCATCCACCGGTTATTCAGCTTTCCATGCTGAGCTAATTTATTCATGGCTACGCCAAAGGATTCATCAGTCAGCAATAGACCGAATCCAATATTTTGTTTTAAAGAGTAGCGTGTAAAATGAGGAGCCAGCGTCAGGCTTAGTAATAAATGACGCAGATTCACAATAAATGTAGTGAGAATAATAGCGGAAAGGGGGCTTCCCGTGACAAGCAGTGCACAGATAATAAACTGTGAAGCACCTGCGTAAATAAAGATTGCTAGAAGCGCAATGTCCCATAGGCTTAACTGTGCGCTAATTCCAACAATTCCAAAGGCAAACCCGATACTCATATAACCAAGCAGGGTTGGCACACAATCTTTTATTCCCTCGAGAAATGGTTCATGTTCCGTGCTGGGAATATGTTTTCTAGCTTCAATATCCAACGACCTCTACTCCTTTTCTGCGTGACGACCTATAGTTTTACTTACTATATGAAAACGAATTTAGCATGTCAATATCCCCTTATCTTCTATTATATAAAGAAAAAAGGTGTAAAAAGGATTGAAGTCATCCAGAATATGTTATAAAGTATCAGAAAATAAAAAAATTGGAGTGACGACAATGCTGTGCAAACCTTTGTTTGAACATGATGTTCCAAATGCCCTCCGTCCATAACGGAGAGTGATCTCCGTTTGTGGATATGGTATTCAAAATATCCAATAACGGAGGGAAAATGATGAATGAAAAATATATAGGCGCCCTTTACCTAGCAATCGCAGCAAGTATTTGGGGCGGCATGTACGTTGTTGTCAAAGTAACAGTAGCGGTTGTCCCGCCACTTGAGCTCGTCTGGATGAGATATGCTGTAGCAGGAGTCGTGTTGGTGATCACCATTTGGCGCTTGGGCTATTCCTTTCGATTAGATAAAAAAGATATCCCGCTTATGGTGTTGATTGGGCTGATCGGAAATTTCTTTTCAATCGTGACCCAAGAAATTGGGACGATGTATACCTCTGCACAAATGGGGGCTGTTATTACATCTGCAACTCCTGCGTTTATGGTGCTGTTTGCTTTCTTTCTATTAAAAGAAGCCATGACTGTTCGAAAGTGCGCATCCATCCTGCTTGCTACAGCAGGTGTATGGCTCATGATTGGACCAGTTGCAGTACAGACAGATGAATTTGTCGGTGGTCTTTCATTGGTCTTCGCTGCTTTAACATGGGCGCTGATGTCTGTTTTGCTCAAACGTGTTCCAGGAAAGTATCCTCAGGTGGTGACAACCACATATGCGATCATCATTGCATTCATTGTTTTAACACCGCCTGTATTATTTCGTTTACCTCACCTAGATGTGGAACAGATGGCAAGGCCGGAGATTTGGGGCGGTATTCTTTATCTAGGCATCATCTCAACAGCTCTAGCATTCTTTTTATGGAATAGAGGGCTTCAATTAATGGATGCCTCAAGCGGCGGTTTGTTCTTTTTCTTTCAACCGATCGTAGGTGCCGTTCTTGGCTGGCTGCTTTTGGGAGAAGAAATGGGATTACGCTCATTCATTGGCATTCTATGTATCTTTGCAGGTGTCTATACTGTGCTGCGTCAAAAGGAATAAAAGAAGATGTCCCTTGTAATAGGGGCATCTTCTTTATAAATGAGAGATTGAGAGAGGATGGAGGGAAATAGGATGATACAATTTCCACAATTACAAAAAGGACAAACAATTGGCGTCACAGCACCTTCCTCAGGTGTACAGCCATCTTTGCATGACATGTTTCAGCTCTCATGCGAGCGAATGAAAAAAAGAGGCTATGATGTCATATGTGGAGATACGGTATGGCACCAGGAAAAGGCAAAATCAGCTCCTGCCGTAGAACGAGCAAAGGAGCTTCAGTACATGATGACCTGTGATGAGATTGATCACATCATCCCGCCATGGGGAGGGCAGCTTCTGATGGAGGTGTTAGAGCACCTTGATTTCTCATCGATGCAAAAAAAGTGGATTCTTGGTTACTCGGATACGAGTGCGCTTCTGCTGGCGTTAACTTTAAAAACAGGCATTGCCACTGCGCATGGACCGAACCTAGTAGATCTTCAGGGAGAAGAGCTTGATCAAACGACTGTCATGTGGGAAGAAGTACTTTCAACAAAAGGGGAAATGGACATCAGCCAATATTCTTCATCAATGTATCAAAAGGAATGGCAGTATGACAATCCGATTGAACATGTTTTTCATTTAACAGAACCGACCGCATGGCATACGGTTGATCGACAAGAAAAGATGGTAAAGGGGAGGCTAATGGGCGGCTGTATTGATGTCATACGCCACTTAGCTGGGACGCCTTTTGGAGATGTCAAAGCTTTTCAAAAAACATTCTTAAAAGATGAACCAATTCTCTGGTACTTTGAAAACTGTGAATTAAATGCTGTAAGCGTGAAGAGATCACTTGTTCAGTTGAAACTAGCAGGATGGTTTGACCATTGTTCAGGTATTATGTTTGGGCGAAGTGCAGTAGATGTGCCTGTGGAAGGGTATCAGTATCAGGATGTATATGAAGAATTACAAAAGGAATTACAAATCCCCATTTTTTACGATATAGATTGTGGGCATGTCCCGCCGCAAATGACGCTGATTAATGGCGCATATGCAGAAGTGCAGCTGCAACCTCAAGGCAAAGCAGTCCTAAAGCAAGCATTTTTATCATAAGAAAAGGAAAGGGGAAGCCCTTTCCTTTTGTTTTCTTTTCAGCGTGATAGAAAACCTTTGAAGTCTAGGAAGGACGAGTACCAGAGCGGAGCGAATTTGACATTCGTGAGCACCGGAGCGCAGGACTGACAACGAATGCGAGGGTTTGTCTACACGCTGAAGGAAAGGGGAAGCCCTTTCCTTCATATAACACTACATTCCTTTTGTTTCTTCACCTGCTTTTGGAACTTCCCAAGCAGACTCGCGGAATACTTTCTCCCATTTCGATACGACAATACATGCAACGGCATGACCTGGAACATTCACACCTGTTCGTGCCATATCCATAATTCGATCGACACCGGCGATAATGGCGACGCCTTCTGCTGGAAGACCTACTGCATGGGCGGTTGCCAAAAGGACGACGAGTGAACCGGATGGCACCGCTGCAATCCCTTTACTCGTTAACACAAGAACAAGCATCATCAAAAGCTGCTGAGACAAACTCATGTCGACACCAAACGCTTGTGCAAGAAACACACAGGAAACCGATAAATATAAACTGGACCCATCACAATTGAGAGAAAGACCAGATGGAATGACAAAGGAGACAATTCTTTTCGGACAGCCGTATTTCTCCATTCGTGACATAAGCTGAGGAAGGACGGTTTCTGTACTTGTAGTAGAGAAGGCAACCAAGAACAAATCCCAAATCATTTTTAAAACTTCGAAGTAGTTAAAACGGAAGATCAGTGCGACCAGAGGGAACAAAGCAAAGAGAATAATGAATAATCCTAAAAATACAGTCCCAACAAGCTTCATCATCGGGATTAATAACACAATGCCATATTGACCAACAGAAGCAGCCATTAATGCAAGCACTCCAATAGGTGCTGTCACCATGACCATCTGCGTTAGCTTAAACATAATTTGTGCCACTGATTCAAAGAAGTTGAGAACAGGAGCGGATGCCTTACCGATACCGCTTGCCGCTACACCAAATAATATGGCGAAGAAAATGACAGCTAGTAAATCATTTTGAGCCATGACATCGACGATATTCGTTGGAATGATATCGAGTACCATTTGTTTAAAGTCGACGACTTTCTGCGTATAGCCGTCTAATTCACCAATATCTTTCTTAGCTAATTTAGAGAAATCAAGGCCAACGCCAGGCTTTAGAACATTAGCCAGCAATAGACCAATTCCTAGAACGATGGTTGTGATGACCTCAAACCAAATGATCGTCTTTAATCCTAGGCTTCCCATTTTCTTCATACCACCACTGCCGGCTGCACCAATAACAATGGTAGAGAAAACGATAGGAACAACAATCATTTTAATCAACCTGATGAATCCATCTCCAATTGGCCTGAGAGCCATCCCGAAGTCAGGAAAGAAATGGCCGATAAGAGCTCCTATCACCAAAGCGATCATGATTTGAAAAGCGACGAACTTTTTCATCATCTCCTACCCCCTTTAAATGCTTGGAAAATTTTAAGAATTTTCCAATAAATAAAAATTCTATGTGACCATGTTTTGTCCTCCTTTGGATTTAGAAAGATTTTATTTGAGAATCATTGAAATTATGAAGAAAGGGAAGAAAATAGGGCTATTGCATTTCTATTTATCTAAGAAAAAACGACTTCTTAAAAAACATGAAACTTTTTTAGAAAAATGTATTGACCCTTTTATGTGATCCATGGTATATTTTTATTCGTCGCTGATGACGTATTTGAAACAAAGACATTCAAACACATGCGACAAACAAATCTCAAAAAGATATTGACTTGATAAAAACGATATGTTAAGATAATTAAGTCGCCTGATTAAGCGCCCGTAGCTCAATTGGATAGAGCGTTTGACTACGGATCAAAAGGTTAGGGGTTCGACTCCTCTCGGGCGCGCCAATACAAACCACGCGGGTGTAGTTTAGTGGTAAAACCTCAGCCTTCCAAGCTGATGTCGTGAGTTCGATTCTCATCACCCGCTCCATTTTTTGAAATATGATCTTTGAAAACTAAACAAGACAAAACGTACCTGTTAATTCGAGTTTTTATAAAAAATCCTATGTTATATCATAGGTAGTCAGTCAAACGCTGACGAGGCAGGAAATGATCACATGCTAAGTTCGCTACATCGTGTAGCAACGCATGTGTGATATGCATCCTGCATACCTCGGAGAGTTTGATCCTGGCTCAGGACGAACGCTGGCGGCGTGCCTAATACATGCAAGTCGAGCGGACAGAAGGGAGCTTGCTCCCGGATGTTAGCGGCGGACGGGTGAGTAACACGTGGGTAACCTGCCTGTAAGACTGGGATAACTCCGGGAAACCGGAGCTAATACCGGATAGTTCCTTGAACCGCATGGTTCAAGGATGAAAGACGGTTTCGGCTGTCACTTACAGATGGACCCGCGGCGCATTAGCTAGTTGGTGGGGTAATGGCTCACCAAGGCGACGATGCGTAGCCGACCTGAGAGGGTGATCGGCCACACTGGGACTGAGACACGGCCCAGACTCCTACGGGAGGCAGCAGTAGGGAATCTTCCGCAATGGACGAAAGTCTGACGGAGCAACGCCGCGTGAGTGATGAAGGTTTTCGGATCGTAAAGCTCTGTTGTTAGGGAAGAACAAGTGCGAGAGTAACTGCTCGCACCTTGACGGTACCTAACCAGAAAGCCACGGCTAACTACGTGCCAGCAGCCGCGGTAATACGTAGGTGGCAAGCGTTGTCCGGAATTATTGGGCGTAAAGGGCTCGCAGGCGGTTTCTTAAGTCTGATGTGAAAGCCCCCGGCTCAACCGGGGAGGGTCATTGGAAACTGGGAAACTTGAGTGCAGAAGAGGAGAGTGGAATTCCACGTGTAGCGGTGAAATGCGTAGAGATGTGGAGGAACACCAGTGGCGAAGGCGACTCTCTGGTCTGTAACTGACGCTGAGGAGCGAAAGCGTGGGGAGCGAACAGGATTAGATACCCTGGTAGTCCACGCCGTAAACGATGAGTGCTAAGTGTTAGGGGGTTTCCGCCCCTTAGTGCTGCAGCTAACGCATTAAGCACTCCGCCTGGGGAGTACGGTCGCAAGACTGAAACTCAAAGGAATTGACGGGGGCCCGCACAAGCGGTGGAGCATGTGGTTTAATTCGAAGCAACGCGAAGAACCTTACCAGGTCTTGACATCCTCTGACAACCCTAGAGATAGGGCTTTCCCTTCGGGGACAGAGTGACAGGTGGTGCATGGTTGTCGTCAGCTCGTGTCGTGAGATGTTGGGTTAAGTCCCGCAACGAGCGCAACCCTTGATCTTAGTTGCCAGCATTTAGTTGGGCACTCTAAGGTGACTGCCGGTGACAAACCGGAGGAAGGTGGGGATGACGTCAAATCATCATGCCCCTTATGACCTGGGCTACACACGTGCTACAATGGACAGAACAAAGGGCTGCGAGACCGCAAGGTTTAGCCAATCCCATAAATCTGTTCTCAGTTCGGATCGCAGTCTGCAACTCGACTGCGTGAAGCTGGAATCGCTAGTAATCGCGGATCAGCATGCCGCGGTGAATACGTTCCCGGGCCTTGTACACACCGCCCGTCACACCACGAGAGTTTGCAACACCCGAAGTCGGTGAGGTAACCTTTATGGAGCCAGCCGCCGAAGGTGGGGCAGATGATTGGGGTGAAGTCGTAACAAGGTAGCCGTATCGGAAGGTGCGGCTGGATCACCTCCTTTCTAAGGATATATGGAGCAGTGTGCGTTTTCGTCTTGTTTAGTTTTGAAGGATCATTCCTTCAAGACATGTCTCTAGCGAGACAGGATTGTTCTTTGAAAACTAGATAACAATAAGTAATACATTCACATTGAATGCAATGCAAAGTTCATCACACATAGTGATTCTTTCTAAAGTAAGAAATGGTTAAGTTAGAAAGGGCGCACGGTGGATGCCTTGGCACTAGGAGCCGATGAAGGACGGGACGAACACCGATATGCTTCGGGGAGCTGTAAGCAAGCTTTGATCCGGAGATTTCCGAATGGGGAAACCCACTGCTCGTAATGGAGTAGTATCCATACTTGAATACATAGAGTATGAGAAGGCATACCCGGGGAACTGAAACATCTAAGTACCCGGAGGAAGAGAAAGCAAATGCGATTCCCTGAGTAGCGGCGAGCGAAACGGGAACAGCCCAAACCAAGAGGCTTGCCTCTTGGGGTTGTAGGACACTCTATACGGAGTTACAAAGGAACGATATAAGCGAAGAGGTCTGGAAAGGCCCGCCAAAGAAGGTAACAGCCCTGTAACTGAAATGTTGTTCTCTCCAGAGTGGATCCTGAGTACGGCGGAACACGTGAAATTCCGTCGGAATCCGGGAGGACCATCTCCCAAGGCTAAATACTCCCTAGTGACCGATAGTGAACCAGTACCGTGAGGGAAAGGTGAAAAGCACCCCGGAAGGGGAGTGAAATAGATCCTGAAACCGTGTGCCTACAAGTAGTCAGAGCCCGTTAAAGGGTGATGGCGTGCCTTTTGTAGAATGAACCGGCGAGTTACGATCCCGTGCAAGGTTAAGCAGAAGATGCGGAGCCGCAGCGAAAGCGAGTCTGAATAGGGCGCATGAGTACGTGGTCGTAGACCCGAAACCAGGTGATCTACCCATGTCCAGGGTGAAGTTCAGGTAACACTGAATGGAGGCCCGAACCCACGCACGTTGAAAAGTGCGGGGATGAGGTGTGGGTAGGGGTGAAATGCCAATCGAACCTGGAGATAGCTGGTTCTCTCCGAAATAGCTTTAGGGCTAGCCTCAAGGTAAGAGTCTCGGAGGTAGAGCACTGATTGGACTAGGGGCCCCTACCGGGTTACCGAATTCAGTCAAACTCCGAATGCCGATGACTTATCCTTGGGAGTCAGACTGCGAGTGATAAGATCCGTAGTCGAAAGGGAAACAGCCCAGACCGCCAGCTAAGGTCCCAAAGTATACGTTAAGTGGAAAAGGATGTGGAGTTGCTTAGACAACCAGGATGTTGGCTTAGAAGCAGCCACCATTTAAAGAGTGCGTAATAGCTCACTGGTCGAGTGACTCTGCGCCGAAAATGTACCGGGGCTAAACGTATCACCGAAGCTGCGGACTGTTCTTACGAACAGTGGTAGGAGAGCGTTCTAAGTGCTGTGAAGTCAGACCGGAAGGACTGGTGGAGCGCTTAGAAGTGAGAATGCCGGTATGAGTAGCGAAAGACGGGTGAGAATCCCGTCCACCGAATGCCTAAGGTTTCCTGAGGAAGGCTCGTCCGCTCAGGGTTAGTCGGGACCTAAGCCGAGGCCGAAAGGCGTAGGCGATGGACAACAGGTTGATATTCCTGTACCACCTCCTCACCATTTGAGCAATGGGGGGACGCAGGAGGATAGGGTAAGCGCGGTATTGGATATCCGCGTCCAAGCAGTTAGGCTGGGAAATAGGCAAATCCGTTTCCCGTAAAGGCTGAGCTGTGATGGCGAGCGAAATTTAGTAGCGAAGTTCCTGATTCCACACTGCCAAGAAAAGCCTCTAGCGAGGTGAGAGGTGCCCGTACCGCAAACCGACACAGGTAGGCGAGGAGAGAATCCTAAGGTGATCGAGAGAACTCTCGTTAAGGAACTCGGCAAAATGACCCCGTAACTTCGGGAGAAGGGGTGCTTCTTAGGGTGTTAAAGCCCCGAGAAGCCGCAGTGAATAGGCCCAGGCGACTGTTTAGCAAAAACACAGGTCTCTGCGAAGCCGTAAGGCGAAGTATAGGGGCTGACGCCTGCCCGGTGCTGGAAGGTTAAGAGGAGCGCTTAGCGTAAGCGAAGGTGCGAATTGAAGCCCCAGTAAACGGCGGCCGTAACTATAACGGTCCTAAGGTAGCGAAATTCCTTGTCGGGTAAGTTCCGACCCGCACGAAAGGCGCAACGATCTGGGCACTGTCTCAACGAGAGACTCGGTGAAATTATAGTACCTGTGAAGATGCAGGTTACCCGCGACAGGACGGAAAGACCCCGTGGAGCTTTACTGCAGCCTGATATTGAATGTTGGTACAGCTTGTACAGGATAGGTAGGAGCCTTGGAAACCGGAGCGCTAGCTTCGGTGGAGGCATCGGTGGGATACTACCCTGGCTGTATTGACCTTCTAACCCGCTGCCCTTATCGGGCAGGGAGACAGTGTCAGGTGGGCAGTTTGACTGGGGCGGTCGCCTCCTAAAATGTAACGGAGGCGCCCAAAGGTTCCCTCAGAATGGTTGGAAATCATTCGCAGAGTGTAAAGGCACAAGGGAGCTTGACTGCGAGACCTACAAGTCGAGCAGGGACGAAAGTCGGGCTTAGTGATCCGGTGGTTCCGCATGGAAGGGCCATCGCTCAACGGATAAAAGCTACCCCGGGGATAACAGGCTTATCTCCCCCAAGAGTCCACATCGACGGGGAGGTTTGGCACCTCGATGTCGGCTCATCGCATCCTGGGGCTGTAGTCGGTCCCAAGGGTTGGGCTGTTCGCCCATTAAAGCGGTACGCGAGCTGGGTTCAGAACGTCGTGAGACAGTTCGGTCCCTATCCGTCGCGGGCGCAGGAAATTTGAGAGGAGCTGTCCTTAGTACGAGAGGACCGGGATGGACGCACCGCTGGTGTACCAGTTGTTCTGCCAAGGGCATCGCTGGGTAGCTATGTGCGGACGGGATAAGTGCTGAAAGCATCTAAGCATGAAGCCCCCCTCAAGATGAGATTTCCCATTCCGCAAGGAAGTAAGATCCCTGAAAGATGATCAGGTTGATAGGTCTGAGGTGGAAGCGTGGTGACACGTGGAGCTGACAGATACTAATAGATCGAGGACTTAACCTATATTCTAATGTGAAGCTTGAACATTGTTATCTAGTTTTGAGAGAACATTCTCTCCATCAGGTTTGGTGGCGATAGCGAAGAGGTCACACCCGTTCCCATACCGAACACGGAAGTTAAGCTCTTCAGCGCCGATGGTAGTTGGGGGTCTCCCCCTGTGAGAGTAGGACGCCGCCAAGCTTGTTATATTTATATCGTCGCGGGGTGGAGCAGTTCGGTAGCTCGTCGGGCTCATAACCCGAAGGTCGCAGGTTCAAATCCTGCCCCCGCAACCAAATTATTTTATATACCAATGGGTAGTGCTCAGTGAGTGCAACCAAAATGGTCCGGTAGTTCAGTTGGTTAGAATGCCTGCCTGTCACGCAGGAGGTCGCGGGTTCGAGTCCCGTCCGGACCGCCATTTTTATGACTTGTAAACGAAAACGTATAGTTTCGTTTTTTTTTATGTCTTTTTCTTTTCATACGTATCCAATATACATTGAATGGCTTTGTGTTTGGTTACACGTTATGTAAAAAGAAAAGATAGATCACTTGAACCCAGCCTGGTTTTTTCATACCAGGCTTTCTTTATATCATTTTTAATTGAAACTGAAACTCATATTGGCTTACACTAATACTAATTATGTCTGACATCGTGTCTATTCAATCAATTGATTGCATGAAGGGGCTGTCTTTTTATGGATGAATTTGATCTTATTCGCCGAATTACACCAAAAGAAACACATCAGCGTTCTTTGGTTATGGGTATCGGAGATGATGCAAGTGTTTATCAACCTCATTCACATTGTGAAGAGGTCGTTTGTGTTGATACAATGGTGGAGCATGTTCATTTTCGCTTTGATTTTTCCACACCGTTTGAGATTGGCTTTAAAGCACTAGCGGTCAATGTCAGTGATATCGCCGCAATGGGAGGAACCCCAAAGTATTATCTTGTATCAATTGCGATCCCGCCTCATGGTGATGAGACGATCGTTTCAGCTCTTTACGAGGGAATGAGAGCATTGGCTGATAATTATCATATGGATTTGATTGGTGGAGATACGGTTGCCACTCGCAGTGACTTTGTCATTACAGTGACGGTCATTGGCGAGGTACCAAATGGAAAAGCTTGTTATCGTCACAGTGCTCAGACAGGAGACGTCGTCTTTGTCACAGGTGAGCTTGGTTCATCAGCTGCTGGCTTATCACTTTTAATGAACGAAGTAGCCCCTCCCAAGGCAGTCGACACAGCCTTTTTTCTTGAGCGTCATAAAAAGCCTCAGCCCCACATTGCTGCTGGCCTCATTTGCTCAAGCTTCCCGCGGGTCACCTTGAATGATGTGAGTGATGGATTAGCGAGTGAGCTGAATGAGATAGCTGAAGCGAGTCGTGTGACGATAGAGATAGAAGCAAACAAGCTCCCTGTACATCCAAATTTACCAGTGCTGCGTAAAGACTGGCTGGAATGGGTGTTATTTGGCGGGGAAGACTTTGTATTAACTGGTACAATTTCAGAGGCTGATTGGGATAGCTTTGAAATGCAATGTAGAAAAAAAGACATTCAAGTCAAACGCATTGGACAAGTCAAAGGTGATCAAGCAGCAAGCGTTCTATTAAAAGACAATGAACAGCAAACAATGTTAATGAAAAAAGGATATAATCATTTTAAGAAATGAGGTGACATCCACTGTGAAATTAACGTGGACGACAAAAGGTGCGGATGAGACGAAACGAATTGCAGCTGCATTGGCCAAACTTGTGATGCCAGGCGATGTTTTGACATTAGAAGGAGATTTAGGCGCAGGCAAAACGACTTTTTCAAAAGGTTTTGCAGGAGGCTTAGGGATTACCCGTATCGTCAACAGCCCTACCTTTACGATTATTAAAGAATATACCGATGGCAGACTGCCACTTTATCATATGGATGTGTACCGCATGGAAGATGCGGAAGAAGATATCGGGCTCGAAGAATATTTTGAGGGCGAAGGTGTATGCTTGGTTGAGTGGGCACATCTCATTGGACCTCAATTGCCTTCCTCCTACTTGAAAATAGAAATGCTAAGAACAGAACGTGAAGAAGAACGTCATCTTACGTTTAGTGCAAAAGGGGAACGCTATGAGACCCTTTGTAAGGAGATGAAAGAATTTGACCATACTGGCAATTGATACGTCAAACCATACACTAGGAATTGCCCTTGTCAAAGATTCCACAGTGATTGGTGAGAGCATTACGTATTTAAAAAAGAACCATTCCGTCCGAGCGATGCCGACTGTTGAGGCATTGATGAAAGAATGTGGTGTAGCCCCGAGTGAACTAAGTAAAATTGTTGTAGCAAAAGGACCTGGTTCCTACACTGGCGTCCGAATTGGTGTGACCATTGCCAAAACACTCGCATGGACGCTGTCTATCCCGATATCGGCTGTTTCGAGTTTAGAAACACTTGCGGCAAATGGTCAATACTTTGATGGATGGATCTCGCCACTATTCGATGCGAGAAGAGGACAAGTATATACTGGGCTATATACGTTTAAAGAAGGAAAAATCAAAGAGATCAAACCAGACCAAAATATCTTGCTCACGGATTGGCTTCATGAGCTGAAGCAGACAGGAAAGCCTGTCCTATTCCTTGGACAGGATGTGCATCTTCATGAAGAAAGCATTGGCTCCATTTTAGGAGAAACGGCTGTGATAGCGGAGGGAGCTTTTCATAACCCAAGACCTTCAATGCTTGCGTTTTTAGGGGCAGATCGTCCTGCTGAAGATGTCCATCAGCTTGTTCCTAACTATATTCGTTTGGCAGAAGCGGAAGTGAAATGGCTTGAAGGACAAAAATAATCTCAACATAACCGAGATTCGAAAAATGACGGTAGCGGACATTCCAGAGGTATATACGATTGAAGTGCATTCGTTTACTGCGCCTTGGAAAAAAGAATCATTTGTCTATGAGATTCTCCATAACCAGTACAGCCATTATTTCCTCATTGAAGAAGATGAGCAGCCTGTTGGCTATTGCGGGGTCTGGATCGTCATGGACGATGCACAAATTACGAACATTGCGATTCTCCCTGAGCATAGAGGAAAGGGTTACGGGGAAGCGTTGCTGCGATATGTCATGGAATTTTGTAAAGAAAAAAAGACAGATCATCTTTCTTTAGAGGTGCGGGTGTCGAATACACCTGCACAATCCCTTTATGAAAAGCTTGGTTTCAGACCAGCTTCTATTCGAAAGAATTATTATACGGATAATGGGGAAGATGCATTGGTCATGTGGGTGAATATAAATGAGTGAACAAACAGATCGATTTATATTAGGTATAGAGACAAGCTGTGATGAAACAGCGGCATCTATTGTGAAAAATGGGAAAGAAATTGTAGCGAATGTTGTCGCATCGCAAATAGAAAGCCATAAACGATTTGGCGGAGTTGTCCCAGAAATTGCTTCAAGGCATCACGTGGAGCAAGTCACCATCGTGTTAGAAGAAGTGATGGCACAGGCCAATATGAGCTTTCAGGATTTAGATGCCATTGCTGTCACAGAAGGACCGGGCTTAGTTGGTGCTCTTCTGATCGGTGTCAATGCAGCCAAGGCACTGAGCTTTGCTCATCAAATTCCTCTTGTTGGTGTACATCATATTGCGGGGCATATTTATGCAAACCAACTTGTAGATGAATTGCAGTTTCCATGTTTGGCTCTTGTTGTCTCTGGTGGACATACTGAGCTTGTACTAATGAAAGAGCACGGGTCTTTTGAGGTTATCGGAGAAACATTAGATGATGCGGCTGGAGAAGCTTACGATAAAGTGGCCCGGACGATGGGTCTCCCGTATCCAGGCGGACCTCATATTGATCGGTTAGCACATGAAGGAGAGCCAACGATTAAGCTTCCACGTGCATGGCTTGAAGAAGGTTCTTATCACTTTAGCTTTAGTGGATTAAAATCAGCTGTTATTAACACACTACACAATGCATCTCAAAAAGGAGAAACAATTGCTCCAGAGAATTTGGCAGCAAGTTTTCAAGCAAGTGTCATTGAGGTGCTTGTTGGGAAAACATTAAAAGCGGCAGAGGCCTATGGCGTCAAGCAAGTTGTCCTAGCTGGTGGAGTCGCTGCCAATAAAGGACTGAGAGAAGCTTTAACGACAGCATTCACGAAGCTTCCTGACGTGAAGGTCATTATTCCACCATTATCTCTTTGTACAGACAATGCAGCCATGATCGCTGCTGCTGGAACCATTGCGTTTGAAAAAGGTATAAGAGGCGATATGGCGATGAATGGCCAGCCGGGCTTACCGCTTGTCTCATATGAATGAAAACTCCTGTGGATACACAGGTTTTTTTCATTTTTAATGAAAGCGATTTATTCACAAGTAAACGTGATATATCCACAATTGTTAGAAAATTTCGTTTTAAAATGAAGTGGATGTGCACAAATACGTTCTTTTATGTGGATATGTGATTAAATCTCTGTGGATAAAGTGGATAAGTCCGATTTTTAAAAGAATAATAAAGAAGTTATTGTGGATATTAATGTGGATAAGAAATTTTCACTAAAAGAAAAAAGAGCACCCATTAGGGCACTCTTTACGATTCGGATAGCTCTTCCCACTCTGCGAAAAGGGATTCCAGCTCTTGATGAAGTGTATCGTTTTCTGTTTGAATGTTTTGGACCTTCTCGTGATCTTGAAAAATAGCAGGATCACATAGAAGCTCTTCATTTTCACCAAGCTTCGCTTCAATGACAGCAATCCGTTCTTCAATTTCCTCGATTCTGCGCTGCTTTTGTCTCTCTTTCTTTTTCAGTTCTTTTTCTTCCGCATAAGAAAGCTTTGCCGTTTCAACTGGCTTGGCTGCTTGTTTTTTCAGCGCTTCATTTTCTTGAATCGCTTCAAGCTCTAATTGTTCATTTTTCTTTTCAAGGTAGTAGTCATAATCACCGAGATACTCTTTTGTTTCTGTAGGCGACAGTTCGAATACTTTCGTTGCCAGACGGTTGATAAAATAACGGTCATGAGACACAAATAAGATGGTTCCTGGGTAATCAATCAGTGCATTTTCTAAAATTTCCTTACTATCTAAGTCTAAATGGTTCGTAGGCTCATCAAGTATCAGGAAATTGGCTTTTTGGAGCATCAGCTTTGCCAGGGCAAGGCGCGCTTTTTCTCCACCGCTTAATGCATGAACGGGCTTTAAGACGTCGTCACCGGAAAAGAGGAAGTTCCCTAAACATGTTCGAATTTCTTTTTCATTCATATGAGGATAGTCATCCCAAAGCTCATTCAGCACTTTTTTGGAGGATGTCAGTTTGGCTTGTTCTTGGTCATAGTAGCCGATTGTGACATGAGATCCAAAGGTGATGTCGCCTTTTACAGGCTTTATTGTGTTCGTTAACGTTTTTAAAAGGGTTGATTTCCCGATCCCATTAGGACCAATGAGTGCCACGCTATCCTCTCGTTTGATCTGAAAAGAAAGAGAGGATAGGAGCGGTGTTTTTTCATCATAACGAATGTCGAGATCATGTACCTTCAGCACATCATTGCCGCTTTGTCTCGTAATATCAAAATGAAAGTTTGCAGATTTTTCATCACCTAATGGCTTATCTATACGATCCATCCGTTCCAGCTGCTTGCGTCTGCTCTGAGCGCGCTTTGTGGTTGAGGCTCTTGCTAGATTGCGATCTACGAAATCCTGAAGCTTTGAGATTTCTTCTTGCTGCTTTTCGAAAAGCTTCATATCGCGCTCTAGCTGCTCAGCTTTCAGATCAAGATACTTACTATAGTTGCCTGCAAACTTTTTCATGGCAGTTCTTGAGACTTCATAAACATGGTTCACCACTTTGTCTAAGAAGTAGCGGTCATGGGACACGATCAGAATGGCGCCTGTATAATTTTGCAAATACTGCTCCAGCCATGATAAGGTATCAATATCTAAATGGTTGGTCGGCTCGTCCAGAATTAAGAGTTCTGGTTTCATTAATAAGAGCTTTCCAAGCGCTAGACGGGTTTTCTGGCCGCCGCTTAAGGATTGAACGGTTGTCCCATCTTCAAAGTGACTAAAGCCGAGCCCATGAAGAATGGAGCGGACGTCTGCTTCGTATTGATAGCCGCCTTGGTCTTTAAATTCCTGCTGTAGCCTGTCATAGGTTTTCATGAGGGAATCTAGCTCAGAACCTGTAGAGGAAGCCATTTTCTCCTCGATGGTTCTCATCTCTTGTTCCATCTTTTTCAAATGATCAAAAACCGATAATAATTCGTCTTTTAACGTACGTGTAGACGTCACATCGGTATGCTGTGCTAAATAGCCGATCGATAGGTCTTTCGGTTTGATGATCTCACCTTGCTCGTAAGACAATTGACCGGCAATGATTTTCAAAAGGGTGGATTTGCCTGCGCCGTTACGACCTACAATGGCAATCCGATCCCTTGCTTTGACTTCCAATTTTATATTCGTTAAAACGGTATCAGCACCAAACGATTTGGACAGCTGATTCACTTGTAGAATCATCATGTAACTTCACCTCTGCTATAATATGTTAAGTGTAGCTTATCAGCAGTAAACCAGCAAATGTTACATACAATCGCCATATTCAAATGAAAGACAGATAGGAAAAAATAGTGTATCATTTGAGTGAGGGAGCGTTGAAAAGATGAGTCAATTTAGCCACTTTAACGAACAGGGAAGAGCAAAGATGGTCGACATTAGTGACAAATCGTCTACCGTGAGAACCGCCGTTGCTGCTTCTAGCGTTCGTATGATAAAAGAAGTGTTTCATAAAATAGAGCAGCGTGAAATTGGAAAAGGCGATGTGCTGTCTGTTGCACAAGTTGCTGGCATCATGGCAGCAAAGCAAACATCTACCATCATTCCAATGTGTCATCCGCTTGCACTAAAAGGTGTGGATATCTCCTTTGATTGGGAGGAAGACGGAAATGCGCACATTCTGAACATACAAGTACAGGTGAAAACAAAAGGAAGTACGGGTGTGGAGATGGAAGCGCTCACTTCTGCTTCAGTATGTGCACTGACTGTTTACGACATGTGCAAAGCGATTGATAAAGGCATGATCATCGGTCCTACCTATTTAATTGAAAAGACAGGCGGGAAAAACGGTGATTTTCACAGAGCATCTGATATTTAAGTTGGAGGACCTTATATGAATATAGATCAGTCAAAAATTCCACAAGCGACAGCCAAACGTTTGCCGCTATATTACCGTTTTTTAAAAAATCTGCATGCATCAGGAAAACAAAGGGTGTCATCAGCAGAGCTTAGTGATGCAGTCAAAGTGGATTCTGCTACCATTCGCCGAGATTTTTCGTACTTTGGTGCACTTGGGAAGAAAGGGTATGGCTATAATGTCGATTACCTATTGACCTTCTTTAGAAAGACACTTGACCAAGATGAAATGACCAATGTCATGCTCATCGGTGTCGGTAATTTAGGGACTGCATTTTTACACTATAATTTCATCAAAAACAATAATACAAAAATTTCAATGGCTTTTGATGTCAATGAGAGTAAAATAGGAAGTGAGATAGGCGGCGTGCCTGTCTATGATTTGGATAAGCTTGAAGAGCATGTTCAAGAGGTAGGAGATATTCCTGTTGCCATTTTGACAGTACCTGCCGTAGCAGCTCAACCCATTACAGATCGTTTGATTGCCCTTGGCATCAAAGGAATCCTTAATTTTACGCCGGCTCGATTGAATGTGCCGGAACACATTCGAATTCATCATATAGATTTGGCGGTTGAACTTCAGTCACTTGTGTATTTCTTAAAGCATTACTCTGTTACACAGGAGGATTGACGAAAAGGGGTAAAGGGGGTGGAGCAAATGGGTCCGATCGGTCCTGGAAGTTTGGTTCTGATTGCGATTGTTGCGCTCATTATTTTTGGGCCGAAAAAGCTTCCTGAATTAGGAAGAGCAGCAGGAGATACATTACGTGAATTCAAAAATGCCACAAAAGGTTTAGCTGATGATCAGGAAGAAAAAAAGAAAAAAGAAGATCAGTAGAATAGGATGAGCTTCATGAATGTCAAAGATATGCCGCTTATGGAGCATATTGTGGAACTGCGAAAACGTTTAGTGATCATTGCGATGTTTTTTGTCGCCTTTATGGTGGCTGGTTTTTTTCTTGCTAAGCCGGTCATTGTGTATTTACAAAATACCGATGAAGCGGCCACACTGACACTGAATGCATTTAAGCTCACAGATCCGCTGTACGTGTTTATGCAGTTCGCATTTGTCATTGCTTTGGTTTTGACGTGTCCCGTGATTTTATATCAGCTTTGGGCGTTTGTGAGCCCCGGCTTATATGAAAAAGAAAGAAAGGTGACACTTGCTTATATTCCGATTGCACTGCTTTTATTTTTGAGCGGTGTGGCTTTCTCTTATTTTATTTTGTTTCCGTTTGTCGTTGATTTTATGATGCGAATGTCGAATGATTTAAATGTAGAGCAAGTCATTGGGATTCATGAGTATTTTACATTTCTGATGCAGTTAACACTTCCATTTGGCTTTTTGTTTCAGATGCCCGTTGTGTTGATGTTTCTCACAAGACTTGGCATCATCACACCGATGTTTTTATCAAAAATACGGAAGTATGCCTATTTTGTCCTCCTTGTCATTGCCGCACTCATTACACCACCAGAGCTTGTTTCTCACCTCATGGTTACCTTGCCGATGCTCGTTTTATACGAAGTGAGTATCGTCATTTCGAGAGTGACCTATCGCAAAATGCAGCAAACAGAGGAGAAAGAAAGTTATGATGTCACATAAAAAAGCATCGTGATCCAAATAAGGGTCACGATGCTTTTTCTATTATGAAAGGAATTGATTGATCGCTTGAAATAGATGCTGATAATAGGAAGGCTCATGCGGGACAAAATCTTGTATACAGACTACTCTGCTTTTCTCACGTCGTTCTCCGAATTCATCAACTTCAAAGCCATCAAGCTGCATGTTTTCAAATTTTCTTGTGAAAAGCTGCTGTGCATCCATTAGCTTTGCTCTGTAAAGTCCAGCGACTTCTTCCTTTTGTAATTGAATGTTCATCTGCTCTTCTTGATGGACGTAAAGATAGACATGGCAACATTCACGATCAGTAAAACCGGGTAGATGGATTTCCTCCTGTATAACACCTGCAAAGGCTAGATCTTCAAAAGGGACAGTAAGACCAAGCTCTTCTTCTACCTCTCTCACACCGTCAGAAGGCTGTTCATTTGCAAGAAGATGACCTGCTGCGGTGATATCAAAAAGAGAAGGGAAATCCTTTTTTGCGGGACTTCTTAGCTGAAAATAGAGATAGATGGTGTCATGTTCCTTTTTGAGAAGCCAAAAATGAAAGGTTTCATGCCAAAGGCCTTGGGCATGGATATCTGATCGGGCAGCGACTCCAATCGTTTCATGCTGCTCATTTAAGATGTTCAGTTTTTCTTGTTCCATGAAAACTTGTCCTCCATAAAAAAACCATTTTCCAAGTGCGGAAAATGGTTTTTGATTTATTTTTGCTGCTGTTTTTTGAGTTTGACAGAGAAGGCAAACATTTTAAGCGCGATATTAATATTATAGGCCGCAAACACCATCAGCAAAATGCTGTAAAATGACCACATGTCACCTGGATTTTGAATGGCCATATAGGTGAAAGCCACACCTACGGCAAAATAAATGATGCCCCATACAACAGGGTTTCTCATGAGAAAAAGCCTCCAATAATCATTTGCATTGTTTGAGATTGTTCTTCAATCATTTTTCTTACTGGCTCAATCTGCACAAGAATAACGAGTGAGTTCATCAGCATATGAGCACCGATTGGAACAATGATTCGTTTTGTTTTCGCATATAAAAAGGCAAAGGTAAAGCCCATTGCGGTATAAAGAAAGAAGTGGTCAAAATCAGAATGTGCAGCAGCGAAAAATACTGAACTAACAAGTGCCGCAATAAAAAAATTCGACCTTTCATAAATTACACCAAAAACGATTTTTCGGAAAATAATCTCCTCAAGTATCGGTCCAATTAGTGCAATAATAACAACCAGAAAAGGAAAAGCATCCATAATAGATAAGATATTTTGCGTGTTTTCTGACTCACGTCCAATGCCGAATGCATATTGTTCAATCATTCCTGCAATCGATTGAGTTAGAAGTGATAGAAAGAAACCACCAATGATCCAAGCGATTGCCGCGCCGACTGAAGCCGGTGCCTCATTTCGAAGTGAAGCTTTTGGCACAGTCCGAAGAATGAGCAGAATAATGATTAATCCGACACAGAAGCTGATAATTGTCCATGTACCTGACAATTTAGAGAGCTCTGCTTGTGTCATCGGTGTCTGAATGTAACCTAACCACTTCATGATGAATACATACGGAAACGCAGAAAACTGCACCAATATATACGTTAAGATGATGTACCAATATTGTTTTTTCAAGTAACGAAAACCCCTTTACTAAAAGAACTAGATTTATTGTAACACAAGTCTTCTTTTTCGATGAAAAGGAAAGAATCTGAGTTGAAAAAAGATCATGAAAGCGTAAAAATTTTTAAAGGTTTTTACTTGAAATTGCAGAAGACATTCTTTATTATAATAAATGTGTTAGCACTCACTGGTGATGAGTGCTAAAAAAAGACTACATATAAAAATTGAGGAGGTTGTTTCTTATGTTAAAGCCATTAGGCGATCGCGTAATCATTGAACTCGTTGAATCTGAGGAAAAAACCGCTAGCGGTATTGTGTTACCGGATTCTGCAAAAGAAAAACCGCAAGAAGGTAAAATTGTTGCAGCAGGTTCAGGTCGTGTACTTGAAAGTGGTGAGCGCGTTGCGTTAGAAGTAAACACAGGCGACCGCATTATCTTCTCAAAATATGCAGGCACTGAAGTGAAATATGAAGGCAAAGAATATTTAATTCTTCGTGAGAGCGACATTTTAGCTGTTATTGGTTAATCACATAAAAAACATTGAGATACATTTTTAAAAAGACTGAGGAGGTTTCGTTATTATGGCAAAAGATATTAAGTTCAGTGAAGAAGCACGTCGCGCGATGCTACGTGGTGTAGATGCACTTGCAGATGCTGTAAAAGTAACTTTAGGACCTAAAGGACGTAACGTGGTTCTTGAGAAAAAATTCGGTTCTCCACTTATCACAAATGATGGTGTAACGATCGCAAAAGAAATCGAATTAGAAGATGCATTTGAAAACATGGGTGCAAAACTTGTGGCTGAAGTTGCAAGCAAAACAAACGACGTAGCTGGTGACGGTACAACGACTGCAACAGTTCTAGCTCAAGCGATGATCCGTGAAGGTCTTAAAAACGTAACAGCTGGTGCAAACCCTGTTGGCGTTCGTAAAGGGATCGAAGAAGCAGTGAAAGTAGCACTTGAAGGCTTGCACGAGATTTCTAAACCAATCGAAGGCAAAGAATCAATTGCTCAAGTTGCGTCTATTTCTGCAGCAGATGAAGAAGTGGGAAGCCTAATCGCTGAAGCAATGGAGCGTGTAGGTAACGACGGCGTGATCACAATCGAAGAATCTAAAGGGTTCACAACTGAGCTTGAAGTGGTTGAAGGAATGCAGTTTGACCGCGGATATGCATCACCATACATGGTGACAGATTCTGATAAGATGGAAGCAGTTCTTGAAAATCCTTACATCTTAATCACTGATAAAAAAATCACAAACATTCAAGAAATCCTTCCTGTACTTGAGCAAGTTGTACAACAAGGAAAACCATTGTTGCTCATTGCTGAAGATGTAGAAGGCGAAGCACTTGCAACACTTGTTGTGAACAAACTTCGTGGTACATTCAACGCAGTAGCAGTAAAAGCACCTGGATTCGGTGATCGTCGTAAAGCAATGCTTGAAGACATCTCTGTTCTAACTGGCGGAGAGTTAATCACAGAAGATCTAGGACTTGACCTAAAATCAACTGAAATCGGTCAGCTTGGCCGCGCTTCTAAAGTCGTTGTGACAAAAGAAAACACAACCATCGTAGAAGGCTCAGGAGATTCTGCTCAAATCGCAGCACGCGTCAACCAAATCCGTGCGCAAGTTGAAGAAACAACTTCTGAATTCGATAAAGAAAAATTACAAGAACGTCTTGCAAAACTAGCTGGTGGCGTCGCTGTCATCAAAGTTGGTGCTGCAACTGAAACAGAACTAAAAGAGCGTAAACTACGTATCGAAGATGCCTTGAACTCAACTCGTGCAGCAGTTGAAGAAGGTATCGTATCCGGTGGTGGTACAGCACTTGTGAATGTATACAAAAAAGTCGCTTCAATCGAAGCAGATGGTGACGTTCAAACAGGTGTAAACATCGTTCTACGTTCTCTTGAAGAGCCAATCCGCCAAATCGCTCACAACGCAGGTCTTGAAGGATCAGTCATCGTTGAGCGCTTGAAAAACGAAGAAATTGGCGTAGGCTTCAACGCAGCAACAAACGAATGGGTAAACATGATCGAAAAAGGAATCGTTGACCCAACAAAAGTAACTCGCTCTGCACTTCAAAACGCAGCTTCTGTTGCAGCAATGCTTCTAACAACTGAAGCAGTCGTTGCTGACAAACCAGAAGAAGGCGGCTCAGGCGGCGGAATGCCAGATATGGGCGGCATGGGTGGAATGGGCGGAATGATGTAATTACGGATTTAAACCCTTATTAATCAAGGGTTTAACCGTAAGTCGCACTCATTTTGGTGCCATTTTGATACCACATAGAAAAATTAGAGGCTTTTCATTAGTTCTCCGAACTTTTGAGAAGCTTCTTTTTTCTGTCTTTTGTAATGTAGATGAGTTTTTTGATTTGAAAATTCATACATTGCATTGGTTAGCTCGCACCATGGCCGCCCAGAAGGAGACTTTTTTGATGTTGAAAGCTGTATAATTGAATATAGAGAAGTAAAAGTGATCATATTAAATCACCTTTAGGAAATTCCCCGCTTCATTTTACAGAAGGTCATAAAAATACATATAACTAGGCAATGCATTGGTAGAATGATATAATACGCGCTCCAATCCCTTAATATATAGGGATTTTATGTAAGAATAGAGCGGGTTGTTAACATGAAGTTTTTAACGAAGGCTTCTCTTAAGTTGAACAAACTTGTGGGAAGCCTCTTTTTTCATTTATTATTTAACATTGTAATAAGTCGTTCGTTCGATTACTTGATGTTGTGCTTCTTTGTAGCGGTTTTATACATCGTTTTTAGGGCAGAAAAATATTAAAAAAGAAGTCGCTCTTCCACAATATGAGCGGCTCCTTATTGTTTATATGTGATTTATAAATCTTTGTATAATTCACACATTCTATTTGTTTAATAATCTTTTTAGCATACTTTTGGGTTTTACAGGATTTGAACTTTCAAGGATAAGGGTAGATAACTTCCCAAGCATTTCAGTTAATTCACTTTCGAATTCTAAGGTGTTATCATCAGTATTTGTATGAGCGTGAACCAACTCGTGTACAAGTGTACCTGCGAATGATTGTATATTTTTCAGTTGGCTACGTTTAATGATAATTCGTTTAGTGGACGGCTCCCATAACCCAAGTGCATCATTACCCGTATAATTGTCTGGCCGCATTGAATTGGAAATCACTATATCATTGACGAGATTACTCTTTTTTGGGAACCAACTTACAATGATATCTTTGTAATTGAAAATTTCTTTTTCTTTAGCCGTTAATTGGTTGACTTTTACGATATCAAATTCGAATTGTTCGTTCCATTCTAACGCATAAGTTTCCAAATTTCTGAAGTTATTACCATTCAGATCTTTACTAGTTTCAAGTTTATTCGCTAGTGAATCAGGAACAGTAATGATACGTATCCCTTCCTCCTTTGCGTAATTTAAGTATTTACCGCCATCCATTAAATCATAAGCACTTAAAAACATCACTTTTTTGTCCTTGCTACTTAATATTTTACAGGCGTGTAGTTGAACATCAACCCATTGTAATTCATCGTGATAATCTCCTGTTTGAATCCTTTGTAAATCATCCACCAGCTTTCTAGCAAATGTTGGGCTCTTACATTCTAAGAGAATAGACTTCACCCTGTCTGTGTAAGCACTTCTTCCTACATTTGTTCGCTCCCGATTTAAAGATTGACGAAGTTTCTTAGTGGTGGAAGTGATATTGTAAGAAAAGAGTAAATTGTCTTCCTCAGCTACACAAATTCCGTTAACGTAAATTCTTGAACGTTTTTTTTTGTTTTCAATGAGTTCCCCATACTTCGTTTTTTCAATTGTCTTTTCTCCGGAATAAAGTAAGAAGAAATCCTTGGCTTTTTCGATATCATCATCTTTGAGACCAGTAAACGTAAAGTCTGTGCCTACCAAATTAGGATTAGTCGGACTATGGACGATGGCGTGCAAGGTTACCAGATCGTCAAAGTCTCCCTTAGATAACTTCTTTATTGTAATATCACTATATTTTGATTGGATGAGGATTTCTACGTTCCTTCGATCGAATGTCGCCAATGCATCTTTTAAACCTACCCCGAATTTACCAATGACTTTATCTGGGTTCTCTGTCTTTTCTATATTCTCGTTTTGCGTTAGATGTTCATACTTTAGACCTCTCCCAAAATCTTTGATATGCCATTTATTATCTTCATCTTTAAAAATAAGGGGCTCTTTCGTGTTCGTTAAATTTGATTCATCCAGTGCATTTGCTATGATTTCTCTTAAGGCGTGAGGAATAGTCCAGTGCTCTAATACTTTTTCGATGTTCAAATCGAACTTTTTCATTATTAATGCTTCTCCTTTTTAATTGGTATTTTTTATAAGATGATTATACCTCATACTTTTGAAACTAGACTATAAATTGATGTTTATTTGTGGTTTTGTACCTCAAAATAGAACCTGTTAGTATATTCAAGATTGTCTCTTCTTTAATCTAAAATTATCCTCTGTATAAAAATATTTCTAAAATAGAAAAATATAAGTTGTGAAATATGATGTTATTTGTCATTGTGATCATATATAAAAAAAATTGAAGTGGTTGATATGACCGACTTCAGAGAGTTTTTATGGGAGACGCTGTCTGAGGAACTATTAAGAGAAGCAAAATGAAAAGCACTGTAGGCTTTAGATTGTGCTCGCATCATTGAAAAGCTGATGCAGAGGGGGAAGTGGAAATGGCTGAAACAATGAAAGAGAGAGTAAAGGACGTATAAGAAAACCAATCTTATAATCAAGAGTGCTTTTTTGTTTTCAGAGAGATATGAGATACCTTGGTTTATAATGTCACATTTTCTTTAAAATTACATAAAAAAATCCACTATTTCCATAAAAAATCAGATCAATTCCTTATAATAAAAGTATCTGAGAATGGGGAGTGAGTCGAGATGGACCAAAACTTGCTGCAAATGAATCAAGTGAGATCAGAGGATGAATTAGCGGTTGTGAATATATCTTCTACAGAAATTGGGGCGCTGTCAAAGGAAGCGGCTGAGCGAATTTTACAAACGAACGATACGGATAATATTCATCAACTGATGTATGTTCCGATTGAAAAGAAAGCAGATTTGCATTGGTTGATTCAACGTGTTGGACAGGCGTTAGAAGATGAGGATGACGATAACGTTGCACTTGAATTGGCTGATTTGCTCTATTTCTTTGTCATTCCATTTTATAAGGAGTATATTTTGAGGGAACATCATTTGTATGAGTGTATAGATGATCTGTTGGTACGATTAGCATCGTGGGCTCACTCAGATATTCACACACTGGTCGATGCGATGAGAGACGATTTGTCTGTATAAACTTGAAAAAAGCTTGTAGAGCGATCCTCTACAAGCCTTTCTAAATTACTGGGCTCTTTCCCAAGTAATCTTTGTTTCATTTGTTTTTTTCGTTCCCTTTGCCAGCACCTTACCGTTTTCTTGTTTCACGGTGATGTTTAGGTCGTAGAAGGAATAGAGAGCACCAAGGCTGTCATTTTCCGGTTTGTGCAGGTTGTTTTCTTTTTCAGTTGAAGCTCCAATGGCCAGTGTCTTGGCAAAGTTTAAACCGATGACTTCAGCGTAATCACTATTGGTATCAGAGGAAGCCGTCACGTTTAATGAAATGACTTTTTTCTTTTGATCAACGGTAATCGCTGTGTCTTGTATGAGTTTAGACTGTTCCATGACTTCTTTCGTTTCTTTTTGAATGCGTTCATTGATCGTTGGAAGTGCCTTCGTTTCTGCTTTTTGTTCGTTTGTTGTATTTGAGCAAGCTGCTAGCATGAAGAGACTTGCAACTAGGCTCATGAAAACAAGTAGACTTTTTTTCACGTTCGTTCTCCTTTTTTCTTCGAAGTATGTATGTTTATGTTACCACGAATCCTTGTTTTGATTAAAAGAGAAGTGTTGATAAGCTGTGAACAATAAAAAGCACCCAAAAAGGGCGCTTTTTTCTTATTGTGCGGAAAGGCTTGTACTTAATGGAACAGAAGAAATGACGGTGAATTTAGGAGCCGCAGCACCTGATTCTAAATTTTTACGTAAAAGCGATGATTTGATGGACCCATCCCATTTTTTATAGACGCTTCCTGATGTATCTGCACGAAGCTGTACGTTCGAGAAGCTTGCTTGTGTGTAGCTGTTTGCCCCATTATCCTGAACGCCGTGTACCATTTTGACGACATCGAGGTTTTTCAGACGGCTAGGTTTGTAAACAGGCTGTTTATAGCGCAATGTCCCATTGACGTATAGTGACACTGTGCCATCACCATTGTTGATGAGCTTTAAGTTGACACGTGCACCATCCTTAATGCTCTTATCATATTCGCTGTTCCAATATTGGCTGCCACCTTGTGAGCCGCTGCCTAGAAAGACTTTATAGCCAGAAGACGTTTTTGAAATACCGCTCTCTATAACGGCAGAGCCGAGACCGAGGTACCAGTCCGCATAGCCATTTTTAATCGTCGCTGTTTTCGGAAGCACAATATCAGCCGAGATGCCTGACCATTTGGCTTCATCCGTTTGTGTCACAATCGCACCGTGACGAGGACTAGCTGCTGAGGCAGGAAGACTTGAAAGCATCAAAACCAACGCTAAACTCACACTCAAAACGATGAACCACTTTTTCATAAAAATTCCTCCTTATATTTGATTCATTTTTATTATATAAAATGAAAGAGAGGAGTTGCTTACATTGTTCTGGCTGATTTTGGTATTTTTTATGAACAAAATCGGTCATAAAGTGGTCAATTTGTATTCGAATTGTAATGTGACTGTAAAATAACTGGGGGCATCTTCATGTATAATAAGTGCAGAAACCAAATACGGAGGATTTTTTAATGAATAAAAAGCTTATCGCGACAATCGTAACAGTAGCTAGTTTATTTTTGGCGTTTAGTTTCTCACATGGAGCAAGTGCAAAAAAAGTAAGCGGCAATATTACTTGGTATAATGGTGTCGGTAAAAAAGGCGCAGATGGAAAAAAACTCGGTCATTGGGATGCAGCAACTAAAATGGGATTTGACGTACCAAAAAAAGGTACAAAACTAAGAGTGACAACAAAAGCGAAACCACATAAAGTGATTACAGTATATAAATATGATGTAGGTAGAATGCCAAACGCTGTATTAGACGTCAGCCCAAAAGCATTCAAAGCACTAGGGTATAAAACAAGTAAAGGTGTCGTAAAAGGACATTACACTTATTAATACATAGGCATGCAAAGAAGCGGGAAAAGTTCATTTTCTGGCTTCTTTTCTTGTAGAGAGGGTCTGAAAGGCAATGAAAAAATCAACATGGTGGATCATCACGGTCATCGGAGTCGCAGTGATTGCGGCCATCATTTTCTTCATGATGAAGCCGGGTCAAGAGCCGAAGCATGCGGTAAAAGTGAAAACAAATCAGGATGCAAAAGACGAATTACTCGTTTCATTTACAGATCAACAGTTAAACAATACGTATTACTTGCATGAACGGGCACTTCATACGGAGAAACTGACAGCCTATCCTTCGATTGCTTATGATTCTACGAAACAGCTTTTATATTACACGTATACGGATGAAGACACGCAAAAAGTGAGTATTCGAGAACTGAATGTAAAAACGGATGAAGAAAAAACGCTATTTACGAGTGAAGATTCCATCGACAGTATGAGGCTGTCTGGAGACGGGAAACAGTTATATCTTAGGTATAATAAGGATTCTGGGGAACAATTTTATGTCGCTATGTTTGATGTAAACACACACAAAGTGAAGGTATTATATCCAGAAAAAAGCAAGGATGACACAGTAAGTTCTTTTGCATATGATCCGGCGTCAAACCTTCTGGCAATCCAGCATTATTCCTTAAAAGAAGATTACAAGAAAACCGATGAAGCGAATGAAAAGGGAAGAGACCCTGAACCAACGACCATGAAGATCACCCTTCAAACAGGCGTGAAGGGGAAGCGAATTGCACGTATCTCGCAAACGATCAATGATATTTCATTTTCACCAGATCATAAGACATTGATTTATACAGAAGTGAAGGTGCGAAACGAAAAAGAAGTAGCCTCTATTAAAATGCTTGATGTAGAAACAGGAAAACAGGCGACACTCGTTAAGAACAGTGAGGATGTGCATATTTTAAGTGCCGCACAGCCGCAATTTTCTACGGATGGGTCTTCTCTTTATTTCTTAGGTGTTGCTAAAAACGCAAAGGAATTAAAGGATGACACCGGTCGAAAAGCAAAGGTAAGAACGATATTTGAATACAATATCAAGAAGAAAACAGTGGAAGCCGTTTGGGAGAAGGATGGCGGGATTGTTAACAATTTCACTGTCAATCGATAAAAGGTACGTTCAGTTATTTTTATATAACTGGACGTTTTTTTATTTTGCCATTTGACATGTTGCAGAAATTAAGGAATTTATGTAAGGAAAATCAGTTTTTAAGGTGGGAAACGTGTGGTATTTTCATATTTTGATTAAGTGACAGAGGAAAGGAAAGAGAGTAATATGAGTGGACATAAAAAAACGAGAGGACAGATGCTTCTCGTTTTCTCTGATTTATTTGGTGTTATTGTCTAATAAGTTTTGAAAGATAAACAGGGCATTAATGGAGTGAGGGAATCCAGCAACTTTTGTACAGTGCTTAATAATCTCCATAATCTCTATGACAGAAAGTCCGATATGTAATGCTTGTTCAAAATGAGTCTTTAATTCTTCATCACAATCGCCTTTTGTAATGAGGGCAGATAATGTACTGATGGCCTTTTGTTTTTCATCTAAAATGAAGTGGTTGAATTCTTTTTGTTCACCGAGTTCAATTGTTAGCTGTTCAATATTTGACCGAATGCTCTCGTTTTTCTGAATTGAAAGCTTCTCTATGTTACCTGCCGTTGTTTCTAGTGTGATCTGGCAAGTCTCTTTTTCTTCATTCAAATTGAACTCCTCCGTTTTTTATCGCAATTTTCCATTTGTTCGTTCAGTGTGGCAAATGTGCCTTTTGATAGATGCAATGGGTATATAGTAGTATTATCGGTTTGCTGCGTCAATTTTTTAAGTGTTGAATGTACAAATAAATGCCATTTCAAGTCATGCATTGTTTTATTTTAGAATGATTCAATGAAAAGAAAGGAAAGGGCTAATATATCGCTATCTGTTAGCCCTTCGCAATGATGTAGTCAATATATGTGTTTACGCATGTGACGGGAGATCGGTTTCATGTTAATTAATAATATCCATCGGCCGCATCATATCATAATCCTCGTGCTCTAATATATGACAATGCCACACATACCTGCCGCTGTATGGAACAAAGCGAGCGATGATCCGAATGACTTCACCGGCATGCGCTTGAATGGTGTCCTTGTAGCCTTGTTCATGTAAGGGAGGTGCTTCGTTTGGTCCTGTATACACAATGTCCCCTGTCGATTGATAGACCTCAGTATCAAATGGTCTTCTGTCTATCACTCTGAATTGAACAAGGTGTAAATGAATAGGATGTGTGACTCTTGTTGGATTGACGATAGACCAAACCTCCACACTGCCAAGACGAGGATTTTCCGTGACAGGGTCATTCCAAAATTGGTTATCTAGCAATAAAATGGGGCGGCCGTATTTATCCTGTGTGCCGCTAAGTGTGAGCGTACGCTCTTTATCAGCTCGACTAGGACGAAGCGGTGGAAGCGGTTTGAAAATAGGCCGTAATGTTTTAGGTGCTCTCCCTTTTAGCGGACGTGTGACTTTAAATTGCATGATGTTCGCATCTGTTTCAGGATTCACTTCCTGTCCGCAGCCGGCTTTATTTTTAAGGATGATCGTTTTGTTTTCATAAGCTGAAAAATCGATGATAACATCAAATCGCTCAGCAGGAGCAATGCTAAGGGATTGATGGTGAACAGGTCTTGGTAAAAAGCCGCCATCAGATCCAATTTGCAAAATCGTCGCATCGTTGTCTAGATGCAGCTCGTAAGTTCTTGTATTGGACGCATTTAAAATACGAAAACGGTATTTTCGCGGCTCTACTTCTAAATACGGCCATACTTTTCCATTGACCAAAATGGTTTCTCCGCAAAAGAAGGGCACGATAGACGGATCTGGTATGTCACTGTCTTCTGGCGTGTTGTTTGGTCTGCTTGGATAAAACAGCGCGCCATCCTCCTGAAACGTACGGTCCATGATCATTAGCGGAATATCATACTCACCCTTCGGTAATTCTAGCGATTTTTCAAACGCATCTGAAATCAAATAAAATCCAGCTAATCCGGCGTACACATTTAATCGTGTCAATGCCATCGCATGATCGTGATACCACAATGTGCAGGCTTGCTGATGATTTGGGTATTCGTACACCTCTCGTTCAAAGAAGGGGCCGGTTGCTTCAAAGTCTCGTGAAAACCAAGCCTCTGGATAGCCGTCACTGCTTGCTGGTGTGACGCCGCCATGTAAATGAACGACGGTTTTGACTTCTGGTTCATCATGATGGCCTTCGTGAATGGTGTGATCGACCGGTAGAAAATGCTTAAGTGGCAATTTGTTCATCCATTTCACTTTGACTTTTTCATTTCGATTCGCATGAATGGTTGGACCAGGCAAACTGCCATTATAGGTCCATAGCTTGGTTGGGGGCAGGTCTCTATGAACTTTTAGAAATACCTCCTCCATAGCGATTTCATAATACGTTTGTCTTGGGTTCTTTTTGACGGGCTTCGCAACTTCTGGAATTGGCAGCTCGTCAACAAATTTTTCTAGGTTCATGTTATCTAATCCTCACTTAAAATCCAATTTGATACAGTATAAGTGCGGACATCAAAATAGGTGAATAAAATAAAAAACCCGCTTTTCAGCGGGAGCATTACGGGTGTTTATTTTCAAGCGCTGCATTTGCAGGCACTTTTTTATTCGGTTTAAAGATGAAATAAGCGGCAAGCACACCGAAGGTAATGATACTCGTCAAAATGAGCTGCGGTCTCATTGATTCGATAAACAGCATTGATGCCAAGATGGCGCAAATGACCAAAATGGTAAAGTACGTGAGGTATGGGAACAGCCACATTTTGATTTTGAGCTGTTCTGGATTTTCTTTTTCGATTTTACGGCGCATTCTTAATTGTGAAACAGCAATGACCAAATAGACAAGAAGGGCAATGGCGCCGGATGCGTTGACTAAGAACAAAAAGATGGTTTCAGGATAAAAGTAGTTCATCATCACGGCAATGTAGGAAAAGAAGGTGCCTGCGACTGTAGCCGCTACGGGAACACCACGTTTGCTGATTTTCATAAAGCGTTTCGGTGCTTCGCCTCTTTCTGCCAATGAATAAAGCATTCTGGACGTTGTGTACAACCCAGAGTTTAAGCAAGATAGAACAGCTGTTAAAACAATGACGTTCATCACTTGAGCAGCCGATGGGACACCGATGTATTCTAATACCGCAACGAACGGGCTTGTTAAAATACTCGCTGAATTCCATGGAAGCAAGGTCACAACGACAGCGATGGAACCGACGTAGAACACGATGATACGCCATACAACAGAGCGGGTAGCTGTTGTCACAGACTTGACGGGGTCTGCTGATTCTCCGGCCGCTATTGCCACAATCTCGGTTCCCATGAAGGAAAAGATGACGACGACAATTCCGAGTAAAACAGAGCTGAATCCATTTGGAAGGAAACCGCCGTTCCCCGTTAAATTGGCAAGACCTACAGTATGATGACCACCAAAACCAAAGATAAATGCAAAACCGATGAGTAGAAAGAGAATAATGCTGACGACTTTTATTAATGAGAACCAATATTCAAATTCGCCAAAAGATTTAACAGAAAAGATATTTGTTAATGTTAAGAGGATAGTGAGGATAAGACTTGTGAGCCAAACAGGTGCATCTCCATACCAATACTGAATAATGGCAGCACCGGCAATGGCTTCGATCGCGATGACAATCACCCAGAAGAACCAATAAAGCCAGCCAATTGTAAAACCGGCCCATGGACCGATGGCATCGCTCGCATATTGTGAGAAGGATCCGCTTGTCGGATAGGCGCATGCCATTTCTCCAAGCATTCTCATAATAAAGATCACGAGAAGTCCTGCAAAAGAATAGGAAAGAATGGACCCAGGCCCTGCAGAATGAATGACAGCGCCGCTACCAACAAATAGCCCTGCGCCAATAACCCCAGCAATGGAGATCATTGAAATATGTCTTGTTTTCAGATTTTTTTGAAGACCGTTTGTCATGTTGGACATGTCTTTACCTCCAAACATTTCTCCTTATAGAGAATTTGTTTTTAGAATATTTTAAATTTTATCATACTGAATTGTCATTCAGCATTGGACAGGTTATCAAACTGACATTTCAAACCTCTTAACATGATGTTAAAAAGTATAAAGGATTTGAGAGATTATGTTCCCTCTTTTTCCTCTGTTCATTCTTAAAAATAGCATAAGATCGGATGGGGAGAAGTTGTGTCTCAAAATAAAATTATTCTGATAATTTCTCAGAAAGAGTGCTATTGCCAATATGATCATCACAGAGTGAATTGGAGAAAGGTTGATGGGAGTAGGTCTTGAGGTCAATTGACCTTATAAAAATAAGTTTACTTAGGTCAACACATTTCTATGTATCCTATTTTGCTGACACAAGCGAATCATGTTGCTGTAGACCCACACGGGCTTTGCTTTGTAAGATAAATAATAGAAAAGTGATGTGTGAGGAGGCGCGGTTCGACATGGAGCGCTATAACGAATTAAGACAAGGTGAAACAGGTGCTTGGGTCAGCATCATTGCCTATGTGATCTTATCTGCGGTGAAACTTCTGATTGGGTATACGTTTCATTCAGAGGCTCTTTCTGCAGATGGATTGAATAATACGACGGATATTATTGCATCCCTTGCAGTGTTGATTGGATTGCGTATTTCTCAAAAGCCGCCTGATGAAGATCATCCATACGGTCATTTTAGAGCAGAGAATATTGCGTCTCTTGTGGCGTCCTTTATTATGATGCTTGTTGGACTTCAGGTTCTGCTGAGTGCAGGCCAGTCGCTCTTCTCATCTAAGCATCAAACGCCTGATATGATCGCAGCTTGGACGGCAGCAGGAAGTGCTGTGGTGATGTATGGTGTGTATATTTACAACCGCAATCTGTCCAAACGGATCAATAGCCAAGCTCTTCATGCAGCAGCAGCTGATAATAAATCAGATGCGTATGTGAGTATCGGAACATTTGTAGGGATTATCGCCTCTCAATTTCAACTGGCATGGATTGATACGCTTGCAGCGTTTGTGATTGGCCTCATTATTTGTAAAACGGCGTGGGAGATTTTCAGAGATGCCTCTCATTCGTTAACGGACGGTTTTCATATAAAAGATATGTCCAAATATAAAGAGACCATTGAAGCAACACCTGGGGTGGGCGATTTGAAAGATATTAAGGCACGGTATCTCGGAAGTACGGTCCATGTGGATGTAGTAGTGGAGGTCGAGCCGCACTTGAACATTGCAGAAAGCCATGATATTGCAGATGAGATCGAACGTAGAATGAAGAAGGAACATGATATTTTACACTCTCATGTTCATATGGAGCCAGCAGGTGAGCCAAAAGAAGAGAAGAAGTCTTATCCATCGTGAGAAGGCTTCTTTTTTTCTACGTGTTGATGTTTTATGCTATTGCACGTTGTATGGTAAAGTTAGACTATATGAAATTTAACGGAAACGTGATAGGAGGATCAGGATGGCATTTGATGAACCGATGCATTCAGATTTACAAAAAATCGTAGATAACATCAATAAAGTCATGGTTGGGAAGAAAGACATTGCGATATTAAGCCTTGTTGCGATTTTGGCGAAGGGGCATGTGCTGCTAGAGGATGTGCCTGGTGTTGGGAAGACGATGATGGTTCGTGCTTTGGCAAAATCCATTGGCTGTGAGTTTAAGCGAATCCAATTTACTCCTGACCTTTTGCCTTCAGATGTAACAGGCGTGTCGATTTATAATAAAAAGACAAATGAATTTGAATTTAGACAAGGACCGATTATGGGGCAGATTATTTTGGCTGATGAGATCAACCGGACCTCTCCCAAAACACAGTCGGCATTGCTCGAAGCGATGGAGGAAGGCAGTGTTACAGTGGACGGAGAAACAATGCTGCTTGCTGATCCTTTTTTCGTCATGGCTACGCAGAATCCAGTGGAATATGAAGGGACCTATCCACTTCCAGAAGCGCAAATGGACCGTTTTTTATTCAAGCTGCAAATGGGGTATCCGACCATGCTGGAAGAGCTGGAGGTACTCAACTTGCAGGAAAAGCAGTCCCCGATTGATACGCTCCAAGCAGTGATGACAAAGGATCATATCCATGCGCTGCAGCAAGCGGTTCAGACCATTCATGTGGATGCATCCATTAAAGAATATATTGTGGAAATTGCACAAGCGACTCGTCAGCATCCATCTGTTTATCTAGGTGTGAGTCCAAGGGGATCGATCGCCCTCATGAAAGCGGCTCAGGCGTATGCACTATTGAACAGGCGAGATTATGTGATTCCTGATGATGTACAGTATTTGGCGTCTTATACATTGCCGCATCGAATGATTTTGACATCAGAAGCGACGTATGAAGGGAAGAAGGCGGAGACACTGCTGCGACAAATGCTTGAGCAAATTGGCGTGCCAGTTCAAAAGTCGATGACTCAATGAAATTAGGTCATCGTTTCGCTTTTTCATTATGGTTACGGGTGATGATGCTCATCATCCTCACTGCGGCAGTCTTTTGTTATGCCATGTTTCAGGGAGGGTTTGTGAGCTGGTTCCTTTTTTATGCATTTTTACCATATACTTTGTATGCTTTGCTGTTTGCGCTCGTTCCGCTGAGAGTGACAGCGAAAAGGACTTTACAACAAACCCGCTTGAAGGCGGGAGACGTGCTGCCTGTTGACCTTGAAATTAAGCGGACAAATCTATTTCCATACGTTTACGTCTTGATTGAGGATGATCCGCCGGACACCTTTCGTTTACAGGAACAAATTGAAATGAAGCAAATGCTGTTTCCTTGGTTTCGGAAAACGTGGCGTTTTTCCTATCAATTGAATGATGTCATGCGCGGAGAACATCATTTGTCAGCAGTTCGAATCAAAACGGGTGATATGTTTGGTTTTGTGGAGAAAGAAGTCATCATTCCGTTAGAAAAAAAGCTGCTTGTTTATCCGAAAATGCTCGATCTTCAGGTGGAGTCTGCTGAGTCATTGAATGAAAATGGAGGCAAAGCGGTTCACTCGTGGTTAAATGAACCGACCCATGTGACAACAGGCGTAAGGGAATATCAGCAAGGCGACCGTTTTGCTTGGGTGGACTGGAAGACGACGGCTAGAAGGGGTCAGCTGATGACGAAGGAATTTGAACAGAATCAAACAAAGGATCTTGTCGTGTTTGCTGATTTTACCGATGAAGCAGTTTTTGAGACCGTCGTGTCTATTGTAGCATCTGTCCTACAATCGGCAGTGAAAAAAGGGGTGCCGTTAGGTCTTGTACCTCTAGGAGATCAGCATGCCTTTCGAGTGGATCAAGGAGAACTTCATTTAGAGGACATGCTTTATTATTTAACAAGAGTGCAGCATCACCCTTCTCGCGTACAAGAGTATAAGGCGTTAGCAGCGAGTGAGTATCAGCATTCTGGAAAATATGTCATCACGGGTCAGCTGCAGGAGGAGCTTGCTGCGAGTCTCTTTGGAAATCGAAACAGAAAGAACATCACTGTTCTTTTAGTGAAGAGAGCCGTGGATCGATTCACGACAAAAGAAAAACAGCTTGTAGACCGGCTTAGGGCATCTGGAATACGCACGACCGTTTTATTTGAAGACCGGCTGTACGAAAGAACTGTGAGGTGACAAACATTTATGCTGCATACGCATCAGCGGCAAAGCCGTTTTGAGTTGTTCATCTATTATGCTGTAGCATTTCTGCTGCTTTGGGAGTGGCTTCGACCGCTTCAAGATTTTACAGAGACGAGTCATACGTCTTATTTCATCATTTTTATAGGGCTTACATGTTTGTTTACATTCTTTCGTTTGAAATGGTATGTGACGTTTCCTATTTGTACTGGCTTGATTTTGCTCGCTTTATATTTGATCTTTTATCAAGCAGAGCCAAGCTATCCGGCTGCATTATTAGGTGATATTAAAGATAATATCACCTTGATGAGCACAGGCATGTGGAGTGACATGTACCCCTCCTTCCGCACATTATTGTTTTATATTTTGTTATGGCTGCTTGTCTACTTGCTTCATTATTGGGTGGTCTATCAGCAGCGTATCTTTTTCTTTTTACTCATGACGATTGTGTATGTCACGATTCTGGATACGTTTACGCCATATGATGCAACCTTTGCGATCGTTCGTATTATGGTGTTTGGTTTTTGTTTGCTTGGGTTGCTGTATTTCGATCGACTGCGTTCGGCTGAAGGCATTCGGGTGTCGCAGAAGGCGCGCCTAAAGTGGTTTTTGCCCATGCTGGCGCTCGTTCTTCTGTCAGCGACACTCGGCGCTTCTTTACCAAAGTCTGATCCAAAATGGCCTGATCCTGTCCCATTTTTTAAGGCGGTGACGAATCAAGATGGCTCTGCCGGACAGAATAAGGTGGGATATAGTACAGATGATTCTTCGCTTGGCGGACCGTTTAGTGAGGACCGCACGCCGGTCTTTAAATGGATCGGTAAGGAGCCGTCTTACTTTCGTGTTGAAACAAAAAGTATCTATACCGGAAAGGGCTGGGAGGATGCCTCAAATGATACGAAGCCTACGCGGCTAAAAGAGAACAGTGTGCGGAATCGTTGGTTTACCGAGCGTGTAAAAACAGAGGTGCACGAAACGAGAGTCGATATGGAATCGAATTATCGTTTTAATCATGCCGTCTATCCGATTGGGACGATCATGCTGATGCCAATGGATAACATTCCACTGCAAATGATGGGTAAAACGGAGAAAATCGTCCCATCCATTCAAAATCCGCCGAAAAATTTAGGGAACTACCAAGTCACCTTTTTGTCTCCTACATTTATCCTTGAGGATTTGCAGAGAATCAAAGTACCGACAAAGAAGCAGGTCAATCAGCAGGTTGGCCGTGAATACTTGCAGCTTCCTTCCTCATTGCCAGAGCGAGTGAAAACATTGGCAAACAGCTTAACGGAAACGAAGGATAATATGTACGATAAGGCCAAAGCGATTGAGGACTACTTAGGGTCAGCGAAATTTTCATATGAAACGCAAAATGTCGCTGTGCCTAGTCGTAATGAAGATTATGTGGATCAATTTTTATTTGATACGATGATCGGCTACTGTGATAATTTTTCATCCTCTATGATTGTGATGCTCCGTTCGATCGGGATTCCGGCGAGATGGGTGAAAGGGTACACGTCAGGTCAATTATATGAAACACAGATGGATGGAAACAATGTGTATGAAGTAACCAATAACAATGCGCATTCATGGGTAGAGGTGTATTTTCCAAACAGAGGCTGGGTGACCTTCGAACCGACAAAAGGATTTACGAACCCAGAGACATTTACGAATGAAGCTGTTTCTAGCGATCAGACAGATGATAATCAAAAGGAAGAAGATCAGCCTAGCTCTAATACAAACGAAGATCAGCAGGCAGAACAGCCACAGCAGCAGGAGACAGCGCAGCCGGCTGAACCAAAGAAACAAACAGCGCAAGCGAAGCCTAATATGGTACATGTTGGTTCAATCCTTGGTTTTGCGGCAGGAGCTATGATCCTTCTAGGATTGATAAGCTGGATGCTTTATCGATTCAGAGCAAGATGGCTGCCATTCTTTATTGTGAGCAAGGTGAAACGTCTGCCAGAGGAGGAAGCATTCTTCTATGCGTATGCTGCTCTATTAAAACAGCTGAAACGCAGGGGAATTGAGAAAAAACCTGGCATGACGCTGAGAGAATTCGCTTCTTTGATCGATGACAAGGATGGAGATCATCGCATGTCAGAGCTGACGCAGCTCTATGAGCGGGCGCTCTATCGACGAGAAGATGCATCGGCGCTTTGGCGGCAGTCGGCGAAGTTATGGGAAAATTTAATAAACAGGAGATAGTCTTGACCGCGTACCTTCCTGTTGTTAGAATAGGTGAATATTAAAACCTTCTAAAATACATGAAATTGAAGCGTTCGGATGTGAGTCTGGGCGCTTCAAAAGCGTGATTCACACTGAGAGCAGGTTTTCTCCTCTCATTTTTTCTGTGCGTTTATAAAAACTATATTGGACATAGAGGTGACACCATGACAAATTTAGTAAATGAAATGATTTTGGTTCTAGATTTCGGCAGTCAGTACAATCAGCTGATCACACGCCGTATTCGTGAATTTGGTGTGTACAGTGAGCTTCATCCGCACACTTTAACTGCTGAAGAAATTAAAGAAATGGCGCCTAAAGGAATCATCCTTTCTGGCGGTCCAAACAGTGTTTATGATGAAGGATCTTTCCGCTGTGATGAAAAGATTTTTGATCTAGATATTCCGGTTCTGGGCATTTGCTACGGCATGCAGCTTATGACTCATTATTTAGGCGGGAAAGTAGAAGCGGCAAGCCAGCGTGAATACGGAAAAGCAGATATCCACATTAATGGAACGCCTGCTTTATTCAAAGACCTTCCGACTGATCAAGTCGTATGGATGAGCCATGGTGACCTTGTTGTTGAAGTACCAGAAGGCTTTACAGTTGATGCAACAAGTGCACATTGTCCAAACTCAGCGATGAGCTTAGCTGAGAAGAATTTCTATGGCGTTCAGTTCCACCCAGAGGTTCGTCACTCTGAGTACGGAAATGACCTATTGAAAAACTTTGTCTTCGGCGTGTGTGACTGCGATGGCAAATGGTCAATGGAGAACTTCATTGAAATCGAAATGCAGAAAATCCGTGAAACAGTAGGAGACAAACAAGTACTGTGCGCACTAAGCGGCGGTGTGGATTCATCTGTTGTGGCGGTATTGATACACAAAGCAATCGGTGATCAGCTGACATGTATTTTCGTTGACCACGGTCTTCTTCGCAAAGGCGAAGCAGAAGGGGTTATGAAGACATTTAGCGAAGGTTTCAACATGAACGTGATTAAAGTAGATGCGAAAGATCGTTTCTTAAACAAGCTAAAAGGTGTGTCTGATCCTGAGCAAAAACGTAAAATCATCGGTAACGAATTCATATATGTATTCGATGATGAATCGGACAAGCTAAAAGGAATCGACTACTTAGCACAAGGAACACTTTACACAGATATCATTGAGAGCGGAACAGCAACGGCACAAACAATCAAATCTCACCACAACGTAGGTGGTCTTCCAGAAGACATGCAGTTCGAATTGATTGAGCCTTTGAATACGCTATTCAAGGATGAAGTCCGTGCCCTAGGTTCAGAGCTGGGTATTCCTGACGACATCGTCTGGAGACAGCCTTTCCCAGGTCCAGGACTAGGTATCCGTGTACTAGGTGAAATTTCTGAAGAAAAACTAGAAATCGTCCGCGAATCGGATGCGATTCTACGCGAAGAAATTGCCAACTTCGGCCTTGAGCGCGACATCTGGCAATACTTCACGGTTCTCCCAGACATCCGCAGTGTAGGTGTTATGGGTGACGCAAGAACATACGACTACACAATCGGCATCCGTGCTGTTACTTCGATTGATGGGATGACGAGTGACTGGGCAAGAATCCCTTGGGATGTCCTTGAAAAGATCTCTACTCGTATCGTGAATGAAGTGAAGCATGTGAACCGCGTGGTGTATGATATTACGAGTAAGCCGCCTGCTACGATTGAATGGGAATAGTTATAAAAGAGCTAGAAACCTTTGTGTATCAAGGGTTTCTAGCTCTTTTTTATTTTTAATTGCACTTTTTCCTTCCTTTTTAATGTGTTAATGAATCATTCCATCCCTTACACACATCAATCCATTGTGAATAACCGGAGTATTTTTCTAATTGTTTTATTGTTAGTTCAATCGCACTGTTACTGCTCCCGCAGGCTGGATAAACTGTCTCAAAACGTTTTAGTGAAATATCTAAATAAACAGAAACGCCATTCTTTATAGCAAAAGGACATACTCCGCCAATTTCATGACCGACCAAGTCAACGACCTCATGAGGAGGCAGCATTTTAGCTTTTGTTTTAAAATATTCCTTGAATTTTTTGTTATCAACTTTTGCATCGCCAGAGGTCACAACTAAAATAGCTTGTCCATTTACTAGAAAGGAGAGTGTTTTTGCGATTCTTTCAGGTTCGCAGCCCAATGCAGAAGCAGCCAAGTCTACGGTTGCACTAGATACTGAAAATTCCTGAATCCGATGATCCATATCATATTGTTTAAAATAATCTTTTACTTTCTTGATCGACATGATGATTTCTCCTTTTTATGAGTATTGATTTGAAGTTTGCTCGACTTTATTATTTAAACGATATTGATGTGGTGTTAGGTGAAACTTTCTCTTAAATAAACGAATGAAATGCTCTACATTTTGATAACCAACAGCTGTCGCAATATCATCTATTTTCAAATCACTACCAGTGAGCATTTTGCAGGCTTTTTCCAATCTTATTTCTTGTCGAATCTCACTAAATGATTTGCCAAGCTTACGAGCTATATATTTTGACAGATAAGATTGTGAAAGGTTAAATTCCTCTGCCATCTCCTGGATTGTGATATGCTCACAACATTGCTGAATATATTGGAGCATTTGAATAATACGTATATCACTATATTGTTTGACTTGATTTACGTTCATATGACTTGGTTTGAATCTTAATAAGAGGCATAATAATATCTCAAACAAATTATTCATAATCAATTGGTAACTAGGAAACCGATTGTAATTTTCTGTAAATAGTTGAAGAGAGCAGTCTAGCAAATTTTTATCCAAGCGACTATGGAAAATAAGAATATTTTTATTTTCTTTTATATACAATGCATTCAAAAAGAACTCTGAAATGACATGATTGCCTTTTAACATTTTAAAAAACACTTTTTGAAAAGTACTTTTACGGATCATGATTTGGATTGCGATTGTATTCTCCATGACAATTGGCTTGTGTATTGTATCTGGTGGAATAAAGGCAATATCTCCTGATTTTAAAGTCATTTTTTTATCTTCCACTTCTACATACATCTCATTTTCCAGAACATAGATCATCTCAAAGAAATCATGGATAGCCGACAATTGAGGCATAAAACGGCTATACTTTCTCACTTCGATATCTTTCTCCTGACCTAACCACATGGTATCCTCTTTTTCAAATTCGTTCTGCCCTTTAAGCAAAAATTCTTCTATATATATTTGCTTATGCATGAAATTGTTTTGATCATAATCCTTCAAAAATAATTGCAATGATTGATTGTCATGCCTTTTCTGTTGGTATTGTTGATAAAAGATTTCTTGCTCGTTATATTCTCTTAAATATTGCATCGCTTCATGTTTTTCAAGTTTATCTTTTTCCATCTATATCCAAACCTCTAGTCTATTTACTGCAACCACCAGGGCTTTCACTGTTGCTTCAATAATATCTTTATCAATTCCAGCACCCCAATGCATTTTTCCTTGATATGAAATACCAATCTGTGCACAGGCTTTTGCTAGGGAATCCTTGCCTAAAGAATTCTGTTCATAGACTTCCAAGACATACTCGAGATGAAAATATGCTTTTAACGCATTACTGATTGCATCTAAACTTCCATTACCAGTTCCTTGTATTTCAATTTGTTGATGATCTCTCAGCAAAGTTAAGGTGACTTCCTGTTTCTCTCCTTTATGAAATTGATAATCAAGCACCTGGAAATGAGGGTGAAAATCAACATACTGCTTTTCAAAAACATGATATATTTCTTCGACAGACAATTCCCTATTTGTCTGATCAGATACTTTCTTCGCTTCATATCCCATGGCTTCATTCATTTGATAAGGAAGTTGAATGCCATAATTTGTTTCTAGTATATAGCCTATGCCGCCTTTTCCAGACTGGCTATTGATTCGAATCACATCCGTTTGATAATTCCTCCCCAAGTCAACTGGATCTACTGGGATATACGGAACGTCCCATTTATCAACATGATTTTCCTTTCTATATTTCATACCTTTAGATATAGCATCTTGATGTGATCCAGAGAATGCGGTGAAAACCATCTCACCAGAATATGGCTGTCTCTCATGAACAGTAATGTTGGTTAGTTTTTCATATTTTTTACGAATCGCTTCTAGGTTATTGAAATTCAATTTTGGATTATAACCTTGTGAATACATATTCATCGCCAAGGTAATCAAGTCTACGTTCCCTGTACGTTCACCGATACCAAATAATGTACCTTCGACTCTTTCTGCGCCAGCTAGCACGCCAAATTCTGCATCACTCACCCCAGAGCCACGGTCATTATGAGGATGAACAGATAATGTCACACTGTCTCGGTAAGACAGATTTTTGTGTATATACTCAATCTGACTTGCAAAGATATGAGGCATTGAATATTCAACTGTTGTCGGAATATTGATGATCGCTTTATGATTTGGTGTCGGTTTCCAAATATCTAAAACACTCTTACAAATATCTAAAGCATAATCCACTTCTGTTCCTGGAAAGCTTTCAGGACTATATTGAAAATATATATCGCTTTCTGTTTTTTCGGCCAGCTCTTTTACTAAAATAGCTCCATCAATTGCAATTTGTTTAATTTCATCTTTTGTTTTCTTAAATACTTGTCTGCGCTGCGCTTCTGAAGTCGAATTATATAAATGAACAATCGCTTTCGGTACCCCCTTAATTGCTTCGAAGGTTCGGCGGATAATATGCTCTCTCGCTTGCGTGATCACCATAATCGTTACATCGTCTGGAATCATATGATGATCAATCAGTGTCCGTAATAGCCTAAACTCCGTATCGGAAGCAGCTGGAAATGCGATTTCAATTTCTTTAAAACCTATCTCTACTAGTAACTGAAACATTTCCAATTTTTCTTCTAAGTTCATAGGAATAGGTAATGCTTGATTTCCATCCCGTAAGTCCACACTGCACCATATAGGAGCACTTTCTAATGTTTCTTTCTTCACCCAATCATAAGTAAGGTTCGGTGGCAAAAAGTATTTCTTTTCGTATTTTTTGTGGTTAAACATAATCGATTCCTCCTCGTAAACTGAATATAAAAAAAGCCTATCATCTCCAAGATTTAACTTGGAGACGAAAGACTTCTTCTTACGCGGTACCACCCCTGTTTCATGATAACCATACATTATCATGCCCTTATTCGGATACAGATTGTTATATCTTATATCCTTCCCATATAACGGTGGGGTGCCGTCCTTAACTACATCGATCCTTTTCATTTCACTAAGGCTACTCTAAGGTGAGTTCCCTGCCTTTTTGTTATTGCTTCTCATCAACCAGCAACTTTCTGAAAACATTTCGGCAAGTACTATTCCTTATCATCGCATTCTAATTTTTCTGATTTTTTCTATTATACCAAGATTACAAAAAAGAGATAGTGGTAGGGATATCTTTTTCAATTGATTTTTTTTGTCCTATGGGTGTCTTATCTTCATTTACTTCTGTTTTAATGTGGTATCCTCTTCACCAAATAAAAATCCAAGGCCACAAATAAAGGTAAGTGAATTCACAGCGAACAATAAAATGGCACCAATTTTTTTCATGGCAATCAATCTCCTCTTCACTTCAGTCTGCTAGCCTTCAAAATTTAAATTCACTGGTTCATCCTCTAAATGATCCACAGTATTTTGTTCTGTCACTGGCACACTTTCATCTACAATTTTAAAACTAAGTTTGTCCATCCAAATTTGACCTGGACCTTGTAGTAATATGCCAAACGCAATGACTTCACTTTTTACTGGAACATCTAGTACGACACTAAAATGATTCCATCCATTTGTTCCTGTAATAGGACGGTTCATCATATTGTCAAACGCAAGAATTTCACCTGAAGAATGGTCTATCCTCATCCATAAACCAGCGGAGCCTTTCACATCTTCGCTTTTAACAAAAGCAGAAAATTGAAGCCGTTCTCCTCGATAACGATCAGACTTAATTTGCTGCATCAATGTTGCGAAACCTCCAGCTTTTTCATTTTTTGATTTTAAATAAGCGGAGTTAGTCCCACTGTGTACAATTCTGTTATCCAAACCTGTTTCATAGTCAGATGGGGTATCCCCCGTCATAATCCAGCCAGTAGGTGTGTTCTGATGATCAGCCATATTTGTTTCCTCCTCATTAATCACATTTCTTAATAATTTCCGATAACGTGCGGGTGACATGTCATATATTTTCTTAAAGGCTCTAGTGAAGGATTCCTGTGAACTAAATCGATACTGCAATGCGATGTCAATCGCTCGTTGGTCCGTATGAATTAAATCCTTCGCCGCTTGGGTCATTCGACGTTCCCGTATATAATCAACCACTGACTTCTTAATCACTTTTTTGAACATACGGTGAAAGTGAAACCTAGAATAACCAGCGTGTTTCGCTAGAGTTTGAAGCGGTAAATCGTCTTTCAAATGTTGTTCAATATAATTTAATGTTTCTTGAATTGTTTTCTCATGTTCTTGATAGGACAACAGAGCACCTCCTTGCTTTACGAGTTTAGTATAGCGGAAATACTCTTTAGGAAACTTGACTTTTTGTGCTATGTTGCAATTTTAGAACGAACCTTCTAGCCACAAGTGACATCCGTGCGTTACAGTTATTGATGGTATGACGAATGACTGAGCAAGAATCCCTTGGGACGTGTTTGAAAAGATCTCAACACGTATCGTGAATGAAGTGAAGAATGTTAATCGTGTTGTGTTTGATATTAGGATTAGGCCGCCTGCTTCGATTGAATAGAAATAAGATGGTATCTTAAAATGATATTTAATGGGGATTTGTGAGAGTTTAAAGGTGATTTTCACAATTTCAAACTTGTTATCTGTGAATTTAGCCATGAATTTTAATATTATATGAAGAGGACCTGTGTAAACTTAGTGTTATTTTATCAATAAATATTTTCTGCAAATTAAATTCATTTTTTGTGAATTGTTGTATAATTGTGGTAATGAATAGTTGAGCAGGAGGGTAATATGGTTGACGAACGGATAAATAATAACAATGATGAAATAGTAAAAACACTTAGAAAAATGGCAATTACAAAGCAGTTGAATTTTTTGATTGGTTCGGGTAATTCCTTACCTGCTATACCTTTAATGGGAATGATTGATGAGAAAGATTATGAAAAAAGAAATGAAAAATTAAAACAAAAAGTTAAAGCAGTAAGTAAAGATTTATTAAATAATATTGAAGGATGTAGAGAAATATCTATCACATTGAATAATTATATAAATTTCCTTTCAACCATAATAGATATACTTAACTTGTCAAATTCAAGACAAACTTCTCGTACAGCAAACCTCTTTACGACAAACTATGATTTATTCATTGAGAAAGCTTTTGACAAAGTACTACAAAATTATAGATTTGTGGTTAATGATGGTGCTAGTGGTTATTTTGAAAGAGAACTTGATGGTTCTAACTATAATCGAACTGTATCTTATAAGGGATTGAATGATAACTATACAAATGAAATACCTTCATTGACACTAATAAAACCTCATGGTTCTATGAATTGGGAAATAAATAATGGCACAGTGTTTATTAGAAATAGTGTTGTTGATGATCCACTTCTTGTAAAACCCACAGGATATGAAGAACAAGAGACTTTTTACAATAATCATTTCCATGAGATGCTTAGAGTTTTTCAGTTAGAGTTAGACAAGCCACAAGCAGTTTTATTTGTAATTGGATTTTCTTTTCAAGATAAGCATATTGCAAAAATGGTTAAAAGAGCAATTCAAAATCCAGAATTAATGGTATATGTTTTTGGATTTACTGACAAAGATAGAGTGTTTTTTTTACAGAATTTAGGATTCGAGAGAGAGCGAAGTAATTTTACTATTTTAACTCCTGAAAATTTTTCTGATGAATATAAAACAGTAAACATGAATAATGGTGAAGAGGTCTGGCACAGTTTAAACCTATCAAATTTAACTTGTCTATTATCTGGTACAAGTTTGGAGGCCATAAAAGATGGAAAGTCCTAAGAAAAAACTAGGAGTAATTACTTCTGTTGATAGTGATATCTCACAAGTTGGAATGTACAGCATGTCAAATGACGCAGAATTCATCTGGTATGGTGAAATATTGGCAGGGCCAAAAATTGGAGCTTATCTTACTATTAATCAAAATGAGATTAAAATAATAGTAACTGTTTCAAATGAGAAAGTAATTGATCAACAAAACTCTATAAAAAGTACTGAATTTGATAACAGATATTCTAAAAATTCAATAAATAGAATTATTTCTGTGAAGACTAGAGGAGTCATTGAAGAAGGGAAATTTCAAGTAACAAGTCAATATGTACCCATGATTGGTAATGAGGTTTCTCTTACTAGTATAGAAGAGTTAAAAATTATTTATGGAATTGAAACTAATGAATCAACAATTAAAATTGGAAAATCAATTTTAGAAAATCAACCAATCCAATTATCAATTAATAAGTTCTTTGCTTCTCACATAGGTATATTTGGTAACACAGGAAGTGGGAAGTCTAATACTTTACATAAATTATATTTGGAGCTATTTAGATCGAATTTTTATAAACAAATAATAAATAAATCCCAATTTTTCTTAATTGATTTTAACGGAGAATATTCATCCCCAGAAATTGATGAAGTTACTCAAAAAGGGGTTTTTGGTGTTCCTAACGAAGATAAAGAAATATTTGAAATTAATACTCAGAATCTAAATGAAGGAAAAAAATTGCCAGTTAAAAAGAAGTACCTTTTTGATGCAGACATTCTATCAATACTTTTTGATGCAAGACCTGCAACACAAGTCCCTTTTCTAAGAAGTTCGATAACGAGTTTTAATGAAATATCTCAAGAGATAAATTTTTGTTTTGGTGTATATGTAACAGGAACTCTCAAGAAAATTTTAACATCTGGAAAGTCTGCTAATCAAGATAGTTTACAAGACTGGATAGATACAGCAAAAAAATACTTGCAAGATTCGTCTCTTTTTTCGGAATTAGACCAAATTGTGCAATATAATAATGGGGATTATAAGATTCCTTCATTAGATATTTGGTTCAATAGTGGCTCAGACGAAGGTATTGCTCCATCTTCTCTACATTATTCAAAAATCCAAGCAATATCTGAGAGTCTTACTAGATATTTCAAGTATATGGAAATAACACCATTAAACCAATTGAAAATATTTTTAGATTTTCAGAGAGTCCACCGAACTGCTTGGGGAAAAATAAATCGTGAACATTTAAATCCGCTATTTAGCCGAATTAACTCTTCTTTTCAGAGTCTTGAGAAAGTCATAGAAGTAAAAGATATGGCTATCGAAGATTATAAAATGATAAATATTATTTCACTTGTTCATGCAAATCAAGAAATCACTCGCTTAATCCCTATGTTATTATCTAAAATGATATATGATGAGCAAAAAAGATTAGTTTCTGGAAACAGTGTTAATCAAACTAAACACTTAATTATTGATGAAGCTCATAATATTTTAAATTCTGAGTATAAGAATAATGGAGATGACTGGCAAGATTATAGATTAACTATTTTTGAAGAAATTATTAAAGAAGGACGAAAGTTTGGTTTTTTCTTAACTTTATCAAGTCAGAGGCCTGCAGATATTTCCCCCACGATTCTTTCACAAACGCATAACTACTTGATTCATCGTTTAGTGAATGAGAAAGATTTAAGAATGCTTGAGAACACTATGCCTACACTTGATAAAAGTTCGTATCAGATGATTCCAAGTTTAGGACAAGGTGAAGCGATTATAACGGGTAATGCTATGAAAGTTCCTGTATTTGTGAAAATTGATAAAGAAAAATCGCTCCGCCCAGCTAGTGATGACATCAAGCTTACTAATTTGTGGAGTGAAACTTAAAATACTTTAGAGTTGTTACAAAAAATAAAAGAACATAATTCAAATTTATATCCAGAGTAATCATCTTTATCTTTGAACGAAAAAACTCAATTTATGTATTATGTGACAAAACAAAATATAAAATTATGGTGCTTTGGCAAAGTTAATTCCTTCAATATAAGGAGTTGACTTTTCAGATATTAAAAACTCTTGGTTTTCAGTCAAGTTACTCTTTTTCAAAATAAGCATCCCACTTAAAATGCCCAACTTTATCAAATTCCCTTAGATAATTTCTTACATATACCAGATGGCTCTTGTTCAATAAATTGCAAAATTATGTCTTGGAACAGAAAATTTCAAATATGTTGAAATACATTCAGATAAGGAAAAAGGTGTTTGTTTACACAACAGAAACAAACAGGCATGCAAATGAAACCTTTCAAGGTATTCAGGCGTAGAAACATAGAACGTAGTTATTCTAATAAAAGAGAGGTGTCGAATGTTTGGAATTAAATAACCTAAAATTACTTTATAAGGATATGAGAAGAAAAAATATTGATCGATCCAAATTTGAATTCTCAATTAAGGGAGTACTATTTAAATGTCTTTTTCTTATTGATAAGGCCCCATTTAAATTAATATTAGCAGCTAGAGGAAAGAATTTTTATTTGGAATTTGAAATTAAAAAAGATTTTAAAGTCAACTCTTACATAGAAAAAGATAAGTATTATCGATTATGTGAGATATTAGGTATAAAGAGAGATGATAAAAACAAATTTAGCACTAATGCTTTTCTAAGTTATGTCAATGACAGAGTTCCTCATAATATATCAGAAAATGATCGTCTTGTTCCTGCTGATATTGCTCCCTATCGAAAAATTGTTGAAGAAGAAAATAAAATTTATTTTATAAATGGATACCTCACGATGGTATCAAATCTAATGCCACACCTGAAAATTTAGAGAAAACAAGATTGTTAATTGGAGAAGAAGCATATCGTACATGTAAAGAAAGAAACATAAGTAGTGGATGGACAGACAATCCTAATTACGCAGATAAATCGACGAGAGACTTCCCCAAAAATTTTAAGACTAAATCTTAATTAAAAAAGGCGGTGATACTACGCCTTTTTTAATTCGTTCAACCTAAAACAAAATGAAATTTCAGGTGTGAACATCTAGTTTAAGTTAAACTTGATTTCAAAGCAGGAGAATGCGACATATAAGGCGTTTTACAATTCATTTCTGTGACTAGTTTCTAGTAACACTTACATCTGGTGATATTGAGCTATTCTAAACCTTGCTTATTAATCAAAGACTGATCTACTCTATTGGGGTGATGGAGTAAAATTAATCTCCTGTTCACTTCATTTATCGGTGTCGAAAATACATTTATAGACGATGTTTCACTTTTTTCCTTCTTAAATATCTCCACAACACGAGCGCAAGAACCAGCAAGATGACACATTGAATCGATAGTAAAAACATTTGCAATTCAACAGACGTTTGCCCACTTGTCATTTGATCCACGATATTATGCACCGCGTGCCATATGATCACCCATTGCAGGCTGTTAGTGAGTGCCACGATTTCGGCTGCAACGATTCCAAATAAAAAGGCGAATAGGATTTGTGCGACTGTTAAGGTGAGGCTTTTTCCGCTTAATAGATTAGCAGAATGACCTAGGCCGAATAATATGGCGGAGCCCCAAATGGCGGTACTCAGATTGATCTGTTTTAAATATTGAAACAGGATGCCTCGAAAGATTCCTTCTTCAAACAGACCGACACACACCATGAAGAAACAAAGTGCTATAAAGGAAGAAAGGGTTAGATCCTTATTTAATCCAGCAATAAATGGAATGGCCTCGATGATAAGGATGGGAAATATCCACATACCAAGAGACCCTTTTCGAAACCCTATTTCTTTCAAGTGAAAACGACTTTTTTGAATAATGAATAGAAGTAAAAGACACCCAGCCAGCATCGCACAGCCATTGATGAGATAGATGTTCGTTGGATCGGTTATTTCTTTGATGGATATATAGACACCTGCACTTGTTGGGATGATTAAAGAAAACAACAGTAGAAGTACTGATTTTCGAATGATTGTGATTGGTTTCATGTTTTGATTCCTCCTCTAACGTCAGAATAGTGGAATCAAGCAGAAGTCACAATTAAATCTTCCTAACATGTCAATATTTAGCCCTAAGATGCACTTTAAGATGTTGTTCGTTTCTTTCGCTGCTTTAAAAGTTCGTTGATTTCCTCAGCAGTTGCTTGATCTTTTTTATACAATAGATACTTGATCAAAAAGAATAAAGCCATGACCACAAGGAAATTCACGATGAACGAAAGAAGACTGATTTCACCGCTGACGATGATGATGGTTGTCATAATCATACACATCACAAGGACGATATATAAGATTTGTTGAAAAAGAATCCGTTTGTGGCTGTACGTTTGTTTTGGATATAGCAAGAAGGTCAGGGCGCTTGAAAAAAAGGAACTGAACATGATTGCTTGTAAAATATAGATGGGCATTGTTCCAAACGTGAAACAGTAAATCAATACGAGTGCAGTAAAGATCAGACAAAATGTGATCAAAAGATTTGTGATATAACGTTTCATCCTGTTCACTTCCTCCGTAACCCAAGCTTCTCTTTTAATGCTTGAATATAAAAACGTGAAATCATCACTTTTTCCTCATTTGTAAGCTTTGCTTCAAAACGACCGCTTGTTTTAGGAGAAATAGCGGTAATAGAATCTATATTCAGAATCATCGATTTTGAAATCCTGACATAATCGTGCGCTTCAAGCAGTTCTTCAAGTTCAAATAACTTTTCCTTTAAGAGAAACACCCCGTCTGATGTATACAAAAACGACTTTTTATCAACGCTTTCTATATATAAAATTTCGTGATAATAGACCTTTTTCATTCTTTCTTTCGTGGGTTCTTGTGCTAAGAGATAAGGGGCTGATTGCTCCACTTGCTGGACAAGCTTTTCAATCGTGGAATTGAGCTCATAAATGTGAAAAGAAACATATTCTGATTGCGGCTTTTGAATGAAATGAATATCTGTTTTCATTGTTTTTATTTGTAATCCCTCTTCAAAATCGCATACATATACACATCATCAAACCCATTCTGACCAAGATCATACTCTCTCAATAAACCTTCTCGTACAAAGTCAATCTTCTCCAATAATTGAACAGAGGACGTGTTTGCTGGATCAATAATTGCTTCAATTCGATTCAGATTCATCTCCTGAAATCCATACCGTAACACCGCAGTAATCGCTTCCTTCATGATGCCTTTTCTCCAATGATCGTGATGTAATTCATAGCCAATTTCGGTGCGGCAGTGCTGTTTTTCTAGATTGAGAAAGCCGCAGCTGCCGATAATGGCTGGATTGTCTTTTAGAGAAATGCCCCAGCGGATGCCTGTTTGTTCTTTAAAGATTTTGTCATACCACTGGATTTCTCCTTTTGTGTCTTCGATGGTTTCATGTGCATCAATGCCCATGTAGCGGCACACGGTTTCATTAGATAAATAGATGTGCATATCCTTAGCGTCTTCGGTCGTTGCTTGTTTTAAGATTAGTCTTTCGGTATGAATAGTTGGAAATGTTTGTGGAAATATCAATTTATCTCTAGTCATATGTATCTCCTATTGTTTATTTTATTTAAATTATACCTGTACTGTTCGAATTTGTGGAACCCTTTGGTATAATATGAAATTACCATTGTGGTAATCATTTACATGTGAATTATACTAAAGAGAAAGAGGATAAGAGAAATGGGCATTTTTCTAATCATGATTTGTATCGTGATGATCACCGTAGCTTTAGTGATTTATTTATTTAAAAAGGGAGTCATTCGTTCTAAGGCGTTAGTAATTGTAGGTTCTGTTTTAGGAGGAACGGCAGTATTTGTTTGGGTGACAATGTTTTTTAATTTTCACTCTATATCTTTAACAGATGAATCGCTAGGTCATGTTAAGATCGGTCAAAAATTTGAAGGAGATCATACTCTTGTAGAGAATCCTCAATATTCTAATTCTAAACAGATGGTCTACATGGAAAAAGAAAACCAAGATTTTGTAGTATCAGTTGATCAACATCATCGAGTAACATCTATTTACAATCAATCAAAACAAAAAAATCTTCAAACATCTAAGGGAGTTAAAATTGGAGAAGATTATTCATCTGTGATACAAACATATGGAGATCAATTCAAGAAGCTCTGGTTTGTCGAAGGGTATAGCAAAGGAATACAATACCAAGATCAATCAAACGGTATCATTTTGGAGTTCTTTTTCAATGACAATACACTAGCACTCATTGAACTTCGTAGTAAGCGGAAATAAAAAAGTAGAAAGTAAAAACAAGCATTTCAATTGAAATGCTTGTTTTTATGTTGTTTTTCCATAACAAGCCTTACAATAAAAAACCCCTTCATTCCTCAGCCAAGCCTTCACCTCTGTCATTCCTTTTCTCTTTGGATAGACAAGCTTAACGTACACTTCTTCGTTTCCTTCTATCTTTTTCCGACAGCTAGCACACGTGGGTTCTTCGAATCGAAACAATCGACATACTCCTTTTTGTAGATATTTCTTCCATTATATCAAATATCCAACTTGTTCTTTCGACTCTATTCTTCACTTTCTCAATTTTTATCCGACATATGCTAAGTAAAAGAAATTTCCGTTTGTTGAAACCGTTTGAGAGAAAGCGTGCTCTAACAGGTGTAGGAGGTGTGAGTGAGATGAAGCAAGTGCGTCTAATTAAAAAAGCACAAAAAGGGAATGTCCCGGCATTTGAGAAATTAATGCTGATGTATCAGGAGCGTTTATATAAAACGGCTTTTCTCTACACAAGAAATAAAGAGGATTCGTTAGATGCTGTTCAAGAGACGGTATTAAAAGCGTTTAAGCATTTATCTGGCTTGAAAGAACCAACATATTTTTCTAGCTGGCTGACTCGGATTTTGATTCATACGATTTTTGCGATGAAGAAAAGGCAGCAAGATGTTGTGCCGTTTGAACAGCAGCACGAAAGCGTTGAGCGGAATGATTTTTTGGAAGACAAGCTAGATTTAAAACATGCTCTTGATGTGTTAGATGAGCAATACCAGATTGTGATTCAGCTATTTTATTTTCAAGATTATTCGATTTCAATGATCTCTCAGCAGATGGATATGCCTGAAGGAACGGTTAAAACTCATTTGTATCGCGCAAGAAAGTTATTAAAGCAAACATTGGAAAAGGAGGAGAGTGTCGATGGAACGAAAAGAAATGAAAAAGCTTTATGATGAGATTGAAGTACCAAAGGTTGAAGTAACCTCTGCAATTCGCCAAGCAATAGGAGATGTGAAAGCGGAAAAGAAAAGACGTTGGTTCACATGGAATTGGAGAACGCCAATATATTCTGTCATCATACTAATCGTTCTTTATTTGTCATCAGGCTTCCTTTTTCCTTCTCTTAATACAGCGATGGCACGTGTCCCGATTATTGGGCAGTTTTATATGATGTTTCACGATAAAGTAGGAATGTCTCTTTTTCAGAGTGAGATGGTGAAGCATGTCAATGAGGGAGCTGAATCAAGAGGGGTTAATGTGGAAGTGAACAGTGTGTATTATGATGCAGGGCGGCTTGTTTATACATTTACTGTGAATCGTTTGAATACAAAGAAAGATGTTGTCCCTTTCATAGTCGACTTAGATCCAGTAAATCAAGCTTCCCAATCGAGTTCCTACAATCATGAATTGAAAAAATTAAAAGATGGCCGTTATGTTGGGCAAGTGACAGTCTATACAAATGGTCAAACGATCAAACAAGGTCAACAAGTGCCACTTGTCATTTCGAAAATTGGGGATATTGTAGGGAATTGGCGCTTCAAAGTACCAGTGGTCAAGCAAAAAACCACTTTATTAGCGGGACAAAAAGACGTGTCTATTTTTAATGGGCGTTATCACTTAAGAAATGTACAGGTAGAAAATGGAGTGAAAAGCTCTGTTATTCAATATACCATTGATTACAATGGTTTTGCTAAAGACGATATAGTTAGTATAGAAAGAATGAAGGATAATCTAGGGAATGATTATCAGTTCGAAATTGGAACAGTCTTAGGAGAAAAACAACTGACTCCTGACAAAACTAGAAAAAATCATTTGACCATTTTAGATCAGCCGATTGATCCAGAGGCAACTGAATTAACATTTTACACAGGTGTGACAGACGAACAAGAAGAAAGCAAAATCATTCCTCTCCAGACAAAGCTGCCTGTTCAGTTCAAAACAAAGCATCATGGAATTGGAATCAAAATCAATAAAATAGAGCAAAAGGGGCATTCTGTAACAGTTGATTATCAATTTACTGGAGTAGACCAGAAAGAATTAGATGAAGATATTATGGAGAATGTAGGTGAATGGATAGGGTTAGGTGACGTTAAAAAGCTAAAATCATGGTCAGATTCTGAAGCAAATGATGAAAACGGATATTACTTAGAGAGGAACGATGCAAAGGTGACCAATGTAAAGACAGCCTCTTTGCAATCCACTTTTGAATTTGATAAGAAGTTAGACACATTAGCATTTAAAGATTATGGACTTGATCTTAATATGTCAGATCTGAACCGATTGGCACCACAGAGAGATATACTTGTAACCATTCCAGTCAAAAAAGAAACATCAAAAGCTAGTCGATAAATAAGAGAGCGAACATGATTACACATGTTCGCTTTTTGTCTGCTTTTGGACCAGCCGATTACGATGGAACGAGTACCGAATCAACATGAATGCGACAAAACTGGCTAAACCGCCAATCCAGCTTAAGTTCGTGACATTTGTATATTGTATAATCACACCGCCAATTGACGATCCGAGCATCATGCCGATATTCATTATCGCTGTATTAAAACTCAGCACGGTTTCTGATGCTTGGGGTTTTAGAGAGATGAGGTAAAACTGCTTCGCCGGAGTTGTCGTCCATGTAGCGATGCCCCATATGGCAAGCGTAATCAAGATACTTATTGTAGAGAATTGCGTAAAGAATAAAGCAAAGAGAGCGAGCATCTGGATCATGATGCTGATCGAGATGGTTCGGTTTGGTCCCCATTGATCAACGGCGAAGCCGCCAAATCGTGAGCCTATAAAAGCAGCGATTCCTAAAATGAGCAAGGCGATACTTGTCATTTCAAGAGAGAAGCCAGCAGTCTGTCGTAATAAAGGCGAGATATAAGCGAATACCATTGTGTAGCCTAAGATCCAAAAGACGGTCGTGGCTAATCCGCTGATCACTCTGCTATCTTGAAGGAGATGTAATTGTTGCTTCAATGGCAGATGTGAATGTCCCTCCATGCGTGGCAGTAATTGATAAAGCAGTAGTAAAAGACAAGCAGTACCTAGTGCAATGATGAGAAAAATATAGTGCCAATCCACATGACCTGATAGAAATGTGCCAATAGGGACACCAAGTACGAGTGAAACGGTAAAACCAGTAATGACCGTTGCCATCGCACTTCCCTTTTTTTCTGGAGGGGCGATCTGCGCTGCATAATTCGTGGCGACGACAATATATAAGCCGCCACTCATGGCCATGATGACTCGGGATAGCAGGAGCAGCACAAAGTGATGGCTAAAAAAGGCGACCACATTGCCTAAAATAAACACTAAAATAGCCGATAACAGAACCTTTTTTCGGTTTAATTTCGATGTTGCCATGACTAAAAAGAGAGCACCTACTGCATAAAAGAGAGAGTAAACGGTGATAAGCTGTCCGGCAGCAGGAATGGAGATATGTAAATCAGCAGAAATCATATCTAGAATGCCTGACACGACGAATTCTGACGTGCCTGTGACGAATGAACCGACAGCTAAAAGAATAATCAATAGCTGATGTGATATGTTTTTCATTTTTGAACCCTTCCTTCAATTTGATACGTTGTATTTAGTTTAAATTCCGTGCTAACATAAGTAAAATTGATGTTTTTCATGAAGGAGATGAGTGAATACTCATGAGCTTTGTTCGCTTTGACATTATCGCAAAAGTGGTCGAACTTGGCAGTTTTACCGCAGCAGCTGAAGCGTTAAATATGACACAGTCCGCAGTGAGTCATGCAGTGGCAAGTTTAGAAACGGAGTGGGGTGTGTCCTTATTCATTCGTGATCGTAAAAAGGGCATCATGCTGACAGATATCGGTCAAACGCTTCTCCCGCATATTAGAGAAGTGTTAAATAGAGTGGGGAAGATCCAGCAGGAAATTGCGCTCACAAAAAATATAGAAACGGGCTTGATTCGTATCGGCACATTTGCCAGTGCATCTGCTTGTTTATTGCCTAAGCTGCTTGTGAGCTATCAGAAAAAGCATCCGAAAATCGAATTTAAATTTTATGAGGGAACGTATGAAGAAATATTGGAGTGGCTGGACTCTGGCATCATTGATGTTGGTTTTGTTGTGAAAGGCCATGCAGATGAAGCTTTTGACTTGCTGCCGCTGATCAAAGATGAGATGGTGGTCGCCTATCATCCAAATCATCGTTTTCACCAGCAGTCCATTGTAGACATCACAGATTTGGCGGATGAACCATTTATTATGCCGACTGGCATGTATCAATCACATGTAGAGGATATTTTTTCTGACGCTCAATTGAAGCCAGCTACTTTATTTGAAGTACACGATTGTACGACCATTGCTCGTATGGTTGGGGAAGGACTTGGTGTCACGATAGGTCCTGAGCTGTTTTTAAAAACGCAGCAGCTTGTGCAAATTCGACAGTTGAATATCTCTCATCATCGTGAGGTTGCGCTCGCCTGTCCGTCTCTCTCCCAAGCTTCTCCGGCAGTGAAAGAGTTTTTCCATGTAGCCGAAGCGGTTTTTGCAAAAGAGAAGGATTTGGAGAAGGGTGTATAAAGAACTAGATGCGATTTTCCAAATTCGTGTAATAAGACGAATGAAGCGGACATTTCTTTGAAAAATGTTCGCTTTTCGTATTGTGTTTTAAAAATGAAGTTGGTATTTGGTACAATAGACAAAGGAATCAAAAAGATGAAGGAAATATTGTTCAACGAACTGTTTCCAGCAGCCTAATGATTGAAAGAATTCAAGTCGTAACATCCCAATAAACTTTGAGAAAATAAATAACGGCCCGAATTCAACTAATGTGGTAATACGATGAAATTCCCAATATTAGCTAATTTTTCAAAATGGTTGATGTGAATATCAGAGGTTAGTATTTTAGAATCATTGAAAGTCGTAATTAACGAATTCCTTGTACAACCAGGTATTAATTTTTTTCAAAGTGATTGTGATGTAGCATTAGCTAGAAGTTTTAAATGTTTAAAAGATTATACCAATAACCGTTACTGCTCAACTAAAAATAAAAGTACAGCCGGCAAATGTTCTCCTAACATTGCTAAGCATTCAAGGCTCTATCATAAACATACAGGATGGTTCTCACCTAGTAAGTAAAGAAGGGGGGGTATTAGAATTTTGGGAGTTACGCTAATTATGGGTGTATTATTAATATTATCAATGTTTTTTTTAATTTTTTTGCTTTTAAAAAAGATTATAGATTTGAAATTAATCATTATAATAGGTATTCCTTTTTTAATAATAATAATTGTTTTTTCTATATTAATTTTTGTGAATTTCCATTCAGTTTCACTTGAAAATGAATCTTTAGGCAGTTTTAAAATTGGTGAAGAGATAGATAACAATGAACTCGAAAAAAATGATCAGTTTTCGTTTGAAAATGAAGTGGTATATTCCAAAAAAGGAAATGAAGATTTTTTAGTAACATCTAATAATAAGCAACAAATTATCTCTATTATTAATGAATCACAAGATGGAAATATTAAGACATCAAAAGGTATTAAGGTTAACGATACGTTTCAAGATGTAGTAAAGGCGTATGGGAAAGAATACAAAAACCTTTGGTTTGTAGAAGGGTATGAAACAGGTATTCAGTATCAAGATAAAGATGAACAGCTTCGCCTAGAATTTTTCTTTAATGAAGATAAATTGTACCGTATTGAATTAATTAAAAAGTGATGCGCTAAATTTTTGAAATAGTATAGCTTGATTTTTTTCCTGTTAGAAAGTTTATATTTTCTTGCTTTCTCTATGTTTCTTAGCAATTTCGAATATTTAGATAAGAAGTAACAAGAACTAGATGTGATTTTCCAAATTCGTGTAATAAGACGAATGAAGCGGACATTTCTTTGAAAAATGTTCGCTTTTCGTATTGTGTTTTAAAAATGAAGTTGGTACAATAGACACAGAAATCAAATAGATAGAAGTCGTATAATAGCGGGGATATGGCCCGCAAGTTTCTACCAAGCTACCGTAAATAGCTTGACTACGTCAATTCACACTCGTTTGATATAAATCATGCATTGTTCTTGTTTTATGTCACCGTCTGAATTCACATATGTAGTCAAGCGTCCCAAAATTGTTGGGGCGTTTTTTATTTGACTTGTGAATGGGGCAGACTAAAGCAAAAGGACATGAAGGGAGTCAGTTGGCTTGAAACAGTTTTTTCAGTTTGATGAGTTAGGAACGAATTACCGCAGAGAAATCATCGGTGGTTTAACCACATTTTTGTCGATGGCTTACATTTTGTTTGTCAATCCGATCACACTTGCTTTAGTGTCGGTACCGGATTTTCCAGATAAATTACGAATTGATCAGGGCGCTGTCTTTACTGCGACGGCGTTAGCCTCTGCCGCAGGGTGTATTCTGATGGGGCTGATTGCTAGGTATCCGATTGCGATTGCTCCAGGTATGGGCTTGAATGCCTTTTTCGCCTTCTCGGTTGTTCTTGGCATGGGCATCACATGGGAAGCAGCACTTTCTGGTGTATTTGTTTCAGGATTGATTTTCGTTGCCCTTTCTTTAACAGGTTTCCGTGAAAAAATCATCAATGCCATTCCGGCTGAGCTAAAGCTTGCGGTTGGTGCAGGTATTGGTCTATTCATTACATTTGTCGGTCTGCAAGGATCTGGCATTATCGCTAATAATGATAATACGCTCGTTTCGATTGGAAACATTCATAGTGGTCCTGTCTTATTAACGGTGTTTGGTATCGTGGTGACTGTCATTTTAATGGTTCTTCGAGTGAATGCAGGTGTCTTCATTGGGATGCTTGTGACAGCTATTGCTGGAATGATTGTTGGTCTTGTCCCAGTACCGACGCAAATTGTGGGAAGTATTCCAAGCTTATCTCCAACCTTTGGACAAGCCTTGATTCACTTGCCAGACATTTTCTCGATTCAAATGCTTGTCGTGATTTTAACGTTCTTATTCGTTGGGTTCTTTGATACAGCAGGAACGCTTGTGGCTGTTGCAACCCAAGCTGGTTTAATGAAAAATAATGAGCTGCCGCGTGCAGGAAGAGCACTTCTAGCGGATTCATCTTCAATCGTTGTAGGTTCTATTCTTGGAACATCGACGACAACATCTTATGTTGAATCTAGCTCAGGTGTTGCTGCTGGTGCACGTTCTGGATTTGCAGCTGTCGTGACAGGTATTTTCTTCTTGCTTGCGATGTTCTTCTCGCCGCTTTTATCCATCGTTACTTCGAATGTGACAGCACCTGCTTTAATCATTGTTGGTGCACTGATGGTCGCTCCGCTTGCGAAGATTGCATGGGATCGTTTTGAAATTGCCGTACCAGCGTTCTTAACGATGATTATGATGCCACTCACATACAGTATTGCAACAGGGATTGCGGTTGGCTTTATTTTCTACCCGATTACGATGATCTTTAAAGGGAAAGCCAAAGAAGTACATCCGATTATGTACGGATTGTTTGTGATCTTTATTCTCTACTTTGCTTTCTTAAATCATTAATAGTTCGCCTGAAGCAGCAGCTCATGGAAGCTGCTGTTTTTTTGTTTTGCCCTAATTTTCTTGCCATTTTAAAACCTCTGCTGCCCTTTAGCCGTCTATTCGTATGAACGTCAAGGAATCTTGACTGAACAGAGAGACTCCGCTACTTTAAGAGGAGTCATCCTTACAGGTCATTCGTATGAGCCTGTAAGGATTGTGCTGGATAGGAGTTGATATGAGATGTTAGAAAAAGATGAAGAGCAAAGTACATCAGACGTAAAAAATGAAGAGCCATCAATAGATCAAGAAACGAGGCAATCCCGCCTTAGCAGAAGCGCTGCAAAACGTGGGAGAACGTCGAAAGTAAAAGCAGCAGCGGATGATGAGCGTTCTGCCATTCAGCGTATGCTGCAAGGTGTAGGAGGCGCGTTTAAGCGCTATGGCTCATATGGACTTGCGATGTTAAAATCACCGAGCCGGGCCATCAATCAAGCGGAAACATTACGGATGAAGTACGCCTGGATCTCGATTGTGTTATTCAGCGTGTTTTTTGCTTTAGGCAACTATGTTCAATTAAAGGCGTCAAAGACTCGTTTATTAGGCTTTGGCATTCATTACTCTTTTGGTGACGCCTTTTTGAGGGTAGCGGTCTTTACACTCATTCTGCTCACATTGATGATGCTGACCGTCTGGTTACTCGGTAAGTACATGCTAAAAGGAAACATATCACTGAAAGAAGTGATCATGAAGTTTGGTGCCGCACTTGTACCGGTTTTGGTTTTATCCATCCTTTGGCTTGTATTTGCCATGCTGAATATTCCATATGTGACGGTCATTTTATCTGTGATGATGTTTTTTGGTCTCCAGTTGATTGCGGTCGTACTGTTTCGCTCGATTCAATTGGAGCATGAAGCGGTGAGCGGTGATTTGATGTATGCTGGCTGGATCTTTTTATTGGTGGAGCTTGTCATCATTGCACTGCTCTGGGGCATTGTCGGAGAGTATTTGATTCCTTCACTTGTGCCTGTTCGATTTGGATAATACACACAATGAAAACCTCCTTTTTTGAAAAAGGAGGTTTTCATGTTGAGACGAGGAAAAAACGGGTAAACTCTTGGTAACAAAGACCACCGTTCTTGTCGAAAGATATATGTGTTTTTCTCGCGCAAATTTGATTGTATCAAGGTATGTTCTCTAGTAGAATATGGGGTGCTTTATTTGATTTTTTAGTGCAGGGGGTTCGAATCGTGCTTCAACAACTTTTATCCAATGCGTTCACCATGGTTTTGATCATTTTAGTGATTAATATTGTCTATGTTTCATTTTCCACCATGCGTTTGATTTTAACAATGAAAGGCAGACGGTACGCAGCAGCTTTTGCTGGTACGATTGAAATGCTGATTTATGTGATTGGATTAAGTATCGTACTTGATAACTTAGATCAAATCCAAAATGTCATTGCGTATGCGTTAGGTTATGGGATGGGGATCATTGTCGGGATGAAAATTGAAGAGAAGCTGGCACTTGGCTACACAACTGTTAACGTGATCACAAAAGAATTAGATGTCGATCTCCCAAGGCAATTGAGAGAAAAAGGATATGGTGTCACCAGCTGGGTAGCAGGCGGTCTTGAAGGAGACCGGACAGCATTGCAAATTTTAACACCGAGAAAATATGAACTGCAATTATATGAAACGATTAAAACGCTGGATTCAAAGGCATTTATCATTTCATATGAGCCCAAATCGATTCACGGCGGCTTCTGGGTGAAGGCTGTGAAGAAAAGGAGAATTAAAGAATGACCGCAAAACCAAAGAAGAAGAAATTCTATGTGGAAGACGACATGACGATCGATCAAGTGTTGTCCCAGATGGCAGCGGAAGGCTACGCGCCTGTCCGACGAATGGAGGAGCCCATTTTTCAGGAAAAGAAGGAAAATGGGTCGATTCAGATCATTCCGATTGGGAAAAAAATCGTATTTGAAGGAAAAACAGTCTAAATCCGAACATTAAAACGACGACTTCATAGATTGTTCGATAAATCCGTTGACATCATGAACATCCGTTGTTAAGATAAACATGAATTCAAAACACGAACCTCATATAATCTTGGGAATATGGCCCATAAGTTTCTACCCAGTTACCGTAAATGACTGGACTATGCAGGATAGTGAACAAAACTGACATGGCGTTTCAAAAGCGAACAGCGCTTACCATGGCCCGGTTTGTGTTGCTTCCTAACAATGCAATGCAAATCGGGCCTTTTTGTTCGGCGTTTGACAAGCTGCTTAGGTTTGGGAAGCGTGTCAAACGATACAAAATCGAATATCAGCTTAAAGGTGGGGACAAAATGAAGCCGCTTGTAGGTGTCATCATGGGAAGTACATCTGATTGGGAAACAATGAAGAATGCGTGCGATATCTTAGAGGAATTAGACATTCCGTATGAAAAACAGGTAGTATCCGCACACCGGACACCTGACTTGATGTTTGAATATGCGACAGAAGCAAGAGGTAAAGGACTAAAAGTCATCATTGCCGGTGCTGGAGGCGCAGCACATTTACCGGGGATGGTCGCAGCGAAAACGACACTGCCGGTCATTGGTGTGCCCGTACAATCAAAAGCACTAAATGGACTGGATTCCTTATTATCCATCGTTCAAATGCCAGGCGGTGTACCAGTTGCGACAGTGGCGATTGGCAAAGCTGGTGCAACAAATGCAGGGCTTCTAGCTGCACAAATGATTTCAGCATTTGATGAAACAATCGCTGCTCGCCTTGAGGAAAGAAGAGAGCAAACAAAACAGACTGTACTAGAAAGCAGTGATCAGCTTGGCTAAGCAGACCATTTTTCCAAACGCAACCATCGGTATTATCGGCGGAGGACAGCTTGGCAGATATATGGCCGTCAGCGCAAAGCAAATGGGGTACCGGGCAGCTGTCTTAGACCCAGTCGCACAATCTCCTTGTGGACAGGTTGCTGATATAGAAATCACAGCTGCTTATAGTGACCTCGATGGGATTCGACAGCTGGCAGAAATCAGCGATGTCGTGACATATGAATTTGAAAATATTGATTATGATGCACTTAATCAATTGAAGGAAGAAGCCAATTTACCGCAAGGAAGTGAACTTCTTCTTTTAACTCAAAATCGTGAAACGGAGAAAAAAGGGATTGTAGATGCAGGCTGTGAAGTCGCACCTTACCGCATCATTCATGATGAAAAAGAGCTGGAAGACGCAGTAACCGTACTTGGTTTGCCAGCCGTGCTGAAAACATGCAGAGGCGGCTACGACGGAAAAGGGCAGTATGTGATCAAGGAAAAGGGACAGCTTCACGAAGCAGCTGAATTGCTCACACATGGAGCATGTATTTTAGAAAGATGGGTCCCATTTCAAATGGAGCTCTCGGTGATCGTCACTCGTTCTATTCACGGGGAGATTGCGGTATTTCCAGTCGCTGAGAACATTCATAAGCACAACATTTTGTTCCAAAGCATTGTGCCTGCAAGGGTAGAGGAAAGCATTCAGGAGAAGGCAAAAGTGCTGGCAACGACACTGGCTGAAAAGCTAGCGCTAGTTGGTACACTTGCTGTAGAACTGTTCCTGACAAACGAAGGAGAGCTACTCGTCAATGAACTGGCGCCTCGCCCGCATAATTCTGGTCATTATACGCTCGATTTATGTGAGACGAGTCAGTTTGAACAGCATATTCGCGCGATATGCGGTTTGCCGCTTGGCGGTACAGCCCTTTTATCAGAGGGCATGATGGTGAACTTATTAGGCGATGAAGTAGACATCCCAAAAGAGCATCCTGAGCTTCTCAAAGAAGCGAAGCTTTATCTATATGGAAAGCATGAAGTAAAAACCGGCCGCAAAATGGGTCATATGACTTTTATGAAACAGCTTGATGATGAATGGATGACAAACATCACAAAGATATGGACTGAAAGAGATGGAGGAAACGGGAAATGATCGAACGTTACGCACGACCAGAAATGTCAGCAATCTGGACAGAGGAAAACAAATTTAATGCATGGCTTGAAGTAGAAATTCTCGCTTGTGAAGCTTGGGCAGAGCTCGGCGTTATTCCAAAAGAAGACGTTGTGACTATGCGCAAGAATGCAAGCTTTGATATTGATCGTATTCTAGAGATTGAACAAGACACGCGCCATGACGTGGTTGCCTTTACGCGTGCTGTATCTGAATCTCTAGGAGAAGAAAGAAAGTGGGTTCATTACGGGTTAACCTCTACAGACGTAGTGGATACGGCGCTTTCATATCTATTAAAGCAGGCGAACGATATCTTGCTCAAGGACATTGAGAGATTTGTTGACATCCTAAAAGAAAAAGCAAAAGAGCACAAATATACCGTCATGATGGGCCGTACACACGGTGTACACGCTGAACCGACAACATTTGGCCTGAAGCTTGGTCTTTGGTACGAAGAAATGAAGCGTAACCTAGAACGTTTTAAACAAGCAAAAGCTGGCATCGAATACGGTAAAATTTCTGGAGCTGTTGGCACATATGCGAACATCGACCCGTTTGTTGAGCAATATGTATGTGAGAAGCTTGGCATCAAAGCTGCACCAATCTCAACCCAAACCTTGCAGCGTGATCGTCATGCAGATTACATGGCAACTCTTGCACTCGTCGCAACAAGCATTGAGAAATTTGCTGTTGAAATTCGTGGACTTCAAAAGAGTGAAACACGTGAAGTAGAAGAGTTCTTTGCAAAAGGACAAAAAGGATCATCAGCAATGCCGCATAAACGCAACCCAATCGGCTCTGAAAATATGACGGGAATTGCCCGCGTCATCCGTGGATATATGCTGACAGCTTATGAGAATGTACCACTTTGGCATGAGCGTGATATTTCTCATTCGTCTGCTGAGCGCATCATTTTACCAGACGCAACGATTGCACTGAACTATATGCTAAACCGTTTCTCAAACATTGTGAAAAACTTGACGGTCTTCCCTGAGAACATGAAACGCAACATGGACCGCACACTTGGCTTGATTTACTCACAGCGCGTTCTTCTTGCATTAATCGATACAGGCATGGCACGTGAAGAGGCATATGATACGGTTCAGCCGAAGGCAATGGAAGCGTGGGAAAAGCAAGTCCATTTCCGTTCATTAGTAGAAGCGGAAGAAAAAATCACATCACGCTTAACACCTGAACAAATCGCTGACTGCTTCGATTACAACTATCACTTGAAAAATGTCGATATGATTTTCGAACGTCTAGGTCTTGCGTAAGAAAAGGGCCACCTGCTTGTCAGGTGCCCAATCCTGAAAATTGCCAACATTCAAATTAGGAGGCCAACCTGAATGACTGTGAAACAAGAACTTCTCTACGAAGGCAAAGCGAAAAAAATCTATCAGACCGATGACGAGCAAATTTTATATGTCGAATATAAAGACTCAGCAACAGCATTTAACGGCGAAAAGAAAGCTGAAATCGAAGGCAAGGGCAGACTGAATAACGAAATTTCAAGCTTAATCTTTCAAATGCTACATGAGAAAGGGATCAACAATCACTTTGTGAAACGACTTTCTGAAACAAAGCAGCTCATTCAAAAGGTGCAGATTGTGCCGCTTGAAGTCGTTGTACGAAATGTGGTGGCAGGCAGTATGTCAAAGCGCCTTGGCATTCCAGAGGGAACAAAACTGGATACACCATTGATCGAGTTTTACTACAAAGATGATGCACTCGGCGATCCGCTCATTACAGAAGATCATATTCGCATTTTAGATGCAGCGACACCAGAGCAGGTCGAGGAAATGAAGCAGATCACAAGACAAGTAAATGAAGAGTTAAAGCAAATCTTCTCAGAATGCCATGTGAATTTAATTGATTTCAAGCTTGAATTCGGAATAGATCACGAGAATCGTATTTTGCTAGCTGATGAGATTTCACCTGATACGTGCAGGCTTTGGGACAAAGATACAAACGAAAAGCTTGATAAAGACGTGTTCAGACGAAACCTGGGCGGCTTAACAAATGCATACGAAGAAATTTTCAAAAGACTTGGAGGCCATAAACATGTATAAAGTGAAAATTTTTGTCAGCTTAAAAGAGAGCGTTCTTGATCCACAAGGAAGTGCCGTGCAGCACGCCTTGCACAGCATGTCTTATCAGGAAGTAAAGGATGTCCGTATCGGGAAATACATGGAGCTTGTCATTGAAAAATCAGATCGTGATTTAGATACAGTCGTCAAAGAAATGTGTGAAAAATTACTGGCCAACACGGTGATTGAAGATTACCGCTATGAGGTGGAGGAGGTTGTCGCACAGTGAAGTTTGCAGTGATCGTCTTGCCTGGCTCTAACTGTGATATCGATATGTACCATGCGATTCAAGATGAGTTAGGTGAACAAGTTGAATATGTATGGCACGACGAAACGAGTCTAGACCGATTTGACGGTGTACTCGTACCAGGCGGTTTCTCTTATGGGGATTACTTAAGATGCGGTGCGATTGCTCGCTTTTCAAACATCATGCCGGCGGTGAAAAAAGCAGCTGCGGAAGGAAAACCTGTTCTTGGTGTTTGTAATGGGTTCCAAATCCTTCAGGAGCTTGGCATTCTTCCAGGTGCGATGAGACGAAATAAAGACTTAAAATTTATCTGTCGTCCAGTTGAACTCATTGTAGAGAACAACGAAACGCAATTTACAAGCGGCTATCAAAAAGGCGAATCCATTTCGGTTCCTGTAGCGCACGGTGAAGGCAACTTCTACTGTGATGAAGACACTTTAGCGAAGCTGATTGAAAATAACCAAATCGCTTTCACTTACGGAGACGATATTAACGGCAGTGTCAATCGAATTGCAGGTATAACGAATGAAGAGGGCAATGTACTCGGCATGATGCCGCACCCTGAGCGCGCGGTGGATACATTACTAGGCAGCGCAGACGGACTTAAATTGTTTCAATCTATCGTGAAAAATTGGAGGGACACTCATGTCACTACTGCTTGAACCAAGTCACAAGCAAATTAAAGAAGAGAAATTGTATCAGCAAATGGGATTGAGTGATGAAGAATTCGCTTTAATCGAATCCATTATTGGCAGGCTGCCAAACTACACAGAAATAGGCATTTTTTCTGTCATGTGGTCAGAGCATTGCAGTTATAAAAACTCAAAGCCTGTCTTAAGCAAATTCCCGACAAAAGGAGAGCATGTTCTTCAAGGTCCTGGGGAAGGCGCTGGAATCGTTGATATTGGAGACAACCAAGCGGTTGTATTTAAAATCGAATCACATAACCATCCATCTGCGATTGAACCGTATCAAGGAGCAGCTACTGGTGTCGGCGGAATTATCCGTGATGTATTCTCCATGGGTGCGCGTCCAATTGCTGTACTAAACTCTCTTCGTTTTGGTGAACTGACTTCACCGCGCGTGAAGTACTTGTTTGAAGAAGTAGTGGCAGGGATCGCAGGCTATGGAAACTGTATCGGAATTCCTACAGTCGGCGGAGAAGTTCATTTTGATCAAAGCTATGAAGGCAATCCGCTCGTGAATGCGATGTGTGTTGGATTAATCAACCATGAAGACATCAAAAAAGGGCAGGCAAAAGGTGTCGGCAACACGGTAATGTATGTTGGTGCTAAAACGGGACGTGACGGTATTCACGGTGCAACATTTGCGTCTGAAGAATTTTCTGATGAATCAGAAGAAAAACGTTCAGCGGTTCAAGTCGGTGATCCATTCATGGAAAAACTGCTGCTTGAAGCATGCCTTGAAGTCATCAAAAACGATGCACTCGTCGGGATTCAAGATATGGGAGCGGCTGGCTTAACAAGCTCAAGTGCGGAAATGGCAAGTAAAGCAGGTTCTGGTATTGAGATGAATTTAGACCTCATTCCGCAGCGTGAAACAGGCATGTCCGCATACGAGATGATGCTGTCTGAATCGCAAGAGAGAATGCTTCTGGTCATTGAAAAAGGCCGTGAGCAAGAAATCATTGATATTTTCGAAAAATACGATCTTGAAGCAGTATCAGTTGGTCATGTGACAGACGATAAAATGCTTCGTTTACTCCATCAAGGTGAAGTGGTATGTGAGCTTCCTGTTGACGCTCTTGCAGAAGAAGCACCGGTTTATCACAAGCCGTCAAGTGAGCCTGCATACTATCGTGAGTTTTTAGAAACGAAAGTGGAAGCTCCAGCGATCACAGATGCAGCAGAGACATTAAAGCAGCTCCTTCAGCAGCCAACGATTGCAAGTAAAGAATGGGTCTATGATCAGTATGACTACATGGTTCGGACAAATACCGTCGTTGCACCTGGCTCTGATGCAGGTGTACTAAGAATCCGCGGAACGAAAAAAGCCCTAGCGATGACAACAGATTGTAACGCACGCTATCTCTACCTTGATCCAGAGGTCGGCGGGAAAATCGCCGTCGCAGAAGCAGCACGTAACATTGTCTGCTCAGGCGCTCGTCCACTTGCAGTGACAGATAACCTGAACTTCGGTAACCCGGAGAAACCAGAAATTTTCTGGCAAATTGAAAAATCTGCTGACGGGATTAGCGAAGCATGCCGCACGCTAAGCACACCAGTTATCGGTGGGAACGTCTCTTTATATAACGAATCAAATGGAACAGCGATTTACCCAACACCAGTCATTGGGATGGTTGGTTTGGTCGAAGATACTGCTCATATTACGACTCAATCGTTCCAGCAGGCTGGCGATGTCATTTTCGTCATTGGTGAGACGAAGGAAGAATTTGCAGGCAGTGAGCTTCAAAAGATGACAGAAGGTCGTATTTACGGAAAAGCACCGGAAATTGATTTGAACGTAGAGCTTTCGCGTCAAGAAGCTCTGCTAGCCGCGATTCAAAACGGTCTCGTTCAATCAGCACATGATGTGTCTGAAGGCGGACTTGGTGTAGCACTTGCTGAAAGTACATTTGGAACTGACGGGCTTGGTGCAGATATCCAAATCGATTTAAACAGCGAAGCTTCATTATTCAGTGAAACACAGTCACGTTTTGTCGTCACAGTCAAACTGGAGCACCGCGAAGCGTTTGCTGCGGCTGTCAAAGATGCGAAAGAAGTCGGAACGGTTACAAATGATGGTGTGTTTACTGTCAAAAATCAAGAAGGACAACAATGGATTCATGCAGCGGTCAACGAGCTTGAACGTGCATGGAAAGGAGCGATCCCATGCTTGCTGAAATCAGAGGCTTAAATGAAGAGTGTGGTGTCTTTGGGGTTTGGGGACACGAAGAAGCCCCGCAAATCACATATTACGGATTGCATAGCCTTCAGCACCGAGGACAAGAAGGTGCGGGAATCATTGCAACAGATGGTGAGAACCTCACATCACACAAAGGCCTTGGACTGATTACGGAAGTCTTTCAAAACGGTGAGCTAAAGGATTTGAAAGGAAAAGGTGCAATCGGACACGTTCGATATGCGACAGCAGGCGGAGGCGGCTTTGAAAATGTGCAGCCCCTCTTCTTCCGTTCGCAAAACAATGGCAGTCTTGCCCTTGCTCATAATGGAAACTTAGTGAATGCAACGCAGTTAAAGCAGCAGCTAGAGAACCAAGGGAGCATTTTCCAGACCTCTTCTGATACCGAAGTGCTGGCACATTTAATTAAGCGCAGCGGGCATATGGAATTGAAGGAACAGATCAAAAATGCGCTGTCCATGCTTAAGGGAGCCTATGCTTTCTTAATCATGACGGAAACAGAAATGATCGTGGCGCTTGATCCAAACGGCTTACGCCCGCTTTCACTTGGTATGCTTGGGGATGCTTATGTTGTCGCTTCTGAAACATGTGCATTTGATGTCGTCGGTGCCACGTATTTACGTGATGTGGAGCCTGGCGAAATGCTGATCATTAATGATGAAGGCTTAAAATCTGAGCGCTTCTCGATGAATATTAACCGCAGCATGTGCAGCATGGAATACATTTATTTCTCAAGACCTGACAGCAATATCAACGGCATCAATGTGCATAGTGCGAGAAAGAGTCTTGGCAAAAAGCTTGCTGAGGAAGCGCATGTCGAAGCAGATGTTGTGACAGGTGTACCAGATTCCAGTATTTCTGCAGCGATTGGATATGCCGAAGCAACAGGTATTCCGTATGAGCTCGGTTTGATTAAAAACCGTTATGTTGGCCGGACGTTTATCCAGCCGTCTCAAGCATTGCGTGAGCAGGGCGTACGGATGAAGCTGTCTGCTGTGCGCGGTGTAGTCGAAGGAAAGCGTGTTGTGATGGTGGATGATTCCATCGTACGCGGGACAACGAGCCGCAGAATTGTCACGATGCTAAGAGAAGCGGGTGCGACGGAAGTCCATGTACGCATTAGTTCACCGCCAATCGCACACCCATGTTTTTATGGAATTGATACATCCACACACGAAGAGCTGATTGCTTCTTCTCATTCAGTGGAAGAAATTAGACAGGAAATCGGTGCGGACACCATTGCATTTTTATCTGTAGACGGTTTAATGGACGGGATTGGCAGGAAGTATGATGATCCGCAGCGCGGTCAGTGTTTAGCATGCTTTACTGGGAAATACCCGACTGAAATATATGAAGATACGGTTCTTCCGCATGTGAAGGAAACGGTCTTGACGAAATAATCGAATAAAGGAGCAGCAGTCAAGATGAGTTGATATGCTGCTCTTTCATTCTGCCGAAAATACATGGAAAGCAGCAGCTAAAAGGAGTGAATGGGATGTCAGAAGCATATAAAAACGCCGGTGTCGACATCGAAGCAGGGTACGAAGCCGTCAAACGAATGAAAACACACGTAGAACGTACAAAACGAGCAGGTGTCATGGGCGCTCTAGGTGGATTTGGCGGTATGTTTGATCTATCTGAGCTGCCATACAAAAAGCCCGTTCTTGTTTCAGGAACAGATGGTGTCGGAACGAAATTAAAGCTTGCCTTTTTAATGGATAAACACGATACGATCGGCGTCGATGCCGTGGCCATGTGTGTCAACGATGTGCTTGCACAAGGGGCAGAACCGCTCTTTTTCTTAGATTACTTAGCCGTTGGAAAAGCAGATCCGGTAAAAATTGAATCCATTGTCAAAGGTGTGGCTGACGGATGTGAGCAGTCTGGTTCAGCACTTGTCGGCGGTGAGACAGCCGAAATGCCAGGTCTTTACACAGAAGAAGAATATGATATTGCTGGTTTTTCAGTAGGTGTAGTTGAAAAGGATGAAATCGTAACGGGAGAGGGCATCAAGGAAGGGCATTTGCTTATTGGACTCAGCTCAAGCGGAATTCATAGCAATGGATACTCTCTCGTTCGTAAAGTCTTGCTGGAAGACGCTGGTCTTGACCTGCATCAAACGTATGAACCTTTTACAAGACCGCTCGGAGAAGAGCTTCTTGAACCGACAAAAATTTATGTGAAGCCCGTACTCAAACAAGTGAAAGCCGGCAAGGTTGACGGCATGGCACATGTGACAGGCGGCGGTTTTATTGAGAATTTACCACGTATGCTGCCTGAAGGTCTTGGTGTTGAGGTAGATAACGGCTCATGGCCAGTTCCCCCTATTTTCTCCTTTATTCAAGAAAAGGGTCAGTTGAAGGCAGAAGAGATGTTCAACGTGTTTAATATGGGCATTGGCTTTGTCCTAGCTGTCAAAGAGGACGATCTTGTGGATGTGATTAGCGAGCTTGAACAGGATGGAGAGAAAGCATTTCTCATCGGACGTGTTCAAAAAGGAGAAGGTGTCACATTCGGCGGTGGAAGCCTCTCATGAAGAAGTTTGCGATCTTCGCCTCTGGAAGCGGGACGAACTTTCAAGCCATTATAGATACGTTAAAAGAAGAAAAGTGGCAGGCAGAGGCCGCCATTGTGATTTGTGATAAACCGGGTGCAAAGGTGCTGGAGCGTGCTGAGAAAGAGGGCATTCCCTCCTTTGCTTTTACCCCGAAGGCTTTTCCGAATAAAGCCGCTTTTGAACAAACAATCATCGAACAATTGAGGCTTCATGAAGTAGAATGGGTTTTCCTTGCGGGGTATATGAGACTAATCGGCCCGACATTACTTGAAGCATACAAAGGGAAAATCGTGAATATCCACCCATCCTTGCTGCCAGCTTTCCCTGGTCTTGATGCCATCGGACAGGCGCATCAAGCAGGCGTCAAAGTGGCAGGCATCACCGTCCATTTTGTTGATGAAGGGATGGATACAGGTCCGATTATTGACCAAGCCGCGATCTATATTGAACAAGGCGAAGAGCTTGAATCAATTGAAAAAAGAATGCATGAACTAGAACACACACTATATCCAAAAGTGATCAAATCACTTTTAGAATTATCTTAATGAGGTGACGAAGGCATGACGATCAAACGCGCATTAATCAGTGTTTCTGATAAAACGAATCTTGTACCTTTTGTGAAAGAATTAACAGAACTTGGTGTTGAAGTCATTTCAACTGGAGGTACTCATAAGCTTCTTCAAGAAAATGGCATTGATGTCATTGGGATTTCTGAAGTCACTGGATTCCCTGAAATCATGGACGGACGACTCAAAACGCTTCACCCGAACATTCATGGTGGATTATTGGCAGTGAGAGAAAACGATGAGCATATGGCACAGATTGAAAAGCATGGCATTCAGCCGATTGATCTTGTTGTCGTGAATCTCTATCCTTTCAAAGAGACGATCTCAAAAGACGATGTAACGTATGAAGAAGCAATTGAAAACATTGATATTGGCGGACCGGGAATGCTTCGTGCGGCATCGAAAAACCACCAAGACGTCACAGTGATTGTCGATCCTCGTGATTATGATACAGTCGTTCAGCAAATCAAAGAAGGCGGCGTGTCACTTGAGAAAAAACGTGAGCTTGCGGCGAAGGTATTCCGTCATACAGCTGCTTACGATGCCCTCATTGCAGATTATTTAACGAACTTTGTTGGCGAAACAGAGCCAGAGCAGTTCACCGTCACGTTTGAGAAAAAACAATCCCTTCGTTATGGAGAAAATCCGCACCAAGCGGCGACTTTCTATGAAAATGCACTTCCAAGCAAAGGCTCTTTGGCAACAGCTACACAGTTACATGGAAAAGAGCTTTCCTACAACAATATTAAAGATGCAGATGCAGCTCTTCAAATCGTACGTGAATTTACGGAGCCAGCGGCTGTAGCTGTAAAACATATGAACCCATGCGGCGTTGGTACAGGAGAAACGATTGCAGAAGCGTTTGACCGTGCATTCAAAGCAGATGAAACCTCTATTTTTGGCGGCATTGTGGCGCTTAACCGTGAAGTTGACAAGCAAACGGCTGAGGTGCTCCATACGATTTTCTTAGAAATCGTCATCGCTCCATCGTTTAGCCAAGAAGCGCTTGACGTGTTAACAGCGAAAAAGAACCTTCGTCTATTAACATTAGATGTAGAAGCAGATCTTGAGAAAAAAGAAAAGCAGCTGACAAGTGTTCATGGCGGACTGCTCGTGCAGGATATTGATACGTATGGCTTAGAGGAAGCAACGATCTCTATTCCAACGAAAAGAGAACCTACAGAAGACGAATGGAAAGACTTAAAGCTTGCTTGGAAAGTCGTCAAGCATGTGAAATCAAATGCGATTGTCCTTGCAAAAGATCAAATGACAGCAGGGATCGGCGCTGGTCAGATGAACCGCGTGGGCTCAGCAAATATTGCGATTGAGCAAGCAGGTGAAAAAGCGAAAGGAAGCGCACTAGGCTCTGATGCATTCTTCCCGATGGGCGATACAGTGGAAGCTGCTGCAAAGGCAGGCGTCACAGCAATCATCCAGCCAGGTGGTTCCATTCGTGATGAAGAATCAATCCAAAAAGCAGATGAATACGGCATCGCCATGGTCTTCACTGGCGTTAGACATTTCAAACATTAAGGGGATGACAGTGTGAACGTATTAATTATCGGCAGAGGCGGAAGAGAGCATACCATCGCATGGAAAGTGAACCAAAGTGAACTTGTCAGCCAAGTATTTGTCGCACCTGGCAATGATGGAATGGCAGACGCTGCGAAGCTTGTACCGATCGACGAAGGTGATCATGAGGCATTAATTCGTTTTGCAAAAGACAATGAAATCGGCTTAACGATTGTCGGTCCAGAGGTTCCTTTAATTGCAGGTGTCGTCGATGCATTTGAAGAGGCAGGTCTAAAGGTATTTGGACCAAATGCAAAAGCCGCAGTCATTGAAGGCTCAAAGGAATTTGCAAAAGACTTAATGAAAAATTATGAGATCCCGACCGCCGCTTATGCCACTTTTACATCGTTTGAAGAAGCGAAGGCATATGTGGAAGAAAAGGGTGCGCCGATTGTCATTAAAGCAGATGGTCTCGCAGCAGGAAAAGGCGTGACAGTTGCGATGACACTTGAAGAGGCGATCAACTGTCTGCACGATTTTTTAGAGGATGAAAAGTTTGGCGATGCAAGTGCATCGGTCGTCATCGAGGAATTTTTAACAGGTGAGGAATTTTCATTGATGGCCTTTGTCAATGGAGAAAAGGTGTACCCAATGGTGATCGCGCAAGATCACAAACGGGCATTTGAAGATGACAAAGGACCGAATACCGGCGGAATGGGCGCTTATTCACCAGTTCCACAAATTTCAGATGAAGTCGTCCAAAAAGCGGTGGAAGATGTCGTCAAACCGGCGGCTCGTGCCATGGTGCAGGAGGAGCGTCCGTTTACAGGCATTTTATATGCAGGCTTAATGCTAACACCAGAAGGCTCAAAGGTCATTGAGTTCAATGCACGCTTCGGCGACCCTGAAACGCAGGTGGTTCTTCCTCGTCTTGAATCAGATCTAGTTCAAGTCTTCCTCGACATTCTAGATGGAAAAGATGTGGACTTGCAGTGGAAAGACACTGCCGCTGTCAGTGTCGTTCTTGCTTCAGAAGGATACCCGGAGGACTATGCAAAAGGCACACCGATCGGTACTTTGCAAACAACGGTCTCTGATGTCGTGACCTTCCACGCAGGAACAAAAAAAGAAAACGACCAATTCGTCACAAATGGCGGCCGTGTAGCAAATGTGACGGCATTTGACGACACATTTGAAGCGGCAAGATCAAGAGTGTATGAAGCGGTTGAAGAAATCATTCAGCCAGGTCTATTTTATCGCCGTGACATCGGTGCCCGTGCGCTTAAGGCTGCGGGGAAAACCGTTTAATCAAAACACCTTTCTATCTGATGAGATGGAAAGGTGTTTTTTGTTCATGAGAAGGGATGCCGATTGAAAATGAAGAAGTAGTATGGGATCACGAATAGATATCGGGAGGAAACATGGAAATCAAAGCATTTATTATCTTTGCAATCGTCATACTTATTTTATTTCTCATAACTATAAATAACATCATGTTGATTGCCATTAAGCACAATAAAATGAAAAAGGCTTCAGCCATTAGTTATATGATACTTTCAATTTTTTCTGGCATCGCTATTTCGTCATTTCTAATTTGGACATTCTTTATTAAATAATTCATTAGAGAGGAATGAGTGTATGGTGCAATTGAAGAAACTTGCAAATGAGCGTTTTTCTGCCTTGATCTGTATTGATTCATTTAATGAACGAATCCGTTTAGATGATTATAGCGGCAGGGTGCGGGATGTCATTCCATCCGTTCTTCAGGAAGCGGCGGACTGTAAGGCTTCTAAGGTCATTGTGAAAGTAAGACGTGAGCATGTGCCGCTTTTTTTAGAAAAAGGCTTTCGGCTTGAAGGGGTGTTTTCTCATTATTTTCTTGGAAGTGACGCTTACGGTATGTCGCTTTTTCTCACTGAGGATCGAATGAACAGTTCGTATTGGCTGGAGGAGGATGAGATCGTCGCATCCATTCAAGCAAAAGAAATCAAAAAAGACCAAGGCACATGGCAGAATGAGTATGTGATAAGGAAAGCCGATCCGAAAGATATTCCTAGACTGGCAAAGCTCTATGATACCGTCTTTGAAACGTACCCTACGCCAATGAACGAGTCAGATTATATTCAAAAGGTAATGGAGGAAGGGACAATTTTTTATGTTGTTGAACATGACGGACACATTGTGAGTGCAGCATCCGCTGAAATCAATGCGCCGTATGGTCATGCAGAATTAACAGATTGTGCGACCCTTCCTTCCTATAGAAAACTAGGATTCATGCATCATTTAATTCTAGCCCTTGAAAAGGAACTCCAGTCGATGCATATCTATGTCTTTTATTCTCTTGCCCGTGCACTGTCCTATGGAATGAATCAAGTGTTTTATCAGCTTGGTTATACATATACCGGGCGCTTTCAAAACAACTGCTATATTTTTGACAAAATTGAAGATATGAATCTATGGGTCAAAACACCAAATGAATCATGAAATGGTTCTCATCTGATCAAGCAGACCAGATAGGCGGTATGCCATGATACTGAGCTGCAGCTTCATCCGATCATCAGTGGATTTGAGGCTGCAGCCTGTTCTCGTTTCAATTTGTTTCAGCCGGTAGCTTAACGTATGTCTGTGAATAAATAATTCTCCCGCAGATTTTTGAATATTTTCATTGTGCGCCAAATACACTTCGAGTGTATGGATCAGGTCAGCCCCTTGTTTTTTCGTATAAAGCAAAGGACTTAACAGCTCCACGTAAAAATCATGCAAATTCATACCGGCTTCATTCATTTCAAGAAGCATCCCATATAAGCCGAGCTTTTGATAATGAATGATGCTTTCGTCTGTTTTTAAAAGCGGAAGAAGCCTTGCTGCATACTGCGCTTCCTTCGCGCTTTTAGAAAAGAGACTGATCTGGTCATAGGCTCTCCCAATACCAATGACAATCGGGTGGACGGGGAAAAAATAAGACCAAGTGCTCCGGCATTCCTCTGCTGCGCGATACCACTCCGCTTCTTGAAACGCTTTTTTTCCTGCTGGTGTTAGGACAAAAATGGAATCGAGCCTTGTCTTTAGTAAAAATGGAATATGTCTGCGTTCAAAGATCGAGGTGAGTAATTGCGATAGACGCTGCATCATTTGGTGATCGAGCTGTGTGTGCTGATGCTGAAATTGAAAGTAGATCACTACCTGCTCCTCGCTCATATCATATTGCAGCTTTGTTGCTTGTTCGACCACGTAGCTTTCTTCTGTATATTGCTGCTGCAAAATATCATCTAACAAATGTCCCTGCATTTGGTTTTCTGTATCTTGAATGGCTTTTTGCTTCAGCCATTCAATCGCATACACGGCCCCGGCATGCTCGATCGCAATCGCGTCGAGATGATGCCACGTATCCTTTTTCTTTAAAGACACAATAAATCCAAAAATATCACCCATCGCAATCACCGGACATGCGGCGAGGACAAATGCTCCGCACGTGTCATAAACGAGCCGCCCTTTCTCCTCTGCCTGCTTGAGAAGGGGCATGGTTTCAATTGGTTCATGATCTGTCAGAAAGCCAAAAGCAGGAGAGTACGTCACTTCATCTTTTATGAGATGAGCCGCTGTTTGATGTAAAAAGACATCAAGAACGACAATGTTCGCTACAGTGAGATGTGCCAGTTCCTCTGTAATTTGCGTCACATTTTTATTCCTTACATTTAATTGGGTCAGTCTTTGATGAATCGCGGATGAATATTTAAGCTGATGAAGCTGGCTGCTCACGATTTGTTCTAAGACGGCTTTTGTAATGTCCGAGAAATTGATGTGCGGGGGAATCTCGATGAGCGGAATGCCGCTATTTTTCGCCGCTTGAATGAGTGATGCTGGAATGTCGCTTAAGTATACACCTTTATAAATAGCGATGGCTGATAGCCTTTTAGATTGAATCAATTCTTCAAGCCGGTCGCGTCTTTCTTGATTGTCTGCGAGTCCAAATCCGGTTGTGACGAGCAATTCTCCTTCGGAAAGCCTCGACGTGTCTTCGATGATTTCCACGATGGTCACCCATTGAATGAGTCGGTCCAGTCCATTTTCTCCAGCGAGCAGCTTTGTTCCCTTCATGATATCGAGCGAAAGTGCATCTTTGACGAGAATCGCCATAGACTCATGACCTCCTTTTGAACACTCTTATACACGATGTATAAAAAATGCGTCTGAAATTCGGGCATGTGGCGAATGGAGGATGACTGCCCTCTTGATTAAGCTAATCTTATAACAAGTATACAAAATTTTCTTGCGATTCATGAAAAAGAAAGAGGCAGCTGCTGACGAGAGAGGGAGGAATGGCAAAGTGGAGACCCGGGATTACTTAATCAAACCGATGTTGAATCAGCATTATCCTGTGGCTGTGAAAGGAGAGGGAATTTATTTATATGATCGGGACGGAAAAAAATATATAGACGGCTCATCGGGGGCTGTCACGGCAAGTATTGGACATGGCATACGTGAAATCGTTGATGCCATGACCGAGCAAGCGGAAAAAGTGAGCTTTACGTACAGATCACAATTCACAAATGAACCAGCAGAAGAACTTGCTTATGAATTGAGTACGCTTTGTCCAGGTAACCTGAACTGGTCTTTTTTTGTCGGAAGCGGATCAGAGGCAACGGAAACGGCTATGAAAATTGCAATTCAGCATTGGCAGGAGCAAGGAAAGGCTGAGAAGAATCACATTATCTCACGATGGATGAGTTATCACGGCATCACCCTCGGTGCACTGTCGATGTCCGGACATATTGCAAGGAGAGAGCGCTTTGAACCATTGCTCGAAAAGAACCCAGTGCTGTCTCCGCCATATAGCTATCGTTCATGGCTGCCGAAGGAAGAGGGCAAGCAAGTCGAATGGTATGTCCAGGAATTTAAAACCGTCATTCAGCGTATAGGAAAAGAGAGGATTGCCGCTTTTATTGCAGAGCCGATTGTTGGAGCATCGGGAGCGGCGCTTGTACCGCCAGATGGATATTTTGATGCAATGAAGCGTGTCTGTGAGGAAAACGATATTTTAATGATTGCAGACGAAGTCATGACAGGCTTTGGACGAACTGGGAAAATGTTTGCGATGGAGCATTGGGGCGTTGTACCAGATATTATGGTTCTCGGCAAAGGGATGAGTGCTGGCTATTCACCGATTGCGGCAGCCGTCTCAGCGGATCATGTCATCGCACCAATTCTGAGCGGTTCCGGCTCTGTGATGGCAGGTCACACCTATAGCGGCAACCCGCTTTCAGCAGCCGTCTCACTGGCTGTCATTCGATATATGAAAAAACATCAGCTTCCTGAACGAGCGGATCTGTCTGGCCGCTATTTAATGAATGCTTTAAAGGATGTGCAAACAAACCATTTCATCATAGGAGATGTGAGAGGAAAGGGACTGCTCATCGGCATTGAGTTTGTCGCAGACCGTTTATCGAAAACACCATTTCCTGCCCATGCTCAAATGACGCATTTAGTCGTTGAGACAGCGAAGCAAAATGGCTTGCTCGTTTACCCAGCAAGCGCTGGAGAGGATGGAGTGGGAGGTGCAGCGGTCATGATCGCTCCGCCGCTTTCTATCACGCAGCAGGAGATGGATGAACTCATTCAATTATTTGAGCAGACAATCACGCAGGTCGAACAAGAAGTCATCAACCGAGGGTTTTTCCCATCTGCGATGTAGGGAGGAAAGATGATGAACAAAACAGTGAATGTAGATGAAGTGATCACGCATTTTAGGGACGGCATGACCATCATGTTTGGCGGATTTGGCGGCGTAGGGTCCCCGCCATCATTGATCGATGCCATCCTAGAAGCCAATATCAAAGATCTGACATTGATCGGAAACGATGCAGGCTTCCCGCAAATAGGTGTTGGCCGGCTGATCACAGAAGGAAGAGTCAAGAAGATCATTGCTTCTCATATTGGCTCAAATCCAATAGCCGGACAGAAAATGCAATCAGGTACACTAGATGTTCATTTTTACCCGCAGGGCATTCTAGCAGAAAAAATACGAGCAGGCGGGATGGGCTTGGCAGGCATTGTAACAGATGTCGGCATGGATAGCCTCAATCTTGATGAGAAGCAGCTCGTGCCACTAAACGGAAAGACATATATCCTTGAACCTGCGCTGACAGCGGATATTGCCATTGTGAATGCATTCAAAGCAGATGAAGCAGGAAATCTGATATTTGATAAAAGTGCACGGAATACAAACCCGATTGTGGCGATGGCAGGAGACTGGACCATTGCGGAAGTGGAAGAGATTGTGCCTGTAGGTAGTCTTCATCCAGAAGAAATCGTGACACCAGGCGTATTTGTGAACCAGATCGTGCAATCAAAAGGAGTGAACTGGACATGGGCATGGGAGACAACGATATAAGACACCGCATAGCCAAACGGGCGGCGCAGGAAATTGAAGATGGCATGATCGTCAATCTTGGGATCGGCATCCCAACCCTTGCGGCTGATTACATTCCAGCGCATTACAACGTATGGCTTCATGCAGAAAACGGCATTATGGGGGCAGGCGCCTCACCAGCACAAGGAGAAGAAGATTCGAACTTGTGCAATGCCGGTGGTTTTCCTATTACGTTAACAAAAGGCGGCTCATACATGGACAGCACGACTGCTTTTGGCATCATTCGAAAAGGCATGCTGGATATGACCATTTTAGGTGCACTTGAAGTAAGCAGTCAGGGTGATCTTGCGAATTGGATTGTGCCAGGCAAACGAGTACCCGGGATGGGCGGAGCGATTGAGCTTGCGCAAAAGGCGAAAAAGGTTGTGGTGGTGATGAGCCACCTCGATAAACACGGTGAATCAAAGGTGAAATCTGCCTGCACACTGCCCTTAACTGCTAAGTCTTGTGTGGATCTGATTATAACGGATATGGCAGTCATTGAGGTCAAATCGCAGCTGCTCATTTTACGTGAAGTCATGCCGCCGTATCAGCCGGAAGATGTCATAAGGGCGACAGAGGCACCTTTAATTTTAGCGCCTGATGTCAAATCTGTTGTGTAGAAAGGATGAATGACTTGCAGCCAATCACACGTATCAGAAGCTGGATGAGAGAGCACCAAGATGAAGCGATTGCGCTTCTTCAGCAAATGGTGCAATGTGAGAGCACCCAAGGGAATGAACAAGGTGTGCAGCAAATCGTAGCAAATAAGCTGTCTGCCATTGGTTTTGATGTAGATGTATGGGACATTGGCGGAGAAGACTTGCTAGAACACCCGTATTTCTATTCCCCGAGACGTTCCTTTAAAGGAAGTCCCAATGTCGCCGGACGATTGAAGGGAAAAGGGGGCGGCAAATCCATTTTATTAAATGGGCACGTCGATGTTGTGCCAGCAGGAGATACGAAACAATGGACATATCCGCCCTACAGCGGGCATATCATAAACGGGAGACTTTATGGACGCGGGGCAACAGATATGAAAGGCGGAAACGTTTCTTTACTCTTTGCACTAGAGGCACTGCATGCACTACAGATTCCGCTGAAAGGAGATGTCGTGTTTCATAGTGTCGTCGAAGAAGAGAGCGGCGGTGCAGGCACCCTTGCAGCCATACTGAGAGGGTATACAGCAGATGCGGCCATCATTCCAGAACCAAGTCATATGAAAATCTTTCCGATTCAGCAGGGATCTAAGTGGTTCAGACTGCATATTAAAGGAAGGGCGGCTCATGGCGGAACAAGATATCACGGCGTTTCCGCTATTGAAAAAAGTATGATCGTTCTTTCACATATAGCAGCACTTGAAGAAGAACGAAATCAGCGCATCACCGAGCCGTTATTTCAGCATATCCCGATTCCAATCCCCATCAACATAGGGAAAATTCAAGGCGGTGATTGGCCGTCCTCTGTAGCAGATCTGGTCACAATGGAGGGAAGACTTGGTGTGATGCCAGGTGAGACGGTTGAGCAGGCAGAGAAGGAACTAGAAAATTGGATGATGGGACTTGGGGAAAAGGATGAATGGTTCAAAGAGCATCCTGTTGAGGTCGAATGGTTTGGGGCAAGATGGCTTCCAGGCTCAATTGATACGGATCATCTACTTTTAGGTCTATTGAAGGAACAATATGAAGCGGTCAAGAAGGAGCCGCCAAAGATCGAAGCCGCTCCTTGGGGAACAGACGGCGGATTACTGTCACAGGCGGCAGGTATCCCGATCATCGTCTTCGGACCTGGAACAACGGAGCTTGCCCATTTCCCGAATGAATCCATCGACATTGAGCATGTGATTGAAGCCGCGGAAATTATCGCAGGTACGATGGTGGAATGGTGTGAAGCAGCGGAGTGATATGAAAACGATCACAAAAAAAGAAGGCTGTCTCACTCAGCCTTCTCTTTATGTGTGTCTTGCTGCTCACACATATACGTCACTGGACAAAAACGAAGAATGCCAGATGCCAGTTTCATTCCGCCGAACATGATGCTGAAAAGAAGCATTTTACTCCATGGTTTTCTAGCATATAAAGAACCAGCTACAGTACATATTGTCATTCCACAGGCAATTCGAATGAGCGCTTCCATTAAGCCGAGATTAGGTTTCATTGAAGGTAAATCTCCTTTTTTAAATATTTTAAGTGTGATTTCAAGAAATTGTAACGTTTCATTAATGCGTAACGTGGTTCGTTATGTTACGATAGGGCTAATACAAATGAAGGAGAGTATGTGAATGTCCGAACGTACTTTTAATTGGAGAAACAATGACATCCGCACACAAATCGATGTAGTCGACTCAAAAATAGTTCCAACACTCCTTTTAACGAATGGACTCGTGCTAAACCCGTTTTTAAAACAATGGGTGAAAGCAAATATTTGGATACATGATGATCGAATTGTTTATGTCGGAGCAGAGCTTCCTCAAAATAAATCAGCTAAACGTGTGATTGATTGTGAAGGGAAATACATTGTGCCTGGGTATATAGAGCCTCACGCGCACCCGTTCCATATTTATAATCCCCAATCACTTGCAGAATATGTGTCTCAATTTGGCACAACAACGATGGTCAGTGATAACTTATTTCTTCTTTTGCAGAGCAATGAAAAGAAAGCGCTTTCCACTCTGTGTGAATTAAAACAGCAGCCATTTCAGTATTTCTGGTGGTCTAGATATGATCTTCAAACTGAAGTCAGATATGAAGATGAAATGCTTCCTATCAACTACCGGAAGGAATGGATTGATCATCCTGATGTCCTTCAAGGCGGCGAATTAACAAGCTGGCCAAGATTGATGGACGGTGATGATCTCATTTTATATTGCATGCAAGAAACGAAGAAGCAGCGGAAACGAATTGAAGGGCATTTCCCCGGAGCATCTGAGAAAACGCTAACAAAAATGAAGCTGTTTGGCGCGGACAGCGATCATGAAGCGATGAATGCAGACGATGTGCTAAAGCGCTTGTCCCTTGGCTACCATGTCTCACTTCGTCATTCTTCCATCCGCCCAGATTTAGTGAACATATTAAGAGAGCTGCACGAGCGTGATTTTAGACACTATGATCACTTCTTCTATACAACAGATGGGGCAGCGCCTCATTTTTATGAGGAGGGTATGATTAATCGTTTGATTTCAATTGCCCTTGAAGAAGGCGTGCCTATCATCGATGCATACAATATGGCGACCTTTAACATTGCGAAATACTATCAAATTGATGACCTATTAGGTGTTGTCGGTCCAGGACGTCTGGCTTCATTGAATGTGTTAGATGATCCAATGAATCCAAATCCGGAAACGGTGATATCTAAAGGGGTTATCCTCAAATTAGATGGAGAGAACCAGCATCAATTTCAAGAAACTAAATGGGAAAATGGCGGGCTTGTTCCATTAGATTTAGGCTATGATCTGACGACGAGTGATTTGCAATTTTCCATGCCGCTAGGTGTCAAAATGAGAAATGCTGTCATCATGGAGCCTTATACAGTGGAGATTGATAACTCTGTGAACCAGCTGTCATGTGATCATGATCAAAGTTTCTTTAGCCTGATTGACCGAAAAGGCGAGTGGCGTGTGAATACGATGCTCAAAGGCTTTGCAAACAAAGTGCAAGGGTTTGTCAGCTCATTTTCGCTCACGGGTGACATTTTAGTGATCGGGAAAAATAAAGAAGATATGATGCTGGCACATAAGCGAATGAAAGAAATCGGCGGGGGGATCGTCCTCACAGAGAACGGGAAAATTTTGCACGAAATCCCGCTGCAATTATCAGGCTGTGCCTCTGCTGAACCGTTTGAGACAGTTCTTCAGCAAATACAAACCTTGCGTGAGCTGCTCATTGAGCGAGGCTATCCATTTGATTGCCCAATTGATACACTTGTCTTTTTCCAAAGTACCCATTTGCCGTATATTCGAGTGACACCAAGAGGAATATTTGATGTCATGAAAAAAACTGTACTCTTTCCGTCTATAATGCGTTAAAATATAACAGAGTGGAGCTGTATCATCTTTGCCACATTTCTGACAACTGTTATAGGGCAGACGTGAGCAATGGATCTCTTCACTGCCATGTAAGTGAAAATACTTATGTGGAGTTGTTGAAGCAGAGGGCTTTGACATGACGAGTGAAATGGCCTGATTGAAAAATGAATCTGTCGGTTACGCTGGCCGACCAACATATTTTGAATAATTGAGCGAGGCGGGGCGCATGTTTGTGGTCTCGCCGAGCTTTCCGCACAACCTGTATTTTTAGGGCAGACCTAATCAAGCAGAAGTGATCTTGATATCGGAAGCAAACAAGTTTGTCAGATTGTCGAACAAGGAAAATGACAGAACTTGTCGATTTTGTATACGATAAAGAAGCTTCGGCTTACGAAAGAACTGACGGCATTTCCAGCGTATAACCAAACCTGTCATGATTCGTTCAAAGCTCATTGCTGAGGTTGAAAAAAATAGTCAGGAAAGATACCGCTTTCTCCGCAGAATGTCGTGCGAAGCGGTGCCAATAGTAAAGGAGAAGATGTATAAAGATGCAAATTGATAAATTAAGGGGCAAAAGCTTAGATCAGTTATTCAACTCCATCTTATCCCTTAAAGACCTGGAAGAATGCTATCGATTCTTTGATGATTTGTGTACCATCAATGAAATCCAATCTTTATCACAGCGTCTTGAAGTAGCACGTATGCTTCGCGAGGGGAACACGTATCATAAAATTGAGACGGAAACAGGTGCGAGCACTGCAACCATCTCACGTGTCAAACGCTGCTTGAACTACGGAAATGATGCCTACACAATGGCACTTGACCGCGTAGCAGAACAGCAGGCAAATGACGAAACAAAATAAAGCAGCTTTCACTGTAAACAATCCTTTTCAACAAGAATGGTGTTGTTTACAGTTTTTTTATGAAGAGCGCTGAAAAGACAAGCAAGGACTGGCTTGAAAGAAGCAACAAACGTGTCATTTAACCGAATAACTTTATCAGAAGGTTGTGGAGAAGAAAAAATGAGATTCAATGCTTTGATTCCAGAGTTATCTGTAACAGATATCGAAAAGTCTAAATGGTTCTATATAGAATTGCTTGGTTTTAAATTGGAATATGAGCGTGAAGACGATAAATTTATATTTGTTTCGTTGGAAGAGGAAACACAAATGATGTTAGAAGAAATCAATGGCCATTGGGACACTGGGGAGTTAAAACACCCATTTGGACGGGGAATCAATTTTCAAATAGACATTAAAGACGTACAGCCTGTCATTGACCGTTTAAGAAAGCAAAACATTACACTATTCAGAGAGCCAACTGTTAGCAAATATAAAAGTAATGATACTACGTTTATACAAAAGGAATTTCTTGTTCAAGATCCTGATGGATATTTACTTAGGTTCTCGCAAGAAATGGCAGGTTAACATGAAAGTCTCTTCCAGAATAGGCCGCGATTGTTGAATAAGTAAAATTAAGAGTGGCTGCGGCTACTCTTTTTTATTTTGAGATACATGAGTACAGATACAAAAAATTGACTATTGCCGAAAAGGACAACGGTTATTTTTAAATTTGTGTTACTGCCATTCCCTTTGAATGTTTCTCGCTTCGGAAAGAGGCAGCCAACTCTGATCATCATCATGTCTATTGAAAAAGTCTTTAACATAGGAATCTCCTTTAAACACAATGATTTGTGATCCCCATCATTCAGTGGCATCTACTACAACCACGACACGATATACTTCTCCATCAATTGGCTTCAAATCAATGAGATGTTCAGCTCTATTTATCAGTGTCTGGATGGACAATCGCTTGATTTTTTGAGGTGTTTTGTTTGTACAAATAAAATCATAAGCAACTGGTAGAGGAAGATGCCAATACCCTTGTTCAATATCTGCCGGGAACTCTCGTGTACTTTCCTCAATTCTTGTCACCATCTCATTCGTCTTCCGTTTCATCCCGCGAACCTTTTTCTCACGCATCCTCCATCTCTCCACTTCCTGGTCATTTGCCCTAAGTTCTTTATACGCGATTGAGCCAAAATGTCAATTGAAAAAAAGGTGCAAAAACGCACCTTTCTCAAACTAGACGGATGGCTGTGTCCCTGTAAAAATAGGCACTTCACTTGTCTGACCATTTTCTTGTCTATAGACAATATGTTTCTCATTAAAATGAATGGGAGATTCAATACCAGCGGCTGCGGATAAGTTAAACAAGCCTTCTCTTAGAGAAAGGATATAATTGCAGACTCGGTATTTCTTTTCTTCAATTGATAAACCCTTTTGCAGTTTTGGATCAGTTGTGGCGACCCCGACTGGGCATTTATTCGTGTGGCACACTTGGGCGCGAATGCATCCGACTGAAAACATGAGTCCCCGTGCGATATTGACAAAGTCAGCACCCATGGAAAGGGCAATTGCAATTTTATCTGGTGAGAGAAGTTTGCCAGAAGCAAAGAGTTTGACCTGATCTCTGACACCGTATTCCTTCAATATTTGATGAACCATTGGGAGTGCCGTGAAAATCGGCAGCCCTGCGGAATCTGCCAATTCATGAAAAGATGCGCCAGTGCCGCCTTCTCCGCCATCCACTGTAATGAAATCAGGGTGCTTTCCGCTTTTTTTCATGTACGTTGCAAGCTCTTCAATGTTTTCTTTATGTCCGACCACAAGCTTGATGCCGACAGGCTTTCCGCCTATACTTCGCAGCTGTTCAATGAAATCAAACATATCCGGAATGGAGTGGAACATCTCAAATCGGTTTGGGCTGTCAATGGATTGATGGGGCGGCAATTTACGGATGTTCGCAATTTCTTCGGTGACCTTTTCGCCGTCAATATGACCGCCGCGTGTTTTAGCTCCTTGTGCTAGCTTCAGCTCAAAGGCTTTGACTTCCTCATGCTCGCTTTTTTTCTTAAATTCTTCAAAGGAAAAAGCGCCATCTTCTGTTCTCACGCCGAATAGACCGGGCCCAATCTGGCATATGATATCGGCTCCGCCTTTGAGATGATAGGGAGAAAGCCCGCCTTCACCTGTGTTCATCCACGTACCGCCAGCCATTTTTAATCCCGAGGATAGTGCTGTAATGGCCCTGTCGCCTAAAGAGCCGTAGCTCATGGCAGACTGCCCAATCAGGCCTTTTACACGGAATGGCTTTTGACATGTGTGCTCGCCTATCACTTGTATATCGTCTTGATGGAGATAGTAAGGTTTTGCTTCGACCTCTTTGGTATGTTCACTTCTTCGTAGTAAATTGTCTTGATCAATCTGATACACTTTTGTTTGGATTTTTTCAGATTGATCGATGCGTAACTCATCTCGCTGCTTTGGAAATAGAACATTGCGAATGTAGTAACCAGGCTTGTCAAAATCACGTTTTGATCCAAAGCCCATCGTCCGGCTTTTGTACTTCCCAGACATGACAGCTTGCTCGTATTCTCTTCTTGAGAAAGGAAGCTCCTCGCGATCATTCAGAAACAGATATTGACGAAGCTCAGGTCCTATTTTTTCAAAAATAAACCGCAGCTTTCCAATGACCGGATAATTTCGCAGGACAGAATGCTCTTCCTGTTTTTCATCTCTCATCCAAATCCAGATGAATAAAATGATTGGTATGATGAAACAAATCACTAATAGTGCGCCAACAATGACAATGAAAGTTGTTGTCACGAAGATCCCCTCTTTTCTCTATCATTGTTGTTGTTATTCCACTTTTCATTGAAAGAGAAACCACTTCAACATATTGTGACGTTTAGAAATGAAAAGCCGGGGTAACTTACAAATAAGATCATAAGGGGAGGGAACATACATGAATAAGCGTCCGAATGCGTATGTACTTGCAGGATTAGGGGTTGGTGGTGCAGTGTTATTAGCAGTGAAAAATAAACAGCATCTCAAAAAATGGGCAAGCATGTTCCGCTCAGATGAAAAGATTCCTGAAAAAGCCGGACACCCTGATCCATTAGATATTCAAGACAACAAGATGGTCGATGAAGGGGCCATGACATCCGTCCATTATTTCAATGAAGTGAGACAATAGCTTGGAAAAACCGTTTTGACCATTCAAAACGGTTTTTTCTTGTCTTTCTTTTGACGTTATATCGATGAGGATCGACAATCGTAAAACCGATTAGCCCTTTGTGATCAGGCGTCGAGAAATGAAATTCAATGCCTGATAAATGATAGGTTGAGAGAACGTCCTGATCTGTAAAACGTAAAGAAAGCTCGTCCTCATACACGGGTGCATGCTTTAAAACTTCGGCTTCTTCTGCAAATAACTCCAGACCAGCTACTCGTCCCTCTTTGTCGATATCTGCGTTCATACATTCATTCACATTTAATTCAATGGTTTCTTTGATTGTCCCGATTCCCACAGGCAGGAGATAGATGTATCCGATGTTGATCGTTTGATCATATGTGATGGTTCTTTTCATGTGGGTCACCTACTTTATGTATGGTTTTTTGATCAATAGTAAAATGTGCCTTTATTGTATAATAACATGTGGTGATACAAAGCTCTTCTATCAGTGAACGGTCAAAGATCATCCCTCTCAGCTCCTAGATGTTTTCAGCATTCTAACCGAAAGTCACGCACCCCATTTTCAAAAGAATGAAACTTTTAGCTGAAGGAGGTTACCCATTTTTTGCGGTCACTGATTTTGTTATAATATTTAAATGGAATGAAACGAATGGAGGAACGTTTTTCATGTATGATGTTACCGAGTGGAAGCATGTCTTTAAACTCGATCCAAATAAAGAAATATCCGATGAACAGCTAGAGGCAATTTGCGAATCTGGTACGGATGCTATATTGATTGGCGGCAGTGACAATGTGACAGAGGACAACGTGCTTCAATTGATGTCAAAGGTCCGCCGGTTTCTTGTGCCATGTGTACTCGAAATCTCAACACATGAAATGATTGTGCCGGGCTTCGATCTGTATTTCATCCCGACTGTCTTAAACAGTTCTCATCCTGATTGGATTGTTGGGCTTCACAAGGATGCGATGAAGGAATTCGGTGATTTGATGTCGATGGAAGAGATCGTGCCTGAAGGCTATGTTATTTTAAATGAAGAGTGTAAAGCGGCCAAGCTCACAGAGGCAAATACAGCACTGGACATCGATGACGTAAGAGCATATGCAAGAGTGGCAGAGCATTTGATGAAGCTGCCCATTTTTTATCTAGAATACAGCGGAACGCTTGGAGATATAGAGCTTGTGAAAGAAACGAAAGCAGTGCTTTCTGATACGGTTCTTTTTTATGGCGGGGGCATTGAAAACGCAAAGCAGGCGGAAGATTTTGCGCAGCATGCGGACGTGGTTGTTGTAGGAAACGTCATTTATGACAATTTCAAAGAAGCATTAAAGACAGTGAGCGCAGTCAAAAAGTCATCATAGTCAAACAAGACGAAAAGGGTTAAAATAGAACATAAGTTCGAATTGGCGGTGAATGAAATGAATGAAATATCGAATCATCTATTAGAAGGGCTAAATGACGCGCAAAAAGAAGCGGTCAAAGCAACAGACGGTCCGCTACTCTTGATGGCAGGAGCAGGAAGCGGGAAAACGCGGGTGCTCACACACCGAATTGCCTACTTAATGGCAGAAAAGCATGTGGCTCCGTGGAACATTTTAGCGATTACGTTTACAAATAAAGCAGCACGTGAAATGCGTGAGCGTGTCCAAGCCATTTTAGGACCTGGTGCGGATGACATTTGGATCTCTACGTTCCACAGCATGTGTGTGCGTATTTTACGACGCGATATTGACCGTATTGGTGTAAATCGCAACTTCTCTATATTAGACACATCTGATCAGCTTTCAGTCATTAAAAACATTTTAAAAGAACGAAATATCGATCCTAAAAAGTTCGATCCTCGCAGCATTTTAGGATCAATCAGCAGTGCAAAAAATGAACTCATTGACGCAGAGGAATACGCCAAAACAGCCAGTGATTTCTATGATCAAGTGGTTAGCGACGTCTACACAGATTACCAAAAGCGATTACTTAAGAACCAATCACTCGATTTTGATGATCTTATTATGATGACGATTCGTCTGTTTGAGCGCATCCCTGAAGTATTAGAACACTATCAGCGAAAATTTCAATACATTCATGTCGATGAGTATCAAGATACGAACAGAGCGCAGTACATGCTTGTGAAACTGCTTGCTCAGCGTTTTCAAAATATATGTGTGGTCGGTGACTCGGATCAGTCCATCTACCGCTGGCGCGGAGCGGATATTACAAACATTCTCTCCTTTGAAAAAGATTATCCATCCAGTGAAGTGATTCTGCTTGAGCAAAATTACAGATCGACGAAACGTATACTGAATGCCGCAAACACGGTGATTCAAAACAATTCAAACCGTAAGCCGAAAAACCTTTGGACAGAAAATGATGAAGGGGCGAAGATTGCCTATTACCGTGCAGATAATGAATTCGGCGAGGGTCAATTTGTTGCTGGAAAGATTCATCAGCTTCATCAGAGCGGTAAGCGTAAATTATCCGATTTTGCGATTCTTTATCGGACCAATGCCCAGTCTCGTGTCATAGAGGAAACATTATTGAAGTCAAACATTCAATACAACATTGTCGGCGGCACAAAGTTCTATGACAGAAAAGAGATCAAGGACATTTTGGCGTACTTACGCCTAGTAGCTAACCCAGATGACGACATTAGCTTTGCACGAATTGTGAACGTACCAAAGCGCGGAATCGGTGCGACATCTGTTGATAAAATCGCAGCATACGCGGAGATGAATGACCTGTCTATGTTTGAAGCGCTTGGTCAGGTAGATTTCATTGGACTCAGTGCAAGGGCAGCCAATGCACTTGATGAATTCAAACAGCTCATTGATCAAATGACAAATATGCAGGATTATTTATCTGTCACAGAACTAACAGAAGAAATTTTAGAGAAAACAGGCTATCGTGAAGCACTAAAGGTTGAAAAAACGATTGAGGCACAGAGCCGTCTAGAAAATATTGACGAGTTTCTCTCTGTGACTAAGAACTTTGAAGAACAAAATGAAGACAAGTCCCTTGTGACCTTCCTGACAGATCTCGCTCTTGTCGCAGACATTGATAAGCTGGATGAGAATGAGGAAGAAGATCAAGATGCGGTCATTTTAATGACGCTTCACGCCGCAAAAGGTCTAGAATTCCCGGTTGTCTTCTTAATGGGCATGGAGGAAGGTGTCTTCCCGCACAGCCGCTCATTAATGGAAGATGCAGAGATGGAAGAAGAGCGCCGCCTTGCTTATGTAGGCATCACACGGGCGGAAGAAGAGCTTTATTTATCAAGTGCCAAGATGAGAACACTCTTCGGCCGGACAAACATGAACCTTGAATCAAGATTCATTCGAGAAATACCAGCCGATTTATTGGACAACCTAAATGAGAAAAAAGAAACGAAAACACCATTTGGCCAAACTAGAGAAAGACCACAAAGACGGGGACCTGTCTCACGTCCGCAAACTCAAACCATTCAAAACACAGGCGGCGGAAGTATTGGCTGGGCTGTGGGCGATAAAGCGGCTCATAAAAAATGGGGCGTTGGAACGGTTGTGAGCGTAAAAGGCAGTGGAGACAGCACGGAGCTTGATATTGCTTTCCCAAGCCCTACAGGCATTAAGCGTCTTCTCGCAGCATTTGCGCCAATTGAGAAGCAATAAACCGATAGGACATATAAAACGGATGAATTGAAAGGAAGAAGCAGATGGATAAAGAAGCAGCGAAACGCCGGATCGAGGAACTGCACCAGATTTTGAACCAATACAACTACGAATATCATACACTGGATCGTCCAAGTGTTCCTGATGCTGAATATGATGCGCGGATGCGTGAGCTGATCTCTTTAGAGGAAGAGCACCCTGATTTAAAAGCAGCGGATTCTCCCTCACAAAGAGTCGGAGGCGCTGTGTTAGACGCCTTCCAAAAAGTGCGCCACGGCACACCGATGCTCAGCCTCGGGAATGCGTTTAATGAACATGACCTTCTTGATTTTGACCGCAGGGTTCGTCAAGCAGTCGGTGACGATATTGCATACAATGTCGAGCTGAAAATTGACGGACTCGCTGTTTCTCTCCGTTATGAAAATGGCCTGTTTGTCCGAGGTGCCACACGTGGAGATGGGACAACGGGTGAGGATATTACAGAAAACCTCAAAACCATTCGATCCATCCCGCTCAAAATCAAACGTCCTTTGTCAATTGAAGTGAGAGGCGAGGCATTTATGCCAAAACCTTCTTTTGAAGCATTAAACGAAAAAAGATTACAAAACGAAGAAGAGCCGTTTGCGAACCCGCGTAATGCGGCGGCAGGCTCGCTTCGTCAGCTTGATACGAAAATTGCGGCGAAACGAAACCTTGATATCTTCGTCTACAGTATAGCGGAGCTTGATGAAATTGGTGTTGAATCGCAAAGCGAAGGACTTGATCTTCTCGACGAACTTGGCTTTAAAACAAACAAAGAAAGACGGATGTGCCAAACGATTGAGGAAGTGATCGAGCTCATTGAAACACTAAAAACGAAGCGTGCCGACTTTTCATATGAAATCGATGGAATTGTGATCAAAGTCGATTCGTTAGCTCAGCAAGAAGAGCTCGGCTTTACAGCAAAAAGTCCCCGCTGGGCTGTTGCGTACAAGTTTCCAGCTGAAGAGGTGGTGACAAAGCTGCTTGATATTGAACTAAGTGTCGGGCGTACAGGTGTCATCACACCAACGGCGATCCTTGAGCCTGTCAAAGTAGCAGGAACGACAGTGCAGCGAGCTTCCCTTCATAATGAAGATTTGATCAAAGAAAAGGATATTCGCCTTTTTGATCAAGTGATTGTGAAAAAAGCGGGCGATATTATTCCGGAAGTCGCAGGTGTACTGATCGATCAGCGTACAGGAGAAGAAAAGCCGTTTCACATGCCGACTGAATGCCCAGAGTGTCATAGTGAGCTGGTGAGAATTGAAGGCGAAGTGGCTTTGCGTTGCATCAATCCAGAATGCCCTGCCCAAATACGTGAGGGACTCATTCACTTTGTTTCCCGCAATGCAATGAACATTGATGGGCTTGGCGAGCGGGTCATTACACAGTTTTTCCAAGAACAGCTTGTCTCTCGTGTGTCTGATCTTTACCGATTAACGAAAGAAGAGCTCATTCAGCTTGAGCGAATGGGCGAAAAATCTGTCGACAATTTACTGCGTTCGATTGAGCAATCGAAAGAAAACTCTCTAGAGCGTTTACTATTTGGACTCGGTATACGATTTATTGGCTCTAAAGCGGCGAAGACCTTGGCGATGCATTTCGGTGATATCGATCAATTAAAGCAAGCGACGAAAGAACAATTACTCGAAGTCGATGAAATCGGTGAAAAAATGGCTGATGCTGTCGTCACGTACTTTGAGAAAGAAGAAATACTCAATCTGCTAAATGAACTAAAAGAGCTTGGGGTTAATATGACCTACACAGGACCAAAACCGGTGAAGGTTGAAGAAAGTGATTCCTATTTTGCAGGCAAAACCATTGTGCTGACAGGGAAATTAGAAGAAATGGCTCGAAACGATGCAAAAGCAGCGATCGAAGCACTAGGCGGTAAACTGGCAGGTAGTGTGAGTAAGAAAACAGATTTAGTCATAGCCGGAGAAGCAGCGGGAAGTAAGCTGACAAAGGCAGAAGAACTCAATATAGAAATTTGGGACGAAGCTAAAATGCTCGAGGAGCTAAAGAAATAAGAGGAGTGTTTTCTATTGAAAAAGTTGTTATTGCTGCTGACAATGCTCACACTGATATTGTCAGCGTGTGCACCTTTTGGGGGAAAGGAAGAGGAAGAGGTCACACAAAAAACGGATGAAACGAAGGAAACAGCCATCATCCCGATGTACAATATCTCTGACTCCTATTACAAAATGGTGCTGCCGTTTAAACAAGGGGCTGCGAGAGGATTAACAGCAGAGCGTCTCAACACACGCTTGGACATCGATGAATTTGAAACAGGACTCATGCGCCTTGCAACAGAGTCATTTAATACAAACGACTACCTTTTCCAAGAAGGACAGCATTTTGATGAGGACACCGTTCTAGGCTGGCTGGCGCGCAAAAAAACAGGCAGTGATCTGAAAAAGGCAGAAAAAGAAGATAAAGACTTTAAGAATCTAGGCTTAAACCCTGCTCTTCCGAACTCAGGTTCAACAAAGTCTAAAAATGAAAGTAGTCCAATTTACTTAGCTTCGATGCTAGAGCATAATTACTTAATTCGAAAAGATAAAAACAGCTTACAGCTTGGCGGAGTTGTCATTGGGCTTGCGCTGAACTCTGTTTATTATTACCGTGAAAATATCGGTGACCCGCAGCAAGAAGTGACGATCGATTCTTCGAAAAATTCAAAGAAACTTTTGGCAGAAGGCGAAAAAATTGCTGAACAAGTGATCAAACGAATTCGTCAAATGGATGGGCTGCAAAAAGTGCCTGTCATGATTGCCCTTTATAAGCAAGCACCAAAATCATCTATCGTTCCAGGAAACTTTATCGCCAAAACGGATGTGAAAGCGGGCTCAGCTGATATCGGCAATTGGGATACGATCAAAGAGGAGAATGTCTTCTTCCCTTCAGATAATGCGAAAGGCAACTACAAAGATGATTCCGAGCGATTTGACCGCTTCAAAACAAAAGTCGAAGACTACTTTCCGAATTATACTGGTGTCGTAGGAAAAGGGTTTTACAAAGACGGCAACCTGCAAAAAATGAAAGTCGAAATTCCAATGCAGTTCTACGGAAAAACGGAAGTCGTAGCCTTCACGCAATATTTAACAGGTGAAGTCATGGATTACTATAAGAGTACGAATATCGAAATTAACATCACATCTTCAGATCAACAAGAAGCCTTGATCACGAAAAATGCTGAAGACAAAGAACCAACCGTCCATATATATGACTAAATAAAAACCGCCTTTTGGCGGTTTTTTAAATTAGTCATAATGTATCAAATTATGAAAATATTGTTATAAAAAGTAGAAGTGTAGAAAATAATGTATTATTATGGGTGATAATGAAGAGAAAATGGAGATCACTATGAAAAATAAATCATTTTACTTTTTATTAGGGGGACAATCCCTAGCTAATTTTGGGGATTCGCTATATGTCCTCGTATTGACCATCCTGACATATCAATTAACAAATTCTACACTGATCGCTTCAATGGTGGCTGTCTCACAGTTTGTTGGACAAGCACTTGGAGCGGTACTCATTCCTTTCTTTATGTATCAATTTAAGCTAAAAAGACTCATTATCTATTTACAAATGTGTCAAATTGCTTTCTTCGGTTGCTTAATTTTCATTTATATTCTACAACTATCAACTTTTACTATTCCTCTCTTTTTTATCATTGTATTTTTCCTTTCTTTGATAGATGGAGGAACCATTCCAGTTCGAAATTCGATGATCCCACGTCTAGTAGAAAAGAACTTTTTACTAAAAGCAAATAGCTATATCTTAACTTCTGATCAAATGGTCCTTTTACTAGGCTGGCTTTTAGGAGGGCTGTTTATTGGCATTCTTGGACCACAGTTTCTCCTATTGACGACACTTGTTTTATACAGTTTGTCACTCATATCTATGCTCTTTATCATTGATACTGGGGCTGCAGCTAAACAAGAGCAACAGTCTGAATCATTTGCTACAAGGGTCTTTTCAGGGTGGAAGCTCATGTATGAAAAACCAACTATTCGAACATTAACGATTTTAGAAATGCTATCCATGAGCGGTAGAAGTATTTGGACTGGTGCCATTATCCTTGTGTATGTCACAGAAGTTTTACATCAGCCTGAAACATGGTGGGGCTTTATTAACGCAAGCTATTTTGGCGGAACCATTCTAGGCGGCCTGCTTGTGTTGCGGTTCGCAAAGCATGTGGAACAGCGTTTGTTTGATCACATTTTTTACAGTTCGGTGATCGTAGCTGTGCTAACCCTTTGCTTAGGATTGAATCATTCTGCATGGATGAGTTTGGTGTTTGTCTTTTTATTAGGACCAGCCTTTCAGCTTCGCAGTATTTCCATTCGAACCTATGTACAAGATACACTGAGTGAAATTGAATTGCCCAAAATACTATCAGCTCAACATACACTATCAACTTTTATATACGGAATGTCCATCCTCGTTATGAGCACCATGACCGATCTCTTTGGGGCAAGAGTCGTCTTTTTTATAAACGTTGCCCTGTTTACTGTGTCGGCTTTCCTAGCGTCTAGATTAAAAAATGAACAAATTTAGACATTTTATCTCAATTATTTACAAAAATACCATTATGTGATTTAATATGTTGGTAGAAATGTTAACTATATGAAAAGTAGAGGTGGCGTAATTGACTAATAGTTTAGTATATTGGCCATTAACACATCCGCAGCGGCGCGTGATGAACATGGAAACATTTTATCCAGGAACACCGATCAATCATATTGGCGGTATCATTTTCGTCAATGGGCCATTGCATCTCGATAAACTGAAGCAGGCCATTGCATCTTGTATCATGATGACAGAATCTCTTCGTCTCAAGCTAGTAGAGAAAGATGGTGAAACGCTTCAATACGTTGATCCAAACGCCGATAGCCCTATTCCTACCTATGAGTTTTCCACACATGAAGACATGCTAGAATGGGCCGAAAAAGCCTTCAAAACACCATTTCAATTAACAGAAACCTCTCTCGCCGAATTTGCGGTACTAAAAATCAGTGAACAACAATCCGGTTATTTCATCAAATGCCATCATACAGTAGCAGATGGATGGTCGATGAAAGTAATCATCGATAAAATTAGCCAGCTTTACACTGCTCTTACCCACAGCTCCTCTATCGAACAAGAAGCAGACAATCACTCTGTATTTATTGATAAAGAATCAAAATATATGAACTCCCCAAGATTTAAAAAAGATCAGCAATTTTGGAAAGAAGCATTATCTGATGTGTCTGATAGTTATTTGGTACAGGGAACTGACCAAATCAAAGGCCATCGGCAAAGCCATTATCTTGATCGACAACTCTCAGAACGAATCTATGAATTTATAGATGTCCATCATTGTTCAATCAACTCTTTATTTACTTTAGGACTCTTCGTCTACTTGCATAAAAGATACCAGCAAAAAGATTTTATTATTGGGACGCCAGTTCTCAATCGTTCCGGACAAAAGGAAAAAGCCACGTCCGGTATGACCGTAAGTACAATGCCATATCGAATGAAGATCGATCCTCATCTCTCTTTGTTAGAAAGCTTAACAGACGTTCAAAAAAGCTATAAGGCTTACTTCCTGCATCAGCGTTATCCCTATGATGCACTTGTCAAAGATTTAGAGCTTGCAAAAGCAGGGTATGATCAGCTTTTTCAAATCTATATCAACTCCTACAGCACAAATATGGTGCAGGAGATGGAAGGATACAAGGTTGAATACATAGAGCTTTACAATGGCTTCCAGCCATATGGCTTACAAGTTGCTGTGAAAGAATGGGATGAAAAAGGGCAAATCGAGCTTCAATATGATTACAAGATCTCAGATTACAGCAATGAAGATATCGACTTTCTACACGAAAGAATGATTCTCTTTGTCGAAACGATACTCGCTCAGCCAAAGCAGCTGTTAAAAGACGTACTTCTCATGACAGAAGTCGAGACACATCGAGAGCTATATCACTGGAACGACACAGGCATGCTGTTTCCACAGAAACAAAAAATCCATGAATTGATCACAGACATGTCAACGTCTTCTCCTGATCGAATTGCACTTCAGGACGGATCTCATAGCATGACATACGGTGAACTTGAGAGAAAAACCAATCAAATGGCGCATTTTCTACAAACACATGGCTTACAAAGACATGACTTTGTTGCCGTATGTATGAATCATTCACCAGAACTTATTGTGCTGCTGCTGGGGATTTTAAAGGCTGGAGGCGCATATGTGCCGATTGATCCTGAGTATCCAGAGGAACGTATTCAGTTTATTTTGGATGACAGCCAGGCAAAGCTGTTTTTCACAGATGACGCATCTGCATACCATTTTAATGGCGATACGTACAATATCTACAACGTGTGGGATCAGTTGGCTCAGTATAATGCGGAACATCCATTCATTGGAGATGCTGAAGATGTCGCATATATGATTTATACGTCTGGCTCTACAGGACAGCCAAAGGGAGTCATGATTGAGCACCGAAGCTTAGTGAACTATATCATGTCTGCCAAAACACACTATACTGATTCATCAGATGATCATTTTGCCTTGTATTCATCCATTGCGTTTGATTTAACCGTGACATCCATTTATACGCCATTGGTCATTGGCAGTACCGTGATGATCTATCGTCAAGAGGATCAGCCAGGCTTTTTATTAGAACATATTTTGTTTGATCAAAAAGCGAAAGTCATCAAGCTGACACCAGCTCATATGGCACTGCTAACAGATGCTGCACTTTCTCAATCAGTTGTGAAACGGATGATTGTGGGCGGAGAACAATTATCGACCGCTTTGGCTAAAAGAATCACAGAGGCAAGTGATGGAAGGATATCTATCTTTAATGAATATGGACCAACTGAAGCAACCGTTGGCTGTATGATTCATCAATTCCATCAAGATGATGAAGGGGAAGGGGCATCTGTGTCAATTGGTGTGCCAATGCCCAATACAGAGATTTACCTTTTAGATGAGCATCAGCAAGCCGTGCTGCCTGGGACAGTAGGAGAAATCTATATTTCAGGTGCAGGTGTTGGCAGAGGGTATTGGCAAAGACCTGATTTGCAGGAATCACGCTTTCTGCCCAATCCATTTGTAAATGGTCGCCGCATGTATCGAACAGGTGATATCGCCAAACGAGCAAATGATGGAAAGATTGATTACATTGGCAGAATTGATCATCAAATCAAGCTGCGAGGCTACCGGATTGAGCTCGGTGAAATTGAACTTGCACTGATGGCACTTGAAGAAGTAGATAAAGCAGCGGTTATTGATCTAACCGATGAATCTGGAGAAAAACAGCTGGCTGCCTATATTGAATTGAAAGAAAAACAGATGACGTCCTTTTTACTTAGAAAGAAATTATCAGATCAGCTTCCAGCTTACATGGTACCTGCCTATTTTGTTGTACTAGACGAGCTCCCGCTCACTCAAAACGGAAAAATCAATCGAACGGCACTGCCTGATCCATTGCTGTCTCAAGAAACAGCTGTTGAGTGGTCCAAGGAAACAGCGGACATTGAAGAGATCATCGTAGATACAGCAAAAGGCATCTTAGGGCATGAAACAATCGAACCGGCTGATCATTTTTATCAGCTTGGCGGAGATTCCATTAAGGCGATTCAATTTATTGCGAAATTAAAAGACAAAGGACTCTATTTAAAAACCAAGGATCTTTTTACTTACCCCATTTTTAGAGAAATGGCACAAGTCGTTCAGCAGGAACCTGTCATACATATCTCACAAGAGCAAGCTGTGGGTGATGTGAAATCGATTCCAATTATCGAATGGTTCTGGTCCCAGCGGTTAAAAGATGAACATTTCTGGCATCAATCCATCATTGTTCATTCAAAGAAAAAGATGGATGAAACCATCGTGCAGGATGTTCTCAAAGAGCTCGTCATTCACCATGATGGACTAAGGTTAAAAGTACATGAGGCAACAAACACACTCTATTATGATGAAGACATTCAAGATATTCCGCTGATGATACACGATTTCACGGCATTGTCAGAAGAGAATGTGGAAGAAGCATTACAAGAAGTAGGATATCAGATCAAGCAAAGGACTCATCTTTATCAAGGACCATTGATTCAGGCTGCGCTTTGTCAAACTGATTCTCAATCACATCTCATCTTTGCCGCCCATCATCTATTAGCTGATGGTATGTCTTGGCAAATTCTTGTGGAGGACTTGATTCAATTATTGCATGCAGAGAAGGTTACAGCAGAAGTACTTCCGTCTAAAACCCATTCCTATCAAACATTTGCCGAGCGGGTGAATCAGTATGCAGTATCAGAGGGTGTAAAAGAGTCGGTCAGTTATTGGCAAAAAGCGGTGCAAAATATACAGCCTCTGTATCCAGTTTCCTCAAATGAGGGATATGTCAGAGACGAAATCAAATTAACCAACGCATTATCAGTGGAACTCACGAATCAATTGCTCAATCAAGCGAATCAAGCGTATCAAACGCAGCCGCATGAACTGTTAATTTCAGCCTTGACGCAAGCCTGTTATCAGCAAACGAATCAAGAGCGGATTTCTTTGGAATTAGAAGGTCATGGCAGGGATGCAGTAGAGGATGAGATTGATGTATCTAGAACGTTCGGCTGGTTCACCACCATGTATCCTGTGAATGTTCATGTGTCTGAATCTCTCTCGGATCACATACGAACTGTCAAAGAAACGATACGTGAAGTGCCAAATAAAGGTGCAGACTATGGGCTGTTGTCACTCATCAATAAGCAGCTTTCTCCTCATTCAGCGCCGCAATTACGCTTTAACTATCTAGGTGAAATTGATCAAGTGCTGAAACAATCATCTGATTATGAGATGTCTTACTTTACATCGGGGATGGATTCGTCATTGGATAATCCATTAACAACCGTCATCGATATGGTCGCTACCATCAAGGGCGGTCAGCTGATTTTTCATCTTTCTTTCAGCGAAAAACAGCTGTGTGAAACAGACATGATGCAGCTATTGCAAGCGGTAGAGCAGCAAATTGAGCGTCTTGTACAGCATTGCTTAGAGAAAGAAGGAATCGAATTTACACCGTCTGATTTTGAAACAGTGGATATGTCTCTTGAAGAAATGGATTCATTATTTACATGAGGAAAAATCAGCATGTTATCTACATTTCATTTTTATTAGCGGTCTTATGGATAAGCAGCTTTGCCGGTTGGACACATGCAAAAGCAGTGATTTCATCTAAAGCCGTTGATCAAGTGATAGAGGAACAGATGGAGCTTGGACGCATTCCAGGCATGTCCGTTGTGGTTGTGAAAAAGGACGAAGTGGTGTACCAAAAAGGCTTTGGTTATGCGGATCGAAAGAAAAAGAAGCAAGTGACAGCCAGCACTTTCTTTGAAATTGGATCTACATCAAAGGCGTTTACCGCTCTTGCGATTGTGGAGTTAGAGAAGCAAGGGAAACTTCATTTAAAAGATCCGGTGAGTAGCTATATTCCAGGTTTTTTTCCAACATACAATGGAAAGCCTCAGCGTTTAACGGTGGAGCAATTAATGCATCACACAAGCGGCATTCCCTTTCAATCCATTGCGCTTATCCAGCCAGATACTACAAAGGATGCGTTGAAAAAAACAGTAGATCAGCTGAAATCAATCGAGCTTAATCGTAAGCCAGGCAGTTCCTTTGAATATGCGACCATCAACTATGATGTCCTTGGTCTCATCATTGAAAATGTAACAGGAACATCGTATGAGGCTTATATGAAAGGACTGTTTAAAAGGCATCATCTTGACCAAACGGAGGCTGGGCTAAAACGGATGAAATCCGGCGCTGTCTCAGAAGGGTTTAAATTGCAATTCCTTGCTCCGCATGCTTATAAAGCACCAGAATATCGAGGCAACACTCCGGCAGGCTATATTGTGATGAATAGTCAGGATGTGGGGACTTGGCTGCAATATCAATTGACCGATTCAACTTGGTCTCGCTTTGTAAAAAATCCTGATCACTTAACTGTGAATGTCCCAGAAGAAGGGAAGCATGTCTATTACAATGCCGGCTGGTATATAGAAAAGGCACATGAGCAGGTAGACTCGCTTTTTCATGCGGGCTCTAACCCTAACTATTCATCATTTTTTCTGATCCAGCCAAAAGAAGAGGTTGCGATCGGAGTGTTAGCAAATATGAATAGCAGCTACACAGAGCAAACAGCACGTCTTATTGCCAAAACGATCACGGGTACAAATGAGGAAGTAGAGTCATCAATGGACCCTTTTCAGCTCATTGATCAGTTGAGTCTTGGTGCCACATGTCTTTTTATTTTGCTGCAAATAGTGTCTATCGTTCGTTTTATCAAGTGGAAAAAGCGTGTAAGAAACGGCGCTATAGTTCGCAGGGACATGTCACTTCGCTTCTGGCTGAAAAGTAGCGGCTGGGTGCTGCTGCTAATTGGGATATTGCTCCTGCCAATCATTGTTGCGCAGCTAGCCTTTAATGGGCTGCCTTGGAAAATGACTTTTGTATGGGGACCTTCCTCTCTCATTGAATTAGCGATTTCTTATTATTTGTTTTTCATTTGGTTTTGTACGATTGGTTTCATCAAAGGATTTATGGTGACATCTCCTGCTGGAAAGGGAGGAAAAAAAGATGACCGTCAAACAGATTTCGGGCATTCATCCTTATAATGATTTGTTTTATCGCAGCTGTTTTTTCAATTGCTTTTTTCCAATTGTGAAGCTGCATGATCAAGAAGTTTCTCCATACTTATTAAATGATCAATTTGCCTACGGGCTTACAGAGAACGGCTTGCTACAGATTGACTGGATGTCGGCACACGATCCAGAAAAGATTATGAATTTACAAGGCATTCAAGTAGAAAAAATGACGTATTGTCCCAACCTCATTGAAAAGGTCAAGCAAGATGTGACGTGTGACCGCCCGGTAATTGTATGGGTAGACCCTTACGTTCAGCGAGGCAGAAAAGAGTATTTGACAACCCATAGCCGTCATTCCATTTTAATTACTGGATTCGATGAAAATCAGCAAATCTTTCACGTATTAGAGAATCGGCATTTAGATAATTTGTCTTATGAGCATCAAGTGCTGTCATTTAAAGATGTACAGAAAGGATATGACACCTTTCATGATCATTTTCAGCCGAATGATCAATTTCATTCCTATGCGGCCTTCTTCTTTGATCCGGACAAGCTCTCGACTGAGTTATTTGATCAAAAAACGACTTATTTCCTGAGAAATATGCATGGTCAGATAGACGTAATAGAAAAAGGAATCGCAGCTCTTGAAACATTTTATGAGCAGCTTCCGCAATGGGATGATATCGAGAAGCTCGTGACGTCGTTCAATCAGATCATCAATACGAAGAAAGTAGAGCTGTATCGGCTGAATCTCATCAAAGGCGATCTACCTGAGCTGGTGGGAGGGATGGAACGTATTTTAGCAGAATGGGAGAAAGCAAGGCATCAGGCAGCAAAACTCCTTTTTTCAGGTGAGATGTCTAGTAGGTACCAAGCCAATATCAAAGCTTCTTTAGAACAGATCATCCAGGATGAAAAACACTGGCTGGAAGCGTTGGCAATCAAATGCAAAAGGGAGTGTGGCGTGTCGTGAAGTTATTTTGCTTACCGTATGCAGGTGGAGCCAGTACCGTATTCAGTACGTGGAAATCTTATATAGACCGGTCGATAGAAATTCATGCCCTTGAACTCCCTGGGCACGGGACAAGAATGACAGAGCCTGTACTAACCGATTTACAGCAGGTCGCAGATGATCTTTATGTACAGGCGTCCTCCTCCTTAAAAGAAGGAGAGCCCTATGCCATTTTCGGTCATAGTATGGGAGCCGTCCTTGCATATGAATTACAAAAAAGAATGAAAACAAGGTTAAACAGAGAGCCTGTTCATGTCTTTTATTCTGGGCGCTTCCCGCCACATATTCCAGAAAAGAAAGTCTATCATCAGCTGTCAGATTCCAAATTAAAAGAAGCGATCATTGCGATGGGAGGCGTTCCTGAGGAACTTGCTGATAACCATGCAGTGCTTGATTTCTTTCTGCCGATTTTAAGAGCAGACTTTCAGCTTTTGGAGACCTATTTGTGTGATGAAGTCGTTCCAGCTGCTTGTCCAATTTCTATTTTTTATGGTACACGTGATTTGCCTTCTGTGCTGTTCGATTTAGACGATTGGGATCAATATACAAGCGAAGATTGTGCGTTTTTCGAATTCGATGGAGATCACTTTTTTATTCATTCATTCACAAATGAAGTCGTTGAAAAAATCAATGTCATTTTAAAGCGAATTGGAGTGTTGGAGAAATGAACACGAAGCACGTAGGCGTGATTGGAGCAGGTGTCATGGGGGCTGATATGGCATTAGACCTTTCAGCAAATGGCTATCAAGTCACATTAGTTGATGTCACAGAAGAAAAGTTAAACGAAGCGCTGGAAAAAATTAAGAAGACCTATCAATTGGTTCAATTTGTGAGAAAGAAGAAAATCTCATTGTCTTTAGAAGATGTATTGTCTCAAATCCAGCTGTCAACTTCACTTGAAGGATTACATGACGCGCATATCGTCATTGAAAATGTGACGGAAGATTGGGAGATTAAAAAACCTATTTATGAAGAGCTACGAGATATTTGTGCGAAAGAAACCATCTATTTTGTAAACACAAGCTGTATCTCCATCACAAAGGTAGGTTCCCTTATGCATCACCCTGAGAATGTCATTGGGGCGCACTTTATGAACCCTGTTCCTCTTAAAGCGCTAGTTGAAGTCATTAGAGGTAAAGCAACTTCTGATGACACAGTGGAAACGGCAAAAGATTTCTTGAAATCGTTTGATAAAACACCAGTTGTGGTGCATGATTTTCCGGGATTTGTTTCCAATCGTGTGCTGATGCTGACAATCAACGAAGCGATTTGGGCGGTGCAAGATCAAGTCGCTACGCCAGCGGATGTCGATAAAATTTTCCGCGGAGGTTTCGGTCATAAAATGGGACCACTTGCGACAGGAGACTTAATTGGGCTTGATACGATTTTGAATTCATTGCTTGTTTTATACGAGAGCTACAAAGATCCGAAGTTCCGTCCATGTCCTCTGCTTGTCAAAATGGTTGATGCAGGCGAGTACGGCAAAAAATCAGGCAAGGGCTTTTTCCAATATGACATGTGAGAGGAGAATAACCAATGGCTAAGCAAATTAAGTGTGTTGTCTGGGATTTAGATCATACATTATGGGATGGAATTTTACTTGAGTCAGATGAAGTGACGTTAAAACCATCGATGAAGGAAGTACTAACAGAGTTAGATGAGCGCGGCATCCTTCTTTCTATAGCAAGCCGGAACGATGAAGCAGCCGTGAAGGAAAAGCTTTCTGCCTTCGGAATCGAACATTTCTTTCTCTATCCAGAGATTCATTGGAATGCCAAATCTAGTTCATTAGAGAGAATCAGCGAGCGCCTAAATATTCATAAAGATACCATTCTCTTTATTGATGATCAGCCATTTGAACGAGAAGAAGTGAAGGCTGTTCATCCAGAGATTACGTGCTGGGATGCAGTGGATTATCTGTCATTACTCACTGATGATCGGCTGCGTCCAGTCTTTATCACAGAAGATGCTAGACGACGCAGAAGAATGTACTTAGAAGCGGACAAAAGGCAGCGGGAAGAAGAGAAATATGAAGGGCCGCCTGAGAAATTCTTGGCGTCTTTACATATGAAATTCGTGATATCAGAAGCAGGAGAACAAGACCTCCAGCGCGCTGAAGAATTGACCGTCCGTACCAATCAATTAAATGCGAGCGGGAAAACCTACGATTATGAAGAGCTTGATTTCTTCCGTCAATCAGATTCTCACTTGCTGCTTGTCTGTGAACTTGAAGATAAATTCGGTTCCTATGGAAAAATTGGACTCTCATTAATAGAAGAAACAGGTGACACATGGCATGTCAAACTGCTGCTTATGTCTTGCCGCGTCATGTCTCGTGGTGTTGGGACCATCTTACTCACAACGATTTTGCAAGAAGCGAAAAAGCGAGGAAAGCGGCTTGTCGCTGACTTTAAACAAACCGACCGAAACCGCATGATGTACATCACATATAAGTTTGCGAATTTCAAAGAAATTGAGAAAGGGGAGGACGGCTATATCTTGTTTGAAAATGATTTAAGCATGATTCAGCCTTTCCCAGAATACGTAGATGTCAATATTGAATTAAATCAGAAAGACCCAGCCAAACAATAAAAAAGCGAAAAGCGAGGAGATTAAATCATGAACCTACACGAACAAGTAAGAGCCTATATCGAGCAAAACCTAGTGGTATTTGATGAGGAAATTGAGCTTGGAAATGATGATCATATTTTTGAACAAGGCTTTGTGAATTCTCTATTTGCGATGAAACTAGTGAACTATATCGAGCAAGACTTTCAATTCCAATTAGATAACGAAGACCTCGACATTGCTCATTTTAGTACGGTCAATCGCATTGTCGCCTTAATTGAGAGAAAACAACAGGGGGCGGCTCTTCATGAAAACAGCTGAACAAACGATCAATGCCGTTGAAGAAATTCGCCAGTATTGCGATGAACATATCCGTCCGTTTGCCAATGAATTCGATGAGACGGAACATTTGCCAGAGTCACTGATTCGAGATATGGCAAAAAGAGGCTACTTGGCAGCAGGTATCCCGTCTTCCTATCAAGGGCTAGGGCTTGATCCAATCGCATATGGACAGTTCACAGAACAAGTGGGAAAAGCTTGCTGTAATGTACGCACATTATTGACAGTGAATTCACTTGTAGGAGAAGCCATTCTTCGTTATGGAACAGAAGAGCAAAAACAAGGCTGGCTCGTTGAATTAGCCAAGGGAGAAAAAATCGGAGCCTTTGCTTTGTCAGAGCCGAATATTGGTTCAGATGCCAATCATGTTGAAACAAGCTATCAAAAGGAAGGGCAATCCTATGTATTAAATGGGAAGAAAAAGTGGATTTCCTTTGGAGCGATTGCCGATTTCTTTATTGTGATTGCAAGAGACGGTGAACAAGTCACGGCATTCCTTGTCGATCGAAATCAGCCGGGTGTAGAGATTGAGAGGATTACAGGAATGATGGCCAACCGAGCGTCATATTTAGCGGAAATCACCCTCGATCATGTTCAGGTTCATGAAGACTGTGTCTTAGGACCAGTTGGAGGCGGATTTAACCATGTGGTGTCACTCGCATTAGACCATGGAAGATACAGTGTCGCTTGGGCAGGGCTTGCCATCGCACAAGAAGCCGTTGATTCTCTTGTCACGTATTCGCGTAAAAGAACACAGTTTAATGAAAAATTGTACAAGCATCAAATGATCAAAGGCATGATCGGAGATGCGGTGACCCAGCTCCATGCAGCGAGAGCCTTATGCCTAAAGGCTGGGGAAATGAGAGAAGCGAATCATCCTGATGCGATCACTGAAACATCCATCGCAAAATATTTCACCTCTAAAATTGCCGTTGACATTACAAATACAAATGTCCAAATTCATGGCGGAAGTGGATTTAGCCGGGAAAACTCAGCTTCAAGACTATATCGTGAAGCAAAGGTGCTTGAAATTATTGAAGGAACTTCGCAAATTCAGCAGCAGGTTATTGCTAACTATGGTTTACGCCATTATTTTGTGAAACATTCTTAGAGAGAAAGGAGATGATCCCATGGCTTTACAGCCGCAGAAGCTGGATAAACAGAACATTGAAAATATGTTAGGTGTCACTACGATCCAAGAAGGACTGCTGTTTCATCATTTAATGGAACCGAACGGAACAGCTTATTTTGAACAACTGCTGATCGAAATAGACGGACCAATAGATCGAGACATTTTTGAACAATCATGGACGAATGTCACCAAACAGCATGAAATGCTTAGAACATTGTTCAGATGGCAGGAACTGGCAAAGCCAGTACAAATTGTGCTGAAGGAGCATCAGCCAGACATTCGATATCGTGATTTCACGCAAGCGAAGGAGCCTCTTCATGTGCTGAAAGAAGAGGTGACGGCACAGAACCGAGAAGAACGCTTTGATCTGCAGGAAGTCCCATTCCGCCTGACGTTATGTGAAGTGAATGATGAAGTCAGCTGGGTTCTCATTAGCTTCCATCACATTTTATTGGACGGATGGAGCCTTGGGATTGTATTAAGCGATTGGATGAGTGCATATGAGCGCTTATCGAATGGGGACAAACCTCTTCTGGAACAAAGACCGTCCTACCAATCCTTTGTCAAATGGCAGCAGAAAAACCTTCAACAGACAGAAGCACAAGCCGCCTATTGGAAAAATGTTTTCAACGGATGGAGTTATGCAGAACTGCTTCCGAAGTCAAGCGGCGCATATGAACCTTCAGAAGTGTTTCATCAATATGAACATCAAGTGGATACTTCCATTGCGGAGAGCTTGAGCAAATTCACAAATCAATATGACGTGACGCTGGCATCTGTGATGTATACGCTGTGGGGAGTTTTACTATCTAAGTATGCGAACCAAGATGATATTGTCTTTGGGACAACAGTATCAGGGAGAAATGCGGATGTCCCTCATATTGAAAAGATGACTGGGCTGTTCATTAACACTTTACCGCTGCGAGTCTCATTCGAACAGGAGCGGCCAATTCTTGAACAGATGCAGGAGGTGAGCCGTGAGATCGCTGTAAGAAATGAATATGAACATACCCCACTATCTGACTTAAAAAAATATGCAGGAATGACTGCAGAGCAATCATTATTCGATTCAATCGTCGTCATTGAAAACTATCCACTAGATCAAATGCTCACGAAAAACGATCAGCCAATTCGTATTCGTGGATTTGAGATGACTGAGCAGACAGAATTCGATCTCACGCTTAGTGTTCAGGCGTTTGATGATCAGCTGCACTTTTCATTGGTGTATAACCCTGTCAGCTTTTCAGCTGAGCAAATCGAAAATTGGTGTCAGCATTTTCTTCATCTCCTGTCTGATGCCTGTGCACATCCGCACAAATCTGCTGCTCAGCTCCAGTTGCTATCAGAAGAAGAGAAAGAAAAGCAGTTAGCGGTCTTCCAGCAATACGGCGGAGCAACACCTAGCCATGAGCCAACGGTGATTGATCTATTTGAAGCACAAGTGGAGCGAACGCCAGCGGCAGTCGCAGTTGAGTTTGGCGATACGACGGTTACATATGAACAACTCAATAAGAGAGTGAACCAGCTCGCACATTATTTACAAAACAAAGGGGTCAAACAGGAGCAGCGTGTCGGCATTTTAGCAGAGCATTCCATTGAAATGGTGATAGCATGCTTATCGATCTTAAAAGCTGGCGGTGCTTACGTGCCGATTGATCCTGAATATCCGCAGGAACGAATAGAATATCTATTAGAAGACAGCGGAGTAGAATGGCTCTTAACTCATCCAATGAAAGGGCTCACCTATGCCTATCATGGAGAAAAAATTGATATCACGCAGCCGGATCTATACACCGGACCATCAGACAACTTGGCACAAGCCATCACCTCAGACCAAACAGCCTACTGCATTTATACATCAGGAACGACCGGAAGACCAAAAGGAGTACTCATTCATCATCTTGGCTTAGCCAACTATATTGATTGGGCGAAGCAAGTATATGTTCGAGGAGAAACAAGGCATTTTGCTTTGTATACCTCACTGTCCTTTGACTTGACGGTTACTTCTATTTTCACGCCGCTCATTTCAGGAAATACCATCATGATTTATCACCATGAAAACCGGCAGCTACTTGTCGAAGACATCATAAACGACAACCGTGTACATGTGATGAAACTGACACCATCTCATTTACAGTTTATTAAGCATTTGTCTTTCCCAGACAGCCAAATGAAATGTTTCATTTTAGGCGGAGAGCAGCTGGAAACATCTTTAGCGAAATCAATTCAGCAGTCCTTTCCGCAGCCAATTGAAATTGTGAATGAATATGGACCAACTGAAACGGTCGTTGGCTGCATGATTCATCGATATGATCAGGATCTTGATCAAGACGTGTATGTACCGATTGGAAAGCCAGCACAGCATACAGATATTCTTCTGTTTGACAGACATATGAATCTCATGCCGGAAGGAGCCGTCGGTGAATTATATATTGGCGGAAAAGGTGTCGCAAAAGGCTATTTGAATCGCCCAGAACTAACCGAAGAAAGATTTGTCGATCACCCTTTCCAGCCAGGAGAAAAAATTTATAAAACAGGTGATGCAGCGCGCATTCTCCCTAATGGTCTCATTCAATTTTTAGGTCGAAATGATGATCAAGTGAAGCTGAGAGGCTACCGGATTGAAACTGGTGAGATTGAATTTTGGTTGAATGAACAGCCAGGAATAAAAGCAGCAGCTGTTGTTGTAAAGCCAGATGTTTCTGGTACACCATGTTTGGCCGCATATGTTGTCACGACAGCCATACTTGATCAAGCGGCAATAAAACAAGCGTTGGCTGATCAACTGCCGGATTATATGATCCCAACTCACTTTGTTCAATTAGACGATATGCCGCTGACTGCCAATGGCAAACTAGATAAACGAGCTTTACCTGCTTTAAAACAGGCGCAGCAAACGAAAAAACAGGCGGGCTCTGACTATCTTTCTGATACGGAGAAAGTCATTCAAGACATTTGGAAAAAGGTGCTCGGCTTAGATGAGGTAAGTGTTCATGACAAATTCTTTGACATTGGCGGGCATTCACTCAATTTGATCCACGTCAATCAACAGCTCGCTAAGCAATTGAATCAAAGCATTCCAATGGTCGAAATGTTCCGCCGCCCAACGATTAGAGAGCTTGCCGCATATTTAAGCGGCGATTCAGAGCAGACAGCGGCGGACACGCAGCCTGTAAAACAAAAGATAAGAAAAGCCAATGAGCCGATTGCCATTATTGGAATGGCTGGTAAATTCCCAGGTGCGAAAAATGTTGAGGCATTCTGGCGAAATTTGAAGAATGGAGAAGAATCAATTTCCTTCTTTTCCGATGAAGAACTGCTTGAAGCTGGTATTGACCGCCAAACCTTCGAGCGATCCGATTATGTGAGGGCAAAGGGTGTCATTGATGGACCTGATTTATTTGATGCATCCTTCTTCGGCTATTCGCCAGGTCAGGCAGAAATGATGGATCCTCAAATACGTCTCCTGCATGAATACGCCTATAAGGCGCTGGAAGATGCGGGGTATGTACAAGAAGATTATACGGGGAAGGTCGGGTTGTTTACTGGGTCCACTTCGAACTTCCAATGGATTCAGCGTTTTGCCGCTTCCCTTGATAGCAGCATGTCAGAGCTGTTTGAAGTGGGTTCACTCAATGATACGTATACCGTCAGTACAAGAATTGCCCATAAATTGAATTTGAAAGGACCGGCGCTTACGCTGCAAACCGCTTGTTCAACTTCCTTGGTCGCCTTGCATTTGGCCTGTCAATCCATTGCAAATGGTGATTCAGATGTAGCTCTTGCGGGAGGTGTGTCGATCCTGCACCCAGTGAAATCAGGCTACGTTTATCAGCAGAACATGGTGAAATCAAGTGATGGCCACTGCCGCGCTTTTGATGATCAAGCAGATGGAACTGTTGGCGGAGATGGTGTTGGTCTTGTTGCTTTAAAAGCACTTAGTGAAGCCATAGAAGATGGTGACCATATTTATGCGGTTATTAAGGGCTCTGCCATCAACAATGATGGTGATCAAAAGGTTGGTTTCAATGCTCCGAGCGTCGAAGGACAGACACGTGTCATTCAGGATGCCCTGCATCAAGCAGATGTTTCACCAGAGACGATTGAATATGTGGAAACACATGGAACTGGCACATCACTTGGTGATCCGATTGAAATAGAGGCGCTCACAAAGGCTTTCGACACAGAGAAAAAACAATTTTGCCGCATTGGGTCTGTGAAAACAAATATTGGACATTTAGATGCAGCGGCAGGAGCAGCTGGCTTGATCAAAGCTGTGCTTTCGCTTCAGCATCACACATTTGTACCTAGTCTTCACTTCAAAAAAGCCAATGAAAACATTGCATTTGAGCACAGTCCTTTCTTTGTAAACACTGAGCTGACCGACTGGAAGCAGCCAGCTTCCCATTTGCGGCGGGCGGGGGTGAGCTCATTTGGAATGGGTGGAACGAATGCACATGTCATCTTAGAAGAAGCACCACAAAGAGATCGTCAGCAAATGCCTCGTTCTGCTGAGCTGCTTGTTCTTTCAGCCAAGAGCAAAACGAGCTTGGAACGAATGAAAGACAAACTCGCAAGCCAAATAGAAAACACACCTTCTATCAATTTGGCAGACGCAGCTTATACGCTGCAAACAGGAAGACAATCCTTTGGTTTTCGTCAGGCATTTGTTGCGGCAAACAGAGAAGATGCTCTAAGAGTATTAACAGAAAAGCAAGGCAAGGGCATTGGGAAGCTCATGCATTCGCATGTGGAAAAGCAAAAGATTATTTTTATGTTTTCTGGACAAGGCAATCAATATCTCAATATGGGATTAGATTTGTACCGGGAAGAGCCTTACTTTAAGAAGCAAATGGATGCTTGTTTTCAAGCATATGAAGAAGCAACGGGACGAAGTCTTGCCCGTATTCTGTACCCATTAGCAGCTGAAACAGAAAAGGCACGTGAACAATTGGCAAGTACTCAATATGCACAGCCAGCCATTTTTGCCATTGAATATGCCTTATCCATGCTTTTCATTGAATGGGGCGTTCGTCCTGATGCAATGATCGGCTATAGCTTTGGCGAATTAACGGCAGCCGCCATATCAGGGCTATTCAGCTTAAAGGACGCAATGTCCATGGTCGCCTATCGTGCGAATGCGATGCAGTCGTCACCAGCTGGCGTCATGATGAGTGTTCCATTACCTGAGGCAGAGCTAAAACCGATGCTTCCAAACGATATTTCTCTCGCGGTTGTCAATGATTCATCATGTATCGTGTCAGGTCTAGAAGAGGCGATAAGTGAATTTGAACAAGAGCTAAAAAGCAACAGATTGATGTGTATGCGATTAGGTGGAACCATTGCCGCCCACTCACATGTCATGAAGGAGGCAGCGGAGCAATTCGGAGAAAAATTAACGCATATTAACGCCAAGTCGCTTCGTATTCCATTCATTTCGAATCTGTCAGGAGATTGGATGACAGATACGAGTGCGAAGGATATGTCTTATTGGAAAAGGCATATGACCGATACAGTTCGCTTTGCTGAAGGCATCACAAATATTTTACAAGAGGACAATATTCAATTAATTGAGATTGGTCCAGGACAAGATTTAAGCGTGATGGTCAACCGGTCGCTGAACGGCCTGAACCAGCATGTATGTCATGTGTTAAGACATGCAAAACAAGATGTGACGGATACTGAATTTTTACTTGGTCAAATCGGACGTTTATGGACAAACGGATTATCCATTGATTGGGACAGGTTCCATCTAAACCGTCAGCCGCGGAAAATGCCGCTGCCAACGTATGCATTTGATCAAACTTCCTATTGGTATGATGCAGCAGATCGTGTGAAACAAGAAAAACCAAAGCAGTCTGGACGAAAGCAGCAAATGGATGAATGGTTCTATACCCCTCATTGGGAAGCGGATCTTTTACCTTGCGTGCCATCAGAAGATACGTCTGGCGGAGCCTTGCTTTTGTTTGCAGATCCATCTGCTTTTGGAGAGAAGATTGCGGCTGAGCTCCTGACGAAACGGAACGAGTCCGTAGTGGTTCGTAAAGGAAATGAATTTACGAAGCATGACAAAAAAAGCTATACCATTCGGTCACATGAGCCATCTGATTATGAAAGGCTCATGTCAAATCTGGCAGATGATGAAATCAACGTGTCGAAAGTTTGTCATCTATGGGGGCTTTCAGAACGACAGCTATCTCACACGGAAGAAGAATGGGTGAAGCAAACGCAGCAAGATGCTTATTACTCCTTGCTTTATATCGGCCAGGCACTGAAAAAATATGTGTTGGACCAAAAGGTATCGATTACAGTTCTTTCCTCATTGACGTATGCCGTTGGCGGTGAGCCTGTACTTTATCCTGAAAAAGCGATCCATCTAGGGCCTGCGATGGTGATTTCACAGGAAACACCGAACTTACGTTACCGCATTCTTGATATTGATCGCCCAGTGGAAAATGGGGTTCAAGAAAAGAGATTGCTAAAGCAAATAAGCGATGAGCTAGATCGAGCGTATGGACAGCTTCTCACGGTCTATCGACGAAATAAGCGATATGTGAAAAAGTATGCGAATAGTTCAGTTCCTGAAACAGGACAGGCTCATTTGGCTAAAAAAGATGGTGTATACATTTTAATTGGCGGACTTGGGTTTATTGGATTGAATATCGCCCAGACTTTGGCCAAGCAAACGAAGGGAACATTGATCTTAACGAGCAGATCTGGACTCCCTGATAGAAGCAAGTGGCAAGAATGGCTGTCTGCGCATGATGAACAGGATCCAACAAAGAAAAAAATCCAAAGGGTAATGGCGCTGGAAGAGACAGGTGCAGATGTTCTCATTCAGAAAGTAGACGTTCGTCACAAGGAAGATATCCAGCAATTGTTCAACACAGTGGATGCATCATATGGGCAGATCGATGGCGTGATCTATGCAGCTGGAGTGACAGGCGACCAATCTTTCCAGGTGATGGAGCAAACAGATGTCACTTTTTCGGAGCCGCATTTTGAAGCGAAGATGAATGGTGTGCTTCATCTTGATGCTGCCTTAAGTGATCGATCCCTTGATTTCTGTTTTGTCCTGTCATCTTTGTCACCGATCTTGGGCGGACTCGGTTTTACAGCCTATACAGCTGTGAATCATTTCATCGATGCGTACGTGTATGAACGCAATCTACGTTCAGAAACACAGTGGTCTGTCATTAGCTTTGACGGCTGGGAATTTGAGCAGGGGAAGCAGCTTGATCTTCCAATCGGAGATGATGTCACCGAAACGTTAATTACAGAAAAAGAAGGAAGAATGATCTTTGAACGATTGCTTTCGCTGGATCAAGTGGAACAAATGGTTATTTCGACAACATCTTTACATGATCGTATTCACCGATATGTAGACCGTTTATCCCTTGAGGAAGAGAGCGGCGGAGAGCATGAACAAGATGGCAACCTGTATTCTCGACCAGCGCTTTCCACGAATTATGCGGCACCAGAAACGGAGCTGGAGAAGGCATTAAGTCAACATTGGCAAGCATTCTTTAAGATTGATGAAATTGGCATAGATGATCATTTCTTTGAAATGGGTGGAGATTCTCTAAAGGCGATTACCTTCATTGGCATCATTCATCGTGCATTTAGTGTAGAGCTGACGCTGCCACAATTTTTCCAAATCCCTACGATACGATTAATGGCAGCATATATCGATCAAGCAGATACTGCTGCTTATCATGCGATTGAAAAAGCCGAAGTGAAGGAGCATTATCCTCTGTCGTCTGCGCAAAAACGGTTGTATCTCATGCAGCAAATGGATGTAAACAGCACAGGATACAATGAGTTTAAAGCGGGACGAATCAAAGGGAAACTCGATATTAGCAGGTTGGAACGGGCATTTCAGCAGCTCATTAAGAGACACGAAAGTTTGCGGACAGCGTTTGTACTAGAGAATGGCGTCCCTTATCAAAAGATTGAAGAAGAGGTACCTTTTGCAGTCACATTGTTTGACCTCACTAACGGATCAACACAAGGATCTGAGGAAGAGCAAAAACAAGTGATTGAACAATTTTTGACTGCCTTTACGTTAAGTGAAGCTCCATTGATGAGAGTCGGTGTGATGAAGCTGGCAGATGAGGAATTCGTACTCATGCTGGACATGCACCACATTATCTCAGACGGTCTTTCTCAAGATATTTTGGTCAATGACTTTATGCAGTTATATGACGGTAGGACGCTTGAGCCTCTCGCTCTGCAATATAAAGATTTTTCAGAATGGCAAAATGACCTGCTTGCATCAGAAGCACTGAAAGAATCGAGTGATTACTGGAAAAACCGGTTAGAAAGTGCCCCGCTACTTGATCTGCCAACAGATTTCGATCGGCCAGAAGTGAGACAATTCCGCGGCGGACATTATACGTTCCGTATAGAAGAAGCGGAGCTGAACGCGTTTAAGCAGGTGATTTTACAGGAAGACGCCACACTGTTTATGGGCTTGTTAAGTGTATATCAGATTTTACTTCATAAATTAAGCGGACAATCAGATATCACGGTCGGGGTTCCGGTAGCAGGGAGAAAACAAGAGGAGCTGCAGCAAGTGATCGGTATTTTTGTCAATATGCTGCCACTTCGTTTGTATCCTAAAGCAGAGCTGACGTACCAGCAATTCCTGCAGGATGTGAAAGCACATGTCATCGATGATTTCGGACATCAAGACTATCAATATGAACAAATGGTTCAAGACCTCCAGTTAAGCCGGAGTGTCAGCCGGAATCTATTGTTTGATGCTGTGTTCGCCTTGCAAAATATGAATCAGCCAGAACTGAAGGTAGGCGGTTTAACCTTTAGTGATTATCCGTATGAGACAGGAACGTCACGCTTTGATTTACTCTGGATTGCGTATGAGCAGGAAGACGGTCTTTCTTCAACGATTGAATATAATACTGAGCTTTTCACAGAGGAAACCATCGAGCAGATTGCGGGCTTGCTGAAAGACATCATGAGGGCTGTTTCAGTAGATGCTGTAAGAATAGAGGAGATCGAACTGACTTCTTCATTCAAGCAATTAGATGACGTATCTCTTTTCGAATTAGATGACTTGAAAATATAAGTAAAGAGGTGAATGGAAGAGTGATTGAACATGATGATTTTCAACTGAAAGCAGCGGCGAAGGAAAGGGTGTTAGAAAGAGCCTACTGGACATCGATCTTATCAGGTGTCCAGCTTGATGGCCGCATTCCTCATACGGTTTCACATGCCAAGCCTGCTGCAATGAACCGATCGCTTCATTCGTCCTTCCCTGTGGCTATGAATCATTCGTTAAAGCAATTATGTGGAGATTCTGATTTGCGCCTGTTTATCGTGCTAACCACAGCAGCTTTTGGCTTGCTTCAACGTTATAGCGGAAAAACTGAGTTGATGGTGACTGTTCCTACAATGGAACAGTCTGCTAATCAATCCGCCATCAATCATATGCTGCCGCTGAAGGCAGAGATTGAGCCTCATATGAGCTTTAGTGCAGGGCTAGAGGCAGTGAAACAATCGTTTCAGGAGGCAGTGCGTCATCAAAACTATCCTGTTCATATTTTAATGGATGAGCTTTGGCATTCAGCAGGAGAAGACAAGAAGCGTGTCAATCTGGCATGTGCATTTGAGACATTGCATGGGCAAGTTGACAGAGAGCAGCTGCATGCGGATGTGCTTATTGTTTGGAAGAAAGAACAAGATCACCTTCATGCTGAAGTTCACTGGGATGCTTCCATTTATGATGACAACATGATGGAGCAGTTCTCCAATCATTTCATGGGATTCACAGAGCAATGTCTCGAAACGTCTGAGCAAACGATGAGCACACACTCATTTTTATCTGATATAGAGAAAAATCAGCTGTTTGATTCGTTTCAAGGGGAGTCGCTCGCTTATCCAGTGGATCGTGATATTGTGTCGTTATTTCAACAACAAGTCCAATTGCATCCAGCGCGAACGGCTGTTGTGTTTGGCACCACCTCCTATACATATGAAGAGGTTGATCATTTATCAGATCGCATTGCGCTTAGACTATCTCAAAGTCAGATAACACGTGAGGCTCCTGTTGGACTCAGAATGTATCGATCTGCTGAACTTGTCATTGCCATTCTTGGCATCTTAAAGGCTGGCTATGCTTATTTACCGATTGATGTTCATCTGCCGATTGAAAGAATTCGGTATATGCTCAAAAACAGCGGCGCTACAGCTATTGTCTCGGATGCAGAAGGACACGAAGGATTGGATGTCGAGGTCCATGTGATTCAAGACATGCTTCAAGAACCATCAATAAAAGAGAATATGACTTGGTCTATCTCGCCTTCGGATATGGCGTATGTCCTGTATACATCAGGTACGACAGGGCATCCGAAAGGTGTCGTTATCGAACATCGTCATGTCATTAATTTGGTATATGGAATGAAAACGCGCTTTTTTGATCTGCTCCCTAATCCTTTGCAAGTAGGGATGCTGGCTTCACACATTTTTGATGCGTCTGTTCAAACATTGTTCCCGGCATTGCTCCTCGGGCATACGCTGCATATTGCCAAAGATGAAGTCCGTATGGATGGGCATGCGTTATGGTCGTTTTACCAAGAACATCACATTCAGCTGTCTGATGTGACCCCCTCTCACTTGAAGCTGATGAACAAGGCAGCAGCGCAATCGAAACAAGACCTGCCAGCATTGAAGATGATGCTGGTGGGCGGAGAGGTGTTCACAAAAGAGCTGATGGATCAATTTTTACAGCATATATCAGGTGAAAAACCAATCATGATAAATGCGTATGGGCCGACTGAATGTACGGTTCAGTCATCATCCTTTTTGATTCCCCAAGACTGGGCTGAGCAAGTCATTCCTATTGGGCAGCCGATGCCGAATGAGCATATTTTCATATGTGACGCGCAAGGAGAGCCAGTTCCGATTGGCGTCTTTGGAGAGTTATATATAGCAGGCGATGGTGTAGGTCGTGGGTACATCAATCACCCTGATCTGAGCAAGGAGAAATTTATCAAAAAACCAGAGCTGAGCAGCGGGATGTTATACGGTACGGGAGATCTTGCAAGATGGCGGTTTGATGGTTTATTAGAATTTGCCAAGAGAAACGACGGTCAAGTGAAAATTAGGGGATATCGAATTGAGCTAGAGGAAATCCGTAGAGCGATTCTTGATGACCCGCATATGCAAGGACTGATTCAAGATGTCATTGTCATTCCTAAGGAAACGCAGGATCAGGACCAATACATTTGCGCATACATGATGGCAAAACAAGTGATAGATCAGCGTGCGCTTCGTCAGTCTTTAAGTGAAAGATTACCAGGTTATATGGTGCCGAGACATGTCATCCAAATAGAGCAATTTCCTTTGAATCTATCAGGGAAATTGGATATCCAAGCACTACCGAATCCAGAAGATCAGCTGTCAAACAATCAAGAGCCTGTGACCATTCAAGCACATAATGAAACAGAGCAGAAGCTTGTTCGCATTTTCGCCTCTATTTTACAAGTCCCTGCTTCGCAGATTCGTATAGATGAACCGTTTTTTGACTTAGGCGGGAACTCTTTTAATATCGTTGAGTTGTCCAATAAAGTGAAAGAGGAATTTCAGCAGGAGCTGACAGTGATGGAGCTGTTCCAATATACAACTGTTTCGCAAATAGCTACGCAATTAAAAAACAAAGCATCAGGGCAAGAGAAACAGATCGAAGATGATGGAGAAAATGAAGCGGATGACTTAGAAAGTGCCGCTCAACTGTTAGGCGGGATGATAGATGAGTAAGTTCACAGGATTAGAGGTTGCAGTGATTGGGATGGCCTGCCGTTTTCCCGGAGCAAAGAATATTCATCACTTTTGGGACAACCTTGCAAATGGAAGAGAGTCCATTACGTTCTTTTCGAAGGAAGAGCTGCTTGAGGCAGGGGTTGAGAAAGAAGCATTGGATCATGAGCAATATGTACGTGCCAAAGGAGCAGTTGATCAGCATGATCATTTTGATGCAGATTTCTTTGGTTATTCACAGCGTGAAGCAGAAGTAATGGACCCGCAAATCCGCATGTTTCATGAGGTGGCGTGGGAATCACTTGAAGATGCAGGCTATAACCCTGAAACCTATCAGGAACCGATTGGTTTATTTGGAGCCGCTTCTGCTAATTTATATTGGCAAGCTGCATCCATGCTGATGAGAACGAATCACTCATCCGAACAATTTGCGGCTGTTCAGTTAACAGATAAAGATTTCATGAACACAAAGGTATCTTATAAATTGAATTTGAAGGGGCCGAGCGTAGCTGTTGATACAGCTTGTTCTTCCTCTTTGACTGCCATTCATATGGCGGCGCGTGCCCTGATTACTGGAGAATGTAAAATGGCACTCGCCGGCGGCGTCACCATTACGACCCCTCACAAAAAAGGATACATGTATCAAGAAGGCATGATCATGTCGCCAGATGGGCACTGCCGGGCTTTTGATGAACAGGCAGAAGGCACCGTTGGCGGTGAGGGCTGCGGTGTTGTTGTGCTCAAATCATTAAAGCAGGCACTAAAGGATAAGGACCATATCTATGGCGTGATTAAAGGGTCAGCCTATAACAATGACGGCGGGCGGAAGGTTGGCTACACAGCACCAAGCATAGAAGGACAAAGCGAAGTGATTAAAAAGGCACTCAACATCAGTCGTGTAGAAGCTGAGAGTATTTCTTATATTGAAGCACACGGCACCGGTACAACTCTTGGAGATCCGGTTGAAATTGAGTCACTAAAGAAAGCCTTTCAAACGGATAAAAAGCAGTTTTGTGCGATTGGGTCTGTGAAAACCAATATTGGTCATCTTGACTCAGCCGCAGGGGTTGCAGGTTTTATCAAGACAACGCTTAGTCTGTACCATCAGATGCTGCCGCCTAGCCTTCATTATAAAAAACCGAATCCGAAAATTGATTTTGAATCAAGTCCATTTTATGTCAATACAACCCCCGTACCATGGATGAAAACAGAGCAGCCGCTGCGTGCTGGAGTTAGTTCGTTTGGAGTCGGTGGAACGAATGTACACCTGATCATGGAAGAGGCACCCGCCGCCGACAAACCGTCAGTAGAAAGAGATCATGAACTAATGGTGATTTCTGCAAGATCGAAACAGGCGGTTCAAAAATCGGCTGAACAAATGACATCTTATTTAAAAGAACAAAAGCGTGTCACACTATCCGAGGCTGCCTTTACACTGCAAGAGGGACGAAAGCATTTTCCTTATCGACAAGCTTTTCTTGCAGGGCCTGACCGCACATTCCAGTCAGCTGGACAGCCGCAAAAGGCCTTTCAACAGCCGGCAGTTGTCTGGATGTTTTCTGGACAAGGTGCTCAGTATGTGAATATGGGCAAGGATTTATATGAGAAAGATCCTGAATTTAAACAAACGCTTCAGAAATGTTTTGCCATCATTTTATCTTTATCAGGTGTTGAGATCGAGAACGTGTTATATCCAACAACCGAAGAAGAGTTCATAAAAGCAGAACAACTCATACAGCAAACATCATATACACAAATCATCTTGTTTAGTTTTGAGTATGCGCTCGCATCGAAGCTGATGGGACTAGGCATACGTCCGCATTATTTCATTGGTCATAGTATTGGAGAAATAACAGCTGCCTGCGTGGCCGGTATCATACACCTTGAAGATGCAATCCGGATCGTTTTAAAAAGAGGCAGTTTGATGCAAAAAATGCCTCGGGGTGAAATGGCCGGAGTGTCACTCTCTGCCGAAGAGATTGAACATGATCTTCCTGAGGGTGTCGAGCTTTCTGCGGTGAATAGCTCACAATTATCTGTTGTTTCCGGTCCTCCAGAACGGTTACAGATCTATCTCGAACAAGCTGAAAAAAGAGGAGCTTCTGTCCAAACATTGAAAACCTCTCACGCCTTTCATACGAGTATGATGGCTGAAGCGTCCGTACAGTTTAAGAACGCTCTCTCAGAGATCACCTATCAGCAGGGCGAGGTTCCGATCCTTTCGAATGTGACAGGAAGCTGGTTAACAAATGAGCAAGCCTCATCGCCTGATTACTGGGCATCTCATATCAGGCAGCCTGTTTTATTTAGTCAAGGGTTAGAGACGTTACTTGGACTTGGTGAAGTGGTTTTCATTGAAGTGGGACCAGGTCATACGTTGACTCAATTTGTGAGACGACATGATGACTATGATGTGAACAAAGCAGCGGCTGTTTCATTGGTGAGACATCCAAAAGAACAAGCTGCTGATGATGAATATATGAAAAAGGCTATAGGGAAGCTGTGGAGTTTTGGAGTGGAACCGAACTGGAGCGCTGTCAGAAAAGAAAAGACCCCATATCGAGTGTCACTGCCAACATATCCATTTGAGCATCAAATATTCCCCTCTCCGCAGTTTAAAGCGGATCAGCTGATGAGCAATTTAGCACCATCAGAAATGGGGGAGACACTCTCCGCTGATTTTCAAGACTGGTTTTACATTCCGGTATGGGAGCGCTCTGCACCTGTACTAAAAGAGCAGCATCATCAAGGGAAGCGTATCTTGGTTTTTGAGAAAAATGGTCATATTGCCGCTTATTTGAAAGAGCGGCATGCAGAGGTTGTCAGCGTCTGTCAAAGTGATCATACGATCAAAGAAAATGACCAGGTGATGAAGGCTGACGTTCATATGCTGTCGCACTTAGAGTGGGTGATGGCTGAACTGCAGCAATCTGGATTTATACCGGAAGGGATCATCTGGATGCATGATGAACTAACAGAAGATACAGGTGATCAGCCGAACTACTTATCTGTACTTGATCTCGTCAGGCTGATCAGTCAGCATCATAACACAACCATCCGTCTTCATCTTGTGACAAATCAAGCGCATGATGTCATCGGGATGGAGAAGGTCAATCCTCTTCAAGCAACATGCACTGGACTAGCTCTGACCATTCCTCAAGAATATCAGCACATTGCGTGTCAGCACGTTGATTTATGTCAGGAAACAAAGGCGGACTGGCCGCTATTTCTTTCATATGAGGTTGCAATGCACGATCAAGAGGCAGTCGTGGCGTATCGGGGGAACAGTAGGTGGGTTCGAAAAGCTTCAAGTACACCTTTAAGCAAAGAGGAATCGTCCACACAGCTTATCAGGACTCATGGTGTTTACCTCCTGACCGGCGGTATGGGAGGCATTGGTTTCACACTAGCTCAACATTTAGCAGAAACGTATCAAGCAAAACTTGTGTTCCTCAGCCGATCACAAATACGTGAACGCTCTGCATGGCATGAGCTGCGTGATGCGGATGGGAAAGAAGCTGAAACCGTGAAAAAGCTGATGACTCTTGAAGAGTTAGGAGCTGATGTACTAACTGTACACGGTGATGTGTCAGATAAAGACGCCGTGCAGAAAGCGATCCAGCTGGCTCATACATCATTTGGTGATTTACATGGTGTCATCCATGCGGCAGGAGAGGCAGATGGGAAGATCATCCAAGCAAGAACAGCAGACGATGAAATTCGCATGTGTCTGCCAAAAATCAACGGGACCTATGTGCTGGATGAAGCACTCCAGGATGAAACGCTCGACTTCTTTTTACTTTGTTCATCCCTAGTGTCCTTTCTTGGAGCGGCTGGACAAGTGGCTTATGCCGCTTCCAATGCTTTTATGGACAGCTTTGCTCATGAGAAGAGGCAGGAAGGAAAGCCAGTGATTTCTTTAAACTGGGATCGATGGGAAAAAGTCGGTATGGCACACAACTCAGCATTAGCGGCCAAAGTCAATGACATGATGACGCTCGAGGAGCAGGCGGGAATTTCACCAGATGAAGGAATCAAGGCCTTTCAGGAAGTGCTGCGTTTAGATTATCCGCAAATTCTTGTTTCTGTTCGAGACATGGGTGAGAGAATGAAACACCGATTAACACCTATGCAGCAGGAAGAAGAGTCGACTCAACAAATATCGCAGGTCATAGATGATCGTCTAGAAGCATCATTGTGTGATGTACTCAGCTCCTTTTTTCCTCATGAACCGGATGTGAATGAGAACTTCTTTGAAATGGGTGCGACATCCCTTGATTTACTGCAGATGAGCGGTCATATTAAATCAATTTATGGTATAGAGGTTCCAGTGGTCATGATGTATAGTCATCCAACGATTGCGTCATTGGCTGCAGAACTGAAGAAGATACATGGAGTGAAGGAAGAAAAGCAAGCTGTCACTGAGTCATCTAATCTCCGCAAACAGGCGATGGCAGATGGGAAGAACCGCCGTAAACAGAGATTAAAACGAAAATAGATGGGAGAAATGCAGCGTATGTCTGATCAAGAGCAATGGAGCGAATCTGGACTTGAAATTGCAGTTGTAGGATTAGCAGGTACGTTTCCCGAGGCACCGAATGTGCAAGCGTTTTGGGAAAATGTATCGCAAGGGAAAGAATCCGTTACGTTTTTCACTGATGAAGAATTAAAGGCAGCGGGTGTAGATGAAACGCTGCTAAAACGTTCTGATTATGTCAAGGCAAAGCCATATTTAAAACATGCATCATCATTTGATGCAGACTTTTTTGGCTACTCTCCGCGAGAGGCATCTATTATGGACCCGCAAATTCGATTGATGCATGAATGCACATGGCATGCGCTAGAGGATGCAGGCTATGAGCCCGAGCAATACGAAGGATTAATTGGACTTTATGCCGGCGCATCTAGCAATCTATCGTGGATGGGGCAGCATATGTCGTCACTTGCAAAGAACGAAGATGTGTTTCAAATCATGCATCTCAATGACCCATCCTTTGCTTCTCGGATTGCCTATAAATTAAATCTAAAAGGTCCAAGCGTATCGGTGCAAACGGCTTGCTCCACATCGCTTGTTGCTATCCACATGGCCTGCCAAGGATTAATCGGCGGTGAATGTGACCTTGCGTTAGCAGGAGGTGTCACACTCCATCAGCCGCAAATCACAGGCTATCAATACCAAGAAGGAATGATTTATTCTCCTGATGGTCATTGCCGTCCGTTTGATGAAAAAGCAAAAGGAACCATTTTTGGTGAAGGTGCAGGCGTTGTTGCGCTAAAACGATTAAAAGATGCGATAGAAGATGGAGATTTTATTTATGCTGTCGTAAAAGGATCTGCAACGAACAATGATGGGAGCAATAAAGTCGGTTATACAGCCCCAAGTGTGAGTGGACAGGCAAGTGTTATTGAATCTGCGTTAGAAATGGCTGAGACAGAACCAGAGACGATTTCTTATATCGAAGCGCATGGAACGGGGACGCCTGTTGGAGATCCGATTGAGATTGAGGCGCTTACCTGTGCTTTTCAAACAGATCAACAAGGCTATTGCCGAATTGGATCAGTCAAAGCCAATATTGGGCATTTAGATGCCGCAAGCGGCGTAGCTGGTTTTATCAAAACAGTCATGATGCTACATCATCGTCAATTTGCCCCGATGCCGCACTTTGAGAAACCGAATCACCGCATTTCTTTTGATCAAACCCCATTTTATGTTGGGACAGACAAAGAGGAGTGGAAGACATCTCAATTGCCAAGGAGAGCGGGTGTCAGTGCCTTTGGTATAGGGGGAGCAAATGCTCATGTCATCTTAGAAGAGGCAAAGCCGAGAAAAGCAAACAGCAACGCCTCGTCCAAAGAATTAATCGTGCTGTCAGCTAGATCAACGCATGATCTGAAGAACGTGACAAAAAACTTAAAGGAATATGTCTCCTCACATCCTGATCTCTCACTTGGTGAAGCAGCTTATACCTTACAAAGTGGAAGAAAGGCTTTCAAATATCGAAAGGCGTTTGTCTGTTCCACGCGGGAAGAGTTACTAGCGGAGCTGCAATTGCTGAATGAAGAGACAGCAGGCAGAGAAAGTCATCTTTATAAACGGATCAGCATGAAGCTAACGGGTTATCATGAGTCAGGTTTACGTGATTACATCAAGCTGTATGAGAAAGATCCTTCTTTCAAAATAGAAGTGGATCGAATCATAAGCCTCGTCCAATCCGCAGTACCTATCAAAAAAGACGAGCTGTTCCATCCTAAACAAAGCAGTCAATCAGAAGTGGTGATGCTGATCATGACATCGGCTTTTGCCAACATGGTAAGATCACTCGGAATTGAACTAGATGGATGGGTTGGAGAAGGTAGCGGCGTCTGGACAGCTTTATATGCAGCAGGCGGCCTTGAGCTAAACGATGCGGCATCTATTGTGTACCATCTTCATGATATCGAGACGGTTAATCAAAGGCTGGCTTCCCTGCCTCAGAGGACACTCCAAGAGCCTGTTTACTTGCAGCAAACTGGGGAGGAACTAACCACTTTCGATCCATCGTCTGTAAAGGGTCTTCTTACTATGGATCAGCCTGTAAAATCACCAATAGTTGAGCAAGAATCACCAGCTTTGATCATTGACCTTTCAACGAAACAAGGGATTGTAGTTGAAAAGGGAGCAGAAAAAACAACCGAACCACTTGATGGAGACATGCTTCAAATCGCAGGTGTTCTTTGGGAAATGGGGGTCGGCTTAGCTTTCCCAATAACAGATGAGAAGAACAGACAGCGTATTCCGCTACCTGGGTACCCATTTCATAAAACTGATTTCTCTGCACAAACAAATACGATGGCAGCCATTGAACCACAAAAGCCGCAGAATGAACAGCGTGTCTTTGCTTCACTCGCTTCTTTACAAAAAGACATTCACGACATTGTGCAAACTCATTTTGGGTTTGATCAAATAGATGATGAATCGCCATTTTTCGAATTTGGTGCGACATCCCTTGATATTTCTCAGCTTGCAGCGAAAATATCTGAGCATGTGGACAAGCAAATTGACACTGTGCAATTGTATCGGTTTGCGACAGTGGCAAGTCTTGCTGAATATTTGTTTGAAGAACAGTCAGAACAGATTCAAACGCCTGCTTCTCGCCCAGTAAAAAACACGTCCCATGAGCAAACGGATATTGCGATTGTCGGAATGGCTGGAAGATTCCCGGGAGCTTCATCGCTAGAAGACTTTTGGCAGCGTCTTGTGAATGGCGAGGAAATGATTCACTTTTTCACAGAAGAAGAGCTCAAGAAAGCAGGGCTGGATGCGTCCGTCTACCAGCATCCGAATTTCATTGGAGCAAAAGGTCGTTTACAAGAAATCGAAGGCTTTGATGCAGACTTCTTCAACTATTCTGCTAGAGAGGCAGAGCTAATGGATCCGCAGTTCAGGCTCTTGCATGAATGTGCTTGGGAAGCGCTGGAGGATGCTGGCTGTGACCCTGATCGAATGGCAGGGAAAATTGGCGTTTATACAGGAACGAGTCCAAACCATGAGTGGCTGACGCGCTTTGCCCATCAAATGGAAGCAACTGAGCAATTCAGCGCCATGCTGTTAAATGATCGTGAGTTCTTTAGTACACAGCTTTCTTATAAATTGAATTTACACGGGCCTAGTGTGACCATGCAAACAGCTTGTTCGACCTCACTTGTCAATATTGGCATGGCCTGTCAAGCATTATTGAATCAAGAATGTGATGCAGCACTGGCAGGCGGTGTGACGGTTAGTTCTCCAGAAAATATCGGCTACATCTATCAAGATGGGATGATTCAATCAAAGGATGGACATTGCCGACCGTTTGACCAAGAGGCGAGCGGAACCATTTTCGGAGATGGAGCGGGGATTGTTCTGCTAAAACGTTATGAAGATGCGATGAGAGACGGCAACCCGATTCATGCGGTCATCAAAGGGGTTGGTGTGAACAATGATGGCAGTCGAAAAGCTGGTTTTACCGCTCCGAGTGTGGAAGGACAGGCAGAGGTTTTAAAAGAAACGTATGAAAAATCAGGTATCGACCCCGCGTCCATTGGTTATGTAGAAGCTCATGGTACGGGGACAAACATGGGAGATCCAATTGAGGTATCCGCTCTTAGTCAAGTGTTCAAAGGGACAGATCCGCTGACGATTCCGATCGGTTCTGTGAAAAGTAATGTCGGACACTTAAATAGTGCGGCAGGGATTGCAGGTCTGTTTAAAGCCATTTTGGCTCTCCAGCATAAAACGATTCCGCCAACCATTCATTATGAATCACCCAATCAGGAGATTCCTTTCAAAGATACACCGTTTTATGTGAATCAAAAGGCGTTGTATTGGAAGGAAGCAGATGGTCCGAGAAGAGCGGGAGTTAGCTCTTTCGGTATCGGCGGAACGAATGCCCATATGATCATAGAAGAGGGCATACAGGCGAAGCAGAAGCCAGCTTCTAACCAAAAGCAGCTGCTCGTCTTATCTGCAAAAACAGATACTGCTTTGGCGGAAATGACAGAGCGATTAAAGCAGTATGTGATCCAGCATCCTCAAGTCCCGCTTGAAGATATTGCTTATACATTACGGTATGGTAGAAAGCAATTTCCATACCGAAAAGCGATCGTACTCGCGTCTGCTGATGAATGGATGCAGCAGAAACAGCTTGAAACGAGTGTGTTCCGAAGCAAAAAATGGCGTAAAGCGACCTTTATGTTTTCGGGTCAAGGCGCTCAGTATGCTGGTATGATGCGCGGATTATATGATGCAGAGCCAGTGTTCAAATGGGAAGTAGATAGATGCTTTAAATATGTAATGGAAACGGAGCAAGTGGATTTAAAGAGCATTGTTTTTTCCGAGAATGAAACGAACGAAGACATCACAAAAACGTCAAATGCCCAGCCGCTTCTATTTATATTTGAGTATGCATTAGCCAAATTGCTTCAGCATAGCGGTGTTGAGCCAGAATCAATGATTGGACACAGTATCGGCGAGTACGTTGCCGCTTGTTTGTCAGGGGTCTTTTCTCTCGAGTCTGCATTAACACTCGTGATGGCAAGAGGAAGATTGATGCAAGACATGGAAAAAGGCACGATGCTTAGTGTGCAATTACCCGAGGCGGAGCTTGTTTCAATGATCGATGAATCGCTTTCTGTTGCTGCTGTCAATGCAAAAGACCTTTGTGTCGTTTCTGGAAGAGAAGAGCATATCGCTGCATTTGAAATGAAACTGCAAGACAAAGGAATTGTCACAAGACAGCTCCATACTTCTCATGCCTTTCATTCCTACATGATGGAGCCGATGCTTGAGGCGTTTCAACAATTCGTAGAGAAAGTAGAATTGCACGAGCCGGCAATTCCGTTTATATCGAATGTGACAGGCACCTGGGCGACAAGCGAAGAGGTGATGACAGCATCTTATTGGACGAACCACCTGCGTGGAACCGTTCGTTTTCATGAAGGTCTATCTCAGCTGTTAACCGATGAAGTACGAGCACTCATTGAAGTTGGACCTGGAAACAGCTTGACGGCATTAGCGAAACGTCATGAAAACAAAGAGTCTCATCATGATGTCCTGAATATGGTGAGGCATACGAGAGAACAAGCGGATGACCATGCATATTTCTTAAAGAGAATAGGAGAGCTATGGGCAGGGGGCTACGAGGTCAAAGCGCAGCAACATCCAACTCAAGAGGAACGTCAGCTCGTATCGCTACCGACCTATCCATTTGAGCGGAAACGATATTGGATTGAAGCAGGAAAGCCCGCGTCTCCGCAGCTATCCGCGCCTAAGGAAACGAAGAAAAAAGAGATGGAAGAATGGTTCTACCTGCCTTCATGGGAGCAGCAGCCGCTAAAACCAGTTTTCAAAAAAGAAACAGAAGAACAAACGTGGCTCATTTTCAAGGAACAGGATGCTTTTCATGAACTGTTTACCCATTCATTTACGCAACAAGGTATCAAGGTCATTTCTGTCACAAAGGGTGAAGCTTATCAAGAGCAAGATCAGTCGTTTACGATCAATCCGGCAGAAGGCCAGCACTACCGAAACATGCTATATTCATTGTCTAATAGAGGCATCAATATTCAGCGGATTCTTCATTTATGGGAAGCTGCGAAAGAAGATGACAACTCGAATCGTCAAGCCGCTTTTCAGGCGCACATTGAAAAAGGCTATTACAGTTTAATTTTCTTATCTCAAGCGATTGCTGCCCAAAAAAATATTCTAGAATGCCGTCTGTTTACGATCACTAGCGGAATCCAGCCAGTTACAGGCAATGAGACGATATGTGCAGAGAAAAGTGCAATGCTTGGACCATGTAAAGTCATTTCACAGGAATACCATCATATTAAGTGCTGGAATATCGATGTGGAAGACGTGCCAGAAGTCATGTCTTGGAAGGAACAAGTCCTTGTCGATCTTATTGTGCAGGAAATCATGCAGCCTGGAAAGGACCAGCTTGTGGCGTATCGTCATCGAAAGCGCTGGGTGCAAAGCTACAAGCATTTGCCGCTGCAAAAAGAAGATGGACTTCCGAAGATGATCAGGCCAAATGGTGTGTATCTGATCACAGGAGGTTTAGGCGGTATCGGATTTGTTCTATCAAAGATGCTGGCGAAGGAAGGAAATGTACATCTTTATTTAACTGGCAGAACGGCATTGCCGCCAAGAAATGAATGGGCGTCATATGTTCAACAAGCAAATGCCGATGAAGCGCAGCGCACGAGAATTGAGAAGGTGCTTGAGCTCGAACGATTAGGTGCAACAGTAGAAGCGGTGCAGGCGAATGCAGGAGATCTGGATCAGATGAAACATGTATTTGATGCCATTCGCAAAAAGCATGGCGGCGTTCATGGTGTATTCCATGCAGCAGGATTACCAGGAAGTACATCCTTCCGTGCAATCAAAGATATCCCTTCTACACTGGCGCAGGGAGAGGATCAATTCCAATCAAAGGTGAAAGGGCTCGATGTGCTAGAGCAGCTGCTGGAACAAGAACAAGCAGACTTTTGTCTTCTCTTTTCTTCCATTAGTGCATTGCTTGGGGGCTTAGGATTCTCTGCTTACTCAGCGGCTAACTTATATATGGATGCATTTGCAGCTAGACTTAATCAACATAGTCAAACCCCGTGGATGTGTGTGAACTGGGATGCGTGGAATTTCTGGGGTGAGCTAGAATCCACAATTGGTGAATCGATCAATGAGCTTGCGATTTTACCAGAAGAGGGTGCTGAGCTGTTCCAGTATGTTCTGTCTAGCCGGCAGAATCGACACATGCTCGTGTCTACAGGAAATCTTGATGAACGGATAGATCAATGGCTGTCACTAGAGCCTAAGGGCGCAGCGGATGAGGATTCGTATGAAGTGTCTAAGCACGAAAGACCAGAGCTGGGCAATCCATATGTGGCGCCTCGAAATGAAACTGAAAAAGCGATCTGCCAAGTATGGCAGGATTTTATGGGCATGGAACAAGTGGGCATTCACGACAATTTCTTCGATCTCGGCGCAAGCTCACTGGATATTGTCCAAGTCACCAATCGGTTAAATCAAGCACTTCAAACAAATGAAGCGGTTGTGACCTTGTTTACGTACCCTTCTGTTGCAGAGCTTGCGAAATATATCCAGCCTTCTGAGGACTCGAAGGAAGAAGTGATGGAAGAAGAACTAGCCGTCGTCACTTCAGGTGATCGAAGAGCTCGTTTTAAACAGCAACGGAATAAAAGATTGAGAGGCGGAATCGAGAATGAATGATACAACGAATCACTATCATGGCGCAGAAATTGCTGTTATCGGTCTTGCAGGTCGTTTTCCAGGGGCCAAAAATGTAGATGAGTACTGGGAGAATCTGAAAAAGGGAAAAGAAACAATCTCCTTTTTTACAGAAGAAGAATTACGGCGTGAAGGTACAGATGAAGCTTTATTAAAAAATCCCCGTTTTGTTAAAGCAAAAGGGATGCTAGATGATGTTGATTTATTTGATGCAGATTTCTTTGACTATACACCAAAGGAAGCGGCCATGATGGACCCGCAGTTTAGACTGTTTCATGAATGTGTATGGACGGCGCTTGAAGACGCTGGATACGATCCGTTTGAATATAAAGGGCAAATCGGTCTTTATACAGGTGCAGGGATCAATACAGAATGGGTCATGAGAGCACTTCAAGGGGCGGCTCAAGGTGAGGATTCGAAAACACTGGAAGCTGCCGTTCTGAATATGCGTGATTATTTAGCGACGATGATTTCATATAAATTAAATCTGAAGGGACCGAGTATGGTGGTGCAAACCGCCTGCTCGACCTCGATGGTGTCGATTCATTTAGCCGTTCAGGCTTTATTAAGCGGCGACTGTCATATAGCTGTTGCAGGTGGCGTGTCCATTCGTCTGCCGCAAAAATCGGGCTATCTGTATCAAGAAGGCATGATCCATTCATCTGACGGGCATTGCCGCGTCTTTGATAACAAAGCCGATGGAACCGTTTTTGGTGATGGTGCAGGAGCCGTTATTTTAAAAAATTTAGAGGATGCCATTGAAGACGGCGATCACATTTATGCTGTCATCAAAGGGTCATCTATTAATAATGATGGAAATAGAAAAGTAGGATATACAGCGCCGAGTACGAAAGGTCAAGTTTCAGCGATTAAGACAGCACTTCGAATGGCTGAGGTGGAACCTGAAACCATTTCGTACATTGAAGCACATGGAACGGGGACAACCCTCGGAGATCCGATCGAAATTGAAGCGCTCAAGCAAGCATTTGATACAGATAAAAAAGGCTTTTGCCGCATTGGCTCTGTCAAATCAAATGTTGGTCATCTGAATGATGCATCAGGTGTCGCGGGCTTTATTAAAACCGTTTTAAGCTTAAAGCATCAAGTGATTCCGCCGACCATTCATTTTGAAACGCCAAATGAAAAAATTGAATTTACCAATTCGCCTTTCGTTGTAAACACAGACTTGACGCCATGGAGCACGCAGGAATCTCCTCGCCGAGCAGGTGTAAGCTCATTTGGGATAGGTGGAACAAATGCTCATGTCATTTTAGAAGAAGCACCTGCTACACGTGTTGCCGCTGATAGCCCTGAGGATAGTGAACTTCTTTTATTATCTGCCAAAACACCAGCAGCTCTTGAAAAAATGACGGATCGCCTTGCGGACTACTTACTTCAGCATCAGCAGCATGTTCGTCTAAGTGACGTTGCCTATACGCTGCAAACAGGGCGCCATCATTTCCCGCATAAACGTGTCATTCTTGGAAGTAACACGGCGGATATGTTACAGGCGCTGAATCAAAGGTCAAAAGAGGTGGTCAAGACGGCCAGCTCCCAAACATCGAGCCGTCCAGTCGTCTTTCTTTTCCCAGGCCAAGGATCTCAGTATGTAGACATGGGGCGTCAGCTTTATGACAAATATCCAGTCTTTAAAGAAGCGCTGGATCAATGCTTGAATCAATTCAAACAGCATGTCTCAGTTGACCCATTTAGTATTTTATTCTCAACAGAAGCAAGTGATGATCGTCAGCTGATCAATCAAACAGAATATACGCAGCCGCTTCTGTTTAGTGTGGAATATGCTTTGGCTAAATTGCTGATTCATTTTGGCGTCAAACCGCAGGCACTGATCGGTCACAGTATTGGAGAATATACGGCTGCTGCGGTATCTGGTTTACTATCTGTTGAAGATGCTGTAGATCTTGTGGCTTATCGCGGACAGCTCATTAGCCAGCTTCCAAAAGGCTCTATGCTGAGTGTTCCTTTGAGTGAACAGAACGTGCTGCCATATTTAACAGATGATCTTTCACTTGCAGCAGTAAATGGTCCTGAATTGTGCGTAGTGTCAGGTGAGACCGTAGCCATTGATGCACTTGCTGAGAAGCTGGAGGCTGCTGGACATGGGTGCAGGAAGCTTCACACCTCTCATGCCTTCCATTCTAAAATGATGGATGACATCCTGCCATCATTTAAAGAAAAGGTCGCCGAGTATCAATTGAATGCGCCGTCTATCCCGTATATTTCTAACGTCACAGGTACGTGGATTGACCATGAAGCAGTGCAAGACCCGGCATATTGGGCTAATCATTTGCGGCAAGCGGTTCGTTTCCGTGATGGAGCAGAGACGTTATTAACGGAGCTTGATCCTATTTTCGTTGAAGTCGGGCCGGGGAATACGTTAAGTGCCTTTATTCGCCAAGCTTCAAAGGAACATCATCAGCAGCCGATTCCATTGATGCGTCATCCAAAAGAAGAGGCAGCCGACGACCGCTACCTGCTGGGAAGATTGGGTGACATCTGGCTTCAAGGGGTGCCGGTTGACTGGACAAAATTGCGAAATCAGACATTAAATCAAAAAGTATCCTTGCCGACCTATCCGTTTGAACGACAACGATATTGGATTGAAAAGGTAGATACATCTGCATTATCTTCATCCTCAGGTGTGCAAATGGTGGTGCCAAAGGATAACAAAGGGCAGGAAATAGAAGAAAACAATCAAGTCCATGCCGCCGCATCGAATGACATTGAGGCAACGTTACAGCGGATGTGGAAAGACATTTTAGGAATTGAAAAGGTGGAAAGAGACGACCATTTCTTTGAGCTTGGCGGACATTCGTTAAATGCCACCGGTCTGATTTCTCAAATTCACAAAGAGTTTGGTGTAGAGCTAACGCTCACAGACATGTTTAACAATCCGACAATTGAAAAGCTCCAAGCATTCATCGAAAAGGCAGAGAAGCATCAATATTTCAAGATTGAACCAGTCGAAAAGAAAGACACATATCCATTATCTGCTGCTCAAAGACGGACATTCCTCATTCATCAGCGTATTGGTCAAGTGACCTCTTACAACATGCCGATGGCACTGAGATGTAAAGGGGAAATTGTCGTCGAGCGCTTTGAGCAGACCTTCAAGCAATTAATTGATCGTCATGAAACCTTGCGAACGACCTTTGAATTAAAAGATGGTGAACCAGTTCAGCGTGTCCATGATGACTTCCAATTTGCTGTTGAATTGACAGAGGCTGATGAAGAAGGATTAGAAGCACAAATCGATGAATTCATTCGTCCATTTGATTTAAAGGCTGCACCATTGATCCGTGTTCGTTTTGTGAAAATCGCAGCTCACGATCACCTCTTATTAGTCGATATGCATAATATTGTGGCGGATGGAGCGAGCATGAACATCTTTATTAAAGAATTTACTGAGCTCTATCGAGGGGAAACCTTGCCGGAACTCACTGTTCAATATAAAGATTATGCAGAATGGCAAGACAAATATTTCCGTAGCGAAATGTTTCAAAAGCAGCAGGATTATTGGAAGCAGCAAATTGGCTCAAATGTGCCAACTTTGACAATGCCATATGATTTTGAACGGAAGGAACAATCCTTCTTAGGAAGAGCGATCAAATTCAATATTGAACCGCACATCGTTGAGAAAATTGAACAGCTTGCTGAACAGTATCAGCTGACAAATAACGTTATCTTGTTCCAGCTCTATGGGCTACTGCTCTCACGTTATGCAGATCAAGAGGAGCTGATTGTCGGTTCACTTGTGGCTGGACGGCGTCATGCAGATATCGAGCATACAATTGGCATGTTTACAAACTTCCTGCCAATTAAACTAGACATGGTACAAGAATCAACCTTTACAGAGCAACTGGCGCAGACAAAGCAAGTATTGCTGGATGCGTATGACCATCAAGAGTACCCATTTGACCAAATGGTTGAGCATCTGAATCCAAAAACAAGACCGCATCGCAATCCATTCTTTGATACAATGCTCATCTACCATAATGAGTACGATCCGAATATTAAAATCGAAGCCGATGGACTAACCTTCGAAACACATGAGTTTGCAAAGGGAATATCCAAACTCGATATGAAAATGGATGTTGTCAGAGAAGTAACAGGTGAGTTAAAGTGCGTCCTTCAATACAATCTTGCGCTGTTTAAACATGAGACAATGCAAGCGTTCGTCAAGCACTTCGAGCACTTGGTCGAACAGGCTGTTCAAACACCTGATCAACTGCTCAAGGATTTCGATGTGCTTACAGAGGAAGAAGAACAGGCAGCAAAGGAGAAAAGGGAGCGTGCAGAGGAAAAAGCACCGCTCGTACTAACAGTCAGCTCGACATTTACAGCAGATCCAATCGCACCTTACATTCAGTACTGGACCAAGCAGTTTGATGTGCAGCTTGATGTTCAATTTGCACCGTATGGGCAGGTATATCAGGAATTACTAAATGAGCGCAGCCTTATCTCACAGAAGAAAAACGGTGCGAACCTTCTGCTCATTCGATTAGAGGATATCACGGGTCCAGCTCATCTTTCACTGGAAGAAAAGAAAAAACTGGCTGCAGAGCATGCTGAAGAACTTGCAAACGTTCTGAAATCAAAAACGAAACATAACTTATATTTTGTTGGGATTCTGCCGATAAGTGCTGCTCTTAAAGACACGCTGCAAGATGTGGAACGAGAGTGGATTGCTCAATTATCTGAGATAGACGGTGTTCAATTAATCGACTGCAGTCAGCTTGCGAAGCAATATCAGATAGATGACATCTTTGATGTAAAAGGAGAGCAAGCCGCACATCTCCCATTCACAGAAGTCTTTTGTGGAGCCATCGGTACAAAAGTCGCACGCGAGTTCATTGCATGGCAAGGTGCACCATTTAAGGTAGCGGCCATTGATTGTGATCACACGCTTTGGAGAGGTGTCGTTTCAGAAGACGGTATAGAAGGCATCGATATTACGCCAGAACATCAAATGCTTCAGCGCTTTTTAAAACAAAAGCAAAAAGAAGGTCTCTTGCTTGTCTTAAGCAGCAGGAATAATGAAGAAGATGTGTGGCGCGTGTTTGAAAACCACCCAGATATGATCTTGCAAAAAGACGATATTGTCGACTGGCGGATCAATTGGGAAAGTAAACCGGCACATCTCAAAGAGATGGCAGATTCACTGAATCTTTCATTATCTCAGTTTATTTTCTTAGACGATGATCCTGCTCAGTGCTTGCGTATGAATGAAGAGCTGCCTGAAGTGATGACACTGCTACTACCTGCCAATGAAAAAGCGATCCCATTATTCGCTCAGCATGCTTGGGCATTTGACCGCTATGATGTCACAGAAGAAGATAGAGGGCGAACAACGAGCTACAAGGCTGAAAAAGCTCGTCAAAAAGAGAAAGCAGAATCGCCGTCAATGGAGCAATTTTTACAAGATTTGAATTTGAACATGAGTGTAACAGAGTGGGGAGAAAAGCACCTTGCCCGCGTGGCGCAAATGAGCAGTCGCATTAACCAATTCCGCTTAAATGATCAGCGCTTTGATGAACAGCAGCTGAGAGAGCGGATGGAAAATGAGCATGTTCAGGGCTGGATTATCGAGGCAGCGGATCGCTTCAGTCATGAAGGAATTGTAGGGGCGATCTTGGCTCATCATGCAGGCGAAACCTTGATCATTGATGCATGGATGCTAAGCTGCCGTGCTCTAGGGAAAGGGATTGAGCAAAAATGTCTGACATGGCTCGCTGAATATAGCCGTCAGCACCAGCTTTCTTCTATTGAATTCACATTTGCATGGAGTGGACGTAATGAGCTATTCAAGTCATTTATGAAAGAGCACCAGATGCAGGAGATGGGGGAGCAGCAAACATACCGGATACAAGTGGAAGAAATCGGTTCACTGAGCGATCACATTCAGATCGTCGACCACCTGTCACCTCGTCAGCACCCGGCTGAAGAAATAGAGGGTCAAAAGGTGGAGACAGCAAGTCATTCAGCTTCTGAAGGTTACACATGGGAAACGATTCAAACAGATCAAACGCTGCACAGCGGTTATGTAAAAGCCCTTAAGGTACATGATCAAGAAGGTCTTCGTTCATTATTAAAGACGGAACTAACGCAGGATCATGGACTTTACGCACACCCAACCAATGAACGCGAGGCATTGCTTCTTGAGATTTGGTGTGACATTCTTCATGTGGAAAAAGTAGGAATTGACAACGACTTTTTCGATTTAGGAGGAAATTCTTTACTTGCTGTCAAAATGGAAGTAGAGATTGAAAAGAAGGGTTGGTATGTTGATGATTTGAATTTTGCTGAAAAACACACCATTCGAGAATTAGCAAAATATATGAAGAGGGAGAATCAGCATGCATAAAGATGTAAAAGCCATATATGAAGAATCAAAAATTTTAGATGAGGCCACTCATTTATACGGAGTCCAGCGAAGTGACATCCACTTTATCGCAGATGCAGAAAACTATGTGTATGAACTTAAAAAAGACGGAGAGTCTTTCATTTTAAAAATTACCCATACCATCCGCAGATCACCTGATTATATTTTAGGTGAAATGGAATGGCTCCATCACTTAGCGAAGGGCGGACTTTCGGTTGCAAAACCAATTGCTTCATTAAATGGCCGTGATATCGAGCAAGTAGACGATGGGCAAGGCGGTTCATTTTTACTGCGGGTCTATGAAAAAGCACCAGGCCATAAAGTCGAAGAGGCAGACTGGAACGATGAATTATTTTATGCCCTTGGACAGTACACAGGCCGCATGCATAAACTGACAAAAAGCTATCAGCTGTCAGATCCGCGATATAAAAGACAAGAGTGGGATGAAGAGGAGCAGCTTAAATTGCGTAAGTATGTCCCAGCCGATCAGACGCTTGTATTCGAACAAGCGGATCGGTTGATGGAAAAGCTGGCAAAGCTTCCGAAAAATCAGGATACGTACGGATTGGTTCATGCGGATCTTCATCACGGAAACTTCCACTGGGATCAAGGCAAAATTACGACCTTTGATTTCGATGATATCGGGTACAACTGGTTTATGAATGACATTAGCATTTTGCTATACAATGTGTTGTGGTACCCAGTCATTCCATACGAAGACAAAGCAGCTTTTGCAGGAAACTTTATGAAGCAGTTCCTTAAAGGCTATCGTGAAGAGAATGAGCTTGGGGATGAGTGGCTTGCCTACATTCCTGACTTCCTTCGCTTACGTCACGTGCTAATCTATGGCTTGCTGCATCAAGCATTTGATTTGGCTACCATCGGAGAAGAAGAGAAGGCCATGCTCGCTAGCTTCCGCTCCGACATTGAGCAAGCAGCACCGATTACGACGTTTGACTTTACAAAGCTAAGTCAATCTTAAAATCAAAATCCCCGCCTATGTGATGAGGCGGGGATTGTTTTTTTATGGGCGATAGGTGGACGGTGATTCAATGATATGAAACAGGTTCTTTCCTTGCTTTGTATTATCGATCCAGCCTTGAAATGCTGCTTTACCAGGTCCATATGCATAGACAGGGACATCCTCACCTGTATGAGCAAAGGTTGTCCAGCCTGAGAAAGAACGCTGATCAAAGATGTGTTGAATGCTGAGTTGAATTGTACTGGCCTTCCCTGATTGTGCCGCTTTCTCCACCTGTGAGATTTCCTCATTTGTGAGCGAGAAATCAATATGGGTGTGAAGGACATCACGTACCGATTGTCCGCCTGCGATTTTCTTTGCCATATACACAGGTGTTTTCTTAGCAGCTAAAATAGGTGCTGGGTCCCATTTATAGCCAGTTTCACTTGTCATGCCGTCTGCACCAAACGAAAAGCCGCCAGTCGCATGATCTGCTGTGATGACAACGAGTGTTTCTTGATCCTTTTTAGCGAATTGAAGAGCCGCTTGGACTGCTTTCTCAAAATCCTCCATCTCACTCATTGCGCCGACCACATCATTTTCATGTCCAGCAGAATCAATGGTACTACCTTCAAGCAGCATGAAAAACCCATGCGAATTGTCTTGATTTAATTGGGCTAATGCTGACTGCGTCATGGCTTTTAAAGTAGGCACATGCTTTGGACGATCGATGGCTCGATCCAGTTCGTCCTCCTGGAATAAGCCGAGCATTTTCGAAGATGATTGGGAGGTTAAATCATCTTTTGACCTTAGTATGGAATAACCGCTCTTCTCAAATTCTTTCACAAGATCACGGTCTTTTCGGTCAAAATATTGCATGCCGCCACCTAGAAGGATATCAACTTTGTGCTCTCCGCCTATTTTCTCATCATAAAAGTGGTCTGCAATTTGTTCTTTGTTTTTTCGGGAGACGTTATGTGTGCCAAAAGCGGCAGGTGTAGCATCGGTGATGTCAGATGAGACAACAAAGGCTGTTTTCATTTGTGCTTCCTTTGCTGCTTCAACGACACTTCTAAGAGGTTCTTTTTCTTGGTTGACGGCGATGGCATCATTGTATGTCTTTTTTCCAGTCGCCATGGCCGTGGCTGCGGCAGCTGAGTCGGTAATATTATCTCGAGGATCATCTGGGTGTGTGGTCTGCATCCCGACTAAATACGGGTCCCAGACGGTTTGTGCTTTTGGAGAACCAAGCTTTTCCTGCTTGAATGTGCGGTAGGCTTTGATCACGGGCATCCCCATTCCATCGCCAACGATAAAAATAACATTTTTTGGTGTTTTCGTTTGTTTCTTGTCTGCTGCATTTGTTGAGACGGGAGTGACATAATGTGAGGTCAATAAAGCAGCGAATACGAGTACCGCTAGAATCCCACTCATAAGAAAAATACGTTTTTTACGATCCATAGAGCCCATGAAAAATCCCCTTTTATCATTTATTTCATAATTTGTATTTTATTTGAATGAGGGCAATGGTTCAACCCCTTTTCCCATAAAAAAAGGGATGAGACTTTTGCCTCATCACCTTTTATACCGTATCACACTTGACGCCAACGACGCCTTCTAGATCTTTAATATCAAAATACACATCGGTTGTATAGCGATCTTTATGCACGCGTACACGTACTTCCATAATCGGATAGTTCTTTTCTGTTAAATCATCAATACGAACAGAATGAATGCGAATGTTGAGGGCTTTCATTTCTTTTAAAATATCCGTCATACGGTTTCGATCAGAAAGAGACATTCTGATGCGGATTTCTTTTTCCTGTAAGCGAATCGGTCCGATCCGCTGGAAGAGCCATGGTAGAAATTCGACACTAACCAGAATAAAGAAAAGACTGAGGAAGGCTTCTTTATAAAATCCTGCACCTGTTGCAACCCCAAGTCCTGCTGCTCCCCAGATCATCGCAGAAGTCGTAAGACCTGAGATGACATCATTGCTTTTTCGCAGAATCACACCTGCTCCAATAAAACCAACACCAGATATAATTTGCGCCGGTAACCTGAGTGGGTCCATTTGAAGCCTAGAGACTCTAGGGAAATTGTAGGCTGCATCAATGCTGATGATGGTTAACACGCAGGAGCTGACAGCAATGACAATACACGTTTTTAAGCCGAGCGGCTTTTTCTTCAGCTCGCGTTCAAGCCCAATAATCAAACCGATTAAGGTGGCCACGGCTAATTTTAAGACTGTATCCCATTCAATTGTCCAAAACATGCGTATCGCTCCTTCACTTCATGTACGTTTCACATCATGTATATGATCTTCTCACAGCCCATATGGCTGCACAACTCTTATTTTATTCAGAATCGGAAGAAAGAAAAGCTTTTTATTTAATTTAAAAAGAGAGTCATCCGCATAAGGCAGACGACCCTTCATGTTCTTTATTTTGTTTCTTCTTCAAGATGATTTTCCATTTTGTTAAATAGCTGTTTTGATGCTTTTGACGGCTTACTTGTCAATAAGCTCACAATAATGGCAGCTAATCCACTTAACGCAAAGCCAGGAATCATTTCATAAATACCTGTTGCATGGTTAAGGCCTGTCGTGATCCATGTGAGAACGACTATCGCCCCAACAATCATCCCAACAAGGGCACCATGATGATTCATTCGCTTCCAGTATAGGCAAAGTAAGATGACTGGACCGAATGAAGAACCAAATCCAGCCCACGCATAACCGACAAGGTCAAGAATGGTATCACTTGGATTAAGTGAAAGGCAAAGGGCAATTACAGCGACAACGAGTACAGACATACGGCCAATCATCACGAGCTCTTTATCAGATGCTTTTTTTCTAAAGAACGTTCTGTATAAATCCTCTGTCATCGCACTTGCCGTGACAAGCAGCTGAGACGAAATTGAACTCATAATCGCCGCTAAAATAGCAGAAAGTAAAAATCCAGTGATATATGGATGGAACAGCACCTTAGAAAAGACGATAAAGATCGTTTCAGGGTCAGCAAGGTTCATACCCGTTTCATGAACATAGGCAACACCGACTAAACCGACAGATAGTGAACCAATTACTGAAATAATCATCCAGCTCATTCCGATGCGGCGTGCTGGTTTTAAGTCTTTGACGGACGTAATCGCCATAAAGCGCACGATAATATGCGGTTGTCCAAAGTAACCTAGTCCCCAAGCGAGGAAGGATATAATGCCAATGACGCTCGTTCCTCTAAAAATATCAAGCAATTTAGGATCAATCTGTTGAATATCTTGGAATGTAGCAACAGGTCCGCCTAATTGTGTAAAGGCAACGATCGGCACGAGCACTAATGCTAAAAACATGATAGCCCCTTGGACAAAGTCAGTTAAGCTCACTGCCAGGAATCCACCAAACAATGTATACAAAATAACAATACTTGACGTCAAAATCAGTCCAAACATGTAGTGTGCACCAAATGCTGACTCAAATAAACGTCCGCCTGATACCATCCCAGACGATGTATACAGCGTAAAGAAAATTAAAATGATGACAGCTGATACAGCTTTTAATAAAGAAGATGATCCTTTGAATCGTTTATCAAAGAAATCAGGAATCGTAATGGCATCATCAGCAATTTCTGTATAAGAACGTAAACGGGGTGCAAGAATGAGATAGTTTAAGTAAGCACCGACGATGAGACCAATCGCAAGCCAGGTAGTCGATAAACCTGTTTTATACATTTCACCTGGTACACCCATCAGCATCCAGCCGCTCATATCCGCAGCACCTGCTGAAAGAGCTGTAACGAATGGGCCAAGTCCGCGTCCACCAAGCATATAATCATTTAAATCATGTGTTTTCCTAAATGCATACCAACCGATGGCAAGCATCCCGATAAAATAAATAGATAAGGAAATTGTAACTTCAATACTCATTTTGTGTTCTCACCTTTTTCGTATAAATTTGACATCACCTCAATCAAAATATCCAGAAGTGTCAGGGCTAGTTTTTTGATTGAATGCCCTTCTCACTGCTATGGTTACTTAACCTAACAGAGTATTCCCAAGTGATCAACCTTCTTAAACCTCCTCATTTTGAAGAAAAAATGGACAGATCGGTGATACGAATCAGTTTGTATACGCTTACAAAAGTAAATAAAAGTAAAAATTTTCTGAAAATAAAAGGTGGTCTGCATGACTATTTTCTTTATCTGTTGGATCACTATGATGCTTCGAGAGAAAAGGGCTCTTGCTGCGCCTGTGTAAAGTTGCTTTAGAACAGTAAAATTTGATATGATAAAGTGTATATGACTTATGATCATGACCACGAACACGTATCATTTTTGGAGGTGAACCTGCATGTCTAGAATTTCAATAGAAGAAGTAAAGCACGTGGCGCATTTGGCACGGCTTGCAATTACAGAAGAAGAAGCTGAAATGTTTACTGAACAGCTTGATAGCATCATTTCATTTGCAGAGCAGTTAAACGAGGTAGATACGGAAAACGTTGAACCAACAACACACGTATTAAAAATGAAAAACGTCATGAGAGAAGATGTTCCGAATAAAGGTCTTTCCATTGAGGCAGTCATCAAAAACGCGCCTGATCATAAAGACGGCTATATTCGTGTGCCATCAATTTTGGACTAAAGGAGGCCTGAGGCATGTCACTGTTTGATCACAAAATTTCTGAATTAAAAGAGCTTTTACATAAAAAGGAACTGTCTGTTTCTGATTTAGTGGACGAGTCTTATAAACGAATCAATGAAGTAGACGGGAAAGTACAAGCATTCCTTGCACTGGACGAAGAGAAAGCTCGTGCGTATGCAAAGGAATTGGACGAGGCAGTTGGTGAAAAGGACGAGCTTGGTTTATTGTTCGGTATGCCAATCGGTGTGAAAGATAACATCGTCACAAAGGATTTACGTACAACAGCATCTAGTAAAATCCTGCAAAACTTTGATCCTATTTATGATGCAACGGTTGTCAATCGTCTAAGAGATGCGGAAGCAGTCACAATCGGTAAATTAAATATGGACGAATTTGCAATGGGATCTTCTACAGAGAACTCAGGCTACAAAGCAACGAAAAACCCTTGGAATTTAAACACTGTTCCAGGTGGATCAAGTGGTGGCTCAGCAGCTTCTGTTGCAGCAGGTGAAGTACCATTCTCACTTGGATCAGATACAGGTGGTTCAATTCGCCAGCCGGCATCCTTCTGCGGCGTTGTGGGCCTGAAGCCGACGTATGGCCGTGTATCTAGATATGGCTTAATCGCATTTGCTTCTTCATTAGATCAAATCGGGCCGATTACGCGTAATGTTGAGGACAATGCCTACGTTCTTCAAGCGATTGCTGGAGTCGATCAAATGGACGCAACGAGTGCAAATGTCGACGTCCCAGATTTTCTTTCTTCATTAACTGGCGACATCAAAGGCATGAAAATTGCAGTGCCAAAAGAATACCTTGGAGAAGGTGTTGGCGAGGAAGCAAAAGAGTCTGTTCTTCAAGCATTAAAAGTATTAGAAGGGCTTGGTGCAACATGGGAAGAAGTGTCTCTTCCGCATTCTAAATATGCGCTTGCGACTTACTACTTACTGTCTTCTTCAGAGGCATCTGCAAACCTTGCGCGTTTTGACGGCATCCGTTATGGCTACCGTACAGATAATGCCGACAACCTGATTGACTTATATAAAAATACTCGTTCTGAAGGCTTTGGAAACGAAGTGAAACGCCGCATCATGCTTGGCACATTCGCTCTTAGCTCAGGATATTATGATGCATACTATAAAAAGGCGCAAAAAGTCCGTACATTGATCAAAAAAGACTTCGAAGATGTTTTTGAAAAGTATGATGTCATTGTAGGGCCAACAACACCAACTCCTGCATTTAAGATTGGTGAAAAGACAAGCGATCCACTGACGATGTACGCGAACGATATTTTAACGATCCCTGTGAACCTTGCAGGCGTTCCAGGAATCAGTGTGCCTTGTGGATTTGCAAACGGTCTTCCGTTAGGACTGCAAATCATTGGTAAGCACTTTGATGAAGGAACGGTTTACCGCGTGGCTCACGCTTTCGAGCAAGCAACAGATCATCATAAAGCAAAACCTGAACTGTAAGGGGTGAATCAGAATGAACTTTGAAACGGTAATTGGACTTGAAGTCCACGTTGAGCTAAAAACACAATCAAAAATTTTCTCCAGCTCGCCGACACCTTTTGGTGCAGCTGCCAACACGCAAACAAGTGTCATCGACCTTGGATATCCTGGCGTACTGCCTGTATTGAACAAAGAAGCAGTGAACTTTGCAATGAAAGCAGCAATGGCGCTAAACTGTGAGATCGCAACAGATACAAAGTTTGACCGTAAAAACTACTTCTATCCTGATAACCCAAAGGCGTATCAAATTTCTCAATTTGATAAACCGATCGGTGAAAACGGCTGGATTGAAATTGAAGTAGAAGGAAAAACGAAACGAATCGGTATTACGCGTCTCCATTTGGAAGAGGATGCAGGTAAACTGACACACACAGGCGACGGATATTCACTTGTTGACTTCAACCGTCAAGGCACACCGCTTGTTGAAATCGTATCTGAGCCAGACATTCGCACACCAGAAGAAGCGTATGCGTACTTAGAAAAACTAAAATCTATTATTCAATATACAGGCGTATCTGACTGTAAGATGGAAGAAGGCTCACTTCGCTGTGATGCCAATATTTCACTTCGTCCGATTGGCCGTGAAGAGTTTGGAACGAAAACAGAGCTCAAGAACTTGAACTCATTTGCTTTCGTACAAAAAGGTCTTGAATTCGAAGAGAAACGCCAAGAGCAAGTATTGCTTTCTGGCGGCTTGATCGAACAAGAAACTCGCCGCTATGACGAAGCGTCTAAAAAGACGATCCTCATGCGTGTCAAAGAGGGCTCAGATGATTACCGCTACTTCCCAGAACCAGATTTGGTGGAGCTGTACATTGATGACGAGTGGAAAGAACGCGTAAGAGCATCGATTCCAGAGCTTCCAGACGAGCGCCGCAAACGCTACATCGATGAGCTTGGCCTTCCTGCATATGATGCGATGGTGCTGACGCTGACAAAAGAAATGTCTGATTTCTTTGAAGCAACCATTTCAGAAGGTGCAGAAGCGAAGCAAGCTTCAAACTGGCTGATGGGTGAAGTATCTGCCTACTTAAATTCAGCTCAAAAAGAGCTGGAAGATACAAAGCTAACGCCGCAAGGCCTGGCTGGCATGATCAATCTCATCGAAAAAGGAACGATTTCTTCTAAGATTGCCAAAAAGGTATTCAAAGAGCTGATTGAAAATGGGGGAGACGCAGAAACAATCGTCAAAGAAAAAGGACTTGTCCAAATTTCTGACGAAGGTGCCCTGCTCAAACTTGTCACAGAAGCACTTGATAACAACCCGCAATCCATCGAAGACTTTAAAAACGGAAAAGACCGCGCGATTGGTTTCTTAGTCGGACAAATCATGAAAGCATCGAAGGGACAAGCAAACCCGCCGATGGTCAACAAGATTCTCCTAGAAGAAATCAAAAAACGCTAATGAACAATAGCAAAAACCGCCTCATGAGAAGAGGCGGTTTTTTTTGCTTGAACTGACAGGGTCTTATAATAGATTCAGACCACCGCCGTATATCAATTCGGAGATTCTTTTCTTATAATGAAGTATAAGCGAAAGTGCACATTCGAAGGGGGATAAAGGTGAACGAACCGGAAAAACAGCACGTAAAGTTATGAAAGAAACAGCTTCAATTGTTCGACTACTCTTATGACAGCAGGGTCCTCACACTTTTCTAAATTCGTCAGCATCCCTTGAATGACTGGCTTACGAGGCTCAGCTTTCGCCAGTTCTTCTTCAATGACTTCAATGGATACAAGGGTATCATCAGAAAGCAAATGCTCAAGCTTTAACAAACGAAGCTCCCCTTCTAGGGATGCAGCGCTCGGCGCTTCATCGTCCCAAATGGTTGGCTTTAAGATCGGTTTCGTCTGAGAACGAAGCATACCTTGAACCAAATCATCTAATCGTTCGAGTATAAAGGAAGAGAGCTCATCAAATGATAATTGCATCTGATCTTGTAAAAGCAGCACCTGCACATACGATTGGATGATTCCTTGAATCATGACTGACAGGTCAGTTATAAATGGTTCGATCTCCTGTCCATAAGTGGTCAAGATGGAAATTTGAATTTCATCATTCATTTGCTTTTTCACAGTTTTTGAATACTTTTTAATTTGCTGGTTTTCTGGAATAATGTTCTCGCTGAGGATCAAAATGATAAAATCCTTGTTCTCAGCAAAATGCTGAAACTGTTCAGCGATTTGCTTCTGGAAGATCTCTCTCGGTGCGAGATGCTGATTCTCTTTTCGAATCGTTTCAATAGTTTGCATAGAAGTGTCGATATAATATTCGAACGCTCGGTTGAAAAGCTGTTCTTTTGATTTGAAATGCAAATAAAACGCGCCTTTCGATATTCCGCACTCATCTGCTATTTCCTGAATGGTCGTAGAAGAAAAACCCTTTTTCGCAAACAACTGGATGCTTGCTTTAATGATTTTTTCTTTTTTTTCGTTCATGAAATAAGGCCCCTTCAGCTTTAGAATGTTACGTCAAACGCAAGAGAAATGGTTGACGGCATTGTATATCACCGTTTATTATGATATAGAATGACCAGTCAGTCAATACATAAAGGAAAATGGAGGACATAATGAATTCGATCATCAATTTTGTATTAAAGAATAAGTTCGCTGTATGGCTCATGACAATTATCGTAACAGTTGCTGGTCTATATGCTGGATTGAATATGAAACAAGAATCAATCCCGAATATCAACACTCCAGTCATTACGGTTTCTACAACGTATCCTGGCGCAACGCCGGACGAAGTATCAGATAAGGTGACCGATCCAATTGAGAAGTCTATTCAAAACCTAAACGGAGTCAATGTAGTCACATCCAATTCTTTTGAAAATGCTTCATCGATTCAAGTCGAGTACGATTACAACAAAGACATGGATGAAGCAAAAAAGGAAATTGAAGATGCGGTTAACAATATCAATTTTCCAGAAAATGCAGAAAAACCAAAAATCGCACGCTTTAGTATCAATGCGGTTCCAATATTAGCACTCAGTGTATCTGGTGATAAAGAATCATTAGAAAACCTGACGAAAAAAGTGGAAGGTGACCTTGTCCCTTCACTTGAAGGATTAGACGGTGTATCTTCCGTCGAAGCTTCTGGACAGCAAATCAAAGAAGTAGAATTTTCGTTTAAACAAAAAAAATTGAAAGAATACGGTTTAGATGAAGAAACCGTCCAAAACATGATCAAAGGCTCTGATGTGAATGTGCCATTAGGTTTATACACATTCGGCAACAAGCAAAAATCAGTTGTAGTGGATGGCAATATTTTAAGCGTCAAAGATTTGAAAAACATGCGAATTCCTGTCACACCAAGTGCAAGCAGTGGAGCTGGAGCACCATCTAGCGGCGCTGAAAACCCAGGTGCGCAAGGTGCGGAGCAGCAGGCTGGAAATGCAAGTCAGCAGCAAGCAGCAGCCCAGCAGCAACCTAGTGGAAGTGCAGCGAGCGGTCAATCTGTAGAGCTGCCGACAATTAAGCTTTCTGAGATTGCGGATATTAAAGTCGTCAAGAATGCAGAATCGATCTCTAGAACAAATGGAAAAGACAGTATCGGTCTGCAAATTGTCAAAGGCTCTGATGCCAACACAGTAAGTGTAGCAGAAGCAGTCACAAAAGAACTTGAGAAGTTTAAGAAAGATAACAAAGGAATCAAAGTAAGTACCACATATGATCAAGCAGAACCGATTAAAGAGTCCGTTAGCACAATGCTGAATAAGGCTATCATCGGAGCGATTTTTGCGATCATTATCATTATGTTGTTCCTTCGAGATATCAAATCAACCTTAATTTCGGTCATCTCCATTCCGTTATCTCTGTTGATTGCTGTTTTAATATTAAATCAGCTGGATATCACACTAAATATCATGACACTTGGTGCCATGACCGTCGCCATTGGGCGTGTTGTTGATGACTCCATTGTTGTCATAGAAAACATATATCGACGAATGGCATTAAAGGATGAGCCATTAAAAGGAAAAGAACTCGTTAAAGAAGCCACAAAAGAAATGTTTATTCCAATCATGTCTTCGACGATCGTCACAATTGCGGTCTTCTTACCGCTAGCACTTGTGGGTGGAATGATTGGTGAACTATTCATCCCATTTGCATTAACGATTGTGTTTGCTTTAATGGCTTCACTCCTTGTCGCCATTACGATTGTTCCAATGATGGCACACAGTCTATTTAAAAAGAACCTGTACGGCACAGCGAAAAAGGTAAAAGAACATAAACCAAGCAAGCTTGCTGGCGGTTATAGACGTGTACTCAATTGGACATTGAACCACAAATGGATCACATCAGGAATTGCCATTCTTATGCTTGTCGGAAGCTTATTCTTAGCACCACTTGTCGGTGTCAGCTTCTTACCACAGGAAGCAGAGAAGACGGCGATGGTGACTTATACACCTGAACCTGGACAAACGAGAGAACAAGCTATCGATGAAACGAAAAAAGCAGAAGAATATTTGATCAAACGTGACCATGTCAATACTGTTCAATATTCACTAGGCTCTTCAAATGCCCTGACAGCAAGTGTAGGCGGCAATTCTAACGGTGCGTTATTCTTCGTACAATATGATGAAGACACGCCAAACTTTGATAAAGAAAAAGATAAAGTGGTCAAAGCCCTGCAAGACAAAACGTCTAAAGGGGAATGGAAATCACAAGACTTCTCATCTGCTGGCGCAAGCAATACAGTAACGTACTATGTCTACGGTGACAAAGTAAGCGATATTGAAGGCACAGTAAAAGATGTCGAGAACATCTTAAAAGATGAGAAAAACCTGAAAAATGTCAGCACAAGCTTATCTGAGAAATACGACGAATATACGTTTAATGCAGATCAAGAAAAACTGGCGAAACTGGGTCTAACTGCTTCACAAATCGCTCAAGCGATTGCTCCTCAAAATAGTGAAACAACACTGACGAAAGTAACTGAGGACGGCAAAGAACTTGATGTGAATCTTCAAACGGAAAAAGATGAATATAAGAGCAAAAAAGATTTAGAAAATAAAAAGATCACAACACCAACAGGGCAAGAAGTCCGAATTGGTGATGTCGTAAAAGTAAGAAATGGTACGACAGCGAATACGGTGACAAAACGTGATGGAAAAATCTACGCAGAAGTGTCTGGAGACATGACAACAGATGATGTCTCAAGTGTGACACAGGATGTTCAGAAAAAAGTCGACAAGCTTGATCTGAAATCTGGCGTAACGATTGACACAGGCGGCGTAAGTGCGGATATTGAGGAATCCTTTACACAGCTTGGGCTCGCAATGCTCGCAGCGATTGCCATTGTGTATCTCGTTCTCGTCATCACATTTGGCGGAGGTCTTGCACCATTTGCAATTCTCTTCTCGCTTCCATTTACAATTATTGGCGCGCTCGTTGGATTGTTTTTAGCAAAAGAAACCATCAGCTTAAACGCCATGATTGGATTGCTCATGCTGATCGGAATTGTTGTGACAAACGCGATCGTCTTAATTGACCGAGTCATTCATAAAGAGAAAGAAGGACTCTCAACAAGAGAGGCATTACTGGAAGCTGGTACAATAAGAGTACGTCCAATCTTAATGACGGCACTTGCGACAATTGGGGCACTTCTTCCATTAGCATTAGGATTTGAAGGCGGAAGCCAAATTGTTTCAAAAGGACTTGGCGTCACAGTCATTGGTGGTCTCGCAAGTTCAACATTGTTAACACTGGTTATCGTACCAATCGTATACGAAGTGTTAAGCAAATTTAAACGCAAAAAGAAATACGTAGAAGAAGATTGAGATGGGGCCCCGCTTTGATGGCGGGGCTTTTTTATGTTGAAATCTGACAAACAGCTCTTTTCATAAGCTCTTCAAATGCTTGGAAAAATGCGTCACGATCGACATGATCAATCACTTGAATTGATTTTCCATCTGTATGCTCTTCGGTACGTCCTTGCTTTGGCGTTTCGGTGTAAACGATCGCATTCATTTCCTTTGAACGAGTAAATGATGAGGAAGCAAGAGTGATCGTTGTCAGCACGTCCCATAAGTAGTAAGTCGAGTTGGTTTCGTGATGAATGAGAGGCGGGCAAAAGGCGTAACACTGCCCAATAAAATCAATCCCGATATGAGAACGAAGGGAAGCCCACCGCTGACGAATATCAGGTGTAAGCGGAACTTGATTTGTGCTCTCAAGTGCGACCATTTTAATAGGAAAGCGTTCCTTGAAGACAGTGCTGACAGCATAAGGGTCCCAAAATGCATTCCATTCTGCTGTCCCATCATGCTCGGGTTCCTCAACATTGCCTTTTTCAAGAAATGTACCGCCCATCCATACCAATTTTTCAATTTTATTAGAGATTGAAGGATCTTCTTCTAAGGCGCGTGCAAGGTCTGTGAGCGGACCTGTAAAGAGCAGCGTGACAGGTTCTGCAGACTTTTTAACAGTTTCGATTAAATGAAGATGTGCTGGAAGCTTGGACACTTTTGTATCAACAGTGCCTTTCTCGTTTAAGATAGGTAAGGCGTCTACATAAAAAGCATGCATGCGCCACTCTTTTGGAAAGGGATTGACGCCTCTAGAATTTGAAGCAGCGACTTCAATTTCATATGGGCTAAATCGATCAATGATTTTTTGAGACGCACTGAGAGCAGGCTCTAAATAACAATCAGCAGGAATCACAGACGTCCCAATCACTTTCAGATGTTCCATTTGAAGGAGAAGAAATAACGAGACGAGATCATCAACACCGCCATCATGATTAAAATAGACAGGCTTTTTCATCGCAAACCATCCTTTACAGCGTTTTCTTTTATCTTATCAGAATGCTTTCTTTCTGAGGGAAATGTGGCAGGAGATTTGTCATATTAGGGTGTTGTTCTGTTGCCATTTTCAAATCTCATAGTATAATTAAAGGTTGTTAGTGGTGAAAATAGATTGCATAATGAATATAGGATGATGATGAATGAAACGTGCTCGAATTATATACAATCCGACATCTGGGCGTGAACTCTTCAAGAAGAATTTGCCGCAGGTTTTGCAAAAATTTGAACAAGCCGGCTATGAAACATCTTGTCATGCAACGACATGTGCAGGAGATGCGACACAAGCAGCTGAGAATGCCGCACAGAGAGACTTTGATTTAATTGTAGCAGCAGGTGGAGACGGCACGATCAATGAAGTCGTCAATGGACTAGCACCGCTTGAAAAAAGACCAAAACTAGGAATTATTCCGGTTGGAACAACAAATGACTTCGCAAGAGCACTTGGAATTCCACGAGAAGGTGTTTTAAAAGCAACAGATGCCATTATAGATGGTATAGCGAAGCCGCTTGATATCGGTAAAGTCAATGGCCATTATTTTATTAATATTGCAGGCGGCGGCCGGTTAACAGAGCTCACCTATGAAGTGCCTAGTAAGCTGAAGACAATGCTTGGACAGCTTGCTTATTATTTAAAAGGCATGGAGATGCTTCCTTCGATCCGCCCGACAGAAGTCGAAATTGAATATGACGGCAAATTGTTTCATGGAGAAATCATGCTGTTTCTTGTTTCACTCACAAACTCAGTAGGCGGCTTTGAAAAGCTAGCGCCAGATTCTGTTTTAGATGATGGAATGTTTGACCTGATTATTTTAAAGAAGGTCAATTTAGCAGAAGCCATTCGAGTAGTCAGCCTTGCACTGCGAGGCGAGCATATTCATGATAACAATGTCATCTACACAAAAGCAAATCGCGTGAAGGTAGATGTAAAAGATAAAATGCAATTAAATTTAGATGGCGAATTCGGCGGCATGCTGCCAGGTGAATTTGAAAACCTGTATCGTCATATTGAATTTATAGTGCCAAAAGCAACAGCTGAAAAAATAGGGTAGAGATTGAACTTGGTTCCTTATGGCACCAAGTTTTTCTTTGCAAATGAGGTGATAAAATTGGTGAAAATGAAACCGCCTGTTGAAAAGAATGAATACTACAATGTAACCTTCGAAGACTTAACGCATGAAGGTGCAGGTGTAGCAAAAATTGAAGGATTCCCTGTCTTTGTACCGAATGTCCTTCCTGACGAACAAGGGAAAATCAAAGTCACACGTGTCAAAAAAGGATTTGCTTTTGGGCGACTCATGGAGCTGACAAAGGAAAGTCAGCATAGGCAAGATGCGCCATGTCCTATCTATAAGCAGTGCGGCGGCTGTCAAATTCAGCATATGAGCTATGAAGGCCAGCTGCTATTTAAACAGAAACAAGTAAAGGACGTTTTAGAGCGGATCGGCAAGCTTGATATGAGCCGTGTAAAAGTTCATCCTGTACTCGGCATGGAAGACCCTTGGAATTACAGAAACAAAGCACAAGTTCCAATTGGCGAACGCGAAGGCGGACTAGTTGCAGGATTTTATCAGCAGCGTACCCATGAAATCATCGATATGGAAAAATGTTTGATCCAGCAGTCAGAAAATGACGAAGTGGTACAGGCAGTAAAAGACATATGTAATGCGTTTGGCATCAAAGCATATAACGAAGAGCGGCACAAAGGCTGGCTGCGTCATGTGATGGTTCGCTACGGCATTGCAACAGGTGAAATGATGGTTGTGTTTTTGACTAGAACGGCTGACTTTCCGCAAAAGCAGCAGGTGATTGAGCAGATTATAGCACGCTTCCCACACGTTCGGTCAATTGTGCAAAACGTGAATTCAAAGAAAACAAATGTCATTTTCGGAGACGAAACGACCGTTTTATGGGGTGAAGAATACATTTATGACACGATTGGCGACATCAAATTTGCCATTTCAGCCCGCTCATTTTATCAAGTGAACCCCGCCCAAACAAAGGTGCTTTACGACAAAGCGCTTGAATATGCAGAGCTGCAAGGCGAAGAAACCGTCATCGATGCCTACTGCGGAATCGGTACGATATCCTTATTTCTCGCACAAAAAGCAGGCAGAGTATATGGCGTAGAAATTGTGCCAGAAGCAATTGAAGACGCAAAACGCAACGCTGCCTTAAACGGGATCAACAACGTCGAATTCGCAGTCGGCGAAGCAGAAACCATCATCCCAAACTGGTACAAAGAAGGTATCAAGGCAGACACACTAGTTGTCGATCCGCCAAGAAAAGGCTGCGACGAAGCACTGCTTGACACCATTTTAAAGATGAAACCAAAACGAGTTGTGTATGTGTCTTGTAATCCCGGGACGCTTGCTCGTGATTTGCGCATTCTTGAAGATGGTGGGTATGTGACAGAGGAAGTGCAGCCTGTGGATATGTTTCCGCATACGAGTCATGTGGAGTGCGTGGCAAGTCTTGTAATCAATCATTAATTGAGATATCCCGATTTCGTGAAAAATATCGATATCGGGATATTCTTATTTTTGCTTCCCCTCCGTTAGAATGAAAAATTCGCTTGAAATGCTATTAAAATAAAACTCTATAGACATATGAATATAGATAGAAAAAGCTATGAAATGAATAAAACCCCTTCTCCATTATTGGATAGGGGGTTCTTCTTCTATATTTTGATTCTTTTGATCAAGCGCAGAGGATATGATATCAAGTCCGATGTATAAAAAGCTAACAAAGAAAGATAAAATCAATACCCCATTCCCCCATATAGAAACTTCAATTATCTTCAAATTTAGTACATATTTAATCGTGAAGTAAATAAGAGCCCACGAAACAAAAAATTCTAAAATATAAGTTATCCATTTTGGGACCTTCAACAAAAAAATGATTCCTTTCCCTATAAATAAAACTATAAATGACCAAAAAATTACGATGATGCTGACTAACAAAGAAAAGGTCACTAAAGAGAAAAATGAATCATAAGTGATGTATTCGCCGAAAAGAAAATTCACTCCCAATGATACTAGGTAAAGCATGAAAGTTGGAAGGGCAATAACTAAACTTAGGGAAAAAAATATAAGCAAAATAAGAAGAACGGCAGCAATAGCGCCAGGGGCTTCATCTACAACGTTTTTCTTTCTTAAAAAAGTATAGAGTATGATAGACACTAAAAGGAGTATTAAAAAAGTCAATGAAATCACGTAAGAAAAAGACATGAAGACCCTCCATAAAAAAGTGCTATTAGAAAACTAATAGCACTTATTGATTATTTAAAGAAGATTAATAATGAATTTTGCCAAAGTTTTAGCAATATCTCTAGGCGCACCCATTTTAATAAAAGCTTTTATGAATTGTTTTTCCGTTTTCTGATCCAAGCAGCAGCTTTTAAGAAAATCACTTTTATCTATGCGATACACAAAAATTGTAACAAAAACCATACTAAGAATGAATTGTATCTTAGTACTGTATTTTATCAGTTTAACAATTTTTTCTGTGTTATTCGCTGCCGGTTGGTCACTTGATAAAATTATTACTTCTAACACTTATCATGTAACAGAAAAGGCAATTACAATTTAAAAAGTCCCTGCATAGGGCTTTTTTATTTGAATATCTTTTCATTAGTTTGCCGGATGCTGTACCTGCTGCCCGTCGCATGACACGTTTCCCAGAAGTAGCTTTTGAACGGCGTTTACGACTCCTCAAATTTTTGATATTTTATAAAGTGCTGATAGTATTTTGTTCATTTTATACTCCTTTTGCGTTGAATCCTTACAAAAGTATATAATGATAAAAATTGCTGAAAGACTTTATAGAAGGACATGCCCTTTAGGCGCTATGTCATGAGAGGAATTGGATGAAAGATGAGTAAAAATTTCTGGCGTGATTTACCGAGGCCGTTTTTTATATTAGCACCAATGGAAGAAGTGACAGATGTTGTGTTTCGTCATGTTGTGAGTGAGGCGGCGAGACCGGATGTGTTTTTTACAGAGTTTACGAACAGTGAGAGTTATTGCCATCCTGATGGCATTCAAAGTGTGAAGGGGCGTTTAACGTTTACAGAGGATGAGCAGCCGATTGTTGCTCATATTTGGGGAGACAAGCCTGAGAACTTTAGACAGATGAGCATTGGAATGGCGGAGTTGGGATTTCAGGGGCTTGATATTAATATGGGCTGTCCTGTCCCGAATGTCACGCAAAACGGGAAGGGCAGTGGATTGATTCTTCGCCCAGATGTTGCGGCAGAGCTGATTCAAGCGGCTAAAGCTGGGGGATTACCAGTCAGCGTCAAAACAAGACTTGGTTTTACAGAGGTCGATGAGTGGCGCGATTGGCTCAGACACATTTTGGAGCAAGACATTGTGAACTTATCGATCCACCTTCGCACAAGAAAGGAAATGAGCCAGGTGGATGCGCATTGGGAGCTTATTCCTGAGATTATAAAACTTCGTGATGAAGTAGCACCTGATACGCTTTTGACGATCAATGGTGATATTCCTGATCGTCAAACGGGCTTGAAGCTCGCTGAGCAGTATGGAGTGGACGGTGTGATGATTGGGCGCGGGATTTTCCATAACCCATTTGCTTTTGAAAAAGAGCCGAAGGAGCATACGAGTGATGAGCTGCTAGGTCTTTTAAGATTGCATCTTGATCTTCATGATCAATATTCCTCATTAGGCTTGCGTCCATTCAAGGCACTGCACCGTTTCTTTAAGATTTATGTAAAAGGGTTCAGAGGAGCGAGTTTCCTAAGAAATCAATTAATGAACACATCATCAACAGATGAAGTGCGTGCAATGCTAGATGAATTTGAAGCGAGAAATCAAGAACAATCATGATGAGAAAGAGGAGGGGAAGCCCTTCTCTTTTTTCTATGAATAGGTCTATTAAACTAGTGGCTCTAAATGGTAAAATGAGATAGAAATAACAATTGGAGGTATTTTATTTGAAACCATTTTGGGATACAGACATAGAAAGTGAAGAGACATTTAAGAAAATCAATGAGAAAGGCATTGCAAAAGCGGAAAAGAAGCTAGGCGTCACCTTGCCTGATACATATAAAAAACTGATTCTTGAACAAAATGGCGGGTATACCCTGCATAACGCTTTTCCAACGGACCAGCCGAATGGATGGGCAGAGGATCATGTGTCATTTGATCATTTAAGAGGAATTGCTAAAAATGAAGGCATTATGGATAGTGATTATTTAATAGAAGAATGGGAATTGCCTGAGGGACTTGTGCTCATTTGTGGGGATGGTCATACTTGGATTGCATTGGATTACAGAGAAACAAAGGAGCATCCGCCGATTCATTACTTTGATCTAGAATATGAGACGGATTTCAAATTAGCGGATTCGTTTGATGAATTGCTTGCGGGGCATTATACCGTAGAGGATAGTGAAGAAGATGGGATGTCAGATGAAGAGTGGCAGGCTGAATATGAAAAGCAGAATAAACCATTATCAAAAGAAGAAGTGAAAGATATCTTTTTAACCAAAGACCCTGAGCAGCTTTCAAAAATCGCGAATTTCCAAGTAGAACAAATTGATGATATCAAGTGGATTTTTTCTGAAGTAGAAACATATATGGACACCCTTCAGAACGAAGAAATGTTAACGACTGCTGGCTGGGCAATCAATACGATCTTTATAATGAATGATGAAATGATTAAGCAGCATGCTGATGTTGTCGAGCATGCACGTCGTTTTGCGAAACAATTGAGTCAATCAGAAATAGATGAGATGCATAACATTGCCATTAATATATCAATCGCATTTGAATTTGATTTAGAGGAATAAGTATTTATCATTTTTAAAATAGACCCCCTCACCAAAAAGGGGGTCACCATTTCCTTACTCCGCACTTTCCTCAACCTCACGGCTATCCTCTGTTTCACCTATATAAATAGGGCCGTTTGCGTGGTCGAGTCGGATTGGCCATTCGTATGGAACTTGCAGGCGTCTAGCAATGGCTCTCCAGAATTTTGTTGAATCCAATTCGAATTCTTGGAAGTCTTTTAATAAGTCTTTGTAAGACGAGCCATCAAATTGAATGAACATATCTTGAAGGCGCATGAACGCGACATGTCTCACTTCTAATGCTGCCGCAGCTTCCATTTCTTCTTCTGTTGCTTCTCCAATGATTGTTCCTGCGGGCGGAAGCATGTCGTATACGTTAAATTCCTCTTCTTCTTCGTGTGCTGCATTGTGCTGTTGATCTGACATTTTCTTCACTCCTTCTACTATTCATCATTGCTACACTTCTATTATCGGAAGAAAATGCGAAATGTGGAATGAATTCAGGAAGGAGATGCACGACACTTGCTTTTTCTTCTTGAATCTTTTATGATCAATTACAGATATAAAAGGTCTGTAATAGATAGAAAGGGATGTTCCTATGAAATATTCTAAAGCGACCAACTATGCGCTGCATACGATGGTGTTTTTAACTCTTGCACCAAAGGGGAAAGCAATAGGCGTTGAGCCTCTCGCCAAGATGCAAGACCTTTCACCCACTTATTTATCCAAAATCTTAACAAAGCTTGTGAAGGCAGGATTGATTGAATCAACACCTGGCGCAAAAGGTGGTTACACCATTCTGAAAAAGAAGGAGGACATTTCGTTTTTAGATGTGATTCAGTCGGTAGAAGGACAAACCAATTTATTTCGTTGTTCCTTAGAACATGATTCTTTCATGCCTCATGATGGCTGTTTGATTGAACAGGTCATGCAGGATGTTGAAACGAAAATGCAGGAAACGCTAAGTCAAAAGCGGTTAGTTGATATTGCAAGTCAAATAGAGCAGACAGAAAAAAATCCATTTTTCAACATGTGATTTTTTTGAACCTATTATAGATATTAAGAGTCTTTAAAAGTCTTGAATAAAAAGGAGAGATTGACATGTTATTAGATTGTGCCATTATTGGAGGCGGGCCAGCCGGATTAAGTGCAGCACTTGTTGTGGGGCGAGGCAGAAAACAGGTCATTGTATTCGATGACAAGATGCCAAGAAATCGAGTGACCCAGGAATCACATGGGTTTATTACAAACGATGGGATGACACCGTTTGAGATCAGACAAGCGGGTGAAGCAGATCTTCAAAACTACTCCAATATCCAAATCAAACGAACTAGAATTGTTGAGATACAAAACAATGAGGTCAACTTTGCGTTACTGACACAAGAGGGAGAAAGATTCGAAGCGAAGAAAATCATATTGGCAACAGGACTAAAGGATATACTGCCAGAGATGAAGGGGATGCATGAAGTGTATGGAAAGACGTTGTTTAGCTGTCCTTTCTGCGATGGCTGGGAGCTAAAGGACAAGCCGCTTGCTCTCATTGCTGAGAATTCACGTGCCTTTCATATGGCTAAACTTCTTTCCAATTGGACAAAGGATTTGATCGTGTTTACGAATGGGCAGCAAGTGTTTGCTGAAGAGGAGAAGGCACTGCTATCAGCACATTCTATTCAAGTCATTGATGTACCAATTATGTCCATTCATCATGAGAATGGACAAATGCACTCTCTTCACCTTGCGAATGGGGAAACGGTGAATAGAGAAGGCGGATTTGTCGCAAGTGAATTCAAGCAGTCAGCTCCATTTGCTGAAAAACTAGGCTGTCAAATGACGAAAAATGGTGGTATTGAAACAGATATTCTTGGACGTACAACCGTCAGCGGTGTCTTTGCATGCGGTGACAATTTAGGTGGGCCTGCTCAACTTGTTCTTGCAGCAGCTGCTGGTAGCCAAGCAGGAATGGGCGTCATCCATGAACTTGTGCAAGAAGAATTTCAACAAAAAACATCTCTATGAAAGGAGATGTTCAGCGATGAGCGGTTTTCCGTTTTGCTAAAACGTGAGCTGCCCATTCAAAAAGTGCGTAGATGACAAAGAAGATCAAGATCCAGCTGCTGACATCGACCCATACATTGGTGATATGAATGATGTTCGCCTGATCAAGTCCAGCCTGTATCCACATGGTGATCAATGCTGTGAGGAACACCTGTAAAAACCATTTTTTCAATTGGTCACACCTCCATCTCTTTCTATCATATAAGAAATGACAGTTTATTTCCAATTGTATTTCCATCAGCTTCAACGGTAAAATAAGAAATAAAATCAATGGAAGGATATGACATGAGCGATCAAACCGATAGTTTTTTAAAAAGTCATTTTCCTGATCTTGTCCTCACGCCGCCTCTTTTTTATGGGTGGCCTTTTGGGCTTCGCTTTGAAGTGGCAGATTGGTCATTAGGAGAAGAATCAGTTGTATTAGAAAAAGCAGGGGATCGTGCTTTGAAAATTGTCAGATATGCTTTTGATCTACAGCACTGGCTATTAGACTATGACCGCTCTCAGATGGATCAGTTGTTTACAGAGAAATAAGAAAACCGCACTTGTCAACAAGTGCGGTTCTGTTTTATGCTTCTACTTTATTGAAGAACTGTGGTAAATATTCTTTGTGTGCTTCTAGCATTTCATCTAGGATGCTTTTTGCAATGGCATCTGATGGGACAAGCGGGTTGATCGTCATTGCGACAAGTGCTGTGTTGTAATCGCCTGTCACGGCTGCTTCAGCGGCAACACGTTCAAAGGATTTAATTTGAGAAATAAGTCCTTTGACTGCGACTGGCATTTCGCCAACAGCGATTGGTTTAGGGCCGTCTTTTGTGATGACACAGTTCAGTTCAACAGCAGAATCATTTGGAATGTCACTGATGGCACCATTGTTGATCGTGTTCACAGGCTGAATGTCATGCTTGTCGTTATAAATGGATGCAATCAAGTTACAAGCCGCATCACTGTAGTAGGCACCGCCTCGTTTTTCAAGCTGTGGTGGCTTGATATCAAGATCAGGGTCTTTGTACAGCTCGAACAGGTCATTTTCTAGTGCACGAACGACTTCTGCACGAGTGCCCTCATTCTCTGCTGCTTTCTTTTCTTCAGCCAGCATATCACTTGTTTTGTAGTAGTAGCGGTGATATGGACATGGAATCACGCCAAGCCCTTTTAAGAAATCAGCATCCCACGGAATGGCATGAATGTTGTTCATCGACATCGTGGAGTTTGGATCTGCCATGTCTTCGATGACTTGATCCATGATACTTTTGCCATCTAAGAATACATTGAGTCCAAAGACCATATGGTTCAATCCAGCAAAGCTGACCTCGACTCTGCTTGCGTCGACATCAAGCCCTTTGGCAATTCCCATGCGAATGCCGATTGGCACGTTGCATAGTCCAACGACTTTGCGATGGTTTGAATAGCGAAGTACGGCTTCTGTAACCATACCCGCTGGATTTGTGAAGTTCACAAGCCATGCGTTTGGGCACAGTTCTTCAATATCTTTCACAATATCAAGAATGACTGGAATGGTGCGAAGCCCTTTGAATAGACCTCCTGGACCATTCGTTTCTTGACCAATGACATCATATTTTAAAGGAATGCGTTCATCCTTCATACGTGCTTCAAGAAGTCCGACACGGAATTGTGTTGTGACGAAATCAGCGTCCGCAAGCGCTTTCCGGCGATCTAATGTTAAATGAACCTCGATTGGAAGTCCTGCCTTTTTCACCATTCGTTTTGCAAGATCTCCGACGATTTCAAGCTTTTCTTTTCCCGCTTCAATATCGACAAGCCAAAGCTCGCTAATCGGGAATTCATCGTACCGTTTAATAAATCCTTCTACAAGCTCTGGTGTATAGCTTGATCCTCCGCCAATTGTGACAACCTTTAATCCTTTTGCCATGTTCTGCACCTCCGAATAATGTAACGCGCAATGTTATAATAGAGAAAAGCCAATTCTTTTGTTTGTACATCTATAGCTTATCGTGAGAGCAGCTCGTGCGTAAATGACTTCAGCGTCTTTAGGCAAGGGTGCCCTATTTAGAGATTTGTTACATAAAAGAAACACATTGTGACATGCTGTTGGAGAAAGGGGAAGTCAGATGTTTTCAAGTGAGGTTATTTCCAGCTTTAATGAACTAGAAAGCGCTTTATACCGATACATCATGGAAAACAGTGAAAAGGTCGTGTATATGAGAATTCGGGACTTAGCAGATGCTGCCCATATATCCACCTCGTCTGTCCTTCGCTTTTGCCGAAAAGTAAATTGTGAAGGCTTTTCAGAGTTTAAAGTGAAGCTTAAAATGTATTTAGAAGCAGAGCAGACACCTACTTTAAAAAGCACCCAGCACTTTCTGTATGAATTTATTGAACGAACACTAAAAGGGGACTTTGAGGGGAAAATTAAAGAGGCAGCAAGACTCATTGCCGATGCAAAAAATGTGCTGTTTATTGGCACTGGCAGCTCTGGTATTTTGGCGCAGTATGGGGCAAGGTACTTTTCAAGTCTTGAGAAATTTTCATTTTACATCAATGATCCGTTTTTCCCGATGAATATGCAGTATTTAGACAATAGTGTCACCATTGTGCTGTCTGTATCAGGGGAGAACAGTATTACGATTGATCATATTTCGAAGTTAAAAAGAGAAGGAAGCAAAATCATTAGCATTACCAACAATCAGCACTGCACGATTTCGCGCATTTCAGATTTAAATATTGCCTATTACGTGACAGACGAACGGGTTCACCGAGCCAATATCACGACACAGACGCCAGTCGTGTATATTTTAGAAGCGATGGCGCGTGATATGTTCGCAATGTTAAAGGAAAAGTAAAAGAGCCGCTGCATGAATCAGCCGCTCTCTTTTTTCTGCTTTATAAAAGCGAGGATGGCAATACCGGAACAGACAAGCACAAATAGACCGCCTAGCAAATACACAAATCTCGTTCCGAATGTATCCGCAATCAATCCAACAAAGAAAATAGATAAACTGACAGATATAGAAGAGAGGACGTATTGAGCCGAATACACTTTTGATAAATCATGGACTGGTGTTTCCGTTTGAAGAATGGTTTGCTGTGAAACATCCCGAATTTGATAGGCAGGCCCCATCAAAATACAAAGCAGCAACGCAAGCCACGGGAGGCTGTTCAGCGCAAATAGAATGGTCAGCACTGCATAAATAAAAGAGCCTGCTGCCATAAAGAGGAGAAGCTTTTTTTGAATAAATCGGCTCAACCATGTAGCCAAGATCCCGCCTATAATGGCACCTATATAATAAGCAGCATTGATAAATCCCCACCATTCTCCACCTTCCTTTAAAACAAGTGTGACAAAGGCAAGCGTAACCGGTCCGACCCACAAAGCACCTGCAATATTTTCAGAAACATCCATGAAGGTCAGGGTGCGAACCGTTTTGTTTGTCCAAATGATCATCCAGCCATCCTTGAACCTGTTCTTCGTATTTGCTTTTTGAACCGTGTCTTCTTGCTTGAGTAGAGAAAAAACAGGGATGATAAATAGATAAGACAACGCAATCATGAAACAAGAGGCCCACATTAAATAAAATGGCCCAATCAATAGGACAAGCATTCCAGTGAACGAATAGCCGGCAATTTGAACAGATTGATGAAAAATGGAGGCTGTACTGTTCGCTTTCACAAGCTGATTTGCTGGCACCAGCATCGGCATGATGGACTGTAATAAAGGACTAATGAACCCGCCAGTGATGGAAATTAAAATGAACGCACTAAATAGCCAGATCAGGTGCTGCTGAAAGAAATGAAATTGTGTCGTGAACACGACGAGCATCCCAATCCGTAAAAGAGGGACCCATTTCAATAGACGATCGGCGTGAAAGTGAGCGGTCAAAACAGGAGAGATGAGCCCAGCCAATAGCTGACATAGCGTTCTTATGAGCGGAAATACAGCAGCATAGGCAACAGATTGTGTATCTTGATAAATAACTAACGTAATCGTCATCAAAAATAGAATATCACTTAGCATGAGAAGGCTTTTACTGCCTGTATAACACCAAAACTTGTTTCCCATATCCAATCGACTCCTTCTTTTCCAAAAACAAGTTCAGTATACCATGGTGATGAAGTACCTAGAGGATTTTCATTCAAAAATACATCTTAAGTATGAGAGGATTGTGATAAGCTAAATGAAACACATCGTAAGGAAAGGGGTTCAATCAATGAAAACATTACCAGCACATGACTTTTTGGACAAACACGGTATCCCATATGAAATCAAAACATTTTCTTCCGAAACAGAGAAGGGAGCCGCAAATGTAGCAGCAGCCCTTGGTTTTCGTGAGAGACAAATGATTAAGACATTGATTTTTGAAACAGGGGAAGGTGAGCAGCTGCTTGTGATGGTTGGCGCTGACCAGCATATTAAGTCAGGGAAACTAAAGAAAGCGGCTGGCTCTCGTAATATTAAAATGGCATCACCAGAGAAGGTTCTAGAAGTGACAGGCTACCGAATTGGCTCAATACCGCCGTTTTGCTGGCAGCCAGAAGGCTTCCGCACCATCATCGAAGCTTCGCTATTAGAGGAGGAAATATTAGGCGTTGGAGCAGGTGAATGGGGAAATGAAATACTGATCACACCAGAACAATTAGTGAAAGCCTCAAAGGCTGTACCGTATGACATCGTGCAGCCAGCAGAATAGAAAAAAGTGCCTGTTTCTCATGCAGGCACCTTTTTAATTTGCAGTAGGCTCCTTAAATGGACCGATATCTTTCATTTGCAGGAAGGCATCCACGGTTCTATTCTCTTCAAGATCATTCGCCCGTTTGCAGATCACAACAGGTCTGACGATTTCTATGCCTTCGATATATACACGCCCAATCTCTTTCCGCTTGAGACTGCCTTGAACCGCATCACGGGGAACAAGTGTGATCCCATAGCCAGCTTTAATCATTTGAATCGCTTCATGAACACCGCTGAATTGTAAATCAACAGTCGGTTTTTTAATTCCTTTCGAGGTGAACAGGGAAAAGAGCTTATCTCTAGTGGAGCTGCCTTCTTCACGCATTAAAAAGGGCTCCTGACTCAGGCGCTCTAGCGGAACGGTTTTTCCGTTCAACAGATGGTCTGCTGGCACAATAAAATCATAGCTTAAATTCGTCAAATGAGAGGTAACGATCTCCTCATGATGCAAATCTTCAATTACAGCGATGGCGACATCTGATTCATATTGAAGCAGGCTCTCTATCACTTGAGCGGAATTTCCGCTTTTTAATTCGATTTCTGACTGTGGTGATGACGTTTTAAAAGCAGCCAGCCAATCAGGCAGTAAAAAGTTGAGTGGTACATAGGTAGAACCGATGCGGAGGCGCCCCTTCTTCCCGTTTTGTAATAGCGTGATCTGATATTCTACTTCCTTTTCAGCCTCAAACACTTGCCGGGCATAAGGATACAGCATCTTTCCCATTTCTGTGAGCGCAATGCCCCGACCGTTTCGTTTAAAAAGGCGAAACCCGATCTCTCGTTCAATGCTTCTAAGCTGAGCCGTCACAGCTGGCTGTGTCAAAGATAGTGCGTCGGCAGTTTGTGTGACGCTTTTTGTCTCTGCGACCTTTGCAAAAATCCGAAGGGCATGTAAATTCAACTTCGCACCACCTATCAATTATTTTGATAAAACAATCAAAAACATTCATTAGATTTATTATAAGGCATCCCTTATCGTAAAGGTAGCGAAGGGGGAAGAAAAAATGGATCGTCGTCAAAAGCAAGTTGTGTCAATATCGCTCATCACAGCATTTGCACTTATTGGGGATTCAATGCTCTATATTGTTCTCCCGGTCTATTGGAAAGAGATTGGTTTATCATCCATTTGGGAGGTCGGGTTACTGCTGTCCATCAACCGATTCATTCGTATCCCGCTAGCACCTGTCGTATGGTGGCTCTATCGCTATATCCCAATGAAGACGGGTGTATTGATCGCGATTTTGATCGCGTCAGTGACCACGATATTATATGGGATGAGCGGCTTTTGGCTGCTGCTTATCTGCCGCTGCGCATGGGGTCTCGCTTGGACATTACTCCGAATGAGCGGGATGAGGGTTTTGGCTGAAATGGACGAAGGCTCACAAGGACATTTGACGGGGCTTTATAATGGGCTTTACCGGCTTGGCAGTTTATTTGGCATGTTATTTGGCGGAATCTTTGCTAGCTTGATCGGCTTCCAGTCCATGACGCTAGTCTTTGGTTTACTTACATTGATGGGATGCATTTTTTATGTATCGTTGGATGAAATTGAAAAGAGAGAAGGCACGCAGGTGTATCATGGCATCAAACAAAAGTGGTTTACACGAGATGTTGTAAAAGTACTGATAACAGGCATGCTGATCGCACTGATCATTCAAGGTTTATTCGCATCCACGCTGAGTCATGTCATTGAAGCAAAGATTGACCAGGATCACTTGACTCTGTTTGGCTTTGTCATCGGAGCTTCGGCTTTAAGCGGTGTGATTCAAGCAATTAGGTGGGGATGGGAACCATTTGTGGCACCGAGAACGGGCAAATGGTTTGATCGGCTTGTGATGAAGGAACGAATGCTATGCTGGATGTTTCTTTCATTTGGAGGGCTCAGTTTTCTTGGGGTCATGCTGAAGGTAAGCGGCTGGTTCCTATTGATGCTGCTTTTGATTCAGCTGCTGGCAACGATTGTCACAACGTTCACCGATACACTTGCCTTTCAAAAAGCCTCTGCTCAAACAGATAAGAACCGCTTTCTCGCCAGCTATTCTTTTGTTCAAGATATGGGGGCTGCTTTAGGGCCTTTGTGCGGGTATACGTTGATTCAGTTTTTCGGAACAAACAGCGTCTTTTGGTTGATGCTCATCATAAGCTTAATGCTTGTCAGCATGTGGGTAAGAGGCGGGCAACATGTTTCTTCTAGTGCAGTGTAAAAAATAAAGCGTTATATAAAAAAACTGCCTCATGCAGCTGATCGCAGGAGGCAGTCATATTCTCTTATTCTAAGTCTGAATCGTAGGCTTTTTGCGTGAGCTGGCTGACAACCTCTTTTAATCCATTTGGTTTATGGAATTCAACAGGTGTGCTTCCTTTTTCGAAGACAATTTGGTCTGCTTCGACGAGCACGACATATCGATTGTTGACCTTCGCAATATGGATCGAGTGGCCAAAGTCGGCTAAAAGTCCTTTGATTTCTGTTTCACCTAGACGCATTTTCATTGTGATGTCAGGGGTTTGTTCCACAATGTGAGAAGCTGCTAGTGTGACCTGTTCTGTATCGAGTGTTTCTCTAATTTCTCGTTTTTCACTCGCTTCCCATATTTCAAGATCCTCTTCGAACTGCTTTAATTCTTCACTTTCATCCTGTAATGTTTCAAATACTTGTTCCTGCACCATGTTCATGACCTGTGATTTCATGATTTCAGGCATAGATTCTCCGTATTCGACGAATTTCAGAAAGTCCTCAAAATAACGAGCATGTGAGGATTGGTGAATTTTCACTTCAGCTTCCTCTGTCATGCCCTCTTCTGGCATAAAAGGGTATTGAATTGATTTCATGTTTTTTGTTGTAATAGCCATTTCTACTTTTTTGATCAAGGTAGATGTATCAGCGATAGAAGCGACTTTCTGTTCAAAATCGCATTTCATAATAAAGACAAAGGAGTCATCGAAGTACTTTTTAGGAACGGCAGACGCAACTAAAAAAACGCCGCCTCTGACAGCACTTGTATCTAAATACGTGCGAACAAACTGTTCACTGCATTCATTAAATACTTCTTTTGTATCGGCAAATCTCGTCTGATGAAATAAATTGTAGTTTGGATTTGAATCGAGTTCATGACCGGGTTCGACAATGAACCGGCCAATTTTGGTTGGTACTTGTTCAGATTTAGGGTGTCTGTCCACTTTTCGTTTGACGATTTTTTTTAGCTCACCATCTAAAAAGTCCTTCAGCTCACTTTGTTCAAATTCCTCTTGATCTAATGTTTGATAATGCTTGAACCGTTTATTTGCTTGTTCATCTTTGCCTTCGATTTCTACGACAAAGAATGATAGAAAACGTATCGTAAAATCCATTGATTGGTCACCACTTTTTCTTCTTCGGATATGTTGAGTATAGAAAAAGGAGTGAAAATCGTCAACGAATGGAGAAATATCGTGTCATTATTTCCCGAGAAATGTTTAATGAAAAACACTTGATAATAATTATCATTCTTGATAGAATGATAAAAGAAAAGAAGGAACCTGCCAGTTCCTTCATCTCAGAAAAATCACTTATTTTGTTTCAAATGTTTCGCAATCAGTTTCAGTATTGCGAGTCACATCAGTCATTGTGTTTTTACCAATTTTAATGGTAGAAGCCGTACAGCTGTTATCAGCCCAAAAACGGCAAGAGTTCACTTCACAAAGTACGTTTTGTGCCATGGGAATTCACCTCCGTGATTCATATTGAGAATGAAGCAAGCTGCCACTTGAATTCATTCCATCTAGTAGTCTCTTGATAAAAAGAGGCTGTTTGTGCTGTTGATGCACATGTTTATCATACCATCTACCCTGATAATATACAATTTAAACTTTGAAAGAGCGAGAATACAAATCTCGCTCTTTTTTTATTTGTAAAAATAGTTAAATGCTAGGTGGCACCCTCTCTCATTTCGACATATGAATAGAGTAGATTCAAAACCTGATGTCGGACAAAGTATGAGGGTACATGTACTGATTTTCCGCATAAAGATAAGGTTTTCAATCAAAAATTTTTCATAGAGAGATGAGGGGAGAAGATGAAAGCAGTCATTCTCTGCGGAGGAAAGGGAACGAGAATGAGTGAGGTCACACAAGCGCTTCCTAAACCACTTGCTATGATCGGAGATCGGCCTATTCTATGGCATATTATGAAAATCTATCAGTATTACGGAGTAGATGAGTTTATCTTATTGCTTGGATATAAAGGAGAGAAGATCAAAGAGTATTTCCTGAACTACGACTGGCGGCATCACAGCATGAAGCTAGATATGGCGACAGGGGAAATGAAGCTTTTAGGAAAGTCAGAGAACTGGAAAATCACCTTTTTAGATACAGGCGAGAATACGATGACAGGCGGACGGTTAAAGCAGGCACAGGACTACATTGGGGATGAGACATTCATGATGACGTATGGTGATGGACTTGCCAATGTCAATATGTTTCATCTGCTGAAGCGTCATCAGGATCTTGGGGCAGCTGCGACTGTCACAGGAATTGAAAAGAAGTCACAGTACGGGACGTTGAAGGTATATAACGGGATGGCACAATCCTTCTCTGAGAAGACAGACAGTATCGGGATGATCAATGGAGGATTTTTTGTGTTGTCTCCAAAGGTATTTGACTATTTGACAGACGATGATCAATGCGTGTTTGAAGCGGAGCCTCTTCAAAATCTGGCGAATGATGGAGAGCTTGCGGTTTATGAGCACCACGGATTTTGGACAGCGATCGATACGTATAAGAACCTGAAGGAAATCAATGGCATGTGGACAAATGGAAAACAACCATGGAAGGTTTGGTGACGGCATGAGCGGATTTTGGAATGGGAAAAACGTATTTGTGACTGGATGTACAGGACTATTGGGAAGCTATCTCGTCAAGGAATTGATTGATCAAGGGGCAAACGTGACGGGACTTGTGCGTGATCAGGTGCCAAGGTCGAATTTATATCAAGGCAGTCAATTTGAAAAGATGAATGTGGTGCAAGGTGCATTGGAGGATATGCAAACGATTGAACGTGCGTTAGGAGAATACGAAATTGATACTGTCTTCCATCTGGCGGCGCAGGCCATTGTTGGGGTCGCAAATAGACACCCTGTTTCTACATTTGAAGCCAATATTTTAGGGACATGGAATGTACTCGAGGCGTGCAGAAGACAGCCGCTGATCAAACGAGTCATCGTGGCATCAAGTGACAAAGCATACGGCGATCAGGAACAGCTTCCATACGATGAAGACATGCCGCTAAATGGGAAACATCCGTATGATGTATCAAAGAGCTGTGCAGATTTAATTTCTCATACGTATTACAACACATATGGTCTTCCAGTTTGTATTACGCGCTGCGGCAATTTATACGGGGGCGGGGATTTAAATTTCAACAGAATCATTCCGCAAACCATCCAGCTTGTGCTAGAAGGAGAAGCGCCGGAAATTAGAAGTGATGGGACATTTATTCGTGATTATTTCTACATTGAAGATGCGGTTAAGGCTTATTTGCTGCTAGCTGAGAAGATGGAGGAAAAAGGGCTCGCTGGAGAAGCCTTTAACTTTAGTAATGAAATTCAGCTGACGGTTCTTGAACTCGTGGATAAGATTTTAAAGGCAATGGGCAGTGAACTGAAGCCTCGTATTTTAAACCAAGGAACGCATGAGATAAAGCATCAATATTTGTCGGCAGAAAAGGCGAGAAAGCTGCTTGATTGGAAGCCAGACTACTCGATTGATGAAGGTTTAGAGAAAACGATTGAATGGTACCGCGAATTCTTTCAAAAATAGAGGTGTAAGTAGATGAACAGCATATATTGTACGGTTCTATCAAGTGGAAGACTTTATCAAGCCATTGCGTTTTTCTTGTCATTGAAGCAAGTAGAAGATGATGCTGTCATCAAGACGTTATGTATGGATGATGCTGCATTTGATCTGCTTCATCAAATGAATTTTCCTCATGTTGATCTTGTTCATGTACGGGAGCTCGAAACGCCGGAGCTGCTGGAGAAAAAAGAGGAACGGGATGCCTCGGAATATTGCTGGACATTAAAACCGATGTGGATTGAGTGGTTATTTGAACAGGAGCAGGCAGAAGGAGTAACCTATCTTGATGCGGATTTATTTTTTTATGAGAGCCCGCAAGTGATTTTTCAACATCAGCCGGATGCCTCTGTTTTACTTTCGAGAGGGGATATTGTGATTCCGAGCTTCGATCCTGAGGAAGTGAAAATGCTTCAGAAGCTTTTAGGTCGCTATAACTCTGGCTTCCTGCATTTTAAAGGAGATAAAGCCGGACGAAAATGCCTCAGCTGGTGGAAGGAAGAATGCTTGAAGGAATGCAAAAATGCACCGGGAGAAGGCAAGTTTGGCGATCAAGGATATCTGGATCATATGCCGAAGCTGTTTGAAAAAGTGGAAGATATTCAAACAAAAGGCGTGAATATTGGTCATTGGAATTATGGACAGCATTCCTATCGGGAAGAAAATGGACGGATTTTGCTGGAGGATGGGCATCCGCTCATTTGCTATCATTTCAGCGGCTTTCGCATCGTGAGCAAGGATGAGATGCAGCAAATTCATGAAAAGGGGAGAGATGATCTGCCGTTTTTCCAAGAAGCCTATCGAAACGTGCTGCGCCATGTGATTGAATCTGTTGAGCAGATCGATCCGCTGTTTAACGGCTATGCCAAATTGGAGGAGGATGACGCATGAATGAGAAGCCAAAGGTAAGCGTCATTATTCCGAGCTATAATGCCAAGGAGCGTTTAGAAGGGAGTCTTTTTTCTTTAACGCTTCAGAATACGGATATTCCGTTTGAGGTCATTGTCACTGATAATGGGTCAACGGACGGCACGATGGAAATGCTTGAGAACATTGAGGTGAATTTCCCGTTTAAAAAGGTGCGTATTCCTGTCAATCAAGGGATAGCCAAGGGGCGCAATCATGCCATTCGCGAGGCGGAGGGAGACCTGCTGATATTCCATGACAGCGATATGCTGGCAGAGCCGCAATTTATTCAAAAGCATGCGGAGGCACATGCTGATCATGAGGACCTTGTCATTTGTGGTGTATGCTGGAAGCGGATTTATCGTTATTTTTACGAAGCATTTGATCAGGATCATATCAATCGGTTGAAAAAGCAAGGCCTGTATAAGCGGAAAATGAATGATAAAACGCCTCTTTTATCAATGAAGGAAGTTGAAAATGGTGCATTTCTAGAGAAAAGCTTCGATTTGCAGTCTGAGTTTATTGATATCCTCAAAGACATTTTGCGCACGTACAACTATGATTTAGGCTCTTATGAGCTGCCGTGGCGATTTTTTATTACGAATAACTCCTCTGTCAAACGCAAGCATGTCATCGCGCTCGGGATGTTTGATGAACAGATCGTTCGGTATGGGTTTGAGGATTATGATTTAGGAATTCGTCTGCATCAGCTTGGTCTCTCCTTTGAATTGCGAGAGGATATCATGAGCGTGCATCAGGAGCATCCAAGTAATTTAACGTCATTTGATGACATCAAATATAACATTTTGTATATGTGCGAGAAGTACAACAATATTGATGCCATTGATGTCCATTTGGCTTTCTCTGGTCCATTTTCTCATACCGTCACAAATGACATTGTGAAAGAGGTTCGGCAGCTGCGTGAAAATCCGGTATTCGATGGTCTGCTCTCTTATTTTTTAGAGCTGCTTCATTTGATCACGGAGCGGAACGTAGGCGTCAAACGGGATAAAAAAGATCAGCTGACCGCTAGACATGTCCCTTTGAAAAAACTGTCCGAGGCAGCGCAGCTTGCGCGGCAGGAATATGGCTGCACAGTGCTTGTAGAAGCCATTCAAGGGCTGACAAAAGAGCTATTACGCGTTGATTTGTTTCAAGTGGATGTGTTGTAGATGGCATCTTATCATTTTACAACCATTGTGTCGAATACCCATGTTTTTAAGCTTTTGGCGCTGATTCATTCGCTTGAACAAACCGCTCATTCATTCAAGCTGTCTGTTCTATGTGCAGACCCTTTGGCTTACAAGGTGTTAAGTGAATTTCCTCATCCGCACGTTCAATATGAACAGCTTGAAGATATTGAAGATGAGACGCTGCGAAAGGCAAAGGATGATCGGACGTTCCATGAGTATTGCTGGACGTTAAAGCCCGTTTTTTTGCTCAAAATCCTTGAGTCCTCAGAAGCGGATTATCTCGCCCATTTGGATACGGATTTGTATTTTTATCATGATCCAGAGGCGATATTTGCAGAGAATCCACTCGCTCATTTATTTTTGACGGATCATATGAATTCCAAGCGGTTCTATCACTTTTATGAGTTATCTGGCCGCTTCAATACTGGATTTGTCGGCTGCCGCAACACAGACGTTGCCAAACGGGCGGTCACACAATGGAAGGAAAACTGTCTTGCACACTGTACAGTCGAAATGGATACAAAAAATAAGACGTATGGAGATCAGCGGTATGTTGAAAGATGGATCGATGATTTTGAAGGGGTCCATGTGGTGACATCTAAAGGAGCCAATGCCGCGATTTGGAATATTGAAAACTACAAGCTTTCAGTTGTGAAAGGGGAAATGTATCTCGACGAATGTCCACTCTTGTTCTATCATTTTTCTGCCTTTACGATCATTGATGGGAATACCTTTAATCTGAATTGGTATTACTATATGACAGAACAAAAGCTTGTGGATCATCTATATATTCCATATGCCGATTTGGTTCATCAAAAAATCAAACAGGTGCAAAAGGTCTTTCCAGAATTCCAGCAAGGGTTTATTGCAAAGAAGCATGTACCTGATACGCATTTTTATGAGATGTGAAAAAACCGCTCAATCACTGAGCGGTTTTCTCCTTTTTATGATTCATTCCATTTGGAGATGGTTTGATCGCTAGGTAGTAAGAAGGCAAGGATGCCTAATATCGGTAAAAAGGCGACTCCGATCATAGTAGGCGTTAAACCGAAGGCATCAATGAATGAGCCTAGAGCGACCGATCCGATTGCACCCATACCAAACGCAAGTCCAACCGTTAAACCAGACATTGTGCCAATTTTCCCGGGAAATAGTTCTTGAGCATAAACGACTGTGACAGAGAAGCTTGACGTCAGAATGACTCCAATCAGTCCAAGTACAACATAGGCAAAAACAGGTCCGGCAAATGGCAGCAGCAAGGCAAGTGGAAAGGATGCCAATAAGGAAATTAAAATCACCGTTTTCTTGCCGAAGCGGTCTGCAAGCGGCCCGCCTAAAAATGTCCCAATTGCACCTAGAATGAGAAATAAGAAAATATAAGTCTGTGATTCTTTAATCGTCAATCCATATTGTTCAATCGCATAAAACGCATAGAAATTTGATATCGCATTTCCATACCAAGAGCGGGCAAAGATGAGAAAGACGATAATGCCAAGTGCTGTGAGTGCTGACTTACGGTGAAGTTCAGATCTTGCAGCTTTTGCTGGAGCTTTTTTCGCTTGAGCTCGAATGGTTTGAAGTCTTCCTGCGTACCATCTTGAAATATAAAGAAGGAAACCGACAGCCATCATTCCAACAATCGTAAACCAAGCCACGCCTGGCTGACCGAGAGGGACGAGCATTAAAGCAGCGATCAGCGGAGCAAAGGCTTGACCTGTATTTCCGCCTACTTGATAGATGGATTGTGCAAGTCCTCGTCTTGGACCAGCTGCCATGTTGGCAACGCGGGAGCCCTCTGGATGAAAAATGGCAGAGCCGAGTCCAATAAAGACAACGCAAAGCAAGATGGTGGCAAAGGAAGGCGCAAACGCAAGCCCGAATATACCGACAGCACTAGAAAATAAAGCAACCGGGAGTGCATAAGGCATCGGCCTTTTATCTGTGTACCACCCAATAGCGGGCTGCATCACGGAGGAGACCATATTTAATGTAAAGGCAATCAGCCCTAATTGTGTAAAGGTCAGCCCCATTGAGCGTTCTAAAATAGGGAACATGGCAGGAATAACGGCTTGCAAAGTGTCATTGAGCATATGGCAAATGCCAATAATCAATAAAATGGGATAAACCGTTGATCCAGTGACAGAATTTTGAGGTTTATCCTTTGTACGAGCAGCAATAGCCAATGAGACTTCCTCCTTTCATTCAACTGTTTTCTATTTTGCATTCTTCTCATTTTATTCATAAGGTGAACTATAAAACAATAGCAAATTGTCATGATTTAGAAAAAAGAGACACAAGCGCTTGTGTCTCTAAATGGTTACTTATAAAAAGTTGCGATGACAGGCTTCATTTTTTGAATAACGAGTCCACTACCACCGCGATTTTTTACACCTTCAATCATGCCGACGAGGACGTAATCTTCTTTTTTAGGATTAAAAGCAAGTAAAAATCCATTTTCAGAACCGTCTGTCGCTCCTTGTTTGCTTTTCAGCTCTGCCGTTCCTGTTTTAGCGGCAATGTCAGCCCCTTCAATTTGTAAGGAGTGAGCTGTACCGTTTGGACTCGTCACGACCTGAGTGAGCGCGTCTTTCACTGTATTTGCCGAGTCTTCTTTGATGATTTGTTTTGGTGATGCTGTTTTCTCATCTTGAACGACTCGAGGATAGACGAGCTTGCCTCCTGTTGCAAATGGAGAATAGGCATGTACTTGTTCAATCGGTGACATGAGTAATTCGCCTTGACCATATGCTGAGTCAGCAAGTAAGATGTCCGATTGAATGCCGTCGTTTGATACTTGTGCTGGTTTCATTGTAAATGGCATGTGCAAATCTTCACCAAACCCAAATGCTTTCACTTTTTTCTCATAGGTGTCTTTGCCAATTTCCAGTGCTTCCTGTCCGAAGTAAATATTATCTGAGTACACGAGGGCATCAACCATATTTACGTTTTCTTTATCGTGAACCCGTGTAATTCGATAATTGCCCCAAGATTGATCCTTTTGCCATTTCAGTCCATGGATGGTGCGTACTTTATTAGGCTTTGTGACACCTGTTTCCAGCCCGATGGCTGCTGTAATGGTTTTGAATGTAGACCCTGGTGCATACCGGCTCGCATACCGGGCTTGGAATGGGAGATCTGGGTTTTCACTGTATGCCTGATATTGCTTAGGTGTGATCCCATTTGTCATAAGATTGACATCATAGGAAGGGGCGCTGACAAGCGCTAATAGATCCCCCGATGATGGATTCATGATCGTGACGGCCCCTTTTTCACCTTTCAGCTGTTCATAGGCTTTTTTCTGTAAAGAGGCATCAATGGTCAGCTTCACTGTTTTTCCATCTTGTCGATCTGACTTTTGCAATGTTTCTTCAATGCCTGTTTCATCATGGACGATCAAAATGCTTCCGCCATCTTGTCCGCGCAAGTTTTTGTCAAATGTGAATTCAAGACCGGTTTTGCCAATGATTTGATCAGCTTTTAATGCCGGATTTCTTTTGATATCATCTGCATTTGCTTTCCCGACATAGCCGGTGAGATGGGCGGCGGCTTCGTTATAAGGATAGTAACGCATTTCCTTCGATTGATAGGTGACGCCTTTTATATCCTTTGGAATCGGCTTCTGTTCTAACATTGATTTGAGCGGGACAAACGTGTCGTCTGTGACCCATGCTTGTTTCAGCTGATTGTCGATTAGTTCTTCATCTAAATCAAACGCCTTGCTGATTTTTTTGATATTGCGTTCTTTTTCTTCCCCTGTGCCAAGCTTTCCTGGGATGATGCCAAGTGCGCTTCCACCAGTTGTTTCTGCTAGGGTACGCCCTTTTCGATCGACGATGTTTCCACGGACAGCAGGGTCTGATTTGACCTTGATGGTATCTCCCTTCTCCATTTGCGGGAAGATGAGATTTGGCTTCCAGTCGACTTTCCATTTGTCATCTTCTTCTGAGAGAACGCCCTTGTAAGAAAGCTTTTGCAGCTTGCCCAATGACGTTTTCATTGTCACATCATAGGAAAATTGATACCCATTTCCTTTGTCCTGTTTTTCGACGTTGAGCTTTGATATGTTCAAATCATAAGCACCAATTCCGTTAAAGATATTGTCGTATTTTTCGGCTAGTTGTTTTTTTGAGAAGTCATTGGCTTTCAAAGACGCACTTGTTACCTCATCAGCCAGCCTTGTAAAGTCTTTCTTCTCCATTTGTTTCGTAAAGGATTGAGCCGCTTTTAAAGCTTCTTTTTCTTTTGAGAAAAGAGAATCTTTTAAGAAAAAGAAAGCAGCAGCAACTACGATGATACTAAGAATGGGGATCATGACTTTTTTCTGTTTCCAAAATGATTTTCGTTGATCCGTATACAATGAAAACACCTCAATTTTTGATTAGATCCTCTATATTTTACAGTGATTGGTCGTGATTTGTATAGTTTCTCCTATGAAAATAGACCAAGGCACGATGTCATGGTTTTGGGAAAGGGACGAAAATGATAGCTTGTTTCTATGAAAGATATCTTCATTTTTTCTTATGATTTAAAGGATTTCTTAAGAGATCATCGAATGTGAAAAAATAGAAAAATATACTAACGCTTTCAATAGGGGGGAATTGTTATCGTTTATAAAAAGGTGAATGTGATTGGACTTGTTCTTGGACCGGCACTCTTCTTGCTCATTCTTTTTCTCATACCTGAAAATGAATTGACCTATGCTGCGAGGGTAGTCTTGGGCATTACCGCTTGGACGGCTACATGGTGGGTGACAGAAGCACTGCCCATACCTGCAACATCTTTATTGCCCATCATCCTACTGCCGACACTTGGCGGGCTTTCTATGGAACAGACATCAAGAGCTTATGGAGATCCGATCGTTTTTATGTACATGGGAGGATTTATGATTGCAATTGCCATTGAAAAATGGAATCTGCATAGAAGAATGGCCTTACACATTTTAAAGGTGATTGGCACACGAAGCGACCGCATTGTATTAGGTGTCATGATTGCGACTGCTTTTTTATCTATGTGGATTTCAAATGCAGCGACAGCCCTGATGATGCTTCCGGTGGCACTGGCTGTGATTAAAGAGGTCAAGGCTAATGACATCTTAGCTGGTCCATCTCTTGAGCGATTCAGTAAAAGTATTTTATTGTCGGTTGCGTATTCAGCGTCAATTGGTGGTTTGGCAACACTTGTTGGGTCTGTGCCAAATGCTGTGTTTGCTGCAATGTCAAAAAAGCTATTAGATCGGGAAATTATGTTTTTTGAGTGGTTTTTGTTTGGTTTTCCGGTTGCGATGATTCTGCTCATTCTCTTATTTCTGTATTTGACCAAGGTACAGTTCAAAGTAGAGCACACAGGTGAAATGAGTGTAACGTTCATTCGAAAAGGATTAGAGAATTTAGGGAAAATGAAACAAGAGGAGAAATGGGTGTTTGGTGTTTTTCTTATGACGGCGTTTTTGTGGATTTTTAAGCTCTTTTTGTTTGGAGGGATCTCCGTATCTGATACATCTATCGCCATTTTCGGTGCTATGCTGTTATTTCTCATTCCAGCAACAAACGGAGAGAGAATATTAGAATGGCAGGATATGAAACAGCTACCATGGGGGCTGTTGCTTTTGTTTGGAGGTGGGCTTTCACTCGCTACGGGCTTTGCAGAAACCAATCTAACAGGATGGATCGGGGAAAATCTACAGCATTTAAATGGGCTTTCGTATATCATGCTATTGATCATTTTAACGGGAGCGATTTTGTTTATGACTGAAATTATGTCAAATACAGCTGTTGCCAATATGATTATTCCGATTACGGTAGGGCTTGGGCTTGCGATTGGCATCGAGCCCTATGGGTTAATGGCTGCGGCTGCTTTGGCTTCCTCATGTGCGTTTATGCTGCCGATTTCCACACCGCCAAATGCTGCTGTCTTTAGTGCGGACGTGCTGAAAATATCTGATATGGTCAGGGCAGGCTTTTGGTTAAATATCATGAGTATTGTGGTGATTGTCCTTGCGGTGTATTTCTGGCTCCCGATTGTGCTTAAAAGCTGAGCGGGTTAAGAAGATGGCTTTGATCGAATCGAGACTGTCGGTGTTTTTGTTTCTTTTGGCTTCGGTGATGGTGCTGATTTTTTGATGTGAGTGTCCTTTGGCGTGTAATAGGTTGCCCCAATATTGAGCCTGCCTTGAAGCTGATCAATGGAAAGCTCCCCAAACTCTAAATGGTAATCAATTTTGTCCACATGCAGGGATTCGATATGAATGTGTGTATCCTCTGAGACAGGAGAAGCTGGTGCGGACATTTTTTGCTCGAGAGCGGTGAGCCTTTTCTCCAGCTCGGTGACAGAGGGGGATGGACTGGATTCAGTTTTTTTAAAGAGTGATAGAATGAAATGTTTCAAGTAGACCACAACCTTTTCTTCTGCCTTGATCTAGTCTATGGAAAAGCTGTGAGATATATACTTATAGAGATGACAAGAAAGGGGAGACGCACGTGCTGCCTACTCAGATTCACATTGCTCATATGAAAACGAATTCGATTGGCACAGGATCATCTATGACGTTTGGCTCGACGTTTGTTCGCAATCATTGCAGTACGATCAAAAGGAACAATGGCTTTGGGGAACAGAATGCTGATGGCGTGATCACGATCCTTCCGATTGAATCGATTGATGATCGTGATCAAATCGACGCCGTGAGTATCAATATTCGTCATCTATGATAATAGCAGTCGCTTTTCCTTCATCCTTTTGCAGCCTGATATAAAGTACACCGTCTTTAAAGGCCGCATTCATTTGTCCAAGAATCATTTCTGGAAGTCGGATTTTCTTTTCAAACGGACCATACTTCCCCTGCTTTTGGCGAAAATCCTGCTCATTAAAAAAGGAAAGACGCTGTCCTTTCACAACCAAATATTCACCATATGATAACACTTGTACATCTTCCTTTCGGTAGCCAGGTAAATAAATTAAGTACTGAATTTCTGTCGCGGTTTCCACTATGTCGATTGGTGGAAACGACGCGTCTGGGCCGCGCTGATCCTGCTGTGTGAATGTAAAGGGAGACGGACCGTTTGCCATAAAGGGAGATCTTTGCTCATCATCGAAGATCATTTTCCAAAAATCATCCCCATGCATTTGCTGGGCAATATCCATCCACTGCTTCATTTTTTCGAAGTCCATGTGAAGACCTCCTGTTAACATACTTGATGGGTGCTTGCATATACCTATAAAAAGGAGGTTTATCTGTGGTTCAACCAACTCCGTATATCAATATTAATATTTTCATGTTAAAAATTAATTCCTTTGAAAATGCATCGGCGGTGAATGTCGGACAAAATTTGTTAGCAGAGTGGCAAAACTCAGATAAAAAAAATCAGGGGTACGGACAAAATTTTGGAGATGCGAGCGGTTTTGTCGGAACAAAAAGCCATGTAGATGATCGAGATCAAGTGGACTCACCTGCCTCTTTTTCACCAGCAGCTAAACCCATTCAAAGGAAGTGACGTGTGATGTTATTCTCACCCTCAGTCGTCAATGTCGGTGCTTTTAAAATCAATGCAATGGATCGGGGTGCATCACTGACGCTAGGTCCTTATCAGCAGATCGATTATTTTCTCTCAATGAAATTGAACCAAGGATTTGGAGAGGACAATGGAGATTGTTCACCGCTTGTCATACCGATTTCAAGCGTGTTAGATCCAGATATGGTGGACTCAAATTCAGTCAAAAACAGCGTGGTTTAAGCAAAAAAAAGAGACCGGGAATCCCGTGTCTCTTTTCTAATTTGTTTCATTCAGATGGCTTTTTCGTCTTGCATAGGTGAAATAGACAACGACACCAATGGCCACCCAGATCAGGAAGGCTCTCCATGTCTCCCATTTCAGTGTAGCAGCCAATATCATACAAATGACCGCACTAATAATGGGAAGGTAAGGTACAAAAGGTACTTTAAAAGCTGTCTTCATATTCGGATGTTTTTTCCGTAGTACGATCACAGCGATAGAGATCACCGTAAAGGCTGCAAGTGTACCGATGCTGACTAAATTCGCTAGCGTAGATAAGTTAACGAATCCAACGATACATGCCGCAACAGCACCTGTGAGCCAAGTGTTGGCAACCGGTGTTTTCGATTTTGGATGAACGTTTGAAAAGATTTTCGGCATGAGTCCATCTCGGCTCATGGCAAAGGTTAAGCGAACTTGAGCATAAACAAGTGCAATTAACACTGTCGTAATCCCGATAATAGCACCTGCGGATATAATGCCCGCTACACTATTCAGGCCAACAACTTGAAGAGCAAATGCGACAGGGTCACTGACATTCAGCTTCGTATAGTGAACCATGCCTGTTAAGACGAATGAAACACCAATGTATAAAATCGTACAAACACCGAGCGCACCGATGATTCCGATTGGCATCGCCTTTTGAGGATTTTTGACTTCTTCAGACGCATTAGCGATTGCATCAAATCCAAGGTAAGCAAAAAAGACAGTCGCCGCTCCAGCAATCACGCCGTGAAAGCCCATCGGCATAAAAGGTGTCCAGTTTTCAGGTTTGACGTAAGCAAAGCCAGAAATGATAAAGAGAAGGACGATGGCAATTTTAATCAGCACAATGATGTTATTCAGCTTCGTGCTTTCTTTGACGCCTCTTGAGACGATAAAGGTGATGAGCAAAATAATGAGTGCGCCTGGAAGGTTAAAGACGGCTCCATCAGCGGCTCCAGGTGCAGCTGATAATGCCTTCGGTATGTGCAGACCGAATCCACTGAGCAGTGATTGAAAATAGGACGACCATCCGCTTGCTACAGCAGAGAGCGCAATGACATATTCAAGCATGAGATCCCAGCCCATTAAGAAGGCGAGAAATTCCCCAAGTGTTGCGTAGGAATACGTATAGACGCTTCCTGACACAGGAATGGACGAGGAGAATTCAGCGTAGCAAAAAGCAGCAAGGGCGCATGCGATCGCAGCTAAAATAAAAGATATAATAATCGCAGGTCCCGCATCTTTCGCAGCAGCAACCCCCGTAATCACAAAGATACCAGTCCCGACCACGCAGCCAATGCCAAGCAAGATTAAATCAAACGTATTTAACGATCGGCTGAGCCGCTTCGTTTGACTTTCAAGCATGAGCTGGTCGAGAGACTTTTTTCGAAATAAAGAACTCATGTTGACCTCCTAATGGATAAATCTTTTCGTAAGACGAGTGTTAGTATATGCTTAAATGATAATTTAGTCAATTGGTTGGAGAACGCTTTAAATCACTAAAGTATTAAACGCCACAATCGAATTTGTGCTTAAAAAGAGACATCCGCCAAGAGATGGAAGGCGGATGTGGCGATAGATAGTCTATGTCTATTTAGTAAATATTTTTTCATTATACAGCACACTTGGATGAGTGGGGTTATGGGCGGCGGAGGCAAGGTGATGTGTTTTGGCTTTCTCCAAATTGCCGAGCTGATAATAACAATAGCAAAGCTGAAGGTGAGGATACCACGTTTTATACTGTGTGAGTGTGAAGGCTGCTTCGTTTTCAGGAGCCTTCAGCGCCTGCTCATACCAAAAGATCGCTGCCTGATGTTTATTTTGAATTTTTAGATGATCCCCGATCCGGCAGCAAAATTCTGGCCGAGGCTGATCATATAAGAAAGAACGTAATAATGAGGATAAAGCCGCTTCCTCGAAACCTACCGCATAATAGCAGTCGGCTAAATATTGGCATGCGCGAATTTCATCCTCAATCCAGCACTGTTTTGTCGCTAAAAATTCATGATAAAAACGAATCGCTCTGACATGCTGCTTGTTATCTCTTAATTCATTGGCAAAGTAAAAGAGATCACGGGGTGTCATGTTCTCTCCCTTTGCCAGCATATCTTCATAAATTCGCAAGTTGCGCCCAGGCTCACCAGCGGTTGTTTTCTTACGCTTTTGGTGTGTGACGGCGATATCGGCTGGAAAGATGTTGCCATACACTTGAAGATACTCATGAACGGCTCCGTACCATTGAAAGTTTAAGGCACGCTTCACTAGGCGATTTCTTCTATATTTAAAATTCACCCGACCGTCTTCATCAAATCCCACATGATAAAACATCGAGACGGCATCTACCGAAGGATCGAGTGTCTCTTTGAGCTGAAGAAATTTTTGACGGTCTTCTTCTAGCAGAACATCGTCTGCATCAAGCCATAAAATATACTCTTTCGTTGCACGTGAGAAAGCGAAATTGCGGGCTTTGGCAAAATGCTGAACCCATTCGAAATCAAGTACCTGTGCTGAAAAGGAGTGAGCAATCTCCTTCGTACGATCTGTTGAACCTGTATCAACGATGATCATCTCATCGACAATGTCTTGAACAGAGGAGAGGCAGTCCGCTAACACCTCCTCTTCATTTTTCACGATCATACATAAGCTAATGGTTACCATCTTTAGATCACCTCTTCATAGTGTATCGAGCAGCAAAAGGAAACATTCTTTTCAGCAGCAGGTTTTTTAAAACTAGTTTTCTGCTACTGGCTGATTTAGAATAAAGGAAGAATCTATGTAAGGGCTGATAAAAATGAGTTTATTGAATGTTGAAGGATTATATAAAACCTATGGCGAGAAAACGCTGTTTGATCATATTTCTTTTCATATAGAACCAAAGGAACGCATCGGATTGATTGGACCAAACGGAACAGGAAAGTCAACGCTCCTAAAGGTCATTGCAGGACTTGAATCGTTTGAGGAGGGTGACATCACGAAGGCAGGGACACTTGATATCGAATTTCTTGAGCAGGACCCTGAAATGAACGGGGATGAAACGATTCTCGATTACATTTTTTCTGGAACAGCACCCATGATTCAAACGATGAAGGCATATGAACAGGCACTCGCTGATTTAGAGCATGATCCGCAAAATGAAGCAAAACAAGAGGCGCTCATGCGCATGCAAAATCGAATGGATCAGGAAGACGCATGGGATGCGAACCTGTCAGCCAAAACGATTTTGACAAAGCTTGGCGTCAAAGATGTGAGCCGTTCTGTTCATGCCTTATCAGGCGGACAGAAAAAGCGTGTCGCGATTGCTAAAAATTTAATTCAGCCTGCGGGATTGCTGATTTTAGATGAGCCAACCAACCATCTCGATAATGCAACGATTGAATGGCTCGAAGGATATTTGAGTCAATACAGCGGTGCTGTCATTCTGGTGACGCATGATCGTTATTTCCTCAACCGGGTGGCCAATCGAATTTATGAATTGAATCAAGGACAGCTTTATACGTATAAAGGAAATTATGAAGTCTTTTTAGAAAAAAGAGCGGAACGAGAAGCCGAAGCTCAGGTAAAAGAAACGAAGCGTCAAAACTTACTCAGACGCGAGCTTGCATGGCTGAGAAGAGGGGCAAAAGCAAGAACGACGAAGCAGAAAGCACGCATCGGCAGAGCCGAAGAGCTGATGGATCAAAAAGGGCCTGATGCGAAGGGAGAGCTGGATTTCGCCATCGGTTCCCATCGCCTAGGAAAACAAGTCATAGAGGCAGAAGACTTGTCGATTTCCTTTGCTGGCCAGAACCTTGTGGAGCGGTTTACAGACTTAGTCGTGCCGGGCGACCGGATTGGATTTATCGGACCGAATGGAGTCGGAAAAACGACGCTTCTCAACTGTCTAGCGGGTAAAATTGAACCGACTTCAGGACAATTGACGATTGGACAAACCGTTCGTATTGGCTATTACACGCAGGATCACAAGGAAATGGATGAAGAGCTGACGATCATTGAATACATCAAGGAAACAGCTGAAATCGTTAAGACATCTGATGGCGCCATAGTGACAGCAGAGCAAATGCTGGAACGGTTCCTATTCCCAAGATCCATGCAGCGGACGTTTATTCGCAAGCTGTCAGGGGGAGAACGCCGCAGACTGTATTTACTGAAAGTCTTAATGGAAGAACCGAATGTTCTCTTTTTAGATGAGCCGACGAACGATCTTGATACGGAGACCCTCAGCATTTTAGAGGATTATTTAGAACAGTTTCCTGGCGTTGTCATGACCGTATCGCATGATCGTTATTTCTTAGACCGAGTGGTTCATCGTCTGCTTGTCTTTGAAGGAAATGGCCGCATTTCACACTACCAAGGTGCTTACAGCGATTACATGGAGCAAGAAAAAGAGGCGAAGCGGACAGAGACAAAGCCTGCTGAGAAACAAGTAGAAGCGGCGCCTAAAAAGAGAAAAAAACTTTCTTATAAAGATCAGCTTGAATGGGACGGAATTGAAGACCGGATTCAGGCATTAGAGGAAAAACATCAGCAGCTTGAAGCCAGCATTGCAGAAGCAGGCAGTGATTTTGGGAAAATTCAAGAACTGATGGACGAACAAAAAGCCGTTGCTGAAGAACTAGAACAAGCAATGGACCGCTGGACAGAACTGTCGATCATGATTGAGGAATTAGAGGGTTAATCCTAATATGAAACCTGTAGAACATTCTACAGGTTTTTTGCTTTACATCAAAATACGAGAGAATCAAGAACTCAAACATTTACGTTTACGTTAAGGTTATAAAGGTGTATAATAAATCATGAATTGATGAGCAGGAGGCACTGGCAATGGAATGGATGAAAATTGATCAAGTGGCGAAAAGAAGCGGGCTGACGAAACGGACGATTCGTTTCTATGAAGAGATTGGTTTATTATCAGCACCAAAGCGGACAGAGGGCGGTGTCAGACTGTACTCAGAGGACGACATGGAAGAACTAGAAAAAGTGATGCAGGCAAAAGAGGTACTCGGCTTTTCTTTACAAGAGCTTCAATCGTTTATGGAAATAGGAAAACAGCTAGAGCTAAATAAAGAAGGCTATTTGCTGTCGCTTGATCCGAAGGAACGATTAGAGAAGCTGTTAGATATGGATGCGCAGCTGACTGTGCAGCATCAATTGATTACAAAAAAGCTTGAAACGATTCAATCCTTTAAAAAGGATCTTGAAACGATGAAAGATAAAGCGGCTCATGCAATTGAGCAATTACAAAAATAAACACCTCTGTGTGTTTATTTTATTTTGTCAACATTTGAAGGAAAGGTTCTGATGGAATGAAGGAAGAAGAAGTGTTAAAACAGCGTACAAGTCTGCTTAGACAGCCGAAGGCCGTCTGGGCTGTTGCCTTTGCATGTGTGATTTCATTTATGGGGATAGGACTTGTGGACCCGATTTTGCCGGCCATTGCATCACAATTAGATGCATCTCCAAGTCAGGTCTCTCTTTTATTTACGAGCTACTTACTTGTGACCGGCTTTGTGATGTTTTTTACCGGCTTTCTCTCTAGCCGGATTGGTGCGAAATGGACGTTATTAATCGGACTTATTTTTATTATTGTCTTTTCTGCTTTAGGCGGTACCTCTTCAACGATTAACGAATTAATCGGCTTTAGAGGCGGATGGGGCATCGGGAATGCCTTATTCATTTCAACGGCTCTCTCTGTCATTGTTGGCGTGTCTGTTGGAGGAAGTGCGAAGGCCATTATTTTATACGAGGCTGCACTAGGTCTTGGGATTTCGGTTGGACCGCTGCTTGGCGGAGAGCTTGGGACGATCTCTTGGCGCGGACCATTCTTTGGCGTTGCGGTATTAATGCTTGTTGCTCTTTTAGCCATTACGTTTATGCTTCCACCGATGCAAAAACCTCAGAAAAAGGTGAAATTATTCGAGGCTGTCGGGGCGTTAAAATATAAAGGGCTTTTAACGATGGCATCTGCCGCTTTCTTATACAATTTTGGTTTCTTTGTGCTTTTAGCATATTCGCCATTTGTGCTTCATCTGGATGAGCATGGTCTTGGTTATGTCTTTTTTGGATGGGGACTATTTTTAGCTGTGACATCCGTCTTCTCAGCGCCGGTCATTCATCGCAAGCTTGGGACATTGACTTCTCTTGTGGTTCTGTTTGCTTCGTTTGCTGTGATTTTATTCGGTATTGGGATCTGGACTTCACATGTAGTCGTCGTCATCTGCGGAATTGTCATTGCTGGGGGTATTCTTGGCATGATCAATACTGTGCTCACGACCGCTGTGATGGGATCAGCACCGGTTGAGCGTTCCATTGCTTCATCCTCTTACAGTGCTGTACGGTTTATTGGGGGCGCGATTGCTCCTTGGATTGCCGGCGTACTTGCTGAATCTTATACAGCAAGCACCCCTTACTATGTTGGGGCGGCTGTCGTTCTGTTAGGCATGATCATCCTGCTGATTGGTCGTAAGCATCTCATCAATATTCAAGCAGGTCATTAAATAGAAAAAGCCATATATCTGCATCACATATATGGCTCAGCGTGTAGACAAACCCTTGCATTCTTTGTCAGGACTGCGTTCCGGTGCTCACGAATGTTCAATTCGCTCCACTCCGGTACTCGTCCTTCCTAGACTTCAAAGGTTTTCTATCATGCTGAAAAGAAGACAAAGGGCTAAAATAAAGATCATTTTAGCCCTTTGTCAACAATCTGAAGCCTATAATACTTTGGTCGTCCAAGATTCGCAATTCCAAGTTTCAGTGGCTACATCTTGATAAAATTCAGGTTCGTGAGAGATCAATAAGACGCTCCCTTTGTATTCTTTTAATGCACGTTTTAGTTCTTCTTTCGCATCCACATCCAAGTGATTGGTTGGCTCATCGAGAACAAGTAAGTTGGTTTCTTCGTTGATCAGCTTGCAAAGGCGGACTTTTGCTTTTTCTCCTCCGCTTAATACAGACACGCGGCTTTCAATATGTTTTGTCGTTAATCCGCATTTTGCAAGAGCGGCTCTCACTTCATATTGCGTGTAAGAAGGGAAGGTGCCCCATACCTCTTCAATACAGGTGTTGCTGTTTTGCTCTTTTACTTCTTGCTCAAAGTAGCCAATATGAAGGAATTCTCCGCGTTCCACCTCACCCGAAATTGGCGAGATTTCTCCAAGGAGACTTCGCAGCAATGTCGTTTTTCCGATCCCGTTAGCGCCGTATAACGCAATTTTTTGCCCGCGTTCCATTTTCAGATTTAATGGACGAGAGAGCGGTTCATCATAACCAATGACCAAATCTTTAGTTTCAAAAATCAATTTCCCAGAAGTCCGTGCCGTCTTAAAGTGGAATTCAGGCTTTGGCTTTTCTGCTGCGAGTTCAATCATATCCATTTTATCCAGTTTCTTCTGACGGGACATGGCCATATTTCTTGTGCTGACACGTGCTTTGTTTCTTGCAACAAAGTCCTTTAATTCAGCGACTTCCTGCTGCTGCCTTTTATAAGCTGCTTCAAGCTGCTGCTTTTTGACTTCATACACTTGTTTAAATTGATCATAATCACCAACATAGCGCGTGAGCTCTTGATTTTCAACATGATAGATCAAGTTAATGACGCTGTTTAAAAACGGAATATCATGTGAAATGAGGATAAACGCATTTTCATATTCCTGTAAATAGCGCTTCAGCCACTCAATATGCTGCTCATCTAAATAGTTGGTCGGCTCATCGAGAAGGAGAATTTCTGGCTTCTCTAACAGCAATTTCGCAAGCAATACTTTTGTACGCTGCCCGCCGCTCAGCTCCGTCACATCACGGTCTAGCCCGAGATCCGTTAACCCAAGACCTCTGGCTATTTCTTCAACCTTGGAATCAATGATATAGAAATCATTGTTTGTGAGCGCATCTTGAATAACGCCCACTTCCTCTAACAGCTTTTCCAGCTCATCAGGATCGGCTTCACCCATTTTGCCGTAAATGTCATTCATCGCTGCTTCCATGGAAAATAAATAGCGGAATGCATCCTGAAGGACTTCGCGGATCGTTCTTCCCTTTTCTAGCACAGTGTGCTGATCAAGGTAGCCAACACGGACATTTTTTGCCCATTCGACTTTTCCTGCATCTGGCTCCAGCTTACCAGTAATAATATTCATAAACGTTGACTTTCCTTCACCGTTGGCGCCAATTAAGCCGACATGCTCGCCTTTTAATAAACGGAAGGAGACTTCGTGAAAAATGGCTCTGTCGCCAAAGCCATGGCTTAAATCTTTAACAGATAATATCATTTTTTACACCTCAAATAGATTCAAAACGGCTAGTGCCTCTCATGATTATATCGAACTGTCCGGCTCGATAAAAGCATCAAAAGAAAAATTGCGTTTCAAAGCTGATTTTGAGATACTAAAGGATAGATTGAATGAGGATAAAGGAGATCGACATGATAGAAAATTGGGCATTTTTGAAAGAAGCAAAGCCATTTATACAAGAGAACTTCCAAGCGGCTGGCTTTGAAAAACCAACAGCTATACAAGAAAAAACAGCAGAATGGATTACGGAGAAGCGTGATGTGATTGCAGAATCGCCTACGGGAACGGGGAAGACACTGGCGTATGTGTTGCCGCTTTTAAATAAAATCGATGTGAATATCAAGCACCCGCAAGTCTTAATCTTGGCACCTTCAAGAGAGCTTGTGATGCAAATTTTTGATGTCGTGCAAGAGTTCAAACAAGGATCAGACATCAAAGCGATCTCCTTGATTGGTGGAGCGAACATTAAAAAGCAGCAGGAAAAACTAAAGAAACACCCGAACATCGTTGTCGCAACACCTGGCCGTGTACAAGAATTAATCAAAATCAAGAAACTGAAAATGCACGAAGTCAAAACGATCGTGCTAGATGAAGCAGATCAGCTTCTTGTGCCAGAGCATATGAAAACGATCCAAGCGATCATTAAATCCACATTAAAAGAAAGACAAATTCTTTGTTTCTCTGCGACCTTAAAAGACGAAACGGTCCAACTGATTAAAGAAATGACGTCTGAACCAGAAGTATTGAAAATTGCTAGAAGTGAGGAAGAAGCGCAGAAAGTAGGACACTATTATCTGTTATGTGACCAGCGTGACAAAGTGAAACTACTGCAAAAGCTATCACGGCTTGAGGACATGCAGGCGCTCGTTTTTGTGCGTGATATTACGAATTTAAGCATTTATGCAGAGAAATTAGCATATCACCATGTCGACCTCGGTGTCCTTCATAGTGAAGCGAAAAAAGCAGAGCGAGCTATCATCTTAAAGGAATTTGAACAGCGTGAATTCCCGCTTCTTCTTGCAACAGATATCGCAGCAAGAGGGATCGATATTGACGATCTGCCTTACGTGATCCATGCCGACCTGCCAAACGAAGAAGGCTATATCCACCGTTCAGGCAGAACCGGTCGCGCAGGAAAAGAAGGGGCTGTCATCAGCCTAGTCACACCTCCAGAGCATACAACGCTCAAAAAAATGGCGAAAAAGCTGAATCTTTCGCTTCAGGAAATTGTTTATAAGCAAGGCCAGCTGCATCTTGCGCCAAAGCAAGCATAGAAAAAGGACCCTTCCACATGGAGGGTCCTTTCTTTTTATGAAATTTTGACAAGCTGTTTTCCGACATTTTCCCCTTTGAATAGTCCGAGGAATGCATCAGGAATGTTGTCAAAGCCTTCAATGATTGTTTCTTTGTAAGTCAGTTTGTCTTCTTTTACCCATTGTGCGAGATCTCTTGCTGCTTCTTCAAAACGATCTGAATAGTTGGCAACAATGAAGCCTTGCATCAATGCGCTTGTTTTGATGAGTTTTGTTTGCACACGCGGTCCGATGTCCTCGCTTGCGCTAATGTTATAAGACGAAATCGCGCCGCACACTGGAATACGTGCGAAGCGGTTCAAATAATTCATCACAGCATCAGATATTTCGCCGCCTACATTGTCAAAATACACATCGACGCCGTTAGGGCATGCCTTTGCAATAGCATCATCTAAGTCATTTGTTGTTTTATAATTAATCGTTTCATCAAAACCCAGTTCTTTTAAATAAGCCAGCTTATCATCAGATCCCGCAATCCCAACGACGTGAGCGCCTTTGATCTTAGCAATTTGCCCAACAACGGAACCAACAGCACCTGCGGCCCCAGAAATGACAACGGTCTCGCCTTCTTTTGGCTGACCAATCGCAAGAAGACCGAAATAAGCGGTTTGTCCCGGCATGCCTAAAATGCCTAAATAATAGGACAATGGCGCAATGGATGGATCAATTTTAGTCAGAGATTCAGCTTTGGCTGTAGAATATTCTTGCCAGCCAAGGAATCCAAGAACAAAATCACCTTTTTCAAATTGAGACGATTTAGACTCGACAACTTCTCCGACAACACCGCCCTGAATCACTTCATTTAGCTTGAATGGAGGTGTATAGGATTTTGTATCCTGCATTCGTCCTCTCATATAAGGATCTACAGAAACATATTTCGTTTGAATCAAGACTTCACCATCTTGCGGCACAGGTATATCGACTGTTTCAAAATGAAAAACATCTTTTGTAGGTAATCCTTGTGGACGTTTGGCTAATTGAATTTGCTTTTGTTGACTCATGTCAAATCCTCCCTTTCACTTGCAACCTAGATTTACATTAACATGATGCTTCTTTTCATTCAAAACATACGGTCTATTTCAAACACATACAAAAAAGCAGCCGCCATCTCAGAGATGAGGACTACTTTTTTGGAAGTCAACAGAGAGGAGCGGTGGCAGACAGCCAAACAGCTGATACACGTCCGCATCACGTTCTTTTAATAAATATTCGTTCGCATTTTGCATGGAGGCTTTCATCATATCGCGCGTCACAAAAGGAAAAAGGATATTCAAGTATGAGGACAACAGGTCTTGTGGATCTTGTTCAATTGACTCGATATCTCCAATATTAATAATGATGGAAAAGAGATAATCAATGGAGATGCGAAAGTGCTGTTCGGCAAACAATGTAAGCGGCTTTGCTTTTGCTTCTTCAGGATTCCACTTTTGAAAAAGCTGTTTCACCAAATCACTGACAACCCAAGCATTAAACTGCTGCTCCGCTGAAAAGTAATACATCAGCTCTACCTCATTTCTAGCCTCCAGTACAAGAATTGTACACCAAAATAGCAGGGATGAACATAAATATTTCTGAAAATTTAGTCATTTTGCAGGGTTTTTGTCAAAAATAAGTCAATAGGCATGGCTAGTACACAATGTAAAATGGATGTGCTCAAGGAAGGTTTAATGATAAAAGTGACGGGTAAAAGATTCGTAAGACGCTAAAGGAGGAATATAAAATGAAACCTGTTGTAAGAGAGTATTCAAATGATGAAACACTTCAAAGAGATGTAGAGCAATTAAAATCACTCGGTGTTGCAAGAGAGGACATTTATGTTCTGTCCCATGACGATGATCGTACAGAGCGTATTGCTGGAAACGCAGATGCCAATACGATAGGTCCAAGAGAAGTTGGACTGAAACATGCTGTTGGGAACATCTTTAGTAAAAAGGGCGATGAGCTCCGAAATAAAATCCATGAAATTGGTTTCTCTAAAGAAGAAGCTGAAACATTTGAAGAACATTTAGACGAAGGGAAAGTCCTTCTCTTTGTGACAGACCATGAAAAAGTGAAAACTTGGGCATAATCGCCAACTGAAAAAAGTCTCTTACTTTCGTAAGGGGCTTTTTTTCATGCCTTCATCTCTGAAGGAGAGGATGCATCTTTTTTCCTATATTAAGAAAAAACAGCAGATTGGAATAAACAGTAAATCATCTAATTGAAAATGCAGATATACCAAAGAAAATGATAGGAAATGAGAAAGGAATAGTCAAAATATCACAAAAATCTATTCGGGAAATAATTATTGTATCTTTCAATTTTGTTTCAAAATGTAATGGGAATCTTGTGTAATTTAGTAGATAAATTTCTTAGTTCTATTGGTTTATGTTGTGTTTTTATGTAGAAATAAGTGTTTTGAGGTCAAAAAACCACGAAAAATACCTGTATTTTCAATTAGAAAATTCATTTTAATGTTTAGGAAATAATTTGTTGACAAAATAATCTAAAAACAATATATTTGGCTTATTCCAGTTGTTATGGAAGTAGTTGTTAAATTTCTGATGGGTTTATTCTAGGCACACTCTAGTGATAGGTGGTGGCATAAAACCAAGGTAAAAGCACTCGGGAAATTTCTACTAAAACACAAGAAAATGGTTTTTTACATGAAGAAGAAATGATAGTCGATTTAAACAGTAGATGATCTTTCTAATATGATCACTTTGCAAGAGATAATTAAAAGACGTCGTATTCCTGCACAATAGAGAAAGCGTTTTCAAGAAAGACAGTGAGTTGATCGAACGGTGAAGGAGGTGAACTCATATGAAAAAAAGAGAGAACAAGCTGAGGCGCTGCAGCTGTCAAATGGCTGCATATGAGGATGCATGCTGAAAAAGAAGAGTGAACATGTGGGATGCTTCTCTCCTTTTTCAGAAAATAGATTTCCTAAAAAATCCATCTTTCATTTTAACATAAGGTGTTTGGCTTGAAAATGACCTTTGCCCGGAAAGTCGATTTTAAATAGAAGGAGGTCCTGTGATGAAAAAGGCTTTATACCATGAAGACAGTGGGTTGTATCTAGAAAAAATGCGAATGGCATTTCAAGAACATTATGAGAAAAGAACAGATATGTGGTCTACTGATCCATCTTTAACAGATGCAGCCGTGGTGTCACTAAAGGCATGGCGTTCAAGGGAAAAGAATGCACTTGCTTCTGTGCTGGATATCGGGTGCGGGAACGGCCGGGCACTTGAACATTTAAGCGGGCTTTCCGCATATGTCGGCATCGACCTGTATGAGCATGAGGAGTGGGTAGGATTACAGAAAAGAGAAACGGTTCCTGTCCATTTTGTTCATCAAGATTTTATGTCCTGGTCGATGGGCCAGGGTCGAGGGATGCAGTTTGATTTAATTTTAGATCATGGCTGCTTTCATCACCAGCACCCTGATGATCATGAGCGTTATTTAAAACAGGTTTCCTCTTTGCTTCATGAAGGCGGCGTCTTCTCACTTGTTGTATGGGGAGAAGAGTGGAGAACAGGATTAATCGGAGAGGATGGCCGTTTCCACTTTTCGTTTTCAGACTCTCAGCTTGGAGAAAGAATTTGTTCATCAGGTCTGGAGCTTGTATCGATTACACCATTAAAAGCAAAAGCCGGCATTAGCCAGCATCATGTCATTGCCGTCAAAATCTAGTACAAAGGTGATCACTCAAACGTAGCAGAGGTGTTCATTCTAAGAAACAGCCTGTGCGCAACATGTAAGGGAAAGGCGTTATGAACCAAGAATTCTGCTCCTTTGTACTGGAAAAGACCTAGATTGACATATCGCTAGAATAGGTGGAATCAAGGTTTGAACGATGAGAGGAAACGCACATCCATGTTCTTTTAAGCTATTAGTGCAGGCACATATTCATCACCATCACTGCGCTACGTGAGTCGATTTGGGTGCAGCGATGAATAGGGGGGAGACAAATGAACAAGTTTGTAGATGAATTGCAATCAATGATTCATCATTTTACCTTTCAAGAAAAAAACTATTTGCTCGTGGGGCCAGTGAACCTGCCAATCTCCATTCAACATGAAGAAGTGCCATTTAAATGGTATGCCTTCGCACCTGTTGAAGGGGAGACAAAACCAACGATCGAATCTATTGTCCAAATGAGTACCGCGCAGCAAACCTTTTCCTCTTGTCTCTTATTTGGCGACTTTGAAAATGAAATGCCGCCGCTTGTGCGCATTCATAGTGTCTGCCAAACAGGGGATGTGTTTGGGTCACTGAAATGTGACTGCGGTCCACAGCTTGCGTTATCGCTGAAGAAAATCACCGATTACGGAAAAGGCATGCTCGTCTATATGGCCAATCAAGAAGGGCGGTCAATTGGGCTGATGGCGAAAGCATTGACGTATAAATTACAGGAAATGCAGCTGGATACTTTTGAAGCCAACCGCCTGATTGGCTGCGGCGATGATGACCGGATTTACGAGGAGGCAGCGGCTGTTCTGCACTATTTAAACAAAGGGAAACCAATGCATCTCCTAACGAACAATCCAGATAAAGTCGATTCCATTGCTGCCTACGGTCTTCCTGTTTTGCGGTTTGATCATACGGTCGAAGCCTCTCTCTATAATGAAGCCTATTTAAAAGCAAAAGCAGCCTCAGGGCATATGGTCGATGAGAAAAAATTAATTAATCAGTAGATGAGTTTACTTTAAAGAAGGCGGGAGAAAAGCGTGAAACCTGAAATCAATTGGATTCAAATCCCAAGCGGCTATGCAACAATCGGAAGTAATGAAGAAGATATGAAAAAGGCATCAGAATTCTGGAAGGACAAGCTTCTCAATCCAACTTACGGCCGTGAGAAAAAATTTCAAAAATGGCTGTATAAAGAATTTCCATCCTATCAGTCGTATATCAATGAATTTTTCATTTCAGATACGGTCGTCACCAATGAATGGTATCAAAGCTATTGTGATGAAACAGGCCAGTCGTACCCAGAGAGCTTAACGAATCAAGAGCTTGGCGGCGGGAAAGATCATCCGGCGTGGGGCATGGAGATCGAGGAAGCCTTCTCATTCTGTCAGTGGCTGAGCGGAAAACTCGGGATAGACGTGTCGATTCCTACTGAAGAAGAATGGGAATATGCTGCCCGGGGTAACACGAGAAATCAATACCCCTGGGGAGATGAGTTTGACCCTTCTTCCTGTAATACGTACGAATCAAATATCGAAAAAACGACGCCTGTCCGCCATTACGAAAAGGGCAGATCCTTATTCGGTCTTTATGATATGGGGGGCAACGTCGAGGAATGGGTCAACACCAAATATCATGTGTACGAAGGCGGCATTGAGGTCGTAGATGATTTAACGGAAACGCTTGGCAGTGATTACTACATTTTAAAAGGCGGCTCCTTTGCAAGAGGCGGAGATTTATGCAGAGTCGCCAGAAGACACGGAAAGCACCCAGACCCTGTTTTTCGATTTACTGGCTTTCGTGTAATGACTCGTCAAAAACAACATATAAAGGTGGGAGTGTAAAACTATGCATAGAGGACCAATTACATCTGTTTTATCAACTCAGCAGGACCAAATTGTTTACACTGGCGGCTATGACCGCTGTATTTATCAGTGGAACCGGGCGACAGGAGAAGGAACGTTTATTGGAAGTCACGAGCATATCATTAACTCTTTATCTCTTTCTGAAAACGGAAAGTATTTAGCGAGTGCATCGTCAGACTATACCATTCAATTGTTTGATACAAGTACTCATACTCAAATTCGCACCCTATTTGGTCATGCGGATGATGTAGAAGCCGTTGCTTTTGCGAAGCAGGATACGTTGCTTGTATCGGTATCTAGAGATAGAAGATGCTTAGTCTGGGATATCGAAACAGGAGCCATCCTAAGAGAATTTCATGGACATAGCAAGGATGTATTAGCTGTATGGATACATGGCGATAAAGCTTATACAACAGGTGATGATGGCTATGTTCTTGTGTGGCTGTATGATACAGGAGAAATTGTAGGGGAGATCGGTCCGTTTGATTATGAGCTGGACACAATCAGCGGCAGCAATCAAAAAGAAGTGTTCGCACTTGGCAGAGACGATGGCACCGTTATTATTTATGATGCGGTGACTTTACAGGAGAAAAAAATCATCAAAGCTCATTTACAGGGCGTCAAGCGTGTGAACTTTTCTCCAAGCGGCAATTACTTGCTGACAGCAGGCTATGACCATTTAATTAAGCTGTGGAATTACGAAACAGGGGATTTGGTTGATACTCTTCTCCCTCATAAATATCAGTGGGAGCGCTCGCTTGTCTGGACGGAGGATGAGAAATCCATCCTAGGAGCCAGCTTTGGAAAAACGTATTGTGAATGGTCTATTGAAAAGGGGAAAGTGGTATCAGATGAGATCGAAATGGCGACACCATCTATTAATGATATTGCACTGACTGATGCGGGAGATATCATCACAGCATCAGATGACGGAAAATTCAGAAAGAATGGGATTGAAATCGCTAAATCGACAGGCGTTTTAACAAATGGAGTGGCTGTCGCACGAGATGGAAGCTATTATGCTTGGGGAGATCATGCAAGTCAGGTGCATATTGTTCATGAATCATTACAGCAAATGGTTTCGTTTGATCTCAATACAGGGCCGGTCAACAGTGTGTATTTCCACGAGGAGGATCGGCAATTCTATATTGGAACTTACGGCGGCTATGTACATGTCATTTCGACGGAGCATTTAAAGGAAGTTGGCCGTTCCAAAGCACACGATTGTGCTGTGAAAGCACTAAAAGTAGAAGGAGATCATATCATCACAGCTGCGGTAGAAGGAACCATCTGTCTTTTAGATAAGAAGAGCTTGTCTTTAAAAGCGAAATATATCGGGGCGACTGAGCTATTAAATGACGTATTCATTGATAGCAAAAGAGATCGTATTGCCATTGTCAGCCGTGACAAGAATGTGAGATTGTTTGATTTGCATACAGGAAGAATTTTAGACCAGCATAATGAACACCAGTATTCGATTAAATCGGTCTCTGTCACAGACTCTGGCTATATTGTGAGCGGAGATTATTGGGGCTATATCGTTGTGTGGAATCCAGAGCTCGGGGTCAATACTGGCCCAATTAGAATTGCAAAGAATGGAATTAGTGCCATCAGACAATTAGGCAATGATGTATACGCAAGCTCGTATGATGGTGGGATTTATCATATTCGAGAAGATGGCACGTATACCGAAGTACTGCGCTTATTTGAACAATTTCCAAAAGAAGTAATCTCTCATTAAGAAAAAGAATGTAAGCGGGGGATTCTCATGATAAGTGTTTGCAAGGAACATATGAAAAAAGGTCTGACTGTACTCAATTGTCCGCATGTGCTCCTCATTAATAAATATGAATGTCGCAAATGCTGTTTTTGTAAACAACGAGCATCATATAAACTTTTTTATTCCTTGCCTTACTATGATCGTTCTGAAAAGAAACGGATGGAAAAAATATGAGAATAGAACTCCTTCATTTCCTGAAGGAGTTCTTTCCCTTGAAAGAGAAGAAAGGAGACTCACATGAAAGACGATGTGTTTTATATGAAACTGGCGATTGCCAACGCAAAGGCAATGAAAGGGCAAACCTCCCCAAACCCGCTTGTCGGTGCAGTCATTGTGCAGCAAGGTGAAATTGTTGGAATGGGTGCTCACATGAAGGCGGGCGAACCTCATGCTGAAATTCATGCACTGCACATGGCAGGAGAAAAGGCAGAAGGAGCTCATCTGTATGTAACGCTCGAACCTTGTTCGCATCATGGGAAAACGGGTCCTTGCACAGAAGCGATTATCAAAAGTGGTGTGAAACGAGTAGTCATTGCGACGCAAGATCCGAATCCGCTTGTAGCAGGGAAAGGGATTACCGTGTTGAAACAAGCAGGGATCGAAGTAGATGAAGGAATATGTAAACAGGAGGCGGATCGCTTAAATGTGCCTTTTTTCCATTTCATTCAATCAGACCTTCCCTACGTCATCTTAAAATCAGCCATTTCATTAGATGGGAAAATTGCCACAGCTCAACTTGAAAGCAAATGGATCACAGGAACAGAAGCGAGGCAAGAAGTGCAGCAATTGCGCCAAGAAGCAGATGCTGTGATAACAGGTGTCGAAACGATTATTCAAGATGATGCAGGTCTTATTGTGAAAGATTCAATCATGACCCAGCCCATTCGTGTCATTTTAGATTCCACATTAAGAATTCCGCTTCATGCCAAATGCTTAACAGATCACATGGCGAAAACCATTATTTGTACATCACAAAACTACGATCAAAAAAAGTATCATCAGCTGATACAAAAAGGACATCAAGTATTTGTCACAAGCGGAGAACATCGGACAGATCTTCAGGATGTGTTACACATGTTGAAGAAGCGCTCTGTGATGTCAGTGCTTGTTGAGGCAGGAGGCAGTGTGAGTGCGTCATTTTTAGAAGCATCATTTGTGAACGAAGCCGTTATCTATATGGCGCCTTTATTGATCGGAGGGAAAGACGCACCTACTTTCTTTGAAGGAGAGGGTGTGAAAAAACTAAAAGAGGCGATCCGTCCAGCGGATATTGAATATAGTATGGTAGGAAAAGATTTAAAAATGACGATGAGATTTCAATGAAACAAAGACCTTGTGTATGGAGCGCAAGGTCTTCTCAACTTTTCTAAATAAAAATAAAAATGTACATACACCTTTCACCATGAGGTTGAATACGATGGATGGGGGTGATTCTATGAAAAGATGTAGACAATGCGGCAAAACCTATCCCTCTCATTCTAAATCCCATTACCAAAAAGGAAGCTGGTATGATGCGTATAAAGATGATGGATGGGAATGTGATAGATGTAAGAAAGGGCAAACAAGAAGACCAGTGAAAAACCCTTGTTGCGGAAAAGATCCTTGTGTTTGTGTCATTCAAGGTCCTCCAGGCGGGAGAGGAAGGAGAGGCCCAGCAGGTCCAACAGGTCCAACAGGTCCAACGGGACCAGGAGTAGGAGCCACAGGCGCCACGGGAGCCACAGGAGCAGCAGGAGCCACAGGAGCAACAGGCGCCACGGGAGCAGCAGGAGCCACAGGCGCCACGGGAGCCACAGGAGCAGCAGGAGCCACAGGCGCCACGGGAGCCACAGGAGATCCAGGAGATCCAGGAGCCACAGGCGCCACGGGAGCCACGGGAGCAGCAGGCGCCACAGGCGCCACGGGAGCCACAGGAGCCACAGGCGCCACAGGAGCAGCAGGCGCCACAGGAGCCACGGGAGCCACAGGAGATCCAGGAGCAACAGGCGCCACAGGAGCAACCGGAGCAGCAGGCGCCACAGGAGCCACGGGAGCCACAGGAGATCCAGGAGCCACAGGCGCCACGGGAGCCACGGGAGCCACGGGAGCCACAGGAGCGACCGGAGATACAGGAGCCACGGGAGCCACAGGTGCAACCGGAGCGACCGGAGCCACAGGAGTCACCGGAGCAACTGGAGATACAGGCGCAACCGGAGCGACCGGAGCCACAGGAGTCACCGGAGCAACTGGAGATACAGGCGCAACCGGAGCGACAGGGGCAACAGGAGTCACCGGAGCAACTGGAGATACAGGTGCAACCGGAGCGACAGGGGCAACAGGAGTCACCGGAGCAACTGGAGATACAGGTGCAACCGGAGCGACAGGGGCAACAGGAGCTGCAGGAGCGACCGGAGATACAGGAGCCACGGGAGCCACAGGTGCAACCGGAGCGACAGGGGCAACAGGAGTCACCGGAGCAACTGGAGATACAGGTGCAACCGGAGCGACAGGGGCAACAGGAGTCACCGGAGCAACTGGAGATACAGGTGCAACCGGAGCGACAGGGGCAACAGGAGTCACCGGAGCAACTGGAGATACAGGTGCAACCGGAGCGACAGGGGCAACAGGAGTCACCGGAGCAACTGGAGATACAGGTGCAACCGGAGCGACCGGAGATACAGGAGCCACGGGAGCGACAGGGGCAACAGGAGCCACCGGAGATACAGGTCCAACCGGCGTAGGATTAGCTGGCATTGTAGCATTTGACCCAGCATTAGCACCTACTTATCCAGTAGGTCAAGTGGTGACATTTGAAGGCGGAACGTATATCGTCAATACAGCGCCGCCAACAGGTACGCCAGATACGTCGCCAGATTATACGCTATTAGCGGCCGCGGGTGCCACGGGAGCCACCGGGGATACAGGAGCCACCGGTCCAACGGGAGCCACCGGAGATACCGGAGCAACAGGAGCCACGGGTGTCACAGGAGCCACTGGTCCGACGGGAGCCGCCGGAGATACCGGAGCCACGGGAGCCACCGGTCCAACGGGAGCCACCGGAGATACCGGAGCAACAGGAGCCACGGGAGCCACCGGTCCGACGGGAGCCACCGGAGATACCGGAGCAACAGGAGCCACGGGAGCCACCGGTCCGACGGGAGCCACCGGAGATACCGGAGCCACGGGAGCCACCGGTCCAACGGGAGCCACCGGAGATACAGGTGCAACAGGAGCCACGGGTGTCACCGGAGCCACCGGTCCAACGGGAGCCACCGGAGATACCGGAGCAACAGGAGCCACTGGTCCGACGGGAGCCACCGGTCCAACGGGAGCCACCGGAGATACCGGAGCAACAGGAGCCACTGGTCCGACGGGAGCCACCGGAGATACCGGAGCCACCGGAGCCACGGGTGTCACCGGAGCCACCGGAGATACCGGAGCAACAGGAGCCACGGGTGTCACAGGAGCCACGGGTGTCACCGGAGCCACGGGTGTCACAGGGGCCACCGGTCCAACGGGAGCCACCGGAGATACCGGAGCCACCGGAGCCACGGGTGTCACCGGAGCCACCGGTCCAACGGGAGCCACCGGAGATACCGGAGCCACGGGTGTCACCGGAGCCACTGGTCCAACAGGAGCCACCGGAGATACCGGAGCCACCGGAGCCACGGGTGTCACAGGGGCCACCGGTCCAACGGGAGCCACCGGAGATACCGGAGCCACCGGAGCCACGGGTGTCACCGGAGCCACCGGTCCAACGGGAGCCACCGGAGATACCGGAGCCACCGGAGCCACGGGTGTCACCGGAGCCACCGGTCCAACGGGAGCCACCGGAGATACCGGAGCCACCGGAGCCACGGGTGTCACCGGAGCCACTGGTCCAACAGGAGCCACCGGAGATACCGGAGCCACCGGAGCCACGGGTGTCACCGGAGCCACTGGTCCAACAGGAGCCACCGGAGATACCGGAGCCACCGGAGCCACGGGTGTCACAGGGGCCACCGGTCCAACGGGAGCCACCGGAGATACCGGAGCCACCGGAGCCACGGGTGTCACCGGAGCCACCGGTCCAACGGGAGCCACCGGAGATACCGGAGCCACCGGAGCCACGGGTGTCACCGGAGCCACCGGTCCAACAGGAGCCACAGGTGACACTGGTCCAACAGGAGCGACGGGTGCAACCGGTGCACTAGCGACCGCGTCTGCCAGTGTAGTTACGGGAGCTGATACTGTTGCTGACGGTGCAAATTTTGCATTTACTGGAACCACCTTTTTGAACAATGTGACTTTTACAGCTCCAGACACATTCACGGTTCAGGTGGCGGGTAATTATTATGTCAATGCACTAGTTTCTCCGACTGTTGGTCAGGCTGGCCCAACAAGTATAGCCATACAGCTTAATGGTGTAGGTGGTACTGGTACTGGTGATAACAACGGAACAACAGCTGGTCAAGAAGTTAATGCTATTGGTTTTACTGGGCAAATCCCTGCGGGTACAACGATTTCGTTAAGAAACCTTAGCGGTCAGTCCATTGATTATTCACTGGCAAGGCTTATACTATTCCGAATCGATTAATTTTCTAATCCAAACCTTGTTCTGCCAGTGCGAGATGAATTTTGATCTCGCACTGGATTTTTTTGTAATACTAAAGCTTTTTTAAGAAAAAGAATGTGCTAAACAGTTTCAAGCATCGTTTTCGTTTTTTGTATAGATTTAAATAAATGGTGAATTCATAAAGAAGTGTAGCTTTCAACAGATAACAAAGTTGGAAAATGTGGTAGACACAGAAGGACAAACTACTACAATATGACTAATTCGAGTTACAAGTTTCAAAAATACATAAATAGCCCATAAAGAAGTGCCCCCGAAATTTAACCACGGGTTCGTATTAGACAGCTTTCTAGGCATGAGTTAGGTACAGAAATTCAGACTTTAAAGATACCAAAGAAATTTTCGATCACTGCGTTATCGTAACAGTTGCCTTTTCGGGACATACTCTGTGTAATCCCCAGTTTTTTTAGGGCATGTCTATAATGCTTCATTTGATAATGCCCGCCTTGGTCGGAATGCATAATGGTCTTCTCCTCATCTTTCAAACGGTCGAATGCCTGATGAAGCATCGTCGAGACAAGGGAATAAACGGGTATTGAATCAATTGTATAGGTGATGATCTCACCATTAAATAGATCTAATATGGGCGAAAGGTAGAGCTTCTGCCCGAATAATTTGAACTCTGTCATATTCGCTTTTCAGTTTGAAAGTGACTAGCTAAAATGTTAGGTGCAATTTTATCGAAGGTTCCAGGCGGTATCCATAACGGCCTTGATGCTCCTTATAAACGGTTTGAATCATCTTTTCAGCTTGGCACATCTCGATCAGGACGATTCGAATGCTTCACCCAGTAATAGTAGGTACTGTGCGGAATACCTGCGAGTTGAAGTAATGTTTTCACCGGATACTTATGCCATATATGATAGACTACTTGCACTTTGTCTCGTTTGGTGATTGTTCCTTGTTTTGAACTAAGGCATTCAACTTTTTTAAATACTCATTCACCATGTGCAAATGTTCTACCTCTGCCTGTAAGCTTCCATTGATCCTTTAGTTGGTGCTTGCTTTCCTATTTTCTTTTTCATAGAGGACGCCCCTTTTTCTTTGGTTTGAGGGCGTCTGTTCCTTGTGTTTCCGTTACGTGTTGCCAATTCCAAAGCGTTGAAGAAGAAGGCAAATCAAATATTTTAGCTGTTTTCAATAGTGAAGTATCCTTTTGTGCACTCCAATATGATGTGTGATCCCAAACAAACTCTCTCAACCACTTAAGTAGCGTTTTACCGCTTTGATTTTGTCTCCCCTTGTGAATTTAGCTGAAAGAAAAGCGCCTCCAAATTTTTAGACTTCCCTTAAAGTGCACTCCTTAGAATAATGTTGAAAAATCCCTTGGTTATTTGGATGAGAACTAAGGGGATGTACTATCATGGAAAATATAGGGTGGGCATAAGCTTGAGTGGTATTCTGAAAAATAAAGGAATTAAGTGCACTTTGTGATATGCAATAAGTTTTTGAAATTTTGTAGCTTACTTAAATTGTACAAACACCATTTTCTAGATACTTGAATACGATGGATGGGGGTGATTCTATGAAAAGATGTAGACAATGCGGAAAAACCTATCCCTCTCATTCTAAAGGCCATTACCAAAAAGGAAGCTGGTATGATGCGTATAAGGATGATGGATGGGAATGTGATAGCTGTAAGAAAGGAAAGTCAGGAAAACCAGTGAAAAATCCTTGCTGCGGAAAAGATCCTTGTGTTTGTGTCATTCAAGGTCCGCCAGGCGGGAGAGGAAGGAGAGGCCCAGCAGGTCCGGCGGGTGCAGTTGGTCCAGCGGGTCCAGCAGGTCCAGCAGGCCCAGCAGGCCCGACTGGAGCCACGGGTGTAGGCTTAACGGGTATCGTGGCATTTGATCCAGCGGTAGCCCCAACCTATCCAGTAGGTCAAGTGGTGACATTCGAAGGTGGGACGTATATCGTGAATACAGCACCACCAACAGGTACGCCAGGTACGTCGCCAGATTATACCTTGTTAGCAGCAGCTGGTGAAACTGGTGCAACCGGTGCTACAGGAGCCACAGGAACAGGAGCGACTGGCGCCACAGGAGATACGGGAGCGACCGGAGTAACAGGAGCCACGGGAGCGACCGGAGCAACCGGTGCTACAGGAACAGGAGCAACCGGCGCCACAGGAGATACGGGAGCAACCGGAGTAACAGGAGCCACGGGAGCGACCGGAGCAACCGGTGCTACAGGAACAGGAGCAACCGGCGCCACAGGAGATACGGGAGCAACCGGAGTAACAGGAGCCACGGGAGCGACCGGAGCAACCGGTGCTACAGGAACAGGAGCAACCGGCGCCACAGGAGATACGGGAGCAACCGGAGTAACAGGAGCCACAGGAGATACGGGAGCAACTGGTGCTACAGGAACAGGAGTGACCGGCGCCACAGGAGATACGGGAGCAACCGGAGTAACAGGAGCCACGGGAGCGACCGGAGCAACCGGTGCTACAGGAACAGGAGCAACCGGCGCCACAGGAGATACGGGAGCAACCGGAGTAACAGGAGCCACGGGAGCGACCGGAGCAACCGGTGCTACAGGAACAGGAGCGACCGGCGCCACAGGAGATACGGGAGCAACCGGAGTAACAGGAGCCACAGGAGATACGGGAGCAACTGGTGCTACAGGAACAGGAGTGACCGGCGCCACAGGAGATACGGGAGCAACCGGAGTAACAGGAGCCACGGGAGCGACCGGAGCAACCGGTGCTACAGGAACAGGAGCAACCGGCGCCACAGGAGATACGGGAGCAACCGGAGTAACAGGAGCCACGGGAGCGACCGGAGCAACCGGTGCTACAGGAACAGGAGCGACCGGCGCCACAGGAGATACGGGAGCAACCGGAGTAACGGGAGCTACAGGATTGACCGGGGCCACAGGTGTAACAGGAGATACCGGAGCGACCGGAGTAACGGGAGCTACAGGATTGACCGGGGCCACAGGTGTAACAGGAGATACCGGAGCGACCGGAGTAACGGGAGCTACAGGATTGACCGGGGCCACGGGTGTAACAGGAGATACCGGAGCGACCGGAGTAACGGGAGCTACAGGATTGACCGGCGCCACGGGTGTAACAGGAGATACCGGAGCGACCGGAGTAACGGGAGCTACAGGATTGACCGGCGCCACGGGTGTAACAGGAGATACCGGAGCAACCGGAGTAACAGGTGCAACCGGAGTAACGGGAGCTACAGGATTGACCGGGGCCACAGGTGTAACAGGAGATACCGGAGCGACCGGAGTAACGGGAGCTACAGGATTGACCGGGGCCACAGGTGTAACAGGAGATACCGGAGCGACCGGAGTAACGGGAGCTACAGGATTGACCGGGGCCACAGGTGTAACAGGAGATACCGGAGCGACCGGAGTAACGGGAGCTACAGGATTGACCGGGGCCACAGGTGTAACAGGAGATACCGGAGCGACCGGAGTAACAGGTGCAACAGGTGTCACTGGAGCCACAGGATTGACCGGGGCCACGGGTGTAACAGGAGATACCGGAGCAACCGGAGTAACAGGTGCAACAGGTGTCACTGGAGCCACAGGATTGACCGGGGCCACAGGTGTAACAGGAGATACCGGAGCGACCGGAGTAACGGGAGCTACAGGATTGACTGGGGCCACAGGTGTAACAGGAGATACCGGAGCGACCGGAGTAACGGGAGCTACAGGATTGACTGGGGCCACAGGTGTAACAGGAGATACCGGAGCAACCGGAGTAACGGGAGCCACAGGATTGACCGGGGCCACAGGTGTAACAGGAGATACCGGAGCAACCGGAGTAACAGGAGCCACGGGAGCCACAGGTGCCACAGGTGCCACAGGTGCTACTGGATCGAGTGCAATTATTCCGTTTGCATCAGGTTTACCTGTCGCTTTAACAACGATTGCAGGCGGTCTAGTCGGGACATCTAGTTTGGTCGGCTTTGGTAGCTCTGCAACTGGTGTCAGTATCTTAGGCGGTGTCATTGACTTAACAGGTGCAGCAGGTACGCTTTTAAATATGGCATTCTCTGTACCAAGGGACGGTACCATTACTTCATTTGCCGGATACTTTAGTACTACGGCAGCATTGACGTTAGTCGGCACGAGTATTACAGTGACAGCTAGCTTATTCGCTTCACCGACACCAGATAACAGTTTCACGCAAGTAGCGAGTGTCACATTGGCTCCAGCGTTAACCGGTATTTTAACGATAGGTGCTATTTCAAACGGCATTGCTACTGGTTTGAACGTACCAGTCACAGCGCAAACAAGATTGCTTGTTGTCTTCTCGGCAACAGCTACTGGTCTTTCCTTAGTGAATACCGTAGCAGGCTATGCGAGTGCAGGCTTATCCATCACGTAATTGAAACAGGGATGACTCAATTTGAGTCGTCCCTTTTTTGTTTGAATGAATTTTCTCTTAACTTCGCAAGAAAAAATGATATGATTTTCTTAGAGTTTATTCGATGAATTTAATTGAATTAGGGGTTGTGGCGGTGAGGATGGGCAAAAGGAAAGTCACTTTACAAACGAAAATTTTGGGATTAATTATCGGGCTTTTGCTTGTTGTCATTGCGTTATTGACCATTTGTTTTGGTTTTTTGCAGACCTCAGAAAGGCAGCGGCAAGCAGAACAGCTGGCGGTGCAAACCGCTAGAACAATCTCATATATGCCGCCCATTAAAACATCGGTGGCCACATCTGCATCGAAAAATGAAGAACAGGTAGTACTTGAGCAAATGAAGGATCAAGTTAGAGCACATGCCATCTTCATCACCAATCAAAAAGGGAAGGTCCTTTTTCATACGAACCATGAGAATGTAGGAAAAACCATCAGTGTATTTAGAGGAAGAAGTACCCTGCTTTTTGGGGGAACCTCCATATCATCGGGTGATTCTAATGGTGAAACCGTTGTCAGAGGCAGTGCCCCGATTATGAAAGAAACAGGCAAGCATGAAGAAATTATTGGCACAGTCACCGTCGAATTTTTAAAAAAGGAAATCGATCAAGCGACCGCCCATCAACTATTCAAGCTTAGCTATATTGCTCTTCTTGTCCTCCTGCCTGGTATATTCGGAGCGATCTTTTTAACAAGAAGTATTCGTAAAGATACATTGGGTCTTGAACCGCATGAAATTGCTTCATTATTTCGAGAAAGAGAAGCGATGCTGCTTGCGATAAAAGAAGGGATTATTGCATTTGACTGCAAAGGCGCGATTACGATGATGAATACATCTGCTGAACACATGCTGCGCGTTTCATCCGAGCTGCGGCTTCATATTGATCAAGTCTTGCCAAAAGCCAATCTCCTTGTCTATTTAAAGGAAGAGACAATTGAACCGAACATCGAAACCGTCGTCAATGATAAAACCTATGTCTTAAATGTGAAAAAAGTGGTGCAGGACAACCGTGTCTTTGGAGGGATTGTGAGCTTCAGGGAGAAAACAGAGCTGACGAAGCTGCTGGATACATTAACAGAGGTCAGCCAATATTCAGAAGACCTGAGAGCGCAAACACACGAATTCTCAAATAAGCTGTACGCCATTTTAGGTTTGCTTGAGCTGAAGCAAGTGGATGAAGCCATTGACTTAATAAAGGAAGAATATACGCTGCAAAACCGTCAGCATGATTTACTGATGAAGCAAATTCGTTCTCCTAAAATACAAGCCATCCTACTTGGCAAGCTAGGGAAAGCCTCTGAGAAAAAGGTACATTTCCACATCGATGAAAATAGTTCATTGGAGCCGCTCCCAGCACATTTAAGTCTATCTCACTTTATTACCATCATCGGCAATCTCGTAGACAATGCGTTTGAGGCCGTATTGAATAAGGAGAAAAGAGAAGTAAGCTTGTTCATCACAGATATTGGATTTGATATTATCATAGAGGTGTCTGATTCAGGGGATGGTGTCAATGAAGGAGCCATTTCACAACTTTTCACAAGAGGACATTCATCAAAGGGAGAAGGACGAGGCTATGGACTCGCCAATGTCAAAGAAGTATTGGACGAACTTGGGGGCTGGATTGAAATAACGAACCAAAAAGAAGGCGGTGCCATCTTCACTGCATACATACCGAAAGGCACAAAGGGGGAATAAATGGTGATGAAGGTACTCATTGCGGAGGATGATTTTCGAATCGCAGCCATTCATGCATCTTATATACAACAAATAGAAGGATTTCAAGTCGCCGGAAAGGCAAAGAGTGCAAAGGATATGTGGGAGGCGCTTCAAAAGGAACAAGTCGACCTCATCTTGCTTGATGTGTATATGCCCGATGAGCTCGGCACAAACCTGTTGCCGCTTTTAAGAGAACGCTATCCAGAAATAGATGTGATTATTATCACAGCGGCTACGGAAACGACACTTTTAAGAGATGCCCTTCAATACGGAGTGGTTCATTATTTAATCAAACCAGTGACCGCACAAAAGTTTGCGCAAGTTTTAACCGAATATAAAGAGAAGAAAGACATCATCAATTCCAAGGATGAAGTCAATCAAACGATGATTGATTTGCTTTTTGGACAGATGCAGGAAGAGCCAAAGGAACAGGATGACAGAGACCTGCCTACAGGCATCAATTCGCTGACTTTGGACAAGGTGAAAACATTGATGGCATCAGAGAATAATGGAATTACAGCAGAAGAATTAGGAGAAAAGATGGGGGCATCACGTACAACAGCGAGACGGTATGTTGAGTATCTCGTGACAACAGGAGAATGCCGGGCAGAGCTTGCGTACGGAATTATTGGCAGACCAGAGCGAAAATATTATCCTGCCAAAAAGCAAGCGGAGTCTTAAAAGATGAAAAAAGCAATATGCCTTGTCGTGATCATAATATGTCTTTGTATGCCGCTCACCTTTAATGAAAAAAAGGGAGGTGACTCTTTCCTGCAGCACAGCCCATTATATATCGTGGTGTCTGGTGTCCCTGACGGCGGCTTTGACCAAACAGCTCAAGTGATGAAATCAGTGCTCGAGAAGGAAAAGCTGGTGAAGCGGCCGGTGAATATCCTTTATCAAAGAGGCGGAACGGTGGATAAAGGATGGACATATATGCTGGAGCGAGATACCAACTATATTAGTTTAAATTCAAGCTTATTGTTAAGCCGTAATTTGCTTGGCAGCAGTAACATGACAATGAACGATGTCACGCCACTTGCGATTCTTGCGGAAGAGTGGCAGGTCGTCGCAGTCCCAGTAGATTCTCCCTTTTCAAATGGGAAGGAGCTATTAAACACACTAAAGAAGAAACCGGATTCCTTAAAAATTGGATTTGCCCCAGACTTTGGAAATGATGATCAAATCTCATTCGCACGAGCGGCAGAAATGGCAGGAATTGATCCATACCGCATTCAATTTTTAAAATTTGACAGTGCAGATGATTTATTTCAGGCGCTCATTGACCATGAGGTGGATGCAGCAACAACAACGATTACAGAGGTTCGTCATGATTATGAAAAGAAGAGGCTAAAACTCATAGCGACCACAACCAATCAGCGTTTAGAGGGATTTGAAGATGTGCCTACTTGGAAAGAGCAAGGAATCCCGCTCATCTTTTCTCATTGGCGTGGTGTCATGGGACTCAAACAAATGAATCAGCACGAGATTCGTGAATGGGATCAGCTTCTTCAAAAAATGACACAGACTAAGTCCTGGAAAAAACAATTAAAGCAAAAAGGCTGGACAAGTCGTTATATGAACAGCAAAGAGGCAAAGATCTTTATGGAAGAGCAATTAAGGCGATATGAGCAGTTTATTCAAGGAGAACAAGCGGTCGAGTGAGACCGCTTTTTTTCATGGAATCCATCAAAACCAAGGTTTGAACAAAATGAACAAAAAGCATTTATCGACCGAAAAAGAATTAAAATTCATAATATTTACTTCAATTCAGGCGTCAGATATCATGACAGAAAGGGTTGGAAATGGGATACCAACATTTAATGAAAGCGTATACAACATAAGGGGTGAACAAAGTGTTAGCAATCTTAGGATTTCTTATGATGGTTGTATTTATGGTTTTGATTATGACGAAACGTATGTCTGTTTTAACGGCATTGGTGTTAACACCAATTGCATTTGCTCTTATTGCAGGTTTTCATTTTACTGAAATTTCAGACATGATTGTCAAAGGTGTGCAGCAAGTCGCACCGACGGCGGTCATGATCATGTTTGCGATTTTGTACTTTGGCATTATGATTGATGCGGGTTTATTTGATCCGATGGTGGCGAAAATTTTAAAAATCGTCAAAGGCGATCCATTAAAAATTGTCGTCGGAACAGCTGTCCTGACTATGCTTGTTGCACTTGATGGTGACGGAACCACAACGTACATGATTACAACAACAGCGATGCTTCCGTTATTTACGCTGCTTGGCATCCGACCGATTATTTTAGCGGGAATTGCCGGAGTTGGCATGGGGATTATGAATACAATTCCATGGGGAGGAGCCACACCTAGAGCGGCGAGTGCACTTGGCGTTGATCCATCACTTTTATTTGGTCCGATGATTCCAGTCATTGGTGCAGGGGTTTTGAGCATGATTGTGGTGGCATATTTTCTTGGGAAGTCTGAAAGAAAACGTCTTGGTGTCATTGAGCTCGAACAGCCGATTCATGCAAATGAAATGGCAGCGGCACTACAGGACGACATCAAGCGGCCGAAACTTTGGTGGTTTAACCTGTCGCTTACGTTGTTATTGGTGCTCCTTCTTGTCTCTGGAAAAGTCAGCTTAACGGTTCTATTTGTTCTTGCTTTCTGTGTGGCAATTATCGTGAACTATCCGAACCTTGAACAGCAGCGTGAGCGGATTGCGGCTCATTCAACCAACGTTTTAGCGATTGCTTCCATGATATTTGCGGCAGGGGTTTTTACAGGCATCTTAACAGGCACAAAAATGGTCGATGAAATGGCGATTTCGATTGTATCTGCCATTCCAGAGCAGCTTGGCGGCTTCATTCCAGTCATTGTGGCGTTAACGAGCGGAATCTTTACGTTCTTTATGCCGAATGATGCATACTTTTATGGGGTCCTGCCGATCCTATCAGAAACAGCGGCAGCATACGGTGTTGATAAAATTGAAATCGCGAGAGCCTCTATTATTGGCCAGCCGATTCATATGTTAAGCCCACTTGTTCCATCCACTCATTTACTTGTTGGACTTGTTGGAGTATCACTGGATCAGCATCAGAAGTTTGGCATGAAATGGGCTGTGCTTGCAGTTGTCGCCATGACGGTCATGTCGGTACTCATTGGGGCCATCTCCATTTGGTAAATAAAAGAGTGTCTGCTACGTGAGCAGGCACTTTTTTTAGGTCATATTGCCGAGCAGGCACAATTCATTTGCCCTATACAAAAACACTCTTGTTCCTCCAAAAGATATATTTTTGAAAAATACTGACACTTTTACTGTTTTTTTCTTTATAATGCAAATCAACGAAGGGAGAGGATAGCATGTCCAACCGAAAAGGCACGATTCTTTTTGCTGCTGTATGTCTCATAGCAGGAAGTTTGTCGATGGTGAGCCCAGCTTCAGCTCATGCAGATACCCCTTATTATGGAAAGAGTTATGAACAGCCAGCCTCAGTGAAGAAGCTATACCCTGAGCCTGACGAGACGTTCGATACCCCCGCATTTCAGAAAAAAGGAGAAGCCTTCACCACACAAGAAGAGCTTCAACAATTCTTACGTGATATTGTCCGCAAAAGTCCTTACGCTACGCAGAAGCAGATTGGAACATCCATTGAAGGACGGTCCATTCCAGCCCTCTACTTTACAAAGGATCGTCATATTTCTCCACTTTCAAAAAAGCCAACGATCTGGCTTCAAGCACAAATACACGGAAATGAACCAGCCTCCGGTGAATCGGCTCTCGTCATCGCAAAACGATTAGCTGGTGAAGAAGGAGAGCGTATACTCAATCATGTCAATATCATCATTGTCCCGAGAATCAATCCTGATGGTGCTTATGCGTTTGACCGCAGGCTTGCAAACGGAATGGATGGAAACCGTGATCATATGACATTAGAATCTCCAGAGCTCACAGCCCTGCATCAAGAATTTAATCGGTATACACCAGAAGTAGTCATTGATGCCCATGAATACGATGTGGGTCAAAAGCAGTTTGAAGATATCGGCTCAGCGGGAGCCCTCAAATATCACGATTTACTGATCTTATCAGGGAAGAACTTGAATATTCCAGAAAGCATCCGGCTCACGTCAAATGAATTATACGTGAGCGGCGTCCGTGAAACGCTGACAAATCAAGGATTTTCAAATGATTTATATTATACAAGCACAAGAGGAAAGGATGGAAAGATTGATCTCTATGAAGGTGGAACGGATGCACGAATTGGTCGAAATGCTCTGGCACTCTCCCCAGCACTATCCTTTCTTGTAGAAAGCAGAGGGATTGGCATTGGAAGAGAGGACTTTACCCGCCGCGTCGCAGCACAAGTCACCACACATGAAAAAATCATTGAAACAACGGTGAAACATGCAAAGCAGGTGAAGCAGCAAATGGTGACGGAGCGTTTGAAGCTGGTGAAAAAAGGTCTCCAATCGAATGATGACGATCAAGTGGTCATTCAAGATGATTTCAAAGCGCCGGTGGATGATTCGCTTGAAATGGTAGATATTGAAAAAGGACAGACCATCAATGTCCCTGTACGCTTTCACAGTGCGAGCGATGCTACTCCTGTCATGTCGAGAGAGCGACCGACAGCTTATCTTGTTTTACCTGGACATGAAGGGGTAGAACGGAAGCTTCAAACCTTAGGGTTAAAAAGTGTCACATTGCCTGCCAGTGTAAAAGTACCGGTACAAGCCTATCAAGTAACAAAACGAGATGAAAAGAGTAAAACAGATATTCAGCTTGAAACAGAACTCGTCCAAAAGAAACGTCAGCTGCCAAAAGGGACAAAGGTATATTTCACGGCGCAGCCGCAAACGAATTTGTTGTCACTTGCCCTTGAGCCAGAATCAAAAGACAGCTACATGTCCTCTGGATTTATTGCTTCGAAAGTAGGCGATGAACTGCCAGTATACCGGTTCTTGCTATCTAAAAGGACGTTGGGCATTAAATAAAAAAGGGCTAAAATCAACATCATTTTAGCCCTTTGTCTACAATCTAGAAGCGGCACAGTGCGTGCTGCTTTTTTATTTTCGTCCTGCTCTTATTTCATCAGTCAAGCCTTCATATGGTGCTTCGGCGATAATGGTTTCGTCATTTACACCTGCATGATGGATATACGTAATGTCCGCAAATTCTGGAACAACATATTTCGGATATGTTTCGTACTTTTCACGAGATTCTTTCATGAGATCGATGTAGTCATTTTGATAGCAAACTGTGATGTCTGGACGTTCATGCACCCATTTTGGGAAGAAGATGACGCCATGCATGCGTTTTTCTTCAGGCATAAAGTTCAGAGAGACGTCTGTCCCAGTTGGCTCTGTCCAAGAAACTTTGTAAACGCCTTTTGTTAGCTTCACAATATTCACTTCTTGATCACGGACCCAGCGGCCTCCAACCATTCCGCTATGAATGCGGTAATCAATGGTGTGATCGTTTTTAATGTAAATCTCATATTCCCAGCCATTTTCATACGTATAAATCATATGAAGTCCAACGAATTGTTCCATGTTGATTCCTTCTTTCATTAGAATGATGTTGTTTCAAACATGTCGTGATTTACATGTTTATTTTAAAGCCTGTGGTATACTATTGTCAAAGAATAAACGTTGGAGGCACATCATGAGAGTTTTGAAATATGCCATTCTTGGTTTACTAGATCAGTGTGAGCTGACTGGATACGATATCACCAAACATTTTAAGGATTCCCTTGGACAGTTTTGGAGCGCGAAGCATAGCCAAATTTACCCTGAGCTGAAACGGCTCACAGAAGAAGGGTTTATTGAATTTGATGTTCGTATACAAGGAAAGAAGCTGGAGAAGAAGGTTTATCAAATCACAGAGGCGGGGCAAGCAGCATTGCATCAGTGGTTAAGGACAAAAGACCCGATCCCAGAAACAACAAAGGATGAATTCATGCTCAAAACATTTTTCATCTCCTCCATGGACAAAAAAGAAGCGGCTGATCTGTTTACACATCAACTGCTAGAGCGCACGAAGAAAGTCGACATGCTAAAGCATAAGCTGCATGCGTTAATAGAGGAAGATCCTGGGGCTGAATCGCTTCATTCAGCGCAATTTGGGCATTACTTAGTGCTGACAAGGGCAATTGAAAGAGAAAAAGGCTATGTCCGCTGGCTTGAGCAAACCCTTAAACGGATTGATTCATCCTCGCTCTAAGGACAATGGTCGGATGATATGATAAAAAATGGTTTGAAACTAGTGAATTTATAAATAGAAACCGCTACAATGGATATATTCGTATTAAAGTGAGGCGAGTATGTTTGAGTAATCAAGAAGCGTTGTGGAATGAAGCAGAAGCTTTTATTTCTGTATGCTATGAAGAATTGGGCAAGTCAAATGAAGAGAAAGCAGCACGTCTGCATGAAATAAAACAAGAAATTAACTCTAAAGGGATGTATACTCACACACAAGAGGAATTGGCGCATGGGGCGAAAATGGCGTGGCGCAACAGCAACCGCTGCATTGGCCGTTTATTTTGGTCAACCCTGCATGTTCACGACTGCCGTCATGTGAAGACAGAAGAAGAGGTGAAAGAGGCACTCTTTCATCATATTGAGTATGCGACCAATGATGGGAAAATCAAACCATCCATTACGATCTTTCCTCCAGAAAATCATGCACAAAAGGAAGTCGTCATTTATAATCATCAGCTCGTTCGTTATGCAGGCTATGAGACGGAGTACGGCATCATCGGCGACGAGGCTTCTCTTGAATTAACAAAGTTGTGTGAAGCCCATGGCTGGAAAGGGGAAGGCACGCATTTTGATATCCTGCCTCTCATGTTTCAGCTAAAGGATCAATCGCCAGTTTTGTATGAGCTTCCGAAAGAAATCGTCCAAGAAGTCGAGATTACCCATCCTGAATATGAAGGATTTCGTGATTTAGGACTGAAATGGTACGCCGTTCCGATTATTGCTGATATGAAATTGGAGATTGGTGGTATTCATTACAATGCAGCGCCGTTCAATGGCTGGTATATGGGCACAGAAATTGGCGCACGTAATCTAGCCGATGAAAATCGCTACAATATGCTGAAAAAAGTCGCTTCGATTTTAGGACTGGACACGACAAAGAATGCGTCGCTTTGGAAGGACAAAGCCATTGTCGAGTTGAATGTGGCGGTTCTCCATTCTTACAGAGAAGCAGGGGTGACCATTGTTGATCACCATACAGCAGCACATCAATTCAAACAGTTCGAAAAGCAGGAAGAAAAGGCTGACCGTAAGCTGACTGGGGACTGGACTTGGCTGATTCCACCGGTATCACCAGCTGCTACCCACATCTTCCACAAGCATTACGACAATACCATTGTGAAGCCGAATTATTTTTATCAGGAAAAGCCCTATCATGGAACAGAAAAAGCCTAGCGAAAGCTAGGTTTTTTTATGAAAACTTCATCCCTTGATGCGAAAATCCTGATAATGAGCGAACTCAGTGAGCGGCTCCATCTGCATATCTGTGACCTTTGAAAAAGGGCTTCCTTTCCGGACAGTCTTTAAGAAATCAAGCACTTCCTGCTGCTCACCCTCTACCTTTAACTCGACATGTCCTTCATCTGTGTTGCGTACCCAGCCTTTCATCCCGCGATTGACGGCTTCTCCTTGTACAAAATAGCGAAAACCGACTCCCTGCACCCGTCCTGTGACAATGGCATGATAATGAATCAATGTCATCTCTCCTTTTTTCTCATCGTACCATAGCATGTAACTGACCTTCACGCATCGACTATGATTTCATTGTCTAACGATGTAAAATAATAGCCATGAGACAATCAAAGGAGATGGTCATCGTGGGACAGAAGAGATACGACATAGTAGGAATTCAAGTAGGACAACCCATCACGACCTATGCAAACGGAAAAGAAATCAAAACAGCCATCAACAAAAAGCGAATTCATGAGCCTGTCTATTTGAGTAAGGTCAATTTTGAGGGAGATGGTCAAGGTGATTTGGTTCATCATGGAGGATATGATAAAGCCGTCTGCGTCTTTCCATACGATCATTATGCTTATTTTGAGCAGTTTTTAGGGGTTCCGTTACAGGAAGCTGCCTTCGGTGAGAATGTGACCGTGCACCAACTAGTTGAAACAGAAGTGCGGATTGGCGATGTATTTCAGCTTGGAGAAGCACTTGTTGAAGTGAGCCAGCCAAGACAGCCGTGTGTGAAACTATCTTTTAAGCATGGCAACATGAAGCTTGTAAAGGAAGTACAGCAAACGGGGTATACCGGCTTTTATTTACGGGTGCTGAAAGAAGGCTTAGTGCCTGCTGATGCTTCTCTTGTATTAGTAGAAAAAGCACCTCATCACATTACAGTCCATGAAGTGAACGAGGTCAAATATCGTCAAACAAGTCCAGAGAGGCTAAAAGCCGTTCTTGAAGTAGATGCCTTAGCAGATGTCGTCAGGAAGTCTTTAGAAAAACGAATTCAGCCCATTTAAAAAAAGCCGTACATCAGCATAAGATGTACGGCTTTGAAGCGCTTATGAGCTAGGTTTCTTTTGCTCAAGAAGATTTGCAAGGAAATATGTTTTTAAGCTTTGAAGCTTTCTTCCTTCATGCTTGGTCACACCAAGCTTCTTTAATTCTTCGACATACCAGCCTTTGCTACCATAATGCATGATAGAAAACTCCTTTCAATTGAAACTGCCTGCATTGTAACATCTCAAAAAAGGACGTGAAAAGTGTGCAGGTATGAATAAATGAAAACTGATTCTATCTTCCTATGATCCATGTATATGCTGGAAATGATCATTTATGAATTTGGCGGGTTGAGGGTAACGATGATCATGCCCACTGTCATAATCATGATGACAATACCAAGATAAGTCATCATGGATTGTTTTTTCTTAATACCTACAACCGTTAAGATAATACTTTCAATCAAAAAGATAACGCCGATGATGATGAACCACATATCAAATAAGACCCCTTTCGCATATCTTTGCCTATTTTACCACAGGCATTTTTGTTTAGTCGTGACAGATTCGTGAAAGGGAAACGAAAAGGATCCCCTCCAATGAAAAAGGGGATCAGCTGGCTTATAGCTTCGTTAATATAATCGGTTCGTCTTTTGTGATGACAATGGTATGTTCAATCTGTGCGACTAGGCTTTTATCTGGTGTTTTAAAGGTCCAGCCGTCATCAGCCTGATAAATCGATTCAGCATTTGTTGAAATAAAAGGTTCGAAGGCGATCACGGTGCCATTCTTAAACAAAGCATTATCGAATGGATCATAATAGTTCAAAATATGGTTAGGTGCTTCATGCAGATTTTTCCCAATACCATGTCCTGTCAGATTTTTAATGACAGTAAATCCTTGTTCTTTTGCTGTATTGTAGACCGCACGGCCAATTTGGTTTTGTCTTTTACCGGCTTTTGCATGCTTTAATCCTTCAAGGAATGCATCCTCTGCACACTGGCATAATGCTTCAAGACGAGCATCACCTGTACCTAATACGAATGAAATACCGGTATCGGAATAATAGCCGTCCAGCTCTGCTGAGATATCAATATTGATGAGGTCGCCCTCTTGTAAAATGGTTTTTTCACTTGGAATACCGTGAGCAACTTCATCGTTCACGCTGATACAAGTCGTCCCAGGGAAGTCATATTCCTTTTCGGGTGCTGAATTCGCCCCATGTTCTTCTAATATTTTTTTCCCAATCAAATCTAGTTCTTTTGTAGACATGCCTGGTTTCGCTTGGCTTTTCATTTCTTCTCTTGCCAAAGCGACAATTCGGCCGACTTTTTTTAAGGCTTCTAACTCATGATCATGTTTGACAATCACTGTTCATTCCCGCTTTCTATAACTTCATTCTATTCAATAGCTTACCACATTTTACGCAAAAAGAGTAAAGAGCGGAATTCAAATGAATGTGGACAAATTGGTATAGATAACTAGATGTGTATATGATATATTTTTTATGAGCATCATGGACGTTTAGTCATGATGATGACAAAGGGGGAGAAGACAAATGGTGTTTCAGTTTTTTCAAAAGCTAGGCAAATCTTTTATGCTTCCAATCGCTGTACTTCCAGCAGCAGGGATTATTTTGGCTATTGGGCGGGAGGATGTATTCGATATCCCGTTTATTCATGCGGCTGGAAATGCCATTTTTGCAAACCTGGCTTTAATTTTTGCAATGGGGATAGCGATCGGCATTGCAAAGGATGGTAACGGGGCAGCGGCATTATCAGGTGCAATCTCTTATTTTATTTTATCAGCTGGTACAACGTCGATTAATTCAACGAACAATATGGGGGTATTGGGCGGTATTTTATGCGGGCTATTGGCAGGTTATGTGTACAATCGCTTCAAGGATACGAAGCTACCAGAATACTTAGGTTTCTTTAGCGGAAGACGGCTTGTGCCAATTATGACCGCACTTTTCACCATTTTATTAGCAGCCGTTTTCGGATTTGTATGGCCTCCGATTCAAAGCGGGATCAATGGATTAGGGGAATGGATTTTAAGTCTTGGTGCAACGGGTGCAGGGCTGTTTGGTTTCTTTAACCGCTTGCTCATTCCATTAGGGCTTCATCATGTGCTAAATAACTTATTTTGGTTTCAATTCGGGGAATTCAGCGGGGCAACAGGAGATCTAGCGCGATTCTTTAAAGGAGATCCGAGCGCGGGTGTCTTTATGACTGGTTTCTTCCCAGTGATGATGTTCGGTCTGCCAGCGGCATGTCTAGCCATGATTGTGACCGCAAAGCCTGAAAAGCGAAAAGCAACGGCTGGCCTGATGATTGGGATGGCGCTTACGTCATTTATTACAGGGATCACTGAACCAATTGAATTTTCATTTATGTTTTTATCTCCACTCTTATATGGTGTCCATGCTGTACTAACGGGTCTTTCGCTCTTTATTGTGAACATTCTCGGGATTCATAGCGGCTTCGCTTTTTCAGCAGGAGCAATTGATTACGTTTTAAGCTTTGGCATTGCACAAAAACCACTCATGCTGCTTGGGGTTGGGGTGCTTTATGGCATTGTGTACTTTGTCGTTTTCTATTTCCTCATTAAACTGTTAAAGCTCAAAACACCGGGTAGAGAAGATGAGGACATTGAAGATATTGCAGCCGATGATACGAAGACGGCAGGTGCGAGTATACTTTTAGAGGGACTTGGCGGCAAAGACAATATCACCGCCATTGATCATTGTGCCACCCGCCTGCGTTTAACAGTAGAAGATACACATTTATTAAATGAAGGCACATTGAAAAAAGCAGGTGCCAAAGGGGTACTGACTTCAGGGAAAACCTCCGTACAAATCATCATTGGAACGAATGTAGAATTTGTCGCAGATGATCTTCGCAAGGAAGTCGATCGAGATTAAAAAAAGCGTTCAGCCAGGTCAAATCGGCTGAACGTTTTTTTGTTTGCGCTGTTCAATGACGAGCACAATACTGATCACAACAAGTAAAAACCAAGAACTGATTTTCCCAAGATGGACGAGAGACCAAGCGTGCTGTTGATTTGGATATTGCCATGCCCCTAAAAAGGTGGTGACATTTTCGGCAATCCAAATAAAGAAACCAATCAGCAAGAAAGAGACGACAAGCGGCATTCGGAAGGTAGAAGAGCCAACCTGAAACGAGACGGACGTTTTTCGAAATACGACAACAAGCAGTAATGTCAGCCACCACCTGAGATCATAGAGCCAGTGATGCGTAAAAAAATTGAGATAAATACACAAGCTAATCCCAATTGAAAGAAACGGATGGGGCCATGAACTGACCTGCACGTGAAGCCGGGACAGTGCCTGATAAATATAGCTTGCTACACTCGCATACATAAACCCGCTATAGAGCGGAACCCCAAATACCTTCATATAAGCCTCTTCAGGATAGGACCAAGAACCCATATGAACTTTATACAATTCTAAGCCAATACCTATTATGTGAAATAGACAGATCACCTTCAATTCATTCAATGTCTCCAGCCGAAGCGTCAGCATGAGTATCTGGGCAAGAAGGCAAAGCAGTAGAATGAAATCATACCGGTGTAGAAAAGGAATCGTCACTATCTTTGATAGGGCAAGCGCTGCAAAGATCATGACGGGGAATAGACACGACATCGCCTGTAAGTAAGCAAACTGGAATAATGTTTTCATACAAAATGAAACCTCTTTTCATTGTCTGAAATGACTAAGACGGATTTAGCAAGGGAAAAGTTACCTCAACTAGATATTCATGAACAATTTGTGAATACGTATGTGAAAAAGATCACAAATTAGTTTTAACATAGTATAATAAGATCATAAAGAAAATGTGAAGAAATTCACATAAATTAAAGGGAGGCATCATCATGTTTACAAAATTCTTACAAACGAATGTATGGGCAGCGGTTATCCTTTTGGCAGCAAGACTTTATATCGGTTGGACTTGGCTCACATCTGGTATAGGAAAACTAACAGGCGGATTCGATGCATCAGGATATTTACAATTTGCGATAGCTGAACCTGTTGTCAAAGATGGAAACCTTGTGTATCCGTTCTATGTATGGTTTTTAGAAAATGTCGCTTTGCCGAATGCTGGACTATTCAGTGCCATGGTCATGTGGGGAGAAATTTTAGTAGGTCTAGGATTAATTGTTGGATTATTCACAACAACCGCAGCGTTTTTCGGAAGCATGATGAATGTCTCTTTCTTACTAGCTGGTACCGTCTCTGTCAACCCGCTTCTTCTGCTCATTGCCATCGTCATCATGGCTGCGAAAGGAAATGCAGGCAAATTTGGACTTGATTATGTCGCAGGTCCCGTCTTGAAACGAACTATGAAAAGAAAGCCGCATTTAGAAGTGGCTTCATAATAAAGAAAAAGCATCCTCAGCTTCTGCTCAGGATGCTTTTTTTATTTAGGAATCAGCTTTCACCAGATTAATATGCAGGACGGTGAGCTTCTGCTGATTTATATCTGGGTCATGGCCGGCGATAAATTCCAGCTCATAATCTCCAGTACGATACACGTATTTTTTCTCTTTTGTCTGTGGAATGGTGCTGACCGAATTGGCTTGTCCAAGTTGTTTCTTTAATAGGGAAGGAGTCATTCCGCCGATATTCGTTTCTTTTTCTACATTTGTACCGAAATAACGGATTTCGTCAATTTTGCCTTTTGCATCATAATGAAAAGCAAATCCCGGATTCCCCATTTCAGCATGATACAAATCAAAGCTGCTTTGACCTGTTTCTGGATATGGATTTCCTAGTTTATGATGGACATCCATCTTTGTTTGAACTCCAATTTTAAGACCTTTTGCATAATACGGCATTTGTCCTTTATGTGCCAGCTCATAAATGTTGTTTAGTGCGGTTTTCGGACCTTGAGGAACGGATTGTTCGACTGCTGTTTTGGTCATGGCGTGTGCTGAGACTGCAGGACTGAATCCAATGAGGCAGGACGTAGCGAGTGAAGCAGTCATGACAAAAGCGGTTGTTTTTTTCATCATAAATCCCTCCTTCTTCTTTCTATACCCGGTGCAATAGGGGTCAAACGTAAAAAGAACCAGCTGATCATGGATCGGCTGGTTCTTAAAATGAGAAAGTTATTTTGATGAAGTGCCGGATTTATCTTTGGCGGAAGAGGAATCTTCTTCATCCTGTACTTTCTTTGTATAGTCATATTGATTGCGGTCAATCGGTGTAAAGCCTTTAGGCTTGTAGAAACGGAGTAAATCTTCGGTGACGATCTTATCAGATGTCTCAAGCATCTTTTTCACCGTTTCATTTTCTTGTGATGCCTTATCAGTCGGCTCGATTTTCTCGCCTGTTTTGTTGCTGTAATAGTTATTGCCTACTTTTGTGTAATCCTTAGAGACGAAGTCACCATTTCTAAATGGCACTAGCTCCTTGAAATTTTTTGATAAGATATCAGAACCAGACATTAAATAGTTCTTCGTATCATCACCAAGCAGGTGCAGAAGGGTTGGTGCGACATCGACTTCACCAGAGTATTTATGAATCTGTCCGCCTTTTACGCCTGGTACATGAATAAAGAGCGGTACGCGCATGAGTTGCGCATTTTCATAATCTCCGATTTTTTGTCCTGTCACTTTTTCCATCGCTTCATTGTGGTTTTCAGAAATGCCGTAATGGTCTCCGTACATAATGACGACTGTATTGTCATAGAGTCCAGACTTTTTCAGGTCGTTGAAGAACTGTTCAATCGCTTCATCTAAATAATGAGCCGATTGGAAATAGTTATTGACGACAGAGTCTCCGAAGTCACCAGGTTCAAAATCGGTATCCCCTTCATCCATTCCAAATGGGAAATGGTTCGATAACGTAATAAATTTCGAATAAAACGGCTGCTTCAAGTTTTCAAGCATTGGCATAGATTCTTTGAAGAATGGTTTGTCTTTCAGCCCATAGTTCTTCGTATCTTGCTCGTTCATATCGTAATACTCAGAATCGTAAAATCTGTCATATCCAAACGACTTAAACATTTCATTACGGTTCCAGAAGGTTTTTGTATTGCCGTGGAATTCTGCTGACGTGTATTGATCCTTCTTCAAAATGCCAGGAAGTGCTTGATACGTGTTTTGCGCTTTGTTAATAAAAACAGAGCCTTGGGATAATGGGAAGAGCCCAGTATCCATCATAAATTCAGCATCAGACGTCTTTCCTTGTCCTGTTTGATGGAAGAAGTTATCAAAGTAAAACGTTTTGTTGTTGTGTGCCAATGAATTAAGGAATGGCGTTACTTCTTTTCCGTTTACTTTGTAATCAATGACAAAGTTTTGCAGAGATTCAAGAGAAATCGTAATCACGTTCATGCCTTTCGCTTTCCCGTAATAAGCCGGGTTAGGATCAGCGCTGTTCGCTTTTAAATAGTTCTCTACATCTGTCACGTCATTTGAATTTGCCAGAGCGCGCTGGCTGTTTGATTTCACATTTTGAATGGCATCAAACACAGTAAAGTTATAAGCACCTAAATATTTCACTAAATAATTGCGGTCAAATGATCTTGATAAAAGCTCTGGACGATCAATCTCTGCAGCGACTAAATTCATCACAAAGATGACAACAGAGGACACAAGGACGAGTCTAAACGATTTTGACTTTTGAACAGGTACAGTAGCTGTACTTGTTTGCTGCTTCTTTTTCATGCGGACTGCGAGTACGATCAAAATGATGGTATCCATAAAGTAAAACATATCAGTCCAACGCATGAGTGAAAATGCACTATCACCTAATTGTCCGCCATTCGTTCCTGCCTGCATCACGGTAGGCAGCGTGATAAAGTCATTGAAGAATCGATAGTACACGATGTTTGCGTATAGTAAAAAAGACATGAAAAAATGAATCACAATGATAGCGGCAGGCTGCCATTTTTTCTTGAACAATAAAGCAAAGCCAAGAAAGAACAAGCTGGAGCTAATAGGATTCACGAAAAGCAAAATATGCTGAAGCACATTTGATATACCAAGTTTAAATTCAATTAAATACGCTGAATACGTTTTGAGCCACAGTAAAATGACTGCAATAACAAAGAAGCCGAGGCCTCGTTTTTGAATAAATGTTTTCATAAAAACACTCCTTTTCTCCGATACACGGAAGAGGCGGAACGAAAGAAAACGAACCATTAGAATATACCATGAAATGATCAAATAGAAAAGTGATAACCGGCGAAGAGTGTCTAGCAGCTCGTCCGCGCAATAAAAGGGTGGAAAACGAAAATATTCGCTCTTCGAAAAACTTTTTATGAAATTCATCCTATTATTAACAGAAAATTCAGCCGTTTTCCAGTTGCTATATCAATAAAACAGGTAAAAAGGCACGAGTCTAAAGAATTAATTTGGTTTCTACAATGATGATTTAGAGTGTATTTCCAGTGTTTCTTAATGTTTATGCAGGTTAAGTAAAAAAAATGAGAAGAAGAATGGAGAAAGGACATGGATGAAATTTCCTGATATAAGATATATCGATATATTTTTTTGTTTCATCAACATAATGGTTTTAATGTGTTTTGTAAGGGTTTTATTTATTTTGATGAATGAACAAATTATCTAAATATACTTAAGTGAACATTTCGAGACTATAAACTTTTGAAATGGGGTCGATATAGACTTTGACAGGAAATCTTCCATTGAAAGGATTGATAGTATATGACTGTACGAGCAAACAACCTCGTTCAGAACTGGTTTCCGAGTGAGGACGGAAATGCAGCAGAGCGTAAAGAACTCATCAAATTGATGGAGCAGATTGTTTCAGGGGTCGATCACCTGAAAGATCCGAACCGTGCACACCTAAAGGGTGAAAAGAATCGCGAGGAGGATTTTTACCAAAAGCTCACTGAAACAAGTCAAATTCCGTTGAACGGCCAACAAGCGGAACTTGTGAATGAAGAATTACTGAAGCTTTTACATAACCATCCTTACCACACAAAGTATTTCTTCACGAACATTTTGCCGATGGCAAGTACACCAGGAATTCTAGGCATGCTGACGGCGATGCTGGTAAATGGAAACAACCTATGGGATGTTTACGGACCAGCAGGAGCGGAAGCTGAGGTCAGAGTGGTCTCAATGATGTCTAAGCTCATCGGATATGATCCAAGTGTGAGCGGGGGATATACAACATGGGGAGGTCAAGGAGCCATTTTCTCAGGACTGCGTTTAGCGATTGCAAAAGCTGCGCCGGAGTCACTGCGAAAAGGTGTTCCACAAAACCTTTATGCGTTTTGTTCTGATGCGGCACATTACAGCTTATTTAAGTCAATGGAAGCAACAGGACTTGGCACAGACAACTTGATCAGAATTAAAACGAATAAAGATCATTCGATGGATATGGAAGATTTGCGTTGTCAAATGGAACGTGTTGCACAAAATGGCGGAATTCCCGTTTATATTGTCGCAACAACCGGAACAACAGATGCCATTGCAATTGATGATGTAAAAGGGGTACGTGAAACAGCGGAAGCCATTGCTGAGGAGTATGGTCTAAAGGTGCCGCATATTCATGCGGATTCAGCGCTCGGCGGATTCTTTGCTTTCTTTAATGAGTATGATCTAGCTGAAAACCCGCTGCAATTCTCAGACGGTGTTCTTCGTATGCTAAAAGAAATCAAAGCGAAATTCCAGCATCTTTCTCTTGCTGACACGATGTGCTTTGACTTTCAAAAGCTCGGCCAAACACCTTACACATCTAGTTTATTCTTAGTGAAAAACGCGGCAGACCTAAAGCGTTTAGATCTGGAAGAACAAGAGACACCATACGTTGGTCATAGAGGCTACGGCGAATACCATACAGGTTATACGCTGGAATGCTCAAGAATGGGAAGCTCGATCAGTATGCTGAGTGTGCTGTTAACGTTTGGAGTTGAAGGCTACCAACGCTTGCTCGGTCAATTCTTAGAGGTGAACCTTGCCTTCAGAGAAGCACTCAGTCAAGAAATTCCGCAAGCAGAAGTCGTAAATGATGACAATGTCGGAATGGCTACATTATTTAGAATTTACCTAGACGGCTCACCGCGCTTTCAAGAAGAAATTTCAGGCGAAGCGACGGCAATGGAAATTGAGCGGAACAATGAATTGAACAAAATGCTGTTTGAAAAGCTTGGAGAAAAAAGAGACGAAATGTTCTTTGGTGATACAACGAAGTTTTTACTTGTAAATGCAAAAGAAGGACAAGAATTCTATCTAAGCGTTAGTAAGTTTTTTGTCATCTCACCTTATACGTTACCAGAGCATATCCCACATATCGTATCTTATTTAAAAGATGTGATCGCATCTGTTTGTGGACAATTTGAACATGTACATGCTTAAATCAAATCTGAGAGTGGAGATGTAGGAAAAAATGGCGAAACAAAGGAAATTTGGAGGATACACCATATCCTCTAAAATCATGTCAGTCGTTGTCGTAACATTACTCGCAACCGTTGCACTATTCGTTCTAACATTTTATCTAGTCAGCCAGGATTTATCATCCCAGTTATTAAAGCAATTTGATTATCGATTAACAACAGATGTTGATACAGCGAAGAAAGAGATCGATAATCTGGATGGGAACGTCCTTGGTATTAGCGGGAAAGATGACCCCCTTTATGTGGAGGTCAAAAAGAAATTCACAGAGCTTCAAGAAGATCATACGCTTGAGAACTTATACGTGCTATCTAATAAAGGCGGCAAAGAAAGAATTATTATATTAACCGGTGAAGAAAATGACTTTGATCAAGATTATGCTTTTTCAGATGAGATGAAACAAGCGCTCTCTGAAGATAAAATGGTCAAAAGTGATATTTATAAAGATTCATTTGGTACACATAAATCAGTCTTTTTGCCAATCAAGGATTCAGGCGGTGAGCTGACAGGGATTTTAGGCATTGATTTAGATGCGTCTGTCGTGCCTCAAACAACGCAGAAGTTGATGATCTATATCACAGTGGCATCTGCTATTGTGCTCATCGGTGGATTACTCTTCTCATTCTTTATGGGAAGAAGAATTGCGAAACCAGCACGTTCCTTGATGGAATCAGCAAACCGAATTGCTGACGGTGATTTAACTGGTATGGTAGAGGTTGAAAGTAAAGACGAGATCGGCCAGCTTGCCGCATCCTTCCAAAAGATGCAGGGGCGGATCAAAGAGCTCATTTCGAAAATCTCACACTCATCTAGTGAAGTGTCGAAAATGTCTTCACAGCTTCGTACAGTGACGACCGAATCAAGTCAAAGTGCGCAGCAAGTATCAGAAGCTATGACGAATATGAGTGAAGGAATCAATGATTCTGTCGCAAATATTACGGATTGTACGACATCCGTTGCAGAGATCGATACTCAAATCGAAGGCGTCACAAAAGAAGTCGATGAAATGAAATCTGTTTCATCTGACGTACAAGAGCAGTCAGAATCTGGTCAAACATTAGTGAACCATGTGCTTGATCATCTGAATATGCTTCATGACAAGATGACCAACTCAAAGCATGCAGCAGAAGAATTACAATCTCATTCAACGGAGATTGAAAGTGTCATCTCAATTATTACAGACATTTCGGCCCAAACGAATCTGCTTGCACTGAATGCTTCAATTGAAGCGGCACGTGTTGGAGAAGAAGGAAAAGGCTTTGCTGTTGTGGCAGATGAGGTGCGCAAGTTAGCTGAGCAATCAGCGGATGCGGCTAAAACTGTTTCAGACCTCGTCATCGGCACACAGGAAAACAGTCAGCGCGTTCTTGAAAGCGTAGAGGAAAGCAGTAAAGCAGTGGAAGAGGGACGCGTACAAATGGAAGGCACGTCACAAAATTTCGCTTTGATTTACGACGGTGTGTCTCAATTTGCAACAAGAACGAACAATTTGCTTGCTTCTATTAAGCAAGTAGAACGAGCATATCAAACGATTTCTACATCGATTGAGCAAATTTCTGTTGTATCGGAAGAACATGCAGCCAGCTCTCAAGAAGTAGCGGCAGCAACAGAACAGCAAAGTGCTGGCATGCAGCAAATTTCAAGTGCGATTGAACAGCTCTCTGATATGTCAGAGGACTTAGCACATATGGTTTCTACTTTTAAAATCGACAATAAATAACGAGAAAGGGCTAAAATGATCTTGATTTTAGCCCTTTGTCTTATGTTCAGCGTAGCTGATGCTGACTCTTGTGAGAGAGTCAGCTTTTTTGCTATGCTTAATCAAATCGTTTCAGACGAAAGGAGAACGCCATGGATTTTGCGCAGAGATTATCAGAAGAACGGATCAAAAAAGCGATGGATAACGGGGCTTTTGAAGGATTATCTGGCTTTGGCAAACCTCTACCTAAAGATGACGCTGCTCATGTGCCTGAAGAACTAAGAATGGGCTACCGGATGTTGAAAAATGCTGGCTTTGCTGGGGAAGAAACAGCACTGAAAAAAGAACTCATGACCGTCAAAGACCTACTTCACTCCAGTATAGACGGAGAGGAAAGAAAAAAGCTTTCTCTCATATGTGAAGAAAAACAAAAACGACTGGATGAACTCACATCTAAGCGCCAAACTTTTGCTCGTCCAGCCTCCTCCTTTTATAAAAACAGGGTCTACGAAAAATTAGTGGAGCATAAAAAAAGATGATGACACGCAGCCTCTCCTGAGCACATTGAGGGGGCTTTTTTTATGAAAGCGCTACATTTTGTTATTGACTACATGTATATACAAATATAAAATAAGAATCAAACATGTATATACAAGTTTTTTGGTTCTTTTTTCTTATAAAAAACGATCTCGGAGGGGATAGCATGGCTGATTATCAGGCAGCAGCAGATCAGATTGTGAAAGCCATCGGCGGCAAAGAAAATATTGATCAAGCGACACATTGTGTGACAAGGCTGCGCTTTGTGCTGAAGGATGAAGGAAAGGTTGATGAGAAAGCACTTGAACAAATAGAAGAAGTGAAGGGATCTTTCTCAGCGAACGGTCAATACCAAGTGGTGATCGGCCAAGGGGTCGTCAATCGGGTATATGCCGAAATGGTGAAACAGACAGGGATTGGCGAAGCCTCAAAAGAGGACGTGAAGCGTGCCTCTGATCAAAAATTAAATCCATTGCAGCGTGCTGTGAAAACGCTTGCGGATATCTTTATTCCGATTCTTCCTGCCATCGTCACAGCCGGTTTATTAATGGGGATTAATAATATTTTAACAGCTCCTGATATTTTCTTTGATCAAAAATCGATAGTCGATGTGTATCCGGCATGGGCTGATTTAGCGAATATGATCAACTTGATTGCAGGCACTGCCTTCACATTCCTGCCCGCATTAATCGGCTGGTCAGCCGTGAAGCGGTTTGGGGGAAATCCGCTTTTAGGGATGGTCCTTGGACTCATGCTCGTACACCCGGACTTATTAAATGCGTGGGGCTATGGAGCGGCTGAAAAGTCCGGTGAGATTCCAGTCTGGAATTTGTTTGGACTTGAAGTGCAAAAGGTAGGGTATCAAGGACAGGTTCTTCCGATACTCGTCGCCTCGTATTTACTAGCGAAGCTCGAATTGTTTATCACAAAACGGACACCTGAAAGCATTCAGCTATTAGTGGTTGCACCGATTACGTTATTAGTTATTGGCTTTTTATCCTTTATCGTCATTGGACCTATTACATTTGCAATCGGCAACGTGTTAACATCTGGACTTGTCGCTGTATTCCAGCAGTTCGCAGCACTTGGTGGTCTATTATACGGCGGTTTGTATGCGGCGTTAGTCATTACTGGAATGCATCATACGTTCCTCGCTGTTGATATTCAATTGATTAATTCAAAACTGCACGGCACGTTTCTATGGCCGATGCTCGCACTGTCTAATATTGCACAAGGATCAGCCGCACTTGCGATGATGTTTGTTTTGAAAGATGAAAAGCAAAAGGGTCTCTCGCTCACATCAAGTATTTCTGCTTACTTAGGAATTACCGAACCAGCGATGTTTGGCGTCAACTTGCGCTACCGATTCCCATTTATTTTCGCACTCATTAGCTCTGGTTTAGCTGGTATGTTTATCGCCTCTCAAGGGGTGCTGGCAAGCTCAGTTGGTGTTGGGGGCATTCCGGGAATCTTCTCTATTATCCCGAAATATTGGGGCGCATTTGCGATAGGGATGGTCATTGTCCTCATCGTCCCATTCATCGGAACCCTTTTGTATGCAAAGCTGAAAAAGAAGAAAGATGTTTCACAAGAACTTAACTAGTGGTGGTGGATGAAATTGAAACAACAAACGAACGAACCGTGGTGGAAAAAAGCGGTGGTCTATCAAATTTATCCGAAGAGCTTTTTAGATACAACGGGCTCAGGTACAGGCGATATCAATGGTGTGACAAAAAAGCTCGATTATATCAAAGAGCTTGGGGCGGATTGTATTTGGCTCACGCCAATGTATGAGTCCCCGCAGCATGACAACGGCTATGATATTAGTGATTATACAAAAATCCATGACATGTACGGTACAATGGCAGATTTTGAACACATGCTGAAAGAAGCCCATGATCGAGGCATACGAGTCATCATGGATTTAGCCGTCAATCATACATCCATTTTCCATAAGTGGTTTCAAGCATCACGCGAGTCAAAGGATAATCCTTATCGAGATTATTATATTTGGAAGGAGCCCAAGGCGGACGGATCACCGCCGAATGATTGGCAGTCAAAATTCGGCGGTCCAGCCTGGGAGCTAGATGAAGAAACGGGAGAATATTATCTTCATTTATATGATGTCACCCAAGCGGATCTCAATTGGGAAAAGGATGAGGTGCGCAGGCAAGTATATGACATCATGCATTTTTGGTTTGAAAAAGGAATTGATGGATTCAGGCTGGATGTCATCAACAACATCTCAAAGGATCAACGCTTCTTAGATGACGCCGGACAATCTGTACAAGGAGACGGCCGGATGTATTATACGGATGGCCCAAGAATTCATGAATTTCTGCACGAAATGAACCAAGAGGTTTTTTCGAAATATGACAGCATGACCGTCGGAGAAATGTCTTCAACGAATATTGCAGACTGCATTCGGTATACAAGATCGGATCGGCAGGAGCTGGATATGACGTTTAATTTTCATCATTTAAAGGTCGATTATCCAAACGGAGAAAAATGGGCCCTCGCACCATTTGATTTTCAGGAATTGAAGTCGATTCTGTCTGAGTGGCAGACGAAAATGCATGAGGGCGGCGGCTGGAATGCGCTCTTCTGGTGCAATCATGATCAGCCGCGTATCGTCTCAAGATACGGTGATGATGAAACATACCATCAGCAATCAGCGAAGATGCTAGCGACCACTATTCATCTCATGCAAGGGACTCCATATATTTATCAAGGGGAAGAGATTGGCATGAAGAATCCTCAGTTTGAGGACATCTCATCTTACCGCGATATCGAATCACTCAATATGTATGAAGTTATGCTTGAAAAAGGGAAATCAAAGGAAGAAGCGCTCGCCATTTTACAGGTCAAGTCAAGAGATAATGCGAGAACACCGATGCAATGGACCTCAGAAAAGAATGCAGGTTTCTCAAAAGGGACACCTTGGATTGAGCCAGCCAATAACAACATTTCGGTCGAAGCTTCGTTAAAGGACCAATCGTCTATTTTCTATCATTATCAAGCCCTTTGCAGGCTGCGTAAAGAACTTGACGTGATCACATATGGAAGCTTCACCTTACTCTTAGCAGAAGATCCAAAGATTTTTGCTTATGTGAGAGAAAGCGGTGAGGAGAAGCTTCTTGTGATCAATCACTTTTATGCAGGAGAGACGGACTTTACGCTTCCTGATGAGCTTATGCAGGCTGTAGATGAGATGGAGGGGCAAGTGCTGTTATCCAATTATGAGGATGCACCGGCAGATATGAAGGGATTTACGTTGCGTCCATACGAGTCAATCGTTTATCATTTAACCAAACGCTAGAAAATGGGGCGGAGGGAAAATGAAAGAGAATAAGTTTCGAGTGATTTATGATCAGCTCGCAAAACGAATTGAACAAGGTGAATGGCAGGATAAAGGCATTCTGCCATCAGAGCATGAGCTGTCCTTGATGTATGACACATCCCGTGAGACGGTAAGAAAGGCATTAAATATCCTTGTGCAAAATGGCTATATCCAAAAAATCCGCGGCAAAGGCTCTGTCTTGCTGAATCGAGAGAAAATGCAATTCCCAGTCTCGGGTCTTGTCAGCTTTAAAGAACTTTCCCAAACGCTTGGCCGAAAGACCGTTACGACGGTTCACGAATTTGGTTTAATCAAACCGGATCAGTATATTCAGTCTCAGCTGAAAATTAATGGGCAGGAGGATGTCTGGGAAGTCATTCGATCTCGTAATATTAGCGGAGAAGAAGTGATTTTAGACAAGGATTACTTTTTGCAAAAGCATGTGTCGGTCTTGTCGAAGGACATATGCGAAGGATCCATCTACGAGTATATTGAAGGAGAGCTCGGTGTATCAATCAGCTATGCCCAAAAGGAATTTGTGGTAGAGCCATGTACAGAAGAGGACGCCAAGTATCTTGATTTGAACGGGTTTGATCATGTCGTCGTCGTGAAGAATTACGTGTTCTTAGAGGATACAAGTTTATTTCAATACACAGAAAGCCGTCACCGATTAGACCGCTTCAGATTCGTCGATTTTGCAAGAAGAGAAAAAGTGGACAGAGCATAGGCTCTGTCCTTTTCAGGTTTTGGGAGAAGTAGACGACGAATAGATCACCATTTTCAGGAGGAAAGATGATGAGATTAAATAGACCACTAAAATTAAGGGACTTAGAAATATTCAGCGTGATGAAAGATCATCAGATTTTATGTTATGTCATCATTGAAGATACGCGAAAACCGTTTACGGCAGAAGACAGAAAGCTAGAGCCATTATGTTATATGGATGAAGAAGATATACAAGCGATTTTGAATGTTTTCCATATTTCCATTATCAATGATGAAAAATTAAGTGAAGAGGATTTAACGATGGTAAAAGGTTTTTTTGCTGATTTAGTAAATAATACGAACTTAACGAATTTTATTACGAAAGATTATGTTTTAAAGGATTTATATGATGTCGATGCTGAAAATGACATGATGTTCTTTAATAGGATGCTTCGGCATATAGGGTCAGATGATGTGAAAGAATTTGACGACCGCAATTGGATCTATTTATCTCAAGATTGATATCTTATTCCAAGAAAAGAGGAAAAGGACAGAGCATGGGCTCTGTCCTTTTCCTTTAGGATGATACATTTTTTCTTGTACGCTTGCGCTGGTAGTAATATAGGATACCGCCAGCAGCGAGCATGAGCACGCCAATCAGTACAGCTGTATACATCATCGTGGCTGTATTCGGCAATGTGCCGCCAGGAAGGCCTGTTCCATCTTGGTTTGGATCTGTACCCGTGCCTCCGCCTGGTGCTGTTGTTCCGCCGTCTCCGCCAGTTTGATCTGGCGTTGTTCCAGCTGCCCCGCTTTGGTTAAGGACCGTGTATTCGCTGAAGTGCTCAGTTTGACCTGATACGACTCCGTTTTCAAATGATCCATTACTAGTTTTGGTGTAACGATTTTTCTTGCGATCCACATAATATACACTAGGTTTTTTCGCCTTTTGAGGCTCGTCTAGTGTAAAGGATAGTGTGACAGGGTCTTTAAAGGTCGAAACCTTTTTCCTGTCTTGTTTGATTTGGAAATCATACGTATCCGTTAATGCGTTTTTCACTTTATCTGTCTTTGTCATCCATATATCTGCGCTTGTCTCGGATAAATTTGAGAGCGGTAATGCGAGTCCCACTTTGTCATGATAGATGGTGACGTTTGGATCTTGCTCTCTTTTTTTCAGCTCGGCTACTTGCGCTTTTGATAGAGACAATTGAACGTTTTTCACTTTGCTTGCTTTGTCTAAATAGAGCAATGCTTTGTTTGTATGCTGTACATACGTTTGGAATTTATTGTCATCTTGAATGTCATAAGCGCCTTTTCCTTTCGCACGAGGAAGGAACACTTCTTTCACCCTGTGATCGATAACAGGCGAAATTTGACCGTCTGCCTTTTCAATTTGCTCTTTGAAAATTTCATAGTCGACATACCCTAAGTCTTCACCGTGAGAGGCTTCTGTAAAGACGCTGTAGCCGTCGCCACCTGTGCCAACAAATGCGTTTGTGGCTACGCGGTATGTTTTCTCATCATCAATGTCTGTCAGTTGACCTTTTTGATCTTTCAGTTTCACATCAATCAGTCTGCTTCCAGCTGGTTTACTGAGCGTAAACGTATATTCAATGCCGGCTACATGAGGGAATGCACCTCCGCCTTCCTCAATGCCTGACAGCCCCTGTTCAAGTGCTTTTTTAATTTGACTGCCTTTTAAATCTGCGACATAAAGCGTATTTCCGAAAGGCATCACCGTTAAAATATCACCTAACGTGATATCACCTTTTTCGATGCTTCCACGAATACCGCCGCCGTTTGTGATGGCAAGGTCAGCTCCAGCAGATTCTTGCGCTTTCTGCAGCATGCCGTCAGCAATAAAGTTCCCAAGATTCGTTTCCTTCGCACGGACATGCTCACGTTGACCGTCTAAAAGGACATCTGTATGGCCGACTTTTTCTGTTTTTAAATCTTTAATATCTGCTTTGTATCCATCAAGGATCGCTTTTGCCTCTGCATCTTCTTTGACAGAGTCATTGATGGGAATCAGGTCAAAAGAAGATTCTTTTGGCTGGATGACACCTTTTTTGTCAAAGGCTACGTCTACTTTTCCTAAAAATTGTCCGTAATCTTTCACTTGAGCGACAATCGTAGGTTCTTTTTTATTGATGACCTTTAATTTTTCTACAAGTGTGTGCGTATGACCGCCAATGATTAAATCAATCCCATCGACTTTTTGAGCGAGCTCAAGATCACGGTTGTAGCCAATGTGTGTTAACGCAATGATTTTATTGATTTTTTCTTCTGTTTGAATGGTGTTGACTGTTTCTTTTGCTTTCTTGTACGCATCTTTAAATTGAATGTTAGGACCGCTGCTGGAGGTAATGGCTGTGTCTTCAGTCGTTAAACCGAATACGGCCACCTTTTCACCGTTTACATCGAGCAGGATGTAAGGGTAAATCCCGGCTTCTTTTTTCTCACCAGCTTTAAATGAGGCTGGTTTTTTCACTAAGTCACTCAATTGTTTTTCCTTCGAGACATCCACGTTGGATGACACGACCGGGAATCGAGGCTTTTCAAATTGATGACGGTTTTTCGGATCGACATCTGATGCATCACCTGTCAGGAATTGACGGAGTACAGAAGGACCTTTGTCAAATTCATGATTACCAAACGTCATGGCATCGTATTTCATTAAGTTCATCAATTTCAGATCGGCAAGTCCTTGCCACTTTGTGAAGTACAGGTCACCAGAGAAGACATCTCCAGCGTCTAATAAAATATTGTTCTTATTTTCAGCACGGACTTCTTTGATCTTTGTTGCGCGTCTTGCCGCATCATCAAGGTGTGCGTGTGTATCGTTCGTATGCATCACTGTTAAATTCCAGTTGTCTGATGTAGGCGGTTCTGTTGTGCCATCGTCTTTAAAGGCTAGCTTGTACACACCAAGACCATCTGTGCTTGCGTTACGAATAAAGTCTACGCTGCTTGATTCTTTAGCAAACGGTTTGGCTAAAAGAGAAGATTCAAAAGTGACTGTTGCGCCTTTGATCGGTGCGATAGACCAGTTTTGATCTGCACTTGGGTTGATCGTTTTTTGTTCGATAATATAATCCATCAGTACTTGGCGGTTCTCATCTGCTGAGGCAAGCACTACTTTATCTTGCGTCAAATGAGGGAAGCCTCCGCCGCCAGAAGCACGATAGTTATTTGTTACGACTAAAAATTCTTGATTATCAGAGACGGTTTTCCCGTTGTAAGACAGGTTTTTGATGCGGTTGGCATTGGCGTTGAGAAGTGTGCCTGTTGTGCTGTATTTAGCAGGCTGCGTCACATCGACTTGGTATGTCACGCCATCAATTACATCAAAGTTATACGAGCGGTATTCCTCGTTTAAAATCGGCTGTTCTTTTGCATCGTTCGGTTTGATCTGATTAAACTGACCAGCAGACATTTCTAACCAGTCTTTCACTTCACTGCCTTTCAGTTTCACAATCTGCACAGTGTTATCGTAAAGGTAGAGATCGCCGATATTCTTAATCGCTAAATCTCCTTTTGCGATATTTGTATAATAGTTTACACCGTTTCGGCCGCCTGCTTTAAACGGAGCACCTGCAGATAAAATCGGTAAATTTTTATACGATGTGTCCTTCATTTTTTCTTGTGCATACCATTTTTGGGCATCTGTCACAATTTGAATCGAAGGGTCATCCATCACTTGAGCGAAAAAGCTATTAATGTCTGCTTCTGTTTTGCCAACAGGCTTTCGCACGTAATCAAGTGTGTTTTGATGCGTTGTTTGAATGGCGTCTTTTACGGTACTGTTTTGAGATGATACTCCGGCAACAGATTCGATCTTGCCTGTTCCGTCTGTGACCTTCCAGTTGCTGCCGTCAGGCTCTAGTGTTAAATCAATGACCCCGAGGTAGCTGCCCCAGTTTTTTGACATGACGACTGGGATGCCATTGATGGTTCCTTTTGAGACATTGAATTTGTCGACGCCGTTATATTCAGCGCTTGGGAATGTGCCATGCTGGTGGCCTGATACAATGGCATCGATGCCTTTTGTTTTCGTGGCAAGGTCAAAGATCATATTTTCTGATCCTTTAGGTGAAGCGGTTTTTTCAATTCCTGTATGAGCAAGAGCGACAATGACATCTGCGCCTTTCTCTTTCATTTCAGGAATGGTTTCATTGGCAGATTCGACGATGTCCTGCACTTGGACTTGTCCATCTAAATGCTTCTTATCCCACGTCATAATTTGTGGTGGAACGAATCCTATGTAACCAACTTTCACAGTTTGTGAGGCTCCGTTTGCATCTTTAAAGGTTTTATCTTGGATCACATAAGGTGTAAAACGGTGTTCTCCATTTAGCTTTTTGACGTTCGCATTGACAATCGGGAAGTTGGCGCCCGCAATGGTACCGTCAAGGAAGGATAATCCGTAGTTAAATTCATGATTGCCAAGTGTTCCTGCATCGTATTTTAGCTTGTTGAGTGTATGAATAATAGGGTGAACCTTTGTTTGATTGATGATGCTGTCTTTCTCATGTTTGTAAACGTATTCTCCAAGAGGGGTTCCTTGAATCAAGTCTCCGTTATCCACAAGGAGTGTATTCGGGTTTTGTGATCGGTGCTTGTCGATCAGCTCGGCTGTTTTTGCCAAACCAAATTCATTTGTTTCTTTGTCGCTGTAATAATCATAATTCATCATGTTCGCATGAACATCGGTTGTGGCTAAGATGCTGACCTTTACGGCTTTGCCGTTTTCTGTTTCTGCATGAGTAGGTACTGCTGGGAGAATGAGACTAATCATCATAATGGAAGTGAGCAGAATAGACAGGTTTTTCCTTCGTTTAGACCTATGTGCTTGCTTCTTCACCTGATCTCCGCCTTTCTAATTTTTTTGACCACAATACCTATTGTAGAAATGTTTCGTTAACTTTTGTAGTTATTTTTTGCAGATTATTGTAAAGATAACATAAATCATACGAATTACCTTGTTGAGGTAATGTGAATGAGTCTAAATGCTTATTTTTATCATAAGGGGTTTTCTGATAGGGATAGGATGTTTGATTTCAACATGCCCGGGTATAGTGTGTAGTGTAAACGATAATCAAGCAGGAGGGTTTCTACATGGGTAAGAAAATTGCAGTTGTATTAACAGATTACTTTGAGGATGTTGAATTCACCGAGCCTGCAAAAGCCTTTAAAGATGCAGGTCATGAGTTGACAGTCATTGAAAATGAAAAAGGAAAAACAGTGAAAGGGAAGCAAGGAGAGGCAGAAGTAAGAGTGGATGCGTCTATTGACAACGTGAAGCCTGAAGACTTCGATGCACTTCTCATTCCTGGCGGTTTCTCACCAGATATTCTGCGTGCAGATGATCGTTACGTCCAATTCACTAAAGCATTTATGGATGAGAAAAAACCAGTATTTGCAATCTGTCACGGACCGCAATTGCTCATTACAGCGAAGACGCTGGAAGGAAGAGGGGCGACTGGGTATACATCCATCAAAGTCGATATGGAAAACGCAGGCGCTAAATTTAAAGACGAAGAAGTCGTCGTTTGTCAGGATCAGCTTGTGACAAGCCGTACACCTGATGACATTCCAGCCTTTAACCGTGAATCATTAAAACTGCTTGAGAAATAAACCGCAGTTGTAAAAGGATAAAAAAGCCAGCACCTTGCGGGGTGCTGGCTTTTTGTGTGCATGATGTAAGAAAACTGCGTGTAGACCATAAAAACAGTTTCCTTTTTCACCATTATTTTCTTAAGTTTTTTAGCTCGCTTGCGATGGCTTGCATTTCACTTGGGCTGAATGAAGATTTTTTCATCACCATTTGGTGAAGAAATTCAATATCTTCGTACTTGTCTGGACTGAAGTCCTCTGCTTTGATGACTCCAATGTTCAGCATATTTAACTTTTGCGAAATGTCTTCAATCAGCTGATTGACTTCAGCCGCTTTTTGCTCTGACAAGGGCGGCACGTCCTTTCCTGCATATGTGTCGAATAATATGTCTATTTTAACAGAAATGCAAAAGAATAAAAGGGCTATTAAGATGACACCGAGATGTTTTTCTCCTTTTTCTCCTGCTTAATCTTATCAATGATTCGTTTGGATTCAAATACGACAACCCCTGATAAACCGATGAGCCCGATTAAGTTTGGAATCGCCATCAGTCCATTTAGCATATCTGCCACACCCCAGACGAAGTCATTTTTAAACACCGCACCAAAAAAGACAGCCATCACAAACACGATACGATAATACATGACGTACGAATCCTTCGCTAAATATGTAAAGCATTTTTCGCCATAATAGGACCAGCCAATGATGGTGGAATAGGCAAACAAGAGCAGCCCGATTGCCACAATGGTTGAGCCAGCTGGACCGAGGAAGTGAGCAAAGGATAACGAGGTCAGCGCATCACTTTTCACTGTTAAATACATATCTGCCATGACAATGGTAATGCCAGTGATAGAACAGACAATGATTGTATCAATAAACACTTGCGTCATAGAGACGAGAGCTTGGCGGGCAGGCATATCCGTTTTCGCAGCCGCAGCAGCAATTGGTGCTGACCCAAGACCTGCTTCATTGGAAAATACTCCTCGTGCCACACCCCAGCGAATGACAGTCCCAATTGCACCACCTGCCACGGCTTGACCGGTAAAGGCATCTGAGAAAATAAGCCCGACTGCGCCTGGAACAAGATCAGCATTCATAACAAGAATGATCAGACCGCAAATGACGTAAAATAAAGCCATGACCGGTACAAAAATAGATGTGACCCGTCCAATGCTTTTAATTCCGCCTAAAATCACAAGTGCTGTAAAAGCTGTAATAATGATACCTGTTACCCATGTTGGAATTTGAAAAGTAGAATTCATAACGCCTGAGATGGAATTAGACTGTACCAGGTTGCCGATCCCAAAGGCAGCACTGGCACCGAAAACAGCAAATAGCACCCCTAGCCATTTCTGCTTTAACCCGTGCTCTAAATAATACATAGGTCCGCCAGACATTTCGCCTTTTTCGTTTTTGACCCTGTATTTCACAGCAAGAACAGCTTCGGCAAATTTGGTGGCCATCCCGAAAAATGCAGCAAACCACATCCAGAATACTGCACCAGGACCACCCGCTATAACAGCCGAGGCCACACCTACGATATTTCCTGTACCGACAGTTGCAGCGAGAGCCGTCATTAATGCTTGGAAATGGGAAATATCTCCTTCTGACATTTTGTCTTGTTTTGAAAAAGCGAGCTTTAAAGAATAAGGAAGTAATCTAATTTGAATGAAGAGAACGCGAAAGGTGAGGTATATTCCAGTACCAACAATTAAAATCAACAGGGGAGGCCCCCACAAAAAATTGTTCATCGTTGTGACAAACTGCTCAATTATTCCCATCTAATATCCCCCTTTGTTTGTGTAATTCTCCTAAAGTTTCTCCTGTTTTTGTGTATTTTGTCAATGGCGATGAGAGCTTTTCTTGCAAAGTTTCCAAAAGAAAAGGGAGTTGATATGATAGAGAAAAGGTTTTCGAAAAGAACTCTTAGGGAAAAGATAGGAGGAGAATGAAGGATGATTCATGTGTTATTCGTGTGTCTTGGCAATATTTGTAGGTCACCAATGGCAGAGGCCATATTTAGAAAAAAAGTAGAAGATGAGGGGCTTAGTGAGCACTTTGTGATTGATTCAGCAGGTATTGGCGGCTGGCATCAAGGCAGTCCCCCGCATGAAGGAACGCGAAAGCTGCTTGATGAAAAAGGTATCAGCTATGAAGGAATGTCCGCAAGACAAATCATGGATGAGGACATCACAACATATGACTATATCATTGCGATGGATGCTGAAAATGTAGGGGCGCTTCGCAGTATAGCTGGCTATGGGAAACATCACTTTATTGGCCGTCTTCTTGATTTTGTAGAAGACGACGATCGAGATGATGTGCCAGATCCTTATTACACTGGGAACTTTGAGGAAGTCCATGAATTAATTGAAACAGGAATTGACCGTTTTTTGACGTATGTAAAGAAAGAGAACCACCTTTAACTGAAAGGAGATCAGACGAGATGGAAGAAAAAAATCAAATCGTGCTCCGAGGAGCTCTCTTAGGTGCAGCTTGCGGCGCATTGCTGACTTTATTTCATCGGCCAACAAGAATTGCACTCAAAGAAAAATGGAATGACTGCCAGCAAAAGCTTGATGAGTACCGTGAGGAGCCAGGCAGAATATCGGCTTGCATGAAAGAAAAGATGGAAGAAACGAAGCAGCTGATGCGAACAGTCTCAGATGATTTGTCATTTTTAAATGAACAGGTCAATCAGTTAAAGGAAACAACCCCAAGGGTATTAGAAATTATTGAAGAAACAAAGGATCACTTTCAATCGAAACAGACAGATTGATCATTGGAGATGAGGCGTATGGGTTTTATTAAAGCGTTAATTGAACGCTTTTTGCTGCATGAAGGACCGGCAAAATCTGCTGAGCTTGCCTATTTCTTTTTGCTTTCATTATTTCCGTTTCTCATCTTCGTACTGACACTCGTTGGGTATTTGCCGCTGACGTCAAAGGATGTCCTAAGCGTCATTTCTGGCTATGCGCCAGAAGGAGCGCTTTCGATGATTGAATCCATCGCCGAACAGACGCTGAATAATCGTAATGGCGGGTTATTATCGTTCGGGATTATTGCCGCCCTTTGGTCAGCATCTAACGGCATTAATGCCGTCGTCAGAGCATTTAACCATGCTTACGAAGTTGAGGAGAATCGTTCCTTCATTCTCGTACGTTTAACATCGATCATCTTAACGATCGCGATGGTTTTGACCATTATATTTGCCCTGATGCTACCTGTCTTTGGCAAAGAACTCGGTTTATTTGTCGCTAAATTAGTTGGGCAGTCAGACGCCTTTCTCACCGTATGGACTGCAATGAGATGGATCATTAGCCCGCTGATTTTATTGATTGTTTTTACATCCTTATACTATTTTGCTCCAAACATTAGGCTGAAATTAAAATTTGTTCTGCCAGGTGCCGTTTTTGCATCGATTGGATGGATTTTGGTCAGCATGCTATTTTCATTTTACGTAGGCGAGTTTGCTAACTACAGTGCGATGTACGGAAGCATTGGGGGAATCATTATTTTAATGATCTGGTTTTATTTAACCGGCATCATGATTATCCTTGGCGGCGAGCTCAATGCGCTTTTACATAAGCGTAAAATCGTACCAGGCAAACTATAAAGAAATTCGGGCATCCTAAAGAAGAACGATCAAGTTCAAACTGAATGGATGGGGGAAACCACATATGTCCAAACAATCGAAAAAAGGCGGAAGCAATACGAAACAAAACAAAGGCCATCAGCCTAAGCACAAAACAAGCGGCAGTGCGAACGGGCAAAATGGATATCACTAAATGAAAAAAACTCCTCTGCATGGATGCAGGGGAGTTTCTATTTCACAATCGTATATATCGTTTAAGGATAAAAGCGGCATCAGGCTTTGACTCATAGTGAGGATCTAGCTCGAATCCGGCATTCATTGCTACACGTTCACTTCGAACATGACCTACGGGACAAAAAATTTCAAATCCATCGACTTTTGAAAAAAAAGTTTCTGTCATATATTTCACGATCGTTGTCACAATGCCCCGACCTTGCGCGTCTTGACGAATCCAATAACCGATATTGCCTATTTTCTGATTAAACGTCAGGCGGAACAGCCCGATCAATTGGTCGTTCAGTTTAATGCCAGCTTCCAATCCTTTTTGTTCATTGTAGATGGTTTGAGTCGATTGAATAAACGTTTTGACATCCTCTATGCTTTTGCAGTGATGAACCCATGGTAGCCATTCCCCTAAATGAGCCTGATTCTCTTGAATAAGCTCCAATAATGTGTCCGCATCATCTAATTGTAGAGATGCCAAAGTCAATTCATTTGTGACGTCGTATGAAAACAAAGATCGACCCTCCATTTTAATGACTTTCCACCACTGCCGCCGTTCGCCCAAATCGAACGCAGAAAAACACGAATAATATCACGATGCTAACAAGGTAAAGTAAATTCATTCCTTCAAACGTTTGCACAAAGATTCCACCGAGAACAGGCCCGAGAATACTTCCCGCACTAAATGCCATTCCGCACATCAAATTTCCAGCAGGAAGCAGATGCTTTGGCAATAAGTCGGTCATATAACTGATGCCAAGTGAGAAGGTAGAGCCTACAGCCATTCCGGCAATAAAGAAACAAATCGCCACAGCCAAAACCGATTGAATGAAAATCCCTGCTAGTAGAAAAAAGAAAGACCCGACGAGAGTCACACATAAAATGATGCGGCGCCTGCCAAACCGGTCGCTGAGCATCCCGAGAGGTAGCTGAAAGACAATACTTCCAATGGCAAACGCAGGTAAAATAAACGCCACTGCATCTACGGTCACCCCGCTTCTGAGTGCATACACAGGGAAGTTGCTATTGAGTGTCGTTTCTAAAAAGCCATAGCAAAAAGGCATCATAAAGGCGACCCAACCAAATTGAAAAGCTTTCTTAAAGCGCTTCAAACTGTTTGTCTGCTCTGACGTCTGCACTTCGCCCGTATCTGGATATGTATTTTTCAAAACAAACACAAGCAGCCAAATACATAAACTAACAGCACCGGAAACAATGAAAGGTAAAGATGGATTGATTTCAATGAGTGGTGTTAAAAAAGGTCCAGCGGCAAAACCAAGTCCAAAGGATAACCCATACAATGAAATATTTCGCCCACGATTTCTCGATGACGACGCATAGGTCACCCACGTCTGTGTAGAGAAATGCAGCATATGATCACCAATCCCGATCATAAGCCGCAGGAAGAACCAGACAACATAAGATTCAAAAAACACAAAGCTGAACAAGCTTAAAAAGACAGCGGCGCCTCCAATGACAATTAACGGCTTAAACCCAAATCGGCGAAGCGGCGCTTCCATAAAGGGAGATGCTAGCAGCACGCCGAGATATAAGCCTGTGGCATGCAGTCCGTTTAACGTAGGAGAAGTCCCGGCATGTTCAAAAATAATCGAAATGACTGGCAATAACGCTCCCTGCGAAAAACCAGATACAGATACAAGTAAAATTAAAATCATAAAGTGAATTCTCGACATAAGATGCTCCTTACAAGTTCATGTTTTCATCGTACAATGGAACCATAGGGGTTTCAATAGAAAGGTGGGAAAGGAATGAAACTGATATACGAATCAGGCGGGTGGATCGCGGGAATAGATGAAAGGCAGCTGTATATATCAGCAAATGAAGAAACGGGGTACAGGCCATCTCAATTATTCACCTCAGCTATTGCCGGCTGTTTTGGAGAAATGCTCATTCATGTATGCCGGAAAAAGCGAATATCCTGGGAAGGGCTGACGATTACACCTGAAACGACAAGAGCAGGAGCTGTAAACAAAATCTCCCGTATTCATTTACATATTTTATTTGAAGGCGTCCGTACATCTGATGAACAAATAGAGAAAAGCATTACACTGGCATTGAAGCATTGCTCTATGGTGCAGTCTGTGAAAGGTAGTATTGAAATCACCTTCTCACACGAGAAAACCTAAATGTATATGAAGCCGGCACTCACGAAAGAATAACAGTCAGACATATGTAAAGGAGAATGGCTGTATGAATCGTTTGTTTCTTGTGATTGTCGCAATTGGTGTGCCGCTATCGGTGATTGGCAGTTTTCTTCATTTTCCGCAGGCCATCATGTTTGCTGTGTATTGTATCGCGATTATTGGTCTTGCTAGTTTTATGGGAAGAGCCACAGAAAGTCTTGCCATCATAGCAGGTCCCAGAATTGGCGGGCTTTTAAACGCCACATTTGGAAATGCGGTGGAGTTAATTATTTCGTTTTTTGCATTAAAGCAAGGACTGACAGCCATCGTCCTTGCGTCGTTAACTGGCTCAGTGATCGGAAACTTACTGCTTGTGGCGGGACTGTCTTTTTTCGTTGGCGGATTAAAATATAAGCGCCAAGTGTTCAATGTCCACGATGCAAGGCACAACTCGGGCTTGCTCATGTTTGCCATTATTGTGGCGTTTGTCATTCCAGAAGTGTTTTCGGTGGAAATGGCTGAGGAGAAGCAATTTGTTTTAAGCATTGGCATTAGCATTGTGATGATTTTGCTTTATGTTGCAGCGCTCTATTTCAAACTGGTGAGCCACCGAGGTGTCTATGTTGCCAAGCAGGAGAGCTTGGACGGAGAGGCGGAGACGGAAGAAGAAATACCTGAATGGTCTGGTAAGTTTGCCACTTTGATTTTGCTGCTTGCAACGATGGCCGTTGCGTACATTTCAGAGCGCCTCGTCCATACATTTGATACGGTGGGGGAACAATTTGGCTGGAGTGAGCTGTTTATCGGAGTCATTATTGTGGCCATCGTCGGCAATGCGGCAGAACATGCCTCTGCTGTCATCATGGCGTATAAAAACAAAATGGATGTCGCAGTGGAAATTGCTTTTGGTTCCACACTTCAGGTTGCGATGATGGTCGCACCAATCCTTGTCATCAGCTCGCTTTTTTTCAATACGCAGATGCCGCTCATTTTCTCCTTACCAGAGCTCATTGCGATGGCATCCGCCGTGTTACTCACAGTCATTTTATCTAATGACGGAGATACCAATTGGTTTGAAGGCGCCACATTACTTGCTGCCTATTTCATTATGGCGATTGGATTTTTCCTTTTATAATCTTTTGTGGATAAGGGACGCCTTTGCGGAAAATACTATGGAAAAATGAATGAGAAAGAGTGATGATATGAAAAAGATGCCCCGCATCATGTTTGTTGTTCTCTTATCCTTAAGTTTTCTATACAGCTTTCCAGCGGAGGCGGCAAAGCCATTTAAGGTGCCATCGTCTGTCGCCAGTATTTCTAAGGAGAATACGTATCCGAATGCGTCACAGGATCAGCCATTGCTCCAGCCGAGCGAGCTGACAGCCGAATTGTTTAAAACAACGAATGTGCCGATTGAGAATACCCATTTGATCAAAATGCTGAATGAATCCAGCATTTCAGGGACGCCATTAGCTGTTGGTTACCGCGCGACCATTTTCCTTGGAAGATGGGCACTGAGCTATGATTCAAACGAAACGGTCGCCAACTGGGAATACAAAAAAGTGAATACGAATCATATTGATAACAGAGGCGGCAACAAAACAGCCATTGGCAAATATGTTCAAAAGCAGCAAGTAAAAGTGAGCGGCGGGCTCACAGCAAAGGTACCAAACCCGGAAGATGTGAAAACATTGATGATGCAAAAAGCCATTCAAAAGACAAAGCTACCCCTCGCATTTGACACAGTCATTGGCGCAGGAACAAAACGAGATCAGTCATACCACGTCTCTCCGAAAAAAGCAGCATCGCTTCATGCCTATGCACCAGCGATTAATGAAAAAGGAAAGGTCACATACGGAGAAGTGTACCTTGTGCTTAAAGGAAATAAACGCAAACTCGTCGTGAAAAACGTGACCTCACAAGGAATCGGCGCTTGGATTCCTGTTCAGGATCACCTGACGTTTGGGTTTCAAGGGATGAATTAACATAGTAAAACCCCCCTCTTTCACTATAGAAGAGGGGGGTTAATTTGTCGTAAAGTGATTAATGTCAGGCGTGATATAAAACTCTATGATGGCCGAGAAAAATAATAGTATAGTTACTAGCACAAGCCCTGTACAAGTAATTTTACATATATTTTTAAAATTTATTTTCTTCTTTTTATCAAACAATAAAAGGATGGCCTCTTTCAGAAGGATAAAACCAATACCACCAGAAATCATAATAGCCATCAATTCGCTTATACCATGAGGTAAGATGAGAAGTAATGATTGTAAAGGATGCATTAAATACGGAATCGAAATTTTAAAAGCTCCACCAATCATTAATCCATTGATAAACAATATGTATACACTAGATAAACCAAAAGTAACCATTCCAACGATCATCATGATACATATAGATAAATTTTGAAAGAAATAATCAAAAAAATGACGTTGATCATTTATTCTAACAATATCCTCTGAATAATCTCCGTTTGTCATATAAAATCCCATGACCATTCCAATTGTTATGAAGAAAATAGAAGGTAAAATAAGCACTTTTAAAGCATGGTAAAAATCTTTTAAGTAACTCTTAATTGCTTTACTCATCAGTAAACAGCTCTTTTAAATTTTCTGTCGTCACGTTTGTTAATTGCTGATTCCGAAGAAGATATGTAGAGTGACTGAGATCTTCAACAAAATCTAAAGTATGTGATGAAAAAAGCACACTTCCAAATTGAAGAAATTCTTTTAGCTTCTGAACTAATTTAATACAACTAGATGGATCTAGCCCATTAAAGGGTTCATCTAAAATAAGTAATCGAGGTTTTAATAAAAGAGCAAGTGAAATAGCTAATTTCATTTTCATTCCTTTAGAATAGTCTCTAATTAATTTGTTGGACAGGTAGTCAAGTTCAAAGAATGAAAGCATAGTATTGATTTCTGTTGAGTCTAATTTTTTGTTGTAGAGTCTAGAAACAAAATTGATATACTCGGATGCAGTTAAGTATTCATATACAAGAGAATCATCAGGTACAAAGAAAAGGTGACTTGAATAATGACGATCCTTAGGTTGCTTATCTAAAAAGCGGATAACGCCATCATCAGTTAATCGTATGCCACAAATGATCTCAAATAGAGTCGTTTTTCCTGCGCCGTTTTTTCCTATAATACCAACAGAATCATGTGGCTTAACATGAAGAGACAAATCATGGAGAATAGATTTGTTGTTAATTTGGACATGAATATTTTCTAACTTTAACATTTTACTTCCCCTTTTTACTTACTTAAATTAAGAAATTGTATCTTAAGACTAGAGATTTTCAAAATAATAAAAATAAATATCAAATAAATCAATGTAGAGATAATAAAAGCAAGGTAATGCTGTTTATCAAATATGATGATCATCAGTCCTTCCAGCAAAAAACAAAATAGAATTAGCAAATTCGCAGTCATTTTTGCTTTGCTTGAAGGAAGATTACTTACAAAATTTCTTTTAAATTCTGGATAACTAATGCTTGATAAGAAATAAATACAATTGAATAAGATCATTTGTGTTATTGCCATAACACAAATGAAAATAAAGAAAGGGAAAGACATTTGAAATATGATTGCAGCTATTGTAAAAAGGATAATGAACAGCGTGATATTAATTGAACTAGAGAGAATAATGTGACTTCGTACGATGAATTTGGGATGAATCCCAGTCAATTTCAGAAGTTGAAAACGTGCACCATGAAAATCGATGCTTGCGAGAAAGCAATATGTATCTGATAACATTTTAACAATGGCAGCTGACAGAATGATAAAAACTAAACTCTCATTAGCATTCATAAATGTTGGTATTCTATAATAAAGCAAATATAAAATAAGTATGATAGAAAATAGCGAGCTAAATAAAGGCAAGTATGTCATAATAATTTCTTGTTTTCTTTGTCTTTTGATGTAAGCAATCATTAACTGGATGAGAGACAGCTCCTTTCTTTCATGAAAGGAAAGGTGAGAAATCATTGTTTTAACCTTTCTTTTTTTTGAATTTTCACCAATGAAATGTGCTCTTACCCCATTAGAAAAAGAAGTTCGAATCAATAACATAACGATGATTAATAATGAAATTTGTAAAAAAATGATGAATTTATCTTGGAAAATTGTTGGTAAAACCGCAAAAGGCATTTGGGATATCCAGTTGAAAAACCAATTAAGCATTGAATGAGATTGGAAATCTATTTTGTTGGATAAAAAAATAACAGCTAATATAGACAAAACAAAAATTCTCAGAATTGAAAAAAACAATTGGTATGCTGTCGCAATATAACGGTACCCAATGACAGATAAGTAGAAAACCGCAAATTTCATTATATAAAGAAAGCATACAGAGTTAAGTGTAAATACAATGCCTAAAAAAACCGAACCTATTTGTGAATAATGATATAAAAAAAGTGTTGGAATAAGAATTGAAGAGATTAAAACCTCTTTCAAAAATGTGGTTTCAAAATATTTTGCTAGTAACAACTCGTGAAAAGAAAGTGGTGATACAATTAATAATTTCAGGTCATTTTTTGTAGATGTTTTATAAACAGTATTTGTAATGGATTGCTGAATTCCTGTTAATAAAAAAGTAATGATGAAAAAAGTTGATATGTAAAAGATCTCGTTATGTGAAAATAAATGATTGGTATATAATTGAGTCATTATAGTGGTAAAAACTGCGCTGAATAAAAGAATGACGGATAGAGCGACATAAACAAATAAGTCATTCTTTATTTTTAATTTTGGAAGTCGATAGTAAAAAAAAGATTTTTGTCTAAAATAAATATATGTTAGTACATTTCTCATTAGAAAAATGATTCTCCTTTATCTAAAAATATGAGTTATATCACTTCCGAAAAATATAATACATACCTCAATGATTACGAAAATTATCGCAATAGCAATTAATTTTTTTATTTTCATGTTGATTAGTACATGAAAGCCACATATTAACAACATATATCTCCAGATATTAAAGGGATTTATCATAAAGATGGCAAGGGCTGTTAGAAAATGATCGTACTGAGATATATTGGTGTTATCTAAAAATGGAAAGAATAAAAGGCTGATGGCAAAAAAGATTTTTGGCATTTGACTAAATCCATAAATTGAAATGGTCGTTTTGAAACTGATTTCTCTATCTAACATAAAAGTATTTAATAACAAATAGATGGTAAAAGAAGTAATGAAAAAAGTCATTAATGAAAAAAAACTCATACCTAAAGCTATTAAATATAACCACTTGCTTTCCACATGTTCAAAGCGTTCAAAAATGACTTGAATATAAAGTATGGGTATTAAAGCAGAAAATAATAATGGAAGAGCTATGTTAGGTTTTTTATTAAGAGAGTACATCAATTCTAATGGCTGATAAAAAATCTTGAAAAATCTCATAACGTAAGAACAACCTTTCATTAAAAGAGGAGAGAATCCTCTCCTCTTTGTTAAATCTAGTATACTACCAGTTTATTGCCTGTTTTGTTCCCCACTTTGCGACAGCACCTCTAATAAGTGGGTAAGCAATTGCTCCCCAGCCATACGTAGCACCAGCAAGTCCTATTATCGTTAGAATTCCTAAACCATTATTTACAGCATTAACTATTTCCGTTGCTGTTCCAATAGTTAAAAAAAATTTCGTGGCTACTTCAAATATCAACGTCTACACCCCCTTTCATGACTTTTTGTCCTTTTTGTTTCTTACCTCACTTCTATAAAAGTCAATAACATTAAATAATAACCAAGCAAGGAAAAGGAAATAGATAATTTTTGTAAAGTGAGAGAAGTTGTTAAAGATAAACCCCATAGTAATAAATGGTATGATCATAAATCCAAAATACTGTTTCCACCATATTTTAAAAATAATAACACCACCTAACTTTTATATATAAAATTATGTATTATTTCTCGTAATCACTATAATACAACTAGACAAAGGAGTAGTAAACCTTTTTTGTTAAATTTTACACAAAAATAGAATATTTAACTTTAATCTATTAAGATACGTTTTTCCTAATTTGAATATAAAGTTTTGCTTTCAAAAGATATGATGAGTTTTAAATAAAAAAGCCATAACATAAGTTTATTTAAATAAACTTATGTTATGGCAAAATTTCCTTTTACTCCCCTAAATCCACATTATGATAAACCTGCTGCACGTCTTCAAGCTCTTCTAATACATCGATTAGTTTCTCGAATTGTTCTTTAGATTCATCATCTAATGTCACTTCATTTTGAGGAAGCATTGTGATTTCAGCGACAGTGAATTCTTCTACGCCGGCTTGTTTGAATGCTTCTTGTACTTGATGGAATTGATCTGGTTCAGCGTACACAATCACTGTTTCATCTTCTTCCATGATGTCACGTACATCAACGTCTGCTTCCATTAAAAGCTCAAGTGTTTCTTCTTCACTTTTTCCTTCGACACCGATGACAGCTGTTTGGTCAAACATGTAGGCAACAGAGCCGCTTACGCCCATGTTTCCACCATTTTTCCCGAAAGCCGCACGAACATCTGATGCTGTACGGTTCACGTTATTGGTGAGGGCATCGACGATCACCATTGATCCGTTTGGACCAAATCCTTCGTAGCGCAGCTCATCGAAATTCTCTTCCGCACCGCCTTTGGCTTTTTCAATGGCACGGTCCACGATGTGTTTTGGGACACTATATGTTTTTGCACGTTCTAGGACAAAACGAAGTGCTTGGTTTGATTCTGGGTTTGGCTCACCTTGTTTGGCAGCCACATAGATTTCACGCCCGAATTTTGCGTAAATACGACTTGTACTGGCATCCTTTGATGCTTTCTTTTCTTTAATGTTGTTCCACTTACGACCCATCTTATTCACTCTCTTTCACTTAGAAAATACACAGTATGAGGGTCCCCATGCTGCATGAAATCATTCTGCTTTCTATTATACATGAATTAGTCAAGAGGATAGAAGTTAGAGGGGCTGAATTAAAGCGAATTCTTAACGGATATGTCCAAGCTGTTCAAGCGTTTCATGTATTTGGAGAGCCCGAGTCAGCTCGGCGCACCTAATAAATAAAGAAATAAGAGCCGATGATATAAAAAATAACCCCATCACAAATGAGGTTATTTTGCAGGCTGGGGATAAACGAGATCTTCAAGCAATTTGACATCATGCTGATGAAGTTGTTTGATCATTTCTTTTCGGACAGCGAGGGCAGCATCGAAATATTTTTCATCTTCGACCATTCCTTTCACTGTGATCTCAATCCCGCGGTTCAGCTTGTTCAGACCCATAATGCCATGGACTTGAAACGGTTCAATGGCATGCTGGAATTCATCTTTTTTAAGAAAATCATGATGCATTTGATTTAAATTGTCACAGGCCGTTTCTAGTGCTTGAAAGGCTGTATCTGGGTTTTGATTCGCACTAATTAATACAGACTCCGTAATCCGCATGTAGTGCATGTTATAGTTTTGAATTTGCCGGATGTCCCCGTTAGAAATGGTTAACAGCTTGCCGCTCCATTCTCTAATTTGCAGAGAGCGGAGACCAATTTCTTCAATCGTTCCATTAAAGAGGTTATTCACTGTCACATAATCCCCTTTATGAATCTGACGTTCATAGATCAGGAAGATGCCTGCTAAAATATCACGAATTAGCGTCTGGGCGCCAAAACCTATGACGATCCCGGCAACACCGGCACCTGCAAGAATTTTTCCGAAATCATGAAAGAAGAGAGAAATGACATAGAATACAAAGCAAATTGAAGCTGTGTACTTCGTCACAGATTTGACCAAGCTCTCGATCGTTTTCTTCTTCTTATCTTCAATAAACTCCGTTCGTTTAAAGAAAATCTGAAGGGCTTTGTTGATGATAAAGACGGCAAGCCAAAGAACAAGTCCAACAATTAGAATTTCAATGTATTTGTTCTTGACCACTGTCAGAAATGTATCGTCCATCTATCGGTTACCCCCTGGCTGTACGAGAAGTAAAATCAACATCTTGATAATAGCTGTTTTTCACAAGAACATTCGGACCGAGGCATTGTACGCTTGGACAATGACAATTCAGCTCTTTTGCTAATTTTGTGTCCATCCAGCGAGTATAAGCTGATTGCAATGTATCGGTCGCAATATTTCCAAGCGGCGGTGTATCGCCAAAGTCTGTCACAATAATATTCCCATCAAAAATATTCACATTCAACCGTGAGCGTCCGTCAGGGTCATTTCGTACCGTGACATGCTTCTCCTGGCGCAATCGTTTGAGGAGGCGCTGGTCTTCTTCATCTGTACTGCAAGAATAAAATGGCAGGGTGCCAAACAGCATCCATGTGTCTTGATCACGAATATCAAGCAGCTGATGAATCGCATCACGCATTTGCGGAAGCGTCAATGATTCAAGGGCGCTGGCAAAATCACTTGGGTACATCGGGTGAACTTCGTGGCGCTGGCATTTCATTTCCTCCACAATTTGCCGGTGGATGTGTTCAATATATGGAAGTGTGCGTTTATTAAGCATGGTTTCAGCAGATACGGTAACACCTGCTTTGACAAGTGCCCGGCTATTTTCAATCATGCGGTTAAATAATTTCTCGCGCTGCTCAAAGGTTGGTTTTCTGTCCATCATCGCAAAACCGACCGTTGCAAACTCTTCGACAGTTCCCCAGTTATGTGAGATGTGAAGAACATCTAAGTATGGAATAATTTCTTCATATCGCGCCAAATCAAGTGTTAAGTTTGAATTGATCTGTGTACGGACGCCGCGTTCATGGGCATACTTTAATAAAGGGACGACATATTCCCGCACAGATTTGAGAGAAAGCATCGGCTCTCCGCCTGTAATACTGATGGACCGCAGAAGCGGAACTTCATCTAAACGGCGAAGCAGTAAATCAAGCGGCAGTGCATTCGGGTCTTTTGGCTGCAAAGTATAGCCGACCGCGCAGTGCTCACATCTCATGTTACACAACGTCGTAGTTGTAAATTCAATATTTGTCAGCTTCATCTCTCCGTAATCCTGCACATCAAGATAGGCTTCCCAAGGGTCATATGCAGGTGTAATCGGACGAAGTGCTGTTTTTTGGTTCATGGTATCTATCTCCTTTTCATTCGGGCAAACGTGGACCCGCCAACAGTTAATTTTAAGCCCCATCACCGTTATACGCAAGTGGGGTTTCATTGATTTACAAGGGAAAAAAAGATAAGCTAGAAACAAATGCTAAAGGGAGTGTATCTATGGGCAAGGCAGCAGACAGCAAAGAGCAGCAGGTTGATTATTTAAAGAACCGATTAGATATGTTTATGAATGTGATTGATTCATTAGATCCAGAATCAACAGATGTTGAGGATATAGACAGACTGATCCAGATGATTGACGACCTAGAAGCAAAATATGAACGGTTTAAAACCGATTGGAAGGAAGAATAGCTCGCACAGTGCGGGCTTTTTTCTTTAAATTGGCAGGTGAATCAGTGTATGAGTCTCGGTCTTATTCTGCACAATAGAAGAAAAACCGGGAAGTGACGTAAATGAAAAAATACATGCTCATCTGTTTATGTGCGCTTTTTGTATCCATGCCTCTCTCAGAAGCGGAAGCCGTGTCTAATCAGCCCGTCCATTGGGGATTTGCGAAAAGCAAAGAACACAAGCCAGCGGATGCGGGTAAAGAACTGAACGCCCTTTTAAAAAAGTATGATGCCTTCTATTTAGGGAGCACGAAAAAGAAAGAAATTTATTTTACCTTCGACAATGGCTATGAAAATGGGTACACGCCGAAGATCTTAGATGTGCTGAAAAAACATCAAGTGCCAGCCACCTTTTTTGTGACAGGTCACTTTGTCAAGGACCAGCCTGAGCTCGTTAAACGTATGGCGGAGGAAGGTCATATCATTGGCAACCACTCCTATCACCATCCAGATTTAACAACAAAGAGTACGAAAGAAATCAAAGAAGAGCTGGGGCGCGTCAATGAAGCCGTGTACAAAATCACTGGGAAACAAGACAACCTCTATCTTCGTCCGCCGCGCGGTGTATTCAGTGAAAGAGTGCTGAAGGAAACAAAAGAGCTCGGTTACCAAACCGTTTTCTGGTCAGTGGCGTTTGTGGACTGGCATATTCATCATCAAAAAGGAAAACAGTATGCTTACGATCAAATGATGAAGCAGGCGCACCCAGGTGCCATTTACTTACTTCATACCGTCTCAAGAGACAATGCCGAGGCATTGGATGATGCCATCACGTCACTGAAAAAACAAGGTTATTCCTTTAAAAGCCTAGACGATCTCATGCTTGAAAAAGTATGGCATCTACCTCAGCTATAGAAAAAAAGCTTGCAGAAGACCTGCGAGCTTTTTCTTTATCCTTCTCTTATTTTACGCTGAAACAAAATCGGATGATGACGAGTGAAAGAGTCAATCAAGCCCTCACCGAAAATCGTGATACTTTGCTCCCAAGGATGTCCTAGCAAGCCCCAATGCATCTCTTTTGATAAAAAAAAGAAATAATAATCCCCGTTCGGTAGCACAGGCACTGCCCAATCTCCGAATTCATCTTTTTCAAATGAGCCGTATGGTGTGATCCAGTAGCATTCGTGCTGCCAATCAAGTGCCAGCATATACTCGTCTGTTCTGATAAGCTCCTGAAAAACAAGTCATGCTTTCTCTTCAAGGTCTTCATCTGCATGAAGAAGGGAAGAGTCCTCAAAACAAGCAGAAATATCATATGTAATGAAAGGAGAAGGTACGCGAAATGAGGGAAAACGAGAGAGGCTCGGATTAAATTTGAAATCTCGATAGAGCGTCTCCCATACGAGCTTTAGTTCTTGATGAGACAAAGGAATCCAGTTTTTCATCTAACCGCCTCCTCAGTCATTCACTCTACACATTATTTGAATATGCGGAACCATCCTTTATGCTTAAACCACAAAAGCATACCCGAGACGAGCAGACCCATGAAAATCAGTACGCCAAAATAGCCATACTTCCAGTGTAATTCAGGCATGTTATCAAAGTTCATTCCGTACACTCCAACAATAAAGGTCAATGGAATAAAGATGGTCGATACAATGGTCAGCGTCATCATGATTGCATTCATTCGGTTAGAATTCAGCGTCTGATAGCTGTCTCGTAAATCGGCTGTCATATCACGGTTTGATTCGACAATCTCTGTTAATTTCAGAAGGTGGTCATAGATATCATTGAAATAGGCTTGTCTATTTTTATCGTTTTTCATCATATTAATGTTCACGATACGATATAAAAGGTCTCTCATCGGAATAATTGTTCTTCTTAGCTTTAACAAGTCTGACCGAATTCCGAATACTTCGTTCATTAAAGTACCATACGTTTTATGACCTTCTTCATCTTCGATCTCATTTAACCTGTCTTCAATTTGATAAATAATCGGGAAATAATCATCAACCAGATCATCAATCAGCATGTAGGCAAGATGCTCAGGTCCACTATTTCGCGCGTGTTCAGATGCTTTTAGCTTTCGCATCACACGATCAATGTATGGTGCTTCCTTTAAATGAAAGGTGACAATAAAACTTTCCCCAACAAACAGGTCCACTTCCTCTGAACGAAGTGTTTTTTGATTGAGAGCATGAAGAACGAAAAATAAATACTCTTCATAAAAATCAAGCTTAGGCCGCTGTAAATAATGGAAGCAATCTTCAATTGAAAGCGGATGAAACTGAAAGAATTCCTTCAGCAGCGCTGCTTCCTTTTCCGTTGGCGCATGAAAGTCAATCCAATACCAGGCGATATCGGGGCTTGAAAGCTGGTGCAATGTTGCATGTTCAATCAAGTCTCCGTTCTTTGTCACTGCAAGTTTTTTCAGCATATACACCCCTCCAGACTTGCATTATATCATGAAGCAACGCCAGTGAACTTATACATTCTCTCCATAAAAAAGCCGATCTCATCACTGAGATCGGTCCATTGTGCGTGTATGATTGATGGATAAAACCGAGAATTAAGGACGATGGAACGTAACAAATTTATCTTGACGGTCAAACCAGCCTCTGAACGCCCAGTTATCCCAGCCGCCATCGCCGTTGTTTTTAAAGGTACCACTTTCAAATACCCAAATACCGTAAACAACGTTACCAAGATTAGCAGTTGCAAAAGTTTTCACGCCGTTAAAGCGGTCTTCATAATTTTGGCTTAGGTTAAAGACCATGACATTATATCTGCCACCAGCAGCATAGAATGTGCTTTCCATCACGCCTTTAACGAACCCAGGACGGTTTGCATTTGCGTTTACTGCGTTAACAATCGCATTGGCAATCCCAAGAACATCGAAGTTGACGTTAACATTAGGACTAGCTGTCGTTCCAGCTTTTCCTTCAGCAGCTTTGTTTAATACAGTTTGCTGTAGTGTAGTAGAGACGGGTGCTGACGTTTTTTTCTCAGCAGCGTCAGCAAATACTGGCAGAGTCGAAGAAACAGCAGTGGCAAGGGCAATAGAAAGAATGGTTTTTTTCATTGGTCGGATCTCCTTTGTTTTAAAATGTTTGGGTCTTCCTTTTCGTAAAAAGTGAAACTAGGTGAAGCCGGTTATCAATGAGGTAAAATATGTTCCTGCAAGATAAAACAAATGATTGCCTAATCAGCTTATTCCTTTGTCACCTCCTTGATATGTCATAATTATACAAATTTTTTCAGGATAGAAGATATCACCCAGAGGTTCTATTTCTAATTTAAGGAAAATGATCCTAAAATATTGGAGGATCATGTCGAATATTAGCTGAATTCGACCAAAAACTTTCATCAGACCAAAAGGAGAATGACCACAAATAAGGAAGATATAACTGATAAATTCTTGTACTCTTTATATTCAAAAGTATTTAATATAGAGAATCATTCAAGCAAAATGAAACAATCGCATCTGCGCGTGTTTGCAGAAAGGAAGAGGGAAAACATGTGGGAAAAACAGCTGGTGGTTGAACCGCCATATCACTTCGATCAAGTGCTGAGACGCTTATCAAATGATCCATTAAAAGCAGTCGATTTGAATAAAAGAGAAATCAAAGTACCAATCAGATTAGAACAAACACCATACGTTGTCGTCGTTCAAGCCACCGGAACAAAAGAAGCACCCATGTTTCGGGTGAAAGGAAATGGTCCTGAGGAACCTCTCATATGTGAGATGAAGCGGATATTTGGCATGGAGCATCAATTAGACGCTGTGCATGAGCATTTTTCTCAAACAAATCTAGCCCCCGTTTTTGAGCGTCATAAGGGAACACCGCTCATGCTGGATTTTCACTTATATCATTGCTTGATGAAATGCATCATTCATCAGCAGCTCAATCTGGCGTTTGCCTATGAACTCACAAAACGGTTTGTTCATACGTATGGCGAGCAAATAGAGGGGGTTTGGTTTGATCCTTTACCAGAAACCATCGCCTCACTTGAAACGGAGGAATTGAGAAAGCTCCAATTTAGTCAGCGGAAAGCGGAATATGTCATCGATGTCTCGAAGCGAATTGTGAGCGGCTCTCTTTGCTTAGAAGAATTACATGATTTAACTGATCTGGAGGTGGAAGAACGTCTGCTTCCGATTAGAGGGATTGGACCTTGGACAGTTCAAAATGTGCTCATGAATGGACTTGGAAGACCAAATCTCTTTCCGATGGCAGATATCGGGATTCAAAACGCCATCAAGCGGCATTTTGACCTGCCTGAAAAGCCGACAAAAGAAGAGATGGCAGTGTTAAGCAAGGATTGGACTCCTTATTTAAGCTACGCTTCTTTATATTTATGGAGAAGCATTGAGACAGATAAATGAAAGGGATTTTCTCTCTTTGTCCAAGTCATGGTATACTAATGAGATGGAATAAAATGAAGACAACCTATCAAGGGTTCAGATAGAACGGAGAGAATGAAGTGAAGGAAAAACAGCAAGGTGCCCTTTTGCAAAAGGGACAGCAGTTTCCGCTTACCATTAAACGCCTTGGCATTAATGGAGAAGGGGTCGGTTATTTTAAAAAGCAAGTAGTCTTTGTCCCGGGTGCTCTTCCAGGCGAAGAAGTGGTTGTGGAAGCAACGAATGTCCAAGCAAAATATGCAGAAGGTACGGTTAGGAAAGTTAGAAAGCGCTCCGAGCATCGAGTGAAACCGCCATGCCCAGTATACGAAGAGTGCGGCGGCTGTCAGCTTCAGCATTTGGCGTATGAGCAGCAGCTAAAGGAAAAACGAGATATTGTCATTCAATCAATGGAACGTCATACAAAACTATCAGTTGAAGAGCTAGATATCAGGCCAACGATCGGTATGGAAGATCCGTGGCACTACCGAAATAAAAGTCAGTTCCAAGTAGGGCGTTCTCATAGCGGTGACATCATTGCTGGGCTTTACGGACTGAACTCTCATAAGCTTGTACCGATTAAGGAATGCATCGTGCAGCATCCAAAAACGAACAAAACAACGGGCGTTGTCCGCAAAATTTTAGAGAAATTCGGTGTATCGGTCTACAATGAACGGACGAGAAAAGGCGACGTACGATCAATTGTCGTGCGTGTCGGCTTTGAAACAGGGGAAGTGCAGGTCGTTCTTGTCACATCAAAGCCGGAATTTCCAAAGAAAAAAGAAATCGCCGAAGCCATTCAAAAACGTCTGCCAGAAGTGACGTCCATTATGCACAATGTCAACGGTGAAAAAACGTCGGTCATCTTTGGTCATAAGACATCTCATCTAGCTGGCAACATGGTCATTCAAGAATTTTTAGGAGACGTCTCCTTTGAACTGAGTGCACGTGCTTTCTTCCAATTGAATCCGAAGCAAACGCTAAAGCTTTACGACGAAGCGAAAAAAGCGGCAAAACTAACTGGCAAAGAAAAAGTTGTCGATGCGTATTGCGGCGTTGGAACGATTGGGATGTGGCTTTCAGATGGCGCCAAAGAAGTACGAGGAATGGATGTCATCAAAGAATCGATTGATGATGCCAAGAAAAATGCCAAAAAACACGGCATGAAAAACGCGACCTATGTGACAGGAACAGCTGAACATTGGCTGCCAAAATGGGTCAAAGAAGGCTTCCGTCCTGACGTCATCGTCGTGGACCCGCCAAGAACAGGCTGCGAGCGCACTTTCTTAGACACCGTCAAACAAGTCAAGCCAAAACGCCTTGTCTACGTCTCTTGCAACCCATCAACACTAGCAAAAGACCTTGAATACATGTCAAAAGACTACAAAATCGAATACATGCAGCCAGTCGATATGTTCCCGCATACATCTCATGTGGAGACTGTTGTATCGCTTGTGAAAAAATAGACTTTAAATCAAGGCTTGAAAATCAATATTAGATTTTCGAGCTTTTTTTGTTTAGCGGGCATTTCTTTCATCAGACTTTTTCTAAATGAACATAAATACTTGCAATGTGTAAATTAGTACTATATAGTTCTAATTATGAAAAAAGTAAAATTAATGAATCAAAAACGTGTGCTTGAAGTAGCTGCAACTTTATTTTTAGAAAAAGGATTTGCTTATACAAGCATGGATGAATTAGTACGTGTAAGCAAAGTGTCAAAGTCTAATGTGTATTATCACTTTTCTAATAAGGAGGATTTATTAGAAGGGGTCGTTGATTATTGGATTGACATGTATCAATCTGCAATTGATGACGTACTATCTCAGAACCAATTTTTAGTTGAAGAACGTATCCAACTGTTTTTGAAGCAATTATCACAAGGAGTTCAATCGAGAGATTATAAAGGAAGCTGTCCATTTATTACTCTTTATATTCAAAGTCCTACACAGGCCACACAAATAAAAGAAAAAATAGGTCTGTTTTTTACAGGATTACAAAAGAAGGTTTCTCTATTACTGAAACAAGGAGTAGAGAATGGAGAATTCAGAAAGACGATTCATATTGATGAGGTTGCATCACTATTTATTACCAATCTTGAAGGCGCGTTATTTATTTCAGAAACATTGAAGGATGCAACTGTCATTACAAAAACAGCCGATCATATTTTTAACTTGCTTCGATAAAGAAGCTTTTTTTTCACACTAAATTAGTACTGATTAGTACTAAAAGGGAGATGTTTATATGAGAACAGTATTATTAATTGGTGGAACGGGCTTTATTGGAAAGGAGTTAGTGAAAGAATTAGACAAAGAGGATGTGAACATTCTTCTTTTAGTGAGGTCGAAAAGTAAAGCAACACGCATTTTTCAAGAAAGAGGTATTTTAAAAGAGGCAGTGATGCACTTTGTTGAAGGTGATTTGACGAAAGTCGATTTGGGTCTAAGTGCTGAAGATAAGGAGAAGGTGTTGAAAACGGATGTGATCATTCACGCAGGAGGACCCATGGATATTCAAGCGACAAGTAAAAAGGCAGCTTCCGTCTTTTTAAATGGCGCCAAACATATGAGTGACTTAGCTAAAAGTATTCATCAATTGAAGGGCTTGCAGCAATTTATTCATGTTGTCGGTTATATGAGTCCCTTTGATGATCAAAATAGCAAGATTGAAATTGATGTGTTTAAAGAAGGAAACCATTATTTGAAAATAAAAAATCCATATGAGAGAACAAAATTTTTAGCAGATCTTTATATTCGTCAACAGGCATCAGCAGTAGGTTATCCGCTTTCTGTCATTAATCCGCCGACTGTCGTCGGTAGTAGTCAAACGGGGAGTACAGAGCAAATAGCAGGAGTAGGTTTGCTTGTGAAGAGTATGCGAAGAGGGCTCATGCCGGTGATTCCTGGAGGTAAGGATTATAGGTTGCCACTTATTTCAAACGATGAGTTTGCAAGGTTTATTGTGCAGGTTTTCAGATTGGAGCAGCCAGCTATTCAAACATATACGCTTGTTGAAGACTGGCAGCACGATCAGAACATTGGTGAATTATTGAGTGTGATGTCAGAAAGTATGAATATGAGGGCACCAAAAATCTCTGTCCCAATGCCACTAATGAAGGCTGTTATGAATAGTGGCGTAAGTAAAATTACTAAAATTCCTTCTGATGGACTGAATTTTATGACAAAACGAACATTCTCAAATGTTTCAGCGAAAAAAATAATGGGAGAAGATTGGTTTCAGAAGACGAGTGTCATGAAATTTTTCCCTGCTGTAGTAGCTGATCTGGATTATCGAATGATGAATCAAAACGGTAAGGATGATCATTTATTTAAACGAACACTATGTGATAACACGACCCTTTACCAATTAAAAGGAGAGGGTAAACCGTTTATTTTATTACATGGTTTATTGAGTGATGGAGAGGATTTATTCCCCTTAGCACAAGAGCTACATGAAAAAACGGGTCAACCTGTATGGATCTTGGATCTTCCAGGTTTGGGACGTTCTCCTTTTAAACGAGAGAAACATCTTCTAGATATCTATTTGAATGTCGTGAAAAAGGTATTGGAGAAAGCGACGAATGGTGCACATCTAATCGGCCATTCATTCGGTGCGTATATTCTCTTGGAAGCATTGGTACAAGAGTACATCGATAAGAAGTATTCAATCACTTTACTTCAGCCGCCTGTTGATAAGAAAAATGCTGCATCGCGACATGTTCCTCAATTGATGAACAAATGGACATTGAAATGGGCAACGACTAATATGATAGGGCGTTATGTATTAAGGAATGGTTTGTTTGAAAATACGGAGAGCATCCCTGAACATTATATTGAAAAAGTCAGAAATAGTTTTACGTCTCCTAGAATATTAAATACGACGGTTCAGCTTAACCATTTACTACAGATAACCAATCAAGATGATTTCAATGAGGTCACAAAGGATCGTCTTCATATTATTTGGGGGGATTATGACAAAGGCTATTCTGCCCCGTCACATCTTGGCAAGGTTGATTTTGTTCCATATGGTCATCATTTCCCACTTAGCCATCCGAGTAAAACGGCAACATTGGTCATAAGGCAGATGAGGGTATGGGATAAATAAAAGGTTTGAGGTAGACCAGCCTGGCTAAAAAATTTTAATAGTAGGATACTTGATGAAATCGTGAGAAACAAAGTAAAACGTATGAATGAAATAGAGGAGGATGAGAATGAGCCAATTCGATATTCTAACAAAATACATACCGCTGCTTCAGGAAGATCCTATTGGAGAATGGGTGATCGATCAAGAAAATGATGGTACAGCTGAACATCCGATTCAGATGCCCTTTGTGAATTATTCTGAAACGGTCCGTCACTTGATTGAAGATATTTATACCTTTGCAGAACAACACGAAGAGATGGGGCTTATCCGCTACAGAGAGATCCTTAGAGAAAATGGGATTGAATCGGGAATGAATGATATGGAGAATGTGGACATTTCAAATTTAAATGCGCAGTGTGTGCTTGCTCTTATGATGGAGGTTGTGAGAGCCGAACGATTTAGCGAGGGTGCCATACTCAATTTCTTTAAAAGCGGAGCTATTGTAAAGTGCCTAGAAAGATTGGATTGTTTAGAGTGATCAAATGAAAAGTAAAACAGATGCAGCCAACACTTTTCCTCCTATGAAAATAGAAGAAATCGATAACATTTTATTAAATGATCTTGATGCAGTAAAAATGGAAAAAGAAGATGAGCGTATAAAATTCATTTTACAAGATCCCTATTGTCCTGATAAAAGTGATATTCACAGTGTGTATGTCATCTATAAAAAGTCTATACTCAATTTACTTGAAGGTAGGATACGTTCTATTCATAGTCATGAATTCATGAATGCTAAGAAAAAGGATCGAACGATTTCTAAAGAAGATATTGAATATGTACTAGAGATGGCTACAGTTGTGGTTCTTGCAAGTGAAAATAATGGAATATTAACAAATTATTTTTATAGCGGAGTCGGTGAAAGGTTAGATCGTATTTTTAATCTATGCTTAGGTTATTCTTCAGATTTACAGAAAAAAGAGAACAAAGTAAGTTTGCAACGGTTTATGAATGATATAAAGATTGTTGAAGAGATGGGCTTGTTAGAAAAATTTTAGAATAATGAGCAAAACCTAGATGTTAGAGACATCTAGGTTTTTTCGCGCTTTTGAAAAATTTATTCAACTTCATGTTGACCTTCCCCTTAACTGAAAGGTTTATACTTTGATCAGATCAACAAAACGGAGGAGATGCAGGATGTTCAAGATCGGCGATTTTTCTATGTTAAGTAAAGTCCCTGTCAAAACGTTAAGATATTATGACCAAATTGATTTATTAAAGCCTAAGCAGATCGATCAAGATTCGGGATACCGATATTACTCAGCTGAACAGTTGCTTGAGGTCAATCGAATTTTTCTCTATAAGGAATTAGGCTTTACGTTAAAACAAATGGGGCAGCTTCTTCGTGAAGATATTTCAGTAGAGCAAATTCAGGGCATGTTTCTGCTAAAAGAGGGTGAGATTCAGCAATTGATCGAGAGAGAACAACAGAAATTAGCGCGTATTAAGGAGCGGATGCACCTCATTAAACGAGAGGGATGTGTTGAAAAAGAACAGGAGGTTATCATCAAATCTGTTGAAAGCAAACGTATCATGTCTTTTCAATCCAACGGAACTGTTGACGAAATTCCTTCATTCTTTCAAACGTTTCATCATTTATTGCTTAAAAATCAGCAAGAATCAATCTCGGGACCACAAGTGGTGCTATGGAGGGAATCGCTCGAAAAAGAAAGTGAGTTCGAATTTGAGGTGGGGTATTCCGTCAAAGCGTTAAGGGGCTCTCTTCCTCAGGGAATCATGATACGTACGTTACCCGCTGAAGAAACAATGGCAACGCTGTTATTTCATTCACATTCTCCATCCGCACAAACTGCTTGTATTGACCTGGCGACATGGATTGAAAATAACGGATACTGTGTGAAAGAAGACCAGCCGGGCCGAGAGATTTATTACCCGTTGTCAGAAAAGGAAGAAGGCAGACTCATTGAAATTCAAATTCCTATTAAAAATTAAACATCGAGGTCTCAAATCGTAAACATTGCCCAAAGGAGAAACGTCACGATGAAAAATAAAGCCGTCGTCTATTTACTTGCTCTAGCAGCCTTTCTAATCGGAACGATCGAATATATCATTACAGGCATTATCCAGATGGTCGCAGATGATTTACATGTCACGACGTCTGCTGCTGGATTATTGGTCACGTCTTTAGCGCTCTCAGCAGCAATCGGTGCACCGATTGTTATCGCACTCACGATCAATATAGACCGCAGAAAAATATTATCATGGATGCTGATCATTTTTATTTTAAGTAATGTCATCACAAGTGTCAGCCATTCGTTTGAAATGGTGATGATGACAAGGATTTTACAAGGAATCAGTGGGGGAACGGCGATTGTGGTGGCAATGGCTGTTGCGACTCGTCTTGTAGAACGAGAAAAAAGAGGCACAGCCATTGGCATCATTTTAATGGGACTCAGTAGCTCCTTGGTTTTAGGCGTTCCAATCGGGACATTTCTAAGCAGTATGATCGGATGGAAAGCATTATTCGCAGCCATTGGCTTGATCACGCTCATTCCGCTGATTGTTGTGTATAGGCGCATCCCTTCTATGAAAGAACAAGAACCGGTGACGCTTCGTATGCAGTTATCAATTTTAAAAGATAAGCGAATATTACTTGCGGTGGCAGTGACGCTATTTTATGTAGGGGGATATTCCACTTTATTTACCTATTTAACGCCCTTCCTGCAAGCATCAGCAAACCTTAGTATCACAGAAATTAGTGGCATTTTGTTACTGGCGGGAATATGCAGCTTTTTGGGCTCCAGCCTTGGAGGGATTGCAGCAGATAAAAAGGGCCCAATATTCACGATTTTCTCTGGAATCATTCTGCAAATCATCATGCTCATGCTTCTAGCATTTGTGACAGGGAATCTCGTGGTTATGGTGGCTGTCATCATGATATGGATGATCGCTACATGGAGCACATCGCCAGCTCAGCAGCTATATCTTGTCACACTTGTACCAAAATCTCCTGATATCGCCTTAAGTGTCAATACATCATTTATTCAATTCGGATTTGCCTTAGGCTCTGGTGTAGGAGGGATTGTGTTAAGCGAAACATCTATATTAAACCTAAGCTGGATCAGTGCTGGCACGGTTTTTCTCGCTTTACTCATGACCATTCTAATGGTGGCGTTTGACCGATTTTCTCAGCATAAGAGCTTGAAGGTGATCGAGCAAGGAAGCTAACTTACATTCAATATTGAAGGGACTACTTATTTCGGGTAGTTCCTTTTTGATTTGAAGAATGCACCAGTGTAGTTGTTTATTTGCTACAATAGGAGTCAATATCCAAAGATTAAAGGCATCAACAAATTTCTTTTAAAAACGATGAATATCAAACAAAAGAACCACTAGACGAGGAGAGAAAATAGAATGCAAATAAGTGAGGATATCATCAATCGAAAAGGCGCTCGAAAGAGGACTGATATCCCTCGTGACGTCTTGACCCTTTTGAATCAGGGAGAGATCGAAAGTGTGAATTTAACTGAATGGCTGGCTGTCAATCATATGACGTTAATACAGCATGTTTTGCCGTCCGTTGGTTTAGACCATCATTTAGACGATGTATTATCTGAGATCACTAAACAAAAAGCTGAATCAGGAATGAAAGCAATCCGTCTCATCGGTCAATTGTTAGATGAAGTGCTATACGAAGAGAATGAAGAAAAACACGCGGAAGTATTGCAGGCATTTGCTCACCACGTATCTGATAGCGTTCGCTGCTGGGCTGCTTATATGAACAAACAGCGTTTATCAACACTGGAAGAGAAACTTGCGTACATTCAGCCATTTGCAGCTGATCATCATTTTGGTGTTCGAGAAATTGCGTGGATGTCAGTAAGAGAAAGTCTAAGTCTTCAGATTGATCAAAGTATAGAGTATTTAACAGAATGGGCAAAAAGCGAGGATGAAAATCTTCGCCGGTTCTCTGTAGAGGCGATCCGTCCGAGAGGTGTATGGACAAAGCATATTGAGTTATTAAAACAGGAGCCAGAGAGGGCACTGCCTATTCTAAATTTACTCAAATCTGATCCATCAACATATGTTCAAGATTCTGTAGGAAACTGGCTCAATGACGCTAGTAAAACACAACCAAATTGGGTAACGAATCTGTGCGAACAGTGGTCAAAGGATTCTGATACAAAAGCAACTAGCAGAATTGTTAAGAAAGCCAAGAGAACGATTGTGAAGGGGAATTTGTAAATAAGAATATGAACTGAAATTCCTTTTTTGAGGGGATTTCTATCAATAAATCATTCAAAAAAAGTCTCAAAGCTAGCTCCATTTTTTGTGCGCAGATGGCCCCATTTCGTGGGGCTTTTCTTTTTTTATAAAAAATCTAGTCTCCTCGATTCTGCATCCATATTATCTATCTTAACGTCTCATTGTCATACTTTAGAATGAAATTGACTCAATAGAATTGACGAGGGAACCAGGAATAGGTGAAGATGAAATAAACTGTAATATAAAGGGAGACGACTGATGATACATATCGTATTTGGGGCAGCAACTGCCGGTAGTTTAAAACAAGCATTACGCGAAATGAAGCAAGACCAAGTAAATGAGATCATCGCTTTTGATGACATTTATTCGATTGGACCCCTTCTCTATTTGCATGAACATGAAGGTCAGGAGAAGCGTATAGAGTGGCTACGTAACGTGATATCAAATGAATTTGGCCATTTTGACGACATGGTCACCGGTCATCACAGAATGCTTCAGCAAATAAAAGATATAAAAGACGGTACGCGTATTCTCATCTGGACAGGCAGTAATGCACATGAGCAAATTGGCTTGCGATATGCCATCTATTTATTAAAAGAGAAAAACATTGAATTGTCTCTCATCAATACAACGACCGCATTTGATCAACTGTTCAATACAAATACAAGAAGAATGGATATTCGGCATGCCGGGGAAATCACATCTGAAAAATTGAAGGTTTTGTACGGGAGTAAAGAGCATATTCATTCAGTGACAAAAGAAGAAAGAGAGAGATTACAAAATGAATGGCTTTCATTTGCTAAAGAAAATCATACGCTGCGGATATGGCAAAAAGGGCAAACGATCAGCGTACCAGAGGATGAATTTGATGCTTATTTAGTGAAAATGGCTAAGCGGCTTCATCAGTCCCATCCAGAAGAGGAGTACATCGTAACGCCACGCTTAATAGGAGAAGTGATCGGTCATTTAGAACAGTATATCGGTGATGATTTTATTGAGTATCGTCTAAAGACATTAATTGATCAAGGGATCTTTGACATGATAGGAAGGCGCACCTCCATGCGTTATTACTCAATTAAACTGACAGACTTCGGTCAGCGCTTCAAAAAATGGGTGTGCTGCCGTGAATTTGAGGATCACCCTTTTCTAAAAATAGAAGGAACTTATGGTGGTGAACCTTTTCATTGTGGGCATTGTCAATGTCATTTAGAAAGAGACGATGTACCAATAAGCGATACCCTTTTCTCGAAGATTTGGAATTGGGCTATACAGTATGGCCGCTGGTTTGACGAAGAGACAGATGATTTGCTGCCAAATGGTGCAGACATGGAAAAGAAATTCAATCAAGAAGGAGAGCGTATCACTGAAGAAGTGGAACGAGCCTTATCCCCTGCATTTCAAATTGAATACAGCCCGAGTGAATATACGCAATATTTCATTTAAAGAATGAGCTTTCGGTAGCACTGCAAAAAAATAAAGCTTTACATGATCCATCACCTTCATGTAAGATATGGAGAAATTAAAAGCGAAGAAAAGGACATGAGCCATTTTTACTGGTTACCAGAGAGGGAAGTCACGCTGAAATCTTCCTAGCGCAGAAAATTGTCTTACCACCTTTGAGCTGTATTGGGGAAATCATAGTATCCAATATCGTCTACGCCACGTTACGGCACCAGAGCCATAAAGCGAATACGCGTTATGGGAATTTGGGTGGAACCACGGATCACACATTCGTCCCTTTATGAGGGATGGGTGTGTTTTTTTGTTCACTCATATATGATTGCTTTGAAAAGGACATGAGCAACTTTTATCGGTTACCAGAGAGGGAAGTTACGCTGAAATCTTCCTAACGCAGAAAAGTTGTCTTACCACCTTTGAGCTGTATTGGGGAAAATCGCAGTATCCAATACCGACTATGCCACGTTACGGCACCAGAGCCATAAAGCGAATATGCATTATGGGAATTTGGGTGGAACCACGAATCACACATTCGTCCCTTTACGCGGGATGGGTGTGTTTTTTTATTTCAAAAAAAGTGAAAGGTGTGTCAGTGATGGGAGAAAAAATGGTGAAGATTCAATTTCCAGATGGAAAGATAAAGGAGTTTTCTGCAGGTACAACTGTCGCAGATGTTGCCTCCTATATTAGCCCGAGCTTAAGGAAGAAAGCAGTGGCAGGAAAGGTCAATGATCAAATGGTTGATCTAAGTCATCAGCTAGACAGCGATGCTCGGCTGTCTATTGTCACACTCGATTCAAAAGAAGGGCTTGAAGTACTGCGCCATACATCGGCACACGTATTAGCCCAAGCTGTGAAAAGGTTATTCGACAATGTCACACTTGGAATCGGACCTGTTATCGAAAATGGATTTTACTATGATATGAAGCTGAATCAAACATTAAGTGTAGAGGATTTGGCTGCAATTGAAAAAGAGATGGAAAAGATCATAAACGAGAATCATCTCATCCAAAGAAAGGAGGTCACTTACAAAGAAGCTGAATCGTTGTTTGCACATGATCCATATAAGCTGGATATTTTAAAACGACTCCCATCTGAAGAAGCCATCACAGTGTATCAGCAGGGTGAATTTATCGACTTATGCCGCGGGCCTCATTTACCTTCTACTGGGTTCGTAAAGTCATTTAAGCTAACACGTGTTGCAGGGGCTTATTGGCGGGGGGATAGTCATCAAGATGTATTGCAGCGAGTGTATGGTGTAGCGTTTCAACATCCAAAACATCTAGCTGAGTATCTTCATTTCATGGAAGAAGCAAGCAAACGTGATCACCGGAAATTAGGGAAACAATTATCTCTGTTCACGTTTTCGGAAGAAGCGCCAGGTATGCCGTTTTATTTACCAAAAGGTCAGATTGTGAGAAATGAATTAATGGCCTTTTCAAGAGAAGTGCGAAACAAAGCGCAATATGAAGAAGTGAGCACACCGTTTATGATGAACCAAGAGCTATGGGAAAAGTCAGGTCACTGGGATCATTATCATGAAAATATGTATTTCTCAGAAGTAGATCATACAAGCTTTGCTTTAAAACCGATGAATTGTCCAGGACATATGCTCATGTTTAAAAATAACTTATATTCATACAGAGACCTTCCGATCAGAATGGCTGAGTTCGGTCAGGTGCATCGTCATGAATTTAGCGGAGCATTAAATGGATTGTTCAGGGTCAGAACTTTTTGCCAAGATGATGCCCATATTTTTTTGAGAGAAGATCAAATTGAAGCTGAAATCAAACGGATTTTCCAATTAGTTGATCATGTGTATCGGACATTTGGGTTTGAGTACTCTGTGGAACTATCCACTCGTCCAGAAAAAGCGTTAGGGGATGATGCCATTTGGGATATCTCTGAATCAGCGCTAAAGAATGTGCTTGATCGGCTAAAGGTCGATTACCAGCTAAATGAAGGAGATGGGGCATTTTATGGACCGAAGATCGATTTTCATATAAAAGATGCCTTGCAGCGGAGCCATCAGTGCGCCACAATTCAGCTAGATTTTCAAATGCCTGAGAAATTTGATTTAACATACATCAATGAAAAGAATGAAAAAGTACGACCAGTTGTCATTCACAGTGCCATTTTTGGTTCTCTAGATCGTTTCTTTGGGACTCTCATCGAGCATTTTGCAGGTGCCTTCCCGTTATGGCTGGCACCAGTGCAAGTACAAATCATTCCTGTCTCAAAGATTCACCTTGATCATTGCCTTGAGGTGCAGCATCAATTAAGAAAGATCGGAATCAGAGTTACAATCGATGAACGGGATGAAAAACTCGGCTATAAAATGAGAGAAGCACAAATGCAAAAAATCCCTTATATCGCTGTCATTGGTGATACAGAAATGCAAGAAAAAACCCTGAATATCAGACAGCATCGAGAAAAGACATCTAGACAGCTCTCTATTGATGACTTTAAATATCTGGCAGTTCAACAAATAAAAAACAGAACGGTTGCCCAAATATGATGTGATGATTTCTTGAAGAAGAATAAGACGTTCGAATGATGGGCGTCTTTTCATTTGCGAAAAAAGCCGAATTGACAGTAGAAAGGGGAAATATTGAAACATTTTTTCAGTGAAATCGTAATAAAGATAGAGCGTTCAACAGAAACATTTGAAACGGGGAGGAGTTTATGACATGGAACAAGCTGCACTGAAAAAGATGAGGACAAAACAAATAGCTGTCTCTAATTTATTTGTCGGACTTATGATTATCGTATTTTTTATGTTGATTCAAATTGTTAAAATCCAATTTACACATTTCCTTTTTTGTTTAGGAATTTTAATGCTTCTTCAAGGCATTTTAGGCTTTATTAGAAAAGGGACAACAAAATCTTTCATTCCAATTTTCGAGCAGATAGCTATTTATGAAAAAGAGAAATTAGGGAAAGAGTGGGAAAAAGAAAAACGGTTAGATAATGTTTGGAAAGTCATATTGAGTGGCATTATGTTTATTCAATCATTCACTTTTCAAAATGTGGATAATACATTCAGTGACGTCGATCCTGCATTGATCATTTTCTTGTTTTTGATGGTTCTAGCCATTTTAAATATAAGCATGCTTTTTCGTTTTAGAAAAATTGACCGATCGACTGTAGGTGAATTAACAGGCTACACAAAAGAGTCAAACATAATGGCAATAGCTTTAGGATTTTTTATGGCAATCATCATCTTCATCTTTATCGTCATTTTTGTTCTTCCATAAAACATAACCATTTTGAGGTGAAACCATTGAATGCAAACATTCAACAACTAATCGATCAGACAAAGGCGAAATTTGGCTTAGATCTTTATGATCTAAAAAGACACAGCTTTCATCGTTACGTCAACATGTTCAATGAAACGATTTATACATTGAATATGGAATGGTTCCCCTCTCATGAAGCTGAACCTGAGGACGACGATATCAACCCAGACGGCACAGCTGTCATTGAAGTGAATTTGAATACAGGACAGATTGAATCGGTTATTTTTGTCATGGACAAAACCTATGCGCAGCAGGGTGTCACGTTTAAGAGACCTTATCCAGCTCATGTCATTCAATGGATCGAACAAGAAACAGGGTTGATCTATGATGAGCATTTTCATATGCATCAGAAGGAGAAAGGGGAACTTTCTTTCGAAGAAGCAATAGATGGTGTGAAAGTGACGCCATCAGGCAGAATCGAAGTGAAATGGAATGAACATGGACAGCTCATGTACTTTACACACCACGGCCCATTTTTAGCCAAAACATTACTGAAAGCTGAGGAATATGCACTTTCTCTTGATAAGCTGGAGAACTTAGCCGAGCAGCAAGTACAGCTGTTTCAATGGCCTTCCTTCGAGCACAACCGAATCCGATCTATTTATGCATTAGAAGAAATTTATGTGAAAAACGATGGAACAGGAACGCTTCCGTTTGAAATTGGGCGTGAAGAAACGCACTTTATACACATGAATGAGGTCATTGAGTGGAATGAACCGATAAACAATGCCTTTGAAAAAAAGGAAATGAACATTCATGAGAACATTTCAGCTGAACAAGCTTTCTCATTGGAACCGTCACCAGATACTTTCCCGATATCAAAAGAAGAGCAAGCTGAGTGTATCAAAGCAGTCCGAACCTTCTTGGCGCAAAAATATCCAAAGGATACAGGGAAGTGGGTTCTGAAAACACTCCATCGTGAGCATGGATACATCGATGCGATATTAAAAACGAACGGGCAAGAAGGCAGTGTGTTTATCGACAAGATCAAGGTCTTCATTGACGCCAGCTCGTTTGAAGCCGTAAATTACATAGATAAAAAAGAAATGTTTCAAGTGTGCGGGATACTCAGCCCCTCTCAAGCGGCAAGTGATATTTCTGTATCTCAGAAAGAAGCCTTTGAAAAATTGAGAGAACGTCTTGAACTTACACCTATTTACGTCTATGACGAAGCGCAAAAACAATATGTTCTATGCGGAAAGCTCGATTGCCATGTTGGTGTTGATGCAGAGAGCGGCGAAGTGTTTTCTTTGAAAGAACAGTGAGAAGCTGTTCTTTTTTGTCTCATTGCACCAATTTTTTGAAGAAATTTGGAATTTTGTAGCAGGAAGTTGTCGTTTCATCACGAAAGAAACAGATAAGAATATGATCATAGGTCCATCGGTTGGAATATTAGTAGACATCATACATATGAAATACTCATGACAGTAAAGTTGATCTACAATGCTTTTTGAAAAAAATGAAATCGTGTCTCTAGTAGTATACGACATTTGGTGGGCTGACATCATAGGATGACTTTGAACATGTTTGATTTAGGTAAGCTTGAAGCCATGATAGAAGAAAGTGAGGATGTCTACCTTGAGTACATTGGAAGTGTTTCGTCAGTTTTTGGTTGACCATTATCCTGCGTTACAAGATGAACTTTGGCTAAAAGATGTTGATACCCTTCGAATCTCTCCTATTCTTCATCCTTTTCTGAAAAGCAAGCTGCCAGAGGGGATCGAAAAATTCACTTGTGTCCTATTCACGCAGCAGACAGATCAAACCGCTGCACCGCTCAAAGTATACCTTCTATTAGATGAATATGAGCAATCACTTTATGCCATTGATTTGATGAATGAACAAATAGTGCTTCATTAATACAGAAGCAAAAAGCTGCTTGAGAGCCCCTCAGCAGCTTTTTTTGATGAACATTAGCCTGTCATATCAACCAATCTTGAGTGCAAGTTGTCCAATTCTTTCTTTGTTGGAAAAGAGCTAATCAGCAGCGTAGACCGCCCGAATTGAATCGGAAGCTCAGTATCAGTCACAATCATATCAATCCCAAGCTGATCCATCGTGACATCATTTAATGTATTCTCTGGACTTGTGAAAATGTGAATGAGAGGAGGCACGCTTAATTTAATTAAATCAGCAATAAACAAGCTATGATAATAGCCTAATGTTGAAATAACAAAAATGTTCAGCGCGTTTCTCCGTTCCATCTCCAAATGAACAAGTCCTCTCCAGGAAGACGTAATCATACGAATCAATTCACGTTCATTTTTCACAAAAGAACCGAGGATATCGTCTGTTTTTAGCTCTTGGATGATATGAGTAATCCTCGAATAGAAGTAAGGAAACTGTTTTTTCACCTCTGATAAATAGCTCGATTTCTTTTTGAAAAGGAACCCATCTCTCACGGTAATTTCATTGGAATACACATAATATTGGAGAAGAATGAGTGTCATCACCTTTCGATTCGCTATTTCTTGATGAAAAATCGACTCCAATTGGTTGATAAATGAATGAATGGCATCATAAAGTCGTGGGGTATGTGACTGAAAGAACGTCAATTTTTCTTCGACAGTTTCAATTGATTTAAAGTGTCCAATAGCTGGTTCAATCAATAGCAAAAAGACAAATTCATGATGATCCAGCGTCACATCAAATACGTCTTTGGTCATTCGGCAAATATGCTCTTCCCATGTTTGGATTTGATCATAGATCCCTTTGGCTACAGAACTTTGTTTTTCCTCTTTCATTGAGTACGTATATTTACGGCTTATTGTGAAATTTTTCCTCATTCGGTGAATGGAAACGGCAAACCATAGGCAGTATTTATCTATCGCCACATCTGGTACATTGACTTCTAGCACCTGAAATAGCTCCTGTAATAAATCAACTGCATCTTGCTTTTGAATATCATCGAATGGCCAAAGCCGGCTTCCATACACTTCAAACAAAAATTCAACAAAGAATTGACGAATCTCCTTCTCATTTCCATGGAACTGCATACTATCTGGGCGCAATTCAATGTCGTAAGAGATAAGAATGGAATTGATTTTATGAATGGTGTTGTACAATGTGGATCTACTGATATTAAGCGTGTCCATCCATTCATAGAAGGACCTGTTTTGTTCGAAAAAAATGCCATCAATCAATCGAATTTCAATCGTATCTTTTAAAATTTCCTTGATATAGTAGTCCACTCGTATCGTCTGTGTATAACAAATGGAGATGCCTTGTCTTGGCTTTATGTGGATTAACGGCTCACCGTTCTCTGTTTTGAACGATTTCATTTGTTCTAAATCGCTTTGGATGGCACGAACCGAACCGATATGTTCATTCGATATCTCTTGAAGGCTCCACCACTTATTTTTAGATACAAGCAGTTTTAAAATGTTTATCCATCTCTTTGATTTATTATCAATGAGCTCCATCAAACAACTAACTCCTTCCCTTGGCTTGCCTCTATATTATGAAGTTCACTTAAAGAACATTTGATTCTCAAAATAGGCATGAAATGATTGTAATGTTTAGGCTAAATCGTTTTGTCTTCACTTTTCATGATAAAAGAGAAAAAAATTAGACGAAAACAAATGTTATGCCCTGATTCTCCATATTTTTCATTTATAAAGTGGTAAGTAAGCCATGAATCCTATAAAAATGGATCATTTTAGATATTTCGTTTATTTTTTTGCTGTTGAAACGGTAAATGTAAGAATAAAACGCAGCAACTTTTTGATTACCATATGAAAGGGAGTAGAAAGGAATGCGATTTATATAATGCTGAACTGTCTCACCTTACATACGATATGATACATGCTTGTTTCATATGAACGAACCATATGTGAGTACATGCTTATATATGCATGTACACATCATTTATTGTTCATTCCAGTATAAATAGAAAAATTCACATTTATTCTTTTCACGATCCTCTCACTATTCCCCATTTCTATAGACCCCTACCCAGTTATTATATCCACTACTCATGATTCCCTTTCAAGCTCATGATTGATCAACTCATTTTATTCATAGGGTCTTAAGGGGCAAATTTTTAGAAAATATTTGATCAGAAGCGGAGTGATTGATCTGACAGTATACAAATGATTTTTTTATCATGGTTGAAAATTAATTTTAGAAAAGGGTGGATGTATTGAAAAGAATATTGTCATTGGCTCTCATCGCGGTGTTAGTCATACAGTCTAGTATATTAGGAATCTTGCCTTTAGCAGGGGCACAAGCAAAAGAAAGCCAAGAAAACATTTATGGAGATATTGAGTTTGCTGATAGCGAAGGAAACAAGTTATCAAACATGGAAGATCAGCAAGTCAGAAAGGCAATTGTCCATTGGTCGATAAAAGGAATCGATCTAAAAAAACAATATCCGTATGTTCTCACTCTTCCTTCAGCCATACAGGTAGAGAAGGAACAGAAGGAACCCATTACTGTGGGTGACATACTTGTTGGTGAGTATACCGTTTCAAAACAAAATGAAGTGACGGTCATATTTAAAGAAGATGTTGAGCTTGATCCAAATTTAGAAGGATCAATAAACATAGATGTTACCAGTATAGCTGAGCCAAAAGAGAAAACAAAGCAAAACGAGCGTGAAGAAAGCCTTCCAAAAGATGACTCAACCTCATCTGAAAAAAACGATAAGAATCAAGAAGCCGCTCAAACGAAACAAAGCGATGAAGATGAATTACTAAAAAACAAAGTGAGCGTATCTAAGCGTGTAGGGCTGCAAAGTGTTTCAAAACAAATGCTGATACAAGAAAATCTCCTCACTGATGCGAAATTAATATTTGAAGATCAGGAAGGAAATTCAGTTGATAAGCCTGACATCAACTCGCTTATTTCCATTAACTATGAGTGGGCGATCCCAAATGGTCATAGCTATAATGGCGGGGATACATTCCATTTCAAGGTTCCAGAGGAATTAGTGATTTATGAAAAAATCGATCGTCTCGAGATGAAATTTAATCAGGTAACCATTGGTTATTTTTCTGTAGATGAGAGCGGAAATGCCTCCATCGAATTCACTGATTTTATCAAACAATATTCAAATATCCATGGAACACTCCAAGTATGGACGCAATTAGATCAAAAAACAGTCATTACTGAAGAAAAAGAAGTGGTCATAACCCCGATTGAAGGCAAAGATACGATATCGATCCCGATTCAATACATTCCAAATGGTCCAAACGTCTCTAAAAAGGGAGAACCAAATCGATCTTACAATGCTGAAACCATTCAATGGACAGTCGATTTTAATATGGACTTAGACGATGTGAAACAAGCGAGACTTTTAGATCCGATTCAAGAAGGTCAAGCGTTAAAGAAAGATTCAATCAAGCTTTATCGTGTTGATACAAAGCTAAATGGTGAAACATCGCTTGGTCAGCTGCTTGACGAAAACCACTACACAATTGGCCAAACAGCAGATGGTCAAGATTTCACGATTGAATTTAAAGATGACGTGCATCTAGCTTACCGTTTAATGTATGAAACGGACATTACGAATCAAGATCAGTCTGCGTTTCGTAATAAAGCGTCCCTTGTCTCTGCTGATAAAGTGATTAGTTCAGCAGAAGGAACAGTGAATGTGACAAGAGGCAGTCCTTTAAATAAAAAAGCCGCCCACTACGATCCAGTCACACAAACAATTACGTGGGAAATTCGTTACAACTATAACGAAAAAAAGATTGCTGAAAAGGATGCTTTGTTAGAAGACTTCTTTAATGGCACACAGGCGCTGATTTCTGATTCATTTCAAGTCAAGGAAGTGACAATTGATCAGAATGGCAAAGAATCAGGAACAAAAGCATTTGAACATTATGTGGTTCAACCTCAAAAAAAGGATGAACAAAACGGGTTTACCTTGCAATTCAATCAAGATATTCAATCGGCTTATCTCATCACATATCAAACAAAAGCAACCGAGCGGATTTTCGAAGCTGAAGAGATTATCAATACTGTAACAGCTGGCAAAGAGAGCAAACAAGGGAAGCAAAGAATTGACCAACAAATCCTAACGAAAAATCATGGAACACCGAATTACAAGAACAAGACCATTCCATGGCGTATCACCTTCAACAAAGATCAACAAACCATGAACAACGTGATATTAAAAGATACGTTTACAAACGAAGGATTGACGCTGCAAAAAGATAGTTTAAAAGTGACAACAGGTAATACAGTGCTTGAAGAAGGCACAGATTATCAAATAGTTGAACATGCAAATGGATTTGATATTCAATTTACGAAAGAAATCAAGACAGAACATACCGTCACATATACAACGTCTTTTGATTATGAAAAAAGAGCAGATAAAGATCAAAAGAACCTGCGTAATCATGTAAAGCTTGAATGGATAAATGAAGATGGCAAGGATTTGACGAAGGAAAATCAGTCTGTCTTCACGCCTGACACATACACGCAGTCAAATGGTTTTAAGAACGGAACATATGATGCAAAGAAAAAAGAGATCACATGGAATATCGGTGTGAACTATAACTTGAAACATTTAGAAGAGGCGAAAATCGAGGATTTCATTCAAGGAAATCAGCGTTTGCTTAAAGATTCAATCATCGTCTACTCGCTTGATTTACAAGGCGGGGAAAATGGGGCGGAAGAAAAAGAGGTATTAGCGAAAGAACATTATGACATCAAATTCCTTGAAAATGAAAAAGGAGAATCAGGCTTCGAAGTCATTTTCAAACATGCCATTGATTCCCCATACAAAATCACGTATCAAACAAGTGTTGAAGGAATGGATTTAGTACAGAAAACCTATGAAAATAAAGCGACCCTTTATGATGGAAAGACGAAAGAATCAGACGTAAATGCTGTGGTGTCCATTCCAAATGGAGGGAAATACACAAGCAAATCAGGAAATCAGCAAGGGAAAGTCATTGATTGGAAACTCAATATCAACTTTGGCCAATCAACAGTCCAAGATGCGACGATTATAGACCATCCGAGCAGTAACCAAGCGATAATAGAAAACTCATTTCATCTCTATTCGACGACAATAGATGAAAAGGGGCAAGTGACCAAAAAGGAAGAGCTGGAAAAAGGGAAGGACTATGAACTAGACCTTGAATTCGATCCAGATTCTTTTCAAATCAAATTTAAAGAAGAAATCACGAGACCATATATTTTAGAATACCAATCTCTCATTTTAGATAAGGTGGGAAGTACACTTCAAAACGAAGTAACGTTTAGAGGTGAAAATGTAAAAGAAATCAAAAAGGAATCCGAAGCCTCAATTGTGGTCAAACGCACCGCTGGTATGGGAGATGGCACAGGAGCGATTGGCGCTTTAACCATTAAAAAGGTAGACGCGAGTAGTGGAAAAGCGCTAAAAGGAGCAAGCTTTTCTCTGACAGATGCTGCGAGCGGTATCGTCATTGGAACAAAGACAACAGATGAAGAAGGAGCTCTTCGATTTGATCGTCTTCTGTATGGTGACTATATCGTGACAGAAGAGAAAGCACCTGATGGTTATATTAAGACGAAGGAACCAATCAATGTAACGATTGATCAGCCCTACGAATCAGGAGATCAAGCGAAAACAGGAAATAGCATGACGGTGCAGAACCAAGAAATCCGCCAGCATGTCAAGTTAACGAAAAAAGACAAAGAGACGGGTGCGGCATTAGAGAATGCTGAATTTGAACTGAAAAATGAATCTGGAGATACCGTCCAAACCCATTTGAAAACGGACGAAAAAGGAGAAATTCTTTTCAAACATCTTGAGCCAGGTTCCTATTATTTTGTTGAGACAAACGCACCGAAAGGCTATCAATTAAATCAGCAAAAATGGCCGTTCACAATCAAAGAAAATCAAACAGAAACAACGATTGTCACTGCAGTAAATGACATCATCAAAGGCTCTGCTGAATTGAGCAAAATAGGTGAAAGCGGAGAGAGACTAGAAGGTGCACAGTTCAAGCTCTTAGATCAAGACGGGCATGAGCTAAATGGTTCGCTTGTCACAGGAGAAAATGGCAAGATCACGTTAAACGAACTAAGACCGGGTACGTATCAGCTCATTGAAACAAAAGCACCCGATGGTTATGTATTAGATGAAACACCAATCAAATTTGAAGTACCACTCGATCCAACAGAACCAGTCATCATTTCACAAAAGAACCTATACGAAACAAGTGCATTAGAAGTGGTGAAAGAAGGGGAAGATGGCAAGCAGCTTCAAGGTGTTCGATTTGAAATCACGGATCAAAATGACGAAGTTGTGCGTAAAGATTTGACAACAGATAAAGATGGGAAGCTTTTGGTCGATAACCTCAAACCGGGCAAATATCAGCTTGTAGAGACAGAGAGTATTGATGGTTATCAAAAGAAAAATAAACCTTATCCGTTTACCATCGAAATCGCACAAAAAACACCGGCAGAGATCAAAGTGATCAATGATCTCAAAACTGGAGCTGTCCAGCTCACGAAGCTTGGTGAAAAGAATGAAGTGCTTGAAGGAGCAGAATTCAAGCTTGTAGATGCAAATGGAAAAGAGATGAAAACAGGTCTCGTCACTGATCAGAACGGGGAAATTATCGTCAACGATCTTAAACCTGGAACCTATCAGTTTGTTGAAACGAAGGCTCCATTCGGTCATGAGCTTGACGAAACACCTGTCACTTTTGCTATTCCATTTAACCCTGAGAAGCTGGTCAGTGTGACAAAAGAAAATAGCCGTACAACAGGCGGAGTGCTGTTACACAAAAAAGGCGAAGATGGGAAATCATTAGAAGGGGTTGTCTTTGATCTATCTGATGCCAAAGGAAAGATAGTGGCAGGAGGAGAAGGGATTACAACCAATCAGGATGGAGAAATCACCTTCACAGGTCTAAAACCTGGAACCTATCAATTTGTTGAAAGAAAGAGTCTTGAAGGCTATGAATTGAGTGCGAAACCACTTGTCTTTCAAGTTGAATTAGGTCAAAAAGAATGGATTCAAGTGGAGGCCATCAATCAGCTCAAGAAAGGTTCTGTAGAACTAACAAAAATAGGGGAAGAAAAAGAAAGATTGAAGGGCGCAGAATTTACACTTTTCAATGACGATGGTAAAGAATTGATGTCAGGTTTAACAACCAACGAGAAAGGCATCATCACTGTCAACGATTTGAAACCAGGCGCTTACCAATTGGTTGAAACGAAGGCTCCTTTTGGACATAAACTTGATGCAGAACCAGTAGACTTTAAGATTGATTTCAATCCAAATCAACTGGTGAAAGTGACAAAAGAAAATATTCGGACGACAAGTGCTGTGAAGCTTCAGAAAAAAGGGGAGGATGGTCAGTTGCTCGCTGGCGTGACCTTTGACCTGATTGATGCGCACGATCAGCGTGTGAAGAAAGACTTAAAGACAGACAAAAACGGTCAACTGACAGTCGATCAACTGAAGCCAGGAACCTATCAATTTGTCGAAACAGCAAGCATTGCCGGCTATGAATTGGATCAGACACCTGTCTCATTTACGATCCGTTTAGGTCAAGACAAACCAGCCAAAGTAGAAATGATCAACAAACTGACGCCGGGAGCAGTGGAACTGACCAAAGTGGATGATGAGGGACATACGCTCGAAAATGCAGAGTTTGCTCTTTTGAGTAAAGAAGGGAAAACGTTGAAGAAATCACTTGTAACCGATCAAAAAGGAAAGCTTCGCATCAACGATCTAAAACCGGGAGAATATCAATTCGTTGAAACGAAAGCACCTCATGGCTATCAATTGGACCATAAGCCGATCCTGTTTACAATTGAAAAAAATCAGCAGAAGCCACTTCAATTAACAGCGAAGAATCACTTGATCTTAGGAAGTCTGCGTATCATAAAGGTAGACCAGCAGACAGATAGAGCTTTAAAAGGTGCAGCCTTTGACATTCGTACAAAAGCCGGGAAAACCATAAAATCTGTGACAACAGGAAAAGACGGAGAAGCCATTGTCAAAGGGCTTAAACCTGGTGAATATACACTCACAGAGACGAAAGCTCCAAATGGTTATGTAGCTTTAAAGAAACCACTCATCTTTACAATTCAAATGGGCGAAGTGGAGATCAAGACATTGATTGTGAAAAATGCTCCAGTGAAGAATGAAGAGGACCACACGAATCCTCCAGCCTCACCTAAAGGGGATCAACATCCACCTCATGACTCAAACGGTGAGCTGCCAAAGACTGGAGAAGAATGGCTGCGTTATATGATGTATGCAGGGATTTTACTAGTAGTTTCTGGAACTGTTCTTCTTGTTATTAGAAGAAGAGCCATTCAGTAAAAGGAAGGAACGAGTATATTGATGAAAAAAAGAACCTTATTAGGCAGCTTTTTGGTGGTCGCGGGGCTAATGCTCATCTCCGTTCCTTTTATATATGAGTGGCGAACTTCTCAAGAGACAGCAGCAATGGAACAGGCATTAAAGATGATTGAAGAAAATGACAGTGATGCCCTTTCTTCTATTCCACATCTAACTGTGTCAGAAGAAGACCTTCGAGATGTGATGGAGCTAGAGATCCCGTCAATTGATTTAAACGAAAAAGTGCTTCCTGTTACTTCAAAAGAAAATTTAGGTATTGCACTGACTCAGATCAAATCTCATCAAATGCCAGGTGAAGGAAATTTCACGATTGCAGGCCATAGAGGGTATAAAGGCGACCGGCTTTTCAGGCAGCTGCCAGAGGTGCCGAAGGGAGAAAAAGTCGTCTTACATCATCAAGCTGAAACATATGAATATAAAATTGTCAGCTCAGCTACGATTGAACCGACGGATGTTGATGTACTAAAGGATCGCGGGAAAAATGAACTGACATTGATCACTTGTACTCTTGATGGTCAGAAACGATTTGTCTTAAAAGGAATACGAATCAATGCTTCAAAGGGTGAGCAACCGTCGGATGTATAACACCAATATAATAGATGATGGATACAATGGAAAAGCAACGCTCACGACCGACATGTTACACCAATTGTTATCAGAGCATTATCCAACATTAAAAAACGAACGTTGGGATGTTGATGTAGATACAATTCGGACTTCGCCTATTCTTCATCCTATATTAAAAAGAAAGCTTCCAATTGGTATCGAAAAATTCACCTGTGTGTTGTTTACGCAGCAAACAGCAGCTTTTGGAGAGCCTTTGATAGTGTACTTTTTATTAGATGAGAAAGGCGAATCGATTTACGCAATGGATCTCTTGCTTGAGCAGCATGATCCACATTAAACGAGAACTAAAAAAGGAAGGGGCTTTGACTCCCTTCCTTTTTTGTCATTCAATTACGCAAATAACTTCAGCCCAACGACGCCAATCACAATCAGCAGCAAGCTGAGTATACGAATCATGTTTTTCGGTTCTTTAAATAGAATCATATTAAACAAGACAGAGCCCGCCGTTCCAAGTCCAATCCAGACCGTATAGGCAACGGATACTTGAACGGAAGAGAACGAGGCATATAAAAACAAAAAGGATAGGGCAAATCCGCCGACAAATAAAATACCTGTCGTGATTTGCTTTTTCTTACTAAACATATTGAGGCCAATGGTTCCGCCGATTTCGCAGGCAGAGGCTAATAGTACAAAAAACCAGCCCATTTATACCGCTTCTCCTTTCTGCTCATGTGCATCTCCATCAGACACTTTCAGTCCAATAATGCCGAGAATTAAAATGCCCATAAATAAGAGCTTTTCTAATGAAAACGAACCGCCGAACAGCGCGTAATCCATCAAAGACGTACCAATCGTTCCAACTCCGGCAAACACGGCGTACACGGTCCCTGTCGGCAGCTTCTCGCAGGCTTTCATTAAAAAATAAAAATCAACCGGGATCAGGCAGATAATGATCGCCCACTCCCACACCGCATCAGCTCTATTTAAACCAAACACCCAAAGTAATTCGAATAAACAAGTGAGTGCGACATACATCCAGCTTTTTTTCATCGTATTTCCTCCTAAAACTCAAAACTGACGATTCGTCATTTTAAAACCAAAAAAGAACATACAGCAAGTGCTGTACTCAGATTGTTGACAAAGGGCTAAAATGAACTTTATTTTAGCCCTTTGTCTTCTTTTCAGCGTGATAGAAAACCTTTGCAGTCTAGGAAGGACGAGTACTGGCGCGGAGCGAATTTGACATTCGTGAGCACCAGCACGCAGGACTGACACCGAATGCGCGGGTTTGTCTACACGCCGTACAGCAAGTGCTGTACTAAGTTAAGGTGTCTCTATGCCAAGTGCGTAAAGAAGAAATTGCTTCACCTCTCGCTTTTGAATCAGAACCTCTTCTGTATCTGTTTCTGTAAATAAGTACATTTGCTCAGCAGACGATTCAAGTAAACCGATAATGAATTTGGCTGCATATTGACAGTTCAAATTCGCACGGACCCTTTTGTCCTGCTTTGCTTTTTCTAAAAAAGCAGCGACCCATTTGTAAATCGGCTCATAAATATCTTCCCATTCCTTTAAATGCTCCGTGGCAGCTAAACCTGAGTAGGTTAGAGCAAGGACGTCACGGTATTGTCTTGTAAAAGAGAAGATGAATTCAACAAGCGCATCTGCTTGATCGAGGACATCCGCATGCTGAGTCAGTTCCTTTTCAATAGCGGGAACCATCTGCGAGATCAGATGTTCTGCGATAGCAGGCATGACAGACAGCTTTGAAGGAAAATATAAATAGTACGTTCCTTGCGCCACTCCTGCTGCTTTCACAATATCCGAAATGGTCGTTTTTTCGATTCCTTTTTCTTTAAACGCATCAATGGCAGCAAGCATAATCTTTTCTCGTTTCGACACATCATCACCGACCTTAAATGACTGAATGTCAGTCAGTTTAGCGGAAAACTGACGATTTGTCAATATGGGTGTCTCGTCATTGAATAGGAGAATAAGTGATGAATAGATGAGGGCAGGCCTGAATAAGCTGTAAATATGGTCAAGCATCATGTGAGAAAGGGGCAGCTCTCCGTATGACATTCAGTGCGATGTTTTCCATTACTTATTTTCTCTTGCTCGTCCCGCTCTATTTACATATGAGATACAGACAGGCGAAAAAGCAAAAACGATTTATCTATTTACGAACAGAAATTGTTCTTGCCTGTCTGTTTATGTATACGAATGTTTTATTGTATTTGACGGTCTTTCCAAATCGTTTTTCCGCACCAAGGGATCAGGTGAGTGTCAACCTCATGCCTTTGCAGTCCATTTATCAAAATCTCCATGCCTATCATCACGGCTATCCCAATCTTGTTTTTTTAAATTTGGCAGGGAACATTTTGTTATTTGTGCCACTTGGTTTTTTTCTCTATCAGGCATTCCGAACCTTGCGCTGGCAAAAGGCGATTCTTGCTGGCTTTTTCTTGTCAACAATGATTGAAGTGCTTCAATGGGTATTCTCGCAATCTGGTATGATTACAAGAAGCAGCGATATTGATGATATTCTATTAAATACACTCGGCACAGCGCTAGGTTGTATGTTGTATCGAATGTATCGACGAAGGAAGGAGAAAATCAAGTGAAGCGAGTATGTATCATTCCATGTGGGGCGAAGAAAATTTGGGACGTCCATCCAGAGGCAGGGAGCCAGCCAGCGAACCTCGTTTATTTAAGTCCGCTGCATCAGCGTACGAAGAGCTATGCCCAAACGTTCTTTTCAGACTGGCTGATCATATCAGCGAAGCATGGATTCCTAATAGCAGATGATATCATTCATGAAAATTATGATGTGGCTTTTGGTACACCGCATGCTGATCAGATAACACGTGAAGCACTAAGGCAGCAATTTCATGAAAAACATCTCACTGCATATGATGAACTAGTGATACTAGGTGGAAAGAAATATCGAAAGGTGATCGATCCTTTATTACTTCCTCATCAGACAGCGATTTATCCGCTAGCTCCATATAAAGGAATTGGCTACATGCTTCAGGCGTTAAAGCAAGCCGTTGAGACAAAAGTAGAACTTCCGCCGCATATTTAACGCATTCACATCTACCGGTAAGCAGGGGTTTGATCATTAAAAAGAGAATGAATGAAGTAGCGATGCTGATTGTTTCATATCTTTTCAGCAGCCACTAGGATGTCCGCATCGCTTATAAGAGTGGCTATATGAACAAGGGGGCGTATGAACATGACAACCATCTATTTAGCTGGTGATTCAACCGTTGCATCTTACCTGGATCGTCCTGTTCAAGGAGGATGGGGAGAGTTTTTACATCGCTATACAGCGCAAGGCGTGAGCGTCGACAACCGCGCAATCGGTGGAAGAAGCTCAAAAACATTCATTGAAGAAGGACGGCTTGATAAAATATTGGCTGACATTCAGCCTGGGGACTGGCTGCTTACACAAATGGGGCACAATGATGCTTCAACGGAGAAGCCCGAACGGCATACAGATCCTTTCACGACGTATAAAAGCTATTTGTCTCAATATATTCACGGAGCAAGAGCGAAAGGCGCTACACCGCTTTTATTAACGCCAGTCGGCCGCTTTCATGAAAAAGACGGAGAATATATCAATGATTTCCCTGATTACTGTGCCGCTATGAAAGAACTAGCTGATGAAGAAGAAGTCCTTCTTGTTGATTTAAATACGGCAAGCCTTCAATTTTATCAAATTTCCGGCATAGAGAAAACGACTTCTTACTTTATGCTGTCAACAGGCGTAGAGGATCGCACGCACTTTACAAAAGAAGGAGCAGATGCGATTGCAAGACTTGTTTCGCTTGAATTAAAAGACCTTGGATTAACGATTGTGTGATGGATGACAGGACGAGAAAGCGCTCGTCCTGTTCTTTTTTTGCAGAAAGCTATTGATTCCCTTCACCAGAGTAGACTACAATAGGTACATATGATAATGAGAATCAATATCACTTGTAAATAGATCAATCGATGAAAAACTGGAGGGACTCAAATGACAGAGCAGCTTGAATTGTTTGACGTCACCATTATTGGCGGCGGTCCAGCAGGAATGTACACCGCCTTTTATAGTGGGATGCGGGATTTAAAGACAAAGGTACTGGAGTATAACGAAAGCCTTGGTGGGAAAATCCTACTGTATCCAGAGAAAGTCATTTGGGATGTAGGTGGATTAGTGCCAACAAGAGGAGAGCAATTAATTAAACAGCTTGAACAGCAAGCCAAAACATTTGAACCTGTCATTGCATTAAATCAAAAAATAACAGACTTTCATCGCTTAGAAGATGGAAATATATTGATTACGTCCGAAAATGGTGATCGCCATTTAACCAAAACCTTGATTTTGGCAATGGGGCACGGTATTCCAGTTCAAAGAAAGCTGGAGGTTGAAAATGCAGATCGCTATGAAGTAACAAACCTTTATTATACGGTTCAGGAGCTCAAAACCTTCGCGGGAAAAAAAGTCGTCATCTCTGGGGGCGGCGATTCTGCGGTGGATTGGGCAAATGCCCTTGTGCCAATTGCGAAAAGTGTCACTGTTATACACCGCAGAGATATGTTTGGTGGACATGAAAAAAACGTGGCGAATATGAAAGCATCAAGTGCACGTATTTTAACCCCACATGAATTAACTGACCTACATGGTAACGGAAAAGAAATCGAAGCTGTCACTGTTCAGCATTTAGAAACAGGTGAAAAAGAACGTATTGAAACAGACGCAGTCATTGTCAACCACGGCATGAAAGGCGATTTAAGTGTTCTTGCAGAATGGGGATTAAAGCAAGGTGAATGGGGACTCATTGAAGTGAATGAGCAGATGGAGACCAATTTACCAGGTGTGTATGCAGTAGGTGATTTATGTACACATAAAAGCAAGGTCCGCTTGATTGCAGGAACGTTTGTAGATGGTGTGAACGCACTAAATAGTGCGAAATTATATATCGAACCAGATGCGGAGAAAGTGGCGTATGTATCTTCTCATAATGAACGTTTTAAGGAAAAAAACAAAGAATTGCTAGCAGCCGGTGCGAATCGCTAAAAAAAACAAAACAAGAAGGGTGGTGCCGCAACGGCATCACCTCAGATTGTTGACAAAGGGCTAAAATGATTTTTATTTTAGCCCTTTGTCTTCTTTTCAGCGTGAATTGAAAACCCTTGAAGTCTAGGAAGATCGAGCACTGGAGCGGAGCGAATTCAACATTCGTGAGCACCAGCGCGCAGATCTGACAACGAATGCGAGGGTTTGTCTACACGCTGGGGTGGTGCCGCAACGGCATCACCTTTTTTATCGCTGAAAGGAGGTATCTGAAGATGAACGCACAAATGGAAACGATGCTACATATGAAAAAGAAAGTTCAGATGTGTCTGAAAGCAAAACAAACGAACAGATGGCAGACAAAATCTCCAAGCGTTTTAACAGCTGATGGTACCGTTGTCATTCAGCTAGAAGGAATGGAGTACGAGCTTGACGGTGGGGATAGCCTGTTTATACGATCTCACATCCCCGTTGTCATCCGTTCTTTATCTAATCAGCAAGTCACAATTTTTGCTGTTTCATTTGAACATTACATGCTCACAAATGATGCTGATGATGAATTAATTTATAAAATCAATTATGATACCCTGCCTGATAACGGGCAAGTGGTGATGGGCTCACCGGTATTATTTCATCATATTAAACGTTTAAGTGACCCCTCTTATTCAGAAAGTAGCCAAGTGAAGCTACTAAAGCTAGTACTGCAAATATTCCAGCAACAAAATGAAAAAACAACTGATGCTGATCATTATTCAATTCAAATGATTCTTCAATACATTGCAGAGCATTACCAACAAGAACTGACCCGTAAGGACTTAGCACATAAAATGGGCTTTAATGAAAGCTATTTCTCTACTTTTTTTAAGAAAAGCGTTGGAATGAGTGTCACAGATTATATTGCACAAATTCGAATAGATGAAGCAAAAAAGCTATTGTTCAAAACCGATGAACAGGTTCAGGCGATTGCACAAAGAGTAGGCTATACTGATAGCCTCTATTTCAGCAGAAAATTTCGTCAAAAAACGGGCAGATCGCCTAGTCAGTATCGACTGAGCCGCCAACCAAAACGAATTGCCGCTTTTCAGTTTGTAGGCTCTTTGCTTGCGCTTGGAGTGAAACCAATTTGCATGGAAGAAGATATTGCTCTTTATTCAGATGTGCTTCAAGGTCAACTCAGTGATGTTATCGTCATTCATGAGCATACACCTGACGACGTTTTGAAGGACATGAACTTAGACCTCATTTTAATGCCTGATTATTTCTATACAAACATAGAATGGATGAAACGCATGGAGAAAATCGCTCCTGTGCTTGTTTTTCCATATAGTCGTCTGAGTCCTGTAGAGGAGGTACTTTGTTTAGGTAGCCTCATCGGAAGGAGCGAAGAAGCAAAGCAATGGGTGGAGCGTTATGAGAAGCAAGCACAGAAGGAAAGAGCTCGCTTGACGCCATTTTTGAAAAAAAAGGAAACGGTTGCTTTATATGAAGTAAGGGGACATGACAAGGTGTATATGTGGTCTTTTCATGCGAGAGGAGCAATCAACCTATATAAAACGTTGGGGTTGAAGCCCCCTGAAGCCATTCAAGAGGAGGTGCTGAAACCGGATAAACATGTTGTGATTCCGCTTGAGCGTTTAGCAGATTATGCAGCAGATCATATGTTTTTTATTGTGGCTGTTCGGAATGGATGGTACAGACATATGGACAAACGTATGAAGGAAAGTGATGTCCTGCGTAATTTACCCGCAGTGCAAAATAATACATTCTACCTGTTAAAACTAGAAGAATTTAGATTTGGTGAAGGGGAACGGGCGATAGAAATCATGAAACGATTCTCTCAATTTTTAATAAAAGAATAAGAGTATCTAACAATTGTCCATAAACAAGTTATGACGATTATCCATAGACCGATAGACAAGCGGTTGATAGAATACGAGAGACAAATAAATGATAATGATTCTCAGTGATTCATCATGATATGGAGGAGAAAAGAAGTTATGAAAAAACAAGGCATATTTCTTAGTTTAATAGCTTTAGTGTTGTTATTCGCACTAGCAGCCTGCGGTCAAAAGGAAGAAAGTAAAAAAGCCGAAGAAAAAACAAAAACGGTTGACACAGTGAAAGGCAAGGTCGAGATTCCAGCAAATCCAAAGCGTATTCTCGTAGATGGCTATTTGGGTAGTGCTGTTGCACTAGGGGTAAAACCGGTTGGTGCCACAACACAAGATTTAAAAAACATACATCTCAAAGGCAAAGTGGATGGTGTGGCAGACATTAGTGATGAACGCTCCGCCGAAAAGGTGGCAAGCTTAAAACCAGACCTCATCATTTCAGCTGTAGACGATGAAAAGGTACTTGACGTCTACAGAAAGATTGCCCCAACGATTGTTTATCCGTTCGGTGTATTTAAAAATTCACAAGAAGAGATCACTACATTAGCCAGCATCTTGAATAAAGAAGAAGAAGGAAAAGCGTTTTTGAAAAAATTTGATCAACGTATAGAAGCTGCTAGAAAGAAAGTGAAAACAGTCATCAAAGAAGGCGAAACAGTGTCAATCTTGGGTGCATTTAAAAATGATGTCTATGTGTATGGGAATGGTATCTATCGAGGTGGACAAGCACTTTATGAACAATTGCAGCTTCAGCCGCCAAAAGATGTTGCAGACACTGTTTTAAATGGAAAGTCAGGATTTGAACATATTTCATATGAAGTGCTACCAAAATATGCAGGTGATTATATATTTGTTGATGAAGCCAACGGAGGTACGTTCGATAAGAACAATTCAATATGGAAAAGCTTAAAAGCGGTGAAAAAGAATCAAGTACATGACTTGGATATTACGTATTTCTGGCCATTTGATCCAATAGCTATCGCCAATCAAGCAGAAAAATACGTTGAGATATTGACAGAATTATCTCAGAAGTAAGGGGGCTGCTTTTTGTTAAAACGATTTTTCTCCTATTACAAGCCATATATGGGGCTGTTTATATTAGATTTTTCCTGTGCCGTCATAGCGGCACTACTTGAATTATCATTTCCACTCGCGATCAGTATGGTTGTAGATGACCTTCTCCCAAACAGAAACTGGGAAATGATTCTCATCTGGAGTGGAATTTTACTGGCAGTCTATGTTGTCAGCTCAGCAATGAATTATGTGGTGACTTATTTCGGACATAAGCTAGGTATCAATATTGAAACAGATATGAGAAGTCAGCTATTCACCCACGTACAAAAAATGTCTTTTCGATTCTTTGATCAAAAGAAAACAGGAAAGCTTGTTTCACGCATGACAAACGATTTAATGGATATTGGTGAAATCGCTCACCACGGTCCTGAAGATTTATTTATTGCAATGATGACTCTTACAGGTGCATTTGCCTTGATGCTATCAATTAATTGGCAGCTTGCCGTCCTCACGTTTCTCATTGTCCCATTCTTAATAGGGCTATCGGTTTATTTTACGAAGAAAATGTCGATTGCCTTTGATCACATGTTTTCAAGTATTGGTCAATTCCATGCAAGGGTTGAGAATAATGTGAGCGGAATTCGAGTAGTGAAGGCATTTGGGAATGAAACGCACGAGGTGGATCGCTTTATTGAACACAATGAACAGTTTAAACAAACGAAATTAACCACATACAAAATGATGGCATTACACGCTTCAATTAGTCACCTGCTTATGAAGGGCGTCACCATCTTTGGACTTGTATGCGGGACATGGTTTGTGATGCAAAAGAATATGACCTATGGCGAATTCATTTCATTCGTCCTGCTGTCTGGAATCTTTTTAGGACCTATTCAACAAATTAATTCAGTCATTGAGACGTATCCAAAGGGAGTCGCAAGCTTTAAGCGATTTGTTAAGCTCTTAGATCAAGCCCCAGACGAAAAGGACGTCCCTGATGCGATTCATGTCGATGGGCTAAAAGGTGAAATTACATTTCATGATGTCAGCTTTGGTTATGAGAAGGACAGTTTGATCCTTGAGCATATTAATCTGGAGATCAAACAAGGGGAAACGGTTGCCATAGTAGGTCCTTCCGGTGCTGGTAAATCCACGCTATGCAGTTTATTACCAAGGTTTTATGAATGGCAATCTGGAACCATTACGATAGACGGCATTGATAGTAGACAGATGAAGCTGTCTTCACTGCGCCAACAAATTGGAATAGTCCAACAAGACGTCTATTTATTTAATGGGAGCATTCGAGAGAACATTCTTTATGGAAAACTTGATGCAACTGAGGATGAAATATGGCAGGCAGTGTCAAAAGCAGAGCTAAAAGAACTCGTCGAATCCCTGCCCGAAGGTCTTGAGACAATGATTGGTGAAAGAGGCGTCAAGCTGTCAGGTGGACAAAAGCAGCGTGTATCAATCGCACGTATTTTCCTGAAAAATCCACCTATTTTAATACTGGATGAAGCGACCTCATCACTAGATACTGAAACAGAGGCTTCGATCCAACGATCACTAGAAGAGCTTTCAGAAGGTAGAACGACGCTAGTCATTGCGCATCGCCTTGCAACTATTCAACATGCAGATCGAATTGTTGTTGTGACAAAAGGTGGCATTGCAGAGCAAGGAAATCACAAAACATTACTAACGCAAAATGGCTTATATAAGCGCCTTTATGAAACACAATTCGGGGCATAAAAAGTCCATTAGAAGAAATGTGAAAGCCGGCAAAAGAGCGCCGGCTTTTTTCTCATGACATGTATTGCAATCTTTTTCCCTAGTTTCTAGGGGCAAAGAGCATCATACTCACACCTATTAAACAAATAAGAGCGCCTACCCAATCGTACAAATCAGGCGTTTTTCGATCGACCCACCAGCCCCAAAACACAGCAAGAACCACAAACACACCGCCATAGGCCGCATAAACCCGTCCGAAAGTCGGGAACTGCTGGAAGGTAGGGATGACCCCATAAGCGACGAGGATAAGGCTGCCGGCGATTCCATAGCTGACAGGTCTGGCTTCGCGCAGCCAAAGCCACACAAGATAGCCGCCGCCAATTTCTGCTATTCCTGCTAATAAAAAAAGAACGATCGTCAACATCATGTAAGGACACTCCAATTCATTTCGTTACCTTCTATTATGACATGTTGACATTGTGAGGGACATGAGAGTTTGCTAAAATCAACGGAACAGAGAATGGAAACACATGGATTCTTGACTTTTCAGATAGAAGTGATCCAAATGGCCTTGCTTTTCGTACAGTAAGTACATTCTCATGAGGAGCACACTTCCTTTTTCGGCGCTCTTTTTTTCTCCTTTAAAAAAGAGTAAAGTACAAAGTAGGCTTATTTCAGCAAATCGAGTGATAAGCAATACGTGAAGGATTTCATGATGAATGCAGCATGCTCTTTCTCATGAAAAAGGAAGGAGATGACCATGGATACACTGAAAGATTCTGAGCTGTATCACAAGATCAAATTTGATCGTCACAAGCCTTCGCTTGAAGTGCTGTATGATCGCTATGAACGTGTGTTATATTCGTTTATTTATAAAATGACTGGAAGTCGTGAGCTTGCGGAGGAAGTGCTGCAAGAAGTCTTTATCAAGCTCTGGCGCGGTATAGGAGAATACCATACGGATAAAGGCAAATTCTCCTCGTGGTTATTCATGATGTCACGCAACACAGCCATCGATCTCCTAAGAAAGCACCGGAACGAAACGGCACTAGAAGATGAGCATATTGAATATTTAGCCGATCATCAAGAAGATGTATCAAAGGAAGTTGAATGGAACGAGGAAAAACAAATCATACGTGAAGCAGTATCTACATTGTCAAAAGAACAGCAAACCATCATAGAAGATGTCTATTTTAAAGGAATGACACAAAAAAGCATTGCTGAAAAACTAGGCATCCCCATTGGAACGGTGAAGGGAAGAGTTCGATTGTCATTGAAGCACTTACGGACGAGACTGTCTCGCGGAGGAAAGGAGGAAGAGGCATGACTCAGTGTAAACATCAAGTGATTGATTATTTCAACGGGCATGTACAAGGAGAAGAAAAAGCACAATTTGAAGAGCACCTCAAGAACTGCTCAGCTTGCAAAGAAGAGCTTGAAGAATTGACATCGCTCATGTCTGATATTCCATTTCTAGCAGATGACCAAACACCTCCGGCAGGGATGAAAGACCGTATTTTATCCCAGGTGTTTGAAGAAGAGACGATCGAAGAAAAGAATAGCCATAGAAAAGACCTCAAGGCAGCACATGAACCAAACGAGATGAAACCACTGCAAAAGAAACGTAACCAATGGCTATTGCCACTTGTTGCCGCACTGCTTCTTATTTCAGCAGCTGGAAACGTGTATTTCTTATCGAATGGAAAAGAACAGGCGGAAGAACCTGTCAGGGTTGTGGCGACAAAATCACTGGCATCAGCCGCATCACCAAAAACAACGGGTGCTTTTTCAGTGATTGAGCATAACGGCAAAAAAGAGCTGGTGGTGAGTGCAGACGGATTAAAGGATCAGCTTGATTCATCTGCTGTTTATCAAGTGTGGCTCATTAAAGGAGATCAACCGGTACCAGCTGGTGCCTTTAAAACAGATAACAAAGGAGAAGGAACCGTCACCTATGCATTATCAGAAAAAGAAGCGAGCGAATCATGGGATACCGTGGCAGTCACCCTTGAACCAAAAAAGGATAACAAACTGCCGCAAGGACCTGTCGTACTAAGCGCTGCATTTTAAATGTGATTCAGGAAGGATGCCTTTGGGCATCCTTTTTTGATAGGCAAAGGGAACTTTTTGGCAGATAAGACGTAGTACATATGGAGGTGAAACAGATGAAACCATACATAGAAAAAGAACTATTTCTCTTATCAGTGAGACACGCATGTATTGCATGCTATTTTTTAGTGTTTCCGTTCGTTGCTCAAGTCCTTTATACCCCATCACCTTTATTGATCGCCCTCATCGCTCTTTTTATGACTCATAACTTAGTAGAATGTACCATATGGTTTTATAAATTGAGAAAGATCAGGAAGCACCAGTCTGGTGATCTATCGAAACGAGGACATGTCTTGACCCAGATCATGCAAAGGCTGGAACAAATGATGATGATCGGTTTTGTTATTTTCTTTATCACTAAATGGATGCAAGGGGCAGCTGATAGCCTAACTCTGTCACTAGCTATTTTTCTATTAATGATCTTTTTCCTTCAGCACATCCAGTTTTATTACGTTCAGCTATTTTTTAAATCCAAAAGCTGGTTCTCCTATGTTCCTTCATGGCAAAGAGCTCGTCCTTCTTATATAGCGAGGGAGCGAAAGGCTTTGAAAGGGTCCTAAATGTGCAATCACTCGTTTGATCTATCCATAAACATCAGAAAATTATGATAAAATGTGGAAAAGAAGCATGGTGAAAGGGAGTGCGAGCGAGTGAAAGCTGTTGGACTATTGGAGTACTTACCGATTGAGCATGAGCAAAGCTTGATGGATCAGGAAGTAGAAAAGCCTAAAGCAACGGGCAGGGATATACTGGTGAAGGTAGAGGCTGTGTCAGTGAATCCAGTTGATACGAAGGTGAGATCACCGAAGGATCAGAAGGAAGAAAAACTGAAAATTCTTGGCTATGATGCAAGCGGTACGGTTGTTGAAGTTGGCGAAGCGTGTACATTATTTCAGCCTGGTGATCAAGTGTACTATGCGGGAGATATCACGCGTCAAGGCTCAAATAGTGAGTATCAGCTTGTGGATGAACGGATTGTGGCAAAAAAGCCTGCCAATCTCTCCTTTGCAGAAGCAGCCGCGATGCCTCTGACGACAATTACGGCATATGAAGCGTTATTTGACCGGATGCATATGAAGCGAAATGCAGAAGGGGCAACACTGCTCATCATCGGCGGTGCAGGCGGAGTAGGTTCTATCGCCATCCAACTAGCCAAATTAGCAAATGCCACTGTAATCGCCACCGCATCAAGACCTGAAACAAAAGAGTGGTGTCTGTCATTAGGTGCTGATCATATCATTGATCATCATGAGCCGCTTCTCGCGCAGCTCCACGAAAAAGGAATAGGCGAAGTGGATTTTATTTTATGCCTAAATGATACAGACGGACACTTCAAAGGCATGGCAGAAGCCATCAAACCGCAAGGCACGATCTGTACCATTGTCGAGAATCAGCACAACCTAGACATTCAATTACTCAAAAATAAAAGTGCTGCATTTGTATGGGAGTTCATGTTCACACGCCCTATGTACAAAACAGCGGACATGATCAAACAGCATGAGCTTTTAACAGAGGTGGCTGAGTTATTTGAACACGGGACATTAACGCATACGTTAACAAAGGTTCTCAGTCCGATCAATGCCGCTCATTTGAAGCAGGCACACCAAACCCTTGAACAAGGAAAGATGATTGGCAAATTTGTACTAGAAGGATTTGAGAAAGGGGAGAGGGTATGACGTCATTACAATATCCGATTGGGTTATATGAACCGGTTGAAAATAAAACAAAGGAACAGCTAGAGTCATGGATTGATCAGTTGGGTGCGATTCCACAAGAATATGAAACGGTCACCAATCAATTGACAGATGCTCAGCTGGATACACCCTATCGGCCTGGAGGATGGACCGTCCGTCAGCTCATTCATCACGTAGCAGACAGCCATCTGAATGCATACTTACGATTCAAGCTTGCGCTCACAGAAGAAATACCGCACATCCGTCCATATGATCAGGCGGGATTCGCCGAGCTTCCAGATAGCAAAGCGCCCATCAGCCTATCACTGCCCTTAATCAGCAGTCTGCATCGCAGATGGGTTACATTACTTCGAGGGATGTCAGAGGAAGACTTCACTGCATCCTATTATCACCCAGCCGATCAACAAACGGTGTCCTTATATGATGCAACAGGTATGTACGTCTGGCACTCAAAGCATCATCTTGCCCATATCACGGAATTAATCAAAAGAAATCAATGGAATTAAAGGAGTCATGACATGTCTGGTAGAAGAATTGTCGGCGCCATGTTTATTTGTATGGCGGCATTGTTTTATATAGTAAAATATGTGCTTTTTGAGATACGCTATAGTAATAGCTTAGGCTCAGAAAGAACGATTGAGGAACTTGAACAGATACTGCCTGGCGGTACGTGGATCAGTATCTTTTTTCTTATCATCGGTTTAGGTTATCTTTTATGGGACGACAGGGAAGTCATTCGTAAAAATCTCTTCACCCCAGATCGACAAGTAGAAGAACTAAAAAAGACGGATCTCAAGTGACCGTCTTTTTTCCTTTTCATGTTTAGCCGCGTTCAGGACGCAGTGCTTTTTCTAAAATAGCCAGCCCTTCGTTGACTTTTTCTTTTTCCTCGTCATTGAGCCGTTGCAGGGAGTTTTTGATTTTTTCGTGTCCTTTTTGATAAATGCTTCTAAAAATATTTTTCGCTTCCTCTGTTAGTTCGACGACAATGATTCTACGGTCACGCTCAGAGTGTTTTCGTTCAACAAAATGAGACTGTTCTAACCGGTCAAGCAGGCCTGTCATATTGGACAAAGAAGCGCCCATTTTTTCAGCGATTTCGGATACCTTGAGAGAGCCATGGTTATTGAGTAGCATGAGTACCTTCATTTGAGGCATACTCATATCAAGCTTCATCCATTCTGACACATCTCCAAGACCTGCAGCTGTGAGTACTTTCATATAGAGCACCCATGTCTTTTTTTCCTCTGGAGATAGAATCTCTTCTTTTAATACGGTGGTGTCATGAATATTATATTCCACGCTCGTTCACTTCCTTTAAGCGGCTCTTTTCTCTATATTACTGATTTTTACTTCTAATTGAAAGGTTCGACAAGCTTTTGAATGTTAAACTGCATGAATCAAGTGGTATTTGTTGTATAATAATGGTCAGTCGAAATAAATGAAGCAACTTAGAAAGTTGGGAAAATCATGTGGAACAAAAAAACGGGTATGACGATCTTAAAAATGCTTTTTCCGATCGTGATTATCCTTGTCTTAATTTTCGTCGCCAAAAAGGAACTGAGCGGCCTTTCCATTAAAAAAACGTTTTATATCATTGACAGCTTGAATCGGATGGACTTGTTTATTCTTGTTTTTCTTGGACTTGTCGCAGTGTTATCGATGTCCTTATATGATTTTATTTTACGAAAAAGCCTGAATATGCCCATCAGCGGCTGGAAAACGATTCGCATTTCTTGGATTGCGAACTCCTTTAACAGTGTCCTTGGGTTCGGCGGTCTATCAGGAGCAGGGCTTAGAACACTTCTATATAAGGAGTACATAACCGATACGAAAAAACTGCTCAAAGGCATTGCCCTTTTGACTTCCTCGGTTCTTTTGGGCTTATCTATTTTCAGTGATCTGATCTTGGTGAGGGTGCTTCCTGTTGAAAGTATTATTAGCCAAGAGCCGTGGCTATGGGCCTTTGTGATCATCTTTGCTTGTATTGTGCCCATTTACATCATTATGGCGTCCGTACGAAAAAGCTCGATTGAGAGCGGTGAAAGCGGACTGAAGCATCCGATTTACGCTTATATCGGAGCATCGTTTTTAGAATGGCTGGCAGCTGGTCTCGTCATGTACATGGCTGTCGTCTCTATGGGGATGAATGTCGATGTCCGGATTGTATTAGGCGTATTTGCGATTGCGTCAATCGGCGGTTTAATCAGTATGGTTCCGGGCGGATTTGGTTCATTTGACCTCATCTTTTTACTGAGCATGCAGTACATTGGGTTTGATAAAGAGATGGTGCTGACGGCGCTCGTTTTGTACCGCTTCGTGTACTCGATCTTCCCGTTTATCCTTGGGCTTTGTCTAGCTGCTTACGATTTAACGGGAACGACGCTAAGACGTCTTGAAGGCAATCCGAGAATGGCACCTGCCATAGAAACAACGAACGTCTTAATTGTGTTGCACCGTGCTTTATTAATCCGTTTATTGTACGGATCTTTATCGATTTTAACCTTTGGAAGCGGCTTGCTCATTATGGCGTCTGTTGTGCTTCCTGTCGATCGATTAGGCGTGATTACAAGCATTCCACGCTTTCTATTATCAGGATTTAATGGTCTTTCTTTAATGTTCGGCATCATCCTGATGATTTTGTCCATTGAAGTGTATAAACGAACAAAAAGATCGTACGTGCTGACGATGATCGCCCTAGCAGGCGGCTTTGTGTTTACTTTGTTAAAAGGATTTAACCTGAGTCTCATCTTTATACTGCCAGTCATCATGGCTGTATTTTTCTCTCTTCGAAATCAATTTGTGAAGCAGCAGGCCCCTTATTCCTTGTATCAGTTTGTGGCGGCTGCCGCTGGATATTTACTCGTGCTGTTTAACTATAATGTCATCGGCAACTTTATTTGGACAAAAATTGGACATTTCTTGAGTAGGGATTACCTCGTGCATAATGAACGGCATATCACAATGACAAGCATGATTGCTCTCATCGGTGTACCGCTTTTTTTCTTCATTAGCAGATTGATTTTTAATAAAAGAGCATTTCCGATTGGAGAAAAAGCAGATGAGGAAAAATTAAAAACGTTTTTAGAAGAAAAGGGCGGAAATGCCCTCAGTCATCTTGGCTTTTTAGGCGACAAAAAACTATTTTTCTCAAGTGATGGAGAGGCGATGCTTCAATTTGGGCGCATTGGCCGCTGCGTCATTGTGCTTGGAGATCCATCCGGACGTAAAGCATCCTATCCACTTGTACTTGAAGAGTTTCTACAGCAGACAGAAAAAGCAGGCTATCGCGTTGCTTTTTATCAAGTAGAACGGGAAGGGATGGCGCTCTACCATGACTTAGGCTTTCACTTCTTTAAGCTTGGAGAAGAAGCCATGGTCGATTTAGAAACGTTCTCTCTTTCCGGTAAGAAAAAATCAAATTTACGGGCTGTGGCCAATAAGTTTGAACGAGAAGGCTATACGTTTGAAATGCTGGAACCGCCTTTTTCAGATGAGCTCATCTCAACCTTAAAACAGATTTCTGACAGCTGGCTCGGAAAGAAAAATGAAAAAGGGTTTTCGCTCGGCTATTTTCAAGAAGATTATCTTCAAAAAGCACCGATTGCGATTCTGAAGGATGAACAAGGGGAAATCATTTCTTTTGTATCACTAATGCCGATGTATCAAGAAGGGGAGATTTCCATCGACCTAATGCGTCATATGCATGATGCACCGAACGGGATGATGGATGCGCTGTTTATCCACCTTTTTCAATGGGCGAAAGAAAAAGGCTACAAATCCTTTAACATGGGAATGGCGCCTTTATCGAATGTAGGAACATTTCATCAGTCCTTCCTCACGGAGCGTTTGGCGAGTGTTATTTTCAACAACGTCAGATTTATGTACAGCTTCAGCGGATTACGGTCGTTTAAACAGAAATATAAACCTGAATGGCGCGGAAAATACTTAGCGTATAAAAAGAATACATCATTACCTGTCACAATGGTGCTTGTCACCAAGCTGATAGGGATGGACCCAAATCGCAACCGGCGTCCATAGATCAAAAGCCTTTACCTTTCACTAGGTGAAGGTTTTTTTAGACAAAAGAATAGCAAAAGTGGTAAAGTTGAAGAGTAAGGGGGATGTAAATATGACATTAAATGAATGGTTTAAAAAGGGATTAACTGAACGTACATATGTACACAACATGGAGAAAAACCGAGAAAATCTACTCACGGTGTACAATCAGTACGCAATTCATCAAAAAGAAAAAGAGCTGCTTCAAAAGCTGCAAAAGAAAAAGCTCAGAGCGCTTGTCATCACAGCGGATTGGTGCGGAGATGCGATGGTCAATGTACCAATTTTCATGCGTATTGCAAGTGAAGCACTCATTGATGCGCGCTATTTCATTCGGGACGAGCATCTAGACCTGATGGATCAGTATTTAACGAACGAGACCGCAAGATCGATTCCGATTATCGTGATCATTGATCAGGACGGGAATGAAGTAGGTAAATGGGGACCACGCTCAACAGAAGCACAGCGATTTGTTGATGAGAAAAAACCCGACAAGGATGCACCTGATTTTGAGGAAGCTTTTCAAGTATTTGCGAAAGAAGCCGCACATCACTATACGACAGATCGTTACTTATGGAAAGATATTGAGAAAGAAATAGTAGAAGTTTTGGAAAAAATATAAACCAAAAGACTACTTCGCCGCAACGGGAAGTAGTCTTTTTTTATCTTGTTTTTGCGTCTCACCTACAAAACACCGCATAAAGATGTAGAAAAACCGCAGAATTCTACAAAAAACCGCAGAAAGCCGCAACGCATCACGATTTTCCCAACCATTTTTAGTTGAAAAACCTCATATGTGCCATGAAAACCTTAATTTTGCCCTTATCTAAAGGCTCATATAACGCACGTTGGTTTGCTTTTTCCCAATACAAGAGGCCCAGCAACTATAGTAATCTAGTTGTAATCTCCTTTGAACGAACTAAAAAACAAATGACGGAAAAGGGCTGGCGATCAATCTATGAAAAAAATCATTTATCTCGATCAAGAAAGAAAGAAGCTCGCTGAATCGAAAAAAAGAGAACAGCGTTCCATCAAATCACTTAGGCTGCTTGTGTTTTATGACGGGCAAAGTCCTTCATGTGCAAAAGCGATGGACTTGTTGAAAGCTCTCGATTGGAAGAACCGTATTCATTTTGAATCCTTTAGACACTCGCAGCTGCTCAAACTGAACAAAATAAGTGAAGAAAAGGCAGAAAAGCGAATCGTGTCAATTTCCTTAGCCAAAAACCAAAAAAACTCAGGGATCTATACATGGCTGAAAATTGCTTGCAATATCCCTGCATTATGGGGAACGATCCCATTCATCGTGCTCAGCATTTGGTTAGGCTTTGGTCAACATGCGTACGATTACTTTGCGAGAAAACGGTATGTTCATTCAGTCAAACAAGTCACCCGTCCTGATACAGATCAACAGAAGACCATTTAATGAATAGGAAAAGCATGACCTTCGATCGGCAGAAGGTCATGCTTTTTTGTAATAGGGGACATATGATGCAAGGTGATGAAGCAGCGTTCTCGTGTAGGACATATAGGTACGTTCGTCAAGCTCAGAACCCGCATAGGAAAGCAAGGTTCTAAGAGCAAACAAGTACTCACTGTGCAGCTCATTTTGTTTAAAGTAAGGAAGAGCTGCTTCGATCAGATAGGTTTTCAAATCAAGAGGGTTTTCCTCAATCATCAATTTATAGATTTTGATCATATATAAACAGTTTGGCTGAATGCGAGGCTGTTTTAACAGCTCATGTATGTAGGGAAGGGCCTTTTTGCGGTCGTATTCAGCATATAAGGTCGCGATTTCATACAGAGTTTCACAATAACGGTCTTCTATCTGTTCTTGATTAAAGTAATTGAGTGAATCTAGTAAATAAGGCACAGCTGAAGAAAAATCGCCTTCCCGTTTTAAGAGCACCCCGTAATAAAAATAAGCGGTCATTTTAATATAGGCATCAGGATAAAGGGACGTGTGCAAAATCACTTCTTTTAAATATTTCTTCGCCGTTTGAAAGGCTTTTAGTTCCAGTGAGATCACGCCATGAATGAGTGTACAGTGAATGATCCGCTTGAAATTGTTCTTTTGTCTATATAAATCCATGGCTTGATGGGTTGCTTCAAGCGCATCGCCAAGAAGTCCCATGTTTCCAAGTGCTTTTGCATAGTGATAATACAGGTCACTTTGTTCAACAGACGCGTAAGAAAAGCAGCTCTCAAGTTTCTTTATCCCTTCTTCAAACTGACCATTTGTAATGAGATGAATGCCATCTAGATATTCAAATATTTCTTTTTCCGTTTCAATAAAGGTTTTTTCAAACTTTTTAAGCACGCGGTGTGTTTTTAAGGCAAGTGGCTGCTTGTCCGATAATAAATAAAATTGAAATAGGGACAAATGATACTGAATGCCTAAATCTAGCGAAAAGAACTGTTCCTCGTGCTGAATGATCATTTCTGCATTTTGTTCAGCTTGATCAAGTGCATAGAAATACATATTCATTTGAAACTCATCCAAGAGTGACAGCAGGTGACGTGCCTTTTGTGACAGAGTTTCTTGACTGATGCCTAGTCGTTCAAGCAATAAATTGATCGTATCTTGATTGGCCTCCTTTGAGCCATTTTCGATTTTACTTAAATGAGAGACAGAACAAATTCCTTCTGCCAATTCAGATTGGGTCATATTTTGTTTATACCGGTAGAGCTTAATGATTTGCCCGATATTGATTTTCATTCCATCCAGAAGCCTCCCTTCCAATCATGGTTTGAAAGCCTTTTGACAAAATAACCGCATTAGACAAAATGGGAATAACTAAACCTATTTCATCATCTTGGGTTTTTTATCAAAATTTGTTTAAAACGTAATATGATTGTAACATTACTTGAAAAACTCAAACAACTTTTTAGCAGAAGGGATGGGAAACATCATTTGCAACTGCTCGCAATGATGTTTATAATGTGAATGAGAATCAATTTCAATTAAGATTGATTGAAAGGATGACACATATGCCAGAAATCAAACAACAAACAGAAGCGTTAACGGTACGAGACGCTGTCAGATATAGACGATCTATTCGAAAATTTAAAGAAACGCCGGTGACCATTGAGCAGCTTCAGCCGTTATTAGAGGATGCGGTCTATGCACCGAATCATAAAATTACGGAGCCTTGGCGCTTTCTATATGCGGTGACAGATGAAGCGAAAGCGACATTTATTGATCGCTTCATTGCGTTCTTCAAGCGCAACAATCCAGATGCAAAGGAAGAAAAGATCAATCAATATAGAGATTACTTTTCAAAAGTCCCAGCCCTTTTACTTGTAGTGTTAAAGGAAGACGAGAACCCAGTGGTAAGAAATGATGATTTTGCCGCTGTGAGCGCGCTCATTCAAAACTTCCAGCTGCTTGCTTGGGATCAAGGAATCGGTATGGTCTGGAAGAGCGGCCGCATCTTATACGACAAAGGCTTTCAACAGGACATGGGTCTAAAGGAAAACGAGCGGTTTGCTGCCATCCTTCATATTGGTTATCCAGAAGAGGTGCCTGAGGAAAAATCACGTCAGAAAGCATCAAATCTTCTTACTGAAATTCAATAAAAGAAGAAAAGCAGACCGCAAAAGGGTCTGCTTTTTTTACTTATTGTTTTTTGGCGCGCTGATCGGCTGCTTTCATACGTGCCATTGCTTTTACGTCATTCGGATCTGCAAGTTCTTTGGAAAATTCAACATATTCGCCATCCGACTCTTGTGCTGCAAGCTCGTGGTTGGCTTTTTGGTGTTGGTCTTTTTTCAAAGCCTTTCCCTCCTTTACAAGATCACTTTAGTTATGTGCTTGTTGGAGTGGAATATCCATCTTATTTGTTTCTTTTTTCTGCTGCTCTTTCCGCTTTTTTGAATTCCTGCTGATACAGGACTTCCTGGGTTTTCTTCAGCTTTGAAGTTGGCTGGTGTTCTTTTTTCTTCATCAAAATCGCCCCCTCATCTCATTTCTAATAGGATGGGTGTTTTTGACAAAAATTATTCCTTTGAATGCAAAATCGCTTCTTTTAATTCAGGATGCAAAAAGTCATAAGAAGAAAGCAATGCCTTCTTCGGCAGCGCACGCTGACCTTCTAAAACAAGTAATGACATTTCGCCAAGTGCCGTTCGAATGACAAAGGGTGGGACCTTCAGCCAGTGAGGGCGGTGAAGGGCAGACGCTATCGTTTGTCCAAGCTGCTTCATTTGAACAGGATTCGGTGATGTGACATTGAGTGGACCTGAGATGTCGTCATTGTGTATTGCATAAGCAATGAGATGTGCTACGTCTTCGACATGAACCCATGAAACCCATTGCGAGCCGGAGCCAATCGTTCCGCCGGCAAATAGTTTATATGGCAAGGTCATCAGTGGTAGGGTACCTTTTTCCCCTAATACGACGCCAAAGCGTGTGTAGACCGTACGAATGCCGAGTGCTTCAATTTTTTGCCCCTCAGCTTCCCAACCCCTTGATGTATGACTTAAGAAATCAGTATCCGCAGGAGGTGATTCCTCTGTAAAATCTCCTGTTTGAGACGTGCCATAAATTCCGACAGCACTTGCTTGAATGAGCACAGATGGTTTCGATTCCTGCGCTTCTATAATGCGTCTCACTTCTTGTGTGGATTGAATACGGCTAGAGAGGATGCCTTCTTTTGCCTTGTCTGTCCAGCGGGTGAAAATGGATTTTCCAGCAAGGTTAATCCAGACATCAATCGCAGGCAATTCATGCTCAGGCGCAGCACCTTCTGTCAGCCACTGCACATAGTGTAAATGATTTTGTTCGGATTCCTTTGGATTTCTTGTTAAAATATATAGATGATGTCCTTCAGCAGCGAGCACTTTCGTGACGTGCTGGCCGATAAAACCGGTTCCTCCGGTGATGGCGATATTCAATTGACATCTCTCCTCTCATATACATACCTATATCTTTCACGATTTTAAATCAGAAGAAACATCCTGACTGTTTTAAAAAAGGAGTGATCACAGGATGCCCTATATTACAAAAATCTCCGCTCAGAAAAACAATACAGAGCGGGTGAACATTTTTCTAGATGAAAAATACGCCTTTAGCGTGGATCTAGATGTGCTCGTCCAGCACGATTTGAAAAAAGGGAAAGAGCTGGACGAAGCCGATATCATCGACATTCAATTCGGTGATGCTGTGAAAAAAGGATTTCAGCAGGCCGTCGATTATTTATCCTACCGAATGAGATCGGTGAAAGAAGTAACCGATTATTTGACGAAAAAAGAAATCCCGGCACCTGCTATTAGTGAAATTATACACAAATTAAAGCAATACAAGTATGTAAATGATCTTGAATTTGCGGAAGCCTATGTCAGCACCCACCGTAAAACGAACAGCAAAGGGCCGTCCGTCCTGAAAAAAGAGCTAAAGCTCAAAGGGATAGATGATGACAACATTGAACAAGCACTATCGCAATATCCTGATGACTTACAGCTGGAGGAAGCTGTGAAGCAGGTTCAGAAGCTTGTGAGAAAAGAAAAAAATCGTTCCGCAAAAGAGATCGAGCAGCGCATCAAGCTGCAGCTGCAACGAAAAGGATTTTCGTTTGGGATCATTGATAAAGCCCTTCAAGAAGCCTATGATGGACAAGAAGAGGAAAAGGAAGAAGAAGCCCTCCTCTATATGCTGGAGAAGGCAAAACGCAAGGTAGGATATGACGGATCATTTGAAAAGAAGATGAAAGTGAAGCAATTTTTATTCAGAAAAGGCTTTGATCTCGACACAATTGATCACGTTTTAGACAAAGGGGAATGACAGATGGACAAACGTTATAGTGAGATGACGGAATACGAATTGAAGCAGGAGATAGCCTCTCTTTCTGAAAAAGCACGTAAGGCTGAGCAGCTTGGCATTGTGAATGAATATGCCGTCTTAGAACGGAAAATCGATATGGCAAAAGCCTACTTATTAGATCCAGCCTTGATTCAAACGAAAACGACTTATCAAATCAAAGATACAGACGAAGAGTTTTATGTGGAATATTTAAATGGTGTATTTGCGTGGGGACACAGAGTATCAGCCCCAAATAAGGAAGATGCACTGCCAATTTCAATGCTTACGAAAAAGGACTGATCCGAGAGATCAGTCCTTTTCTTTACTTCGAACGTTGTTTACGGACGTTGTTCTGAAGTACGATGTCGTGCTGCGTTTGCTGCGTTTCTCCGTTGACCTGAGAGGCAGAATGCTTTGCATTCGCCCATGGTTGAGGGTAAGCGGTTGTCCTTAATTGAACAAAGTCTTCCATATACGATTTCCCATTTGAACTCATATCTCAAGCACTCCCTTTGGAAAAATTAGCGTTTCCCTGATGCCCTCATTCGTTCCTGTGGACGTGTATTCGTCTCACCATTCGGCCTTTTAGACGCATAAGCATCTGTGGCGCCTGGCTCGCCTTCAAATTTGTGATTCACTTGATTTGGAAAGCCTTTTGCTTTATTACGCATATCGATTCCCTCCAAACAATACAAATCATTTGCGTCTTTTGAAGACGTAAGGGTAGTATATGAAAAAAGAGGTTTTTTTAAAAAGGCACTTTCTGCTAGATGAAGGAGGAACCGACATGGAACAATACTTTGAGCGATTAACAGAACAACTGATGGAAAAAAACAATATGCTGACATATGATGAAGCACGTACATGGGTAGAGCTGCTATGGAGTGATTTTGAAACGACCTATGCAAAGGCTGGCCACAAGTATAAAGGACAGGAAACAACTGAACGGATTGTCCAAGAGTGGATTGAGAGCTACGGTGCGCAGCTGCATTTATTCCAAAATAAACAATCGAAGGCAAACGAGCATCTACAAGAGCAGAATAAAGGGCTGCTTCATTAAAAGAAGTGCCCCTCATCTTTTTCAAGAAATAGGAAAATATATAAATGAGTAAACAATTTTATGATACAATACCCAGTCTGTGATCGAAATTACAGGCTTTTTACAATGGTTAAACTTAAAATTACATTAAATTCATCTTACTGAAAATCACTGGAAATAAAACTTTGATATAATGGAACGATTAAAGAGACATGTAATTTATGGATAATAAAAAAGGGTTTCGTTTCCTGACAAAAAAGGAATAATGAACATATCAGACTATGTGAAAAAAGTGAAGAGAAGGTGCGATATGGAACGAGAATTGCTCTCTGTTATAATTCCTTCTTACAATGAAGGTGAAAACATCAGACGAATCTTTGAGGCACTCGAGGAAGAGTTTCGCGATTTTCATTATGACTTTGAAATCATTTTTGTGAATGATGGAAGCAAAGACAACACACTTCAATACATGAGAGAGCTCTCTCGCAAAAGTGCAAAGGTCAAATACATTTCCTTCTCACGTAACTTTGGGAAGGAAGCCGCTATTCTGGCAGGACTTGAATATGCGAAGGGAGTAGCTGCGATCATCATGGACGCCGACTTGCAGCACCCAACGTATTTGATTCAGGACTTCGTCAGAGGATATGAAGAAGGCTACCATCAAGTCATTGCCAAACGGAATCGTAAAGGAGACAGCAAGCTTCGCTCTTACTTATCATCCATGTACTATAAAGTGATGAACAAGGTAGTCGAAGTGGACTTGCGTGATGGCGTCGGAGATTTCCGTTTAATTTCGCGCCAAGCAATCGATGCATTACTTCAGTTGAAAGAAGGAAATCGTTTTTCAAAAGGGCTTTTTTGCTGGATTGGGTTTGAAGAAAAGGTCATCTATTATGAAAATGTAGAAAGACAGCATGGTGATACAAAATGGTCACTAAAGAAGTTGTTTAACTATGGCATAGATGGCGTCATTTCCTTTAACAACCGCCCGCTGCGTATTTGTTTTTATACTGGCATACTGATCTTATTCCTTTCTTTGATTTACATCGTTGCCACCTTTATTCAAATCGTCAGAACGGGCGTGATGGTACCTGGTTATTTCACTTTAATATCGGCTGTGCTTTTCCTCGGAGGTGTCCAGCTTTTGAGTCTAGGTGTGATTGGAGAATATATTGGCCGCATTTATTATGAAACGAAAAAGAGGCCACATTATTTGATCCAAGAATCAAATGTCATGCAACAAGAGACAAGCTCAAAGGAACAAGACCGAGTGTTAACACAGTTATTTAAATAACGTGGAGTCAAATAACCGGCAAGCACGAATCGCTTGCTGGGTTGTTTTGTTTCAAAGAACAATGGATCTTTTGTGGAAAGGATTTAGATGATGAAACGTAGATGGATAATCATTGGAATGTGCCTCATTCTCGCATTATTAGGCCACTCCTTTTTCTTATATGAATATACGCAAGGCCGGTACATGACAGGAGATGGGGATGGCATCTCGCAAATGCTCCCATTTAAAAAGCTGCTGTATGACGAATATGTCAAAGGGAATTTCTTTTATTCCTATCAATTCGGTCTAGGCGGCGGTACATACACGCAATTAGGGTATTATTTCACAACGTCGACGGTCTTTATGGTGACAGTCGCTGTCGTCTGGCTGATGAATGCGCTCCATCTCATACAGTCAACGGACATTCATTTCTGGGCAAATGCCGTGATTTGGCTGAGTGTAATCAAGCTGACGCTTATTCTTTTCATCGCTTACCGTGTGCTTCTTTCAATGGTTCAAAATAGATTGGGTGCACTGACAGGTGCCGCAATTTATGGATTATCTATTGTATATTTCCGGCATCAAACGTTTTGGGAATTTTTCACCGACAGCATGATGTGGCTTCCGCTGCTTGTACTTGGGGTTGAGCGGATATTCAAAACGGGTAAGCCCGCTTGGTTTATTGCGAGTTGCAGTTTGATGCTGATCAACAACTTTTACTTTGCTTACATTCACTTTATCTTTTTAGCGATCTATCTTGTCTTCAGATATATGATCAAGCTGCGAAGTGAGGAGCGCGGGTGGAAGGTGTTTTGGACGCTTGCGATCTCTACACTGTTATCCTTTGGGATCAGTGCCGCCTTTTTTATCCCGTCTGTTTATGGCTTTCTTAACAATATAAGACCGCCGTATGAACATGCCATTCCTTGGTTCGAGCTGCATGATCATCTGCTGTTTACGAGCAGGGTGTATTTATTACCCGTAATTTTTCTGATTTGTCTGTTTCTCATTCCGCTTTACCGGAACAGATGGTTTTTCATGTTCACATCCATCAGTATGCTGCTCATTGTTTTTCACTACAGTCCAAAGATGGCGAGCGTGTTTAATGGTTTTTCAGCACCGCAATACAGATTTGAGTACATTCTTGCCTTTACAGTTGGAGCAACCGTTGCCATTACGATCAAGCATTTCTCACAAATCGAGTGGAAGTGGAAAAAGCGTGCGGTCTTAGGCGCTTGGATCGTGTTCCTTCTTGCTGTCGTCCTTTCAGAACGAGCAAAGGGAAACATGGATGTCGTTGTGTTTACGGGTATAGGACTGGTTGTGATCAGCTTGTTCTTCCTATGGATGCATGCCGAAAAACGTCAGCACCTTCGTCTCTTTTCAGCTGTGCTTATTGCCATCAGCTTACTGACAGCAGGCGTGTATCAGCAGGGATACTTATCTGAAAGAAGCAATATTAAGAGCGTATCAGATACGTATCTGAATAGTGAGGCATATGCTGGACATGAACAAATGAAGCTCATTCAGCAGATTCAAAGCCGCTCAAAAGATCCGCTTGCCCGGATTGATTGGATGAATGGCGTGCGCAACAATACCCCATTATTTGAAGGCTTCCAAGGCATGAGTGTGTATTCAAGTATATTGAATCAGCATTTGCTCAATTTCTATTGGAATGACCTGCAAATCGATATGGGACGGGAAAGTGTCAGCCGGTATGCAACAATGGGAGACAGGGCGAATTTATACAGCTTGACCTACGGGAAGTATTATATGAGAGACAAAAGGGTGTCTTTCTCACCGCCGGTTTATTTTAAGCCAATATTGGAAAGCGAACATTATGAAGTGTATGAAAATACACGCCCGCTCCCATTTGCAAGAACAACGAGTACCGTCTATTCAGAAAAGTCACTAGAGCATGCGTCAGCACTTGATAAAGAACATGCGATGTTGCAAGGTGTGATCTTAAACAAAAAAGGAAATGCTGAAATCGACCAATCGCCTGATCGAATAAAGGATACAAACATTCATACTGAACAAGCGGTATACGAAAATGGCGTGCTTGATGTATACGGGAAAACGGGCGGGCTGAATATCACCCTTCCAGATGATATCGCTCGTGCCGGGGATGTGTATGTGAGCTTTTATGTGAAGCGGACCGACCGTAACGAAGGGTTTCAGTTATCCATTGACGACTATGTTACATCTCGAAAAAGCAATACATCCATCTACAAAACAGGTGTCAATGAAGTGACGATTCGGGTCCCTGCGGAAAAGATCCTCTCCATTCGAGTACCAAAAGGGACATACGAGCTCAATCAACTGAAGCTGTATCAAGAGCCTTACCGCGTCCTAGAGAAAGCATATAAAAAAGAAAAACAAGATGATGGCAACCAGCAAGTAAAGCTAAAAAATAACCGCTTTACGATTTCGTATGATAACAAGCGCGGTGATGACTACATGATTCTGCCTGTTCCATATGAAAAAGGCTGGGAGCTCACGGTGAACGGACAGCAGACTGATATTGAACAAGCCAATTACGCCTTTATCGGTTTTCCAATAGAAAAAGGCGAAAACGATATTGTGCTAACCTACTATCCGCCTTATATCAGAATTCTTGCGTTGATTTCACTCGTCAGTTTGATTGGGGCGATCCTATATGCACGGAGACAACACAAGAAACACCACTTTCCATCATAAGTGGTGTTTTTTTGTCTTTCATCTCATACGTAAGTTTCTTCATCCCATTCAATCGTATATTCGTTCATTTTTTTATCAATATCGTTTTGAATACTTATGTGCTGAAGTAGCGCGTTCAATTCTTCTGTCCTCTTTCTTCGATCCTTTTCATAATAATAGAACGCATCTCGATCATCATGATCCCTTAGCATTTTTGCTAAGACCATGGCATCTTCTAGACTATACGATGCTCCTTGACCAACAAAAGGATTTGCTGTATGTACAGCATCACCTATAAGAACAACTCGTCCTTTTGACCACACAGGAAGATCCTTTATTTCATAGATACTTCTTGGAAAGAACATGTCTGTATGATCGATGATGTCAGATAGGTGTTTAGGAATGTTCCAATGTTCCATTTGTTTATATAATAACTGTCGAATGGTTTCTTTATTGGCTTTCTCAAAATGTTTTGTAGGTAACTTCTCAGGACACTGAGAGAAAGCTTGCCATAAAATATTCATTTTATTTGTTGGATGCGCTTTTCCAAAAATGAATTGAAAGTTTCCGTCATTGTAAAAATAACTTGTTGCCTCATCCAATACAAAATCCTTCACAAACGATACTCCTTGCAGTCCCCAAAAACCGCTATAATCTAATTTAGCATTAAACGCAATAGCCTCTCTTGTTTTCGAAAAAGTTCCATCTGCTCCTATTACAATATCACCTGTTATCACAGTTTCATCTTCAAAAAGAACCTGAACGGAATGAGGCTGCTGTTTGATCGAGGTTAACTTTTTGTTGTATTTCACTTCTATTCCTTGACGGTGAACTTCTTTTAAAAGTGATTTGATGATTTGGTCTCTCATGACGTTCAGTAAAGGGGCATCATAATATTTTTCACTATAATTGTGAAAGATCGCTTCTACTTCATTTTCACTGTTTATTTGCTGGATCTTCTTTATCACTGTTGCATTTGCTATCACTTCATTTTTACACCCGATTTCATCCAAAATCTTTACCCCATTCGGAGACAGTAAAAAACCTGCTCCTGTTTCTAATTCTTCATCTGACCTGCTTTCATAAATCGTACTTTCCATCCCAGCCTTTTTTAAAAATAAAGAAGTAGCCAATCCTGCTACACCACTGCCGATAATGATCACATGTTGAGATTTCATTATTTCCCCTCCTCTTTTATAAACAGACCGGTCGGTTTATTTTAGTGCAAAAAAATAAGCTTTTTCATATAGGACAGCGTATCACAATTCCCCCTTTTCATTTGGTAATTAAAGTATATGATAATATGTTATAAATGATTTCGCAAGAATGAAACTAACCAATTTCTAATCAACTTCTTTTAAAAACATGAAGGGGATAACAAAACATGAGCAAAGACACCGTGATAAAACACTATGAACACACCCTTGAATGGGTACAATCGCTAACGGAATTAACAGACAAAGAATGGCGCCGCGCCATTGCTGATGGGAAGTGGAGTATTGCTGAGATCATCGCACATTTTGTTCCGTGGGATGAATTTATTTTACATGATCGCCTAAAGGAATTTTGGAACGATCGGGCGTTATGTAAGGCACCTGATGTGCATGAAATGAATATACAGTCAGCCGAAAGAGCAAGAAAAGAAGAGAGAAGCGAGACGATCGGGCGATTTATTGCTGTCAGAACAGAATTGCTTCAAGAAATGAAGAAAATCGAAGCATCTCGCTGGACTACACCCTTTCTGATCGGTCAAACCGAGCTGACGTTATCAAGTTATTTTCAAGGTTTAATTAAGCATGATCTTCATCATATGGAGCAGGTCAAACAAGCGCTCTCTACAGAAAGACGATAGCGCCTCACGAAGCTTCCTTATCAAATGGAAACGTCGCATAATCAAACAAAAAATGAAACAACCAAAGACTCATGGCAAAGAGAACTTCCTCAGAAGTAGACAGTAAAATGCCGTCAACCAATTCGTCTGATAAATAGACAGCACCCCAAATAAACAAAAGGTGAAATAAGATGGCATAGAAAACGATGGATCGTTTTTTGGACCGGCATTTGCGAACAAACCGCATGAGCACGTGTTCCAGATGTTCAAAAGAGATCCCGAGTACAACATAGATGCCCATAAACAGTAGCAGCGATAAAATCGATTGATAAAAAGCACCCGTTAAATGAAAGAACAGTACACAAAACAACAAAAATATGTAACAGATAGCCGACGTCGCCATCAGCCATTTCAGCCCTTGCCATAAAGCGTGAACAGATTGCTGCATGGGTAAACAACACTCCTTTACATGAAGATACCTGCAAAAAGGACAGCCTTTTTGCAGGAAGGTGGAACTAATCCTCTTTTTTAGGGGCAGCGATGACAGGGTGTTTTTCTGTATCAAGCAGTTTTAAGAAATCTTCGCCTTGATCTAAATGATCAAGAACAAGCTGTTTCGGTGTGACTGCAAGCCACTGATTGAGTGAGATATCTGCATAATGGTCGCTCTTGAAGATTTCTAAGAAATAAAGTGGTTCGTCACCTGTATTTTCTACATAATGCCCCATCGCAAATGGCACATAGCCAACGTCTCCGGCCTGATAGTTGAAGGTTCTCGCATGTCCATCAGAGGCAAATACTGTCATTCGTGCCTTTCCAGAAATGAAATATTGCCATTCATCCGTATTTGGATGCCAGTGCAGCTCACGAATGGCACCTGGATCAACTTTCACAAGAGCGGATGCAATCGTTTTAGACGCTTTGAAATTGGTAGAGTCCGCAATCCACACTTGTCCACCGCTTGACGTAATTGGCTCTTGTTTTAACAGCTCATATTTAAAGGAATTCGGAACTTCTCCTTGCTCTGTTTGCACCTTGTCACATTCAAGGGAACCAGGAATTCCTTTTTGGAAAATATACTTCTCTTTCTCTGGCAGCTTCTCAAATTGCTCCTTTGTCATTCCAAAGTTTTGGAGCACAACTTCTTCTGGCGTATGGGCAAGCCAATCAGTCACTTGGAACGTACTATTTTCAGAGAAAGAACCATCATCAAACACAAGCAAGAATTCAGCTCCCGGTTCAAGTGCTTGAATAGAATGCGGCAAGCCTGAAGGGAAGTACCACAAATCCCCCTCGGTCACATCCTCTGTAAAATTGCGCCCCTCTGCATCAACCGATGTAATCCGGGCTTCCCCATAAATCATGTACGCCCATTCCGCTTCCTTATGCCAGTGCAGCTCGCGAATCGCACCAGGTTTTAGCCGCATGTTCACAGAGGCAAGACTTTTAGAAATGGGCAGTTCACGTACTGTGACTTCTCTGGCGTAACCGCCTTTTTCTAAACGGTTGTGCGTATCAGAAAAAGAATATTTCAAGTTGGGAACCGTTCCATGATCGGTTTCTGGTGGCGTGAGCATATCTGGGTTTTGTCTGTCTCGCTCGAGATTACGTGGAATTTTGACCGTTGCTCCTTTTTCTCCTCGAATCGGCTGTGGTACACCATTTTGCTTTTCACTCATGATAAAATCCCCTTTCAACATCGTATTGTGTGAGGTGACAAAAGGCCTTTCATTTCGCCCTCGTTTTCATAAGGTGAAACGAATCAAGCAGATGTCAATCTGATTCATCATTTTTTTGAACAGCGACCAATCGTTGGATGAGCTTGCTTAATTCATCAAACTTTCGTTCAAAACGTGTCAGCAAGTAAACTGTCAAAATGGCAGGAAAGCCAGCCTGACCGAGCTGCTTCAGCCATTCCTCCGAAAAAAAGGTCTCCATTTGTCTCACCTCCCAGCGGATGCTCGTCTTCTTTATAAGTGGTATGAAAGAAGAAATAGGAAATCAAAGGGGGAGAAAATGAACCATTAGACCCGTTTTACAAAGTTTACTTTTTTTAACTTTTGTCCACTTAATGCAAGTAGAGAGAACAAAGGGGAGGATGCACATGGATTATCGGCTGTTATTGAAAGCAAAATGGAATGAAATCGTTGATCACCCGCTCATTCAGCAATTTTTAAGTAACCCTAAAAACCAGCAGTTGCTTAAGCAAGTCATGGAAGAGCCAAACGAAGAAAATGCGAAAAAACTAGATTCCGAGTTCAAGCAGTTTTATCAAAAAATCCGCATCATCAAGTATATTTCCACAATGATCCGCATCTTTTCAGTCGACTTTGACAAACGAGTGAAAAAAAAGCAGCAGCGTTTTCCGCTCATACTCGATCATCCTGATACGCAAGAAGTGAAAGATCCTGTTCAAACAGATACGTATGAAGCTGTGCTCTTCAACCAGCAAGACCTAGGGGAGCACCTGCAAGATCAGGCGTTGTACAAGGCCTACCAGCAGCTCACAGACAAACAAAAAATGGTCTTAACCCATATTTATGTTGAAGGTCAAACAATGAAAGAAATAGCCGACCGGCTAGGCGAAACGAGACAAAACATCTCAAACATCCACAAAAAAGCGCTCAACAAAATAAAAGAAGAAACAGGGGGAGATGTCCGTGAACGAAGAAAAAATGACCAATGGGGAAATGGAAGAACTCATTGAAACCTTCACACCCATGATCAAAAAGAAACTACAAAACACGGCATATCAAGAAAGAGAAGACCTCGAACAAGAACTCTATATCAAACTCATCGAAAAAGTAGACTGGCTGATTTACCAAGAGGGACCTGGCTTTTGGGAGTTTATTGTGGAATATATGACGAAGTTGTAAGAGGAACTGATGGTGCGAATGTGAGGTGAACATAAAATCCCTGGAACATTCGCACCTTTTTATTCGACAAAACTGGGTAAAAATGTATATTTCGTGAAGAAGAAAACAAAATTCTTTATTGAAAGTTGAGGATTTTACCTATCATTTCCTAAAAAATGTTACAATTAGGGCAGAAATCGCAGTCGCACTCTACATGAGTGCGTGGATTGAAATTCGCCCTTTTTGTCGATCTTATAGCCTAAGTCTTGTCGCACTCTACATGAGTGCGTGGATTGAAATTTGAAAGCAACACTTCTAGTCTGTTTTGCTTTAAGGTCGCACTCTACATGAGTGCGTGGATTGAAATTTTACAAATAGTTTCTCCTGCAGCTTGTAAATATGTCGCACTCTACATGAGTGCGTGGATTGAAATTTGAAAGCAACACTTCTAGTCTGTTTTGCTTTAAGGTCGCACTCTATATGAGTGCGTGGATTGAAATAACGCTGAGGATGCACCAGAAGGAAAGAAAGACGCGTCGCACTCTACATGAGTGTGTGGATTGAAATACAGTAGCCGTATTAATTACAGGTCTTATATTTGTCGCACTCTATCTGAATGTGAGGAATAAAATTCTTGTCAGTAGGTAGCTTGAAAGATTTATTGACATTGCGCTTGAAATAGGTGTGAAAAACATAACTCTGTCTCAGCCATTTTATTAATGAATTCAAAGATGTTGATGAAGCAGCGAAATAAGTATGATTATCATCAGTAATAGTTTTTAATTAAATAGGATTAAGAGAGATTCGGTGCGAATGTCAGGTGAACATAAAATCCCTGGAACATTCGCACCTTTTTATTCGACAAAATGGGTAAAAATGTATATTTCGTGAAGGAGAAAACAAAATTCTTTATTGAAAGTTGAGGATTTTACCTATCATTTCCTAAAAAATGTTACAATTAGGGCAGAAATCGCAGTCGCACTCTATATGAGTGCGTGGATTGAAATCCCCAACTTTGTACACCGCCTATTGTTGGTAAGTGTCGCACTCTATATGAGTGCGTGGATTGAAATATGCTGTTTCCAAAGTCAATATTCATACGAGAAAGTCGCACTCTACATGAGTGCGCGATTTTAAATGATTGTCTCTTAAACGGTTATGGCCACCTCAAATCCATCTTCTTACAACATCCTCTTTCAAATAGCCATCAAATATACTGTTCATTTGTATAGTGAAAACATGACTCATTGCAGTCATGTTTTTTTCTTCTTTTTCCTAAATAAACCTAAAAAAATCTCAAAATAAGTCGAAATGAAAAGTAGTCATTTAGATTCAAATTTTATCCATTCGTAATGAATGATGAAGGAGGAATTGGTTTGGGTGAAACGGAGCGAACCAGTAAAGTGGAGCAGCTGATCTTAGAGAATTATCAAAGATTAAACAGCATGATATCAGAAGAAGTGGACTTTGCTTCTAACCATGGAGGGCTGACAGGGGATTCTAGAGAAGTGATGTGGATGGAGTTTTTTCGGAAAATCATTCCTAAAAAATATTCAATAGCACAAGGTGTCATCATTATTGACTCAGATGGAAATCATTCTAACGAAGTCGATATTGCCGTATTTGATGAGCAGTATACGCCGTATGTGTTCCAACACAATTCGTTGAAGTTTATACCGATTGAGGCGGTTGCGGTTGCTATTGAATGTAAAAGCTCTAATTTGAAAGAAAAAGGTTTAGAAGAATGGTCTGAAAAAATAAAACAGTTAACACCAAAAACAACAGGAATTGCTAGAATGGCTACAGGTTACTTTACAAGTGAAAGTAACACACAAAAGAGGACGCGTCCTTTGCTCATTTTAGCAAGTAACTTTAAAAGAGAAGGAGACCAAACAATTTCAAGTAAAGCAGCTAAATTAGCGGCGTCCTTTGATTTCATGCTCATGAAAAAAAGCAATGAATTTCAATTGAAAGTACCTAATGAACATGAACATCTAAGATGGTGGTCAAACGAATTAAATTGTTTCAAACAAGAAAAACGATATAAGGAAGAAGAAAAATTTTTAGATGAAAACAAACTCAGCGATTTACGTATTGATGGATACGATCTGTTAACGCTGAACTTCCAATTAAATCAATTGCTGATGCTCATTAACAATCCCATGTTTTTCCCTCACTATGCATATGCCAAGCTGTTTCAGAAACAGATAACAAAGTGAAGAAAGGAGAGCGACATGACAAGGGAATCTAGAAAACCCAAAACCAATTGGCATGATGTGAAACATGCGATTGATACGAAAATCCATGAAGACCAAAGACTTTTTAAAGAGCCGCTTACTATTCATTTGGTTACGCCAATGTTTGGGGGAGGGCCCCAATCAAACTCAATTGATCAAGACAGACCGATTCGAGAAAGTGCAATTCGTGGACATCTTCGTTTCTGGTGGCGTGCAACTCGAGGAGCTGCCTGCAAAAATGCGAATGAATTATTTAAAAGAGAAGCAGAGATATTTGGTCATACAGAACAAGCGAGTCAAATTCAAGTGGTAACGCATTATGAGAAAGACGAATTGAAAAGAAATTCAAAATCATTTTTAAATAAGAAAAATCATCCTTTTCCACGGTATGTTCTTTCAAATATGAAAGATCAAACACCATACCTCATGAAGGCGCAATTTTCTTTAAATATCCGGTTATCTAAAAAAACAACCCAATTTGAGTTAATCAAAAAAGAAGTTGAAGCAGCATTATGGGCTTGGATCAACTTCGGTGGACTTGGGTCAAGAACGAGACGTGGGTGTGGCAGTTTATATTGCAAGCAATTTTCACCATACAACAAGAGGACAAAAAGCCAATTGGAAAAATGGTTTGAGCAAAAACTTTTAGAATATGACATCCAATTGCCAGCATCAAGTCGAGAATGGCCGACGCTTAGTCGTGAATTCAAAGTACAGGCATTTCCATCATCAATTATCTCAAGCTGGCGATCCGTCATTCAGACATATGAAACATTTCGAAGAAGATCAAACCCGAATAAAAAAATGGGGAGAAGTTGTTGGCCGGAAGCAGATACTATTCGTCTGTTAACAGGTAAGGCTAAATCAGGTCATGAAACCCCATATCCAAAAGAGAAACCATTTGAATATCAAGCATTTCCTAGAGCTCAATTTGGTTTGCCTATTCAGTTTCGATTTGCTCCTAAAGATAAGGGGAAAGACCCAAAACCTACAACGCTCCTACCTAAAGGAAAGGATCGTTTGGCTTCACCACTCATCTTAAAACCGTTAGCTATTAATCAAAAGGAATCAGTGGGCATGGTGATGGTGTTGCAGCAACCAAAGATCGAATCTTTATCGCTTTTAGGAAAAGGAAAGCCTTTGCCCGATGTAACAGATGAACAAAGTATCTACCCAACAACCACCTACTCAAACAACCCATTACAAGACGAGAGTGGCCGGACGCACTCATCGGCGATTCAAGCCTTTTTACATAGCAAGGAGGTGCAAACATTTTGTCAGAAGAATCACAAAAACAAACATTAATGCTATTTTCGATAGGGCCTGTTCAAGAATTTATTGCGCAAGCACGGCGGACGCGTGATTTATGGTTTGGCTCTTTTCTTCTATCTGAATTAAGTAAAGCAGGTGCGAAGAAATTTCAGGAACTGGGTGGAACGATTATTTTCCCTGTGTTCAACGAATCCTCTGCAGAACCAAACGACGCAGAACCAAACAATGCACCAAATAAAATATTGGGAGAAATTTCACACGAACAGCCTTCATCCATTGCAAGACAAGTAAAAAAAGCAATATATGACAAATGGAAGGAATACGCAGACTTTGTTAGAGAAATAGTTGATCCTTATATTCAAATAGGCACATGGAATCGACAAGTAGATGATTTAATAGAATTTTATGCTGTGTGGACTGAGATGCAAAATCAAGACAAAGCGGCAAAGGCGTCCGCAAGTCCATATCATATGGCTCTTCAAGAAGTCGAAGGTTTAATGGCGGCAAGGAAGACTTTAAGAGATTTTAAACAAAATGAGCCAGGGGCGTTATTCGGTGAACCAAAATCATCACTTGATGGTGGCCGGGAATCAGTTTTCCAAAAGCAAAAAACACCACAGCAAGTGGCGCAACTTGCTAAATGGGGAATTGGTGAACATGAATCATTAGATGCGATTTCAGTGATCAAACGATTGTCCTTACATAAGCATCCGAGTATGACATTTCCATCTGTCTGCGATAAAGCGTTTGCTCCCTATCAAAACATGTTGCTAAAAAATGAACAGATGAAGAAAGCAGCCACACAATATGTGAGAGCTGTAGAAACGTATTTTGAGAATATGAATCTGACAGTAGCTCCTCTTGATTTGAGTGAGGCATCGCTTTTTTATGAAAGAAGAATAGAAGATTATCTTGAACAACGTGGACTTGTCGGGACCACACGAACAGAAGCGAAAAATGATATCACACAGCTGCTCGAAAAATATTTCAAAGGTGAATACAGCAAGCATCATGGCCGGCCGGTCAAACCACCAGCACCTTCACCTTACTATGCCTTTCTCATGGCGGATGGAGATAAAATGGGCAGCCAACTGCGAAATATACAACATGTAGAAAGTCATATTGCATTTTCTAAAACGCTCTCAACTTTTGCTTCAAAGGCAAGTGGAATTATTTCCGAATGTGAAGGTACATTGATTTATGGTGGTGGAGATGATGTCATGGCTTATGTACCGGTGCACCAATGCTTAGAAGCAGCTGGGAAATTACAAAGAGAATTTGTATCAACGATGAATGCTCATCAACATAGTGAGACACCTCCTTCGATTTCAATTGGAATCGCCATCGTTCATATGCTTGAGCCTCTCGAAGAAGTAAGGAGCATGGCACGTCAGGCTGAACAATATGCAAAACAAGAGCGAAATTCATTAGCGATTCATTTCCAAAAACGTGGCGGAGGAGACGCAATGAATATCTCAGTCTCATTTCAACTCGATCCAGTAGCGTCTATCCAAGAGATGACGACGTGGTTAAAGCAGTCTTATTTCACATCTGGCTTTGCATATGGCTTACGAGAGTTGTATCAAACATACGAACAGTCTTCATTTAAAAAACAGCCAGCAATTTTAGATGAACTCATTCCACTAGAGATAAGACGTCTTGCATTCAAAAAGAAAACGGAAGCAAAAACAGAGCAAGAAACGAAAGAGTGGATCGATCAATTGATTGCGAAGTATATACCGAAGAAGAATACATTAGAAGAATTACATACAATCGCTGAATGTATGATCATTGCTCTTCAACTAGAGGAGGTAAGTGGACATGCCTGAAAGATGGTTTCACATTCAACCGCTTGATCCGCTGCTTATTCGTGATGCACGCCCATTTCAAAGTGTACCGGGTATACGGGCGCGTTCATTAAACGATGTTCCCCCTAGTGTGGTCGCAGGAACACTTCGTACAGCACTAGCGAAGACACGACAATCAATGAAACACACCACGCCACTTTCTTATTATGCGAAATCTCTTGTGCGAGGTCCTTTATATCGCTGGCATGATCATTTATATGTGCCAATGCCTAATGACCTTGAGTTATTCGATGATGAGTATGGCATGTATCAAGTGAGACCGAAGCGAATGATGTCGAAAGGACAGGGCTTTTTTGGCACAGGAAAAACAGGCCGTTTTAGTGAGGCATTATGGCCGCCAATTGGAGCTGGTGCTCGTAAAAAAATGAAATCGCCGCCTGCTTTTGTATCACTAAAGTGGATGATGAACTGGCTGACAGACGCAGTGGATGAGAGTCAGGTGAAGGAAGCCTTGACTGAATACCAACACATGCAGAAGGAAAATCATTCGTTCAAAAATGATGCACCACCTGCATTTATTCCAGCATTACAGCGTCAGGAGCGAACACAAATTGAGGTGGAAACTGGCAGTAAAAGAGCAAAAGATCAGCATCTATTTTCAACTGAATCGCTCTTATTCCCAGATGACTTTAAACTGGAGGCAGGAATAGATTTATCTACTGAAGAGTCAGAAGAATTAAAGCCTTTCTCAGGGATTCACCCAATCGGTGGTGAACGGCGGCTGGCTCATATAGAAGACCGGCCACATGTATACCAACAAGATTGGACATGTCCGGATGCTATTAAAGAATCGCTCAAAAACAAGCCGTATGTTCGCATGATATTGGCGACACCTGCTTATTTCAGTAAAGGATGGCAGCCCGGCTGGCTGGATGAACAGCTCATGTCAAAACCACTATTTGATACAAATGTACGACTCAAATTGGTTTGGGCATCTGTTCCATATTGGCAGCCTATCTCTGGATGGAGTTTAGCAAATAAAGACAAAGGGCGTGAAAAAGCAATACGCCGCTTAGTCCCTGCGGGTAGCGTTTACTTCTTTACAGTAGAAGAAGGAGATCCAGCAGAACTGGCCGAAAAAATGTGGCTTCAATCAGTATCCGATCGTAACCGGCGCAAAGAAGCGTTTGATCGTGAAGATGGCTGCGGGTTAGCACTTTGGGGAACATGGAAGCCGAATGAATAAGAGGAGTGAGATGATGGAAGCAAGCCGTTGGTTTTGGATACATTGTTTATCCCCCCTTCATATTGGAGCGGGTGAAGGAGTTGGCGTGATTGATATGCCCATTCAACGAGAAAAAGTAACAGAATGGCCGATTATACCTGGAAGCAGTATCAAAGGCGTGCAGCGTGAACATTATCGCGCGAAAGGACAAGACACATTCGTACAAAAAGTATTTGGTACACAAGGAGATCAAGATGGAAGCGCAGGAGCAGTCGTCATGACAGATGGCCGGTTATTTTCATTCCCGGTGGCGAGTAGATACGGTACATTTGGATATGTGGCAAGTCCACTCATATTGAAAAGATTAGCCCGCGATGCAAAAGCATTAGGCGTATCGCTGGATATCCCTGATCTCATCGAAGAATCGAGCACGCTAGTCACCATGATTTCTAAATTAGTAGAGAATGACGAATTATATCTAGGTGAATTTCAAGGGGCTGCGAAAAAATCTCCACAACTAACCGATTTTGCTGAACAGATGGCCAAACTTTTATTCGACGATAAACAATCACAAACTCTTTGGATAGAACGATTTGTGATTGTAAGTGATGACGTTTTTCAATACATTGTCACCATGAATTCTGAAGTGACACCTCGTATTAGAATTGATCATGAAACCCAAACAGTTAGTAAAGGTGCTCTCTGGTATGAAGAGTATGTACCGGCAGAAGCCATATTTTATGGGCTCATGTGGTGTGATCGTGTCGATGGAAGCAATAATTTATCCGTTAGACATCAACTTTTAAATCAACTAGAAAAACAGATGTATCTTCAATTAGGTGGAAACACAAACGTAGGTAAAGGAAGAGTATCCTGGCGTATGACAGGAGGGGAGGGATCATGAAACTCATTCAACATCATTATGCTGAGAAAGCGTATCAACATGTGATGAATGCCAAAACGAATGAGGAGAATTTCTCAAATCAATATGGACAACTCTGTCACAGATTCGCCTCAATGATCTTAACAAATGGATTAAGGCTCACCATTACATTTTTTGAAGCAAAATCAAAAAAAGGAAATGCTTATCAACAATTCGTTCAGGATATAAAAGAAACATTGGATATACAAGGAGATTGGTCAGCTTCCAATCGAGATTACTTAATCAAATCAAGACAAGGTTTAAATGCATCTGTTTGGTTAAAAAGATATGCGGAATCTATTTTAAAGGTGGAACAAGGGGCGGAGAATGTGGAGGACATCCAATGAATCTGTCATTAACCTTAAACAAAAGCAAATGGGAGATTGATGGTTCTACATTGTCGGACATCATAAAGGACAGCTCGAAGAAGCAGTCATTTTATGAAAATGTGATTAGTTTGCATCAAGAACAGTGGGAAAAATACAATCACTTGCTGTATGAAAAATTTGTGGAGCGATATTATACCGATACGAACCTCACATGCTTAGTCAAGTCCATATCGCCGTTAGTCATTGGACATGGAGGAGAGGGTGTACTTGAAACGGGATTGTTATTACACCCGATATACGGCGTTCCTTATTTACCAGGAACAGCTTTAAAAGGTGTAGCCTCTCATTATGCCCACTCTGTATTAGGTGAAAACTTTCCTGAACTAAAACAAGGTGGTAGTGATTACAACACATTGTTTGGAACAAACGAACGTGCTGGCATCATCGAATTTCATGATGCGCTCATGATGCCTGAGACGGTAGGAGAAGCATTCAAAGTGGATGTGATGACACCACATCATTCAGACTACAACAGCGTCAAGCTAGATAAGATGAACAAAGGGGGAAGTGTTCCAGGCCCTCGAGACGATGACTCACCAACACCTATTCATTTCTTAACGGTGGTCAACGGCCGCTTTCAACTTCTATTGAAAACAAAAAAGAATCTACCAGAAGAATCGGAATGGCTCGAACTCGCCAAAACCATCTTACTAGGCGCTTTAGAACACGAAGGAATCGGTGCTAAAACAAATGCGGGTTATGGAAGACTTAAAATGGACGACGTCATCTAAGACTAAGTGCGAATGTGAGGTGAACATAAAATCCCTGGAACATTCGCACCGTTTCATTCGACGAAAATGGTAAATGATGTATATTTTTTAGAGAGGAAAACAAAATTCTATATAGAAACTTGAGGATTTTGACGATCATTTCCTAAAAAATGTTATAATTAGGGCGGAAATCGCAGTCGCACTCTATATGAGTGCGTGGATTGAAATAATTTCCTCCGGCCATTTTTTTGTTAGTGATGGTGTCGCACTCTATATGAGTGCGTGGATTGAAATTTGTAAGTAGCCGTGCTTTCACCATAGTTTTGCGTCGCACTCTATATGAGTGCGTGGATTGAAATCTCTCAATTTGATAGTTAACTTGTTGCTTAAAAGTCGATGGTTCAGCTTGATGTTTTTTTCAAATCGCACTCTATATGAGTATGAGGAGTAAAATTCTTATCAGAAGGTAGCTTGAAAGATATATTGACAATTGCGCTTGATATAGTTGTGAAAAACAAAACTCTGTCTCAGCCTTTTTATTAATGAATTCAAAGCTGTTGATGAAACAGCGAAATAAGTATGATTATCATCAGTAATAGTTTTTTTAAAATAGGATTAAGAAAGATTCGGTGCGAATGTGAGGTGAACATAAAATTCCTGGGACATTCGCACCTTTTTATTCGACAAAATTGAGAAAAAATGTATATTATTTAGAGGTGAAAACAAAATTCCATATAGAAAATTGAGGGTTTTAGCTATCATTACCTAAAAAATGTTATAATTAGGGCAGAAATCGCAGTCGCACTCTACATGAGTGCGTGGATTGAAATTCTAAGGGGGATAGCTGTTTTTTTGCCCTTATGTCGCACTCTACATGAGTGCGTGGATTGAAATCCATCGCTATTTGTGAAAGTCCTATCTCAAGACGGTCGCACTCTACATGAGTGCGTGGATTGAAATACACTTCAGCGTGCCGTCAGATTGATACTGAAAGTACGTCGCACTCTACATGAGTGCGTGGATTGAAATCTTCAGTGTATAGTTCGTTGTGTTGAAAAGGGTCGTCGCACTCTAAATGAGTGCGTGGATTGAAATTCTAACTTTTCGGGTTCTTTTACAGATGTCCCGGTCGCACTCTACATGAGTGCGTGGATTGAAATCTTGCTTGGATATGTCGGTTTATTTGGTGTTTCAGGTCGCACTCTACATGAGTGGATGGATTAATAATTGTGAAAACATAACTCTGCCTCCTGCCTCAGTAGTCATGAATCTAATTGGATTCAATTGTTGCTGAAATATAAAGAAGTTTGATTAACAAGTTTCAATATATTTCATACTAAGAAAAAGTCGGTGCGAATGTGAGGTGAACATAAAATTCCTGGGACATTCGCACCTTTTTATTCGACAAAATTGAGAAAAAATGTATATTATTTAGAGGTGAAAACAAAATTCCATATAGAAAATTGAGGGTTTTAGCTATCATTACCTAAAAAATGTTATAATTAGGGCAGAAATCGCAGTCGCACTCTACATGAGTGCGTGGATTGAAATTCTAAGGGGGATAGCTGTTTTTTTGCCCTTATGTCGCACTCTACATGAGTGCGTGGATTGAAATCCATCGCTATTTGTGAAAGTCCTATCTCAAGACGGTCGCACTCTACATGAGTGCGTGGATTGAAATACACTTCAGCGTGCCGTCAGATTGATACTGAAAGTACGTCGCACTCTACATGAGTGCGTGGATTGAAATCTTCAGTGTATAGTTCGTTGTGTTGAAAAGGGTCGTCGCACTCTAAATGAGTGCGTGGATTGAAATTCTAACTTTTCGGGTTCTTTTACAGATGTCCCGGTCGCACTCTACATGAGTGCGTGGATTGAAATCTTGCTTGGATATGTCGGTTTATTTGGTGTTTCAGGTCGCACTCTACATGAGTGGATGGATTAATAATTGTGAAAACATAACTCTGCCTCCTGCCTCAGTAGTCATGAATCTAATTGGATTCAATTGTTGCTGAAATATAAAGAAGTTTGATTAACAAGTTTCAATATATTTCATACTAAGAAAAAGTCGGTGCGAATGTGAGGTGAACATAAAATTCCTGGGACATTCGCACCTTTTTATTCGACAAAATTGAGAAAAAATGTATATTATTTAGAGGTGAAAACAAAATTCCATATAGAAAATTGAGGGTTTTAGCTATCATTACCTAAAAAATGTTATAATTAGGGCAGAAATCGCAGTCGCACTTTACATGAGTGCGTGGATTGAAATTCTTTTACATTATCGTCAACAATGAATGGAAGTTGTCGCACTTTACATGAGTGCGTGGATTGAAATATATATTGTTTCTGGGTTGTTAGTGATAAGTGAGTGTCGCACTTTACATGAGTGCGTGGATTGAAATCAGTTGTTGTTATTGTGGGTCTGGCAGTGCCTATTGTCGCACTCTATATGAGTACGTGGATTGAAATTTATGTATTTCCACTACTGTTCCTTCCCCATATAAGTCGCACTTAACATAAGTGCGTGGATTGAAATAATTGCAGAGTCTATACCTTGCACTTGTACTCTTGTCGCACTCTATATGAGTGCGTGGATTGAAATATTACAGTTTCATATCCCTCCATAGCTCCGTTGACGTCGCACTCTATATGAGTGCGTGGATTGAAATAACCTTTTTCAATCCATCAAGGATAGCCAGGATGGATTGAAAATGTCTTGGATATCGAGATAGCGCAGTAATTCGTCGTCACACTCAACATAAGTGCATAGTCCACAGTTTCTGCGAATTACATAAATTCAAATATCTATCCCCAAAAAATCCAAGCCCTACACAACAAAAAAAGACTCGCTCACACAGAGCCGAGTCTTAATTTTTTTTGCAGTTTTTCTTCACTGAAAATCCAGCCGGTATAGGAATTTTTGATTTGGTGGTCCATGTCGATATGGCAGATCGCGACGAAAGGATAGTGACCTTTGCTGCGGTAGCGTAAATCAATGAACCGCACCTCATAATGATCCTTGTATTTATCCACTTCCCACCGGTAGACAGGGGAGAAGGAGAGAAAAGCTGAAATGTTTTCGTCTTGTTTGGCAATTTTCATAATTTCAGTATCAGGGACCGGCACACGGTTAAAGGTGTCTAAAATGACGACTTCTCCATTCATGCTGCGCCCAACATGGAAAGAGGATTTACATTTCACGGCAATGCGCCATTGTCTGAACTTCATTGTAGGCGAAATAATAATCTCTTCAATTTCATCGAATCGTGCACGCAGCTGACGTTTAATCTGGAGCTGCATGATGACCCTGACGATATAGTAACAGAAAATCACGGCGTACAGCGTAATAAACGTATAGCCGGGATGTCCGCCAATCGCCCAAACGACAATGGCGACAAGGTGTGTAAAAAAGATAAACGGATCAAACGTGTTAATGATCCCAAGTGCTACCCATTTCTTTGAAAATGGACGAATGGCCTGTGTGCCGTATGCATTGAATATATCGACAAACACATGAAGCACAACGGCTAATAGGGTCCATAACCAGAGGTGAAGTAAATTCGCCCCTGGCACAAATGGGAAAATCACAGCCGGAATTAGCAATGACCAAAACAGTACAGCCGGAATGGAATGTGTAAATCCTCGGTGATTTCTTATATAAACCGCATTATTTTTAAGTTTTAGCACAGTATCAATGTCTGGTGCTTGGGAGCCGGCGATGGTCGCGATCATCACGGCGTGTGCCATGTGTGGATCTGCGCTGACGGCTGGATCTAAAAGTGCAAGTCCCCCAAGAGAAATGCCCATTACTACATGAGTACCAGTGTCCAATTGATTACCTCCTAGTTGTCATGCTTAGGAACAATCATACAAAGTATACGTCTCCAATCAAGACTATGTGCAAAATCACTTTTGCTTTATCCCGATTTAATGTAACATGTTAACGTATCTACAAACAGTATACAACAAATAAGGTTCTTTTCAGAACGTTAGCCCTCGGTCCAATGAGAAGGAGTATAGATATGAAAGACATTCAAGAAAAGCTGGACCGCAAAGATATTGCGGGCTTTCAGCATGATTTAATTGATTGGTACGAAAAAGAACAACGAACACTTCCGTGGCGTGAAAATCAAGATCCATACAGAGTCTGGGTATCAGAAGTGATGCTTCAGCAAACGAGAGTAGATACGGTCATTCCGTACTTCAACCGGTTTATGGAGCAATTCCCGACGGTGAAAGATCTCGCTTTAGCTGATGAAGAAAAGGTCATGAAAGCATGGGAAGGTCTTGGCTACTACTCAAGAGTGCGTAATTTACAGGCAGCTGTGAAAGAAGTCTATGAATCCTACGGGGGCGTTGTCCCTGATACGAAAGAGCAATTTTCAAAGCTCAAAGGTGTAGGTCCGTATACGAGCGGCGCAGTACTAAGTATCGCCTATAACAAGCCGTACCCTGCGGTAGACGGCAACGTTATGAGGGTCATTTCCCGTATTTTGTCCATATGGGATGATATTGCAAAACCAAAAACGAGAAATATTTTCGAGTTTGCGGTCGATCAGCTCATTTCCCGGGAAAAGCCATCAGAATTTAATCAAGGGCTGATGGAGCTTGGTGCGCTCATTTGTACCCCAACATCTCCTGCCTGCCTTATTTGCCCTGTGAACATGCATTGCTCGGCACTTGAGGAAGGCGTTCAGCATGAGCTCCCAGTGAAAAGCAAAAAGAAAAAACCGACTGCAAAATCAATGGCAGCAGTGGTGTTATTTGATGATGCAGGCAACCTCTATATTCATAAGCGGCCAAGTACAGGCCTGCTTGCGAATTTATGGGAATTCCCTAACTTGGAAACCATAAAGGGAAGAAAAACGGAAAAAGAGCAGCTAATGGATTTCTTAAAAGAGGAGGCAGGTGTACAAGCAGAGCTTGGTGATTTAGAAGGCACCATTCAGCATGTATTTACCCACCTCATCTGGAATATTTCTGTTTTCTTTGGACGTGTGACCTCTGTATCTGATGACACGATGCTGAAAAAAGTGACAACAGAAGAATTTAAGGCATATGCTTTGCCAGTTTCACATCAAAAAATTTGGATGATGGCACTTGAACAGCCTAGTCGTATTTAACCGTTGTACCGTGGGTATAATCGGCTTCATTTCGGTGCAGCCCCCCGCGGTTTTCAATTTCAGAAATGATTTCTCGATACTTAGATTGCCCTTCTTCGTTTAAATAAGGTAAAATTTGTTGGAAAGCATGATGAAAGTAAGCAAGCTCAGTATCTTTCCATTGATCCTTGGACATCATGCCAAGCTGGCTTAAATCGCGTCCGACATACATGAATGTAACCTCCTAATAGGAACTTTTCTATTAGTGTGAAGCGAATGGACGAAAACTATTCAAATCAGGAGATGAACCATAATGAATCAACGTAAATGTGCATTAATTACAGGCAGCAGCAGAGGTGTAGGGAAAGAAGTAGCCCTTCGCCTAGCTGAAAAAGGATATGACATTGTCATTAACTATGCGAGAAGCAAAAAAGCCGCACTTGAAACAGCGGAAGAAATTGAAGCGATGGGTGTAAAAACATTGGTTGTCAAAGCCAATGTAGGTCAGCCAGAGAAAATCAAAGACATGTTTCAGCAAATCGATGAAACCTTTGGCCGTTTAGATGTATTTGTAAACAATGCGGCTTCAGGTGTTCAGCGTCCCATTATGGACCTTGAAGAAAATCATTGGGACTGGACGATGAATATCAATGCGAAAGCCTTGTTATTCTGCGGACAAGAAGCGGCGAAACTAATGGAGAAAAACGGCGGCGGACATATCGTCAGCATTAGCTCACTTGGCTCTATTCGCTACCTTGAAAATTACACAGTAGTCGGCGTATCAAAAGCAGCATTAGAAGCATTGACGCGTTATCTATCCGTTGAGCTGTCACAAAAAAATATTGTCGTGAATGCTGTATCTGGCGGCGCGATTGATACAGATGCACTTAAGCACTTCCCGAACCGAGAAGAGCTTTTAGAAGACGCGAAGAAAAACACTCCTGCTGGCCGAATGGTAGAAATTAAAGACATGGTCGATAGCGTCGAATTCCTTGTGTCAGGCAAGGCAGACATGATTAGAGGACAGACGATTATTGTGGATGGCGGACGTTCTTTGCTTGTTTAAAAAAATCATGAATAGGAAGTACACCTTCTGCACAAATTAATGTGCGTGGAGGTGATAATGATGGATAAACAACAAAACAAAACAAACGCACAACAAGTGAAAAAACAAAACCAAGCTACTGCTCAAGGTCAATATGGTACTGAATTTGCTAGCGAGACTGACGCACAGCAAGTAAAAAAATACAACCAAAAAGCTGAGCAAAACAAACAACAAAACAGCTAATCACTGAAACAGAGGAAAGCACTTCATCTACGAATGAAGTGCTTTTCTTTTTGCCTCTCCCCCCACCATCCGACAAAACCTGTAAAGCCTCTACATAAACAGTCAAAGGATTTCTGTAATCTTTCAAGAAATGGTATACAGACAAAAAGTGGATGAAAATAAAAGGGAGGAGTTAGATGTCTGATTTCGATCAGCTTGTAAAAGAACAAATGCAGCTCATGGATCAACTGCTCAATGTACAGGGAGAACTCGATCTATGCTTAGAAACAGAAAAACAATTGCTGCAAGATGAAAAACAAGAAGAGTGGACTAGGCTTCATGATCAAATCAAACAGAAACGTAAGGAACTGCAAAAAATCCAAACCTTGTTTACAAAACAGACAGAAGAGGTCATCAATTCATATAAGCAGATGGAAAAGAGTTCAACCGTGATGTAAGACAGTGTGCCGTTCAATTGGGTTGAATGGCTTTTTCATTTCATTTTTTAATGATGTAACGGTATAATATGATAGAGACATGTTTAGTTGGGAAATTAGGTCTTTGGACTGTTAGGTTTGTTTGTTATAGAAAGTAGGGGAGAAAATATGGGCTATCCCAAGGAAGGAGAAAGCATCCAAATTCAAAGCTATAAACACAATGGCTTGATCCACAGGATTTGGAATGAAACCACCATTCTGAAAGCAACGGAATTGTGTATCATTGGTGCAAACGACCGGACAATGGTGACTGAATCCGACGGCCGTACTTGGATGACGAGAGAACCGGCTATTTGCTATTTCCATGCAAAACAATGGTTTAATGTGATTGGGATGCTTAGAGATGATGGGGTATATTATTACTGCAACATCAGCTCTCCTTTTGCAACAGATGAAGAAGCAATTAAGTATATTGATTACGACTTAGATGTCAAAGTCTTTCCAGACATGACGTATAATATTTTGGATGAGGATGAATATGCAGATCATAAGAGGCAGATGAATTATCCAAAGGAAATTGATAGTATCTTAAGAGAGCATCTGAATACATTATTGCATTGGATTCACCAGCGGAAAGGTCCGTTTGCTCCTGAATTTGTGGATATGTGGTATGAACGTTTTTTACATTATACAAAATAAGCAAGAGCATCAAAAAACCTGTTTGGCTTTTTAGGCTAACAGGTTTTTGATTGCGTACGGATAAGAGGCACTGATAGATTGGGAAGGAGATTTACATGGGGGTCATTAAACGCTACATGGCTTTTGTAACACCGTATAAGAAACAGATTGCATTGACAATGGTCATCGGGATGATCAAGTTCTCGATTCCCTTAACATTGCCTCTGCTTTTAAAGTATGTCATTGATGATGTCATTCAAGGCTCGGGGGCGGCTGAAGAAAAGACATCATCTCTACTGATCATTATGGGAATCATGCTCGTCTTATTTTTAGTGATGAGGCCGCCTGTTGAATACTATAGACAATACTATGCGCAGTGGACAGGCAGTAAGGTATTGTTTGATATTCGAGAAAAGCTGTTTTCGCATATTCAAAAGCTCAGCCTTCGTTATTATGCCAACACGAGAACAGGAGAAATCATTTCTAGAGTCATCAACGATGTGGAGCAGACAAAAGAGTTTGTCATCACAGGTCTTATGAACATTTGGCTAGATTTGATGACCGTGCTGATCGTGATCGCCATTATGTGTACACTGGACATCAAGCTCACCATCGTGTCTGTCATTATTTTTCCGTTATATGCGTTTGCAGTGAAGTATTTTTACGGACGGCTCCGCAAGCTGACAAAAGAGCGGTCACAGGCGCTGGCTGAAGTGCAAGGGCATTTACATGAGCGAGTACAAGGAATGCCAGTCATTCGGAGCTTTGCCATTGAAGAATATGAACAAGAGAATTTTCATGATGAAAATAAAAATTTCTTAAACAAAGCGATCAATCATACGAATTGGAACGCCAAAACATTTGCCGTCGTCAATACTATCACTGATATTGCACCGCTATTGATCATTGCATTTGCTGGCTACACCGTCATTAATGGATCACTTTCGATCGGGACCATGATTGCCTTTGTCGGTTATATTGACCGGATGTACAACCCGATTCGCCGCCTCATAAACTCATCCACGACATTAACTCAGTCAGTAGCGTCAATGGATCGTATCTTTGAATTTATTGATGAGCCATACGAGGTAACAGATCGGCCGAATGCGAAAGAAGCCGATCATTTAAAAGGAGAGGTCGAATTTAAAAATGTATCGTTTCGTTATGAACACACGCAGGAAGAGATTCTCCGCAATATCTCCTTGAAAGTAGAAAAAGGACAAACGGTTGCGCTTGTAGGAATGAGCGGTGGAGGGAAGTCGACTCTCGTCAGCTTAATTCCAAGGTTTTATGATGTGACAAACGGGTCACTTGAAATTGACGGCATTGATATAAAAGAGTACAGGGCAAGAAGCCTTCGAAATCAAGTCGGAATGGTGCTGCAGGATACATTCTTATTCAGTGACACGATTAAAGAAAACATTGCGGTTGGAGATCCAGAAGCCTCTTTTGAAAAAATCGTTTCGGCTGCAAAAGCGGCAAATGCCCATGATTTTATCATGTCTCTTCCTGAAGGATATGACACGAAGGTAGGAGAACGGGGCGTGAAGCTGTCAGGTGGTCAAAAACAACGGATTTCCATTGCAAGGGTCTTTCTTAAAAATCCACCACTGTTGATTTTAGATGAAGCAACGTCTGCACTAGATTTAGAAAGTGAACATTACATTCAAGAAGCGATGCAAAAGCTAGCAAAGGACCGCACAACCTTTATTGTCGCGCACCGCTTATCAACAATTACACATGCTGACCTTATTGTCGTCATGGAACAAGGTGAGATTGTGGAAAAAGGAACACACGAAGAATTAATGAACAGAGACAGCCACTATCGCCATCTTTTTACCATTCAAACATTAAATTAGTAGAAGCCTATCCGATTCTAGCGGATAGGCTTTTTTATGCTTGTCAAAAACATGACATATTTCCCAGCTTGTCTCAATACAATTTTAAAAAGTATGACGGGGTGGTGAATATGTGAAAGAACAAGACGTGCTGCTAGATGTCAAACAGCTGTCCATTGCATTTCAGCAAAAAAAGCAAAAAGTACCCATCGTCCATCACATATCGTTCTCGATTCAAAAAGGAGAAACATTAGGAATTGTTGGCGAATCTGGCTGCGGGAAAAGTATCACATCTATGTCATTAATGGGACTGAATCAGCAAACAGACACAACGGGAGAGATTCAATTCGAAGGGCAAAACCTGCTGTCGCTTTCAGAAAAACAGTGGCGAGAAATAAGAGGAAATGATATTTCGATGATTTTCCAAGAACCAATGACCTCTCTGAACCCATTAATGACCATCGGCAAACAAATGACGGAAGCCCTTTTCACACATCAAGCAATCGGTCAAAAAGAAGCAAAAGCGAAGGCGGTTGATCTGCTTCAGACAGTTGGATTGAAGCAAGCCGAATCGTTGCTTAAAAAATACCCGCATGAATTATCAGGTGGCATGCGCCAGCGTGTGATGATTGCGATGGCGATGCTTTGTCACCCAAAGCTCATGATCGCAGATGAACCAACAACTGCACTTGATGTGACCATCCAAGCGCAAATCCTTCGCCTGCTCAAAAAGCTGAATGAAGAGATGGACACCGCGATCTTATTTATTACCCATGATCTAGGTGTCGTGCGGCAAATATGCCAGCGAGTCATGATTATGTATGCCGGTCGAATCGTAGAAGAAGGAACCGTTGACCGTATTTTTCAAAAACCTCTGCATCCCTACACAAAAGGTCTTTTCGCCTCAGTTCCATCGTTTAAAGAGAAAAAAGAAAAGCTCATCTCCATTGCAGGTCATGTACCGAAGCCTGGGACCATTCGATCCGGCTGTCAATTTGCCGCGCGCTGCCCCTATCAAATGGAGCAATGTCTTGAAGAAGATCCAGTTTTACAATCCATTGAACAGGATCACCGCGTGGCATGCTTTCTAATGGAAGGAGGAGAAGACACTGAGTCACCCACTCTTGCAAGTGAATCAGCTGACAAAACGGTATGACACAGCCGCTTTTTTTTCTAAACACAAACATTCGACTCTGGCTTTAAATCAAGTGTCCTTTCACGTGAAGGAGGGGGAAACGCTTGGCATTGTTGGTGAATCGGGCTGCGGGAAATCAACACTTGGCAAAAGCTTAATGAGATTGACTGAACCGACGTCAGGCTCTATTCAACTGAAAGGGCAAGAGGTCACTCTTTTGAAAGAAAGAGAGATGCGTTCTTTAAGAAAAGACATTCAAATGATTTTCCAAGATCCATACGCTTCATTAAATCCACGAATGAAAATCAAAGATATTTTAGAGGAACCGCTCATTGTCCATCGACATGGAACGAAAGCAGAAAGACGGAAGCGGGTAAAAGAGATGCTGCATATTGTCGGATTTGACCCATCCTACGGAGAACGTTATGCGCACCAATTCAGCGGCGGACAAAGGCAGCGTATTGGTATCGCTAGAGCACTCATTACCCATCCAAGTCTTGTCATTGCCGATGAACCCGTTTCAGCTTTAGATGTATCCGTTCAAGCGCAAATTTTAAATTTGATGCTTGAATTGCAAAAGACGCTTTCTCTAACGTATCTATTTATTTCTCACGATCTTGGTGTTGTCAGATATATGAGCAACCGAATCGCAGTCATGTATGCAGGCCGCATTGTCGAAATGGGGCCTGCCGAAGACGTATTTCACAGCCCGCTTCATCCTTATACATCGCTGCTTCTGAAATCCATTCCACATATGGATCACGTGCTAGAGACGCAAGATGTGTCGGCAGAAGAGTCTGCCATGACGCCAAGCGGCGGTTGTCCTTTCTACAAAAGGTGTCCAAAAAGGTGGGAGAAATGCTTAAAAGCAGCACCTGCTTTGTATGAGGATGAAGCGGGGCACGCGGCGGCGTGTTACTTATATCAAAAGGAGGAACACAATGAAGAAGACATGGTTGTTCAGTAGTTTCATTTTTGTGCTGGCACTTGCACTGTTTTTAGGGGGATGCTCGTCCGCTCCGTCATCAGAAGAGAAGGCAACAAAAGACACCCTCGTATTTGGCAGAGGAGGAGACTCCACTTCGCTTGATCCAATCACAACAACAGAAGGCGAAACCTTCAAGGTCACAGAGAATATGTTTGAAAAGCTGCTGAATTACGGTGAGAAAGACACGACCATCCACCCAGGTCTCGCAACAGACTGGGATGTTGCAAAGGACGGAAAATCATATACATTCTACTTAAGAGAAGGTGTGAAATTTCACGATGGCACAGACTTTAACGCAGAAGCAGTGAAATTCAACTTTGACCGCTGGATGAATGGTGATGCAGAAAAATTCCCGTACTATGGCATGTTTGGCGGTTATAAAAAAGATAAAGGCCATGTGATTAAGGACATCATCGTCAAAGGTGAGCATGAAGTTGAATTTCAGCTAAAGCGCCCGCAGGCGACATTCCTTAAAAATATTGCCATGTCACCGTTTGGCATCGCGAGTCCTGCAGCTGTTGAAAAAAGCGGCGATTCCTTTCGCGAAAATCCAGTAGGAACAGGACCATTCAAATTTAAAGAGTGGAAACAAAACGACCGTATCGTGTTAGAAAAGAACGAAGATTACTGGCAGAAGGATAAACCAAAACTGAATCAAATCATCTTCCGCTCAATCCCAGAAAACTCGGCTCGTTTAAATGCCTTGAAAACAGGCGAGATCGATTTGATGGATGGCGTGAATCCGTCAGATTTAGATGGCATTAAAACGGATCAAGCACTCCAGCTCATTGAAAGACCATCAATGAATGTAGGTTATATCGGACTGACCGTCACAAGAAAGCCGCTCGATAACAAGCTCGTTCGTCAAGCGCTCAATTACGCGGTCGATAAAGAATCCATTATTAAGTCATTTTATGGAGGACTTGCCGAGCCAGCAAAAAACCCTCTTCCTCCAGCTTTAGAAGGTTACAATGACGACATTGATCCATATCCGTATGATCCTGAAAAAGCGAAGGAACTTTTAAAAGAAGCGGGTTTTCCTGACGGCTTTCGCATCAAGCTTTGGGCGATGCCTGTACCGCGTCCGTATATGCCAGATGGGATGAAGGTAGCAGAAGTCATTCAATCAAACTTTGAAAAGGTCGGCGTCAAAGCAGAAATTGTGACTTACGACTGGGCGACCTATTTAGATAAGGCAAGTAAAGGGGAGGCTGATGTGTTCTTATTAGGCTGGACAGGGGACAATGGCGATCCTGATAATTTCATCTACACACTTTTGGACAAAGACAGCATTGGCGGCAACAACTATACATTCTTCGAAAACGATAAAATGCACGACATCCTCATTGAAGCGCAAACAGACACAGATCAAAAGAAACGAAATGAGCTATATAAAAAAGCACAAGAAATCATTCATGATGAAGCACCTTGGATTCCATTGGTGCATTCCATCCCAATGCTTGCAGCATCTAGTGATTTAAAAGGCTACCAGCCGCATCCAACTGGTTCAGAAGCTTTGACTGACGTGTATTTCGAATAAGCAAATAAGGGAGATCTTGTATCTCCCTTATTCAAACAAAGAAAAGGCGGTGAAAGCTGTTTGTTTGCTTATTGTATGAAGCGGGCAGGAATGCTCATCCCAGTATTGATCGGAATGACATTGGTCGTGTTTTCAATTATACGGTTTATTCCAGGAAACCCAGCACAGGTCATCTTAGGACAGCGGGCAACGAAAGAAGCAGTAGAACAGTTAACCACCCAGCTCGGTTTAAATCAGCCTTGGTATGTTCAATACGGACATTACATGCTGGGCCTTTTAAAAGGGGATTTAGGGACTTCGATACGAACAGGAGCGGCTATTGCCCAGGAAATGAAGCCATACTTATTTGCGACGTTAGAATTGACCTTTTTTGCCATGGTGCTGGCGATCGTTGTGGGGGTTAATGCTGGAATCATCAGTGCTTGGTTTAAACATTCTTTCTTTGATTATGTCGCGATGTTTATTGCACTCATTGGAGTGTCCATGCCGATTTTCTGGTTAGGCTTAATGGGGCAGTGGCTGTTCTCGATTGAATTAGGTATTTTACCGACAACGGGACGTGAAAACGTCAGAAATCCAGTGGAATCAATCACCTATATTCATACGCTGGACACGCTTTTGCAAGGCCGGTTTGATCAATTCACTGACAGCATCAAGCATTTGATCTTACCAAGTACAGCACTTGCTACAATCCCTGCTGCGATTATTGCAAGGATAACAAGGGCAAGTATGCTGGAAGTGCTTCATTCAGACTTTATTCGAACAGCAAAAGCAAAAGGAGTACGTTCATTTTTCATCATTTATCAGCATGGGTTGAAAAATGCGCTTATTCCGATCTTGACGATTATTGGTCTTCAGACAGGCCTCTTGCTAGGCGGGGCCATTTTAACAGAGACCATTTTTGCATGGCCGGGCATTGGGCGGTATATATATGACGCCATCAGCTATCGTGATTACCCAGTCATTCAAACAGGCATTCTCGTCGTTGCGCTCATATTTGTCCTGATCAACTTCATTGTGGATATCTTGTATGCGGTCATTGATCCAAGGATTAAATATTAGGGAGGGAGAGTGATCACATGGAAGCACAAAAAGAGTTTGAACCACCTCAACCAAAAGAAGAACGCTCTCAATCATTGATTCTTGAATCGATGAAGCTGTTCTTTCAGCACAAGCTGGCGGTCATTGGCAGTGTGATTGTCTTTTTATTTCTCATTTTAGCGATATTTGCACCGCTCATTGCTCCTTTTGGAATCAATGAACAATCTCTCGGTGAGCGATTTAGTGCACCATCAGCTGCGCACTGGTTTGGTACAGATGATTTCGGCAGAGATATATTTTCAAGAGTTGTGCATGGCGCGCGGATTTCCTTATGGGTTGGTTTCTTCTCGGTTCTCGGGTCTGTCATTTTAGGCACACTGCTTGGATTGATTGCAGGCTATGGCGGAAGAGTGCTAGATGCTGTGATCTCGAGAGTGTTTGATATTTTACTCGCTTTTCCTAGTATTCTACTGGCGATTGCGATCGTCTCTATCTTAGGCCCCTCCTTACAAAATGCCCTTATTGCCATTGCGATTATTAATGTCCCAACCTTTGGACGGCTCGTTCGTTCAAAAGTGCTGAGTATTAAACAAGAAGAATACGTGCTAGCAGCAAAGGCGGTTGGGATGTCACACCGCCGCATCGTACTGCGTCACATTCTGCCAAACAGTATGGTGCCGGTCATCGTACAAGCGACGCTTGCGATCGGAACAGCGATTATCGAAGCAGCGGCTTTAGGCTTTTTAGGATTGGGTGCACAGGCACCAAGCCCAGAGTGGGGGAAAATGCTTGCCGATGCAAGACCTTATCTCGTTCAAGCCCCTTGGACATTAATTTTCCCAGGTGTAGCGATCATGCTGACAGTTTTGGGCTTTAACCTGATGGGAGATGGATTAAGAGACACACTGGATCCTAAAATGAAGAAAATAAAATAAGACCGATTCTTGGAATCGGTCTGGTCTTTTCTATTTATGCTTCTTTTTCATCTGTCTCAATTTCACTGTCTTTTGGGTGATACGTCTGGAAGCTTGTAATCAATGTATCTAAATGCTCTAGTTCATCACGGTATTCGATGATGCTGGACATGACATTCAGCATATTGTAATCGAGCAAGTCGTTTTCTTGGTTTTGCTGATGCTGGATAAATGATTTCGTTAACGTTTCAAGGCGAAGAGAGCATTCATTTTGAAATTCATCGTCCTGCGGCTTCATTTTACCGACGAATTTCATCAAGGTGCGCTCATGCCAATACAGTAAGTAATCAATTTCATCTGTTAAGCTTTCCTTGAAATGCTCTGGCATCAAATGAATTTCATTTTCTAATTTATGAAGCTTTTTCAGCAAGTACAGGGCACGATTCGATGTCATAATGGCCTGTCTGAACAAAACGAGCTTTCTTGATTTTACATAGGTTGTTTTCTTTAAATAGCTTCGTTCCTCTTTGTATAACAAGTAAATGTGATCTAATTTGATCATGCGTTCTTTTATTTGATCGATGTCATCCTTTAAAATGGAATGATCAGTAGACTGTCTGGAGCTCAGACGGATCCATTTTAAAATCTCCTCCGTATTTTCCATAATGTGATGAACAAGCTTTGTTTCATACTTTGGCGGCAGGAAGATTAAATTCACTAAAAATGAAGAAAGAACTCCTAACACCACAGTAGCTGTTCGAATTAAGGCAAAGGAAAGGAAATGATCCCCTGCACTTTCTAAAATCGCAATGACGGTTACAAGTGCAATTGGAATCGTGTGTTCAATCTTCAGCTTTAAATTAATGGCGATGACCATGACGGCGGTTAAACCGATAATGACTGGTCCAGTGCCAAAAAGCAGACCGAACGTAATGGCAAGTGCTGCTCCAATAATATTGGCTTGCACTTGATCAACAATCGTTAAAAAAGATCGATAAATAGATGGCTGGATAGCAAATACAGCTGCAATTCCCGCGAAGACGGGCGTTGGCAACCCAAGCCATGTTGCCAGGTAAAGCGCGAGTACAATGGCAATACCGGTTTTTAAAATACGGGCTCCAAGTTTCATTGGTTTTGTCCCTGCATTCCTTTCTTTTAGATAATAGATGATCACTCGTCATTTATTATAAATATTTTGATGAACAACTAAGTAATATACAGCGGTCTTCCGAAATATTCAAGTGATTTTTGAAAGTTCATGAAAACATCAAAAGAAGGTATTGAGAAGAAATGTAACAGATTCACACGCTTTTGACAAACAAGAGCTGATAAATAAAAAAACAGGCGCATTTTTTTACGCCTGTTTTTGACCCTATTATGATTGTTTCAACTGTTCAAACGCATGATCTACTGCTTGCAGCGTCTCGGAAATATCTTTTTCAGTATGTGCGATCGTTAAGAACCAAGCTTCATATTTAGAAGGAGCGAGGTTAATCCCTTGCGAAAGCATTAATTTAAAGAAGCGAGCGAACATTTCGCCATCCGTATTTTCAGCCTGTTCATAGTTCACAATGGTTTCTTTTGTGAAATAGACAGTGAGAGCACCTTTTAAGCGGTTCACTGTAATATCTACTTGATGTTTTTTTGCATGGGCTAAAATGCCTTCTTCTAGCATCGCGCCAAGCTGATCAAGATGCTCGTAAACACCATCTTGTTTTAACAATTCCAAGCAGGCAATACCAGAAAGAATGGATGCAGGATTTCCTGCCATCGTGCCAGCTTGATAGGCTGGTCCAAGAGGAGCGACTTGCTCCATAATTTCTTTTTTACCGCCATAAGCACCGATTGGAAGTCCGCCGCCAATGATTTTTCCTAATGCAGTGAGGTCAGGTTTTACTTGAAGTAAGTCCTGTGCGCCTCCGTACATAAAGCGGAAAGCTGTAATCACTTCATCATAGATCACAAGTGCGCCCTTTTCATGAGTGAGGTCATTGACCTGCTGCAGGAAACCGTCCATAGGCTCCACGATGCCGAAGTTCCCGACAATCGGTTCGACAAGGACAGCTGCGACTTCATCGCCCCATCGATTCAATGCTTCTTTGTAGCTGTCAATATCATTAAATGGAACGGTAATCACTTCATTGGCGATGCTCTTTGGAACGCCTGCTGAATCAGGGGTTCCTAAAGTGGATGGACCAGAGCCAGCTGCCACAAGTACAAGATCAGAGTGACCGTGATAGCATCCGGCAAACTTAATGATCTTTGTTCTGCCTGTATATGCACGTGCGACACGAATCGTTGTCATCACCGCTTCAGTACCTGAATTGACAAAGCGAACCTTGTCTAAAGCAGGCATGGCTTCCTTCAGCATTTTAGCAAAAGTGACTTCATGCTTCGTTGGCGTTCCGTAAAGGACACCTGATTCAGCCGCTTTTGTAATCGCTTTTGTAATATGAGGGTGGGCATGTCCTGTAATAATTGGGCCGTATGCTGCTAGATAATCGATATAGCGATTTCCGTCAACATCCCAAAAATAAGCGCCTTCTCCTTTTTCCATAGCCACCGGTGAACCGCCGCCTACTGCCTTATATGAACGAGACGGGCTGTTGACACCTCCAACAATATGCTCCAGCGCCTCTTGATGTAATTTTTCTGATTCTGTGAATTTCATAAATAGCCTCCTATCTCAACGTATCACGTCGTCTATCATTATTTTAACATGCCGATGCAAGCGTCCTTAGTTGAATATCCTTTCAAAATTGGATAGGCTATTAAAAAATAGGTTGGAGGGATTGTGTCATGACAATCGAAGTAGGCCAGCAAGTACCTGAAATCGAATTAACCGGTGACAACGGGGAGAAAGTAAAGCTTTCTGACTTTAAAGGAAAACATATTGTCCTTTATTTCTATCCAAAAGATATGACACCCGGCTGTACAACAGAAGCATGTGATTTCCGCGATCGCCATCAAAGCTTTGCAGAATTAGATGCTGTCATTATCGGCGTAAGCCCAGACAGTCAGGATAAGCATCAGAAGTTTAAAGAAAAACATGATTTACCGTTCTTACTTCTTGTAGACGATGAACAGAAATTGTCCGAAGCCTTTGGAGTATGGAAGCTGAAAAAGAACTTTGGCAAAGAATACATGGGCATCGAACGTTCAACGTTTCTTATTAATAAAGAAGGAACGCTGGTGAAAGAGTGGAGAAAAGTTAAGGTGAAAGACCACGTAGAAGAAGCGCTTGAGGAACTAAAATCTCACGCTTAATATCATCACAGGATAGGACCGGCAGACATGCCGGTCTTTTTTGTGAAGAAGAATAGGTAAAAAAGAGGATTGTAATTGACAAAGATTCGGCTCTGGGGGTACACTAATTATAAAGATTACAATATAAGAATATTTTTGAAGAGAGGTGCATGATGAAATGGCTGCTCACGAACTAAAAGACGCTTTAGATGCTTTAAAAGAAACCGGTGTTCGAATTACTCCGCAGCGCCATGCCATCTTGGAGTTTCTCGTAAATTCTATGACTCACCCAACCGCGGACGATATATATAAAGCACTTGAAGGGAAATTTCCAAATATGAGTGTCGCAACGGTTTACAACAATTTACGAGTCTTCCGGGAATCTGGATTAGTAAAGGAATTAACGTACGGTGATTCCTCAAGCCGATTTGATTTTGCGACATCTGACCATTACCATGCGATTTGTGAAAACTGCGGAAAAATAGTGGACTTTCATTATCCTGGCCTTGATGAAGTTGAACAGCTTGCATCCCATGTGACGGGCTTTACAGTCAGTCATCATCGCTTGGAGATCTATGGGACTTGTCAAGAATGTGCGAAAAAAGAAAATCATTAATGAAAAAGCTGACCGGTTAAATGGTCAGCTTTTTTTATGACTTTTTTCGATTGTAGGATTCATCAAACTCTTTGCCTTCTAATGCTGGATCGAGTGTAAGCGGCTCTCTGCAATGCATGCACATGTCCACCCGCCCAAGCACTTTTGTTTCCTTCTCACAGCCTGGACATACGACACGGACTGCCTTCGTAGAAAGCATACCGATCCAAAAGTAAACCACTGTACTCAATCCGATCGATAAGACGCCGAGCAGCATAAAGAAAGTCGACAGCCAAATCGATTCCTTGAAGAACACACCGATATACATGATCAGAAAGCCAACAAAAACCAAACTAAGTGCAAATGTTCTGATTTTATTAATCTTACTGGAGTATTTCGCCATCCCTAGCCCCCCTTGTCTCCAATATAGCACATTTTACCTTTCCGTTTGAATTAGTTATAGAGTTTTGTGAATAAATTGCTTATAATGATTCAATGATCTTTTTTCTTGAATTGAAGGAATTTTGATTCTATGAGGAGAAATACATAGCATTAGAGAAGAACTTTACACCCGAGTATTGGAGGAATCACTATGGAAAATCTTCTCCGTCCTATTTATCAAGAGAGAGCAAGTCACCCAGACACATTGGCTGTGATTATAGTAGAAAGAAGACACAAGGTATCTTCTGAGACGGATAACTTTGATGCAGCACTTCTAGTCATTGTAAAAGAAGCGGAAGAGCCGTTATTTATCAAGCACTATGAATCCGATCACCAAACAGCATCTTTAAATGTTGTCACAGATGAGCAGTTAAAGGAATGGATCACCCTTGGCACGAACCGCCGAATCATTGATTGGATTTTGAATGGGAAAGTCCTATTTGATCGAAATGAATATATTTTCAACTTAATTGATGACCTGAGTACATTCCCATTTTCAAACCGCAAACTTAAAATCGGTTTAGAATACGGCAAGCTTATTCGCAGATATATAGAAGGAAAAGCATTTTTTGAGTCAAATCAATTCCTTGATGCATATAATTCAATTGTGCATGCTCTGCATCATTTGGCACGTATTGAAGTGATCGATAAAGGTTTCCACCCAGAAGTGACAGTTTGGAATCAGGTGCGTCATATGGAACCGGAAGTATATAAACTTTATTCAGAACTCATTGAAAGCCACGAAAGCCTTCATAAACGTTTGGAACTTTTATTTTTAGCAAATGACTTTTTGATCCATTCAAAAGCAGAAATTGGCGCCGCTCATTTGCGTCATGTCATGGAACAGCAAGATATATGGCTTTTTGGAGAGCTTCTCGCGCATCCTGACCTCAAGTATTTCACGCCTGACCTTAGCGTCATGATTGATTTCTTTGTGGAAAAAGGAATTGTTCAGGTGGAGCCGATTGAGACAAAGGGGCAAAAAATCTATCATCGAGGATATTTTGTGAAAAAAGATATTGACGCCTGAATATTATGATGGTATATTATTATACGTCGCTAACGAGCAAACAAGTTGCTTTTGGAAGAAAAGCTGACAAAAAGAAATTCTAAAAAACACTTGACGCACACAGCGTCGAAATGTTATATTGAGAAAGTCGCCTCTGAGAGACGGCGAAGATGATCTTTGAAAACTAAACAAGACAAAACGTACCTGTTAATTCGAGTTTTTATAAAAAAATCCTATGAAACATCATAGGTAGTCAGTCAAACGCTGACGAGGCAGGAAATGATCACATGCTAAGTTCGCTACATCGTGTAGCAACGCATGTGTGATATGCATCCTGCATACCTCGGAGAGTTTGATCCTGGCTCAGGACGAACGCTGGCGGCGTGCCTAATACATGCAAGTCGAGCGGACAGAAGGGAGCTTGCTCCCGGATGTTAGCGGCGGACGGGTGAGTAACACGTGGGTAACCTGCCTGTAAGACTGGGATAACTCCGGGAAACCGGAGCTAATACCGGATAGTTCCTTGAACCGCATGGTTCAAGGATGAAAGACGGTTTCGGCTGTCACTTACAGATGGACCCGCGGCGCATTAGCTAGTTGGTGGGGTAATGGCTCACCAAGGCGACGATGCGTAGCCGACCTGAGAGGGTGATCGGCCACACTGGGACTGAGACACGGCCCAGACTCCTACGGGAGGCAGCAGTAGGGAATCTTCCGCAATGGACGAAAGTCTGACGGAGCAACGCCGCGTGAGTGATGAAGGTTTTCGGATCGTAAAGCTCTGTTGTTAGGGAAGAACAAGTGCGAGAGTAACTGCTCGCACCTTGACGGTACCTAACCAGAAAGCCACGGCTAACTACGTGCCAGCAGCCGCGGTAATACGTAGGTGGCAAGCGTTGTCCGGAATTATTGGGCGTAAAGGGCTCGCAGGCGGTTTCTTAAGTCTGATGTGAAAGCCCCCGGCTCAACCGGGGAGGGTCATTGGAAACTGGGAAACTTGAGTGCAGAAGAGGAGAGTGGAATTCCACGTGTAGCGGTGAAATGCGTAGAGATGTGGAGGAACACCAGTGGCGAAGGCGACTCTCTGGTCTGTAACTGACGCTGAGGAGCGAAAGCGTGGGGAGCGAACAGGATTAGATACCCTGGTAGTCCACGCCGTAAACGATGAGTGCTAAGTGTTAGGGGGTTTCCGCCCCTTAGTGCTGCAGCTAACGCATTAAGCACTCCGCCTGGGGAGTACGGTCGCAAGACTGAAACTCAAAGGAATTGACGGGGGCCCGCACAAGCGGTGGAGCATGTGGTTTAATTCGAAGCAACGCGAAGAACCTTACCAGGTCTTGACATCCTCTGACAACCCTAGAGATAGGGCTTTCCCTTCGGGGACAGAGTGACAGGTGGTGCATGGTTGTCGTCAGCTCGTGTCGTGAGATGTTGGGTTAAGTCCCGCAACGAGCGCAACCCTTGATCTTAGTTGCCAGCATTTAGTTGGGCACTCTAAGGTGACTGCCGGTGACAAACCGGAGGAAGGTGGGGATGACGTCAAATCATCATGCCCCTTATGACCTGGGCTACACACGTGCTACAATGGACAGAACAAAGGGCTGCGAGACCGCAAGGTTTAGCCAATCCCATAAATCTGTTCTCAGTTCGGATCGCAGTCTGCAACTCGACTGCGTGAAGCTGGAATCGCTAGTAATCGCGGATCAGCATGCCGCGGTGAATACGTTCCCGGGCCTTGTACACACCGCCCGTCACACCACGAGAGTTTGCAACACCCGAAGTCGGTGAGGTAACCTTTATGGAGCCAGCCGCCGAAGGTGGGGCAGATGATTGGGGTGAAGTCGTAACAAGGTAGCCGTATCGGAAGGTGCGGCTGGATCACCTCCTTTCTAAGGATATATGGAGCAGTGTGCGTTTTCGTCTTGTTTAGTTTTGAAGGATCATTCCTTCAAGACATGTCTCTAGCGAGACAGGATTGTTCTTTGAAAACTAGATAACAATAAGTAATACATTCACATTGAATGCAATGCAAAGTTCATCACACATAGTGATTCTTTCTAAAGTAAGAAATGGTTAAGTTAGAAAGGGCGCACGGTGGATGCCTTGGCACTAGGAGCCGATGAAGGACGGGACGAACACCGATATGCTTCGGGGAGCTGTAAGCAAGCTTTGATCCGGAGATTTCCGAATGGGGAAACCCACTGCTCGTAATGGAGTAGTATCCATACTTGAATACATAGAGTATGAGAAGGCATACCCGGGGAACTGAAACATCTAAGTACCCGGAGGAAGAGAAAGCAAATGCGATTCCCTGAGTAGCGGCGAGCGAAACGGGAACAGCCCAAACCAAGAGGCTTGCCTCTTGGGGTTGTAGGACACTCTATACGGAGTTACAAAGGAACGATATAAGCGAAGAGGTCTGGAAAGGCCCGCCAAAGAAGGTAACAGCCCTGTAACTGAAATGTTGTTCTCTCCAGAGTGGATCCTGAGTACGGCGGAACACGTGAAATTCCGTCGGAATCCGGGAGGACCATCTCCCAAGGCTAAATACTCCCTAGTGACCGATAGTGAACCAGTACCGTGAGGGAAAGGTGAAAAGCACCCCGGAAGGGGAGTGAAATAGATCCTGAAACCGTGTGCCTACAAGTAGTCAGAGCCCGTTAAAGGGTGATGGCGTGCCTTTTGTAGAATGAACCGGCGAGTTACGATCCCGTGCAAGGTTAAGCAGAAGATGCGGAGCCGCAGCGAAAGCGAGTCTGAATAGGGCGCATGAGTACGTGGTCGTAGACCCGAAACCAGGTGATCTACCCATGTCCAGGGTGAAGTTCAGGTAACACTGAATGGAGGCCCGAACCCACGCACGTTGAAAAGTGCGGGGATGAGGTGTGGGTAGGGGTGAAATGCCAATCGAACCTGGAGATAGCTGGTTCTCTCCGAAATAGCTTTAGGGCTAGCCTCAAGGTAAGAGTCTCGGAGGTAGAGCACTGATTGGACTAGGGGCCCCTACCGGGTTACCGAATTCAGTCAAACTCCGAATGCCGATGACTTATCCTTGGGAGTCAGACTGCGAGTGATAAGATCCGTAGTCGAAAGGGAAACAGCCCAGACCGCCAGCTAAGGTCCCAAAGTATACGTTAAGTGGAAAAGGATGTGGAGTTGCTTAGACAACCAGGATGTTGGCTTAGAAGCAGCCACCATTTAAAGAGTGCGTAATAGCTCACTGGTCGAGTGACTCTGCGCCGAAAATGTACCGGGGCTAAACGTATCACCGAAGCTGCGGACTGTTCTTACGAACAGTGGTAGGAGAGCGTTCTAAGTGCTGTGAAGTCAGACCGGAAGGACTGGTGGAGCGCTTAGAAGTGAGAATGCCGGTATGAGTAGCGAAAGACGGGTGAGAATCCCGTCCACCGAATGCCTAAGGTTTCCTGAGGAAGGCTCGTCCGCTCAGGGTTAGTCGGGACCTAAGCCGAGGCCGAAAGGCGTAGGCGATGGACAACAGGTTGATATTCCTGTACCACCTCCTCACCATTTGAGCAATGGGGGGACGCAGGAGGATAGGGTAAGCGCGGTATTGGATATCCGCGTCCAAGCAGTTAGGCTGGGAAATAGGCAAATCCGTTTCCCGTAAAGGCTGAGCTGTGATGGCGAGCGAAATTTAGTAGCGAAGTTCCTGATTCCACACTGCCAAGAAAAGCCTCTAGCGAGGTGAGAGGTGCCCGTACCGCAAACCGACACAGGTAGGCGAGGAGAGAATCCTAAGGTGATCGAGAGAACTCTCGTTAAGGAACTCGGCAAAATGACCCCGTAACTTCGGGAGAAGGGGTGCTTCTTAGGGTGTTAAAGCCCCGAGAAGCCGCAGTGAATAGGCCCAGGCGACTGTTTAGCAAAAACACAGGTCTCTGCGAAGCCGTAAGGCGAAGTATAGGGGCTGACGCCTGCCCGGTGCTGGAAGGTTAAGAGGAGCGCTTAGCGTAAGCGAAGGTGCGAATTGAAGCCCCAGTAAACGGCGGCCGTAACTATAACGGTCCTAAGGTAGCGAAATTCCTTGTCGGGTAAGTTCCGACCCGCACGAAAGGCGCAACGATCTGGGCACTGTCTCAACGAGAGACTCGGTGAAATTATAGTACCTGTGAAGATGCAGGTTACCCGCGACAGGACGGAAAGACCCCGTGGAGCTTTACTGCAGCCTGATATTGAATGTTGGTACAGCTTGTACAGGATAGGTAGGAGCCTTGGAAACCGGAGCGCTAGCTTCGGTGGAGGCATCGGTGGGATACTACCCTGGCTGTATTGACCTTCTAACCCGCTGCCCTTATCGGGCAGGGAGACAGTGTCAGGTGGGCAGTTTGACTGGGGCGGTCGCCTCCTAAAATGTAACGGAGGCGCCCAAAGGTTCCCTCAGAATGGTTGGAAATCATTCGCAGAGTGTAAAGGCACAAGGGAGCTTGACTGCGAGACCTACAAGTCGAGCAGGGACGAAAGTCGGGCTTAGTGATCCGGTGGTTCCGCATGGAAGGGCCATCGCTCAACGGATAAAAGCTACCCCGGGGATAACAGGCTTATCTCCCCCAAGAGTCCACATCGACGGGGAGGTTTGGCACCTCGATGTCGGCTCATCGCATCCTGGGGCTGTAGTCGGTCCCAAGGGTTGGGCTGTTCGCCCATTAAAGCGGTACGCGAGCTGGGTTCAGAACGTCGTGAGACAGTTCGGTCCCTATCCGTCGCGGGCGCAGGAAATTTGAGAGGAGCTGTCCTTAGTACGAGAGGACCGGGATGGACGCACCGCTGGTGTACCAGTTGTTCTGCCAAGGGCATCGCTGGGTAGCTATGTGCGGACGGGATAAGTGCTGAAAGCATCTAAGCATGAAGCCCCCCTCAAGATGAGATTTCCCATTCCGCAAGGAAGTAAGATCCCTGAAAGATGATCAGGTTGATAGGTCTGAGGTGGAAGCGTGGTGACACGTGGAGCTGACAGATACTAATAGATCGAGGACTTAACCTATATTCTAATGTGAAGTTTGAACATTGTTATCTAGTTTTGAGAGAACATTTTTTAAATATCTCTTGATTTATTTTCAATACATAGTATAATATCTTTTGTCACTAAATTGTCTGGTGATGATGGCGAAGAGGTCACACCCGTTCCCATACCGAACACGGAAGTTAAGCTCTTCAGCGCCGATGGTAGTTGGGGGTCTCCCCCTGTGAGAGTAGGACATCGCCAGGCTTTCTTCATTCCGCAGTAGCTCAGTGGTAGAGCTATCGGCTGTTAACCGATCGGTCGTAGGTTCGAATCCTACCTGCGGAGCCAATTTGGAGAGCTGTCCGAGTGGCCGAAGGAGCACGATTGGAAATCGTGTAGGCGGTAACCCCGTCTCAAGGGTTCGAATCCCTTGCTCTCCGCCACAATTTACATAATAAAGGGCCCGTTGGTCAAGCGGTTAAGACACCGCCCTTTCACGGCGGTAACACGGGTTCGAATCCCGTACGGGTCACCATTTTATAGAATATACACCAGTGTTTTTTATTCGGAGGATTAGCTCAGCTGGGAGAGCATCTGCCTTACAAGCAGAGGGTCGGCGGTTCGAGCCCGTCATCCTCCACCATATCTTTTATATCATCGCGGGGTGGAGCAGTTCGGTAGCTCGTCGGGCTCATAACCCGAAGGTCGCAGGTTCAAATCCTGCCCCCGCAACCAAATTATTTTATACACCAATGGGGAGTGCTCATTGAGTGCAACCAAAATGGTCCGGTAGTTCAGTTGGTTAGAATGCCTGCCTGTCACGCAGGAGGTCGCGGGTTCGAGTCCCGTCCGGACCGCCATTTTTAAAATAAATACTTGGCTCGGTAGCTCAGTTGGTAGAGCAACGGACTGAAAATCCGTGTGTCGGCGGTTCGATTCCGTCCCGAGCCACCACTATTTGCCGGTGTAGCTCAATTGGTAGAGCAACTGACTTGTAATCAGTAGGTTGGGGGTTCAAGTCCTCTTGCCGGCACTGTTTTTCAAATGTGGAGGGGTAGCGAAGTGGCTAAACGCGGCGGACTGTAAATCCGCTCCCTCCGGGTTCGGCGGTTCGAATCCGCCCCCCTCCACCATTTTTATTTTCATAGGGGCATAGTTTAAAGGTAGAACAGAGGTCTCCAAAACCTCCGGTGTGGGTTCGATTCCTACTGCCCCTGCCAATTTTCTTAATATGATTCATAACATCTATGGCGGTTGTGGCGAAGTGGTTAACGCACCAGATTGTGGCTCTGGCACTCGTGGGTTCGATTCCCATCAATCGCCCCATTTTATTATTGGGCTATAGCCAAGCGGTAAGGCAACGGACTTTGACTCCGTCATGCGTTGGTTCGAATCCAGCTAGCCCAGTTGATTCGCGGAAGTAGTTCAGTGGTAGAACACCACCTTGCCAAGGTGGGGGTCGCGGGTTCGAATCCCGTCTTCCGCTCCAATAATGGCGGCATAGCCAAGTGGTAAGGCAGAGGTCTGCAAAACCTTTATCCCCGGTTCAAATCCGGGTGTCGCCTTTTTGAAAAGACTGCCGGGGTGGTGGAATTGGCAGACACACAGGACTTAAAATCCTGCGGTAGGTGACTACCGTGCCGGTTCAAGTCCGGCCCTCGGCACCATGTTTTTTATCATAAGTTGCGCTCTTTAATGATCATGCCGGTGTGGCGGAATTGGCAGACGCGCACGACTCAAAATCGTGTTCCTCACGGAGTGCCGGTTCGACCCCGGCCACCGGTATCTATTAATAATTTCATGATCGGTTTTTACCGTCAACCTAACGTTTCACCCTTGTGGTGAAACGTTTTTTTGTGGTTTAAATGAGTTATTTAGATAAAAATAGAAACCTATTAGAAAATAATGAGCATGTACTTCTTTTAGCAGAATAATCTTTAGATGATTTGCAACATTTGATAAGATACATTTAACCATGTAAGGAAACAAAATGGGGTAGCGCATTCACATAAAACAGTGAAATACTTTTGTGTAACTAAATGAATATTTGTGGGTACATACACATCTTTAGCTAACATCATCATTGTGACCCAATTTGAGGGGAGAATTTATGAAAAAACAAAATGATCATGAAGAGTTATTGACAGGTGGCAATGTCTCGAACGTATATCGTTCTGGAGATACGGTTCGTCGAGAAGTAAAGTCAGACAATATCAATATACAAAAGCTGCTAAAGCATTTAGAAAAAAAGAATTTCTCCTATGCTCCAAAGTTTTTAGGGGTTGATGAAAAAGGTAGAGAGATATTGTCCTTCATTGAAGGCGTAGCCGGTCATGATCCCTTAAAAGAATACATGTGCTCTCACCATGCCTTAAAAGAAATAGCGAGAATGCTTAGACTGTATCATGATGCTGTTCGTGATTTTCCCATTTCAGACGATTGGGAACGAATGGACAATACGCCTAACAACATAGAGGTTGTGTGCCATAATGATTTTGCTATGTACAATATCATTTTCAATAATGAAAAACCAGTAGGAATCATTGATTTTGATGTAGCTGCTCCTGGTCCAAGGCTGTGGGATATCGCATATACTCTGTATACTTGTGTACCTCTCAGTAGGTTTTTTCGCACAGAAACAGGAGAGATCGTGAACTACCATTCATCAGAACATGCAGACCAGATAAAGCATAGAGTGAAACTGTTTTTTGAAGCTTATGGTGAGGAAATAGCAGAAGATTATGTGGATATGGTGCTGCTGCGTTTAAAAGGGTTATGTCAGTACATGAAACGAAAAGCGAGTGAAGGTGATATAGCTTTTCAAAAAATGATTCAGGAGGGGCACCTTGAACATTATCAAAAAGACATTCAATTCATTCATGAACACCGAAAAGAATGGATTTGAGGATGCCAAGGGCCTTCTAAAAGTCAAAGACCAATTAGGTGTTTATACCACTCTTATCACGCTTAAATAAGGAGGAGACATTTCCAGAAGCTGAAGGCGTATATTATGTTAAAGATAGTTGGGAGAACTACGATAAAATCAAAAAAGTGATTCAAAGGCGTTATTTAGAATGGGTGAATCAGTGTTAAGGAATCAGGTTTATGATTCAAAGATAAATGAGAAATAGAAAGAATGTAAAAAGGTGGAGTTGTTAACTTGCAAATGAAGACGATATTACAGACCATCATTGAAGACGAGGGATCACATGATTATCCGCTTTTTAGACAGTACTGTGTGAAGAAAGAACAGGGTCTGCGTAAAGATGCGTTAAAGGTTCTTCGGTTTTTTGTTGAAGAAATGAAGGAGAGCGAATTTGCAGCACGGCGTTCATTTGTTGCTTGGCTGTTTGAAAAGATTGAACGGTTTGAGGATGGTCATCATTTGCTTGTGTATCCATTGATCATTGGGGTGATTCAGCCTGTTATGCAAGAGTGGGAGAAGGTTGATCCTATGGATGTGAGACCGTATCGCTGGCAGGGCTTGTTTGTGCATCAGGGAGAAGGGCTGCCCTATTTATTGAAGGCACTAGAGCTTGGAGGTAGCAAGGAGCAGCGTGTCATTGTACAAATTTGCGAAACCTATTTATCGGCTTTGTGGTATTCGTTTCATCATATACATGAAGATCTTTATTTAAGCACCTATGAGAAAGATCAAGAGCGAATTCAAGGCATTGAAGATGTCATGATGCTGATCGAAGATAAAAGGATTCGTACCAATGTTGAAAAACAAGCAGCCTATTATGATCAGCTTTTATCGGACTGGAAGAAATTTCAGCAAACGGAGACAAGAGGATTCATGAAATGGTGTGCGGAGCGTAAGAAGCCGTATGAGTGGGTAGAGGCTTTTTATTATTAACAATAGATGAGGAAACGGCAGAATTCATTCTGCCGTTTATTTATGCCATATACGCTCTATTTCTATATGATCTGGTTTGAAATATTTCAGGACATAGACATCTGGATTACTTAGCTTCTCCCACTCTTTGAATCCAATCGTGGGATCGGCATGTTTAAGAAGCAGGCTCATAAGATTGCCATGTGTGACGAATAGAGTATGATTTTTTCCTAATTTTATTTGTTCATAGAGTGCCTCTACAATACGATTCATCGCTTCTTGGCTCGATTCTCCGCCTTCACAGGTCATATGCAAGTCCGTAAAACTGAGCTTTAGTTTCTCATACCAATCGTCCATTGGTCTGCTGCTTAACACACGTTCAGAGAGACGATGATCAATTTGTACCTCGAGCTGTTTTTCATGAGCAAGAGGCTCAATGGTTTGGATCGCTCGCTTATAGGGACTTGAGATGATCTTATTGAGGTGAATGCCGGAAAAGAACTGTGCTAGTGCATGAGATTGTGCGATGCCTTGTGGCGTTAAATACGCATCCTCGGATTGTTCAGTTGCTTGGCAGTGTCTGACGATATAATATGTTTTCATGTGACACACCTTTCATCGAGTATAAAAAAATCATCCAGGATTGGATGAGGATAGGTTCATTTGTTCGGATCTGTTTCTTTATAGGGATCTGTGAGCTTCGAGGTGAGGTCTAAGTTGAACAAAAAATCATCTACTGTGTCTGTACCAAAGGGAAGTGTGGAGAAGTTGATTGGGATGCTGTCTTCTTTCATTTCTGAGATGATCTGTTGTTTAGGCTGCTTTTTTCTCCAGTACTTAAACAAGCGCATGTAAAGCCCCCTTTTCTATGAAAAAGATGGATTTATACATAATATACGGGGAGAGTTGTCCAGGCGTCAAATGTTTTCTTAGAGAACGATGAAAAGAGCCATAGGAAAGCAAGGCCCTTTTGTCCATTTACTTGGCACGACGTAATGCTTTCAGCACTTTACGTTCACATTTTAAGTTGTATCGCTTCTGATGAAGTTTATCTGTGTTACATCTGCCAATGACTTGGCGGACATCTGGATGATAAATGATGAGATGCCTGTAAGCTGGATCATTTAATAACTCATGAAACCAGCTATATTTTTTGAGATGGGCTGCGTTTCTAGAGATATCCTCTTCATCTACCTGTAGAAAAGGGATATATACAGCAAGTGACAAGATATCGAAAATGAATCCCATGTTGGTTCCTCCTTCCATATTATTTCCTACGCTTAGAAGGAGGAAAGGTTTCATTCAATAAAACTTTAAAAACAATCCCAATGCATAAACCATTCTTTTGTGTCTTTGTCGTAATAGAAATACATCGTGCCATTATCACCAATCATGAACCGAGGTTTTTCTTCTGAGGCGATTTGCAGCATGAATTCGCCTTGTTGTTGATGGGGTGGGGATTGAATATACGCCCCATATCCACCGATTTTTGTGAACGAATAATTGGTGTATTGATCAAAGAAGTGTTCTGTCGCTTCATCACTTTCATTTACTTCTGATAAATCGACGTATGACCACGCTTCTTCCCAGCAAGGGTAGTCTTCTTGCTCACTTTCCTTCCATTGGATTTGAAAGGGTTTGAGTCCTCTCACTTCTTCAGGAGTTTCAACTACTTCTAATCCTTCCATATCTGCATATTCAATGAGCTTCCAGCCCTCGCCGTTTTTGGTAATATCCATCGGAAGTGCTTTCTGGTTGAGAAAGATTTGAATCATTTTACATTCATTGAATTCGTTCAATCCTCCTGGCACTTCAGGTAAATAAATTTGTAAGATCGGAATCATGACGCCATCTTGATCTATGGGCCAGCCTTGATCGGGGTGGATGAAGAAATGACCGGCAAACCAGCTGTGTGTTGCTGGATCAGGACGAAAGCCGCCAATCTTAGCCACGACGGGTGTTTTTCCAATTTGCTTTAATTCATGAAAAGCCTTGATCTCCATTATTTATCCCGCCAATCTTTAGCCTGCAATGTGGGCATCTTGAAACGTGCCATTGATATTGCCTGAGACAATGATGACATGTCCCCAAAATAAATCACCGTCATGACAGTAGACTTCAAACTCTCCATCTGGGTAAGCATGCAGACTTTCAAGGGAGATGCGGCTTATAAAGTGATCCAGCGTAAGCTCTTCTTGTGTTTCAGCGGAGTCATCTTGCTCCTGCCAGTCTTTAGCTAATTCAAGCAGCTGATTTGCTGCAAATGATTTAATAGAAGCATCCCATGTGGTCTTCTCTTTCATGAGTTGTCTAGCGGTTCGAAGTGAGTCGTTTACTTTTTCATCTTCTTCGAGGTTGAAGTAGAGCAGGCATTCTTGATTACTCCACTGGATCGTTGTTTCAAATAAGTCTAGTCCTTTCACTAATTCAAAGGTGCCCAGCAGGTCATCATGATAAAAGACAGGTTTTTGGGCTTCTTCTAGTATCTCTTGCAGCTCTTCATCCTGTGTATCTGTATCGATGAGTGATACAAGCATGAACTCACCTTCACCTTTTCGGACCTGAAGTGTCACGATTGATTCTTTATGTAATTGTGCCTGCTTTTCCCTTAATCCCTCTTCATCTGTTAACCAGCAGAGTCTTATGTTTTCTGTTGTAACGAAGTCTTTTTCCTTCCATGCAATCAGTGGAATAGAAGCAGTCCAAAGAGCTTCCTGTCCGGCTTTTCCTGCACCTACTCCTGAAGGTCCTGTGACAGCAATGATGTGGTCTATTTCTTCTGAAAATCGTTCTTCAAATGCGTTAATTTGTTTGTTATGTTTCATGTGATGTCCTCCAGCCTGATTTGTTGAAAATCTATATCTTTATCACACCGCACATCAGGAGGAGAAATCAAGCTTTTTTTGCTTGAAACTTTTTTAGATTGTCAGAAGGAGAGAAAATACATGGATGATTGGAGGTTGAGTCACAATAAATACGAATATGTTATGTATCGAATTTTGTATATATTTGGGTAAATAAGTCGAAAAGCCTAGGTGATTCTTCCTTTTCTTTATAATTACTTTGACACGAATAGATGAAAAAAGTAAAGTAGTACTGAGTGATTTACAAACCCTTCTTCATCTATTGAATTGCAAAGTGTGTGTAAATGAAATGTAAATGGATATTTTTCCTTTTATTTACTCGTATTTTTTTTGAAACCTATGATGCTTCTCATACGTTATATTAACGGAGCACACATATCCGGCGGAAACAGAGCATCGGGAATGCTTGGTGAAGAAGATTTACATTTGCAAAATCAATGTAAATTTTTTATGATTTCATTTATATCAGAACGATAATAAGAAAGAAGAGGTTTTATGAAAAAAATATTTGCGAACAAATATAGCTTTTTTGTATTGGCTGTCCTTTTATTTTGGGCGAAATCGTATGCAGCCTACAAAATGGACTTTAATTTAGGAGTGAAAGGTTCTTTTCAAGAGGGTCTTCTCTTATTAAATCCATTTAGTTCAGCCATTGTGTTTTTGGGACTGGCTCTCTTTTTGAAGGGTCGTAAATCTGCCATAGTATTAATTGTGATTGACTTTATTATGACCGCACTTTTATATGCGAATGTAGCTTACTACCGTTTCTTTGATGACTTTTTGACTTTCTCCACAATGAAGCAAGCAGGCAATCTTGGAGGAGGCATGACTGGCGGTGTGTTATCTAGTATTAAGCCGCATGACCTTTTATATTTCCTTGATATCATTATCTTGATTGCGATTGTGATCTGGAGACCAGAAGTGAAGAAATTCCAAATGAAAAAGACATTTGCACTGTTGATTGTGGCTGCAGGTGTAGGACTGTTCTTTGTAAACCTTCATTTAGCTGAAAAGGACCGTCCAGAATTATTAACTAGAACATTTGATCATAAGTATGTTGTCAAATATTTAGGTGTTTATAATTATACGATTTATGACGGAGTACAATCAGCACAAAATGCAACACAGGTAGCAAATGCGAGCAGTGAAGATTTAACGGATGTTGTAAACTATACAGCTTCTCACTATGCGAAGCCAAACGCAGAGTATTTCGGTAAAGCAAAAGGGAAAAACATCATTAAAATCCATTTAGAAAGCTTCCAGTCTTTCTTAATTGACTACAAACTAAATGGAGAAGAAGTGACACCGTTTTTAAACAAGCTGGCTCATGGGAAAGAGGACTTTACGTATTTTGATAACTTCTTCCATCAGACAGGTCAAGGAAAGACAGCTGATGCTGAACTGATGATGGATAATAGTATGTTCGGCTTGCCAGAGGGAGCAGCGTTTGTGACAAAAGGTGAAAATACTTACCAATCACTCCCTGCTATCCTAGATCAAAAAGCAGGCTATACGAGCGCAGTGCTTCATGGCGACTATAAATCTTTCTGGAACCGTGACACGATTTATAAACATATGGGATATGATCAATTCTTCGATGCTTCACATTACAACATGGATGAAGAAAATCTTGTGAATATGGGTCTGAAGGATAAACCATTCTTCAAAGAATCAATCCCGATGCTAGAATCAATGAAAAAGCCATTTTATGCACATTTAATGACATTGACTAATCACTATCCATTTAATTTAGATGAAAAAGATGCGACGATTGCTAAGGCAACAACTGGTGACAAAACAGTAGATAACTACTTCCAAACAGCAAGGTATCTAGATGAGTCATTAGAGCAATTCTTTAAAGACTTGAAAAAATCAGGTATGTATAAAGACTCGGTCATTTTATTATATGGTGATCACAACGGTATTTCTGAAAACCATAACCGTGCAATGAGCGAAATTCAAGGGAAAGAAATTACACCTTATCAAAATGCTCAAAACCAGCGTGTACCACTCATGATTCGTATTCCTGGCAAACAGGGCGGCGTGAACCATACGTATGGTGGTGAAGTAGACGTGATGCCTACGCTTCTTCACTTACAAGGTATTGATTCAAATGAGTATGTGAATTTTGGAACAGATCTATTCTCTAAGAAACATGATCAAACTGTTGCATTCCGTAACGGAAACTATGTGACACCAAAATATACACTTGTAGATAACACTGTCTATGATACAAAAACAGGTAAAGTTGTGAAACAAAATAAAAAGACAGAGGCGATTAAAGCCCGTGTCGATAATCAGTTAAGCCTTTCAGATAAAGTGCTTTATAGGGATCTTCTTCGATTCCATAAGCTGTCTGATTTTAAACCAGTGAATCCATCTGATTATTTCTATGGTAAATCAAAAGAAAAAGAAGAGGATTCTTCTACTAAGTAACTGAGTTTTGGGCAAGCACAGAAGGGTGCTTGCCTTTTTCTCTCTCATCGCTTGATTTGTTGGCAAATTATGTTTATATTTAGGGTGATACAAGCGTGATGCTGGCGTGCAGCTAGCGGAACTCATTTCGTCCTAGGGGATTTCAGGAGGAGCTTATGACAACAAATACAAAAACACAAAAAAAGAAATCAGAAGTATGGGGCTGGCTCAAAGCGATCTTAATCGCATTCATTGCCGTTTTTATCATTCGTAACTTTTTATTCGCACCGTATATTGTAAAAGGGACCTCTATGGATCCAACATTGCATAATACAGAGCGGGTTTTTGTGAATAAGACGGTTGATTATTTCGGTGATTATAAGCGGGGACAGATCATTGTTCTTGATGGGGAAGACCGCAGTACTCATTATGTTAAACGGTTGATTGGTTTACCTGGTGATAAAATTGAAATGAAAAATGACCAGCTGTATGTCAATGGTCAAAAGGTGGCAGAGCCTTACTTAGCGTCAAACAAAAAGAAAGCAGCCGCAGATGGCATCTTGCTGACACCTGATTTTGGTCCTCTTACCGTTCCAAAAGGCAAGTATTTTGTCATGGGTGACAACCGTCAAAACTCAATGGACAGTCGTAATGGCTTAGGTCTTTTTACAAAGAGTGATATTCAAGGAACGACATCATTTGTGTTCTATCCTTTCCAAGACGTTCGACTACTCAATAATGAATGAAACATAAAAAAGCACACAGAGGTGTGCTTTTTCTATTTCATTCAGCCTGGCTCTTTTTGATCGCCTGTTCAAGATCTGCAATAATGTCTTCAATCGCTTCTGTTCCAACAGATAAACGAATGAGCTCAGGTGTGACGCCTGTCGCTTTTTGTTCTGCTTCACTTAATTGCTGATGCGTTGTGCTGGCAGGATGAATGATCAATGATTTAGAATCGCCCACATTTGCGAGATGTGAGAAAAGTTTAACTGAATCAATAAGCTTTTTACCTGCTTCTCGTCCACCTTTAATACCGAATGTGAGAATGGCGCCTTGTCCTTTTGGTAAATAGGTTTGAGCAAGCTCATAAGATTCATGGCTTTCAAGACCTGGGTAGCTTACCCAATCTACAAGAGGGTGATCTTGTAAGAATTGCGCTGTTTTTAACGCATTTTCACTATGTCGCTCGAGACGCAGATGCAAAGTTTCTAGGCCTTGCAGAAGTAAAAATGAGTTGAAAGGTGACAAGGCTGCTCCTAAATCCCGTAAGAGCTGCACACGTGCTTTTGTGATATAAGCCGCTTCTCCAATTGCGTCGGTATACGTCAGGCCGTGATAACTTGGATCTGGTTCAGTCAGCCCTTTGAACTTATCACTGTCGGCCCAAGGAAACTTGCCGCTATCGACAATGACACCGCCAATTGATGTACCATGACCGCCAATGAATTTTGTAGCGGAATGGACGACAATGTCTGCGCCAAACTCAATCGGTCTTAATAAATATGGGCTTGCGAGCGTATTGTCCACAATAAGCGGAATGTGGTGCTTGTGTGCAATGGCTGAGATGGCTTCAATATGTAGAATGTCGCCTTTAGGATTCCCAATACTCTCTGCATACACTGCCTTCGTTTTGTCTGTAATCGCTGCTTCGAGTTCTTCAAGGTTGGATGAATCGACAAATTTCACTGTAATGCCGAGCTTTTTAAGCGTATGAGCAAACAGATTGTAGGTGCCTCCATAAAGGCTGCTGGAGGAGACAATTTCGTCACCAGCTCCTGCAATGTTTAAAATAGAATAAGTGGTCGCTGCTTGTCCAGAAGAGACAGCAAGTGCACCAATGCCGCCCTCAAGCTCGGCGATCCGTTTTTCAAAGACGTCATTTGTGGGATTCATAATGCGAGAGTAAATATTTCCGGGTTCCTGCAGTCCGAATAAATTCGCCGCATGCTCACTATCTCTAAAACCGAAAGAGCTTGTTTGGTAAATAGGCACGGCTCTTGAATAGGTTGCTGAATCAAGCTCCTGACCTGCGTGAATGGCTTTTGTTTCTAAACGGAATGGACGTTCTTCTGACATGTGTGTATCCTCCTTTTGTTAGATAAAACCAACTACTTTGATAAGAAATATTTAATAAGACTATAAATCTTGTTTCGAGCTTGGTCAATCATTTTTTAGATAAATCTGAAAAAATAATAAATAAAGTTGATGGGCTTTTTTAATTTCAATGAGGAAGGGTGTGGATACGCTGGATGAAAAGAGGGATTGTTGCATTAGAGAGTACGGATCAGTTTTTTTGAAAGCAATCAATCATTGCCAACTAGTGAAATCATGGGAATGTCTATGCTGTAAGTTGTTTTTTCATAAAAAGAAGCGAATCATATGTTGGATGTTACTCAAGAAAAGAAAGGGCTTTTTTCCCAATGGACTTTCTTGTATATACATATTTTAAGTGACAAGAGAAGAAGGGAAATAGACTCACTCTTTTATCGGAATTATCAGTAAATATTTCGTAAATGGTGTGTTAACGACATATAATTAGGACCTTTTTATCTGATATATCGGGGGAATTCTTGCTATTTCACAAAAAAGAAAGAATATATAAAGGGATTGATAAAAATGGACTATTTCAAAAAAAGAAGAAAAAAGATGGTTTAATTGCCATTATATGGGTTTTGTGGTTCTTAAGGAGTGAAAAAATCTAGCTAATAAGATAGGGGTTCTGTACTTGAAAGTGAAGAATTGAATAAAAAGTCACATTTTATCCGAAAGTATGTTCGGTCAAAAATGGGATCTTCTGTTGATGTTTGGAGAGTAGAGCCTATGATACGATCATCATAAGCTGGGAGGTGAAAAGTATGACTTATGCAGCGCCGCAAGTTGACTATTCCACTATGGAACCTGCTATTATGGACCAAGCTTGGTTCTTAGTATTTGTTGCTGTCCTTCTTGGATTGGGAGCAACAGTTGTTCTAGGAGCAGCAGTTTGGTGTTTAGCAAACGGCAAGGGTAGCTTTACAGGAGCCGTTCAGTGGGAAAGTGGCTTAAAAGTCCAAATTGAATGTAAGTAGCTATACTTAGGATTCATCTTTTTACTTCTATGAAATGACACCAAGGCTAAACCGTCTGTGGCGGGCGGTTTAGCCTGATCTGTTTTTAAAGAATATGCAGACACTTGGAGGTTATATGTTTACGATCGAGAAATTAACCAAGACGTATAAAAATAACGTGACTGCTGTCAATGATTTTCATTTAAAAATCGACCCTCATCAAATCGTTGCTGTTGCTGGACCGAATGGTTCTGGTAAAACAACGATGATTAACTGTATACTCGGCATCATTAAGCATACAGAAGGAACGATTCTGTTGCAGGATGTCACAAATGACGAACCATCCTTTAAAAAACAAGTAGCCTATGTTCCAGATGATCTGCTGCTCCCTGAAGCATTGACTGGGGCTGAATATTTAGATTTTGTTTCTTCTATGTATGAATGTAAAACAATTCATAGAAGAAATCAACTAATTGAACTGTTTGATATGGACTCGGCTTTATCAAGACCGATTGAAACCTATTCACATGGTATGAAAAAAAAGACACAGCTGATTGCCGCCTTTATGCTTGATAGTCAATTGGTGATCATGGATGAGCCCTTTAGAGGACTTGATATTGAAGCGGTTATAAACACAAAGAAACTGATGAAGCGTTATGCCGAGCACCATGGTGCGATCTTGCTTTCAACGCATGATATGCTTTCAGCGGAAGAGCTGTGCCACAAAATCGCCATTATTTCTAAGGGAAATAAAATGGATGAAGGAACGGTCTCAGCCTTAAAAGAGAAGTATCAATCAAGCACATTGGAACAGGTGTTTCTGAAAGCTTCAATGTTAAGTGATAGGGGTGCACATTTTGATGAAATCATTAATCATTTCTAGAATGATGCTTAAAATGTGGCAGCAGGAGATGTATAAGCTCTTTGATACTCAGACGAAGCGGATCATTGTGATCTTATTCTTTTTATTTGCCGTCACAATGGGCGCCATCATCGGATACAGTTTTACGGGTGTCTTTATGAAGGCTTTCTTAAATGGCGATGAGCGCTCACTAGGATTACTCGTTGTGTCAATGGCGATCAATGCATCCATCTTTACTAGCCTGTTATTCATTTTGATCAAGGTCAGAACGCCAGAGCAAGACCGTTTTTCTATGCAGCTCAGCTGGTTCCCGCTTTCTACCTTTCAGAAAAGCCTTGGTTACTTTATTCCGATGGTGACAGTGGTGGCAGGACTTGTTTTATTTTTTATCGGTATTCTGCTTTTACCTAATTTTATTGCCCAGGGAATAGGTATTTTCTTTATCTTTACGTTCTTTTTGATGGTGATTTTGCAATCGCTTTTTGTCTTAATGCTTTTGCAACTCATTTATAATATGACGTATTTGGTCATTCTGAAATTAAAATTACCGTTGCAAAAATTTGCAGCGATCTTTGTTTTATTAGCACTGGTTGTAGCGTATGGAATGACGCATTTTGATATCAGTCAAATTCAGCAATCATATATACAGTTTGATTATCATTTGATGTATTTTACAGCACCGTTTTTCTTAGCGGCTCAAGGAATGTCTCCTGAAGGGGTAAACTATGCAATTTTGATTCTGTTTATCCTTTTATCGGCGAGCGGTGCATTTCTTTCCCTTGCGATGATGCCGATTATGGCAGAGAAAAAAGCGTTAACCTTCTTAAACAAACTGCCGTTCTCTTCTTCAAAAAAATGGTCACTTATTGTAAAGGAAATGAAATCACAGGTGCGAAATGAAGAAAACATTTTAAACTTTCTCATTCTCCTCATTGTGATCTTATTCGTCCGTTATCAATTTGGATTCCGTTTTGAAGAAGAAGCATTTTTTGTTCTCTGTGCTCTTGCTGGATTAACCGCCTTCAATTCATTTGGCAATGATAAACGAATGCTGGGGATGTACAAAACATTTGGTCTAAGATCGTGGGAAGTGGCTCTGTATAAGTTTATCGGGCTTTTGCTTGTTGGTGTACTGCAAATTGCAATCTTCATGCTGACAACGCTGACGCTTCCTGATCAGGTTTGGAACGTATTGATTGGGGCCGCTGTCTTATGCAATGCCACTGCGCTCTTTTATGTGGTAGGTATTTTACTTCCGCTTGATCGGAACAATCCTTACACAGGCATTTTTTCATTTGGAGCACTTATTTTACTCATGATTCCGATTGTTTTTATTGGAAACTATGTCATAGGGGAGTCGAGTCAAACACTTCAGTGGCTGCTTGTAGCTGCATTTGAAGGTCTGCTCATCTTTGCCATATACAAAGGTTTTTCATGGAGGTATTCACATGATTCAACTTCTTAAAAATAAGCTAAAGATTGAGCGGGTACCGGCACTTGCGCCGTATGTGACCTTACAAAAGAGACATCTCACGGATACGCAGTATGGAAGCACACTCCCGATTAATGAAAGTGCCTATCATATGTTAACGAAAGTAGATGGCAAAAGGACAGAAGCGAGTATTACCGCAGAGCTCGCCGATTTGTTTCAGGTCGATGAGTCTGTGATTTCTCGTGACTTTTATCAACTGATAATGGGGTTGAATCAGCACCACTTACTGTCTATTCATTATCAATCACCATATCGAATTGTGACAGCCTGCTGTCAATTTTTCAAGCAGTATCAAGTGAAAATGAAGGAACGATTTGATTGCACTGGTCACTCGTTCTTTCATATTTTTGGGACAGCATTACTCATGGTGACGCGTAAAATCATCTTTTTCTGGATGCTTTTTATGGTCATGGCAGGGATCGCTTTTTTATTCATTCCTGACCGGTCGATTGCAGCCATTGCGATTTATTTTACAATTATATATTTTGGATTAATTACCGGGACCGCATTACATGAGGCAGCACACGGCTATGCTCATCGAAAATTTGCGGGAAGGGATGGTCCACAAGGCTTTTTTGCGAGTGATATGATGTCTGTGAAATTTGTAAGACCAGTATTAGATCCGTTTCAGAAAAAGCAGGTATGGATTACCCTGCTTGGGCCGCTTGTCCCAGGTGTGATCGGAGCAGCAGGGATCATTGTGACCGTATTATGTCTAAAAGAAAATCCAATTTCAACAGGTTTCTTTATTTTTTCAATCACGTATTTTATTCAATTACTCTATCTTCTTCCGTTTATGGGGGATGGTAAATCCATTATGAAGCAGCTATTGCTTGGGGGAATGGGAGGACAACGATCATGAACGTACAGGCGATGAAACAAGGTGCTATTGTTGGTGGTTTTCTGGGGTTTTTAGGCTTTCCGATGCTGACAATCGGTGTATTGTTCTATCATTTATTTCAATCAAAAACGAATGATGCTTTATTATTTAACAGTCTCGCTTTTGAGATGGAAGGTTCATCCGCATTTACTTTTCAAATCAAGCCAAACTTTTTTATTTATATGATTGTGATTTTTGCCGCGAGTTTTCTCATTGTGGCTATCTTATCAGCCATGAAGCAGAAAAAAGCGAAAGGTTAGGAGAATTCTCCTAATCTTTTTTTTGTATGTCCAACCAAATTTTAGTATAATAGAAAATAAAAAACATCAAAGGGGATCTCAATGTTAAAAAAATGGAGTGTTCTTATATTCACTGTTTTTCTATTAGCAGGATGCGGCGAGAAGGCTGAAGAAACCACGCAAACCGAGAAGACGGTATCGACAATAAACACGGAGTCTGCTACTAAGAAGCAAGTAACCATCGAACAAATGAAACTGACAAAAAAAGAAAAAAACTTACTAGAAGCATCAACTACTAATGAAATGGTGGCTTTAACATTAAAAGGATTAACGAAGAAGGATAAGAGTATTACGTTTATCGGGAGTCATTATAAAAATGGGCGATTAGCTAATAAGGAAGCGTCATCTGCCACCTTTACTTTACATCAGGATGGAACCGACCAAACGATGAATGTGCTCTTACAATTAAGGCATGAGAAAGATACATATGAATCACAATTTAGTATGTGGTCAGACAACAAGAACGAGGGAATGACGAAAGCAACAGCAAGCTTTCCGTTCAAGATAAGTGACTATGTTTTTTCTGCACAATCTGAAACTGTCAAAGTCTCTTCTGGAGGAAAGGCACTGATTGCGTATACAGCGGCAATGGGGAAAGACGGAAATTCACCGATGCTTGAAGAGATTGAGAAAAATCCTAAGCAAGCGCTGAAGAATAAGTCACATGCCTACTTATTTTATATTCAGCTCGATAAATAACTATCGTAATATATACGGAGAATATGAAGTTTTTTGACGAAAAATCTTCATATTCTCTTGACGAATTGTTTAGGAAGTTGTAACATAATAAAGGTCAACGCGATGACGTTGCTTTTGAAAAATTGATGCGGGTGTAGTTTAGTGGTAAAACCTCAGCCTTCCAAGCTGATGTCGTGAGTTCGATTCTCATCACCCGCTCCAATACATAATTTTTGTTAATAACGCAGTATTTCGTTTCTTAGATAAACGAAGTGTTGCGTTTTTTATTATGTCAGTATAATGTGAAAAAGCACTGTCAAGCTACAGTGCTTTTTCAATAAGTTCATATTTACTTTCTCCACCATGTATTTGTACAAACATCTTCGTCAAGGATTGGATGAGAGCTTCACTCTTTTCCCGGGAAATAGATGGCGGAAACAGAATGATTTGCACAATGTTTTTTGTGTCTTGAGAAATGTGTGCTTTACTTGGTTGAGAAAATAATCCCTTAAGTCCTGCGTTGTCCTGCCATTCAATGTAACCACTCTCATGTTTTGCTAGTGAAAGCGGCTCTTCTATGCGATCAGCATCGAATGTCAGGATAGGCAAGAAATATTTTAAAGAGAAAAAGATCGACAAATCCTGTACGGAATTGGTCGAGTCAATAAATTGTTCCTTTTGGATATCAGCAAGAATTGGCAGGAAAGGAACGTCTTTTAAAAGGTCCGTCCATTCTTTGATTGCTGGTACTTCTTCTAAGACTTTATCTTCGTATTCAAAGAATAAAGATTCTTGAAACAGGCGTAGCCGGCCTTTTAACATTTGAGGGGATGTGCCAACTTCAATATGCGAATATTCAATCTGTCCAACATGGATAGACGGGTTGTCAGGATGAGAAATTTCCATATGTATCTTCACAGTGACTCACTCCAATCGGTCATGATACACTCGTATTATACTGAAAACAACAGAAGAAACAAAGAAAGGAGGTTTGCAAGGTGATTCATGTTGGAGAATTAAAAGAAGAATTGATTCAATATGCGAAAGAAATTGGTGTCGATAAAATCCGATTTGCAAGTGCTGATACATTTGATTCATTAAAAGATCGCCTCATCTTACATGAATCGTTAGGGTATTTGTCAGGCTTTGAAGAGCCTGATATCGAAAAACGAACAAACCCTTCTTTGCTGCTTCCGAAGGCCAAATCAATTGTTGCGATAGCGCTCGCGTATCCTTCCAAAATGAAAGATGCTCCTCGAAGTACAAAGGATGCAAGAAGAGGGATCTTTTGCCGTGCTTCTTGGGGAACAGACTATCATGTTGTGCTGAAAAAAAAGCTCGATATGCTCGAGGAATTCTTGCGAAGCAAACATGTCGATATACGAACAAAATCAATGGTGGATACAGGGGAGCTGTCCGATCGTGCAGTAGCGGAACGTGCTGGCATAGGTTTTAGTGCGAAGAACTGTATGATTATCACGCCAGAGTTTGGGTCTTACGTGTATTTGGCTGAAATGATCACAAATGTCCCATTTGAACCGGATGAAAAAATTGAAGACCAGTGCGGAACGTGTAATAAATGTGTTGATTCGTGTCCAACTGGTGCACTTGTAAATCCAGGACAGCTGAATTCCCAGCGATGTATTTCCTTTTTAACGCAAACGAAAGGATTTTTGCCTGACGAATTTCGTTCGAAAATAGGAAATCGATTGTACGGGTGTGATACGTGCCAAATTGTCTGCCCGATCAATAAAGGGAAGGACTTTCACCTGCATCCTGAAATGGAGCCGGACCCTGAAATTGCGAAGCCGCTCTTAAAGCCGCTTCTTACGATCAGTAATCGTGAGTTTAAGGAAAAATACGGTCATGTTTCAGGTTCATGGCGGGGGAAAAAGCCAATTCAGCGAAATGCGATTTTGGCACTTGCTCACTTTAAAGATACATCTGCCTTACCCGTGTTGATTGATTTGATGCACAAGGATCCAAGGCCTGTTATTCGAGGCACGGCTGCTTGGGCAATAGGGAAAATTGGCGATGAGCAGCTGCTCCCAGAGCTGGAAAAAGCCCTTGAGCGGGAAAGTGATGAGGAAGCGAAGCAAGAAATCATCAAAGGGATTGAGTTTTTACAGACACCTTTAAATACTAAATAACATCTCTGTGAACATAGAATGAACCAAACAGAGATTTTAAAAAAAGTTTGGCGGTGTCTGTGTGAAACAATTATTAGAGCAAACATTAGAAGACAGGCTTGGTTATTTATTAAATGGAAGTGCAATCAAACAGCCGCAGCTCATGTCTGATGTGGAAGCAGTCGAACGGAAAAAAGAGCTTTTTGCTAGAAGACAGGTGGAGATTGTCAAGGCGAAGGCGAAAGCAACACTCCTAGATTCAACGATTCAGGATGATGGGGCTCAGCATGTGCAGTATCTTGCTCATCTCACTTATGTATGCAAGGATGTAGACGATTCTTTTTATTTAGAGGAACAAGTAGAAAAAAGAGAAGCGTTCCTTTACAACGACATGCTTGTGAAAGATCGGATAATGTTAGAAAAGCGGCAAATGGAAGAGCAGGTGGATGAGCGCTTTCAGACAGAAGAACAGTTTGGGAGAGCCTTTCACTATGACCGGCGGGCAGCCGTACAATATGCGGAGACGTACTGGAATAAACGAAATCCCGCCTATAAAAACTTCGAAGATAACTGCACAAATTTTATTTCACAATGCTTGAAGGCAGGGAATGCGCCAACGAGAGGGTATCCGAACCGCGGATCTGGCTGGTGGGTGCGGTCGCACACGTGGAGCTATAGCTGGACGGTGGCTCATTCGATGAAAAATTATTTAGCGAATTCGAAAGCGGGTTTAAGAGCAAAGAAACTCAAGGAAGCGCAGGAGCTTCAAATTGGTGATGTCATTTGCTACGATTTTGAGGGAGATGGCAGGTATAATCATACAACCATTGTCGTCGATCACGATAAAGGCGGAATGCCTCTTGTGAATGCTCAGACATATGACAGCCGAATGCGTTATTGGTCGTATGAGGATTCGACCGCCTATACACCAGCTATTCGTTATACGTTTTTTCACATTTTGGACGATGCCGCGAAGGATAGTTAATGGTATAATGTTGAGCGGAAAAGAAAATTAGAGGTGAACTTTTTTGGGACTTCATGTCGTTTTATATCAACCAGAGATTCCAGCTAATACTGGAAATATTGCGCGTACATGTGCAGCAACAAATACAACCCTTCATCTGATTCGTCCGCTTGGTTTTTCGACAGATGATAAAATGCTGAAGCGTGCAGGACTCGATTATTGGAAATATGCCAATGTCGTCTATCATGACTCGCTTGATGAATTGTTTGAGGCTCATCCGAAGGGACAATTCTTCTATATCACAAAATTTGGCCAAAAGCCGCATACGACATTTGATTACTCTCAGTTAGATGAAGATTACTTCTTCGTTTTTGGCAGAGAGACAAGTGGATTGCCGAAAGATTTGATCGAGCGGAATATGGACCGCTGCCTTCGTTTACCGATGACAGAACATGTTCGTTCTCTGAATCTATCGAATACGGCAGCAATTCTTGTGTATGAGGCACTTCGACAGCAGCAATATCGAGATCTGATATAAGGTCAAGAAGAAAGCTGGGATACCAATCTCGGCTTTTTTTATATGAGATAAGGAACAAAATATGATTTGTTCAGTCTATTTTTTGACATATTGAAAAAATCGAAGCACAGTGAATATGCAAGTGCTAAAAACAACGAACTAAATGAAAAAAGGATGTTCCGCTCATGGAACATCCTTTTTTTCATTTACCAGGCTTGCCTTCGTAGCCAGCTGTGAAAATGGATACTAAAAACGTAATGATGACGCCCATCATAATGACCGTTCTCATATAAGCTCCCCCTTATCCCTTTGTTTCTATCGCTGCCTGTTTCATATGATGTGAAGTTCGCCTTGAAAAGCAGGAGAAGAAGATCATTTTTCTCCTGTTTTTCCTTTATTATGAAGGGTCTTGCGGATGGTTGTCAATTCAGTTTGCCAATTCGTCATTTTGAAGAACGAAAGCATGTAATAGGACGCCTCCGCATAGATTGTAAAACAGTATCTGATTACTTGCTTCAATCTTGAAAGAGGAGGTTCATATGGATATTTTAAAGAAAATTGAACAGCACAGAGAAGAAGAGCAGCGTCTTAAATGGGAAGGCACATTTGGCGAGTATTTAGACATTATAAAGGAAAATCCACTTGTCGCTCAATCTGCTCATTCTCGCGTTTATCATATGATTAAAGACAGCGGGATTGAAGAGGAGAATGGGGTCAGAACGTACAAATTTTTTGATCAGGAGCTTTTTGGATTAGAGGAATCATTGGAAAGATTAGTGGAGGAATACTTTCACCCTGCTGCCAAGCGCCTCGATGTGAGGAAGCGTATTTTGTTATTGATGGGACCAGTGAGCGGGGGGAAATCTACGCTTGTTACTAGGCTGAAAAGAGGACTAGAGGAATATTCACTGACAGATCATGGCGCAGTCTATGCGATCAAAGGCTGCCCGATGCATGAAGATCCGCTTCATCTTATTCCGCAAAATCTGCGGGAGGATTTTTATAGAGAATATGGCATTCGTGTGCAGGGGAATTTGTCTCCTCTGAATATGATGAGGCTGGAAGAGGAATATGGCGGACGAATTGAGGATGTAAGGGTTGAACGGATCTTCTTCTCAGAGGATAAACGGACCGGTATTGGTACCTTTAGTCCGTCTGATCCGAAATCTCAGGACATTGCTGATTTAACAGGAAGCATCGATTTTTCAACCATTGCTGAATTTGGCTCAGAGTCAGATCCAAGGGCCTACCGCTTTGATGGAGAACTCAATAAAGCAAACCGAGGGATGATGGAGTTTCAGGAGATGTTAAAGTGTGATGAGAAGTTTCTATGGCATCTTCTGTCATTAACGCAGGAAGGAAATTTTAAAGCAGGCCGTTTTGCCTTGATTAGTGCAGATGAATTGATCGTTGCTCATACGAATGAAACCGAGTACCGGTCGTTTATTTCAAATAAAAAGAACGAGGCCTTGCATTCAAGAATTATTGTGATGCCGATTCCTTATAACTTGAAGGTGACAGAGGAGGAACGCATTTATCATAAAATGATTTCAGAAAGTGATGTTTCTGATGTGCATATTGCCCCGCATACGCTGAAAGTAGCAGCGATGTTCTCCATTTTGACAAGACTCAAAGAGCCGAAGCGTTCTGATATTGATTTGGTGAAAAAAATGCGTCTGTATGACGGAGAAAGTGTCGAAGGCTTCCAATCTGCTGATATTGATGAGATGAAAAAGGAATTTCATGATGAAGGGATGAGCGGAATTGATCCGCGATATGTGATTAACCGCATTTCCTCCACTATCATCCGGAAGAATATGGAGTCGATCAATGCGCTGGATGTTCTTCGTTCGTTAAAAGAAGGACTCGATCAGCATCCGTCTATCTCAAGCGAGGACCGGGAGCGCTATTTGAATTTTATTTCTGTTGCGCGAAAAGAGTACGACGATATTGCCAAGAAGGAAGTACAAAAGGCATTTGTGTATTCCTATGAGGAGTCTGCGAAAACACTGATGGATAATTACTTAGATAATGTCGAGGCCTATTGCAACAAAAACAAGCTGCGTGATCCGTTAACCGGTGAAGAAATGAATCCTGATGAAAAGCTTATGCGTTCAATTGAAGAGCAGATCGGAATTTCTGAAAATGCGAAAAAGGCATTTAGAGAAGAAATTCTGATTCGTATTTCGGCTTATGCGAGAAAGGGCAAACGCTTTGATTATAATTCTCATGAGAGATTGCGTGAGGCGATTCAGAAGAAGCTGTTTGCTGATTTAAAAGATGTGGTGAAAATCACGACGTCAACGAAGACACCGGATGAACAGCAGCTGAAGAAAGTGAATGAAGTAGTGGCTAGATTAATTGATGAACATGGCTATAATTCAACAAGTGCAAATGAACTTTTAAAATATGTAGGCAGTCTTCTTAATCGTTAATAAAGGAAGGAGGCATTATTGGCGCACCTGCACCGGTAATGTCTTTTTTAGAAATGACCGTCAACTTGGGTGACGAGCAGCATAAGATAAAGGAATCGGTGGTTATAAGAATTGTGCAAACAGGTGAGGAGGGGGATGGATGTCCCGGCAAGAAAAAAGTCAGTTTATTGTATCTCAGGAAGACTGGTCCCTCCATCGAAAAGGCTATGACGACCAGCAGCGTCATCAGAAAAAGGTCAAAGAAGCGATTAAAAACAATTTGCCGGATCTTGTCACAGAAGAAAGCATTATCATGTCTAACGGAAAAGATGTTGTGAAAATTCCAATTCGTTCGTTAGATGAATATAAAATTCGGTACAACTACGATAAAAATAAGCATGTGGGTCAAGGTGATGGAGATAGCGAGGTAGGCGATATTGTCGCACGTGATGGATCAGACAGTAAGCAAGGGCAAGGAAAGGGGCAGAGCGCAGGAGATCAGGCTGGAGAGGATTATTACGAAGCAGAGGTCTCATTAATGGATCTTGAGGAAGCGCTGTTTCGGGAATTAGAGCTACCAAACCTTAAACAAAAGGAGCTTGACGACATTATTGTCGAGCAAATTGAGTTTAACGATATTCGCAAAACCGGGTTAACAGGGAATATTCATAAAAAACGAACGATGCTCTCAGCATTTAAACGAAATGCAATGACAGGCAGTCCTTCCTTTTATCCAATCTACCCAGAGGATATCAAATATAAGACGTGGAATGAAGTGACCAAACCAGAGTCGAAAGCCGTCGTTTTGGCAATGATGGATACGAGCGGAAGTATGGGACTTTGGGAAAAATATATGGCGAGAAGTTTTTTCTTTTGGATGACACGTTTCTTACGGACAAAGTATGAGACGGTCGATATTGAATTTATTGCCCATCATACAGAGGCGAAGGTTGTGGATGAAGAGCATTTCTTCTCGCGCGGTGAGAGCGGGGGGACGATTTGCTCCTCTGTCTATCGAAAAGCACTAGAGCTCATAGACGAACGTTATCCACCATCGCGATATAATATTTATCCTTTTCATTTTTCTGATGGAGACAATCTGACCTCAGACAATGCACGGTGCGTAAAGCTAGTTTCTGAAATTATGAAAAAAGCCAATTTATTCTGTTATGGTGAAGTGAATCAATACAACCGGCATTCTACATTAATGTCAGCATATAAGCATATACAGGATGAGAAATTTAAGCATTATATTTTGAAGCAAAAATCAGATGTTTTTCTCGCCCTAAAAAAATTTTTTCAGCAGGAAGAAGTTCTTTCGTAAATAGCACATTTGAAAAAACCTTTCAGCATAAGGGCTGAAGGGTTTTTTGTATGGAGAAGGAAGGGATCACCAGAAAAAAAGTAAAACTTTCTCTTTGACATTTCAATTTTCATTTATTAATATTTAATCTTGTTAAATATAAGTTTTTCAAAAAAGATGCCGATCGTCTTTTCTTCTTTTTCTACTCTTTGCTCATGAGTGAACAATAAGTATAAATGGGCTGCACACCATTATTCATGCGGGGAAGATGAAGGAGATATAACAGTTTTATGAGCTTGCTTCATATTCTGTCAGATGATGGGCATTCTAAGTTTGCTAAAGCAGATGACACTATATTTTTATACATGAAAGGAGAAACAAAACATGAACAGAGGGCGTTTATTGCTAACGAACATTATTGGCCTTATTGTAATTCTTGCCATTATTGCCGGAGGTGCTTATTACTACTACGAAAGCACAAATTTTGTCAAAACTGACGAGGCGAAAGTGACAGGTGACATGTATCAAATCACAGCACCAGCAGCTGGACAAATCAAAGGCTGGGATATCAATGAAGGTGACGAAGTGCAAAAAGACAGCACAGTTGCAAAAGTTGAAGGAGAAACAAAAACAAACATTAAATCAGTGGCTGATGGCACATTAGTCAAAAAAGAAGTACAAAACAATCAACAAGTGCAGCCTGGTACAGTTCTTGGTGAAACGATTGATTTAAGCAAGCTTTACATCACAGCCAATATCAAAGAAACAGATATTAAAAACATTGAAAAAGGCGACAAAGTTGACATCGTCGTAGATGGTGATCCTGATACAACATTTGAAGGAACAGTTGAACAAATTGGTTATGCGACAAACTCAACATTCAGCATGCTGCCAGCAACAAATTCAAGTGGTAACTATACAAAAGTCACACAAAAAGTAGCAGTGAAAATTTCAATTAAAAATCCATCAGACAAAGTACTTCCTGGTATGAATGCTTCTGTCAAAATTTCATCTTAATGATGATTGATATCAAAAAATGAAAGGAGGTTGTCTGAGATGGCAAATCAACCTGCAGCAACAAAACAGGGAGCAGGCTCCTTGTCTTTACTGATCATTTTAATGGCCGGCTTGTTCGTAGCGATTTTGAACCAAACTCTTCTGAACGTAGCCATGCCCCATTTAATGACTGAATTTAATGTGAGTGCAACGACGATTCAGTGGCTTACAACAGGTTATATGCTTGTCAACGGTGTGCTGATTCCGTTATCTGCGTTTTTAATCACACGCTTTGGACAGCGCAGCTTATTCTTAGTTGCCATGATCTCGTTTACACTAGGGACCTTTATTTGCGGGATTGCGCCGAACTTTTCAACGATGCTTATCGGTCGTTTGATTCAGGCAATCGGCGGCGGTATTCTGCAGCCGCTTGTGATGACAACAATCCTTTTTATTTTCCCTCCTGAAAACAGAGGGAAAGGAATGGGGATTTTCGGTCTTGCAATGATGTTTGCTCCAGCGGTAGGACCAACATTATCTGGTTACATTATTGAACATTATTCTTGGCGTATTATGTTTTATGGACTTGTTCCAATCGGAGCAATTGTCATTATCGCGGCTTTCTTTATGTTTAGAAATATTGTAGAGCCTAAAAAGATCAAGCTGGACGGCCTTGGTGCGATTCTTTCCATCGTTGGTTTTGCTTCACTTCTATACGGAGTGAGTGAAGCCGGAAGTGATGGCTGGACAGATCCGATCGTCTTATCGACGATTATTGTTGGTGCGATTGCGATCATTCTCTTTATTTTCCAACAGCTGAAAGTTGATAATCCGATGCTTGATTTCCGTGTGTTTAAATACAGCATTTTCTCATTATCAAGTGTTATTAATATTATTATTACAGTTGCCTTATACACTGGGATGTTCTTACTTCCGATTTATCTGCAGAACCTCGTTGGATTTACGGCATTGCAATCCGGGCTATTAATGCTTCCGGGGGCACTTGCGATGCTGATTATGTCCCCGATTTCAGGGATTTTGTTTGATAAATTTGGACCTCGTCCGCTTGCGATTGTGGGGATGCTCATTACCGTTGTCACCACATTCGAGTTTACAAGGCTGACCATTGATACATCATATAGTCACATTGTACTCATGTATGCAGTGCGTGCATTCGGTATGTCACTCCTTATGATGCCGGTGATGACAGCTGGGATGAACCAATTACCACAGCACTTAAACAGCCATGGTACAGCGATGTCTAATACATTAAGACAAATAAGCGGTTCGATCGGTACGAGTTTGATCACAACGATTTATACGAATCGGACAACATTCCATTATTCCAATATGGCGGATCAAACAAATACAGCGGACCCATTCTTTATGAATTCATTCCAGGCGGCTGTGTCGAATGTGATGCATCATATGGGCATGACAGCTGAAGCTGCTCAAAAATATGTATCCACCCAGCTCTTTACGAAAGCACAGGTTGATTCAAACGTAATGGGTATCAATGATGCTTACATGTGGGTAACGTTATTCTGTGCCGCTGGTGTCATTCTTAGCTTGTTCCTGCGTGATGTACGTAAGGATAAAAAGCGAAAAGATCAGCAGCATAAAAAACAAGAAATAACACTGCTTCCAGCACCTAAGGAAGCAAACCAAGATGCAAGATAAGTGTGGAGGGACCGTACATGAAAATTTATGTCGTATACGATAGTGAAGGTAACCATACAAAAGCACTGGCAGAAGCAATTGCAGCAGGCGCAGGTGAAACAGAGCAGGCTGAAGTATTCGTTGATCACGTGAAAGATGCGGATATTCGCAAGCTGGATCAAATGGATGCGATCATTTGGGGCTGCCCTGGTCACTTTGGGACCATTAGTGCTGGATTAAAGACATGGATTGACCGTCTTGGCTACCTATGGGCAGAGGGAAAACTAATCGATAAAGTCGGTGCCGTTTTCTGTACAACTGCTACAACGCACGGCGGTTTAGAAATGACGATGCATAATTTGATTACACCAATGTTCCACCAAGGGATGCTTGTCGTTGGTCTTCCTGGAAATGTGCCAGAAAATGCTTTATACGGCTCTTACTATGGAGCAGGTGTGACATGTCCGATTGATTCTGATGAAGTGATTTCGACAGAAGGCATTGAACTCGGGAAAGCATTAGGAAGACGTGTAGCATCAGTCACTGCGTCATTTAAGCGATAAGGAGAGGGTTCTTTTGGCGACGATTATTGTAGCGTTAGTAGCTGCTGTTCTAGTCATTATCGGATTAGTAGCATTCAATGTCAGACACGCTTCGGTCGAGAAGAAAGAGATCAATGAAGATGTGCCCAATCAGCCTGACGTGCCCCGTAGCGAGTCAGAAGTTGCGGCGAGACCTGTAGAGCCTGAAGTAGAAGAGGAAGCGTCAACGCCTTCTCAAACGGATGAACGAGTGTCTGGTGATGATTTCTATAGACAGGCGCTTCAAAAGTTTAAGCAGCCAGAACCACCTGTCAAAGAAGAAGAGCCAGAAACTAAAATGAATGATGATATGTATCGTTCTGCTTTGCAGAAGCTAAAGCAGAACGACAAATAAAAAAGAGAACCTCTCGTCAGGTTCTCTTTTTTTATAGCACAAAAAAACCGCCGGCAGAAGCCGGGCGGTTTTCCTTCACTCTATAAAGTGCTAAAGAGCAGATGCTCTTAAATTACGCTTTGTTAACGTTAGCAGCTTGTGGTCCACGGTTACCTTCAACGATTTCGAAAGAAACTGCTTGACCTTCTTCTAAAGTTTTGAAGCCTTCGCCTTGGATAGCAGAGAAGTGAACGAATACATCGTCTTGACCTTCTACTTCGATGAATCCGAAACCTTTTTCAGAGTTGAACCATTTTACTTTACCTTCTAACATGAAATTTCCTCCTAAAGCGATCTTAACGCTTAAATTCACTATTCTTGCTCTTACACAAACTTCAAAGACGAAAACTCTTTCAAAACTTTCTTCTTAAAGATGATACGAACAAAAATAATTACCTTTACTTTACCAGTGTTTGCGGGAAAAAACAACTGTTATCCAAAAACTTTTTTAAAAATAATTAGCGCTAACAAATTGAGGAAAAAGCCTATGTTCATTGGCCTCTTTTTCTCCCTGAGAAGCTCACTTGATTTCGGCCAGACTGCTTCGCTTTATAGAGCTCTTGGTCAGCTATAATCGGTAATTGCTTGATATTTGGACTTGTCCCGGGGAAATACGCACACCCAAGTGATACTGTAATATGAATGGACATGCCATTTTGTAAATAAATCGGCTGATCTGCTATTTTTCTTCGTAAGCGTTCTGCAATCTGCCATGTTTTTTCAACTGTACAATTGGGTAGAAGGACGGCAAATTCCTCACCGCCAATTCGGCCAATATAATCTGAGCTTCTTGTGTTTTTCATCAGCCTTTTTCCGATTTCTTTTAAAACCATATCTCCCTCATGATGTCCATATTGGTCATTGATGGATTTGAAGTAATCGATGTCTAAGTAAATAAGGGATATTTGATGGATAGGCTGCTTAAATTTCATCGAAAAAGCATCATTTAAGACCTCATCGAACTTCCGCTTATTTAAAACACCTGTTAAAAAGTCATAATGAGCTTGGAATTTATACAAATTTAACAGCTGATATGCTTTTGTTTGATGCTCAATGACGTAAAAGTTAAACAGTCCTGCAACATATGAGAACATCCAATAAGCAAAATGCAGTTCAAATGATGTCTCATGCACGATCATGATAAACAGGCTTGTGGCAATGACATTACCTAACGTAATGGACAAAAGCATTTTCATAACTTGATTCATATGGCGCTCAGCAATTAAAAAAGAAGCTGTTGCGATGATCATCATGGAAAAAATATTGATGAAAGAAGCGACGTTGGCTTCGATTAATAATCGACCAATGATTACAACACAGGCTGCAATGATGGTTTGGGCGATGCCTCCATAAAAGGCCGTTAAAATAAGGGGGATATGTCTTAAATCGATGATGGCTGGTCCTGCTTTGATAGAGAAGAACATTAAGAGGACACCGAGTAACCCAGAAAGAATGCCTTTGAATAGTTGTCTGAGCAGGGTATCTTCTTTCTTAAGAAAATTCTCTTTAAACACAAGCAGAAATAGATAATGAAAAGTGACAAGAATTGTTAAATTAATAAAGAGGTCTCTTAGCAAAATTAAATCACCTTTTTAAAATTACTAAAATTTGTTGCAAAAGAAAAGGGGAAAAAGGATAATTAATAAAAATTTCACTTATAAGGGGATCGAAACATATGCGAGGAAAACGCTTCCCAGATGAAACGGACTGGCTTTCTTTTTTTGAAACGGAGCCTGATGAAAGGTTCGAGAAAGGGATGCCTATTGAATATCAAAGCCTGACATTTCGATTTGAGAATCAAGACGAGCGTTTCGTTGTCACGATGTACCTTGGAAGTCAAGAATTTACGTTAAAAGCTGTTCGAAAAAAAGATGGATCTGTTTTAGGCATTTATGATTTTAAAACCGTGCAACATGTAGAGATAAAAAAAGACAAGCAATACGAAAAAGAGCTTTTAATCATAGTGGAAGCTTATGGCGATTTTATCACAACAGTTGAAATCACCTTTTTACCTTTCTTCTCTGTGATGATGAAAGAACATTTTTCAGGAGAATAAACAGGAGCCTCTATTCATAAAGGCTCCTGTTTTCTTATTTGTGCTCGATGTCATTGATCACTTGCTGGATTGATTCATCATCCATCACATTCATGACACTTTCATCAATATGAAGAGACTGTGCATAAGATTCTCTTGGCTGATGGTTTCTTGATGTCGATTGGTGCTGATTCGTATGATTTGGCTGTACAGCAGTGAATGCCTGCTTCATCATTTGTCCGATTTCCGCAGTGCCCTTTGATTCTTTCTGTGCGTGTGACTCTTGTCGAGACGATTCATGGTGCTGTTGATCTTTTCCCTTCATCATTGAAGACATATTCATTTGCGTCATGCTTTTCAGTCTTCTTCGTAAAACTGGGGAAAATAATGCAATGATGGCTGTAGATGCTGCGATCATTGCGCCAGTGCTCATGCCTTTTCTTTTTTTAAACAAACGAATCCCTCCATTTGATCGTGATGATTCTTCTTCATCATGTTTAGGATGACCAAACAAAGCTGAATTATGAATTCAATTCGCTTAAAGAGAGGATGTATGCATAAAAAGCCGACTGGATGAAAAACCTAAGAGCAAAAGGAGGGAATAAATGATGAATAAGAAATGGATGCTATCTTTACTACTCGTTCCAGCATTGATCACCACTGGATGTGGTATGAACAACCAGGGCGATGAGCGAAGAGGAACAATGAAACGACAGTATGAAAATGTCACATATAAGAATGACAACATGAGGCAGGATCAGCCAGATGTTCAAACACCTCAGAAGGTCAAAGTGGCAGATAAAGCGTCAGAGCTAGTAGCCAACATGTCTGAAGTAAAAACAGCGAACGTACTTGTTACAGGAAAGAATGCATTTGTTGCCGTTATGCTTGAAGGCGATAAAAGCGGTAATGTAACAGAAGATTTGAAAAAGAAAATTTCTGATAAAGTCAAATCAACGGATCAACAAATCGACAATGTGTATGTATCTGCGAATCCAGACTTTGTCGATCGTATGGAAGGGTACGGAAAACGTATTAGAAGCGGAGAGCCCATCTCAGGATTTTTCGATGAATTTACTGAAACGGTCAGACGTGTCTTCCCTGAATCAAAATAACTACGACAAAAGCCGTATGTCATATGCGGCTTTTTTGTTTGGAACCGCACCTTGCGCACCTGACTGCATAAAGTAAAAAATATATCACCTCTTGTTGATCTTTGTTTCTTCATAGAAAGAGAAAGAGGCTGCAGGATGAATTCAGGTGGGGAGCAAATGAAAGCCAAGCCGTCATTGATTCATAAAAAGCTTGTAGGCGGAATGATAGCAGCAGGTCTCATTTTTTATGCTTTCACCGCATACTTGATTTATGTTGCGTTTCAGCTGACAGGACAATATTTAGAGCAGCAGTCTTCTCCTAAAACGATTTTAACGGAGGGACTCAATAAGCAAGTCTATGAACATATTAGAATATACTATGCAGAGGAAGAGGACGCTTTTGTTGATTTAACAATTGAGGCCATGGATCAGGCAAAGAAGAGGACAGCGTCAGTATTTCATTTTGAAACTGACAAACCTTTAGACATTATTTATTTTGATGATAAAGAGACAATCGAGCAATTTGCAGGAATTAAGCATATTACGGGTTTTTACTCCGATCATGATCAAATGATAGGGTTATATCCAGATAAGCGGGAAGCATTATTGAAGAAAGAGACACTCCCTTTATACTTTTTCAACACGTTATTGATTCATGAATATGCTCACTTTGTTTTCTATGAAAAAGTTCATTCTTACGAAGTGTCTTCGGTGATCTTTCCCCTTTGGTTCCATGAGGGAACAGCAGAATGGACGGCCTATGACGTGTTAAATGCCACGTCTGAACGGTTCGACGTCATTCCCTTTCAATTTCTTCATTCCGATCAAGATTGGCAGGACTCCCGAATGACGTATGAGACAGATGTTTATGTGCAAAGCTACTATATGATTTATGAGCTCGTGCAGCTTTATGGACGAGACGTCATACATGAGATTATGGAGGAAACGGCGAAGACTGGCCGTTTTGATAGAGGTTTTGAACAAGCGACAGGACAACGTTTGGCAGATTTTGAAGAGCAATTTAAACTGAGTTATCAAAGAAAAAACGGCTGACCTGAGGATATAGGTCGGCCGTTTTTTGTTTAATGAAGCGGTTTTTGCTGATTGGCTTTGTTTGGCGGCATTTGAACTTGGCCCTTCATTGGGGCAAATGTAGACGTCATCGCCTGCATATCTTGAGCTGTAAGCTGCGGAACTTGATAATAGCTATGTTTATTTTGATATAAGAAAATTTCATACGCCATTTCAATAAAGTTCGGAATTTGCGCTGCAAGCACACGTCGCACCACAGGGTTTGTTACCTCTAGTGCAGTCATTGAAAGTAATCCAGCATGTGATTTCACGAGACCTAGCATATGCCCTGTAATTCCCGAGTCCTTTACATCCTGTAACGATTGATTTGGCTTCTTAGGCTGAGATGGTTTTAACCCGTATGTCACCTGTGTTTGTTCTTTCATCATATACGTAGATGTTTCTTCACTAGGCTTTTGACCAGTAGAAAAACAATCTACCGTGACATTATACTGTGACAATACAAATTGATATTGTCGATCTAAAATGTCGGATAATGCGGGATCTTGGATGAATTGGCGAAAGATCATGTATTGATCCAAAATATTAATGGTCCCTGCTAATACTTCATGTAAATCAAATAACTCATGCCCGCCATGATTGAATTGGGGCTGCTGGACATTTCCTTGAACGTTTGTCTGCTGATCGTTTTGCATAGAGATTCCTCCTATTGTTTATACATTCTGTTTTAATGTGAGGAAGTTTTCCTTCTTTCATGCAAAAAACATTATTTACAATTAGAGGGTTTTCTTCCTTTTTGTCGAAAAAAAGTATCAGACGAATGAACATGGGGGTACCAGATGCAGGACAAAATCATTAATCGTTTGATAGAAGACGAACATGTGCAGGCACCAGTGATTGGCATCGGTGTTTCGCCGTTTGAACAGCATCATCTTGAGGCTTTTTTTCAATCATTTCCACATGAACTAAATGCCTCTTTTATTGTTGTACAAAATCATGTGACAGGCGATTGTATAACTGATTTGGAAGCACTTGTTTTACCGATTGGCTACCGGGCAAAAACGATTAAACATGGTGAGAAAGTCATGAAGAAGACGATTTATTTTTGTCCACAGCATGCGGTAGTGACGTTAACAGAAGATCAGCGGCTGCACCTATCAGAGCAGCTGCCGGCGTGCATGGCTTGCTCTGTGGACTTGCTTTTTCAGTCTCTTGCCAGCGTTCAAAAGGAGGAGGCATATGCGATTTTCTTTCAAAAAGGTCATTGCGTGGGAAGTGGCTTGCTTCAGTTGGTTGAGCAGGGCGGTACAGTTTTATCGTGCAGTGAGGAAGAAAGTGGTTTTGACACTTTGTATCAACAAACATTCAAAGACCCTTCAACCCTTGCGGCATATATCGCAAATATCATCAACGTCCCGCATCTCGATGAGGCAGATCCTGTTTTACTGAGAATTATTGAACGTCTTGAAATGTATAAAGGCATTGCTTTTTCAACCTATCAAAAGAAAAGGCTGCTATCTGTCATTCAAAAACGAATGAATGTTGCAAAAAAACGGATTTCATTGTTAGCAGAGTACGACTACTTATTAGAAAGAGAACCAGATGAGCTTGACCTTCTGCACGCTCAGCTTCTAAGCGGCATGACATCTTTTTTTAGAGATATGGAGGCTTTTCATGTATGTGAACATCAGATCATTCCGTCGATCATTGAAAATGCGGTGAAAAACGGGAAATCTCGATGCCGTATTTGGATTGCAGGATGTTCGACAGGAGAGGAAGCGTATTCTTTTACGATCTTATTTTTAGAAGAAATGAAGCGAAGACAAGTGACCATTGAACTTCAAGTATTTGCAACAGATATCAACCGGAAAGCCATTCAAACAGCTAGTAAAGGTCTTTACTCAGTAGAGTCTATGGCAAGGATGCCGGAAAAATGGCGGGCGCGATATTTCGAAAGGAAAGGTGACGCTTTTATTGTGAAGCAGTCGCTTAGAAAACATATTGTCTTTGCACCTCACAATTTATTGATCGATTCACCTTTTATCCACCTCGATTTTATCAGTTGCCGAAATGTTCTGATGTACTTCCAGCCTGAAGTGCAAAAACGAGTATTGTCCCGATTCCAATATGCTTTAAAAGATCAAGGGATGTTGATATTAGGGCCAAATGAAACTGTACCCAATATCCCTCGTTTGTTTCATTTGTTCAATGAAAAATGGAACATTTACACCCATTCAAACGTTTCAAAACCACATGTCCCTTGGACACCAGACGCTCGTGATATCGAGTTGAAAGCGCGAGCCGAACAATATATGCAAGAAGTAAGCAAGGATTATGATGCATGTATGGTCATCAACGATAGTGACAAAATCCTGGCAGTATCAAAGGGTGCGTATTCTTTTTTAGATCATACAGAAGTGTCAGATCAATCATGTGAATATGTGACACCAGATTATATGAAAGAGATGCTCAGTCAAACCTTTCAAAAGGTTTGGACAGACGAGACAGAGGTTGTGTTTCAACATGTTCTCATTTCGGAAAAAGGCAGCAAGCAATATGCAGATTTTACCGTGAAAAGTTTTGACCGCCGTTTTAAGGGAGTTTACGTCATTCTCATTCGAATGAATGAGAGAGGAAAAAATCAAAAGAACGGCAGGGACATAGGGATGTCAGATCAGAATTCAGTCTATCAACAGCGTATTGTCGATTTGGAAAATGAACTCAATGAAGTCAAACAAAAGGAGCAGGAGGCAAGGGCTCAATTAAAAGCAAAACACACGCAATTAGAGGAGTTTGAGAAAAAACACGAACATTATATAAATATCATAAACAACTTGAGGGTGACAAGAGAAGAACTGTACAAACCCTCTGTCAAGCCGGAGCTTGCAACGCTGTTTGTGGACAGGGACATGAATATACGCTATTACACTCCTACAGCTGCCTCTTTATTTACTTCTGCGAAAATCAGACATCAGCAATCCTTTCAGTCGATGGCTAAAAAGCTTACGCAGGAAACGCTCTATCATGATATCCAATCCGTCATATCGGATAGGCGCGCGATCGAACGTGAAATTGAAACGAACGAAGGCGAGCAATTCACCGTTCACATCACACCCATCTACGATGAAGAACGTGAAGGAGCAGTGATGACCTGGATTAAAATGACTGAAGTAACGAAAATCAAGCAGTCGCTTCATCTAGCGGTGACGGCACTTGATAACAGCCATATTCATATTGTTGTGGCAACTGAGGAAGGTGTCATCCAATGCGTGAATCAGCGTTTCTGTCAGTTTGTCCAGCAGCATGAATATGACCTGATCGGCAAAGATATTTTTTCTGTCTATCATTCGCTATGTCAATGTGATGATTTAGAGAAACAATGGAAGGTTTGTTTAAGAGAGGGCAGCTGGACAGGTGAACTATACTTTCAAGATTTATCTGGACGTGAACGATGGGAGAGAGTCTCTTTACACCGAATTGATGACCCTGACAAAATGCAGTCAACCGTCATGCGGATTTCAGAGGATATCACCAATCAAAAGCAGTCAGAGAAGATGCTGATGAAATCTGAGATGCTGTCAGCAGTAGGGCAGCTTGCAGCAGGCATCGCTCATGAGATACGGAACCCGCTGACCTCATTAAAAGGGTTTTTACAGCTGATGATTCAAAGTAAGAAGTATCAGAAAGATTATGCAGATGTGATGATGTCAGAGTTTAATCGGCTCGAGTCGATTATTAATGAATTCCTCGTTCTTTCGAGAAGCAAATCGGTGAAATTTGAACCGGTACATGTCAATCTTCTGCTCGAAGAAGTGATCATGGTCGTTGAATCCCAGGCGGTCTTAAAAGGCGTGTCCATTCAGAAAAAGCTGTCTCCGTCGCTCCCTAACATTCAAGGCATTCCGAATGAACTGAAACAAGTCTTCCTAAACATCCTTAAAAACGGAATAGAAGCGATGGATGGTGTGACAGGCGTCATCAAGGTGACCTCTCTCATGAAAGATCAGCAAATGATGTTGATCTTTGAAGACCAAGGAAAGGGAATACCAGAGGACGAAATAGGGAAACTCGGTGAACCATTTTATACAACAAAAGAAAAGGGGACAGGTCTTGGTTTAATGATGACCATTAAAATCATTGAAAGCCATGGCGGCACCATTCGTTTTGAAAGCAAAAACTTTGAGGGGACACGAGTGATTATTACCTTTCCGATGAGTTAAAAAAGACAAGTTTTACATGAAATCCATTCAACATCAATATTTACTTTGTACACTATGAGAGATGAAGCACAAAGGGGAGAGGTCTAATGAAACGAATGCTGTTTATTCGAATGATTTGTTGCTTGGTTTTGGTGATCTTTAGTTTGCAATCCTTATTGCCTGGCATGTCCGCAGGGAGCGAGGTCAATGCATCTGAAAAGAAAGAAATGGTGTGGAAACAAAAAAAGATTGTGCAGATCAAAAAAGCCCGTCAGCTCATAGGAGAGACCGTGACAGTGAGCGGAATTGTGACAGCAGATCAATCAGCTGTAGGCAATGGGAAACTGTCCACATACATTCAAGACAAATCAGCTGGAATCAATGTTTATTCAGCTCAGCCCAATCACTTCCCGGAACTAAAAGCAGGGATGAAGGTGACAGTGACTGGTAAAATCACGTCTTATAAAGGACTGATTGAAATTGTGCCAGATCAAGGCAGTCTGAAGATAGATGCTGTGAACCAAACCTTGCCAAAGGCGAAGCGAGTGTCTGTGAAGCAGCTAGAAACGGAACAAGCAGGTAAACATGAAGGAAGACTAGTAAAGGTCAAAGGCTATGTAGAGGCAAAACCAGCGCAGCCGGCTGGCGGTGGATACAATGTGGTGATCATCGATAAAAAGTATCACAGCACCACTCTGAGAGTGATGGTCGATACGAATGCGATTGATAAAGTAAAGACAGGAAAATGGTACGAGTTTACAGGGGTGTTAAGCAGATATGATACGTTGCAGGTGCTTCCAAGACATAAGGATGATATCAACCTGCTGAAACGCCAGCCAAAGCCGCCAAAGATGAAGAAAGAATACAAAGCAACGGTTGACCGTGTGGTGGATGGAGATACGATTCATCTAAAGAAGCCCGTTCTAGGTACAACAAAGGTGCGTTTTGTGAATATGGACACGCCGGAAACGTATCATCAGCCAAAAAGCGAATTAGACAAAAACCAATTGCGTTTTGGACAGCAAGCGACTGACTATTTAAAAACACTACTTTCAAGCGGTGACCAAGTCACATTAAAGATTGGTCCTGAAGCGAAAGATAACTATGGACGTCTTTTAGCTCAAGTGAAAACCAAAAAAGGGTTAAATACAAATCTAGAGCTTGTGAAAAAAGGATATGCCCCTACTTATTTCATCTGGCCAGTTGGAGATGAAAAGGACTATCATACGTTTCAAAAAGCAGTAAAAGAAGCAAAGGAAAAAGGACTGGGCATATGGAACGAAGCGGACCCTCTGCTGGAACAGCCATTTGAATTTAGAGCACGTGAACAGAAAAAAGGACTGACACGCTATGTTGGTGATTCATCTGTCAAAACCTACGTGTCCCCTGACAAATGGAAAGAAATCGATGTGGATAAACGGGTCTTTTTTGCTTCCAAAGAAGAAGCAGAACAGGCTGGTTATCAGCCGGCAAAGGATGCGGACGACGTACCATTAACGATTTTAAGTTTGAATGATTTACACGGTAAAATTGATCAAGAATACGAACTGGATGTAAAAGATGATGGCAATAAAGGCATGTACGGGCGGATGGATTATGTCGCGGCCTATATGAAGCAAAAACAAGCAGCGCACAAAAATACGATCACGGTCCATGCTGGAGATATGATTGGCGGGAGCTCTCCAATATCTTCTCTTCTGCAAGATGAACCAACCGTTGAACTCATGGAGAACATTGGCTTTGATGTCGGCACGGTCGGCAACCATGAATTCGATGAAGGGGTAGACGAGCTATTGCGTATCTTGAATGGCGGAGATCATCCTAAAGGCACAAAGGGGTATGACGGACAGAACTTTCCGCTCGTTTGTGCGAACTGTGAATACAAGGATACTGGCAAACCGCTTTTACCGGCTTATGAAATCATCGATGTCGAAGGAATCCCAGTCGCATTTATCGGCGTTGTGACCAAGTCAGCCGCAGGAATGGTCATGCCAGAAGGGATTAAAGACATTCAGTTTACAGATGAAGTCAAAGCTGTGAATGAAGCCACGAAGGAACTAAAACAAAAAGGAGTTAAAGCCATAGCGGTTTTAGCTCATATGACAGCCTCTCAAAATGGGGATACGATCACCGGAGAGAGTGCAAAGCTTGCAAAAGAAGGTGATGATGAAATTGACGTCATCTTTGCAGGGCATAATCATGAAGTGGTCAATGGAGAGGTCAATGGAAAATTAATTGTGCAAGCCTTTGAATATGGAAAGGCGATTGGCGAAGTCAATGTGACACTTGACCGTAAAACGAAGGATATCGTCAAAAAGAGTGCGAATATCCAGTATGTAGATCAAGCTGGTATAGAAAAGGACAAGGAAGCAGCAGACATCTTGGCTCATTACGGAAAAGAAGTGGAGCCGATTATTAGTGAGGTTGTTGGAGAAGCCGGGGTCAAAATGGAAGGCGGCTATTCAAATGATGGAGACACGCCGCTCGGTAATTTGATTGCGGATGGTATGAGATATTCAATGAAAAGTGACTTTGCCATGATGAATGGAGGCGGCATTAGACAAAACCTTGAAAAAGGGCCGATAACGTGGGGAGATCTCTTTAATATTCAGCCATTTGGCAACGTTTTAGTCAAACTAGAGATCAAGGGAAAAGACTTAGTAGAGATCATAGAAGCACAAATTTCTCCACAATTTGGACCAGATTATAGCATTTCAGGCTTTTCATATTCCTATGATCCTGTAACATATAAAGTAGTCGACTTGAAGCTGCCAGACGGTTCAGCAATAGCTCTCGATCAAGCGTATACACTCACTGTGAATAACTTCATGGCAACAGCAACTGGCAGTAAATATGCACCAATAGGCAGGCTTGGGCAAAACCCTGAAACAGGCCCAGAAGACTTAGAAGCCACTGTCGATTTTGTGAAAAGCTTTGAAGGAGCTTCCATTGTGTATCAAAAAGAGGGACGAATTCAAAAAGCAAAACAAGAGGAAAAAGCAGCAAGCTAAAGAGAGCGTATCATCTAAGAGAAATGTAACAGGCAAAGGAGTTTAAGCATGAAAAAGTGGCTTGCACTGACTGTGATGACAGCCGGGATTGTGCTGCTCGGCTGGGGGATATGGCAAATCGCATCGACTCATCTTCAAACAGCCCAATCATTAGACGAAGCGAAGAAGGTCGTGGCGGACGATCAAGGGATGTCCAAGAAGCAGTTTGCTCCTGAAATGGGGAGAGCCTCTGGCATCCTGACGATTCCAAAATTAAAAGCAGACCTTCCCATTGTCGAAGGGACGGATGCGGATGACCTTGCAAAGGGAGTAGGACACTACAAAGGCAGTTATTATCCGGATCAAAATGGACAAATCGTCCTTTCTGGCCATCGTGACACGGTGTTTCGCCGGACAGGCGAACTGGATATTGGAGATCAACTGAAAATCACTGTGCCGTATGGTGAATTTATATATGAAATCACACATACGAAAATTGTTAATCAGCATGATACATCCATCATTACGTTGCAGAATGAAAAGGAAGAGCTGGTGTTAACCACATGCTATCCTTTTCATTTCGTCGGCAATGCGCCAGAGCGGTATATTATTTATGCAAAAAGAGTGTCTGAATAAAGAAAAAGAGCCTGCTTTTCATACGCAGGCTCTTTTGTTAATGGATGAATTGACTCATGAGCTGGTCCATATCAGGTGGTAGAGGTGCTTCGATGATCAGATGCTCTCCTGTAAAAGGATGTTTCATGTCTACTTGCTTGGCGTGAAGAGCACACCTATTGATGTAATCACGAACTCCGTCATATAATGTATCCCCAGCTAGTGGATGCCCGAGACTGCTCAGGTGGACACGAATTTGATGCGTTCTACCCGTTTCTAATTGAAGTTTAACGGCTGTCAGTTGCAGACGTTTATTCATGTCCATGATCTGAAAATGAGTCACAGCTTTTAGCCCATTAGGGGAGATTCTTCGTCTGACTGCATGGTGTTTGTCACGGCCGATCGCTGCATCGATGGTGCCTTTCTTTTTTTTGAAAAGTCCCTCTGCGATGGCGATGTATGTGCGTTTGATTGTTTTTTTAGAAAGCATTTGATCAAGAGCCGCATGGGCTAATCTATGCTTTGCAAAAATGACGGTGCCGCTCGTGTCTTGATCAAGTCTGTGGATATGTCTTACCCGCTTTTCTTCACCATTTGCTTGAAAATGGAATGCCACAAGATTTGCCAGTGTGCCTGTTTGTCCTTGTTCATTCGGATGAGTTGGCCGGCCGGCAGGTTTTTGCACAATTAATAAATGCTCGTCTTCAAAGAGTACCTCTAATTCACCATATTCCGGTGTCACATCACTTTCTTCTGTTTCAAATAAATCAATGATGATCTGATCGCCTTGACTGACTTTAGCTGCGTGATGGGCAGGCTTTTGATTTAAACGAACTTTTTGATGCTCCATCCAAAAGTGAATAATCGGTTTTGATGCAGAGACGGCTGTCTTTAAAAAATGACTGAGTGAAGTGTGATGATACTGCTCGTCTACTTTGAGTGAGAGCGTGTGTCCTTTTATGATCATGATATCCGTTCCTCTCTATGGGTATATATAGGAAACACTTACCTTGGCGAACGCCTTTTTTTCTGTGCTATTCTGAATAAAGAATAACGACAGAGAGGTAGATGTCACGTGAGATTAATGAAAGCTGCTACAGACCTGCAAGAGCAGGCAATTGAAGAAATATCAAAGGATGTTGAAGATCTTCTTTCTCATGCTGTCAATGGACAGCAGCGGGATATGCGTCAAAAAGATCGCTCCCTTACCTTTATTGATGGTGTATATAACGGGACGATGGATGATGCTTTTCGTATTTTATCGGGACTTCAGCTATTACATACCATTATTGTAAAACCGAAACGTCATCTCACCAAACGAGATCGTGAGCTATTCGAGCGAAACCGTGAGCAGGTCAACGCCTGCGGCTTTTCTTTTCCGTTTGATCTCGACGATTTTGCCAGCCGTCACCTTCAAAATGCGTAAAAGATGGTGTGAACTTCCTTGTTAACTTACAGGGCCCTCGCACATACTATTTTTAAGGGAACGGAGAAACCTTTAAGATCTGTAATACCAAACCCGCTCTTTTTCAACATCGCCTATTTCTCCACGAATCGGAGCGCTTGGATCTCTTGCAGAATGAACCGAACATGGGTAGGAGCCTGACAAAACGGTGCAGGCTCCTTTTATACATAATCATTTTAGCAGACATTCATCTTTGAAAGTCAATTTTATTCACGATATGATAGCATTGAGTATATCTTTAAGACTTTTGTAAAAAAAAGGAGTGGCCTCGTTGGTAAAGGCGATTATATTTGATTTTGACGGATTAATTTTAGATACAGAAACACATGAATATGAGGTTTTACAAGAAATGTTTGCGGAGCATGAGTCAGATCTGCCTCTTTCCGTATGGGGCAAGGTCATTGGGACGCAGGCAGGCTTTAAGCCATTTGAATATTTGGAAAAGCAGCTAGGAAAGACACTGGATCATGAGACACTCACAGCAGATCGGCGTTCTCGTTTTCAAAAAAGAATGAAGGACGAATCAGCAAGACCTGGTGTAGAAGCTTATTTAGAAGCAGCAAAGGAGCTGGGGATCAAGATTGGACTTGCTTCCAGCTCAGACTATAAATGGGTGTCTGATCACCTGAAGCAGATTGGTCTTTTCGACTATTTTGAATGTATCCGCACGTCAGATGATGTGGAAGAAGTCAAACCAAATCCAGAGCTCTATTTGCAAACCGCACACTGCTTAGGGGTAGAGCCAAAAGATTGTGTGGCATTTGAGGATTCTGTAAATGGATCAGTAGCTGCCAAACGGGCAGGTATGAAATGTGTCATCGTCCCAAACAAAGTGACGAGCACGCTGCAATTTGAAGAATATGATGTCAGATTAGAATCCATGGCTGAAATCGAATTGCTCCAGCTATTCCATCAGCTTGAAAAAGAGGATCAGTAAGGGGGCAAATACATCATGGCAGAAAAACTAGACTTAACGCGGTTTGAAAAAAGAATGGAGATCCGTAATATCCGGGAAGAGGATATTGACCGGATCATTGCCTTGCAAGAGGTATGCTTTCCAGGCATGGATCCTTGGAAACGAGAGCATCTTGAAAGCCACCTTGAGCATTTCCCAGAAGGGCAGTTTTGTGCTGAATTCGAGGGAGAAATCATTGGCTCTTGTTCAAGTTTATTAATTAACTTTGATGAATACGATGATCGCCACACGTGGCAGGACATTACAGATGATGGGTACATCACAAACCACAATCCGGATGGGATGAATATGTACGGAATCGAAGTCATGGTGAGTCCTGAATACCGACGAATGAAAATTGGACATCGCTTGTATGAAGCAAGAAAAGACTTGGCAAGAAGATTAAATTTAAAAAGCATCATCATTGGCGGGCGCATTCCGAACTATCATAAATTCCAAGAGGAAATGACGCCTCGCCAGTATGTGGAGCAGGTGATGCTTCACCAAATCTATGATCCCGTTTTATCTTTTCAGCTGTTAAATGAATTTAGTCTCATGCGGATCAATCCCAATTACTTGCCTGATGATAAAGCATCCAGCACATATGCGACGTTAATGGAATGGAACAATGTCGATTATCGCCCGCAATCGAAAAGATATTTTAAATCGGCGTTCCCTGTTCGAATTTGTGTGATTCAATATGCGATGAAACAAATTCACTCCTTTGAAGAATTTATGAATCAGGTCGAGTATTATGTGGATGTTGCATCAGATGCATCAGCTGACTTTGCGGTATTCCCAGAAATTTTCACGACGCAGCTCATGTCTTATTTAGAAGAGCGGTCACCTAGTCTTGCCGTGCAGCGGATCACGGAATATACCGAGGACTACATTAATTTGTTCACAGACCTTTCTGTGAAATATAACATTAATATCATCGGCGGTTCCCACTTTGTAGAAGAAGAAGGGAAAATCTACAATATCGCCTATTTATTTAGACGTGATGGAACGATTGAAAAGCAATATAAGCTTCACATCACGCCGAATGAAAGAAAATGGTGGGGGATTTCAGCTGGTGACCAGGTCCGGGTATTTGATACGGATTGCGGCAAAATTGCGATCCAAATTTGCTACGATATTGAATTTCCTGAGCTTGCACGGATTGCAGCTGACAAAGGAGCGAAAATTATTTTCACTCCGTTCTGTACAGAAGACCGCCAAGGCTATTTAAGAGTACGTTACTGTGCACAGGCGAGAGCGGTTGAAAACCAGATTTATACCGTCATCTCTGGAACAGTTGGCAACCTTCCACAAACCGAAAATATGGATGTTCAATATGCACAATCGGCTATATTTGCCCCATCAGACTTTGAATTTGCAAGAGATGGGATTGTAGGAGAGTGTAATCCAAACATTGAGATGGTTGTCGTAGGTGATGTCGATTTAGAAATTTTAAGAAGACAAAGGCAAGATGGGACCGTACGTCAGCTGAAAGACCGAAGAAGAGACGTGTACCATATTGAATATAAGAAATAATGAAGGAAGCGCCTATGGTTGAGGCGCTTCTTTTTGATAACATATTTTTTTCAATTGCCAAAGGGATGCTGAAGAAAAAGCTGAATATACTGAAAGGAGATTATGTGTTCAAAAAGGAGAGGAACATGGGGCGACAATCTAAACATCTGTATATCAATTTGCCGGTAAATCATGTGAAGGAATCTATCGCTTTTTTTGAGCAGCTGGGCTTTGAATTTGAGCAGCAGTTCACGAATGATCAGGCGGCCTGTTTGGTCATTGATGACACGATCACCGTCATGCTGTTGTCACTCAGGCATTTTCAGTCCATTTCAGAGAAACAATTAGTGGATGCAAAAAAAGCATCAGAGGTGATCATCTCTATGCGTGTTCATTCACGAGAAGAGGTCGATGAGCTTGTCGAGCAGGCAATGGCAGCAGGCGGTTCACCGTTTAAGGAAAAGCAGGATCATGAGTTCATGTATGGATGGAGCTTTCAGGATCTTGATGGTCATTTGTGGGAAGTGTTTTATATGGATGAGGAGAGAAGCGGCCTTTCATAAGGGTGCTTCTTTTTTATTGTTTATCAATGGTATGATAATGAGGAGCAGAAGAAATCTGGAATTCAACTAAAGAAAAGTAGGTGCAGCATGGAGTTTTTACTTGTCTTACTGCCAGTGTTCGGCATATTCCTGATCGGGTATATCGGGCAGAAGGCGATTGGTTTTGACATACATACGCTCTCATCAATGTCTTTATATTTAATGTCACCATTTCTTGCGTTTGAAACCTTTTATCAAAACAAAGTGTCGATGGACTATGTGTATTTATCCATTTTTGTTGTCGGACTTTGTCTTGCACTTATTTTATGTGTCTTTATTTTATCTCGTATTTATGGGTATTCGAATGAAACGTATTGCGCCATGATTCTGTCGTCAGCCTTTATGAACAATGGAAACTATGGCACGCCTGTTGTGCTTCTTGTCTTCGGAGCAGCAGGTTTGGACATTGCGATCGTGTTGATGGTGCTGCAGCAGCTTGTCATGAGTACAATCGGCATGTATTATGCAGCAAAGGGCGGAGAGGATGCGGGAGATGGAAAGGTCGTCTTGAAAAAAGTGCTGCGTATGCCAGTTGCTTATGGGGCGCTCATCGGTCTATTATTTCAGCTGATTGACCTTTCATTACCTAAAGAGCTGATGACGGGTATTCAGCTTGTGGGGAATGCTGCCATTCCGACGATTATGCTTATTTTAGGTATGCAGCTTGCTGTGATTTCTTTTAAGCAAGTGGATTATCGCAATATTTCTTATGCTGTATTGCTGAAGCTGTTTATCTCCCCACTCATTGCATTTGGCTTTACGCTTATTTTACCGGTAGATGATATGGTGAAACAAATTATGATCTTAGTGGCAGCCATGCCGACAGCAGCAAATACCACGCTGATGGCTGTACAATTTCGAACGAAGCCTGAGTTTGTCTCAAGCACGACATTTCTCAGTACAATCTTAAGTATCGTGACATTACCAGTTTTATTATGGATTTTATCCATGCACCCTCTGGGATAGGGGATAGGCGGCATACAAAGGGGGACATATGAATGAATGTAGATGTTCATTTCCAAGTGAGTGACGTGTTGAAAACGAAGCATTTTGCGCATGCAAAAGTGTTAGCAGGGGAAAAAGGATTGTTTCGGCAGGTCAAATGGATACATGTGTTAGAAGTGCCTGATGTAGAGGATTTATTAAATGGAGGCGAGCTTATATTAACAACAGCCGCAGGCTTCCATGACCAACTGGATGTGTTTCAAGCGTTTTTACGACAGCTGATTGATTCAGGGGCGGCCGGCTTGTGTATTGAATTTGTTCCGCTAAGATTCGAAGTGCCGGAAGAATTACTGACCTATGCAGAAGAAAGAGATTTTCCGCTTATTCTGTTTACAAAAGAAGTGAAGTTCGTCAACATCACGCAGCATCTTCATACGATGATGATCGAGCGTCAGTATCAAATGATGGCTGATTTAGAAGCACTGTCATCAAAGCTAAATGAGCTTTTGCTGACCCCGCATCCGCAAATGGATATTTTGGATCAAGTGTATCAGCACGTAAGGGGGATACTTTTACTCCTCCCTGTTCAGGGCGAGCCGATTATTTTATGTGATTCTTCCAAACAAACCGAAGAACTGGTCATGAATTATTTGCAGTTTGCTTCCGTGCCAAAAGGATACGAAGTGACACAAAAACAAGTGCTTGCGCTCAAACAAACATTTGCAGATCTTGTGCTCATTCATCAAGCGGACACGCTCTCTGAATTCGAACTACTTGTAATGGATAAAGGAGCGAATGCTCTAGCCCAGCAAACATTAAGAGAGCTTTATACAGAAGAGCTGAAGAAGACAAAAGAAAATGAATGGCTGCAAAAATGGTTTCAAGAAGAGCATACAGAACAAGAGATCATAGAGCACCTAGAAGAAACAGAAGGGGTGAAAAAGCCAACTGGCTGCGTAGTCTTGCTGTTTCAAAAACATCATCAAATTGAAAAAATCACAGGGAATCTTTACTTTCTTGTCTCTTGCCGCTCCATTTTTCAGCGTGCTGGTTTCCATCTGATTGCATATGAGCATCAAGAACAAACCTTGTTTATTTTATTAAACACGAGAAAGAAAGAGGACTGGAAAGAGCGTGCAGAAAAGGCTGCAAACGACATCAAACAATTGTATGACCGGGAGCAGCCCCGAGGGGCCGAGATCAATTTTGGTATCGGGCAATATTGTGAAAAGTTTCAGCACATGAGAAAAAGCTTTCAAGCAGCCAAAGAAGTGCTGCATTTAAAAAAAGTGATGCCTCAGCGGGTGGAAAGTCCATTTTACCAAGATCTACATATGCTCCGTCTTATGCCTATGATGAAGGAAAGCGGTCTGCTTGAATGTATGGTGAAAGAGTATTTAGAGCCCGTGATTGTATACGATAATCAAAATAGCGGGAGACTCTATCAAACGCTAAATATCTTTTTACAGACAAACGGTTCTAAAAAAGAAACCGCAAGCCAGCTCTATATTGTTAGGCAAACCCTCTATCATAGACTGGATAAACTGCATGCCTTGCTCGGTGAGGATATGATGCAGGCGCCGAAACGGCAGGCGCTTGAATTTGCGATTCTTGCCTATGAATTCCTGCAAGGAAATCGACGTTAGCAGAGTGTGCTCCATTTTGCCAAGGCATCAAGAAAAGTGTCTTATGCTGGTGCTCAATCAGTTGACGATCTGTCTAATGTAATCGGCCTGACCCCTTTTTTATAATGAAAGTAACGGATTGGTTCTCTATTACGGGCGGCCTGGTTCCAGTTTCATATGCCTCACGTTTCATCCATATAATGAATGGAGAGGCAATGTGCTGCTGAATTGGTCTAAGCTTCTTTAATGATGAAAACGGATACATGGGGGCGGGAAGATGAAAATACATGAGCAGGCTCAAAATCTTCAGGCAAAAGATGATCAGTTGATCTGGCATCATATGAAAGGAACAAACAAGGAAAATGAAAGTATGGTCATTCACGAGGCAGAAGGCGCATGGGTGACAGATATTCATGGAAATCGTTATTTAGACGGGATGTCAGGCCTTTGGTGTGTAAATGCCGGATATGGCCGGAAAGAGCTTGCAGAAGCGGCGTATAAGCAATTAAAGACAATGCCTTACTATCCGCTTACACAAAGCCACGTGCCGGCGATTCAGCTGGCTGAAAAGCTAAATGAGTGGCTTGGCGGGGACTATGTCATCTTCTTTTCTAACAGCGGCTCTGAAGCCAATGAAGCTGCATTTAAAATGGCCAAACAATATCATACGCAAAAAGGAGAAAGTACTAGGACAAAGTTTATCTCCCGGTACCGGTCGTATCACGGCAATACAGCAGCGGCTCTTGCCGCAACCGGTCAAGCGCAGCGTAAATATAAATATGAACCATTAGGTCAGGGCTTTATTCATGTCGCGCCGCCTGATGTGTATCGTCATCCTGAGGATCAAGAGAATCTGGCAAGTGCTATGGCAATAGATCAGGCCATGACGTGGGAACTAAGTGAGACGATAGCTGGGGTCATTATGGAGCCGATCATTACGGGCGGAGGTATCCTAATGCCGCCAAAAGGGTATTTGAAGAAGGTCAAAGACATCTGTGAAGCCCATGGAGCGCTTCTCATTGTAGATGAGGTCATCTGCGGATTTGGCCGGACAGGGAAGCGGTTTGGTTTTATGCATGAGGAAGTAAAGCCGGATATTATCACCATGGCAAAAGGGATCACAAGCGGTTATTTACCGCTTTCTGCAACGTGCGTGAAACGAGAAATCTATGAAGCCTATGCAGGAGAAGATACGTATGACAGGCTGCGTCATGTGAATACATTTGGCGGGCACCCTGCTTCCTGTGCGGTGGCACTTGCCAACCTAGAGATTATGGAAAACGAGCAACTGGTGGAACGGTCCGATGCGATCGGCCGGGATATGCTTGAACGTTTGCAAGAGTTAAAAGAACACCCATTTGTCGGAGATGTCAGAGGAAAAGGCTTGCTGTTTGGCATTGAGCTTGTTCAGGATCAACAATCCAAAAAACCAGCTGAGCCACATGTCGTCGGTCAATTGATTGCTGAATGTAAAAAACGCGGACTAATCATCGGGAAAAATGGGGATACAGTGGCCGGCTATAATAACGTTGCCCAGCTTGCACCGCCGCTTAATATAACAGATGATGACGCCTCATTTATCATCAATACCTTAAAAGAAAGCATGGCACAGCTATAGCAGAGAGACTTCCTCTGCTTTTTTTATGGAATAAAAGTTTGCTTTCCATCATTTTGAGCTAGTTCTATGAAGATGATGTGAGATGAAATCGGTATTGGGCACACTAGGTGTATTGAAAAATAGAAGAGTTTCAATTACTGTTAGGAGAAGACTGATTCAATACACTTTTGAAGGAGACGGCTTATGAGTTTTCATGATCAACCCATTTTACCTGCTGTACGCAATATGAAGCAATTTGAGGAATTTTTAAAAAGTCCATTTACATATGGTGTTTTACTTGATGTTCACTTAGGCCGGCTTAAGGGCATCATGAATGAGGCAAATGCTCATCACAAAAAAATGTTTGTCCATGTCGATCTCATTCACGGGATTAAACATGATGAGTATGGAACGGAATTTATTTGTCAGGAAATGAAGCCAGCAGGAATTATTTCTACTAGGTCTTCTGTCATAGTAAAAGCCAAGCAAAAAAAGGTATATGCCATTCAGCGAATGTTTTTACTTGATACGAGTGCCATGGAAAAAAGCATGGAGTTCGTCGGGAAACATCGTCCAGATTTTATTGAAGTATTGCCGGGCGTCGTGCCAGATTTAATTACAGAAGTGCGCGAGCGAACTGGGATCCCGATTTTTGCAGGCGGATTTATCCGTACAAAAGAAGATGTAGAAAAAGCGCTTGAAGCAGGGGCTACAGCAGTGACGACCTCAAATACCACCCTTTGGAAAGCGTTCCAAAAGTGAAAAGATAAAATGTGAATATTTATTGACAACGTTTTCATCCTCTGATACTATAGCACTAAGTTAATATCATGTGATGGAGAAACGGAGATCCACAACAACGCTTTACTAGGTGACAAATGACCCTGATGTAAAGTATGTTTGTTGTGGATCTTTTTCTTTATCTTTTCTACACATTCATAGGGGATGGCAACTGAACCAGAGGAGGAATTTTTCATGACACCATTTTGGGGAGAAGTCGTAGGTACAATGCTGCTCATTATTTTTGGAGGCGGTGTATGTGCGGCAGTTAATTTAAAGAAATCACTCGCATATCAATCCGGCTGGATTGTAATCGCTTTCGGGTGGGGATTTGCAGTAGCCATTGCAGCATATGCAACTGGTGGAATTAGTGGAGCTCATTTAAACCCTGCACTCACAATTGGGCTTGCGCTAGAAGGAAGTTTTCCTTGGGCTGATGTTCCAATGTATATTGTTGGTCAAATGCTTGGCGCATTAATAGGGGCTACTATTGTCTTTTTACATTACTTACCGCACTGGAAAGCAACAGATGATCCAGGTGCAAAGCTAGGCGTATTCTCAACTGGTCCTGCGATTCCGCATACTTTTGCAAACGTACTTAGTGAAGTCATCGGTACATTTGTATTGGTTCTAGGAATTTTAGCGATTGGTGCAAATAAATTTGCAGACGGAGTCAATCCGCTGATTGTTGGTTTCTTAATTGTTGCAATTGGTCTTTCTTTAGGTGGAACAACTGGTTATGCAATTAACCCTGCACGTGATTTAGGTCCGAGAATCGCACATGCGATCTTGCCGATTCCAGGGAAAGGCCCATCGAACTGGAAGTATGCTTGGGTGCCAGTCGTTGGTCCAATTTTAGGCGGCGCATTTGGCGGTGTTTTCTACAATGCAGCCTTTAAAGCGAACGTCACTCCAGCCTTTTGGATTGTAAGCGTTATTTTAGTTGTGGTATTGTTAGGACTCTATATCACTACGAAAAACCAAACAAATGCTGTAAATGAAAGTATGTAAGGGGAGGAAAACATCATGACAAAAGAAAAATATATTCTTGCACTAGATCAAGGGACAACAAGCACAAGAGCGATCTTATTTGATCAAGAAGGCAAAATTGCACATACAACTCAGAAGGAATTTAATCAATATTTTCCGAACCCAGGCTGGGTAGAACACAATGCAAATGAAATTTGGAGCTCTGTTCTATCGGTCATTTCAACTGCTTTAATTGAATCAGGAATTGAAGCAGACCAAATCGCTGGTATCGGAATTACGAACCAACGTGAGACAGCGGTTGTTTGGGATAAACATACAGGCGCACCTATTTACAATGCAATTGTTTGGCAGTCAAGACAAACATCTGGCATTTGTGAAGAGTTAAAAGAACAAGGACACAATGAAACGTTTAGAAATAAAACAGGTCTTCTTATTGATGCTTATTTCTCAGGTACAAAGGTAAAATGGATCTTAGACAATGTTGAAGGTGCCCGTGAGAAAGCAGAAAATGGCGACTTACTGTTTGGCACAATCGATACTTGGCTTATTTGGAAGATGACAGGCGGTAAATCACACGTCACAGATTACTCCAATGCGTCAAGAACATTAATGTTCAACATTTACGATCTGAAATGGGATGAAGAATTACTTGATATCCTTGGCGTACCGGCTTCTATGCTTCCAGAGGTGAAACCATCTTCACACATTTATGGTGAAACAACTGACTATCACTTCTTCGGCAGAAATATTCCGATTGCAGGAGCGGCGGGAGATCAGCAGGCTGCTTTATTCGGTCAGGCTTGCTTTGAAGAAGGAATGGCGAAGAACACATATGGTACAGGATGTTTCATGTTGATGAATACAGGGGAAAAAGCCATTAAGTCGGATCATGGTTTATTAACGACGATTGCATGGGGCATTGACGGCAAAGTTGAATATGCTTTAGAAGGAAGTATTTTCGTTGCTGGCTCAGCGATTCAATGGCTGCGTGATGGACTCAGAATGTTTAAAGACTCGAAAGACAGCGAAGCTTATGCAGAGCGCGTTGAGTCAACAGATGGCGTATACGTCGTTCCGGCATTCGTTGGTCTAGGCACACCATACTGGGATAGTGATGTCAGAGGCGCTGTATTCGGGTTAACACGTGGTACTTCTAAAGAGCACTTTGTCCGTGCAACGTTAGAATCACTTGCTTATCAAACGAAAGATGTGTTAGATGCGATGGAAAAGGATTCAAATATTTCATTAAAAACATTGCGTGTGGATGGCGGAGCTGTAAAGAATGATTTCTTAATGGGCTTCCAAAGTGATTTACTGGATGTGCCTGTAGAGCGTCCAGAAATTAATGAAACGACGGCACTCGGTGCGGCCTATCTTGCAGGAATAGCAGTTGGCTTCTGGAACGACCGTTCAGACATTGCAAAACAGTGGAACCTTGACAAGCGCTTTGAACCTAAGATGGAGGAAGGCAGCCGTGACTCGTTATATAGCGGGTGGAAAAAGGCTGTAAAAGCAGCTCAAGCTTTCAAATAAACCAAAAGTATGATATACTTCAATTAAGTTAATAGAACGGTTGGAGAACTGGAGAGACCGCAGGCACCGAAGTGTAGAAATACGCTTTGGGTGTTTGCGGTCTCTTTTTCTTTACCGTACAACATGGGAGGAACAAGAGATGACTTTTTCTAGCTTAGAAAGAGAACAAATGCTGCAGGAAATGACAAAAAAACCATATGATGTGTTTATCATTGGTGGGGGTATTACAGGCGCGGGTACAGCACTTGATGCGGCTTCACGCGGAATGCGCGTCGGTCTTGCAGAAATGCAGGATTTCGCAGCAGGTACATCTAGCCGCTCAACGAAACTAGTGCACGGTGGACTTCGTTATTTAAAACAATTTGAAGTAAAAATGGTCGCAGAGGTCGGTAAAGAGCGTGCCATTGTATACGAAAACGGTCCTCATGTAACAACACCAGAATGGATGCTTCTTCCGATGCATAAAGGCGGGACATTCGGTAAGTTTTCAACATCCATTGGGCTTAGAGTGTATGACTTTTTAGCTGGCGTCAAGCATAGCGAACGCAGAAGCATGCTGAGCGCGAAGGAAACACTTGCAAAAGAACCGCTTGTGAAAAAGGACGGCTTAAAAGGCGGCGGCTACTATGTTGAATACCGTACGGACGATGCACGCCTCACAATCGAAGTTATGAAAGAGGCTGTGAAATTCGGAGCAGAAGCGGTCAACTATGCGAAAGTAAAAGAATTTATTTATGATAAAGGCAAAGTTGTCGGTGTTGTCATTGAAGATGTCATGACGCAGAAAACATACGATGTATATGCGAAGAAAATCGTCAATGCGACAGGTCCGTGGGTCGATCAACTAAGAGACAAGGATCACTCAAAAGAAGGGAAGCACTTACAGCATACAAAAGGTATTCACTTAGTATTCGACCAATCAGTCTTCCCATTAAAACAAGCGATCTACTTTGACACACCTGATAAACGGATGGTCTTTGCGATTCCAAGAGAAGGCAAAACGTACGTTGGTACAACAGATACAGTGTACAAAAAGCAGCTGGAACATCCGCGTATGACAAAAGCAGATCGTGATTATGTCATCAATGCGATTCAATACATGTTCCCTGATCTCAATATTACAGAAAAAGATGTTGAATCTAACTGGGCTGGTCTTCGTCCACTCATTCATGAAGAGGGCAAAGACCCTTCAGAAATTTCTCGTAAGGATGAAGTATGGACATCATCTTCAGGCTTAATCACCATTGCTGGCGGTAAATTAACAGGCTACCGCAAAATGGCTGAGCATATTGTGAATCTTGTACGTGATGGACTAAAAGAAGAAACAGGCAAAGACTTTGGACCATGTAAAACAAAGCACATGCCAATTTCAGGCGGTCATGTAGGCGGATCTAAAAATATGGCTTCCTTTGTCCAAGCGAAAACAGCAGAAGGTGCATCTGTTGGTTTAACAGAACCGATTGCTCAAAAACTTGCCGAAAAATATGGCTCAAACGTCAGCAGTCTCTTCAAGCGTGTAGAGCAGCTTCAAGGTGAAGCAGACAAACGAAACATTCCAGCGTATGTACTCGCAGAGCTTGTCTATGCAATCGAAGAAGAATTAGCTGTTACTCCTGTCGATTTCTTCTTAAGAAGAACAGGAAGCCTACTATTTAATATCAACTGGGCAAAAAAATATGCACAGCCTGTCGCTGATTATATGGCAGAGCGTTTTGGCTGGGATGAAGCAGTAAAACAGAAGCATCAAACAGAATTAGATCAACTATTCCATGAAGCAGTTGTACCGCTTGATGCTGAATAAAAGAAAAGCCGATTATGCATCGGCTTTTTTATTTGTTCAGCATTTTCTTCATCTCCCAATGATATAGCATGACATAAAGGATGATTCCATATAAAATAGCAGTAGAGGTTATTTTATTGATGATAAGAGCTGGGAGGACGACCATGAGTTGGAAGACGAATTATGAGCGATGGATCAATGAGAAGCACCTGGATACTGAGCTAAGGGAATGGCTGGAGGCACATCAAGATAATCAACAAGCACTTGAAGACTGTTTCTACAAAAACCTTGAGTTCGGTACTGGAGGAATGCGCGGGGAGATTGGTGCTGGTACGAACCGAATAAATGTGTACACGGTTCGTAAAGCATCTGCAGGTCTTGCTGCGTATATTGCGAAACATGGAGAGGATGCAAAAAGAAGAGGCGTCGCCATTGCATATGATTCACGCCATAAATCGCCTGAATTTGCGATGGAAGCAGCCAAAACACTTGCCTCGCAGGGCATCCAAACATACGTGTTTGACGAACTGCGTCCAACACCGGAGCTTTCCTTTGCTGTTCGAGAGCTGAATTCATTTGCTGGGATTGTCGTAACAGCAAGTCATAATCCACCAGAATATAATGGCTATAAAGTATATGGAGAAGACGGCGGACAGCTGCCGCCACTTCAAGCAGATCAAGTCATTCAAGAAGTAGATGCAATAGAAAATGAACTGTCGATTTCAGTTGATTCAGAAGAAACGTTAAAACAACAAGGGCTGATCAACATGATCGGAGCAGAAATCGATCATGCTTATATTGAAAAATTAAAAACCATCAGTGTGCACCCTGAGCTGGCAGATGAGGTCGATGTCAAAGTCGTTTTCACACCGCTTCATGGTACGGCCAACGAGCCTGTCCGAAAAGGGCTTCAAGCTTTAGGCTATCAGCATGTAACCGTTGTACCTGAACAGGAAAGACCAGATCCACAATTTTCAACAGTGTCATCGCCAAATCCAGAGGAGCATGCAGCATTTGAGTATGCGATCAAGCTTGGCGAAAAGCAGAATGCCGATATCCTCATTGCAACAGACCCAGATGCGGATAGGCTAGGTATTGCGGTCAGAGATCAAGATGGAGAGTTTACCGTCTTAACAGGCAACCAAACAGGAGCTCTATTGCTCCATTATTTATTGTCTGAAAAACAAAAGCTTGGTCAGCTGCCGCCTCGTCCCGTTGTGATGAAAACGATTGTCACAAGTGAGCTTGGGCGTGCTGTTGCTTCAGCATTTGGTGCCCATACGATTGACACGCTTACTGGTTTTAAATTTATCGGTGAAAAAATCAAGCAATTCGAAGAGAGCGGAGAATACACGTTTCAATTCGGGTACGAAGAAAGCTATGGCTATTTGATCGGTGACTTTGCTCGAGATAAAGATGCGGTGCAAGCAGCGCTGTTAGCTGTCGAAGTCGCTGCTTTCTATAAAAAACAAGGCAAGTCCTTGTACGATGCGCTAGTTGATATTTTCAAGGAGTTTGGATTTTACCGAGAAGGGTTAAAGTCGTTAACCTTAAAAGGAAAAGAAGGAGCAGAGCAAATTTCAGCGATCCTTCATACCTTTAGAACAAATCCGCCAGCTGCTATCGCGGGTCAGCGCATCACTGTCATCGAGGATTACCAATCAAGTCAAAGATATCTGATTGCCGAAAAGAAAGAAGAAACCATTCACCTTCCAGCATCAAACGTGCTGAAATATTTCCTTGAGGATGGTTCGTGGTTCTGCTTAAGACCTTCCGGAACTGAGCCTAAAGTGAAATTTTATATTGCTGTCAAAGGTACATCGTTAACAGATAGCGAAGAAAAGCTGAAGCATTTGTCAGAAGAAGTGATGAAAGTCGTTTATGAAATTGTGGAAGAAACAGCTAAATAAACAAACAAGGCCATTGTGTGAATACATGATGGCTTTTTCTCCATCAAAAGGATGAGAAAAAATCATCCTTTTAGCGAAAGAACCGGCAGAATGCTCATGATATAATGAGCGTAATGAAAAGAGAAGGCAGCAAATGCCGGGGGTAAACAGTATGGGAGAATATCAAGAGAAGGTTGAAACATTAAAAACGCTAAAAGAAATTGCTGAAAAGCTAAATGAAGGCTTGGAAATAAAAGATACGCTTCATGAAGTGCTCCATATGCTGATGGATGTCACAGGCTTTCATTCCGCATGGATTTATTTTATAGAAAAAGACGGCTCGTACGAACTGATGGCAGAGGTCTCCTTACCAGAAGCGCTGGCAAAGCATCAAAAGCAGCTCATGTGTCAAAACGATTGCTATTGCATCAATCGATACACAAAGGGCTCACTCCAATCAGCCACAAACATTATGAATTGTAAACGCATCGAAACGGCGGTTAAAAAGCAGCTTGGGGACACTGAAGGAATTACACATCATGCGACGGTTCCCCTTAAAGCATGTAAGCGTACGTTCGGGTTATTGAATGTGGCGGCAAAAGGAAAAGTCACATTTACGCAAGAAGAATTGAACTTGCTTGAAAGCATTGCGCTTCAAATTGGTACCGCCATTCAACGGATGAAGCTTGTGCAAAACGAACATCAGCATGCTCTTTTGGAAGAAAGAAACCGGCTTGCACAGGACTTACATGATTCCGTTAACCAAATGCTATTTTCAGTCAGCCTGACTGCTAAAGCCGCCCGTCAAATGACAAACGATCAGAATCTAGGGGAAATGATTGATTTTATTCAGCATTTGTCACAAGATGCACTGGTTGAAATGCGGTCACTCATTTGGCAGCTAAGGCCAAGAGGACTTGAAAAAGGATTCACAACAGGGATTCAAGAGTATGCAAAGCTTTTAGGATTACGCTGTACATTATCGTTATCAGGTTGTATGGAGATGGATCATACTCAGCATGAAACGTTGTTTCGGGTATGCCAGGAAGCGCTGAATAATTGTCAAAAACATGCGGAAGTAGAGGACGTTAAAGTCCAGCTGGAACAATCAAAAGACACGTTTGAGATGAAAATCATCGACCACGGTAAAGGGTTTCAGTATGACGAGCAAATGAGCCTCCCTTCACTTGGTCTGAAAGGGATGTCTGACCGTATCAAAAGAGCTGGTGGAACATTTTGTATAGAGTCTGAGCTCGGTAAAGGGACCACTATTCAAGTGAAGGTGCCATTTTCTCAAGAAAGGAAGGGGTCGTCATGAGAGTTGTCATTGCAGATGATCATCATATTGTGAGAAAAGGGCTTGTGTTTTTCCTGCAGACACAGCCTGACGTCGAAATTGTTGGTGAGGCTTCTAATGGAGAAGAAGCATTAGAAATTGTCAGACAAACGCGACCTGACATCGTTCTCATGGATTTATCGATGCCTGTAATGAATGGCATTGAGGCAACGAAACAAATGACGCTGGAAATGCCTGATACCCGCATTGTGATCCTGACAAGCTATGCGGATAAAGATTATGTTATTCCCGCCATTCAAGCAGGGGCAAAAGCCTATCAGCTCAAGGATGTAGCGCCAGAAAAACTTCTTACGACAATGATTGACGTACAAAAGGGCACCTATCAATTAGATGGTCATATCACCAATTTTCTTGTGCAGCATTTGACTGAGCCAAAAGAGCAAAAATGGGAGTTAATAAAAGAGCTGACCAATAGAGAGCGAGATGTCTTATTCGAAATTGCAAAGGGGAAAAGCAATAAAGAAATTGCCTCATCCTTGTTTATTTCTGAAAAAACTGTCAAAACGCACGTATCTCATGTATTATCAAAACTAGAGCTGGCAGACCGTACCCAAGCGGCTCTATATGCAGTGGATTATCAAAAAAGTCAGCCTAAAGAGCTGCTATAACAGAAGGGAATTTAGTCGTTATGCTAAAACTTTTAAGCGCACATTCAGTTCAATGAATTGAATAAAAAGAGCACGGTTGTTGGTTTATTTGACGTGCCCTTTTGCGTGAAAAGAGAAGCATGTTCAGTCTAATTTCTATGAGTAAAACGATAAAAGACTTGATGAGTATATGCTCATCAAGTCTTTTTTTTATTTTGAAGGAGGTAATAAACCGGCTGACTAAAGGTGAAATGATAAAAGGAGGAAATGAGCATGGAGACATATGAATTAGTGAGTGATTATCGCCATAATGAAAAATTGAAAGAAAGCTTTAATAAGCTAGCGATCAATACATTTGATTTGGATTTTAGTGACTGGTACAAAAGAGGGTATTGGGATAAAAAATATATTCCTTATTCCTTTGTCCATCACGGGAAAGTGATCTCAAACGCTTCCGTTTACCTCATGTCACTGATCATTGATGGAAAAACGTATCGAGCTGTTCAAATTGGCACGGTGATGACGGATCAAGCCTATCGCCATAAAGGATTAGCGACAAAGTTAATGGAGCATATTATGGATACGTACGAACATGATTGTGATTTGATTTTTCTTTTTGCCAATGAAACTGTACTGGATTTTTATCCAAAATTCGGCTTTACACGGTACCACGAAAGTGAGTTTAGTCTAGATATCAGCAAAAGCGCCATTCATATAAAAAAGGACATGCGTCTCAAGCAGCTGACATTGGAACATGACCTGCCATTACTTGAACAGTTCGCAGAAAAACGCCAAACGGGCTCAAAGAAATTAGACGCTAAGCATCATGGCAGCTTATTGATGTTTTATTTTACATTGGTTTGGCCGGATGCCCTTTTCTATATTGAAGCGTTGGATACGATTGTTCTGATGAATGAAGAAAATGAAACCATACATGTCTTTGATATCATTTCTCTCGAGCCACAAAATATAGAGGAAGTTGTTGCACATATTGTGAATGAAACGACGGAAAAAGTGATGTTCTATTTTACACCTGATACGTCAATTGACGGCTTACACTCGGTGAAGGCACCAAATGACGAGGATGCGCTGTTTGTTTATACAAAACAAGATTGGGTAAAAGGCCACTTTATGCTTCCAATCACTGCGCACTGCTAAATGTATGTAAAAAGGCTGATAATCAGCCTTTTTCTTTATGTGTACATCGGTTGTGAATAAACTTCAGAAGCAGCGGCCTCTGAAGCATGGTCAATGTACTGCAGGAGCCCATATAAACATTTTTCAACATCAGCATCGTTCCGGTTAAATTGATACGCGTGTAAGAAATGCTCAATACGTTTCGAGAGCAAGTCATCTTGCGTACGTACCATAAGAATAAGTAAATTATCCCATTGCGAGCGATGCGTATAATAAAGTGCTTTATCATAATCCGCCACATTCATCAAACCTTCTCCTTTCCCTTGAGAAGTCCTCATTAGTTTGCTCGGAACATATCGACATTTTCAGGGGAAAAGTTGGTGTCCGCATCAATCGTGTACCGGGAATTATAGGCTGAATAAATGCTTCATGTATGAAAATGGATCGATCAGCACAACATAAACAAAATATACATGAAAGTGAGATCAATGATATCATGCAGCCGAAATGGTGGGTGCCTTTTGCAGCGGGAATGGTTTTGTTTGGCAGTTTCATGATCCATCCTGCAACAAATGCAGCGACGCAGCCTGTTGAAAATTGGGAAAGACTTGCGTACACAGCGTTGCAAGAGGAATATGAAGGCGCCGTTTTAAACGATTATCAATATATCGGGCGTACACAAGTAAATGAAGATCAGACAAAGGATGTTTTTCGCGTCACCGTGAAGGAAGGCTCAACGCTTTTTGCTGCGCATGCAGAAATCTATTTTCACCCGGTGACCGGTCATTTGATTAGTATTAACGTATTCCGGTTATAAAAAAAGCACCTCTTTATTAGAGGTGCCCAGCGTGTAGACAAACCCTCGCATTCTTTGTCAGGTCTGCGCTTCGGTGCTCACGAATGTCAAATTCGCTCCGCTCCGGTGCTCGCCCTTCCTAGACTGCAAAGGTTTTCTATCACGCTGAAAAGAAGACAAAGGGCTAAAATAAAAATCATTTTAGCCCTTTGTCTACAATCTGAGCACCTCTTTATTAGAGGTGCCCTTTCCGGATCAATTATTTCATGCTTCCTTGAAGGTATGAGCGGATATCCACGCCAAGTGAATCGGCTAATCGTTGTCCGTAATCTTCATCTGCACGATAGAAGTTGCAGATCGCAAGTAATTTTGTTTTGTCATTTACGTCTTTCAGGTCAGCTGTTAGGTTTTTGATCAATGCTTGTTTCTCTTCTTCTGAGTAGCTTCGATATTTTTCCCCAGCTTGTTTGAAATCGTTTGGTTTTTCAATTTTTTGTCTCACCATACGATCACCGTGAAGAACTTGTTCACTTTCTTTGTAGTGAGGATTTTCTTTTGGCTGATCATCGTAACGGTTTGGTTCATAGTTAATATGACCGCTTGGACGAGTCGTTGTCATAAAGCCATCCTGCTGATTATTGTGTACAGGTGCATAAGGACAGTTCACCGGAATGCGCATATAGTTGGCACCAAGACGATGACGCTGCGTATCTGGATAAGAGAACAGACGACCTTGAAGCAATTTATCTTCAGATGCTTCAATTCCTGGAACAAGTGCACTTGGTGTGAAAGCAGCTTGCTCTGTTTCAGCAAAGAAGTTCTCAGGATTGCGGTTCAGTGTCATGCGTCCTACTTTTTGAAGCGGGTAATCTTCTTCGCTCCATGTCTTTGTTGGATCACATGGATCATAATCAAGATCATCATAATCGCTAAGCGGCATCAACTGGACATATAAATCCCATGCTGGATAGTTGCCATTTTCAATGCGGTCATATAAATCTCTTGTCGCATGCTGGAAATCATTCGCTTGGGTTTCTGCTGCTTCTTCCATAGATAAATTACGAATACCTTCTGAAGGTCTCCAGTGATATTTCACATATTTTGTTTCACCATATTTGTTGACCCATCTAAATGTATGCACACCAGAACCGCGCATTTCAGCGTAGCTCGCAGGGATTCCTTCATCAGAGAAGAGCCATGTGAGCATATGAGTGGATTCAGGAGTTAAGGTCATAAAATCCCAATAACGGTCAGGATCTTGGATATTGGTTACAGGATCTGGCTTGAGAGAGTGAACCATATCAGGGAATTTCAATGCATCACGTATAAAGAAGATCGGCAAGTTGTTACCAACTAGATCATAGTTGCCTTCTTCTGTGTAAAATTTGACAGCAAAGCCGCGCGGATCACGCAATGTTTCAGGTGAACCTTTAGGATGAATAACTGTTGAGAAGCGAACAAAAACATCTGTCTGTTTTCCTTCTTCACTTAAGAAGGCTGCTTTTGTATGTTTCTCCATACTATTTTCAACTTCAAACACACCATAAGCGCCGGCGCCTCTCGCATGAACAACACGCTCTGGAATACGTTCACGATCGAAGTGTGCAAGTTTTTCAATCAAATGGTAATCATCAAGAAATGTAGGTCCGCGGTGACCAGCTGTTCTTGAGTTTTGGTTATCGCCAACAGGTACGCCTTGGTTCGTTGTCAAATTTTTATGATTTGAATTTGTCATTCTTTTCTCCTCCTGTAAACAAAAAAATGGTTTCTAGCAATCTATATACCCTAATTATATTGAATCAAACATGATAGTCAATATCTATTTATAATAATTTTAAATTAATTATTATTACAAGAAGGTAAAGAAAAAGACGAAAGAATAGAATTCTTTCGCCTAAAGGAGGAGCTCTCTAAGAGCATCTTTGTTTTGAGTTAAGTCTTTTAATGTGTATTGGTCAAGAACGCGCAAGTAAGCAGTAAGTGCTTCATGAAGTACATGCTTTAATGAACAAATCGGGGAAATGATACAGCTGTTTTTCCTTGGATCAAAGCATTCAACCATGACTAAATCATCCTCTGTATAACGGACAACCTCTCCAATGTTAATGCTTTCTGGGCTTTTCCCAAGCCTAATTCCGCCATTTCTTCCACGGATCGTTTCAACATAGCCGCGTTTTCCAAGATGATAAATCACCTTTGTCAGATGATTTTTAGAGATGCCATAAACATCGGCGATCTGCTGAATATTTGACAGTTCATTGTTCTCTCTTGATGCTAAATAAATGAGTACTCTTAATGAGAAATCTGTATAATTCGTTAGTTTCATTTTGACGACCTCTAAACCTGATAGAGTTTTGTATCATCGTAACACATTTTAGACAAAAACTGTTCGAGAAAGTGTTAAATGTGTCAACATTTAAAACATGTATTATAAATATTGCTTTTATAAGCTGTCATCCGCTACGATAAAGATGTATTTAAAATACATCTTTTGAAAGAAGGAATGACGATGTTATCTATAGATCAAATGAATGCTATTAAACAATCAGCCCCTCTATTAAAAGGCGAGGGAACCAACCTTGTGACTGTTTTTTATCAAAATATGATTCGTCAGCATCCAGAGCTACTCAATCAATTTAATCAAACAAACCTCATGAACGGAAGTCAGCCAGAGGCGCTTGCTGCGACACTATACCAAGCTGCACTGCACATCGATCGATTAGAAGAATTACTTCCTGCGGTCAAACAGATTGCCCATAAGCATGTCAGTGTGATGGTCAAAAAAGAGCAATATCCAATCGTCGGATATTACCTAATTGAAGCGATGAAAGAAGTGTTTGGTTTAACGGAAAAAGATGACACGCTTTTAGCTTGGAAGGCCGCATATGACATCATTGCAAATATTTTTATCACGATTGAAGGAGAAATGATGGAGGTGAATGTAAAGCAACCAGGTGGATGGGCAGATGTGAAGCCGTTTGTGATAAAGAAAAAGGTACAGGAATCTCCAGCGCTGATCTCCTTTTACTTAGTACCAGAAGATGAATCAGAGCTGCCAATGTTTGAAGCAGGTCAATATATTACGGTTCAGGCAGATATGCCAGGTGAGGCTTATATGTGTAGCAGACAATACAGCTTATCAGATCACCATCATCCATCTTATTACCGCATCACAGTGAAGCGCGATGGTCATGTGTCTACATTTTTGCATGATGAAATGGAAGAAGGAGACGTTCTTCAAGTGAGTATGCCGCAGGGAATGTTCTGCTTGCAAGAAGCCACAAAAGAGCCTGTTTATTTCATTAGTGCTGGTTCTGGAGTCACGCCAATGATCGGTTTATTGAAAACAGCAGCGCAAAACAGCCATCCATTTACAATGATTCATGCAGATCGATTAGAGGATGTCACCGCTTTTGAAAATGAATTTGAAAGCGTTCTAGCATCAGCTCCGCATGGCCGCATCATGTTATGTAATGAACAATTTGCGAAGTCTGGTAAGGGTGAGCTTGTTGAAAAGGCAGCTTCCCGCATTGACCGTCTATTTCTTCAATCAGTGGTTGGAGAAGGGAAAGGCCAATTTTATCTATGCGGATCCCCGGTGTTTACACAGGAGATGATTTATATACTAAAAGAGCTGGGAATTCCAGAACAGAATATACATTTCGAGTCATTCGGCGGGCAATCCACAAAAGAAATGGAAGTCGTCTAAACGAATGGCGGAACATCATGTTTTTTTAGATACGCTCATATAGTAGGGATAAGTCCGATGAGGAGGGATGGTTTCCTTGAGCGTATCAGAAAAACGTCTTTTACAAAGAGCCATTGATGAAATTACAGAAATTGCAGAAGGATTTGGTCTAGATTTTTATCCGATGAGGTATGAAATCTGTCCCGCGGAAATAATTTATACGTTCGGTGCATACGGAATGCCAACACGATTCAGCCACTGGAGCTTCGGGAAACAATTTCATAAAATGAAGCTTCATTATGATTTAGGATTAAGCAAAATTTATGAGCTGGTCATCAATTCAAATCCTTGCTACGCCTTTCTACTTGATAACAACACGCTTGTTCAGAATAAATTAATTGTGGCTCATGTACTGGCACACTGTGATTTCTTCAAAAATAATTGCCGTTTCCAAAACACAAAACGAGACATGGTAGAAAGCATGTCAGCTGCGGCAGAGCGGATCAAAGAATATGAGCATCTTCATGGAACAAAAGAAGTTGAATCCTTTTTAGACGCCGTATTGGCTCTTCAGGAGCATATTGATCCGTCTCTTGTTCGTTCAAAACTAAGCTGGAATATCGGCGATGAAGAAGAATATGAAGATGACCAACCAAAGCGTCAGACGCCGTATGATGATTTGTGGGGAATGGATGAGCCGAAAATACGTGAGAAAAAGAAAATCGCCAAGCCATTTCCGCCAAAGCCGGAAAAAGATATTTTACTCTTTATTGAGGCGCACTCCCGGGAGTTAGAGCCGTGGCAGCGCGACGTTCTCACGATGCTGAGGGAGGAAATGCTCTATTTTTGGCCTCAGCTAGAAACAAAGATTATGAATGAAGGCTGGGCATCGTATTGGCATCAGCGGATAATGCGAGAGCTTGATTTGGATTCAAATGAATCGATTGAGTTTGCCAAATTAAATGCTGGCGTGGTGCAACCGTCAAAAACAGGCATCAATCCTTACTATTTAGGTTTGAAGATTTTTGAAGATATCGAAGAGCGCTATGACAACCCATGTGAAGAATTAAAAAAAGCAGGGGTGACAGAAGGATCGGGCCGCAGCAAAATGTTTGAAGTAAGGGAGATTGAATCAGATATTTCCTTCATTCGAAATTACTTAACAAAAGACCTTGTGATGAGAGAAGATTTGTACTTGTTTCAAAAACAAGGGAGAGATTATAAAGTCATCGATAAAGAATGGAAGGCTGTTCGTGATCAGCTAGTCAGCATGAGGGTCAATGGCGGCTTTCCTTATTTGACCGTGATGGATGGCGACTATTTAAAAAACAATGAACTCTATATTAAACATTGGTATGAGGGCATTGAACTAGATCTGAAATACTTAGAAAAAGTACTCCCATATTTGCATCAGCTATGGGGAAGAAGTGTGCATATCGAATCCATTCTTGAAGGAAAAGAAGTCATGTTTTCGTATGATGGAAAAGGAGTTCATAGAAAATATCTCGCATAAAAAAACAAAAAAAGATGTCTCTTAGTAGACATCTTTTTTGTCAGTTTTATTGGTTTTTCAGCAGCTTGAAAATGTGTTTTGCTTGATCGGTGTTTTCCATCAGACCTTTTAGCTTTTGGCTTGTTGGGCCATACGCAAAGAATGGCACTTCATCGCCCGTATGACCTGATGTGGTCCAGCCTGTATGTGATCTCACGTTCATCACTTCTTCAATCGCATCATCAATTTTAACAGTATCCTTTGTTTCAGCGGCCTTTTGAATAGAGGCCATTTCTTCTGTTGTGAAATCAAGATCGATATATTGTTTCAGCGCTGATTCAACAGGCATGCCACTGACGATTTTGTTTGCGATAAAATCTGGGGTCTTTTTCGCTGCTTTTACCGGTTTGTAATCCCAGCTACCTGAGCCGTCTGCCCCAAAGGAAAGTCCGCCAGTTGAATGATCGGCAGTGGTGATGACTAACGTATTTTTATCCTTTTTTGCAAAACGAATCGCTTCTTCAAATGCTTTTTCAAAATCCTTCATTTCACTCATGGCACTCACAATATCATGATCATGTCCTGCCCAGTCAATTTGACTGCCTTCGACCATAAGGAAAAATCCATTTTTGTTTTTAGACAGCTGTTTAATGGCTGAGGATGTCATGTCTTGCAGGGAAGGGGTCTTTTTATCACGATCAATCGCTTTATCAAGACCGCCATCAGCAAAAATGCCTAACACCTTTTGGTTTTTGTTTTTTTGTAAGGCATCTTTATTGGTGACATAATCATATCCGGCTTGCTTAAATTCCTTCGTTAAATCACGATCCTTTCGGACAAAATCGACGAGACCTCCGCCAAGCATGACATCGACTGTATGCTGTTTACCGATTTTTTCATCGAAGAAATCATCAGCGATGGCTGCTGTGTTTTTTCTCGATACATCGTGAGCCGCATACGCAGCAGGGGTGGCATTTGTTAATTCAGAGGTCACGACAAGACCCGTCGATTTTCCTTTGCGTTTGGCTTCTTCTAAAACGGTTTTTAATTTTTTGCCGTTTTTGTTTACACTGATCGCATTGTTGTAAGTCTTTTTACCAGTTGCCATAGCTGTACCAGCTGCGGCAGAATCAGTGATATTGCTTTTCGAGTCGTTAGGGTATGTTTTATGCATGCCAGTAAGGTAAGGGTCAAACGCTGTTTGCTTTGAAAGGTCTCCGTTGTGCTTAAATGAACGGTAAGTTGAAAGATACGGTGTTCCCATGCCATCCCCGATCAGCACGATCACATTTTGTACGTCATTTTTTGGCTTCTTTTTAGCCTCTGCCTTGTCAGCCTGTCCAAATTCAATTCCTGAAAAAATGCCAATCGATAGCACAGATGCTGCCGCCACTGCAGCGATTTTCGTTTTCGAGCTTTTCAACACACTCATTCATTTTGCCTCCTCAATGTTTATGTATCGCTCTTACGTTTACAATGGTAGAGCAGAATTGTGGATTCCCATTTACAGGATCGTAAAGTTCCCTTTAAAATTGTAAAGGCCCACTTTACATAGAATGAGCCAAAAAGAGAAATGAATGTATCATTTATCCATGACAAGATGCGTTTATTTTGTCATGATTGTGTAATGAAAATGAAATATAAAGAACCCTAAAAAAAAATAAATTTTGCCGAATTAATAAGCATAATGTCGTAGGAAGTCAAGACTATTTCTTCTGGTATTTGATCCTTATAATAGTAAGTAGATAAAAATTCGGATCTCGATAGATACATACAGGAGGAACAAATGAAAAAACAATTGATCACAGCTGCAAGTGCAGTTTTACTTGGGACGACATTATTTGCCGGAGCTGCCTCAGCACAATCAGTAAAAGTTCAAAAAGGTGACTCTCTTTCTGTTCTAGCGAAAAAATATAAGACAAGCGTGAGCAAGATTAAATCAGACAATAAGCTGAAATCTAACACGATTTATGTTGGACAAACGTTAAAAGTAAATGGTACTGCCGCAAAAAAAACAATGAAAACATCCAAAACAACAACAAAAGTAAAAGCGGCGTCAGCCACAGCCACTCATAAAGTTGTGAAAGGTGATACATTATCTAAAATCGGCAAAAAGTACGGCATGACTGTAAAAGAGCTGAAATCGTTAAATAAACTCAAAACAAACCTGATCAAAATTGGGCAAAAGCTAAAGGTCAAAAAGTCGTCTAAAAAAGTGAAGACAACACCTGTTAAAGAAAAAACAGTTTCTGCTTCTTCTTTAAACACGTCTAAGCTTGTATCGGATGCTAAAGCGCACAATGGCACACCATATAGATGGGGTGGAACGACACCAAAGGGTTTTGATTGCAGCGGGTTTATGTGGTATATCATTAACAAACAAAAAAAGATTTCGAGACAAACAACTGAAGGTTTTTGGGGATCAATGAAAAGCGTATCTTCTCCAAAGGTTGGAGATTTTGTGTTCTTTACAACATATAAATCGGGTCCGTCTCACATGGGTGTCTACATTGGGAACAACAAGTTTATTCATGCTGCTTCCGATGGTGTGACGATCAGTGATATGAATTCAAGCTACTGGAAGCCGATTTACCTTGGAGCGAAAACTTTTGTAAACTAATTTATTTTAAAAGACTGCTGATGAAGCAGTCTTTTTGATTTGCGCTGTAGACTTAAGAACATAAATCGATATTCAAAAAAGCCCGTGCGACTTGGCATTAGTCAAGTAACACGGGCTTTTCATTTTGAGAACGGCTTAAAAGCCTAATTGAAGATCGACATCGATCGATACGATGGCATAGACACAAAGAATGACAAAGATATTCAGAACGACACCAAGGAACCCAGGTCCCGTACGGCCTTTTTTAATGAACAGTTCAATAATGCCAAATGGAACTGCGGCCATTGCAAAAGGAAGCATCTGAAAAGAATAAAATGTCACATTACTGATAATGGCGAGGTTCAGCATGAGCAGAGATAATATCGCTGTACCGACAGAAATCCAGCCAAATACATTATGCTCTTTAAAAATTCTTACCAATTCCATAATTCCACCTCGCTCACTTTTGCCGTTTTAATGCGTTTTGTCTTCACGAATTTCTCGATTTCTTTCGAAGGACCTGTGATCACAGAGCCATAAATCGTGACACCATTTTGATTGATATAGCGTATGCGGTTTGACAGATCCAGTTCAGATCTGCCAGAGATCGTTTTTGCCCAGGTTGGGTGCTGATTGACATAAGTAAGGGCATCTTTAAATTGATCTACCTCTGTTTTTGATGTGTGCTGAAGCTCTTTTAAGAATTCAGAGTCTCTCCCAGGAAAGCCAATTGGCCGCTGATTCTCGCTTAATGAATCCTCTGTTTTAATCGCATTCCAGAGCACTTTCATATCATATTTTTTAGCAAAGGAATAAACGTCCTTTGGTGTATACGCTTTGTCATAGGAGACATACACTTCACTGACTGTTCCTTCAGGAAGCTTGTCTAAAGTAGTGAGTGTTTGTTTTTTTGATGCATCTGCCTGAGTAGAAGGATGGGTAAAGAAATCCTCCGTATCGCGTGCGCTGTCACCATAATATGAGATGGTAGGCTGCTTTAATTTATCGAAAAACATCTCGATTTGCTCACTGCCAATGGCTTCTGTTTTATTGCCAATTTGTTTTTGCAGCTTCAATTCGGTGTTCATTCCAAAAAGCTTGACTTGGCCTTTTAAATCCTTCATATCAATCGCCACGTTTGGTTTCGTCAAAGCGACTGTTACAGCGGCTGTTTCCATGAAGTGATTCCCTTTGCTCTCTGCTCCGCCAACGCCGTAGTATAGATAACTTCCTAATGTACAAAGCGGTAAAATAATAAGTGTAGAGATGACAGCAAGTACAGAAATACGTAAATAAGACTTTCTTTTTCCGTATTGCAAGATGGCTTTTTGCTTTTCAGGACTGATGGAAAAATCGGTCCAATCCGAGTCGTTCAGTTCCTGACTTAAGCGTTTTTCGTTTTCTTCAAGCTCTTCTTCAAACGCTATCATTTCTTCCTCGTTCATCTCACCATTATTATATTGTTCCCATCGCTTGTTAAACTCTTCATTCATCATTAACACCTCTGTTGTAAAGTGCTTTTAGGCGCTGCCTTGCACGAAATAAAACACTTTTAAAATTTGCTTCAGTAATATTCATGACCTTGGATGCTTCCTTGTAATTCAGTTCTTTTAAATAATACAATGTCAACGCTTCCTTGTAGTTATCTGGAAGCTGTTCCAAATACATGTTGAGGACTTCTTTTATTTCAACCTGTTCAGCAGGGCTTTGTACAGACGTTTGTAAAAGGCCGCCAATAAGATCATCCGATATGGTCACTTCTTTTTTATGTTTCCTGACATAATCAATAAAAGCATTTCGTGCCACCTGAAATAACCAAGGTTTCACTTTGCTATGGTCGTAGGAATGAATATGTATATAAGCACGCATAAAGGTTTCCTGCAATAAGTCTTCTGCCAAATGTTTGTCTTTTGTCATGGAGAGCAGAAACCTGTAAACATCGTTCATATACATTTGATAAATTTCATCGATCGTCACTGATTTTTCTCCCCTCTATGTTATACACGCATAAGAAAGGCATAAAGTTGCACGAAACTTCTCAATACCGTACAATACTCATTTCTTTCGCCGAATCAAAATCATTTCTCCTTATCATAGCGAAATTTGCGTCATTTATAAAGCATTTTCAATAGAACAAATCAGGAAAAAACCTTAAAAAACGACAAAATTGGACACAATTTCTCTTCTATTCTCTCCTAAAACCATAGACCTGAATACAGAAAGAACGATGATTTAGAAAGAAAAATGATGTGATGGTTTGGCTGTTTCATGAAAATTTTAGTACCAGGTAATAAAAAATTTGTTATAATAGAAACAAATCCTTCATTCTTCAAACAAAGGAAGTGCACTATGTATAAATTTTCAGGCTATACCATTAAAGTAGTATTTACTCTCCGAGGCGGAATCAAAGTATATCAAAAAGAGAATCTGCCAACGGATCGGGGATTTGTCATTGCATGTACACATGAGGGTTTTGTGGATGTTCTTGCATTAGGCGCAGGAATTCTTCCGTTTGAGATCCACTACATGGCGAAAAAAGAATTGTTTGCAAACAAATGGATCGGTGGATTTTTAAAGAAGATTCATGCCTTTCCAGTTGATCGAGAGAATCCTGGGCCAAGCAGTATTAAAACGCCCATTAAATTATTAAAAGAGGGAAAGATCGTCGGGATTTTTCCAAGCGGAACACGTACAACAGAGGATGTACCTTTAAAAAGAGGTGCGGTTACTATTGCACAGCTCGGTAAAGCGCCAATCGTTCCAGCAGCGTACAAAGGACCGTCCAATGCGAAAAGTCTTTTCAAAAAGGGGAAAATGCGCTTAATTATTGGTGAACCGATTGAGCAGTCAGAATTTGAGCATCTGCCGCCAAAAGAACGATTAGGTGCCATGACGGAAGTATTAAACACGAGAATTAAAGAACTTGAAGCTCAATTAATGGAAAAGGCATAAGAAAAACGACCGCTTGCTTTGGCAAGGGTCGTTTTTTTCTTAAGAAGCGCCTTCTTCAGCGGCTTCTGCTAATTGTTCATTTAACTTTTTGACCTCGATATATACCACATGGTGTCCATCGACTTCATTAATGATAAATTCATAGCCTTGCTCACGAATGGTGTCATTTTTCTCAACTTCATATTTCTGAGTAAGGAACCAGCCGCCGATCGTATCGACTTCTTCGTTATCAAGCTGCGTACCTAAGAGCAGGTTGACTTGGTCCACTAGAACCTTTCCATCAAAGATGTAATGGTCTTCTCCAAGTTTACGCACTTCGTTGATTTCATCCATATCGAATTCATCACGAATTTCACCGACGATTTCTTCAAGGATGTCTTCTACAGTCACAAGACCAGCTGTACCGCCGTATTCATCTGATAAAATCGCCATGTGTACACGTTCACGCTGCATTTTGAGCAATAAATCATGTACAGGAACGGTTTCAATCACATGAATAATTGGATTGACAAACTTTTCGATCGTATCACTTGTAGAACACTCACCGCTAATGCATGCAGTAAGAACCTCTTTAATGTTCAGAACACCAATCATATTATCTTTATCGCCATCTTCAATTGGATAACGTGTATATTTCTCTACCTTGGTCACCTTCAGCATTTCCTCAATGGTAATATCATGAGGGAAGCTGACAACTTCGGTACGAGGAATCATAATTTCTTTCGCCAGACGGTCATCAAATTCAAAAATTTTATTTACATATTTGAATTCAGACTGGTTAATTTCGCCGCTTTTATAGCTCTCTGATAAAATAATCCGCAATTCTTCTTCAGAGTGCGCCATGTCATGCTCAGAAACTTGCTGAAGACCGAACGCTTTTGTTAACAAACGAGCAGATCCATTTAATACCCAGATAAATGGGAACATCACTTTGTAAAAAATCATGAGCGGTCTAGCAAAAAGAAGAGATACTTGCTCCGCCTTTTGAATGGCGAGTGTTTTTGGTGCAAGTTCTCCAACCACAACGTGTAAAAACGTCATAATACTAAACGCAATAATAAAAGTGACAATAGAACTAGCTGATTGAGGAATGGACAGCTCTACAAATAGTGGAGCAAGCATGTGCGCAATTGTTTCTTCCCCTAACCAACCAATACCAAGGGCGGTAATGGTAATACCGAGCTGACAGGCCGACAGATACTCATCAAGGTGAGTCGTGACATGCTTGACAGCAACTGCTGTTTTATTACCTTCTGCGATTAACTGATCAATTCTTGAGCTTCTTAAGCGAATGATCGCAAACTCTGATGCAACGAAAAATGCGGTTAAAGCTATAAGCAAAGCAACTATAAGTAAATTAACTATGTCCAATTAAGGCCTTCGTTCTGACTTTGAGAACGAAGGTAACACCTCCTGTTTAGTAAAAATTTTAACTTAACAGCAGTAAAAATGATTGGACAGCCGTCATCTTCTCAGGTGTAAGCTGCTCTTTTAATTTTTCACGTTGTTCTGGTTGAAGCTGCTTACAACGTACCAAAATGCGGTCCATATGCTCGTTCATCCGATCGATATCAGATGTTAAATGGACAAGTTCATCAGGATCTTCCTTTTGAGAAGGGAATTGTTCATCTAATCTGGATTTGATGTCAGAAAGAGCCAATCTCTGCTGTTTGCAAAGAACGATTAATTGTAATCGTTTTAAAGCATGTTCATCGTAATAACGATAATTTGAGCAAGATCTAACAGGCACAAGCAACCCTAGATTTGTATAATAATCTACAGTACGTTTCGTCACCTGTGCAATCTGTGCTAGTTCACCAATACGATACTTTTTCTCAGCCCCATCTGAACATCTCCTCCTAACCGTCACGTTATAGTTTATGAAAATAGTTTAATATAATTCTAGCCTGAAATACAAGTTAATTGTTCATATTTCCTGCCGATATGAAGAGGAGAAAGGGATTTCTCAGTCTAAATTGTCCTGTCAAATTTAACATAGTGATACAGGAATTTTCAGATTATTTATGGTAAGATAAAATGAAGACCGTTTCATATATATGTAGAGAAGCGGATTTATACGTGAACCGGAGGTGGTTAAGTGGGGCCCTCAATATAGTCTTATTTAATCAGTTAACCGTTTTGCAAAACATAACATCATCAATCAGGAGGTGACTCCTTGTTCTTCTAAGAAAGAGCAAGGTTAAATGGACGATATTGTTAATCTGAGTATAGTCGGTGTTTTGATTGCTTTAACAGCTTTCTTTGTTGCATCTGAATTTGCCATAGTAAAGGCAAGAAGCTCAAGAATTGATCAGCTTGTTGCCGAAGGGTCTAAAAAGGCCATCGTGGCGAAAAAGGTGACATCAAGGCTGGATGAATATTTGTCAGCCTGTCAGCTCGGTATTACAGTGACATCCCTTGGTTTAGGGTGGATTGGTAAGCCAGCTGTAAAAGAACTTTTGGTTCGAGGTTTCGGTTTGACAAACATTCCTGATTCAGCAATCAGCCTGATCTCAGCAACACTTGCGTTCTCTATTATTACCTTTTTGCATGTAGTCGTCGGTGAGCTTGCACCAAAAACACTGGCGATTCAAAAGGCGGAAAAAATGACGCTCTGGCTGTCAGGCCCGCTGCATGCATTTTATATCCTAATGTTCCCTTTCATTTATGTGTTAAACGGGTCAGCCCGTGTTCTAACCAAAATGATGGGCATCGATATGGGGTCTGAAAAAGAACAATCCCATTCTGAAGAGGAATTAAAGATTTTATTATCTGAGAGCTTAAAAAATGGGGAAATCAACCCATCAGAATATAATTATATGAACAAAATTTTCGACTTTGATAATCGAATTGCCAGAGAAATCATGGTCCCGCGGAGAGAAATTTGTGCCATTCCAGAAGATATGCCGCTGGATGAAATCCTCTCCATCATGACGCAGGAGAAGTATACACGCTTTCCTGTGTTTTCAGGAGATAAAGACCATGTCATCGGCATGCTGAACAAAAAGCAGCTCTTTGCAGATCTTGTGTATCAAGGAGAAAAAGATCAACTGAAGATTCAAGATTATATATATCCAGTGATTGAAGTCATTGACACGATTCCTATTCAAGAGCTTCTTGTCAAGATGCAGCGCGATCGAATGCATATGGCGATTTTAACCGACGAATATGGCGGAACGTCTGGACTTGTCACAACAGAAGATATTTTAGAAGAGATTGTTGGCGATATTCGAGATGAATTCGATGAAGATGAGCAGCCGGTTATTCAAAAAAGAGCCGATCATCATTATGTTTTAGATGGCAAAGTCAGATTAGATGAAGTTCAAGATTTGATCGAAATGTCATATCATGATGAAGAAATTGATACAATAGGCGGGTTAATCTTAAATGAGAACATTGATATCCGAGAAGGACAATCCATTTATCTTGATGATATTCGGATGAAGGTCTTGGAGATGGATGGACGCTATGTGAAAAAGATCGACCTAAAGAAAGGCGTCACATCATCAGAAAAAGGAAATACACGCACAGGGCTTGATATAAAAGAGCCGCTGTTAGTAAATGAAATGACCTTGAGCGAAAAATAAGCTCAAGGTTTTTTTAGGTATTTAGTCTCTTTTTACGAATGCTCGTTCGGGTTATAATGAGAACAAACGTTCGATAGAGGGGGATGGATATGCTTTGGTATGAAACAGCCAGTATCACGGAGAAAAAAACCTCAATGAAACGAATTGAGTTTCATTTGAAGAATTTTAAAAATTACCAGGCAGCGATTTTAAATATCGAAAGACAGCTTGAAAAAAGAAGTACGCATCATTTGGATCACATGACACGGAAGAAGTTAGAAGAGCAAAAAAATCAGTATGAACTCATCGTTGCTTGTATTGAAACAGCACTAAAAGAGTTGGATGAGATAGAGAAGCAGCTCATCGATTACAAATACTTTCGTGATTGGCGGATGGCCAAGTGTGCGATGGAAATCGGCTACAGTGAGAAAACCCTCTTTTTAATGAAGCGCCAGCTTATGGATCAATTGCTCATTAGCTTAGCTGCGATCACCAATATTTAAAAAAGGTGTTGTCCTATTTGATAGAACGCAGTAAAGAGACAGAAAGACCCGATGATTGTCGTCACTAAGTAGACAGCAAGTTTTCCGATTTGCCGCTGCTGTAGCATGGTCGCAGACTCTACACTAAACGTAGAGAATGTTGTAAAGCCACCGAAAAAACCTGTTCCAATGATCACAAGCAGCGGATGATTAGCAGTCACGGCACCTGTCAGTATACCTAAACCGGCAGCACCTAATAAGTTGATGAGAATAATACTGTACGGGAAACGAGCATGAGACTTAGTTTTATGTATCGATTGGCTAATCAAAAAACGAAGGACGCTGCCAATCCCGCCGGCAATAGCTGTATATAAAACGATCATTTATCTGCCTTCTCTCTGCTGCTTATTTTGATGAAAGAGTCGTTGAGCTAGCATTAGTCCACATAAGGCAGCCGCTACTCCTGCAATGACTGAGAGCAGGATGTAGATCACACTTGAAGTGATTTGCCCGGTCTGTAATAAAAGAATCGTTTCTTTAGAAAAAGTGGACATTGTCGTAAAACCTCCGCAAAATCCTGTTCCGATCAAAGCGGCAAGATATTTTTTTCTCTTTTGGAACATAAAATATCCTGTTGAAAAACCAAGAAGCAGACTGCCTGTCACGTTTTCGATTAGCGTTGCATAGGGGAATGTTTGGCTGACGATCAATTGGCTTAGTTCATATCTGCAAAGTGTCCCAATCAGTCCACCAATAAATACGGCAAGATACGCTTTCATTTACATCATTTCTCCTTTAGAAAAAATAGCGGATGATCCGTCACCACACCATCAACGGGATATTTTTTAATCCGATCGGCTGTTTTTTGATCTTTCACAGTCCATATAAACACATCCATCCCGAATGTGTGGATGCGGTCTATCCACCATCTATTGATCATCGTTTTTTTCATATTAAGACAATTTGCAAACGAGCTGTATGCCGTTAACTTTCTTTTCGTCAGTTTAAATGCATTAGGCTTTATAATCAAAGCTGTTCGAAGAGAAGGGGCGAAAGCTTTGATTCTTTGCAGTGCATGATCGTCAAAAGATTGAATCATGATATGACGAGAATAGGCAAAACGATTGACGATGCGGGCAACTGCCTTTTCAATTCCTATCTGCCGTTTTGGGTGTTTGATCTCGATCAATATCCCGATCCGCTGGCTGTATCTTTCAAGAATTTCGTGTAATGTTGGAATTCGTTCATTTGTGTACTGTTGGTCAAACCAGCTTCCTGCGTCCAGTTTTTTCAACTGATCGAGTGTATAGCTTTTGACTAAGCCGTTCCCGTTCGTCGTTCGGTCAACTGTATCATCATGGATCACGACGACGTGCTGGTCCAATGTGAGCTGTACATCTAATTCAATATAATCTGCACCCTGCTGAACAGCTAAATCAAATGCAGCAATTGTATTTTCTGGGGCAGCGCTTGATGACCCTCTATGCGCAATAATATACACATGCTCCAGCTCCCTGACTTAAGTTCTGGTCTTATCATATCAAATGCTTTACCGTTTTTCCTTCTTTACTATATGGACGAAAGAAGAGCTGTATGTAATGGTGAATTGGATTGCTAAGAAAGTATGAGAATACAAATGTAAAAAGTTGCAGGAATATCCCAAGCCATGATTGAGTAAATCTGAAGTACATCAATTTTTTCTTCGATCAATTTTGTCCAAATCGTCAGCGTTCGCCAAAATATTAGTGCTTTCGTCATGTTGACTGAAAATTCTGATGTTTTATAATGATGAAAAGGAGGCGAGATGATTGGGTAAAGGGAGAATTAGAGTGGAAGAACGTATTAAGGCCGAAACGGATGCTGAAATGTTTAAAGCGACTCTCCTTGATCAGGCTCAGAAGAAAAAGTAGTTTGCTGCCCGTCGATATGTCTCTAGCCAAAATTTCATAATTGAACATCATGCCTCGGGACTGATCCCGAGGCTTTTTATTTAGAGGTCAGACATTTATGAGAGGACATAAACGAAGGTTATATTATAAACTAGAGAGGATTGTTTTAAAGGAGAGAGACAAACATGATTACACAAAAATGGATGGATACATATTTTACAGTAGATGTTGCGATCCAAATCGGTATTAGCCTTTGTATTTTATTGCTTTTTTTATTGCTTCGGAAAGTATTTACGAAGTACTTATTTCATCTTCTCTTTAGGCTGACCAATCGGTCTAAAACGGAGGTCATTAACCAAATTGTTGTGGCATTCGAAAAGCCAGCCAGACTGTTTTTTGTCGCACTTGGGTTATATTTTGCGTTAAGACAGGCACCATACTTTGAGCATCATATGGATGTCATCGTCAAATTATATAGATCCTCCATTATATTGATGCTGACATGGGGGCTTTGTAATCTAACAGCAGCTTCTTCTTTCTTATTTCAAAAAGTAAATTCGAAATTTGAATTAGAAATGGATGATATTTTAGCGCCGTTTTTATCAAAGGTGCTTCGTTTCATTATTATTGCACTAAGTATTAGTGTCATTGCACAGGAATTTAATTATGATGTAAATGGACTTGTGGCAGGTCTTGGTCTAGGGGGTCTAGCCTTTGCGCTTGCTGCACAGGATACGGTGGCGAACTTTTTTGGAGGGGTCGTCATCATTACAGAGAAGCCTTTTACAATGGGCGACTTTGTGGAGACGCCAAGTGTTCTTGGGACTGTCGAGGACATTACATTTCGAAGTACAAAATTTAGAACACCTGCTGAAGCTGTCGTGACAGTTCCGAATTCTACGCTTTCAAAGGAACCAATCACGAACTGGACGAGAATGAATAAACGCCAAATTACGTTTTCCGTACGTGTATCCTACAATACACCAAAGGAAAATCTGGACCATTGTATCAAACGTCTCAAACAAATGCTTTATGAGCATGATGGGGTGCACAAGGAGACAATCATGGTGAATCTCGATGTACTGGCAGACAGTTATTTGAATTTATTTTTTAACTTTTACACAAACACGACAGCCTGGGCTGAAAACCTGAATATCAAACAGGACATTAACTACCGTATTATGGATATCTTCCATGAAGAAGGTGTAGAATTTGCCTTCCCTGGACAGACCATTTACATGAAACAAAAAGGTGAAAAACAGCTGAGTGAATAAAGGAGGAAGGATGCGTGGATCAAACAAAGGTGGCAGTGCTAAGAGAGAAATTAACGCAGGCTTCACATATAATGGTGCTTTCAGGTGCGGGGATGAGCACGGAATCAGGTATTCCCGATTTTAGATCAACGGGCGGCTTATGGACTGAAGACACCGCTCGCATGGAAGCGATGAGCCGCTCCTACTTTTTATCAAACCCTTATCAATTCTGGCCGAAATTCAAGGAATTGTTTCAGATGAAAATGAGCGGGGAGTACGAGCCGAATAGTGGGCATACCTTCTTAGCAAGCCTTGAGAAACAAGGAAAACTTGTAGAGATTTTTACCCAAAATATTGATGGCCTGCATAAAAAAGCAGGAAGCCAGCATGTATATGAACTTCACGGCTCCATTCAAACAGCTACTTGTCCATCATGCCAAGCGACATATGAATTGCCTTATTTATTACAAGAAGAAGTGCCTGTATGTCTAAAGGTTTCCTCAGACGGACGGACATGTGGGCAAGTGCTGAAAACAGATGTTGTCCTTTTTGGAGACAGGGTTAAACATTTTGATCAAGTAGAGAAATCACTTCAGCAAGCGGACCTTCTGCTCGTCATGGGAACCTCCCTAGAAGTAGCGCCAGCAAGGTATATTCCTGAAGATGCGGCTCAAAATCCTTCCATCTTCAAGGTGATGATGAATTTGAGTGAAACAGAATACGATCCACTGTTTGATCTTGTCTTTCATGAGCGAATTGGCGATCTCGTGAAAGCTTTATAATTCATAAAAGACCCCGCATCCAAAAAAGGTGCAGGGTCTTTCTTTATTGTTGCAGCGGCTTCATCGTTTCATCAAGTACTTCAAATGTATAGCCCTTTGCTTTTAGCTGTGTGAGCAAACTGTTTAAGTATTTTGCTGTCGCTGGCTGATCGTGCATTAAGATGATCTTTGGTTCCTTTGGATGTTTTGTCTCTAGCACTTGCAGCTGATTCAATACTTCTGGTACATATTTTGAGCTTTTATATTTCCAGTCAAGACTGTCAATTGTCCAATCCCAGTAGATAAAGCCTTTTTGTTTTAAACGTGCTTTTTGCTGATCGGTTAAATTTGGGGCGCTGCCATAAGGTGTTCTCACAAGATGTGAATACTCTCCTGTGACAGAAGCCAAAATGCGCTGATCTTCCTTCATCTCATTAACGGGAGAATCACTTTTTTGATAAAAGCGTTTCACATCGTGTGTGATCCCATGAAGCCCTAACTGATGACCTTCTTGATGAAGTCTTTTCACAGCGGCCGGATGTTCCTTAATCTGCGGCCCAAGCATGAAGAATGTAGCCTTTACTTGATGCGCCTTGAGCACATCTAAAAGCTGGTTTGATGTCGCTGACGGACCATCATCAAAGGTTAAAAAGATCGTTTGATCCGTTACGTGTTTGTTTGGGTTGATCTTAAAATGTGCATCTAATGTTTTCGTAGAATCATCTTTTGCTTTCAGACTTGTGCTTGTGTCTCGGAATTGACTGCTCGCAGACATTTTAGCCGGCTGGTCTGCTGCCTGCATATTGGTTTTAGATATATCCCAAATAAAAAAGAGGATCAGTGACAGAATCACTAAACCAATCGCCTTTGAGAGCAGCATCGTGTTTGAAGGTGTCTGTTTTTTCGTAACCCGTTGCATTACAATCGCTCCAATAAATCAAAAATTTTTGTCGAATCATGTAGTAGATTCTGTCTTTTTTCACTGTTTTTTGTCGTGTTTATATGGAGTAAGTATACAGGAAAAAAGAGCCTATGAATATAGAAGATGCTAAAAAATTGGAATCTTTTTGGTTATGAGTCTATCTTTGTTACAATAGAAAGTTGACCATTTATCATGATGTGAAATAATTCTGAATAATCATTGAAACATACCCATTTATCCGCTAAGATAGCATCAGATTCAACCATTAATGCGAAGCGAAGGGGAGATTCCGTATGAAAGTATTGTATAATGACGATTTCATTGAAAAAAAGGATGCACATGTGGATATTGAAGACAGAGGCTATCAATTTGGTGACGGTGTCTATGAGGTCATCCGTGTATACAATGGGAATTTGTTTACATTAAAAGAGCATACAGAGCGTTTGTTCAAGAGTGCAAAAGAAATCGGCATTCATCTTCAAGGTGCAGTATCAGATATGGAAGAAAAGTTAAAACAGCTCGTCGCCCATAACCAATTAACAGATGGCGGTGTGTATATTCAAGTCACACGGGGCGTCGCACCTCGTAAACATCAATATGGCAATTCTCTCACTCCTCAAATCACAGCATATACGTTCCAGGTGAAAAAGCCTGTTCATGAGCAGACAGCTGGTGCAAAGGCTATATTATCTGAGGACCTTCGCTGGTTAAGATGTGATATTAAAAGCTTAAATCTTTTATATAACGTCATGGAAAAACAGAAAGCATCTGAAGCTGGTGCGTTTGAAGCCATTCTGATTAGAGACGGTTTTGTGACAGAGGGTACTTCCTCGAATGTATATGCCGTCATTGATGGCGTGATTCGCACACATCCCGCAAACAATTTTATTCTAAACGGCATTACCCGTAGAAAGCTTCTTGAAGTATGTGAAGAAGAGGGATGCAGCGTTGGAGAAACGCGTATAAGTAAAGAAGAGCTGCTGCGCGCGCAGGAAATCTTCATCAGCTCGACGACGGCTGAAGTCATTCCGATTGTTGAAATTGATGGTCAGCCAGTAGGTGAAGGCGTTCCAGGAGAGTTAACAAAGCGTGTACAGGAAGGCTTCCAGCAAAAAATTAAACAGGAAAGTGAAGCATCGATTTCTTCATAAATAAAAAGAGGCTGTAAACGAATGTTTACAGCCTTTTGTAATTCTTTTATTTTACAATAAGCACAGGTATATCTGATTTTGATGATAACTTTTCACTTACACTGCCAAAGAGCATTTTTTTCAATCTGCTTTGGTCACGTGCTCCCATGACGATGAGGTCTGCTGATATGTCTTCAGCATATTCGATAATCGCTTCCGCTGGTTCCCCCTCAACAATTTCAATCGCAGCTTCAAACTGCTCCTCATTTAAAAGCATTCTTGCTTCTGCAACGACCTCTTCTGTATGATCTTCAAAAATCAAGGGACTTTGCTGTTCATCATGAGGTACATACACAGGGGGGGTTTGAAGGTCTGCCATGCCGCCGCCGATATAAGCTCCGCCAGTCATTGGGCGCGGTGCATCAAACACCTGTCTGCTTGATTTGCCATCATGTGCATAGGCAACGGTCAGCTTGGCATTCAAGGTTTTGGCTAAAGCGATTGCCTTTTTTAATGCTTTCTTACTGTCTTCATGTCCATCAAACGCAACGACCATCCGATCAGCTTGAAACAATGTCCTCATTCCTTTCAAAAGGAGTCTTTACACTCATGGTATACCCGTTATCTGAAAAAGATACACATGAAGGTGGTGAACTTTTTGTTAGAAAATTTCATTTATTGAAAAATATTTATTGACAAAATGGTGACAGCCACTATAAGATAAAAAAAGATTCAAGAGCCAAAAGGAGGAAATGTCATGTGCAACATTGGAAGAATGAAATCAAACTGCATGAATGGGTTGATTCACGTGACAATTACACCTTCATTGGTCATTGAAAAGGGACTCGTATGTTCCAATTGATCGGATGAATCAAGGCGTATGTTGCGTATTTGTCAACATGCGCCTTTTTACATGACGAAAAGAGGCGTACCAGATTGCTGGTTGCCTCTTTTTTTGTTGTATTCATTTCGCATTCCGAAATAAAGGGATGGAGATCAACAAGTAAATGAAGAGGAGTGAAAGCATGTGAACATGCCAAAAACAAGACAAATGACAAAAACCAAAAAAATAATTCAAGGTGACAGCCAAGAAAATCTAGAAAGCGGCTAGCTTTAAAAGGAGAGACAAACATGTTTTCAGTATTTACAAAATTAGGCTGGTTCTTCAAACAAGAGTGGAGGCGTTATACGATCGCCATTACGCTCCTGCTCATTGTGAATGTGCTTGAAATGCTGCCGCCAAGATACCTTGGGCAGGCAGTGGATGACATTCGTTCTGGTCAATTTACAACATCTAGTATGATGTTTTATGTAGCCATTTTTTGCTTGCTAGGTGTCGTCGTCTATACACTGACATATTTTTGGATGTATCAGTTATTTGGCGGCGCAAATGTCATGGAGCGTGTAATGCGCGGGAAACTCATGCGCCACTTACTCAAGATGACACCCACCTTTTATGAAAAGAAAAAAACTGGTAACTTAATGGCATTAGGTACAAACGATTTGAATGCTGTAGCTTTAACGACAGGCTTTGGCGTTCTGACATTGGTGGATTCCACTGCTTATATGCTGATGATCTTTTTTACGATGGGTCTGACGATTAGCTGGAAATTAACTTTAATGGCGATTATCCCTATGCCGCTGATGGCGCTTTTGATTGCGTATTATGGCAGCAAAATTCATGATCGCTTTACAGTTGCTCAAGATGCATTTGGTGATATGAATGATCGCGTCCTTGAATCGGTCGCAGGTGTCCGGGTCATCCGGTCTTTTGTACAGGAGAAGCAAGATGTCGAACGCTTTCGCCAAATGACAGATGATGTATTTCAAAAAAATATGAGAGTGGCGGTCATTGATTCATTGTTTGAGCCGACAGTGAAATTACTTGTCGGTGTCAGCTACTTAATAGGAATTGGCTACGGAGCCTATCTTGTATTCCAAAGTGATTTAACCATTGGTGAGCTTGTCGCTTTTAACGTCTATCTTGGGATGATGATCTGGCCAATGTTTGCGATCGGCGAGTTGATTAATATTATGCAAAGAGGAAATGCGTCGTTAGACCGGTTGAATCATACACTCAGCTACAAGCCGGATGTCACAGACGCTTCTCAGCCAAAAACGTTACAAGAGCCTGGCGATATTCAGTTTGATCGCGTGACATTTAGGTATCCAACTTCCCCTAAAGATAATTTAATTGATGTGTCCTTTACGATTCGAAAGGGGCAAACGATCGGAATTACAGGCAAAACAGGAAGCGGTAAAACGACTATCGTAAAACAGCTTCTGCGCCAGTACCCAACAGGTGATGGTCAAATCCTGCTATCAGGAGTCCCAATCCAAGAGATCGAATTGGATCAGCTATTTCAATGGATCGGATACGTACCGCAGGATCATATTCTTTTTTCTAAAAGTGTAGAAGAGAATATGCGTTTTGGTCATCGAGACGCAAAACAAAATGAATTAGCACAAGCGATCAAAGATGCTTATTTTGAAAAAGATTTACGTCTTTTGCCTGAGGGTCTCGAAACCATGGTCGGAGAAAAAGGTGTGGCGCTGTCAGGTGGACAAAAGCAGCGAATTTCCATTGCACGCGCTTTATTAATAGATCCCGACATTTTAATACTGGATGACTCGCTTTCTGCGGTAGATGCAAAAACAGAAACCGCTATTTTAGAAAATTTAAGGCAAAATCGTCATGGAAAAACGACGTTTATTACGACTCATCGTCTATCAGCTGTTGAGCATGCAGATCTCATACTTGTCATGGAAGAAGGACGCATCGTCCAAAAGGGAACTAACGAAGAGCTTATTCAGCAAGATGGATGGTACAAAGAACAATTTCTGCGTCAGCAGCTGACAAACCAGCTGGAAGGAGGGGATGAGGCATGACAACAGGAAGAAGACTCCTTGCCTACGCACTCCTTTATAAGAAAGTACTGTCTGTTGCCTTGATCTTTCTCATCATTGCAGTAGGTGCTGAACTGACAGGACCATTTATTGGGAAGAAAATGATTGATGATCATATTTTAGGCGTAGAAAAGCCTTATGTCGAGGTCAATGAAAAAACAGACAAAACCGTTTATTACCAGGGAAATAACTATATACGAAGCGATCGATTAGACAGTGATATGGAATCCGGAAAACAAATCAATGTGGTGCAGGTCGGATTCGGTTACTATTTTGTGAATGAGCCCATTCGTTTTGATGGAAACCGAAAGATATCGGGAGATCAGCTTACCATTGAAAATGGAAACGAGCGCGAGACCTATCAAGTACAGCGTTTATCGAAAGAGGAAATTTTCTCTTTTTATGAGCCGGAAATCAGTGGTTTGGTGCAGCTTGTTCTATTTTATCTAGGGCTTCTCGTTATTGCGATTTTCTTTCAATATACGCAGCATTATCTGTTACAGCGAATAGCCAACCGAATTATTCAAAAAATGAGGGTTGATGTATTTGAGCATATTCAAACACTGCCTATCCGGTATTTTGATAATTTACCTGCTGGAAAGGTCGTAGCGAGGATCACCAATGACACAGAAACCATTCGTGATTTATATGTGACAGTCCTCGCCAATTTCGTGACGAGTGCGATTTACATGATTGGGATTTATATTGCCATGTTTTTATTAAATGTGAAGCTGGCACTCATTTGTTTAGTGGCGGTACCGATTATTTTCCTATGGTCAATGACCTACAGAAAGTTTGCATCGGTGTACAATCACCGCATTCGTTCGATCATTAGTGACATCAATGCCAAGCTAAATGAAGCCATTCAAGGGATGACCATTATTCAAGCGTTTCGCCATGAAAAAGTGACGAAAGAGGAATTCGATGAGCTGAACAACAATCACTTTCGATATCAGCGAAAGATGCTCCATTTAAATTCACTTCTTTCGCATAACTTAGTTAACCTGCTTCGGAATTTAGCCTATGTGGCACTCATTTGGTATTTTGGCGGTGCGTCCTTAAGTGCGACGGGGATTGTGTCGATTGGTGTGCTCTATGCGTTTGTCGATTATTTAAATCGATTATTTCAGCCGATTACAGGCATTGTGAACCAATTCTCGAGATTGGAATTAGCACGGGTTTCCTCGGAAAGGGTTTTCCGATTATTGGATGAGCCAGGAACAACAGTGGAAGAACCCGTTCAGAAGGAAATGGAAGGACACGTTCAGTTCCAAGATGTCACCTTTGCTTATAATGAAGGGAAAAATGTATTAAAGAACATTACGTTCGAGGCCAAAAAAGGCCAGACGGTTGCACTTGTGGGGCATACTGGTTCTGGGAAAAGCTCGATCATGAACTTACTGCTGCGTTTTTATGACATTCAGCAAGGAGACATTCTCATTGATGGAGAAAGCATTTATCGCCAGTCCCGGCAAACGTTGCGGAAACAAATGGGCATTGTCCTTCAAGACCCGTATTTATTTTCCGGAACGATTGCATCCAATGTCAGCTTAGGAAATGAAGACATTAAAAGAGAAACGATTGAAGCATCATTAAAACAAGTAGGCGCAGTAGAGTTATTGAAGCATCTGCCAGAAGGATTTGATGAACCAGTCGTTGAAAAGGGAAGTACTCTTTCCTCAGGGGAACGTCAGCTCATTTCATTTGCTCGTGCACTAGCATACAATCCAGCGATCTTAATTTTAGATGAAGCCACCGCAAACATTGATACAGAAACAGAAGCGATCATTCAACGAGCGCTTGATGTTGTCAAAGAAGGACGAACAACTTTTGTCATTGCTCACCGATTATCCACCATTAAGAAAGCCGATATGATTTTGGTTTTAGAAAAAGGGGAAATTGTCGAGCGGGGCAGTCATGATCAACTCATGCAGCAAGAAGGGCTATATGCGCAAATGTACGAACTGCAAAAAGGTGCTGTGGCAAACAGCTGATGAATCACAAAAAGAGCCTATTCATTATGAATGAGGCTCTTTTTATTTGCATAAAAAAGTCGAGAAATCGTTTTAGACCTCGATCTTTACTCGTTATGCGACATTAGTAAGCAATGCCGACGCGTTGATGTACAAATTCCTTCGAATTTAACTGCTGATATAAAAAGTGTGCGGTATCTTCAACTGAAATTTTCTTTCCATCTATAGGGAGAAAATCTTTCTCATAGCGATATGACCGTGTCACTTCTCCGTCTGGTAAATAGGTTGGACAAATAATGGTCCAATCTAAATCAGTCGATTGAAGGAGTTCAAACGCTTTGGCATGCTCCTTAGCTGCTCGGGAAGTGGTCCGCCTTGATTCATTTGTTTCAAAACGGTAAAGTTCCGGCTGCTGCCTTGCCTTTAAAATACCTGCTGTACCTATTGTAATAATTCTTGATGTATTTGATTGCTTCATGGCTTGTACGATATGTTCCATTGAAACAGATAATGTATCATCACCATCTGTCGATAGACAGCTCACAACAATATCTGCTCCTTTGATCGTCTCAAGCACATCTTCTCGATTTCTTGAATTGCCGGTGACTTGAAACATACCCGCAAGCATTTCTTCTCGGTTTGTCCGAATCAATGAACGAACGATGTAACGATCATCTACTTGAACGAAACGAAGAAATGCTTGTCCTACACGTCCATGAGCACCGAAAAGAGCTATTTTCATCTGTTCGATCCCTCCACTACATACTATAAGTGAAAAGAACCCAAAATGGTACAACTTTTATGTGATGCTTTTTTTATAAAGATGAAAGGACCGAATACTATGAGCATATTCACATAATAGAGAGATACCTACGAATTGTAGAAGTTCAAAGTTCATACCGGAAATAATGTCCATGAAGATTCGCTCCTTTCTACTCCATGATATGAGCTGGAAAGGAGATTGGTGAGGGGGAATAACAAAAAAAGAAGACACCTTAAGAGGTGCCTTCTATGATCCAGATATGAAATTAAGCTTTTGTTCCACCCATGTGTTGTTGAGCGTAAGACACAAGACGTTTTGTGATTTCTCCACCAACTGAACCGTTAGCACGAGCTGTAGTTTCTGCTCCAAGGTTAACGCCAAATTCAGAAGCGATTTCGTATTTCATTTGATCGATTGCTTGCTCTGCTCCAGGAACTAGTAATTGATTTGAACTATTAGAATTAGCCATGATGTGAATCTCCTTTTTGTATATGATTTTTTATGGTTGGGTTTGCTGGAATCGCACCAGCGAAATGATCAAGTCATTTGCCACTTGGCGAAACCCAATGCAGTAACTTCTTTGTACTAAGTATTATGGTGATTTCCGAAAAAAACATACGAGAAAAGTACATGGTAAATGTTGTTCAACATGCAAAAAAGCCATCACTCAATCATGAGTGATGGCACTGCATATATCTCTTTATTCAGCGGAACGAATGCGGAGCTCCGTATCCGAATCAAAGAAGTGGGCTTTGTTCATATCGATGGCAAGAGGTATAGATTGTCCGGCCTGAACATCGGTACGAGAATCAACACGTGCAATAAAAGACTGACCATCGAGAGAAGAGTAAAGCATCGTTTCTGCTCCCATTAATTCAGCAACTTCTACGTTGGCATCGATCTTTGTGCCCTCAGATGCTTCAATAAACACTGGTTCATCATGAAAATCTTCTGGTCTGATCCCGAGGATGATATCTTTTCCGATATAACCTTGGCTGCGTAATACCTTCATCTTTCCTTCTGGTACACGTATATGCGTTTTTCCAACTGCAATGGCACCGTCAGAGAGCTTTCCTGTAAAAAAATTCATCGCAGGAGAGCCAATGAATCCACCTACAAATACATTCTCTGGATTTTCATATACATCCTTCGGCGCTCCAACCTGCTGAATAAAGCCATCTTTCATTACAACAAGACGAGTAGCCATTGTCATAGCTTCAGTCTGGTCATGTGTGACATAGATAAATGTCGTTTGCAGACGCTGATGAAGCTTAGATATTTCAGCACGCATTTGAACGCGGAGTTTTGCATCTAAATTAGAAAGCGGCTCATCCAAAAGAAAGACCTTTGCATCACGCACAATTGCTCTCCCAAGTGCAACACGCTGTCTTTGACCTCCAGACAGTGCTTTTGGTTTCCTGTCTAAATATTGCTCAAGGCCTAATATTTTAGCGGCATTTCGAACCCGCTCATCAATTTCTGCTTTCGGGAACTTCCGTAGCTTTAATCCAAAAGCCATATTATCGTATACATTCATGTGAGGGTATAATGCATAGTTTTGGAAAACCATTGCGATATCCCGGTCTTTTGGTGCTACATCATTCATCCGTTTTCCGTCTAAAAGAAAATCCCCTTGTGAAATCTCTTCAAGTCCTGCAATCATGCGAAGGGTTGTTGATTTTCCGCACCCAGATGGACCAACAAACACAACAAATTCTTTATCTTCTATATGTAGATTAAAGTTGTCTACTGCTGTTACCTTGTTATCATACACTTTATAAATTTGATTGAGCATCATTTCAGCCATAGATGATAACCTCCCCATTTACTTATTGAAAGCGCTTTACTTGTAAGTAAAGTGTATAAAATGGGGAAGCGTCTGTAAATGGACAACGTGCACAACATCTCATTTTCATTTTTGGGCAGGGTGCTCATGTCACTGAATGTTATGAAAGGTCGAGAAGATTCATCATAAAATAGACGGCAGATGCTTCTGGAAAATGTCGTATATCAATTCCTGTTCGCTCAATAAATTTATCAATTCGATATTGAAGGCTGTTTCTGTGAACATATAAAGCTTTTGCTGCCTTAGATGCATTTAAGTTACATTGCATATAAGTCATGAGGGTACGGTAAACGTCCCGATCAAGGACCGCCTCTTTAAAAGCATCTGAAATAGCATGAGAGAGGGCGGATTCATCATAACGTAAGAGTGAGGGTAGACATTGATAAATTGTGCAAATCCCTGACCTAGGCTTAGCTCGCTGCATATGGCCCAAGACAAGCTGCTGTTCTTTTAACAATTTCTTCTGTAAATGTTCATTTGGCAAATGGAGCTGTCCTTGTAAAAAGACTGAGTCTGTTAAAAAGTCACTTGTAATGGCTAGAGACAAATCATATAGCAGCTCTAATTGACTATTTTCTGATGTAGCGTTTGTTTGAATCAGCATCGCTGTATGAGCGCCTGTCCAAATGAAATGAGTTTGTTCGAGGCTGTGGACCACAGCCTCTTTTATTTGCTGCCTTTGTTCTGCTTGATGTGACATTTTAAAATAATATACACGGACGGGGTGCTGAACAGTTAGTGGTTTGTTATCAAAAAGATAGCTGTACCATTTTTGTTCATCCTCAGTCTGCTTTGTGTGAGAAAGATCAATTGGTGTAAGGAAAGTATTGAGAAGAAGTGTTTCTCTAGCTGTAAGCTTTGATTTGTCTACTCCAAATAATTCGCCTTCGTCTGTTTGGTACCAAAGAATTTGATGATCATCTGTAGGGGAGCTGATGATATGCTCTCCGTAAACAAGCTTTAATTTTTCTAACATGGCGAAGCTCCTTAAACAGTTTAATCATAGACATGGAATAGCATTAATTCGTGGATTTCTTCTTTTAATGTTGGTTCGACTTCATGGGGCGGAAGCTGAGAGCCCCATTCAATATCACCTGTTTTGTGGTAGATGCCTTCGTAGTGCGCACCATTGTGAAAAAAGGATATTTTCCAGCCTGGCAATTGTGCTTTTTTAAAGAGAGGTTTCCATTGAAAATGAGAAATCATATCATTATTGCCTCCTTGCTTTTATTGATGAAACAATAAATAAACACGACAATACGGAAACAACCTTGAACTTGATTTTATTGTATCTCATCTGATGAAAAGAGCATAGGAAAAGCATAGATTTCATAGCACCCTCACTTTAAAACGAAAAACAGTCAGTAGACGTTTGTATGGTCTGTAGTTGTTGAGGTCGTTTGTGAAAGGTAAGATGCGTAATCCATGATTCTTTTGCCGATCAGCCTTTCTGAGTTTCGCAATGAGACATGCTGGAAAACCTCGCGGCCAGGGCGAGAATTGGCTTCAAACATCCAGATAGCTCCTGTCTGATCAATACCTAAATCAAAACCGATTTCACCAATATGACCGGACATTTTTTCATCAATTACCTGACTAAGCGTGATGGCCGTATAAGAAAGCTGCTCTAAGATTTTGAAACGCTTCTTCTTTTCTGGAAAAACATCATAAAGTGTTCTCACGGAGCCACCATGTGAATGGTGAGTCGTGACGGTGTGATTGCCAGAAATTTTTGCTGCTGCTGCTGTGACTGTCCAATGACCGTACTTATTTTTATTGGTATGGACTCTGAAATCCATTGGTTGATTGTCTATTTGAAGAAGTGCAATGCCTTGTTGAGCCATAAAGTCTTGAACTGCGTGATCTTTCCGGAGATTGGTCACGAAATCCTCTAATGAGTCATATGGAACAGCTCTTCCTTGATTTGAGCATACAATGATTCCATGAGCCTTCTTGTTTAATTGATAAATATCGTCGCCGTGACTGCCGTTTGACGGTTTTAAGTAAATGACCTGATGTAGATGGAGGAGTGTTTCTATTTTATTTAGAGCGTCCACCGGGTCCAATTGTATGGAATGTGGAAGAAAAGGACATGTTTTTTCATCTGTTAACAGTTGTTCATGAATATCCCATTTGTTAAAAAAATGAGGGTTGAACCAAGGAATATCATAGTCTTGAGTGAGTTTGCGTTTTGTTTCTTGAATGAATGCTGACTGAGCAGCCTTTCTACTTGGAAGACGGTCGTAAATGACTGAAGGCAGGGGCATCTGTTTTTTAACCCATGTTTGCTGTTGGTACAACAATCCTTCTACCATTCCTTTATCCCAATCAATAGAATGAGTACCAAAAAGATAGGCAAAACCGGCATGTTGTTTGAAAGAGCGCAGCAGTTTGATAAAAAAGTCTGATCTCGTTCCGAGTGGCTGCGTGCTTTGCTCAAAACCTGCGGTGAAAATACCAAGCAGTGGCCCTAAAAACAGGGTATGATCAATGGCGATCACATCAGCTTTTGATTGATAAGGAATTCGTAAATCTCTATATAGATCTTCTGATAATAAAATTTTCTTCGGATGTTGATGATAGGAAACGGTGAAGTCATCTATTAAACGGGAACCTAAAGCAAGAGAATAGATCGCCTCCTGCTGTTTAAAACGGACGGGAAGATGAATTGTTTTTTCACTTGTGGGATGAGGAGCGATGATGCAGCGATTTTTGTTCATAAGATACCTCCTTCGGTTGTGACTTCATCGATTGGGCATGTGCAAGAATGGTACGAATCAAATGATTTTCCTTGTCAGGATAAGCTTTTAAAAAAGCGGATCGCCCTGGTTTTGATCTTATATTTGATATGAAAAGCCTGCCTTCACTTGTATGGAGTAAGTCTACAGCGAATTCAAAGCAAGGGGAAAGGGTTTTATCTATATATGCTGGCAGAGATGCTTGAATGGATGCAATATCATCTAAAAGAAGTTCTTTGATGTGCGGCTGCAAGGTGTTTAGATAGTGATCAAAGCCTATCATGGCTGCTGATTTTTGTGTAATGCTTAAATGACTATTTTCTGTAGGTGATTTTGTGTGAATTCCTATGCGATTCCACTGATTTTGTGAATCTTTCATCAGGAAAATCCTTATTTCATTGAATAAAAAGTCTTTTTCATCACTCGTCTGAAAAAATTGAAGGAAATATCGGCCTACATATTTTTTACACCAGCGCTCTATATCTGATGGACGCGAAAATGTGATGACTTGCTCGGGACTTAGCTGAACAGTGAAAGTGTTGTCTTTTAAGAAAATGAAGTAAGTAGATGCTGCATGGTGTTGAGAGAGCGGCTGCATTTTACAATAACCGTCTTTCCTTAACATGCTGAGAAGGTCTGATGTCTTTTTTAATAATGAGCAGACAGGTAAATATGGCTGTAAAGCAGGGAGAAGGCGGAGCTGCTCGAATAGCATCATTTTATTTGAAATACCTGTATTCAAAAAATCTGTTTTCGGATACTTTTTCAGCCAATCCATGATTGGTTTTGCTTTTTTAGATTGTGCGTCATGCTTGTAAAGGCATCGATCGTAAATCAAGTCAGGAATCTCAAATTCTGCTGCGACGAATCCATGACCATTCGTATATGTTTGACCTTGTATCAAATTTGAAGCCGGCTTTAAATCAAGTGGTGTAAAACGGACAACCTTTAAACCATAAGCAGGGGCAGCTTTGGCTAGCCCACGTGTGAATGCCTCTTCATACTTCGGTGAAAGGGTCACAATACCTAATGTTGATGTCATTAAAAAACACCTTCTTTTCAACTTCTTTTTTTACCAGCAGAAAAACACTTTTTCATGATTTTACATAAAGATTGCGCTCCTTTATCATTACGACAGATCGATTGATCATATGTCTAGCAGCATGCTTCATTTGCTTGGGAACTTGACAACAACTATAATACGTATAGGTTAAAACAATAAACATCGGGTGTTATTTGAAAGGTTGATGACGACTTTGAATATATTCACAACGTTTATCTTTATGATTGTGATAGGCGCAGTCATTGGAGCAGCAACAAACCATCTTGCGATTAAAATGCTTTTTCGCCCTTATAAGCCGTATTACTTATTCGGGAAACAGCTTCCTTTTACACCAGGGCTCATTCCGAAAAGAAGAGACGAAGTAGCCAAGCAGGTTGGTGTCATGGTGATGGAGCATTTGCTCACGCCAGAAGGTATTCAAAAGCGATTTGAATCATCGGAGGCAAAGCAAGAAATCTTACATACAGTCCATCGATATATTGACAAAGGCGCTGAAATGGAGATAACAGTGCTATCTTTGCTTGAAAGCTTCGGCGTATCACAGGCTGACGTCAAAGCAGATGAATGGATCCATGAGTGGTCTGATCATAAGCTCAATTCACTACTTGAAAATTATAATGAGCAAACTTTATCTGAATTGCTTCCGCTAGATGTGGAAAACAAAATATCTTCAAAAATTCCAGATGCAGCAGATTATATTTTAAAGAGAGGGATTCATTATTTTGAAAGTGAGGAAGGAAAATCAAGACTCGGTAATATGATTGATGATTTCTTAAAAGAAAGAGGAATGCTCGGCAGTATGGTCCAAATGTTTCTAGGAAATTCAAGCTTAATTGATCGGGTACATCCTGAAATCATCAAATTTTTAAGAAACGCAGAGACAAAAAGGTTTTTATCAGATTTGCTTGTTCAAGAATGGGACAAGGTGAAGCAGTTCTCTCTACATGAGCTTGATGAAAGATGGAATGTGAAGGAACTTATGTTTAGCGTGAAAAACCAATTGCTTTCTCATTTCTCAACAAAGCTGATATTAGACAAACCAGTTGGTGCATATGTCAGTGCTGTAGCGGATGATCTTAAAACACACGTTGCACCAGTACTGATTCAAAAGGGGATCAGTGCGGCATCAAATGTTTTAGAGGATCTGCTTGCAAAGCTGCAATTTGAAGACATCATTCGTGAACAAATTGAACTTTTCCCGCTAGAAAAAATGGAAGAGCTTGTCGTCAGTATTTCCAATAAGGAGCTCAAGATGATTACATTCTTAGGCGGTCTTTTAGGCGGATTGATCGGCGCAATCCAAGCAATCTTTGTCACGCTATTTTAAGACAGACTAGAGAAATTTTGATGAATTCATTGTATATATGTGAAACGAAAGCCATAGTTTGTTATAGTGGAGTGGTGTCCGCCGATCATATCGGTGATAACGGATAGAAAGGAGACATAACATGTCTGTAAATGTTTATGATGTTGCATATGACCTTGAAAAAGCACTGCGTCATAGCGAAGAATATTCAACTTTAAAAAATCTTTATGATGAGGTAAACGCGGATGAATCCTCTAAAAGAATGTTCGATAACTTCCGTGACATTCAAGTAAACCTTCAACAAAAACAAATGACTGGTCAAGAGATCACACAAGAAGAAGTGGAGCAAGCTCAAAAAACAGTGGCACTTGTTCAACAGCACGATAAAATCTCGCAGTTGATGGAAGCAGAACAACGTGTGAGTGTTCTCATCGGAGAATTAAATAAAGTGATCATGAAGCCTCTTGAAGAGCTTTATGGGAATCCAGAAGAAAATTAATGAAAAGGGCGATGATATTCGCCCTTTTTTTATTTCACATGTTCCCTGTCCAACTTTTCAAAAAAAGGTTGTCGAAGCTCATAAATTTTGCGATAATACTTATATTGAAAGTGCTTTCAAATGAGCGCTCTCATGGGACAATTGGGTGCGTTTCACTTGGGATTTATGGCGATTAGCCAAACGAGAGAGAAGCGCTTCTGGGAGAAACACAAAGCATAAGGGGATCTGATATAAGCAATGCTTTGGTGTGTGAATGATAAGGGGATCATGGGGAGCTTCATCACCTCATTGTGACGCATCCAAACCATACATAAAAAAAAGCCTAGGGGTAGGCTTTTTTTATTTGCAAAAGATTCATAACACACAGGGCTCTTTCAACTGCATGTTCTAAAGCACCAAGCTAGGGCATATCCTCATCGTAAGTACAGTCATCAAGAAGGGGGATGCCTCAGTGTCAAAAAAACTACTTGCACTCAATATAGATGGAACGTTACTTCGTTCCAATGGAAAAATCCATTCCGCTACAAAAGAAGCTGTGGAATACGTGAAGAAAAAAGGGGTTTACGTGACGCTTGTCACCAACCGGCATTTTCGTTCCGCACAAAAAATTGCCAAGGCGTTGAAGATTCCAACGTCAACCCTTGTAACGCATAGTGGTGCATTTATCGCGAATAAACTCGATGAGCCGCTTCATGTGAAGAAACTAACGGAAGAAAAAACATTTAATCTTGTACAAATTCTTGAAAGCTTTGATTGTAATGTTCGCTTGCTGCATGAAAAATTCTCGATTGGCAACCGGAAAAAAACGCAGTCACAGCTGATGGGAAAGACGTTGATTCATCCATCTGATCCAATTTTCTATCCCGTGCAATTTGTTGAATCGCTAAGTGATATGCTGATGGATGAACCGGTCAGTACACCAGTGATTGAAGTATATTCAACGGCAGAGCTGCAGCCTGAAATTCACCGAACCATTCAACAAGCTTTTCCATCTGTCGATCTTATTCGGATCAGTGATGAGAAAATGAATATTGTATGCAAAGGCGTATCGAAAGAAGCGGGGCTTTCTCTTTTGACCTCAGCATTAGATTTGACTTTAGAAGATACGGTGGTCATTGGGCAGGGAACAGATGACATCGCAATGCTTGAATTGGCTGGTTTAGGCGTTGCGATGGGAAATGCACCTCATTCTGTTAAGCGTAAAGCCGATTGGGTGACACGTTCGCACGATGAACAGGGAGTCGCTTATATGATCAAAGAATACTTTAGAATGCAGCAAAGAGAAGGATTCTTACATCAATTCGATATTAAACGATAATATAGGCGAAGGCCCTGTCAATCAAGAAATGGCAGGGTCTTCAACTGTTCCAGTCATTGCTTTTCCTACATATATTTTGTAAAATGAAACAAGTTTGAAGATAAAGGTGATACGATGCGAATTTTAATTAAAGGGCTGTCAGATGAACGATTTCATCGCCCGCTTGTTAATATAGCCAATTTATTTGAAGAAGATAGTGAAGTGCTGTTTGATCCAGATGAATTGCATGATGGACTAGTCATGGAGTTTAGCTGGAAAGAAGAAAATGGCATAGTGGAGGCATCTGGTCACATCGCTGGATTAGACATCACTAGTCGTTTTTCGCGAGACGTCCCAGAGGGCTTGAATGACAAGGAGCGCTGGAAGCAAATCAAAAACACAGTGCTGTCTGTTTATTTACATCTGCTTCAGGAGCACACAGGAATGACGCAAAAGTGGGGTATTCTCACAGGGATACGTCCTACAAAATTACTTCATAAGATGCTGAGAGAAGGTATGACAAAGGAAGATGCGCATGCCGCATTAAAGCGTGATTATTTGATTCATGATGAAAAAATCGATTTGATGCAGGAGATTGTTGACCGTCAGCTTCAAGCGATTCCTGACTTGTATGACCTTCAGCAGGAGGTAAGTATTTATATTGGTATTCCTTTCTGCCCAACAAAATGCGCTTATTGCACGTTTCCTGCTTATGCGATTAAAGGACAAGCTGGAAGAGTGGGAACGTTTTTGTTTGGTCTGCATTATGAGATGCAAAAAATTGGTACTTGGCTAAAAGAACATGGGATCAAAGTGACGACTGTTTATTTTGGCGGAGGTACGCCGACGAGTATCACTGCAGAAGAAATGGATTTGCTGTATGAAGAAATGTATCGCTCGTTCCCTGATGTGAAACATATACGGGAAGTGACTGTCGAAGCAGGACGTCCTGATACGATTTCGCCTGATAAGCTAGAGGTGCTAAACCGATATCATATTGACCGTATTAGTATCAATCCACAATCGTATGAGAATGAAACACTGAAAGCCATTGGCCGGCACCATAGTGTAGAAGAAACGATTGAAAAGTATCACTTATCAAGACAGTATGGCATGAATAATATTAATATGGACTTAATTATTGGTTTGCCGGGAGAAGGGCTAAAGGAATTCCAGCATTCCTTGCAAAAGACTGAAGAACTTAAGCCTGAATCGTTAACTGTGCATACACTCTCCTTTAAAAGAGCGTCTGAGATGACGCGCAATAAGGACAAATATCAAGTAGCTGACCGAGAAGAGATCACACGTATGATGGATGAAGCGGTCGCTTGGACGAAAGCACATGACTATCATCCTTATTATTTATATAGACAAAAAAACATCTTAGGAAACCTTGAAAATGTCGGGTATTCATTAGATGGACAGGAAAGTTTGTATAATATCATTATTATGGAAGAAGTGCAGACAATCATTGGGATTGGATGCGGTGCTGCTAGTAAGTTTATTGATCCACGTTCAGGAAAAATTACGCAATATGCCAATCCAAAAGATCCAAAATCATATAATGACCGTTATGAACACTATACTGAAGAGAAAATTCAGTTTCTTGAGTCATTATTTGTTCCTCATGTTTAAACACTGCGGTGACGCAGTGTTTTTTTCATTTGTAAAAGGGTATATAAGTGATAAAAAGTTAAAGCAGGTGTACATATGATTGATGTGATCGGAATTGGGATTGGGCCTGCCAATTTAGGTTTGGCGGCTTTGTTAGCGGAGTATGAAGATGTTTCATGCTGTTTTTTTGAACAGGAGACTGAATTTGCCTGGCATCCTGGTATGCTGATCAAAGGAACGGATTTACAAGTCTCCTTTTTAGCTGATCTTGTGACGATGGCGAATCCAAGGAGCAGATATACATTTTTAAATTATTTACATGAATCAAATAGACTTCACCGGTTCTATACATTTGAACAGTTTGACATTCCGCGAAGAGAATTCAATGAGTATTTGTCATGGGTCGCAGGTGAATTAGATAGCTGTCAATTTGGCATGAAGGTAGAGGAAGTGACGGACTGCCAAGGTGGTTATCTTGTGAAAGTCCGGCGATTGAAGGATGGATCGCTTTCTGAGTATCAGGCAAAGCATGTCGTGCTCGGAACAGGGAGCAAACCGATGATTCCTGTCGATGTGCCTGCTGCTGCACTGCCATATGTGACCCATAGCAGCCGGTATTTAGAACAACAGAAAGAACTTCATGAAGCTGAGGCGGTGACGGTCATTGGCTCTGGGCAGAGTGCAGCCGAAATCTTCTTAGACCTGCTTCAGCATCAGAAGAAAGGGCAACAGCTATCTTGGTTTACGCGATCTAGTGAATTTAGAGAGCTGGAGACGGCTGAGCTTGGTCAGGAGCTGTTTACACCAAAGTACGTTGAATATTTCCATTCGCTTCCTTATGAAGAACGAATGAACACATTACCTAGGCTGACTGGATTAAGAAATGGGATAGATGCATCGACACTCTCACGCATTTATCAGGAATTGTATCATCGGTCTGTTTCAGGCGAAGAGGCATCTGTGATTATTCAGCCAATGACCGAGCTTGAAGCCATACAGGTGGAGGAGAATCAGTCCCTGAAGCTACACCTAAAGCAGTGGCAGTTAAAGAAAAAAAAGAATATAACAGTAGATCGTGCCGTATTGGCTACAGGGTATACACCGAATATCCCGGCATGGTTTAGTGCGTATGAACCTTTAATTGAATGGGAAAGTGAAGAGCATTTTAAAGTGACAGAAGACTTCAGGCTTGTGTTCAAAGACAAGCGTCCGCATCATTTCTTTACATTCACGCACCTAGATCACTCTCATGGAACAGCGGCGACCAATTTAAAACTATCCATCTACCGCAACCAGAAAGTGATTCAAACCATTCGCGGGGTCAAAGAAGCGCCAGTTAAGCAAGAAACAGCCTTTCAGCAATTTGAATAAGAGATAAAAAGGGCCCCAAGCATAGGGCCCTTTTTCATTAGATTCGTTTCTTTTTTCACTTTTGGCTTTTCTGTTTGCCATTTGAACACTTTGTTCAGAATTTGATAAATTCGCTTAGATTCCTTCGTCACTAGTAGACCTAATATCGCAAGGATTAAGACGTACAATGCAGCAAATGGCTTTAAGGTAGCGGCAAGTCCGCCCGCAATACTCCCAGGAAGATCATTTTCTTTCATATTCATTTTATCCCTCCAAATATGATAGGTTGTGATTTTCATATCGTAATACGGATGAAATAAAATGAATCAGTATGGATCATTTGATTGACACATAATGGGGATCGCACACTTTATTTTCAAAAAACGTAGATCAATCGATAACGCAGCTGATGGAGCAGGCTTTAGAGGGAAAACCTTTGAATCAGCCAGTGATAATCTGTCCTTTAATAGAATAGAATGCTTTATCAACCATCCTCCCCCTTTCATCATCAATTTCTTTCCTCATTTACTATATAAAAATATATTTTTTGTTTCAACAATTTTGCTTATTTTGGTATCAACTGATCTTGAAATTTTTTACGCAGAGGAAAAGGGATTATTCGGGTTGAAATGGAAGTAAGTTGTGTGTTTAAAAGAAAAGGGGGATGCATGATGACATATATCAATTGTCAGCTAGACGGGGATATTTTTGAAATCGTTTTCAACAGACCAGATGCTTACAATTCATTTCATGTGGACATGTTTGCTGAATTCAAAGAGGCATGTGATGCGGCGGAGGAAAGTAGTGCAAAAGTCGTTGTGATCAAGGGTGTGGGAAAAGGATTTTCAGCAGGCGGAGATATTGGCATGATGCTTAAGCAGGAAAATGAAGAAGATTTCCATCGTGTGATGGATCTGATCGAGGGGATTACGCTTTCTCTTGCCGGTATGAAAAAAGTGACGATTGCTCTTGTCCACGGGTCAGCGGCAGGCCTTGCTTTTAGCTTTGCTTTAAGCTGTGACTACTTGTTTATGCATCAAGATGCAAAGCTCGCCATGAATTTTAATGGAGTAGGCTTAATACCAGATGGCGGAGGACACTTTTTCCTTACAAAAAGAGTCAGTGAACAAACCGCGAAACAATTGATTTGGAGCGGACAAAAGCTTCCTGCTGAAGAAGCGCTAAAGCTGGGCCTTGCAGACGGCGTGTTTCAAGAGGAAGTCGATGCGTATCAAAAGGTATGTGTGAAGCCGTTTATGAACATGCCGCTTCAAGCATTTATCGAGACAAAGCTAATCTATTTCCAGCAGTCAGAATCACAGCTATTAGCCGTTCTTCAAAAGGAGAGGGCAGCACAGGCAAGGCTGAGGCAAAGCCATGATCATAAAGAAGGCATTCAGGCCTTTTTAGAAAAAAGACGACCTGTGTTCCAGAATGTATAAACGGATGTGATGCCGGCGAATGCCGGCTTTTTTAACGTTCAAATAAAAGTAGCTTGCCTGCATCATCAACGAGCCGATGAGAATGCTTCGTGTATTGCTGTTCGATTAAGCGATGGCGACCTAATTCCTTTGCCTTTTCATCACTATCCGTTGTGATTTTTTCATTTAATAAAGTCTCACCCGATGGGTCAAATACAGTTAAAAAGTATGTCTTCTCCATTCCTCATCTTCCTTTCCTCTACTTGTCTATGTAATTAAACAAGGAATAAGATAAAACCTCTTTTTTAGCCCTTAAAAATGTGTTTTTTAGAATGAGAGTGATAGAACGTGCATTCGCAAAAATGGCATGATAAAATATGGACAATGACAGTATCGGACAAGGAGATAGACGTTTGACTAAGCTCACCTTTATTCATGCCGCAGATTTACATTTAGACAGTCCATTTGCAGGAATGTCGAATATCCCTAGCTTACCCTTTAAGCGGCTCAAAGAAAGTACATTTCAAAGTGCGAAGAATATGTTTGATCTCGCCATTGCTCGAGCAGTAGACTTTGTGCTGCTGAGTGGAGATTTATTTGACGAATCCAACCGTAGCCTGAAAGCACAGCTGTTTTTAAGAAATCAGTTTCTAAGACTGCAAACTCAAGGGATTGAAGTCTTTATTATTTATGGTAATCATGATCATTTAGGCGGTGAATGGACACCGATTGAGTGGCCTGAGAATGTGCACGTTTTTTCAACCAGTACCCCAAGTGAGCAATCCTACTATAGAGGAGATCAGCTTGTCGCAAGTATTTATGGATTTAGCTATAAGGAGCGTGCTGTCTATGAAAATATGACCTCACATTACGTCAAAACGACAGATGCTGCCTTTCACATTGTGATGCTTCACGGTACATTAGCTGGACAAGAAGGTCATGACGCGTATGCACCTTTTCAGCTTGAGCAGCTCGTTTCCCGAGATTTCGATTATTGGGCGCTTGGACATATACATAAGAGAGCCCTTCTGCATGAAGACCCGTTGATTATTTACCCTGGTAACATGCAGGGCAGACATATAAAAGAAACAGGAGAGAAAGGCTGTTACGTTGTTCAACTCTCCAAGGATTCTGCGACAGCGGAATTTATGAGCTGTGCAGATGTGATGTTTGAGACACTTGCAATAGACATCACAGAGACGGTTCATATGACGGATCTTGTGATACTTGTGGATAACAAAATCAGTGAACTGAAAAAGGATGGCGTCCCTCATTTTGTGAAAATTGAATTGACGGGTGAGGCACCACCTTACTTTGAGCATACGCAGCTTGAGTTGGTTGAGGAGCTCATGATCGTTCTTCATGAACAGGAGGAAGATGAAGATGTATTCGTTTGGGTGATCTCGATTGATTGCCGAACAAATGAGGATGTCGCCTATCCAGAAGATTCTTTTTTAAAGGAACTCACTGCTGAAATTTCACAGTTTGAGGCATATGAAGAGCTTCTATCACCGATCAAGCGTCACCCAACCTATAGAAAGTCAGGCAAAACTCTCACAAAAGAGGATGAGGTGGATATAAAAGAAGAAGCACAAAGGCTGCTGACAGAACAGCTAAAGCAATTATGAGAAAAGGAGAGGCACAATGAAAATACGTTCACTCCATATCGCCCATTTTGGAAAATTTTCAAATCGGACCTTTCACTTTTCTGATGACGGTTTTCAGCTAGTTTACGGCCTGAATGAATCGGGGAAAACGACATTGAAAACGTTTATTGAATCGATGTTATTTGGTTTTCCGAAAAACAAGATGTACAAGACGAAACAGGGTTCTTTTTATGGTGGTTCCCTCACTTGCCAAGATGACGAGTTAGGCGTTATTCACATTGAGAGAACATCCGACCGCGGTGGTCAAGCACAGGTGTTTTTACCGAATGGTGAAGTGAAAGACGAAGCTTTTCTACAGACACTTTTAAAGGGAACGGATCGCAGATTATATCAATCAATCTATTCATTTGATGTGTTCGGACTGCAAAATGTCCAAGCCTTAAATCAGGATCAGATAGGTGAATTTCTACTTTTCTCAAGTTTATTTGGCTCAGATGCAGCCACCAAGATGGATAGCAGGCTGCTAAAGCAGCAGGAGCAGCTGTTTAAACCAAATGGCCGCAAGCCTGAATTAAACCAGCAGCTTGATCATTTAAAAGAGCTAACAGGTCAGCTGAAACAAGCGAGATTGATAGAAGGTAGCTATACCGAAAAGAAACGGGAGCAATCTGAATTAACGGAGACGATCGAAAAGCTTCAAAATGAAATGAAGCAAGCAGAAGAACACCTTCAGAAACTGACTGAATCCATTCAAGTGTATCCCATGATTGAGAAAAAAGTGGACTTGAAAAAGGAATTAGCCCGCTATCCAGACCGGGTCAAGCGTTTTAGAGCAGAAACAGAGCATGAGCTGGATAAACTAGAATCACACCTTCACCCGAAAAAGGCTCAATTGACTGCACTGAAACAGAGGTTAGAACATTTGCAAACCTCACTCGTACAAGTTCAACCGCTCTATGACAAGGATACCTTAATGGAGATGAAACGAGTTGTAGATGAAGCATCTAATGCTGAGCTTGTGAAAAAGCGCATAGCAGGGTGTCGAGCAAACCGTGATTCATTGAAACAAAAAATCGACGAAGCGGTAGCAAAGCTAAAGTGGGATCGCCCGATAAAGCTCGAACAAATCGACGATTCGCTTGAATTTGAGTGGGAATTAAAGGAGACTGTCACTCAATACGTCCGTCTCATGGACAGAAAGGCACAGTTAGATGAACGATTTGATCACGCAAGACATGAGCTGGACGAAGCAGAAGCCGCTTTAAAGGGATTAAAGGAACAGCAAGTGAGACTGCACGGAACAGAAGATGATGCGAAGGGGACAAGAACGAAAAAGAAACCGATTCATTCCCGGTCGTGGTTATTCCGAGGCTTGATCGCATTTGATGTGGTGTTTCTGTGTGTTCTATTCTTTTTAACAGAGTGGTGGATCACGCTCTTGTTTGCGGGATTTTCTGTTTTTCTCTTCTTTGTCATTTACTCATTCAGTCAAATGAGCCCTATGAAACAAAGAAGCGGCGAAGACGCCTTAGATTCCTTTCAAGTGCAGGCAGCTTCAGCTGAAACACTTATGAGGCAGAAGGAGCTGCTGTACGAAAGAATCATCCGGCAATATGAAGACTGGGAGCTAGAGGTAGAGCCTGTCCAGCAGCAAGTAGAGGAAAAGAAGAGACAGCTTGGCTTGTCGTCTGAGCTTTCTTTCCTAGTAGAGGCCTTCCATATTCTAAAACAATTAAAAATGAATACAGCGGCATATGAGGAGCTTCAGCGTGAAATAGATGTGCTCTCCGATCAGCAATCGATTTATGAGCGCAAGGTTTCAGCGTTAAGCAGTCTCCTTCAAAATAAGGAAGGAACTATTCAGGAGAATATTTCAGCCTTTCAAGAGATATTGAAAGATGTGGCGAAAAGAGAAAAAGAACGCCAGACATTACATGTATCCATTCAACATGCGATGCAGCAGCTCTCGACACTAGAAGGTGAAATTCAATATTACGAAAAACAAACTGACGAGCTTTTTCGTCAAGTAGAAGCACAGTCCAAAGAAGATTACCAAGTGCTTTCTCATCTATCGAAAGAATACCGGAAACGGCTTTCTGAGCTGCAGCAGCTGAATCAAGAGCTTCATAGAAGCGGTTGTTTTGATGAGGAGGAATGGATTGTTCATAAAGGACTACCTCTCCTTGAGGAGGAGTGTGCAGAAGCAAAGCAGCACCTTCATGACGTTCAATTGAATGCGGAGAATATGGAAAAGCGTTTAGCAGAACTAGCGGTGGAAATCCGGCAAATAGAAGCTTCTGGAACAGTGTCTGATTTGACTCATCAGCTTGCCGCAGAGCAGGAGCATGCGAAGCACCTTGCAAAAAAATGGGCGGCCATTCAGCTTGTCCGCTCCGTCATACGAGAAAAATTGAATGAGCATAAAGAAACAAGGCTGCCTGCATTGCTTCAAACAGCCTCTAGTTTTATTCAACCGTTAACAAATGATCGTTATGAAGCGATTTTATTTTCACCTGAAGATGACTTGCTCATGGTGAAAAGAATGGATGGACGAATATTCCGTCCTGAGGAGCTTTCACAGGCAACGTGTGAACAGATCTATCTGGCGATTCGTTTTGCGCTTGCTTTGTCTCATCAGCAAGATTGTCAGCTTCCGTTTATGATGGATGACAGCTTTGTTCATTTCGATCACGTTCGTCTAGGCAGAGTGCTGGAGATGATGGACGAGCTCACACGTTTTGAAACACAGCTGTTTTATTTCACCTGTCATGAGCATATGAAGCAAGCAGCAGAAGATGGACAGGTTACGAGTTTAGTTGTTGAATGATTGACAAATAATGACTTATGTTATACTTATATGAGCAGAAACATGGAAGGAGCTTTTATTGAATGGCTAAAGGGATCATGACCTATGATGTCGGCGAACAAGTTGACCTGCATTTATTAATTAAATCATCTACTAAAGGGATTGCGAGTAATGGCAAACCATTTTTAACGTTAATTCTTCAAGATCAAAGTGGAGATATTGAGGCGAAACTATGGGATGCGAAGCAGAATGATGAACAAACCTATGCCGCACAAACCATTGTGAAGGTAGTAGGCGATATTCATCATTATCGCGGGAGGAATCAGCTGAAACTTAGGAATATACGCCCTGTTGCTGAAAATGAGCAAATTCGAATCGATGATTTTCTCGAAACAGCTCCTATTCCAAAACATGATATGATGGATACGATTATGCAATATATCTTTGATATGAAAAACCCTAATATACAGCGTGTCACAAGACATTTGCTGAAAAAATATGGACAGGAATTCGCTGACTATCCAGCAGCGACAAAAAACCATCACGAATTTGTCTCTGGTCTTGCTTATCACGTGGTGTCTATGTTGCATTTGGCTAAATCAATTGTGGATCTATATCCATCACTAGATCGAGATCTTTTATATTCAGGCATCATTCTTCATGATTTAGGAAAAGTCAAAGAGCTTTCAGGCCCAGTCTCAACCGCCTATACGGTGGAAGGCAATTTAATTGGTCATATTTCGATTATGGTGACAGAAATTGCGAAAGCTGCTGAAGAGCTTGGCATTGATTCAGAAGAAATTCTGATTCTACAGCACTTAGTACTAAGTCATCACGGCAAAGGAGAGTGGGGCAGCCCGAAACCACCAATGGTGAAGGAAGCCGAAATTCTCCACTATATTGATAATTTAGATGCGAAGATGAATATGATGGATCGTGCGCTTGAGCATGTGAAGCCAGGAGAATATACAGAACGTATTTTTGCGCTAGAGAATCGTTCATTTTATAAACCAACCTTTCACGAATAACCATGTCAAAACGTCCGCTTATGCGGGCGTTTTTTTCATAACTTGTCTTCTTCTCGCATAAGCATGTAACACAAAGGAAGAGAGCTGTTCTGAAAAAAAGGAGGCGATGAAAAAATGTTGTTTTTTCCATGGTGGGTGTATGCATGTATCATTGGCATTATTTTCTGTGCGTATAAATTAATGACAACGGCCAAAGAGGAGCAAGAGATTGATCAATCCTTTATTGAAAAGGAAGGAGAAATTTTTATCGAGCGAATGGAGCAAGAAAGAGAGCGCAGACGACAGGGACAGCAAATGAAAAGATCCCAAGATACGGCGGCACAAGAAGATCACTCGATTGCTTAATCAGGTGATATAAAAATCCCTCTGCCCGATCACGGCAGAGGGATTTTTTGTGATTATTGGTTTTGTTGTGGTTGTTGATTTTGTGCGGGTTGTTGAGACTTTTCTTTGAATGTGTTTTCAAGTTCTTTATCTTTTACTTTCACATCGGCATCTTTCACCAATTTGTTTAAGATCGTTTGGATTTCATTTGTGTCTGCTTGTTTTTGATTAAGTAGTTCTTTTTTCAAGTCTGCTTTCATGTCATCGTATTTACCGCGTTCTTCGGTCTTTTTAATGATATGGTAGCCGAATTGTGATTTCACTGGTTTGCTGATTTCATTCACTTTTAGTTTGAATGCAGCTTTACTGAAGTTCTCGTCCATTTGACCTTCTTTTGCGAACCAGCCTACATCGCCGCCTTGTGCAGCTGAAGCGGTATCAGTTGAATATTCAGACACAACAGCATCCCATTTTTCACCTTTATCTAATTTCTTTTCCACTTCGTCAGCTGTTTTCTTATCAGCTACTAAAATGTGGCTTGCGCGGATTTTCCCTTTTAGGTCATCGTAATACGCTTTTACTTCTTTATCAGTGATTTTGATGTTAGCTTTGGCAGCCTTTTGAGTCAGCAGCTCATATTTCACTTGATCTTTGATGTAATCTTTTCCGAATTCATCTTGAAGTTGTTTTAAACGATCTTCACCAAGTGTCTTTTTATATTCTTCCATTTTCTTATCAATTTCTTTATCAGATACTTTGTATTTGTCAGCAAGAACCTTTTGTTGAACAAGTAGATTTAAAGCATCTCCACCTGCTTGTTTCTTAAGAGTCGTATAAAGCTCTTCTTTTGTGACATCTCCTGATTTTGTTGTTGCGATGACATCTTTATCACCGCTACTGCATGCGCCAAGAGTTAAAACACTAACTGCTGTTACAGCTGCTAAAGCCATTTTTTTCATTCAAAAAACACTCCTAATCTTTCCAATTTATTTATCATTGCTTGTATCATAACATATTGTGACACGCTGTAAAAAGAAATGCAAATGGGAGGGCATTCGTCTAGTCAAAAATTTGCGCGCTACATACACATATAGTGATCACAAAAAGGAGGCTGAATTATATGGGAGCAGGATATTCTAATGGGTTTGCTTTATTGGTCGTGCTATTCATTTTGCTGATCATCGTTGGTGCAGCATATCTTTATTAATTAAATCGCTGTGACAGAAAGGAGCCGTCCTGCCATGCGTGCGGGCGGTTCTTTTTTCAAACGATGACAGGTGCCTAAACGTTTTCAATTTTATAGCATACACTGAGCTTAGAACAGAGGAAGAACTGGCAGGAGGTGTTTTTTACATGGGAGGAGAAGTCTTCGCTGGCGGTTTTGCACTAGTCGTCGTGTTATTCATCTTATTGATCATTATCGGTGCATCTTGGATTTGCTAATTAATGAATATACACAAAAAGCTGCCCTCAAACTGGCAGCTTTTGCTTTGATCTTAAATAGATATGGTAATTTCAACAAATGATGAGATCAGTAAGATCAGTATCGATACATTGATAAAGCGAAACACCTTATCTTGCCGTTCTTCAGGAATCTCTCTGACAAGGCATAATGTATTAGTAAGCCTGTTTATTGAATACACAATAAACGCGGCAAAGACGATGAAGTAAAATAAAACTATCGGAGATCCCCCCTCTCTATGCTATTCCCATACTACATTACCAAATTTTTTATGAAAAAGATAGAAGTTGGCTTTAAAAACCTCATGATGAGGATGTTTGGTCAACTAAAATATCAAACTCGTCTTGGGCTTGATCGATGATGCAGGATTTAGGTGCTTTGAGCAGTTTCCATGCAAATAAAAAGTCAGGCAAACAATAGCCTGCATGAATACTTGCGATGATGATAAAATAGTGTGCATACATTGGAAACGCCACACCTAACACAAAGTAAACCGGTGAAATCACACAAAATGGACTGAGAAGTGAATAAAGCATGATGTTCTTTGGTACACGCTGCCAGCAATTGCGTTTAAATAGCGTCATTTTTTTCTTGTTTTTCATCACTGGGATCAAGTGAACCACGCGGTGGACAAGCAATGTCACAAGTAAAAGCATCGCAAAAAGCGGTGCGTTGTGACTGCTTAGTCTCGTTTCAGGATGAGTCAGTTGAAAACATAAAAAAGCCGTAATGAAAAAAAGTATAGCAAGACTTATGGCTGAAATCAGCAGTCTTGTATAACCATAATCCTTTTCAAGATTAATGGTTTTCCAACAATTCATTTTTCATCCTTCCAATCTTAAAAAACTAATTGAATATCTCAAGATAATTTACTCTTCCTGAGGATAAAAATCAATGGTTTTCATGAAAAAAAATAAAATGTTGTGTTCACATGGAATAAAGAGAGGAAACTTTGGATTTTTCAAGAAAAAAAGACAGAAGAGGGAGGTTCGTCTCTTTCGTCAATGAGTAATTTCGGCTAGAATAGAAAGACTAAGAGAAAGAGGGAACGTACATGAGTATTGAGGAACGAATGAGCCAGCTCGAATATTATATGGAACTTTTGCTGACGGCGACCGATATGAGCCGTTATCCATATTATGCATTATTGATCAGGCAGCGGGTATCGAAGGAAGAGGCGCAGGAAATTGAGCGTATTTGTGCTGAGCTTTCAGAGGAAATGGACAAGCAAAAAGCACAAGGCTACGTCATGTTTGACGATATGCTTGCGCTTTTTGCAGGACAGTTAATTGAAAAGCTGGATGTGCATGAGACGATATTTGCATTGCGTGATCAAGGGCTGTTTCAGCCGTTAATGAATGAATTTATAAAGATCATTAAACAATTTGATTTGCTTTATTAGCCGCTTTTTCTGCTGCATCAGCTGAGTCTTCAAGTTCCTCAGGTTTTTTCGTGACTTTTCCTCGCTCATCCAAAAAGTCCTTCTCAATGTTTGAAAACGATTTCTCAAAAATCTCCATGAAGTCCTCACCATAGATGTTTCGGATAATACACATCATTTCTAAAATCTCAGGGAACTTTCCGTAAATGTCATGAAGCGGCTGTGCACCTTTGACAATACCAGTTCGTGCAGGGTCATAATCTTCGAGTAGTTTATGGAATGTCTCTTCGCCTTTTGGCGTTAGCTCAATATACGTATTGCGTTTATCGTTTAACTTTTTAGAAAATTTTAAAAATCCTCGTTCCTCAAGTTTCTTGGAGAAGTTAAACGCCGTTGATACATGCATGACGCCAAACTTTGCAATTTCTGATATTGAAGCTCCTTTTAATTGATACGCAATCCACAAAATATGATGTTCATTGATATTTAGGTTATACGGTTTGATCCACTGCTGCCAGTCCTTTTCAATGGATTTCCAAAGAGCTTTGCTCAATTGGGCCATTCTTTGACTGAATAAAAGTGCTTCTTTTACATCGAAAGGCTTTTCCGAATGATTCATCCATTTCACCTACTTCTCTTTTTCTTGTAATTCTATTATGCCAATAAAATAAAGATTAATAAAGCTGAAAATTCAAGAATTTTTAAAACTCATGAAAAACATTGACAAAATAACCTTTTTTCAACAAAAAAAGTGCGGGATACGCACCCCGCACACTTTTGTAAACGAATATTTTTTCTTGAGTATATTAGTTTTGTAAGGTTTTCTCCAGTTGCTTGAGCTTTTCCTCAATTTCCTGAATTTCCTTTTGCAAGTCCTGCTGGTGAGGCTTGATTTCTTCACGCCATTGCTGAATCGATGTTTGTAATTCAGTTCCGACTTCTTTAATGACCTCTGCGCTTTCTTTTGCTGTTTCAACAATTTGCTCTTTTAAAGCCTGTCCATCTCTTTTTAATCTTGTCAGCGTATCTTCGAATTTGTCATAGCCATCTTTCATCTTTCCGCGCACATCTCTGCCAGAAGAGGGAGTCGTCAGGAGCACTGCCGCACCTCCGAGGAGACCGCCTACAAATAATCCTGTTAATAAAGAACGTCCACTAGCCATTCAAATCACCTCTAGTCAAATTTTACACATTCGCATGTTCTCTCTGAGCTGACGATCAGCTTCATTGAACTTCCATACATAGCTTGCTTTATTTTAGCATACTTTTGAAGAAAAGGGAGGGGAGAAGGTTGTCTGTCTTTCTGTTCGTTTTTACGTGTATCGGTGTCGTTTTTACAGGTGGTTCTATTCATTATGCAAGACAGCTGGGGTATGCAGGGTCTTATCCGCCAAAACATGTATTAAAGCAAAAAGCACTTGTGTGTGCGGCAGGTGCAGGAATTTCGCTCCTCATTTTGCTGCTGACCCTTTTTCTTTTATAAAAGCATGAAAAAAACCTCTTCATCTATTATGAAGAGGTTCGATTATTTGTTAAGCAACTTCTATCATTCTTGCACGTCTGAGAATGGACTGAGCAATTGGGAAGACAAATACCATGGCAATGGTATTAATCACGGCTGCTGGCAGGACGACGCCTACAAGAAGTGCCGGTAATGCAGCTGGCAGTCCAGTGATCAGTAATGCGGCAGATAGGAAAATCACGCCGGATACGATGGTTCCAATCGCAGTTAACACAGCGGTTAGCACTACTTTGTTCTTTATCTTCATGCAAGATAAGAAAAGGGCTAAGAAGATAAAGGCTGTTACTGGTTTATCAATCATATTCGGAATTTGTCCGCCTGGGAAACCTGTTGTTAATGCAGAAATGGCGCCTGTTACGAGGGCAATAACCACTACATGCTGTACCTTTGGGAAAAGGATGATGCTTAAAAACATCATAACCAGCATCATATCAGGTTTCATTCCGAAAAAGATGGGCGGGAAAATCGTATGCAAAACAGCTCCCATTGCTGCAAGCAATGACATAATGACTAATTCTTTTGTTTTCATTTCTATGCTCTCCTCTGCTAAGCTCTTAGAACTCTCCAATAATATGGCTCATCATTTATTGCAAGAGTCATCACTTTATATTTCTCGTTATTATAACAAATTTATTTCTCTATAGAAAAGCTTTTTTACTCATTTTCTTGCTGGAACTTTTTCATAAAGTCCGCAAGCTTTTGGCAGTCTTCAATCGATACCGCATTGTAAATAGATGCTCTGCATCCACCGACAGAACGGTGGCCGGCAAGTCCAACCATTTGTTCCTGCTTTGCTTTCTCTACAAAGGAAGCAGTGAGCGCATCATCACGAAGGGTAAATGTGACATTCATATGCGAACGGCTGTCAGTGCGTGCGTGTCCTTTGTAAAAACCGCCGCTTTGATCAATTGTGTCATAGAGAATGCCTGCTTTTTGTTCATTGCGTTTTTCCGCTGCTTCTACGCCGCCAGCCTGTTTAACATGCTCAAGGACAAGAGACAGCATATAAATCGCAAAAGTCGGTGGTGTGTGATAAAGAGAGCCAGCTTTTGCGTGTGTTGAATATTTTAATATTTTCGGTGTGCTGCTTTTCTCTTTTTCTAATAAACGTTTGCGCGCGATCACAATCGTGATACCAGAAGGCCCTAGGTTTTTTTGTGCCCCAGCATAAATGAGATCAAATTGAGAAACATCGATTTTTTTGCTGAGAATATCACTGGACATATCCGCAATGAGCGGTAATGATGTACCAGGGAACGTTTTCCACTGAGTGCCGAAGATCGTATTGTTTGATGTGATGTGTAAGTAAGCGCCATCTGTTAAACCGGAGGCATCTACTTCTGGAATATACGAGTAGTTGTCGTCTTCACTTGAAGCAAACACAGATGTTTCACCAAACCCTTTTGCTTCTGATAATGCTTTTTCTGACCAAGCGCCAGTTTGAATGAAATGAGCCGTTTCGCCTTCATGTAAGAAGTTCATCGGAATCATCGCAAATTGAAGGCTAGCTCCGCCCTGTAAAAAGAGGACTTCGTAATCTTCAGGAATGTCCATCAGTTCCACCAACAGTGCTTTTGCCTTATTGTGGACTTCTTCATATTCACCGCTGCGATGAGACAGCTCCATCACAGACATCCCAGTTTGTTTAAAATCAACAAGTTCTTCCTGTGCTTTTTCAAGCACTTCTAGCGGCAGTGCCGCCGGACCAGCATTAAAATTCGTCGTTCGCTTCATCACAATCTCTCCCTATTTCTCGCGTTAATGGATCAAAAGATAAAACCATCCTATCACAAATTTGAAGCAATTGGACAAAAAATTTGAATCGTTTTAAATATCTTACTATTAAGAAATGAAGGGGATAAAATGGGGTGGAAATGAGAAAAACCTCATCTATTAAGATGAGGTAAGGCGCGTGTGGATGGCAGAAGAAATCTCTTTTAAATCCTCTGACGTGTATTGATCTTGATGTGATTTCCATACGGCACCAAAGCCATCGCCTTTGCCGTAGCGCGGAATGATATGCATATGGTAATGGAACACAGATTGTCCGGCTTTTTCGCCGTTGTTGTTTAAAAGGTTTAATCCAATGGGTTCAAATTCCTGTTTGATCGCTCTTGCAATTTTCGGAATCGCTTGGAAGTAGTGATTAGATACTTCTGGTGTCATTTCGTAGATGTTTTCTTTATGTATTTTTGGAATTACAAGGGTATGCCCTTTTGTTACTTGGCTAATATCTAGAAAAGCCAATACATGCTCGTCTTCATATACTTTTGCACATGGAATGTCTCCATCAATGATCTTGCAAAAAATACAATCGCTCACGTCATGTCACTCCTCATTCATTTTCCTTCATCGTATCACAAAAATGAGCAAAAAAGAAAACAGGACAAGCGAACTCCTTTGGTCGCTCATCCTGCTCCTGCAGAAGAAATGCTGATGCTTTCATTCGATATGCCTTTTGAATTCTCTATTTACTGAAATAAAGAATTCATATGCCTGCTATTTCTGCCGTAAACACCTCATTTGACGTTTTGGTTTGTCGTATACATATTGTATAGGACACAAAAATCAAGAATCAGTGAAGCAAAACAGAAGCTAAGGTTTTTAGATGAAAAACCAACTTGTCATGCGGTTCTTTGCCTTTAACAAACACCTCATTTACTTATTGGTCATCAAGTTCATTTCTTCTACATACATTATGATGACCAAGATGCCTATTTTTTATTCTTGACTTGTCTATAGGTAAACATTTCAAATTACCTTTCGTTTTTGTTACTATAAAGGAAAAACGAAAGAAAGGAACGAATTCATGTCCCTTCTCACTGTAAAAGATGTAACGGGTGGATATACGAAGAATCCCGTTCTAAAAAATATCTCATTTGAATTAGAAAGAAATCAAATCGTCGGTCTCATCGGCTTAAACGGGGCGGGGAAAAGCACAACCATTCGCCATATCATCGGACTCATGAAACCGCATAAAGGTGTTATTGAATTGAATGGACGAACCCTTCAAGATGATCAAGAGGCGTATCGTTCGCAATTTACGTTTATTCCAGAAACACCTGTATTATATGAAGAATTAACTTTAAAAGAGCATTTAGAGCTGACAGCGATGGCTTACGGACTGTCAAAGGAACAATTAGATGAGCGTCTGCCGTCATTGCTGAAAGAATTTCGAATGGAGAAACGTTTGAAGTGGTTCCCTGCTCATTTTTCAAAAGGAATGAAGCAGAAGGTCATGATTATGTGTGCGTTTCTTGTTGAACCGGAACTGTATATCATCGATGAACCGTTCTTAGGGCTTGATCCTCTTGCGATTAATGCACTGCTTGAACGGATGAATGCTGCAAAGAAAAACGGTGCTAGTGTCCTGATGTCAACGCATATCTTGGCGACAGCTGAACGCTATTGTGATTCCTTTATTATTTTGCACGAAGGGGAAATTAGAGCGAAAGGAACACTGACAGAGCTGAGAGAACAGTTCAATATGAGAGATGCGACACTCGATGATCTTTATTTGGAATTAACAAAGGAAGAAAGCTATGAGTAAAACGACGCAAAGCATTTGGAAATCCCGGTTAGCGGAACACATACAAGATACAAGAAAATATTTAAAATACATGTTCAATGATCATCTTGTCATTGTGCTCATTTTTTTCCTTGCAGGCGGAGCGAGCTGGTATAGTAACTGGCTCAAACAAATTCCAGCACATTTTCCTTCCTACTGGGTCATGGCAGTTGTTTTCTCATTGGTGCTGACAAGCTCTTACGTGCGGACGTTGATCAAAGAAGCGGATCTCGTGTTTTTGCTTCCTTTGGAAGGGAAGATGGAGCCTTATTTAAAACAAGCTTTTAACTTTAGCTTCATTTCTCAGCTGTTTCCTCTCATTGCCGTATCCATTGTCGCACTCCCGCTTTATTCGGCGGTGTCTTCAGGCGGCATCAAGATGTATGTGCTTATATTGGCGCAAATGATTTTGATCAAGGGTCTGAATACAGCGATTCAATGGAGAATGACGTATTTTCAAGGAAAACAGATGAGATGGCTTGATGCATTCCTTCGTTTTCTATTGAATATGATTTTAATCTATACCGTTTTACAGGCATCTTATGCAATCGCAATCGTTTTTTATCTCATCTATGGTGTCTATCTCGTTTACTTAACCAATGCAGTCAAAAAGCAGCCTTTTCAATGGGAATTGCATATTTCTGACGAATTAAAACGAAAACAGCGTTTTTATCGTTTGGCCAATTTATTTACAGATGTGCCTCATTTAAAGAAACAGGTGAAAAGAAGAGCTTATATGGACTGGCTTTTGCAGTTTGTTCCGTATGACCAGCGTAAAACTTTTTCTTATATGTATGTGAGGGCGTTTGTACGCTCAAATGACTATTTTGGTCTCGTTTTTAGGCTAACTGCCGTGTTTGTCCTGATTATTTTGTATACAGGTGCAGCAGGCTGGGTGGGCGCGCTGCTTGTCTTGTTCACCGTGTTCATCACAGGTGTCCAGCTTGTGCCGTTAACGAAGCACTTTGCCCATCTTTCATTACAGGCACTTTATCCTGTTGCTCAGCAAGAAAAGGATCGGAGCTTTTTTGTTCTCGTCCGTAACGTGCTCATCATCCAATCGATATTGCTGAGCTGTTCAGTACTACCGGCAGGAGGATGGCAGGGAAGTGGACTTGCCCTTCTGATTTCACTGGCATTTGTGCTTGTCCTCTTCAAGCCTTACGTACTCAGTCGATTAAAAAAGATGCGATAAGCAGAGATATGTTTCTGACAGCGAGCGTATGATGACATCAAGGAGGGGACCGGATGAATGCAGCTGAACGGGAGTTATATGAAGAAGCCATTCTTTTTCAAACGCGTTTTTTAAGAAAACCTTCAAAGATCGAACGGTTTTCAAAAGGAGTTCAGCAGCAGGTGAACCGCCGAATCCCTGCCAGGTTTCATCAAGTCATCACAAGTGCGGTCAAAACAATGGTTGAATCCACCGTATCAGGATCTCACTTCACTTCATTTTCAGTCATTGATGAGCAATTATCCATCATTGAGCGAAATGAACTGGCAAAGGAGAAAGTGAAGTACTATCAAAAAGCAGCTGCGATCGAAGGAATTGGAACAGGTGCAGGTGGTATTTTGCTCGGTATGGCAGACTTTCCGCTGCTGCTTAGCATCAAGATGAAATGTCTTTATGAACTGGCATGTATTTATGGCTTTGATTTGTCTCAAAAAGAGGAAAGACTCTTTTTGCTCTGTATATTTCAACTCGCCTTTTCCGGCAGTGCGCATCGTCAAAAAATGATGAGCATCATTGATGATTGGGAAACGAGCCGTGAGAAAATGGATTGGTACAGCTTTCAGCAAGAGTATCGAGATTACATTGACCTAGTGAAGCTGTTTCAATTAATGCCGATTGTCGGAGCCGCTGTTGGCGGTGTGGCAAATCATCATCTGACAGGACAGCTCGGAGATGTTGCTCGTCATGTGTTTCATTTACGGGTGTTGAAAGAAATGAAATAGAAAAGCCGCTGTTTGCCAGCGGCTTCAGCGTGTAGACAAACCCTCGCATTCGTTGTCAGGTCTGCGCGCTTGGTGCTCACGAATGTTAAATTCGCTCCGCGCCAGTGCTCGCCCTTCCTAGACTGCAAAGGTTTTCTATCACACTGAAAAGAAGACAAAGGGCTAAAACCCTTTGTCTTTAATCTAGAGCCGCTGTTTGCCAGCGGCTTTTTTTATTCATCGTAGGAAAGGACAGCACGGGCGAGTACCTTTGCTGCGATAGGCATTGCTTTTTCGTTGATATCAAACTTCGGGTGGTGATGGGGATACGCGTCTTCGCTGTTTTCCGGCATGGCGCCTGTGTAAAAGAAGGTACCAGGGACATGCTGAAGGTAGTAAGCAAAATCTTCTCCGCCCATTTGGGTTTCCGCTTCTTTTACTTCTGTGACACCATCTGTTTGTTTTGCGATGTCAGCAATAAATTCAGTTGGCTTTGGATGATTTTTGACAGCAGGATATCCTCTCACATATTCATATGTGTAGCCGGCATCATGCATGTCGCACACCCCTTTTACGACCTGTTCAATTTCTCGTTCGATGGTGTGTCGTGCACTTTCTTCAAAGGACCGTGCAGTACCAGTCAAAACTGCAGAATCTGCAATGACGTTAAAAGCATTCTCTGCTACAAAACCTCCAACAGATACAACAGCAGAATCAACTGGATTGACTTTACGGGCAACGACTTGCTGCAAGTTTGTGACGATTTGTGAACCGATAAGTACAGCATCTTTCGTTAAGTGAGGCTGGGCGCCGTGTCCGCCTTTCCCCTGAACTCGGATAGAGAAGCGGTCGGCAGCTGCCATAAAGTTTCCGCTTTTATAAAGAACCGTGCCACAAGGCTCTGGAGACCAAAGATGCGTCCCGAATATGACATCGACACCGTCTAAGCAGCCGTCTTCGATCATTGGTTTTGCACCGCCTGGCGCATATTCTTCTGCATGCTGATGAATGAGGACGATTTTCCCTTTTAATTGATCACGGTGCTCATTCAAAATTTTCGCTAAGACAAGTAGTGTCGCTGTGTGCCCATCGTGCCCGCAGGCATGCATCACACCGGGCTTTGTCGATTTGTAAGGCACTTCCTTTTCATCATGGATAGGAAGCGCATCGAAATCAGCCCTGAGGGCAATCGTCGGGCCCGAAGAAGCTCCTTCGATAAAGGCGAGTACACCATGGCCGCCCACCTGTGTACGTGTTGGTATATGTAATCTGTCATAGTAGCTGGCGATGAAAGCGGCTGTTTCTTCTTCCTGGAAAGAAAGTTCAGGATTCATGTGGAGATGGCGTCTAATTTCAACCATTTCCTCATAATGTTCATCAAGACGTTCATTGATGCTTTTTTGTAAAGTGGATATTGTCATTGATTTGAAAACCTCCTTCATGCTCTTTTACTGATTGTATGGTAATTGTTAGAATCTTTCAACAGAAGAGAATGTCGTATGCGCATCAAAAGGTCATTTTACATAAAAGTCGAAGGTGCTATGAAGCGGAGAAAGGGAGGAATTGTATTGGGAAGCTGTCCAAATTGTTCAAAAGCGTTTTCTTTCGTTGAAAAGTTTCATTTATCACATACGAAAATGATGATGTGTCCAAGCTGTCGGCATCAAATCAAAGAAACCTTTGTATCAAAAATGATTTTTTTCATGCTCTGTTTGATTCCGCTATTGGTGATGCTCATTCAATTGAAAGGGGCTTCACCTATGCTGAAGTGGCCGATCTTATTAGGATGGATCCTATTGAATTTCTATGTACTTCAGCCGATCATTCATCGGTACGAGCTGACATCACGACGATAAAATGAAGAGCCCAGCGATTGGGCTTTTTTTCATAAAAAAAGGAAGTGCTGAAAGCAGCACTTCCTTAATTGTCTGTAACGGCATGATAGGATGTGAGATAAGCAGGACGAGAGAAGATGGAGCCAGTATCATCGTTTGGCTGAAAGAATGCTTCTGATTCTTGAAAGTCTTCAAATAAGTCCTCTGATGCCCAGAGTGTCATAATCAAATACACTTCTTCATCTTTTTTCGGTCTTAAAACACGAAGAGCCTGGAAGCCCCGCTGATGTTCTGAAATGTTCGTCTTCTTCTGAAAAGTAGATTCAAACAGTGCTCTGCTTTCAAGCTTCACAGGGATATGATTCAAGGTGACGAAGCCAGGTTGGACTAGCTCACCTTTCGCATAGATCACATCATAGGCATGAGGGGCTTTAAAAACAGTCTCGCCCTCCGTCTCATGGAAAAGAGCTGCTTGTTCTTTTCCGACCATATAAAGCAGATTTTCCTGATCGTGTTTCTTTGCGATTTTATGCAAGAAATCTGCTGTTCCATAGGTTATATAGACATTCATCTAAACCGCCTCCCGCTTGATAGTATAACAAAAGAATGATATATAATTCTTTGGTAGTCAATCCATAAAACATATTATGAAGCAATACATCCCATACTATCCGTATAAAGGAATGAGGTGACCTAATTTGAAGAAAAAGAAGATAATCATTCCATTAGTCATTGCAGGAAGTACAATCGTACTCTCATTTATTGGCTATCTGACCATTTTATTTTTAGGACATTATGTCATAGATGAAAAGAAGCTTGTATTTCACGCTTCATCCCAAATCATTGATCGGAATGGAAAAGAACTCACAAGTATGTATTCAGAAAATCGGGACCCTGTGTCAATAAAGGATGTACCTGATAAAGTAGCAAAAGCCTTTGTGTCTGTCGAGGACAAGCGGTTTTATGAGCATCATGGAATTGATGCGCAGTCAATTTCAAGGGCGGTTTATCGAGATATATTAGCAGGTGGAAAGGTAGAGGGCGGCAGTACAATTACTCAGCAGCTCGCAAAAAATATTTTTCTCACAAATGACAAAACCTTTCTGCGAAAAACAAAAGAAGTCATCATTGCAATTAATTTAGAAAGAGATTATTCAAAGGATAAGCTGCTTGAAATGTATTTGAATCAGCTTTACTTCGGTCATGGCGTCTACGGTATCCAAGCAGCAGCCAATTATTACTTTAGTAAAGATGTGAAAGATTTAACGGTCAGCGAAGGGGCTACACTCGCTGCGATGCCAAAGGCGCCGTCTACTTACTCGCCTGTTTTACACCCTGATAAAAATAAACAAAGACGGGACACGATTCTTAACTTAATGAATGAGCAAGGATATTTATCATCAACAGAAACAGTAGAAGCAAAAGGGAGAACACTAGGCATTCATTTAAAAAAGAAATCAGAAACGCCTTGGGTCGATAGCTATGTCGATCTTATCATTAAGGAAGCAGAATCAGAGTATGCCATTTCACATGAACAATTGCTTCAAGGTGGTTATACCATAACAGTTCCGATTGATATGAATCTGCAAAAGGTCACCTACGATGCGATGAAAAACAACCGTTATTTCCCGGGAAAAAGCGGTTCTCCTGAAAGCAGTGCCATCTTTATTGATAATGAGTCAGGGGGAGTAAAAGCAGCAATCGGAGGACGAGAATATCAAGCGAGGGGCTATAACAGGGTGACCGCTGTTAGACAGCCTGGATCTGTTTTCAAGCCGATCGCGGTATATGGACCTGCGCTACAAGAGAAAAAATTCCGACCTTATTCCCTGCTTGAAGACGAAGAAAAAAGCTATGACGGTTATTCACCAAAGAATTACGATGGACAGTATGAAGGCAAGGTCACGATGGTGGAGGCCCTCATGAAAAGTAAGAATACAGCAGCGGTGTGGACATTAAGCCAGCTTGGTATTGATACTTCGAAAACATATCTCGAGAAAATGGGAATCGATATTTCGGATCAAGGACTTGCCATGGCGCTTGGCGGTTTAGAAAAAGGGGTTTCTCCACTTCAAATCGCAGGAGCTTTCCACACATTTGCAAACGAAGGCGTATATCAAAAGCCTTTCTTCATTCAGAAAATCACCAATGATGAAGGAGAAACGGTAGAGAAAAATCGTAGTAAGCCAGAACGAGTGTTTAGCGTGCAGAATGCTTGGAATATGACAAGAATGCTGCAGCAAGTCGTCAAAGGCGGAACAGCCCAGAGCGGTTCATATGCTGGAGATTTAGCAGGTAAAACAGGCACGACCACATATTCAGGTGTGAAGGGTGCAACAAAAGATGCTTGGTTTGCCGGCTATACGCCAAGTACAACGGGTGCGATTTGGATGGGGTATGACAAAACCGATAACAGTCACTATTTAACTGGCGGAAGTCAATACCCAGTGCAGCTGTTTAAGGATATTTTAACGGCAGCCCAAATAACGAATGAAACGTTTAAAAAACCAGAGGGGATTAAAGAACTTCAAGCGCCAATTCATTTAGAGGGACTATCAGGATTTGAAGCCCGCTATGCGTTTAAAATCAAAGGATTGTTTACATTAGAGCTGTCTTGGGAGAAGCAAGAGGATAAACGGGTTGAATACCGTATTTATGAAAAGAGGAATGGGAACGAGACGCTGATCGATTCAGTGACAGGCGTAGGCAGCTACACAATGCCGTATGCCAATGTGTTTTCAGATGCGGAGTATAAGGTGGTTCCATATAATACTCAAACGCAAGAAGAAGGAGAAGGCAGTCCATATGTCAAGCCAGAGGCTTTTGGACGTTAATATTCGGCGATTTTTTGAACAATGAGCCGGTTTAGTATACCGTGCCTTGAAAAAGCGGTATAGTAAAAGCAGTGTTTGAGCCTTATACAAAGAGAGTGTAAGGCGAAAGGTGGAATGAAAGGTAATGGGAAAAACGAAGGCTTTTAATGACACGTTCTTAAAGGCGTGCAAAGGGGAAAAAACAGACCATGTACCAGTTTGGTATATGAGGCAGGCAGGACGCTCACAGCCTGAATATCGTGCCCTTAAAGAAAAGTACGGGCTATTTGAAATTACGCATCAGCCAGAGCTATGTGCTTATGTAACACGACTTCCTGTAGAACAATATGGTGTAGATGCCGCGATTTTATATAAAGATATTATGACCCCGCTTCCAGCTATTGGAGTGGACGTTGAAATTAAAAATGGCATTGGACCTGTCATTGATTCACCGATTCGGACAAAAGCAGATATCGAACGTCTTGGGGAACTTCATCCTGAAGAAGACCTGCCATATGTGCTTGATACCATTCAGCTTTTAACGAAGGAGCAGCTGAATGTACCGCTCATCGGTTTTGCTGGTGCACCATTTACGATGGCTAGCTATATGATTGAGGGCGGCCCGTCTAAAAACTATCATAAAACAAAAGCGCTCATGTACAGTGAGCCTGAGACATGGATGCTGCTCATGAACAAATTAGCTGATATGACGATCACGTACATACGCGCGCAGGTAAAAGCAGGGGTCAGTGCGTTTCAAATCTTCGACTCATGGGTGGGCGCTTTAAATGCAGCGGACTACCGGACATTCATTAAACCTGTCATGCAGCGAATTTTCACAGAGTTGAAGAGTGAAAATGTACCAATGATCATGTACGGAGTTGGTGCAAGCCATCTCGTGAAAGATTGGCATGACCTGCCGCTAGACGTCGTTGGACTTGATTGGCGTATGAGTGTAGACGAAGCGCGAAAAGAAGGGCTCACAAAAACGTTACAAGGAAATCTTGATCCAACGATCTTACTTTCTCCTTGGGAAGTCATTGAAGAAAGAGCAAAAGACATATTAGATCAAGGGATGAAATCAGATCACTTCATCTTTAACCTAGGTCATGGGGTATTTCCAGATGTTTCACCAGATACGTTAAAGAAGCTGACCGATTTTATTCACGACTATTCAGCTACACATAAAAAATCATCCATCTAAACTATTTCAATTGATCTGAAGGAGTGTTGGTTGTGGAGAAAAAGAAAATGGGGCTTCTTGTCATGGCATATGGCACCCCATATAAAGAAGAAGACATTGAGCGTTATTATACACATATTCGTAGAGGCAGAAAGCCGGAGCCGGAAATGCTGCAAGATTTAAAGGACCGCTACAAGGCAATCGGCGGTATTTCTCCTTTATCAAAAATTACTGAGCAGCAGGCACATGGTTTGTGTGAGCACTTGAATGACATTCAAGACGACATTGAATTTCATGTGTACATTGGCTTAAAACATATCGAGCCTTTCATAGAGGATGCAGTTGCTGACATGCACAAGGACGGCATGACAGAAGCTGTGAGTATCGTTTTAGCGCCGCATTTCTCTACCTTTAGTGTGAAATCATATAACAAACGTGCACAAGATGAGGCAGACAAGCTTGGCAATCTACAGATTACGTCTGTTGAAAGCTGGTACGATGAGCCGAAGTTTGTGGACTATTGGGTGAAGCAAGTGAAGGATACGTATGCATCAATGAGTCAAGAGGAAAGAGATTCCGCGGTACTTATTGTGTCTGCACACAGCCTTCCTGAAAAAATTATTGCAGCAGGAGATCCATATCCTGATCAGCTCGCACAATCTGCCAAAATGATTGCAGAAGGTGCGGGAATTGAACACTATGAAATTGGCTGGCAAAGTGAAGGCAATACGCCGGATCCATGGCTTGGACCAGACGTACAAGACTTAACGCGGGACTTATTTGAACAAAAAGGCTATCAAACATTCGTGTATGTGCCTGTTGGTTTTGTCGCTGATCATCTTGAAGTGTTATACGACAACGATTATGAATGTAAAGTCGTGACAGATGAAATTGGTGCAGCCTACTATCGTCCAGAAATGCCAAATGCGAAACCAGCATTTATTGATGCTCTGGCAACAGTCGTATTAAAGAAGCTTGACGAAAGCAAGTAATCATATAAAAGAAGGCGATCCTATGCATGACAATCAAAAACACCTTGTCATCATTGGCGGTGGCATCACTGGTTTAGCCGCCGCCTTCTATTTGGAAAAGGAAGTCGAAGAAAAAGGTCTTCCGATTCAAATATCACTTATTGAAGCGAGCCCTAGGCTAGGTGGAAAAATACAAACATTATATAAAGACGGCTACATCATTGAACGTGGACCTGATTCATTTTTAGAAAGAAAGGTCAGTGGGCCGCAGCTTGCGAAAGATGTCGGTCTGTCCGATCAGCTCGTCAATAATGAAACTGGGCAAGCGTATGTACTGGTCAATGAAAAGCTTCACCCGATGCCAAAGGGTGCTGTTATGGGCATTCCAACTCAAATCAGCCCATTTATTACAACTGGTCTTTTTTCAGTTGCGGGAAAAGCAAGAGCGGCGATGGATTTCGTGTTGCCAAAAAGCAAGCAGACCGAAGATCAGTCGCTTGGTGAATTTTTTAGAAGACGTGTGGGTGATGAGGTCGTTGAGAATTTAATTGAACCGCTTCTATCAGGCATTTATGCAGGGGATATTGACCGCCTGAGCTTAATGTCCACCTTCCCGCAATTTTATCAAACAGAACAGCAGCATCGCAGTTTGATTCTTGGGATGAAAAAATCACAGCAGCATGCGAAAGCGCAGCAGGTGACTGCGAAAAAACAAGGACAGTTCCAAACGATCAATCAAGGGTTGCAGTCGCTTGTGGAAGCAGTAGAAAGTAAGCTCAAGCTGACAAAGGTGTATAAAGGGACAAAAGTAAAACAGATTGAAAAAACGGATGGAGGCTATGGCTTGCAATTAGACAGCGGTCAAACGCTTTTTGCCGATTCAGCCATTGTCACGACGCCGCATCAATCGATTTATTCCATGTTTCCTAAAGAAGCAGGGCTAGAGTATTTGCATGACATGACCTCTACTTCTGTTGCAACAGTAGCACTCGGTTTTAAAGAAGAGGATGTTCATAATGAATATGACGGCACTGGTTTTGTTATCTCAAGAAACAGTGATTTCTCTATTACGGCCTGTACGTGGACAAACAAAAAGTGGCCGCATACCGCTCCGAAAGGAAAAACGCTATTGCGTGCGTATGTCGGAAAAGCTGGTGACGAATCGATTGTCGAGCAGTCAGACAGTCAAATCGTCAGCATCGTGCTAGAAGATTTAAAGAAAATCATGGATATTAAAGCAGATCCAGAATTGACGACAGTGACTCGCTGGAAGACAAGTATGCCGCAATATCACGTCGGTCATCAGAAAGCTATTTCGAACATGCGAGAAACGTTTAAGCAATCATATCCTGGTGTTTATATCACAGGTGCTGCATTTGAAGGTGTTGGAATCCCTGATTGTATTGATCAAGGAAAAGCCGCCATCTCAGAGGCTGTATCGTATCTATTTTCATAAAAAACAACTCCCTTTTCTGTCATGGAAAGGGAGTTTTTCATGTTCGAATCATTCAAAAAGAGTTGGGAATTATAAATGTGAACAAAGTTGTTGCATCTGGGGAAAAGGATATGGTATATTACTTTCTGTACTTAATGACCAAAACGTTCAAATAGTCATTTCGGGAGTGAGATCATGAGTGTTGATAGGAGACAAATGATTTTAGATGGTGCGACGAAAGCATTTACTCAATTCGGGTATAAAGCGACCACAATGGACCTTGTGGCAAAGCTTGCCAACGTCGGAAAAGGAACCATTTATACATTTTTCAAAAACAAAGAAGAGTTGTTTGATGAAATTTTCACATCCCTTTTACTAGAGATGAGGAAAATTGCGGATGAGGCAATTGATGAGAAGAATAGTTTCTCTGAAAACCTTCACTTAGCACTCTTTGCAATTTTAGAATTTCGAAAAAACCACCAGCTCACAATTAAGATTTTTCAGGAAAATGCAGAGCTTGGCACGTCAGCGGTCAAGGAAATGATCGAAAAAATGGAGCAGATGATCATTCGCTATATCAAAATGAAAGTGCAAGAAGCGATGGATAAAGGCGACATTAAGCCTTGTGATCCTGAATTGACTGCATTTGTGATGGTGAAACTATATATTGCACTGATTTTTGATTGGGAAAAGCGATACGAGCCTTTAACAAAAGAAGAGGTAGCCGAATCGCTGGAGCTTTATGTCTTAAAAGGACTATCTGCAACAACATAATTTTTTTGAGTTCAAATGACCAAATTGTATATTTAGTCATTCATCTATGGGAGGAAACAGCAATGAATTTAATTCGGAATCAATGGAAGGACATTGTAACGAGCAAAAAACTACTGATCCCGATTTTAGCTGTCTTATTTATTCCGCTGATTTACAGTGGTGTATTTTTAAAAGCATACTGGGACCCTTATGGTACAGTTGATCAATTGCCTGTAGCGGTTGTCAACTTGGATGAAGGCAGTCATTATGACGGGAAAACCCTTCAAGTCGGCGATGATTTAGTAAAGGAATTAAAGAAAAACGATAATTTCAAATGGAACTTTGTCGATAGTCATGAAAAGGCTATAAAAGGATTAAATAACGAGGAATATTACCTCGTGGTGGAAATACCAAAGAATTTCTCGAAAAATGCAAGTACAGTGCTAGATAAACATCCGAAAAAATCGAATCTGAAATATTATACGAATCCAGGCGCCAACTATGCGGCGTCACAAATTGCGAATAATGCCATTATCAAATTAAAAGATTCGGTTTCAAAAGAAGTCACAAAAAATTACGCCGAGGTCATCTTTGATAACTTCAAAACAATTGCAAAAGGATTAGATCAAGCAAGCGATGGCGCGAAGAAAATTGATGACGGAACAAAAAGCGCAAAAGATGGCAGTACGAAATTAAAAGACAACTTAGCCAAATTGGCTGAAGGTACGTTAACCTACAGCGAAGGTGTTCATCAGTTCGCAGGGAAAATGGGTGAACTGAACACAGGCATACAGTCTCTAGACAGTGGGCTTGGTCAGCTCCTAACAGGCTATCAAACCATTGATCAGAAATTTGGAGAGCTTGGTACAGGAATTGATACATTAACCGAAGGATTAAACACAAGCCGAGAAGGACATCAGCAGCTCGCTTCTAAAATGCCGCAATTCACAGCAGGCATTGAGCAGCTAAACAACAAAGCCCAATCCTTTTCGGAAAAAATTGCAGCAGTAGAAAAAGTCTTGTCGTCACCAGAATTAGCGAATTTAGAGAAGATGGCGCCTAAACTCGATCAGGTGAAAGAAGACGCAAAAACGTTCAGTACAAAACTTGCTTCATTAAAAGAAGCACTATCAAATCGAGATGCTAATGTAAAAAGCATTATCCAGAACAGCTCCATGACAGATGAAGAGAAAAAGGCGGCAATGGATCAGCTTGACAGTCTGCCTAAAATCGAACTGCCTGATCTGTCTGGACTCGAACAAAGCTTAGCGGCCTTGCAGGAACTGCCTGATGCAAGTGAGGTTCAACAAGCAGTTACATCTGCAAAAGCGCAGCTGCAGCAAGTCAAACAGCTGCCAGAGAAAACAGAACAGCTGTACACATCTACAGTTGCGATACAAAATGCGATCGACCAAATGACGTCTGGTACGAATAAATTGTATCAAGGTGCACTGAAGCTTCAAACAGGTCAAGGCCAATTACAAGATGGCCTGCAAACAGCAAATGGAAAGCTTGATACAGCGAAAAGCGGTGCGGATAAGCTTGCGAATGGATCAAGCCAGCTGAGCGCAGCGTTAAATAAGCTGGAAAGTGGTTCAACAAATATCCAAAGCAATACATCTAAGCTTGCCGAAGGCTCAAAATCGCTTGATAAAGGATTGGGAGATTTAAAGAGCGGTACAGGTAAGCTGTCCAATAAATTGAAAAGCGCCGCTGATGAAACAGGAGAAATTGATGCGGGGCAAGACAATTACAATATGATTGCTAGCCCAGTTAAAACAGAAAATGATACAGCGAAGAAGATTGATAATTATGGAACAGGGCTCACGCCTTATATTTTATCCATGGGACTCTTTGTTGGGGCTCTAATGCTCACCGTCGTATTCCCAATGAAAGACCCTGCTGGCCGCCCTAGAAATGCGTTTGAATGGTTTGTCAGCAAATATAGCGTGCTTCTACTTGTCGGTATCCTTCAAGCAGTCATTGCAAGTACGATGCTCATCTTTGGGCTTGGTCTTGAGGTGGAAAGCCTCTGGCGCTTCTATCTCTTTGCGATCGTCGTCAGTCTGACATTCTTAGCGATTATTCAGCTGCTAGCAACAACAATGGGGAACCCAGGACGCTTCATTGCCGTCATTATCTTAGTTCTTCAGCTCGCAGCAAGTGCTGGTACATTCCCGCTTGAGCTTGTGCCGAAGTTCTTCCAAGTCATTCATAGTCTGCTTCCAATGACGTATACAATCAATGGATTTAGAACGATCATTGCAAGCGGTGATGACAGCTATTTATGGCACCAAGCAGCGATTCTCGGTACAGTTGCGATCATCATGATGGCGGCAACAACTGCATACTTTGCTTGGAACGTAAGAAAAATGAAACAAGACGAAGCTTAATCAATGAATCCTTTCTCTTGATAGAGGAAGGATTTTTGATTTGAAATTAGACATCTTGAACCCGAAGCGATATATTTTAATGGAAGGAATTGCTTTCACACAAAGGAGGAAATGCCGAATGACTACTGAAGTAAACGAAACCGTTCAGCTGATTCAAAAGCTCGTATCGATCCCAAGTCCGTCAGGGAATACAGAAAAGGTGATCGGCTTTGTTGAACGCTTTTTACAAGATGTAAATATTGAGACAAAACGAAATCGTAAGGGCGGCTTAATTGCTACTATTAAAGGAACTGATGACAAGGAACACCGCATGCTGACAGCACATGTCGATACGCTCGGTGCAATGGTAAAGGAAATTAAATCAAATGGACGGCTTCGTCTTGCACTCATTGGAGGCTTTCAATATAACTCAATTGAAGGCGAATATTGTGAAATTGAAACAGCAACAGGTCATACATACACAGGTACTATTCTTATGCATCAAACGTCCGTTCATGTCTATGCGGATGCAGGAAAAGCAAAACGAAACCAAGAAAATATGGAGATTCGTCTCGATGAAAAGGTGAAAAATGCAGACGATGTCAAAGCACTTGGGATTCAAGTAGGGGACTTTATCTCATTTGATCCTAGAGTGGAAGTGACGTCATCAGGTTTTATTAAATCAAGACACCTTGATGACAAGGCAAGTGTAGCGCTTTTGCTACGACTCATCCACCGCATTCAAAAGGAAAATATCACACTGCCGCATACGACGCACTTCTTAATTTCTAATAATGAAGAGATTGGCTACGGAGGTAACTCCAATATTCCCGAAGAAACGGTGGAATATCTTGCTGTCGATATGGGAGCGATCGGCGATGGTCAATCAACAGATGAATACAGCGTGTCTATTTGTGTGAAGGACTCAAGCGGTCCTTATCATTATGGATTACGCAAGCATTTAGCTGCATTAGCAGAAGAGAACAACATAGATTACCGTTTAGATATTTACCCTTATTACGGCTCTGATGCATCAGCAGCGATTCGAGCAGGGCATGATATCATTCATGGACTGATTGGTCCAGGGATCGATTCCTCGCATGCTTTTGAACGAACGCATGAAGATTCCCTTGTCCATACAGCGAATCTTCTTTATCACTACGTGCAATCATCCTTAATCACAGTATAAAAAAAGAACCCCATTTATTGGGGTTCTTTTTCATTAGCTTGAAAGCTGTGTCGGTTCAGGTACATCTTGTCCAGTCATCACGCGATGTCCTTTTTCAGGGTCATATTGCCCTTCCCATTTAGACATCACAACAGCTGCAAGTGCATTTCCTGTTAAGTTAACAACTGTTCGCGCCATATCCATGATACGATCCACACCTGCAATAAATGCAAGACCTTCAGCAGGAACACCAATCGTTCCTAATGTGGCGAGTAATACAACAAAGGACGTACCAGGAACGGCAGCCATTCCTTTAGATGTCACCATCAGCACAAGAACAAGTGTGAGCTGCTGGACGATCGTGAGGTCAATGCCATATACCTGTGCAAGGAAAAGCGCAGCAATCGCTTGATACAAGACGGAGCCGTCCAGGTTAAACGTATAACCGATTGGGATAACAAAAGAAACAATTCCCTTCGGACATCCAATGCGCTCCATTTTATCCATGACTCTTGGTAAAACTGTTTCAGAGCTTGATGTACTAAAGGCAAGAAGCATTTCGTCTTTCATGTAAGCAAGAAATCTGAAAATATTGACGCCAATCATCTTTCCAATAATTCCGAATACAACGATAAGGAAGAGAGCGAGCGCAAAATAAACAAGACCTACAAGCTTACCTAATGAAATAAGAGATTCAAGACCAAATTTTGATACAGTCACGCCAATGAGTGCGAAGACACCAAATGGTGCAGCTTTCATCACAACATTGACGACATGGAACATGGCGTGTGATACACCTTCAAAGAAGGCGAGCACTGGTTTGCCGCGTTCACCAATGGCAGAAACGCCAAGAGCAAATAGCACAGTGAAGAAAATAATCGCAAGCAAATCACCTTCCGCCAATGATTGGAAGAAGTTCGTTGGAACGATATGAAGGAACGTATCAGCAACTGATTTGCTGCTTTGCTCTTTTTCCGTTTCAACATACTGGCTAATATCTTGTTTTTCCGTATTTCCAAAGTCAACGCCTGCACCAGGTTGAACAAAGTTAGCAAGCACAAGACCAAGGATAATCGCAAATGTTGTGATAATTTCAAAATAAAGAATGGTTCTAAAACCAAGCTTCCCTACCTTTTTACCATCACCGGCACCTGCAACTCCTAAAATTAAGCTAGATACGACAATTGGTATAACAATCATCTTAATGAGTCTTAAGAAGAAGTCTCCAATTGGTTTTAAATAAGTCTCAACGCCTGGGTTACCGAAAAAGATTGCCCCAACAACGACACCGAGAATAAGACCGATTAGGATTTGTGTCGCTAATCCAAATTTTAATTTTTTCATAGATTTCCTCCCTAGCATATTCATTAAAGGAATATTCCCATCATATTAAGTTTTAATATATGAAATAAAGTATAACTAAAATTAAAGAGGTTCGTCCACGATTAAATTATATTAAGAAAATACAAAATTATTTGAAAAAATGAATATTTAGAACCTCCTTTATTGATTCAAGTCAATAAAAAGTGCCTTCGGAACTAAAACTCATCAGATGAAAATACTAAAAAACCCTTTTAGGACAAGGGTTTTACCTTTTTACCTATTTTTCAGAAAAAATAAAAAGCACTTTTGACTCCAACTGACGACGGAGGAAAAAAGTGCTTTTTAATTCAATTTATTACCTTATTTAAGATAACTTACTTGTGAGCATTCCTCACATTCATTACCGTAACACTCGTGTTGTTCCATTAAATCATTTCCACATTTTGTGCATTTTTTTGAAGGCAAATTTCTAAAAAATTCTGTGATTTTTCCTAGCATTTGTCATCCTCCAATACGTTTTGTTGTTATTATTGTATTATAACAGATTAATAATTGTCAATCTGTTTTGTAACAATAGGCAAGAAGAATGCTTTTTTTATGAAAAATGGGTATATTGTAAGAAGGGGATTTTTAGAAAAGGAGGGAAAAATGACGATGAAATTAACTGTCATTGGATGCTACGGAGGATTCCCGGCCGCTGGTGAAGCGACGTCAGGGTATCTTTTTGAATCAGATGGCTTTCGTCTACTTGTAGACTGCGGAAGCGGTGTTCTTTCCAAACTGCAGCAATACATAGATATAGAAGAACTAGATGCTGTTCTCCTTTCTCATTATCACCACGATCATATTGCAGATATCGGACCACTCCAATATGCGAAGCTAGTGGGATATCATTTAGGAAAAAGCAGCGGTCCGCTTCCGATCTATGGACATACAGGTAATCAAGAAGCATTTGGGCGGCTTGCGGATGATGTACATACTAAGGCAAAGGCTTATCAGCCAGAAGAGGGTATTCAAATTGGTCCATTTCAAATTGATTTTTTGAAAACGGTTCATCCGGCAGAATGCTATGCGATGAGAATTCAGGCGGGGGATGCTGTGGTGGTGTATACAGCAGACTCAAGTGATCAGGAGGCATTTATCCCATTTAGCAAGGATGCAGATCTACTGATTGCTGAAAGCAATTTTTACGCTGGACAGGATGGATCGAGTGCAGGACATATGAATAGTACAGAGGTGGGCAAGCTTGCAAAGGAAGCAAATGTTGGGGAACTGATCATCACCCACCTGCCCCATTTTGGTCGTCATAAAGACCTAGTCAATGAAGCACAGGCGTTATATACTGGCAATATACAGCTTGCCCATTCAGGGCTTAGATGGAACAAGGAAGGAAGATAGAGATGCTGTTTATCGATAACGAACAACATTATGATCCAATGATTAATTTGGCAATTGAAGAATATTGCTTAAAATATTTAGACCCAGAAGAAACGTACTTGCTGTTCTATATTAACCAGCCGTCGATTATTATAGGAAAGAACCAAAATACAATAGAAGAAATCAACACGAAGTATGTGGAAGACAACGGCATCAAAGTTGTCCGCCGCCTGTCCGGTGGTGGCGCAGTTTACCATGACAAAGGAAACTTAAACTTCAGCTTTATCACAAAAGACGATGGGGACAGCTTCCATAATTTTAAAAAGTTTACGGAGCCAGTCATCCAAGCGCTTGAAAAGCTAGGCGTCAAAGCTGAATTAAGTGGCAGAAATGACATCATGGCAGAAGGTCGAAAAATTTCTGGAAATGCCCAGTTCGCAACACGAGGACGTATTTTCAGCCATGGCACGCTGCTATTTGATTCAGAAATTGAACATGTTGTTTCGGCTTTAAATGTGAAAAAAGAAAAGATTGAATCAAAAGGCATTAAATCCATTAGGAGCAGGGTTGCCAATATTAGTGAATTAATGGATCAAAAGATGACAACAGAAGAATTTAGAAAAATTCTGTTAAGCTACATTTTCGATACGAATGGGGATGTTCCTCAATATCAGTTGACTGAGAAGGATTGGGAAAAGATTCACGAGATTTCTCGGGAACGATATCAAAAATGGGAATGGAACTACGGCCGTTCACCGAAATTTAATTTACAGCATTCTAAAAGATTCTCAGCAGGCTCCATTGATCTTCGATTAGAAGTGAAAAAAGGGATGATCCAGGACTGCAAGATCTTTGGTGATTTCTTCGGTGTAGGGGATATTGCTGATATTGAAAAAAGACTCATTGGGCAACAATATGATCGCAAAACGATCAGCGACGTATTAGAAGATATGGACATGCGCCACTACTTCGGCAATGTATCAAAAGAGGATTTTCTTGATTTGATTTATTAAGAGGAACAAGCACGGCTAGAGATAGCGGTGCTTTTTTGATTGAAAGAATTGAAAGCGATTTACATTTGATCTTGTGGATTTTTTCGATTGTCTATTATAATAGAAAGGAGGAATGTTTGGCCATAAAATGAATGGTTATTCATTCATTGATGACATGTAAGGGGTGGGAGAATGGATTTGATCAAAAATCTAGAGCAGACGGCGATGACGAAGGGAGAAGATATCGCACTGATCTTTGAAGGAAATCAGTGGACCTATCGAGAGCTCATGACAAGTATCGAGCGCTTTGCAGATGGATTAGTGGGCGAAGGATTTCAAGCCGGGGATCATATCGCGCTTATTTTAGGAAATTCACCGCATTTTGTCATTTCTTTTTTTGGTGCTTTAAAAGCCGGGCTTGTCGTAGTACCAATCAATCCAACATACACGCCTAGTGAAATTGGCTATATGCTGATTACAGGTGATGTAAAAGGCATTGTTGCCCCTGAACAACTGCTGCCAGTGTACGAGCAAGTGTATGAACAGCTTCCGTCTATTGAACGGGTGATTATTTGTGCAGAAAATGAATCTGCGTGCAGATCAAGTTTTAAGGAAGTATCAGATCAACTTGTCTTCTTTGGAAAGCTTGTGTCTGGTCATGCGAAAGAGAACGTGCATCCATCTATTCATCAGGACGATACGGCAGTTATTTTATTTACATCTGGCACGACAGGAAAACCAAAGGGTGCGATGCTGACTCATTTCAACCTGTATTCAAATGCCAGAGACGTTGCTGAGTACCTATCCATTGATGAAAAGGACAAGGTGATTGCTGCATTGCCGATGTTCCATGTATTTTGTTTAACGGTTTGTATGAATGCACCATTGATTCATGGCGCGACCATCTATGTCCTGCCGCATTTCAGCCCATCAGAGCTTTTGCGTATGATGGAAAAAGAGAAGCCAACGTTATTTGTTGGTGTTCCAACTATGTATAACTATTTGTACCGCCAGGAAGGGCATGAGAAAGCAATGTCCTCTGTGAGGATTTGTATATCAGGCGGTGCCTCAATGCCTGTTGCTTTACTTCACGGTTTTGAGAAAAAATTTGGTGTCACGGTGCTGGAGGGTTACGGATTATCAGAGGCTTCCCCAGTAACTGCATTCAATCCTCTTGATGGAAAAAGAAAACCCGGTTCAGTCGGGACCGACATTATGAATGTGAAGAATAAGATTGTGAATGAACTGGGAGAAGAAGTCGGTCCAAATGAAGTCGGAGAGCTCATAGCAAAAGGACCCAACATTATGAAAGGCTATTATCAAATGCCAGAAGATACTGAAGCTGCACTAAGAGACGGATGGCTGTACACCGGTGATTTAGCAAGAAGAGATGAAGAAGGATACATTTATATTGTCGATCGGAAAAAGGATATGATTCTTGTTGGCGGTTATAATGTGTATCCAAGAGAAGTAGAAGAAGTGCTTTATCAACATGAAGCTGTAGCAGAAGCCGTTGTCATCGGTGTGCCAGATCCGAACACCGGAGAGGCTGTCGTCTGTTACATTTCCCCCAAGAAACATGCTCACATCGATCAAGAAGACATCATCACACATTGTTCACGCTTTTTAGCGAAATATAAGCAGCCCCAAACGATCCATTTCATAGATGATATTCCAAAGAACACAACAGGTAAAATTTTAAGAAGAGCACTAAAGGAAAAGTATCAAGCAGAGGAAAGTAAATAAGAAAAGGGGGTCTCTTATGAAGAGACTCCCTTAGTGTGCTAAGGTTCTATCACGCTGATAAGAAGACAAAGGGATAAAATAAAATTTCAGCCCTTTAGAATCGCTTCTTTTAACTGTTTCTGAAAAGAATTAGACTGTTTTTGATTCAGCTCATAATAAGTCCCATCTACTAAAAAAACGACCTGCGAACGGTTTGTCCAAAGCTGAAAGGTGGTGCCGTTTGTTCGGCCGTACATCACCTTGGCGATATAATCTGGTTTCTTTAAATTTTTCTTGAGATGATTGCTTGTTTGTTTGCCTTTGTTTAATTCTTCTATTAAGTCTTCTGCTGTGTCCTTATCATCTATTTCATAAGAAGTGGACTCGTTTTCAGATGAAAGGAGCAATTTTTCAGCTCGATTCTCATCAAAAATTTCGCTCGTCCGGCTGAATACATAAAAGAAGGTAATAAGTAAAAGTCCAAAGATCACAACTCCTGCAAGGATTTTCTTCATTTCGATCCTCCAACTCTCTATTTTATATGTAGCATCTCCGATTTTCGAGTAGCATAATCATTTTTTTCGTGAAAGCTTTTTCAGATAGGGCATGCTATGATGGAGCCACATGAGACAGGTTCTAAACAAAATAATGGATGATTAGAATAGAGAGAGGGATGGAAAGGAGGCTGACCTGTGCGAGTACGTAAATGGGTAGCTCTTGCAACGGTAGCATACATATTGTACGGTCTTTTTATTTATTCTTATTTGTTTCTATTTGGGGATGCAGCGGTTCCTGACAGTGTAAAAGGAACAAGTGCAGATCCGCATACCTTTATGACAAGCCATGAGCTTGTCATCAGCGAGAATTTCTCGAGATTACGTAACTTGCTATTTTTCATGACAATTCCATTAGATTGGTATGTCTTTTTTCTTCTGCTCATTTCAGGGTTTTCACGAAAATTAGCAGACTGGAGCCTGGCAGCAGCTCGTTTCACATTTTTAAGTAAACTTGTATATGTGTTTGTGCTATCGCTTTTGACAATGCTGATTTCACTTCCCATTAAGTGGATTGGTTATCAGCTGTCTTTGCACTACGGAGTATCTGCTCAAAGTACGGCAAGCTGGTTGAAAGATCAAATTCTAGATTTCTGGATTCAATATCCGCTTCTTGCTCTATGTGCAATTGTATTCTTTTGGCTTATTCAAAAAAGAAGAAAGCGCTGGTGGCTGTATGCCTGGTGTTTGACAGTTCCATTCACGCTATTTCTCTTCTTTATACAGCCGGTCGTCATTGATCCGTTATATAACAATTTTTATCCACTAAAGGATCAAGCTCTTGAGAACAAGATCTTAACACTTGCAGACAAAGCTCATATCCCGGCAGGTCATGTATATGAGGTCAATATGTCTGAGAAAACGAACACGATGAATGCTTATGTCACAGGAATTGGTGAAAATAAGCGTATTGTGTTATGGGATACGACACTGCAAAAGCTGAAAGATCGCGAAATTTTATTTATCATGGCACATGAAATGGGACATTACGTCATGAAGCATGTCTATATAGGATTAGCAGGATATCTAGTACTGTCACTTGCGGGATTTTTTGCGATCGACCGTCTCTATTTTTATTTCTATCGTAAAGGAGCAGTTCTATTTCGGCTGAGGGAGCCGCGCGACATCGCTGCTCTTCCGCTTCTTCTCATGATTGTATCGATGCTGTCATTTGCAGCATCACCTTTTACAAATGCAGTTTCAAGACATCAAGAACGTGCAGCTGATGAGTATGCGCTAAACCTGACAAAAGACGGAGAGGCAGGGGTGACGTCTTTTCAAAAGCTTGCAAAATCAGGGCTGTCTCAGGTGAATCCACCACTTTTAGTGAAGGTCTTCCGCTACGGGCACCCAACTATGATGGAGAGAATCATGGAAATGGAAAAAGCAGCGGAAAAAGAGGAAACGTCGAGGAAGCAATAAATAAAAAAATCCGGCTGTATTAGCCGGATTTTATTTATTGTTTAGTTAGAAGCCGCTTGAACGTTGATTAACCCTTTTCCGTAATAGAAGGAGTTACCAAGCGGTGTTGCTGTGTTTTCTAAGCGCTGGCGAACCTGAGAAGTTGATAGATTCGGGTACTTAGAAAGGATAAGCGCTGCTGCTCCTGCTACATGAGGAGACGCCATAGACGTTCCAGTATAAGATGTGTATCCACTGCTTGGTACTGTACTTAAAATAGAAGTACCAGGTGCAGAAACATCTAATTCAGGACCTGCGCTAGAAGACGAATTTCTGACATTGTTGCTGTTTACATTGGCAACGGCAATGGTAGAATCATATTTTGCTGGATAGCCAACTGTACTAGTAGAACCAGTGGAACCTGAGTTACCTGCAGCCGCCACAACAACGACTCCGCGGTTATTCGCTGTATCAACGGCATTTTTAAGCGCTGTTGAACCATTCGGTCCGCCTAAGCTCATGTTGATGACATCCATATTATTGGCTACTGCCCATTCAATACCGCTAATGATCCAGCTATATTGTCCGTCGCCATAGCGGTCTAATACTTTAACAGCATATAGGGAAGCACTTGGAGCGACCCCAAGAACACCGATTGTGTTATCAAGGGCAGCAATGGTTCCGGCTACGTGAGTTCCATGTGATTGAAAGTCTTGGGTGGCATTTGGCTCTGAAGGGACGAAGCTGGCACCGCCTGCAACATTTAAGTCAGGGTGGGCAGCGTGGATGCCCGTATCAAGGACAGCTACTTTGACATTAGCACCTTTATAACCTTGAGCGTGTACAGCTGGAGCTTTGATTTGAGGGATTCCATAAGGGACGGTTTGTGCATATGCTTCTGCTTTGTGGTCTTCTTCTACGTAAGCAATGCTAGGGTCATGTTCAAGTTTTTTTGCGGCTTGTTCGGACATCTTTACTTGTGCGGCATTAATGAGACGATATTGCTTTTCTAGTTTTCCACCATTTTGAGTGACGGCTTGTTTCTTAGAGCTGTTTGTAGTGGCAGAGGCTTTAAAGCCAACAATATAGCTCTTTTCACTATCTGACTTTGAGACCGTCTCGGCATTTGCCATGGAGCCTCCAAACCCTGCTGAAAACAGAAGAGGGACAGCCAATAAAACACTTGTCATCACATTTTTCTTTTTCACGCACAATCCACATCCCTTTTTTCTTATTTCAGAATAATCATCCGTAGTCTATAAGAATGATCCGTTTGACTATTCTGTATATTCAGTTTAAGGGAAGTAGGCAAATAAGAGTAGACCCGAATTTTTGTGAAAGTCCTAGCGAAAATTGGGGAATTAAGTCACTTGGAAATGATGGTAAAATATGTTTATTCTACTATTTCAGCGGCTATCTTTTAAAAAGGAAATGTGCTTTTTTTCTTATGATCCATTTTCGGAGAAATATTCGATACCCGAAAAGCCTTAAAATAGGTAGAAACGTCTAGCATCTATTTCGAATTTCGATATAAAAAAATACTATTTTATCATTGTTTTTGTCATTTAAAAAGAACCTGTTTACATAACAGGTTCTTTAAATAGGAGAGGATTGAGTTAAATGGCTGACCACGTTGTAATCAAGCACCTTCCATTTACCATCTTTCCATTCCACATAATTTAAGCAAGCATTGACGAGCCTCGTGTTCTCAAGACCAAGATGTTCATCCGCTAAGGTGGTGAGTAAAGCATGGATGGCAACGCCGTGTGCCACGATCAGGACTTGTTGATTCGGATAGGCTGCTCTAACTTTCTCAATGCCTTCTACCATTCGATCCTGAATCGTTTCAAGCGGCTCCATATTTGGATACTGTTTATCTGGAAAAAGCTTTTGGCGCTCCTCAAATGACATGCCTTCAGCATCGCCATAATCACGCTCAATGAAATCATCCATGATGACAAGAGGCGCATCTATATGTTTTAAAATCAAGTGTGCTGTTTCTTTTGCCCTTGTGAGTGGACTGGAAATGACAACATCCCAATGGGCATCCTTCAAATAAAGACCCGTTTGTTCAGCCTGCCATTTACCAGTATCATTTAAAGGGATATCTGTTCGTCCTTGAATTCGTTTCGCTGCATTCCAATCTGTTTCCCCGTGCCTGACTAGGCAAATTGTTGTCAATCAAATCCCGCCTTTTCTATCTTTTCTTCTATTATACTAAAGCAGAAGAAAAAAGACTGGATTAGCGATTTGTGAGACTTGTTAAGGATTCGACTGAGCTGGCAACTTGAGAAACCGTTTGTTTGACTTCCTTCAATTCGTTCAGGAAGGTTTGAAGGTCTATTTCAATTTTTCCATTTTGATTTTTGCTTAAGTTCATGCTGCTGACGATATCATCGAAGAGCGAATTGATTTGAGTCATTTTTTCTTTACTATCTGTCACGAGTAAATTCACGTCCCCAATGTGCTGAGACACAATGGAGATTTGTGAATTGGTATTGTTGACGAGTTCAGATACGGTTGAAACCGTTTTCTTTGTGTCCTCTGATAATTTACGAACCTCGTTTGCAACGACAGCAAAGCCTTTTCCGTGTTCGCCTGCTCGTGCAGATTCGATGGAAGCATTTAAAGATAACAAGTTCGTCTGCTCTGCAATGCCTGTGACAATCCCAAAGATTTGTTCAATCTGTTTGGCGATTTCTTCTAAACGCTTAATTTCTGTTTCAATCTTTGTCATGCTGCCATCAATTTGGTTCATTTGTGTTTGTTGAATCTCTAATTCTTTTTTACCGCCAATCGATTTTTCCTCGACCTGTGCTGAAATTTGCGTGCCAGCTTGCGACATGTCTGCCATCTCATCAGATTTTGATACAAGCTTGTCCACGGCATTTGTTGTGTTTGAGAAGAGAGAAGCAAGTGAATTTGATGTTTCTGTGATTTTTGTATGGAGCTCCTGCTGCTGCTGTTCTGCTTCATCACGAATTTTAGAATATTCATTTTGGAATGTATCAAGGACAAGCTGCTGCTCTAAATTTAAGATTTTTGTCGTCGCTTTGACTGCTGTCTGATATTCTTTGAAATCTTGGATATGCTGAGCAAATAAATCCATAATTGATAGCAGAAGGTCCTGGAATGCAGCCATATACCACTTAGGCTGGAGGCCAATCCGTAAATGAACTTGCGCAATTTTAATTCGTTTTGCCACATAGGCTTCATCAACCACACCTGCAAACATTTCACTAATATGAATGCGGAGTGTTTTTTTCAAACGGTCGACAGAACTATTATCTTGAATGATATGCATCAAGGAAGATTCGACTTCTAAATTTTTATAAAATTTATCAACGATACGTGCAATATCCTCCTGAACAATTGGATTGAGCTGTTTTAGAATAAATAGGTCATGCTGCGTCAGGTCTATCATTTTAATTTGTTTCGCGATATCCGTATTGTCAGAAAAGTTGATACGTTTTATCCCATCATCCTGCTGTGTGAAAAAAGCAGTATTTTTTCTTTTCGTCTCTTTTTTAAATAACAATGTTTTTGTCCCCCTATAATCATCACAAATTATCAGACTTTATATTATCTATCGGATAATATTGGATTTTTTAAAGGGGATCAGTAAAATTTTACTGTTCTTTATAAGACCTTTTTAGTGGTTTCTTTGCTGGGCCTTCTACTACCTCTCCAGTAATGGAGAAACGTGAACCGTGACACGGGCAATCCCAAGTGCGGTCGCTATTATTCCAAGCGACTTCACAGCCTAGGTGAGTACACGTTGTATCCACAAGAAAGATATTCCCATCCTCTGATTTAAAGGCGCCGCATTTTTTATGCTCATACGATACAATGCCGCCTTCACCTGGCTTTAAATCATCAATGGTTTGATCGGTTCGTTTTAATTTACCACTGATCAGCTTGGCAGCGACATTGCTGTTTTCTTTAACGAAATCTTTGACGAAAGAATCAGAAACAGGTCTTGATGGCGTAAAAATGGATTCGTATGGATTCGATTTTCCTTCAATCAAATCACCGATAAGAGTAGCTGCCGCGTGGCTTGTCGTCATGCCCCATTTTCTAAAACCGGTCGCAACGAAGATATTTTGATGGTGCTTGGTTAGGCGGCCAATGTAAGGGATTTGATCCATTGTGACCATATCGTGTGTCGACCAGCGATACAGCACCTCTTCAATTCCAAGGGTAGCGTCTCCAAACCCTTCTAGTCCTTCATAGTGAGCAGATTCATCCCCGCCTTGTCCAGTTTTATGACCTTCTCCTCCGATGAGAACGACTTCCTCACCATGCCATTCTGTCGTTCTTAAAGAATGAGCAGGCTGGTCGATCCCTAAGTACATTCCATCTGGGAGCGGCTTCGTTGTTTTGGCTGCTACCACATAAGATTGCTCTGGGTGAATGCGCGTGAAATAAAGTCCCTTTCCATCATAAAAAGGAAAGTGCGAACAGGATATGATATAGCGGCCTGTCAGGTGATGGTCGTCTTTTGTGACGACAGCAGGGCGGTTTCCTTCTTTTACGTCAACAGCAGTTGTCTGTTCATAAATACGTACACCACGCTCTAGGAGCTGGTCAATGAGTGCATTGAGATAATGAAGGGGATGGAACTGTGCCTGCTGCGTCATTGCTAGGGCAGCCTTGATGTCAGCATCAAAAGGAAGCGCTGTTTTCCATCCCCGATCAATCCCAAGCTGTTTGTAGGCATCTAATTCCTTTTTTAATTTTTTTACACCGCTTTCTTCCTTTGTATAAAGGTACGCATCCTTGACTTCTAGCTGACAATCGATGTCGTACTTTTGGACGCGAGCTTGAATTAGCTCTTTTGCTTTCTCATTTGCTTCTACATACAAACGGGCTTTGGGCATACCAATTTGCTGGATCAGCTCATGGTAATAAACATCGTGCTGTGAGGTAATCTTAGCTGTCGTATGTCCGGTCGTACCTTGCAGCAGTTGATCAGCATCAATGATGATGACATCCAGCCCGCGTTCTGTCATTTCAAACGCGGTAGCGATACCGGTAATACCACCGCCTACAATGATGACATCTGCTGTGAGATCCTCATCTACTGTAGGAAAAGAATGCTTTTGACTATCCGCTATCCATAACGATTTTGCCTGTTCCAATCCTTTATGTTCTTGCTCCATACTGTCGCCTCCAGTTAGTGACTTGTTGTGTATAATTTTTCCACAATGAAGAAAATCATACATTTGAAAGGAAACTAGTCTGGCATACATAAAAAAATAGCCAACACATAAAAATAAACAAGATAAAAGGAAGGAGTGGTCAGACGTGTCAACAAAGCAGCCGAAGAAAACATTGCCGCCTCAGCATCAAAGTGAGCGTCCAGGTCTTGAATATAAAATGAATCCAAGGCCTGTTTTTGATCGAGAGGTGCCGAATAAAAAATTAGCAGGGAAAACAGCCATTGTAACAGGTGGAGACAGCGGGATCGGAAGAGCAGTCTCGGTCTTATTTGCGAAGGAAGGCGCCAATGTCGCCATTGTTTACTTGAGTGAGCACCGCGATGCAGAGGAAACGAAGGACTATATTGAAAAGGCGGGAGGTCGCGTCATTTTAATTGCAGGTGATTTAGGAGATGAGGCGTTTTCAAATGAGGTCGTCAAAAAAACGAAGGATGCTTTCGGTTCCATAGATATTTTGGTGAACAATGCCGGGGAACAGCATCCGCAAAAAAGCATTGAACAGATTACCTCACATCAGCTTCTTCGAACATTTCAAACGAATATTTTTGCCATGTTTTATTTAACAAAAGCGGTACTTCCTCATTTAAAGAAAGGGAGCAGTATCATTAATACCGCATCTGTCACAGCCTATAAAGGGCATGAAACCTTGATCGACTATTCATCTACAAAAGGGGCAGTCGTGACATTTACGAGATCATTATCTTTATCGCTCATTAAGCAAGGGATTAGAGTAAACGGGGTAGCTCCGGGACCCATTTGGACACCCCTCATTCCATCGACCTTTACGGAAAAGGAAGTCTCTGAATTTGGCGGAGATGTTCCAATGGAGCGTCCTGGTGAGCCAGTAGAGCTTGCGCCGAGCTATTTATTTTTAGCGAGCGAAGACTCCTCTTATATAAATGGACAAATCCTGCATGTCAATGGCGGAACCATTTTAAATGGATAAACAAAAAACTTGCGGTAAAGAGACGAGTTGCTGCCCTCTTTGCCGCAAGTAAAATCATCATGATTAATGTAAGCAGTGTTCTGCATATTGAGCTGACAGGTCGTTGAATCGTTTTTCATCACGCTGATCCAGTGCCTTATCAATCTCTTCTCTAAGGAAGGTTAAGCGCTGTTTATAAAGCGCCTCATCTAAAACCATTTGAATATAGATGTCTAAAATCGTCACGCCGTTTTCTTCGGTTTTTTGGGTGTTGCGGGACTTCATGAGCTCAGCATACGTTTTTTTCTCTTTCATAAAGAATCCCCCCGATGCCTTTTTTATAGTATATGGATTGGCGAAGAAAAAATCAACAAGAATTTATAATTTTTAGACAATTTATTTTTGAGCGAAATCGACACCTCTTGTCCAATCGACACGATGTGATATATCTTAAAAAAGGCTTTTCGATAGATCGAATGGACTAAATAATACGATAAAAAAATGATTTTTAATAAATTTTGAAAAAATCCTGTCGTTTCTTATATGTTGGTGATAGATTAATAGTATCTAAAATAACCAAAAATTAACACAGGAGGAAATGAAGTGTCAGGAATTAGTGAAACACCTTTAGATTCATACGTCATTAATCAAACAACAATGGCGATCCTTCCGGTTGAAGAAGGAAAAAGAGTATATTCAAAAGTCATAGAAAGAGAGACAAGCTTTTACGTTGAATTAAAACCTCTGCAAATTATTGAACGCAGCTGCCGATTCTTCGGCTCAAGCTATGCAGGCAGAAAAGCGGGAACATATGAAGTAACAGGAATATCCCACAAGCCTCCAATTGTGATTGACTCATCCAATCATCTGTATTTCTTCCCAACCTATTCATCCAACCGTCCTCAGTGCGGCTGGATCTCCCACAAATACATTCATACCTTCCAGGAATCATCCCTCGGAGACACGGTGGTCATCTTTACAAATGAGCAAACCGTCAAACTCGATGTCTCATATAAGTCATTTGAGAGTCAGGTGCACAGAACAGCGTATCTCCGAACGAAATTTCAAGATCGCCTTGATGGTGGTCTTCCTAAAAAACAAGAATTTATGCTGTATCCAAAGGAACAACAGCTCAACCTTGTATACGATTTTATATTAAGGGAGCTTCGGAACAGATATTAACTAAAACCAGCGGCAGCCCAGCCGCTGGACTCCTTATGTTTAGCATATCGTCTTACTTTCTCGAAGAAAAAAACATTGAAAATTATATAACAAATTATATAATTTAAGTACAACGTATAAAATTTTATATAATGAGCGACAGAAAAGGGGATATGATGATGACTTATGATGAACTAGATACACCGGCGCTATTAATTGATAAACAGGTGATGATGGAGAATCTAGCTGCTATGCAGCAATATGCGGACCGTCAGCAAGTCAAACTGCGTCCTCATACGAAAACACATAAAACACCTGGTCTTGCGAAGGTGCAGGAGGAGATGGGCGCATCTGGCTTTACTGTAGCGAAAGTAGGGGAAGCAGAAGTGATGGCGGCGCATGGGCTAACAGATATCTTTATCGCCAATCAAATTGTAGGTGAGACAAAGCTGAAGCGAATTCGAAAGCTGGCAGAGTCGATACACATTTCATTTGGAATAGATTGTGTAGAGCATGTGCATCAAATTGAAGATGTCTTTCGTGGAGCAGAGAAAAAAGCGGAGGTTTTAATTGAGATAGAGGTTGGAGAAGAGAGGTCTGGTGTCATTGAAGAGAGTGATTTCCGTCAAATCTTGCAGGCGATAAAAACATGTGAGTTCGTTCATTTAAAAGGGATTTTTTCTCATGATGGTCATACATACAAGGCGGAAAGTAAAGCGCATTGTCAGACATTATATGAAGACGCTGTGAATCGAACGCTTCGATTTGCACAGATTGCAAAAGAATCAGGCATGCTGCTAGAGGTAGTGAGCATAGGATCAACACCACCGTTCTTATTTCAATTTGATATTCCAAAGGGAGTGACCGAAATCCGCCCAGGCACATACATCTTCATGGATGCCTCTCAGTCCAATGTGATCGGCACTTTTTCACATTGTGCAGCAGCCGTCCTGACGACGGTGATTAGTAAGCCAACAAATACTCGTGTCATTACAGATGTTGGAGCCAAAGGGCTCACGGCTCAAACCCGTACAAAAGGGCTGACGAAAACAAAGGGACTAGGCAAGGTAAAAGACTTTGATGATGTATTTGTTTCCAGTGTATTTGATGAGCATGCCATCATTTATCACGAAGGCTTCCGTCAGACTGTCCAGATCGGTGAGAAGGTGCAAATCATTCCAAATCATATTTGTCCCGCTGTCAATCTTCATGAAAAAGCCTATCTCATCCAAGATGGTGAAGTAGTCGAAGAGCTTGACATTGCTTGTAAAGGTAAACTTCAATAAATCAACAGGACAAGGCGACTTCGTTGGGGCATCATTATGATGACACGAGAACATCCACCATGCACATGAATTTGTTGAAACCAAATCCATATATCCAGTCGTCTAAAGAGTGTATCGGTAGACTGTCCACCAAATAAATGACAGGGAAATGTGGATCCTTAGACGTATTTTCAAGCAATTACTTATAAATCACAGAAGTGACACGAGCCGTCTGTTACAATATAAGAAATCATTTCTTGTAAAGTGTTCGTATGTGGTAAAGGATCCTCCTATTTTGACCGATATGAACGAATGGGAATAGGAAATGGAGGCTCTGTATGAAAAAACAATCGCAATTGATTCTGCTGTTCACTTTGACAGTGACCTTACTAGCAGCCTGCCAGCAAGCAGGTCAATCGCCTTCAAAACAAGACACAAAAGAAGCTGCGTATGAACAATGGGTTCAGCGTTATATGGATGAGTTAAATGAAGCTTATGAGAACATGACCGACCAATTTATTTCAGATGGACAGGGAAAGATTCAAGCAAATAAAAAATTGAAAAAGGCGACGAAAGCCTTTGATCATGTGATTCAAAAAGGGCTTGCTCATCAAGAAGTTCCAGCCGCTTATCAAAAGGCAGATGAACAATTAAAGACAGGTCTTCATTCATTTGAAAAAGGAATTGGTCAGGTGGAGCAGCTATTAAAGCGCCCAGATCAAGAAAAGCTGTTTATTTCCGCTACTCATCATCTCCAAGATGGATTGCAGAGGGCTGCTGCATTTATTGAAGAAGTCGGCCGTATTCAGCAATCAACGTAAAAAGGCTTGGAAGTCCGCCTTCCAAGCTTTTTTACATATAAAGTATTTGCTTTAAGCGGCGCACACCTTCTTGGATCATGTTTTCGTCCGTACAGGCGAAGCCTAGCAGTAATCCCTTTCGATTGCTCTCAAAACAATAAGGACTTAATGGATAAATGCCAATACCTGCTACTTTTGCTGCCTCAATACTGCCTTTTTCGTCAAAGTTTGGCGCTCCTTCCAAAAAGACATGAAGACCCGTATCTGTTCCATAAATATGAAAGTGCTTGTGAAATTGTTGTGTTAAAAGGGCATCCATCATGGCAGCCTGTCTTTTTTTATATAGCTGTCTCATCCGCCTGACATATCGCGTAAATTCTCCTTCTCTGAAAAAAGAGGCGAGTGTGATCTGTTCCATAATGGGCAGCTGTCTTTGAATGAGTGATTGCAAGGAAGCGATTTCTTTTATGACCGCTTTGGAGCCGATAATGGCAGCAAGGCGGATGCCTGGTGCCAGCACTTTGGAGAAGCTTAAGATATAAATCACATAGTCGGGTGCTTCTGAAAATAAGGAAGGAAGCGGTCCGCCATGATAACGATAATCTCCATCAAAATCATCCTCTAGTATATAAGACTGATGACTGACAGCAAATTTTAGCAGCTGCTGCCTTCTGCTCACACTCATACATACACCGGTTGGACGCTGATGGGAGGGCGTCACCGCAATCAACTTTGTTTTTCGTGGTAATGTATTCACCATGATCCCTTCTTCATCGACGGGCGCGGGATAAATGTTCATTTCACGATGCATAAAGGAAAGCCTTGCTCCAGGAAAGCCTGGATCTTCAACAGCTACTGTATCGCCTTTTTTAAGCAATACCTGTGAAATCAAATCAATGGCTTGCTGCGTGCCTCCTGTTAACACGATTTGATCCTCTTCTACATCGATGCCGCGTTCTACTGATAAGTATTGGCGTATTTCTGAACGTACTTCCCATAAACCATGCGGGGAGGAATAGCCCCAATCTTTCATCTCTAATCGCTGTAATGCTTTTGTGAGCGAGCGTTTCCATATGTTTTGGAAATGTTCATCGATGGCTGGTTCCTGATGACGAAAATCAATATCAAGCTTCTCATGAAATTGATTGGCCGACAGCCAGTGGTTCATTTGTTTCTCCGCCTCTTGAAAGTGTGGTCTTACCGGAAGAGGAAAAGGCGGCTCACCTTGATGGGGAGTGGAGGCCGCATAGTGATCACTCGAAATGACCTTCGTACCGCCTCTTCTAGATGTGCTGACATATCCTCTTGCCAGCAGTTCATCATAAGCAAGCTGTATAGTTGATCTTGATACATTGAGCTCCTGTGCTAATACGCGTGTCGGTGTTAACTGATCATCGGGGTTCAGTTTTTGGGAATGAATTTGTTGAATGATCCCAGTCACGATTTGCTGCCAGAGCGGGGTAGTACTTGAGCGGTTTAAATAAATATACATCGGACACCTTCTCTCATTGTCACATATAACATGATGATGACACGGGAATATGGAGTGGTCAATAGCATCGTTTTTGGATATAGGAAGTAAGCCAAAAGGTGTGTACACTGTTCTCATATGCTTATGACTAGAGGAGAGAGTGAAATGATCCCTGCAGCTAAAGAAGAAACCGCACACCTATCCATCATTCCATTTATATTCGTTTTATTGGGTCTTTTTATGATTACAACCGCAGTGAATCTGCAGGTGCCCCTTTATACGTTGTATGCCGAACAAGCAGGGTACGGAAAGGCGGCGACAGCCCTTGTATTTGCTGCATATGTCTTCGGACTGATTCCAGTTTTACTTTTTCTTGGCGGGATATCTGACCGGGCTGGACGCAAACCGATTTTATTGGTCGCACTTAGTTTTTCGTTATGTGCTACCTTATTGATGATCGTACATCCTACCATTCAGATGCTCTTTTTGGCGCGGCTGCTGCAAGGGGTGGGGCTTGGCCTAAGTGTTGGCACATGCACTGCTTATTTGATTGCTTTATATCCAGAAAAATCAAGCTGGATTCCAACTTTTATTGCGTTATGCAGTTCGGTTGGCTTTGGGGGCGGTGCTCTTTTTACGGCACTTCTTTCTTTTCAGTATGTGACGCTTGCGCCGCTTAGTTATTGGATTGTGATGGGCTTTTTAATCCTAACGATCGTGGGTGTCTTCTTTTTCGTTCCGCCTGTACAAGGAGATGCAGATAAACCGATGATGAACATGCCAACATTTCCAAAAGGAACAATGCCAGCGAATGCAGCGATTGCTGTCGCGTGGTCAGTGTGTGGCCTTGTGATTTCGGTTTTGCCAGCACAGCTTAAATTGAATGGATATGAATTATGGGTAGGGCCGGCACTGTTTTTGATTAATATGGCAGGTGTCCTGATGCAGCCTTTTGTTCGCAAAATGAATAGCGCAGCAGCGCTCCTTGCCGGATTTATCTGTCTTCCATGTGGATACGGTCTCTTGCTATTTGGAGCAAATGGTGGGTCAATCATTCTTGTGCTTGCCGGAACGATGCTTGCGGGTACTGCCTGCTATGGATTTACTTATTTAGGCGGTCTTCAGCTTATTGTCGAGCGGGGAAAAAAGGAGGCAGCTAGAGCCGTTGCCGGGTTTTATTTGTTTGCCTATTTAGGTCTGGGTCTTCCAAGTGTTTTTGTCGGGCTCTTCGCTGATCTGTTCGGAACTCAGGTGGTGTTAACCGTCTTTTTCTTGGTCGTTTTGGCAGCTTGTCTCATCCTTTTGATGTCAAGTGTCAGACAGAAACAAAAGTGAGGAGTCTTGCTTTCTCTTTTGCCTTCCATTCGTTTAAAATAAAGGCATGAGAGGGGAAGATGACATGAAACAAGTGCAGCTGGACGGCGCGTCGTGCAGGTCGCAAGAAGAGCTTCATGACCAACTAAAAACAGTTTTACACCTTCCTGACTACTACGGGAAAAATCTCGATGCCCTATGGGACTGTTTGACAGGAGAAGTAAATCTGCCAGTAGAGCTGACGTGGGTGAATTTTGACACGAGCAAGGATGCTCTTGGCGAGTATGCAGAAAGCGTAAAGCAGTTATTTCAAGAAGCAGAAGAGGAATTGAAGGGACAATTTCAAGTGAGTTTTCAATAATGGTGAAAAAGCAGCCGACATTAGAGGCTGCTTTTTTCTGAATTTTCTCCTGCGATGATATGGATGTAGACAATGCTAATTATACGGAATCATTTAAAAAGAACACTACCGGCAGATTAAAAGATTGAGTTATCTGAGTTTTAAAAGTTTTTCATTGTGGGTTCATAAAAATATGTTGCGTGCAGGAAACTTTCGTTAAAATATGTTATAGTGGAACCTACATTGATAGACTAAGATAGAGTGAGGGTTCGGAAAGGATGAAGGAGAAAACAAGATCAAAAAGAAGGCTGAGACCTTGGGTGAAAGTCGTGCTGTTTATCATGGCATTTGTCATGGTGATGGCAATATCTGTGACAGGATATGCTTACTATAAAATTTCAAAAGCGTCGAATAAGGCGCAAGTGTCATTAGAAAGAGGAGACACCTCGCAAAAGCGTGTGAAAGCTTTTGATCCAGGAAAGGACAGCTTCTCGGTCCTGCTGCTTGGAATTGACAGCCGTCCAGGTGAAACGGTAGACGAAGCAAGAAGTGATGCGGTCTTACTGGCGGCTGTGAACCGAACAGAGAAAACCATCAAGCTCCTCAGTATTCCTCGTGATTCTTATGTAGATATTCCGGGAAGAGGATATGATAAAATCGCCCACGCCCATGCGTTTGGGAGTGCAGATTTGTCAGTCAAAACGGTCGAAAACCTGCTGAACATTCCTGTAGACTATGTGATTTCAGGGAACTTTAAGGCGTTTCAAGACATTGTAGATGAGCTAAACGGAATTGACGTAACGATTGAAGATGAAGGTATCGCAAAACAAATGGAAAAGGATTCAAAAGGAAAAGTTCATGTGCAAACAGGAACACATACGTTAAATGGTGAAGAAGCATTAGCCTTTGTGAGAACAAGAAAGGCAGACAGTGACCTTATGCGCGGGAAGCGCCAAATGGAAGCACTTCAAGCCATCTTTGAAAAATCTAAATCCATTTCTTCGATCCCATCCTATGACAACATCATTGATACACTTGGTGACAATGTTTCAACCAATCTGTCCATGAAGCAGTTTATCGGTCTTTTCCCGTTATTGAGCTCATTGACATCAGTAGATACCATTCAGCTAAAGGGCCATGATTATCAGCCTGGGAATGTGTATTACTTTGAGTTAGATGGCGCTGGATTAGAAGAAGTGAGAACAGAGCTGAGAGAACAGCTTGAATTATCATAAAGAAGCATTAGCCTGCCGCTGTGGCAGGCTTTTTGCTTTGAATGGGGAAGCGCGACAATGAAGCAAATTCAATTCGCTTGATGAAGAAAATATCGTGTCAGCAGTTCCTCTACCCGGTGACGTATACGTGGATTAAAGTATTTATGTTTTTCTTCATAGCCATCCATGATAAATAGATACGTTGTAAATCCTTCATCGTGTTCAATTTGCTGTACCTTCATTTTTTCTTTACGTAAATGCTGCTTTAGTTCATAAAGTGCTTTCTGTGCTTCCTTTAAGGCGGAGGTCACAAGCTGAATGTATGGTTCATTTAGTTTAAATGTTTGATGTTGTTTTAAGTGAGTCAAATCACGATTGAGGATGGAGACGACCATTGGAAGAAAGATGGCCTGTTCCATCATCTGAAGCTGTATTCTTGATAGTCTCGTCATGTCCAAGCCTGCTTTCTTTCTTGATGGAACACATGTTCTTATTTATTATACCGAATGAGTCAAATAATCTCAAGGGGGGGATTCATTTGTATATTTTTATGTTTTCCATGTAAAATGAAAAGTAGACAAACCTTGAAGGAGTCAAACAAGTTGACATCATTTCTTTCCCTATTTACTCACGAAAATATCACATCATTTTTTGAGAGCTACAAGGCCTTTGGACCGATTGTGGCCATATTGCTCCCTTTAATAGAAGCATTTCTTCCGTTTTTACCACTCGTTGCGTTTGCTGTAGCGAATGCAAATGCATTCGGCCTTTGGGAAGGATTTTTATTGACCTGGATTGGCGCAAGTGCAGGGTCTATTCTTGTCTTTTTACTGATCAGAAAGTTTGGACAGATGAGAATGCTCAACTTTATCAGCAGGCATCCTTCCATTAAAAAATTGATGCTTTGGGTGGAGAAGCGGGGATTTGGTCCATTATTTATTTTACTTTGCTTTCCTTTCACGCCCTCTGCTGCCGTCAATGTTGTAGCGGGTTTATCAAGAATTAGTTTTTGGCAATTCTCATTAGCTACTTTATCTGGCAAGTGTGTCATGCTCTTTATCATTAGTTTTATTGGTTATGATCTTTCTGCTTTAGTTAAGAATCCGTTAAGAAGTGTTTTTGCGGTTCTAGTTATTGCGTTATTATGGTATGTTGGAAAGAGAGTAGAAAATAGGTTAAACATTCGAATGAGCAAACGTGAGGACAAAGGAGGCTCTTAATGAAAAAGAAGCCATTGCTATGGTTGATGATTATTACAGGCATCGTCTTATTGTTCCAAGTAAAGAATTTCATGTTTGTCACGTACAAAGTAGAAGGGGTTAGTATGGACCCAACTTTTACAGATGGAACAGAATTATTAATCAATAAGTTCTCGCCAAAACTCACGAAAATTAGCCGGTTTGATTATGTGTTATTTCACGGACCTAAAAATCAAATCTTGATCAAGCGAGTCATTGGACTCCCAGGAGAAACGATCAAGTATGAAGATGATCAGTTATTTGTCGATGGTGAAAAAAAGAAGGAACCTTATTTAAAAGAGCAGAAACAACATAAAATGGGGAACGTTCTGACAGGGGATTTTCAGCTGAAAGCCATCACAGGAGACGATAAAATCAAAAACAATCATTACTTTGTGGTCGGAGATAACCGAATACATAGCTTCGACAGCCGGCATTTTGGCACCATTTCAAAGGATCAAGTTGTCGGTGTTAAAAGAAATACCAGCGAATAAAAAAAGGCGCTCTGCACATGCAAAGCGTCTCTTTTTATTTTGCGGCTTTATAATCAGGCTGCCTTTTTGCCCATACGTGATGTAAGAAGCGGAAAAACGGTGGCAGCATTGCAATGACGAGAATAATTCTGACGACTTGTACAGCCACAACAAAGGTAGAATCCTCATGCAGTGTGACCGCAGTTGTTGCCATCTCTGCAATACCGCCAGGCGAAAAAGCAAGAATGGCTGTAATGACAGAGATACCTGTGATCTCAGCGATGGCAATAGAGCTGAGGACAGTCGCAGCAATTAGCCCAGCTGAGCTGACGACAGCCACAATGAGAGTGTTTTTTAGCCCGACAAACATTTCTTTATTCATTTTTGAACCGATGGTTGCACCTAGAAATACTTGAGACGCAATGTTCGCTTGTGCCGGCCAATAAGGAATCAAATCATAACCTATGAGTGCGCCCGCACCAACTTGAAGAGCTGCGACGCCTAGCATGCTGCCGATCAGCCAAGGAGCTGGGAAATGAAGACGAACTGCTAGGCGTGACATGAGCCAGGCACCTAAAATAAGCGCAGCGGTCCAAGAGATGTTTGAAAGGGTGAAAACACCCGAAGAAAAAGCGCTCCCTTGCGTAACTACAGCCACATCCGCTTGGTTTTTTGTATTTAAATAAAACACTGTAAATGGGATAGTGAGTACAACCATTAATACACGTATCGTTTGCACAAGACTCACAACAGCTGTATTGGCTCCCACCTCTTGGGCAATGCCCGGCATAGCGGATAAACCGCCGGGGGCAGTTCCGACAAAGCTTGTCAGCATATCTGTTTTGCTTAGCTTCCATAAGACAAAGCCTGAGAGCATCGCCAGTAGAATAGAAAAGACGAGCATGAAACTCACAGGGAGCCAATTTTCAGCGAAAATGTGAAGGACCTTCATATTCATTTTCTGTCCGAGTTCTATTCCGAGAATGAATTGACCAAGGAGCAACCATCTGCTGTGAATACGTAAGGTGCTAGTTCCTTTACGCTGAAACAGGGTGGGGCGGCGCATCGCAATAAAAGCTGCGGTGATTAATGTACCTACCATCCAGCCAATGGACATACCTGTTAAAGACAAAAGAAATCCACCTAAACCGCTTATCGCAATGAGAATGAGATCGGTTCGAAGGCTGTTTCCTTGTTTCATCACATGTAAACCTTCTTCCTATATGTTTGTTCAGTAAGTGAAATGTTGTTAACTTCACTATAATACAAAAGTCTCTATAAATAAAATACGAATTTTTTCACTATTTTCATAAGATTATCTTATCACTAAATGATTAGTACATTTTTATAAAGAAAGATATCATTTTTACCAAAAACAAAGTCGATATACAACGATTTTCCCCTATTTATGTTATCAGTTGACTATCATTTTCAATTACACTACAATGCTTAGTGTGGGGTGATAACATGAAAATTCCTTCTTTTAAATATAATGAAAAGGGATTGAATCGTTTTTTTGGTCCTTTAGAGGGAAGAATTATGGAGATCCTTTATGAAGGTGAGGATATGCCGATTAAAGAGGTGCAGCAAAAGCTGTCAGATGAGAAGCCGATTAATTTCAACACCGTGATGACTGTGCTGAACCGCTTAACTGAAAAAGGAATTGTGGAGAAAAAAACAAAAGGGCGCTCATCTATTTATAATCCTATTTTAACAAAAGAAGAATTTCTAAATGAGCAAACAAAATGGATTACACAAGGATTGATGGATGATTTCGGTCCACTGGCAGTGAATCATATGGTGGATGCGATTGAAAGTGCTGATCCTGAATTACTCAAAGTACTAGAAGCACGGCTAGCATCTAAAAAAGAGGAGCAGCAAAATGAATAAAATGAAGTCGAGTCTGCTGTTTTCAGGCGGTATATTGATTGGTTTAGCCATTTTTTATCAGATGGGGTATTACGTGCTTTCAAGCTTTTTTGGCTGGAATCAAGCATATAACCTGATCCATGTATGCCAGTCTGTGCTCGAATTCTATGGATTCACTCCTTTAAAATACTTTCTGGATGCCTTAGTCCTCTACACATTGGGTTTTGCGATTTTTTATATGACGAAACAAATCAAAAAGTACATTCAATTCAAGCAAAATCTGATGCTTGCAGTCGATCACCAGTCGACCGAATCTTTATCTGAGAAATATGCTAATGACATCATCGTGTTTCATTGTCATGAACCGCTTGCTTTTGCAATGGGGATGCTTCACCCAAAGGTTTATTTATCAACAGCTCTCATGGACATGCTGGATGAAGAAGAGATTGACGCTGTAGTTCATCACGAATTGCATCACAAATACAGCTATGATCCTTTAAAGGCTTTCATGTTCTCAATGCTCACAAAAGTCATTTGGTACATTCCAGTGTTAAAGCATATGAGACAAAGCTACTCTGTTTTTCGTGAAGTGATTGCAGATGACTATGCCATTCAGAAGACAGGTACTGAGCTTGGAGTAGGGCAGGCCCTTTTGAAGCTGATTAAAAAGAGAACCCAGTTTCAAAAACAAACAAAGTTTGCGGTGTCCTTTGGGGATCGGGCATTGAATTTAAGAATACAAAAAATCTTAAATCCAACTTACAATATTCCTTTTAATGTACCAATGATTCCAATCGTCACATCAGCCATTCTGATGGTGGTCTTAATGATTATGCTCAACCTTAATTACTAATTTTTTTACTTATTAACATTACATTGTGTAGTGTAAAAACAGGAGGAAATCACTATATGAAAACAAATCAAGAAATAGGAACACTTTTTGTACGCGTTATTTTAGGTATTATTTTCTTTTTACATGGGCTTCAGGCATATCAAGGAGGGCTGGGAGGCACAGCAGCATTCTTTGGACAAATCGGTGTACCTGAATTTATGGCCTATATTGTGAAGACAATTGAGCTAGTCGGTGGTATTGCCTTGATTTTAGGTCTAGGAACACGTATTTTCGCAGCATTATTTGTACCAATTATGGCTGTAGCGATTATCACTGTTGGTTTTTCTAAAGGATTTGTTGGTGGCTATGAATTTGAACTTTCGTTGCTCGTCATGGCGCTTTATTTGACTCTTAGCGGCAGTAAGCTGTTGTCAATTGATGGGATACTCAAGCATCAGCAGCAAAGCAATGAAGCAAAATTTCATTAAAAGGTCATGAAAAAACTCCTTCTGCTATTTTGGGCAGAGGAGTTTTTTTAATGGTCAAATTCTCATTTTCTCGTTTGAAAATAAGGAAGGGATGTGAGGTTTTGCTACATTTAGCGCTTTCTTTAATAGATTGAATGAACGAAAAATCGATTTCATTTTTTGACGGAACATACGATCTCCTATTAAAATAGGACTATCTATGATACATGGTGCGTTAAAAGATATAAAAACCATACAGCATGCTGCTGCTCATCTTGAGCGATACGTTTCATTAGCTCTTTTGTTCCTTGATCCCGGACATAGTCTGATACGCTTAAGTAAAAATCGACCGTTTTTTGTTCATCTTTAAAGGCAAACATAAGTCCTTCTCTGAATTGGTCTGGACAAGGTTCTGTTACGCTTGGTTTGTGGTTTTTCCCTGTTAAAGAATAATATAGCTTTGAAAATAGTTGATAGTGTCTGACTTCATCCTGGCGTATTTCTTGAATGATCTTCTTTGCTTCAGGATTTTTTGCCTTTTGGGCAAGTTTTTCGTAGCATTGGATCGCAGAATACTCACCATTGATCGCCTTCTCAAGGTCTGAAATGATTCTTGTGTTTTGGCGCATGTCATAAGGCGAGTAGTCGTAGTAACCGTAATACATGATATTGCCAGCCTCCTTTTAGTTCATGATGGTTTATGATATGAAAAGAGTGAGGAAAGGTGCCTATGTCTTTTTTCAGAAAGGATAATGGGAACGTGATCGGAAAATAGCTATTTACCTTTATTTTCGCTAGAATATGAGTACATAAGAAAGGTGTTGTGGAACGTGGAGATTCAGTTTTTAGCAGGCAGATCGGGGAGTGGAAAAACGACTGCAATCTTAGAGGAAATCAAAGAACAGCTTCGGCTTGATCCGTTGGGTCCGCCAATCATTTTTTTAGTCCCGGATCAAATGACATTTTTAATGGAATATGAGCTTGCGAAAACGTCTGAAGCTGGTGGAATGATCAGAGCTAAAGTATTTAGTTTCACTCGTCTTGCTTGGGCGATTTTACAGCAGACTGGTGGAGCGAATCGGCAATTTGTGACAAGCACAGGAATTCAAATGCTTTTAAGAAAAGTGATTGAAGAGCAGAAAGACAAGTTTAAAGTATTCAAAAAAGCGAGTGATAAGCCGGGGTTTGTGGAGCAAATCGAAAAAACGATGGCTGAATTCAAAAGATACTGTATGCTGCCAGAGGATATTGAGAAGATTTCAGCGTCTAGCATGCATTCAGAGTATACAGAAGAAAGACGGGCAGCCGAAAAATTGCATGATCTCCATGTTCTTTATCAGCAGATGGAGCAGCATTTACAAGATGAATACGTGCACTCAGAAGACTATTTGACTCTTCTTTCCCAGCAAATTCCTTCAGCTGAAGAAATAAAAGGAGCACACATCTATATAGATGGTTTTTATCAATTTACACCGCAGCAGCTTCTTGTCATTGAACAGCTCTTGCTGCATGCAGCAAAAATAACTGCGGCTTTCACAGTAGATCGATCCTATCATGATAGGCAGCCAAATGAACTTGATTTATTTCGTATGACAGGTAAAACGTATTTCCAGCTCTATCAGCTTGCTAAAGAGTGCGGAGCTGACATTTCTGAAAATATTTTTGAAAGAAATCATCGGCACCTTTATACACCAGATCTTGCTTATTTAGAACACCAATATGAGCAGCGGCCCGTTCAGCCATATCAGGAAAACACCCCTCATCTCACAGTGTCTAAAAGTGCAAATAAACGAGCTGAAATTGAGGGAGTAGCGAGAGATATCCTTGATTTAGTGAGAGAAAAAGGACTCAGACTGCGAGATATCTCGATTGTAGCGCGGCATGTAGATGACTATAAAGATACGTTAAAAGAGGTTTTTCGAGATTACGATATTCCTTTTTTTATTGATGGAAATGAATCGATGCAGTATCATCCGCTCATTGAATTAATTCGTTCGAGCTTGGATGTCATAAAAGGAAATTGGCGGTATGAAGCGGTATTTCGCTGCGTGAAAACAGAGTTCTTATTTCCGCTTGAAATCACTAAGAACAAAGCGAGAGAGCAGGCAGATCAGCTTGAAAACTATTGCATTGCTTATGGTGTAAAAGGAGAGCGCTGGACAAACGGTTCCCGGTTTCATTACAGGCGTTTCCAATCATTAGATGAGGATTTCGGACAAACAGATCAAGAAATTGAAATGGAACAAATGCTAAATGACGTCAAAGAATGGATCGCGCCCCCGCTTTACCAGTTGCAGAAAAGGCTCAAAAAAGCGCAAAAGGTAAGGGACATGGTAGAGGCTGTCTATGTCTTTTTAGAAGAGATACAAGTACCAGATAAGCTTGAAAAGGCGAGGCTTGAGGCTGAAGAAGCAGGTCGATTAGCTGAAGCAATGCAGCACGGGCAAGTATGGGATGCGGTGATTCAATTAATGGATGAATTTGTTGACATGCTAGGTGACGAAGAGCTCTCATTTCCCTTATTCCAACAGATGATAGATACAGGGTTAGCTTCTCTAAAATTCGCTTTGATTCCGCCTTCACTCGACCAAGTATTTATTGGAAGTATGGATTTATCCAGAATGTATCAAGTGAAGTGTACGTTTATCATTGGTGTAAATGATGGCGTTATTCCCGCACGTCCCTCTGATGAGAGTGTATTGTCTGAGGATGACCGAGAATGGTTAAAACGAGCAGGAGCAGAGCTGGCAGAGACAGGAAAAGAACGGCTGCTAGATGAGCAATTTTTAATTTACCAAGCGTTATCAAGTCCATCCCATCATTTGTATCTATCCTATGCGGCTTCTGATGCAGAAGGACGTTCACTATTGCCTTCAACACTCATCAAGTATTGCCAAGAGCTTATGCCAAATCATCAGCAGGCTCTTTATGTGTTAGATCCAGAACAGCTGGAAGACGATGAGCAATTAAAATTTGTAGCGAATGAGCATGTTTCGTTGTCTTATACCGTCTCACAGCTGCAGCAATGGCTCAATCAATATCCCATCAGCGGTGTATGGTGGAGTGTCTATAACTACTTAATGACATCTCCTCATCGGGATGTATCAAAAAACATCATGTCAAGCTTGTTCTTTACAAATCGAGCGAAGCCATTAAAGCCTAATGTCACAAAAGAGCTTTACGGTGACCATATTCAGGGCAGTGTTTCAAGAATGGAGAAGTTCAATGCGTGTGCATTCTCTCACTTTGCTTCCCACGGTTTAAAACTAAAGGATCGACAATTTTACAAATTGGAAGCACCCGATATCGGCCAATTGTTTCACTCGGCTTTGAAGCATATTTCAGATACGCTAGTTGAACAAAAAAAGGATTGGAAAAACCTAACGAAGGAAGATTGTGTCACCTATTCAAGACATGCAATCGAACAGCTTGCTCCGCGTCTTCAAAAGGAAATTCTATTAAGCTCTAATCGGCATGCTTATATTAAAGAAAAGCTTCAGAAAATCTTGATTCGAGTCTCTTCTATATTAAGTGAACATGCCAAATTGAGTGGATTTTCTCCGGTAGGGCTTGAGTTAGGTTTTGGAGGTCAAGGGCCTTTGCCGCCGTTTACTTTTCAATTAAAGAATGGCTGCACGATGGAGCTTGTCGGAAGGATTGACAGGGTAGATAAGGCAGAAGGTTCAAAAGGGCTGCTTTTAAGAATCGTCGATTACAAATCCAGTGAGAAAGGTCTTGACCTAGCAGAAGTATACTATGGTCTTGCCTTGCAAATGCTCACATACTTAGACCTAACCATTACGTATTCGAAAGAGTGGCTCGGCGTAGAAGCAACGCCTGCTGGCATTTTATATTTCCATATTCATGATCCGCTCATTCAAGCACCGATTCCACTTGCAGAGGATGAAATTGAGCAGGAAATCTTCAAGAAATTTAAAATGAAGGGTTTATTGCTTGAAGATGTGGAAGCAGTAAAGCTAATGGATCAAACGCTTGATTCAGGTAGATCGCAAGTCATTCAAGCCGGTTTGAAAAAGGATGGGTCTTTCCGATCTGATTCGGCAGTTTTAAGTGAGGATCATTTCCATATACTCACACAACACGTTCGGCGCACATTTGAAGAAGCAGGCGAAAGAATTACAAATGGAGAGGTCGCAATTAATCCATACAAATTAAAGGATCAAACACCTTGCCGCTTTTGTTCATTCAAGTCTATTTGCCAATTCGATGAATCAATAGAAGATAATGATTTTAGGGTGCTCACCTCTGAAAAGGATGATGTTGTGATAGAACGGATCAAAAAAGAAGGGGATCAGTATGCAAATACCAAAACCGAATAACAGTACGTGGACGGATGACCAGTGGGAAGCCATCGTTTCAGAAGGACAAGATATCTTGGTTGCGGCGGCGGCAGGGTCAGGTAAAACAGCTGTTTTGGTTGAACGCCTGATTCGAAAAATGACCCGGCCTGAACATCCAGTTGATGTGGATCGTCTGCTCGTTGTGACTTTCACAAATGCTTCTGCGGCAGAGATGAAGCATCGGATCACAGAAGCACTTGAAAAAGAATTAGCCAAAAACCCTGGGTCTCTTCATATGAGAAGGCAGCTGTCCCTCATGAATCGAGCTAATATTTCAACCTTGCACTCCTTTTGCTTGCAGGTTTTGCGCACCTTTTACTATGAAATTGATCTTGATCCAGGCTTTCGTTTGGCTGACCAAACAGAAGGAGAACTATTAGGAGATGAAGTGTTAGACGAACTGTTTGAGGATGAATATAAGGCTGGAAAGCCATCATTCTTTGAATTGGTTGATCGTTACACATCTGACCGTCACGACTTAGATTTGCAATGGCTCGTGAAGAGAATTTATGAGTTTTCGAGATCTCATCCTTCTCCGGAGCAATGGATGTGGGCATTTCTTTCACTTTATGATGTAGATGCTCAAACAAAAGTAGAAGAATTACCGTTTTATCCATATATCAAAGAAGATCTTTCTCTCGTTCTCCGGAGCTGCCAGGAGCTGCTTGAACGAGCTCTTTCGCTATCAAAAGAGCCGGGCGGCCCAGCACCGAGAGCAGAGAATTTTATAGATGATTTAGAGCAAGTCAATGAATTAATCCGTCATCAAGATGATTTTGAGAAGCTTTATGAGCTTTTGCCGAACGTCAATTTTAAAAGGCTCAAAACGTGCAAAGGGGACGAATATGACCCTGCTCTCTTAGAAAAATCAACAGATGCACGTAATCAAGCAAAAAAACAATTAGAAAAACTAAAAGATGAATACTTCATGCGCAGTCCTGCCCAACATTTAAAAAGCTTAGCTGAAATGAAGCCAGTTGTGGAGACGCTTGTAGAGCTTGTGATCCAATTTGGTGAGCGTTTCGAAAGAGCGAAGCAGGAAAAGTCAATTGTCGACTTTTCGGATTTAGAGCACTATTGCTTACGCATTTTAGCGGAGCAGGATGCAGAAGGACATTTGATCGAAACAGAAGCTGCCAAATACTATCAACAGCAGTTTGAAGAAGTGCTCGTTGATGAATACCAGGATACAAACCTTGTACAAGAAACGATTTTAAAGCTTGTATCTAAGGGGAAACATTCTGCTGAGGGCAATCTGTTTATGGTTGGTGATGTAAAGCAGTCAATTTATCGTTTTAGGCTGGCAGAGCCTATGCTCTTTTTAAACAAATATAAACACTTTCAACCAGACGGCAAAGAAACAGGGAAGAGAATCGATTTAAATAAAAACTTCCGTAGCCGTTCAGATGTTTTAGATAGTACGAACTTTTTGTTCAAGCAGCTGATGGGGGAAACAGTGGGAGAAATTGAATATGATGAACAAGCTGAATTAAAGCTTGGAGCGAGTTATCCAGAAAGCAAAGATACAACGACAGAAATGCTTCTTGTCCACTTAGATCAGCAGGAAGCAGAAACCGGCGAAGAGCGAGAAGAGCTCGAGACCGTCCAATTTGAAGCGAGAATCATTGCTGAAAAAATAAAAGAATTAGTGGAGCAGCCATTTCAAGTGTACGATGCAAAGCAGCAAATGACCCGTAATTTGCAGTATCGTGACATTGTCATTTTGCTTCGGTCTATGCCTTGGGCTCCGCAAATGATGGAGGAATTAAAGAAGCAGGGAATCCCTGTATATGCGAATCTTTCCTCTGGTTATTTTGAAGCAACAGAGGTGTCTGTCATTCTTTCATTGTTAAAAGTCATCGATAATCCATATCAGGATATCCCGCTTGCTGCTGTTTTAAGATCACCTATTGTTCATTTAGACGAAAATGAATTGGCTCTGATTCGAACGAGTGATAAAAAAGGCACGTATTATGATGCTGTAAAGGCATTCATGAGTGTGACGCATTCTGATCACCCTACATGCAAAATACTAGAGCGATTTTTCCAATTACTGCGCAAGTGGCGTGATTTTTCTATCAATCATTCGGTGGCAGAATTAATTTGGGAAGTCTACCGTGATACGCAGTATCTTGATTATGTTGGCGGAATGCCTGGAGGTAAGCAGCGACAGGCAAATCTTCGTGCCCTTTATGACCGGGCTAAGCAATACGAAAAAGCTGCCTTTAGAGGGCTATTCCGATTCCTTCGTTTTATTGAAAGAATGCAGGAGCGTGGGGATGATCTTGGTGCAGCAAAAACGTTCAGTGAAACAGAGGACGTTGTGCGTATGATGACGATCCATAGCAGTAAAGGATTAGAATTTCCAGTCGTCTTTACCGCAGGGCTCGGCAGAAACTTTAATATGATGGACTTAAACCAGCCCTATTTACTTGATAAAGAACTAGGCTTTGGAAGCAAGTACATCCATCCTGAGCTGAGAATTAGTTATGCGACATTACCGCTTGTGGCGATGAAAAAAAAGATGAGAAAAGAGTTATTATCTGAAGAATTAAGGGTCCTATATGTAGCGCTCACAAGGGCTAAAGAAAAATTATTTCTGGTCGGCTCTGTCAAAAATCAGGTGAAAGCATTAAGCAAATGGCAAAATGCCGCAACCGGAGAAGAGTGGCTGCTCCCTGATTTTGAACGGTATCAATCGAAAACATACTTAGATTTCATTGGCCCTGCCCTTATCCGTCATCAAGCGATGTCATCTGTTTTAGAAGAAACAGGAGATATTGTTCTTTCGCATCCGTCTACATTCACTATCTCATTTACGCAAGCTTCTGATCTTTTAAAGGAAGATATGTCACTTGAAAAAAAGGAGCAAGACGAGATTGTACAAGCATTGATCGATGGTCTACCTGTTGAAGGATATGGTGATGCTGATGAGAAGGTGGCAGAGAGACTCTCATGGAAATATCCGTATCTAGCGGCCTCGCAAGTCGGCACAAAGCAGTCTGTTTCCGAGATAAAAAGAATGAAAGAAATACAGGATGAGTACAGTGTTCCTTCTTCTATTCGAAAAGCTCGTGCAACATTGTATGACCGGCCAGCTTTCATGAAGAAAAAAACACTCACTGCCGCAGAACAAGGCACCGCAATGCATACAGTGATGCAGCATATCCCGCTTCCTTCTGAGGAGCCCTATGATGAATCACGTATAGGACACCTGCTCGAATCCTTACAGCAGCGAGACTTGCTAACAGATGAGCAGATCCAATCAATTAATCAAGAAGGAATTGCTTCTTTCTTCTCTACTTCAATTGGTCAAAAACTGCTAAAAGCGGACTGGGTAAAACGAGAGGTGTCATTTAGTATGGTGTTACCTGTTAAAGAGGTATACAGTCATATTGATACTGAGGGAGAGCCTGTTCTGATTCAAGGGATGATTGACTGTTTATTTGAAACAGATGGAAAGCTATATTTACTAGATTATAAAACTGATAGAGTACAAGGCAGATATACAGTTGACGCTGCTGAACCGATCTTGAAAAAGCGTTATGAAACCCAAATAGCCTTATATGCAAAAGCTGTAGAGCGTTTGACAAACAGAACATTAGAGGAGAAAATTCTCTATTTCTTCGATGGAAATTTAGAAATTTCTTTATAAATGTATCGGAATGAGAGGTGAATCACATGAGGATTCTGCATACAGCGGATTGGCATTTAGGGAAAACCCTTGAAGGTCGAAGCCGGCTTGATGAGCAAGCACAGTTTTTAGATGAACTGTATCAAATCGTGAAAGACGAACACATTGATGTCATTGTGATGGCTGGTGATGCCTTTGATACTGTGAATCCGCCTGCTAGAGCAGAGCAGCTTTTTTATGAAAGTCTATCTGCTTTATCTGATAAAGGAAAACGCCAGGTAGTGGTCATTTCAGGCAACCACGATAATCCGGATCGTTTATCAGCCGCATCACCTTTAACAAATGATCAAGGGATTCATTTAATTGGATATCCGACAAATGACATCATCCGTGTCGATGTTCCTTCTGCGGATGAACGTTTATCCATTGCAGCACTCGCTTATCCGTCTGAGGCGAGACTAAATGAGGTGCTAGCTGAAACATTTGAAGAGAAATTGCTTCGTGATCATTACAATTTAAAGATTCAACAAGCGTTTCAACATTTAAGTAATCAATTTCAACCGGATACGGTCAATATGGCAACAAGCCACATTTATGTGGCAGGGGGGAGTCAAACAGATTCAGAAAGACCGATTGAAGTAGGCGGCGCATATACTGTTGCGGCTGAAAGCCTGCCAGAATCCGCTTGCTATGTTGCACTTGGTCATTTGCACAGGCCGCAAACGATCAAACGTGCCAAAACGATTGCTCGTTATTCTGGATCACCTCTTGCTTATAGCTTTTCTGAATCAGGTTACGCCAAATCAGTCACAATTGTAGAGGCAAAACCGAATGAAAAAGCGAGCTGGAAAGAAGTGTTTCTATCAAGCGGAAAACCACTTATGAAATGGAAGGCGACTGAGGGACTGAGTCAAGTGTACGAGTGGCTGGATGAAAAACGGGATCTTCAGGCATGGATTGATCTAGAGATTCATTTAACAGATCAGCTCTCTATTGAAGAGATTCATCAGCTCCGAAAGCAGCATAGTGGGTTTGTTCACATTCGTCCAAAGTTCAAAGAACTACAGCAAATAGAAGAGCAAAAGCAAGTGGAAAAACTCTCGATCGAAGAGAGGTTCGTGAAGTTTTATGAGCGCCAGACAGGTGGCGGTCTGCCTGATGAAAAAACAGTCAAACTGTTTTTAGAGCTAGCCAATGATATGCAAGAGGAGGAAGCGACTTGAAGCCGATTACGCTGACCATTAAAGGACTTCATAGCTTCAGAGAAGAACAAATAATTGACTTTAGCTCATTATGTGATGCGGGTGTGTTTGGCATATTTGGACCGACAGGAAGTGGAAAGTCTTCCATATTAGACGCCATGACACTGGCACTCTATGGCAAAGTGGAGCGTGCGTTAAATAATACACACGGTATTTTGAACCAAGCGGAAGAAAAGCTGTCGGTTTCCTTTACATTTGCTTTGCAAAAGGAACACCACATTTCTTATAAAGTTGAACGTGCTTTCAAACGAGCGGATGAAATGAAAGTCAGAACGACATTATGCCGCCTAATTGAAATCGGTGATACGCAGACAGTTCTCGCAGATAAAGCGAGTGAGGTGAATCGTAAAGTAGAAGAACTACTCGGATTAACCATTGATGACTTTACCCGTGCGGTTGTCTTACCTCAAGGGAAGTTTGCAGAATTTCTCTCCCTCAAAGGGGCAGACAGACGTCAAATGCTTCAGCGGTTGTTTAACTTGGAGAAATATGGAGATCAACTCGTCAAGCGATTGCGTGCAAAGGCTCAAAAGCATTATGGGCAAAAAAATGAACTGCTAGCTGAACTGAATGGTTTAGGAGAAGCTGGTCCAGAGGCGCTGGCAAAAGCAAAGGAAGCAGCTGAGCAGGCAAAGGCTATTTTTCATGAGAAAAAACAAGCGCGGGACGAAGCGTTCACTGCTTTTACAAAGGCGCAAGCGATCTGGCAGTATCAAAAGGAACAAGAAGCTTACGAGACTGAACAAAACAAGCTGAATTTACTGGCACCATCAATAGAAGAGAAAAAGACGAAGCTCCATATCGCAGAGCAGGCAGAGACGCTAAAGCCCTATGCGGATGCATTGACAAAGGCTGAAAAACAGCTTTCTCAAGCATCGAAAGAGAAAGAGGAAGCAGAAAAGCAGCTGCTGCATCAACGAACGATCTATGATCAAATGGCGCGGGAGTATGAGCAAGCCCGGCAAAAGAAAATAGAGACAGAGCCAGACCTTCTCCAAAAGAAAGAACAGCTGATTCAGCTAAAAGAAATTGAACGTAAAAAAGAGGCAGCTTTTCAGGAAAAGACGAGCATAGAGCGCCAAAAAAATGAAAAAGCGCAGCAGCTCCTCCAAAAGAAGAAAGAAGCGGAGAATCTCCAATCTCTATTAGAGCGTGCACTAACGAAACAAACACAGCTGAAAAATGAGCTGGAGCAGTTACAAGTTTCAGTGAAAGAACGCAAAAGTGTACAGGATGCTTTACGTTTAAGTGAAAATGTTGAAAGAATAAACCTTAGTATTCAAAAGGAAAAGCAAAAGCTGGAGGAGCTCAACAAGCGAGCCTCACAGACTTCAGAAGCATATGAAAAGCTTCAAAAGCAGCAAAACGACCATTATGAAAAAATAGACCAATCGTTTCAAGCAATTGAACACCTTTATTTTTATGTATGTGAACTCGAACGAGCTCTGACAGAATGGAGTCAAAAAGAACAACAACAGAAACTCGAAAAATTAAAGCAGCGAGATGCGGTAAGGGCGGCAGAATTAAGAAAAGAATTAGCGGCAGAGCTAGTAGATGGTGAGCCATGTCCGGTTTGTGGGTCGATTCATCATGATCCAAAGGCTTTGCAATCCAATGACCATGAAGAAACCGTGGCACAAGTCGATGAAGTCATTCAACGGATGGACAAAGAGCTCAAGCAGGCAGAGGATTATGGGAGAGACATGTATGCCGCAAAGCAGCTTCTCGAAACGCATGCCAATCAATTAGTAAAGCAATTCGCTTTCTTATCTCAGAAAGCCCCTGGAGCGGAAGTCGCTGCAGCAGTAGAAACGGTACAAAATTCGCAGTCTTTGCAGGGTCTGGTGCAAGAATGGAAAGGCATAAAACAGGATACTCAAGAAGTTGAACATAAACGAGCTCGTTTAATGGATGAAACGCATGATCAAGTAGCAGAGATGAGCAAGATAAAAGAGCAAATGACTTTTGAACAGCAGCGCATCGAAGAATTAGAGGTGCTGATCAAAGAGTTTGATGCTGAGCTTTCAGAGCAAACGACTCAATTTGAACAGACCTTCCCGCATCTTACATTGAATCAAGTACAAGAAATGCAAAAGCAAATCGATGAAAAGGACCAACAAGCGGAAGGCTATAAAGAACGTATTGAGAAAAGCATTACGTTTTTGGAAGAAAAACAGCTAGCAAAAGAGCAGCTGCAGACAGTGATATACAATGTCGAGAAAGAACTTGATAAACTAGCGCATCAGTTAGAAAGTCAGCAGCAGCTTATCCAACAATATGAAACAGATTTAGGCCGATATCCATTAAAAGCTGCCTCTATTTCTGATGAACTTATAGAGGTTGAACACACCCTTTCTCTTCTTAATGAAAAAGAGCAGCAATCGTACAAGCAATTGCAGCACGCGCAGCAGTTGTTTAGTGAAGCGCAAAGTCATTTTTCAAGCAGTGAGCGTCAGCTTCAAGAGGCGAACAGGCGAAAACATGAAGCAGAAGCAGCATGGGAAAAACAAGCAGAATCTTCTCCTTTTCATATGCCGCAGGAAATTGAGTCTGTTTCAATGGAACAGCCAGTACGTCAATCGGTCAAACAGGAAATTGAGGAGTTTGAGGATAAAAGAAAGGAATGTGCCGCAAACTTAAAGCGAATTTCTGAATTACTGAAAGAAGAGTCACTGGATGAAAAGCAGTGGACGGACATTCAGCACAGAAAAGCTGCAGCTGAAAAAGCATTGGAAGAAGCGACAGCAATGAGTGGGTCCGCACATGAACACCTGCGTGTGATTGAAGAGAATCATCAGCGCTTTGCAAGTATTCACGAACGATTGGAAGCACTGCAGGAAGAAATTGATCGCCTTGATAAACTGCAAACTGTTTTTAAAGGGAATACGTTTGTTGAATTTTTAGCAGAAGAACAGCTGGAAAGTGTCAGTCGTGATGCATCCGCCCGCTTAGGTATGTTGACGAGACAAAGATATGCGATTGAGGTCGACTCAGAAGGCGGCTTTGTTATGCGAGATGATGCAAATGGCGGTGTTAGGCGTCCTGTGTCCAGCTTGTCCGGCGGGGAAACCTTCTTGACTTCACTGGCGCTTGCCCTTGCTCTTTCTGCACAAATTCAGCTGAGAGGTGAATTCCCACTGCAATTCTTTTTCCTTGATGAAGGATTCGGTACGCTCGATCAAGACTTGCTTGATACGGTCATTACCGCATTAGAAAAGCTACAGTCTCACAATTTAGCAGTTGGTGTTATTAGCCACGTGGAAGAATTGAAAATGAGACTACCGAAGAAACTGATTGTCCATCCAGCAGATCCAAGCGGGAAAGGGACAACGGTCTCAATGGAATTAATGTAAATGTTGAGGTGATGACAGGGTGGCAAAGCAAACCATTGGATTATGTGAGCTGTGCGGAAGACAACATGTCCTGCTCACAGAACACCACTTAACACCAAGAGAAGAAGGTGGGGCTTTTTTACCGACTGCCTTCCTGTGTATCCCCTGCCATAAACAAGTGCATGCCCTCTTTACAAACCAGGAGCTTGCCTTGCGCTTGAACACACTTGATGCACTAAGGCAGGATGAAAAGCTTGCTTCGTACATCAAATGGATTCGAAAACAGCCGGCAAGCAAGCTGGTTAAAACAAAAAAATCGAGACAACGCAGAAAAAAATAAGCATAAAAAGCGCTCCTCTCATGAAATGACTGTAGAGGAGCTGCTTTATGCATTGCCTACCATATTCTGATCATTTAAGTCAGGATCCACATAGTTGGTGGCGCTAATGCCATTATTTAATATCAAGAAATCTCCGGTATTCCCCGCTCCAGAGCCTAAAGCAGATTTTGACGAACTTTTAGGTGAAAGGTAAAATGAGTCACCGACGTTTACGACGCCTCCAGAAATAGAGTTAATGTAAATGGGTCCGACAATTGCTGGCATAATCGACATCCTTTATTCGAAGTCATATCACCATCATATGCGCAGGTAGGTCCACTTGTGAGTTTGGCGGACTTTCGTCGTTGCTAAATAACTCTCGAATATGCTTCACTCGCGCAACGGCATTCATTCTACAAGTAGAGCCGATTTGATAGACAGAGGACGATGATACCCCTTCTACATGTATCGAAGAAACTTTAATCACAGGCTTTTCATGGTAAAAAGCCGTTCTAACTGATCGTTCTGGCAGCATCAATGGAATCGGCTCAAAATATACTTCAAATTCTTTCGCATTTAAGTTTTCTGCTTCATAGCCATAAAACAAACTAAGCGTCCGTTGAACAGCTAACACCTTGACCTTCGGGCATAGCTCCTGTGTATCACCAATTTGAACGACACTCGAAATCCCGACAGAATTCACCTTCGAGAACTTCACTTGAGATGTGCGCTTAATCATTATCGAGGTGCCAGAGGAACAAACGGGCCAATGATCAAAGATTCTGGCGGTGTATCAAAAATGGAGGATAATTGTACATGATCTGTGTCCCCGATGATAAATAGGGAAGAGGACGAAACCCCAACTACTTTAATGCTTCCGGTCTCGATGTTGCGGTTGACGACTGTGAAATTCATCCGTTTTCCTCTCCTTTCGTTTCATTTGGAATATGGGCTAAGAAGTGCTCAATCGCTCGTTTAACATCATGCTTCACATATTCAGCAATTTGCTCTGAACGCTGCAGCGGAGTCATATTTTCCCGGTGCGGGAGCTGTCCTGCATAGTATTTGATTCTGCTGTCAATTTGCTTTCGGATGTCCTCAATGATGTGGTGTTTGTTGCTTTCATCCAGGGACCCTTCATATCGCTGCTCCAGCTCTTCAAGAAGTTCTGGCGCTTCTTCATTTAAGAATGCGTCGACAAGCTGGCGTGTTTGATTGAAAAATTGATCAGCCGTTTCTTGCTGCATCATTCCAATGCCCGGGGTTGTTGTTTGGCCCACTTCAAAGTTTTGAACACTGTTTGGATCAGATGGATTGAGGCCGATATTCAGCGTACCTTCCAGCCGCTCGATTTTCAGTTGATCAAATTGATAATCAATCCGTTCAATCGTCGTTGTCGGTTTATCCTTGATCATTTGCATTTCCTGCTGAAGTTCGTTAAGCCTTTTTTCAAGCATCATGATTTGTTGTGTTTGTTTTTGAATGATGCCATACACTTGTGAAGCGTTGCTTTGATAGTCATACATTGACATACACCTCCGGGGATTGCAGATGAACTTAAGTTGTTGGTGACTGAAGCGGTACAAAAGGTGCTGTGCTTGCGCCTTGGGATTCTTCAATTCCTTGTGTGCCTGCTGCGGCAGGTGCTGCTTCTACGTAGCTGCCCGTGTTATACAGATTAGAAAGAGCTTTAATTGAACCAGCGCTCCCAATTTGCAGCACAGAGGAGTTACTGACAGACTCTACACGCAAATAATTAATTTGTATCGCTTGATTAATATAGAAGTTCAACGGATTCTCACTCCTTACAAGTTACCAACAAGCGGTTGATCAATGACATCACTGTCGTACGTATTGGTCACACTTTTATAGTTGCTAATGCGCAATTGATCACCAGTGTTAAAACTGCCTGCGCCAGCAAACGTTTTAACCTGACTATTTGGAGAAATGGTGATGCAGTCTCCAACATGAACGACTCCGCTCGTTCCGACGGCATTTACTTTAAAGGCTCCAACAATAGCCGGCATAGCGGTGCACATCCTTTATAAAAATAAGGCACTTTGTTTTTGGGCGTTTCACCATAGCTTATGATGGGTCTTTTAATGTGTGATTGTCTTTTTGAAAGCTTTTGATGAGAGGAATGAGGTGTATGGTTTACCCTTTTTTAGAGCATTCATTCGAGGTATATTTGATGCCTTTATTTAAAAGTGTGTCAAGCTCTTGACTGCACCTGATGGTTTCTTCGGCATTCATCCCGAATTTTTTTGCGGTCTCAATTAAATGTAATCTTTTTTGTTCAATTTCATAATTGATCATAACGGACGCCAACTCTCACATTTTTTATCAAATAGAAGGATATGGTTAGTATACCCTATTTTTCTATAAAAAAAGTTGTTTCGTCAATATGAGTAATAAAGTGACAAAATTCGAAAGCGTCCTTACGTGCGATCTCTCTCTTTTCTTATTTCAGCCTGTAAATAACGTCGTCTTTTGTTGATATACTGCCGGATGACCTCTCGCTCTGATCTTAGAATGTCTTTGCGGTCTCTTGTATAAGGATCATCTCCGATTCGGTTTTCAATAGAAGCATGCCATGTTTCAATAATTGGACAAAGCCGGTCTTCTAAAAATTGTGTATCGAGTACGTGCTGGAAAAGCGTGTAATAGGCTCTCTTAAACGAAGGGATATCTAGTAATCTAGCAGTTAAAGTATTAAAGCCGCTTACTGGAATATAATCAAACGCCATTTCTTCTCCATGAATGTCACGGCCCCATGTCGCATCATAATCCCAAGGAAGCACTTGGAACCTGCCTTGTTCATTCACATAAAGAGCGTAGTTATGGACAAAGCCGTCAAAGTTTTGTGTGCACACAACACCAATGAGCCAGCGGAAATACTGGGTCACATCTAGGTAATGCTCAATCTTTTCGGCAAATATGTCATCTTTCGCTGTGTTGAGAAAGTAAATAAATTCACTCAGCTGTTGATCATGTTGAGAACTCCCTGTTTTTTTCTCGTACCCGAGGAGAAGGTGTTTTTTTGGCTTTTTATCAAATGAACTCAAAAGGGAAAAGTTGGCGTCGTCATCGACTGCATAATAAATGCCGCCTCCTGAAAGCTGTCTTTTCTGAAAAAAGTGCTCATCGACGGATTCTATTTTTAAATAAATGCCTTCTTTTCTTCCGTTTATAGTGAGAAACACATGAGACGCAGCAGGGCTTAGCACGCCCATTTGCTCAAAGAAATAAAAGGACAGCCTGTTTCGGATAAACGAAGGGTCATTGTACTCCGCATTTAAATGAAAGATGGATTCGCCTTGTCTTTGCTTTGGCTTTCGATATTCAATTTGATAGGACTTTTTCTTAAGTTTCCTAATATGAGACCCTCGGTATGAAGCATAAATGTGCGATTTGATCTGGCCGGTTTTCAAAATGGCCTCAACAGGTTCGTCGTTCCATATGTCTTTTCTTAATTCAATCAGGTCCTTTGGATGAATCCAAATATCCATTTGCTTTAAAGGTTCTGTAGTCATGCGTTCATCCTCCTCCTATGCTCTTCTTTACGATATGAAAATGAAGGAATGTCCTGTACCCGTTTGTTAGGTATTCATGGAGTTTTAAAAGAAAGGGGCATCCGCCAAGAACACTTGTCTACCAAGTCTCGTAACATAAAGCAGAGAAGATAAACAGTTTGATCTGTTTGTTTTGTCAAAGTATAGACTGGGAGGGGAATCGTTCGTGAGCACATTTGATCATTCACATATTGAACATGCAGTGGATTCACTTCGAAGTGAAGGACGTGATCATCACTTAGATCGTGAGCCAGAATCGAGACGATCACATAAGTCAGCTCGTTCTCGTCATTCAAATCGCGGTCATTGGTTCTTTGGCGGTGGTGGACGCCGTAAATCATGTCGCAGTAAAAAAAGCTACAGAAGCCATCGTTCAAAGAAAAGTTATCGCTCGAAGAAAAGCATGAAGAGTAAAAAGTCATATAAAAGCAAGAAATCTTGCAGAAGCAAAAAGAGCGAACCGAAAAAGTCATGTCGCAGCAAACACAGATCCCATCATAAGAAAAGCTGCCGCAAGTCACACCGCAGCAAATGCAGATCGCATCATAAGAAGAGCTGCCGCAAGTCACATCGCAGCAAGCACAGATCGCATCATAAGAAGAGCCGCAAGTCGCGCCGCAGCCATCGATCTAAGCGATCTCATCACCATAGAAGCAGTCGCTCTTGCAAAAGATGTGGAAAGAAAAAGCATCATTCCCGCAGCAGAGGAAATGTTGATCGTAAATGGGATCAAGGGAACATGTGGGAGTATCGCCGCTACCGCTAAACATCAGATCATCTTTTTTGAAACCCTTTTTAAAAGAGAGTATGATAAAAAAGGGTTTTTTTTATTTCATAGAGAAATAAAATGAGACATCATCACTTAGCGAAATGAAGATTGTGAGGGGAAAACATGAAGTTTTTTACAGGTGAGATACATAGCAGGATGTTTATCGGGGTAGTCATTGATGATGAATGGGTCATGGACGTCAAAAAGGCAGAAGCCAAATTATTTGAGCTTGAGACACTGCCAAACTCTTTAGCTGAATGTATTCATATGGGGGACAAGTTTGTTGAGCATGTCAAACAGCTCCTTGACTGGGCTGAGAAAAAAGAAGAGGATCGCGGTTCTTATGTTTATCCGCTGTCGGACGTGAAACTCCATGCGCCGATTCCAAAGCCAGCTAAAAACATTATGTGTGTTGGAAAGAATTATCAAGATCATGTCATGGAGATGGGAAGTGTAGCGGATATTCCTAAAGATGTGATGATCTTTACAAAGGCACCTACTTCAGTCGTTGGACATGAAGCGGATATCCTCCTTCATGAAGATGTGACGAGTGAACTGGATTATGAAGGAGAGCTTGCGATCGTGATGGGCAAATCAGGGAAGAATATTGCACCTGAAGAAGTCCATGATTATCTATTTGGTTACACCATTTTAAATGACGTAACGGCAAGAGATTTACAGAAAAAACACAAACAATTTTTTATAGGGAAAAGCTTAGATACAACCTGCCCGATAGGACCTTATATTGTACATAAGTCAGTGATCGAGGATCACGGCGCGCTCCATGTGGAAACAAAGGTTAACGGAGAGGTTCGCCAGTCTGCAAGTACAGAATTAATGATTTTCTCCATCGAGAACATTGTGTCTACTCTTTCAAAAGGGATGACACTAGAAGCTGGTGACATCATTGCAACGGGAACACCTTCTGGGGTTGGCAAAGGCTTTGAACCGCCTAAATTTTTAGCTTCAGGGGATCGAATCGACATCACGATTGAACCGATTGGGACGCTATCAAATCGCGTCAAATAAAGAGTGAGATGACACAGGATTGTCGCTTTGTGTTCGACTTATTTCGTGGTACGATGAGAAGGTAATTGTTCTGATAAAGGGGGAAATAACAGATGGGAACGCATTTACATATTACAGCATGGGTGCTAGGAATTATTTTATTCTTCGTGGCCTTTGCTCTAGCAGGTAAAAACGACAAAGGTGCTAAAATTGTGCACATGATTGTCAGACTATTGTACTTGATCATTATCGCCACAGGCGTAGAGCTGTATGTTCGCACAGGAATGAAGATTCCAGGTTTCGGTGGCGAGTATATCGGTAAAATGATTTTCGGTATCCTTGTGATCGGCTTCATGGAAATGGTTCTTGTACGCAAGAAAAAAGGAAAATCGGTGACTGGTGTATTGATTGGTTTTATCGTACTCGCGATTGTGACCATTCTTCTCGGGTTACGTCTGCCAATCGGTTTCCATATCTTTTAACATAAAAAGGACATTGCTTATACGAAGCAGTGTCCTTTTTATATGCCTTCAAATTGCGAAACTGACCGGTGACCGTCAGAAGTGGTCCATTCAAAACGAATTTGACCTGCGGCGGAGTCGTGGTGACATTGAAGGGCAAGTGATTGTGTATCTGTCGAAAACTGAAAGAAAGAAACTCGTTGAAAAGAATGAAAGGACGAGAAAACACAATCGTAGACGGAAAAGCCAAGCTGTTCTATCTGTGCAGTGATTTCATAAAAGACGTTTTCAGGAACGAACATCAGGAGGTCAAGCCATCCTTTGGCAAGTGATGCTGTATATTGTATCACTTCACCGCCTCGTACTTCTAACAGCTGTCCACTTTCATGAAGGATCATGGAGCCGAGCAGTTCCCCTTTTGTCCACCTGTCATTATCCTTCAAACAGATCATCGTGCTTTGAAGACTTTCTGGTAGCATGATTTCTCCTTCTTCATCTTCAATCAGACAATGCCCGTTTTCAATGAGTAAATACCCGCTACACCATCTTCGGCTGCAGCGTTCAAGCTGCCTCATACGTTTTTCCATTTGCAGACGCTCCTTTCCTCTTTCTTTTCTTACCAAATCATGCTTGTCCTATACGCCCGAGAAAAAAGGACAAATCAACTATCAAGGAGACGATGCATAAACTAAGAAAGGCTGAATGAGAACACTTGAGGAAAAACGGATGGGAGCTGATGATGATGTGTGGAATAACAGGCTGGGCAGACTTTAAAAAGCAGCTCATCCAACAGGACCATGTAATCAATCAAATGACAGATACATTATCTAAAAGAGGGCCAGACGATACAAATACGTGGAAAAGTGAGCACGTTCTATTTGGGCATAAAAGATTAGCGGTTGTAGATGTAGAAGGCGGAAAACAGCCGATGACATATACACATCAAAACCATGCTTATACCGTTGTATACAATGGAGAGCTTTATAACACAGAGGATATAAGAAAAGAATTGTTAAAAAGGGGCCACCGCTTTCTTGGGCATTCTGATACAGAGGTACTTCTTCACGCCTACACAGAATGGAAGGAAGAGTGTGTGACCCATTTTAATGGTATTTTTGCATTTGCGATTTGGGATAGTGAGCGTGAATTATTATTTGCAGGGAGAGACCGGCTCGGCGTCAAGCCATTTTTCTATACAGAACGTCATCATTCCTTTTTATTTGGTTCAGAAATCAAAGCGCTTCTTACTCACCCTGATATGAAAGCAAAAGTCGATCATGAGGGATTATCGGAGATTTTTGGTTTAGGACCGTCTAGAACACCAGGGCAAGGAGTGTTTAAAGGGGTAAAAGAGCTGAGACCTGCTCATGCCTTGACCTTTTCAAAAAACGGATTGCGTGTGTGGAGATACTGGAATGTCAAAAGCAAGGCGCATACGGACTCGCTCGATGACACAGCACAGCACGTCAAGGATCTCTTTACAGATGCCGTCACAAGGCAGCTCGTCTCTGATGTGCCTGTTTGTACATTTTTATCGGGGGGCGTTGATTCGAGTGCCATTACCGCCATTGCCGCTAAGCACTTTGAGAAAATAGGGAAAGCACCGCTTCATACGTATTCGGTTGACTACGAAGGGAATGATCAATTCTTTGAAGCAAGTCAATTCCAGCCAAATGCGGACGGTCCATGGATTGACCACATGACCAAGGCGTTTCAAACGAATCATCACAGCTGCATCATTGGACAAAAGGAGCTGGCTGCTTATTTAAAGGAAGCAGTTGAGGTCCGAGACTTACCGGGTATGGCAGATATTGATTCTTCCTTGCTTTGGTTCTGCCGAGAAATTAAAAAGGACTTTGTTGTTGGTTTGTCAGGTGAATGTGCGGATGAAATTTTTGGAGGCTATCCTTGGTTTCATTCGGCAAATGAAACGAATGGTTTTCCTTGGATGAGATCGACGGAAGCTAGAACGCAGCTCTTACAAGACTCGTGGCAAAAGAAGCTGTCACTAAAAGAATATGCACAAAGCAAATATGAAGAAACCGTGGCTGAAACGCCTCTTTTAGATGGAGAAACTGGAGTAGATAAAGCCCGGAGAGAACTTTTTTACTTAAATATGGTCTGGTTTATGACAACGCTGCTAGATCGAAAAGACCGAATGAGTATGGGGGCGAGTCTTGAGGTACGTGTACCATTTGCGGACCATCGTCTTGTCGAATATGTATGGAATATTCCTTGGGAAATGAAAATGCATGGAAATCGTGAAAAAGGGGTTTTACGTAAAGCATTAGAGGGAATTTTACCGAATGAAGTGCTTTATCGCAAGAAGAGTCCTTACCCGAAAACACATCATCCAGCCTATACCCAGGCTGTAAAAGAGATGTTAATAGACTGCCTTGCGCAAAAAGATTCTGTCCTTCACGAATTTCTAGATCCGAATCAATTAAAGCAGCTGATTGAAACGGAAGGAGCTTCCTTTCAAGTGCCTTGGTATGGCCAGCTCATGAAGGGCCCGCAATTAATCGCTCATCTGGCGCAAATTCATCATTGGTTTGAAACGTATCGAATTGATATAGAAGCGTAATAAAGGGTCGGCTTTCTTACATTTGTTGAAGGGAAGCCGGCTTTTTTTGATACATAACATGAGACGAATAGAGCACATCGAAAGTTGATCTAATCTTTCTAATTTGTATAATTAACTTAAAGTGAATTAATTTGGAGGAAAAAGGATAATGAAAATCATTGTGATCGGAGCAGGACCAGGGGGACTTGCGGCAGCTATGATGCTTCAAAGCAAAGGACATGACGTTCATGTATACGAAAAGCAGCCCTTTATCGGCGGACGAAACGCTAAGTTTCAACTGGGTGATTTCACGTTTGATACGGGTCCTACCTTTCTCAGCATGATTCATATTGCAGAGGAGCTGTTTACCTTTGCTGGTAAAAATCTTTATGACTATATTGATGTGATCGAATTAAAAGAAATGTATAGATTGATTTTCCAAGACGATCAGCTAGATATGATACGAGATCGTGATGAAATGTATAGACGGTTAGAAGCCTTTGCACCTGGAGAGGGCGAAGGGTATATACGATTTATGAACGATACGAAGCGCAAAATGGATCGGCTTACACCTATTTTACAAAGTAAAATGGATCGTTTTCATCATTATTTGCGTCCAAAGGTGCTCAAAGCACTTCCGCAGCTTTCATTGAATAAGAGTTTATATGATGTGCTGTCAGATTATTTCTCAAATGAATCAGTGAAATATGCGTTTACATTTCAATCAAAGTATTTAGGCATGTCACCGTGGGAGTGCCCTGGTGCGTTTTCCATTCTTTCGTTTATGGAGCATGACACAGGTGTGTTCCATCCGAAGGGCGGGGTCAATCAGCTGTCAGAAGCGATGGCAAAAGCGGCGGTTGAAGCTGGAGCAACGATTCATCTGTCAGCCGGCGTCGAAAAACTGCTGACAGAAGGCAGGAAGGTAAAAGGCATTCGCTTAGAATCTGGGGAAGAAATACAGGCAGATGAGGTTGTCGTAAATGGAGACTTTGCACATGTGATGACAAAGCTTGTAGAGCCAGGACTTTTAAAGAAATATAGCGAGAAAAAATTAAAAAAGAAAAAATTTTCATGCTCCACCTTTATGCTTTATTTAGGATTAGATACCATATATGATGAGCCGCATCATACCATCGTTTTTTCTGATGATTATGCGCAATTTGTCAAAGGCATTACGAAAACATATGAGCTGCCAGATGATCCATCTATTTATATTCAAAATGCTAGTGTCACAGATGACTCACTTGCGCCAAAAGGAAAGTCAGCTCTTTATGTATTGGCACCCGTTGCCAACAATCAAAGCGGCATTGACTGGGAAGCGCATCAAGATGAATTTAGAGAACTTGTACTGAATACACTGGAGCGAAAAACCGGTTTTAAGAATGTAAGGCAGCATATAGAAGTCGAGCGGATGATTACACCGAAGCAATGGGAGGAAGACCTTTACGTATACGAAGGAGCCACATTTAACCTTGGCCACCAGCTGACGCAGATGATGGTCCTAAGGCCGCACAACGAATTTGATGAATTGGATCATTGCTGGCTCGTAGGAGGAGGAACGCACCCAGGAAGCGGACTGCCGACCATTTTAGAATCAGCACGCATCACGACAAATGCGATTCTTTCAAAAGAGAAACATACGCACAAAACATTGCCGCAACAAGAAAAGGGGAGCGCCTCATGACAAAACATATATTGATTGCAGGTGGCGGTATTGGCGGGATGATCTCAGCACTTTATTTAAAAAAAGCGGGACATGATGTCACGCTTGTCGAAAAAAATGAGCGACTTGGCGGAAGGCTTGCTTTTGTACGTGAGAAAGGATATAAAGTAGATGAAGGTCCGACCATTGTCCTACTTCCAGATATGTTAAAAGGTATTTTACATGAGGTAGGAATTGACGAAGCATCTCTTGATCTTTTGCAGCTTGATCCGCTGTATACGATTCAATTTCAAGATGGAACCTCCTACACGAAGTACTCTGATGCACTTCGTCAGCTAGAGGAAATCAGACGTGTATTTCCAAAGGAAGATCAAGGATTCCTAAGGTTTATGGAAGAAATGACAGACCGGTTTCAAGAAGGACAACAAGCTTTTCTAGAGAAATCATTTCATGAAAAGCGTACATTTTTTACAAAAGCAAACATGAAAATTTTAATGAAATTAAAGGCGTATCGCACGGTTCAAAGTGCCCTGAAAAAGTATTTCTCAGACGAACGCCTGCGAGATGCATATGCACTTCAAACCCTCTATGTCGGAGGAAATCCATATGAAGCATCTGCTATATATTCGCTTGTTTCATATAGTGAGCACGCACATGGAATCTACTATTTAAAAGGCGGTTATGCGAGTTTAGTAGATATATTGGAAGGGCAGCTCATGAAAATGGGTGTGCATGTGAGAAAAAATGTCGAAGTCACGGAGCTAGAGTTTGATGGGAAGCGCGTGGTTAAAGCAAAAGTCAGTGACGCCCATATAGCAGCTGATGCCTTTGTCATCAACGGAGATTATCCAGCTGCGTTAAAACAGCTTGGTTTAGACGAACAAGATCGGCGAAAATACGTGCCGTCCTCTGGCTGTGTAATGGTGTATCTCGGGTTAAACAAAATGTACCATGATGCGCCTGTACATCAATTCTTTATGGGCGAACACTTTGATCAGCATATGAAAGAGGTTTTTCAAACGAAGACGATCCCTCAAGATCCGTCGTTTTATACATTTAATCCATCGATCATTGATCCATCTCTTGCCCCGGAAGGCTGTAGTGTTTTATATATGCTGATTCCCGTTCCCTCAGGAGATCATATCAACTGGGAAGAGGAGACAGATTTTGTAGAGAAAATGGTCGATCGTCTTGAGAAAAGAGGCTTTCCAAGATTGCGAGAGTCGATTGTCTGGAAAAAAATCAGAACACCAAATGATTCCTTGCGAGAAGGATTGTTTGAAGGTGGCAGCTTTGGACTTGCGCCTAACTTATTTCAATCAGGTGTGTTCCGCCCGCAAGTGAAGGCAGCTGAGACCGATAATCTTTATGCAGTAGGTGCTTCCATCCATCCTGGGGGCGGAGTGCCGATCGTGATGCAAAGTGCGAAGCTGATGGCGTCTGTGCTGTTGAAAGATTTGAATGACAGAAAGGAAGTGAAGCTAAGTGGTTGATGTACAAACAGCATTGAAATTGTGTGAGGAGACGATTCAAACCCATTCTAAAACGTTTTACCGTGCCTTTTCCATGCTGCCTAAAAAGAAAAGACAGGCCGTCTGGGCCGTGTATTCCTTTTGCCGGAGAGCAGATGATATTGTAGATGAGTCCCCCTCGCCAAAAGAGGAGCTTGCCTCCTTTCGAGAGACGTTTGATCGATTTTTACAAGGTGAGGTAGATCGGAATGATCCGATGTGGGTGGCGCTAGCACATACATTTCAAGAGTTTCGTATGGATGAAGCCCCGTTCCGTGACTTGCTCCAAGGTCAGGAGATGGATTTAGAGCAGCACCGATATGAAACGTTAGATGAACTGCTCATTTATTCCTACCATGTTGCTAGTACCGTTGGACTTATGCTGCTTCCTATTATTGCACCGCGTAAAAAAGAACAGCTAAAAGAAGCAGCGATTTCATTAGGGATTGCCATGCAGCTGACCAATATTCTTCGTGACATTGGCGAGGATAAGGCTGAAAGAGACCGCATTTATTTGCCAAAGCAAGTCATGGATCAATTCGGATATACAGAGCAAGAATTGCAAGAAGGCATTATCAATCAAGCATTTCAGCACGTATGGGAGTACATTGCCTTTGAGGCAGAGGCATACTACGAGGAGTTTTTTGACCATCTTCATGAATTCCCGCTCTATTCACGTATACCAGTGAAAGCAGCTGCTCACTTTTATAAAGCCATTTTAGATAAAACAAGAGAAAATGAATACCGCGTGTTTACACAGCGATCATTTATTTCGAACCAAGAAAAAGAACTTATTTTAGAAGATATTACGTAAAAAAGGACTGCACCCGCAGTCCTTTTTATGTGGAAGAAAAGCGATGCTCTGTCCAAACTCTTGAACGCCACCGCCTATACATAAAGATGCCTCTTACCCATTCATCCACGATAAAAGAAATCCAAATCCCAATGAGGCCCATTTCAAGCTGAATGCCTAACAAGTAAGCGATCGGAAGCCCGATGCCCCACATTGAAATCATCGCCATATACACTGGAAACTTCGCGTCGCCAGCAGCCCGCAAGGAATTAATAATGACCATATTAAAAGAACGGCCCGGTTCTAAAATAATGGTCAAAAGGAGGAGGGTGGCGGCGGTTTGAATGATCTCGCTGTTGCTAGTAAAGAAAGCAAGCAAATGCGTCGATGATAAAGATAAAGCAGTGGAAGAAAGAAGGGAGATGCCAATGGCCCAGTATAAGCTTTTCATGCATCTGTGATAGGCAGCATCGAATTCCTTCGCCCCAATATGGCGCCCAATTAAAATTTGTGTCCCTTGGCTAATGGCTGCACCAAATAGCATAATGAACATCATGACATTTTGAGTATAAACCTTTGCAGCTAATGCCTGCGTCCCCATAAATGTAATAAACAGTGTAATGATCATTTGAGAGCCGTTATAAGAAAGCTGCTCTCCAGCAGAAGGAATGCCGATTTTCAGCAATTTTTTTAAATATGTCCGCTGGATGTGAAACATCTTCTTTAGTGAAAAGCGTAATCCAATTCGGCGGCGTACAATGAGGATCATGGCCATTAATCCGATCAATCGAGCGAGTGAGGTCGAAAAAGCGACCCCCATGACACCTAATACAGGGAAACCAAACGGACCAAAAATCACCAAATAGTTACCAGCAACGTTTAACAAGTTCATTCCGATAGTGACATACATCGTATCTCTTGTATATCCGTAGCTTTTTAAAATAGCACTATACGTCATAATGAGCGCTTGAATAAAAGAAAGCAGCCCGACAATTTGTAAAAATATAGTCGCATCCGGCATGAGCTCACTTGATAGGCCCATCAGGTGTAAGATGGGAACAGCTAATCCAAACATGAGAAGGCTAATGACAAAGCTAATCAAGAAATTGGTTCCTAGTGAGACATAGGCGACTTGAGTCGCTTCCTGCTTGCGGCTCGCTCCTAAAAGCTGCGCAATCACAATCGTCGTTCCAGTTGTAATGAAGCTGAACATGACAATCAATAAATTCAGGAGCTGATTGCTTACACCAACTGCTGCAACACTATTATCGGAATATTGGCTGAGCATGAGGGTATCCGCGCTTCCCATCAGCATATATAAAGAGATTTCAATAAAAATAGGCCAAGTTAATGCAAATAATGAAGGGTGGTTTTTCTTCCCCCTAGCTTGAATCTTTTGAATTGGCAGTGATTGAGGTTTCATCAATCAACCTCCTTTCGTATAAATCCGATTTATAGTGTACCTTGCATCGACTATAATAAGAAGAGATGAAACCGAAACTTATTGGAGAAATCCGACTTCATAAGGGGATGAATATGAATCGATTTATTACATTTACTGTACCGCCGTTCCCGGTTTATATCGCTTCAGGCAAAGGCGTATTTCATCAAGGAGAAAGACATATCTCTAGAACCTTCACCGTGTTTGATCTTCTTTATGTCACAAGAGGGCAGCTATGGATCACAGAGGACAGAAAGGCTCATCACGTAAAAGAAGGAGAATATATCATTCTCTCACCTGGCTTGTCGCATGGCGGACACCTGCCATGCGAAGAAGATACGCACTATGAGTGGCTGCATTTCTCAATTGATCCATATGAGCTGACGAATCGGCCGAGAGAACACTGGTTTGATATGAAACAAAATCAAGCCACCTTTGAAAAGCCGGCAACATATGAATTTAGCCTGCCCCGTAAAGGAAAAGTGAAAGGAAGAAATGTATTAGAAAAGCACCTTGCACAGATGCGGGCCCTAAACGATGACGCGTCTGAACTGCCGCTGAAAAAACAGCTTCAGTTTGAAGAACTGCTCATTCATTTACAAAAAGAAGCATTTCATATTCCAAGTGCAAAGGAGAATGTCGCCTCAGAAGTGGTTCATTATCTTGAGCGTCACTTTATGAAGAAACTGCAAATGGAGGAGCTTGCAGAGAAGCTGCACTATCACCCTGATTACATGACAAGGTGTATGCAGACGGTGTATGGACTCACGCCAAACCAATATATCAATCGTCTCAAGGTCGAAAAAGCCAAAAGCATGCTTGCCTCAACGAATGATAAAATCGCAGCGATTGCTGATCACGTAGGCATTGATGATCCTACTTATTTTTCTAAGCTGTTTCGGCAAAACGAAGGCATGACGCCTATCGAGTACCGTCATCTTGCAAAAAGAACGACAAAGTAAAGGAACGTGAACAGATGAAAAGGGAAAAACAAAAGCTTGTGAACATACGACCATTAAACGAAGCTGATTTAGAGTTGGTATGGCATTTAAGATTCAAAGCACCAGACCAGTCCTATCGAGAGTGGAACGCCCCATATTTTCATGAACACGAAATCCCGCTTGCTGCTTTTAAAAAACGATACTTACAGGATACATCCATTCCGCCAAAGCTATATGGTATTGAAATAGACGGCGAAATCAAAGGCACCGTGTCATATTATTGGGAGAATGAACGTACACGGTGGCTTGAATGCGGCATTCTCATTTATGATTCGCGCTTTTGGAGCGGTGGCGTTGGGACAAAGGCATTAAGTCTATGGACTGATAAGTTATTTACACACATTGATATTCCTCGAATTGGTCTTACTACATGGTCGGGAAATGAACGGATGATGCGGTGCGCAGAGAAATGCGGGTTTATCCTTGAGGGAAGACTGCGAAAGGTCCGTTACTACCAAGGAGAGTATTATGATTCGATGCGTTACGGGATGCTGAGAGAGGAATGGCAAAGCCTTCTGTAACATTCAACTGAATAATTCCTTTTCTTTTTAGTACAAAAGTAGCGTATGATTGAATAAACTAAAAAAGAAGGGTGACGAATGAGTTGCGCTGGATTACCGGATGGTTTGTGTCGATTATAGTGGCCGTTTACCTATTTGTAGATGCGCCTAAACATGGGAAGAATAAATGGCTGTGGGCGATTTTAGGCCTTTTATTCGGGCTCTTTACATTTGGAATATACCTGATCAAAACAGGAAGAAAAGGATTGGGCTGGACGGTTCTGATCGTGTCCATTATCATCTATTCTATTTTCATTCTAGTCTATGTCTTTTACTTCTTATTGCTGATGATCGGATACTCAAACGCATAATAGAAAGCACGCGTGTACATAAGGAGGAGTTTGAACGTGAGACTTACAGGGTTATTCGTTTCACTTGCTGTTGCCATTTATTTATGGTTTGATGCGCCAAAGCATGATAAAGACAAATGGCTGTGGGCCATTTTAGGTGTCTTATTTAGTACGATCGTTCTCGGTATTTATTTGATCAAGACAGAGAGGAAGGGACTTGGCTGGACCATTCTTATTTTAACGATTTTGTTTTACCTCATGCTGCTCATCTCTGTTTTGATCGGTATCATTCTTTTTTATCAGGTGGGTCCTTCATGATGAAGGGCTTTTTTCTTTTACCTTTTGCGCTGGCACACCTGCAATAACAATTTTCTCCTCGTGAAAGGAACGGTTTACCACAGCATTTGCTCCGATGGAAATATGATCTGCAATATAGATATCCCCAAACAGCTTAGCACCTGGGCCAATCCATACATGATCCCCAATGGTTGGTACATCTTTTTCATGATGATTCTGACCAATATTCACCCCTTGATGAATATCACAAAATGCCCCGATTTTTGCATGTTTGTTCACAATTAAGAGACCCGTATGATTGATTCTAAGACCGGGACCGAAGACACCAATCGGAATATCAAAGCCAAGCTGCATGCCTTTCTTTTTATGTAAATAGCGATAGAACCATTTGCGAAGTTCAGCACCGCTATTAGAATAGTATTCATATTTTCGTAAAATCCTTTGATATTTCCATATATCATCCCCAAACCACTTAGGTCGTTTGCGCTTAATGGCTAATGCTTTCTTGTCCTGAGCTAAGTAGTGGTGGAGATCATGCTTTGTTAAAATCATCAGATCCCTCTCCATTCCCTTTTGTTTCAGAGAAATTATACCATTATAACCATTTATATCAATATAGAATGACGTTTCTTTTTTTCCTTTTTTACATCACTTTCATCCACTTTCCCATATAAAATAAGTGCTTTGTCATGAATAGAACAAAAGAACCAGGAAGAATGATTTGTAATTTTTTCTACATTATTTCGTCTCACGCGTTTATTCTCCCTATAGCAGTAGAGGTTTGTCAAAATGACACGAAATTACTCGTTAAATAGAGAATATAGCATTCATATGCTTTTAGAATCATCTTTTTGAATACAATTGACTTTCATATCTCACATCCTCTAGGCTAGTAAATGAAAATGATAATCTTTATCAATTGGAGGAGTGTTTTATTATGTCCATCAAAACCGTTTCTAAAAATCAGCAATTTTTAGAGCAGCAAAGTCAAAGAGAATCGAATGCAAGGTCTTATCCGAGACGGTTCCCATTAGCCATGCAAAAAGCCGAGGGTATGATCGTGACAGATGCGGATGGCAGAGAGTTTTATGACTGCCTGGCAGGCGCAGGAACACTTGCACTTGGTCACAATCATCCAGTTGTTATAGATGCAATTGAACGTATGCTTCATGAAAAAAGACCGTTGCATACGCTGGACATAACCTCAGAAATTAAAGAAGAATTTGTGAATGAAATTTTTTCTCACTTGCCAGAAGAGTTTGCAAAAAGAGCCAAAATTCAATTTTGTGGACCAACTGGTGGTGACGCCATAGAAGCAGCAATTAAATTAGTCAAAACAGCGACAGGGAATCGAAGCATTCTATCTTTCCATGGTGCGTATCACGGTGCGACACATGCCACGATGTCATTAAGCGGGAATTTATCTCCAAAGGAAAGAGTGCAAGGGTTAATACCTGATGTTCATTTTATGCCTTACCCATATGAATATCGCTGCCCATTTGGAATTGGTGGGAAGAATTCGCACCGCATTTCAAGTTCGTATATTGAGCGCGTATTAAATGATCCTGAAAGTGGTATTCTTCCGCCAGCAGGTATGATCTTTGAAGCAGTGCAGGGCGAGGGGGGCTCCATTCCAGCATCGATTGAATGGATGAAAGAAATGAGAAGAATCACAAAAGAAAAAGGGATTCCGCTCATTATTGATGAGGTTCAATCAGGCATCGGCCGAACAGGGAAGATGTTTGCCTTTGAACATGCAGGAATTGTACCTGACGTTATTGTGCTGTCAAAAGCCATTGGTGGAAGCCTGCCGCTTTCAGTTGTGATTTATGATCAAGATTTAGATCAATGGAATCCAGGTGCACACATCGGGACATTTAGAGGGAATCAAATGGCGATGGCTGCTGGAACTGCTACGCTTAAATTTATCAAAGAAACCAACCTGCTTGATCATGTAGAACGGTTAGGAGATCGTATGCAGGCGCATCTAAAAGACATCCAAAAACAAGTCCCTGCTCTCGGTGATGTTCGAGGGAGAGGCTTAATGATTGGCGTTGAAGTAGTCAATTCAAATGAGAAACAGGATGTGGACGGAAGCTATCCAGCGAATCCAGAGCTGGCCAGTCTTATTCAAAAGAATTGCTTCGACAAAGGCTTAATTGTGGAGACAGGAGGCCGTTTCGGAAGTGTTATTCGATTCTTGCCACCACTCATTATGACAGAAGAACAGCTTGAAAAAGTCATCGCTATTTTTAAAGAGGCCGTGTACGATGCAATCAACTAAGGCTTCAGTGGATTCATTATTTATCAATCAAAGCCAGCTTGGAAGAGAGTCCTTCCAAGCGGCTCTTCATACATCTATCGACAGCTTACTGGATCAATGGCAAAAAGACACAGGACCATACAGTGGAATATTGCCTGGGAAATTAGCGGATAGTGTCGAATCGCTATTCCGATTTCAACCGTCTGGTGAATCCATTGAATCCGTCTTTCAAGATATAAAAGAACATCTTTTGCCGCATTTGATTGATGTATCGCATCCTAAATGCTTGGCACATCTGCATTGTCCACCGCTTATTCCTGCACTTGCCGCAGAGGTGATGGTAAGTTCCTTTAACCAATCAATGGATTCCTTTGATCAAAGCGGTATTGCTTCTTTGGTTGAGGAAGAAATTCTCAAGTGGCTATGTGCGAAGTTTTCTTATGGCGGCCTAGCAGATGGGACATTTACAAGCGGTGGAACCCAATCTAACTACATGGGGCTGCTTCTAGCGAGAGATGCCTTTTGTGAAAACACATGGCAGTGGAATGTTCAGCAGAAAGGCTTACCAAGTGAATCTCACCGCATGAGAATCCTTTGCTCGAATAATGCTCACTTCACTGTGAAAAAATCTGCCTCCCAGTTAGGTTTAGGAGAGCAGGCAGTCGTACTAGTCGAGACAGATGAGCATCATCGAATGGACCTCAATGATTTGAAAAAGAAGCTGGCTGAGTTGAAGGAGCAGAACTTGCTGCCTTTTGCGGTAGTAGCCACTTGCGGGACAACGGATTTTGGCAGTATTGACCCAGTTCGAGAGGTATATGACCTCGTCAAGCCATACGGTCTTTGGATTCACGCAGATGCTGCCTACGGCGGAGCACTTGTATTAAGCGAAACCTACCGTAAGAAGTTAGACGGTATTGAGCTTGCTGATTCAATCACGATTGACTTTCACAAACAATTTTATCAGCCGATATCCTGCGGGGCATTTTTGCTAAAGGATAAAAGACATTTTGGTTTGATCAATTATCATGCCGATTATCTTAATCCAAAGGAAGACGAGCTCGATGGTATTCTACATCTCGTCAATAAATCTGTCCAAACGACGCGCCGGTTTGATGCTCTGAAATTACTTCTTTCTCTTCGTTTAATTGGAGAAGAAGGCTTTGGAGAAATCATTGACCATACCATTCATTTTGCAAAGGATGTGGTCGCGCTTATTGAGAGAAATGATGACCTTGAAGTGATCAATCCTGAGCCAGAAATCAATGCAGTTGTGTTCCGATTTAAGGATGACGATCAAACAGATGACATCAATAAAATCATTCATCGGACATTATTCAAAACAGGAACTGCTGTCATTGCGAAAACAGTGGTGAATGACCGAACATGCTTAAAATTCACTTTGTTAAATCCGAGAACGACAATCACACATATTGAGGAAATCCTTTCTGACATCGTTGATATCGGGATTGCTCATATTCAATCCGGGAGGGTACTACGTTGAGTCAATATAAACAAATGGCTGAAAATGCAACCATGCAAAGCTTTTTAAACTGTTTTTTACGCGAAACAGGAATCGATCGATCTGCAAAAAAAGAGACGAGAGCAGATGGCTCACTTGTCTTCATCGCAAAACTAGCAAAGCAAGATCTAGAGCTTGTGATTCCGATCCGATATGTTTCATCTGTTGGCCGCCATCTCTTTGATTTTCCGATTCGCTTTCGCCCGCAAGGCAGTGAACAAGAGGGCGCAATCGTCGATTACACGACACTTGTTGCTTTATGTTCAAAGGAGCTTCTCATTGAATATGGCCGTACAGATGCAGAGGATGAATTCATGCTTCGCATCATTTTAAGCTGCCGAAATATTGAACGGTTCTTAAAGGAGCGAGAAAGTGATCGAGCCGCTCTTTCTGAAGCCGATTTTGAGTATATCGAGGCTGAGCAGTCACTTCTCCTTGGTCATTTAACGCATCCTACCCCAAAAAGCAGACAAGGAATGACAGAGGAGGAGGAAGCGATCTATTCTCCTGAGCTGAAAGGGGCTTTCCAGCTTCATTACTTTAAAGCGCATCATTCGATTGTGCTTCAGGATTCGTCAATTACACAGTCTGCGGCAAGCCTCATGCTAGAGGAGCTCTTGCGCCAGGTACCAGCAGAAAAAGAGAGACTGAATACGTTAGTAGAAAACGGAGAATATGTGCTCATTCCGATTCACCCGCTTCAAGTGAAGGTGGTTATGGAGAAAGCGTTCGTGAACCGTTATATAGAGGAAGGGAAACTCACTTATTTAGGACCGATCGGTTCTGAATACACAGCGACCTCATCCTTCAGAACCGTCTATCAAAAGGATTCTGCTTACATGCTCAAATTCTCTGTTCCTGTGAAAATTACAAACTCCTTACGTGTTAATAAACAAAAGGAACTGGATCGCGGAGTAGAGATGTCGCGCATTTTAAAAACAGAATTAGGCGTTTCTCTATACGACAAATTCTCTGGATTCCGGGTCATTGAAGATCCTGCCTATTTATCTATTCAAGGAGAAGAGGCGGAATCTGGCTTTGAAGTAGTCATTCGCCAAAATCCATTTTTACATCGTGAAAAAGGGGCAAGCTTAATTGCTGGATTATGTCAGGATCATGCGTATGGTGGAAAATCGCGATTAGCAGGGATCATTCATGACCTTGCAGACGCAGAAGGCCGATCACTGGAGGCTGTGAGCCAAGATTGGTTTAAGCAATATTTAACCATTTCGTTAGAACCGATGCTCTGGCTGTTTGAAACGTATGGTCTTGCACTGGAAGCCCATCAGCAAAACGCTGTTGTGCAAATGAAGGGTGGTTACCCGCACACCTTCTATTATCGTGACAACCAAGGCTACTACTATAGTGAATCGAAAAAGGATAAACTCGCAAATCTTGTCCAAAACCTGAGCGTGAGAAGTGAAACGATTTGTGCAGATGAGGTAGCTGTTGAGAGACTGCGTTATTATTTCTTCTTTAATCATTTATTTGGTCTCATTAACGGTTTTGGTACAGAAGGTCTGGCGAAAGAAGAAGACTTGCTCGCCCTTGTGAGAGACACATTGCTCGCTCATGAGGAAACATACGGTGCATCTGAGCTGACAAACAGCCTTCTGCGCTCAAAAGAACTGCCTTCAAAAGCGAATTTGCTGACACGGTTTGAAGATATGGATGAACTGACAGGATCTCTGGAAACACAGTCTCGTTACACAGCTGTCTTGAATCCGCTCTTTTTACATAAGGAGGCGCTGATTGGATGAGGGATCGTATTAAGTTTATTCGCGCTGAATATGAAAGAGATGTCCGGCTTGTCCACAAGTGGATGCAAGAGGAGTATGTTCACCCATTTTGGCATTTGAATATTCCGTTTCCTGCTTTTGAAAAGCATTTTTATCAGGCGATTCATGATCCGCATCAAACCCTTTATTTAGGTACAATTGATGGGACACCCATGAGTTATTTTGAGGCGTACAACGTCAAAGGTGATGTCATTGAATCTTACTATCAGCCTTCTCCGCATGACCAAGGAATCCATCTATTAATAGGGGAACCGGATTATGTGGGAAAAGGTTTTGCAGCCCCTCTGCTTCAGGCCATGACAGCATTTCAATTTGAGCAGAATAAACGAACAGAAAAAGTCGTCGCTGAGCCGGATATTCGCAATGAAAAAATGATCCATGTATTTGAAAAATGCGGATTTGAACGTGTAAAACCAGTCAATTTACCCGATAAAACAGGTCTTTTAATGTTTTGTGATCGAGAAAGATTCGAAAGGAAGTATAACCATGACGCGGTTCAACAAGCAAAATAATGTAGTGGATGTAATAGGGATCGGCATTGGTCCGTTTAACTTAGGACTTGCCGCATTATCTGAAGAGGTAAATGAAATTGACGCTTTGTTTTTTGAAAGAAGTGAAGCCTTTCATTGGCACCCAGGGATGCTCATTGAGGGGACGACACTGCAAGTTCCCTTTTTAGCGGACCTTGTCAGTATGGCAGATGTGAAAAGTAAATATAGCTTTCTCAACTATTTACAGGAACAAAACCGTTTGTATTCATTTTACTTTCTAGAGGATTTTCATATCCCGCGCAAGGAATATAGTCATTATTGCCGCTGGGTCGCAGACCAGTTAGACTCTTGCCGATTTGGCATGGACGTCGAATCTGTCTCATTGATCGAGAAAGCAGGAGAAAAGCGATATGAAGTGCATGTGCGTCATGTGAAAGACCAAACGGTAGAGGTGTTTGAAAGTAAGCATCTTGTCTTAGGAATTGGTACACAGCCGGCGATACCAGCATCGATCCAGCCAGCTTTAGGAGAGAAAGTTTTTCATTCTGCTGACTATTTAAAACGAAAGAAAGAAGGCTGTTTCAAAGGGAAATCTGTGACAGTGATCGGCTCTGGTCAAAGTGCGGCAGAAGTGTTCTATGATATTTTATCAGATGATGAGGCAAAGGATATTCACTGGTTCACACGCTCTAAAGGATTTTTCCCAATGGAATATTCAAACCTTGGCCTTGAATATTTCTCTCCAGATTATATTGATTTCTTTTATGAGCTTCCGCAAACAAAAAAGGATGCGTTGTTAAAGCAGCAAGATTTGCTGTATAAGGGCATCAGCTCTGCAATGATCCATGATATTTATCATTTGCTTTATGAACGTTCTGCCTGCGGAGAGCAGTTGAACACAGTGCTTCAAGCAATGACGGAGGTCAACTTGATTGAGGAAACAGCTCGCGGCTTGTCCCTTTCATGCACGCAATGGGTCAAAGAGGACACCTTTACCCACGAGACAGATATTGTCGTACTGGCGACGGGCTATCAATCGGTACTGCCCCCGTTTATCAATCCAATTTCTCATCACATTCAATGGGACGATCAAGGACGGTTCCAAGTCGAACGTGAATATCGCTTAAAAACGAATACAATGGGTGAAAATGATATTTTTGTCCAAAATGCAGAGCTTCATACACATGGCGTTGGCGCTCCAGATTTAGGACTTGGCGCTTACCGAAACAGTGTGATTATCAATGAACTTGCTCGTCAAACCGTGTATCCACTTTATCAAAAACACGTCTTCCAGACATTTGGTACACATAAGAACGTCAACACATTTGAAGAAATCAAAGGTTAAGGAGGATGAAGCGATGAGTGTACAAGATGAATTGAAAAAAGCGGTGAATCCGGCTGCTTGGAAAAAGGCAAACCAGCGAATGGTGGCAAAAATGCTGTCTGAATACATGTATGAGGATATGCTTCATCCCGTGCAGCTAGATCAAAAGGATAGCATTGCTCAGTATGAATTAATCATTCACGAACATAAGAAATATCGCTATCTTGCAAAACCTCGTTTGTTTGATAGTTTTGATACAATTGCTGAATCAATCGAGTGCTGTCAAGACGGAAAATGGTCAAAGGATGTCAGTGCCATTGTGTTTTTACTAGACATTCAGCCGCTCATTCCAATGTCTTCTGACACAACAGGACACCTTATAAAAGAGCTTCATCACACCCTGTTAGCAGATGTACATTTGCTGTCGAAAAAAGCACTTCGTGCGGATGAACTGACAGATACTGATTATGCATGGATTGAAGGAGAAATGACAGGCCATCCTTGGATTGTGTATAACAAAGGACGCATTGGGTTCAGTTATGATGACTACCTAGCCTATGCACCTGAAAGGCAAGAAAGTGTGCAGCTGTCTTGGATTGCTGTTCACCGGGACCTTGCGACATTCCATGCAGTCGATCATGAAAACTATGAGCAGGTAATTGCCAAAGAGTTAGATGAAGTCACGATCCGTCAATTTCACCGCGTGCTAAAGGATGAAGGATTGATTGCAGCTGATTATTATTTGATGCCTGTTCATAAATGGCAGTGGACACATATGATTATTCAGCATTTCCCAGAAGATTTGGCGTTGCGCCGGATTGTGTATGTAGGAGAGGGACTGGATCAATATATCCCGCAGCAGTCGATCAGAACCTTTACGAACATCTCAAATAAAGGCAAGCATCATATTAAACTGCCAATGAGCATTTTAAATACACTCGTGTACCGAGGACTTCCGTCAGAACGGACAGTCATTGCCCCTCGCATTACAGCGCATATTAAAGGGATCGCGGATCAAGATTCATTTTTATCTGATGTCTGCCGCGTGATATTACCTGGTGAGAATGCAAGTATTAATGTCGATCATCCTTACTATAGCAAACTGCCTGGTGCCCCGTATCAATATCTTGAAATGCTCGGTGTGATTTTTAGAGAAAGCATTTACTCGTACTTAGATGAAGGAGAGAACCCTGTTACACTTGCGGCACTCACTTATGAGGATCATGAAGGTGAGCCATATGTGAAACAGCTGATTGAAAAATCAGGTCTCTCAGCAAAAGAGTGGATGGCGAAATTTTTCCATGTGGTGATGCCGCCGCTATTGCACTTTATGTATCAATACGGCACCGTCTTTTCACCGCACGGACAAAATACGATTCTTGTGTTAAAAGATCATCAGCCTCACCGTTTGGCGATCAAAGATTTCGTCGATGATGTGAATATTAGTGATCAGCCGCTGCCTGAATTGGCTTCTCTAGGAGACGATTTAAAAGAAGTGCTGCGGAGTGAACCGCCGGAAGGCTTAGTGCAGTTTATCTTTACAGGATTGTTTATTTGCAACCTGCGTTACGTATCAAACGTGTTAGAGAACCATCAGCTATTAGATGAAGTGACACTTTGGAGCTTGCTTGCCGAAGAAATTCAGCAGTATCAAAAGCAATTCCCACAGCTGAAGGACCGTTTTGAACTATTTGATCTATTCCAGCCGAAGCTGACAAAGCTGTGCTTAAATCGTAATCGAATGATTGATTATGGGTATGGAGACGGAGATGACCGCCCGCATGCATCAGAGCATGGAAAGGTCACAAATGCACTCGCGCATGTTCTTTCGTCCATCGGCGAGAAATAATAGAAAAGCTGTAGACATCAAGTGTCTACAGCTTTTTATATATTACGAAAATGCTTGAGAGGCAAGGAAATAAAGAAGAGCGGGATCGTTCAGCTTTTCTTTTCCGCGAATCATCATAAAATGCGCTTTGTTTGTTTTCGTAAAACCTGCTTCAACAAGTGATTCATGGAGGCGCTCAGCTGTTTCCTCCTGCATATCTAAACGAATTGGACCCGAATAAGACGAAATGAGCGAACGGATCAGCGAGAGAGCTGTAAGTTCATCATTTGCAGCAAGCGGACCAATCATTAAATTGGCAGGTGTTTCAACGCCAAACGCAAAGCCAGTTGTGTCGTGATGTTCATTTTGTGCAATGATACGCCGTGCTGCTCGGTTCATCCGGTTTTTTATAAAGCTTGATCGATTTGTGCCTGCGCCTTTTTCATCTAGTGCTTCAATACACGGAAGGTGCGATTCATCGGCAGGAGACAGGTGGATGTCATCTGACACACGAAGCGCTTCTGGGTTTCGGTTTTGCGCTTTGTAAGTCGTAATGTAACCAGCCGTGTGAAACCCGATTTTTTCGTAAACTGGCCGCCCTTGGACAGTAGCGGTTAAAACGACAGGAATGCTTTGATCACATTGATCTAGCAGGGTGTCAATCATTTTCCTTGCAAGACCTAAGCCGCGATGTGTCTCAGATACAATGACAGCACCAATTGACGCCATTCGATCATATTGGAAAAGTCCTGCACATGAGATGACTTGTCCATCCGCTGTTGAAAAACCTGTGAAATATCCATTTGTTAAAAGAGATGTGAGCTCTTCCGCATTGTAATCAGGCCAGTCTACCTCTTGAGACAATGCGATAAGATCTGGTATGTCATCGAGTGTTAATGCTCGTTGAACAACGTTTGTCATGACGCGCAACTCCTTCTTAGCTGAATTCATCTATGTGTATCGTACCATAAGAAGGTATAGTGTAAAAATTGAAGTTTATCTAATTTTCCCAGCAAAAAAGAACCTCCAGTTTCGGAGGTTCTGCATTAATGAACATTAAAATATCGAGCTTCAGGATGAGAAACGACGATCGCTGAAACAGATGCTTCAGGTTCCATCATAAATCCTTCTGTTAGCTGGATGCCGATTTTTTCTGGCTGAAGCAGCTTGAACAGCTTTTCTTGGTCTTCAAGATTTGGACAGGCGGGATAACCAAAGGAATAGCGCTGCCCTTGATATTTCGCTTGGAATCGTTTTTCCATTGTGAAATCGACTGGGTCAGGGAAGCCCCATTTGTCACGAATCACTTGGTGGGTTCTTTCGGCTAATCCTTCTGCAAGCTCAAGCGCAAGAGCTTGAACTGCATGCATTTTTAAATAATCTCCTTCTTGCTTAAAGTGCTGCGCGACTTCACGTATACGCGCTCCGGCTGTGACGGCAAATAAGGCAATATAATCTTTCTCCTTTTCACCGCTTCCCCGCACATAATCAGAAATGGAGCGGTACGGAAGCTTCTCCTGTCTTGGAAATTGGAATGTTTCAATGATACGGTCAGGCGCTTTGGGATCATAAATATGCAGATCATTTCCGTTTGAACTGGCAGGATAAAATTGATAGACAAATGCAGGCGCAAACCAGTTTTTCTCTCTGCCTTCGTTTAGAAGATCTGTGACAAGCTGCTTTAATTCCAATGCTTTTGGATGCTGTTCGGCCAACAGCTTTTTCACCTTTCCTTTTAATCCAAGGTGGTGGCCAATGAGCATTTGTTCATTTACATAAGGCATAATATGATGCAGGTCGATGTCCCTTACATAATGACGTGCCGTATTTTCTGGCGTGAAAATAGGTGCCTCAGGGAGTGCCGCACGTTTTTCTAGTAATTCAATGACAGCTTGTGGCTGCTTTGTTTCTTTCTTTTTGAAAGGTGCCACAGGCTCTTCGTCGGGCTTAATTTGAAACTGAAGAGGATTTGCTTTTAACTCATTGGCTAAAGATAAGCCGTCCATCGCATCTTTTGCGTAAAGAACCGGTCCGTCATAATGAGGCGAAATCTTCATTTTCGTAAATTTCCGAGAAAGTGCAGCGCCACCGACCAAAATGGGCACGGAAATATTCGCCTTTTGTAAATCCTGAGCGGTGAGTACCATTTGCTGGGCTGACTTCACAAGCAATCCTGATAACCCAATCATATCTGGTTTTTCCTTTTGCACAGCTTCGATCAATGTTTGCGGTGTCACCTTGATGCCAAGGTCGACCACTTGAAAGCCGTTATTACTCAAAATGATGTCGACAAGGTTTTTTCCAATATCATGGACATCTCCTTTTACAGTGGCAAGTAGAATCTTACCTTTTCCGTTTGCATGCTGCTTTTCCATATATTGCTCGAGATACGATACAGATGCCTTCATGACCTCTGCTGATTGAAGCACTTCCGCCACAATCAGTTCGTTTTGATTGAAAAGACGTCCAACCTCAGCCATTCCCTGCATTAACGGACCATTGATGATATGAAGTGGTGATTCAAATTGCTCTAGAGCCAGGGATAAATCATCGATAAGTCCTTCTTTTGTTCCTTCGACGACGTAGAGTGCTAGCCTTTCATCAAGTGATAAGGAGACCTTTGGTTTTTTCTCCGTTTTCTTTTTGCCTCGGTAAAATTGGGTAAATTCAGCAAGGGTTTGATCATTTGTTTCATAGAGCAGTGTTTCAGCCAGCTTGATTTCTTCCTTTGGAATAGAAGCGAAGCGTTCAAGCTTTTCTGTATTCACGATGGCGTAATCAAGTCCTGCTTGGACGCAGTGATACAAGTAGACGGCATTCAAGATTTCTCTCCCAAGAGGCGGGAGTCCAAAAGACACGTTGCTGATGCCTAAAATCGTCAAGCACTCAGGCAGGTTTTCCTTGATCATTTTGATGCCTTTGATCGTTTCTTCGGCAGCGCCAATATACTGCTCGTCTCCAGTGCCTACTGGAAAGACAAGTGGATCAAAAATGATGTCACTTGCGGGAATGCCATATTTCTTCGTTAATAGATCATGAGAGCGTACCGCAATCTCCAGCTTTCGTTCTGCTGTTACAGCCATCCCTGTTTCATCGATCGTGCCGACAACAAGTGCACCGCCGTATAGCTTCACAAGTGGAAGAATTTCTTCGAAGCGTTCTTCGCCATCCTCAAGGTTAATGGAATTGATGATGGCTTTCCCTTGGGAATATGTGAGCGCCTTTTCGATCACGTGTTTATCCGTTGAATCAATGACAAAAGGGGCTTTGACTTTTTTCATAGCCTCTTGTAAAAAGCCTTCCATGTCAGCCGCCTCCTCGCGATCTGGATCAGCGAGACACACATCAATCACGTGAGCGCCGTTTTTTACCTGTGCACGAGCAATTTCTGATGCTTCTTCAAACTTTTGTTCCGCAATGAGTCGTTTGAATTTGCGTGAACCAATCACGTTGGTTCGTTCTCCTACAAAAAGAGGGCGCATTGACTCCTCATATATCAGGGGCTCAATTCCTGATACGGTATGCTGAGACGATTCATGCGCAATGTGACGCGGCTGAATCGTTCGTACTTCATCTGACAATGCCTGTATATGTGCAGGTGTTGTTCCGCAGCAGCCGCCAACAATATTTAACCAGCCTTCCTTGGCAAAGGCGGAAATTTTTTTAGCAAGTGAAGCAGGGGATTCATGATATTGACCTTCTTCATCTGGTAGACCAGCATTTGGATAGCAGCTAACCGCTGACTTGGCGATGGAGGAGAGCGTGCGGATATGGTCTGTCATGAATTCAGGACCCGTCGCACAGTTCAGGCCGACACTCATTGGTTTCATATGCTCAAGAGAGATATAAAAGGCTTCAATATCCTGACCAGCGAGGGTAGTGCCCATCGGTTCAATCGTACCTGATACCATGAGTGGCAACTCAACACCTGTCTGCTGGAAGGCTTCCTGAATGCCTTTGAACCCAGCCTTTACATTCAGCATGTCTTGACTTGTTTCTAAAAGAAGGGCATCACATTTGCCATCAATCAAGGCGCGGGCCTGCTCTTCATAGTTTTTGACGAGCTCATCGAAGGTTGTGCCGCCTGTCACAGATAATGTTTTCGTAGTGGGACCCATCGCGCCAACAACAAATCGAGGCTGCTCCGGCGTGGAGAAACGGTCAGCTTCGTCCTTTGCCAGCTGGGCAGCCCGTACATTGAGTTCATAGGCAAGGTGGCCAAGCCCGTATTCGTCAAGGACGAGCTTTGTAGCCCCGAACGTATTCGTTTCAATGAGGTCGGCGCTTGCCTCAAGGTATTCTCTATGAATCGCGCGGATGATGTGAGGGGCTGTCACATTCAAATACTCGTTACAGCCCTCATACTCTTCTCCGCCAAAGTCTTCTGCTGTGAGATTGGCATTTTGAATCATGGTCCCCATTGCACCATCAAGGACGAGGATGCGTTTCTTAAGCTGTTCAGTGATAGTTGACATGGGTGTTTGACTCCTTTTCTTTCTGATGAATGTAGGTGGTTAGTTCTGCTGTTAAGTCTGATCGAAGGAAAGGGGTAATTAAATAAATGCCGTTAAACAATTCGCAGGCTGTATCTAATAAAGAGCGGGCAATCGCTAAGCCTTCTGCTCGCTGCTTTTCTTTATCCTCACCAGCCTTGGCCATAATGTCACGAATGGAATCAGATAATTTGATGCCTGGAATTTCATGATGAATAAACTCCGCATTTCGGCTGCTTGTTAACGGCATAACGCCAATATAAATCGGCTTATCTAAATGACGGCTCTCCTCATGAATTTTCACAAGCTGTTCCTCAGAATAAACAGGCTGTGAAATAAAATAATCAGCACCGTATTCGATTTTTTTCTCAAGACGTTTGACCGCTTTATCAATGTGGCGAACATTCGGATTAAACGCGCCAGCTACTGAAAAATTGGTCTTTTTGCCAAGCGGCTTCCCTGAGAAAGAAAGGCCTTCGTTAAACTGCTTAATCAGCCGAATCAAATCAAAGGAGGTTAAATCATAAACCGACGTTGCACCCGGGAAATCTCCAATCTTAGAAGGGTCGCCTGTAATGGCTAAAATATCAGTTAAACCAAGGGTGTCGAGACCCATCAAATGGGACTGAAGCCCAATCAAATTACGATCACGGCACGTGATATGGACGAGTGAACGCATATCAAGCTGCTGTTTCAATAATGCCCCGCAAGCCACATTGCTAATGCGCGGGGTCGCAAGAGAATTATCGGCTAATGTCAATGCATCAATGCCTGCATTCTTTAACTCATTTGCCGCGACGAGGAATTTTTCGAAGTTCAGCTTCTTCGGCGGATCAAGCTCTACAATAATCGTCCGTTTTTTCGTAGCGAGCTCATCAAGACCTGGTTCAGTCCGCTGATCTTGAATCGAAATGACTTCTTCTTTTAATACTTTCACTTCTTTTTCAGTGATCGGGGCTAAATCCTTGACCGCTTCAGCCATTGCGTGAATATGCTGAGGCGTTGTTCCGCAGCAACCGCCGATAATACGTGCGCCTTGATTTCTAAATTCAAGTGCACTTTTTCGAAAATAATCGTTATCTGTATCATAGACGAGTCTGCCTTCTTCAAGAGAGGGGAGACTGCTGTTGGGATAGACTGATAAATGAGAATTTTCTAAAATTGGAACGCCTTCGAGTGCCTGAATCATATGATAAGGGCCAAGCCGGCAGTTGATGCCAACGACGTCTGCGCCAAGAGAGGACAATTCAGATAAACCATCCTTGAGCGGTGTTCCATCCTGCAACACACCTTGTTCATGCATGGAGACGTTCATGACAATCGGGAGAGTCGTTTCTTTTCGTGCAATTTGGAGAACGGCCTTCGCTTCTTCCATGTCATAATACGTTTCTAGCAATAATCCATCGGGCTGCTCATTTAATAGAATGTACAGCTGCTCTCTAAAGCTTCGTTTAATTTCTTCAATTGTATAGGCATTTTTGTTAAACGTTCGAATGCCGCCGATCGTTCCAAGGACATAAGCAGAGCCGGCGGCTGCTTTTGCGATTTGTACCGCCTTTGTATTGATGCGCTTTGTTTCCTCCTCTAAGCCGTAGCGGGATAGTTTAATATAATTTGCGCCGTACGTATTTGTTTGAATGATGTCCGCACCAGCCTGCACATATGCTTCGTGCACGCGCCTTACTTCATCTTCTTTCGATAAATTTAATTCTTCAAAGCAGCGGTCAATGCCGTAAGAGTATAAAAGTGTTCCCATTGCACCGTCAGCAATCAGTACGCGGTTTTGTAAGTCTTGTAATAGGCCCATTGGTTTCCTCCTTATTTTTATGTAACAAAAAAAGCCTTCTGATAAGAAGAAGACTTTTTGGCTGTATCGTAATTCTTCTTCTTATCTTCCAAGCAGTTGCTTGCTGGATTTAGCACCTTGGTCATAGAAAATATATTTCTACTACACCGGTTGCTGAGGCTTCACAGGGCCAGTCCCTCTGCCTCTCTTGATAAGAAAGCGATATGAACATGTCAATAAATTGAACTTCCATCCACTGTATCGAAAAAATCGGAAATAATCAATGGAAAATTTGAAATTTATCGAAAATTTATAAATTGAACGTCAATCGGTAAATCTGCCTTGCGCATAAGAGAAATAACCTCTTGTAAATCATCTTTATTTTTTCCTGTTACACGCACTTGGTCATCTTGAAACTGTGACTTCACTTTGATGCCGGATTGCTTAATGAGTGCATTGATCTTTTTGGCGTTGTCTTGATCAATTCCGCTGATCAGTTTCGCGCGCTGGCGTACGGTTCCGCCAAGGGCATGCTCGGTTTTTCCGTAGTCGATGTTTTTAGTTGGAACATTTCGTTTGATCAGCTTTGACACAAGTACATCTTTTAGCTGCTCCAGCTTAAAATCATCATCAGAGATGAGCACGAGCTCCTCTTTTTCAAGAGAAATATCACTTTTACTTCCTTTAAAATCATAACGGTTTTTAATTTCCTTCAGCGCTGCTTGAACGGCGTTTTGCACCTCAGGCAGTTCAACCTTTGATACAATGTCAAATGAGCTTTCTTTTGCCATAACGCATGACCTCCATGGATAGATATTGCGTCTATTTTATCATGCAACGTGGAGAAGAAGAAACTTTATCAAAGAGATGAGTCAAAGAGTTCTGCCAGCAGCGGTATAAATCGCGTTCGGTTTGACCACTTTAGCTAACAGAACTAGAGATGTTCATGTGAGGAGAAGTATAGTAGAATAAAGTGAATCAAAAGATGAACGAACGCTCTTTTATGAGCAGATAGGAAGGAAGAGAACATGAGACCAGGTGAGCAACTGACCTTGCAAATAGAGAACGAGATGGAATACGGCTACTTTTTGACAGATGGTGAAGATTCTGTCCTCTTGCACCGCAGTGAAATGACAGAAGATATTGGTGACCAAGATGAAGTAGAGGTCTACTTATACGTAGATCATGAAGAAAGACTAGCTGCGACGATGAAAATACCGACAATCAATGCGCATACATATGGCTGGGTAGAAGTCGTAGACGTCGTAGAAGACATGGGCGCATTTGTGGATGTCGGGCTTTCAAAGGATGCACTTGTTGCAACAGAACATCTACCGCCTTTCGAGGAAGCATGGCCGAAAAAAGGAGACAGACTTTACTGTATGCTGAAAGTCACAAGCTACGGCAGAATGTTCGCAAAGCCAGCCACTGAAGATGTGATCAGTGAATTGTTTACAGAGGCACCCGAAACCTTAATGAACAAAGAAATCACTGGTACGATTTATCGCTTAATTGCGACAGGCTCGTTTATGCTGACAGATACAGGCGTGCGAGGGTTTATCCACCGCACGGAACGAAAGGAAGAACCAAGATTAGGATCGACCGTGACAGGACGCGTCATTGCAGTGAAAGAGGATGGGACCGTGAACGTTTCTCTGCTCCCTAGAAAACAGGAAGCGTTATCTGTCGATGCAGAAGAAATTTTAACCTATATGAGAACGAGAAATGGTGCCATGCCTTATGGAGACAAAAGTGATCCAGAAGACATCCGTGAACGATTCCAAATGAGCAAGGCAGCCTTTAAACGAGCATTAGGTCATTTGATGAAAAACGGCCTAGTCTACCAAAAAGAGGGCTGGACATACGAGAAAAAATGAGCAGCGTGAAAGAGAACCCTAACCTCATGGGTTTTCATATCACACTGAAATGAAGAAAAAGGGATAAAATCATCATGGTTTTATCCCTTTTTTTATATTTGTGATAAATAATGGGTTTTTTTAGTGAAAAAAGTCATGAAAAAAGCTGAAAAACCTTCACTTAATCATTGAAACAACGCCTCTCAAATCCGATAAGAAAGGAGTAAGGATGACAAAAGGAGTGTGTGTTTGGATGAAAGTGAAAATTTCATTGCTTCTGTTGGTAGCCGTGCTTATGGTGCTCGCCGCATGCAGCAATCAACAAGGGGAACCACCAGCATCAAATGCGAAGCATATTGGCGTTATGCTCACAGATGATGGTCTTGGTGATCAATCATTTAACGATTCATCGTTTAAAGGATTAGAAAAAGCACGTGATGACCTAGGTATTGAATTTGATTATAGAGAAATTGCAGAAACCGATACATATGAAAAAGGACTGACCGAGCTTGTAAAAGCTGGCAATGATCTCGTCATCGGGGTAGGCTTTAGTATGCAAGAAGACTTAGAAAAAGTCGCAAAGAAATATCCGAAGAAGCACTTTTTGCTCATCGATGCCGTATCTGAGCTGAAAAATGTGACCTCCGTGACGTTTAAAGAAGAGCAAGGCAGCTATTTAGCGGGCGCACTTGCTGCCATGACAACGAAAAGTGATGTCATTGGATTTGTTGGCGGTGTCGATGCGGAGTTGATCCATCGTTTTGAAAAAGGGTTCCAAAAAGGCGCCAAATCAGTGAATCCGAACATCAAGATCTTATCCACCTATGCTAATACGTTTAGTGATGCGGACAAAGGCAGTAAAATAGCCAAAGGCATGATCAAAAAGAAAGCAGACGTTTTATATGCCGCAGCTGGCTATACAGGTGTCGGTGTATTAAAAGAAGCGCAAGCGCAGGGCAAATATGCCATTGGTGTAGATAGTGATCAGTACTACACCGCTGAAAAAGCGGTGATTTCGTCCATGGTAAAAAAAGTCGATGAAGTGGTCTATCAATTCAGCGAACAGCTCGTCAAGAGCAATCAAATCAAAAATGGGCATGTTATCTACGACTTAAACAATGACGGAATCGATATGGCAAGAATTCGGGTGCTCAAAGATGCTGAAACATTGACCAAAAAAGTAAATGAACTGAAGCAGAAATTGCTAAAAGATGAGGGGGACGCATCATGAGCTTGCGCATCAAAATTTTACTCAACTCACTCGTCTCACTTCTTTTAGCAGTTGGCGTCATCGCCTTTATCATTGTCAGTATGACAAAGATCCAATCATCAAATGAAACAGAAGTTCAAGCCTTATTAAATGTTCAAAAAACGAAGGCAAGCTTTGAAAGCGTCGAACAAACCATGACCAATTATTCAATGACCCTTTCTGATGAACAGCTAGAGGTTGTTCAAACCGGTATTTCTACAGCAAAAAAACGGCTGCAAACGTTAAACAAACATGCAGGAAATATAAATAAAGATGAATTAACAAGGTTAAATGCAAAATATGACACGTGGACCAAGGAAGCAAATAATGCCATTGGTGAAAAAAACGCATCGGATGCAAGACGGGTCGCTGCAAGAATTGATGGTGTTTTAAACGACATCCATACAATGAATAAAAGAGCAGAAGAAGCATATAAACAAAATCTAGAGAATACAGCGGATAATGTGCAATGGATCATCACAAGTGCACTCGTCGCAGCCCTCACACTGATTGTCATTGCTGTCTTTTTAAATATTGGATTAACAAGATCCATCGTGACACCGATTAAATCACTTTCCTACCGAGCGAAGCAGATCGCAGAAGGCAACCTTGCTGTCGAGCGAATGGACATTCAGCGTAAGGATGAAATCGGCGGCTTGAATGAATCCTTTAATCAAATGACAGATCAACTGATTAGTTTGATTAAAGAAATCAGTAATGTCTCAAGTCAAGTAGAGACATTCTCGATCCAGTTAGATGATGAAAACAAAAAGCTGATGGAATCTGCAAATCAAGTATCTGTCTCGACAGACGAAATGGCAAATGGGTCACAGGCCATTTCAGAGGATCTCCAGCATGGCGTTAGCTTGATTGAAAAGATGGATCAGCATGGACGTAAAAATTCCGAACGTTCACAAACAGTCATCCAAAGTACAGGGGATGCGATAGAAGCAGTGGAAAGTGGAAAGCACACGTTAACAGAAACCAAAACGGCGATTGAAAAAAATACACATGCCACAAGGCAAATCGAGCAGTCGGCAGGAGAATTCACGCAATATGCTAGTGGGATCTCGGCTATGGCCAAAACAGTTTCTGACATTGCGGATCAAACAAACTTACTTTCGCTAAATGCAGCGATTGAAGCGGCAAGAGCAGGTGAGGCTGGAAAAGGCTTTGCCGTTGTAGCAGATGAAATTCGTAAGCTAGCCGACGAATCATCTAACGCTACAAGACAAATCTTTGATATGGTCAGTCATATTGAAAGAGGCATTCAATCCATTAGTCAAACTGTCAAAGAAGGAGTCAAGCTTTCACTTCAACAGCAGGATGCGATGGACAAAACCTCACACTCCTTTGAAGATATAGAAACAAAAGCGCAGCACATTAAACGAGAAATGGCGGTCTTAAATGACCAAATTGTTCAATCAACAGAGCTTGGCGGACAAGTACTCAACTCGATTGAAAATATTAGTGCGGTTGTAGAAGAAACAGCAGCTGGCAGTGAAGAAATTTCTGCCTCGGCCAATGAACAGCTGCAATCTTTCCATCAAATGAACAAACAGGTAGAAGAACTGATGAGTATGACGGCAAGGTTAAATGAAACCGTCCACCGTTTTAAACTTTCATAAGTCATAAGAAAAGCACCCTTCCCGTGATGTGTCAGGGAAGGGTGCTTTTTATGATGGTTTGCCTGTAAAGAAGATGGCAAGCGTACCTGGGCCTGAATGGGACCCAACAGCTGCGCCGACAATCTGAATATCAATTTCTTTTGGATGAAATTCGGCTTCAATCAATTCTCTCATGTCTTCTGCAAGTGCAGGATCATCACCATGACTAATGCCAACAGTTTGATTTGACCAATCCGTTCCACGTTCTTTCATCAGTTCAATAATGCGTTTCAACAGCTTTTTACGTCCGCGGATTTTCTCAAGGGGGATGAGCTTTCCATCCTCGACGTGTAAAATGGGCTTAATACTCAATAAACCGCCAACAAATGCGGACGCTTTACTAATTCTTCCGCCTCTTGCTAAATACGATAAATCGTCTACAGTAAAAATATGTTGTAAAGATTCGCAAAAATGCTTTACAGACGTTTCAATTTCTTGTATTGTATTTCCGTCAATGGCAAGTGATTGAGCGTGTTTGACAGCAAGCCCATAGCCGAGTGAAGCACATTTAGAATCAATGATTCGTAAATCAAAATCAGGGTATTCTTCCTTCACTTCGTTTGCCATCATCACAGCGGTTTGATATGTACCAGAAAGCTCTGATGAAAAGGCAACATAGATTGCAGATGTATGGGTTTGTGCGAGAGAAACAAAGGCTTCTTTGATTCGGTTTGGTGAAGCTTGTGACGTTTTTGGGCTAGCGCCTTGTCTCATCGCATCAAATACTTGTTTTGGTTCAATGGTGACCAAATCTTCAAATTCCTCTTCGCCAAGCAATACACGGAGCGGAATAACCGTCATGTTATGTTCATCATAATAAGAAAGAGGCAGATCAGCAGCACTGTCTGCTATGATATGAACAGTCATCAAAATCCCTTCTTTCTAAAAAAATCAGCCATATTTTACAACTTTTTAGCCTAACTATATCACAGAAATCAACTTTTCGTGTTCAAATTCTAAATTTTAGGGAAAACCATAGAGAGAATGGTAAGTGGAGGAATGACAATATGTTCATCGGAGAAGCAAAAAAACTCATTGTCGTCGTCATTGGTGCACTGCTCAATGCGATTGGACTAAATTTATTCTTAATTCCAGCTGATGTATACGCGAGTGGGTTTACAGGGGTAGCCCAGCTGTTATCTAGCTTAATGGATCAATATGCGCCATTTTATGTATCCACAGGGATTCTATTATTTATTTTAAATATTCCAGTCGGCATTTTAGGGTGGATGAAAGTGGGCCGTTCCTTTACGTTTTACAGCATCATCAGTGTGGCCCTGACGACCATTTTCCTCGGCATCTTACCAGAAACGAGTGTTTCACATGATATTTTACTAAATGCTGTGTTTGGCGGCGTGATATCAGCAGTAGGGATTGGGATCACGCTCAAATTTGGGGCATCGACAGGCGGACTCGACATCATAGCCATGATCTTAGCGAAGTGGAAGGATAAACCAGTCGGCACGTATTTCTTCATTTTAAATGGTATCATCATTTTTACAGCAGGATTATTACAAGGTTGGGAGAAAGCATTATATACCCTTGTCACATTGTATGTGACCACAAGGGTCATTGATGCCATCCATACAAGACATGAGAAGCTGACCGCGATGATTGTGACGAAGAAGGCTGATGAAATCAAGGAAGCCATTTATGGAAAAATGGTCAGAGGTATTACGACTGTACCTGCAAAGGGAGCTTTTACCAATGAGCCAAAAGAAATGATGGTGATCGTCATTACAAGGTATGAGCTGTATGAACTTGAACAAATTATTAAAGAAGTCGATCCAAAAGCCTTTACAAATATTGTGCAAACAACTAATATTCTTGGATTTTTCAGACGAGATTAAAAGGTGGGTAGCGAATGAAAAAAGGGTTGGTGCTTCTTCTCGTTGTATTGATTTTAACCGCTTGTGGACAACAAAAAAAGGATGAACCAAACAAGGAGGTATCAGGTCAAATGGGAGAAAAAACGGTTGTACTCACAGTAGACCCCGTCCAGAAAGGTTCTTCGGTTCAATTTAACATGTCACTGAAAAATGAATCAGATCGAGATATTGAATTTACCTTTAACACAAGCCAGAAATTCGAGCTCAGTGTGTATGATGAAAACGGAAATGAACAATACCGCTACTCAAAAGACCGTATGTTCACTCAGGCCATCCAATCATTTGTACTAAAGAAAGGCGAAGCCTATGATTTTCAAGATACGTGGTCAAATGGTGTCAAGCCGGGAACGTATGAAGCGGTCGTCACATTTAAAGGAAAAGCAGAAGGGCTGAAGCAAATCACGGAAAAGAAAACGTTCCAAGTGAAATAAGTGCTTTCAGCTTCATGAGAAACAGAAAAAGCTGTCCGATGGTGTGGACAGCTTTTTTATGTTAGAGATCATCGAGCAAGTCTTGGAAGGTATGCAGCTGGTTTCTTTCTGCATCTGTCGAATTGGCAAATGCAGATGATACGGCATTTTTGGCTCGTTTGACCGCCTGTTGACGCTCTAACCCAGATGGAAATGAAGAAGTAAGGGCTTCTTCAGTAAATGATTTGGCTTGATCAAAAAGTTCGTTTCTCACAATGAACCTCCAGAAGCATCAGTCTTCATATTTCCCCTGTCCTCCGCAGCTTCTTCAAGCGTAGAACGATAAGGAAAACGTGCATCATGCAGACTGACTGAATCTTTACCTTGTTGTATAAAGCGTTTCGATTTGCTTCTTTTACCCATTCGGAATCCGCCCCTTTACACAAGCTGACAGGACAACCTGTCTAAAGGTAGTATGCCCGCTTCCATCTGGTATGTATGAATGGAAAAATTAAAGCGAGAAGTAATTCGTTAGAAACTTTGCAATTCCATCTTGTTCGTTTGTATCAGTGACTTCATTTGAAATACGTTTCACAGCATCGATTCCGTTGCCCATAGCCACACCGCATCCAGCAAATTCAAGCATTTCTAAATCATTGTCTTCATCTCCGAATGCCACAATCCGCTCCTGTGGAACGCCGTAATAATCACTGATCTTTTGCAGTCCAACGGCTTTGTTCATGCCTGTTTTAATGATCTCAATCACGTGCCACGGAGCAGCCCATCGCCTATGATCAATCACTTCTGCATGAACATCTGATAAATAGCTTCGAATGGCTCCAACGTCCTCTTCTTTTGCGTGAATTAACACGCTCGTCACATTCTCTCCAAGGTTGTCTCTAAGGTCTCCAACAGTAACTTTATTTGCATTCATATTAAATATATCAATGAGCTTCTCATCATGATAATGGAAATACAAATCGTCTAACACTTCAGCTAGCACATTGTGTACTTTATACTCCTCACTAATGTCTACAAGCTGTTTAACGACTTGAAGATCAAGTGACGTATGAAACCTTCCCCATTTTTCATCAAGAGGATGATGGACAAACGCTCCATTAAAATTCACAATGGGTGAATCAAGCTGTAATTGCTGATAATAAGGAGAGCTGGAACGAAATGGCCGTCCGGTTGAAATACAGACATGATGCCCGCTGTCTTTCACTTTTTGAATGACGTCAAGTGTGTGTGTAGAGATGGTTTTATCATCTTTTAATAACGTGCCATCCAGGTCAAGTGCGATTAGATAAGGTTTAGTCTCCATAAAATCTCCTTTGATCTGTAAGTGATAGGAGGCAGTTCTTGCGGCGCCTCTACCTATAGTGTATCTTTATCACATCTTTGTTGTCTACATGTTAAAATAAACAAAGACGGGAATGATAAAGGAGGATTCATAGGCTGTGATCACCATTGATGAGCAAATTGCGCGCGATATTCCATTTTTACATATCGTAAAAACTGAAAATAAAAACAAACCGCTGCCGCTTGTATTTTTTATACACGGATTTACAAGTGCACGCGAGCACAACTTACACTTCGCCTTTCATTTGGCGGAAAAAGGCATGAGAGTGATTTTGCCTGACTGTGCTTATCATGGTGTAAGATCAGAAAACCTCAGCTTAGAGGAACTGGCGTCAAGGTTCTGGGAAATTGTCCTGAACGAAATACGTGAAATCGATATACTCAAAACATTTTTTCAAGAAAAACAATTGATTGAAGCCGATCTGATCGGTGTTGCAGGTACTTCCATGGGCGGCATCACGACCTTTGGTGCACTCGCCAAGCATGATTGGATTAAAGCGGCAGTTAGCTTGATGGGCAGTCCGAAATATACGACATTCCTACAAGCACAAATCATGAACATGCGGAACAAAGGGTTGATGAAAGAAATTACAGACGAAGAGGTTCATCAGCAATTAGACGCGCTGCGTCCTTATGATTTAACGCTGCAAACAGATCGATTAAACAAAAGACCGCTGTTATTCTGGCATGCAGAAAACGATCCAGTTGTCCCTTATCGGCATGCAAAAGCTCTTTATGACGAGTTAGTAGCAACCCAATATAAAGAAGATCCGCACCTGATTCGTTTTATTACAGATGGACAAGCTGGCCATAAGGTCTCAAGACAGGCAATGTTTGAAACGATTGACTGGTTTGTGACACATCTGAAAAGCACAAACGTTTAGTCAAAAGAAAAAGTACGTTATACTAATGGAAAAGGAGTGGATATCATGGATGAAGCATTGAAAGAAAATATTTTAGGCGCCCTAGAACAGGTGATTGACCCTGAGCTGAATGTCGACATCGTCAACCTTGGACTTGTCTATGATGTCGATCTTGATGAGAATGGAAAAGCGGATATCACGATGACCTTAACATCAATGGGGTGTCCCCTTGCACCAGTTATCGTGGATGAAGTGAAAAAAGCATTAAGTGATCTTCCAGAAGTGAAAGAAACAGAAGTTCACATCGTATGGAATCCGCCTTGGACACGAGACAAAATGTCAAGATACGCAAAAATCGCGCTCGGTATTCAATAAGCACAAATGAAAATGCCTGGTATGAGTTGAACTCATGCCGGGTTTTTTTATGAAAAAATAAGGTGGAGGAAGAGAATAGTACGATATAATGGGTGTAATTTCATAGAACGGAGTACCTATAATGAAACGAAAATGGTTATGGATTGTTCTTTTGATGGGATATGCTGCTGCATTTTTTACATCAATCACCATTCGTGAGGAGCAAGCACACAAAAAACAAGACCTTGAGGCATTTACAGATGTCAGTCATCTCATGCCTGTTAAAATAAAAAAAGTCGTTCAAGGTAAAGAAATAGACACTTTAAAAGAAGTAGTAGAAGAAGCGAAAGCAAAAAACCTGCCGATATCCATTGCCGGCAAACAGCATAGCATGGGCGGCCACACGTATTATGAAAATGGCATCGTGCTCGATATGACAGAATTCCGCCAAATTTTAGCATTTGATAAAAAAAAGAAAACCATCCGTGTCCAAAGCGGCGCTACATGGGATGATATACAAAGATATGTCAACCCATATGGTCTTGCCGTGAAGGTCATGCAATCACAGAACATCTTTACGATTGGCGGTTCCCTTAGTGCAAACGCACATGGACGTGACATTCGCTACGGATCACTCATTGACACCGTTCGTTCTTTCAGATTGTTAAAAGCAGATGGTGAGATTATCACAGTGAAGCCAGGCGATGATTTATTTACTGCCGTTATTGGAGGGTACGGCTTGTTCGGTGTCATTTTAGATGTTGAACTTTCCTTAACAAAGGATGAATTATATAAAATGGAGACAACCTCTCTAAATTACGATGAATACACTGATTATTTTCAAAAACATGTCAAACAAAATAAACAAGTACGCATGCATCTTGCCAGAATCTCAACATCGAAAACCAACTTTTTGAAAGAGATGTATGTAACGAATTATTCCCTCACTTCACAACAAGAGATCGAATCATATCAAGAGCTGAAAGAGGATCAACTCGTTATGCCACTCAAATTTATGCTCGGTCTTTCAAGAAGGTTTGATATGGGGAAAGATCTGCTATGGAATTTGCAAAAGAAGTATTTCCAAAGTCAAAATGATCAGCTGATCACAAGAAATAATGTGATGCGCTCAGATTCTGCTTTTTTAGACTATGAGAATGAGTCAGACACAGATGTACTGCAGGAATATTTCGTCCCAGTGGACCGCTTTCGTGCGTATATCGATGAAATGAGACACTTTTTACAACAGGAAGATTTGAATTTAATGAACATCACGATTCGCTACGTACAAAAAAATGAAAAAGCGGATCTCTCATATGCGAAAGAAGATATGTTTGCCCTTGTTCTTTTAGTGAATTATGGTTTTAAGAAAGAAGAGAAGGCAGAAGCAGAGCGGATCATCCGGCAAATGACAGATATCACGCTACGGCACCATGGAAGCTATTACTTACCGTACATGCCTTATCAAACGAAGGTACAAATGAAACAGGCGTATCCTAAAACGGATGTGTTCTTCCAAAAGAAAAAGCAAGCAGATCCGGATGGCAGGTTTATCAATTACTTTTATGAAAGGTACAATACACAATGAATGCAAAAGCAATGAAATGGTTCGTCTACTCACAAAGTCTGCTGTTTTTCGCCAGCAGTTTGATTTTCCCTTTTTACATTCTTTTTATTAAAAATGTTGGATCAAGCTACTCTCAGTTTGGTCTTGCCTATGGCCTGTTTGGTTTAAGCGGAGCGTTTATTCATTTACTTTTAGGGAAACTGCCCGAAACCACCGATAGGCGGCTCTTTTTGATTATTCATTCGTTCGGTATGGCATTTCTTTTGCTGCTATTTCCGCATATAACAGAAGTCGCGCAAGTGTATATGATTCAGCTGGTACTTGGTGCACTAGGCGGCTTTCAAAAGCACGGGGAAAAACTCATCGTTACGGAACTGACAACAGAGAATAAAAGAATGAAGGAGGTCGGCCGCTATCATTTTTGGACAGCTCTTTTTTCATCGATAGCAATTATGCTTGGCGGCCTGTTTGCAGATTTCTTCACCGTTTACTTCATTTTTTATGCAAGCTCTATCATATATTTATGCAGTGCTCTCATGATCATCTTGATGAAATATGAAAGATAAATCCGCATATCTCACGTAGATATGTGGATTTTTTTATGAAAAAAAATGAAAAGAAATATTAAATATACAATTGAATTAATTTTTATACATGTTATAATGTTAAATAATTTCACAAAGATCAAGAGGGTGTATTGACGTTGAAAATAGGTATTATAGGTGCTACGGGATACGGTGGTGCGGAATTAGTTCGTATCTTCAAGCAACATCCACACGTGGATGAATGTATATTGTATTCATCGAGTGGTGATGGGCAATTATACAGTCAATCTTATCCGCATCTCACAACGATTACTGATCAAACATTAAAAGCCATTGATCCTGCTGCCATTGTGCGAGAAACAGATGCTGTGTTTTTAGCGACACCAGCAGGCGTATCAAGTGAACTCACACCGAAGCTCATGAACCAAGGAGTGCCTATCATTGATTTATCAGGTGATTTGCGCATTCAAGACGGTGCAACCTATGAAGCTTGGTATAAACGAAGGGCAGCTGATCAAGCATCTGTTCAACAAGCTGTGTACGGGTTATCTGAATTGAATCGTGAAACGATTGAGCAGGCTGAAGTTATTGCAAATCCAGGGTGCTTCCCTACCGCAGTTCTTCTCGGTTTAGCACCGCTGATGAAACAGAATCTAATCGATGAATCTATGATCATAATAGATGCAAAAACAGGAGTGTCCGGTGCAGGACGATCTGCCTCACTTGGAACGCATTTTTCAGAGCTAAACGACAACTTCAAAATTTATAAGGTAAATGAACATCAACATACACCTGAAATAGAGCAAATATTAAGAGAATGGAATACGCACACGGCGAATATCACATTTTCAACGCACCTTGTCCCGATGACAAGGGGGATTATGGCGACGATGTATACCCAGCTGAAATCAGATATCACAAAAGAGGAATTGATGAAGCATATGAAAGGCTTTTATGAAGATTCCTATTTTGTCAGAGTGAGAGATCACGGGGTGTATCCGCAAACAAGGGAAGTATACGGCAGTAATTTCTGTGACATTGGCTTTCATTTAGATGAACGTACAGGCAGACTCACGATTGTGTCTGTGATCGACAATCTCATGAAGGGCGCAGCCGGCCAAGCGGTTCAAAACTTCAACATCATCAAAGGCTTAGATGAAGAGGCGGGCCTCACAATGACACCTCTCTATCCATAAGAACAGGGGAGACAACAAACATGATCGAATTGAATGAAAAAAGCATTGTTAAAATAGACGGTGACGTATCATCACCAAAAGGCTTTGAAGCAAAGGGGATTCATATTGGATTACGTTATTCAAAAAAAGACCTCGGACTGATCGTCAGTGAAGTGCCGGCAGCGAGTGCAGCGGTATACACACAAAGTCACTTTCAAGCTGCGCCTCTACAAGTCACTCAGAAAAGCTTAAAAAAGACAGGGCAATTAAAAGGGGTCATTGTCAATAGTGCCATCGCCAATGCATGTACCGGTGAGCAAGGTTTGAAGGACGCATACGAAATGCAGGCAGCTTGCGCAAATATGTTAGGGGTAGAACCTGATTACATTGCTGTTTCTTCTACTGGTGTCATTGGAGAGTGTCTGGATATGGAGAAAATCAAAAAAGGCATCACTCAGCTGAAAGAAGCAAAAGCAGGAAATGGTCATTTTGAAGAGGCAATCTTAACGACAGATACAGTCATTAAAAACACAACATACACCCTGACGATAAACGGCAAAGAGATTCTCATTTCAGGTGCAGCGAAGGGCTCAGGTATGATTCATCCAAACATGGCAACGATGCTTGGCTTCGTGACAACGGATGCAAATGTCGAACAAGAAGCTCTGCAAAACGCACTGCGTGATATTACCGATGTGACCTTTAATCAAATTACTGTCGACGGAGAAACATCGACAAACGATATGGTACTCGTGATGGCAAATGGCATGGCAGAAAATGATGTGCTAAATGAAGAGCATCCAGAATGGCCATTGTTCAAAGAAGGATTAAAGCTAGCTTGTGAGGATCTTGCCAAAGAGATTGCAAGAGACGGAGAAGGTGCAACGAAATTAATTGAAGCGCAAGTCGCTGGCGCTAAAAATCATTTAGAAGCCGGCATCATAGCGAAGAAAATCGTCGGTTCAAGCCTAGTGAAAACAGCCGTATACGGCACCGACGCCAACTGGGGGCGTATCATTGGAGCGATTGGCCATAGCGCAGCGTCCGTCACACCACAAGAGGTAGAAGTGTATTTAGGCGGGCAATGTCTGTTTAAACATAATGAACCGCAGCCATTCTCAGAAGAGGAAGCAAAAGCGTATCTAGAGCAGGATGAGATCACGATTTTGATTCAAATGAATGAGGGGAATGGTCAGGCAGCGGCATGGGGCTGTGACCTTACCTATGATTATGTGAAAATTAACGCGAGCTATCGCACATAATGAAGGAGATAGACATGGATAAAACGATCGTATTCAAGTGTGGAGGCAGTGTCATTCGAGAACTTTCAGATACCTTTTATGAAAATGTCCGCTCACTTCAAGCTGCTGGATTTAAGCTGGCTATCGTCCATGGCGGAGGCCCTGAAATCACGAACATGATGCAAAAATTAGAAGTGGAAACAGAATTTGTTGACGGGCAGCGCAAAACAACGAAGCCAGTATTAGAGGTAGCGGAAATGGTCCTTTCAGGAACGGTCAATAAATACTTTGTATCAGAGCTCGCAAAGCATGGTATCTCATCTGTCGGCGTGTCTGGGAAAGATGGTCAGATGCTTGTCGCTGATTTTCTTAATCAAGACGTGTACGGGTACGTTGGTGAAATCAAAGAAGTGCATCCAGAGATGGCAGAAGCATTAATGGAAAAACAATTTATTCCTGTGATTGCACCACTGTCTATGACAGAGGAATGCCAAACGTTAAACGTAAACGCTGATTTAGCAGCATCAGCTGTCGCAGGAGCGATGAAAGCTGATAAGCTCATGTTTGTTACAGATGTGGAAGGCATTTTAAAAAATGGCGAGCTATTAGATGTCGTCACCGAACAAGAAGCTCTCACGCTCATTGATGAAGGCATTATTTCCGGGGGAATGATTCCAAAGGTGCAATCCGCTTTGAGTGCTTTATCAGGAGATGTGAATGAAGTCATGATCGTGAATGGCAAAGGCAGTATCTTTACAGGGGAAACCTTTAAAGGAACAAGAATTGTGAAGGAAAAGGAGGCGGTCCTGTGAGTCATCTCTTTCAAACTTATGGACGGTGGAATGTTGAAATTAAAGAGGCAGCAGGTTCTTGGGCATTCGATACAAGTGGGAAAAAATATTTAGACTTTATACAAGGCATTGCGGTCACAAATCTCGGTCACAATCACCCAAAGGTCAATCAAGCCATCAAGAAACAGCTTGATCACGTCTGGCATGTATCGAATCTATTTGAAAATGGACTGCAAGAAAAAGCAGCAGAAAAACTGGCTGCAAACAGTTCAGGGGATCTCGTGTTTTTCTGTAATAGCGGAGCTGAGGCAAATGAAGGTGCAATCAAATTAGCGCGTAAAGCAACAGGGAAAACAAACATCGTGACATTTCTGCACTCTTTTCATGGGCGCACGTATGCTGGTATGGCTGCTACAGGTCAAGATAAAATCAAAACGGGTTTTGGTCCCATGCTGGAAGGCTTTCATTATGTCCCGTTCAATGACCCAGACGCTATTGCTGCATGTGAAGTCGATGATGTGGCAGCGGTGATGCTTGAGGTTGTGCAAGGAGAAGGTGGCGTAAATCCAGCGACAACAGAATTTCTAGAAGCTGTTCAAGCGTTTTGCCAAAAGCATGAAGCACTTCTGATCGTAGATGAGATTCAAACGGGTATTGGACGTACAGGAACAGCATTTGCATACGAACAGACGGGACTTGATCCTGATATTATCTCTTCTGCTAAAGGATTAGGAAATGGCTTCCCAGTCGGTGCAGTCATCGGGAAAAAGGCTTTAGGAGACGCATTCTCACCAGGTTCACATGGAACAACTTTTGGTGGCAACATGCTTGCCATGGCTGCTGTGAATGCAACACTCGATGTCATTTTCAAAGATGAGTTTCTGACAGAAGTCAAAGAAAAAGGTGCTTATCTGCTAGAAAAACTGCAAGATCTGAAACAACTGAATATCGTAAAAGAAGTACGCGGAAAAGGATTGATGGCAGGGGTTGAATGTCATCAGCCAGTCGGAGATTATATCACAGCTCTGAGAGAACAGGGGTTGCTAGTACTTCCAGCTGGTCCGAATGTGATTCGGTTATTGCCTCCGCTGAATGTAGAAAAAGCAGAAATAGATCAAGCAATAGAAGCGATGACTCATGTTTTAGCAAATGAAACAGTGACAGTATAAATTTTTTTACACCAAAACGCATAAAAATGCATTTATATTACTAATTATTCAATTTGGGGTGACACAAGCATGAAAGGTTATTTAAATTTAGAAGATGGAGCCTCTTTTGAAGGAGAACTGACAGGAGAAGCTGGCATGACAGGTGAAGTGGTTTTCTTTACAGGGATGACAGGTTACCAAGAGGTGCTCACAGACCCTTCCTATAAGGGACAAATCATTGTTTTCACATATCCACTCATCGGAAATTATGGCATTAATCATGAAGACTTTGAGAGCAAAAAACCACAAGTGAAAGCTGTCGTTGTGTATGAAGCAGCGGATCATTTCTCTCACCATCTTGCAGCGGTTAGCTTAAAAGATTATTTACAGAAGTGGAACATTCCGCTTCTGACTCATACCGATACACGTGCAGTCGTGCAAAACATCCGGGCAAATGGGACGATGAACGCTGTGATCAGTGTAGACGAAAACGAAACACCGCCGGCCATGAAACAAGACAATGTGATCGCACAGGTGACAGACGATGAAATCTACACTCAAGGCAGCGGCGAGGAACATGTAGCGCTTATTGATTTTGGCTTTAAAAAATCAATAGCAGATTCGCTTGAAGCGCGCGGCTGTAAAGTAACCGTCATTCCGTTCAAACATCTGGAAAAGGTGTTTGAGATTAAGCCAGATGCGGTCCTGCTATCGAATGGACCTGGAGATCCCAAAACAATGAAGCCATATTTAAAAACCATTCATGACATCATGATGACCTTCCCGACACTTGGAATCTGCTTAGGTCATCAATTAATCGCTCTTGCACTTGGCGGGGATACGTATAAGCTTCCATTTGGCCACCGCGGGGCGAATCACCCTGTACAAGATACAGAATCCAAACGTGTTTTCATGACAAGTCAGAATCACAGCTATGTGGTGAATGAAAAAAGCATGAATGACAAAGAAGTGGACGTGAAATTCCTTCATGTTAATGATGGATCTGTCGAAGGATTCATTCATAAAGAGAAGCTCATTATGTCAGTTCAATTTCATCCAGAAGCACACCCAGGTCCTGCTGAAAGTGAATGGGTATTCGATGATTTTATTGAGAAAGTGAAACAAGCAAGGAGAGAAGTTGCACATGCCTAAAGATCAAAGCATACAAACCATTCTAGTCATCGGGTCTGGTCCAATCATCATTGGTCAGGCAGCTGAATTTGATTACTCAGGAACACAAGGATGTATGGCCCTAAAAGAAGAGGGCTACAAAGTCATTTTAGTGAATAACAACCCAGCAACCATTATGACAGACGAATCATTTGCTGATGAAATCTATTTTGAACCGCTTTCAGTTGATTCAGTGACAAGAATCATCGAAAAGGAAAAACCAGATGGTCTTTTAGCCAACCTTGGCGGACAGACCGCTTTAAACCTTGCTGTCGAGCTCGAAAAAGCCGGTGTGCTGAAAAAGCACGGGGTAACCCTGCTCGGAACGTCAGTTGAAACAATTGAAAACGGTGAAGATCGAGAGAAATTCCGTGCTCTCATGAAGCAGTTGAACGAACCTGTGCCAGATAGTGAAATTGTGGATAATGCAAAGGATGCCCTTCAATTTGCAAAGGAAGTAGGTTTCCCAGTCATCCTAAGACCAGCATACACACTTGGCGGAAAGGGCGGCGGAATTGCTTTAACAGAAGAAGCGTTTAAACCGCTTATTGAAGGAGCCCTTTTAGCGAGCCCGATTCATCAGTGTTTAGTTGAAAAAAGCATTGCGGGCTTTAAAGAAGTCGAATATGAAGTCATGAGAGACCGTCAAAATACGTGTATTACGGTTTGTAATATGGAAAATATCGATCCAGTTGGTGTGCATACAGGAGATTCGATTGTCGTTGCACCTTCGCAAACATTAACAGACCAGGATTATCAAATGCTTCGTTCAGCAAGCCTGAAAATCATTTCAGCACTCGATGTAGTCGGGGGATGCAACATCCAATTTGCCCTTGATCCACTCAGTAAAGAATACTTTGTCATTGAGGTGAATCCGCGGGTTAGTCGTTCATCTGCTCTTGCCTCAAAAGCAACGGGCTATCCGATTGCTAAAATGGCAGCAAAGCTTGCGGTAGGCTATACACTAGACGAACTGAAAAACCCGCTCACAGGCACAACTTATGCTAGTTTTGAGCCGGCACTCGATTATGTCGTCGTGAAATTCCCGCGCTGGCCGTTTGATAAATTTAAACAGGCAGATCGGCAATTAGGTACAAAAATGAAGGCGACTGGCGAAGTCATGGCGATTGACCGTAATTTAGAGTCAGCCATCCAAAAAGCGGTCGCCTCTCTTGAAATCAAAACAAAGGGTTTCCACCTGCCAGAATTGAAAGACCAATCGACTGAACAACTATTTGAGCTTGTCAAAACACCAGACGATCGACGTTTCTTTGCTGTCATGGAACTTCTTTCAAGACAGGAAACGGTTGAAGCGATCCATCAAGCGACGAAAATCGATCTATTCTTCTTACATGTATTCAACAATATGATCACGCTCGAACAGGAATTGAAGAACCATGAAGGAACGCTCTCCAAAGACACCTTGAAAAAGGTAAAGGAAAAGGGCTTCCTTGATGAAACGATTGCTCTTCTAACAGGCAATAGTGAAGAGGCGATTAGACAGCTTCGTCAAGAATATGGCATTACGGCTTCATTTAAGATTGTCGACACATGTGCAGCGGAATTTGATGCAAAAACGAACTACTTCTATTCCACATACTTTGGCAAAAGTGATGGAGAGCATCAAGAGAAAACAAAACAGCGTGCACTCATCATTGGCTCTGGTCCAATTCGAATTGGGCAAGGAGTCGAGTTTGACTATAGTGCGGTGCATGGCGTTCTTACCCTGCAAAAGCTTGGCTTTGAAACGATCATGATGAACAACAATCCAGAGACGGTCAGTACGGATTATGAAATCGCAGATCGTTTATATTTTGAGCCCATTACATTAGAGCACATCTTAAACGTTGTGGAAGCAGAGCAAATTGATTTCGTCATCGTTCAATTTGGCGGACAGACTGCCATCAATGTAGCAGAAGGCTTAGAAAAAGCGGGCATTACGTTGTTAGGTACATCCTTTGACACGCTAGATGCGCTGGAAGATCGTGATCTGTTCTATCAGCTTCTTGATGAACTGAACCTACCTCATGCAAAAGGAAATACAGCTCATTCAAAAGAAGAAGCGCTCATGCATGCTAACAGCATCGGTTACCCTGTGTTAATTCGCCCATCGTATGTCATTGGCGGAATGGGCATGATTGTTGTCCAGTCAGAAGCGCATTTGACGTCACTACTTGATCAGCCAGATCATTTGCCGTATCCAATTTTAATTGATGAATATGTCACTGGAAAAGAAGTTGAAGTGGATCTGATTTCTGACGGAAAAACGACCTTCATCCCAACGATCGTGGAGCATATTGAGAAAGCAGGCGTCCATTCAGGTGACAGCTTTGCCATCTTACCAAGTGTCTCCATCAGCGAGGACATCAAACAGCAGGTGCATATTGCGTCCGAACAAATAGCGAAGAAATTAGCGTTTAAGGGCATTATGAATATCCAATTTGTGATCAAAGGGGATCAGGCGCTTGTACTAGAGGTGAATCCGCGGGCGAGCCGGACCGTTCCAGTTGTCAGCAAGGTGATGGGCATTGACATGATTCCGCTTGCGACTCAATTACTAGCGGGTGCAACGCTTGAAGAACTGAACCCAGTAACGAAAAACAAAGGGGGAACAGCGGTCAAATTCCCAGTCTTCTCATCACATGCCATTCAAGATATTGACTTAAAGCTGACACCTGAAATGAAAGCGACAGGAGAAGGAATGTGTGTAGGCAAAAACGCCGAAAGCGCCTTGAAAAAAGTGTTTGCATCGATCTGGCATCAGAAAGGTAGCCTCTTTATAAAAGGCAGTGAACAATTGGTAGATGAAGCAAAACATGCAGGCTTTGACGTCTGGACGGACAGCTTCGACACTTGGCTGCAAAACGAAGATAAATCCCTTCATATCCATTTAGGCGAGGATGAAGAGGCAAAAGAGCAACGTGTAAAAGCACTCACACACGGCGTCCAAGTTCTAACCGAATATGAAACAGTTCAAGCATTCCTACAAGGAAAAAATGGAGATGTATCACCAGTATCGCTCCAAGAATTATACAAAAAGGAAGTGACGGCATGAGTCAAGTTGACGTGCAACCGACATTATACGGAAAAGACTTTTTATCATTAAAAGATTTCTCAATCAATGACATTGCTTATTTAATTGAAAAAGCGGAAGAAATGAAACAAAACCCATACCAAGATTTATTCAAAGGGAAAACGTTAGCGATGATCTTTGAAAAATCGTCAACTAGAACCCGTGTATCGTTTGAAGCGGGAATGACGCAGCTGGGGGGACATGCGCTCTTCCTCAGCTCAAATGATTTGCAAATCGGCAGAGGAGAAACGATCAGTGATACAGCGCAGGTGCTGTCTGGCTATGTAGACGGCATTATGATTCGAACCTTTGAACATGAGAAGGTCGAGGAGCTGGCACAATACGCGTCCATTCCTGTCATCAATGGACTGACTGACTACTCCCATCCATGCCAGGCACTTGCTGATTTATTGACGATAAAAGAAGCAAAAGGAACATTAAAAGGAATCAAAGTCGCCTACATCGGTGACGGAAATAACGTGGCTCACTCCTTGATGGTTGGCTGTGCGCAGCTAGGCTGTGATATTGCAGTTGCATCACCAAAAGGCTATGAACCACTTCAAGAAGTAACAGACACAGCACGTGAATTTGCAAAACAATCAGGCGCAGAAGTCATCGTTACGACAGACCCTGTCGCTGCTGTCCAAAATGCAGATGTCATTTATTCCGATGTGTTTACAAGCATGGGGCAGGAAGCAGAAACAGAGAAACGCCTTGCTGAATTTAAAGAATATCAAGTCAATGATGAACTAATGCGTCATGCAGCAAAAGATTATATTTTCCTTCATTGTCTCCCAGCACACCGCGGAGAAGAAGTGACAGCAGACATTATTGATGGACCGCACTCAAAAGTATTTCAGCAGGCAGAAAACCGCCTGCATGTACAAAAAGCATTAATCAAAGAGCTCATGTATCAACAAACCAAATAAATGAAAAGCATCCCTGACTCGTAGGAGCAGGGACTTTTTGCATAAAGGATTGGAGAGGCAAGTCACGGGACATAATAACATCATCGAGAAAGGAGGATGGAAATGGGTCAGCAGCATCAGTTTAAATCAGGGAATAAAGCACCAAATAATGGTGTGTATGTCGAGATCGGTGAAACCGGCAGTATGGTGAAAGATCCTTTAAAGATTAAGCTTCAAGCAGGCGACGTCTTTCCGGATAACTCGAACCATAACCGTGTTTGGACCTATCAGAGAAAGCCATAAGCAATTGACTAAGAGTCGGCTGGAATAAGTCTTTAGAGGCATGTGTCATGCCTCTTTTTTCTTTATAATAAAAAACAATTAAGTTCAAATTTTCAAATAAATAGTATGAATAAAAGAGAATTTAAGGTAAAATATGTAAGTGAGATTAACTAGTTGAAAGGATTTGTGTGATGGAAAAGACGAATCTCAGTGAAAGTGTTTGGAATAAACGCTTCACCTCATTATTCATATCAAGACTCATTAAAAACACAGGAGAAAGTTTTGCTTTTACATCCGTCCTTTGGCTATTGATTTTGAGAGGGGATGGAGCGCTCGGTACAGGACTTCTCCTAGCAGTAACCGTACTTCCTTCATCTTTGCTAGCCCCAATACTAGGACCTCTTATGAAAAAGCACCATTTGTCTAAATGGATGTTCGCATCAGACGTCGTTCGAGCAACCATTGTACTCATTATTCCGCTACTGCATTTTTCGCATCTATTGCCATTATGGTTATTGATCTCATTAATGGTTATTCAATCGGCAACAGGTGCAGCGTATAACCCAGCCTCGGTGGCGATTTTACCGCAGATTGTACCGAAGCATCTGATTCAAAAAGCAAATGCCATCCTGCAATCTTCTTTTGAAATTGTCGCACTTGCAGCAGTCATGGTCGCTGGTCTCTTAGTCAAATTAATCGGACCTGCAGATACCCTGCTCATCACCACTGCCTTATTCATCATATCCGGCCTGTTTATTATCGGTGTTAAATTAAAGAAAACCGCTGAAGACAAAGCAGCAGGTATAAAACAAGCAAAGAATACATATTTTTATAACTTAAAAAGAGGGTTTCTCGTCGTCAAAAATCATCACATTTTATTTGCACTGACGCTGTATTGTATTTTAATGAATGTCGCTGCAGCTCCGTGGCAGGCACTATCTGCTGTATACGTAGCAGAAGCATTGCAAAGCGATTCTATGGTGTATTCCATTTTAAGAGGTGTTGCTGCAGTCGGCGCGTTTATGATGGGCTTTGCTCTGGCGAAGATAAAAATTAAGAGATTTGGTTTGTTCTTTATTGTCGCTGGTATGATTGAAGGAGCTGCGTTCTTTATCACAGGGATGAGTACATGGCTGCCAGTCGTTCTACTAGCTTCCTTTATATTCGGTGCCGCCGTTAGTGCGATCAATGTACCGGAAATGGTCATTATTCAAACGTCTGTCGACCAAGATGATCAGCCGCAAGTATACGCGGTGATCAATGCTTCATCAAATGTTTTCCTCCCGTTTGCAGCTGTCGTATCAGGCGTTCTGGCAGAAAGATTTGGAGCGGGACCTGTCATTGCTGGCGGCGGGGTCCTTGAAATTTTATCAGGTATCGCGATCTTCCTGTTTACAGGGCTTGCGAAAAGCCATTTGACTCAAGACAAACAGAAGTCCGAAACCGTCGAGGTGTAATCAATAAAAAACCCCCTGTAGCTGCAGGGGGTTTTAGCGTACCGCTTTTCAAGCAAAAAGAAAAAGAGCTAAAATCAAGATCATTTTAGCTCTTTCTCGCATTCATCTCTTACGTATTAAGAGTGTTTTGTTGAACTTTCCGTTTCTTTCATTGGACTTACTTCAGCAAAGATGAATAAAATAACCGTAAACACCACTGCAAGAATAGAAGTCAAAGTAAAGTCATAAGCAGCGCCATTCATCGAAGCAACGATGTAACCAGCCATATGTGTCAGCAGAAAAGTCCAAATGAGGGTGATAATATAATGCATAATCCCACCGTCCTTTATGTAACAATCTATTGATTATCATACCATAGGTACGAGTGAGGGGAAAAGACTGTTTTAGCCTTTATGTGACCATTTTTAGACCTTCTTCTATAAAAATAAAAAGAATTCTTCTGTCATTAGGGGATTTCCTTATTCCTACAAGAGTTGTTGTTCATATCATAGAAAGCAGAATCACTGAAAGGAGGCTGGCCATATGGGTGTAAGCGAACGGTTTTTCCAGCTTGGTTCCCAGTGGAACGTCATTCACCTTCCTCAAAAACCAAATGGCTTTGGCATTCTTATCCTCGGTGACCGAAATCACTTTGTGCAGGAAAATACATCATTCTGGCTTCAGCACTATGGAAGAAACCAGCTTTTAACTGCCTTAAAGGATGAAGGATATACATTGTTTAATAGTCATCTTCATGGGAATCACTGGGGATGCGAAGATGCTGTTTTTAGTACAAAGCAGCTCGTTCATCACACATTAAAACAAGAAATATTAAACCGGGAAATTCATGTGCTGGCAGAGGGGATGGGTGCACTCGTTGCTATGAGCCTTGCTGAAGAGATGCCAGAAGTGCTAAGATCCATTGCGATGGTGAATCCATGTCTGCATCTCTATGCACAACGGGAAAGAGAAAAGGAACACAAATTCTTTTATAAACAGCTAATCAAAGAATTAGCGAAAAGCTACGGCTGCTCTGAAAAGGAAGCGGAAACGTATCCGCTCCCAGCTTTCCCTGTTCATTCTGCTCATGTACCGATTCACATATGGCAAAGACTAAACGGTGCACCCTATGCATATGAACTGCATGCAAAGCCTTTTATTGATCAGCACATGAAGAATCCAGAGCATTGTCAGATCGATCTCACCTTGCATATGTTTGATCATCCGAGAAGAATCTTTCAATCCATTCACAAGTTTTATAAATCGCATGAAAGAGAATTGTGATGAATAGGATGATAACAGCCCTTCATGGAAAGGGCTCTTCTTTTTATTCGATAAGCTAAAAAAGGGGACATGAACATGGAGACAGGACTGATCATAGGGGCAGATGAATTTTTTGGCCTAGCGCTGTGTGAATATATGATGAAAGAGGGCATTCAAATGGATATCACATGCCCTCATGAGCAAACAGAAGAGCAAAAGAGGTTATTAGAAGAACGAATGATGTGGCTTGGCAGAAATGATCTTTTCCGTGTCATTGACCTTCAGGATGGGAAAGACACGTATGATCTGATCTTTATTCAATCAGAAGAACCAGATAAAAGATACGAAGACCTGAAAGCGGCGCAAGGTATGTACCGGGTTCTTTACGAAAAAAACGAAGACGAATCATCCAATCAGAATGTGCCGGCTGTTATTCTACCTCGCATGTTTGGACCATGGACACTTGATAAAGAAAGAACGAAGCGTGATGAGGCATTTTTTGTAGAAGATGTAGCAAGGGATTTGTTCAAATGGGCATCAGGCTCTGAACAAAGACAGGAAATAACACATGAACTGAAGGTAGAAAGACAAACAGATGACAAACAAGTAGAAGAAATGATGGCAGAATGGAAAAGACAAAACTCAACATTTTTCGACAAAAAGCAAGAATGATCTTCCATCTTATCTTTTTTCAGTATAAAATAAACCTATATTTAACATACAGGTTCATGCCTGCATGTGGCAAAGGGAGTTGAACATGGCATGAAGTATCAGCGGCTTGTCATGATCTTTTCGTTCCTTCTCCTATTATCTGCCTGCTCACAGGCACCTTTAAAAGGACAGATTGAGAAGGTGGGTTTACTCGTCCCCGATACAATTAATGATCAAGTTTGGGGAACGAAAGGTTATAAAGGCTTATTAAATATTCAATCAACATTTGGTGTAGATGTTTATTATAAGGAAGGAATGGTCGACAAAGAGAAAATCGTTGATGCCATTGAAGAATTTCACAAAAAAGGAGTCAATTTGATTATTGGCCATGGCAGTGAATACAGCGAAATTTTCAACATCATTAGTGAAGATTATCCGAAAACACAATTTATCACGGTAAATGGAAACAAGCCTCAGGCGGATAATGTTGCGAATGTGACGTTTAAAGGTGAAGCGATGGGCTTTTTCGGAGGCATGACAGCAGCACATATGTCAAAATCAAAAAAGATTGGTATTCTTGCTACATATGATTGGCAAAGCGAAGTAGACGGCTTTATTAAAGGTGCAAAATATCAAGATGAACATGTACAAGTGCTTGCCGAGTTTGTTGAAAACTGGGATGATGCGGACAAAGCCGTGGAGCTCTATCGAAAATTGGAAAAACAGGGCGTAGATGTTGTATATCCAGCAGGTGATGGTTATAATATCCCTGTCATTGAACAAATCAAAGCCGATAATTTATCAGCGATCGGATATGTCACCGATCAATCCAACCTCGGCAGCCATACCGTCTTAACAAGCACAGTCCAGCATGTGGATAAAGCGTATAGTATTATTGCGAAGAAATTTAATGAAGGCAAGCTAAATGCACAAGGTGAGTACTCCTTTGACTTTAAAGAAGGAGTGATCGAAATGGGGAAATTTAGTTCCACCATTGACCGTGCTTTTTTGAAAGACATTGAAAGTGATATTGCGTCTTACAAAAAAACTGGCAAACTGCCAAATGAAAAGTGAGGATACAACGATGCAGCACGAAAAATCGATGGAGTTTTTACAAATTGCCATGAAGTATTTTCCGCAGGCAAAAGAAGAATTAGATAAAGCAGGTATTCAGCTTGAGCCCGAAGCTCTTCAGCCGCTTTTATCATTGTTTACATCTGTTATGCAAGAGGCATATGAGCTTGGAAAAGCAGATGCAGAATCAGAAAAAGCCACAGAATAGTGGCTTTTTTTTATGATAATTTTTTCTTGAAGGCACTAATCATAGGGCCAACATCTTTAAACACAGGCTTCAGCTCATCGATGGAGTTCATAATGTTCCCAATTTGGTTCATGACATGCATGTAGTCAATGGACTCTTCACTTGAAGTTGTCTCCACGCGTTCCTCCTTTGCTTCTTCCTTGCTTTTCTCCTTTTCAAGCGGCTGTCCAAACATCATAGCCGAAAAAATATCTTTTTGCGCCATATCAAATGCTCCTTTCTACGATTGGTATATCAATAATCTATGAAAAAAGTGAGAGGAAAGGTTAGACGTTTGTATTGCCAAGGAGAAAAAAATAAGTTAAAATTAGTACCAGATACTAATATAAGATCACAATATCACATGCTCGTATGAGTAAAAGGAGTCTTATTCAATGAATGCTGGAATTATTGGCCTTGGCCGCTATATACCTGAAAAAGTGTTAACAAATCTTGATTTAGAAAAAATGGTTGAAACTTCTGACGAATGGATTCGTACTAGAACAGGTATAGAAGAAAGAAGAATTGCTTCTGATGATGTCAATACATCACATATGGCGCTTGCTGCTGCAAAAAAAGCATTAGCTGACGCAAATGTAGCTGCAGAAGATATCGATATGATTCTTGTGGCGACAGTCACGCCAGATCAATCATTTCCGACAGTCGCTTGTATGATTCAAGAGCAGCTCGGTGCACATAAAGCATGTGCAATGGATATTAGCGCTGCGTGTGCTGGCTTTATGTATGGGCTTGTTACTGGAAAACAATTTATCGAATCAGGTACGTTCAAGCACGTGCTCGTCGTTGGCGTTGAAAAACTTTCTCGCATTACCGACTGGGATGATCGCAATACTGCTGTTCTGTTTGGAGATGGAGCAGGTGCTGCTGTGTTAGGAGAGGTCAGCGAAGGGAAAGGAATTCTCTCATTTGAGCTTGGAGCCGATGGAAGAGGCGGTAAGCACTTGTACTTAGATGAAAAAGATCATACAATCATGAATGGACGAGAAGTATTTAAATTTGCTGTAAGACAAATGGGCGAGTCAAGCGTAAACGTCATCGAAAAAGCTGGACTATCAAAAGAAGACGTTGACTTCTTGATCCCGCATCAAGCAAATATTCGCATTATGGAAGCAGCCCGCGAACGCCTAGAGCTGCCAGTTGAAAAAATGTCGAAGACAGTCCATAAATATGGAAACACATCAGCAGCATCCATTCCGATTTCACTATGTGAAGAAATCGAAGCCGGAAAAATTCATGACGGCGATGTGATTGTAATGGTAGGTTTTGGTGGCGGATTAACGTGGGGCGCAATCGCTATGCGATGGGGCCGATAAAAGAGTGAGGTGCACAAATTAATGGATAAAAAACGAGTAGTTGTTACAGGATTGGGTGCTTTGACACCTCTTGGCAACGATGTAGAATCAACATGGAAAAATGCTTTAGCAGGTGTATCAGGAGTTGGACCAATCACACGTGTCGACTCAAGTGAATATACAGCAAAAGTGGCTGCAGAATTAAAAGATTTTAACATTGAAGATTACATGGAGAAAAAAGAAGCACGAAAAATGGCACGCTTCACACAATATGCAGTCGTTGCTGCTCAAAAGGCGCTAGAAGATTCACGTCTTGAAATCACAGATGAAATCGCACCGCGTGTTGGTGTATGGGTTGGATCTGGTATTGGCGGACTTGAAACATTTGAAGAGCAGTTTGAAGTGTATTCAAATAAAGGGGCAAGACGCGTAAGCCCGTTCTTCGTTCCAATGATGATTCCAGATATGGCAACAGGCCAAATTTCAATTGCACTTGGCGCAAAAGGGGTTAACTCTTGTACTGTCACAGCATGTGCAACAGGAACAAACTCAATTGGTGATGCATTTAAAGTCATTCAGCGCGGAGATGCAGATGCGATGATCACAGGCGGAACAGAAGCGCCGTTAACAAAAATGTCGTTTGCTGGCTTCTGTGCGAACAAAGCTCTTTCGACAAATCCTGATCCAGAGACAGCAAGCCGTCCATTTGACAAAAACCGTGACGGATTTGTGATGGGTGAGGGTGCAGGGATTGTCGTTCTTGAAGAACTTGAGCATGCATTAAAACGTGGCGCGACGATTTATGCAGAAATTGTTGGATATGGATCAACTGGAGATGCGTATCATATTACAGCACCGGCTCCAAACGGAGAAGGCGGCGTACGCGCAATGAAAGAAGCGATTCGAGATGCTGGTTTGTCTGTGGAAGAAATTGATTATATCAATGCCCACGGAACAAGCACACCGTACAATGATAAATTTGAAACAATGGCGATTAAAGAAGTGTTCGGAGAGCATGCGAATCAGCTTGCGATCAGTTCGACAAAATCGATGACAGGTCACTTACTTGGCGCAGCAGGTGGAGTAGAAGCTATTTTCTCTGTGCTTGCGATTAAAGACAGCGTTATTCCTCCAACCATTAACCTTGTAACACCGGATGAAGAATGTGATCTTGATTATGTGGCAAATGAAGCACGTTCAAAAGAAGTACAAGTGGCTCTAAGTAACTCACTTGGCTTTGGCGGACATAATGCGACAATTATCTTTAAAAAATACGAAGCGTAATATTTCCTAAGAAGGCGGCGATCTATAATCAGATCGCCGCTTTTTTGCATATGATGAAAATGGAGGTGTTTAGTAGTATGGGTCTAGTCAATACACAATATCTCATTCATCAATCTTCATCATTTCAGGAGCTTGCGTCGCGCTTTGTTCCTTATTTTAAAGGGGCGGAGGAAAAAGAATGGTCCTCTATTCTCTCCCACCTGCAACATCACGGCATGATTCGGTCTTTTCGATCATGCAAAGACATGATCGACAAGCTCAAAGAAAAAGGGTACTTCCAGCTCGTCATGAAAGAATACCGGGCGCTGCAAAAGCAGTGGAAAGGCCCTGACATTCCAGTCTTTATTTTGCCAGTCAATGAGAGCAGTAAAGAAATTAGAGAGCAATTTTATTATCAATCCGGCATGGCATTTGACGACAAGGTCTTTCTCTTTTTGTCGCCAAATACCCCGAAAGAACGTATCGGCACATTGCTGACTCATGAATATCACCATGTATGTAGGTTGCATTTTCTCACGAAAGAAGAAAAAGATTTTACATTCCTTGATACAATCATGATGGAAGGGCTCGCTGAATATGCTGTGTATCATAGATACGGAGAAAGCTATACAGCCAAATGGACCACTCTCTATGACGAAACGCAGCTTCAGCGTATGTATCAGAAATGGGTATCCAGTCATCTTGATCAAAAAGTGCAGGACGACGAAAGACTGATACAGAACCTCCTTTATGGAAAAGGGAACTACCCCAAAATGCTTGGTTACGCCACTGGGTTTTATATCGTGAAAAAGTATTTCAGCGAACACAGAATCAGCGAGGAGTCTATGATTGCAGAGCCGTCCGAAACTTTTTTAAAGGCGATAGACTCATAAAGTGAATGATTCACACAAAAAGAGACATATTACAAATTTACTAAATTCTTCTTGATTTCGTCATAACAATGTAATAATATACAAATATAAATTTTGATAATTCTTTTTATTCGAAAAAGATGAAATTTTTAGATTTTGTTCTATTGATTGATGGTGAAAGGGGCGAATACATGACCACGCTGCTTGAAGTGCAGAACTTAAAAACCTATTTTTTTAGAAAAAAAGAAGCGATACCTGCTGTAGATGGCGTTGATTTCAGTATCAACAGAGGAGAAACTGTCGCATTAGTCGGTGAGTCTGGATCTGGTAAAAGCATTACGTCCTTATCCATTATGGGCTTGATTAACGGCACTGGTGGAAAAATTATGGACGGTTCCATCAAGCTAGATGGCAAGGATCTCGTTACATATGGTGAAAAGGAATTATGCAGCATTCGTGGTAATGACGTGTCGATGATCTTTCAGGAACCCATGACCTCACTTAATCCCGTCCTAACCATCGGGGAACAAATAACAGAAATCCTCATCTATCACAAAAAACTTTCAAAAAAAGAAGCGACAAAAAAAGCGATTGACCTGCTGAAGCTTGTTGGTTTTTCCAGACCGGAACAAATCATCAAAGATTACCCGCACCGTTTATCAGGCGGCATGCGGCAAAGAGTGATGATTGCCATTGCGCTAAGCTGTGATCCGAAGCTCCTCATTGCAGATGAACCGACAACTGCCCTAGATGTTACGATTCAAGCCCAGGTGCTCACATTGATGAAAGATTTATGCACGACATTTGGTACATCGATTCTCCTCATCACTCATGATCTAGGTGTCGTGTCTGAAGTGGCAGATCGAGTCATTGTCATGTACTGCGGACAGGTTGTTGAAAATGGGACCGTCGAAGAATTATTTGATCAGCCGCTGCATCCTTACACAGAAGGGCTGCTTGAATCGATTCCTGTCATTGACGGAGACATACAGCCGCTAACAGCAATAAAAGGGAATGTCCCTGCACCGGATCAGCTTCCAGCCGGCTGCCGATTTGCTCCTAGATGCCCGCAAGTGAAGGAGCGCTGCCTAGGTGAACTGCCTAAACTGAGGACTTTTGAAAATGGCAGAAGCGTCAGATGCTTCTTATATGAGGAGGCAGACCAAACATGACCCTTGCTCAAAATCAACCACATGCAACAGATCTAATAGAGAAAGAAACCATAATTGAACTGAAACAAATCAAAAAACATTTTCCGATTAAAGCAGGCGTCTTTCAGAAGAAAGTCGGTGCAGTCAAAGCTGTTGACGGCATAGATTTGAAGATTTATAAAGGTGAAACGTTAGGGATAGTGGGGGAATCAGGATGCGGTAAATCAACATTAGGCCGGACCATGATTCGTTTATATGAGCCAACTGACGGTCAAATCCTTTTTAAAGGGCAAGATATCTCCCGTGTATCAGAATTAAAGCTAAGACAATCAACACGAAAAAACATCCAAATGGTTTTTCAAGATCCCTTTGCATCACTCAACCCTAGAAAAACACTTCGAAGCATCATCAAAGAACCCTACAAAACACACCACTTATATTCCTTAAAAGAAAGAAATGAAAAAGTAGAACAGCTTTTATCAAAGGTGGGCCTTCATCCAAGCTTTGCAAATCGCTATCCCCACGAATTTTCTGGCGGGCAGAGGCAGCGAATCGGCATTGCTCGTGCGCTTGCCATGAATCCTGAAATGATTATCGCAGATGAGCCGGTTTCAGCACTTGATGTATCCATTCAGGCGCAGGTGATTAATCTGATGGAGGAACTTCAGGAGGAATTTGACCTGACCTATCTATTTATCTCTCACGACTTAAGTGTGGTCAGGCACATTAGTGATCGAGTCGGCGTGATGTATCTCGGCAAAATGATGGAGCTTGCCGATAAGCACAGCTTGTACGATGAACCGCTCCACCCATATACACAGGCATTGCTTTCTTCTGTCCCTGTTACCCGTAAAAAAGGTCAGATCAAAAGAGAACGGATCATGCTTCAAGGCGATCTGCCAAGTCCTGCAAATCCGCCAAAAGGGTGCGTATTTCATACAAGATGCCCGTATGCGAAACAAATCTGTAAAGAAAAAATACCAGCATTTCAAGAATTAAAACCAAACCACTTCGTTGCCTGTCACCTCTACGACGCTTAATCGGCTTGGATGAATTCATCTTTGAGAGGGGGGATGAAGCGGCATCTGTCGTCATTTCTAAAAAAGGATAGGGGGAATTGTATATGAAAGGTAGAAATAGAAAATCCATATTGATTAGTTTACTGCTGATCTTCACGCTCATGCTTGCGGCTTGCTCTAGTGGAAATAAAACCTCTGGAGACAGTGAAAAGAAATCCACCGGTAAACCTGTACAGGGCGGAGATCTTGTCATCGGTTCCATTGCAGAACCAACATTATTTAACTCGCTGTATTCAACAGATGTGGCTAGCTCTGATATTGAAGAAAGAATTTACAGCTTCTTACTTCAAACTGATGGAAAGTTGAACCCTCAGTTATCACTCGCAGAAGATATTAAAGAATCTGATGACGGGAAGCAGTTTGATGTGACCATTAAAAAAGGCGTAAAGTTTCATGATGGAGAAGAATTGACAGCTGATGATGTTGTGTTTACATACAGCATTCCGATCAATAAGGACTACAACGGGGAGCGCGGATCAGGATTTGAAGTATTAGATTCAGTTAAAAAGACAGGGGATTACTCAATCGAATTCAAGCTCAATAAAAAAGATCCCTATTTTTATAATGTCACACTAGGAAGCTACGGCATTTTGCCTAAGCATATTTTAGGTGATGTGCCTATAAAAGATCTCGGTGAAAATGAATTTAACCGAAAAAAACCAATTGGTTCAGGTCCATTTAAATTTGCCGAGTGGAAAGAAGGCGACTACGTGAAACTAGAAGCCTTTGACGATTATTGGGATGGACGTCCATATCTTGATACCGTCACGATTAAAACGATTCCTGATCAGAACGCAGCAATTGCCCAGCTTTCAGCAGGTGATATTGATTTCTTTGCTGTACCGGGAGCAGAGCTGCAAACGGCTGAAAAAGTCAGCAACATTAAAATTGAATCTGATTTAGGGCTCAATTATTCATACATTGGCTGGAACCAGAAAAATGATCTCTTTAAAAGTAAAAAGGTCCGCCAGGCGCTGACACATGCCATTGATCGCCAAACGATTGTCGATCAAGTGTTAGATGGAGACGGCAAAGTAGCCAACATTCCAGAAAGTCCGCTGTCATGGAACTACCCTAAAAATGAAAGTGTTCCAGTGTTTGAATTTGATCAAGAAAAAGCGAAAAAGATGCTGAAAGAAGAGGGCTGGGAGGATACAGATGGAGATGGCTATCTTGATAAGGATGGCAAGAAATTCTCCTTTGTTATAAAGACCAACCAAGGAAACAAAGTCCGTGAAGACATTGCTGTCGTTGTCCAGCAGCAGCTCAAAGAAATTGGTGTGGAAGCGAAGCCGCAAATTGTGGAATTCAGTGCACTCATTGAGCAGACGACACCGCCTAAGTGGGATTATGATGCGCTGCTGCTCGGCTGGAGCCTTGCCACATTCCCTGATCAATTCAGCATCTTCCACTCAAGCCAGTCAGAAAAAGGCTTGAATAACATCTGGTATAAAAATAAAGAGGTCGATAAGCTGTTAGTAGATGCCAAGAACTTAAGCGATCGAAAAGAATATTCAAAGGCATATGAAAAAATTTATGAATTGATCGCAGAAGATCAGCCATATACGTTCCTTTATTATGCCAACTCACATCGCGCGATGCCATCTAATCTCCAAGGCTACTCTTACCACCCGAAAGATGAGTATTACAAAATCGAGAAATGGTGGATTGAACAGTAGGCTGCTAGTGAAAGAAGAGGAAAGTTCTCTCCTTTTAGCGTGAAGATATACCCTTTCATTCACCGAGCACCAGTTAGATTGAGAGGGTTCTCATATCACGATGCAATGAAGACAGAGGGCTAAAAGAAAGATCATTTTAGCCCTTTTTCATCACAGTATGGCGATCCGATGAAAAAGGAGTTGTGCATATGGTTACATATATCATTAGAAGGACACTGCTTTCCATTCCCATCTTATTTGGGATTACCATTTTGTCCTTCGCCATTATGAAAGCAGCACCAGGCGATCCGATGTCACTTATGATGGACCCAACCATTAGTGCGGCAGACCGGGAAGCTTTTATTGATAAGTACGGCTTGAACGACCCTGAATATGTGCAGTATATGAAATGGCTTGGCAATATGCTTCAAGGTGACTTTGGCACCTCCATTGTTAAAAAGGGAACGCCTGTGGCTGATTTGATTTTTGCCCGGCTGCCAAATACCCTCATCCTCATGATCTTTTCTACATTAGTCGCCCTGATTATCGCCATCCCATTCGGTGTTCTTTCGGCAAAACGTCCATATACAAAGCTAGACTATGGCATTACATTTACATCTTTTATCGGACTGGCTATTCCGAACTTTTGGTTTGGACTCATTCTAATAATGGTTTTATCTGTGAATTTAGGATGGTTCCCAACAGGCGGCGTCTCTACCTTAAACGCCGATTTTAATGTATTTGACCGGCTTCATCACATCATTTTACCAGCCTTTGTTTTAGCAACCGCTGATATGGCAGGGCTCACCCGGTACACAAGGTCGAGTATGCTTGATGTCATGAGGCAGGATTACATTCGTACCGCAAGAGCGAAAGGCTTTCGAGAAAACAAAGTCATTTTCAAGCACGGGTTAAGAAACGGTCTTATGCCTGTCATTACGATTTTCGGATTGATGATTCCATCCTTTATTGGTGGTGCAGTCGTAGTGGAACAAATTTTCACTTGGCCAGGGCTTGGAAAGCTGTTCATTGATTCTGCTTTTTCGAGAGATTATCCGGTCATTATGGCGATGACTGTTATTTCCGCAGTGCTCGTGGTGGTTGGAAATTTAATTGCGGATATTCTCTATGCGATCGTTGATCCGCGTATTGAATATTAGAAGGGAGCTGAAGCACAATTGGCACAGCCTAATATGGGAACACCTCCTGTTGATCTCAAATTAAAGGAGGGTCTTCCGCCAAAGCCAGAGACGATGCTGCGTTTATTTTGCGAGAAATTTTTCAAAAATAAATTGGCGGTTGCCGGCTCCGTGATCTTATTGGTCATTATCTTTTCAGCCATTTTCGCTCCTGTGATTGCCCCTTACGCACCAGAGCAGCAAGATTTATTAAAACGGCTCCAGCCGCCAAGTGTTGAGCATTTGATGGGAACTGACAAGTTTGGCCGCGATATTTTCTCAAGGGTGCTTTATGGCGCGAGGGTCTCTTTATTAGTCGGTTTCGTTTCGGTGGTCGGTGCGATTACCATTGGCACTGTGGTCGGAGCGGTAGCGGGGTATTTCAAAGGATTTGTTGATTCCTTGTTAATGAGATTTGTGGATGTCGTGTTGTCGATTCCCGACATTTTTCTCTTGATCACGCTCGTTACTATTTTCAAACCGGGCATTGATAAATTGATTTTAATCTTTGCTTTGACCGGATGGACCACAACCGCGAGACTGATCCGCAGTGAATTTTTATCACTGCGAACAAGAGAATTCGTACTCGCAGCAAGAACCATTGGAACGAAAAACCATGTCATCATCTTTTCGCATATTTTACCGAACTGTATCGGTCCTATTATTGTGTCAGCTACATTAAAAGTAGGTTCCGTCATTTTAGCCGAATCAACACTGAGCTATCTAGGGTTTGGCATACAGCCGCCAACAGCGAGCTGGGGCAACATGCTGCAAGATGCACAAAACTTCTCGATTATGGTGCAAGCGTGGTGGTATCCGCTCTTCCCAGGTTTACTGATATTGCTGACCGTTTTATGCTTTAATTTCTTAGGAGATGGGCTGAGAGATGCGCTTGATCCTAAAAAGTTAAAGTAATGCCTCATTTTTATGACAAGATGAAAGGGACTCTGCGACACCCTTTCTTTTCTTTATGTCATCAAGAAAAGCATGCCAGCATTCGCTCTGCTTGAAGTTTAATAAAGTTGGAATAATTTCTCTATCCCTTGCCCATACTGTGGACAACAGTTTTTATAAAGTGAGGGATTGGTTATGTTATTTCTTCATGACGTATGGGTGAATTGGTTTGAAGGGGAAGAAAATGGCTACAATGTGTGTCATTTTCATGAGTGGCGCAAGGAGGACAGTGTGGAGCTGTTAGATCAAGTACCTTTACTCAAGGTGCAGAGTCCTTTGTATGATTACATAGAGAATGATCTTTCAGAGCTGCCGAAGACGCTGCTAGAATCTGTTTTTGAGAAATCATATATTCGAAAAAATCATGAACGGCGTAAATTAGAATATTGCTTTGTGGTGACAGACGGCATACGAATTATTGCTGTGGATACGATTGGGTATTCTATTCCTGTGAGGAAAAGCCGCTTAATCCCAAGGCAGGAGCAATTGGTGTATGAAATGGTGAAGGATGTGAAGGCTGAGGAATATGAATTCTCTCAGGACCGTCTTGAGTCGGCGAAGGAGTATCACATTTTGTCTTTGCCGCCGCAGCACATCAGCGGATTAACGAGAAAAGAAAGACAGCTGAAGCAGCTAATGTTTATGGCGCTCGATCAATTAAAAGGTCTTCAAAACAGGGCGGAGATTGCGTATTGGTATACGGAATGGAATCCGCGCATGTACAATCAAATCAAACGAATGTCATTCGAAGAGATTTGGAACATGCTTTACAATGAAACCATTGATGGATGGTCAGAGAATCATTTAGCATTTTGTGAAAAAATGATTAAGGGACAGCCGTTTTTTGAAAAGCTTTGGGAAATGGAAAACGAATCAAAGGTGAATTAGAAAAAGCTTGCAGCGTGATGTGCTGCAAGCTTTTTTTATTTGCGCTTTCTGCCAAGACCCATTGCATTCTCCATTTTTTTCAGCATTTTGTTTGCTGCGCGGTTTGCTTTTTCAGCACCTTCGTCAAGAATGCGATCAAGCTCGTCTGACTCAATGAGTTCATAGTATCGATCTTGAATTGGTTTTAAAGCATCAACAACGACGTTCGCAAGATCTCCCTTAAACTCACCATACCCTTTGCCCTCATACTTTTGCTCAAGCTCTGCAATCGATATGTTACCTAACACAGAGTAAATCGTCAGCAAGTTGGCAATCCCAGGCTTGTTCTCTTTGTCGTACTTAACGATGCCTTCTGAATCCGTCACAGCACTTTTGATTTTCTTTTCAAGCTGCTTTGGTTCATCTAATAAAGTAATGAACGATTTTTGGTTCGGATCGGATTTGCTCATCTTTTTCACCGGATCTGCTAAAGACATAATCCGAGCGCCTTCTTTTGGAATCTTCACTTCAGGTACAGTGAAGATGTCATTGTATTTGCGGTTAAAACGTTCAGCAAGCGTTCTAGTCAATTCAAGATGCTGCTTTTGATCTTCTCCGACAGGGACTAAATCAGTACCATATAATAAGATATCGCCAGCCATTAATGGGGGATACGTTAATAGTCCTGAAACAACCGCTTCCTTACCAGCGGATTTGTCCTTAAATTGGGTCATTCTTTCTAATTCCCCAATATAAGCAACACATTGCAGCATCCATCCTGCCTGGGCGTGAGCAGGTACCTCTGATTGGATAAACAATGTCGCCTTCTCTGGATCAAGTCCAACCGCTAAATAAAGAGCTGCTAAGCTTCTAATATTTTGGCGAAGGGCTAGCCTGTCCTGACTCACCGTAATCGCATGCTGGTCGACTACACAAAAATAGCCGTGATAATCATGCTGCAAATCGACAAATTGCTTCATCGCTCCAATATAGTTCCCCAATGTGACCGAACCACTCGGCTGAATGCCTGAAAAAATTGTCTTCTTTGTCATACTAAAACCTCTTTTCTTCAATATAAAAAGGCCCACCCGTCACTTTTCAACAGAAAAGGGACGAATGAACCGTGGTACCACCCTTGTTATTTCACATGGAAATCACTCAAGACGTTGATATCGGAGACTGCTCCGTCTAAGCCTACTTACTTTCAAAAGTGTTCGGTTAGCTGCTCCAAAGCCCATTCCATACATGCCATTATCTGCTCGCACCAGCCGCAGACTCTCTGTAAATGGTGAATATATGTACTCTTCTTTTTCATCGCAACATTATGTCTATCTATTATAAAGGATGACCATGAAAAAGTCACGAAGCCCTCATGTGACCTTCTCATCATGTCGTTTGACACTTAAAATTTTAGGTAAAATACCAACTATCTGTCAGATTTTTTTAAAAAAGGATGATTAATTATATGTATAAAACATTATTCCTGCTGAATTTGTTAAATTATTTTAATCAATTTCCGCTTTAATTTGTTGAAGTGATTGAGACTTTAGTTTATAAAAATCCCTCTTTATCCCCATTTACGTTTTTTAAAAATATATGAAATTGATATTGCAATAAATTATTCTATTCATTATAATTAATTTGTTCACACGTTTGTGCTAGGCTCTTTACATAGTGAAAATTCAGAAAAAACAAAAGAAATAGAAAGTAAGCTATTTAGGGACTTTTTTACGCTATTTCTTAAATCTGAATCTCATCTTCTATCGAGACCTTTGAACTAAAACATATTATAAGGGGGAATACAGTTGAAAAAGCGTTGGTCTGTTGTTACTTTAATGCTTATTTTCACACTTGTATTAAGCGCTTGTGGTTTCAGCGGAAACAAATCAGGCGACAGCACGAGCAGTTCTGGAGAGGCTAAAACAACACTAAATGTGAATATCTCCACTGAGCCTTTTTCTCTACATCCGGGATTGGCAAATGATTCAACTTCAGGAAGTGTCATCCGTCAGACTTTTGAGGGATTAACAAGAATTAACGCTGAAGGTAAGCCAGAAAATGCAATGGCTTCTGATATCAAAACAAGTGCTGATGGTAAAACATACACATTCACACTTCGTGATGCAAAATGGTCTAATGGTGACCCTGTCACAGCTAAAGATTTCGAATATGCTTGGAAATGGGCATTAGATCCTAAAAATGAATCTCAGTATGCTTACCAGCTTTACTATATTAAAGGTGCTGAAGCAGCGAACAAAGGGAAAGCGAAAGTTGCTGATGTTGGTATTAAAGCAAAAGATGACAAAACGCTTGTAGTTGAGCTAGAGAACCCAACACCGTTCTTTACTGAACTAACTGCATTCTATACGTATATGCCAGTCAACAAAAAAGTGGCTGAAAAGAATAAAAACTGGTACACAAATGCTGGTGAAAACTACGTATCTAACGGACCATTCGTTCTTTCTAAATGGAAACATGGCGGTTCTATCACGCTTGAAAAGAACAATGAATACTGGGATAAAGACACTGTGAAATTGAAAAAGATTAACATGTCTATGATCAAAGACACAAACACTGAGCTTAGCATGTTCAAAAAAGGTGAGCTTGACTGGGCTGGTTCTCCAACTGGAAACCTTCCAACAGAATCTTTACAAACATTGAAAAAAGATGGCGGTCTTAAAATTCAAACGATCGCTGGTATTTATAACTACAAATTCAACACAGAATCAAAACCTTTAAATAATGCAAACATCCGTAAGGCCCTTGCATACTCAATCAACCGTCAAGCAATTGTTGACAAAATTACGCAAGGTGAACAAGTTCCAGCAATGGCAATCGTTCCTCCAACAATGGAAGGATTTACTGATAACAAAACTGGCTACTTCAAAGATCACGATGTAGCAACTGCTAAAGAATTTCTTGAAAAAGGTGTGAAAGAATTAGGTTATAAGTCAGTTTCTGATCTTCCAGCATTGAAACTTTCTTACAACACAGATGAAGCTCACCAAAAGATTGCACAAGCAATTCAAGAAATGTGGAAAAAAGATTTAGGTGTGAAAGTTGAACTTGATAACTCTGAGTGGAACGTATACATCGACAAAATCCACAGTGGAGATTACCAAATTGGACGTATGGGCTGGTTAGGTGACTTCAACGATCCAGTGAACTTCCTTGAGCTTTACAAAGATAAAGACGGTGGAAACAACGACACTGGATGGGAAAACAAAGAGTATCAACAATTGTTGAATGATTCTGCGAAAGAAACAGATAAAACGAAGCGTGAAGAAATGCTGAAAAAAGCAGAGAAAATCATCATCGACGATATGCCTATAGCACCAATCTACTTCTACACTCAGCTTTGGGTACAAGATCCAAAACTTAAAGGTGTCGTCGTATCTGGACTTGGTGATGTTCAATACAAATGGGCTCATTTCGAAAAGTAAGATTATAGTGTAAGAGATCTACGGCAAGGATCTTAAGGTATATGGAGGATGTCTCTCCATATACCTTTCTTGCTGATTAGAGAAAATGTTGTAAAATCATGGAGGTGCAATTCCGTTGCTTAAATATATCGGTAAGCGATTAATATATATTTTAATCACACTGTTTGTTATTGTAACTGCAACTTTCTTTCTCATGCAGGCAGCACCTGGTGGTCCATTCTCTGGGGAGAAGAAACTTCCTGCTGAAATTGAAGCAAACCTAAACGAGCACTACGGGTTGGACAAGCCCTTATTTGTTCAATATGTAAGCTACTTAGGTTCAGTTGCAAAATTAGATTTTGGTCCCTCATTTAAATACAAAGGACAAACCGTAAATGACTTAATCGGTTCTGGATTCCCCGTTTCCTTTACCCTCGGAATTGAGGCAATTCTCCTCGCATTAGCATTTGGTGTATTGTTTGGGGTCCTTGCAGCGCTCTATCATAACAAGTGGCAAGACTATACGATTGCTATTTTAACGATCTTTGGAATCTCAGTTCCAAGTTTCATTTTAGCGGCGCTACTACAATATGTATTTGCATCTGAGGCAAGCATTTTAGCGATTTTCCCAGTTGCAGGATGGGAGTCTTGGGCCAGCACCGTACTACCTTCTATTGCACTTTCCTTCATGCCAATGGCATTTATCGCTAGACTTTCACGGTCAAGTATGCTTGAAGTGCTAAACAGTGACTACATTAGAACGGCTAGAGCGAAAGGATTAACGAAATCAGCTGTTACGATCAAACACGCGATTCGAAACGCATTGTTACCTGTCATTACTTACATGGGACCAATGGCTGCTTCAGTTTTAACAGGTAGTTTTGTCGTGGAGAAGATTTTTGGCATTCCTGGATTAGGCTCTCACTTTGTCACAAGTATTACAAACCGTGATTACACCGTCATCATGGGTGTCACAGTCTTCTACAGTATTATTCTATTAATCAGTATTTTAGTCGTTGACATCCTCTACGGTATTATCGATCCTAGAATTAAACTGACGAAGGCGAAGAAAGGGGTCTAACACATGGAAGAGATGAGAAAAGACTTATTTGTGCCGGCGACGGCTGATGCAGCAGAATCTGAAAAAATTTCTAAACCTAGTCTATCTTTATGGAAGGATGCTATGCTTCGCTTCCGTGCAAATAAACTTGCAATGGTTGGGCTTACAATTATTTTCATTGTTGTGATGCTGGCGATCTTCGTTCCGGTGTTTTCTAAATATGATTACTCTACGACAGATTTGCTTAATGCAGATCAGCCGCCTTCAAAAGAGCACTGGTTCGGTACGGATGATTTAGGCCGAGACATGTTTGTTCGTACATGGGTTGGGGCAAGAATTTCGATCTTTATCGGTCTTGCAGCAGCTGTTCTTGACGTGATCATCGGTATTATCTGGGGAAGTATTGCTGCATTCAAAGGCGGACGTACGGACGAAGTGATGATGCGTATCGCAGACGTTTTATGGGCAATCCCAACACTATTAATGGTTATTTTAATGATGGTTGTTCTGCCAAAAGGATTATTAACGATTATCCTCGCCATGACAGTTGTAGGCTGGATTAACATGGCACGTATTGTTCGGGGACAGGTTTTACAATTGAAGAGCCAAGAGTACGTTCTTGCCGCACAAACATTAGGTGCGAAAACATCTAGACTTTTATTTAAACACTTGATTCCAAACTCAATGGGACCAATTCTTGTCACGATGACACTAACAATTCCTTCGGCTATTTTCACGGAGGCATTCTTAAGCTATCTAGGGCTTGGTGTACCAGCTCCATTAGCTAGTTGGGGAACAATGGCGTCTGACGGAATTCCAGCCATGACTTACTACCCGTGGAGATTATGGTTCCCAGCCGCATTTATCTGTATTACAATGTTTGGTTTTAACGTGGTTGGAGACGGACTAAGAGACGCTTTAGATCCGAAGTTGCGTAAATAAGGAGTGATTAGGATGGAACGTGAACGTATTCTAGAGGTGAAAGACCTTGCAATCTCATTTAAAACATATGGTGGAGAGGTTCAAGCCATTCGTGGTGTGAACTTCCACTTAAATAAAGGCGAGACACTTGCTATTGTAGGTGAATCTGGCTCTGGTAAAAGTGTGACATCACAGGCCATCATGAGATTAATTCCGATGCCGCCGGGTTATTTCAAGCGCGGACAGATCCTGTTTGATGGGCAAGATATTGTCAAGAAAACTGAAAAACAAATGCAAAACATTCGAGGAAAAGACATCTCAATGATCTTCCAAGATCCGATGACTTCCTTGAACCCAACGATGAAGGTCGGGAAACAAATTACAGAAGTGCTGTTCAAGCACGAACAAATTTCAAAAGAAGCGGCTGAAAAAAGAGCCATTGAATTACTGGAGCTTGTTGGAATTGCAATGCCTGAAAAAAGAATCAAACAATACCCACACGAATTTAGTGGCGGGATGAGACAACGGGTTGTCATTGCGATGGCACTTGCAGCAGATCCAAAGCTATTGATTGCCGATGAGCCGACAACAGCTCTAGATGTAACAATTCAGGCGCAAATTTTAGAATTAATGAAAGAAATTCAGCAAAAGGTTGAAACGTCAATTATCTTTATTACGCATGATCTTGGTGTTGTCGCCAACGTCGCTGATCGTGTAGCTGTTATGTATGCAGGTCAGATTGTTGAGACAGGAACTGTGGATGAAATTTTCTACAATCCACAACATCCGTATACATGGGGACTATTGGCATCAATGCCAAGCCTAGACACAGATGGCGGAGCTGAAGGAAAGCTGACTGCAATCCCAGGAACACCGCCAGATCTGACAAACCCGCCGAAAGGAGATGCATTTGCACTCCGAAGCGATTATGCAATGAAAATTGACTTTGAACAAGAACCGCCAATGTTCAAAGTATCAGATACGCATTATGTGAAATCATGGCTACTTCATCCAAATGCACCTAAAGTTGAACCGCCTGCTGCTGTAAAGGCGAGAATGCGTGAACTAGAAGGTAGCTACGAAAAACCTGTATTAGTAAAAGAGGGTGAATAGCATGGCAGAAAAATTGTTAGAAATCAAAAATTTAAAGCAGCATTTCCATACAGCAAGAGGAACGGTGAAAGCAGTTGACGGCGTTTCATTTGATATTTACAAAGGTGAAACACTAGGTCTTGTAGGTGAGTCTGGATGTGGTAAATCCACTACGGGCCGATCCATCATTAGACTTTATGATGCGACAGATGGCGAGGTTCTTTATAAAGGAGAAAATGTACACGGGAAGAAATCAAGACAAAAAATGCTTGAGTTCAACCGTCAAATGCAGATGATCTTCCAAGATCCATATGCCTCACTGAACCCTAGAATGACAGTCCTTGATATCATTGCAGAAGGCATCGACATTCATGGCCTTGCGAAAACAAAGCAAGCACGTAAAGAGCGCGTGTACCAATTGCTTGAAACTGTTGGATTGAACAAAGAGCATGCAAATAGATATCCGCATGAATTCTCTGGTGGTCAAAGGCAGCGTATCGGAATTGCCCGTGCATTAGCAGTTGAGCCAGATTTTATTATTGCCGATGAACCAATATCTGCATTAGATGTGTCGATTCAAGCACAGGTCGTTAACTTAATGAAAGAACTGCAAGAAGAAAAAGGCTTAACGTATTTATTCATTGCCCATGACCTGTCCATGGTAAAATACATCAGCGATCGTATTGGCGTGATGTATTTCGGGAAATTGGTAGAGCTGGCACCAGCGAATGAATTATACGAAAATCCGCTTCATCCATATACAAAATCATTACTATCTGCGATTCCGCTTCCAGATCCAGATTATGAGCGTAACCGCAAACGAATCAAGTATGATCCGTCCGTTCACAAAGGAACAAACACTGATTTCCGTGAAGTGAAGCCAGGTCACTTTGTGAGCTGCACAGAGGAAGAATTCAAAGAGCTTCAGGCAAAACAATTATAAGAAGGAAGGAGCACTGCTATGTCAGTGCTTCTTTTTTTTATTTTACAAAAAAACGAGATGATGGTAATTTTTAGTTAAAAACAAGCAGGTTCTAGGAGGAAATCAGATGTCGATATGGAAGACGTTTCGTTATTCATTCTTTCACTTTCTCATTGTATTCATGCTTTTTTCAACGTCCTTTTTGAGAAAGCCAAATGGAGGACAGTGGATGCTCATATTTATGGTGCTCATTGGCATCGTGTCTTTTTCCGTGGAATATATGCTTCACCGGAAAACAAGCAATCAGAAAGAGGAAGCACGGCGCAGCAAGTATCTTTATTTCATCATGTTCCAAACTGGGATGACACTTATCCTGTTTGTCTGTTTTCAATTACTCATGAATCGTTCGATATAAAACTTTTTTTCTGTTGTTTGAAAAAAAGTGAAACTAGAGGAGACTTTGCTGCGTCTTACTAGTACAGGCGTTTAAATAGCAGGAAATCGGGAATATCTAAGGAAGTGGTTCTTAACGATATCATAAGGAGCGGATCCATGAATTGGTATGTAAAGCTCAGTGAATACTTCCCGATAGAAGAAATGAAGTCAAAAGAGCATATGGAAGCTTTATTAAAGGAAAGAAGTGATGTTTATCATAAGGAGGAAGGACCTCATCATGTGATGATGTACGCCGAATTTGATAATTTTATCTTTATTGATTATTTATTTGTTTCCAGAGATGCAAGAGGTGAAGGCCTCGGATCAAAGCTCATTCATAAGCTGAAGGAAAAAAAGAAACCGATCTTGCTTGAGGTTGAGCCTGTAGATGAAGATGATGCAGATACTGCAAAACGCCTAAAGTTTTACCAAAGAGAGCACTTCAAGCATGCAGAATCAATCGGTTATAAACGCAGGTCACTTGCAACAAATGAAGTGAACCGCATGGAAATCCTTTATTGGTCGCCTCTTACAGATAATGAGGAAGAAATGATGGAGGCTATGAGGAAAACCTATGAACGAATCCATACGTATAAAGATGAAGAATGGTATGGGCAGTCGTATGAGGATGTTGATGATGTATTGAAGGTCATTGAAAATAGAAAACAAAAAAATATTTTCGATCATCTCGACTAAATGAGAATGTTCAGACATCAAGCAACACGAGAAAATGAATGAAATTGTCTAGTTTTTGTCACAAAAATTGCAAGAAAATCTGTTCACACTTACTTTTTTATAGTATAATCACTATAAAGATTACTTATTTAGAACAATTTTAATTTAAGAATACAGATCAATATTCATTCTACAAATTGAGGAGTGAAGATTTATGGTAACATTATACACATCACCAAGCTGTACATCATGTAGAAAAGCAAGAGCGTGGTTAGAAGAGCACAATATTCCGTATCAAGAGAGAAACATCTTTTCAGAGCCTCTTTCAATCGATGAAATCAAAGAAATTCTTCGAATGACTGAAGACGGTACAGATGAAATTATCTCAACACGTTCAAAAGTATTCCAAAAGCTAAATGTGAATGTTGAGACAATGCCTCTTCAACAATTGTATAAACTGATCAATGAGCATCCAGGTCTTTTAAGACGTCCAATCATCTTGGATGAAAAAAGACTACAAGTTGGCTACAATGAAGATGAAATTAGACGTTTCCTTCCAAGAACGGTTCGTACATTCCAACTAAGAGAAGCTCAGCGACTTGCTAACTAATAGAAAAACGAAAAGCTGCCGATCATTTGGCAGCTTTTTTCATTTGTTTTCAGCCGTTTGTTCGTAAAACAGGCTGGCTAAAATGACCATGACGACCGTTAAAAACGGAAGCATCAATTCAAGAGTTGCATGCTGAGCCATAAATTCATTCAATTTCACATCACGAACAATCATTTCACCGCCAGTAAAAGCCAAAAGAGCACTTCCTCCGTATAAAAGAAACGGGAATTTGGTGAAAGCGGCATGAATCAGCTTACTTCCCCAAATAATAATCGGTACTGAAATCATCAGGCCAAAAGCGGTCAGCAGCATGTTGCCTTTTGCCGCTCCTGCAACTGCAATCACATTATCAAGTGACATAAAGAGGTCGGCAATCACAATGGTCTGAACCGCACGCCAAAGGGAGCCGCTGCTTTTAATGCGAATTGATTCTTTCTTTTGTTCAATTAACAAATTGTATCCTATATAAAGGAGAAAAAGTCCGCCGATAAATTGCAAATAAGGGATGGTCAATAAATAAACTGCGGCACCTGTCATTGTAATTCTCATCAGCACTGCCAAAAGTGTGCCGATCCATATGGCTTTATTGCGTTTGTCATTTGACAAGCTGCGGCTAGCCATCGCAATGATCAACGCGTTATCTCCGCCTAAAATCAGATCGATGCCAATAATCATCAGTAAGGATATGATCCATTCTGTTTCCATCCATTTCACCTCATGTCTAATAGAGCTCGTACAACCAATATATGAAGACAATTCAAATATATGTTTCTGTAAGTTTTCTCTGCAAAAAATGCGTTTTTATTTCTTTTATTCATGTTTTATCATAAAATAGACAGTACGAAGCAATACCTCAATTCTTTAAAAGGTTAACATGTAGACGGAACGGGTAAAGTGTAGTAAAGTACTATTAATTGGGAGCTTGTATGTCCCTTCAACATCTTATATAGAAGGGAAGGTTGGCAAAATGGAAATCGAAAGAATTAATGAACATACAGTGAAATTTTATATTTCCTACGGTGATATTGAAGACCGCGGATTTGACCGTGAAGAGATTTGGTATAATCGTGAACGCAGTGAAGAGCTGTTTTGGGAAGTAATGGATGAAGTGCACGAAGAAGAAGAATTTGCAGTTGAGGGACCGCTTTGGATTCAAGTGCAGGCACTTGACAAAGGTCTTGAAATTGTCGTGACGAAAGCCCAACTTTCTAAAGATGGACAAAAGCTCGAATTGCCGATTCCAGAAGATAAAAAAGATCAAACAGATGAAGAAAGTCTAGACGCACTGCTTGATGATTTTCAAAAAGAAGAGCAGGATCAAGAAGACCATAATGAGAAGGACAAAAAACTTCAACTTCAATTTGTGTTGAAAATGGATGACTTTGAAGATTTGATTGCACTTTCTCAATTAAATATGCAGGATTTTACCTCAAGTTTATATTCGTTTGAAAACCGTTATTATCTATATGTTGACTTCCACGAGGATTTGTCAGATGAGCAAGTGGAGAATAAGCTCAGCATTTTGCTTGAATATGCTCATGAATCAGTGGTCAGCATTTACAGACTGAAAGAATATGGTCAGCTGATTATCGAAGGAAATGCCCTTGAAACGATTCAACAGCACTTCTCGTAACCAACAAAAGTCGATTTCTATAGAGGAATCGGCTTTTTTATCGGAATGAATAGGTAAATAAAGAGATCGGCAAGGAGAAAATGAAATGAGAAATTTAGTCAAAGTTCTATTTTTTCTTATCATTACGATAGGTGCTTATTTAGTCATTCAATTAATTGCCGGTGATTTAGCGGTAAGTGTATTAAGTTCAGTCAGCGTTCTGTTCACTTTATCGATTATCTTCATCGGGTTTGTCATATTCTTGGAGAACCGGAATCCATCTCAAACGATAACGTGGCTTGTCCTGCTTGGCAGCTTTCCGTTATTCGGCTTTTTGTTCTATATTTTCTTTGGACGCAATATCAAAAAGCGCCGGTTGTTTGAAAAGAAAGCCATCCTGGACGAACAGTTAATCCAGGAAGATGAACATATTCATAGAGAAGCGATTGAGAAAATGACGCATATGGGTGATCATCAGCAGCTCTTATTTAAGCTGGCCCACAGACTTGGACATACCCCTATTACGTATCGCACGTCCTCTAAAGTCCTGACGAATGGAGAAGAAACATTCTCTCATATTTTTGAAGAAATCAAAAAGGCGACACATCACATTCATTTAGAATATTATATTCTCCGCCACGATGACCTTGGACAAGAATTAAAAGATATTCTCATTGATAAAGCGAAAAATGGCGTGATTGTCCGCTTTTTATATGACGATGTAGGGAGTTTAAAGCTCTCTCGTCAATATATTGCTGACCTCGAAAAGGCTGGCGTTCAGATCGTTCCATTTTTACCCGTGAGGCTGCCACTGTTAAATAATAAAATCAATTTCCGAAATCACCGAAAAATTGTCGTGATTGATGGAGAAGTTGGATTTGTTGGCGGGCTAAACATTGGAGACGAATATATGGGCAGAAGCAGACAATATGGATTTTGGCGTGACACGCATTTGATGATTAAGGGTGAAGCTGTTCGTGATCTGCAGCAGATTTTCATGCAGGATTGGTACTATATGACGAATGAGAGATGTGCAGGTGTGGAATACTTCAAAGATTTCACCCACATTGAGATTACAACAGAAGGCGTACAAATGATTGCTGGTGGTCCTGATAAACAGTGGGAGGTCATTAAAAATCTCTTTTTCTCTATGATTATCTCTGCCAAAAAGTCTATTTGGATTGCTTCACCATATTTTGTGCCGGATGATGATATTTTGTCTGCATTGAAAATTGCTGCATTAAGCGGAGTAGACGTACGGATTATTGCACCGAAGAATCCAGATAAACGGATCGTCTTCCATGCGTCCCGTTCATACTTCCCGGAGCTTTTAGAAGCAGGGGCAAAGGTGTATGAATATGATCAAGGCTTTATGCATAGTAAATTTATCATTGTAGATAGCGAGCTGGCTTCGATAGGCACGGCCAACATGGATATGAGAAGCTTTCATTTGAATTTTGAAGTGAATGCCTTCCTCTATAAAACGAAAAGCACTGAGAAGCTCGTGAACGACTTTTTAGGTGATTTAGAACAGTCGCACGAGATTGTCCCAGAAGAATTTGCAAAGAGACCGTTAAGGGTAAGACTCTTTGAATCAACAGCAAGATTATTATCGCCATTACTATAAAGATTGTATTTTCCCCCTTTTTATCAGGGGGTTTTTTCATTTTCCTCAAGAAAACATCAGTAAAATCATATTTTCACACAATAAAAGCTCATTTTGCCTATTCGCTCTCTTATAGACGAACAAGCTATAATACGGTCATCAAAAACTAAGGGGCGAGCTGAATGAATACAGCGATCATGGATAATGGAAAGCTTATTCGAATTACACATCACTTATCTAAAAACAGGTTGGAGCATGTCAGGACAACGTGCAAATTTTACTGCCCTGAATGCAGGGAAGAAGTGCAATTAAAGCTTGGTGAACAACGTGTTTATCATTTTGCACATAAACAGCTGACAGCATGTCCACTAGCCTCAGGCGAAACGGCATATCATCAGGCGGGGAAAGAAGCCATGATGAATTGGCTTCAGCAGCTGGGACATAAACCAGTGCTTGAAAAGTATGTGTCAATGGTTCATCAGCGTCCTGACGTGACCGTCTCTATTGGAGGAACAAGCTATGCAATCGAATATCAATGCTCAAATATTTCACGGCAAGAGCTCCGTAAAAGAACAGCAGGACTCCGCGAAGCAGGGCTCTTCCCTATATGGGTCCTAGGAGCAAATCGTTTAAAGCGAAAATCTGCCCAGCTCTTTTCCTTCTCCTCCATTCATTGGGGAATGCTAAGGGAATCACAGAAAGGAAGTCTGATTTTTTATTGTCCGCTCCAGAATCGATTCATCCATCTTGCTCAACTCCTTGTATTTCAACCAACGAAAATATGTGCTGCCATGACTGTCAGACCGCCAACAGCATACCGCAAACTTTCGGATATCCTATCGCCGCCATCAAGCAAGCGTCAAGTTTCTAAGCAATGGCTAAGGTGCATACAGCAATTTAGGCAGCGGCCTCCTCGCATTTTATCAAATGAAAGCAAACGGTTGAGAGACGTTTTTTATGAGCATCATCAAACAGCTTTCCCTTTTCTACCGGCTGAATTATTTATCCCGCTGCCAGAAGCGTACATCTTTACAAGTCCCGTTTATGTCTGGCAGGGGTGTCTATATGATTGGATAATAAGGAAAAAAGGAAGCAGTCCAGTGACGATTCAACTGCTGATGAAAGAAATCAAGCGGTGTATCCAGATGAAAGAAGTAAAGCTTCGATATGGGGATGTTTCAATAGAAGAATTAAAAGAGGTTATCACATCATATGTTCATGCGCTTGTCAGACAAGGGTTTTTACACATGACGAAAGAGGGTAATTATGAAGTAGCGTCAAATCAAATGCCGATACAAACAGTAGATGAAGCGTTCAAACGAGATGCTTTCTTATTTCATTAGCATGTTTCATGCCCACTTTGATCATGATAAGAAAAAGGTGGTGCTGCGATTGAATAGAAAGAAACGCTTTTTTCTCATTTTTTTAGTCTGTTTGGTATTTATTTCTGCATATGATTTGACAAATATAGTTCAAAACAAAGAAGATAAATACAACACCAATTTCTTTCACTTTCCGAAAGGTTGGTTCAACACAACTTATGCAAGGGGGATTCATATGACTTCACAAAGCAAAAACAACCATTTACCAGACAGAAGCGAAGTAAAAGAAGAAAACAAATGGCGACTTGAAGATATTTTTGAAAGCGTCGATGCATGGAACAAGGAATTCGAAGCGGTCAAAAAAGAAATTCCTAAGCTCGCCCAATTTAAAGGCAAGCTCGCCCATTCTGCTGATGTACTGTATGAAGCCCTAACCTTTCAGGATCAGCTTTCTGAAAAGCTTGGTAAGCTTTATACATATGCGCACATGAAATACGATGAGGATACAACTAACTCATCATTTCAAGCGCTGAATGATAAAGCATCGAATTTATTTACACAACTCTCTAGTACTTCTGCTTATATTGTTCCAGAGATTTTATCGATTCAAGAAGATAAATTGCAGCAGTTTATTCTGGAAAAAGAAGAATTAAAACTGTATTCTCATGCTCTTGAAGAAATTAATAAAGAACGTCCACATATTTTAAGTGAGGAGCAAGAGGCCTTATTAGCTGAGGCATCTGAACCTCTCTCAACTTCATCTACTACTTTTAGTATGTTTAACAATGCTGATATTTCGTTCCCTTCTGTAAAGGATGAAAATGGGGAAGAAAAGAAAATTACCCATGGCAACTTTATCACATTTTTAAACAGTGATGACCGTGAAGTGAGAAAGAATGCCTTTAAAGCTGTGTATAAAACGTATGATCAGTATAAAAACACGCTTGCTTCGACACTGAGCGGTTCGATTAAAAAGGATAATTTTTATGCAAAAGTACGAAATTATAAATCGGCAAGAGAATCAGCACTATCTCGAAACAGTATTCCAGAAGAAGTATATGACAATCTAATTGATACAGTTCATCAATATTTACCGTTATTACACCGTTATATTGAATTGCGTAAAAAGGTGTTAAAGCTTGATGAAGTGCACAATTATGACTTGTATACGCCACTTGTAAAAGATGCTGGCATGAAGCTAACCTACGATGAAGCAAAGGATTATATGCTAAAAGGGTTAGCGCCATTAGGAGAAGAATATGTGTCCGTGTTAAAAGAGGGACTCAATAATCGCTGGGTAGACGTTTATGAGAATAAAGGGAAACGTAGCGGTGCGTATTCATCTGGAAGCTATGGCACAAATCCATATATCCTCATGAACTGGCAAAATAATATTGATAATTTATTTACACTGGCTCATGAATTTGGGCACTCCGTCCACAGCTACTATACAAGAAAGCACCAGCCATATCCGTATGGAAACTACAGCATCTTTGTAGCTGAAGTAGCTTCTACGACAAATGAAGCGTTACTTGGCGAATACCTGCTGAATCATCTAGATGATAAAAAGCAGCGTTTGTATGTGTTAAATCACTTGCTAGAAGGATTTAGAGGAACGGTATTCAGACAGACGATGTTTGCTGAGTTTGAGCATTTGATTCATGTGAAAGCACAAGAAGGAGAGGCTTTAACGCCAGAATTCATGACGAACCTTTATTACGACCTGAATAAGAAGTATTTTGGAGACGGCATGGTTGTGGATAAGGAAATCGGATTAGAATGGACGAGAATCCCTCACTTCTATTACAACTATTATGTCTATCAATATGCTACAGGCTATAGTGCTGCACAGGCATTAAGCAAGCAAATCTTAGAAGAAGGAAAACCAGCGGTAGAGCGCTACACAGACTTCCTTAAAGCAGGAAGCTCTGATTATCCAATCAATGTGCTGAAAAAAGCGGGTGTTGATATGGCTTCCAAAGAACCAATCGAAGCAGCATGTCAATTGTTCGAAGAAAAATTAAAAGAAATGGAAGAGCTCATCTCTAAAACGGGTGAGTAATGAAAAGACTTCTGTCAGACGTGTGAGTGCAAACTCATCTTTTGACAGGAGTTTTTTTCACAAAAAAGACCTCTTCACATGTAGAGGCCGTTCATTATCATCAACCTTTAAATCCCTTAAAGGTCTTCCGGTGGTTCAGTCGATAAAGTGTAAAAAGTATTGCAGCAAATAAGAGTGGCGATGTGAGATAAAGAGGAAGCATTTTCATTAAGCCTAATATGTTTAAAAAGAAACATAAGCCAATGGAAACAAGTCCAATGGTTGTGCTGCGCATGCAGATCCCTCCATTTTTTCGTTACTTTCACTATATGAAAGTGACAACCCTCTTATGTTTTGTGACAAAAATATGAACATATAGTATATCTGTTGTCATAAGTCGACAAAATTTGATATACTAAAGATGTGAAATTAATCACATACAAACATTACCCCTTTGTTTGACCGTGAAAAATTTCTCCCATCCCCTTTGTTGTCGTTAAGACATAGTGAAACCGCGCTTATCCCGGCGCGGTTTCTTCGTACCTAAAAATAGAACAAATGTTCTTTTGGAGAGTAAAGAAAAAACATGGGTCAGCACCCATGTTCATTCTCACAGCGATAGACATCAAGATCTGAATGATGATCATCTTCTTTATAGCGCCAAAACATTTCTTGCTGCACTTGTACACGTTCGACTTTTTTAGCGAAAGCCAGCTTTTTCATTTCTCGTTCAACTTCATCAAGTGTCAGGTCATAAACGACCGCAATCTCTTTGGCAGATGCAAATTGAAAGTAAGCAATAAACCATTCAATTGGAGGCCGTTCTGATGGGGTTGGTTTTTCACCAATCATTTCAAAAAGGATTTCCTCGTATACATCATAAGAGTACGCACCTGAAATTTTTAATCCTTCATCTCCGTTTACTGTATTAAAAAAGGCAAAGGTCGGAAGCTCAGACACGTCCATTTCAGCGGCAATTTTCATATCACATTTTAGTGCTTTGACAGCACTTTGAGAATGAATATCGCGCTGGAATTCCTCGATGTCTAGTCCAGCGCTTTTTGCATTTTCTAGCAGTACATGTTCACTTGTGACATCTTGCTGATGGCAAAAAAGTGATTCTTGAATGAGTCGCAGAAATTTCATTCCGCATTTTCTACCTTGAAGTTCAGCCGCTTTTAATGCAAGCGAGGCGAGATAGGGTGAAGTCACAATTTGTTCAGACAGCATTTGATCTTTTTTGGTCTGAGTTTTGGTCGCAAATTTCCCCCATGCTTCGGTCAGTAAATGCTTTTTTCGTTTTCGATTCAATGCATTAATACTAGAACTTGTCACCGTTCGTAAAGTGAAAAAACGGCCGTACTTCATTTTTAATTTTTTAATGGATGGTTCTAATAACCAGCAGTCTGGACTTAGAGGGTCAATGAATACATAGATTTCAATCGGCTTTTGAGGATGTCCGTGACAGTGTGAGAAATATTGATCGTGCGTATTGCAGCTCAAGATCGTCCATCCTTTTCAGGTGTTTGATTGACCATATGACGAGCCGTTAAAGAAAGTCGCTCAAATAAAAAGTCACGAATATCGCCGGTTAATCCTACTTGATCCATTGCATCCTCCATGCATTCAAGCCATGCGTCAGCCCGCTCCTCAGTAATTGGAAAAGGGAGATGTCTCGCCCGTAGCATAGGGTGGCCATGCTCCTCTGTATAAAGCGGGGGTCCGCCTAAATATTGCGTTAAAAACTGTTTTTGTTTTCTTGCTGTTTCTTTTAAGTCATCCGGGAAAATAGGATGAAGCAAAGGATGACACTTTACATTTTCATAAAAAGTATCAACAAGTTGCGATAGAAGTTCCTCTCCAACCGCTTCGTAAGGTGCGTTAAACGATTGTACCATGTTGACTACTCCTTTTACTCGTAGTTAATAGGATGAAGCGCCCTATTGTGAATTCATTTATTTCAAAAGTGATATTCAGTTTGTTCTATTTTAATGTTTCTATTCTTGTACTTATTTTAACAACCTCATCTCAATTCCACAAACAAACCGCTTTGGTCTATTGGAAATAAGGGGAGAGGTGGGTTCCGTGATCAATTGACCATATCATAACACATTCAGTCAAAAAAGGGTGAAAAGCGACATACAAAAAACCGAAGAGGTTATTCTCTTCGGTTTAAGCGAAATATTGTGCTGTGATTTTCTTTACATAATTTTGTGTTTCTTTAAATGGTGGAATGCCGCCGTATTTATCAACATTTCCAGAGCCTGCATTATAAGCAGCTAAGGCGAGTGAGACATTTCCATTGTATTTCTGAAGCATTTGTTTGATATACTTCGTGCCGCCTTCGATGTTTTGAGCCGCATCAAAGGCATTATTCACGCCAAGTGACTTAGCAGTTGATGGCATAAGCTGCATAAGGCCAAGCGCGCCTGCATGGCTGACCGCATTCGTACGATAGCCAGATTCTTGCTTAATGACCGCATGAATTAGCTTTTCTGGAACACCATGTTTTTGAGCCATTTGTGACACAATTTGATTAATTTCCTTTGATGATGAGCCGCTTGAAACAGCCTTTTGAAGCGGCGGCGTGTAGCTGTTGTTTAAGACATTCCCAATACCATTTGCTGTATTCAATGGAGCGTCATTCGCATATGAAGGTTGAGCTTGAAGCTGCTCACCGCCAGCGATAGCAGATAAGTATGGGTTTGTACGCGCGTATTGCGTGTTCGGAGCCGTTGATGGGTCCGTTCCCATAAATGCAGAAATTGAAAGCGGCAGGCGTGATAATTCTGATCCGCCTAAAAAATCTTGCAGCAGCGACTGAAATGAAGCTTGTGCAGTCGATTCTTGGCCGCCCGGCATTTGCGTTTGTCCAGGGTCTGATTGTAATGTTTTAAGCGCTTGGAGCTGCATAAAGGATTGAAGTTGATTGACGTTCATCATGTTCCTCCTTCAAGGAATTCATCTATTCTGTGTTTTCATTTTCTCTTCATAAAAACGTACGACTTTGTTTTTCGTGTTTCGAACAGGGATTTGGAATTGTTGGAGCAATGCGGAGAATGCGGCTTGTCCGATTTCCAGGTCGCTCACTTCAAATTCAAGTTCATGGTCCTCTACTGTTAAATATCGGCTGTGATCCAAAACAATTAAGCCTTCTTTGATCATTTTTTCTGCTCTTGACGTTTCAAGTGAACCAAAATACACAATTTGATCCTTTTGAATGTTCAAATGATCTAGCCTGTCAGCCACTTCACCTTTTGGCAGCTGGAAATCGTCAAGGCTTGAAGGAGGAGCGATCGTTTGGTGGGTTTCGAGCAAGCCTATTTCGTGTGGTTCCTTTAACGTGAGAACCCACTGACCGTTTCTTTCTCTCATTCTTAATGCAGCGAATTGAGATTTTATATCAAATTGAGGTGTATCAAAGTAATGGTTGGTTTGCGTGTGAAAATCCGAATCCTTCAATTGAAAATGTTGTTTCAACTGTTCAAATTCTTCTTTCATTAACAATTGCTTTAGTTCTATTTCAATTTCCTGTGCCATTTTGACATCAACCTTTCATTTAGAGGAAATATGATTATTGTACATGAAGTATGTTCATCATGTAAAAGACTGTTTTTATCTATTATTTCTCTTTCCACATGTGCCAAAATCAATGGATAATTACGTGAAAGGATCATTTATAAGAAGAAAATAGGATTTTCTCAATAAGTTCGGTTTATCAATATTGAACTTGATATGATAAAATAAAGCTGTACTTTGTTGTAAAGGAGATCATGATGCAAAACCGAATTGAAATCGCAGAAGCAACTTTAAAAGAAGACAGGCTGATTTTGACGACCAAGTCAGAAGAGCAAATCCAAAAAGCAAAAGCATCAGGACAAATGCTTGTTGATTCTGATCACTTTGCGTTCGTTTACATACTTGAAAACGAGGAGTCCTTTTCATATCTTATCTTAGGGAAACATACATGGACTCCATTAAAAGAAGCAATGAATCTTGACATCCCTGTCTATTTGACAGCGGGAGGACATTTGTTAGAACTCATTCAGCTTCATCAAGAATTACATTATTTAATCGACAATATTAAAGACAATGCCAATTACGGAGATATGGAAGAGAAAGTGAAGAGCACATTCCTCTGAAATAATTAGGTATATGGAATTGGGGGAAGTTTCATGGACAAAAAACAATGGGATCAATTCCTCGCACCGTATAAACAAGCAGTCGAAGAATTAAAAGTGAAACTAAAAGGCATTCGAAAGCTGTATGAATTCGAGGATGACCATTCACCAGTAGAATTTGTTACAGGCCGAGTGAAACCTGTTGCCAGCATATTAGAAAAGGCAAAGCGTAAAAACATCCCAATGCATGAAATCGAAACGATGCAGGATATTGCTGGGCTTCGCATTATGTGCCAGTTTGTAGAAGACATACAAGTCGTGAAAAAAATGCTCCAGTCACGAAAAGACTTCGTGGTTGTTGATAAACGCGACTATATTGCAGAGCATAAAGAAAGCGGATACCGTTCGTACCACCTTGTTGTGTTATATCCGCTGCAAACGATTAATGGAGAGAAGCAGCTCCTCGTCGAAATCCAAATTCGTACACTTGCGATGAATTTTTGGGCGACCATTGAGCATTCTCTGAATTATAAATATAGCGGGAATATCCCGGAGAAAGTCAAGCTGCGCCTTCAAAGAGCTTCCGAGGCAGCATCTCTTCTTGATGATGAGATGTCTGAAATTAGAGGGGAAATTCAAGAAGCACAAGTGGCATTTTCCCGGAAAAAGAAAAACGATAGCTGAGCCTGTGCTTGATCAAATATGATGCTGCCCTCTCATAGCAGCAAGGTGGAAAAGGAGAAGAATTCATGAAATTTGCAGTTTCTTCGAAAGGGAATTCTGTATCTGACACACTCAAAAGTAAAATTCAGACCTACTTATTGGATTTCGGGATGGAACTTAATGAAGAGGAACCCGATCTTGTCATTACGGTTGGTGGAGACGGCACCCTTCTTTATGCGTTTCACCGTTATAGCGACCGTCTGAATGAAACAGCTTTTGTCGGTGTTCATACAGGTCATCTTGGTTTTTATGCTGACTGGGTGCCAAGTGAAATTGAAAAACTCGTTTTAGCTATTGCGAAAACCCCTTATCACATTGTGGAATATCCGATCTTAGAAGTCATTGTCAGATACAACGATGGTGGCAGAGAAGAGAAATATTTAGCCATGAATGAATGTACGATTAAAAGTATGGAAGGGACACTTGTGGCAGATGTTGAAATTAGGGGTCAGCTGTTTGAAACATTCAGAGGTGACGGTCTTTGTCTGTCTACGCCGTCTGGCAGTACAGCCTATAATAAAGCACTTGGGGGCGCCATTATTCATCCTTCCATTAGAGCCATTCAGCTGGCAGAAATGGCTTCAATCAACAACAGAGTGTTTCGAACGGTCGGTTCGCCGCTTATTTTACCAGACCACCATACTTGTGTCATTAAACCGAGGAATGATGTCGATTTTCAGGTAACCATTGATCATTTGACGCTGCTTCATAAGGACGTCAAATCCATTCAATGCCGGGTAGCAGACGAGAATGTCCGCTTTGCCCGATTTAGACCATTTCCGTTTTGGAAAAGGGTGCAAGATTCCTTTATCGGAAAAGGTGAATAAGAAAGAGGTCGTTCTCGCTGGAATACTTTACACTAAACAAAACCATGACAGCCAAAGAAGAAGGGCTGCTTTTAAAGGATTATTTAATAGATATTGGCATTTCGAAAAGAATGCTGACGGATATTAAATTTGATGGCGGTGATCTCCTCATTAATGGAGAGCATGTGACTGTGAGATACAAGCTGCATAACGGAGACAGGCTCACCATTTTATTCCCAGAGGAAAAAGTGAGTGAAGGGCTAAAGCCTGCTCCGATTCCGCTTGATATTTTATTTGAGGATGAGCATGTCCTTGTGCTGAATAAAAAGCCATATATTCCGTCCATTCCTTCTCGGGAGCACCGAGAGCACAGTATTGCGAATGGATTGCTGCATCATTATGCAGAGCAGTCTGTTCGGCTGACGGTTCATTTAGTGAACCGCCTTGATCGTGATACATCTGGCGTCATGCTTGTGGCCAAGCATCGCTTTGCCCACAGCCTTTTATCAAAAGCGCAGAAAAGTGGAGCGGTCAAACGAACATACAGAGCGTTTACACATGGCATGATCAAAGAAAAGCATGGAACCATTCGTGCAAAAATTGCCCGAAAAGGAGATAGTATCATCGAGCGAATGGTCGATGATACTGGGCAGGAAGCTGTGACGCATTTTACAGTGCGAGCGGTGGATGCTGAGTTGAACATGTCAGATGTGACGCTGGCACTTGAAACGGGGAGAACCCATCAAATTCGTGTTCATATGCAGTATCTTGGTCATCCGCTCATCGGAGATACGTTATATGGCGGGACGAGTGAGCAGATGAACCGGCAGGCACTGCATAGTGAGACTCTTGTCTTTCCTCATCCGATGACCGGGGAGGAAATGACATTCTCGGCTCCGCTTCCTGAAGACATGAAATCATTGCTGCTTTAAATAGAGAAACCCGGCTACCTGCAAGCGCAGGACCGGGTTTTTTTATGATGTGAAATGCTGAAACCTTGAATCGTCATAAGGCATAGAGGAAGGAACAGAAACCGTTTCAAGCTCAGGATATTTAAGGGCAGACAGCCGATGGCCAAATACACAGCCTGTATCAATGTTGACAGTTCTGCCAACGAATCGCGGTTCTTTCACTGGTGTATGTCCGTAGACAATCCATGGTTTTCCGCGATATTCCTTTGCCCAATCCTTCCGCACAGGTCGCCCATCCGGCCACGTTTCTCCTGTGACTGCGCCAAATAATAGATAGGATCGCATCTGTTTGTTCGGCTTTCTTCCAATGTCCTTTTCCTTCATCGCTGCGTGAGCAATCATCAGTTCATCAGGAATAAGTACATCGTAAAGCGGAGCCTTCTCAAATAGCTGCTTAAATTCATGTGACAATTTGGTTTGTTCATGAAGGGGCAGCTTTTTTATTTCGTTCACTGTGGTTTCAATGCCATGAAGTAATTTCACCGGATTTCCTTTTAAATAGCGATAAAGCTTAAAGCAATGGTTGCCAGGTACGTAGCGGATCGCGCCGTGTGCGTAGGCATGAATGACAAATCGCATGACATCTACTGACTGAGGTCCTCGATCTGTTAAATCACCGACAAGTGCTAGCGTTCTCTTATCAGGATGGACGGGTAATCCATGTTTGAATTCGTATCCTAGTTTGTGTATGAGGGCAAGCAGCTCTTCGTAGCAGCCGTGGATATCACCAATGATATCAAATTTCATAAGATTTCCTCCTGATTTTTCTCATCCATTCATCGGGGTTAAAGAAGTTTGAATTTTAGAACATATAACGAATGGCTTTCTTTTCATTTAGGCAATTGTTAGAATCAATGCTTTAACGTAAACCATAAAAGATTAAACATCAATGTTAGGAGGCTTTAGCCAATGGAGCATACATCTGTTTCATCACTCGTTGTCGTTATTATTGTTGCCTTTTTCACCCCACTTTTATTGCACCGATTTAAGCTGACCATTCCGGTCGTTGTTGCTGAAATCATCATGGGGCTCATCATTGGAAAAAGCGGTCTTCAACTGGTAGTTGAACATGATGCATGGTTAGATACGTTATCCATGCTCGGTTTTATTTTTCTGATGTTTTTAAGTGGACTTGAAATAGATTTTTCTTCTTTCGAGTCAAAGAAGAAAGCACGAGAACTACCAAATGGTCTAAAAGAACCGAATACGTTTAAAGCAGCCACTATTGTTTTTCTTGGCGTATTTAGTATTTCTTTTATTCTGTCCTATGCGTTTGTCCTTGCAGGGTTTATCCAAAATGCCTTTTTAATGACGCTCATTATATCGACGATCTCATTAGGGGTAGTGGTTCCCACCTTAAAAGAGGAAAAATTGATGCAGACGAATATCGGTCAAATCATCTTGCTTGTCGCTGTCATTGCGGATTTGGTGACGATGATTTTACTTGCTGTATTTTCCTCCATTTATGGCGATGGTACAGGGAATATGTGGCTTCTGCTCTTATTATTTGCTGCGGGCATCCTTCTTTATTTATTTGGCCGCGTATTTAAGACAAAGTCAATTTTTCAGTCCATGTCAAAAGGGACTGTGCAAATTGGGACAAGGGCGATCTTTACTCTCATTATAGTCTTAGTTGCTTTATCTGAATCACTCGGTGCTGAAAATATTCTTGGGGCGTTTTTAGCGGGCGTACTTGTGTCCCTTCTTTCGCCGAATAAAGAGCTTGTCCAGCAGCTGGATTCATTTGGCTACGGATTTTTGATCCCCATCTTCTTTGTGATGGTCGGAGTGGATTTGAATATATGGGCACTGTTCAAGGACCCAACTATTATGATCATGATCCCGCTGCTATTTATTGCATTACTGATTAGTAAGCTCATCCCGATTCTTTATTTGAAAAAATGGTATGACATGAAAAAAGTAATCGGCTCTGGCTTTTTATTAACATCGACATTATCACTCGTCATTGCAGCTGCGACGATCGGGGAGCGGCTCGGAGTCATTGATCATAAAATGTCCGGCGCGCTGATTTTAGTCGCGATACTCACGAGTATTTTAACGCCAGTTTGGTTTAAAGCACTGTTTAAAAAAGAACAAGCTGTGAGCCATAAAAAACGTGTGACCTTTATTGGTGCAAATCAGCTGACCTTACCTGTCACACTCGATTTACATCAGGATGAATATGATATTCGAATTTTGCATGTCTTTCAAGAAAATAAAGAAGCGATGCTCGCCGACTCCATCTTTGAAGTCGAATCAATTGAAGAGTACGACGATGAGACGCTGCGAAAGGCAGGCGTTGGCCAGGAGGATGTCCTCGTCGTCGCAACAGGCAGTGAGACGAAAAATAAGGAAATTGCTTTATTTGCAAAGGAAGAAGGAGCAAAACAAGTCATTGCGAGTGTGAATAAAGCTGAGGCAGAGCTAACATTGAAGGAAGCGGGCATTGATACGTTTTCTAATTTCCTATCATCTAAAACGGTGCTAAGAGCCTTGATTGAAGCACCGGATGCGATTCGATTATTAACAAATGAGGATACTTCCTTGTATCAAATTCAAATGAACAATCATCGCTATCACAATGTCATGCTGAGGGAATTTCCGTTTACCGGCGATTTGGTCTTTGTCCGTATTTTCAGAGGGATAGACAGCTTAGTACCACATGGAGATACGACGCTTAGAAGCGGTGACCGTGTTCTTGTGTCGGGCTCTCGTGAGTATGTAGCAGGACTTAGAGCCCAATTAGAGTGAGAATGAACCCTTGACCAATGAACAATTCCTGATTAAGATAGAAGTACAACATCATATATTTGATCCACTAGGGGAGTCCTTTAAAAGGGCTGAGATAAAAGTATCGACTTTTAGACCCTCATTACCTGAACAGGTTCATACCTGCGTAGGGAAGTGGTGCGGTTTTTGATTATGCTTTTTACAAATTCCAAGCCACTTTCCATACGGAAAGTGGCTTTTTTATATGGAAAAACAGGAGGAGAGAAACATGACATTTTCAACTGAATGTAAAGAAGCAGCAGCACCATGGTGGAATGGAAGCTTTACACACCCCTTTGTGAAAGGGATTGGCGATGGCACGCTGTCACTCGATCGTTTCACGTATTATGTGATGCAAGATTCATATTATTTAACTCATTTTGCAAAGGTGCAAGCATATGGAGCGGCAATTAGTGAGGACTTACATACGACCGGCAGAATGGCGTATCATGCGCAGGGAACGTATGAAGCAGAGCTGTCGCTGCATAGAAAGTTTACAGAGCTTTTAGAGATTTCAGATGAAGCCATCGAGAACTTTAAGCCTTCTCCCACTGCATATGCGTATACGTCTCATATGTACCGATCTGTGAAAAGCGGACGATTCGAAGAGATATTAGCTGCGTTATTGCCGTGCTACTGGCTTTATTATGAGGTGGGTGAAAAGCTGAAACAAACCACACCTGACCATCCGATTTATCAGGAATGGATTTTGACATATGGAGGGGATTGGTTTAAGGAACTTGTCTTTGAACAGGTCAACCGCTTTGATGAACTAGCCGAAAAAGCACCAGAACATGTACGGGCCAATATGAAAGAAAATTTTGTGATTTCAAGCTATTACGAATACCATTTCTGGGAGATGGCGTATCAAAAAGAAATGTGGCAAACAGCATGCTTAGATGGGGTTGGTGCAAATGGAACTCCACGCAGTGACAAATGATTCGCTTCCTGCGGGTGAGCTGATCAAACAAATAAAAAAAATTGCACCTGAAGTGGATTTTATTCATATCCGGGAACGGTCTAAAACAGCAAGTGAGCTTGTTGATCTCGTGAAAGGTCTCCTTTTAGAAGGTGTACCGAAAGAGAAGCTCATCATCAACGACAGAGTAGACGTTGCACTGCTCACCAATATTCACCGGGTACATCTCCCGGGCCATAGCTTTTCGCCAAAAGAGCTGCGGCAAAAATTCCCTCATCTTCATGCGGGCGTCTCTGTTCATTCGATTGAAGAAGGGAAAGCAGCTGAGAAAAATGGAGCAGAGTATGTCATATTTGGTCACGTATATGACACCACTTGTAAACCAGGACTTCAGGCAAGAGGCGTACAGCTTGTGAAAGAACTGACATCTCTACTATCTATTCCAGTCGTGGCAATCGGTGGTGTGACACCTGACCGCATTCCAGAATTGAGACACGCGAATGTGAAAGGGATTGCTGTCATGTCTGGAATTTTTACTCATCATCAGCCGCGCAAGATGGCACAAGCATTTTCTAAACAAGTAAAGGAGCATCCTTATGAAGAAGCATTATGATGTGGCAATCATTGGTGGTGGAATCATAGGGATGTCCATTGCCTATCACCTTGCAAAAGCAGGAAAGCAGGTCGTCTTATTTGAGGCGAATGAGGTAGGGAAGCAAACGACAAGTGCGGCTGCTGGGATGCTTGGTGCACATGCTGAAGGAGAGGGTCATAAGGATATTTTTTTTCAAGTAGGCAGAGCAAGCCAGGCATTGTACGAAAAGTTAAAAGTCGATCTACAGCATGAATCTGGCATTGATATTCGAACATCAGCGGGCGGTATCATGAAGGTAGCCTTTACAGAAGAGGAGAAACAAGCACTTTGCCGCATGCAGCATTTGTCTACATTTGAGTGGCTTGACGCAAGCAGCGTAAAAAAATGCATGCCTCAAATAGCAGAGAACATCTTAGGAGCAGGTTTGATTAAAGAGGATGTTCATGTCGAACCTTATGCGGTATGCCGGGCATTTTGGCAGGCGGCGGTCAGGTACGGGGCAGAAGTGAATGAGTGTACACCCGTGATCGAAGTGAAGCGGGAGAAAGAAGCGTTAGCGATTAGAACAACGAAGGGAACATTCACATGTGATGATCTCACTGTAGCAAGTGGTGTATGGTCTGGCCGTTTTTTTGAAGAGCTTGGATTATCTCATTCTCTTTATCCAGTAAAAGGGGAATGTGTGTCTGTATGGAATCATGGTCCAGCACTCCAACACACCATTTACCATGATCATAGTTACATCGTTCAACGAGATAGCGGCAAACTGGTCGTTGGCGCAACGATGAAGCCAAACGAGTGGCAAACTGTTCCGACGCTTGGCGGCATTGAAGCTGTTATTCAAAAGGCGTCACAGCTGATGCCTTCGATCAAGGAGATGCCGATTGATCAGTGCTGGGCTGGCCTTCGTCCGGCGACAAGCGACCGGCATCCTTATATCGGAAGACACCCGGAAGATCAGCGTATTCTTTTTGCTGCAGGGCATTACAGAAATGGTATTTTACTTGCCCCGATTACTGGAGAAATCATTCGCGACCTGATATTAGGTGAACCGGTCCAAAAGGAATGGCTTCACGCATTTCGTATTGGCCGAAAGGAGGCACTGTTTGTATGAAAATTCAATTGAATGGCAGAATCGTTGATTTCGAACAAGAAAATGGAACGATCTATGACCTGCTATCAGACTATCAGCTTGAAAATCGAGTAGTGATTGTGGAAAAGAACCAAGAAATTATCGATAAAGAAGCGTTTCAACAAGTGAAAATTGAACCTAATGACACGATCGAAATCGTTCACTTTGTAGGAGGAGGATGACAACATGCTGCACATTGGCGGAAAGACATTCACATCAAGATTATTACTTGGTACAGGAAAGTACCCATCATTTGAAGTTCAAAAAGAAGCCGTGAACGTATCAGAAGCAGAAATATTAACCTTTGCTGTGAGAAGAATGAACATTTTCGAAGCATCTCAGCCAAACTTTTTGGAGCAGCTTGATTTATCAAAATATACGCTGCTTCCGAATACAGCTGGTGCTAGTACAGCGGAAGAGGCAGTTCGTATTGCTCGTTTAGCAAAGGCTTCTGGACTGTGTGACATGATCAAGGTAGAAGTCATTGGCTGCTCAAGGTCTCTTCTGCCAGATCCAGTCGAAACGTTAAAAGCATCCGAAATGCTACTCGAAGAAGGATTTATCGTGCTGCCATATACATCTGATGATGTGGTACTGGCAAGAAAATTAGAAGAGCTAGGTGTCCATGCCATCATGCCAGGTGCTTCGCCGATTGGTTCAGGGCAAGGCTTACTAAACCCTCTGAATCTCTCATTTATTATCGAGCAGGCAAAGGTACCGGTGATTATTGATGCTGGTGTAGGCTCTCCAAAGGATGCGGCTTATGCGATGGAGCTAGGGGCTGACGCTGTATTACTGAACACCGCTGTGTCAGGTGCAAAGGACCCTGTGAAAATGGCTAAAGCCATGAAGCTGGCGATTGAATCAGGAAGGCTCGGCTTCGAGGCGGGACGTATTCCTTTGAGAAACTACGGGACAGCAAGCAGTCCGCAGGAAGGAATGCCGGCATTTTGAGCACACGTTATTCACGACAAGAGCTCTTTCAGCCAATCGGCATAGAGGGGCAAAAGCGGTTAAATGACTCAAAGGCTGTCATTATTGGTGCAGGAGCGCTTGGAACAGCTAGTGCGGAAATGCTCGTTCGTGCTGGCGTTGGATCTGTCACCATTTTGGATCGAGATTATATTGAATGGAGCAACCTTCAGCGTCAGCAGCTTTACACAGAGCAAGATGTACAGGATCGGCTGCCAAAGGCTGTGGCAGCTGAAAATAGACTCAAGCAGGTGAACAGTGACGTGCATGTCAAAGGAATTGTCATTGATGTGACCGCTGAACATATTGATGAACTTGTCAGCGGAGCTTCAATCATTGTTGATGCAGCGGATAATTTTGAGGTGAGAATGATCGCAAATGATGCTGCCGTCAAACATCAAATTCCATTCCTTTATGGAGCTTGCGTCGCCAGCTATGGTATTCAATTTACTGTCATGCCAGGTGAAACGCCGTGTTTACACTGCCTGCTTGAACATTTACCCGCACAAGGCATGACATGTGATACAGCCGGTATCATTAGTCCAGTTGTGCAGCAGGTGGCAGCATATCAAGTGGCAGATGCTCTGAAGTATTTAACAGGTCATCAAGTGACGCCAATTTTAAGATCCTTTGATTTATGGACCAATGAGCGGTCTGACATCCGATCAGCCAGCTCCTTAAAGAAGAAGCAATGTCCAAGCTGTGGGCTGAAGACATATCCTTTTCTCTCCTATGACAAGAGAGCGAAAGCAGATGTACTATGCGGCCGCAATACGGTCCAAATCCGCAGTGCAGCCGAAACCCCGCCGCCATTACACGAAGTGGCTCTTCGGTTAAAGAAAGCAGGGATGGATGTCCTTGAAAATCCGTATTTGCTTTCCTGTCAAAAGGATGAATATAAGCTTGTCTTATTTAAAGACGGCAGAGCCCTTGTCCATGGCACAAATGATATGGCAAAAGCAAGAACCATTTATCATCAATGGATTGGCTAATGAGAGGTGTGATGAAATGACGATCAAAAAAGCATTCACAATTGCAGGTTCTGATTCTGGCGGCGGAGCAGGCATTCAAGCTGATTTAAAAACCTTTCAGGAGCTCGGTGTGTTCGGAATGTCTGCGATCACAGCGATTACAGCACAAAACACACTAGGTGTTCACGGAGTATATCCGCTTTCAAACGAGGCGTTAGAAAGTCAAATTGATGCAGTGGCAGAGGATTTACTGCCAGATGCCGTCAAAACAGGAATGCTGTGGAGCGCAGACATGATCAAGATAGTTGCTGAAAAAACGGTTCAATATGACATGAAGCTCATTGTCGATCCAGTGATGATCGCAAAGGGAGGCGCTTCTTTATTAAATGAAGATGCGGTCACAGCGTTGAAAACACACTTGCTGCCTGTCAGCTATGCCGTAACGCCGAATCTTCCTGAGGCAGAAGTGCTGACAGGCATGCGGATTCAGACAAAAGAGGATCGCTATCTAGCAGCGGAGCGTTTATATGAGCTTGGTACGAAACATGTCGTGATCAAAGGCGGTCACGGTCCATCTGGCGGAATGATTACAGACCTATTGTATGATGGAAAAGGCTTTATAGAAGTCACAAACGAACACATTGATACTCCCCATACACATGGCACAGGCTGCACGTTTGCAGCGGCATTAACAGCTGAAATTGCGAAAGGATCCTCCATGAGGGAGGCTTTTGACACAGCAGAAACCTTTGTCCATGAAGCCATCAAGTTCCCTTTGAATATTGGGGCTGGACACGGACCTACCAACCATTTTGCTTATCAGCAAAACCGGCTCAAACGATGAGAGAATCGAACCGTCTTCATTTGCGAGGACGGTTTTTTGATGAAAAAAAAAACTTTCTTTCTGCGGAAATTGTCATTCTCTCTTGATCTGTGATAATATTATGATCAGGTACTAATACTATGTCTTGAAAAAATAGGAGGCTTTATTACATATGAACTTTTCTTTAGAAGGCCGTAATATCGTGGTAATGGGTGTTGCCAATAAACGAAGCATCGCTTGGGGAATTGCCCGCTCACTTCACGAAGCTGGAGCTCGTTTGATTTTTACTTATGTTGGAGATCGTCTTGCTGAATCTGTAAAAGAACTTGCAAGCACACTTGAGCGCGATGATTCAATCATTCTTCCATGTGACGTGACAAGTGACGAAGAAATCGAAAAATGTTTCGCTACAATTAAAGAAAAAGTACAAGTCATTCATGGCGTTGCGCATGCGATTGCATTTGCAAACAAGGAAGAGCTTGTCGGTGAATACTTAAACACGAACCGTGAAGGTTTCCTTTTGGCGCACAACATTAGTGCATACTCTTTAACAGCTGTAGCAAAAGCAGCACGTCCATTAATGACAGAAGGTGGAAGCATTGTCACGCTTACATACCTAGGCGGAGAGCGTGTGGTTTCTAACTACAACGTAATGGGTGTAGCAAAAGCAGCACTTGAAGCAAGTGTGAAATACTTAGCAGCTGATTTAGGCGCAGAAGGTATCCGTGTGAATAGTATTTCTGCTGGTCCAATTCGTACGCTATCTGCAAAAGGCATCAGTGGTTTTAATACCATTCTGAAGGATATTGAAGAGCGTGCACCGCTTCGCCGTACAACGACTCCTGAAGAAGTTGGCGATACAGCTCTATTCTTATTCAGTGATCTATCACGCGGCATGACAGGTGAGAATCTGCATGTTGATTCTGGCTTCCATATCATTGCTCGCTAACCAATTAAATGATTTGCAGCATACCGAATAAGGGTATGCTGTTTTTTTATTTTTCTTCTGATTTGAGGCGTCCGCTCATATATATAAGGAATGAATCATTCGGGAGGGATTAGTATGTCAAATAAAGGTGATGAGAACCAGAAGCCACTTATGTATATTGTTCAGCCGAGCTATGATGAATCAATGCCGGCCATGCAAAATATTGTGAGAAAGCGAAAGAAATCAGAAAAACCACAAGAAATTTCTAAGAGTAAAAAAGACAAGATCGAAGAAAGTACGCACGAGGAACCCGTGGCTCAAGAAATCGAGAAGAAAAAAGAAGCAAAGCCGCCTGAGCGTCAGCAAGAGCAAGACATGATGCAAGAAGCAGAGCTTACCCAAGAACAAGACATCACAAAAGAGCCAGAGCTTATACAAGAACGAAAACCTCAGCGAGAAGAGGAGAAGCCGCCAGAAGGCGTTTTTCATGAAACAAAAGAAGAACCTAGAAGAAAACGAGTGAAAAAGCCTTTAAGTCAGATGAGCATTGACGAAAAAGTCGATTTTCTCACAAGCCTGCCTCATAATATGCCAAGAGCCCTTTGCCTGATTGAAGCTGATGGTAAAACATATAGAGGGATTATCATGGATCGAAAAGAAGATACAGTGGTCATTCGAACAGCGGGCGGGGGAAATCCAGTTGAATTAGCAATAGATGAAATTTCCTCGATTCATCCACTTGGCTTTTAACGAATAAAAAAAGTCCCATAGAGGGACTTTTTTTGTTAGCAGTTACGGTTGATGAGTCGTGGATTTAAGCACTCGATTGCGCAGAAGCAGTCAAGATCTACTTCAATGCAATACTTCGATTTTTCTAATCGGAACACATCACATACGGAATCTTTGTCTGTAAAATCTAAAATATGACGGTCTTTGTCAAATGCGATAAGCAAGCTGAGTGTTGCGCAGTGGTCAGAGATGTGTTCGACTCTGAAAAATGTAGTGCTGAAGCAAGGACCTGCATCTACTTCTCCGACGTTTCCGAATGCGACGAATGGTTTTGATTTGGATGTAAAGAGAACAAACGGGACAGTGTCACCTAATGAATGGGATGAAGAAAGGAGATTGCTGTAACAGCTGGTCGGGCATTCTTCTTCGACGGCATTTTGTAAGTCGTTAATATTTTCAACAGCCTCTGCTACACAATTCCATGAATGTTTGCGGCTCATATTCAACCCTCCTATACTAGGAAATTTGTTTGAGTGTTTGAGCACTGTCATCATCTACAAGCTTTTTGTTTTGCCGGTTGATACTTCTACTTACAATCAATGCGGAAGCGGCAGCTCTTATGCTGACTGCTCCGCATGATTGACTGTCATTCGTAAGGAAGGGGATGCTTTGACTCATGACAAGTGAGATCAATGGCCGGTTGATTTAGCCGTGGTGATGATGCTTTTTATCTTTCGATGGCATGACTCTGTCTACTAGTTCTGGGTTTAAACATTGGATTGCGCAGAAGCAGTTTAGATCAACCTCAATACAAAAGTCCGTTTTTTCTAAACCAAAGAAGTCAGGGTCACAAGGGTGACAAACGCTTAGCGTATGTCCGTGTACATCAACAGGTCTTAATACAGATAACGTAGCACAGCAGTCGTGTAATTTTTCAACCCGGAAGAAAATGGATTCGAAGCATTGGCAATCGTCAACAAATCCTCCAATGTTTCCGAAAGTAGAAAACAATCCGCCTTTTTTATCGAAAAGTAAAAACGGAATCGTATCTTTTCCAGAAACGGTTGGGCTTAATAAATTACTGTAGCAGCTCGTAGGACATTTATCTTCTACAGCTTCCTGCTCTGCTAAAATCTTATCAACCGCATCGCATACACAGTTTTCATCATGTCGGCCATGGTGTTTTCCGCAGCTCATGGATTTCAGCTCCTTTAACAAGGTATTTGACTTTAGTCCTTAACAACATATGTATGCGCCCTCTAGTTGGTGTGGGTAAATGACTATTTATATTTGTTGTATTTTTATAAAAGGAAAAGCAGAGCTTTTCGCTCTGCTTTTGGACATTAGAGGATACCGATTGCAACGATTGTCGCAACAAGTGTTTGAGTAAGTGTTTGGATTGCGATCGAGATGTCCGCATCGATTGTCGATACTGTAACGTTTCTTGAATTTTCGATGACAAGTTTTTGGCGGTTTGTTTGTTTGTGAGTAGCGGCTTGTAAAAGATCCTGTGTGACGCGGTCTGCTAAATCCCCGTCTGCGATTGAGATATTTGTAATGGTGATGATCGCTGTTTGAACAGCTACTTGAATAGATGCTGCAACCTGTGCGTCAACAGAAGATACGTTAATGTCACAAGAGTCTCTGACGATAATGACTTCCTCAGACGTCTGCTTTGTAAAACTCACTTGATCAAAGTCTTGTAAGACATCTTCATCATCAAAAAAGTGGCCGTCACAAACTGCTTTTCTTTCGTAGTTGTTGTAATCGCCGTGGTGTGTACAGTTACGATCTAGAGCGACCCAAGAGTATGGTTTAGATTCCATTTCTATTCCTCCTTCCGTTTACTTTATTAAATGCTGGAATGAATGGTTTTGTCTCGGGCATTTACCCTAGCAGGCAACCCATTTTTATTTAATCGTTGTTTCGCTGCGCATCACGGCGCTGCTGAATACGATCTCGAAGTGAATTTCGTTTTGGACGTACTTGCGGTTCAGGCGCTGCTTCTTCCACATGTTTTGCTGCCTCAGCCTGCCTTTTTTTCTCCTGCTGCTGCTGTACGAAGTCATCTGCTTTCTTTTGTAAGTCCTCAACTAATTTCAAAATCATTCTTCTTTGATCATCTGAAATATTTGCTTTCTGATCATCTGTGATATTGTTTTTGTTTAAAATATCACTTACAAGAAGACTCGTTAATGGATCAACATCAGTGTTGATTTGAAACTCCTTTTTTTCGTTCTCTTCAGCCACGATTATTTCACCTCTTTCATACATAATGTTAGAAAAAGAAAGGGTCAAAGAATGCCAGCTTCAACTAATAGTACATTCAATGTTTGAGTGAGAATTTGGACAGAGTTCATAATAGATGCATCTGATAATGTAATCGTGACGTTATAGCAATTGATGATTTGGATCACAGTTTTCTTTTGGACTGTCACTTGTTGTGTGGCTAAAAGCTGATCTGTGATGTCTGTAGCCAATTCATCGTCTGGTACAAGAAGTTGGATTAAAAGAGTAATGATTGTCGTTACGGTCGCTTGAAGGGAGAGTGCGGCTGTTACATCTGTTTTATGAATTGTGACATTTTCGGAATCTTTGATCTCAATGAAATCATCATAATTGCTGATTAATTCGTTTAACAGTTGTGTGTATAATAAATCAGCACTTTCTTCAATAGACAATACTTTCACTCCTTTCTTATCTATACATTATTTAATGCAGCAGAGGCTCAAGGTGGAATCGGAAAGTGTGAAAAAGTACAACCCAATTTTATTTCCGCTCGATTCATCATGGCGGTCTTTCTTTTTGCATATATAAAGAAAGGACGCAAAAAAGAAGAAAGAAGGAGGTGGAGGCTCCTGAGCGGTGCTTTGTCATTTGTCGTGTTTGCCCTCGCATCCTTTAGACTGACGAGGCTCATTGTGTTTGATACCATTACTGCTCCTTTCCGCCGTTTATTTCATGAAGAACAAGAAGAGGTCAATGAACAAGGTGAAGTAGAGACATATATTATCATTAAAGGTAAAGGGCTGCGGTCTTGGGTAGGAGAGCTGTTAAGCTGTTATTGGTGTACTGGCATGTGGTGCACTGCTGCTTTACTTCTGATATACATATTATTTCCTGTCATTAGCATGTGGCTTAATTTACTATTAGCGATTGCCGCAGCAGCAGGCATTATTGAAGCAATTGTCTCAAAGCTGGTGAAATAAACAGGCATTCTGATCAGACGCGCTTTCAAAAAATGCATATACTATCATGGAATAGGAAAGGAAGGGTTGCGATGAAACCAAATGAAACACCGTCACATATGCTTCAAGGTTATCCAGCGCAGTCAAATCAACAATCTGTTTATACGAAAAAAATCAAAAAAACAGGCTGCGGCTGTGGAAAGAAAAAGAAACCTCAATAGAAGAGAAAACAAAAGCCGGATTTATCCGGTTTTTTTGTTGCCCTTTTTTTGAGTGATGCATATGTAAGAGAGAAGGGGTGACCAGAATGGATGCATTCGAACAATTAATCGGTTCCTTGTTCACTAAACCCCATGATGGGAAAGAGCAAGCGCACGAAAAGGTTGAAATGGATCTAGCGGATAAAGCGAAGGATCTTGAGGAGCATTTAAAAGCATTTGGCGTGAAGATGGATGCTTTTGCGAAAGAAACAGAAGCATTCATTGTACGTCATGGAGAGGCAGATTACGTCTTTAAACAGCAGAAATAAAAATTCCGCACTTTTTTATGTGATCGTCCAAACCATTTGTTGTATTTTTCATATTTTGTAAGGGAGAAGAGGAGGTGCTTATATATGAGTTGTTACGGTTACGGTGGCGGTTCTTGCGGCGGCTACGGCGGAGGTTATGGCGGCGGATATGGATCAACATTTGTTCTTGTCGTTGTGCTTTTCATCCTTCTAATCATCGTTGGTGCTTCTTTCTTTAACTAAACAGTAAGAAGGTGAGGGAAGCAATAGGGGAGCCTTTTGCTTTCCTTTCTCTTTGGGCAAACAAGGCTTTAGGATAGGCACATATCTCGCCTATTTTCATATAGTAAGGTGATTACTCCACAAAGAGGAGGCAAATGAATGGATAATAAATTCTTTAAAAGCGTTGAAAATAAAACAGGTGTGAATATGAACGATGTCTTCAAGCTTGCAGGTTCTTTGCAAAATGCCAACTTTAAAGATGAAGCAACGGTTCGAGGCGTCATTAAAAAAGTAGCGCAGCTTGCGAATAAACGTGTACCGAAAGAAATGGAAGACAAAATCGTTCAATCGATTACAAGTGGAAAAGAAAAGCTTGATTTCAATACCATCGCTAAAATGATGAACAACAAAAAATAAACAACAGGCTCTCCGCTTAAAGGGGGGCCTGTTGTTTTTCTGTGAATAATTCTCGGCTTTTCTTTAGAAGGGGATATAAAAAGCGCGAGCGATGAGCGGTTTTCCCTCGTCTAAATGATGGAACCGATAGATAAAGAGATTGTTCAGCTCTTGTCATGGCCACATATAATAAACGGCGCTCTTCTTCCAAGGCTTCTTCATCACCGTTTCTGAGTTCATCAAGTGAGAAATCATGAGGCAGTGCTCCGTCGACCACGCAAGTGATGTACACCGTTTGGAATTCCAGACCCTTTGCCCGGTGAATCGTCATGAGCTGAACACCTGGTTCGTCTGTTTTTTCCTTTTCGGCAGATTTCATGTGTTCGGCATGTGCGAGAAAGGCTTCAATCGTTTCAAAGCGTTTGGCGGCGGTTTTTACATCTCGTACGTCATCCGCCCCTTTTTCAAGCACATTCGTATCATTCACTCGTTTTTTTAAGTAATCACCAAGTCCCATCTTTTGTTCAATAAACGCCACAGCATCAGACGGCTTTAAATTTCGTAACGTGCGGAACAGAGGAACAATAGATTGCAGCTTTTTCTGTTGAAACGGCTGAATATCAGTTAGTTTTCCGAGTGCGTCGACCATTGAACAATCTTCCGTGATGGTCAGTGCCTTCATTGTGTTTAAGGTCTGTTGCTTTAAAAAGAAAACTGGAAGCAGCTGTTTCATAGCAGCCACATCATCGGCATCCTGACTTAAAGAGAGAAAGGCGAGAAGAACCCGAACAATTCGTCTGCTGTAGAAGGCTTTGACACCAGCCTCCGTCTCATACGGAATCGCGGATTGATGCAGACGCTCATAAATCGCGCGGCCTCCCGTATTGGTGCGAAAGAGCACGCAGATATCATTCGGCTTTGCGCCGTTTTTAATTTTCTCCTGAATATCTGCCACGATCATGGTCGCTTCCTCTTCCTCGTCATATGGATAAAAGAGCGTAGGAGGGATTGTCTCCGATCGGACGGCTTTTAACGTTTTCTCATAACGATGCTGATTTTTCTTAATAATGGCATCCGCACTTGCGACAATTGTATGATGCGACCGATAATTGGCATGTAAATGGACAATCTGAGCCGAAGGATAATCTCGTTTGAATTCAAGAATGAAAGCAGGATTACTGCCCCTAAAGGCATAAATGGCTTGATCATCATCACCGACACAAAATAGCTGCTCACATTCTCCAGCTAACAGCTGAATCAATTGATATTGAACTGGATTTATATCCTGAAATTCATCCACCAATATATATTTGAACCGTTCTTGATACCGTTTCAGCAGTTCAGGCTTTTCAGTCAGCATGTGCAAGCAGGCAATGGCCATGTCATCAAAGTCAAATTGCTGATTGTCTCGTTTTTGATGTTCATAAGATTGATAGATCGTCCACATGTGTTTTTCCTTTTCATCCTTCAAATCAGGAAGCTCACCTGGTAAAAAAGCATTTTTCCAATAGCCGATCGATTGCAGGACTTGATCGGTAGGGTAGTCTTTTTCATCTAGTCCTTCATTCATGATGGCTTTCCGAATGTACTGTTCCTTCTGCCAATCAAACTTAATCAGGTGCTGGCCATTCCATTTGTTTGCGTCATCGTGAAGCAGCATTTTATAAAAAAGACTGTGGAAGGTGCCTGTCACCACTTGGCTTGCTTGTGATGGGTGAAGCTGATATTGCTTGCGCAGTCTTTCTTTCATTTCACTGCTGGCTTTTGTGGTGAAAGTCACGAGTAAGATATGGTGAGCAGGAATATGATGATGTGACATGAGATAAGCCGCTCTTGCTGTCAGGACTCTTGTTTTCCCGCTGCCAGCGCCAGCCAGCACCAGCATTGGACCGTCTTTATGTGTGACAGCTTGAAGCTGCGGTGTGCTAAAGGTGATATGCGGAAAGAGATCGATGGTATGTGCTTGTTCATTCTCTTCTAAATGTAACGCATCACTAAATTGAATCGACCTTGGTTCCTGCCAGTCATATGATTCATTCGTTTGCGAGATGATTTGTTTACCTGTTGGAAAACGGAAGCCCCCAAGTTCTTTATAAGAAGCACTTTCCTCTCGCTCTGCGTGTTTTTTCTGATCTTCTTGTTCTTCTGCTTGTTCACACAGCTCTTGCTGAGACATATGTTTATGAATAAAGGCAGGTTCTTCATGTATATTTAATCTGAAAAAGACTGGTTGTCCGCAATATGGGCAGAATAAGTGCCCTTTTTTTCCCTCGTCATGGAGGAATTGATAATGTTCTCTCGAATACGTATGTAATGAGATCGTTCGATCATGTCGTCGTGCGCATTTCAAAGCTAGTCCTCCAATAGTTAATCAATCTTAAAAAGAAACACATCTAATCATATCAAATGATACGTGTTTCAAACAGTATTAATTAGGGAATAGTAGAGTAGAAGAGAAGCAAAGGAGGCGTTCTTGATGGGATATATAGCCCCGATTCAGCCGGATCTGTATTTTCAATATATCAATCGTCCTGCTCCTCAGGATAAAGAAGACTACGCGAAAGTAACTAAGGTTACTCGCACCTTTCATGACAAGATATACAGAGAGTTGGAGAAAAAAGAGGACTTAGTGACAGAAGCGGAAACGAAAGTACAACAAAAAAAGCGGGAACGCTTTGTACGAGATATGTTTATGGAGGAAGGCAAAGGCGTTCATATTAATACGTATATATAAATGATTGCGCTTTCTTCCATTGACGAACGATGATAAAGAAAGAAAAGCCAGGGCATCTTGAATGCTCTGGCTTTTCTTTTGGTCAAACAGACAGTGTTTTTGTCATTTTGACATGTGTGATCCCCGCTTCTTCAAACGATTCAGATACGGCTTTGTAGCCTTTTTTTTCGTAGAAAGGAAGAGCTTGGACTTGTGCGTGCATAACCGCTTCCTTCGCTCCATTCGCAATGGCTTCTGTTTCCAGCGCTTCTAATAGTTTGTGGCCAAGGCCGAAAGCGCGCGCCTCTTTTAACACACAAATTCGTTCTAGCTTTGCCTTTGGCCCTTCAATGATCCGTAATCTAGCGGCTGCTTGAGGCTTCATTTCATCGTTATAAATGACAAAATGAATGGCCTCGTCTTCTAGTTCATCTATTTCAATCTCTATTGGGACTTCTTGTTCTTTGACGAATACTTCTTTTCGAACGTAATATGCATCTTCTCGTTGTGTTTGTGCTGTTGCGATGACTGTTTTCAAGTGTACTTAACCCTCTTCTCCTAAAATAAATGTTTCATAGACGGTCCAAGATCCGTTCTCTAATTGATATAAAAGGTGGAAGCGATCCACTGTTTCTTCATGGTCAATCTTTCTCAGCTTTAATGTGCCAAGTACGTCTGAATGCTCATCATCTGATAGTTTTTGAGCCACTGTCACATGCGGAACAAAGGCATATTCAGGTGTACCTTCAAGTGGATCTGCGTACAATCTTTCATTGAGCGCCATGATTTCCTCGTTCGGTTCTACTTTCATATAAATGACGTTGTTTACAGGAGCGAATGAACTGAATTTTTTAATACGTAACGTAATAGGAGAAACATTTTTTGCATACTCTCTTAACGTTGAGACGACCTCAGCCGCTTCTAGATCCGTTAATTCAAAAGGTGTTCTAAGTGTTAAATGAGGCGGTATGAGTGCATAGTTCGGATCATAACGCTTCCGGTAAGAGTTCGCAATATCTTGCAATTTTTTTGATGGAAATATAACAACTCCGTATTTCATCTTGTTCCCTCCTGATTAAGAAAGTATTTATTATTGTTTATTATAACAAAATTCAGTTGATTAACGAATATGGGAGCATTCTTTTTAACGAAGGCGCAATGAGCGGCTGCCAAAACGTCCATTTATGATCCCCTTCGAAGGTCTCAAATAAATAATCTGCACCTGACTGTTCAAGAAGTGCCTTTAAATCGTCGTTTGGCTGAATAAAATCAAGCACTTGGCCATCTGTTGTTTTCACAGCCGTTTCTTCCAGTCCAATTTGATGGATAATCGCATAATGAGAAAGGGCTGTCGACTGTTTAACAGCTTCTAAGACTGACTCATCGACGTAAGGGGACTGCAAAATGAGTCCGCCAAATAAAGAAGGATAATCAATCGCTGTCATAAGAGAAATCGTAGCACCCAGTGAATCACCAATAAACGTGCGACCTGAGCCAATTTGATAGGTTGGATAATGCGTATCAATATAAGGGACAAGTTCATTTGCTAAAAAGCGTTTATACGCTTCAAATTTTGTGCCGTCTGGATGATACGTATTCCGTCTTTCCGTGACATTTTCATAAGGAACACCAATGATAATGGAGCGTTCCATTTCTTTGTTTTGCATCAATTCTTCTGCCTGTCTGCCTATTTTGCCTAAGCGGAAATAATCATGACCATCTTGGGCAATGATGACATGATATGTATAAAGGGGGGAATAATTGACTGGCAAATAGATCAAAAGGGTCATATCCGCCCCAAGTTCTTTTGAATGTAAGGTTTCTTCTTGAATAATGCCTGTTTTCTTCACCATAATCCATTCCTCCAGCTAACCGATTTCATCACAAAGTGAAACGTTTCCATTCATTGTAACATGAAAAATAGCGTTGTTCCTATATGCTAACATGCAATCAATTCAGTTAACACCGAATCTGTTATAAAATACAGAAAATTTCAATTAATTGTTCAGATTCCTCTTGAAAAATGAGATTTAATGCGTTACAGTATTAAGAATTAGAACAGACAGACAACACATTCTTATCGTGAGAGGTGGAGGGACTGGCCCTTTGAAACCTCAGCAACCGGTATGCATCACTTCATGTGATGTACCAAGGTGCTAAATCCAGCAAGCAGCTTTTTTGCTTGGAAGATAAGAGGAAGCGATTAAAACCCCTTCTTCTTATGAAGAAGGGGTTTTCTGTTTTGAAATCAGATTTTTACTTAGGATGGTGTCAAATGACAGAACATGTGGAAACGACATTAGCGCAAATTGGAAACCGCAGCGAAGAGGCGACTGGTACGGTCAGTCCCCCCGTTTATCTTTCAACAGCCTACAGACATAGAGGCATAGGGGAATCAACCGGATTTGATTACATTCGTACGAAAAACCCAACAAGACAGCTTGTAGAGGATGCAATTGCTTCACTCGAAGAAGGGACGGCCGGATTTGCCTTCAGTTCGGGAATGGCTGCGATCCAAACGATCATGGCGCTATTTGAAAGCGGTGATGAACTCATCGTCTCATCAGACCTATATGGCGGTACATACCGTTTGTTTGAAAACGAATGGAAAAAGTACGGCTTACGTTTTCTTTACGATGATTTTTCAGATGAAGACTGTTTACGCTCTAAAATCACGCCAAACACAAAAGCAATCTTTATTGAAACGCCGACAAATCCACTTATGCAGGAAGCAGATATTCAAAAAATAGCGAAGATTGCAAAAGAACATGGCGCTTTGGTCATTGTCGATAACACCTTTTACACACCCGTTTTGCAAAAGCCGATTACGCTTGGAGCGGACATTGTCATCCATAGTGCAACCAAATATTTAGGTGGACACAATGACGTTCTTGCAGGGCTTGTGGTGACAAAAGGAGAGAAGCTCTCTGAAGACATGTTCCAGCATCAAAACGCAATTGGCGCCGTTTTATCTCCGTTTGACTCATGGCTGTTAATGAGAGGGATGAAAACACTGGCTCTTAGAATGCGCCAGCACGAGGCAAATGCGAAGGAGCTAGCTGAGTTTTTAAAGAAACAGCCAGAAATTCAAGATGTCCTTTACCCAGGCAAGGGAGGAATGCTGTCATTCCGTGTAGCCGAAGAGGACTGGGTCAATCCATTTTTAAAGCAGCTGAAAACGATATGTTTTGCTGAAAGTCTTGGCGGAGTCGAAAGCTTCATTACGTATCCTGCGACGCAAACGCACATGGATATTCCTGCGGAAATTCGCATTGCAAACGGTGTGTGTAACAAACTGCTCCGTTTCTCCGTTGGTATTGAGCACGTAGATGACCTGAAGGCAGACCTAAAACAGGCACTATCACAAGTAAAAGAGGAGGTACATGCCAAATGACCACACATGATTGGACATTCGAAACCCAACTCGTTCATAATGCATTCAAAACAGACCGTTCAACAGGTGCAGTCAGTGTGCCGATTCAGCATGCGTCCACCTTTCATCAAAGCAGCTTCGATGATTTTGGTCAATATGACTACTCAAGATCGGGGACTCCTACACGTCAAGCGTTAGAGGATACGATTGCGGCGCTAGAAGGAGGAACACGAGGGCTTGCTTTTGCATCAGGCATGGCAGCCATCTCAACCGCTTTTCTTCTATTATCAAAAGGAGATCACGTCCTTGTCACAAGAGATGTGTATGGCGGTACTTTCAGAATGATTACTCAAGTTCTTTCGCGATTTGGCATTGAGCATACCTTTGTGGACATGACGGATTTGAATGAAGTCAAAAGAGGCATTCAATCGAATACAAAAGTCATTTACATGGAAACGCCGTCAAACCCGACTCTAGGGATTACGGATATTAGGGGCGTCGTCCAGCTTGCCAAAGAACATGACTGTCTGACATTTTTAGATAATACATTTTTAACACCCGCTCTTCAGCGTCCGCTTGATCTTGGTGTTGACGTTGTCCTGCACAGCGCAACGAAATTTTTGAGCGGTCACAGTGATGTACTGTCAGGGTTAGCTGTAGTGAAAGACGAGAAACTGGGTGAGGAGCTTTATTCGCTGCAAAACTCCTTCGGTGCGGTCCTTGGCGTGCAGGATTGCTGGCTTGTGCTCAGAGGGTTAAAAACCCTTCAAGTCAGATTAGAAAAAGCAAGCCAAACGGCATTTGAACTCGCTTCATTCCTCAAAGAGCATCCTGCGGTGAAAAAAGTATACTATCCAGGCTTAGATGACCATCCTGGGGCAGACATTCAGCGAAAGCAAGCAAGCGGAGCTGGAGCAGTTCTCTCATTTGAATTAGAAAACCAAGCAGCGGTCAAAGAATTAGTGGATGCTGTCACATTACCTGTATTCGCCGTCAGCCTTGGCGCCGTCGAATCCATTCTGTCATACCCAGCCAAAATGTCACATGCTGCTATGCCAAAAGAAGAAAGAGAAAAAAGAGGGATTACGGACGGCCTGCTTCGATTAAGTGTAGGAGTAGAAAACGGAGAAGACCTCAAACGCGACTTCAAACAAGCACTCGATCAACTCAAGCCTGTTCTTGTAAACCAATCATAAAGAAGAGAAAAAGCCGGCGGCTGTGCCGGCTTTTTGACCTTTTTTGAACAAAACCATTGACGACGGATCATGATGATTATATAATAGAGACTGTCAGTAACAGAAAGCCCAGAACTGATACATAACCCGATTCCGTAGCTCAGCTGGGAGAGCGCTACCTTGACAGGGTAGAGGTCGCTGGTTCGAGCCCAGTCGGAATCATCGTTAGAACCCTTGCCTAGCAAGGGTTTTTTGTTTTTCTGAAAACGAATAATTGTTCTGTTTCTGTTTCTGTTGATTGGGGACGATCTTTATCCACCAGATTGTTTCTCAGTATTTTTTGGATCAAAACGATTAAGGTGTTCGACTTATCATCTGGCATCGTTAAAGTGACCGAGCTTTTGACACAATGGGATAGACGGCTACTTGGAGCAAAAACAGAAAATGTGGTTAAACGATTCCAGCTCATGTATGGGCTTAGTGCTGATGGTATCTATGGTCCGAAGACAAAAGCAGCTCTTCGAAAAGCATTGAAATAAGTAAATCCACTGTCCTTGATAGGGAATTTTTGTGTTTTAATAGTGAAAAGTTGGTTATAAGGTTAGGTAAAACGTGATATGATTGTAAAAAGGAGGTAATATGATGACATTTAAAAAAGCGTTCAATATAGGTTACCTTGTTTTGCTTTTATCTTTTATTGTCGTATATTTCTTGCTTCCAGTCGAACAAATATTTACTGCAATCATCATTCTAACCGTACTATTTGGAGTATATCAATTTGTGATTTTCAAAAAACTAAAAGAGCAAAAACAGCAATAAAAAAAGCCCTAGTCTGCATTAGACTGGGGCCTTTTTTATTCAACCAGTTCCACACATATAAACTTTTCCTGCCGATCCTACTTCGTCCAGTTTTTTATTTTTACGTTTACTGTCCGAGAACATTTTCAAGTGTCTCTTTCTCCACAAATAACAAATATCAGTGTCGGCTCGTGTTCCCCAACGTGCGGAGAAGTAACCTGTTTTCATTTTCAATTGAATCATTATTTGAGCAGCGGCAGTAGCAATCCAGCCAACATAAGGAATGCGGTTTAAAATGGCTGCTACAATCACCCCTAAAGCTGCCTTTCCTTCTACTGTAATACGGTAATGATCATATTTGGACCATGCCCATTTGCCCTTTTGTTTCTGTGTTATGAAATCATCATTTGCTAATTGTTCAATTGAATTAGTGACCGTTGGATTCATTTGATTTTCTAGTACAATGCTGTTTGCAATCTTATTTACCTGTTCTTCAATTGCTGCTATTTCGTCAGATTTTAGATAGTTACTAGAAACAGAAATATTACCTGTCTCTTTGTTAGAGGTATAGGTGATTGTGCCAAGTTTAGTTTTAAAAGTGGTAACATGTTGCGAATCGTTTTCCATGGTTTTTATATTTGTTTTCAATCCGTCTATTTCTTCGGTGAATTCTTCGTGATTTTTAAAAGAGTCGTTTTCTTTTGAGGTGTTTTTCTCAGTTGCAAAACTTGGGGGAACAGAGGTCAAAATCAGGGACAAGGACAACAAAATAATAAACAACGCCCGTTTTTTCATGTAATTCCTCCTATGGAAAATATAGTATTGCGACACAATCTTATCTTTTTCAACAAATATAAAAAAGAGACTTAAATACCATTTTATAGGAGTGTTGTGTTTTCATTGTGTTAATAGCTGAATGCACTTTTTGAATTAATTAAAATAAGCGCTAATAGGGCTTGAGATTGTTGAAATTTATAAAAAAAGAAAATGATAACGTTCAAGCGAATACATATTTAATAAAATATTTAGTGGAGGGGAAAATGATATGAAGTCATTTTTACTAATTGGACAATCCAATATGGCGGGTCGAGGCTTCATGCATGAAGTGCCGCCAATTTATAATGAAAGAATCATGATGCTGCGAAATGGTAGATGGCAAATGATGACTGAACCTATTCATTTTGATAGGCCGGTAGCTGGCGTTGGACTGGCGGCTTCCTTTGCGGAGGCTTGGTGTAAGGATCATGAAGGAGAGAAGATTGGTCTGATTCCATGTGCCGAAGGTGGCAGTTCCATTGATGAGTGGTCACGAGAGGGGGCTTTATTTCGTCATGCAATAAATGAAGCTAAATTTGCAAAGGAAAATAGCGAATTGGCCGGGATATTATGGCATCAAGGAGAAAGTGACAGCCAAGATGGGAAGTACAAAGCATATTATGAAAAAATACTAAGATTATTTCATGAGCTAAGAACTGAATTATCTGCACCTAACATTCCGCTTTTGATAGGAGGTTTGGGCGATTTCTTAGGAAAGAGAGCATTTGGCGCAGGATGTGTGGAATATCAACTGATCAATGAGGAACTACAAAAATCTGCACATCATCATGAAAATTGTTATTATGTTACTGCGAAAGGCCTTATACTTAACCCGGACGGAATTCACATCAATGCGATGTCCCAGAGAATATTTGGTATAAGATATTATGAAGCATTTCGAAAAAAAGAACATATACATGAGCCAATAACAAATGAAAATGAGTTAGTGAATGAATGTCATAATAGAATGAATACTTCAGCGGAGAAAACATATATAGCACTAGAAAAATTCACGTTGGGCAAGATGACTTACGAAGAGTTGCTGCAGGCTTTAACGTAGGCAAAGCTCATGGTAGACTTTGAATGGACAGAAACATGACATATCTCTTGAAAGGATGATTGTGGTGGTGAAAACAGATAAAGTCTCCTCCTGAATACAGTAAATCACATTCAGGAGGATATAAATATCCGCGAAAAGAGCACTTTCATCATTATATGACGATAATCCGATGCTCATATAGCCTGGTGGTCAATCTAGACATCACGAAATTGCATGCAATATTAAAAGAAAAAGGCTAAAAGTATATCCTGGCAAATTTATATGTTAGCAAGAGAGGAATTACACGAACAAAGGTCATTCGCAACGAACTAAAACAATTGATTTCTTCACTAAAAGTACGCTGGACATATATAGATGCTCTTTAATAAGTTTTACTTTGGTAAAACAGTTGAGAAGTATCTCAGTCATTCTTTCTAATATAGAGGAGGGGGGAATCGCAGCTAACTTATACAAATGTATGAACAGCACTTCATAGAACTTGCCTTACTAGGATGAATTTAAACTTATATAACACTTCTCTTAAAGTTGTTGGTTTTAAAAAGTAAAAAACATGGTAAAATTAGATAAAAGCATAAGAAAGAGTGATTCTATGGAATATGTAATTATGTTAATCTTTTTATTAGCACTTTTCTTTATTTTTACTGTTTTCCTAAAAACTCGTTATAGTTTTGATGAAAAATGTTTAGTCTTAAAATTTGGTTTATCTAAAACAGAAATACCAATTGATCAAATCGTTAGTATTAAAGAGTCGGACAAGTATGGAGTTGCAGATGATATTGATTATAGAATTGGTGCTCCATATGGTCAACCAGATAGAATCGTTATTGAAACTATAAATAAGCGTTTTCTAGTTTTTTTAAATGAAGGTCATCAATTTCTTCAAAAATATAAAAAAGCTAGTGCTAGAATATAAGATAAGTACCTTCTACAATAGAAGGTGCTTTTTTATTCGAGTTGCTGAAGGCTTTAACGTAGGCAAAGCTCATGGTAGACTTTGAATGGACAGAAACATGACATATCTCTTGAAAGGATGATTGTGGTGGTGAAAACAGATAAAATCTCCTCCTGAATACAGTAAATCACATTCAGGAGGAGATAAAAATGTTTAAACAAATAGACGAAAATTATCTGCGAAAAGAGCACTTTCACCATTATATGACGTTAACCCGATGCTCATATAGCTTGGTGATCAATCTAGACATCACGAAATTGCATGCAATATTAAAAGAAAAAAAGCTAAAAGTATATCCTGTGCAAATTTATTTGTTAGCAAGAGCTGTGCAAAAAATTCCTGAGTTTCGGATGGATCAAGTGAACGATGAACTGGGTTACTGGGAGATTCTCCATCCTAGTTATACGATTCTAAATAAAGAAACAAAGACGTTTTCAAGTATTTGGACGCCTTTTGATGAAAACTTTGCTCAGTTTTATAAAAGCTGTGTAGCCGATATTGAAACATTTAGCAAAAGCAGCAACCTATTTCCGAAACCTCATATGCCAGAAAACATGTTCAATATTTCAAGTCTACCGTGGATTGATTTTACTTCTTTTAACCTTAATGTATCTACAGATGAAGCTTATTTACTGCCAATATTTACGATAGGCAAATTTAAGGTGGAAGAAGGAAAAATCATTTTGCCCGTTGCCATACAAGTACATCATGCTGTTTGTGATGGCTATCATGCCGGTCAATATGTTGAATATTTGAGGTGGCTTATTGAACATTGTGACGAGTGGTTAAATGATTCATTGCATATTACCTGAAGACAAAAGGTGCTCCCATGAAAATCTAGAAGATGAAGGTAGACTGAAATGAGTCTGCCTTTTTGTTTTGTGATGATAATGTGCCAAAGGTTTATTGATGTAACAATTGTTCTTTTTGCGGTTTCTTTTCGGTGCTTTGTAAATTCCTATATGTGATAATAAATGTAATATAAGGGAAATTAGTGGAAGGGGAATAAGGGATGGAGAAAGTTCTTTCTTCACATGTAGGTGTGAAAATAAATGAATGGTATAAAATGATTCGGCAATTCAGTGTACCCGACGCAGAGATTTTGAAAGCTGAGGTAGAACAAGAAATTGAACGAATGGAAGAGGATCAAGATTTACTCATTTATTATCAATTGATGTGCTTTCGACATCAAATCATGTTAGATTACATTAAACCTGTAGACTTTAATAAAAACAGACCAACCATTTCATCCCTCTTAGATCTAATAGAAACCTCTCAAGAAACGCTCACCGGCATGTTAGAGTATTACAATTTATTTTTCAGAGGCATGTATGAATTCAGTAATAAAGAATATGTAGAAGCGATAAAATATTATAGAAAAGCAGAAATAAAGCTGGAGATTGTTTCTGACGAAATTGAAAGAGCTGAATTCCATTTTAAAGTTGCAGAAGCTTATTACATGATGAAACAGACACATGTATCTATGCACCATATTCTGAAAGCAATGGAGATTTACGATCAATATGACCTGTATAAAGTAAGAAAGATTCAATGCTCATTTGTAATTGCAGGAAACTACGATGATATGAAACGCAGCGATAAAGCTCTTCCTCATTTAGAAAAATCTTTAAGGATGGCTGAAGAAATTCAAAACAATAGATTGATCTCATCAGCATATTATAATCTGGCTGATTGCTATGAATGTTTAGGTGATACAGATCAAGCTATTGCTTATTGTGAAAAGGCTGTTCGTATCAACAAAAATGAACGATATGACAACTTACCACATTCGCTTTATTTTCTGTCATCGTTATTGATGAAAAAAGGCGATTATAAAAAGGGAAAAGATGTCCTTGATTATGGCTTTTCGATCTCTGTTCAATATGATGACGATTTATACAAACGACTGTTCCACTTTATCAAAGCCCTATATGTTGATAAAGTAAATATTGACCAAATTAAACAGGTCTTTCATTTTTTAGATGAGAACAAAATTTATGCTTATTTAGAAGAGCTGTCTTATGATGTGGCAGGTGTGTTCAAATCTAAAAATGATCACGAAACAGCAAATGAATTTTTAATGAAAATGTTGGACGCGCAAACAAAAATTTTGAAAGGGGACTGTCTTTATGAGTATTAAAAAAGTTGTTTTTTGTGCATTGGCAGTCATTGTACTCGCATCTACTGCTGGTATTCCATCACTTTCTAAAAGTGATAACAGCAACATCGAGGTTGCTTCAAGAAAACAAACGTAAAAAAGCCTCCTCCAAGGGGCTTTTTTATTTTGTCGTAAAGCTTACAGCCTTTAAGGTATCAGAGAGGATGAAAGGTTTATGATCTTCTCCTCATCACCAGTTTATTAATAGATAAGTTTGAGTAGAGAATTCATAATGAACCAATGTTATACTGACCTTAATACAGATTGGGAGGCACCCACTTTGAAATCATTCTGGGAGAAAGAAGAAGAGAGTCCTTTTACGTTAAAAAAGATAGATGAGGAACAAATTCATGAAGCAGAGGGCATACTTGGAGTCATTTTACCTGATACATACAAAAAGCTCCTTTTAGAATGGAATGGCGGGTTTACAGTTCGTAATGCTTTTCCAACCGAACAGCCGAATTCATGGGCTGAGGATCATGTTCAATTTGACCATCTAAGAGGAATCGCCAAAGGTGATGGCATCATGAATAGTCCCGAGTTATGTAATGAATTGAATCTGCCTGAGGGACTTGTGATCATCAGCGGAGAAGAAGATACATGGATCGCCATGGATTATCGAGAAACGGAGGAACATCCTTCTATTCACTATTTTGATTTAGAGCTGGAAGTAGATTTTAAGCTGGCAGAAACTTTCGATGACTTTATTGAGAAGTTATATACAGCTGAAGATGCGATGGTCGAAGTAGTAGAGATTAAGGAGGAAGATTCTGATTTATATGTCAGTAAAGAAGAGCTTGAACACATATTTGAGAGGCAGGACCTTCGTCAGCAGAATCTCTTCAAAATGGCACATTATCCGATGGAAGAAACGGAAGAGATCGAATGGTTTTTCGATCGTATGAAACAATGCATCCAACAGATAAAAGATCAACATGTCTTGTATGAAACAGCGACAACGATTCACTCCATCCTTCTGTTAAACCCGGATATGCCAAGGAATGACCGTATCGATCAAGAGCTGCAAGAAATTGCTGAATTTCTAGAAAAGAGTGGAGAGCCTAATATCGCCTTTTTGGGAGAAGACATTCATCCAGTGGAAAAACGATAGTGAAAGAAGAAAAGCCCCTGTAAAGGGCTTTTTAAATGTATTTAAGACCTCTTTTTATTTAAAATTTTCATGATGAATAATGCTATATATGAAGCAATGAATGAGCCAAAAGTGTAAACAACTGCCCAGCCTAAGAAGGAGACATTAAAAAGTGTAAATGTCAGGATGAGTAAAATGATAAAGCTCACAACTGGCATGAAATAAACTTTTTGTACATCAATGTGACGATAAAAGAAGCGATGATCATACTGACTGGAAGCAAGCCGAATGCGAATTCTAAATGAGTCATATCAATTCTCCTTTTAGAATCACTTATTAAATATTTTGAGAATATCATTTCTATTTTGTTCTAACATCAAAAAATCATATTCAGATACATGATTCTTATCCAGAATTTTGTCGAGACCTTTTATCTTTAAAGAATTCAATCTTTTTCCCTTTTGGTATGAATAAGAAGAAATTTCATATTCTCCAGTCTTTTTTTGGTTTAATAAGTAGATATGATCAGAATTTAAATAGACGAACTTAACATTGAGTCCTTCCTCATGCTCTAAGGAATAGGATTCTTCTGATTTCATCGTTTTTGTGTTAAATGTATAAATCTTAGAATTTGCAGTTAAGTGATATAAAATATCGTCTTTTATATAGAAGTGCTTTTCATTTGGTGGAATTAGTTGATCTTCACTTTTATAGCTGCCAAGTAAATATGCTCCTCTTAATTTTTTCTTTTCTATATCAAATACTGCTACTTTAAAAGACACATCCTTAGAATCTTCAGGAGTGTGATAGAGGATAAAATAAGCTAATTTGTCCTTAATGATAATATTTGAATAAACTTCCCAGTCTTCATTAATGAGTTTAATATGACCACCATTTTGAAGAGTCGGTTTGTCCTCTAAATTCAATTCTTGAAAAGTAGATCGATCAGTATCCATATCTTGATTGATCACGTAAATTTTATCTTCGTCGTTTCCTGTACTAACAAAGTATCCATTTAAAATCTGCTCGTGAAAGTTTTGACTGTTGCCCCATCTAATTAAACTTTTATAGTCCTTCTCTCCAAAACCTTGGTTGTTTAATGTATAAAATATTTCTTTGTTCTTTAAATATCCATTAGCTTGTCCATAACCAGTATGTACTTTATTTTTGAACTTAAAATGAGCAGTTTTTTTTCCAAGAATATTTATTTCTGAAGGGTTTTCTTTCAGTAACATCTGTTCACCTTGAGCAATAGAACCTAATTCAATTGCATCACCTTCTGAAGTAGTTAATTCACCTTTTTTATTCATATATATTGTGTAGCTCCCTTCACGCTGATAATCAATTGATGCTGAAAGGTAGATGGTAGCTAATTTGTCATTTAGAAATGAAGGTTTGAACTCATTTTCTGAAACGTGTGTAGCATGTTCTTTTAAGAATAAATTTTTTAGTAGATAATAGGAAGAAAACAAAACAAAACCAATGATGATGCTAATAACTAATTTTTTCTTGGGTCTCATTTTCAAAACAACCTTCCTCATTAGGGCTTGTATAATAAAAAGAACATTCTTAGAAAAATTCACTTCACTTAGAGAGTATTAAACCTCTCTAAAGGGAGCTTACTTTATTTAACTTTGGAAAGCTAATCAGAACGTATCCAAAAAAGCCCTAAAAAGGGCTTTTTAAGCTGCTTAATCTAATTCATGAAAAAACTGTTTGAGTTGATCAATGAAAACTGATTTGGATTTTCCTTTTTTATAAATGAACTCGATATTGATGTTGAAATTGATGGATGGATCGATTGAAATTTGTTTTAATGTTCCTTGTTCTACCTCATTTCTCACGCAATGATGAGGTAGAAACGATAGTCCCATTCCTTGAAGCACTAAATTTTTTGCGGTTTCCATATGATCAACCTCAATGGAAATGTTCGGTGTGATGCTGTTTTTTTGAAATAATCGGTGGAGCATCAACCAATCAAATGACCCATAGTCAAAGAAAATAAAAGGCTGTTCTTCTAGTTCTTTCATATTAATGTTGTCAAGGCTAGCGAGCGGGTGATGAGTTGGGACGAACAGCCCGATTGGATCACTGAAAATCGGGATTGATTCAATTTGAGGATGTGTTTCAGTCCTGACAATGCCAAAGTCTACTTGGTTGTTAATCACTTTTTGGACAACATCCTTTGAGTGTCCTGTTACGATTTTCACTTTCAGGTTTTCGTATTTTTCTTTTAGGGCGGGCAATATGTTAGGCAATAGATTATTGGAAATAGAGGATGCGCATCCAATCGTCAATTCATAAGGAATCATCGTTTGTTTGAGACTATGCTTTGCTTCTTGATAAGAATGGAGGATCTTTTTGGCATGCGGGTAAAACTGTTCACCTTTTTCCGTCAGAGATAGTTTATTTCTCTGTCTATCAAATAATTTCAGGTCTAATTCTTTTTCTAACGATTGAATACGTGCCGAAACAGAAGGCTGGGTTAAATACAGTGCTTCCGCAGCTTTATTGATACTGCCTAGCTGGCATACGTAAATAAACGCTTCTATATTCTCAATATTCATTTTATCCCCTTATACTACGTTCTTTAAATGTTTAGCTTTTCAAGCTCATACACTAATTTTACAGCTTCTTTCGCCAAAATGACAGTAGGGTCAATCACTTTCACATCTTTAGTTGACCTTAAGACTAAGGGGATTTCTGTACAGCCGGCAATGATGGCTTCTGCCCCTTGATTGATTAAAATCTCTGCAGCTACCGCTAATTCACTTTCGCCTTTACTTAATTTTCCTGCTTTCACCGCATATATCCCATTCATAACGCTCTTCTGAAGATTTTCACTAGGAGTCATGACGTCAATCTTGTGATGAGCACAAGCCCTTTGATAGAGCTGGGTTTTTAATGTGCCATCAGTACATAGTAAGCCCACAGATGTATAGTGATGTTTGTTTAGGTAATTTGCGGTTTCTAATGGCATATTCATGATAGGGATATGAGTGGAATGTCGTATGTTTTCTAAAAAGAAGTGAGCGGTATTGCATGCAATGAGAATAAAGTCCGCTCCTGCACGTTCTAATCTCTTAGCTGATGCAATCATATCATCTGTAGGATCTTTGCCTTTCCCAAATATGGCATTGGTTCTGTCAGGGATTTGCGGATAATTATCAGCAATCACATGGAGATGATCCTGATCTTTTATCGCTGGAGTATGAGAAATGATTTTTTTCATCAGATCAATCGTTGCTAAAGGACCCATCCCGCCCATAATTCCGATCGTTGTAGACATATACGCCACCACATTTCTTTTTTTTCTATTATAAAAAAAGAAAGCATGGTGAGCGTTATAGAAAAGTTCTATATGTATATAGAAGGTTTATCAAAAGCGTCTTTTACTGGCGCTTAGCGGTCCACTCCGATTGAAGAATCGCATATTGATATTCTTCAACCCAATGTCCTTTCGACATATCATTTTGAAGCAAATGTCCTTCGCGTCTCATTTCTAAACGTTCCAGCACGCGAATAGATTTTTCATTGCGCATATCAGTAAAGGCAATGATTTTATGCTTGTTCAGTGTAGTGAAAATATATTCGATCATTGAACTCAAGGCTTCGTGAATATAGCCCTTTCCTTTAAATAGATTGCAATAGAGGGGTTTGCTCGATACTGATAAAATGCTTCAATATCTTGCAGATCAAATTGACGAATCGCTACCCGGTTTGTCCTTGTAAATATGCTGTTTGCATTCTTCATGTTTTACCCTCATTTTTAGTTTGTTTTTGATTTGAAAAAGTCTATCAGCCATTCAGATAGCTGCTGCTGTGCTTTGCTAACAAATCGATCTGCATAATAAGTTAATTCTAAGTGACGAACAGGTGCCGGATCAGCAATAGGAATCGAAACAATATTTGGCCATGTCGCATGTTGTTGCAGCAATCCTCGCGGCTGAATGGTTGCACCGATGCCGGCTTCAACCAGCTGCAATAATGAAGATGCGGACCCAACCTCCATGACAGTGTCTAGTTCCACACCCTGTTCTTTACATACGTCTTCTACTAAATCTCTTCCTAGATATCCCTTCGGATACATAACCAAAGCATGCTGCGTCAGCTCTTCCAATGTCACTTCACTCTGTTGGGCTAGTTCACTTTCTGAATGAGCAAATAATTCGTAGGGCTCACTTCCAAGTGGAATTTGAATGAGACGCTTATCCGCAGGCCCTCTCAGCCCGATGCCGAGATCCACCTTATGCGACAGAACCTCTTCACGAACGAAGATCGTTGAATATGCTTTCAGATTGGTTTCAGGATAAAGTGTTTTAAATTCTACAAATAGCGGAACAAGCTGAAAGTCAAGATCGGAAGGGAGAACGGCAAGTCGAACGTTTCCCCGTTTTTCAGATAGTAGTTCTTTCATCGCATTTTTTGCATCTCTTTCAGCTTGAAGCATTTTCATCCCATATTGATATAGCAGAGAACCCGCTTCGGTAGCGACGACTTTTTTGCCGATTCGATCAAAGAGCGGCATCCCAACTTCTGCTTCAAGCAGCCGGATCTGCTGGCTTAATGTAGGCTGTGATATCCCTAATTGCTCAGCAGCTTTTGTGAAATGTAAATGATCGAATACAGCCATGAAATATGTAATATGCCGAGTATCCATTTGTCATCCTTTCATTAATAATAGTTTTTTACTATCATCATAATACGAATTATTGTATTGATCAATGAATGCGGCGGATTTATACTCAAAGTAACTTCAACAAGTAGAGAGGAAGAAGTGCATTGATGAAAAAAATATTTTATTTAGCCGCTTTATTTTTAGCTGCATTAAACTTGCGCCCAATCATTACGTCCGTGGCTTCTATGATGAGTATGATCCAATCAGAGCTTGGTGTGAACGCACTGACAGCCAGTCTTTTGACCACTTTGCCTGTCCTTTGTATGGGGGTGTTTGCTCCCGTTGCGACGACACTCAGCCGGCGTTTTGGTTTAGAGAGAACGCTTTTTTTCTCGATTCTTCTCATCACGATCGCCACAGCGCTGCGGGGTACAAGCCAATCGGTCGCTATTCTGCTCATGACTGCATTTGCAGGAGGGGTAGGGATTAGCTTCGCGGGTCCTTTATTGTCTAGTTTTATTAAAAAGTATTTCCCGAGAAATCCTGGTATTGTCAGTGTTTATTCCATTTCGATGACAATAGGTGCAGCACTTGCTTCCGGCTTCACCATTCCGATTTACCTACGCAGTCACCATCTTCCGTTTGCATTGTCTTGCTGGGCTATTCTAGGGGTAATCGCGCTTATTCTCTGGGTAGGTATAGCTCGCAAAAATGAGCAGAGTGATCATGTAACCTTGCCGTTAAAATTGCCGCTGCGAAACAAAAAGGCGATTCAATTTACCTTGTTTTTTGGCTTTATGTCCAGCATGTTTTATTCTTTGACGGCATGGATTTCACCGATTGCTCTTAGTTTCGGAAACAGTCCGCAATATGCTGCCATGCTGCTGACCATATTTACACTCATTCAGATTCCGGTGGCACTACTCGTTCCAGCGGTCGTTACTCGATTAGGAAAACCGAAATTATTTCTCATCTTATGCAGTCTGTCTGAGCTGATTGGCCTCATCTTTCTTCTTCTGCCAATGCCGATCTTGCCAGCTGTCATTTTCCTAGGTATGGGTGCAGGTGGATTATTTCCTTTAGCGCTCATGCTACCGATTATAGAGACGCGTACTCCAGAGGAAGCCGGAACTTGGTCCGCCATGTCGCAGATGGGCGGGTATATCATGGGAGGATTCGGTCCATTTTTCATTGGCTTGGTTTTCGATCTAAGCGGACATTTTTATGCTTCTATTGTGGCAATGCTTGTCATCGTCATGCTGATGATTGGCGTTCAGTTATCCATGAATCTCGGTAAAAAGCGTGAAGTAGGATCCAATTAACGATAAATTGACCGACGTTTTAATATGAGTGCTCAATTGAAATCGCCATAGCCTATTATTCTTAAATAAATAAGCTATGGCGATTATTTTTGCTCAATTTTAGAAGCTACACCTGAACCAATTATCGTGCAAGATATTTTTCAACTTTACGGGTGGCCATTTCTGCAGCTTCCATGATCATTTCACCTAATGTTGGGTGAGGATGAATCGTCATTGCTAAATCTTCTACTGTAGCACCAATTTCAATAGAGAGAGAAAGTTCTGATATAAGAGTAGATGCTTCTGCACCTACGATTTGTGCTCCTAAAATAAGGCCAGATTCGGCATGAGCTACAATCTTCACAAATCCTTCTGGTTCTTTTAATGCCAGCGCTCGACCATTAATGGAGAACATTGTTTTTCCAATGACAGTCGGAATGGATTGTTGCTTGCAATCTGTTTCGCTCAGTCCAACACTCGTCAATTCTGGGCTGGAAAACACAACAAGTGGGATCGCTTTATAATCTATAATAGAAGGTTTACCAGCGATTGCCTCTGCTGCAACCTTCGCTTCATAGGAAGCTTTATGAGCCAGAGCAGGACCCTCGGTGATATCACCAATGGCATATATGTGCGGAATGGATGTTCTGCATTGTTCATCAACTTCAATCAGTCCGTGAGGGGTAATGGACAACCCGATAGAATCAAGGCCTAATGAACCATCTGTATTCGGTTTTCTTCCGACAGTAATCAGTGCATATTCCGCTTTCACCGTGTAGCTTTCTTTCTGTTTCTCATAATGAAGATCAATTCCGTTTATATGCTGCTTGGCATCTGTGACGTTTGCTCCTGTAATCAGGGTGATGTTATCTTCTTTCAATTGTCGAACGACAGGCGAGACAAGTTCACTTTCAAAGCCAGGCAATACTTGATTGCCACCTTCCAAAATGGTGACGTTTGCTCCAAACCTTGCAAACATCTGTCCTAGTTCAACCCCAATATAACCACCTCCAACTACGACAAGGCTTTTCGGAATTTTAGGAAGGGATAGTGCTTCAGTTGAAGACAATATACGACCTCCGAAAGGGAGTGTTCTAATTTCGATTGGACGGGAACCAGTTGCTAGTATTAGGTGTTTGAAATTGATTCGCTTTTCACCTTTTTCGGCATGTTGAATCACCGCTGTATGATGATCGATCAAGCTTGCCTCACCTTCCAGAATGGTAACTCCTGCTGACTTTAGCAAAAATTGGACGCCTCCAGCTTGTTTTTTCACAACAGCTTTTTTGAACGCTTGAGCATCCTTGAAAGAGCCGCTTTCTTGAAAAACCCCCAACTGTGTGCGGAGTTTGAACCGCTCTGCTTCTGCTATTAGCGCTTTAGAAGGGATACAGCCTACATGGGTACATACTCCACCTAATTGATCACGCTCTACAATCGCTGTTTTCATGCCGAGATGAGCTGAACGTAATGCCGCCACGTAGCCTCCCGGACCTGATCCGATCACTAAAGTATCTACTGTTTCTAAATGAATCATTTCTTGCACCTCCGTCTTAAATATGATGATCATAATATATTATAGTCATCATATTTTGATGAAGTCAATCCCATCTAAGTGAGGAAAGATGGATTTCAGTCAATTGACACAAGAAAATATGATGATTATAATATTTTGATAAAGACACTTAAAAAGAGTTAAAGTGAAGGAGGGGAGTAAAAAGATGCCTTATCCGAAAGGTCATAAGTCAAAAGTGAGAGAGCAAATCATTGCAAGTGCTGCACGAGCATTTCGAACAAATGGCGTTCGTAATATCAGTTTGCCATTCATTATGAAAGGGGCAGGTCTAACTCATGGAGGGTTTTACGCTCATTTTAAGAACAAGGATCAGTTGGTGATAGAGGCTTTTCATTTTGCTATTACTGATACGATAAAGCTGCTGCAAAGTGTTGCAGACAAGAAAGCAGACCAGTCTCGAATTCAGACGATCATTGAATTCTATTTAAGTTCTGTTCACCGTGATCAGACGGAGATCGGCTGTATACTGCCTGCACTTGCAGGGGAGATTTCTCAATTATCGCAAGAGGTACGGAAAGCCTATACGGATGAATTGAAACGGTTTATGGCGTTTATAGCCGATACGGGAAACATCGGTCTCTCTACGAGTTACGCACTAGTAAGCAGCATGGTCGGTACAATCGCTCTTGCACGTGCTGTCAATGATTCGCAGTTCAGCGATCAATTGTTATTGGCAGGTAGAATACAGGCAAAACACATTCTAGAGGTGAATTAACATTCAAATAAAAACAGGGGGGATGTTGTGATGTTGATTAGAGAAGCAAGCATAGAAGATTATCCAAAATTAAGACAAATCTATTTAGAATCCCGCCGTCAGAGCTTTCACTGGCTCAATACAGAAGAAATCAATCTGCAAGATTTTGATCAAGATACGCTGGAAGAGCAAATTTTCTTAGCAGAGGAAAACAATAAAATCCTCGGATTCATTTCTCTATATGTACCAGATCGTTTTATTCACCTCTTGTTTGTACATCCCGAAGCTGCTGGTCAAGGAGCTGGCGACTTGCTTCTCAAACATGCTATAAAAGTGCTCGGAACACCGGTCACCCTCAAATGTGTCTCTGACAATCACAAAGCTTTGGCTTTTTATCAAAAAAGAGGCTGGAAGGCTGTTGTAGAAGAAGGGGAACCTGGGGCGAAATACTGGGTGCTTGTTTATGATAGAACGTAAAGAGTGTCTTTATTTTTCGCAGCCGGTTTTATAGATATTCTTTATTAAACTTACGTAGATGCTTTCATTTAACCAGAAATGCTATTGCTTTTTTGCTCGATTAAGAGTTTGATTATAATAGAGACAATAAAGCAGAAAACATTAGAATAATTCAGTATCATGAGCTCTAGTTATTTTTTTTACTTTTGCAAGATGTGTTCTGAGGAAAATTTTCACGAAAAGAACTAGAGGTGAATATGATGACAACCTATGAGTCGAAAGACATTTTAAAACAAGCAATCATGAAATCGTACAATCAATACGATGAAGAATTCGATATGATTCCAGAAGAAATGAAAGATGATCGAATAGAGGATGTAAGCCGCACTCCTGCAGAAAATTTGGCCTATCAAGTTGGTTGGACAACCCTGCTGCTTCAATGGGAGCAAGACGAAACTGAAGGAAAGGTTGTCCATACGCCAGCAGAAGGATACAAATGGAATCAGCTTGGCGCATTATATTCTCTTTTTAATGAGAAGTATGCCTGTCAATCACTAGTCGCATTAAGAGCTCAGCTCAAACAGAATGTGTTAACTATTTGTGATATGTTGGATCGTATGAGTGAAGAAGAAGTGTTTGAACCTCATCAACGAAAATGGGCGGATGACGCTACAGCAAAGGCGGTTTGGCCAGTTTATAAATTTATTCATGTGAATACCGTCGCCCCTTTTAAAAATTTCCGTACTCAAATTCGTAAATGGAAACGATTAAATCAAGTATGACGTGAAGGGTATACTAGATGTAAATATTTCGTTAGACCTGATTGTATCATCTTATTTCAGAGAGTACAGGGGCGCGAGCTCAGTTATTCCTCCTTATCAAAATGACGATCAATCACTTGGCTTCTTTAGAAGAAGTTTTTTTGTTCTTTTGCGGTTTCTTTTCGGTGCCGGATGGCTCATGAAATGATAATATATGTCATTATAGGGGAAATAGAGGAAGGGGTAAGGGCTGATGGAGAAAGTACTTTCTTCTCACGTCGGTTTGAAAATCAATGAATGGTATTATCATATTCAACGATTTAACGTACCGGACGCCGAAGCATATAAAGAGGAAATCAAATCAATGCTTGATCATATGGAAGAAAATCAAGATTTATTATTGTATTTCTCACTCATGGAGTTCAGACATAAATTAATGCTTGATTACTTAAATCCTTTAGAAAATGGGAAAGAGCGGGCGAACTTTAGGGAACTCGCAATGAAGATCAAAAGGGATCAAGAAAAATTAACAGGATTGCTCGAGTATTACTTTAATTTTTTCTACGGCATGTACGAATTTGAAAACTATGAATACCTAAATGCGATTACCTTCTATAAGCGGGCAGAAAAAAAGCTGTCTCTTGTCAGCGACGATATTGAACGTGCCGAGTTCAATTACAAGATGGCAGAAATCTATTACCACATGAAACAAACCCACATGTCGATGCACCATATCGCACAGGCGATAGAATGTTACCGAGAAAAAGATACATACACCGTCAGAGAAATTCAATGTTCTTTTGTCATTGGATTAAACTATATCGATATGGGCTGCCCCGAAAAAGCGATACCCCATTTTCAGCACGCACTAGAAAAAGCCGCCGACAACTCAACAAAACGATTAAAAGGATCAGCACTTTATAATTTAGGGTTGAGTTATTTTCATAACAAAGAATTAGCACAAGCGATTATTCACTTTAATGATTCAATTCGAGCATTTAAAGAGCAGGGATACGAGCATTTAAATAGAATCTTAGATCCGCTCATTATGTTGTCAAAAGCCTACTTCAAAAAGAAAGAACAGGACTTAGGTACATATGCATTAAATAACGGCATAGAACTATCTGAAAAGCTGAAAGACCATGTTCTATTATTGATATTCAAGTTTTTAAGATCCCTATACATTGACAACAATTTTGAGCAGTTGGAAAAAATAATGGAATTGTTAGAAGTAAAGTCAATGTATCCTGACCTCGAAGATTTAGCAAAAGATGCTGCAAAATATTATAATGAAATGGGAGATAAAGACAATGCGATGCATTTCTATGAAAAGATTCTTTATTTCCAAACTCAAGTAAAGCGGGGGGACTGTCAGTATGAAATTTAAAACGTTATCAGTAGTATTCGTGATGATTAGTGTCATAAGTGTTGTTGGTTATTTTACGTCTGAAGTGACAGCAAGTCATGATGAAGCTAGGAGAGGTCATACTGCAAGTATTGGTTATACTGCTTAAGTAAAAAGCCCTTTATGGGCTTTTTACTATAAAACGGAATATACGCTATGAACAAAGAATATTTTTTTCATAGAAAACATACTGAGGAGGAAGTGAAATGACAATGTTAAAATCAACAGTATTTCGAAAGATTTTCATTATATTTTTTGCTTTAACCTTTATGATTAGTCTGTTCAATATGGCTGTGTTTCCAGGGACGCCAGTGTCTTATTATGTTGGCCTAGTTTGTGAAATATTGTTTATCAGCTTGTTAAGTGGTCTGTTTTTCGGAACAATTATCTATTTGATTGTCACCCTCCTCTTTGCTAAATCTTCAAAGGGAAATCAATAAACAAGTGAGCGGCTAAAGACCGTTCTTTTTTATTTTAAAAAATTGGATATGCTATTTAAAGAGAAAATGAGATGACTTAATTTATGATCTAAATCGCAATTCCTGTGAATGTTTTTCCAACATAATTCAATTATTTTTAATATCCTACTGTATTATATTTTAAAGGATGTTACCGTTGGATGTAAGGAATGATTGGCCAATCTTCCAATAAGAGTTGGAGGGAAATCATGAATTACAAAATTGAAATGTTAACGAATATGAAAATGGTGTTTATGAGAAATATAGGACCATATGGTAGCAAAGAAAATGTAGAGATGATGAAAAGATTTAAAAAATGGATCAATCAACATCAATTAAATGATGAATTAAAGGAATTTGGTATATATGGTGTTCCTCAAGATGATCCTGGAAAAATTTCATCAGAAAAATGCAGATACGACCTCATGTTGATGACAAATAGAGATTTCTCAAAAGATCAAATGGTTCAGACTGGACATTTTGAAGGGGGAAAGTATGCTGTGTTTACAGTGACACATACAACCGAAAAAGTGAATTTGTTTTGGAGCCAATTGCCTCAAATGATCCAAAACAATCAATTGAACATGCGTCAGGCATCTATTATGGAGAGATATAGAGAAGAAGAAGGCATGTGTGAGTTCTTACTGCCTATCTTTTAAACACTTGAATGAAGTTCAATGGGAAAACAGATCTTTATGGTCTGTTTTCTTCATATAAATATTCTTAAATCACCTTACTTCAAATGCTATACTATGGCTAAACCATTCATGAAGGGTCATGATAGGAGGAGCATTGAGTGATATTCATCATAGGCATTATCATTGCTTTTATGATTGCTATTTTAGGTTTTACTGTTTTCGTAGATGTAGGGAATGGATGGGGAACGGCTCTCAGCATCATCGGAGGACTGGTCATTTTAATCATAGCCGGTAGATGTCAAAGACGAAAAGAACAGAATGATCCCAACATATTATTGGACAAAATGATGATGCTTTTTCACGAAGATGGGTTTCAGGCATCTACCTATATCTTTTCGGAGCAAGTTGATAAGGGCTTTGCGATTGATGATGAGTTAAAGAAAATGCGCTTTATTGAATATCAGCCTGGCGGGTCAACTAGAAAAAATAGATTTGCAGTCACTGAGCTATCCATGAAAGATTTGAAACAAGTTGAGATGTTAGAAGATGGGGTGCCGATTGCTTCAGCTGAGAGAGATGATAAAGAAGAGGTCTCAACGCTTGAATTAAGATTAATAATGAATGACCGAGAGTCATCAACGATCACGATCAACTTCTTGCAATTTGATGTGCCTGTTCATAAAAGCAATGCTCAATACTTAGCTGAACGGGAAAATTTACAGGAGATTTATCATGATATTGATGCAATGATGAAATCTGCGGATGACATTGAATATCATCGCACATAGAGAAGAAATCACAGTTGATGTGGTTTCTTTTTTTTGTGAGATAAGACAAAGCAGGTTCAGTCATTGTAGTTGAATGTTTTTCTTAAAAATGAATAAAGATAGACTAGACGCAAAAGTGAACATGGAGATAGAAAGAACGCTCATGTGATGAGGAGGAAAAATAAATGAAAAAGCTATGCAGGGAAGTCTGGATCGAAGTCAATCTTGATGCGATTAAAAGAAATATCGAAGCCATTCAAGCGCATATTCCAAGGAAAAGTAAGATCATGGCTGTCGTGAAGGCGAATGCTTATGGACATGGCTCAGTGGAGGTAGCCCGGCAGGCACTAGAAAGCGGTGCGACGGAGCTTGCAGTTGCTAGCTTGGAGGAGGGCATTGTGCTGCGAAGAGCAAAAATTGAAGCGCCGATTTTGGTTCTTGGGTTTACTCCGCTCGACTGTGTGAAAAGGGCTGCGGCCTGGAGAATTGATCTATCTGGCCTTCGTGAAGACTGGATTGTTGAAGCAAATGAGATCTTAGCGGAAGAAGAAGAAAGTCATCGCCGGCTTGGGATTCATGTCAATGTCGACACAGGGATGGGACGATTAGGTGTAAGAACGAAGGAAGAGCTTTTAGGCGTAGTGGAGGCACTTGAAAAGAGTGAAAACCTTAGATGGGACGGAATTTTTACGCATTTCTCCACTGCGGATGAGCCTGACCCTGATTTCACGCTGCTGCAGCACAGCATTTTTATTGAATTTCTTCGCTTTTTGAAAAAACAAGGAATTAAGCTGCCAACCGTACATATGAACAATACAGCGGCTGCTATCGCGTTTCCTGAATTTAGCGCTGATATGATTCGGCTGGGCATCGGGCTATATGGTCTGTATCCCTCGCAATACATTGAGAGTTTAAACTCTGTTCAGCTAGAGCCCGCTCTCAGTTTAAAAGCAAGGATTGCGTTCGTAAAGGAAATGGTGACAGAGCCAAGGACCGTCAGCTATGGGGCAACGTATGTAGCAAAACCTGATGAGGTTATTGCGACCATACCGATCGGTTACGCAGATGGGTACTCACGTGCTTTATCAAATCGGGGATTTATGCTTTTCCGCGGAAAACGAATGCCGATTGCTGGCCGAGTCACAATGGATATGACGATGATCAGTTTAGGAGAAATGAAAGCAAAGCAAGGCGAGGAAGTCGTCATATACGGTCGTCAAAAGGGCGGAGAAATTTCTGTCGATGAAATCGCCGAAATGCTCAATACAATCAACTACGAAGTCATCGCCACCTTAAGCCGCCGCGTCCCAAGATTTTATCGTCGAGGCGGGAAGATCATTAAAATATCAACGCCGGTGATGTATGTGTGAGGGGAAATAACTGGAGATGGTCATTCTAGCATACAATGATAAAAATTAAATTTAATTACAAATATGTCGATAAAAGGAGGGATATTTAAGATATGGAGGAAAGAAACGATGAAAAAAGGTTTATTTTTAGTGCTTTTGACCATTTTTATGATGGTTACAATTCATCCGTTAAAAGCTCATGCAGCAGAGACAAATGGCTGGACGAAGCGAGCGGACTTACCGGAAGAGCGAATCGGAGCAAGTGTAGGAGTGGTTGATGGGAAAATATATGTATTCGGTGGAGCAAGTCAACAGTCTAAATTCAACAATTCAACATATATGTATGATCCTAAAATTGATTTGTGGTCAGAAAAAACAAGTATGCCTAGATTAAGAACAGGAGCTACCTACGCAACAGTAGGTAAAAAAATCTATGTCATTGGCGGCCTTATTGATACAACTAAAACAGTTCACAAAACCATCGATGTTTATGATACAGAACTAGATCAATGGACAGAAGAACCAATTAAGATGCCTGAGAAATTTATATATACATCTTATATAACTGGTTCCTTAAGAGCAGCTACAGTTGGAGAAAAAATTTATATAGTAGCATCTTTATCAAGCTCTCAAGTAAATTTTTATTCCTATGATACGGTAAGTGGAGAGTGGGAAAGTTTAGATAATTCTCAATTAGCTTCTCGTCAGGGTAGAAGTATTTCGGAGATAAATGGAAAGTTATATATTGCTGGTGGTGAGGCTAACGTTAGCCGAGTGAATGATAAAGATATATTAGAATATGATATGAAGCTAGGGAAGTGGCAACGCTTAAAGGATGTTCAATTAAATTCTTTTGCATATGAAGCCGCATATGCGACATACGATCATAAATTTTTTATGATTGGCGGTCAGCAAATTGGAGATAGATCGAGCAAGTTATTAAAACAAGTTCAGATATTTGATCCACAAACTAGTCAAGTTAAAGATTCTTTATATGAAATCCCTGAAGGTAGAGTTGGATCTGTGGCAGTTATTGCTGATGATCAATTATATGTGATTGGTGGAAGAGATTATGCTGAGCCAATTGGTAGTCATTCTGTTAAAAACAATTTTAAATCTGTGATCTCAATTTCATTGAAAGATCTGGAAAAAGTGTCTAAGGATGAGGATGAAACAAAGCCAGATGATGGGACAGCAGAAGATCCAAAGGATCAAGACGGAAAAAAAACAGATGAAGGGACAACGGAAGATCCAAAAGACCAAGACGGAACAAAACCAGATGATGGGTCAACAGAAGAACCGAAAGATCAGGACGGGACTAAGCCTGGGGATGGATCAACAGAAGAACCAAAGGAACAAGACGGAACAAAACCTGGTGAAGAAGTAACAAAGGGTATACTTTCAATTACTATGATAAATGGACTGCAAAAAGATTATTTGCTTTCAATGAAAGAAATCAACGATTTTCTTAACTGGTATAAAGAAAGAAGCTTTGGAATTGGTATGAACTTCTATGAAATCAATGATGAACATAATAAAGGCCCGTTCACAAGTAAGAAGGATTACGTGGTGTACCAAAATATCTTAATGTTTGATATCAAGCAATACTGATATTCATAAAACGATTAAGCTGCTGATGATAGATCAGCAGCTTTTGTTTTTATAGAATTGTTCAAATTAGGATCAACGTCATGAAAAAATACGATATTTTTTTAAAAATCTGCTAAACATCCTATAACCACATCCGATAATAGAATTGTCAGGGTTGATAAGCCCTAGAATAAAGGACTTTTTTCAGACAAGGACGTCTGTCAGGTCCCACATACATGGAGGTAATAGGAAATGAGAATTAACCACAATATCGCAGCACTTAACACATTAAACCGTTTGTCTGCAAACAACGGTGCTAGCCAAAAGAACATGGAGAAACTTTCTTCTGGTCTTCGTATTAACCGTGCAGGAGATGATGCAGCAGGTCTTGCAATCTCTGAAAAAATGCGTGGACAAATCCGCGGATTAGAAATGGCATCTAAAAACTCACAAGACGGTATCTCACTTATCCAAATCGCTGAAGGTGCATTGACTGAAACTCACTCAATCCTTCAACGTGTTCGTGAACTTACAGTTCAAGCTGGTAACACAGGTACACAAGACAATACTGATCTTCAGTCTATCCAAGAAGAAATCGCAGCATTGGTTGAAGAAGTCGGTGGAGAAACTGGAAGTAAAGGTATTGCTGATCGTACTCAATTCAACGGTAAAAACCTTTTAGATGGTTCTTTTGCTAGTGGTACAGCTGATTTAGTATTCCAAATTGGAGCTAACGGTGGCCAACAACTTACTGTAAACATTGACAGCATGAAAGCAGCTGATCTAGGAAGTGCTACAGTTAAAATTAGTGATATTGATGTAACTGCATTCGCAACTACATCTTTTGACAACCAACTTGCTGGAATTGATGAAGCTATCAACCAAGTGTCAACTCAACGTGCTAAACTTGGTGCGGTTCAAAACCGTCTAGAGCACACAATCAACAACCTAAGTGCTTCTTCTGAAAACTTAACAGCTGCTGAGTCTCGTATCCGTGACGTTGACATGGCGAAAGAAATGAGTGAGTTCACGAAGAACAACATTCTTTCTCAAGCGTCTCAAGCAATGCTTGCACAAGCGAACCAACAGCCACAAAACGTACTTCAATTACTACGTTAATGACAGGCCCCTTTATGGGGCTTTTTTTTATGCTGTTTTTTTCTTCGTATTTTCTCCAGTCTTATGATTCTTAAATCCCTCTGATAAATTATGAAAAATGACCTTTAAATTTGGCATACTCTAGCGAAACGATCATAACGAATGAGACTTATTCCTTATTTATTCCTTTTTTGTTAAACAAATTCCATTAAGGTTCGATAAATGGATTGTAAGGCTTACAAAAAAATTCTAATTTAGAACTTTTGGACAAGGATGTTCAATTGGTTCAAACACATGGAGGTCATGAAACATGAGAATTAACCACAATATCGCAGCACTTAACACACTGAACCGTTTGTCTGCAAACAATGGAGCAGGGCAAAAGAACATGGAGAAGCTTTCTTCTGGTCTTCGTATCAACCGTGCAGGAGATGACGCAGCAGGGCTAGCCATCTCTGAAAAAATGCGTGGACAAATCCGCGGCTTAGAAATGGCATCTAAAAACGCACAAGACGGTATCTCTCTTATTCAAACAGCTGAAGGTGCATTAACTGAAACACATGCGATCCTTCAACGTATGCGTGAATTAACAGTTCAAGCGGGTAACGTTGGGACTCAACAAACAGAAGATTTAACAGCTATTCAAGAAGAGCTCACGGCTTTGGTAGATGAAATTGATGGAATTTCTCAGCGTACAGCATTTAACGGAAAAAATCTGTTGGATGGTAGCGTTGAAGATGGATTCCAATTTCAAATTGGCGCTAACATTGAGCAAAATATCAACGTTCAGATCGGCAAAATGGACGCTGAAACCTTGACTGTCAAAGATATTAAAGTAAATGAAGATGGTTTTGACTTTGACGTTGAAGTAGCAAAAATTGATGAAGCCATCGGCGCAGTATCTAAACAGCGTTCAGCACTTGGAGCAGTCCAAAACCGCCTAGAGCACACAATCAACAACCTTGGTGCTTCTGCTGAAAACTTAACAGCTGCTGAGTCACGTATTCGTGACGTTGACATGGCGAAAGAAATGAGTGAGTTCACAAAGAACAACATTCTTTCTCAAGCATCTCAAGCAATGTTAGCTCAAGCAAACCAACAGCCGCAAAACGTACTTCAATTATTACGTTAATGAAAAAGCCCCACTAAGGGGCTTTTTTTGTTTCAATCTAATGAAAGCAAGTGATGCAAACGAAAGTCAGGAACCGCTTCATGGAAAAAAGCTCGATTGCGTTTATCGTCCTCTTGATCCCACTGACTCCACCATTCAGCCGTTTCTCCAGAAGTGTCAGCTTGAATCATGTCAAGCAGCTGTTCTAAGTTGATGATGTCTCTCGGTTCTATTAAGAAAGAATGCATCCGGTGATACGCTTCAAGACATTTAGGCTGTTTTGTGACAATGGCGTATTGTACGTAGCGATTTAAAAATTCTTGTACAAACGATAAATGAGGAATGGTTTTTTCTCCTTTTAACTCGACGCCTTCCCACGCCATATCAGCAATTGCACAAAGCCACCAGCCAAGTTCACTCGCTTGCTGCATTTGTTGTAACGTGTCCTTTTCAAAAGGTAGCCGCTCATTTTCTTGTGCTTGTTTGAGCATGCGCTCAAGAGTTTGTGCTTCGAGTGCGGCCTTTGTCATTCCTTGACCATGAATGGGATCTAATGTACACAAGGCATCGCCCATCACCAATAATCCACTTGGCCAGTCGTGCATTTGTTCATAGTGATATCTCACGCAAGAAGGGACTCTAAATCCTTTTGGCTTTGTATAGGGCGTTAAATGAGTGATGGCATCTGCTATTGCGGGATGCGCGAGTGCAGCTGTTTCTGAATCAAATTGATCAGCGTCTGTTGTTGGATAATGTGATCCGCCAGCTGCAGAGAGAAGAACAGCTACTAAATCATGATCTACCCGTTCAAATAGTCCTGTTGGGATTTGCCTTTCCGGCTGACCCACTACGACCATTGATTGCTGGTATGGCGCTTCTGGTTGTATCTTGTAGTATCTTGTGCTGTAACCGAGTGACACCGTTAATTCATCTGCCCGTGGTAAGGTCAGTCCAGCATCCTTCAGCCATTTTGGCAATTTAGATATTCTTCCAGACGCATCGACCACTAAGTCTGCTTTCATTTCACGAATGCTTCCTGGTTTTTCATGCCGATCTTTCACGACCAGTCCGATGACTTGGTTTGTTCCCTCTTTCAACTGAAGTGAGAGGGCTTCATGTTTTTCTAAACATTGCACCCGTCCCTCATTTAACATTCTTTGCATCAGCACCCACTCTAGCATGGCACGTCTTGTGACGGCTGTTTCTTCGGTATCAGTAAGCGTTAACTCACCATCTTTTGTAATAAAACGAGAGGTTTGATGCCACGTATTAAATCCGCCCATTGTCAGTAACTCTTTTGTATAACCAGGAAATAGACGTTCCACTATTTGCTTGCCTAGTGGCAGCATTCTATGTGGATGAAAAGCTTGAGGAGTGCCGAGACGATTCTTAGGAGAGTCTGGCATTTCGTCCTTTTCGATAATGAAAACTTGATGATAAAACGTTGATAAAACTTTTGCAGCGAGTATTCCCGTCATGCCGCCGCCAATGACGATCGCCCGCTCATATGTCATAGGTTGTCTCACAACATGCGCCTCCAATGAATATATAAAATGATTACATGACCATTTCATCATATGTTGATACTTAAAGTATAGCAAATTTACGTTTTGTTGAATATAAAGAGGGAATTTCCTTCTTTTTACTCGTACATATGAGAAATAACTTTCATCATCATCATTATTTTTAAAAATTAACTATTATTTTAAGAAGAACGACCGATAAATAATACAAGGGGGTAGAGGAAATGGATATACTACAGAGTATAGTGACAGCAGCACCTTATATGATGCAGATTTTAAAAAATGAAGTGACGATGGGTGTCATTGACCGAGAGAAATTTTTGCTGTATTTGCCATCGAAAGATGTTGATTTTCAAATTCGAGCTGGTGAACGTATTAAACCAGATGATCTGAATATGAAAAAAGCGCTGAGAGGTGAGACATCGAGTATGTTTGTGCCTGAATCAGTATATGGAGTACCATTAAATGCGATGGGATTGCCCATTTTTGATGAAAACGGGCAAGTGATTGGTGCCCTCGCTTTAGGATTTCCACTCAAAAATCAAATAGAGCTTGAAGCGTATATGGATTCATTGAATGACATTATTCAAAGTATTCAAGAAAAAGTGCACGTGGTGGCGGCACATTCAGAAGAGCTCTCTGCTACAAGTGAGGAGATGACCTTACAAACGCAGCAAACTCTTGAAAGCTCGAAACAAACAGCCGATATTACAAAAATGATTAAAGGCATCTCGAAACAAACGAGTTTGCTAGGATTGAATGCGTCAATTGAAGCTGCCAGGGCAGGAAAAGAGGGAGCAGGTTTTAGTGTTGTAGCAAGTGAGGTTCAAAAGCTTTCAAGTGAAACTTCACGTGCAACAGAAAACATCGAAAGCTCACTGCAAGGAATCTCCTCCAATATACATACATTACTTGAAAGTATGGACCATATGAAAGGTTCTTCATCGGAACAGGCTTTACTTGTGACAGAGTTTAGTGAAATTGTCGATCGATTGACGACGGTTAGTAAGAATATGAAGAAATTCATGCAAACCGTCATGTCAACGTAAAAAACGAATCCAAGAGGGATTCGTTTTTTTGATGCATTATTTTCTCTTGTTCTGATCAAAGCGATAATCGTACGTATCGCCTTTCACCACATTTAAAAACTCATGTCCAATTTGAACAAGCTGTCCGTTTTTCCATTGGATGAGAGGGTCCTTATCAGGGTATTTCCAGTAAATCGTTTTCTTGCGATGGGTCAGTTTGTTTTCAATTTCTGCTCTGACTGCGTTTTCCTTTAGCTTTCCTCCGCTATGCTGATAGGTGTTGATGATATACATTCCGTCAGGTGATGACATCGAGCGGATGAATGTTCCGTGAGACACGCCTTGAAGAGAGAAGCATTTCCAATAAATAATGCCAGCGAAGCTAAAGAGTAAGATGATAAGAGTGAGGGTCGTTTTCTTTTTTAACATGAATTCCTCCAGATGTAGATCACAATATTTCTAATTTATGAGAGAGAATACAAAAAGATTCATATAGTCCAAAAGTTCTATTCGTTTCAATTATCGGTCATTTTTTCTCAAAATTCAACAGAATGCCGTAAATGTAAGGAAAATTTAAGGAAGAATTCAAGTGGTATATTTGATTCGAAACCTCTTTACAAAAGAATGAGGGATCAGTAGACTTATGCTCATATAAAGAAATGGAGCAGATGACATGAGGCAAATTATCGATACGTATGAAAATTATGAAGAGCTCTCCGCTCATGAAAGAAAAGGGATTGATTATCAAATTCTTCACGAGCGGAAAGGTGACCAGCTGCTAGTTTTGTCGCCTCATGCCGGAGGAATTGAATCAGGCGTGAGTGAACTCATTCATGAAATATCTAGTGATTATTCTATGTATTTATTTGAAGGCCTTAAAGTAAAAGGCAATCATGTTCTTCATATTACAAGCACACGCTTTGATGAGCCGCTTTGCCTTTCAGAAGTGCATACCCATCATTATACGTTTGCACTTCATGGCTACGGAGAAACAGAGGTGCTTCAAACGTTAGTAGGAGGTACGGACAGAGAAAGAGCGGCAGAAACAGTGAAACGTTTAACGCAAAATGGCTTTCAAGCATTGCTGCTAGCCGAATCTGATCGTTTTTCTGGAACGCATCCTGATAATATCAATAACAAATGTCTGACAGGAAAAAGTGTACAACTTGAAATTAGTCAGGCGCAAAGAAGAGCATTCTTTCAAGACTTTAGGCGTCAATACCGGCGAGATACACAAACTGAACAATTTTATCGGTACACAAATGTACTCAAACAAGTATTAGCCCTTTATGAATAAACTTTTATGCGATGATTTACGTTTGATAAACTGCTTCTTTTTCAGCGACTCTTTCTGCTTTCATTAAATAAGACGTAAACTCCTGTTGAAAGCGAATACCTGCTTTTCGCTGTTCGAATAAGGCAAGCCGTTTTTCAGCAAAAGCCCAAGTGACGTGAAACGTTTGAGCAATATGCAAAATGGCTTGCTGCCGAAGGGGTGGAAGCTTCATTTTCATCAGTATAAAGGTTGGAACACAAAAGTGATACATGAATTGTTTTGCCTGAAACTCCTGCAGTTCTCGAAAGAGTTTGTTCATTTTGAAATGATTGCCTGTATGCTTTAGCACATGACAAAGCTCGTGGGCGAAATCCTGCCACTGTTCTTCAGGTGATAGGGATCTGTTTAAGATAATACTGTAAAGACCTTGATGCTGGATCATCATGCTGCCAGTCTCCTCGTAATGGACCCACACGCGAAATTCAGAAGCGATCCTTTGCATCTCTCTATAAGCAGGACCGCTTATTTGTAATTGAGCATATAAACGCTTAATATCTTCTTCTAAATGGGTTAAAAAACCAGTCATTTGAAAACCTCCATACAAACGTATGTTCTATTTTTGGCGTAAAAGAAAAGTCCATATAGGACTAAATAGCTAAATGAGCTATTACTTACTTTTATTATCGGCTTATTTTTAACAATTTTAACATAAAATCAAGGAAAAATGGAATTAATTCCTGTTTTTTTCTGTATTTTTGCACGTTTCACGACTAAAAAGAGTGAATTGAATTCAAATTTTACCATAGTCTTCTCATGAAAACAAACAAGTATTGTCTTACGAATGCCACCGATTGATGAGAAAGATCAATTCAATTTAGCAAAAGGGAGTGCAGTACATGGTACAAATTTATCAAGATTTTATTCCAGTTGGAAACGGAAACCGCCCAGGATATGCGATGACACCGGAGTATGTAACGGTGCATAACACAGCAAACACGTCAAAGGGAGCGGATGCGAAAAGTCATGCGGCCTATGTAAAAAGCCCAACGACAGAGGTGAGCTGGCACTTTACAGTGGATGATCATGAAATCTTTCAGCATCTGCCGTTAAATGAAAATGGCTGGCATGCAGGGGATGGTCATGGGAATGGTAACCGGAAGTCGATCGGAATTGAAATTTGTGAGAATGTAGATGGGAATTTTCAGCAAGCGGTCAAACATGCACAATGGCTCATTCAAAAGCTGTTAAAAGAACATCACATTCCGCTAGCAAACGTGGTCACACATCAGTACTGGTCTGGAAAAGCATGTCCACGCCAGCTTCTATCTACTTGGGATGAATTTAAAAAAGGGATTGGAACGGCAGAAGATCCGGAGACGGTCATCACGTATGTCGTGAAAAGCGGTGATACGTTAACGAGTATTGCGAAAGCTCACGGGGTCACAGTTCAGGATTTACAGAAGTGGAATGACATTAGCGATCCGAACAAGATTCAAATTGGACAGGTTCTCAAAATTTATCGTAACGATGCAAAGAGCTTGTATGAGCTGCCAGATGGGGTTTTAAAGGTGACTTCTCCATTGACAAAGGGAGAGCATGTACGCCTCGTCCAGCAGGCGCTTGCTGCTGTTTATTTTTATCCTGATAAAGCAGCTGCAAATAAAGGAATAGACGGAGTTTACGGAGAAAAAACGGCGAACGCCGTAGCGCGTTTTCAGCTGGTAAATGGTTTGACAAGTGATGGGGTATACGGACCTAAAACGAAGGAAAAGCTTCTGAAGCTGTTAAGTAAGTGAGTGTTTCTGTTTGTATGATTGGATGACTGCTTCACTTTGCTCATTTAATCGACGCATATAAGGCGACGACTTATATTCAGCAAACTGAACATATCTCAATTGTTTGATTTTCTTTTTCATTTATTGGCACCTCAATCGTTGCAGCGTATAGATTATTGTATGCAAGTCTATGTGAAAATGGAAGCAGGACGCGGATTTTGTTCCGCGTCCTTTAGTGTAATCAAGCCCTTTTATTTTTATACTCATCCAATAGCTGTTCATTCTTTTTAAAAATACGCTCAGTATGGGGGCTTACCTTGTAATCCGCCATACTAATATGTTGCTTTTTCTTTAAAATCTTAAAAGGGTTTTTCTTGCGATTGTTGTTATCCCCTTGAAGTGCGTGGTCCATCTTCATCACCTTCCTCTTCGTCAGGCAAGATTAGGTCATAAATTGTTGTAAGTGACGTCATTAATAAATAGTCGAACTCAGTGACAATGTCATCAGAGGTGAGCTTAATGACGAAGTGATCATCTGCTACAGAAAACGGGATGAGCACCAATTTGCCGAAATCATCGTAATAGACTTCCTGCCTGTCAAGCTTCGCCTGAATAAGAGCGCGCTGGTCAAGTGTCCGCAGCAGGTCATCTTTTTGTTCCTGCGTATCGTATGGACAAAGAACCGCTTGAATATTCATTTTGTCGGCAAAAGAATAAATGAGCCGTTCAATTCCCTCTATATATGCCTCTACACTTCCATAATATACATGAATCGGTTCATTTTTCAATAGGTATTGGTACGTTTTTAGCTTATTGAGGTAAGAATGAAGTAGATCGTTATTTTGTTCTAGGAGTTGATGGGTGTCGGTTTCCAGTTCGTGATTTCCGAGTTTTTTAATATAGGAGCTGAGAAAGATGAATGCATCGGTTAATGCAAAAAAAACGGCAATAATCAAGTAGTGCATCCAATCGGTGAAGATTGAAGAAGGGCCATTTGTCCAGTACACAACAGCACCAGCTACATAAATCCAATACCACGTTTTGCGAATGGCAAACATCTTTTCTTTTACTTTTTGTTCAAAGCGCCATACGGCAAATACATATACAGCAAGAGCACCTAGCAATAACCACACGGTCAATTGAAAAAATAATAGCATGTTCTTCTCTCCCATAGACAGATGGATACTTATTCATTTCTATGGATATGATTGGAAACCCTGCTTCATGAAAAAATGGCTTGCAGGAAAAGGGTGCAGACAAATAAAAAAAGACCTGTCTGACAGGTCTTTGATATTAGATAATCGCATTTAACACAAAGTATATAAGAGCCCCTAGAGTTCCCGAAATCGGTAATGTGATCACCCAAGTGACGAGCATGCGTTTTGCCGTACCCCAGTTTACTCCTTTTACTCTGTGTGCAGAACCTACACCTAGAATAGAAGATGAGATCACGTGAGTGGTACTAACAGGTAAGTGAATAAATGTCGCTCCGAAGATAATAGCTGCACCCGTTAAGTCAGCTGATACTCCGTTTACTGGACGAATTTTCATAATTTTACCGCCGACTGTTTTAATAATCTTCCAGCCGCCAATAGAAGTACCTAGTCCCATTGCAAGCGCACAAGAGAATTGTACCCAGAAAGGAATGTCGTCAGTTGTATGCAAATTACCTGCAATTAAAGCCATCGTAATAATTCCCATCGCTTTTTGCGCATCGTTTGTTCCGTGGGTATACGATTGCAGTGCAGCAGTTAAAATTTGAACACGTCGGAATTGTTTATTTGTTTTTGCGAGATTGTTGTTTCTGAATATAATTTTGATAATGGTATACACGATATATCCCAATACGAAAGCTAGGATAGGTGAAAGCAACAGTGCTTGAATGATTTTAATGAACCCCGAATAGTTTAAAGCGCCAAAACCAGCAGAGGCAATAACAGCTCCTGCAATTGATCCGATCAGTGCGTGCGAAGAACTACTCGGAATTCCGTAATACCAAGTAAGCAAGTTCCAAGTAATGGCCGCAATTAAAGCAGCCAAAATGACGACAGAACCGTTTTGAAGTGTGAAAGGATCTGCGATGTCTTTTGTAATGGACTTTGCCACACCTGTAAATGTCATTGCTCCTAAGAAGTTCATGAACGCTGCCATAATAATAGCATGTCTAGGCTTTAACGCCTTTGTTGAAACCGAAGTGGCAATGGCATTTGCTGTATCGTGGAATCCGTTGATGAAATCAAAAGCAAGTGCACAAATGACAATAAATATGGTAAGGATGAGTAATGTGTCCATGTTTAACTAACCCCGTTACGCATTCTTCATAATGATTGTTTCTAAATTGTTGGCAACACTTTGACAGGAATCAGCAATTTCTTCAAGTGTTTCGTAAATTTCTTTGTATTGAATGACCTTGATTGGATCCGTTTCTTTTCCAAACAAGTTCTTTAGTGATTTACGATAAAGATTGTCACAATTATGCTCGATCTCTTTGATTTTGATTGCGTGTGGTTGAATATCTTTTAAGCGATTTTCAGCCAGTAAATCGATTGTAATTAAAATTTCCTTTGCACATTCTCTGATGTAGTGGCTGAATTTGTCGATATGTTCGTCAGAGCTTGTCATTGAATAAATTTCCATTGTCGCTGAAAAATGCTCAATTCCATCTAAAACATCGTCGAGGCTATTCGTCAATTGAAGAATGTCTTCACGTTCAATCGGCGTAATAAAGGCTTTGTTCAGCTCTTTAATCATCGTATGAACATGATTATCACCTTTTGTCTCATATTCCTTCAATGTGTCAGAAAATTCTTTCAGAGTGGTTTGATTTGTTACTTTATAGCTAACAAAATACTCAGCAGTTTCATCTAAATTTTTAGCAATTTCCGTTAACAAGACGGAAAACTTGTCTTTTTTCCTTTTTAACATGTAAAAACCCTCCATTGTATAAATGAGACAATGCACACATCAAATAATTATATATTCTTTTGTCGAAAAAAAACAGGTGTAGTCGAAAATTTCTTCACTTTTTCTATTTGATCTTATTCTGACCTAAAGATGTGTTCTCAACACACCTTTTTCAGAAAGGAGAAAAGAAATGAAAAAAGCGGTCCATTCTTGGCGCCGCTTAAAGCTTAAGAAGCTGAATATATTAGTTTAAATCGCTCGCAAACTAGGAGCATGTCTTCTTTAAATTCTAATCCGTACGGTTTGAGTGCTTCTGTGAAAAATGCTTGATGGGCTTTGTACCAATAGTTATAAGAAAGATCGCCTTCACCTTCTGCTTGGGCAAATGATTCTGGAACCTCATTCATTGGCATGACATCTACATGTGTGATCTCTATGATGGCTTTTGGTTCGTCATGGCTGTCCAAAATGACCGCATATTGTCCTGCCTTTGGAAGCGGCTCCTGTTCCTTTTCGTAAAAAAGATGTCCAGAACATGTCGCTGTTTTTTTCCCTTGCAGAACAAGGTCAAGTAAATGATCTGGGTCTGCTCCAAATGCCCAAGCGGAAACAGATGCGTCAATTGGTGCGCTTTCTGATTTTTCTTTCCAATAAGTTTCCCAAAATAAGGTGCTCTGCTGATTCATCATTCTTCCCCCTTTGTGATGCGTTTATTATACCGCGAAATCAAAGACTTGAAAGGATAGTGTCTTTATCCCTACTTTGTACATGTGTCATATGTTTTGAAAATCCGCTTTATATTTGGTGAATATAGGAAGAAATAATGAAAAATTTAGAAATTTTAGAATAATCTATTGTATTCTGGTCAAGAAGTCGGTATGGTCAAAGTAAGAATATGGAAGGGGTGTTGTGTATGAAACGCATTTCTCTAACTATTTTGTCCATATGTCTGTTGGTTTTCTCGTTTTTTCTGCCTGTCAGTCAGGTCACTGCAAACGAAACTCATGGGAATAAAGTAGCTGTTGGGAAGGATGGCATGGTGGCTACTGCCCATCCACTCGCATCAGAAGTGGGTGCAGATGTATTAAAGAAAGGTGGAAACGCTGTTGACGCTGCTGTTGCCATCCAGTACGCACTGAATGTGACAGAGCCAATGATGTCTGGAATTGGTGGCGGAGGATTTATGATGGTTTATGATGGGAAGACAAAAGAAACATCCATCATCAATAGTCGAGAAAGAGCACCACAAGGCGCAACACCAGACATGTTTTTAACAGATGAGGGGAAAGTCATCCCGTTTGCTGAGCGATCCACACACGGTAATGCTGTTGGTGTTCCAGGGACTGTGAAAGGTCTTGAGGCGGCATTAGAAAAGTGGGGAACCCGCTCGATGAAAGAATTGATTAAGCCTTCCATTGAGCTTGCAGAGGATGGATTTGAAATCGATTCTGTTCTGGCAAAAGCCATTGATGATCATCAAGGAAAATTGAAAAAAACGGCCGCAGCGCCAATCTTTCTTCCAGATGATCAGCCGCTCAAAGAAGGAGACCTCCTAGTTCAGCCAGGTCTTGCAAAAACATTTAAGCTCATTGCGAAAAAAGGAAGCAAAGCATTTTATGAAGGAAAAGTAGCAAAGGCACTTGCAAATACAGTCCAAGATTTTGGCGGGACGATGACAACTGATGACATTGGTCGTTATGAGGTCGAGACTGACAAGCCTATCTGGGGAGACTATAAAGGATACCAGCTTGCAAGTATGCCTCCACCAAGCTCAGGCGGGGTGTTTATGCTGCAAATTCTCAAAATACTTGACCACTTTAACCTATCTCAATATGACCCCAAATCATTTGAAAAATATCAGCTACTTGCTGAAACGATGCATCTCTCCTATGCTGACCGTGCTGCATATGCCGGCGACCCCGAGTTCGTAGATGTTCCACTAAAAGGACTATTAGACGATGATTACATTTCAGAAAGAGCCTCTCTTATTCAATTAGATCAAAAGAATCGTAACCCGAAAGAAGGGGATCCGTGGGCGTATGAGGATGAAAAAAATCCAGCTCCTATTGTTCCGCAGCCTGAAGATAAAACCATTGGTGAGACCACACATTTTACTGTTGCCGATCAGTGGGGAAATGTTGTGTCATTCACGACAACCATTGAACAGTTATTTGGTACAGGGATTCTCGTCCCGGAATATGGTTTCTTCTTAAACAATGAACTAACAGATTTTGATGCAAGACCAGGCGGAGCAAATGAAGTTCAGCCGAATAAACGACCATTGTCTAGTATGACACCGACCATCATTTTTAAAGATAATGAGCCTGTCATGACAGTAGGTTCACCGGGAGGAACGACCATTATTGCTTCTGTTTCACAAACCATTTTGAATTTGCTTGAATATGAGATGGAGCTTCAGGATGCAGTTGAAGAACCAAGAATTTACACAAACAGCCCAACTTCTTATCGTTATGAAGTAGGTGTCCCTCTCGATGTGAGAACAAAGCTTAATGACATGGGACATCGTTTCGGCAATTCGCCTATTGATATAGGAAATGTCCAAGCGCTACTCATTGATCGAAAAGCAGGAACCTTTACTGGAGTGGCTGACTCCTCGAGAAACGGAACTGCCGTTGGCGTCAATTTAAAGCTCTCTGCCCAATAAGAACATTTCCCGGGAAAAGAAGCGCCTCTTGAGGATGGCGTTTCTTTTTTATTTAAATAAATGAAACATAGCTGATCAGAGAGCGGAAGACGCTTCGCTATTTATGAAGTACAGGACTGTATGTATTTCGATGGCTAAGGGCCTTTTTTCCGTATGAATGATAATGTTGTTGCTGACATCAAAGAGCAAGTACTGAGTGATTAGAGAGAGGAAGTCACATTTAATAAGAAGTAGAGCAGAGTTGATGAAAGATGCAGAAGACTGCCTCTTTTTTTATAAAATTTTCCCTAGGAACATTGACTTATAATTTAGAATATTATAATATATTTACAAAGGTAACAACATTGAACATTTTTCAGGATGCATATATGTAAGCGCTTTATAAAAGGTTCTATTCCAAAATGTTCTTTCTTTTTGTTACATGTGTTCATATTTATACCAAATGAAAGGAGTGGTTGTTTGAACAACTTGTTTGAGTTAGATGAACAGCTGATTAAGCTGCAGTACGATGCATCTTCAAGAGAGGAGGTGACCACATATTTAGCAGAGCGATTAGAAGCGGGAGGATATATTAAGTCGAGCTTTTTACCAGCTGTGCTTGAAAGAGAAAAAACATATCCTACGGGCCTTCCACTTGCGACCTTTGGGGTAGCAATTCCACATACAGATCCTGAGCATGTGAACAAACCGGCGATTAGTGTAGCCACTTTAAAGGAACCTGTTATCTTTCACAAGATGGGGAGCCCTGATGAAACTGTGCTGGCTAAAATTGTGTTCGTCCTAGCAATCTCTGAACCTAGTAAGCAGCTTGTGATGTTAGAGAAGCTCATGACACTTTTTAGAAAAGAAGAGGTGATGACGAAGCTGTCTGATATGACGTCGTATGAAGAAGCGGTTGCTGTGCTTCAGAAAGAATTAAACCAATAGCCTTTCACAAAATAATGTAAGCGCTTTATCTGAAAAATCCAGGAGGTGGATGTATGATCAAGCAAGCTGTCGATTTTATATTAGACCTTGGACCAACTATTATGCTCCCGATTATTATGACGCTTTTCGGTATAATTTTAAGGCAAGGCTTTAAGAAATCCTTCCGAGCCGGTATTACGATCGGAATTGGGTTTGTCGGTGTCAACCTTGTCATTAATTTGCTTGTGAGTGGCCTTGGGCCAGCAGCAAAAGCCATGGTTAATTCCCTTGGCCTAAAGCTCGATATTTTGGATGTTGGATGGCCGATTGGAGCGGCTATATCCTTCGGTACACCTGTTGCCCCTTTGATGATTCCTCTTGTGCTTTTGTTAAATGTCATCTTATTGTCCGTTAACTTTACGAAAACGCTGAATGTGGATATTTGGAACTTCTGGCATTTGATTTTCGCAGCCTCTGTGACTTACTACGCTTATCATAATATGTTCTTGGCACTTGCTGTTGGTTTGATCGTCTCTGCTATCACGCTTAAATTAGCTGATTGGACGGCACCGACAATCGAACACCATTTTGGATTGAAAGGCGTATCGATGGCTCATGCTGAAACGGTCAACTTCGCACCGCTTATGTATGCGTCCAACCGTATCATTGACAAGATCCCTGGCTTAAACAAAATTCATGCTGATCCAGAAACATTGAAGAAACGTTTTGGTATTTTTGGCGAACCGCTTGTGATGGGTCTCATACTTGGTATCATTATTGGTCTTTTAGGCGGCTATGATGCGAAAGGCGTCATGACGCTTGGTATTCAAATGGCAGCAGTTCTTGTCCTAATGCCAAGAATGGTTGCGTTATTAATGGAAGGTCTTATTCCAATCTCTGAAGGCGCTCGTTCTTATATTCAAAAGCGCTTCCCTGGGAAAAATGTCTATATTGGTTTAGATACAGCGATTGTGATTGGTCATCCGGCGAATATGGCGGTAGCCCTTCTTATGGTGCCGATTACGATTCTACTTGCAGTCGTTCTCCCTTACAATGGCATGCTGCCGTTTGCTGACTTATCAGTTCTACCATTTACAGTTGTATGGGCAGTAGCAGCCGCTCGTGGAAACATTATTCGTGGTCTTATTAACAGTATTTTTACATTAATGATTGTCTTCTTTATCGCAACGAATCTCGCACCGCTTGCGACAACAATGGGGAAAGCAGTCGGGTTTGACTTCCCAGAAGGAGCCAATATGATTTCAGGTATTGACCTTGGTTCCCACGTCATTCCTTGGATCATGGTGAGACTTCTTGATCCGAGCAACCCGTACTTTATTGCAGCCATCATCTGTGCTCTGGCTTATGCGCTCCTATGGTACTGGGTGCGAAATGATATTAGAAAGCAGTATGCGAAAGAAATGGGCTTAGATCAGAAAGATCAATAAAAGAGCTGGAGGGATTCTTATGGCAAAGAAAATATTGGTTTCATGCGGAACAGCGGTTGCAACATCAACGGTTGTTGCCAAAAAGGTCGAAGAGACGTTAAAGGAAAAAGGATATGATGTCGTGGTGGAACAGTGCAAGGCATCTGAAGTCCCGCAAAAAGCGGAAGGCGCCGATTTAATCGTAACGACAACACCAGTGAGTGATACGAAAGGAACGCCTGTGATTCAAACATTATCCTTTTTAACTGGATTTGGCATTGAAGATGATATTGAAAAAATCATCGATCATATTAAGTAAACAATCATTCCATGGAGGAGCTTTGCTTTCCCGGCTCCTTCTATGTATCTGAAAGGAGGACGTCTCATGCAGCATCATGCTTATAGCCGAACGTCTGCAGTGTTGTCTATTTTTCTTCCAGCCGTACTCATCTGTCTGTTTTTTCTTTGGTCTCTTTATACGTTAATGTCAGCAGGGCCTGAACCGTTAGCTGTGTTAGGCGTTTATACGCTGCCTATCCTCATGCTTTCTAGCATCACTGGGCTGAACCAGCCGACAAACGTCATCATTAGTGAAGATAAACTCAAAATCGGAGCGTTTGGCAGATGGCACACATATGCGGTCTCTGATATTAAAGGAAAGCTTTTTATCAAGCCATACCCTCATATCGGAAAAGTCTATGTCAGGGTGGGCCCATCTCGCATATTCGGAGGACGTTACTGGATATCCAGTGAGATGAGTGAGTACAAGCAGCTTGTGCAAACGTTGCAGGATTTTGCGAAAGGTGATGAAAAGGAGGATGCAGCTACATGAAATCAGCTGTCTTTTATTCTTCAGAGGACATTCGGTATGAGGAGCGGAACCGGCCTGCGATTGGTGATGATGAAGTTCTATTAAGAATGCGTGCCTGCGGCTTATGCGGCACAGATATTTACAAAGCAACACATGAGACGGTACCTCCTGGAACGGTACTAGGGCACGAAATCGCAGGAGATGTTGTTGAAACCGGAAAAAATGTGACAAATATAAAAACGGGAGACAGGGTTTATGTTGCGCACCATGTACCTTGCTTCGCCTGTGACTTTTGTCAAAAGGGATTTTATACAATGTGTCCGCAGTTTGCAGCCACTAATGTAGAGCCAGGCGGGTTTTCAGAGTATATCCGCGTCCCTGCATTACATGTCAAGCACACAATGGGCAAGCTCCCGAATGATGTCTCATATGAGCAAGGGGCGATGGTGGAGCCAGTCGCCTGCTGCCTGCACGGGTTTGAACGAGCACCTGTTCATCCAGGAGATTCTGTACTGATCCTTGGAGCGGGGCAAATTGGCTGCATTCAACTACAGCTTGCCAAACATTACTTAGCTGGGAAAGTGATGATAACGGATGTGAATGAGAACCGGCTGCTGCAAGCGAGAAATTTAGGTGCAGACGTCGCTTTTCATCCAGCCTCTGAGCCGGTGGAAGACCGGGTCATGAGAGAAACAAATGGAAAGGGAGCAGACCTCGTCATTATTTCTGTTGGGAGTAGTGCGCTTTTAAAAGAAGCATTTCAATCGGTAGCGAGAGGCGGAACGATTTTAGTGTTTGCTCATTTTCCTAAGGGAGACGTCTCCATTCCGGCTGATCGATTTTTCCATGATGAAGTGAAAGTAGTAGGAGCCTATTCCTCACATCCTTATCACTACCTCGAAGCCCTTGAACTTTTAAGAGCAAAAGTGGTCAACACAGAAAAGATGGTGACGCATCGTTATCCGTTAAGTCAGCTCCTTCAGGCGATAGAATGCGCAAGGCACCCTGAAGGTGAGAGTGTCAAAATCATGATGTACCCAGATGAATGAGAACCTAGGAGATTGGAAGAGAAAGAGAAGTTCTTTAGAAAAGGGCTTTGCCTTTCTCTTTTTTTCTGATAAAAGATGAAAACGCTTAAAAATGATAGAGAAATGCTTGACTTCAAAGATACTTAAACGTATGATAATTACAAATGTAACATATAAGAACAAATGTAAAGGGGAGAGAAGAAATGCAAAAACAAATCACTTTGCCTGAACAGATTAGTCATGAGAGATTAGCAGATTTATATAAACAAATGTGGTTAGTGAGATATTTTGATGAAAAGGTCGATCAATTCTTTGCCAAAGGACTTATCCATGGAACCACTCATTTATGTGTCGGACAGGAAGCGTCAGCTGTTGGATCAATTGCCGTATTAAAGGACGAAGATAAGATCGTCAGCACGCACCGTGGACATGGTCACTGTATTGCAAAAGGTGCAGAGGTCAATAAGATGATGGCAGAACTATTCGGACGTGAGACTGGCTATTGCAAAGGAAAAGGCGGCTCGATGCATATCGCTGATTTAGAAAAAGGGAACCTTGGCGCAAATGGAATCGTTGGCGGCGGTATCCCGCTGGCAACAGGTGCAGCGCTCACATCTAAAATGAAACAGGAAGGCTATGTCGTTCTTTGTTTCTTCGGAGATGGAGCGACAAATGAAGGCAGCTTTCACGAAGCGCTAAATCTTGCATCCATTTGGGATCTGCCTGTTGTATTCATTTGTGAAAACAATCAGTACGGCATGTCTGGCCCTGTAAAAGAAATGATCAACATTGAAGACATTTCAACAAGAGCAGAAAGCTACGGAATACCTGGGAAATCGATTGATGGAAATGACATGGTCGAGATTATGAACTCAGTAGATGAAGCAGTCAGCCGCGCAAGAGCTGGAGAAGGTCCATCACTTATTGAAATGAAAACGTATCGCTGGAAGGGTCATTCTAAGAGTGATGCGAAAAAATACCGTACACGTGAAGAAGAAACAGAGTGGAGACAAAAAGACGGAATCAAGCGCTTTAAGTCTCTCTTGATTGAACTGAATGTTTTGACAGAAGAGCAGGCAGCGGCCTTGCAGGAAGAAGCGAAGCAGGAAATTGAAGAGTCTGTAGAATTCGCTAAAAACAGTAAAGAACCGTCAATCGATACACTATTAGAGGATGTATACGCCTAATTAGGAGGGGAATCACGTGACAAAAACAACAGTGAGAGAGATTTCATATTTAGAAGCCGTTCGAGAGGCTATGAGTCAGGAAATGAGAGAGAACCAAGATGTATTCATTTTAGGTGAGGATATCGGCGTATATGGCGGTGCTTTTGGGGTCACGCGCGGCATGATTGAAGAGTTCGGTCCGGAGCGCGTACGCAATACACCAATCTCTGAGGCTGCCATCGCAGGAGGTGCAGTCGGAGCGGCTTTGACAGGTATGCGTCCGATTTTAGAGCTTCAATTCTCTGACTTTATTACAATCGCAATGGATCAGCTTGTAAACCAAGCAGCCAAAACACGATACATGTTTGGCGGAAAAGGAAAAGTACCACTCGTTGTGAGAACACCAGCAGGATCAGGAACGGGTGCCGCAGCGCAGCATTCACAAAGCTTAGAAGCATGGATGGCTCATATTCCGGGATTAAAGGTAGTTCAGCCTTCAACAGCTTATGATGCCAAAGGACTTTTAAAAGCAGCAATGGATGATGACAACCCTGTCATTTTCTACGAGCACAAGCTTTTATATAAAACAATCGGCGAAGTGCCTGAAGAGCCTTATTCGATTCCTTTAGGGAAAGCTGATGTGAAAAGAAGCGGGAAAGACGTCACAATTGTAGCAACAGCGATTATGGTACACAAGGCATTAGAAGCGGCGAAGGAACTAGAAGCAGAGGGAATCGATGTTGAAATCATTGACCCAAGAACACTTGTCCCATTAGATGAAGAAACCATTATCGAATCTGTGAAGAAAACAGGTAAATGTATCGTGGTTCATGAGGCTGTCAAACGAGGCGGCTACGGTGGAGAGATTGCAAGTATGATAGCGGAAAGTGAAGCGTTTGACTATTTAGATGCGCCGATTAAACGACTTGGCGGCCTTGCAGTCCCAATACCATACAACCCGACGCTGGAAAAAGCGGTCATTCCACAAGTGCCAGATATTATTGAAGCAGCAAAAGAGCTTGTACGCTCTTAAATAAAGGGGAGAAGATCATGCCAAAAGAGATATTTATGCCGAAGCTAAGCAGTACGATGGAGATCGGAACCTTGCTTCAATGGTTGAAAGAAGAAGGAGATTCGGTTGAAATCGGTGAGCCTCTTTTTGAAATTATGACAGACAAAATCAACATCGAGGTGGAAGCCTATGATGATGGCATTTTTCTAAAGAAATACTACGAAGCTGATGATCAAATTCCAGTCAATGCTGTTATTGGATATATCGGAGAGGCAAATGAACAGGTGCCAAGCGAGCCGCCAGCACAGGCTGATGAAGATTCCTCAGAAAGCAGCGAATCGTCTTCACCAGACACGGCATCATCCAGTTCTACTGAAGCCCCAAAAACATCTGATGAAAAAGTACGTGCCACGCCCGCAGCGAGAAAAACGGCAAAGGATCATCATGTGGCGATTCAAGAGGTATCTGGCACAGGGCCAAAAGGCAGAGTCCAAAAGCGGGACGTCGAGGCAGTCGTTCATTCTAGCGAGAAAGACCAGCGCGTCTCACCACTTGCAGAAAAAGTCGCTGCTCGTGAAGGAATTGATTTAGCAGCAGTTTCTGGATCTGGCGCTCACGGTAAGATCATGAAGAGTGACGTACAAGCAGCAACGCAAACAAAAGAGGCTTCGCCTGTGAAAACACAAAAATTAGCTGGCATGAGAAAAGTGATTGCTGATCGCATGTCACAAAGTGCCTTTACAGCACCGCACGTCACATTAACAAGTGAAATTGATATGACGAAAGCGAAAGAAGTGCGTCAGCAGTTACTTCCGGCGATTGAAAAAGAGACAGGTTACAGGTTGTCGTTCACAGAAATCATCATTCATGCGGTCAGCCATGTACTCACGCGCCACCCGCAAATCAATATGACATTTGAACAAAATGAGCTCCATTTCCATGAAGATGTACACATTGGTCTCGCTGTTGCAGTGAAAGACGGCTTGATGGTACCAGTCATTTCTCATGCGAATCAAAAAGGATTAAAACAACTGACAAAAGAAGCGAAAGAAATTGGCCGAAACGCACGTGATCAAAAACTACTTCCTGACCAGCTGAAAGGATCCACTTTTACGATTAGTAACCTAGGCATGTATGCCATTGATACCTTTACCCCGATCATTAATCAGCCAGAAGTGGCGATTTTAGGTGTAGGACGGATTCAAGATAAACCTGTTGCAGTAGATGGAGAAATTCAGGTGCGGCCAATGATGGGTGTCAGTTTATCGTTTGATCACCGAGTAGTAGATGGCGCACCAGCGGCTGCCTTTTTAACAGACCTTAAAAAAGTGCTTGAACAACCATTTGAATTGCTAATGTAGGAGATGAATCGGATGACGAAAACGTATGATCTGACAGTCATTGGCGGAGGGCCAGGCGGGTATACTGCCGCCCTTCAAGCGGCTGAGCGCGGACGGAAGGTTGCTTTGATTGAGGAGGATTTTCTAGGCGGTACTTGTTTAAATCGAGGCTGTATCCCTTCAAAAACCCTGCTGAAACATGCAGAAGTCATTGAATCAATCGAGAAGGCGAAAAGCTGGGGAATCGAAACAGGTGACATGATTCTTTCCTTCGATAAAATGAGAAAGCGCAAAGATGACGTCATTGAAAAGCTCAGAGGTGGAATCGCCTTTTTATTAAAGCAAGGAAAGATTGATGTATATAACGGCAGAGGCACAGCGGTGACAAAGCACCGGATTGAGATTGAAAAACAAGATGGATCAGAATCGATTGAAACGAAAGAGTTAATCATTGCTACTGGATCTACACCAGCTATTCCGCCAATACCGGGGCTTAAAGATATTTCATTTGATACAAGTGATACAATCTTTGACATCCCAGATATTCCTGCTTCTGTCGTCATTATTGGCGGAGGCGTCATTGGTCTTGAGCTTGCTTGTATCTTCCAAAGTCTTCAATCAAAAGTCACCATTATTGAAGCGGCACCGTCCATTATCCCGCAAGAGGATGAAGAAGCATCTAAGCTGCTAGAAAGAGAACTCAAGAAAAAGGGCATCCATATCGCGAAGAAAACCACTGTGACAGAGGTGACGGAAAGCGAAGGAGTCAAAGCGGTTCATGCAACAGATGATAAAGGGGAGACGCACATCTTTACAGCGGAAAGACTGCTTGTCTGCGTTGGAAGAAGACCGAATGTATCAGCTGTTAACCAGCTTGATCTTCAGCATGATGGTCCGTTTATCAAGGTGAATGATCGGATGCAGACAAGTGCTGAAGGTGTATACGCAGTTGGGGATGTCGCCGGCGGTTATCAGCTGGCTCATGCGGCGATGGCAGAGGCTGCTGTTGCGGTCAGCAATATTTGCGGCGTGCCTGAAAAAATGAATGCTGATATTATGCCTAGATGTATTTATACATTACCAGAGGTGGCAAGTGTTGGTCTTACGGAGAAAGAGGCAAAAGCTAAAGGGCTCAGCGTACAAACTGAACGATTTGATTTAGCGGCAAGCGGTAAAGCGTTAGCGGCAGGTGTTCAAACAGGCTTTATTAAATTGGTGTACGATACAGCATATGGTGAAGTGATCGGTGCAACGATGGTTGGTCCGCATGTCACAGAAATGATTTCAGAAGCTTCTTCCTTTATGTATTTAGAAGGAACAGCAGAAGAGATGGCGAAAATGATTCATCCGCATCCGACCATCTCAGAAGGTTTTTATGAAGCAGCTCTTGATATCGTGAGTAAGCTGAGAAAATAAATGCCAAACAAGGGATAGGGAGGAGATGCATGTGCACGTCCAGCTTCATCAGAAAGCGGCACTTGTGACAGGTAGCACAGATGGATTTGGAGAAGCCATCTGCCTGGCTTTAGCCCAGGCAGGTGCACATGTTTTTTTACACACATTTCATGATGAATCAAAGGCTAGAACCATTTGTGAAGACATTCAAAAAATGGGCGGTCAGGCGAGTATCATCATGAACCCGCTAGAAACGCCGCGTGATGCCACGCGTATGTTGAGGCAAGTGATCGATACATGCGGGAAACTGGATATTTTGGTCAATCAAGCAGCGCAAGGAGCTGAGGCGGAGCTTGATGCCGCTCACCCTAATGAGTGGATGGACGAAGTGGAAACAGCTGTGAATACTGTCTTTCTTTCCAGTCAAGCTGCCGTATGGCACATGGTTGACCAGAAAAAAGGCTGCATTATTAATATATCGTCATCAGGCAGTATCACAGGTGATGGCGGGATTTCACATGCGACATCGAATTCCATGCTGAATGCCATGACAAAAGGGCTGGCGCGAGAATTTAAAGACAAAGGCATTCGGGTGCTCGCCTTATTACCGCCCCCTCTCCATTTGATTCCTAATGCAGAGCAAATCAAGGAGACTGTGGCCCATATGACGGTCTTTTTAAGTACATCATATGGCGCATTTACTGATGGTGCAGCGATTATGCTTGATGGGGGTGAGAGTGCTGGCTAATGATCAAAAACCGGTTCTCATCGTTGGTGGTGCCCAAGGGATTGGAAAGGAAATTGCCGAGCGTTTTTTAAAAGAAGGGCACAGAGTGGCTGTGTCTGATATAGATGAACAAGGACTTTCACTTTTAAAAAAACAGCACTCTGAGCTGCTGACATTTCAAGCTGACGTTTCATCGTGGGAAAGTGTTCAGCAGATGATCTCAGCAGCTGAAAGGGAGCTAGGCGGCATTGCTCATCTTGTGTATTCAGCAGGGATGACAAAATCACTTCCTTTTTTAGAAGTCGATTTTTCACTTTGGAAAAAGACACTGGCTGTGAACTTGTATGGTCTTTACTATTGCATCAAAGCGTCAGCACCTTATATATGTGAGCGGCAAGAAGGAAGCATTGTCGTGATTGGATCAGGATCTGCTATCACTGGCTCAGGCGGTGGAATTCAGTATTACGCCTCAAAAGCAGGTGCTTTTGGCCTGATGCGTTCGCTTGTAAAGGAATTAGGGGCACACCATGTGCGTATCAATGTGATTGCACCCCGCGTGATTGAATCTCAAATGCTTGATACGCTCTATCCTACTGAGGTGGAGAAAAGGCAGCTACAATCGCTCATTCCTGTCGGGAGATTAGGAAGACCAGAGGATATCGCAGGACTCACTTTATTTCTTACAAGTGAAGAGGGAAGCTACTTGCACGGACAAATTATCCTGTTAGACGGCGGGAGAACGTATCAGCCAAAATATACGGAGGGAAAAAGAGCGGAGAGGTAATCGCTCTTTTTGTCATTTTCATAACAATTGTGCCAATTAGAAACGAATGTTTGGTATACTGGGAATCATAGTATATTAAAAGGATGATGTCACATGCTGAATTGGGAAGAAAGACGACAGCTCGTCAAAGTTGCTCATCTTTATTATACAGACGGGTGGACGCAGCAGGAAATCGCAAAAAAGCTCAATGTCTCAAGACCAGTCATTTCAAAGCTCTTACAAAAAGCAAAAGATGTGGGAATCGTTGAGGTGTACATTAAAGACGAAAGTATTCATACGGTGGAACTGGAAAAACAGCTAGAAACAACTTTTCAATTAACAGATGCTGTCGTTGTCCCAAGCGTCGGGACAATGTCTGAGATGGTGAAGCGGGCAGTCGGTCAAGCAGGCGCCTATTATTTATCTAAAAACATGAAAGACGCGGAGAAAATCGGCATTTCATGGGGAACTACACTGTCTGAGCTTGTAAAGGAATACCCGTTCGAGCGAAGAAATGATGTGAAGGTCATTCCATTAGAGGGCGGAATGGGCAGGCAGGCAGTCGACATTCATGCCAATCAGCTGGCATATGAGCTGGCAAAGAAAATGAATGGCACGTGTTCCTATTTATATGCCCCGGCGATTTTAGAAACAGAAGAATTAAAAGAGCGGCTCATGGCAATGCAGGATATAGAAGCTGTGCTTGAAGAAGGTAAAAATGTAGATATTGCCCTCATCGGTATTGGCAACCCGCATAAAGGTTCAACGTTAAAAACAGTTGGTTACTTAAAAGAAGAAGATTTATCTGGTTTAAGGCAATCAGGGGCTGTTGGTGATATTGGCTTTCGTTTCTTTGACGGTCAAGGCAAACCTGTCCAAGATGAACTGAACCAAAAGGTCATTGGTTTATCACTGGAGCAGTTAAAGAGTGTCAAAACGGTCATCGCTGTTGTAGAAGGAACCCATAAGGCTGAAAGTATTTTAGGGGCTTTAAATGGCGGCTTTATTCAAGTACTGGTGACAGACGAACTAACGGCCGCAGCCATTTTAAAGGAAGCTTCCGTCCAATAAACGGCGAGTAGCCATCGAATTGTATAAAAAGAGCAACATCAAACGAGAAAGGAGCTGTGTATCTTGAAGAAAACCGAAATGGAAGCGAACCTACATTGTACTCGGTGCCAAGAAGAGACCCTCCACAGCATCGTTTATGTGAATGATCAGATGAAAAGCGTTGAGTGTACAGAGTGTCATCAGAAGATCAGTGTGAAAGTCGACATCATGAAGGAATTTTACAAAGAAGTATACGAAAAAATTGCGACAAAGCCAAAGCGGATGACGCAGGAATATAAGGCGAATTTGAATGGATTTATCTCAAGACTCCCAATCCGCGTGCTTAGTAAGCCATACCGGCTCATGAGATATTTAAACGAATCATACAAAGTGATTAAGCAATATAAAAAAAAGCAGAGCTGATTAGCGCTCTGCTTTTTTGTGTGTTTTTTTCATATAATAATAAATAGGCAGTCCAGCAATCCCGATCAGCATAGAGATGAGACAGCTTTTCCAGTCTGTGATCATGGTGCTGATTAAGACGAATAAAGAACCGATAATCGCAACGATTGGTGTGAGCGGATAAAGTGGTACGCTATAAGCACGCTCCATTCCTTTGTTTTGTTTTCTCAGTTTAAAGACTGCGAAAAAGGCCATGACATAAAAGATGTAGATCATGAAGATCGAAACCTCTGACAGCTTTTCTGGATTGCTGACGACCATAAACACAATGGCGATCAAAATTTGTACAAATACAGCAATCCACGGTGTTTTAAATGTAGGGTGAATACGTGAGATCGCGTTTGCGAAAGGAATTTGCTTTCGTTCTGCCATCGCGAAAATCACACGTGGGAATGAAAGAACTTTTCCGTTCAAACAGCCAAAGATACTAATGATGATGCCGATACTAATGACCTTACCGCCGATTGGTCCAAAGAGCATTGTCGCAGCAGTACTTGTCGCATTTTCTCCAAGCTGTACGATTTGATCTGCTGGTAACACGTGCAAAAGAGCGACATTAATAAAGAGATAGCAAGCCGTGACGATTAAAATCCCGCCTGCCATTGCACGAGGAAGCAGCTTCTCTGGGTTTTTCATCTCACCGCCAAGTGCTGCAAGCAATATCCAGCCGTCATAGGCAAACAACGTAGCCAAGATCGCTGCACCGAAGTTCATTTGAGCGATGCTATCGTTGACAGCCATAAAAATATTTTCGTTTCCTTTCCATAAGCCAAACACAATAATAGCGGCAATCGGGACAAGCTTTCCGATGGTGGTCAGCCCTTGAACAAAGCCGCCGTATTTTGTTCCCATGATGTTAATGAAACATAAAAATAAAACAGTGATAATGCCGATTGTTGTCGACCATAAAGAAGAAAGAGAAAATAAATTAGCTAACAATGAACCAAAATAAAGACCGAGCGCACCGATGATGGCAGGTCCGTAAATGATAATCTGCACCCAGCCGCATAAATAGCCCCAAAACTCACCATACACTTCTTCAAGGTAGGCATACAATCCGCCAGTCCGAGGGATTTGTGTACCAATTTCAGCAACAGTGAGTCCGCCTGCAAGGGTTAAAATGCCGCCTAGCAGCCAAGCGAATAATGCGATATCTGAGCTTCCTGAATAGGAAAGGACGTTGCCTGGCTTCATAAAGACGCCGGACCCGATAATCGTCCCGATGACAAGAGATAGGGCGAAAAATAAGCCGATGTCCTGTTTTAACGCTGGTTGTTCTTTGTTCATTACTCGCGACCTCCTGCATCACTTTCGTACGTTACTGTGACATGTATTTCGTTCATTGTAATACGATTTTAGGAAAACAAGAATTAAAAAAATTTTCTGATTTTCGTATTTGTATTTAAAAGTGTTCGTTTATTGGAGATATCAGGGTGAATGTTTCGTTAAAAACGAACAATAAAAGATTATTTTTGACTTAATGTTAATTTTATCGTTAGAAACCGAACATCTAGCCAAATGGTTGACTTTTCTTGAAAAATGACCTATTTTATTCATAAGGATATTATCTTGAATTCGAGATATTTAGAAAGAGGAGTGAACGTAATGAAAATCAATGGAATTCACCACGTATCTGCATTAACAGCCAATGCTCAAAAAAATGTTGATTTCTACCGCCAGATTCTTGGCTTAAAACTTGTAAAGAAAACGGTCAATCAGGATGACCCATCTATGTATCATTTATTTTATGGAGATGAGGTCGCTTCACCGGGAACGGAGCTCACATTCTTTGAAATTCCAATGCTCGCTCGTCGTTTGAAAGGAACAAACGCGATCACAAGCACAGGCCTTCTCGTTTCTTCTGAAGAAGCACTTTCATTTTGGGAAAAGCGTTTTGAAGAGACAGACGTACAGCAAGAAACGGCTTCCTTGAGAGGGGGCAGACCTGCCTTGCGCTTTCAAGACCCAGAAGGGCAGCAGCTATTTTTAACAGTAGAACCGAACGCACAAGAAGCAGGCTCACCGCCAGTGCATGATGATATTCCGGCAGAGTTTGCCATTAGAGGTTTGGGTCCAGTGGAATTAACTGTTGCAGAAGCGGACAAAACGATCCGTGTTTTAACAGACATCCTTGGCTTCACCGAAAGAGCGCGTGAACAATCAAATGATGGTGAGATCGTGACCATTTTTGAGTCAGGAAATGGCGGTGCTGGAACAGAAATTCATGTGATCGAAAAAACTGAAGGGCCTTCTGAGCGTTCCGGCAGAGGAAGTGTGCATCACGTAGCCTTTCGCGTGGAAGATGCAGAGGAACTGGAAAAATGGTATGACAAAATATCAAAAGCAGGCTTCACGAACTCTGGTGTTGTGGAACGTTTCTACTTTAAAGCCCTTTACTTTAGAGAACCGAATGGTATCTTATTTGAAATTTCAACAGACGGCCCTGGATTTACAGTCGACGAAGGAGTAGATGAGCTTGGCGATCAATTAGCCCTTCCGCCATTTCTAGAGCACAAACGAGCAGAAATAGAACAAAGATTAACGCCAATTCAGTCATCATAAAAAAGCAGCTCATGATGAGCTGCTCAGCGTATAGACAACCCCCCCGCATTCTTTGTCAGATCTGCAAAGGTTTTCTATCACGCTGAAAAGAAAAAAGGGCTAAAATCATCTTGATTTTAGCCCTTTTTCTTTTGCATTAGGAACTTACCTGCTTAGATTCAGTTTGTGTTAATGTCACCTTCTTCGTTTCTTCTTTTCCGTTTCGAATGAGTGTGATGTTTACGGTGTCTCCAACTTTCGTATTCGTGTATAGTTCATGACGTAATTCACTTCCGGTTTTGATTTGTTTCCCATTGATGGCGGTAATGACATCCTCAGACTTTAAGCCGGCTTTGGCGGCAGGTGAGCCTGCGGCGATTTCTTTGACGTATACGCCTTGATCAAGCTGACTATTTTTGAGACCGAGTGTTTCTTTCTGATACACATCCGGGACTTGTTCGAGATCCAGCATGCTGATGCCGATATATGGACGCTCAATCTTTCCTTTTGCGAGAAGCTGATCGGCGATTGGTTTGACATCATTGATTGGAAGCGCGAATCCAATGCCTTCAACACCTGTTTCAGAAATTTTCATACTCGTGATCCCCACAACCTTTCCATCTGTCGTAAGAAGCGGGCCGCCGCTGTTTCCTGGATTAATAGCTGCATCTGTTTGAATGACATTAATGTTGCTTTCACCTGAGGATGTGTTCATCGAGACTGTTCGGTCGACACCGCTGACAATTCCTTGTGTCACGGTTCTTGATAGATCTTCACCAAGCGGGTTTCCGATCGCGATGACGGTTTCCCCAGCACGCAGCGAGGAGGAATCGCCTAATGCCGCAACCTTCGTTACGTGACTGCTGCTAATTTCTACAACAGCTAGGTCAGTCAGCGGGTCAGCTCCAACCAGTTTACCTTTGGCGGTTTTGCCATCGTGTAAGGATACTGTGAGTTTATTTGCCCCTTCAATGACGTGGTTATTTGTTAAGACATAGGCTTTACTGCCGGATTTTTTGAAAATCACTCCTGAGCCTGTACCTGTTTTTTCCTCTTGACTGCTTTTATTTTGCTGTGATTCATCAAAAGGCGTATTGAAATCGCCGAAGCTCGTGTCTGTTTGACTTTGCGCTTGGTAGTTTGTAATGCCGACAATGGCTGGTGATACATTTTCCACCATGCTGGAGATGCTGCTCGATGAATGTGATGTTTGGACGGCGGTTGTTTTTGACGAATTGGCACTTGTATCATTTGTCGATACCACTGCTGAATTATGTGCTGTGTTGTCTGATGCGTGCTGGGCATATGGCGAAAGGACGTACACACCTAACGCCAGCGTACCGCCTACAACACCGCTGACAAATGGCTTAAACCAGCCGTTTGGCTTCTTCTTTCGTTTTTGTGGCTGCTCCGTTGTTTGAAGTTCTTGAGAAGGTTGTTGTTCATTTTTGTGATGTGTCATTCAAATCACTCTCTTTCATCATTTTTTCATGTATGGGTTTAAGGGGTTTTACCTTTTGTTGTGGATACTGACTTGATCGTAAGAAAAAAGTGTGGGATAAAAATGAAAACATTGTGGGAAATTGTTAAAATAAGTAGTGAATCTAAGCAAAATAGAGGAGATTAAACTGTGAAGACAATTGGAATCATTGGATATGGAAGCATGGCTGATATGATGGTGCAAAAATGGCTGGAAAAAGAAGTGCTCTATGCCCATCAAATCATGATCCATACAAGAAGTGAAACGGACCGCCTGCTTCAACTTAAAGACAAGCATCAAGAAATAAACATCTGCTCATTAGAGGAACTTTCTGCGTCATGTGATGTACTTTTTATCTGCGTGCCGCCGCTTGCTGTACTTGATGTACTCGATCAACTGTCTTCAGCAGCCAAATCGGTGCATATTGTGTCAGTAGCAGCGGCTGTGACGTTAGACAAGTTATCAAAGCATACGACTCAACCAATATCCAGATACATCCCAACGCTCACGTCAGCTGTTGGAACGGGCGTTTCCCTTGTTGCGCATGGTGAAACTACTGGAGAGGAAGAAAAGGCGCGTTTGCACCGCCTGCTTTCAGCTTTTAGCATCGTACGTGAAGTTGAAGAAGACAAGCTCGATGCGGCGAGTAACTTGACGAGCTCATCTCCTGGTTTTATCGCTGCTCTTTTTGAAGAAATGGCGAGAGCTGCTGTGAGAAATAGTGAGCTTTCCTTAGAGGAAGCGTATGAATTTTTAACGTATGCCCTTTTAGGCACAGGTCAAGTCCTTGTAGAACGGGGCCTCACCTTTGCTGAAACCGTCGATAGAGTGGCGACAAAAGGGGGCATTACAGGAGAAGGCGCCGAGGTTATTCAAAAGCAGGCACCTCAGATGTTTGATGATCTATTTACACAAACGATGAAGAAATATGAACAGCTGAAATCACAGATTAACGAAGCAGACAAACACCACTAAAGACATAGTTAGTGGTGTTTTATTTGTTAAAAAAATCCTTTGTCGTACAGTCTTTTGATCTATAATATCTGAGTCTAATTTCCTTATTTTCAGACATTGTATTGAAAAATCGATCAAGTAATCATATAATTTTTTAGAAAATTTAGAAAAATATACACAAATTTTAAGTTTAATTTAAGGGGGATGGGAATGAAGCTCTATGTATCTGTCGATATGGAGGGGATTACTGGTCTAGCTGATCATACATTTGTCGATGCCCGTCAGCACAATTATGAACGGGGCAGAAAGATCATGACGGGTGAAGTGAATGCCTGTGTGGAGGCACTTCTTCAGCATGGCGCAACCAATATTTTGGTCAATGACAGTCATTCTAAAATGAATAATTTGTTGATTGAAGAATTGCATGAAGAAGCATCTCTTATATCTGGTGACGTCAAGCCTTATTCAATGGTTCAAGGGTTAGATCAAACCTATGATGCTGCTGTTTTTTTAGGCTATCATGCGAGGGCGTCTATGAAAGGTGTGATGTCCCACAGTATGATTTTTGGTGTTAGACATTTTTACATAAATGATCATCCAATTGGTGAAATGGGCTTTAATGCGTATGTTGCAGGCTACTATGGTGTGCCGGTGATTCTTGTTTGCGGAGACGATCAAGCAGCTCTTGAAGCAGAGAAGCTGATGCCTGGTGTGAAAACAGTGGCAGTGAAAGAGACCATATCAAGATCTGCTGTGAAATGTCTCACTCCTGCCAAAGTCAACCAACAAATCTCACAGCAAGTGGAAGCCGCAATGAAACAGATTCATCACATCAAGCCGCTGACGCCTCCTGATCAGCCGCTGCTGAAGATTGAGTTTGCCAATTATGGACAAGCTGAATGGGCGAATTTAATGCCTGGTACTGCCATTATTGAAGGGACAACAACGGTGACGTATCAAGCAGAGAATATATTAGAAGCCTACCAAGCGATGCTTGTCATGACAGAGCTTGCCGCACGTACAACATTTTGTTAAGCGAGGGGGAGACGGCAGATGACCAGCTTTTTGCTCAAGCGTTTTATTGCGATGATTGCCACGATTTTAACGATTACGACGTTAACGTTTATTTTAATGAAGGTCATCCCAGGATCGCCCTTCAATGAAGAACGAAATACAAACGAAACCGTCCAGCGAAACCTCGAAAGCTACTATCACTTAGACGAACCACTGTATGTTCAATATGTCATCTATTTAAAATCCATCGTTACCTTTGATTTTGGTCCTTCCATTAAAAAGCCTTCTGAAAGTGTCAATGATCTATTGGCGAGAGGCTTCCCAGTCTCATTAGAACTTGGTCTTATCTCTATATTGATTGCTGTCATCTCCGGCATCCTGCTAGGGGTCATGGCTGCCCTCCGGCACAATGGATTGATTGATTATATCGCCATGACCATTGCTGTTTTCGGTATATCCATTCCAAACTTTATCTTTGCTACCTTATTAATTCAGCAGCTTGCTGTGAATTTGAACCTCTTTCCTACAGCGATGTGGACAAGTCCGATGCATATGGTGCTGCCAACCATTGCTCTTGCCGTTAGTCCGATGGCCATTATTGCCCGGTTAACAAGATCGAGCATGATTGAAGTGCTGTCTCAGGACTATATTCGCACTGCTAAAGCAAAAGGACTTTCTCCCTTTAAAATTGTGTTTAAACATGCACTTCGAAATGCGCTTTTGCCTGTTGTGACCATTCTTGGCACACTTGTCGCAAGCATTTTAACAGGAAGTTTTGTCATTGAAAAAATATTTGCGATTCCTGGCATGGGAAAATACTTTGTCGAGAGTATTAACAACCGTGATTATCCTGTCATCATGGGAACCACTGTTTTTTACAGCATCATTTTAATCACACTTCTTTTCATTGTCGATGTGGCGTATCGCCTGCTTGATCCAAGGATTCAGCTGCATCAGAAAGGAGGAAAGGCATGAGTATACATTTGCAGCAGGATCAACCGAATCCGCATCATGAAGTGCCGGACGAATGGTTTTCTCCGAGAGAGCAAAAGAAAACGGAGGCCCATGCCATTAAAAGACCCTCTCTTTCGTATTGGGCAGACACATGGAGGCGACTGAAGCAAAATAAGCTTGCGATGTTTAGTCTATCGGTATTGATTTTTCTTTTTATCATGGCACTATTAGGCCCATTGCTTGCACCTAATAGCGTGACAGAGCAGCGTCTTTCGATGCAAAATCTGCCGCCATCCGCTGCTCACTGGTTCGGAACGGATGAGCTTGGACGAGATGTGTTCACGCGTACATGGTACGGGGCGCGTATTTCTTTATTTGTAGGCGTCATGGCAGCCCTGATTGATTTTGCCATCGGCGTGATCTATGGAGGCATTGCCGGTTATAAGGGCGGGAGATATGACCATGTCATGATGCGAATCGTCGAGGTGCTCTACGGTCTTCCTTATTTACTTGTTGTCATTTTATTGATGGTTCTGATGGGGCCAGGGCTCGTCACCATTATTGTAGCGCTCACTGTCACCGGATGGATTGGAATGGCAAGAATCGTGAGAGGTCAAGTTCTTCAGCTGAAAAGCCAGGAATATGTCCTTGCCTCAAAAACCTTTGGTGCAAAGAGCCTTCGTATCATTCGCCGCAACCTGCTGCCGAATACGATGGGGCCGATTATCGTTCAGATGACCTTAACTGTACCAACCGCGATATTTGCAGAAGCGTTCCTAAGCTTTCTTGGTTTAGGCATTCAAGCACCGTTTGCAAGCTGGGGCGTGATGGCAAATGATGCGCTGCCGACAGTGCTGTCAGATAACGGGCATTGGTGGCGTTTATTTTTCCCTGCGTTTTTTATTTCGCTCACGATGTTTTGCTTTAACAATTTAGGTGATGGCTTGCAAGATGCGCTTGATCCGAAGATGAAGAGGTGATGGCGCTTTGAAAAAAGTTCTACAAATCATCGATCTGCACGTCAGCTTTCGGACATATGGCGGCTCAGTTCGAGCGGTACGCGGGGTGAATGTGGATGTATATGAAAAAGAAACCCTTGCCATTGTAGGAGAGTCAGGCTGCGGGAAAAGTGTGACTTCACAAAGCATTATGAGGCTGCTGCCAGCTTACAGCGCTCATGTTGATCGAGGAGAAATCTGGTTTGAAGACCGAAATTTGCTGTCATTATCTGAAAAAGAAATGCGCGCCATACGAGGTGTCGATATTTCGATGATCTTCCAAGATCCAATGACCGCACTGAACCCAACCTTGACAATCGGCGATCAGCTCATGGAGGCGGCAAAGGAGCATCAAAAGCTGACGAAAAAAGAAGTGACAGAAGCCGCCATTCGGATGCTTGATTTGGTCGGCATTCCGCAGCCGAAGGAAAGGTTAAAGCAATACCCTCACCAGTTCAGCGGGGGAATGAGGCAGCGGCTCATGATTGCCATGGCACTAATTTGCGAGCCCAAAGTGCTGATTGCTGATGAACCGACGACCGCACTGGATGTGACCATACAGGCACAAATATTAGAGCTGTTTAAAGAGATTCAGAGAAAAACAGGGGTCACCATTATTTTAATCACACATGATTTAGGGGTCGTCGCCCAAGTCGCAGACCGGGTAGCCGTCATGTACGGAGGGAAAATGGTGGAGGTCGGAACGAGGCGAGATATTTTTTACAGTCCGCAGCATCCCTATACAAAAGGACTTCTGCAATCCGTTCCAAGACTTGATATGAAAGATGAACTCATTCCAATTGAAGGAAGCCCGCCTGATTTATTTGCTCCGCCAAAGGGCTGTCCGTATACAGATCGCTGCCCGTCCGCCATGAAGGTGTGTGATCATATCATGCCGCACGAAACGCAGCGGTCACCTACCCACACAGTGCATTGCTGGCTCCAAGATGAGCGAGCGAATCAAACCGTTTTATCATCAACACAAAGGGGGAGTTTTTGATGAGAAAAAAGGGATGGATCATCAGTATATGTTTGTTCACGATCATGCTGCTCGCAGGATGTACAGCCAATGAGCAAGCAGGGAAAGGATCATCAAGCAATCAGGGTGAAAAGAAAATATTAACCTTAAATAACGAAAATGAACCGACGTCGTTTGATCCGCCGATTGGTTTTAATAATGTATCGTGGCAAGGGCTCAATAACTTAATGGAGGGATTAACGAGACTGAATGAAAAGCACGAACCATCTCCTGCAATGGCGGAAAAATGGGAGATATCAGAGGATGGAAAAACGTACACGTTCCATTTAAGAGATGGCATCAAGTGGTCAAATGGTGATCCAGTGAAAGCGAGTGACTTTGAATATGCGTGGAAGCGGCTGCTGGATCCGAAAACAGGCTCATCTGCATCGTTCCTAGCCTACATGATTGAAGGCGGAGAGGCATTTAACAGCGGAAAAGGAAACAAAGAAGACGTGAAAGTCAGCGCTGTAAATGACAAAACGCTTAAGGTCACACTGGCATATCCGCAGAAATCGTTCTTAAATATGACCGCAAACCCTGCTTTTTTTCCTGTCAATGAACAGGTAGCTAAGAAGGACCCAAACTGGGCAAAAGACGCCAAAACCTTTGTCGGAAATGGACCGTTCAAGCTGACAGAGTGGAAGCATGATGAGAGCTTCACAATGGAAAAAAGTGAGACGTATTGGGACAAAAAAACAGTCAAGTTGGATCAAGTGAAGTGGCTGATGATCAGTGATCGAAACACAGACTATCAAATGTATCAATCAGGAGATTTAGATACTGCCTTTGTCCCAGCAGAGCAAAGTGAAAATCTGCTGAAAAATAAAGATGTACAAATTGAAGACCAGGCTGGATTGTTCTTTTATCGTCTGAATGTGAACATGGAGCCTTTTCAAAATAAGAACATCCGCAAAGCTTTTCAAATGGCGATCAACCCGCAAGATATCGTGGATTATGTAACGAAAAATGAAGAGAAGCCAGCACGTGCCTTCGTCTCGCCAGGCATTCTTGATTCAAAGGGTGAGGATTTCAGAAAAGCTGGCGGTGATCTTGTGAAGAATGATAAGAGTGAAGCTGCGAAGTTATTAGAAAAAGGGCTGAAAGAAGAGAACTATTCAAAACTGCCAGCCGTCACATTGACATACAGTACAAAGCCTGAGAACAAGAAAAAAGCTGAAGCCATCCAGCAGCAGCTGAAAGAAGCGCTAGGTGTAGATGTGAAGCTTGCAAACATGGAAGCCAATGTGTTTGCAGAAGATCAAAAGGCGCTCAAATTCCAATTCTCACAAAGTTCATTTTTAGCAGACTATGCAGATCCAATCAATTTCCTAGAGAGCTTTCAAACAGGGAATGCCATGAACCGGACAGGATGGTCAAACGATACCTATGATCAGCTGATCAAAAAGGCGAGCCAGGAAGCAGACGAGCAAAAGAGAAACAACATCCTTCATGATGCAGAGGCACTTCTCATTGAAGAAGCACCGATCATTCCGATTCATTTTTATAACCAAGTTCATTTACAAAAAGAAGGCGTGAAGGGGATTGTCCGTCACCCTGTTGGGTATATCGATTTGAAATGGGCACAAGTAGATGGAGAGTAATATTAGGATCAAAAGACGCTTTTAGATAAAAGCGTCTCAGCGTGTAGACAAACCCTCGCATTCGTTGTCAGTCCTGCGCGCTGGTGCTCACGAATGACAAATTCGCTCCGCGCCAGTGCTCGTCCTTCCTAGACTGCAAAGGTTTTCTATCACGCTGAAAAGAAGACAAAGGGCTAAAATAAACATCATTTTAGCCCTTTGTCAACAATCTAAGACGCTTTTAGATAAAAGCGTCTGTTCCTTTATATTCGTTCATGTTATGAAGCAGAAACCCATAGATTGAAAGAAACAAAGAGAAAGAGGGGATATGGCATGAGCCAGCTGCCAGTGGCACTTCAAACAGGGGATACGGTGGGGATTATTGCACCAGCAAGTCCGCCTGATGAGCTGAAATTAGCAAAAGGGATTGCCTTTTTAGAAAGCCTCGGGCTAAAGGTGAAAAAAGGGAAGTATTTGGGCCGCCGGTATGGATATTTAGCAGGTCATGATCATGAAAGAGTGGAGGATCTTCATCGTATGTTTCAAGATCCAGAAGTGAAGGCGATTATTTGTGCTTGCGGAGGATACGGGACTGGCAGACTTGCGGAAGCCATTGACTATGACCTGATTCGCCGGAATCCAAAAATCTTTTGGGGCTATAGTGATATTACGTTTTTACATACGGCCATCCAGCAGCAGACGGGTCTTGTGACGTTTCATGGGCCAATGCTTTCCTCTGATGTGGGACTTGAGGAGGTCCATCCTTATACGAAAGATACCTTTTTACAGCTGTTCGCACCGAAAGCTTTTACGTATGCGCACCACTTGTCACCCCTTCATACTTTCTATCCGGGCACCGCTTCAGGTGAGATTGCAGGAGGAAATCTTGCCCTCATCGTGACAACACTTGGTACGCCTTTTGAAATCGATACGAAGGGAAAGCTTTTGTTCATTGAAGATATTGACGAAGAACCCTATAAAATCGATCGAATGATGCAGCACCTCACATCTGCTGGAAAATTGGATGATGCGACTGGATTCATCATTGGAGATTTTCATCAATGTGAGCCAAAAAAGAAAAATCAGTCCCTCACATTGAATCAAGTATGGGACACCTATATTGTCCCGCAAAAGAAACCTGCACTTGGGGGCTTCCGGATCGGTCATTCTTCGCCGAACTTTGCCATACCAATGGGCACGCAGGCTACATTAGATGCGACAGGAAAAAAACTGCACATTTCTCCAGGCGTTGCAGCGAAAGAGGTGATCAAATGAAAATCGTCGATGTTCGTACATGTAGAATGAGTGTACCGCTAAAAAAGCCTTTCAAAACCGCTTTACGAACGGTGTATGACGCAGCATCTCTGATCGTTATCATCACATATGATCAAGGTGACGTCAGCTACGGAGAGGCAGTCCCGACAACAGTGATTACAGGTGAAACGCTGGAAAGCATCGACTATGCCATCTGCGAAGTGATCAGACCGAGTTTGCTTGGAGCTTCCTTGTCAGAATATGAACAAATTTTTTCTCATATGAACCGGGTGCTCGCTTGCAACACAAGCGCAAAGGCAGCGGTTGACATGGCCATTTATGATGGCTTAGCGAAGCAGGCAGGACTTCCACTTTATCAATACCTTGGCGGATATCGCAGTCAGCTTGAAACCGATTATACGGTCAGTGTAAACCGTCCGCTTGAGATGGCGGAAGATGCGAAGCAATACGCAGCTGAAGGCTTTCAGACATTAAAGATCAAGGTAGGAAAAGATGATATAGATACGGATATTCAGCGTATCAAGCGAATTCGAGAAAAGATCGGGCCGGATATTCAGATTAGACTCGATGCGAACCAGGGCTGGACGTGGAAGGAAGCGGTCGTAGCCATTCGGAAAATGGAGCCAATGAATATCGAGCTAGTCGAGCAACCAGTGCCAAAAGAAGATATCGAAGGCCTACGCCGTGTGACGGAGGCAACAGATACACTGATAATGGCAGACGAAAGTATTTTTAGTTTTCATGATGCGATCAAGGTGCTTGAAACGAGAAGCTGTGATTTAATCAATTTAAAATTAATGAAATCAGGCGGCATAAAAGAAGCCCTAAAAATCAATGCACTGGCAGAAGCATACGGCGTAAAGTGCATGATTGGCAGTATGATTGAGTCAAAACTTGGCATTACAGCAGCCGCTCATCTCGCCGCCAGCCAGCCAAATATCACCCGCTATGATTTTGATGCCCCGCTCATGCTAAAAGAGGACATGGTGGACGGAGGAATCGTGTACAAAGGAAAAGATATCTTTTTCCCGCCGCATCATGGGTTAGGCATTCAAGGAGTGAAAGGAGTCTCATGATGATATTTGAATCAAAGGTTGCAGTTGCGAACGTATGGACAGCGCCGCAGTCACCGAGAGAAATCGATCAAAAGGTACTTCAGAGCTCCTTCAAATTCAAAGAGTGGATTGACAAGCAAACATATGAAGAAAAACTGGCTTTATGTGAAGAAAATCTGATCCAGTCGCAAGTACTGCTCGGTGAACGAGTCATTGGCTTAGAAGAAACAGACGGCTGGATGAAAGTCGTTATTCCGCAGCAGGCCAGCCGGAAACACCCACAAGGCTATCCTGGCTATATACCTGCAAACCAACTAAAGCAAGTGACAGAAGGAAGTGCACCAACTATATCTCATATCGTTTGTCAGAAAAAAGCCATGCTCTATCGAAACGGGCAAGCGGACATGGAAATTAGTTTTTTAACAGAGCTCGCAGCTGTAGAAGAAACGAGTGATCGCTTTCGTGTTGTCACACCAGCAGGGACGAGAGAAATCAATAAAGCAGATGTGCAGCCAGTTTCATCCATTTTTTCTATGGCCGGCAAAGATGTTGTAGACAAGGGAAAACAATTTATTGGTCTTTCGTATTTATGGGGCGGCATGAGCAGCTTTGGCTATGACTGTTCGGGCTTTGCTTACAGCATGTATAAAGCGTGCGGATATCTTTTGCCGAGGGATGCAAGTGACCAAGCAGTGCAAGGAACACCGGTCGCATCAAGCCATTTAGAACAAGGCGACTTATTGTTTTTCGCCAATGACAACGGAAAGGGAGCAGTCCGCCATGTGGGGATCTACGCAGGTGACGGTATGATGCTTCATTCACCTAAAACCGGCAGAGAAATTGAACTTCTTTCCCTTGCTGGCACTTCATATGAAAAAGAATGGGCAGGTGCAAGACGGTATTTGCCAAGCGAGAGGAGCAAAGGTCATGGCAGTTGAACCACTTTTACAAGTAAACAATCTCAAAAAACATTTTCATCTATCGAAAGGAAGAACGCTAAAAGCGCTAGACGGTGTCTCCTTTCAGCTGAAACAAGGCGAAACATTTGGCCTTGTTGGCGAGTCCGGCTGCGGGAAATCCACACTTGGAAAAGTGCTTATGCGCCTTTATGAACCGACAGACGGAGAAGCCTTGTATGAAGGGAAAAGCCTTCATCACCTTTCACAAAAAGAATCCTTTGATTTTAATCGGCAAATTCAAATGGTGTTTCAAGATCCGTATTCCTCCTTAAATCCGCGGCTATCTGTAAAAGATATTATGCTGGAGCCAATGGAGATTCATAACCTTTATGGGAGTCAAAAGAAAAGGGTTGCCCGGGTGAAAGAACTACTGGAAGCTGTTGGACTTAGCTATGACTTTGCCACGCGCTATCCTCATGAATTCAGCGGAGGGCAGAGGCAGAGAATCGGTATTGCAAGAGCACTCGCCTTAGCGCCGAAATTTATTGTGGCAGATGAACCAATTTCTGCACTAGATGTCTCCGTTCAAGCGCAGGTCGTGAATTTGCTGAAGAAACTGCAAAAGGAGGAAGGGCTGACATTTCTCTTTATTGCGCATGACTTGTCGATGGTCAAATATATTAGCGACCGAATCGGTGTCATGTATTTAGGTCATCTCGTCGAATTGACTAGCAGTGATACGTTATATCAAACACCGCTGCACCCCTATACACAAGCATTGCTGTCAGCGATCCCCATACCAGATCCTGACGTGGAGGACAAGCGCAAAAGGTTCATTTTAAAGGGAGAAATTCCAAGTCCAGTGAACCCGCCAAGCGGCTGTGTATTTCGAACAAGGTGTCCTGCAGCGATGGATGTGTGTGCTGAAAAAAAGCCAACATTACAAGCAGTAGAAGAAGGGCATGATGTCGCCTGTCATTTATACGATCGGACATAAAAATAGGCAGAAAAAAAGCCAGCAAGTAGACAAACTGTTCTACACGCTGGCTTTTTTAGTGAACGAACGCCTAATCGGCAATGTGCAGCATCTAAAAGAGCCGCCAGATTTAATGATTTCTGAAAAATCCACTTCAATGACAGTGTAGCCGTGAGCGGTTAATGCAGCATTTGTTTCTTGATTGATGGGCAAACTGATCACTTTTTTCTGTCCAATGGATAAAACGTTTGGGCCGAGTGTGAATTGCTCTTGTTCGCTTATTTCAATTAGATGATAATGCATGTTGAGCAGGTGAAGATCCTCTTTTTTGAACGCTTCTGGATAAATCAATATCTCATCATGAGAGAGAATATTCATCACACAATCGAGATGCAAAATGTGAGCAGGAAGATGAATGGGAATGATGTCATGATCCGGCAGTTCTTTTTTAAGCTCATGAATAGCGGCTGGATTTGTTCTTTTGCTCGTTCCGACAAATACGCGTCTTTGATCCACAAGCACATCGCCGCCTTCAATCGTTCCATTTGTCAGGGTAACAGTCTTCAACCCATTTCCCTGTGCCCACTCTTTTAACAATTGTTCTTCTCCTTGCCTAACTGGAGCGGCCATGCTTGAAACAAAGAGTGTATGTCCAATCGTAAACCCAATATCCCGGGTAAACACTTGTTCAGGAAAGCGGTCATTTGCAGGAAGCATAATGGGGCGTACTTGATGGTCTTTTAGGGTTTGGATCAATTGCTTATGCTGAGTAATGGCTTTCATTTGAGAAATATTTTCTCTTGCAAAATGTTTTTGGGTTTCGTTGATGATCTGTTTGATTTCCATATAGATGGGACTGCATAAAAGGACTTCTTGTAAATCGTCATATTCACTCATGCATTGCGGCATTTTGTGTATTTGTTCTGCTCTCATAGAATCCATCAAATGGCCTCCTTGTTTGTTCATAGTTCTATTATTCCTCGTTCTAGTCATAGTTGAAACATTTCCGAAAGAAAATCTCTCACAGGAGACTAAAGCAAAATGTTTAGACAAACCTAAAAGAATAGTGTTTAATAAAAGTCGTTCCGCATTCACGAAAACAGCAAGAAGGAGCTATGATGATGAGTGAAGAAAATTTTAAATACTGCAAGGAATCAAAAGTTGTCAAAACCAGCAGGGTATTCCCTCTCGATACGAATAATCACCAAACCTTATTTGGTGGAAAATTAATGAGTTATATAGATGACATTGCCTCCATCTCGGCAGCAAGGCACAGCCGATGTGAAACGGTCACGGCATCAATGGATTCAGTTGATTTTTTAGAGCCGATTGGACAAAAGGAGTCGGTATGTTTAGAGTCCTATGTCACATGGGTGGGTACGTCTTCTATGGAAGTGTTTGTTAAGGTCATCAAAGAAAACTTGATGTCTGGAGAGCGCAGACTCGCAGCGACTTCATTTCTTACCTTTGTGTCGTTAGATGACAATGGGAAGCCAAAGAAAGTCCCACAAGTCATGCCGGAAACAGAGGAAGAAATCATGCTGCATCAAACCGCAAAACAGCGGGCTGAAGAAAGAAAAAGCCGCCGAAAGCATAGCAAGGCACTGGCTGACGCACTTGGGACAGATAAACCATGGGCGTAAAAATCACCCTTTAAGCGGTGATTTTTTTCTAGAACGGTATCTTGCATGGCAAGATAGTGTGTGGTAAGATGATGCTATCTTGTGATGCAAGGTACTGGAATCGGAGGAACAAAGATGACAACATCCACACAAATGCTAAAAGGAATTTTAGAAGGCTGCCTGCTGTCGATTATTTCAGAGGGTGAGATTTATGGATATGAAATGACGAAGAAGCTCGCTCATTATGGATTTGATCAAATTAGTGAAGGCAGTATCTACCCGATTCTGCTGCGTATGCAAAAGGAACAGCTTGTGACCACTGTCACAAAAGCATCAGCAAGCGGGCCGAAAAGGAAATACTATACGCTCACACAAGCTGGAGAACAAGCGCTCACAGAGTTTATTACCCGCTGGAGTGAGCTTTCAAAAAATGTGAACTGTTTACTACAAAAAGGGAAGTGAGATTATGGTATCAAAAGAAACAAGACACATCTTACTAGAGCTGAAATTTTATCTCATATCAATGGGAAAAAATGAGGACGAAATTGATGAGCTGATGGATGAGCTAACGACACATGCGGTTGAGGCTGAAAAAGATGGCAAAACAGGGGAGGCTGTGTTTGGCGGAGATCCGAGGGGCTATGCTGATGAACTCGCAAAAGAGCTGTCAGGAAACCATAAAGACTGGGTTCCTTTCGTCAGTGCCTTCTTAATTGGTTCACTCTTTTATATGATTTTATCAGATGCGATCAGTCAAAGCTTATCCTATTCTTGGTATGCGTTAATTGGCTATCCGCTCGTTTTAGTAGCCAATGTCATCATGATTATTGTGATGTTTAGAGCGTCTGCCTTTCAGACAGGCGGCCGGGCATTTCTTTATTTTTGGATCTTAGGAATCTTTCAACTGACTTCAATGGTCACAATCAAACTATTGGATCAAAAGCTCGGCACACCATTACTTGTGCTGACCTCAGGTCAAAGATTGGGCGTCATCCTGCTTATGCTGTTATGTATCATTGTCTTTAATGCAATCTTAAAGGCGAATGTCGTTTCATTGATACCGGTTATCTTCTTCGGACCGCAGCTCATATTCGAATGGCTTGGCTGGACATCACCAAGCGTGCTTCTCATGCAAAGTCTACTATCGGTTGTGATCGTAATAGGGCTTATGCTCATGGTCTTACGCCGGGCGAACAAGAAAAATGAAAACACGATGTAAAAAATAGAGTACATCTATCCGGTGTACTTTTCTTTTTCTAAAAAAATGTAGAAATGGTAGCGTATTTTTCATTACAATGGGAAGAGGACAAAAATGAAAAGGGGTTCTATGCTTGGATATTTTATGGGGATATGTACTTGTTTTTGTATTGGCTGCTTTGCCTTTTTTTGAAGTGGTTGGTGTTGTTCCACTGGCCATCTTAGGTGGACTGCATCCTGTGACAACGGCTGTAATCGGATTCATCGGCAACTTTCTCACAGTCTTGCTCCTCATTGTTTTCGTAGACCGCTTCAAAGCATGGCGGTTGAGGAGAAAAGAGGACAAAAGTGATGAAAAAGGAGAAAAAAAGCAACTGCGAGCCAGAAAAATTTGGGAACGATATGGTCTCCCGGGATTAGCGCTTATTGGTCCTTTTATCATCGGCAGTCATCTAGCGGCATTTATGTGCATGAGCTTCGGGACGAAGAGAAAGCAAGTTGCGGTGTGGATGACAGTCAGTTTAATGATGTGGACGGCGCTGGCAGCTAGTTTAACCGGTGCGGGAATCCATTACTTTGCCCCAGATTCAAATGGATTGTTCGGTGATATTTTTAATCAGTAAGTGAGGGGGGATCATAAATGAAACTTCAAACACGCATAGTGCTTGAAACAGAGCGCCTTAGACTGAGAACGATGAATGAACATGATGCATCATTTTTATATGACATGTTGTTCCAAGATGAAGAAGTAATGAAGTATTATCCTTCTTTGAAGGATGAGCAGCAGACGAAAGAGTGGATTGCATGGAATCAAAAGAATGACCGTATGTATCATACTTCTCTCTGGATCATTGAAGACAAAGAAACGAATGAACCACTTGGACAAAGCGGGATTGTTCTGCAAAACATTGAAGGACAAACAGAACTTGAAATCGGCTACATGCTAAAAAAAGCAGCGTGGGGAAATGGCTATGCTGCTGAAGCCGCAAAAGGCTGTCTCACCTATGGTTTTGAAGAAATGAAGGTCAGACGAATGGTGAGCTTAATCCGCCCAGACAATGAAGCATCGGTAAAGGTCGCTTTAAAAATGGGCATGAAAAAAGAAAAAACCATTTCAAAATGGGACCAAATCATTGATGTATACAGCATCACCCGCAACGAAGAAAACGGCTCGCTTACAAAATAAGCAGAGCCGTTTTTATTTTATATCCGCTGTTCTAGCTGAAGTAAATATTTCTTACGTTCAACCCCGCCGCCGTAGCCGCCAAGCTCACCACTTGTTTGAATGACGCGGTGGCATGGAATGATGATCGCCAATTGATTGGCACCATTTGCATTCCCTACCGCCCGGACCAAATGCGGATCGCCCAGCATCACAGCAAGATCTCGGTATGAACTTGTTTCGCCTGATGGAATGCGTGTGAGCAGGTCCCACACCTTCATTTGAAAAGGGGTACCATGCATGGAAAGTGGTACGGTAAACTGCGTCAGTTTTTTCTCGAAATATAAGGTCAATTCCTTTACTAATTGTTGGTGGACGTTTGTTTCCCCAACTAAAATACGCGCATGATGCTTTTCTCTCATGTTCTCAATTTCCTTTTCTAGTCCCCGCCTGTCCATAAATTCCAGTAAATACACATGCGCGGCATCTGTCACGCTGATCATGCGTCCAATCGGTGTGGAAATAAAATTAGCGTGGAGAATCTTAGTCTGCGCCTTTTTAGGGGGATTTCCCATGATTTTCGTAAAGGCATCATTGAAGGCACTCGAAGAATCATAGCCCAAGGCGACCTGCTGATCAATCACTTTTTTTCCATTCATAATTTCTTTAAAGGCAAGCCCCATTCGGCGTGATCTCGCATATTGAACAAAGGTCATGCCGTAGATTTCTTTGAATTTCCGCCGGGCCGTTGCAGAGTGAATCCCTAACTCGCGAAAGTCCTCTTCTTTCCAGCGTTTTTCAGGATGTGTTTCAACTGCTGAAACGAGTGTTTTGACTTCTTCTGGAATGCTGTTTGGATAGGTTAATGGAGTGCAGCGCTTGCACGGACGATATCCTGCTAGCAGTGCTTCCTCTGCTGTAAAGAAAAACTCACAGTTCTCATATTTTGGTTTTCTAGCGGTACATGTGGCATGGCAGAAAATACCGGTCGTCTTAATGCCGGCGAAAAATGTGCCGTCATATTGCGGATTCTTGTCAACCAGTGCTTGATAAAATTCATGTTTCTGTACGTCGGTTATCATCATACGATCCACCTCTTGGTTTCATTATTTGGGCCGATACAACGGATGATCTGTAAATGCAGCATCCTAAAGTTGAACGTTCATCACATCAATCTGAGTTCATTATACCAGCGATATGATCGTTCCTTTAACGTCTGAGCGTGTCTAACTTGGTCCTTCTTCCATATTTTTTCTGTTTTAGTTCATATACTTTAGTTGTTTCTGTTTCATTTCTTCATAAAATGTTTCAACTTCTTGTTCGTAAAGAACGGTCTCCATGTCCTTGTATTTACGCTTGATCGTCAATGTAATAAAAAATAAATGGATTGTCATATACGTTCATTTCCCTTCGGTTAGCAGCACGCAAATATCCCGCAGATCTTCTTTATCAGTTGATCTGTTTCTAACACTTAGTATACGCCGGTCCGAAATCATTTCTTTCGAAAAATGAACAAGTATATTTGAAGAGGGAGAGCAAACTGGTAGACCGGCATATTGGGGTGTGATAAGATTTTTAATACAGAATCTGCTCTAAGTCAGGTCTGTTTATCATGAATTGGTTTTCTAGGGTTCCGTGCGCTGGCGCAGTCTGGACCGAGAGAAAACACATAGGGTCTTAGAAGAGGCCATATGGACACGGAGGGATAAAAGCCCGGGAGATTTGATCAAACGATCGATTTCCAGGCTTTTTTTGTTGGTTGGAATCGTTCAGAAAGGAGAAGATCAGATGAAATGGGGAAATGTCTTTATTGCGGCCATCTTTGAAGTCGGCTGGGTGATGGGGCTGAAATATGCCCACTCGCTCATAGAATGGGGCGCAACCATCGTTTGTATTATCGTGAGCTTTTATTTACTCCTGAAAGCAACAAGTGTACTCCCAGTTGGCACACTTTATGCCGTTTTTACCGGGCTTGGGACAGCAGGAACCGTCGTCATAGGCATGGTGCTTGGTGAGCCGGTTCAGCTTGTCAAACTGCTTTTGATTGTCATGCTTTTGTGCGGTGTATTAGGACTGAAGCTGACAACAGGTGAAAAGAAGGGAGAGGCTGAATCATGAGCTGGCTTTTACTTATTGGAGCAGGCATCTTAGAAATGTTTTGTGTGACCATGATGAACCAATTCCAAAAAGACAAGCATGTCAAATGGATTTTATTCATTGCGGCTGGTTTTTCGATGTCCTTTCTGATGCTGTCTCTTGCGATGAACACGATTCCGATGGGAACGGCGTACGCCATTTGGACTGGAATCGGAGCTGCTGGAGGCGCCATCGTCGGTATGCTGTTTTACGGAGAATCGAAAGACGCAAAACGTATTTTCTTCATCGCACTGATTTTATCTGCGGCAGTAGGATTGAAAATCATTGAATAAGAAAAGGCTGGCAGATAGATGCCAGCCTTTTGTTACATCGAATGATGATTGGAATCGTTTTCATTTTTGCGGTAAAGCTGGCTCACAAGCAGAAAACACACACCAAATGTGAGAAAAGGAATGAGTCTTTCACCGGCTATAAAAAGGGAAATACCTGTGATCAGACAAATGATGCCGAGCCAAAAGCTCACTTTTCCAAACAAAGTCATACTTTTCATCTCCATCACTCCTTTTATGATAAAAGGTCTATTCACATTATATCACGATAGGTGCAGAATTGAATGAATATTCAATGAAAAATAGGGCTCTACATTGCTTTTTCTCTTTCCAGTCCAGTATAATATTTCATTAGAATGAAAACGTAAATGAGGTCATGATACATGAGAACTTTGATAACAGAGAAACTTGAATTACACAGACAAAAGCATGAGCAAAAAGGAAGATTGCTTGTCAGCTGCCCGGATCAGCCTGGAATTGTATCAGCTGTCTCTTCCTTTTTATTTGAGCACGGAGCAAATATCATTGAATCCAGCCAATACACAACAGATCATGAAAGCGGCCGGTTCTTTTTAAGAATTGAATTTGATTGGAAAGACATCTCGGCAAATATGGATCAGCTGAAGCAGCAGTTTGAACCAATTGCAGCATCTTTTCAAATGACGTGGAGCATGTCGCGTGCAAGTGAGCTGAAAAAGCTGGCAATCTTTGTGTCAAAAGAGCTTCATTGTTTACATGAGCTGCTATGGGAATGGCAAAGCGGCAATTTGATGGCTGAAATTGCGGTCGTCATCAGCAATCATGAAACGGCAAAAGATACAGTAGAAGCGCTTGGAATTCCGTTCCATTTTGTGAAGGCGAACAAAGACATTCGCAAAGAAGCGGAAAAACAGCAGCTCACATTATTAGAAGAGTATGATATTGATGCCATTGTGCTTGCTAGATACATGCAAATTTTAACGCCTGGATTTATAGAACAACACCCGAACAAAATCATTAATATTCATCATTCCTTCCTGCCAGCGTTTATCGGTGCGAATCCATATAAGCGTGCATATGAGCGAGGAGTCAAATTAATTGGCGCAACCTCTCATTATGTGACCAATGATTTAGACGAAGGACCGATCATTGAACAGGATATTGAGCGTGTAGATCACAGGGATGATGCGGAAGCTTTAAAAAATATTGGCCGAACAATTGAGCGGAGTGTGCTTGCACGTGCCGTCAAATGGCATCTAGAAGATCGAATTATTGTGCATGAGAATAAAACGATTGTATTTAATTGACCGCTTGACTTTTCCTTAGCAATTGGTGATAATATAAAAAAATTAACGAGCGTTGAAAAGGAATAGTAAGCAGGAACTGATGCGTAAAGAGAGCAAATGACATGCTGAAACATTTGCCGCAGACAGCTGCTGAACCTGCCCTTTGAGCCTTAGAGGAAAAATCTAAGCGCGTGCCTGGCGTTACAGGAGTTGAGTGGAATAAGCTAGATGTATGCTTATTCAATGAAGGTGGTACCACGGAAAATCCCTTTTCGTCCTTTACATAAGGAGAAAAAGGGATTTTTTTGTGCCTAAAGGTATAGCGGAGGGAATCAATAATGAAAAAGCAAAGGATCGTCATCAAAATTGGCAGCAGTTCATTAACAGAGCAAAAAGGAGCCATTGATGAACAAAAAATGCAGGATCATGTGAAAGCGATAGCAAAGCTGAAAGAGGCTGGGCATGAAATTATTTTAATTTCATCAGGAGCCGTGGCAGCAGGGTTTGGCAGCTTAGGGTATCCATCAAGACCTGTGACCTTAAAGGGAAAACAGGCAGCAGCAGCCGTTGGTCAGGGCTTATTAATGCAGAAATATACAGAACTATTTTCACAGTTTCACATGACACCTGCACAAATGCTTTTAACCCGTAATGACTTTTCAGATCGAACAAGATATCGAAATGCTTATGCAACGATGATGGAGCTGCTAGAAAGAAAAATTTTACCGATCATTAATGAAAATGATTCTGTCTCCATTGAGGAGCTTACCTTTGGTGATAATGACATGCTGTCAGCTCTTGTCAGTGGATTAATTCATGCAGACCAATTGATCATCTTAACAGACATTAACGGTATTTATAATGCAAATCCAAATGAGCATCCTGAGGCGAAGCGTTTTGATGTACTAACACACATTTCAGAAGAATTGTTTTCATATGCGAAGAGCACAGGCTCAAAAGTGGGAACAGGCGGGATGAAATCAAAGCTGTCTGCTGCACAAACGGCACTTTCACTAGGCGTGAAAGTCTTCATTGGTACAGGTACTGGTGAGGATAAGCTGCTTCATATTCTAGCGGGTCAAGGAGACGGAACGTATATCGGAGAACAGGACTTATCAGCTGTTAACAACCGCCGTCAATGGATTCAATTCCATTCACCCGTTTCTGGGAAAATTATGATAGATGCAGGAGCGGAAGCGGCGATTTTGCATCATGGCAGAAGTCTTCTTCCAGCTGGCGTCATTGATGTCGCTGGTGACTTTTCTAAAGGAGAGGTCGTTGAAGTCGTCGGTCCGAATGGGCTAGTAGGTAAAGGACAAACCTTGTACGCATCCGATGAGCTTCGCGGTATTAAAGGAATGCGAAGTGATGAGCTTTCAAATGAGAAGCCTGAAGTCATACACAGAGATCACTGGGTACAGCATGTACAAAACTGAGGAGGGAATACGATGAATGAAGTTCTTGAAAAAGCAAAAAAAGCAAGTGTAGCCAAAGATCAGCTGCTCCTAAAAACGACGGAGCAAAAAAATGCAGCTTTACATGCCATCGCAACGGCACTTAAAGCATCTTCCGCTTATTTACTCGATGAGAATAAAAAGGATGTGCAGGCTGCAGAGGAAAAGCAGTTCACGCCTTCTGTTATTGACCGGATTACACTCACGGAAGAGAGAATTGAAGCCATCGCAGACGCGACCCTTCAACTCATTCACCTAAAAGACCCAATTGGTGAAACATTAGAAACCATTCAAAAAGAAAACGGTCTGTACATCGAAAAGGTGCGTGTGCCTCTTGGAACGGTTGGAATGATTTATGAAGCAAGACCAAACGTGACTGTAGATGCTGCCACCCTTTGTTTGAAAACTGGGAATGCTGTTATTCTTCGCGGGAGCTCCTCTGCCATCCATAGTAATAAAGCGATTGTGAAGGTGATCCATGAAGCGCTTCACACAACGGATATTCCAGTAGACAGTGTGCAATTGATTGAAGATACAGGCCGTGAAACGGCGAAAACGCTGTTCACTTTAAAAGAATATCTGGATGTCCTTATTCCGCGCGGCGGGAAAAATTTAATTGATCTTGTTGTGAGAGAGTCTACCGTGCCAGTGCTTGAGACAGGTGCAGGGAACTGTCATATCTACATTGATGAAACAGCGAAAAACGAAATGGCTGAGCAGATTGTGCTGAATGCTAAAACCCAAAGGCCGTCTGTTTGCAACGCGATCGAGAGCATTGTCATTCATGAAGCATGGGCAAAAACATATGGCGCTTCGTTATTTGAAGCTCTTCATGCAAATGGGGTAGAGATACGGGGCGATGAAGCTGTATGTGCTCTTGCGCCAAGTGCTTCATTAGCGACCACAGAGGACTATGAAACAGAGTTTTTAGCGCCGATTGTCAGTATTAAAATCGTAGCCAATATAGAAGAAGCGATTCAGCATATACAAACGTATAGCTCCAAGCACTCTGAAGCGATCATTACGGAAAATGATCAAAATGCGTCACTGTTCTTAACAGCTGTCGACGCTGCCGCTGTCTATCATAATGCCTCTACTCGGTTCACAGATGGCTTTGAATTTGGCTACGGAGCAGAAATAGGGATTAGCACACAAAAACTGCATGCAAGAGGACCTATGGGTCTGCCTGCCTTAACCTCTGAAAAGTTTGTCATTCACGGTCAAGGACAAATAAGAGAATAACGAATTCAAAAGAGAGTCTTGTGACAAAAGGACTCTCTTTTTCCTTTCATTTTTGTATTTCTTCGGTCAAGTATGATAAAATATGGTAATGTTTTATATTTTGAGAAGATTGGAGAAGGCAACGTATGGCGAAAATCATTCCCTCTTCGGATATTGGAGTGAAAATCAACAAGTGGTATGAATTAATCCGCAGATTTGATTCAGAACAAGCAGAACAACTAAAGCAGGAAATTCGCACCTCTCTTGATTCAATGGAAGAAGATCAGAATTTGCTTCTCTATTTTTCTTTAATGGAATTCAGACATGAGGTCATGCTCGATTATTTAAAGCCATTAAAGGAAGGAAAGCTTCGCGCCAACTTTTCCGAGCTTTCGAAAGAAATAGATGAGCATCAAACACATGTCACAGGCATGCTTGAATACTACTATCATTTTTTCAGAGGCATGTATGAATTTGGCCGTAGGCAGTATATTGCTGCCATCTCGTCTTATCAAAAGGCAGAGCACAAGCTTTCTTTTGTGTCAGATGATATTGAACGTGCGGAATTTCATTTTAAAATGTCAGAAATATATTATCACATGAAACAAACACATATCTCGATGCATCATGCCAAACTGGCGCGAGATGTCTATATTCAGCATGAGCTATATGCGCTTCGCACGATCCAATGCGAATTTATTGTGGCAGGTAATTATGATGATATGAGAAGACATGAAAAGGCATTACCACATCTCGAGAGAGCGCTTGCGAGATCAAGAGACTTTCAAAATGTGCGTTTTATTGCTTCCTCTTTGTTTAATATGGGCAACAGTTATTACCGAATGGGAGATCTTGACCGCGCACTCGAACTAATGAAAGAATCCATCTCGTTATTTGACCAAAATCAATCCGATCACCTTCGTCGATCCATAGACCCTCTTTATACAGCCGCTCAGATATTATACAAACAAGGCAAACACGAAGAAGCCTTACACTACAGAGAAGAATGTATGAAGCGAGCAGAAGTACTTCAAGATGACATTCATATTCAAAAGACGATATTTTTAGAAGCATTGTATTTAAAGCAAGATGCGGAGCATATTAAACGAATTTTTCATTTTTTAGAGTCTGCCTATGCATATCCAGATATAGAGGAGCTGGCATTAGACACCGCAAAGTATTATAATGAAATGGAAGATTATGAAAAATCTTCCATGTTCTACGGAGAAGCGGAACATGCTCGAATCTATATTCAGAGAGGGGATTGTTTATATGAATTTTAAAAAATGGGCAGTCGTCTGTACAAGCATCACCATCCTGGCGTTATGGCTGGCAGCAGCAAATGCCGACCCGGATAACAGAAATCATACGCTACAACAACCAAATGCGCAGCAAGACATCATCTAAAAGCCCTTATTAAGGGCTTTTTTTACTGTGTACATAAAATAGAAGAGAAAGGAAATCTTAAAAAAAGAGTGTGTATTCGTTGACTCTTGAATTTTAATTGTGTACAATTCAATTGTAGAAAATATTATTGGAGAGAAAGAGGGTTATATACATGTCAGAAGTTTTATTTACTGCAACGGTATCAGCTGTAGGAGGAAGAGAAGGAAAGGTTGTTTCAACTGATGGTGTGCTTGAGCATGATGTAGCAATGCCTGGAACACCAAGAGCGAAAAAAATTGAAAAAGCAACAAATCCAGAGCAATTATTTGCAGCAGGCTACTCTGCATGTTTTGATTCAGCCCTTCAAATGGTCGCAAGACAAGAGCGTATCCGTTTTGAAAGTGAAGTAACAGCACATGTGAGCTTAGTAAAAGACAGTTCAGATGGCGGCTTCAAACTAGGCGTTAAGCTAGAAGTAAAAGGAACTGGAATTGAGCAATCAGCATTAGATGAGCTTGTTCATAAAGCACACGGCGTATGCCCATATTCAAAAGCGACTCAAGGAAATATCGAAGTAGAATTAGTAGCTGTCGCACAATAATTGATATCATAAAAGGCTGAGGGAATGTTCCCTCAGCCTTTTGATTGTGTTAATTTTTGCAAAAGCTCATGCAAAGAGGCGCGCAGCGTTTTTAACTCTTCTTCCGATCTGCCTGTCCCAGACAGCATCTGAAATGGAATTGCAGTAGCCTTCTCTTTTAGTTGCTCGCCATATTCCGTTAAACGAATTTGCACAGAACGTTCATCCTCTTTCGAGCGCTCGCGGATGATGAGTCCGTTTTGCTCCATCCGTTTCAGCATAGGTGTGAGTGTACCGGAGTCTAAATATAAAAGCTCTCCCATCGTTTTCACATTTAATGTCCCATGCTCCCACAATAAAAGCAGTGCCAAATATTGCGGATACGTAATGTCTAACTCTTCTAATAACGGTTTATACTGCTTCGTCATCTCTCTTGAACTTGCATATAACAAGAAACAAAGCTGATTTTCCAGCTTCATATGCTCGAATTCATTTGTCATGTCAGTCACCAACTATTTTTTGTCATACTTATCATTGTATAAGATTTTCTTCTTTTTTAAAATAAATACAGCCCAAAAACGAAAAAATTCTTTAATGTGCGATAAATGTTTGAGAAATGGATAGAACGTGAAAGGAATAAATAGATAAAGGAGGAGATGAAGATGAAACCATTATTCACAGCAAAAGTAAAGGCACAACACGGAAGAGCTGGACATATTCGTTCAGAAGATGGTGTGCTCGATCATAACATTGTCATGCCTAATGCAAAGAAAGACGGAGAAACTGGTACGAATCCAGAGCAATTATTTGCAGCGGGCTATGCAGCTTGTTTCGGAGGGGCACTTGAACAAGTAGCGAAAAAGCAAGGGGTCAACATTGAATCAGAAGTCGAGGGACATGTCAGTCTTTTAAAAGATGAAAGTGATGGCGGATTTAAGCTTGGTGTCAAGCTGATTGTATCTGCAAAAGGCCTTGACCATGACAAGGCGAAAGAGCTTGTCGAGGCTGCGCATGAATTCTGTCCATATTCAAAAGCAACAAGAGGGAACATCGAAGTAGAGCTTGAAGTGGCTGAATAAAAAAGGTTCTCTATTACGCTGAAAAAAAGAAACACCTGCTGATGAGCGCAGGTGTCTTTTTTTAATATTCTTTCTTTTGTTCGTATGTTTCCCATGCTTCAAATGGTGCAAGGGTTTTTTGAAGTGTCAGCTGATAAAATGGAATATTTCTTGATTCGTAATCTTTATTGATTTCTTCATAAATAAACGAGTCATCAAAACCGGAAACTGCTGCATCCTGATGCCCAGCAGCAAAATAGACCGCTTTTGGTCTAGCCCAGTAAATAGCACCAAGACACATCGGACAAGGCTCACAGCTTGTATATAAAATACAATCTTCTAATTGGTATGTATTCAGCGTTTGGCACGCCTTTCGAATGGCTGTGACTTCAGCATGTGCGGTTGGATCATTTGTTGTTGTCACATTGTTGCTTCCCTCGGCAATAATCTGTCCATCCTTGACAATGACTGCTCCAAAAGGGCCGCCAGTACCACTATTGACTCCTTCTACTGCAAGATCAATTGCGCGTTGTAAAAAATCTTCGTGATTCATTGTCTTCCTCCCTTTGTTCGACTGACTTCTCTAGTATAAACGAATCATGCTAGAAAAGGAAACCTCCTAGTAGATGGTCAAGTAGGACAATTTGCACATAAAAATCCCCCGCTATGATAGCAGGGGAGAGGAAATCAATTATGCATGCTGCGACAGCTTTTTACGAGCGACTTCAGCCGCCGTCACCATGTTTTTCAAAGCAGCAATGGTTTCAGGCTCTTGTCTCGTTTTTAGTCCACAGTCAGGATTCACCCAGAAGCGATCTGTCGGGCATACGTTCAGCGCATCATCAATGATTTGACTCATTTCTTCGACAGATGGAACGCGCGGGCTATGGATGTCATATACACCAAGTCCGAGGCCTTTCAAATACGGATGCTTCTCTAGGTAATCGAGGAATCCGCCATGACTGCGTGAATGTTCAATTGTGATCACGTCGGCATCAAGGTCTTCGATCGTATCGACAATATCCTCGAAGTTACTGTAGCACATATGTGTATGAATTTGCGTTTCATTTTGAACAGATGATGTTGATAGACGGAACGACTCTGCTGCCCAGTTTAAATAGTCTGCCCAATCACTTTCTTTGAGCGGAAGACCTTCTCTTAGCGCAGGTTCATCCACTTGAATAACTTGAATCCCTGCTTCCTCTAACGCTTCTACCTCTTTACGTAATGCGAAAGCAATCTGGAAGGCAATGTCTTTTCGGGTGATATCTGTTCTTGGGAAAGACCAGTTTAAGATGGTGACAGGACCTGTCAGCATTCCTTTGACCTTTTTCTCCGTTAAGCTTTGTGCATAAACCGTTTCTTTCACGGTCATTGGCGCTGTAAACTCGACATCTCCATAAATGATTGGCGGCTTCACGCAGCGTGAGCCGTAGGATTGTACCCAAGCAAATTTCGTAAAGGCAAATCCGGCTAGCTTTTCACCAAAGTATTCAACCATGTCTGTACGTTCAAATTCTCCATGTACGAGAACGTCCAGACCGATTTCCTCCTGAATATCAATCCATCTTTTTGTTTCTTTCTTAATAAATTCATCATATTCTGCATCTGTCCATTCATTTTTACGCCATTTTTGACGAGCACTGCGCACTTCAGCAGACTGCGGGAAGCTGCCAATGGTTGTTGTTGGCAAGAGCGGCAGTTCAAGAGATTCGTTTTGGATACGAAGGCGCTCTTCAAAGGCAACTGGACGTTTAAAGTCTTTCGATGAAAGATTGTTGCGTTCTGCTGTGAAATCCGCATTGGTTCCTTTTGCAAATTCTTTTAAAGTAAGAAGTGCTTGCTTGGCTTCATTGATGGCGGCTTCAATCGCCGCAGCTCCTTTTGTTAAGCCCTCTTTTAATGTTGTTAATTCAGCCAGCTTTTCAGTAGCATAAGAAAGTCCGTTTAATAGTTTTTCTTCAAGCTGTTCGCTTGGGTGTTTTGCAACTGGTACATGCAGCAAACTGCTTGATGGCTGCAGCCATACTTCCTTCGGCTGAGCGTCAGCAATGACCTCAGAAACGAATGACAATCTTTCGCCAAGATCTGATCTCCAAATATTTCTTCCATCAATGACGCCTGCTGCTAAAATTTTATCTTTCGGGAAGCCGTGCTTTTTCACTTGATCAAGATTGCGTCCTTGATCATGGACAAAATCAAGACCGATGGCTTCAACAGGATATGTGACAAGCTCTTCATACGCATCTACTGAATCAAAGTAGGTTTGAAGAAGAATATTTAAGGCAGGTACGGCTTCTTTGATTGTTTGATAGATTTCTTTGACGGCTTTCACGTCTTCATATGAAGCTGTGACAAGTGCTGGCTCATCAATTTGTACCCATTTGACGCCAGCTTCTTCAAGTTCTTTTAAAACTTGAGTATAAAGCGGGACGAGACGCTGCTGAATCTCTTTTACTTCATTTGGTTCATAGCCTTTAGAAAGTGAGACAAATGTATAAAGACCAAGTACGACAGGTTTTGTTTCAACACCAAACGCCTTTTTCACCTTTTCGTAAGCTTCAAGCGGTTTGTTATGTGTGAGTTTGAATTCGGTGGTTTTTTCGTATTCTGGAACGATGTAGTGATAGTTTGTATTAAACCATTTTGTCATTTCACTTGAGACAGCATCTTTTGTTCCTCTTGCCATCGCGAAGTATGTATCTAGCGGGTCTTTTAAGCTGCGGAAGCGCTCTGGAATCCAATTGAACATGACAGCAGTATCGAGCACGTGATCGTAGAAGGTAAAATCTCCAGAAGGAACAACATCAATTTGTCGATCAATTTGCGTTTTAATGGCAGTTAAAAATTGTTCATCCAGTGTGCTTAAGAGGGTTTCACGGTCAGTTTGACCTTTCCAATAAGACTCAAGTGCTTTTTTCCATTCTCTGTTTAAACCAATTCTCGGAAAACCTAGATTACTTGTTTTAACAATTGTCAATTCCAATTCCTCCTCTAAATATAAAAAGACATTTACACTCATGGTGAAGATTGATGAGGGCAAATGTCTGGTTTAAAAAGACAAAATGTGTGTGCGAAATAAGGCGTGAGCAGAACTGACGCTTTTTTCCGACATCTCCTATCAACCGTAGGGGGTTTGATGTGATAGAGCGGCTGGTATCCTGGCTGGTGAATCTGCAAGCTTTTCATCCTTCCCGTCCTTATGACAGTGGATTCATAAGAAAAGCTCTCCTCACTCACAGTGGCGGGACCGCGCCGGATTTTCACCGGTCTTCCCAATTAAAATTCGACGTATGATCGAATTACCGACTCTCAAACTATGAATTTATTGTGTTCGATTATATAACGTCCATTTCATTTCGTCAAAGTAAATTTTGAATAATTTTAATTAAAAAAATCCTGAGAAAATTCTATCTATTCTCAGGACCTCTATTCAAGCTATAGAGATAAAAGATCTGCTTCCAATGTTTTTTCTAAAAGGACATCAGGCGCAGTTAAATATAAAAATCCATTTCCGACGAGGGCTTTAGATTGCTTCAGTGGAAGGGTTCTTCTGACAAGCTGAGCATAGACCTCAGGCTCTGTCAGCTTACGCTGGAACGCTTCTTCTTCGGCATTTTTAATAATGGCTAGTGCACCGCTCACGTGAGGGGCAGCCATTGAGGTGCCTGTGAGTCTGCCATATTTATGGTTAGGAAGAGTGGATAAAATGTCTTCTCCTGGAGCGACGAGGTCGATTTCTTTATTGGCGTTGGAGAATTCAGAGGATTCTCTTGCAAGGGAGACAGAGCCGACGGCAATGACTTCATTGTATGCTGCTGGGTAGGAGAATTCTTCTGTACGCTCGTCCCCGTCCCCTTCATTTCCTGCTGCGCACACAACAAGTACACCGCTTTTCACCGCATTTTGAATGGCTTCCTGCAAGGCGGGCTCATTGCTTGGACCACCGAGAGACATAGAGATAATATCCACCTTCTGCTCAGCGGCATAGTTGATGCCATTAATGATCCATTCGTATTTCCCGCTGCCATTTTCACCGCCAAGAACTTTCACGATCAGCAGCTTGGCTTCAGGGGCAACCCCTAGAATTCCGCCATTTTGATCTGTTGCTGCAATCGTTCCTGCTACATGGGTACCATGCCCGTTGTAGTCTTTTACATTTTCAGCATCTCCATTGTCATCATCGGTAAAGTTCTTGCCTCCGATAATCTGATCTTTTAAGTCGGGATGCTTTGTGTCACAGCCTGTATCAAGGACAGCAATGGTTATGCCTTTTCCTTTGAAGCCACTTGACCAAAGTTCGGGTGCTTTAATCTCCTGAATACTTTCCGGCGTCTCTTTCGCTTCCATCACATTGGCTTTTACTTCATACGGAATTAAGCGAATTTCACCTTTCATAAGAAAGCCCTCCTTATTTTGTTTTCAAAGTAGATTCAGGCTGCGTAATGTTATTGTATAAAAGAAACTTTTGATCGGAAAGGGTCAATTGTAATAATTTTTCAAATAATCAATCTATTATCAAAAGTGCAGTTCTCCTCACATCTTGACGAAAGAACTCAGCTTTTGAGGAAAACTCTTGATATCATATGAAAAAGAAGGAAATGCTGCATAGTGAGCTTGCACCTGTATAGATGAAAATGGGTGAAAAGGACTAAAAGAGGCAAACTACATAACAATGAAATCAGGAGATGATAAATAGAAGGGAAGGAAGAGCACAAGCGAGGGGCGAATGATTGTTTTTTTATGATAACGTTATATAAAATAAAATGTAAAAAGTATTTGACATTTATCGGAATGATGCTATGATTTTAAATGTAAAGAGTTTTTTACATTTTGATGGAGAGGGGACGAATAAATGGATGTTGTAAAAATTGTGTATTCAGTTATATTATTACTGATCGGACTGTTCATCTTTATTGCACCAATGATTCAAAAAGGTGATGAGAGAAAGAAATTTATCTACTCGAAAGCTCAATCCTATGCTTTTATGGTGGTAATCGGTATACTGGTATTAGAAGTCGCACAGGCCATATTTTATATGATTCAAGAAAAAAATTCTTATAAAGGTTTTGGAGTTTCCCCTATCATGTTTTTGACTCTGATCTCAATCATATATTTGTTTTCATTAATCATTTACAGAAAAAAATATGGTGATTAAATGCAAAATCATATTAGAGAACTCAGAAAATCTTTTAAATTATCCCAAGAAGAACTGGCTAAACGTTGTAAGGTCTCAAGACAAACCATAAATGCCATTGAAAATGATAAATATGACCCTACTTTACAATTAGCCTTTGACATTGCAACTGTTCTGGATACCACAGTAGACGAGCTTTTTGACAATAATCCTAAAACGAAATAAATAAAAAGCCTCAAGAAAGAGGCTTTTTTTGTTGAGCATCTATTCAATTTGATTTCTCTGTATTTCGTGAGATTGAATGACTATGTTTAAAAATTGATGAAAATGAATACAGCTTTATTAAATATATGTTCCTTTTTTAAGTAAAAAAAGACGTGAAGTTTGTGACTGTTCCAAATGGGAAAGGCAACATATAATAATGGAAAGACAAGCTTGCCTTTTAGATAGGAGAGATAGAGATGAACAAAGGGAAGATACTCGTAGTCGAAGATGAAAAGAAAATTGCAAGGGTGCTGTCACTAGAGCTTGAGTATGAAGGATATGAGGTGACAGTCAAAGAGACAGGAATGGATGGACTCCAGGCTCTTGAAGAGGAAAGCTTCGATTTGGTGCTGCTTGACGTCATGCTTCCAGAATTAAGCGGTCTTGAAGTGCTGAGAAGGGTTCGAAAGACAAATACAGCGACACCTATTATTTTGATAACAGCAAGAGGGAGTGTGCCTGATAAAGTAAGCGGCCTCGATCTTGGGGCGAATGATTATATTACAAAGCCTTTTGACATAGAAGAATTACTAGCGCGAATTCGTGCGCAGCTAAGGTTGAATATAAAGGCGCAAGAAGAAAAGGAAACAGAGCTTAGCATAGCAGATTTGACCGTCAACGAGAAAACAAGAGACATACAAAGGGCCGGGCAAATGCTTGAGCTCACACCGAGAGAATATGACCTGCTTGTCCACTTGCTGAAGCATCAGCAGCAAGTGCTTACAAGAGATCAGCTTTTAACAGCCGTTTGGGGCTTTGATTACTTCGGTGACACAAACGTAGTGGATGTCTATATTCGTTATTTAAGGAAAAAAGTCGATTACCCATTCGAAAAACAGCTGATTCACACAGTGAGAGGTGTGGGTTATGTGATGAAAGGATAAAGAATGAGATTAAAAAATAAAATTCAGCTTTATACATCGTTGTCCTTGTTTTTAATGGTGCTGCTGTTTCATACAGCCATTTATTTTATTTTTTCGATGACCTTGACGCAAAAAGATATGTCCCGGCTGTCTGAGGTTGCTGAAAATATTGCCATTGCTTTAAAAAAATCAGAAGAAGAGGGTCTTCCATCCTCGGAGCTGCTGAAGGCGTACCTACCTCAAAATGGCATGATCCGTGTCGTGACAGAAAAGGGTGAGTCAAAGCTGACTGTCACAAAGGAATCAACGTTTAGCTCACTGCCTTTTACATATGAAACTGGTCAGACAGCAGAAATCAAAGAATACAACAAGCATATGGTTGCGTTCGCTGCGATTCCGGTTATTTGGACAAATGGCGAGATCGTGTCGCTTCAAGTATATGAAGAAATCGAAAATACGGAAGAGAATTTGGCGTTATTAAGAATGATTTTAATCGCTGCTGGCGTTTTAATTATAGTGCTTTCCTATTTTGCTGGCCACATTTTAACAAAACAAATCGTACGCCCTATTAGTAGAATGACGAGCACCATGAAGGCAAGTATGAAGGAGAAGGCGTTTAAGCGAATCAAACTAGCAGGCGATTCAAAGGATGAATTGTATCAAATGGGACAAACCTTTAATGAAATGTCAGAAATCCTCGAGAAGCATTATGAGAAAGAGCAGCAATTCTTGCATGATGCCTCTCATGAATTGAAGACACCGATTACCGTCATTATGAGCTACAGCAATTTACTAAAGCGCTGGGGACAGACACGTCCAGAGGTTATAGAAGAATCCTCTCAAGCGATTCATGATGAAGCGAAAAAAATGAAAAGGCTGACAGATCAATTATTAACACTTGCGAAAAATGGTCAGCCGCTTTACTTGGACATGAAGCCAGTTGATCTTGGTCATTTATGCAAGCAGGTATGTCATACACTTGAAGTCGCAACGAATCGAACCATTGATCCTGATGTGCAAACAGATCAGCCGCTCGTCGCTGAGGGGGATGAAGAGAAAATCAAACAGCTTTTGACCATCTTGATTGATAATGCAGTTAAATATAGTACAGAGCCCGTTGATGTGACCTGCGGATGGGCGGGAGAGAAGCCGTTTATTTCAGTCGTTGACCATGGGATTGGCATAAAAGAAGAGGATCTGCCGAAAATCTTTGACCGCTTTTTCCGTGTGGATGAAGCGAGAAACAGTGAGACGGGCGGAACCGGACTTGGTCTTTCAATTGCGAAGCAAATTGCGGAAGAGCACGGGGCCGAACTGAAGGTGGACAGTCGTATCGGCGAAGGGACAACCATGACCATTCTTTTTCAGAAATAAAATAGGTCTTTTCTCATCAATTTCTCATTTCCTCCTTATAAAATAGGAAATAGGAAGGAGGCGCTGCATGTCTAGAAAAACGAAAATGGTGCTTGCGCTCGCAGGATGTCTCGTCGTTCTTGCAGCCTTTGCAATGCTCATGATTCAAACCATTGATCAAAAAATATTAAGTGAAGCAGAAATCAAAAAAATCATCGCAAAAGACTACAATGGAAACATTACAAATATTGATTTAATCAATCATAAACAGGACTATACCTTGACCCTGGAAAATTCAAATGGGATCTATCAAATCATTGCATCTTCTGCAAGCGGTCAAATGAAAGAAATCAAGCAGTTAAAAAGCTATCAAAAGCCAAATGAAAAAAATGCTGAGCTTCTGGCAGAAGAAGCGGCTGTTAAAAAAGTAAGCGGTACGGTCATTCAAAAGAAAGAAAAGTCCGATCGTTTTATTTTTACGATCCAATCAAAAAAAGAATTATATCAAGTCGATGTCGACAAGCAAACGTTTAAGGTGCTTGAAGCAGAAAAGAAAAACCCAACCTCTAAAGAAAAGAAAATGACAAAAATCACGGTCGAAGAAGCCATCCGAATTGCAGTAAAAGAAGTCGGAGGGACAGTGGATGATGCTGATCTTGAAACATTTAGCGGTATGCTCGTCTTTGAGGTGGAGCTGGATTTGCCTGATGGGCGAGAGGCAGAGGTGCTTGTGAACGCATATACAGGAGACATTGAAGGTATTACGTACGAAAACTAATCCTTTTCTCATGATTTTCTCATGTTTCTTTCCTTCCTTTATCATCTTGTTTCTTTAAGATAAAGGAGAAATCAAATAGAGGAGGACATGAACATGATGAAAAAAGTACTAGTAGCTACAGCATTAACAGGAACTCTTGTCGCAGGTGGTTTCACACTTCAAGCGCAAAATACAAATCAAACAGCAAACGCCGAGCAGGTGGTGCAAAAGAAATCATCGTTTGTCTCAAAGAAACAAGCTGAAAAAGCAGCATTAAAAGTTGTGAAAGGCTATGTGGACGATGTGGATCTTGAGCGTAAAAAAGGAAAATGGGTGTATGAGGTCGAGATTAAAAAAGGCGGCTTTGAATATAAAGTATATGTCGATGCCAAAACAGGGAAAGCGCTGAATGATCCAGTCAAAGAAAAGAAAAAGAATGTGAAAATCACTAAAAAGCAGGCTGAACAAATTGCCCTTGCAAAAGTAAAAGGAACAGTCACAGATTCTGATTTAGATAAAGAAAATGGTGTGTACTTGTATGAAGTCGAAATCACCACACCAAACGGCGAGGAAGTTGATTTTGAGATTTCCGCTAAAACAGGCAAAATCCTGAAGCAAGAATGGGATGATTAATACGGCAGCAATCCTAAGATAAATTTGTATGCGGTCTGAACCGATGGTTCAGACCGTTATTTTTGCTTAGAAGATGATATTTAAGTACAAATGAATATCATCCTTTAAACTAAATAGCGTACTTCCATGTATCTGTCCACCAAGCATGTTAATGCTTTTTATGTTGATTGCTTATCATTTCAGTTGTTCTTAAAAACGTCTCAATCTCTTGAATAGTATGACAATGGAGAGGTGATATTCTAATAGCCCCTTTCATTCCAAAGGAATCCAGCATCCTTTTAGAATAAATGCTTGTATTCAACCTTTCATATACGATCACACCGTGCTGTTCATATTGTCTTACTGCATCCTCATGGTTTGTTCCTTCTATCGATATGGCTACGATGAAATCTCTTTTTGATAAATCATGGTCATCAAGATGAACGGTAACTCCTTTGATTTCTCTTAGCCCTTTTACGTTGGGTGTCCCGTCTAGCATTATTTTTAATAAAGACCTTTCTTGTTTTCCGATAGCTTCCATACCTGCTGCGAATAACTGTCGTCTGGCATTCACTGTTGTAAAATGACCTCCAAGCCAGCACACATAATCAACAATTGCGCTAATAGCCGCATAATGAGCAGGTGCTGGAGTTCCTAGACCCCATTCAGTTTTTTTCTTTCCTTTTAACTTATGGTGAGGGAGAAGAGCAGCTCTTTCTGATAAATAAGCAATCCCGCAGCCTCTAACACCAAAAAATTTATATGTGGCAAAATTTATCACATCCACAGGTGTTTTTTCAATATCAATTAAACCATGAGGTGCATGTTGAACGGCATCAACCATGATAAATAAGTTTGGTTTCTTTTTTCTTGCCTCTTGTACAATTTGTTCAATGTCTAAAATAGCACCAGAGATATTCGAAGCATAGATGACGCTTAGAAGAACAGTATCTTGATCGATTAATGCCAAGATGTCTTCTACGTTCACTCCACCTGTTAAAGGATTAGACTTGGCCACTCTCAGCTCTTTGTTTAATTTATTTGCATAAAAACTAGCTGCGTCGTAGGCTGCTGGATGTTCTAAGGATGTTGTGACAATATTTGTTCCTTGAATATGTTCTGCAATGATACCCGTAGTTTGAAAGATAGCCTGTGATGCTGTCAGATATGTGGCGAAGCTTCCTTGTTTCACGTTAAAAATGGTTTGAAGATCAACAATCCCCTTTTTTTGGATATCAATCAAGTGTTTTGCAGCTTTATGATTTCTTTCAGAACAATCTGGGATGCCATCAATGATTGAAAATATATGATTTGCCTGTTTTAAACGAAGAGAGCCACCTGCATTGTCAAAAAAAAGTCGTTCCTTTTTTAGGATAGGATCCTCATCAATATATAAAAATTGTTCTCTTACTTTTTTTAATAAATCATTTGAAAAGTGCATGTTCAGTGTAGATTCGCCCATCATCATATCCCCCAATATTCAATTTTTATACTTAGTATTATACATTGTGTTATCAATCAATGGCTGTACCCTAATCAGAGAGAGCTTTTTTCTGTAAACAATCATTCATTTTTAGCTAAAGCGACGGTTATCAGCGCATTGCCAATGGTGACATTCGCCGCACCTTTATGAGTTCAGCTGTTTTGTACTAATCACTCCTTACACTTTCATGTGTAAGGTTTTTTCATTGGGACAAACTACGGGAAAGGAGGCGAGAGAATATGAAGAAAAAAGAAGAAGAGCAGACAATGGACCATGCGGAATATGTTCCGCATCCTGATGGAGAAGGATATGCTTTGTTTTTGCATGATTCCTTTCATCTCCTCTCCCAAGAGGATATGAATCAGCCAGAAGAGGAATAAAAGACATGAAAGGGCGATAGTCTACTTTGTCTATCGCTCTTTTTTTCAAAAGTAAGCGAATACATAAGGGGAATTGGCATCTTGCTTATTGACATCACTGCGCTTTTTCTGTAATCTCAGTGTGTCAACAATATGAGACTTCGTTAGGTGAGGCTCCTGTATGGAGATACGCTGCTGCCCAAAAATGTCCAAAGACGCCAATGGGTCAACAGAAATCATCGACATAAGGTGATTTTTAATGCAGCTGGATTTTTCCTATGCCATACAGTGCTAAAGCTCTACGATTGAAGGAGCAAGTGTTTATTTGTCATGCTTACAAAGCGCCTTCATTCGGTTGAAGGTGCTTTTTTATGAGAAAAGGAGGTGTGGGGATGGATCATCCCGATTCGAGACACATAGAGGATATGTCAAAAGATCAGATTGAGACATCAGATAGAGGAGATCCTGACCCCCGCACATTCTAAGGGATTCGGGTATCTCCTGACTTTGGGGAGGTAACAGCGATGATACAAAATATTACGTATGATGAACTCATTTTACGCATCATTATTTTATTGAGAGATGGAAAACGAAAAGAATTTAAAAACATCATGGAAGAACTTCAGCCATATGATATGGCCTACTTATTTAAAGAACTTCCAGAGAAACACCGCGGCCGCTTCCTTAGCTTTTTACCAGTCGATGACGTGACAGAAATGATGGGTGAGCTGGAGCGGGAATATCAAGAAATTGTTCTTGAAAAAGTAGGTAAAGACAAAGCGACCTTCGTCACAAACAAAATGGATAACGATGATCTAGCCAACTTGTTTGATGAGATGGAGGATGAGCTAAAGGATCAGCTTTTATCTAACATGGAAGCAGAGGAATCCAAGGCCGTCCAGCTTCTTATGAATTATCCTGCTGAGACAGCGGGACGGATCATGACGAACCGTTATGTTTGGATTCCTCAGCATTTTACAGTGCAGGATGCCGTTGTGAAGCTGAAAAGCTTTGCTGAAATTGCGGAATCAATCAACTATTTATATGTGATTAATGATCAAAAACAGCTTGTAGGCGTTCTCTCATACCGGGATCTCATTTTAGGTGAACCGGATGAAAAGGTACAGGATCTCATGTTTACAAGAGTCATTGCCGTTGGAGCCTTTCAAGATCAGGAGGAAATCGCAAAGCTGATTGAACGATATGATTTCCTTGCGATTCCTGTTGTGGAAGAGAACAATGTTCTAGTCGGAATTGTTACAGTCGATGATATCATTGATGTTGTGATTCAAGAGGCGGGCGAAGACTATGAAAAGTTTGCTGCCTCTGGTAAAGATATCACGTTCGACACGCCGGCATTTGTGGCGGCATACCGCCGTCTTCCGTGGCTCATTTTGCTTTTGTTCATTGGGCTGATTTCAGGCAGTATTTTAAATTATTTTGAAGGTACCCTTCAGCAAGTCGTTGCTTTAGCGTTCTTCATGCCGATGATTGCCGGGATGACAGGGAATACAGGGACACAGTCTCTTGCCGTCGTCATTAGAGGGCTTTCAAAAGAAGAATTAACGAAAAAAACCATCATGCGCCTTATTTTTAGAGAGCTGAGAACGAGTATTTACATTGGGATTGTCTGTTCCATTATTATTACAGTCGTCGCAATGGTGTGGCAGGGCAATATGATTTTAGGTTTTGTTGTCGGTTCCTCACTGCTTGCAACACTGATTATTGGGACAATGGCAGGTACGGTTGTACCGATTATTTTACACAGATTAAACGTGGACCCAGCCATTGCATCTGGGCCGCTAATCACAACATTGAATGATATTTTATCCTTATTGATCTATTTTGGAATTGCAACTGCATTCCTTCATACACTGATGTAGCAAGAAGACTGTAAAACGTGACGTTTTACAGTCTTTTTTGAATAAAGATTGCATATAGCGCTTCCATCCTTTACATTTTAAGGAGAAGGTGGGAGAGAAAAATGAAGAAGTTTTTATTCATTTTAATGTGCATTGTATTGCTAGGTGCATGTTCAAGGGAAGACGAGGGGAAAGACAGAAGACTAGTGGCTGCAGAGCATATGATTGAAGCGATTACCGAAGGAAATAAACAAAAAATAGAAAACATCTATGTTGAAGGTGCTGTCCCAAGCCCAAATGACATTCTAAAACTGAAAAAAGAATGGGGCATAGAGACGCTTTCTTATGATGATTTTCAATTGGAAGAAGCCAGCATTCACGTCTTTCATGCGAATTACGAAGATGAAAAAACAGGGGAGAAAAAGGCACTGGCCATGCGGGTCATAGAAGATCCTGAAAAAGGCGGTGTACGGATTGACTTTGTAGGACTCGTTGAAGGAACTGACACTTCTTCTCAATGAAAGCTAAAATAATTTTATGTAAAAAGGATAGAAGAGCTGAAAGAATGTCGCTCTATCTATCCTCTTTTTTACCACAAATGACCCGATCACATATGAGTTATGCCCAATAATTCCATAAACCGTGAGAGGGCACTGGTCATGTACGAATCGCGGCGCCTTATAAACACAGTTGGCACGATTCTGTGTGGTTCCGGTAAAGGATGACAGGTAAATCTGCCTTGCACCCGAGATTCAACCATAGATTTTGGTAATACGGTAACCCCTAGCCCGTTTTCAACGCATTTAAGCACGCCCTCTAAAGTGCCATATTCCATTACCTTCATCGGAGCAAAGCCATTGCTCTCTAACCATCGTTGCCAACGCCCCAAATAGATGCAATGCGCAAATGACGAAAGCAATGGTTCATGTAAAATTGATTCTACCTGGAATTCCTCCTGGGAGTAGCTTGTAATGAGAACAAGTGATTCTTCCAATACCGGATATTCAATAATGTCGGGATGAAGAATGGGCCCATCAACCAATGCACCGTCTACCTTGTAGTTGAGAATAGCATGAACCTGATCTACAGTAGGTGCCATATACATGCTTAATTCTACTTGTGAAAATGTCTTGTGATATGCTGCGAAAATGCTGGGCAATCTTGTCGAAGCGGTAGACTCTATAGATCCAATGTGCAAAGTACCTCGCGGAGTAGAGGAAAGCTTTACGGCCTCTATCGCTTCTTCAAAATCGTAGAGTAATTTGTTTGCATATGGCAACAGTTCTCGCCCTGCAGGCGTTAAGGATATCTTTTTGTGATATCGATAGAAAAGAGGAACACCTAATTCTTGTTCAAGACGCTGGATTCGTGCAGTGACATTGGACTGTACATAATTTAATTTCTCAGCAGCTTTTGTAACGCTTTGTTCAATAGCTACTGCTTTAAATATCTCCAAAGATGTAATATCCAAAACAATGCTCCTTTTTGTATCACAAATTGTGATGAACTATACATTATTTTTTGATTTTACGTGATCCAACAGAATAAGTAAACTTAATAATATAAGAGGTTGATGCTCATTGTGTCCCTTGATGTTTATCATGAGGAGGAGAATTTGCAAGGTAGGGAGTTCTAGCTTAAGAAAGATAAAAAAGACGTTTCCAAGTAAATGAGGAGGGAATCTATTGATTTCAAAGGTTAATATCCAAGAGAAATTTTCGCAAATAAATGATTATTGGAATCCTAGAATAAGTGGAGAGTTGAACGACTCATACATGAAAATGGTAAAAATTAAGGGTGAATTCATTTGGCATCACCATGATGACGAGGATGAAATGTTCTTTGTATGGAAAGGAAATCTAGTCATCCGTTTTAGGGATAGAGAAATAGCGCTTAATGAAGGGGAGTTTCTTGTGATTCCAAAAGGAATTGAACATCAGCCAATTGCTGAAGAAGAAGTTCATTTGCTCTTAATTGAACCAAAAACGACGCTGAACACGGGGAATGTGATCAATGAACGAACTGTTTCGATTCCTGAACGAATGGATAAACGCTAGATCGCCTGCACTTAACAATATACCTAAAACGCTATTTGATATAGTGTTGTTTCTTAGAATGAAATGTTGTGGAACGCCGCCTGAAAAAAGTAAATTTAAACGGATGTCCTTGCCTATATAGCTTATTTCACTGAGTATGATTTGGCATTGCCAAAGGCTTTGGTTTGATAACGGAGACAGCAAAAAAAGCTGTCTCTTTTTCATTAAGCCATGACCAAAAAACAGTACGAACAAAGCCTAAAAGAGTCAGCTAAACTTTATTTGTTTATCGATTTTTGTACCGGAAGTGTGCGTTAATTTGACCTTCCAGCATTTTTTTCTTATATTGTCCGCTTTTTAATGCTTGTTCCTTTTTCTTCATGTCTTTCAAAATCTCCGCTGTTTGCACACCGTCTTCTCGTTTGTTGGCGATGTCCATTAATCGTTCTACATCAGAAAAAGAATATTTACGCGTGCCTCTTGTTGAGCGCTGGGGGTAGATGAGTCTGCGTTCCTCATAATATCGGATTTGCCTGACGGATAGCCCTGTTAATTCACTGACAATCCCGATTGAAATGACTTTTTTATCTTTATAAGATACATCTTCCTGCGTCATATACTCACCCCTGCAAGTCTTTTCTTCATATTATACAGAATGACAACGAAAAAAACCTATTGTTTGTTAGAAAATATAACATAAAAACATAAAAATGAAAAAACGATGGAAGGAAAGTTGACAACATATGTGAAGTGATTGCTACGCTTGCATATAATGATGATGAGTTGAAATAGGAGGAGGAGCACATGATGGAGCAAACACGGATCATCTGTATGGCAAAAGAAATCATCGCATTAGATATGAAGAGGGATGAATTACTGGAGCGATTCATGCAGGCTGCAGGTCAGAATGCGCATGCTCTTCTAAGAGCTGTACAAAATGATTTGTATAAAAGGTCTTCATAAGCACCTGCTCCAGATCAATTGATAGGAGGGGATAATCGGTGCGGCGTATCTTAACAGAAGCTTTAGCAAAGGAAAGACATTATTATACGAAGCAGCTCTGTTCATTAGGAGTGTACAGTCCTAGTGCGGCCAAGAAAATGACAATTAGTGACTTAAAAAAAGAGTATCACTTCTTTTTCAACAAAACAAAGCGTGATTTGTGAAAATCCCTTGAAATGTGCGCATGTCACATAAAGGGTTCTTTTTTTGTTTAATGTTATAGTAATATTGAATTTTGTAGAAATTTGACGAATACAGTGTAAAGAAACATAGAGTCTTTACAGATTATGTTAAACTGTGTCGGATCTTGATGGTTTGCTAAAAAACCTTTTTTTCGAGATGGTTGTGAAAAATAAGAAGGATTTTAAAAGTTTATATCGAAATCTTATACATAACACGAATGGAGTCACTTATGTGGTTGAAAGGGTTTTCAAAAACGTACTTCTATTTTTTACGAAAGGCTCCAACTGCACCGCAAGAAAGCCTTGAAGTTAAAAAAATATTATAAGAGGTAGATATGTGATGAGACTATCGTTTAATGAAGAAGAAGTAGAACGTTCAATGACACTTTACAAGGTATTTGCAAGAGCATTTAAAAGCGTTTCAGAACACAGCATTAGAGACAGCAAAGAGCATGGATTTAATCCAACTGAATTTGCGGTTCTTGAATTGCTGTATACAAGAGGTGCTCAAAAACTTCAGCAAATTGGCTCAAGACTCCTGCTTGTCAGCGGGAATGTGACGTACGTAATTGACAAATTAGAACGAAATGGTTTCATTGAAAGAGAGCAGGACCCAAAGGATAAACGGTCGGTTTATGCCCATTTAACAGATAAAGGGCGCAGTTATCTTGATAAAATTTACCCGATTCATTCTCTCCGGATTGCGCGTGCCTTCTCAGGCCTCTCGCGAGAAGAACAAGAACAATTGATTAGTCTATTGAAAAAAGCAGGTATTCACAGTCAACATTTATTATTTAGATAGAACGAAAAGGTGCCATGATTGGCACCTTTTTTATGTGTCCAACTGATGCGCTGGATAGGCAATGAATTTTTCGATATCGTTTGCTGGAAGGGGCTTTGCATAATAAAAGCCTTGCAAGTCGTCACATCCTTGCGCAGATAAAAGCTGCGCCTGCGCAAAGGTTTCAACACCTTCTGCTATGACCTCGAGAGATAGTTGATGTCCCATCGCGATAATGGCACCTGTAATCTGTTCAGATTTTGAATCATTTAAAATATCTTCGATGAAGGATTTGTCGATTTTTAGGCGATGAATGGGCAAATCCTTTAAATAGCTTAAGGAGCTATGCCCTGTACCAAAGTCATCAATACTAATGCGAACGCCCAGATGTTTCAGTGAGGTCAGTACCTGCTTTGATTGCTTGATATTGTCCATTGTCATACTTTCTGTGACTTCAAGCTCGAGCAGTGACGGTGTCATATCGTATTTTTTCAGTGTCAGCTTAATCAAATCAATTAAGTCTTCAGAATTGAATTGTTTTGCAGATAAATTGACAGCCACGGGAATTTTCAGCCCGTTGTCATACCACGTTTTAGCCTGCTTGCATGCGGTATCAATCACCCATCTGCCAATATCAATGATCAGTCCTGATTCCTCTGCCAGCTCAATAAAAGCCTCGGGTGATTTTAACGAACCATCTGGTGCTTTCATTCTTAGAAGAGCTTCTACGCCAGTCATCTGTCTTGTTTTCGCACTCACTTGCGGCTGGTAATGAAGCACAAACTGTTCTCTTTGAATGGCATCCCGTAACTCAAGCTCTCGGTTCAACCTATCTTCACTTGATCTTTCCATTGATTCGGTGAAAAACTCATAACGGCTTTGCTTATGTTTTTTGGATAAATACATCGCCATATCGGCTTTCCTCATTAACTCCATCCCATCTTTGCCATTTTGAGGTGAGATAGCGATTCCAATGCTGATAGAAGTAATGAGCTGATGATTCTGGATGAAAAAAGGACGCTCAAATTGCCGAATGATATTTTGAGAAAGCTGTTCAATTTTCTGTGTGTCATGCCCCATGTCAGGGAAGATCATTAAAAATTCATCCCCGCCTAGTCTGGCTATAAAGCCGTTGTCTGGTAAACATTGCGTCAGTCTGTTTGCAGCTGCTTTAAGAAGTAAGTCCCCTATGTTATGACCAAGTGCATCATTGATAATTTTAAAACGATTCAAATCAAGAAACAGAACAGCCGTCGATGTTCCTGTCTCTTTTTGAGCGGAGAGAACATCACTTAGATGGTTGATGGCGTGGCGCCGATTAGGAAGCTCGGTTAACGCATCATAATGTGCCATGACATGAATTTCTTTTTCTGCAATCCGCTGCTGCGTTAAATCTTTTAAGACAAGATAAATACTGTCAAGCGTATTGTTGACATGAACAGGTATGTAAGTGACATGATAATAATAAAAGCGATCTGCTGCTTTTAGTTCTGCTTCACGTGTGATGGCTTTTTTTGACTCGTAAATAAATTCTTCCCACATGTCAGTCGGCATGACGTATTGGCTGACATCATCACCAATCCAAGAATTGCACATTTTTAGAATTTGTTTACCTGAGTCGTTCGCAGAAAGCACCTTTCGATTGACAGATAACACGATAATGCCATCGATATTATGTTTGATGAGCGATTGGAACCGCTGTTCATTTTCCTTTAGCTTATCTGCCTGCTTCATGATTCGGTGATCTATATAGGCACCAAAAATCATCAGTGTTTGGACAATCAGTGTCATTAAGCCGATGAAAATCGACAGACTGAATGGTGATAGTTCAAGAGAACCACCCCTATAGGGCTGTCCGTCTGAATGAAAAAACATAGTAGAAGCAGCCATACCGGTATAATGCATCCCAGAAACAGCCCCGCCCATCACGAGTGCACCAGCTATTTTTAACAGATGATCCTCCTGCTTTTTCCCGGATCGATGGAGCCGAAAAAAGAGATGAAGCGAAAAGAAAGACGCTATCACAGCAATGAAAAACGAAAGAAAAAAGAGGACTGGATCATAGCTGATTGAGACATTGGCCATTGATTCCATTCCAAGATAATGCATGCTGCAAATAGCTGAGCCCATGGTGATTGAACTAATGAGCAGCCGCCTTGTGGAGAGTTGCTCTTGAATGCATATTGTGAATGCGATCAAGGACCCGACAAAAGATGCCAAAATCGATAAAATGAGCAAGTGTGTTTCATAGGTGATGCCAGCACGCACGTGAAATGCCATCATGCTGATAAAATGCATCGACCATATCCCCATTCCCATGATCAAGGCACCAACGATCAGCCATACCTTTTTCTTTGCACCGCTTGACTGTGCCACTCGGCTGGCTAAATGAAGAGCTGAGTAGGAGGCGACAGTGGCGACTGCGATTGACAGAAAGACAAGCCATCCATTGTAACTTCCTGTTAAATGGGTCATGTAAGAAAACCTCCAGTATCTTAAAACAGACGTATACCTAATATATCGGATCGAATGGCTTCTGTGTTCACTTTTCCTTCACTTAAATACCACAATCAACTTTTTTTTCACCTGTCTTTTATAGTAAAATCAAATTTAATGTAAAAAAACGACGAAAAGTGAATCGTTTCTTCGGTTTTTTTCGTTTAATATATGTGCGATTCTAAAAGAGATAGAATCAGTTAAACGATTATGTGTGAAAGGGATTGATAAACATCGAAGATTTTATTATTTCTTTAGCTGATGCCTTTAAGAACTTGTCGTACTTTGGCATCTTCCTTGCATTATGTATTGAATTTGTTCCTGCTGAAGTGGTTCTGCCTCTTGCGGGTTACTGGGTCTCAGAAGGGGACATGGCCTTCATTGGTGTTGTGGCAGCCGGCTCTATTGGCGGCGTGGCTGGCCCTTTGACCTTGTACTGGTTAGGACGTTATGGCGGTAGACCTTTTTTAAATAAATATGGGAAGTACTTTTTTGTTAAACCGGAGTCGCTTGATAAATCGGATGCCTTCTTTGAAAAGCATGGTGGATTCGTCGCATTTAGCGGCCGGTTTATTCCAGGAGTCAGAACGCTTATTTCCATCCCGTGCGGTATTGCCAAGATGAATGTGTGGGTCTTTTGCCTGTACACGTTTTTAGCGATTACGCCTATTACATTTGTATATGTGTATCTTGGATTTGTACTCGGGGAGAACTGGAAAGAGGTTGGCGCAATGTTAGATCCATATCTTCTGCCGATTGGGATCGGGATTGTGTTGCTTTTCGCGATGTATATATGGCTGAAACGTAGAAAAAGAAAAGCAGAAACACCAACTGCCTAATCACTGGACCCTAGGTGAAAGTCCCCTGTTGACAATACAGTGTCTATTGATTAAACTATAAGTAATCTAAATATTCTTAAATCCCACCAAAGGGGAGTAGCGTCCGGTTTTTACCGGAAACAAAGTCGTCATTACATGGACTTAAGTTCCATCGGCTTTGTTGGCATGATTCTACATATCACATGTCTAGCAAGACCTTTGCCATTACAGGCAAAGGTCTTTTTTGCATTCATAAGCCTTTGTCTGTTGTGGGACAATAGATAAAACAAGGAGGAATGATGATGGATGCAGCAATTATTTTAGAGTACGGGTGGGTTCTTCTCGTACTGATTGGATTAGAAGGAATTTTAGCCGCTGATAATGCGCTGGTCATGGCTGTGATGGTGAAACACCTTCCAGAAAAGCAAAGGAAAAAAGCATTGTTTTACGGACTTGCGGGTGCGTTTGTCATGCGATTTGGTTCCCTGTTTCTTATTTCGTTTTTAGTGGATGTGTGGCAAGTTCAAGCCATTGGTGCAATTTATCTTCTTTATATTTCCATTCACCATATTTTAAAATCGCACGTATTTAAGAAAAAGGAATCAGACACAAACATGAAGCAAAGCGGCTTCTGGGCAACAGTCGTAAAAGTCGAGCTTGCTGATATCGCTTTTGCTGTCGATTCCATCTTAGCGGCGGTCGCATTAGCCGTAACTTTGCCGAAAACAAGTCTTCCGCAAATCGGTGGACTTGATGGCGGTCAATTTATTGTCATTCTTTTAGGTGGTATCATCGGTCTGATCATCATGAGATTTGCAGCGACTGTCTTTGTGAAACTGCTCAAAACAAGACCGAGCCTAGAAACAGCAGCCTTTGTCATTGTCGGGTGGGTTGGTGTGAAGCTCACGCTTTACACACTGTCACATCCAGCCATTGGTATCGTGTCCTCTCATTTTATTCATTCAACATTATGGAAAGTGATTTTCTGGACAGTGCTTCTCGCAATTGCAGCATTTGGCTGGTTTTTATCAAGTCCATCAAGAAAAGGCGGGCAACAAAACAAGGAAAAACAAGAGGTACGCCTAGAAGAGTAGGTTTTTTGAAAGAAATATCATTTCATTTTCATAACACGTATATTACAAATAAGGGGGAGATACCCCCTTATTTCTTTGCTTTTAGACGAAACATTGTAAAGTAGATGATGATATACATGTCATAATTGGGTAACAGGAAATGAATTCCTCATTTCTTCCTTTGCGCTTCCCTCATAAATTAGCTATCATAAATGAGTAATATAGGGAGAACTGAGGTGAAACCATTGCTTAGCCTTTTGTTTAAAAAAGGAAAGAAAAAGCAAACATTAGAGCAGTCGGCTATCAGTATTCAACAAGGTGATATCGAGCTGCAAAATGCATTAATAGAGCAATACAAACCATTTGTCGCTAAGACGGTTTCATCCGTTTGTAAACGATATATAGATGAAAAAGATGATGAATTCAGCATAGGCTTAATTGCCTTTAATGAAGCGATAGAAAAATACTCTGCTGAAAAAGGAAACTCACTCCTTGCTTTCGCAGAATTAATTATTAAAAGAAAAGTGATCGACTATATTCGAAAAGAAGCGAGAAATGCGCCAACGGTTCAAATGGACCTGCAAGAAAGTGAAAATGGCGAGTACTCTCAAAGCATGATTGAAGCAGAGCTGTCTACAAACGAATATAGACGTTTAATTGAACAAGAACACAGAAGAGAAGAAATTGAACATTTTAAAGAACGATTGAAAGTATACGGTCTCACGTTTCAAGAGCTGCTTGAACATTCACCAAAGCATGCAGATGCAAGGCAAAATGCCATTAAAGTAGCTCACACACTCGTTGAACACGATGAGCTCAGAACCATTTTATTTCAGAAAAAACAATTGCCAGTCAAACAGCTTGAAAAGCTAGTGGAAGTCAGCCGCAAAACGATTGAGAGAAATAGAAAATATATCATTGCGATGGCGATCATTATGACGGGTGATTATGTGTATTTGAAAGATTACCTTAAAGGGGTGCTTAATTCATGAGAAGAGGCATTATAGTAGAGAAAAACAAAAAATATGTCACGCTGCTGACCCCTGATGGACAATTTCTGCGGACAAAATATGAACAGCAAGATTATGAAATCGGTCAAGAAGTGACATTTCCGAATGAATCACGTCTCGAAAGAAAAAAAGCCGGTTTTTTTGACTTGCTTCGTTTACGTCCATTAAATGCAGGAATCCTATCAATCGCAGCGATTATTGTCGTGATTTTTACTATGATGCCATCTTTCTCAAGTCAAAAAGCATATGCATATATGACGATTGACATTAATCCAAGCTTTGAACTGAAGCTTGATCACAATTATCAAGTGATCGGTGTCACACCACTGAATAAAGATGCGAAACAAGTACTGGCCAGTATGAAGGATTTAGAAAAAAACGACATGACCAAAGTTGTGCAGGAAATCATAGATGACTGTGATAAAAAAGGTTATGTGAACCACTCTAAGAGCATTTATATTTCTACGGTTTATGAAAACAAGCAGGACCATACATATAAAACCAACGTCAAAAGTAAAATTAACACCATCTCTGGTGAATATCAAAAGCGCGATTACAAGCTAGAAACTGTAGAAAGTGACCTGGAAACAAGAGAAAAAGCTCAAAAGGCAGGCATTTCAACAGGCACATATATCAGAAATCAAGAAATGCAAGACAAAGAACAAGAAGACATTCAAAAGGATGAAGACGCAGCAGAGAGTGATGCTGTCAAAGAAGAAGAGCCTAAAAAAGATGATGAAGATCAAGCAGACAAAGACAAACAAGAAGACGTCAAGACAGACGATAGCGAAGAGATGAAGCCAGATCAAGAGGCTCCTGAAGCTGAAGACAAAGAGCAGAAGGATCAAGAGAGGGAAGAGCAAGGATCTATTCAAAAGCCACACCAAACAAAACCTGATGATAAAAGCAAAGACAATCAAATAAAGGAAGAAAAGGAACGTTCTATCGATAAAGAACAAAAAAAAAATCACTCAACGGAACCTGATGATAAAAGGAATCCAAACGGCACATCACGTGGTGGTGCTGAAAAGCACGCAAAAAAAAACGACAGGGATCAGAAACAGCCGTCCGCTGAACGAAAAAAAGACCATATGAAGAAGCAAGGAAAAGGTGCACCGTCCCCGTATCGTGAAAACCGGTTTGAGCACACATATGAACAATAAAAAAACGCCAGAATAGCTCCGGCGTATTTCACCATGTTTTTTATTTAGATTGATTGCCCATTTGTGATTGAGCCTGTTGAACGAGTCGTTTTGTAATTTCACCGCCAACAGAACCATTTGCACGTGCGACTGTATCTGAACCGAGAGTCACGCCAAATTCTTGAGCGATCTCGTATTTAAATTGATCTAATGCTTGTTCTACTCCAGGAACAAGAAGCTGATTTCGATTTGCCATGTCCATATTCCTCCTTTCACCTCATGTTTGTTGCGCCTTCTTATTTTGAAGAAAACGGCGTACAATTATGCTGGCAATTGCTGCACAAAAAAACCGAGGTGACCTCATCACCTCGGTTTTCTTTTATCCTTATTTAGCTGCCTGTAGCGTATTAAACATCATTTCTTGCGCTGTACTTTGCAAGTGGGAAGTGAACACAGAGAAGACGGTAGAACTGATAATGCCTTTAATCAAATTCCATTGATTCTTCGTTAATTCTGTAAACTCTTCATGGAGCATGTCGGTCTGCTCCTCAGTCATTTCTCGTAAATTTGTTTCCTTTAACGGAAAATGTGTATGGTGATAAATAAAATCTAGGACGTGCGCATATGCTTCATAAAAACGGATTGGACTAATAATATCATCTGTTCGATCTGTGATCGTGTTAAATAAGGCAGATAAGATCATGCGAATGGCATCAAAGTCAAAAACTGATTTTAAATCCCTGACAATTAATAAAATAACGACCTGATCAATGGAGTACTTCTTGCCAAGCTCTGGATGACCAATCATATCTTTAATATCACGCTTGATCCAATTTTGAATCGCCGTCGATTTAAGAGACGTTAGCTCACACAAGTTGCCAAGCTCAACAATTTCATTTGTAGAAAGACCGTGCTCTGATTTTTGCTTCCGCCGTTCGAGCTTCTCAAAAAACGAAGGGATCTTTAACTCATCATATTCATGATCCTTATCGCCCTTTACAGATAGATTCAAAAGCTGAAGCGGAGTCAGATCTCCCTCTCCTTTTAGAGAATATAGAAGTCTCGTCATGTCAATTCTCGTTAATTTAAAAGTCACCATGTTCCACCTCATTTGTACGTCAAAAACGTGATTATTGATCTAATTCAACATCATAATCTCTTTTTGATGAAAATGCAAAATAAACTAAAATACAGAACGCGGCGTCACAATTTGTTCACTTTTCAGCTGTGGCAAAGTCGTAAATATTGAAGTGACGGGGCTTAAGCCGTTATGATAAACAGAAGGGATGATTCCTTTTTCCTTGCAATTTGAGACGTTTATTTTTATAATTTTATTAATAAGTTCAAATGAACTTAATATGACAGCGGAGGTTATGTATGGGTAAAAGAATATTTCTGTTTATATTAACGAACATTCTTGTTATCACTACGATTGGTATTGTACTGTCGGTTATTAGTGCAGCAACTGGTGTTGGTTCTTATATAGGAGCAGACGGTGGAATTAATTTGGTGGCACTGCTAGTATTCAGTGCAGTTGTTGGTTTTGTTGGCTCGTTCATGTCACTTGCGATGTCTCGCTGGATGGCAAAAATGATGATGGGTGTGCGTGTGTTAAACCCTGAAAAGGATTCATTAACATATGATGAGCAGCAGCTTGTTGACCGCGTGCACAGATTATCAAGAGCAGCAGGCCTTTCTAAAATGCCTGAGGTTGGTATTTATCAATCATCTGAAGTAAATGCTTTTGCGACAGGTCCTTCTAAGAGAAGATCACTTGTTGCCGTTTCAACTGGATTGCTTCATGAAATGGATGATGCAGCAGTTGAAGGTGTAATCGCTCATGAAGTTGCTCACGTTGCGAACGGTGATATGGTGACAATGACGCTGCTTCAAGGGATCGTCAACACGTTCGTTGTCTTCCTCTCAAGAATTGCGGCATGGATCGCAAGCCGCTTTGTTTCGCGTGAAGAGCTTGTTCCGATTGTTCATTTTATTGCAGTGATTGTTTTCCAAATCATTTTCTCTGTCCTAGGAAGCCTTGTCGTGTTTGCATATTCTAGACACCGTGAATTCCATGCAGACCGAGGCGGAGCTGACCTTGCCGGTAAAGATAAAATGGTTCATGCACTTCGCTCACTTGAGGCGTATACGTCAAGAATCAAAGATGATGATCAAACAGCAGTTGCTACGCTTAAAATCAGTGGTAAACGAAAAGCTTCTCTTTTCTCAACACACCCTGATTTAAACGAAAGAATCAGAAGACTAGAAGCAAAATAAGAAAGACGAAAAGACATTCTGCAACAGGATGTCTTTTTCTTTTTGATGAAAAAGAAAATAAAGCATAAAATATCTTTAAAATCATGTCTCTTTTCATTAAAATGATAAAGTATTCGAAAAGATAGATAAAAGAAGGAATGACAATGAATCCTATCAAAAAGCTAATTGACCGGCTGTCAGCATTTCAGCTGATTGCCCTCTATTATTTTCTTGCTGTAACCGTATCACTTATTCTTCTCAGCCTCCCAGTAGCTCATCAAGAGGGAGTGAAATGGACATTTATTGATGCTCTATTTACGGCGGTGAGTGCGGTAAGTGTCACAGGACTCACTGTCGTTGATACCTCGCAAACATTTAGTGTGGCAGGTATGTGGATCCTTGCGTTTGTCCTGCAAATCGGAGGTATCGGCATTATGACGCTCGGTACCTTTGTGTGGATTGTCATGCGAAAAAGGATTGGGATTAAAGAAAGAAAGCTCATCATGGCAGATCAAAACCAGAGCAATTTATCAGGTATTGTGAAATTAATGAAGCAGGTCTTATATTTAATTTTGCTCATTGAGTTTTTAGGCGGTCTGATTTTAAGCATGTATTTTCTCAAATATTACGATGTTCAAGGAGCATTCTTGCATGGCTTCTTCTCAAGTATTAGTGCGACCACCAATGGGGGCTTCGATATTACAGGGAACTCGCTCATCCCTTACAAAGATGATTATTTTGTCCAATTTATTACGATGCTGCTGATCATCTTTGGTGCGATTGGCTTTCCTGTGCTCGTCGAAGTAAAGGATTATTTATTTAATCAGGACCGAAAGCACGCATCGTTCTCATTGTTTACAAAAATCACAACGATTACGTTTGGCGGTCTTGTCGTTGTTGGAGCGATTGGCATATATGCACTTGAAGCCGGGTTCAGCTTCCTAGGGAAAAGCTGGCACGAAATCTTGTTTTATTCTTTTTTCCAATCGACCGCAACAAGAAGTGGGGGTTTGACAACATTAGATATTACCCATTTGACAGAACCGACCCTTTTATTTCTATGTATGCTTATGTTTATCGGGGCTTCCCCAAGCTCTGTGGGAGGCGGAATTCGAACAACTACGTTTGCCCTGAATTTACTCGCACTGTTTCATTTTGCTAGGGGAAATAAGTCCATTAAAATTTTCAAAAGAGAGCTTCATCAAGCGGATATTAACAAATCCTTGATGGTGACGATGATGGCCTTTATTTTGGTGTTTGGCGCTACGTTCCTGTTATCCTTATCCGAGCATAATACACTTCTAGAAAATTTATTTGAAGTTTGCTCTGCATTCGGAACAACAGGGCTATCGCTAGGAATCACCTCGGACCTTACGGTGTTCGGTAAATGTATCATTATGGTCGTCATGTTTATTGGACGGATCGGCATTCCAAGCTTCTTATATTTAATTGGCCGAAGAGAAAGCGAAGCGAATTATCATTATCCGAAAGAGCGCGTCATCATCGGCTAAACAGCATTCCGAGCGAATGCTGTTTTTTTATTTCCATTATCTAACTGGCTAAATCACATGGGATGTTCGCAATCTATAGGTAAGAGGTGAACGAGACGTGCTGGATGTAATATGGAAAGCAATTGTCATGCTGCTAGTTGGTACCTTGCTGCTGAGAATAGCAGGGCCTAAATCCATTAGTCAATTAACTGTTCAACAAACAGTGATCATGATTTCAATCGGATCGATTATTATCCAACCCTTTATTGAGCACAATTTACTTGAAACGATTTATGCCGCCGCTACATTTATCATTGCACTCGTCATCATGGAAAAATTGTCTATCCAATCTGATTTCTTTGAAAAATTGGTTTCAGGGAAATCTGTGGTCATTTTGCAGGATGGAGAAATGCTTGATCACAAACTTAAGAAAACGCGGCTCACAAGGGATGAATTCAAAATGCGCTTAAAGCAGCAAGGCATTACAGACATCAGCAGTCTCAAAAAAGCCACCCTAGAAGCCAATGGACAAATCGGCTATGAGTTAAAGCCAGAGGAAAAGCCGGTGACGGTCAAACAAATGAAGGAACTTCTAGACCAATTAAGAGAAGAACTAAATATGTCAAAAAAGGACTGATTTCAGATGAAAAGAAAAGCAGCGAAAAATGAAGCACTGACAAATAATATGACACCGACAGAAAGCATGGCACATGATCAAGGACAAACCCAATTTGATGAACATTCAAGAGATCGTCAAGCAAACCGAAATTCTCATAAAGGGAAACAAGGGGGAGGATCTCGTGACTAAGAAGCATGTAAAAAGCAAGGACATGAAAGACCATAAAAAGCCAATGGACCCAGATATCTTAGAAGAGGAATTTGGTAGTGAGCTTGGAGATATCAACAGCAGCAAATGGATTGATACGCTTGTAAAGCCTAAGAAAGATGCTGAATGTCACAATGGACACATGAATGAAAAATAGAAAAAACGATCCGCGCGGGATCGTTTTTTATTTGCTATAACTGCCCTGCCTGCCGGTGATTGTACGCATGAGATTGGTCATTTTGAGCTCAATCACTGGCTGTGCAACGGTTTTAACAAAGGTGCTAGACAGGGTAAAGGTTAACAGAATGGTCAGCAGCAATAACATGACCACACTTGCTGCATTCAAGGCCCAGTCATCAAACCAAGTCGTTCTAAGCAGCTTAATTACAAAGCCATGTAATAAATACACATATAACGTTCTTGTGCCCCATTTTGTAAAGAAGAAACGGCGTGTTGGCACTAAAGCAAAGAAGCTGAATGTAGCGCCGAATGCAAGCAGATACCATGCCATTCGTTTCATTGCCGCAATCACTCCCTCATCACCTAGAGAAGCATATGACTGTGATCCAAATAAGAAGGAATAATCAAATTCATAGAAATAGCAAAACAAGAATACAGCCATTAATACAAGAAGTGCTGACAGCTTTCCTTTACTTGTACGGATGAATTCAAAATGCTGCTTTTTTAAATAGAAGCCTGCTAAAAACATTGGCAAAAAGACAAACGTACGCGATAAGCTCAGTGTATTGCTAATACTGTCCACGTAACCGACAAGTAACGCAATCGACAAACTGACGATCATCGCCCAGTGAAATGGCAGTTTAGAAAAAGGAATGAGCAGCAAATTCCAAAAGAATAAACTAATTAAAAACCATAAAGACCATTGCGGATCAATTGGATTTAAATTGGCCATGCTTTGATCCTGCAAGAGATAATAGTAAACGGAATAGATCACCTGAAAAATGAAATATGGGATGATCAGCTTAATAGCAACTTTTTTCATAAAACCTGGCTTTCTAAACCCTTTTGCAAAGAAGCCGGAAACCAAAATAAAGGCAGGCATATGAAAAGTATAAATAAACTTGTATAAATAAAGCATCCAATCATTATCATGAATGAATGATCGTAACAAATGACCAAAAACAACTAGAAAAATCAGAAGAAATTTCGCATTATCAAAATAACTATCTCGTGAAGATGCCATAACATCACCTTTCCTGCTCGATTTTAAACATAAATGTTCTAAGTGCACTGTTCCCGTATTTGCCCCATTTTAAAATACATTTTGGCTCATTTCGCTATTTGATGTGAAATTGTAGAACGGCTGTAAAAGAAGCGTAAGAAAAGAGAATCGAGGTTCGATCCTGTCATCCAAATGAAATAAATGAGACAGTCTTCGTGTAAAAAGTTATCTTTTTTTATGAGTCGAATGAAGGAACAATGAAAATATTGTAGAAATATTGTAGAGGAATGAGGCTGGAAAAGGAGTGTAAGAGAATGACTGAAACGCTCGATGGCGCAGAAGATATCAGAAAATTAGAAAAAGAGAACGAATATTTGCGAACAGAGTTGATGCAGCAAAAAATGCTGTTAAATAAGACGTTAGATGCCATTTTTATATTTGATCAGCACCTCAACATCATCCAAGCCAATGAAGCAACATGCAGGCTTGTACAGACACCGAAAGAAGACCTCCTCAATAAATCCGTTCTAGATTTCCTTTACGGCATCCCGAAAGATAAAATTGAATGCTCACTCGATCTATTTTTTCGAAAAGGTACGTTAAAAAGAGAAATCTCCATTCAGCTGGAAAATGGTGAAACAAAATACATTGAATTTGTCGCAGAGCACGACACCATGAATCAGCAATATATTGTCGTCATGCGAGATATTTCCTCAAAGAAAATATTAGAACGAGAACGCTCCATGAATGAGCAGTTGTTCAAAGATTTGTTTGACCGAGCCATTGACGGGATGGTCATTTTTGATCAGGATGGCTGCATGATTGATGCGAATCATTCTTTTTGTCAGAGCTTTGAGCTGCAAAAGACTGATTTAACCGATCGCTATTTACATGAATTTGTCGACGAAGAAAATCTTCCATCCTTACAGCACCTTTTAACGTCACTTAAAGAAACAGGGAAAGCAAAAGGAGAGCTTCCTGTTACTCTACAATCTGGCCAGTACAAATTATTCGAGCTCACCATTACATCAAATGTGATGAGCGGTTTTTATATGTCCATCATGCGGGATATTACAGAAAAAAGGTTAATGGAAGAAAAGCTGTTAAAAAGTGAGGAACGCTTTAGAGAAATTTTTGAAAATGCAATGGATGCGATCATCATATGGGCGGATGATGGAGAGATTGTGAGAGCCAATGAATCAGCCTGCCGCATTTTTGAATTGCCTATGCATTCACTGATTGGCAAAAAACTCACAGACTTTCTCGTGAAATCTGATCAGAGATATAGACCGACTAGAAGACGATATATTCGGAATCACGAAATAAGGGAAGAGCTTTTGTTCAGAATGGCAAATGGTCAGTTTAAAGAGCTCGAGTTTACATCAAAGCATGCGGTATTAGAAGGACAGCACTTAACCATTTTACGTAATGTGAGTGATCGAAAAAGGATGGAGGAGGAGCTGCGCGAAAGTGAGCTCAAATTTCGTAAAGTATTTAATGGATCAATGGACGGCATTGTTCTGTTTGATAACCAATACCGCATTATCGAAGTCAATCCATCCGCAAGCGAGCTACTAGGATTGAAAAGTGATCATTTAACGGAAATGAACCTTTTCCACATCCTTGCGCCTTATCAAATTGAACATTTGGCACAGCCTGCCCAGGCGATGTCATTAGATGAAATGGACAATGAAGTGCCATTTGTGCTGAACCACCCAGATCAGCGGATATTGGAATTCTCTTTTAAACGCAACATCATTCATAATATGAATTTGGCGATCTTTAGAGATGTGACAGAGCGGAAGGAATTAGAAGAGCGGGTGAGAAAATCAGATACCCTTCATGTGGTCGGAGAGCTTGCCGCTGGAATTGCGCATGAAATTAGAAACCCGATGACAGCATTAAAAGGCTTCATTCAGCTGCTAAAAGGAAATATAGAAGGGGAGTATTCGCTCTATTTCAATGTCATCACTTCAGAGCTGAAAAGAATTGAATCGATCATCACCGAATTTTTGATTTTAGCAAAGCCGCAAGCCATCGTATTTGAAGAAAAAAATGTGGTGCAAATTGTGAAAGACACGATGGATCTGTTGCACGCACAGGCGAATCTTGGCAACGTTCAAATGCATCTCAATGTGATTGATGAGATTCCGCTCATTTATTGTGAACAAAACCAATTAAAACAAGTCTTTATTAACATTTTAAAAAATGCAATTGAAGTCATGCCGAGAAAAGGAAATGTCTATGTGAGCATTCAGCGGAAGGGCGAAGAGCATATTGTCATTTCACTGCGGGATGAAGGGTGCGGAATGGCAGAGGACAAGCTGAGGCGTCTAGGGGAACCATTTTATACGACAAAAGAAAGAGGAACTGGACTTGGCTTAATGGTTAGTTATAAAATTATTGAAGAGCATCAAGGAACCATTGAGGTAGAAAGTGAGGAAGGGGTAGGAACCGTCTTTCATCTCACGCTGCCACTGAGGCAGAAGAAACAAGAAGGAGAGCATTAACGTGTATTATACCGTCTATCACGCACCAATTGGGGCACTATACATACTAGAAAAAGACGACGCCATCATCGAAGTGATGTTTGATGATGAGCCGTTTTTAGCAAAAAAACAGGAAGCCAATCTAAAAGAAGAAGAAACGTCTGTATTACAAGAAGCAAAAAAGCAGCTAGATGAATATTTCAAGGGTGAGCGCCAAGAATTCGATCTCCCGCTCAAGCAAAAGGGAACTTCGTTTCAAGAGCAAGTGTGGGCAGCACTTTCGACTATTCCGTATGGTGAATCAAAAAGTTATGCAGACATTGCAGAAGCAATTGGTAACCCAAAGGCTGTGAGAGCGATTGGACAAGCCAATAGACGCAATGCATTACCTATTTTTATCCCTTGTCACAGAGTGATTGGAAAAGACCGTTCTCTGACGGGCTATGCAGGAACGAAGACAGATATGAAAGCGGTTCTGCTTGAATTAGAAGGTATCCCATTTGTTCAAAAATAAATCGATTGACCTGTTCCAAATGTTTTCCAAGCGACATATCCTTTTATTAAGCTAAAAAAGTTGGTTGAGGGAAAAAGGAGGGCGCTAGGGAATGTTTTGGGACAAAAAGAATAAAATGTATGCCGTCACATCACTATGTGTCAAAATGAAGGTTTTGACAGAAGAACAGAAAAAAGAAATTTTAGCAAAAACGAATGAAATAAAAAAGCGCGGTGCTCTTAAATAAGAAGTACACGGCGCTTTTTTTATGATCAGAGTGAGATGCCTTCAGTGAACAGAGCATCAATCTCTTCTGTATAGTTCGACGTGATAATCCCTTTCTCTGTAATGATCCCTGAAATGAGATGGTGAGGAGTGACATCAAAGGCGGGATTGAATACCTGAACATCAGGTGGTGCAATTTGGACGCCGTTTAATTCCTTTACTTCCAGCGGGTCACGCTCTTCTATTGGAATATCTGCCCCGTTTTTGGTTGAGATATCAAAGGTAGAAAGCGGTGCAGCTATAAAAAACGGAATTTGAAAATGCTTGGCTAAAATGGCGAGACTTAACGTGCCAATCTTGTTCGCCGCATCTCCATTACGGGCAATGCGATCAGCTCCAACAATGACTGCAGAAATTTGTTTTTCTTTCATCGTATGGGCTGCCATGTTATCTGTAATGAGCGTCACATCTACGCCGCCTTGCATGAGTTCCCATGTTGTCAGCCTAGCCCCTTGGAGAACAGGGCGTGTTTCACAGGCATAAATGTGAAGATCGAGATTTTTCTTTTTGGCTAAATAAAATGGAGCAAGGGCTGTTCCGTACCGGCTCGTGGCGATGGAGCCTGCATTGCAAATGGTCATAATCCGATCACCCGATTTAAAGAGCTGGAGTGCATTTTGACCGATTTGTCTGCATGTTTCTTCATCTTCAATTTGAATTTGAATGGCCTCATGGACAAGGTCTGTTTTGGCTGCATTGACCGAAGCTGCACGATCAATGCGCTGCAACAATCGCTCTAATGCCCAAGCTAGATTCACAGCGGTTGGACGAGCACTGTTTAAATATTCTTTTATCTGAATGACTTCTTGTCTAAACACATCAATTTCTTCTGTCTCAATGTCTTGGGCACTGAGCGCCAGTCCAAAAGCTGCTGTAATGCCAATGGCAGGTGCTCCCCGCACTTTTAACGTGACAATAGCATCATACACGTCTTCTTTTGTATATAGATGCTCAAACTCAGTTTCAGCCGGTAACTTTTGCTGATTCAAAATGTTAATATGGTTTTCTTCCCATTCGACAGAACGGGGGACTTCAAATTCTTTAGACAAAACCCGTCACTCCTTTACAGATTGCTGGAATAATGCGACGAGGTCAGACGCTGTTTCCACTGCATGATATTGTTTGATGAATGTTTTTCCGAGCGTAAGTGCTGCTTTTTTCTGCTGAATCCGTTTAGATGGTGATGGGATCGCATCGAGATCAGCGGCATGAGCAAGGCCAATCGTTCGGCGGACAAGTTCACAGCCCGCAAAGCCTGTCGCTTCTTTTAAAATACGGTCAAAGGTTGTTTCTAAAAAACTGTCTGATACACTAAACGCTTCAATGCTGTCTTCTTTCCAAGCTTTTGCGAACACTTCTTTGAAGGTTGCCCATACATTGACGACATGGTCAAAAAGGTGCTGCTGATCGTGTTCATTCTCACGAGACAAAGCATTTAGGAACAGGTTAGCGATAAAATGACCAATATCGAATCCGAAGGGACCATAAAAAGCGAATTCTGGATCAATGATTTTTGTTTCCGTCTCACTTGCAAAAATACTGCCTGTATGAAGATCTCCATGAACAAGTGTTTCGGCAGATGTCAGGAAAATACGCTTCAATTCAGCTGCTTTTGCCTGCACTTCAAGATCTGCCCAAAGCGCTTCGGCAGCTTCTCTTAATTCTTCTTCGAAATCATTTGTGCCGCTATCAAAGAAAGGATCTGTGAAGACGAGCTTTTCGGTAATGTCACAAAGGTCCGGATTCGTAAATTGCTTCACAAATTGTTTTTTAATTTTAGGATTTGTGGCAAAGTCAGAAGTGTAAAAAAGTGTTTTTCCTAAAAATTCTCCGACATGATCGGATAAATACGGATATTGTTTTCCGGCAATTAGCCCTTTTCTGACGATTTCGAGGTGTGATAGATCCTCCATTGCCGTCACAGCAAGAGCTGTATCTGAATAATAGACTGCTGGTACGAGGTGCGGTGTATACTCTGACTGCTTGATCAGGGCAGTACTTTCGATTCTCGCACGGTCTAATGTAAGCGGCCAGCTCTCTCCGACCACCTTGGCGTAGGGCAGTGCCTGCTTGATGATCAAACCTTTTTCTTGTTTATGATCAAAAATATGAAAGACGTAATTTAAATTCCCGTCCCCGATTTCCGTACATGTCAAATGACTGCTTTCTTGGATCAAGCCAAGTCTAATTGCGAGTGCAACTGCCGAGCTTTCTGTTAATTCTTCATATGATGCCGTAAGTGTAACCAATTGCTTCCCCTCCAAATCATATAAAAAAGCCTCTTTCTCCTGAGAGAAAGAGGCTTGATGGTGTGTATGCTCAAAGCCTCTCTTATCTCTCAGCACATACGTCTGATGGAATTAGCACCGTGCCCTATAAGACAATTGTCTTGGCGCTTACTTGCTGCGCCCCACTTCACAGTGGTATTAACGGTCGGTTGCTGTTGGGGTCAAAAGGCCAAATCCCTCGCCCAACTCTCGATAAGAGAAATCAATATGTCATTGTCTCGTGTCTGTTTGCATTTCTTAATTCAAGATATTATCAGAGCTGCGCTTCACATGTCAATCCTTTTTCAAAATTGCTTTACAATTCGTAAAACAATCCATTACAGTATTTGTATTGCTACGTAATTTGAATAGAAGGTGAAGAAAAATGGAATTCCAGCAATCAGATGTATTGAAACAATTACCGACACAATTTTTTGCATCCCTTGTCCAAAAGGTCCAGAAAAAGGTGCAGGAAGGCGCAGATATTATTAATTTAGGGCAGGGAAATCCTGACCAGCCAACTCCCGCGCACATTGTAAAAGCCATGCAGGAAGCGGTATTAAAACCTGAAAATCATCAATACTCGTCATTCCGCGGAACAGCGAAATTAAAAAAGGCTGCCGCTGCCTTTTATGAAAGAGAATATGGTGTCACGCTTGATCCGATGAAGGAAATTGCGATTTTATTTGGCGGGAAAGCGGGGCTTGTTGAGCTGCCGCAATGCCTGCTGAATCCCGGTGATACGCTCCTTGTTCCAGACCCAGGTTATCCTGATTATTGGTCAGGTGCCGTACTTGCTGGAGCTCAGATGGTGACGCTGCCGCTTCTTGAACAAAATGATTTTTTACCTGACTATGACAGGTTGCCTGAGGATGTTAAGGAAAAAGCAAAGTTGATGTATTTAAATTATCCCAACAATCCGACAGGTGCCACGGCAAGCCGTTCATTTTTTGAAGAAACCGTTACATTCGCAAAAGATCACAAGCTCTGTGTTGTCCATGATTTTGCCTATGGCGGCATTGGGTTTGATGGGGAAAAGCCAATCAGCTTTTTGCAAACAGATGGAGCGAAAGAGACAGGAATTGAAATATACACATTGTCTAAAACGTATAATATGGCCGGCTGGAGAGTAGGTTTTGCAGCAGGAAATCCGTCTGTTATTGAAGCGATTGAGCTTTATCAGGATCACCTGTTTGTTTCACTGTTCAAAGCCACTCAAGATGCGGCAGCGGAAGCTTTGTTAAGCGACCAAACGTGCGTACAGGTGCAAAATGATCGATATGAGAATCGGCGAAATGTGTGGATTGCTGCCTGCAAGGAGATTGGCTGGGAGGTCACTGCACCAAAGGGGTCGTTTTTTGCTTGGCTAAAGGTGCCAGAAGGATATACATCTGAATCTTTTGCTGGCGTATTATTAGAGAAAGCACATGTGGTTGTGGCGCCGGGGAATGGGTTTGGTACTCACGGTGAAGGATACGTGAGAGTAGGACTTTTAACAAATGAGGAGCGGTTAAAAGAAGCCGCTCGGCGAATCGATTCCTTGAATCTGTTTGAAAATAAGCCATTGACAACATGAATAAACGGTGCGATAATTCAGACAATATTTAAGAAAATTGAATATTCTTATCAAGAGTAGGCAGAGGGACTAGCCCAATGAAGCCCGGCAACCGACTTCCATGAAGCACGGTGCTAATTCTTGCAGCAAGCGCTGAGAGATAAGATTCGGATGAATGACACGAAACAACCTCTTTAAGGCGCTGATAAAGCACTTGGAGAGGTTTTTTTATTGACCATATGCATGACGCAATCGAAAGGGGATTCCTAGTGAGTGAATTACTGGCAACATACGTATTAACACATCGAGAGGATGAACAAGTAAACCGAAAAGCGGAGCAGATCGCGCTTGGTTTAACAGTTGGATCATGGACGGATTTGCCGCAGCTCAAAAAAGAGCAGCTTCAAAAGCATAAAGGCCGGGTGGAAAAGGTATCAGAAAAGTTTGCTCCAGCCGAAAATGGCCTATATCAATCTGAGGTGACCATTGCTTATCCTGAGGCTAACTTTTCAGCGGATATTCCGGCCGTTTTGACGACGATCTTTGGAAAGCTTTCACTAGATGGAAAAGTGAAGCTAATCGACATTCAATTCTCGGATCGATTGAAAAGAAGTCTGCCAGGACCGGTATTTGGAATTGATGGCATACGAAAAAAAGTAGGCGTGTTTGATCGACCTTTGTTGATGAGTATTTTTAAAGGTGTCATTGGCCGTGATATGGCAGATTTAAAAGAACAGCTCCGTTTACAAGCATTAGGCGGCGTTGACTTTATCAAAGACGATGAAATTTTATTTGAGAGCCCACTAGCCCCTTTTGAAGAACGAATCAAAGAAGGAAAAAAGATATTAAAAGAAACATATGAAGAGACAGGGCACCGAACGCTATATGCCGTTAATTTAACAGGCAGAACCTTTGAACTAAAGGATCGAGCAAGAAAGGCAGCTGAGCTTGGAGCAGATGCACTCTTATTCAATGTTTTTGCCTACGGGTTAGATGTCATGCAAAGCTTAGCTGAGGATCCAGATATTCGATTGCCTATTATGGCCCATCCCGCAGTAAGCGGCGCTTTGACAACATCGCACGAATATGGATTCTCCCATTCTCTTCTTTTAGGTAAATTAAATCGATATGCTGGCGCTGATTTGAGTCTTTTTCCCTCACCGTATGGGTCGGTCGCACTTCCGAAAAAAGATGCCTTTGGAATCTATGAAGCTTGTGTAAAAGAGGATTCGGTTCAAAAAACGTTCCCTGTTCCGTCAGCAGGCATTCATCCTGGAATGGTTCCAGTTTTGATGAAAGATTTTGGACTCGATCATGTGATAAATGCTGGTGGAGGAATTCACGGACATCCGCGTGGAGCCATCGGCGGAGGGAAAGCATTTCGATCGATCATTGATGCGGTGATACATGGAGAGTCGATCCAAGAGAAGGCAGCTTCTTGTCAAGATTTAAATGCAGCACTTGAACTATGGGGAAGGGTAGCAGAATAAATGAAAAAACCAATTGTATGTTGTGATTTTGATGGAACCATTACGAAAAATGATAATATCATTCGCATCATGAAACACTTTGCACCAAGCGAATGGACGAAGCTGAAGGACGATGTTCTCACAAAGGAGATCACCATTCAAGAAGGCGTCGGGCAGATGTTTCAATTACTGACGAGTGATCAAAAAGAAGCCATTCAATCGTTTATTTTAGAAGATACAGAGATTCGAGAAGGATTCAAGCAATTTGTTGATCATGTGAAAAAGGCTGATATTCCCTTCTATGTGCTAAGCGGCGGGATGGACTTCTTTGTTTATCCCATACTCGAGGGCATTGTGGATCGAGACGATATTTATTGCAATCATGCGTCATTTGGGGAAGAGCATATTCAGATTGAATGGCCGCATGCCTGCGATTCGCAATGTCAAAATGGCTGCGGATGCTGCAAGCCGTCAATCATTCGAGAGCTGACCTGTGAGAATGACTTCATTATCATGATTGGAGATTCAGTCACCGATGTGGAGGCGGCAAAGCATGCGGATCTCACATTTGCGCGTGACTACTTGCTAAACGAATGTAAAGAGCTCGGGCTTGTCCATCTAGAGTATGAAACATTTATTGATCTTAAAGCACAATTTGATCAAATAAAGGAAGTGAAGGAATGGCAGACGCAAAGAGCAAGCGCTGGCAGGAGCTAGCAGACGTCAAACGTGAACTGGCACAAAGAGACTGGTTTTACGGAACAAGCGGCAATTTATCGATCAAGGTGTCGGATGATCCAATCACGTTTTTGGTGACGGCAAGCGGTAAAGATAAACGAAAAGAAACAGATGAAGACTTTGTTTTAGTAAATGCAGCAGGTAAGCCTGTTGATCCGAACGAACCGCTTAGACCATCAGCTGAAACATTACTTCACAACTACGTGTATGAGCAGACGAATGCAGGCTGCTGTCTCCATGTTCATACAATCGATAATAATGTGATGTCTGAGCTGTATGGGGATAAGGGCGAGGTTCGTTTCAAAGGAAACGAAATCATCAAAGCGCTTGGTTACTGGGAAGAGGATGCAGAAGTGTCGATACCGATTATTGAAAATCCAGCCCATATCCCGCATCTTGCAGCACAATTTGCAAAGCATCTCACTGAAGAGTCGGAATCAGGAGCTGTGCTCATTCGAAATCACGGCATCACAGTCTGGGGAAAAACAGCCTCAGAAGCAAAACGAGTATTAGAGGCGTATGAATTTTTGTTTAGCTACCACTTGAAATTAACGCTTTATCAAAAGCAGCTTGTCACATAAAAAGGAGGAAAAGCACATGGCGACGATTTTGATTCATAACGAAGAGAACACATTACTTGAAAGCGAGCAAGAGGTGGCAGCCTATTTAGAAAACCAAGGGGTCATTTATGAGCATTGGGATATTGCAAAGCTTCCAAACCGATTATCAGAAAAGTATGATTTAACAGATGAGGAAAAGGAAGAGATTTTGACTGTTTTCCAAAAGGAAATCGAGAGTATATCTGAAAAACGAGGATACAAAGCGCAGGATGTGATTTCATTATCTGACGCCACACCAAACCTAGATGACCTGCTCCAAAATTTTCAGCGTGAGCATCACCATACAGATGACGAAGTACGCTTTATTGTAAGCGGACATGGAATCTTTGCCATTCAAGGTAAGGATGGCGTCTTTTTTGACGTGAGACTGAATCCAGGCGATTTAATTTCTGTTCCGCCACATATTCGTCACTATTTTACACTTCAAGAGGATCGAAAAGTGGTTGCCGTTCGCATATTTGTCACAACTGAGGGCTGGGTGCCAATTTACGAGGAAGAAAAGGTTTAATGACAAAAGCTGATCATTCCGCATGAGGCGGAAGATCAGCTTTTTTTTAGGGAAATAGACATAAAATGAGAAAGAAAATAGTTGATTTTGATCTTCTACATAGGATAAAATTCTGTTTAATCCATGTGTCAGTCCTGTCCAAATTTGAAGTTTACCCCCAAATATGATTGGGTAAGAGGTCTTTAGGCTGTAAAAAATTAAATAAAATTAGCATATTTAATTTAATTTACAAATAAAGTATAATTTTGGTGTCGGATCATTTTGAGCATAGACAGTCGAATTCATTGCGGGAGCTGAGATCATGAATATTTATGTAAGAAAAGAACAATTGCTAATGTCCATTGATGAGAAGAGAAAACAGATGGTAGAAGCTGCTCAAGCAGAAGGCTACACTGGTGAGACGACAATTAAATATAGTCAAGAACTGGACAACCTGATGAATGAGTATCAGCATCTCCTTTTTCATGAGAAACAATCTGCCCCCTCCTTTCATGATCTTGTAACTCAAATGAGTCTTCTATCTGTGAACCGTCCCTCTTATTGACATGAAAAAACCGGTCTTGCCTAAGCAAAACCGGCTGAATGTTTCAGCTATGCTGAGTGAGCAGAAGGAAGCATGATCATGACGGTTGTTCCTTTATTCACTTCGCTCTCGATATCAATTGTTCCGCCATACATCGAAATGATTCGTTTACACACAACAAGCCCAAGACCTGTCCCTTTTTCCTTCGACGTAATAAAAGGGAGGAAGATATGTTTTAACATTTCTTCTTGTATGCCCTCGCCTGTATCCTTCACTTTAATAATGACATGTTCTTTTTCAGCCTCAATTAAAATCTTCAAATGACCGCCATTTGGCATCGCTTCTAACGAGTTCTTCGCTACATTTAATACGACTTGTTTGATGTGATCCTTTGTGCAATATACCCCAACATCTTGAATCGTATTAATTTGCAAATCAACCTCAACATTATAAAGGTTCGCCTCAGAGAAAACGATCGGCATGATCTCACTGACAATTTCTTTGACAGAGTTATTCTGCCATTTTTCTGCCGTTGGTTTCCCTAATACAAGAAACTCACTGACGATTTGATTGATTCGTTTAATTTCTTCTTCAATGACAGAAAAATAGAGCTGATCTTCTTCAGAGTGATACTTCTTTTGCAAAAGCTGTATAAATCCACTAATCCCTGTTAATGGGTTGCGAATTTCGTGTGCCGTACTTGCTGCGAGGGTTCCGATTAATTCAAGCTTTTGCGCTTCATTTTGGTGACGCTCCTGCTGGGTTTGACGCCTTAAAATAACATATTGAACAAGTGTGAATAAAATATTTAATAAAATAAAAGCACTGGATAAAGGGATCAGCATAACAGACAGCACTTCACCTGTAGAAGCGCGTTGCGGATAGACCTCTAGCTTCCAGCTGTTTTCATCTAAATATGTAGACACGGTGCTGCCATTTTCTGATGCTGGCTGTGGACCACTTGTAAACACGACATGTCCATTTTGATTCAGCATCTTAAAATGAAGATCAGGGTTCAATACATTCATAATATTTCTTAAATAATCAATTTGAATGGCGGCGACTAGCACATTGGTGACTTCTTCGTTTTCATCCAGCACAGGCACGCAAATGGAAAGAATCCGCTGTTTTGTAATTCGGCTCACATAGTTATCTGTGATCACCGTCTGCTTGGTCACTTGAATGCGCTTAAAGTAATCTCTGAATGATAGGTTGATTTTTTCCTTTAATGGTGTGGTGCTTACTGTTACATTTCCTTTTTTGTCTAGGAGATACAGGCCTGAAAAACGAGGTTCTTGTTTATAGATTTTCTCTAGGATGTTTTTTACTTTTTTCGTCTCAAGAGGCTGGTCAAATCCCATGGCAAGTGAAGTTAATCTCGCTTCTGTTTCACTAATTAAATAATTCATTTGGTTTTTGTGAATATTTAACATAAGTGTAGCAGTTTGTTTGTTTTTTAAGTCGATTTTTTCCGTTTCTTTTTCATAGATAAAATAACTAATGATTAGGGTTGGAATCATGACCAAAATAAGGTACAGCCTGATCTTCTTCCAAAACCCTTTCAGTATACTCATCATTCATCGCTCCAACGTATTACCTAATAGACTTATTATAGCATTGAACCTATGTTTATTACGATGACTTGTGTGATTTTTAAAAAATTAGGTGATTCGTTCTGGTCTCATTTTCATGCTAAAGATAGATCAAAATGTTGACATTTTACTTATTGTTTATTAATGTCACATTAGTGGGGTGTATTTCATAAAGGATGATAAAAAATGGAAAATCATAATGTTGAAAAATCTTTGAAATTATTTATTGTATTATCACGTGCCTATCGCTCAATTAATCATCACATGAACAAACATATTGTGAAGCACGGGCTGAATCCGACTGAATTTGCAGTATTAGAATTGCTGTATCATAAAGGGGATCAGCCGCTTCAGCAAATCGGTGATAAGATTTTACTTGCAAGCGGCAGCATCACGTATGTGGTCGATAAATTGGAGAAGAAAGAACTCCTCAGTCGTAAGGCCTGTGCAGAAGACCGCAGGGTCACATTTGCGCATATTACCGAGAAGGGACGAGCTTTGCTTGATGATATCTTCCCAGATCATGCGAAAGAAATTCATGAGATGATCAGTGTCCTGAGCGAAGAAGAGAAGGATGCCTGCATTGACATGCTTAAACATGTGGGACTGCGTGCAAAACATTTATATGATCATAAAGAATAAATAAAAAAGGAAGCCGAGGGCTCCCTTTTTTATTTTGCTTTTTTCTCAATCGGTAAAATAAGTACTTCTACGCGTCGGTTTTTACTTCTGCCTTCTGCTGTATCATTTGAAGCGATTGGCTTGAATTCACCGAAACCTTTTGTACTAAAGTTTTCTTGGTTTAAATTGCTGTTCTCAAGAAGAATACTCAAAAAGTTTACAGCACGTATGGCACTTAAATACCAGTTGGATTCAAATTCTGAATTTCTGATCGGAACATTATCAGTATGTCCGCTAATGACGATGTCACGAGCGGGGTTAATGACGAGTAGTTTTGAGATTTCCTTTGCTAACGGGACATCTTGAGGGCGAATAATCGCCCGGCCAGAATCAAAGAAGATACTGTCTTCTATCGTAATGAGCAAACCTTCGTCCGTGAGCTTTGTTTCGAGCTTAGCTCCAAGTTTCTTATTGGCAATGAAGGAATCCACTTGCTTTTTGACCTTTGTGAGAACGGCATGATCTCGAGCTTTCGCTTGAGCTTCTTCATCCTCTTCAGCTGCTTTTTTGGTCTGGTTGCTATTTTCAGTTTCTTCAGTGCTTTGCATGCTGGTTTGATCCATGACACCTGTACCGCCCGTAAAGACGACATTAAAAGACTTGGCCATCTGTTCATACTTTGCCGCATCAATCGAACTTGATGCAAAAAGCACAATGAAGAGAGCGAGTAGAAGCGTCAGAAGATCGGCATAAGGGATCAGCCAAGATTCATCTACATGGTCATCGTGATCATGTTTTTTACGTTTCCTAGCCATTTTGTTTTTCTCCTTCTTCAATGACAAGATTTGCACGTTCTTTCGCTGGTAAGTACATGAGAAGTTTTTGTTCAATCACTTTTGGAGATTGACCTTCAAGAACAGAAAGGATCCCTTCAATCATAATTAGACGAAGTTTTACTTCTTCCTTTGATTTACGCTTTAGCTTGTTGGCAAATGGATGCCATAACACATACCCAGTAAAAATCCCAAGCAGTGTGGCAACGAAGGCTGCACTGATTGCATGTCCAAGTGCTTCAATATCTCCCATGTTAGCAAGTGCAGCAATAAGTCCGACAACGGCGCCAAGTACACCAAGCGTCGGAGCGTATGTACCGGCTTGTGTAAAGATTAATGCGCCTGACTGATGTCTTTCAGACATGGCGTCAACTTCCTCTGTTAAGACGTCGCGAATAAATTCTGCACTTTGACCGTCAACCGCCATGCTTAAGCCGTTCTTAAGGAAATCGTCATCTACTTCCTCAATGCTAGCTTCTAATGCTAAAAGACCTTCACGACGCGCAATTTGTGCCCAGTTTGAAAAAAGAGGGATCATTTCTTGAATCGTTGGAAGCTTGTTGTCTTTGAAAATTTTGCCGAACAATTTTGGTGTTTTCTTAATTTCACTAGATGGGAATGCGATGACAACAGCTGCAATCGTCCCAACCACAATGATCAATATAGCCGCTGGGTTGATAAGAGCGGTTAGACTTACACCTTTCAGAACCATACCGACACTCAGTGCAATAAATGCTAAAATAATACCTATTAACGATGTTTTGTCCATTATCTCACCAAATCCTTTAACTATCTTTTTCTATAGTTAATATCGGTGTCTTCTAGAAGGGTTTTAGTCTGAATATCAAATTAAGGCAGTTTCTGTGAAGAATTTTTGACGAAAGCGCTTTCTATTACCTTAAAAAAGAAACTCCCTCTGATATAAAGGGAGTTTCTTTTTAATTTCTTTGAGCGGTTTCAATTAAAAGCAGCTCTTTTAATTTTTCCTCATACATGATTTTGACAAGATCATAGCTCCAATTCATCATGTGATCCACCTCTTTTTCTTTTATCTTAAAGGAATAGAGGCGAGGGAGCGTCGGCGTGCGGATGGAACTTAGACACCGCAACATGATGGAGCTATAGATCCTTCTTAAGATGTACTTATCCTTTTTTTACGACAATTTCGTTATCTTCAACTTCTACAGTAAATCCTGAAAGCTGTTCTTCTTCAAGCAATATTTCCGTCATTTGATCTTCAACATGCTCTTGAATGGTTCTTCGCAGTGGACGAGCACCAAATGCAGGATGGTATCCAAGTTCTGCAATTTTTTCTTTCGCTTCATTTGTCACATGGACAGTTAAATTTTGCTCTTTTAATTGTTCTGATAGCTCATTGAGCAAAAGATCCACAATCTTCACTAAATCATCTCGATCTAATGAATCAAACTGAATGATGCTGTCAAAACGGTTCAAGAATTCTGGCTTGAAATAGGCGCTGAGTGAATCAATGAGTGATTGCTCCTCAATTGCTTCTTCCTGATCAGACTGGAAGCCGACTTTGACCGTTTTATCTGTGCTGCCTGCGTTACTTGTCATAATAATGACCGTGTCTTTAAAGCTGACGGTTCTACCTTGGCTATCTGTTAATCGGCCATCTTCCATGATTTGAAGGAACATGTGCTGCACATCAGGGTGTGCTTTTTCGATTTCATCCAGCAAAATGATGCTGTATGGTTTTCTGCGTACTTTTTCCGTCAGTTGACCCGCTTCATCATGTCCAACATAACCAGGAGGAGAACCGATGAGCTTAGATACTGAGTGTTTCTCCATGTACTCACTCATATCTAAACGGATGATCGCATCTCTTGAACCAAATAATTCTTCAGCTAGTGTTTTTGATAATTCGGTTTTCCCGACACCTGTTGGTCCAACGAATAGGAAGGAGCCAGTTGGTCTATGTTTCGATTTTAAGCCGGCTCTGCTTCTCTTCACAGCTTTCGCTACCTTATCAACCGCATGTTCCTGACCGATCACTCGTGCTTTTAAGCGGACGTCAATTTCTTTCATTTTGGTTTGTTCGTCTGCTTGCAGTTTGCCGACAGGGATGCCTGTTTTTTGTTCCACAATGGCTTGAATGTCTTCTGCTGTGACGACATGTTCTTTGTCATTTGTTTTGTTTTGAAGTCTAGCTTCAATGGCCTCTTCTTCATCTCGAAGCTTCGCTGCTTTTTCGTATTGTTCTTCTTTTAAAGCGGCTTGTTTTTCAGCAGCAATTTCTCTCAGACGATTTGTTAGTTCATCTTCACTTGCTGCATCAATGGAGAGGTTCGCTTTTGAACCTGCTTCATCCATTAAATCAATGGCTTTATCCGGCAGATGACGGTCTTGAATATACCGGGAAGATAATTGAACACACGCTTGAATGGCTTCGTCTGAATAGGTGACGCCATGGTAGCTTTCGTACTTATCTTGAATGCCTTTTAAAATTTCGATCGCTTCAGCTTGTGTTGGCTCATCTACAATGACGGGCTGGAAGCGTCGTTCAAGTGCGGCATCTTTTTCAATTTGACGATATTCTTTTAATGTCGTCGCACCTACTAGCTGGAGCTCGCCTCGTGCAAGAGCTGGTTTTAAGATGTTTCCAGCATCCATTGACCCCTCGGCAGATCCAGCGCCTACAAGAAGATGGATTTCATCTACAAATAAGATAATATTTTTACGGCTTTGCAGTTCTTTGATTAACTGCTTCATTCTTTCCTCAAATTGACCACGTATCCCTGTATTCGCTACAAGGGAGGAGACATCTAATAAATAGATTTGTTTGTTCTTTAATTTATTTGGTACATCGCCACTTGCAATTTTCAATGCAAGTCCTTCAGCGATCGCTGTTTTCCCAACACCTGGTTCACCAATGAGGACAGGATTGTTTTTATTTCTTCTATTTAAAATCTCAATGACTCTTGCGACTTCTTCATCACGGCCGATGACTGGATCAATTAAACCAGCATTTGCGCCATCTGTTAAATTGCGGCCAAGTTCATCAAGTAAGCCTTTTTGCTTTGGCTGCTCTACGTTTTGCGTATGTCCTGCTTGCTCTTGCCCAGAGAAGAATGAGCTTCCTCCGAACAATTGAGGTCCCATTTTCATTTTTGATTGCTCCATCAAAGAGGTGTAGCAATCTTCACATAAAACCATTTGGCTCCGGGATGAATTCACTTGCATATTCAGGCGAATTGTTGCTTCATTTACTTGACAATGTTGACAACGCATTTGCCATGACCTCCTTATGATAAAAGTTTGACTTTATTTGACCAATGAATGTTAAAGAAAATGGTCTGTTGTTTGACCATCTTTGACTATAGTATACTCTGACCTATTTTGACTTTCAACTGTTTTGCTCAAAGGCGGGTGAAAATCCTTTTTTGCATTTAATCATGGTTTGTCCTTCTTTTCAAGGAACTTGTCTCATAGGATAAAAAAAGACAATCGAAAGTGATGGGTGCGGAGGGGTCACATGAAACGTTCAAATGAATCCGCTTTTCAGCTTGCCTTTGTATATGTAGGAACAGTGGTTGGAGCTGGGTTTGCGACCGGAAAAGAAATCGTAGAATTTTTTGTTCGTTTTGGCTGGATTGGATTATTCGGAATCTTGATTAGCGGCGCTATTTTTACTGGACTTGGGGCAAAAATGATGCTCATTTCTAAACGAATTGAAGCAGAGTCTTATCAAGATATGAACCGGTTTCTATTTGGCGCAGCTGCAAGCAGGTATATTAATGTCGTCATGTTTTTTATTTTATTAGGCGTCACTTCAGTGATGATTTCTGGCGCAGGTGCTATATTTGAAGAGCAGCTAGGCATATCGAAGGAATATGGGATCTTTTTGACGATCATTCTGAGCGTAATTGTGCTTTTGAAAGGATCAAAAGGATTATTTGGTGTCAATGTTCTCGTCGTCCCAATGCTTATTTTCTTTTCAATGATTGTGTTTCTTGATTCATTCGTTTTTAGCAGTAGTGAAAGTTATGTTCTTGCGCTGCAAATGGGTGAGGGAGAGTGGATTTTATCAGCTATCTCATATGGTGCTTTTAATTTGGCACTTTCTCAAGCAGTGTTAGTGCCCGTCGCAAATGAAATGACCTCTGAAGCGGTGATTAAAAAGGGAGCTGTGCTTGGGGGCGTCATGCTGACAATTATTTTATTTGTATGCTTTTTATCTCTTTCTTCATTAGATATGCTGGAGGCGTTTGATATTCCAATGGCTCAGGTCGTGTATCAAGTAGCAAATTCCATTCACCTCATTTATTTATTTGTGATCTTCGGCGAAGTCTTTACATCCGTCATAGGCAATTTATATGGACTTGAGAGACAAGTGAGGGCGTATATACGAATGAACAGTGTCTTGACAATATCCCTTATTCTCTTATGCTGCTATGTGATTAGTAAAATTGGTTACGGTACATTGATATCAACAGTTTATCCTATTTTTGGCTATGTGAGCATCTTTTTTATCCTCTTTCTTTTTCTAAAAAAAGTGCCTGCATCACATGATAAGTAAAGAAAGGATAGCCTGCATGGAAAATATGTGGTACACTATCCTCTGTGAAAATTGAACAAAAATCCGTGTAAACGGGAGAGGTTCTAGCAAAACCCTCTATAAAAAACTAAGGACTTGCCGTATCCTTGGATGTGGCATTTTTTATTTTTTATGGCTGGGACACCTCATACACATGTAAAGGTGTCTTTTCTTTTGAGAAAAATAGGGGTTTTCATGAGCCTTTCAGATGCAGCTTTGTACGATAGTATAGATCTGCAAAAGGAGGAGAACAGAAGATGAAAAATGAAAAAGCAGTCGTTGTCTTTAGCGGGGGACAAGACAGTACGACATGTTTATTATGGGCACTTCAACAATTCGAAGAGGTAGAAACCGTGACCTTTCATTATAATCAGCGTCATCAAGAAGAAATTGATGTCGCCAAAAGAATTGCTGACAAGTTAGGTGTGAAGAACCATCTATTAGATATGTCTCTTTTGAATCAGCTGGCACCAAATGCTTTAACAAGAGATGACATTGACATTGAGGAAAAAGAAGGAGAGCTGCCTTCCACATTTGTACCAGGACGAAACTTAGTATTCTTATCCTTCGCTTCTATTCTTGCGTATCAGATCGGTGCAAGACATATTATCACAGGTGTATGTGAAACAGACTTTAGCGGCTATCCAGATTGCCGTGACGAGTTTGTAAAGTCTTGTAATGTCACAGTGAATTTGGCGATGGAAAAACCATTTGTCATCCATACACCACTCATGTGGCTCAATAAAGCAGAAACATGGAAGCTGGCAGATGAGCTGAATGCGTTAGATTTTGTGAAAAATGAAACGCTCACTTGCTATAATGGCATCATGTCTCATGGTTGCGGGGAATGTCCTGCGTGTAAGCTTCGGAAAAAGGGCTATGACACTTATATGGAAATGAAGGAGGCAAAATAAATGCTTTCTCAAATCTATCCACAAACGAATCATCCATACTCATTTGAATTGAACAAGGATATGCATATATCAGCTGCCCATTTCATCCCAAGAGAGGATGCAGGTGCTTGCAGCCGTGTACATGGTCACACGTACACCATCAATATAACCATTGCTGGAGATGACCTAGATGAATCGGGTTTCCTTGTCAATTTTAGTACACTGAAAAAACTTATTCATGGACAGTATGATCACACGCTGCTCAATGATCATGAGGAATTCTCATCATCCGATCCATACGCGATGCCTACTACAGAGGTTGTGGCAAAGACAGTGCATGACAAAGTCGCAGCATATTTATCGACTTTAGCAAATAAACCAGTATGTGTTCAGGTCTTTGTTAGGGAGACACCAACAAGCTACTGCATTTACCGGCCGAAACGAGTTGAACACAATGGCTAAAGCAATTCCTGTATTAGAAATCTTTGGTCCGACCATTCAAGGAGAAGGGATGGTCATTGGACAAAAAACCATGTTTGTCAGAACGGCTGGCTGTGACTACTCTTGCAGCTGGTGTGATTCCGCCTTTACTTGGGATGGATCAGCAAAGCATGACATTCAGTGGCTTCACGCAGAGGACATTGTCAAGGAATTAAAAAGAATAGGCGGACAGGCTTTTTCTCATGTCACCATTTCAGGGGGAAACCCTGCGCTTTTAAAGCAAATGGAATCACTTATTGATTTGCTACACGAAGAAGGAATTGATACAGCGCTTGAAACACAAGGGACAATGTATCAGGACTGGTTTTTGAAAATTGATGATTTAACCATTTCTCCGAAGCCACCAAGCTCAAATATGAAAACAGATTTCGCGAAACTCACACGTATCATAGATGAGCTGAAAAACGGAAATAGATTGCAGCATGCAAGCCTAAAGGTCGTGATTTTTGACGATCATGATCTAGCCTATGCAAAGGATGTTCATGCGAAATATCCAGAGCTTCCTTTTTATTTGCAGGTAGGAAATGATGACACGACAACAGGTGATGATGCGTACTTATTGACGCACTTATTAAAGAAGTATGAAGCGCTTGTCGATCAAGTAGCGCAAGACCCAGACTTAAATCGCGTAAGAGTGCTGCCGCAGCTGCACACATTATTATGGGGCAATAAACGAGGCGTATAGAAAGGAAGAGACGACATGACGACAAGAAAACCAGAAGAATTAGAAGGTGTCACTTTACTAGGAAATCAAGGAACCAATTATTTGTTTGATTATGCACCACAAGTGCTTGAAACATTTCCGAATAAACATACAAATAGAGATTATTTTGTGAAATTCAACTGCCCAGAATTTACATCACTTTGTCCGCAAACAGGTCAGCCGGATTTTGCGACAGTTTATATCAGCTATATCCCAAATGAAATCATGGTTGAAAGTAAATCATTAAAATTGTATTTGTTCAGCTTCCGTAACCATGGTGATTTTCATGAGGATTGTATGAATATTATTATGAATGATCTCATTGAATTGATGGACCCAAGATACATTGAAGTATGGGGCAAATTTACACCAAGAGGCGGTATTTCAATTGACCCGTACACGAACTACGGAAAACCTGGTACCAAATATGAAGAAATGGCTTCATATCGCATGATGAATCATGATATGTATCCTGAAACGATTGATAATCGCTAATAAAGGAAAAGACATGCCTAATGACATGTCTTTTTTTATGGGTTTGAATGGGATGAATTAGATTGAAGTGATAAAAAAAGAGAAGAGTCATGTCGCTCTCCTCATAAAATTGGGAATAGAACTTGCTAGGACGGCTGGGGGCTACCAGCTCGTAAATTTATTATACATGACAGAACGTATGTTTGTAAAGGTAATTTGTGTTTTTTGCTTATCTTATTTGCTTTGAGATAAAATAGAGGCAATGAACGAATAACGGAGGCGTTTGAGTTGGCAAACAAAGAAGAAAAGACAGAGAAGCTGCTGATGGAACTAAAAGAAGAGCTTCAAATGCTCGAACATCAAAACAAAGAACGATATAAATGGAGTGCCTCCACATTGCTTGGAGTGATTGCACTTTTAATCGATAAAGGCGTTATCACCCCAGAGGAAGTTGACATGTACAAAACGAAAGCGGAAATGCAAACCTTTCATACGCAAAAAGACTGACACTAGTACAGGTGAAATAATAAGAAAAGGACATAACAAATTGATGAATCAATTTATGTTATGTCCTTATTTCTGCATCTATTTTTATGGTATTAAACAAGTTTATACATTAAAACATCGTCCCAGTATTCATGTTCACTTATTTTAAATTCTTTTATTTTACGACCTTCTTCTCTGAATCCCATCTTTTTGTACAAAGAAATGGCCTTTTGATTTGTAGAGAATACGGCTAAACTAACCTTTTCGATCGAAGGATTCATTTCTGCCCAATTTAATAACGCTGTTAGCAACATTTCCCCTACGCCTAAACCTCTAAAGCTCTTATGAACCATCAAACCAAATGAACCTGCGTGGGCAGTTCTTTTTCTATTTGATCCATTTTCAAATGCTATAAACCCAATGACTTTTCCGTCTTTTTGAGCAACTATGTACGTTTCGTTTTCGTTCTCTATTCTTTTTTGTATCCAAGCCTTGTGTTCTAAAAGGGTTTTTTTGTTTTCTTCAGGCGTTGTAAGTAAATAATCTGATTCAGCAATCACTGATGACTGTATGTCTAAAGTAGTTTCAGCGTCTTCCATATTCCCAAAACGCACAATGATATCATTTGAATTTTGCATTTTAGTTTCTCCTGTCTAGAGCTAATACTGCATCTCATCACTTTATAAAAATAGAAAGTTGTCTGAAATACTATTCACCTTTTCAACAAATAAATGAACAGCTTTGCTTCGTATTTACGTATGTATCGATAGTCTGAATTGAGGATTGCAAATTAATGTACGGAGTCTTTGATGATTTTATAGTTTTTATGATTAACGACTGTTAGTGAATCCAGTTCTAAATCTCTATAGTTGTCCATAATGGTGACATCCACAATGACAGAGTTTTCATTCACTTTTTCAACTACACCTGTTAAACCATTTCTAAATTCGATCACATTTCCAATTTTTGCAATCTTCAACCGATCCCTCTCCTTTAAAACAGATTTCATTCCCTATTAAAAAGTATTTTGCAATATTTTCATACCAATGTAAAGGATAAAGACGTTTTTGTTTCGTTTTCGTTGTATGCTTTCCTAACGGATGATATATTTAATATTTGATGATGGCTGTAAAGGAGCGGTTTATTTGACGGAAGAACAAATCCTCACAATACTTGAATCGTTACGAAATGGGACAGAAAAGCAAGTGACCATTCAAAAAGATGATTTTTTAACGTTTCGTTCGATCTTGGTGAATCAAGATGATTTTAAGTATTTTCGCGGGATTGCGAAACATGGTGGAGATGTTATTTTTGAATATCTTACAGAAGCAAGAAGCTAAAGCTTTTTCTCATGAATGAGAGAAAGCTTTTTTATTTTAGTTCTTTTGTCACACTTCAAACGAGCTTGATACATCTGAAAAGAAAATGTAATAACCCATAATCAGGAGCATAAGGATGATTATAGGCGGAAAAGGGGTCTTTTTAAGCGCTAACAATTCCAGTTGATACGCAATTCAACTAGGACATGCCATTTAATGACGGAATTTGGTTAGGCATGCAAATCTTTGTGCGTGAAAATAGAAGGAGCTCTTGTTAGAGTGGACAAGTATCTTACCGCCTACTTTAATTAAAGGAGGAATGAGGCGAATGATGAAAATTCATACCGCTCTTTTTGTCATCCTTATGCTAATCGCAGCCATGAAGATGGACAACATACAAGAGCAGCAAGGCACATTAAGTCACGAACTTTCACAAGCACCTGTTAAGCATGAGCTTTCATATATAGATCAAGATGAACACGATCAAGTCATCCCAGCATTTTCAGAGGAGAAGCGTCAGCCGAAAGTCAAAATGCTAAGTACGTCTTCAGAAAAAATGTCTTCAAAACCGAAGCAAAAGAAAAGAGTAAAATCAGAAACGACGAACGAGGAAAGCGCCAAACGCTATTCTAATGAGGAAATGGAACTGCTCTCACGATTGGTACATGCTGAAGCGAAAGGTGAATCTTACGCAGGTAAAAAAGCTGTGGCAAGCGTCGTCTTAAACAGGGTGGAGCATCGCTCTTTTCCTGACAGTGTCAAAGGTGTTATTTATCAGCGAAATGCTTTCCAGCCAGTATCGAATGGAAGTATTCATGATAAAGCAGATCAAGATTCTGTTAAAGCTGTGAAGCAAGTAGTGAAAGAACATGACAGAACAACAAAGGCCATTTATTTTTATAATCCCAAAACGGCAACAGATAACTGGATTCGTTCTCGCAAAATTGTAGAACGTATCGGTCGTCATGTATTTGCTGTATAAAGAAATGAAGCGATCAATCAGATCGCTCTTTTTTTTGTCTTCATTTATCAAAATATTTTCAGGACTTGTCTCATAGAATGTGAAAAGAATTTGCTTTAGATAAAGGGGAGGCTACATGAATCGATTTGTAAAAGGGGTCATTCTGCTATCTGTCGCAGCTTTCATTGCGGAGTGTATAGAGTTTTTAGTCAATATGATTTTAGCGAGAGAGCTTGGAGAACATGGAATGGGTCTATATATGAGTATCCTTCCAATCATCATGCTGGTCCTCGTGATTGCCAGCTTAGAGCTGCCAGTCTCCATTTCTAAATTCATTGCAGAATCGCATGAGCGGCTCCATAAAAGTATGCTCCGCCATGCGTTTAAAATGACGCTTGTGGTGACATGTACAACAACGGGGATCGCTGCGATTGTCCTGCCGTTCATTCCAGTGTTTCAGTCGTATCATCCGCTCATGAAAGGGCTTGTGCTGTCTCTTATTCCAATTATTGCGTTTACCTCGATTGCACGCGGCTATTTTATGGGAAAGCAGCAAATGGGCAGGATCGCTCTTGCCAATATGCTGAAGAAAACGATCCAGCTTATCTGCCTGTTTTTGTTCTTCCATTGGTATTCGTTTGATATTGAAACAGCGGTACTCATTGCCATCGGTGTCATTGTCGCGAGTGATCTTGTCGTCTTTATTTATTTATACTCCCAATACGTCATGGCGAAAAATGCTGTCCATGTCAGGTCTGTTGAATTAAGAGGAATTGACGTGAGAAAGCGCCTATTAGCTGTCTCCATTCCAACAACGGGCATGCGGATTTTTCATGCGATCGCAAATGCGATAGAACCGTTTTTAATCAAAGGTGCCCTTATTGCTGCAGGCATCTCTGGCACACTTGCTGTTGATCATTACGGCATGCTGGCTGGTGTCGCGATGTCGATCGGTTTTTTCCCTGCATTTATCGCTCATTCCATCATGATTGTGATGATTCCGAGTGTATCTGAAGCCTATGCTTTAGGTCAGTATGATCTTGTGAAAAAACGTGTCAGGCAGGCAATAATCATTACGTTTGGGTACGGGGTACCGGCAGTGATGGTGATGTATTATTTTGCTTATCCGCTCACACAGCTCTTTTTTGATTCACCGCAAGCTGCTGTCTACTTACAGCTGCTTTGGCCATACTTTTTATGCCACCTGTTTGTGATGCCATTTCAAGCGTGCTTAATCGGTATGGGGCTCATTAAAGATGTGTTCCTACATAATATATGGGTGCATGTCGTCTCGTTTTCAATGGTGTATTTTCTCGGGTCAATTGAAAGCTTGAATATGATGGGGGTTATATTAGGGATGAATACGGGCATGCTCCTCTTGACTGCACTGCATTATGCGACGATTTGTAAGGAGCTCGGCGTTTCCATGTTTCTTAGAATGAAAAAAGCTTGAATGTCCTCTTCGTCGAGCGGGCAAGCTATAAGAAAACTGGGAAGGAAGATCCTGATGAATCGTAAATATCTACCCGCCAGTCTTCTTATAATGACCCTGCTTCTATTACTCATAGGCAGCGAGGCTGAAGCGAAAGAGCCCGTTATGGCGCCAAGGATAGAGGCTCCTACATTAACTGGTGAAACGCAGATGATTCCGGCGAAAGGAAAAAAGACCATTTTGCATTTTTGGACAACATGGTGCCCGTCCTGCAAAATGGAGCTGCCCGTATTTGACCAGATCGTGAAAGAAAATCAGAGTGATGTTGATATCTTAACGGTGAATTTACTAGGGGCTGAACAAAGTAAACATGCGGTTGCCCAATTTGTGAAAGACAGAAAGTTTACATTCCCGGTCATACTAGATGAGCGAGGGGAAATGATGAAGAGATACCAAATCATCACCATTCCAACCAGCTTTTTGATAAATGAAAAAGGGGAAATTGTGAAAAATCATGTAGGTCCACTGACGAAAAAACAAATCAAGGAGTGGACGGATTTTTAGAACGAAACATGATTTCAAGAACCAAGGATCATTCCTTTGGTTCTTTTTTGTGTTCAATTGCTTTTCATCTGAATAAACTGTGCTCAGAAGAGATGAAAGGATCTACATCAATAATGATAATTATTATCAAAAAGAAATTATAATAATTATTAATTGAAAATCGGTCAGAACCTGTTATAATGAATAACAGACCTATAAAAAGCTTGAAATAGCAGAAAATATAGATGAAAAAAGGAAACGGGCAACAATTGATGATGTGAAAACCATTATCAATTAGAGAGGAGAAAACAATCATGAATGAGAATACAGCACTTTATCAAACAACAAATCAAAAGGAATCGAAATGGTCCCTTCATCAATGGACACAGCACGGAGAATTAATAGCAGCGGGTATCTCAGGGATTCTCATTTTGGTTGGATGGATGTTAAAGGATGAGAGCATGTGGAGTATTCCTTTATTTATCCTTGCGTTTATAATTGGAGGTTTTGCAAAAGCGAAGGAAGGAATTGAAGAAACCATTTCGTCTAAAAGCTTGAATGTTGAACTTTTAATGATTTTTGCAGCTATAGGCTCAGCAATCATTGGATATTGGGCAGAGGGCGCGATCTTAATTTTTATTTTCTCACTTAGTGGTGCGCTTGAAACGTATACATCAAATAAAAGCAAGAAGGATTTAACAGCTTTAATGAGCATCGCACCAGATGAAGCGACTTTCATTGAAGAAAATGGTACGACCATTCAAGTCTCTGCTTCATCATTAACACCAGGTGACCGTATCATGATCAAAGCTGGGGAACGTATTGCAGCAGATGGTGTGATTTTAAGCGGAAGAACAAGTGTGGATGAATCTGCGCTTACGGGCGAGTCTGTGCCCCAGGAAAAAGGGCAAGGCGAAGATGTGTTTGCGGGAACAGTGAACTTAAATGGTTCCTTAACAGTAGAAGTGACCAAACATAATGAAGAAACGCTTTTCCATAAAATTATTAAACTTGTCGAATCAGCTCAAGAAAGTGTGTCACCAAGCCAGGCATTTATTGAAAAATTCGAAGGTGCGTATGTAAAAGGTGTACTGATCACCGTCGCGATTTTAATGGTTCTGCCTCATTTTGTACTAGGCTGGAGTATGAGTGAAACCTTCTACCGGGCCATGGTGTTTATGGTTGTTGCATCACCTTGTGCGCTTGTTGCATCCATTATGCCAGCTGCTTTGTCACTGATCTCAAACGGCGCAAGAAACGGAATGCTTGTTAAAGGGAGCGTCTTTTTAGAAAAGCTAGGCACTAGCAGCATGATTGCTTTTGACAAAACGGGGACGATTACAAGCGGAAAGCCAGCTGTGGAGCAGGTGGTGATCGCTAAAGGACAAGAGGAAGCGGCCTTTTATCAGGCGCTTTATCAAATTGAAAGTCAATCAAACCATCCATTAGCGAAAGCGATCTCTGATATGGCACAAGAGCAACAAATAGAAAGATCAGCTCATGTCACCATTGAAGAAACCTCTGGTTTTGGTGTAAAGGCACAATTGAATGGAGAAACGTGGCGGATTGGGAAGAAAGACTTTGCTGGCAAGGCTTCAATGGACCGTGAGATTGAAGAGACAGGAGAGCATCTTTCTGAAAAAGGATATACAGTGGTGTATGTTCAAAAGGATCAAGAAGTCGTTGGGTGCCTTGGCCTTAAAGATCAAATGAGACCTGAAGCGAAGAAAATGATTCAAGAGCTGAATGATTTAGGCATCCAAACCGTCATGCTGACAGGAGATCAGCAAAAAACGGCTGAAGCCATTGCGCAGGAAGCCGGCATTCAAAAGGTTGTTGCTGGGTGCCTTCCAGATGAAAAGGTACATGAGGTCAATCAACTTAAAAAACACGGTAATTCCATCATCATGGTAGGAGACGGAATCAATGATGCACCGGCACTCGCCACAGCAGATGTGGGGGTTGCGATGGGCGGAGGCACAGACGTGGCTTTAGAAACAGCAGATCTGATCTTAATGAAGAATAATTTAAATAACTTAACGAAGATGATCCGTCTTTCAAGAAAGATGAACCGAATTATTAAGCAAAATATTATTTTCTCATTAACGGTGATTTGTTTGTTAATTTGTGCGAATTTCTTACAAGTGCTTGATTTGCCTTTTGGCGTCATCGGGCATGAAGGAAGTACGATTTTGGTCATTTTAAATGGACTGCGTCTGCTTCGTGCATCTTAAGCAAATCATCATAGCGCACTTGGCTTCTGCCAGTGCGCTTTTGTGCGAAATAAAGCAAAAACTGATACAATAGATCAGTAGTAAAACGTGTGAGGAGGATCACGATGAACCGAATGAAGAGCTTGTCTTCTTGGCTAAAGGAAAAAGACATTCAAGGTGCATTTATACATACAAAGGAAAATGTGTTTTATCTATCTGGATACTTCACAGAGCCGCATGAAAGAGTAATGGGGCTGTTTGTGTTTCAAGAGGCAGATCCATTTTTTATTTTGCCTAAAATGGAAGTCGAGCAGGCGAAAAATGCTGGGTGGTCAGGCGATATCATTGGTTATGAAGACCATGAGAATCCATTTGATTTCATTCAGTCAGCAGTAGAAAAACGCGGTGTAAGAGCAACTCGACTTGCAATTGAAAAAGAGTCGATTCCGCTTCAAAGAGCAGAACAGCTTCAAGCTGCCACTGGGGCAGAAACTTTTGTCCGGGCAGAAGAAGAGCTCAATCAGCTAAGGCTGATTAAAGATGAATCTGAAATTGCTACACTGAAAAAAGCAGCTCAATTGGCAGATGAAGGGGTAAAAATTGGGGTGAACGCCTTAAAAGAAGGAGTCACCGAAACAGAAGTGCTCGCTGTCATTGAATATGAGCTAAAGAAAAAAGGCATTCAAGGCATGTCCTTTTCGACGATGGTTCTCTTTGGCGAAAAATCAGGAGAGCCTCACGGAAATCCAGGACAGGCAGCCTTAAAAAAAGGCGACTTTGTGTTATTTGACCTTGGAGTCATTGTTGATGGGTACTGCTCAGACATTACAAGAACATTCATCTATCAGGAAGCTTCTGATCAGCAAAAGGACATCTATCAAACCGTCCTGAACGCAGAAATGGCAGCACTAGAAATGAGTAAGCCGGGTGTGAGAATTGGGGACCTGGACTTAAAAGCACGCGGACTGATCACAGAAGCTGGATATGGGGACTATTTCCCTCACCGCCTTGGGCATGGTCTAGGGGTGTCTGTTCATGAGTTTCCTTCGATGAGCCAGGCAAATGATGATCTTCTCCAAGAAGGCATGGTGTATACGATCGAACCTGGGGTCTACGTCCCAGGAGTCGGCGGCGTCAGAATTGAAGATGATGTATTGATCACAGCAGACGGTCCAGTCACTTTAACCAATTATCCGAAAGAGCTGACGATCATCAAGTAATAAAAAAATCACGATGAACGTCCATGTCTTGGAAGTGTCATCGTGATTTTTTGTCACTCTTTTCGATCCTTATCAACAAAAAAATCATCAATTGATTCAAACGGTTTGATTTTATGTTCTTTTCCTAAAGGATGTAGTGCAAAACGAGCAGAAAACAAAACAGTCATACATAATATAATCCATATGATGAAACCCATCTTGAATTCCCCTTTCCATCCAGTGATTTGTTCAGCTCACATACATCTTAAAGTATGAAACGCTTACCATAGCAAGAGAAAGTAGGAGAAAAAATGGCAAACATAAGGGAGATTGCGAAAAGAGCGGGCGTATCTGTGACAACTGTATCACGTGTGTTGAATGATCATCCTTATGTCAAAGAGGAAAAACGAGAACGTGTTCTACATGCGATGAAAGAGCTCAAATATACGAGAAACATTCAGGCTGTCCATTTAGCAAAGGGCTATTCAAATATGCTTGGCATCGTTCTTCCGACGATTGAACACTCTTATTTCAGCGGCCTTGTCACAGGTATTGCAGAAAAAGCACAGGCGCACGGTATGCATTTTGCTTTATTTCAAACGGGGTATGATCCATTAAAAGAAAAAGAAGCGTTAATGAGTTTAAAAGAACGCCGTGTGGATGGTTTAATATTTTGTTCAAATGCGTTAAGTGATGGGCATATTTTAAAGTGGCAGGAATCTGGGCCGATTATATTTTGTCATCCCACGCCGCATGATACATGCTCAACAGTGTCAATTGCACATAATCAAGCATTTAAGGAAGGCCTGCATCATTTGGCAGCATGCGGCCATCAACGAATTGCGATTGTTCTCGCCAGAACAGAAGGAGCGAATAGCGAGTCGCGCCTTCAGGCTTATCAAGAAATGATGAAATCGCTCGGGCAGGAGATTGATGAAGAATGGATCATCGAAGGGAAACTAACACTTTTTGATGGAAAACAATTATTTACAGAGTGGCAGGAGATGAAGAATCGCCCCACAGCATTATTCATCACAAATGATGACGTATCAGCAGGCTTTTTATTAGAGGCGCAGCGTCATCATATAAAAGCAGAAGAAACTCCAGCCATACTGAGCTTTCAATTTAACCAATTAAGTGAGGCTTTGGGGATTTCCAGCATTGATATTCCGCTGAAACGAATGGGTCAGGAAGCGTTTGACTTGTTCGATCGAGCCATAAAGGGAGAGGTGCCAGAGAAAAGAATGCTGCCATTTCACCTGATCGAGCGATCAACCACCGTTTTCAAAAACAATCGTTGACGCACGTTTCATCTGTTTTGTACGATAAGAGGGATTGAATAAGAAGGAGGTGGGGATGTTCATGGAATCCTTCACCGTTGATAAAGCGTTAAATAATAATGTCATCATTGCAAGACACCCTTCTTTGGGCGAAGTAGTTCTGATTGGGAAAGGAATCGGCTTCGGGAAAAAATCGGGTGATGTTCTCGATCAAGATACATTTGAAAAAATGTTTGTCCTTAAAAATACAAAGGAACAAACAGAATATAAACAACTGCTTCACCACATTGATGAGAACATGATCGAGCTTGCCAATGACGTCATTTATCATATACGAGAAAAAATGGGACACCGTTTGAATGAGCATATTCATATTGCCCTGACTGACCATATTGCCTTTAGTTTTAAGCGGGTGCAGCAAGGATATGATATCACCAATCCCTTTATGCTTGAGACGAAGTCGTTGTATCCGAAAGAATACGAGGTCGCAAAGGAAGTCGTTGAGCTCATTAACGAGCGTCCTGATGTCGAAACAAAGCTGCCAGAAGGAGAGATTGGCTTTATTGCGCTCCATATTCACTCAGCTTTAACGAATCGGCCATTATCTGAGGTGAACCGTCATTCGCAGCTCATCACGCAAATGGTCCAAGTCATAGAAGATTCATTTCATATGAAAGTAGACAGAGAAAGTATTCATTATTTACGCTTATTGCGCCATATTACGTTTTCGATTGAGCGTATTAAACGGGAAGAATCTTTAGAGGAGCCAGAAAAATTGCTTCATCTATTGAAAAATGAATATCCTTTATGCTACAATACTGCTTGGAAAATGATCAAAATATTACAACATGCATTGAAAAAGCCTGTACAAGATGCAGAGGCTGTCTACCTAACCCTTCATCTGTACAGATTGACAAATAAAATTTCATAGTTTCCTTGAAACGTGTAACTGATTCGATCAGGCATGAGTGACTTAAGGTAAATACAGGATAAGATCCTGTTATTTGCGCAACCTTATATCACCATGCCTTTTTTTGTGTTTGAAAGTGAAATGTAAACGGTTAACTATGAAATGTATGTCAGGGAGCGTCCCGCTTGTATGTTGTAAGCGAAAATAAAAGGAGGTTCAACTAGTGTTTAAATCACTTTTTGGTGTGTTGCAAAAAATTGGACGAGCACTTATGCTTCCAGTTGCGATCCTTCCTGCTGCTGGTATTTTACTAGCACTTGGGAATGCGATGCAAAATCCGCAGCTGATCGATGTGGCTCAATTTTTAAGCAATGATACAATTCAGCTTGTTGCAAGCGTCATGGAAAATGCGGGGAACATTGTCTTCTCGAATCTTCCGCTCTTATTTGCTGTAGGGGTTGCCATCGGTCTTGCTAATGGAGACGGTGTGGCAGGGATTGCCGCAATTATCGGTTATCTTGTCATGAACGTAACGATGAGTGCCGTATTAATGGCCAACGGATCCATTCCGTCCGATTCAATCAAATTGGCTAAGTTCTTTAAGGAAAGCCATCCAGCATATGTTAATATGCTCGGCATACCGACCTTGTCTACCGGAGTTTTTGGCGGGATTATTGTCGGGGTATTAGCAGCTTATATGTTTAATAAATTTTACAAAATTGAGCTTCCGCAATATCTTGGCTTCTTTGCTGGTAAGCGTTTTGTTCCAATTGTTACATCTATTTCAGCACTTATTTTAGGGCTTTTGATGCTAGTCATTTGGCCGCCAATCCAAGGTGCACTGAACTCATTTTCAACAGGACTGCTTGCAGCGAATGAGCCGCTTGCTGCCTTTGTATTCGGTGTCATTGAACGCTCATTAATTCCGTTTGGTCTGCACCACATATTCTACGCGCCATTCTGGTATGAGTTCTTTAGCTATAAGAGCTTATCAGGAGATATTATCCGTGGTGATCAGCGTATCTTCATGGCGCAAATCAAAGATGGTGTTCAGCTGACAGCTGGTACATTCATGACAGGGAAATATCCGTTCATGATGTTTGGTCTCCCAGCAGCAGCACTTGCGATTTACCATGAAGCAAAACCAAAGAATAAAAAGCTTGTCGCAGGAATTATGGGATCAGCAGCCCTGACTTCTTTCCTAACAGGGATTACTGAACCACTTGAATTCTCATTCTTGTTTGTTGCACCAGTGTTATTTGCAATCCACTGTGTATTTGCTGGATTATCCTTTATGATAATGGATATTCTAAACGTGAAAATCGGTATGACCTTCTCAGGAGGATTAATCGATTTCTTCTTATTCGGTATCTTGCCAAACAGAACCGCTTGGTGGCTTGTGATTCCAGTTGGTCTCGCACTTGCTGCAATTTATTACTTCGGATTTAGATTCGCCATTCGCAAATTTAATCTGAAAACGCCAGGCCGCGAGGATGAAGCAGCTGACGGTGCAGATAGTGCTAAGTCTGAAAAGGGTAATGACTTACCTTATGAAATTCTTGAAGCAATGGGTGACCAAGAAAACATTAAACACCTTGATGCTTGTATTACGCGTTTACGTGTCACTGTTAATGATCAGAAGAAAGTGGACAAGGACCGCTTGAAAAAGCTTGGTGCTTCAGGAGTTCTCGAAGTAGGGAACAACATCCAGGCCATCTTCGGTCCTCGCTCTGATAATTTAAAAACACAAATGCAGGACATCATTGCAGGCCGCACGCCTCGTCCAGCGAAAGATCCTTCTGCAAAAGAAGAAGTCAGCCAGCAGGTCGAAGAGGTCATTGCAAAACCGCTTCAAAACGAACTAGGTGAAGAAATTTTTGCATCACCAATTACAGGGGAGCTTCATCCGATTACAGATGTACCAGATCAAGTATTCTCAGGGAAAATGATGGGTGACGGTTTCGCCATCTTGCCAACAGATGGAACGGTGGTTTCACCGGTGAAAGGGAAGATCTTAAATGTATTCCCAACGAAACACGCAATTGGCCTGCAATCTGACGGTGGACTTGAAATTTTGATCCACTTCGGTATTGATACGGTCAGCCTCAAAGGAGAAGGATTTGAAGCATTTGTACAAGAGGGAGATCAAGTAGAAATCGGTCAAAAACTCTTAGAGGTTGATATTGATAAAATTAAGTCTGAAGTACCATCTTTGATGACACCAATTGTATTTACCAACTTAAGTGAAGGACAATTTATTGACCTTCAAGAAGCCGGTGAAATCAAAGCTGGTCAAGAAAACATCATGAAAATTTCAAAATAATTTTCATAACTGCCGTTCTTGTTAGATGACAAGCTCGGCAGTATGATATAATATTGTGGATGTATTAATTGTATAAAAAGGAGATTGATAAAAATGGCTCAACAAACATTCAAAGTAACTGCAGATTCTGGAATTCACGCACGTCCTGCAACAGTACTTGTACAAACTGCTAGTAAATATGATGCTGATATCAACTTAGAATATAATGGTAAAACAGTGAACCTGAAATCTATTATGGGTGTAATGTCTCTAGGAATTGCGAAAGGTGCTACAATCACAATCTCTGCTTCTGGTTCTGATGAAAATGATGCACTTGCTGCGCTTAAAGACACAATGAAAAGTGAAGGCCTAGGCGAGTAATGCAACAACTGAAAGGAATCGGTGCTTCATCAGGCGTTGCGATTGCAAAAGCATATCGTCTGGAAGAACCAGATTTAACAGTTCACCAAAAAGACATCAACGATCCAGAGACAGAAGTGAAGCGTTTTGAAGAAGCAATTCATGTTTCTAAACAAGAACTTGAAGCAATTAAAGAACATGCGCTAAAAGAGCTTGGCCAAGACAAAGCAGATATCTTTTCTGCACACCTTCTTGTGTTAAGTGATCCAGAGCTGCTAAACCCAGTAAAGGATAAAATCAACTCTGATAAAGTAAATGCTGAATTTGCTTTAAAAGAAACAGCGACAATGTTTGTTACGATGTTCGAAGCAATGGACAATGAATACATGAAGGAACGTGCAGCGGATATTCGCGACGTAACAAAACGTGTAATTGGACATTTGCTAGGCGTTGACATTCCGAATCCAAGCATGATTTCTGAAGAAGTGGTCATCATTGCTGAAGATTTAACTCCTTCTGATACTGCTCAGCTGAACAGACAATTCGTCAAAGGGTTTGCGACAGATATCGGCGGTCGTACTTCTCACTCAGCGATTATGGCAAGATCAATGGAGATTCCAGCTGTTGTTGGAACAAAAGAAGCAACAAAAACGGTGAAAAATGGTGATCTGATCATTGTTGATGGTATTAGCGGAGACGTCATCATTCAGCCTTCTGAAGATGAAGTGAAAGCGTATCAAAAAAAGCATGAAGACTATTTAGCTAAAAAAGCGGAATGGGCGAAACTGGTTGACCAGCCAACGGTCACAAAAGACGGCGTTCACGTAGAGCTAGCTGCAAATATCGGAACACCTGAAGATGTAAAAGGTGTGCTTGAAAATGGCGGCGAAGCAGTCGGATTGTACCGTACAGAATTTTTATACATGGGCAGAGATCAGCTTCCTACAGAAGAAGAGCAGTTCGATGCGTATAAAACTGTTTTAGAGAAAATGGAAGGCAAAGCAGTGGTTGTCCGCACACTAGATATTGGTGGCGATAAAGAACTCCCTTACTTGCAGCTTCCAAAAGAAATGAACCCGTTTCTTGGCTTTAGAGCGATCCGCCTTTGCCTCGAAGAACAGGAGATTTTCAGAACACAGCTACGCGCCTTACTTCGTGCAAGTACATATGGAAACTTGAAAATCATGTTCCCTATGATCGCGACGTTATCAGAATTTAGAGAAGCAAAAGCCATTTTACTTGAAGAAAAAGAAGCATTGGTTGCCGCTGGTACAGACGTATCCGATTCCATTGAAATCGGTATAATGGTAGAAATTCCATCAACAGCTGTCATTGCAGACCAATTTGCAAAAGAAGTGGATTTCTTCAGTATTGGAACGAATGACTTGATTCAATACACAATGGCTGCTGATCGAATGAACGAACGAGTGTCTTATCTTTACCAGCCTTACAATCCAGCGATTTTACGTCTGATTACGCTTGTTATTGAAGCAGCGCATAAAGAAGGTAAATGGGTTGGCATGTGCGGAGAGATGGCAGGAGATGAAATCGCAATTCCTCTTCTTCTTGGATTAGGATTAGATGAATTCTCAATGAGTGCGACATCTATTCTTCCAGCAAGAACTCAGCTAAGCAAGCTTTCTAAGGAAGAAGCGGCATCATTTAAAGAGCATATTTTATCACTTAGCACGACAGAAGAAGTGGTTGATTTCGTGAAGAAAACGTTTCAACATAACTAAGTGAATTCAAACCAGACAGTAACCCTGTCTGGTTTTTTTGTCGAATTTTATCATATTGGGTCATATCCGTCAGAGAGAAGGGCATTCTATAAGAAAAATGGAGGTGACCAGATTGCCTTTCTCAGACTATAAACCGGGTGATCAAGTATATGTGATTTATCGAAATCCACATGCAGCAAACGTAGCACAAATCAAAGAAGCAGAAATCGTTTCACATCCATACAACGAAGAGGAGCTTGCCCTATTTTTACTTGAAACGTACCATCCCTTGGCTCCAGATGATGCGGTCTTTCCGACATATGAAGAAGCAGAAGCTCTTTATCAAGATTTATTTGAATAAGGGAGATTTTAGAAAGGATAAAAGCCATCCTGCACGGTTAAAGTAACGGTATGAAAACCTATAAGGTAAGGATGTGCTAAATATGATCAAACCTTTTGTGCCCCAGCTTGTGTACATTGAACCACGGGCGTTAGAGTACCCGTTAGGACGAGAGCTGAAGGAAAAGTTCGAGGGGATGGGTATTGAAATAAGAGAAACGACTTCACATAACCAAGTAAGAAATATTCCGGGTAAAAATGACTTACAAAAGTATCGTAATGCGAAATCAACGCTTGTCATTGGTGTGAGGAAAACGTTGAAGTTTGATACGTCGAAACCATCTGCGGAGTATGCGATCCCATTTGCAACAGGCTGTATGGGGCATTGCCATTATTGCTACCTGCAAACGACGATGGGAAGTAAGCCATACATTCGAACATATGTGAATGTTGAAGAAATATTAGATCAGGCGGAGCAGTACATGAATGAGCGTGCGCCGGATATCACGAGATTCGAAGCTTCTTGTACGTCAGATATTGTAGGAATTGACCATTTGACACATACACTAAAGAAAGCGATTGAATACTTCGGCCAAACTGATCTTGGTAAGCTTCGCTTTGTGACCAAATTTCATCATGTCGATCATTTACTTGATGCAAAGCATAATGGCCGGACAAGATTCCGTTTTAGCATCAATGCGGATTATGTCATTAAATATTTCGAACCTGGAACATCACCGCTTGATCAGCGGATTGAAGCGGCTGTCAAGGTCGCAAAGGCAGGCTATCCTCTTGGCTTTATTATTGCCCCAATTTACATTCATGAAGGCTGGCAGGAAGGGTATAAAGTTCTTTTTGAAAAGCTAGATGCAGCCCTTCCTGAAGATGTGAGGCACGATATCACCTTCGAAATGATCCAGCACCGTTTTACAAAACCAGCGAAGCGTGTCATCCAAAAAAACTATCCGAAATCAAAATTAGAATTAGATGAAGAAAAAAGAAGATACAAGTGGGGTAGATATGGAATCGGGAAATATATCTACCAAAAAGATGAGGAACAAGAACTAAGACAGACGTTGGAATCATATATTGATCAGTACTTTCCGTCTGCAAAAATTGAATATTTTACTTGAAGCAAGCCTTTTTGGGCTTGTTTTTTCTATTTAAATTTTCTCACAACTATTGAATGCGGTATCAATTATGCCGATATATACAACGAGGTATGAAAGTAGGATATAGGGGTGTGAGGAGATGTTTAAGAAACTTCAAGTGAGAATAGCTGTTTTCATCTCAGTTATTTTAATTTTAACCGTTGTGGCAGTTCAAGTGGGTTCCAACATGGTATTAACACCACTGATTGAACGAGATGCAAAAACGACCGCCACAGCAACGGCAGAAAGCCTGAAAGACATTATTACAGAAAAGCTTGATAATTACGGCAATACAATTAACAAATTGGCAACAGGTAAAATAACTGAAGAATTTGCGCAAAAACAAACAAAGCAAACACTGGATTTTGAAAAAAGTGCAATAAAAAACCTGCAGGAACAGGATAAACTCATTTCGTTTGCTTATATTGGAACAACTGATGGCAAAATGCTCGGCTTCCCGGAGTTCGATCTTGGCCAAGGGTATGATCCATCTAAACAAGGCTGGTTTAAACAAGCAGTCGAAAAGCCTGATCAGGTTGTTTGGACAGATCCATATATTGATGAAGCAACGAAAAAAGTGATTGTCTCAGCCACGAAGGCGATTGTCAAAAATGGAAAGGTCATTGGAGTCGCTGGACTTGATTTGAAGCTCTCCTCCATTCAATCTTATATAAATGAACAAGAGATTCCTTATAAAGGGACCGCTTTCTTAGTTGATAACACAGGCACCATTTTGGCGCATCCAAAAGAGCAAGGAAAAAACATATCAAAAGTTGCTTCTGTGAAAAAAGCAATCGACAACTCAGGTATTGATGACAGCAAAGAACTGACGGTCATATCTAAAATCAAAGAAGCCGATTGGACGGTTGGTGTTAGCTTTGAGAAAAAGAAACTGCTTTGGATTACAGAACAAATGAATCAGACAAGTATCATTATATCCGTCATTGCCATTATTCTTGCGATGATCCTCAGCTTCTTATTGGCAAGAAGCATTACAACGCCAATCAAGCGTCTAACAGGGCATGTGCGTAAAGTGTCAGAAGGCGATTTAACAAGTACGCTTGAAGTGAAGTCCAAAGATGAAATTGGTCTCCTCACGAAAAGCTTTAATCAAATGATAGAGGACATTAGAGAGTTAATTGAAAAAGTGAAAGGGGCTTCAGACCAAGTAGTGACATCAACGGATGAAGTCACACAAATTTCAAATGAAACTTTGCTGTCGAGCGAACAGATTGCAACCGCCATTCAAGAGGTGGCTACAGGGGCATCTAAGCAGGCATCAGATGCAGAAACAATTAATGAGAAATCAGAGCAATTGTATGAGAAAGTGCGCCATATGGGTGAGCTTGCCTCACAAATGCAAACCAACTCAAAATCATCTGAGGATGCAAGCTATAAAGGGCTTGATGCACTTGGTGTGCTCGTTCAAAAATCAACACAAGCGAACGAAGAATCGAAAAAGGTAGAGCAAATGCTGCTAGACCTTGAGCATAAAACGAAAAATATCGAAAACGTGGTGACAGCCATTTCTCAAATCTCGGATCAAACGAATTTACTTGCACTGAATGCAAGCATTGAAGCAGCGAGAGCTGGAGAAAGCGGACGAGGATTTGCTGTTGTTGCAGAAGAAGTCAGAAAGCTTGCTGAACAATCTGCGCAATCAACAAAACACATTAGTGAAACCGTCAAACTCATTCAAAATGAATCGAAGAAGGCGGCTGAAGCGATGACAGCAGCAAGTAAGATGAATGAGGAACAAGGTGACGCCATTAATGCAACAGGTGAGGCACTGAGCAGCATCACAATGGAAATGCAGGCACTTGTCGGTACAATCGACAGCATTCATACACAGATCAATGAAATGACAGAAGAACAGCAGAAGATGAGTGACTCCATTCAAAGCATTGCTGCAATTTCAGAAGAATCGGCGGCTTCAGCTGAGGAAGTGCATGCGTCTACAGATGAACAAGTCCAAGTTTTAGAAAGAACGAAAACCTCGACTGAAATGCTGAACGAATCAAGCAATGCATTACGTCAGGCAGTAGATCGGTTTAAGCTGTAAAGAAGCGGAAAGGAACCTTGCGACGTGAGCAAGGTTCTTTTTGTATGATAAAATAAAGCAAAGGAGGTGTTGACATGAATGTCAATTTATCTGGAAAAAAAGCATTGGTCGCTGCAAGTAGTCAAGGTATCGGAAAAGCGATTGCCTTTGCTCTAGCAAAAGAGGGAGCAGATGTGATGCTTTCAGGAAGACATGAGCACACGCTGACAGAAACGGTGAAAGAATTATCTCCGCTTGTAAAAGGAAAGCTGACTTATCAAGTATGTGATGTGTCTGACGCGCAGCAAATCAAGGCGCTAGTTCAAGCGGCAGCTGGTGATGAGAAGTGTGTAGACATTCTTGTGAACAATACAGGCGGGCCTAAAACAGGGACGCTTGAAACCTTAACAGATGAAGACTGGATGGAATCATTTCAGCTTCATTTACTCAGCTATATTCGATTATTAAAAGAGGCCTTGCCTTATTTGAAAAAACGCGGTGCACGCGTGTTAAACATTGCGTCTATATCAGTAAAAGAACCGATCCCAGGCTTGATGTTGTCAAATACTTTTAGACCGGCTATTGCCGGCTGGACAAAAACAGCCGCTCAGGAGCTTGCTAAGGATGGGATTTTGATTAATACGTTAGCCCCAGGGAAAATTGAAACAGACCGCGTCAAACAGCTCGACAAGCACCGTGCGCAGGCAGAGCATCAAACGGTTGAAGAAATCAAAGCACAGGCTGAACGTACGATTCCGCTTGGCCGTTATGGACAGCCAGAGGAATTTGCAGCATATGCAGCCTTTCTTTTATCTGAAGCCAATACATATATGACAGGTCAAACACTTATCATTGATGGTGGATTGACAAAGTCTCTTTAAGGAGGAACAAGTGATGACACAAATCAAAACAGTTGGTTTTATTGGAATTGGTGTAATGGGACGCAGTATGGCAGAACATTTAATGGATGCTGGATATGAAGTTCTCGTTTATACAAGAACAAAAGCGAAAGCAGATGCACTCATTCAAAAAGGCGCATCATGGAAGCCGGAAGTGAAGGAAATTGCACAACATGCAGATGCTGTCATCACAATGGTAGGATATCCATCAGATGTAGAAGAAATCTATTTAGGTGAAGAGGGGCTTGTGGCACATGCTGCGCCTGGTACTTATCTGATAGATATGACGACATCGAAGCCTCAGCTGGCAAAAGAAATTGAAGTGAAAGCGAAAGAAAAAGGGCTGTTTGCATTAGATGCACCAGTTTCTGGCGGAGACGTAGGCGCAAAAAATGCAACGCTTGCGATCATGATTGGCGGAGAAAAATCAGCCTATGAAGCGTGTTTGCCCTTATTTGAGAAAATGGGCGAAAACATTCAATATCAAGGACCGGCAGGAAGCGGCCAGCATACCAAAATGTGTAACCAAATTGCGATTGCAGCAGGCATGGTAGGTGTCGCAGAGGCTATGGCCTATGCCGAAAAATCAGGACTTGATCCAGAGCACGTGCTCAAAAGCATCACAACGGGTGCGGCAGGAAGCTGGTCCTTGTCAAACCTTGCTCCAAGAATGCTGAAAGGTGATTTCGAGCCAGGGTTCTACGTGAAGCATTTTATTAAAGATATGGGCATTGCACTTGAAGAAGCAGAGCTGATGGGAGAAGAGATGCCTGGGCTCTCACTTGCGAAGTCACTTTATGAGAAGCTGCGCGAACAGGGCGAAGAAAATAGCGGCACACAAAGTATATATAAATTATGGGTGAAATAAAAAAGCCTGTCCTACTTTGGGACAGGCTTTTTAGATAACTTATTTTCCGATGAATTGCTGCGTCCAGTAGTTTCCAGATTTCACATAACCAACACCGATATGTGTATAGTTTTTGTTTAAGATATTGGCTCTATGACCTTCACTGTTCATCCAAGCAGTCACCACTTCTTGTGGAGATCTTTGACCTTGGGCAATGTTTTCACCTGCTGTTTTGTAAGTGATCCCGAATTTCTTCATTTGATCAAATGGGGATCCGTAAGTTGGGCTTGTATGAGAGAAATAGTTTTTATCTTTCATATCTTGAGATTTTGCACGAGCAGATTTGCTTAGCTTTGAATCAACAGAAAGTGCTTTTAATCCTTGCTTTGCACGCTCTTTGTTTGTAAGCTCAACGACTTCTTTTTCAAATGCATTCAAGCTGCTGTCTGCTTTTGCTGTCGTTGTGTCTTTTTGATCAGCTTTTGTATTGTTGTTTGTATTTTGTTTTGCTGGCGCACTTGGTTTAGAAGCAGTAGGTTTTTTCACTGATTCTTGTTTTTGTTCATTTTTTGCTTTGTTTACTTCTTTTACCACTTTTGTGCCAGTAACAGGTTGCCCGCTTTTGATCAGCTTGTTTAAAAGAGCTTCGATCTCTTTTTGATTCGACTTGCTTAGCTTGTTTACATCTGAAGAGATATGTAATTTTGTAGCTAATGTATGAAGATCAATGGCTTGATGCTGTACATGTATTACTTGTTTCAGGTTAAGCTCCTTCGCATCAGCTGAATGTCCCCCAGTGAACGTGATGAGTGCAGCAGCCGTTAGCGCTGAAAAAAAGAATGATTTCTTCTTCATATTGTAACTCCTCCTAAAATCTTTGTTTTGTTTTCTCACAGAAAATCATAACATGGACTTTTTGTTATAAACGTACCAGCATCCTCCATTGACAATGCCTGTTTGTCATTTTTGTTAAAGTCACAAAAAAAACCGCCTCATATCAAAGGATAGGGAATTCTGCCATTTAATGAAAACGACATAAACATACCAATATTTTAAAGTGTTAGTATATTTTTTTGCATAATAGGGATTGACAGCTTTTTTTCGCTTGTTTCGCTGTAACAACTATTACAAAAGTGTTACAATAATGAGTGGTAATTGTAAAAGATTGAAAGGATGAGAGGAGCTACATAAGTGGGAGAGAAACAGCATCAAGGTGGTGCCGAGCAGAAAAAATTCAAGCGCCGGAACGCCTGGAGGATTAATCTCTTTTTCTTCGCTGTCTTTAGTTTGTTTGCTGTGCTTGTGATCAAGCTTGGTGTACTGCAAATCGTCAATGGTGAGGATTATAAAAAGCAGGCTAACCGAACAGAGGTCAAAACAGCATCATACCCGTCACCAAGAGGAAAAATGTATGACGCGAGAGGAAGAATCGTCGTTGATAATGAAAGTGTACCTGCCATCGTTTATACATCAGAAAGCGGTGTAAAAGCGAAGGATAAGATTAAGGTAGCAAGAAAACTTGCGACTTATATAAAAATGGATACTGATTTTTTGAGAGAGCGTGACATTCGAGATTTTTGGCTGGCAAGCCATCCGAAAGAAGCGGATAAGCTCATTTCAAAAGCAGAGCAAAAGAATCTTAAAGCAAAAGATGTCTATCCGCTTCAAGTAGAGCGCGTGCCTAAGGAAGAGGTCAAGGCGATCGAAAAAAATGCAGAGGAAAAAGCAGTTGCAGCGATCTATCGTCGATTTACAGGCGGATATGCCTTTGAGCCTCAAATCGTGAAAGCAATGGACCCAAATGAAGAGAAAAAAGGGGACGAAAAAGTTGCTTTACTCGATGAAACAAAAGAGTCAAAGCAGGCATCATCTGTGAGTTTGACCTATGAAGAGATTTCACTTGTATCAGAGCATCTTGATGAACTGCCTGGTGTGAATGTCATCAATGATTGGACAAGAAAATATCCGTATGAGAAGACCCTTTATAATGTACTTGGCGGTGTGACCACACCAGAGCAAGGGATTATAAAAGAGCGTGAAGATTACTATATGGCAAGAGGCTACTCACGTAATGACCGAGTAGGGAAGAGCTATTTAGAGTATCAATACGAGGATTTTCTGAACCCGGAGAAAGCGACCGTTCAATATACTCAGGTTGGCGGGAAGCTGCTCGATGAAATCAAGCGGACAGAGGGACGAAGAGGACTTGATCTTGCACTGACATTTGATATGGAGCTGCAAAAGGAAGTCGACAAGATCGTCGAATCAGAGCTTAGATCCGCTAGTGCGAGAAACTATATGATGGACCGTGCATTTGTCGTGATGATGGACCCTAACACTGGGGATGTTCTCGCGATGTCTGGCAAGAAAATGGACGGCAGAGACGTCACTGATTATGCCATCGGAACATTTACGACCCAGTACGAAATGGGCTCTGTAATCAAAGGAGCCACAGTACTTGGCGGTTATCAGGACGGAATGTCGCACAACCAATCCTATATGGATACACCGCTCTACTTTGCAGGGAGTGGTGGAAAGCCGAAACGGTCATACAAAGTTCTTGGATGGGTCAATGATCTACAGGCTCTCCAAAAAAGTTCCAACGTCTACATGTTCCAAGTAGCGATGAGAATGGCGGGCATCATTTATCAAAAGGATGGTCCGTTACCGGCAAGACCTGAGCACCTGCAAAAAATGAGAAACTACTATGCGCAATTCGGCCTCGGCGTGAAAACAGGGATCGATTTGCCGCAGGAATCAAGCGGGATGCAGACACATCCGAAGACGGTCGGCGGACTTTTGCTCGATGAAGCAATTGGGCAGTATGACACGTATACACCGCTTCAAGTTGCCCAGTACATGTCAACGATCGCCAATGGAGGAAATCGCGTTCAACCAAGAGTGGTGAAAAGCGTTCACCTTCCAACGAAGAAGGATGAAGTAGGCCCAGTCGTGAAAAAATATGAGCCGAAGGTATTGAACACGATTAACAATTCGAAAGCAGATATTGACCGCGTCAAAATGGGACTGAAAATGGTCACATCGACCGGCGGTACTGCCGCTGGCCGCTTTGGTCAGCATGATGTCTCAGGAAAAACAGGGACGGCCCAAACCTTTTACTATGGTGCTAACCGCAGCTGGTGGGGAAACCCCACTTACAATTTAACCTTTGGAGGATATTATCCATCGTCCAATCCAAAAGTAGCTTTTAGTGTCGTGACACCTTATGTCTCAGACAAAGATTCCGTCATTAAAACCATCCCAAGTAAAATTATTGATAAGTACGTTGAATTACAAAAGAAATACGAAAAGCAGTAAACAGCAGAGAGCACATCAAGAGAATGTGCTCTTTTTTGCTGAAAATATGGACGTTTCCCTCGATGACGGAAGGAAAATACGGGTTTTCTAGCGAATCTTTTTTATACATCAATCTAAGGACAACCCTAAAAAATGAAAAGGAGGGTCGGACGACGATGGAACAAAAAATGAAAGATTCGAATCAGCTTTATTCGAATATCGATTTACATGCCGTTCTTTCTTCTAATGGCCGCTTTCTCTACATTTCTTCTAACTGTAAGCAGCTTTTGCTCTATGAACAAAAGGATTTACTAGGGTGTTTTTTGAAAGACTTTGTTCATACCGAAGATCAATTTCTCGTCGAGAGTTATTTCTACAATCAGCACATGCTAGAGATTTCCCACTTTAGGCTGCTTAGAAGTGACCTAACAGCTGTATGGATTGAAGCTAGTATTGATTTTGTTGCTTGTGATGAGTTAGACAGTGAATTAAGTAGAGAAATGATCCTAAAAATGAGGGTGCTGGACGCTGAACCGCAAAAAGCAGCATTTCAAACAACATCAGAAGTGTCAGAACAGTCGTTAGGCAGTCTGCCGGCTTTCCAACATGTCAGTGAAGCTGAACAATTGATTGCCATGCTGCCAAATCCGTTATGTATTACGATTTTAGGGGAAATTGTTTATGCGAATGATGCGATGCTTCAATTAATGGGGGTATGTACAAGAGATGACATGATCGGCAAAACTGCATTTGACTTTATTGCTGAGGAGTACCATGACATTGTGAGAAGCCGAATTACAAGGCTGCAACAAGGTCTTCCAGTCGGAATGATTGAACAGATTTGGAAGCGGAAAGATGGGAGCAGCATTCATATCGAAGTGAAGTCATCACCAACGATCTATCAAAATCAGCGGGCAGAGCTTTTGCTGTTAGTAGACATCTCATCCCGTAAGAAATTCCAAACCGTTCTGCAAAAAAGCCGGGAGCGGTATCAGCTGCTCATCCAAAACTCCATTGATACGATTGCGGTCATTCACGATCACAAATGGGTGTTTATGAATGAATCAGGCATTAAATTATTTGAAGCCGAGCATTACGATAAATTAATAGGAAAAGATATTTTTCATCAAATCCATTCCTGTGACCAGCCAAAAGTGAAAAAAAGCATATCACGTATTATTGAAAGAGCATCAGATTCTGAGATTGTCACGATGAGCTGTCATACGTTTAAACACAAACTGATTTATACAGAAATGGTGTGTATCCCAACTACATTTTTTGGAGAAACAGCCGTTCAAATTATTTTAAGAGATATATCCGAACGTAAGCAGACAGAAGAGCTCATGCTCCGATCTGAAAAATTATCGATCGCAGGCCAATTGGCTGCGGGCATTGCACATGAGATCAGGAACCCATTGACTGCCATCAAAGGCTTTTTGCAGCTCATTAAACCGAAAACAAAAGATCGGGATCAATATTTCGAGATTGTTTTCTCTGAACTGAGCCGGATAGAAATTATCTTAAGCGAGCTGCTCATGCTGGCAAAACCGCAGCAAACGGCATCGATGCAGACACTTGATTTGAAAAAAATCATCAGCGAAGTCACGGCTTTATTAGAAACACAAGCGAACTTAAATGGCATTTTAATGAATACGAGTGAAATAGAAGAGGATCTCCTGATGAACGGGGATCAAAATCAGCTCAAGCAGGTGTTTATCAATTTAATCAAAAATGCCGTAGAATCCATGCCGGACGGAGGGAAGGTTGACATTACGGCCAAAGCAGAAAGAGATGGAATTCACGTCACCATTCGTGATGAAGGGGTTGGCATTCCTGAATCGGTCATGAAGCGAATAGGAGAGCCCTTTTTAACGACAAAGGAAAAAGGGACTGGACTTGGCCTTATGGTGACATTTAATATTTTAGAAAATCACAACGGGACGATCCGTGTGGATAGTCATCCCGAAAAGGGCACCGTATTTCACATCATGTTTCCTGCAAAATAAAAAACAACGGCAGGAGAGCCGTTGTTTCAGTCTGTTAAATGAATAGAACGCTTTTCAAGAACGAATTGTTCTAGGCGGTCAAGTCCTTCTTTCAGTGTTTCAAGTGAATAAGCATAGGATAGACGCACATACCCCTCGCCGAGTGGAGAGAAAGCAGACCCTGGTACGACAGCAAGTCTTGTACTTTCTAACAGCTCCATACAAAAATCAAAGGAACTCATCCCAAATGATTCAATGGATGGAAAAATATAAAAAGCGCCAGAAGGCTTAATGACCGGAAGCCCCATAGAAATGAGCCGATCATATACATAATCGAGCCTTTTCTTATATTGCTCTCTCATGATGAGTGCATCATCCACACCATTTGTCACAGCTTCAAGTGCCGCCTTTTGTGAGACAGCCGAGGCACAAGACACGTTATATTGATGTACTTTTAATACATGTTTAGCAATTGGAGCTGAAGCAAATAAAAAGCCAATTCTCCAACCAGTCATGCTATGAGACTTAGACAGTCCGTTAATCACAATGGTCTGTTCCTTTAAGAAAGAAGCGATTGAATGATGCGGCCGGTCAAATGTCAGCTCGCTATAGATTTCATCGGATAAAATAAAGATGTCTTTTCCTTCAAGGAGCTGGGCAATCTCTTTCAATTCTTCTTCTGAAAGCGTGACACCAGTTGGATTTGAAGGATAAGGAAGCACAACACACTTTGTTTTTTCCGTTAATGCATCCTCAATCAGCTTGGCATTTAATTTAAAGCCAGCATTCGTTGTGTCGATATGTACGGGCTTCCCCCCGCACATTCGAATGATCGGTTCATAGCCAGGATAGACAGGTCCAGGTAAAATCACTTCATCACCCTCTGACAAAATGGTTCGAAACGCAGCATCAATCGCTTGACTTGCACCTGTCGTCACAATGATCTCTGACTCTGCATCATAATCAAGGTTGACTTTCTTCTTGATGTAGTGCTGGATTGCTTGTCTTAGCTCTAGGAAACCAGCATTATGAGTGTACGAAGTGAAATTCTCGTCAATGGCTGCTTTTGCAGCTGTTTTGACATGATGCGGCGTATAAAAATCGGGCTGGCCTATCGTCAAAGATACGACATCCTCATATGACGATACGAGATTTGAAAATGTTCGAATGCCTGAAATTTCAATATCCTTTACTCTTGGATTCAGCAAATGCTCCATTTCTCATCACCTTAAAAATTTATGTTTTTATCCTATTTTACCATTCACTGCATAAATGTCACCTGCGAAAGGCACTGGATATCATTATCTGTAGTCTATTCTCCTATTCATCACAGCATGAGTGATATATTGAAGAAAGAGCAACATTTATTATAGCGTAACCTCACGAGAAAATACAGGCTGCGATAACATGATTAGAAAACGGCAAAACGGTGTAAACTGAAAGAACGTGAGAATCAGGGTCATGGGAATTGCTTTCATAGACATACGATCTCCTAAAGGAGGACGATAAATGGAACAATCAGCGAAGACATCAAAAATAGCGTTTCTATCCGTGATGAGTAACACATTTGTTGTCATCTTAAAAATCATTGTAGGTCTGCTCACTGGATCTGTTGCTGTTTTATCAGAAGCCATTCATTCTTTTCTCGATTTAATGGCATCTTTTATTGCATTTATCTCTGTTCGTATTTCAAGAAAGCCAGCAGATTCTAAACATCCTTATGGACACGGAAAAGTCGAAAATATTTCTGGAACGATTGAGACCTTACTGATTTTCGTTGCGGGCATTTGGATCATCTACGAATGTGTTCACAAATTAATGCATCCAGAGCCAGTCAAGCTGCCTGTACTTGGCATTGTGGTGATGCTGATAGGCGCGCTCATCAATTTTATCGTATCGAAGGCTGTGAACAAAGAGGCGGAAAGGGTCCATTCTGTCGCCATGAAATCGAATGCATTGCACCTGTTAACTGATGTGTATACGTCATTAGGGGTCGCATTCAGTTTATTGCTTGTCGCATTAACCGACTGGTATTTCTTAGATCCGATCATTGGAATGATACTTGCTCTCTTTATTATGCGTGAAGCATTTAAACTCATGAAAGAAGCCTTCCCGCCACTCGTAGACGCCCGGCTAACGCCCGAGGAAGAACAATCGATCGAAGCAATCATTCAAGGATTCAGTCAAGAATTCATCGAATATCATGACTTTCGAACAAGACGATCCGGTGCAGAGGAATATATTGATTTTCATTTGATTGTAGATGGCAAGACAACGATAGAAGATGTTCATCAATTATGTGATCAAATTGAAGAGAAGATACAGCAAGATTTTCCGCATGCACAAATCTTTATTCATGTAGAACCTGAAAGTGAAAGAAGCACGCAAACGTAAAAAGGCGATCAACCAACTTAGGTTGTATCGCCTTTTTTTTACGCTTCATCTATGAAATGAAATCAATATCCATAAGCAGTATCGTAATCTTCATACCAAGAGATATAAGCTGCGTCATCATTTGACAAATCATGCTTCATGTCTAAAAAATCAGCTTCGCAAATATCTTCAATCACAGTCATTTCATTGTTATTTAATAGTACGACAGTTCCCATCATGAACACCTTTCTTTAAAAAATCCTTGACTATTGTACCATGTGAAGAACCATTGTCAACAGCAGAATGGAAACAAGACGAAAATATCACAAAATGTTAAAAAATCAGGAGGTAAAAGAACTAGAAGTACCATGATTTTCACAAATTTTCAGTATTTATTCACATAAATCATTGAGGACGAACTGATCTAAAATATATGTAAAAGTGTAAAGTTACATTGATCTTGCGATATTCATAAGATATAATAACGAATGATTATAAGAAATTTATAGAAAACATACATAATAAAGGAGAAATAGGATGGAAACAAACATAACAGAACCACACATTCAAGAAAAGAAACATCCTGAGCTAGCAGGCGTAGGCTATCGTTTTCTTGCACACCTTTTGGATGGTATCATCATCGGCGTACCATATTCTTTTATCATGTTTATTTTGGCAACACTCTTTTTTGTCTCAAGTCCAGAGGCAGCATTGATGATGGATGACGACAGCTATTACTATTCAACAACTGTTATGACAGATGAGGAATGGGCAGTGATTATGGGACTTATCTTTTTCTATATAGGGGCGATCTTGGTCGGTATTGTGGTGACATGGCTTTATTACGCCATCATGGAATCATCAAAACTGCAAGGAACGCTTGGTAAGATGGCTCTTGGGATTAAAGTGACAAGAGTAACGGGCGAAAAAGTGACATTCGGCCGTGCAACAGGTCGCTTCTTTGCAAAAGGCTTTTTGTCTCCAATCTTATATATTGGCTACATCATTGCCTTTTTCACAGAGAAAAAACAAGCACTTCACGATTTAATTGCAAGTACCATTGTTGTGAAGAAATAATGAAAAAAAGCACCTCTGCTCAATCGTAAGAGGTGCTTTTTGTATAGATTGCTTGTATGGAAGAGGGACGTATGACATAAAATAGAATGATAGTGAAAAATCAGGCAGGGAAGGGAGACAAACGATTGAAAACAGGGAAAAAGACCATGCAGAAAAAAGGGGCAGGCTTCGGGCTGTTTTTGACAGCACCCATTTTGGCCTGGGCATTGTATGACTTTGCAAATACGATATTTTCATCGAATATGATCACCATTTTCTTCCCGTTCTACTTGCAGGAAACAATCGGAGACAGTGCGAGAATGGATCAGATCGCTAGTACATTTATTTCTTATGCAAACGCACTAGCCAGTTTTTTTCTCGTCATTTTCACACCATTATACGGAGTCCTGATCGATCGTACAGGAAAAAAGAAGCGCTATATCACAGTGTTTACTCTAATATGTATAGCTTGTACATTTTTGATGGGGATCTTTGCTGGGATTGATTTCTCAAGCGAATGGTTTGGGCTGCCTGTCTCTTTATTAGTAGTGGTCACCTTGTTTGTGATTGCAAAATTCTTCTATCACTCGAGCCTGGTGTTTTATGACACCATCCTGCCCGATCTTGGGACAAAGGATGAAATACCGCTTATTTCTGGATTTGGCATTGCCGTTGGTTATTTAGGGACACTTGTTGGTCTCACAGTTTATTTACTTGTTGGCAATGACCAATTTCATGAAGCATTTATTCCGACAGCACTATTATTCTTTCTCTTTTTCCTGCCATTTCTCTTTTTTGTAAAAGACACTCATCCACTGCCGCAGCAAGAGAAAAAGGCGTCATTTTTCAGCGGGTATAAAGAAATTATTCGCACGTTTAAAGAGATGAAACATTACAAGCCGGCTTTTATCTTTATGATTGCTTTCTTTTTTATGAATGATGCCCTGCAGACAGCGATTGCGATGATGGCGGTGTATGCCAAAATCATCATTGGCTTTACCGCTGGACAATTTATTCTGCTTTATCTTGTGTCGACCATTTCAAGTATCATTGGCTCCTTTTTATTTGGATATATCACAAAAGCGATTGGGGCAAAGCGCTCGATTACAGTCGTGTATGTGATTTTGATCGTTGCCCTGATTCTGGCTGTCACAGCCACAACGGAATGGATCTTCTGGGTGGCTGGCAGTTTATTCGGTATTTCACTCGGCGCAAGCTGGGGGGCATCACGAATATTGATTATTGAGCTGACACCGAAGGAAAAGAGAGGACAGTTTTTTGGTCTCTTCGCATTCTCAGGGAAGGTGTCTTCCATTATTGGACCCATCATTTATGGGTCAGTCACTCTGCTGTTTGCAGAGCATGGAAACCTCGCAAGCCGCCTGGCGCTAGGGTCTTTACTTATTCTTGCAGCGATAGGACTTGTGATTCATCAATTCGTACGAGAGAAAGCGTAAAGAAACGTCAACTTTTTACCTATGCTGCCGATATAAAAAGTACAATCTTATATTGAAGAATAGAGGGATTTCCGTGGCTTTAAACAAACAAGAAATTTTACTTGACTCTGGTACCAATGAATTGGAAATTGTGAAGTTTGAAATTGGTTCAAATCAATTCGGCATTAACGTCATGAAAGTAAGAGAAATCATCCAGCCGGTTGAGGTGACGGCAGTACCGCACTCTCATCAAGATGTAGAAGGGATGATTAGTTTACGAGGCGAGATTTTACCAGTCATCAATCTATTTTCCTTTTTTAATGTCGAGTCAGATCAGTCAGAACAAGAGAAATATATTGTGACTGAATTCAACCAACGGAAATTTGTGTTCCATACAGGAACGGTATCACAAATTCACCGCGTCAGCTGGGAAGAGATTGAAAAGCCAACTGCACTCAATCAAGGGATGGAACGTCATTTAACCGGTATCATTAAGCTTGATGAGAAAATGGTTTTCCTTCCAGATTATGAGAAAATCATTTATGATATTGAATCCGCTTCTGGAGTAGAAACGTATCATATGTTTGACGGTGAGAAAGACGAGAGAAGAACAGGGAAGAAGCTTTATGTCGTTGAAGACTCTCCGCTTCTCATGCGTTTATTAACAAATGAATTAACCGAAGCAGGCTATAAAAACATTGTGACCTTTGAAGACGGGAAACAGGCATATGACCACGTCATGGACCTTGTCAGCAAAGGAATTACTGTGACAGAAGAAATTGATATGATTATTACAGATATTGAAATGCCTAAAATGGATGGTCACCGATTAACGAAACTGTTGAAGGAAAATCCTTTAACAAGTTCCATACCGATTCTTATCTTCTCTTCGTTAATCACTGAAGATTTGCGCCATAAAGGGGAAACAATTGGTGCAGATGATCAAATTAGTAAACCAGAAATTCATCAGCTGATTGAAAAAGTCGATCACTTTATTATCTAAAGGAAAAACCACTCGTCATGAGTGGTTTTTTGTTTAAAAATAACTTTCCCCGAGTCGTTTGAAGACGGGCTTTGTATAATGTGATTTTTGTTTTGTGGCGGTAGGTTTTTCTTTTAAACCGACATACGTTTGAAGCAGTTGCTTTGCTCGGTTTAATGACATATTCGCTTTCGGATTGCGATATGATTGATTTAAATTTCCTAAGTGTGGCAAAAATTCGAAGTCTTCTTTGGTTGGTGGCAGGTGAAAATAATAATCTCCAATTTCAATCAGCACGTCGGACTGTTGTTGACTATATTTGGGATTGTTAGAGAAATGTAGGCCCACTTTTCTTCCTTTACCTTCTTGCAATAGTTTTTGCAGCGCACGTTTTTTCAAAAGATAAAGAAACTTGGGATTTGGTGCGGTTTTAGCATGGCGGTTAACAGTATAAATGGCTTTTGCGATGTTTTCTGCTGTAGGTTCTATGTCTTTAGTATGAGCATAATCGTCCATTTTTTCTCTCCTTTGTCTTTCGTCTTCCTGTGCTTAGTATAAATTATACGTTTTTATTAGTAAATTGCAAATAGACTTATTTTAAAAAGCGATAGGATTTCCATTGTTCTTATTTACAATAGCCATTCATGACGGTTCTAAAACGTGTTTGTATATAAAAATGACAGAATGGTGTGCAAAGACACTAGTATCTATCCATCATGATTTTTCTTCAATCTGTTTCAGTTACAAAGAATGCGGCGCTTTTAATTTTCTATATGCTAAAGGTGTCGTATTTTTTATTCTTTTAAACATACTAATAAAATAACTTGTGCTGTTGAAGCCGACTTTGTAAGCAATTTCGGTTATATTGAAGTCTGTTTCTTGAAGCAGGATGAGACTTTGTTGAACTCTATATTCATTCACATAATGAAGAGGTGTCTTCTTTAGAATATCTTTGAAGTATCTGCAGCATTCAGATCGGCTTAGCTGACCTGCTCGAGCGATATCTTGAAGAAGCACCTTTTCGTGATAATGCTGGTGAATCCAATTCAGCATAGGTTTCATCCGTTCATTTTTATCATGCTGCCGTGCATCATATTTTATTTGAAAGCCATTTTGTAATAAACATTTCCACATGGTGATGAGTTGAATATTGAGTTCAAGCTCATAATATGCTGGAGTCTCATCAATTAATCGCTGAATGGTTTGAATACATTGATAGATATGATTTGGCCAGTGGTCTTTTCGGTTCAATAAAATATAAGGTGTCTGTCTCGCATGCATATAAGGATGAACGAAAGTGGTAAATAATTCATTGGCTGTGATGAAATGTGGGGAAACGTTTAGACAAAGATATGTACAAGTTGTCCCATTCGCATCTTTTGCCATATGCAGGCAGCCACTATTGATGAATACGCCATCTCCTTCCTTCAAACATATCGTCTCTTCATTGATGTGAAATTCAGCTTCCCCCTCTAAAATAAAAACAAATTGAAATTCGTCATGCCAGTGAAGAGGGATGTGGCCGCTTCTATGATCACAAATTTTCGTATGATAAAGAGCGATAGACCAGGTCGTAGTAGAATGCTCCGTTAATTCTTTCAAATTGTAGTCAATAAGAAAATGATGGTTGTTCATGGTTCTCCTCAATATTCTTTTATTTTTATGTTCAATTGATATATCAATATGTAACAAAGTGAACTACTATCAACTATATTATCATGATTGTTTGAGAGTTGAGGAGAACGAAATGGATAGAAATAAGGGAATTTTGCTTGTGCTGATTGGTGCCATCTGTTGGGGAGTAGGAGGAACTGTTTCACAAAAATTGTTTCAGCAATATGGGATTTATGTCAATTGGCTTGTTACTGTCAGGCTGCTTATTTCAGGTGGACTGCTTTTATTTGTTCATTTCATGACAAAAGAACGAACGCAACTAATTGGTGTGTGGAAAAAGAAGAGGACGGCTATGCAAGTCCTTATATTTGGAGTAATGGGCATGCTAGCTGTTCAATATACTTATATGGCATCCATTCAACTTGGGAATGCAGCTGTGGCGACGCTTCTGCAGTATACGGCCCCTGTTATGATTATCATGTATTTAGTACTTCGCCGCCAATCTACTTTTACCAAAAGAGATATGCTGACGGTGTCATTGGCGTTCATGGGCATGTTTCTCTTATTGACGAATGGTTCTGTTTCAACATTAACCGTTCCATTTGTCGCAGTGGTTTGGGGAATACTGTCTGCTGTAGCGCTTTCGTTTTATACGCTATATCCAATCAATCTGTTAAAAGAATTTGATTCTTTAGTCGTTGTCGGCTGGGCGATGCTGATTGGGGGAGCTGCCCTTAGCTTAGTCCATCCGCCATGGAAGATAAATCTTTCGCATTTACCTGTTGAAGCGTATGTTTATTTATTGTTTGTTATCATATTTGGTACAATGATCGCTTTTTGGTTTTACATAGAAAGCTTGCAATATTTATCACCGAAAGAGTCAAGCTTAATTGGAAGTGTCGAGCCCCTTGCGGCAGTTGTCACGACTGTTTTTTGGTTAAAGGAGCCATTTGGTTTTTTTCAATGGGCTGGGACAGCTTGTATTGTATACATGATTTTATTCATGGCATTATATCAGCCAAAAAAATGAGAAGGAAGGGTGTTCAAAGAGAGATTTTCATTGCAAGAAGAATTGACTGGGTGAAATATATATGAAGTGAACTATTAGTTCGTGATAACTACCTATTTAAATAAATGGGTAGTTTCTCAATTTGTATTCATGTTGCGCCTGAAAATTTACCATATGCCAGACAACATGCCCGAACATATGGTTTAATCACATGGTCTATTTCTTATGACTTGAATAAGCGCAGTAGAAGCAACCATTAAAATCAGTTTCATTCGTCATTTGTTTAGCTTCATCAATGGCGCTCTCGCCACTCATGTGCAGACCAATCAATTTACGGCTTGAAGCATCACCTAAAAATGCACAATCTTCTGTATGTACAACATATTGACCTTGATCATCTTTTGTATGAATAAAATAATAACTTTTTAGCATACCCCTCACCTCCAACCTGACTATACTACTATAAAACTTCCAAAGATGTAAAGATTTTTTATTAAAAATATTGCAATTTTATACACATTCCTTTTATTTCATAAAAAGAAAAATATGTTATAAGATCAAAGTTAATGAGAACAGACAGGACTGTTTAGATTGAAAGATATGTTAACTCCTTTATTGGTCGCACTTGTCGTTGGAGGCATTGTGTACGTGATAGATGATCGTTCGATTCATCCTTTGCTTCCAATCATTTCGATGAGCAGAAAAAATAAGTGCCGTTTGTGTTTCAGTCATGCAAAAAGGACTTTCTATAGAAGAAAGTCCTTTTTGCTTCATTTATTGCGCTCCCTGACCTTTTAGTTCACGCTGCACGTCTAAGTCGTTAGCTTCTCTGCTGAACTTTGGCAGTGTAAAGAAGTAAAAAAGGAAAACGAGTAAAATAATAACGCCCATTCCGTAATAAATATAAGAAACGTTTGTAATGAGTTTTGGAAATAGTACCGCAATCAAACCTAATGTCATGGATTGAGCAAACATGGTAAGTGGGTCAACCCAGCCTGACACACGTCCCATCAGACGAGGGTGGACGATTCTCGGCAGCCAGCCGCCAATGACAATGTTGACTGGGCCAATACATGTACCAATGACAAACGATGTGACGTAAAACAACCATAGTGTATGGGTGGAACCAAGTACAAAAATCAGAATGCCTGCAACCAAAATTGGAAGTGACATGAGATATTGCATCTTTACTTTTTTAGCGAGAACAGAGCCCATTAAGCTGCCAACAAGTAGACCGGCACCGATCGCGATTGTAAAGAATGATGTATGCAGTTCAAAATGGTCCGGTGAAAGGCCATATTTCATTGTAAACATCGGAAGTACAGCAAATGCGCCATTGACTAGACCGAAAACAAAAAAGCCAAAAATTAAAGAAGCCAATAATTTATTTTTTATAATGTAAAGAATGCCTTCTTTAAAATCTTTTAGAGACGTTTTAATGGTCATGCCTCTCCAGCCTGCTTGTCCATTTGGCTGACGTGCTTCAATTGGAATGTTACATGTACGAATCAGGATGCCTGACACAATAAAACTGATCAAATCAATGGTAATGGCACCGTGAAGTCCAATTGTCTTATACATAATCGCACCGATTCCAACACCAAATACCATGAATAAACTAAACAGCATTTGATTTAAGCCAGCGGCTTTTGCATATTGATCTTTATTTAAAATCGCCTGAACGAGAGAGGCTTCAGCTGGATAGAAGAACTTCGTAATGGCACTTCGTATAAACAAGATCAAGAAAATAAGAGGTAGTGAATTGAAATAAATAACAATGAATAAAACAATCGTCAGCCCAGCCCGTATCCAATCGCAATTCTCTGCGACTTTTTTACGATCAAAACGATCTGCTACGACACCGACCATAAAAAAGACAAAGATCGTTGGAAGTGAATACATGAGCTCTGCTAATGTGGCATAGGCGGGCTGATGACTAAAATGATCGAGCAAATAAAAGGCAAACGCCATATTGCCTACTGTTGTCCCCATTTGCGAAGCAAGTGCTGCAAAAAAGAGACGAACAAAATTTCTGTTTTTAAAAATATCCATAAATACGCTCCTTAACCTGAAGATCCCACTTTATATCATATAAAATTTTAAGCATTCATACAATTGATTTCTCCTACTGGCTAATGGTCACAGGTGTTCCATTTGGAACGATTGAAGCAAGTTCGATGACATTCTGATTATACATACGAATGCATCCCCTAGACACAGCTTTACCAATTGAAGACGGGTTATTCGTACCGTGGATGCCGTAATGAACTTTCGAGAGGCTTAGCCAATAGGCGCCAAAGGGACCTCCTGGGTTTGGCTGTCTGTTCACAATATAATAAGAACCTGTCGGTGTCATATTTAAAATTCTTCCTGTTGCAATCGGATAAGACCGAATCAGCTCTGATCCAGAAAACAAGACGAGACGTTTGCTTGAGATCGAAACAGAGATGCGGTAAGGGATCGTATTAGGATCGGGCAGACCAGGAATGATAATGACCTCATTTTGTAACGGCTCTCGGCCTTGCAGTGAAGGGTTTGCAGCCTTTAAATCTTCTGTTGTTGTTCGAAAATCAAGCGCTATAGAAGCAAGCGTTTCTCCGCGTTTTACCGTATATCGCAGCACCAAAGGACACTCCTTTTGCTCAAATAAAAGAAGCCATGATGCCTGTCACTCAATCTATATATGGACGGAATCAGGCTAAGGAAGGTTTCTCCTAACATTTGTCATGAGAAAGATCTTTGATTATCTATATGCAAAAAGAAGCGGTTTGGCTTCTGTCTAAATGCGAGAAGAGAGGGTGAAAAAGGTTAATTCAGGTTTGGCTAAAAATCGAAGCGGCAGTCTTGTTGTCCCAAGTCCGCGGTTGACATAGATTCGGTGCTGATAACTTCCGTATAAACCTTCCACATATGTATGGCCAAAAGGTGCTGTGAGAATGGGTCCGTAGAAAGGAAGCTGCACCTGTCCGCCATGGGTATGTCCAGAAAGCTGCAAGTTAATGGGGGTTGTATCCAGCTCCAATGCTGCATCAGGCTCATGTACGAGCAGCAAGGTAAATAAATCAGATGATACTTCTCGCTTAATCAGGTCATAGTCCGGCACACTCATCATCAGGTCATCCATTGTAGCAATCTGAATATGCGCCCCTTCTTTTTCTAATGGAAACACATCATTTTTACATATTGTAAAGCCGCAATCTTTCATCGTATTCTCATAAAGATCAATGCCAAATGGTCCGTAGTCATGATTACCGCATATCGCGAGCTTACCAAACGGGGCATGGAGCTCAGTCAAATAGGCTTTCGCTTTTTCATGCTCTTCAATCGATGCTTGAAAATCAACGAGATCACCTGTGAACACAATGAGGTCTGGAGACTCAGCGTTGATTTGCTGGACTACTGATTCTAATTCCTTCGCAGGAAATGTATCACTTAAATGAACATCACTAAATTGAGCAATTTTAAACTGGTCAAATGAAGCTGGAAGCTGAGCATCCCGAATGGTCATTGACACGGTATCGATCATGCGTGGTTCGATGTATCTGGCATATCCGTATCCACATGTTGTAGCTAAAAAACCGAGAATGCTCGCGCCAGCTGCTCCTTTTAAAAACTGTCTCCGAGAAAGTTGCTTCATATAAGACTCCTTTATAAATAAAATTAAGTATAGCATCATATTTAAAGAATCTCCCATATGGTGCATCTAGGGTCAATCATGATATGATAGAAAATAATGAATGAATAGTCATTCAAAACCACAGAGGGGGAGAACAAATGACGAAACAAACAGTGATTGTCACAGGGGGATCAAGCGGAATGGGGAAGGCGATGGCTGTCCATTTGGCACATGAAGGCTGGAATGTCGTGATTACTGGAAGAACAGAAGAAACGTTAGAAAAGGTAGCAAATGAAATAAAACAAAATGGCGGCTCGATCGCTTACTTCCAAATGGATGTACGAAACCCAGAGGATGCCGATCAAATGGTCAAGTTTGCGGTAGATACATTTGGAGATGTGGACGCTCTGATTAACAATGCTGCAGGAAACTTTTTAGTTCCAGCAGAAAAACTATCTCCTAACGGCTGGAAGGCTGTCATTGATATTGTATTAAATGGAACATTTTTTTGCAGTCATGCAGTGGGCAATTACTGGATTCGTCAAAAGAAAAGGGGAAGTATGGTCAATATGGTGGCAACCTATGCATGGGGTGCTGGTGTAGGTGTGGCGCATTCAGCGGCAGCAAAGGCCGGTGTTTTATCTCTCACTCGAACGCTTGCAGTGGAATGGGGTAAGCAATATCGAATTCGCGTTAATGCCATCGCGCCAGGTCCAATCGAGAGAACAGGTGGTGCGGATAAACTATGGGAATCGGAAGAGGCAGCGCAAAGAACAGTAGATAGTGTTCCACTTGGCAGACTTGGTACACCAGAGGAAATTGCAAAGCTTGCAAGCTTTTTATTATCTGAACAAGCGTCTTATATAAATGGAGATTGTATCACAATGGATGGGGGGCAATGGCTCAACCAATCCCCATTTTGAATGACGATGTAAGACCTGCTTTTGATGTGTTATAATCACACAAAGAGAGAAGCAGGTGATGAAAATGGTCGATCCATTGGATATTTTAACGAATATTGAAGATGTTTTCCCGCACTATCAAGCGATATTCAGTGCGGAAGAGCAAAAAGTGATAGGCTATGAGGTTTTAGGAAGAATGAAGCTCGAGTCTGAAACAGTTAGCCTAGGCTCCTTCTTTACGGATTCATCTATTCCTGACGAATATAAAGTGGAAGTAGATCATAAAGTACTGACGCAAGCACTCGATCTTTTCACAACAGCAGATGATGATTTGCTCATTTTTATTAATCATGATGCCAATATCCTGATGCTTGATCATGGTGAAAGCTTTTTAGAACTCTTGAAGCAATATGAAGCAAGGGGCATTCAGCTTAATCGGTTTGTTATCGAATTTACAGAGCATACGTTTAGCGGCGATATTGAACAGCTTTACCATACGTTAACGTATTTTCGTACATATGGTATTAAAATCGCCATTTCGAATATCGGAAAAGAAAGCAGCAATCTTGACCGGATTGCCTTGCTCTCACCCGATCTATTAAAAATAGATTTACACGCATTAAGGGCATCGGCTCCTTCTCCTTCCTATGAATATGTCTTGTACAGCATTTCATTGCTTGCGAGAAAAATAGGGGCGGCTTTAATTTATGAAGACATTGAAGCAAATTTTCAGCTGCAATATGCTTGGAGAAATGGCGGCAGATACTTTCAAGGGTTCTATCTTCACGAGCCGGCGGCGGAATTAATCGACCGCAATAAACGAAAAGATCAGCTGAGGGAAGAATTCCAGCAATTTATTGCGCATGAGAAAAAGAAACTACAAACTGTCTACGAACATTCTGAAACATTTTATAAACGAATTCACCAAGCTGTCACGACCTTAAAAAAATCATGCACTACAAATGATGAACTCATCCAAAAGCTGGCATTAGAATTAACGGATTGCAGCTTTCGGATTTATATGTGTAATGAAGAAGGCTTTCAAATCACTGGAAATGTGTTTAAAAAAGAAAAAGAATGGTTGTTCCAGCCTGAATATATCGAGAAAAACTGGAGCTGGCGTCCTTATTTCCTAGCAAATATTCTCCAAATGAGAATGAGCGGGAAAGGATTTTTCAGTGATATTTACAGCGATTTAGAAACTGGTGAGAGGATACGTACGTTTTCTTACCCGTTAGAGGGAGATATGTATTTATTTATAGATCTTCCGTATGCCTATTTATATGAGCAAGATGGATTAATTTAAAATCACAGTGTGAAGATTATATTATCCATTTATTAACAATTTGAGCAGCCTTTTGGGCTGCTTTTTTTGATTGAAAAAAAGAAATAAAAAATGGTTGACAATGAAACTGATAATCATTATCATTTAGTTATAGAGAGAAGCTACTCTCTGTTCCCCAACCCCTCTATCAGATCAAGATCCAAAAAACTTGGCGCTACCCCCGCCAAGTTTTTTTTGTGCTTTTCATCTTTGCCTCATGCATAGGACAGCCCAATCCTTCCATACATCTTAAGTGATGACAGTTAGACGGTAGGAGGGAACGTCATGATCAAACGTGACAAGCGGCTGCTGATTGATTTGCCAAGACCAGATCACCCAGATGCAAATGGTGCTGCTGCTGTGCAAGAATTACTCGGCGGAAAATTCGGTGAAATGTCCACATTAAATAATTACATGTTTCAATCCTTTAACTTTCGAGGAAAACGAAAACTCAAACCGTTTTATGACCTCGTATCCAGTATTACGGCTGAAGAATTCGGTCATGTAGAACTTGTGACCACAGCTGTGAATCTCATGATTACAGGGACCACCCATGGCGGAGATCCAGATACGACACCGATGAAAGCGGCTGTCGATAAACGAAATACACAGCATTTTATTCAAACGGCTCAAACAGGCTATCCGTTTGATTCCATGGCAAAACCTTGGACCGGGGAGAATGTGTTCTCAAGCGGAAACCTGATTCTTGACCTCCTTCATAATTTCTTCCTAGAATGCGGAGCACGTACGCACAAAATGCGCGTATATGAAATGACAGATCATCCTACAGCAAGAGAGATGATCGGTTATTTACTCGTCAGGGGCGGAGTGCATGTTGTGGCATATGCAAAGGCGCTTGAGGTAGCCACAGGTGTAGATGTAGGAAAGATGCTACCAATCCCAAACCTCGACAACAAATACTTTGATTCAGCGAGGAAATTTGAAGATCAAAATGTTCATACAAAGCTGTATACATTTAGTGATACGGATTACAAGGACATTAATAAGATTTGGAAAGGCAGTCATCCGATTGATGGAAAACCGCTCACAGTGATTGAGGGCACCCCGCAAGGAGCACCTGTGCCAGATTATAGAGAATTACCGGAAGAGTTTGCCCCAGGCATTTCCAAAGAGGATTTTGACGAAATTGCCAAACGTCTGATGAGATCTGCGGGTTTATAAAAACATGGTGCATGAGATTAGAAAAAAGACTCAAACTAAAAAAACAGATTCTTTTTCTTTTTTTGAATTCAAGAGGAAAAATATCATCTGAGAACACTTTATGGTATGATGCTTTGTAGGACTTGTGTATAATCAATACGGGTTCATCTTGAGTTGTTTTTTTGAAAGGAGTCTTTTTTTAGAATGTCACAATTAATGGGTATCATTACAAGGCTGCAAAGTCTTCAAGAGACAGCAGAAGCTGCAAACGAACCGGCACAGCGTTATTTCGAAGTGAACGGTGAGAAAATCTGTAGTGTTAAGTATTTCGAAAAGAATCAAACGTTTGAATTGACTGTTTTTCAACAAGGGGATAAGCCAAATACTTTCCCATTTGACAACATTGATATGATTTCGATTGAGATTTTTGAGCTTTTACAATCCTAAGCTGAATCGTATGAAATGTTTTTTCTAAGGATTCCTTCGTTTATTTGCGGCAATATACATGTGTCATGATTGGCGCAGTGTACAAATGGAAGATGATCATTCAGCGCATATTTCGGATAAGAGACCATTAAAAAGGAGTTCCTTTCTGTGAGTGATTCTTTTTACTACAATCTTTCTGAAGATCATTTAGCGTTTTCTGATGTCGTCATGAGAATGAAAGACTTTATTCGAAAAGACCCTAGATCCGCCTATGTGTTATCAATTGGTACGGACTCTCAGGTCAATCAAAATGTCACAAGATTTATGACTGCAATTCATCTCCACCGGATTGGCAAAGGGGCTTGGGGCTGCCTCACGCAACAAGTGATCAGCAGACCTGTGCAAAGCCTTAGAGAAAAAATTTCATTAGAGACAGCGTTTAGCCAAAAGGTATGTGCAGACATCCTTGAGGGGCCTTTAACAGAACTGATGGATTTGCTTCTTCCGTTTGCTGAGGAAGGGGCAGACCTCCGTTTTGAAGCCCATCTGGATATTGGCAAAAAAGGAAGTACAAAAGATCTGATCCAGGAAATGACCGGAATGATCACAGCTATGGGAATTGAAGCTAAAATAAAACCCGACTCATACGCAGCATTTTGCTATGCCAATCGATACACAAAATAAATTCCGTCATTTTTCTCCAAACCTTGTCGAAACGTGCGGTTGACGATTCGATTCTAGTTCCTTATTCTAGCTGTATAGAGAGGAAGCAGACATTCAAAAGCCTGCTAATCAATATAAAAGCATATATGAAACAGGGGGCCTGATGTTGGATGAGCGTCATCGAAAATCGTTTTAATGAAGAAGAGAAAAAGCTATTATTAAACGTATTGCTGAATCAGGAATATGCTGTCGAATTACTAAGCAGTGAGATCAATGATATAGAATGTGGAACAAAAAATGTCGATGACAATACGTATAAGCAGTTGATCACATTGTATGACAGAGTAAGGTTTGAGAATTAATATTGATTGAACATTCTATTAGATACTCGGGAGCTGAGTATCTTTTTTATGCAGAAAAAATCTTTCGACAAATTTCGTTTTAGTTTATGCTTAATGGTAAAGGGGAATGTATGATTGATGATTGAGAGAAAAGGGGTCGAAGAAACATGATAGAGATAGAACCAACTCAATTGCTTGAGTCAACAGTAGCCGAGCATATGATTGATGCAGATAAAGTGGCACATGTTCAAATTGGAAATAACCTTGAGCATGCTCTATTGGTCCTTACAAAAACAGGATATACAGCCATCCCGGTACTAGATCCTTCTTATCACCTGCATGGGTTAATTGGAACGAATATGATCATGGATAAGATCTTTGGTTTAGAACGAATTGAATTCGAAAAGCTGGACCAACTGAAGGTAGAAGAGGTTATGCTTACTGATATCCCAAGGCTTAAAACGACGGATCCTGTGCTAAAAGGCGTTCACGCTGTAACGAATAATGGATTTGTTTGTGTCGTAAATGAGGAGCAAGTCTTTGAAGGAATATTTACACGACGTGTTGTATTAAAGCGCTTAAATGAAGTGATTCATGCCGCGAAAAAATGAGCTGAAACCCAGCTTATTTTTTTTGCCTTCATAAGCTATAATTTATATAATGACCATATGGAATAAGAAAAACTTATAGAGAGAAAGGGGACGCCCATGCAGCTTCAGGAGTTACATATGCTTGTTGTGCTAAGTGAAGAATTGAATATGAGAAAGGCTTCGGAGCGGCTCTTTGTCTCTCAGCCTGCTTTATCCCAAAGATTGCAGACGATTGAAAAAGAGTGGGGAACCAAAATCTTTTTTCGTTCTCAGAAAGGGCTCACCGTGACTTCGGCAGGTGAACAGATCATTCAATTTGCAAAAGAGGTGACGGTTGAGCAAGATCGAGTGAGAGAGAGAATCGATGAACTTGAAGGGGAAATTCACGGTACACTAAAGCTTGCGGTTGCATCCATTATTGGACAGCACTGGCTGCCGAAAGTGTTAAAGCGATATGTCGAAAAGTACCCAAATGCGAAGGTATCACTTGTGACCGGCTGGAGTAGTGAAATGCTCAAAAGCTTATACGAGGACCACGTGCACATTGGGATCATTCGCGGAAACCCTGATTGGAAGGGAACAAAGGAATATTTGATGACAGATCATTTATATTTAGTCGATTCCGTTATCAAAGACGTGGACGAGTTAATCGAGACAGAACGCCCGTTTATTCAATTTAAAAGCGACAGCACGTATTATCAGGAAATCCAGCACTGGTGGCATCAAAAATTCAAAGTGTCTCCAAAGCAGACGATTCTAGTGGACCAGATTGAGACGTGTAAACAAATGGCCTACCACGGCATCGGCTACGCCATTTTGCCTTCGGTCACCTTATACGACCACGAAAAAAGTGTTCATAAAACACCGCTTGTTGACGTGAATGGAGAGCAAATCGGACGTGACACATGGCTGCTAGGCTATGAAGCTTCTTTTCAATTAAAACAAGTGCAAGCATTTGTTGGTGTGGTCAAAGAAATGCTTGAAAGTGATGCGGTGTAAGTACCTTCTTGGAAGAGGAAGGTGCTTTTTTAGGTGAATGATCATTTACTTATTGCACGCATATCAAAGCAACAGATAGATGGAGCGAATCATAGAGGAGACTTCGATCTTATGAAAAACAATCAATTAATCAAAATGAACAAACCAGAATGGGGAGATCATTTGCGCGTGAGGTGGCGTGAACGTTTTGCTAGTCATCTTTCAATGAAAGAACAAAACGAGATATCAATAGATGATTTTTTATGGCATTTATGCAGTTTTGGAATGGTTACATGCCTTGAAAATGCTGAAGCGATAGACGCATTTCTTCAACAATCAAAGGATAAGTGTACTGTTTTTTATCAATTTGTTGACGAGGCGTATCTTTTCGAAAATGCCAGCTCTCTTTTAATCAATGATTTACCATATCAATCTAATCATATGGATTATAACGATATGTATGTGATGGATTGGAATGAAAAATGGACATTTGTGATGACGCATGAAACGGCTTATGGTCCATATTTTATTCAAATAGATGAAACGAACGAATGAGAAACCGATGATCTCTTCGATATGAAAAACCCGCCTTCCAATTGGAATGAGCGGGTTTTTCATTGGGTTATCGTATTGATTGGTCAAAGCTTTTTTATGAAATCATTTGACAATGAAAATCATTATCATTTAAAGTGTACATATAATAATTGAAAATGATTATCATTTAGATGGGGTGACCGATAGATGAAAGCACTAATTACATTTGCGAGTATGTCTGGTAATACAGAAGATATGGCAGCGATCATAAAGCAAACACTAGAAGGAATAGGGATCGATACAGAGATGTTGGAATTTGATGATACAAGCGCAGAGGATCTTTCTTCATACGATTATGTGTTCATCGGTTCTTATACATGGGGTGATGGTGATTTACCTTATGAAGCTGAGGACTTTTATGAAGAGGTCTCCACGCTTGAACTAAGTGACATCAAAGCAGCTGTGTTCGGGTCTGGAGATTACAGCTACCCGAAGTTTTGTGAGGCTGTCCATACATTTCATGACATGCTCAAATCAACCGGTGCATCTGTATTTCCTGAAACATTGAAAATGGAGCTTGCGCCTGATACCGATGAGGATGTGGCGTGCTGTCAGGAATTTGCGACAAGCTTTTTAACGTGGGCGGCGCTATCTGAGAAACGAGTTGAAAACCATGTTTCATAAAGGAGCGACAGCTGTTGCTGCATCTAAAAACGGTGGATACTTTGTCGCTGTAAAACGTGAAGGTATTTTTCACTACAGTGTGGAGAGCGGGTGGCAGCAACTGTTTAAGCTCAAGCATAAAATTCATGCCATCAGCTATATTGGACCTTATTTATTCGGTGTTGGTGAAAATGGCACAGTGATTAGATCAGGAGATGAAGGCCATACATGGGCGCTATCATCATTTCCAACAAATGCAGTCGTTTGGTCTATTACAGGACGCAAAGATGGGTTTGTGTGTGCACATGGAAAACATAGTATTTATGTGTCAAATGATTTCGGGATTTCCTGGGAAATTATGAAGCCATTTGCTCATGTGAACCACCCGCCTGTCATTCGTTCCTTATGTGCTGCAGGTGATCACCTTTATATTGGAACACAGATTCATGATGTTCACGGAGGAATATGGGTGTATGACTTGGAGAGTGAACAGGTTTTTCTCCTAAACAGAGAGGAGCACCGGATGACAGCTTCTATGCTGCTCTGTCAGGAGCATCTGCTTGTTTGCGCATTGGGATCAAAAAAAGGCAAAAAGGGATCTGTTCAAATTTTAGATTTACATACCAATATGCTGCATGATATTCAATCACAAGCCTTTGCTAGAGAGGAATCATTTTTGGATGTGTCAGAGGATAATGGCATTGTGTATGTGACGACTTCACAAGACGAACACGGGTTTTCTAAAGTGTATCAGCTTGATATTGAGCAAAAAGAGCTCAAATGGTTTGATACGATCAAAGGACACGGTTTTCGTGTAGCCAATCAAAATGAAAACTTTTTCTGTGCTGGTTTATATGAGAGCAAGTTTGTAAGACCATATGAGGAGCCGGCATTGATTCATTGATAAGGAGGAAGAAAAAGTGACAGAAAAGGTTTTACTCGTGTATGCCACGATGTCTGGGAATACAGAAGCGATGGCAGATCTAATTGAAAAAGGAATCACAGAAGCAGGAGCCGGCGTGGACCGTCATGAAGCGATGGATATTGATGCAGAGCTTCTCAATGATTACACGCACATTATGTTAGGTGCGTACACATGGGGAGATGGTGACCTTCCTGATGATTTTATTGATTTATATGAAGAAATGGAAGAGCTTGATTTAACGGGAAAAGCATTTGCTGTATTCGGTTCCGGGGATACATCTTATGAGCATTTTTGCGGAGCTGTTGACCTGATCGAAGAAAAAGTGAAGGAACTTGGCGGTGACATTGTCCTGCCATCCGTCAAGATCGAGCTAAATCCAGAAGGAGAAGAAGAAGAGAAATTGATTTCTTTTGGCAAACAATTTGTTCATCTTCACCAGCAGGAAGCGGGGTAATCAGTCCCGCTTGTTTTATTTTCCATTGAAGAGTCAACTCTTTCACTTGTCATTAAAACTCTCCTTTGGTACAGTAATGAAGTATAAATTAAGAGGAGGACATACATACATGAAACAAATGGACGCTAATGAAATTATTTCATTTATTCAAAATAGTACAAAATCAACACCTGTCAAAGTCTACATCAAAGGTGATTTAGAAGGTATTGAGTTTGGTGAACATGCAAAAACGTTCATCACAGGAAACACCGGAGTTGTTTTCGGTGAGTGGAGCGACATTCAAGAAGCGCTAGAAACGAACAAAGACAAAATTGAAGATGTTGTCGTGGAAAATGACCGCCGCAACTCTGCAATCCCGATGTTAGATTTAAAGAACATTAAAGCGCGTATTGAGCCAGGTGCGATCATTCGTGACCAAGTTGAAATCGGTGATAATGCAGTCATCATGATGGGGGCTTCTATTAATATCGGCTCTGTGATCGGCGAAGGTACGATGATTGACATGAACGTGGTGCTTGGCGGCCGTGCGACAGTAGGTAAGAACTGTCATATCGGTGCTGGATCTGTTCTTGCAGGTGTCATTGAGCCACCATCTGCTAAACCAGTTGTCGTAGAAGATGATGTTGTCATCGGTGCGAACGCTGTAGTTCTAGAAGGTGTAACAATTGGTAAAGGTGCAGTCGTAGCTGCTGGTGCGATCGTTGTGAACGATGTAGAGCCTTACACAGTTGTAGCAGGTACACCTGCAAAGAAAATCAAAGACATTGATGAAAAAACAAAAGGTAAAACAGAAATTAAACAAGAACTGCGTCAGCTTTAATTCATACAATTCGCAGCTGAAGACATAGACGTGGATGATATATCCACGTCTTATTCGTATAGAGGAAAGGAAGCGAGTTCACTTGTTAAATCGTGAGCAATTGATATCCATTCGAAGAGATTTACATCAAATCCCTGAGCTTGGTTTTAAGGAATTCAAAACACAAGCGTATCTCATCAAGCATCTTGGTGCTTATTCAAAAGATCGAGTTGAGATAGAAACATGGCGAACTGGACTTTTTGTCAAAGTAAAGGGAACAAATCCTGAGCGCGTATTTGCGTATCGTGCAGATATGGACGGTCTGTCAATTCCTGAGGACACAGGGTATCCATTTCAATCAGTACATGAAGGGAAGATGCATGCGTGTGGACATGACCTGCATATGACCATCGCGCTTGGGATCATTGATCATTTCGTTCATGAGCCAATCAAAGAAGATCTATTATTTATGTTCCAGCCGGCAGAAGAAGGTCCAGGCGGAGCTGAACCGATGCTTACAAGTGATGTGCTGAAAAAGTGGACGCCAGATTTTATTACAGCACTGCATATTGCACCTGAATATCCTGTCGGAACGATAGCCACAAAGCCAGGGCTGCTTTTTGCCAATACGAGTGAGCTTGTGATAGATCTTGAAGGAAAAGGCGGACACGCTGCTTACCCTCATTTAGCGAATGATATGGTTGTGGCAGCGAGCGCACTTGTAGGTCAGTTGCAATCGGTTATTTCTCGTAATGTCGATCCTCTTGATAGTGCGGTCATCACGATTGGCACGATTACCGGGGGAACGGCTCAAAATATCATTGCACAGCATGCAAAGCTTGATGGCACCATTCGTACACTTTCACCAGAATCTATGGAAAAAGTGAGAAAGCGAATTGAAGCACTAGCAAAAGGGATTGAAATTGGCTACGAATGCAAGGCAACCGTGCGATACCCTTCATCTTATTACGAAGTGGATAATTCAAAGGAACTGACAGAGGAATTTATGTCATATGTCGCCGGAGAAGGGCTTGCGAATGTGATTGAATGCAGAGAAGCCATGACAGGAGAAGATTTTGGCTACATGCTGAAAAAATACCCTGGATTCATGTTTTGGTTAGGGGTCGATTCAGAATATGGCCTGCATCATGCAAAACTTATGCCTGATGAAAAAGCGATAGAAACCGCAGTAAACGTTATGACGGCTTATTTCAAAAAGCAAGCAGGTGAATGAATAATCAAGCTACCTCCTGTACACCTTATGAACAGGAGGTGTTCTTGATTATGACAAGAATTGGTGTAGAACCATCTTTATCCGATGTAGAAGAACTACTGAAGCAAAAAGGGTATGACGTCGTACGTATTCAAAATGAACAGCAAATGGATCAGTGTGACTGCTATGTAGTCACAGGGCTAGATTCAAATGTTCTTGGCATTTCAGACACAACGACAAAGGCATCTGTGATTACCGCGTCTGGTATGACGGCTGATGAAATTTGTCAAGAAGTAGAACAGCGTGTTCAATAAAACAAACAAGAAAAAGAACCGGTAGATGATCATCCCGGTTCTTTTTGCTCTTTTTCTATATCGAGTACTTCTTTCATTTTTTTGCGCAAGATTCGTTCTACCCGCCATTGCTCCATTGTTTCAGTTTTTGCAATGATGCGCAGTACAAGGGAAGAGGATCCGAACGCCTCCACGCCGACAACTTGAGGGCCTTCGATAATTTGAGGAATGTCTTTTCGTACCTCATCACACGCAGCTTGAAGGGCTGTGATCATTTGATCCACATTCTCTTCTGGAGATAGCTCGATATCAACGAGTGCCTGCATAGTCCCTCTTGAATGATTGCTCACGTTCAATATGCTTCGATTTGGAATAAAATGAAGGGTGCCGTCAAAGCTTCGAAGCTGCGTGGTTCTAAGTCCAATTTGTTCTACGATCCCATCAAAGCCAGCAACTGTTATGTATTCTCCCACATCGAATTGTTTCTCTAATAATATAAAGAATCCTGTCACAATATCACTCACTAGTCCTTGAGCGCCAAAACCGATTGCAAGCCCCACAACGCCTGCGCCAGCTAGCAAAGCGGTCGGGTTATAATGAAATAAGTCGAGGATCATGACAACTAAAATAAAAATCAATATGTAGGCGAAAATATTTAGCGTGAGACTTTGCAGCGTCTGAGCTCTTGATAAAGAGACGTCATGCCTTTCAGAGAAAGTGGAATAGGCACGCTTAATCATCTTATTTCCGATGGCTCTGATGATAAAATAAATCACAAAAATAGCGATTAGTTTTAGCAAAATCATACTGCTATTGAGGATAATGGAAACCCAATCTATTTGTTCAAATGCTTTCATGATCTTCAAAACCTTTCTATGTATGCTCTAATAGAGAAGCTAATCATTTGTTCCCTTCTGCAAGACATGTTAAACTTTTGTTAAGTGAAGCAAGAGATTGTGACAAATCGTTAATTAAATTTATTATTAATTAATATTGACTAAAAACCGCTTAAGTATTATAATTGTAATTGTGAAGTTATTAACTAAATGAGAATTTCAACTTTTGATTCTCATTTTATATACAGCTTAGAAGTCTGTATAAAGATATTATTTTTGGAGGGATTTACATATGGCAGAGCGTTTTGTAGGAAAACAAGCTCCACGTTTTGAAATGGAAGCAGTACTTGCTAACAAGGAATTTGGTAAAGTAAGTTTAGAAGAAAACATGAAGAATGACAAATGGACAGTTCTTTTCTTCTATCCGATGGATTTCACATTTGTTTGCCCAACTGAAATTACAGCAATGAGCGATCGTTATGATGAGTTCGAAGATTTAGATGCTGAAATCATTGGTGTATCTACTGATACAATCCATACGCATCTTGCTTGGATCAACACAGACCGTAAAGACAATGGTCTAGGCGAATTGAAATATCCGCTAGCTGCTGACACAAACCACACAGTATCTAGAGAATACGGCGTTTTAATTGAAGAAGAAGGAATTGCACTTCGCGGTCTATTCATTATCAACCCTGAAGGCGAACTTCAATATCAAACAGTATTCCACAACAATATCGGTCGTGATGTAGATGAGACATTACGTGTTCTTCAAGCATTACAAACTGGTGGACTTTGCCCAGCGAACTGGAAGCCTGGTCAAAAAACACTTTAATTGATAGCTGAAGAAACAGGAGGGTCTAACTGATGTTAGACCTTTTTGTTTCGACACATACAATGGATGGAGGCGCTTCATAATGAAATTACGTCAACCAATGCCAGAACTAACTGGTGCAAAAGAATGGTTAAATGGAGAAGTAACAAAAGAAGATCTAATTGGTGACAAACCAACATTGATTCATTTCTGGTCAGTCAGCTGTCATCTTTGTAAAGAGGCAATGCCTCAAGTCAATCAATTCCGTGATGAATACAAGGATCAACTAAACGTGATAGCCGTTCATATGCCGCGATCAGAGGATGACCTAGATCTGGATAAGATCAAGGAAGTTGCGAAAGAGCATGAAATCACGCAGCCAATTTTTGTGGATAGTGATCATAAGTTAACAGAAGCCTTTGAAAATGAATATGTACCAGCATATTATGTATTTGATAAAACAGGTGCTCTGCGCCACTTCCAAGCTGGCGGAAGCGGAATGAAAATGCTTGAGAAACGTGTCAATCGAGTGCTTTCTGAGTCTGAAAAGGCTGCAGAATAGGCTTTCCCCCATAAATGGGGGTTTTTTCATGGACAAAAATAGGCGACCTATTGCACGGAATGGACTTCGCCTTCCTAAGAAAAGAGAAATTGGGGGAGTTTATTAAAAAATATTCCTGAAACAAAAAGATCTAAAGACCTATTTACATTTTTGTTTTGAAATGAAAATGTAAAGATTTTAACTTTTTACTATTCAGAACGTTTTTGCACAAAAGAAATTTCAGTTTGGTAAATAACGATGTAAATCAAGTAGTATAAGTGTTTATTCAAATTTTTTACAATATTTTAAGGTTTGTCAAAAGCCTTTAGTGGCAATGAAATGGATGCCGATTGTTCCTCTTTGGCAAAATTTTAGTTGAAAATACCTATCTGATAACAAACTGTAAAATGATAAAAAAATAGTTGATAAAATTAGTTTTCTAATCTAATATTTACTATAGAATATTTTTTATATGATGAGGGGGAAATCCATTGTTTAATGAGAGGGAAGCGTTACGATTACGATTGGAACAATTAAACGAAGCAGAAGTAAAGGTCATCCGTGAATATCAAATTGAGCGAGATACGATTTATGCAAAATTAAGAGAATTAGACCGTCATGGAACAGGTCTAGTGTCAGATACAAAAAAAGAAGTGCGTACAGAAAGAAAAACGGATTCACTGCCTGTATTAGCTGAACTGGCTGCACAAGAAATGAGAAGCTACCAGCCGCCTGCACAATCACAATCAAATGCTGTATCAACTTTAGGAACAGGACAGCTAAACGGTGCTCCTGTAGGTATTCCTGAAGGATCTACAAGACGCAGAAGAGGCACAGCTCGCCCTGGTTCAAAGGCAGCTAAGCTTCGTGAAGCTGCGATTAAAACGTTAAAGCGTCATAATGCAGCGATTAAAAGCTCTGAACTTCAAAAAGAAATTGAAAAAGAGAGCGGTCTTGAAATTCCAAATATGACAACGTTTATGCAAAGCTTAATTAAAATGTATCCTGAAGTGAAAAAGCCATATCGCGGACAGTATATTTTAGAAGGCGATATTCAAACAGAAGACGAATAAATAAAAAAGAAACTGCTGACGAAAAAAGCCAGCAGTTTTTTTATTGCGAGAATTACTTTTTTTGATCAACAGTATAGACAATTTTTCGTTCCTTTGACAGGTGATCACGCTGCTTTTTGAAGCCTTCAATCTTTACTGTCATGACATCTCCATTTTGCTGCACCGCATCGACTTGTGCTTGTAGCGTTTGAACTTGTTCATTCAACTTTTTCAAGATGGGTTCGATTTCTTCCGTTGTTTGCAGGAGGCTGTCTCGAGAGAATGGCTGTGAATTTGTTTGAGCTGACTGGTCAATATCAGCAAAATGAGATGCGATCCATTCCTCACTTTCGGCTAACTGCTTTTGATAGCTTGTGAGCGTTTCATAAAAAATCGCTTCCTTTGCTTTTTCAATTTGCAGTAATTTCTCTTGTGTTTCATAAAAACGCTCCTGCAGGTGTTTTACGCCTTCCTGTAATAGATTGAGCTCTGCGTTTTTATCACCTAATGTTTGCTGCAGTTTCTCAATCACAGCGGATAAAGTATTTCCTTTTTTCTCCTCTTTTGCAAGCCGTTTATCTTGATCTTGCACCCGTTCATTTAATTGTTGAGAGATTTCTTTATATTTGATGACTTTTAAATGCAGCCGGTGTTTTTCTTCCGTTTCTTTCCTTCTATGAAAGGTTTCTTTTTGGAGCATTTCATGAAGAAGGACTATTTTATGTAATAATTCAGATTTGCTGTAGGAAAGATCCTGTATTTTTGAGGCTGCATGATCTTGATCAATGGTCATTTCATCCAATTGTTGCTTTAATTGCGTGTAATCCTTTTTCATCTCGTGATATTCTTGAGTTAACTTCTTGTTTTTAGAATACGTATATGAGGACTGTAAATCAGAGATCATTTGTTGATATTTGGCTGTTTCCGCTTTTAAGTATAAATTCTCTTGAGATAGGTCATGGAATAGGGGAGAAGCATGGCGCCTGTTCATCGATAGACCCTCCTTATTCATGTTACCAATAAAGTATGCGAGATGAGAGTGATTAGAACAACCATATCAAAGGAGGGTGAGTGGATGGACGTAGTCAATGTCATTTTAGCTGGAGGAGCATCCAGACGTTTTGGAGAGCCAAAGGCAAGTTATATGTATCAAGGAAAACCACTATATGAGCATGTGAAAAAGCAGCTTTTGAAAGGACAGATGGTCATCATCAGCCATCCATCACTTCTGACCTTTTTTAAAGAAAGAGGTGAACGAGATGTGTGGTTGGATGATGAACAGGTGCTCGGATGCGGGCCGCTTGCCGGCATGTATACAGCGATGCAAAAGCAAGAAGCAGCATGGTATTTAGTGACGGCATGTGACATGCCTTTCGTGCGGAGAGAGACCGCCGAAGCATTATCGTCCTATTGTGGCGAGCACGTAGATGCAATCATCCCGCTTGTTCAGGGCAGATTACAGCCTTTATTTGCACTTTATCACCGCCGCTGTCTGCCGTCCATTGATGCGTGTTTAAAAGAGAATCAATTAGCCATCAAAGAGTTACTTCAAAGGCTTAAGGTGCGTATCGTCTCAGAAGAGGAACTGAACGTAACACCAAATGAATTCCGAAATATCAATAAAAGAAGCGATTTACCTGAAAACGGTATGATATGATACATAAAAAATGGTGAGGAGAGAACAGCATTGAATGATCGATATTCAAGACAAATCTTGTTCCCTCCGGTTGGGGAAAAGGGTCAGCGTGCGCTTGCTGACAGTCATGTTCTAATTGTTGGAGCGGGTGCACTTGGAACGGCCTCTGCGGAAGGGCTTGTCCGGTCTGGGATCGGCACGTTGACGATTGTTGATCGTGATTATGTAGAATTTTCAAATTTACAGCGGCAGCAGCTGTATACAGAACATGACGCAAAGGCACATGTGCCAAAAGCAGCTGCGGCAAAAAAACGTCTCCTAGAGATCAATCATGAAGTGACCATACACGCCCTGATTGAAGATGCAGGGGTTGAGCTGTTAAGACCGTTATTTCACAGCGCAAATATTGTCATTGATGCGACGGATAATTTTGAGACGAGAATGGTCATGAATGATTTATCGCAGGAAACGAAGACGCCGTGGATATATGGTGCTTGTGTGAGCAGCCAGGGGATGTATATGACCATTTTGCCAGATAAAACGCCGTGTTTATCGTGTGTCTTTACAGAACTGCCTGTTGGCGGTTTGACGTGTGATACAGCGGGGATTATTTCTCCAGCAGTTCAGATGGTTTCTGCTTATCAGCAAACAGAGGCGCTAAAGTATTTAACAGGACATGAAGATCAAATCGAACGGAAATTTGTCACATTTGATCTTTGGCAGGCGACATCGTTTAAAATGGATTTGTCTCTTACTAAGCAGAAGGACTGTCCATCTTGCGGCAAAGATAGAACCTATCCTTATTTACACGATCAGCGTAAAAAAACGACGATTCTTTGTGGGCGGGATACAGTCCAAGTTGTATCTAAGGATCTAGCTAATCTATCATTTCAGCATGTGAAAGAGCGGCTGTCATCCATTTGTGAGGTAGAAGTGAATGACTTCTTAATCCATGTCCGCTATGAATCTTATCGTATCGTCTTTTTCAAAGGTGGACGTGCATTAATCCATGGGACAAATGATGAAAAAGCAGCCAATTCATTACTAGCAAAACTGCTAGGGATATAGGAGTGAAGTGTGATGGAAAGACGTCAGCCAATTCCAGTACAAGAAGCCATTCAAAAAGTCCATCAATATGAAAAGCATGGAGAAGCAGAATGGGTGCCTTTAAGAAATAGCCTTGAAAGGTTCATTGCAGAAGATATTTTGGCAGATCATGATGTGCCTGCATTTGATCGGTCCCCGTATGATGGTTTTGCACTTCGGGCAGAAGATACAAAAGAAGCGTCAAGCGAGCATCCGGTTGAATTTGAGGTCATTGATCATATTGGGGCAGGAGTGGTCTCAGCAAAAACCATCGGTCCCTTTCAAGCCATTCGTATCATGACAGGAGCAAAAATCCCGAATGGAGCAAATGTCGTCATCATGCTTGAGCTGACTAAAACCTTTGAAAAAGATGGGAAATCATACATGTCACTTAAAAGACCGCTGAAAAAAGGGGACAATATTTCTCGTCAAGGAGAAGAGGTACTTGAAGGGAATGTGATGCTCAAAAAAGGAACCAAAGTAACTCCGGGCGTTACGGCCTTATTGGCGACATTCGGATATGCGGTAGTTCCAGTTGTCAAAAAGCCAGTGATCGGCATCATCTCAACAGGTACAGAGCTTCTTCAAGTGAGTGATGCGATGGTGGACGGGAAGATTAGAAACAGTAACCTTAGCATGGTTTATGCCCAGATCCTTAAGGCTGGGGGAGAGCCGCTTGATTTAGGCGGTGTGTCCGATGATTTTGACAAAAGCTATCATGCAGTCAAAGCAGCCTTAAGCAAGGTAGACTTCTTAATTACAACAGGCGGAGTTTCAGTAGGTGATTTTGACTTTCTCCCCGCAATTTATGAAAAGCTGGGAGCTCAGGTGCTATTTAATAAAGTGGCCATGAGACCCGGCAGTGTAACGACGGTTGCTGCAATGCCAAATGGTCAACTGCTGTTTGGCCTGTCAGGAAATCCTGCTGCCTGTTTTGTTGGCTTTGAATTATTTGTGAAACCGATGGTCTATAAATGGTCTTTCAAGAAACAGCCGTTACCCGATTTTGCTGAGGCGAAGCTGACACACGATTTCCCAAAAGCCAATCCGTTTACTCGATTTGTCAGAGCGGCACTTGAGTTCACGGGCAGTCAGCTCAGTGTGACCCCAACAGGTCTCGATAAATCAAGTGCCGTGACCTCAATAGCAGAGGCGAACTGTTTCATCGTGCTGCCAGGTGGAACAAGAGGTTTTAAGGCTGGTGATCAGGTGCATGTTCTGCTGTTTCAGCACGAAGGCGAGGGTTCCCCATGCTGGATGACACATTAAGTATATTACAGGTGGTCGGTTATCAAAACAGCGGAAAGACGTCGTTGATTGAAAAGCTCTGTCAGCTGGCTGTACTTGATGAGCTGAAGCTAGGCTGTTTTAAACACCATGGACATGGCGGTAAACCAGATCGTCTTTTGAAAGAAAAAGACACCGATCGATATGTCGGGGCAGGTGCATTTGCCGCTGGCGTAGAAGGAGAGGGTGAATTTCACTTTTCAATGCAGCACATCACGTTAAAGCAATTGCTCAACATGTGTCAGTATCTTCCATTAGACGCGGTCTTGATAGAAGGGTATAAACAGGCACCATACCGCAAAATCGTTTGTGTGAAGAATGAAGAGGAGCTCATTGATCTTTCAACACTTTCCAATATACAAGCAGCTATTTATTTTTCTCAAGAGTTTCAGTTAGCCAAAAATTACTCTTTTCCAGTGTTTTCAGCCTTTGAAAAGGATGCGAATACATTTTGTTATAACTTATTGAAAGGAGGCGGCTCTATTTGAGTGAACTTTTTAAAATAACAAAAGTGCCGATTGATGTGAATGAATTGATTCAGCATGTGACAAAGCGGAAGGCAGGGGCCATTACGACGTTTATCGGGACGGTCAGAGAGTGGACAAACGGTAAGAAAACGCTGCGCTTAACTTACGAAGCTTACATACCAATGGCTGAAAGCATGCTAAGTCAAATTGGACAAGAAATCAAAAATCGGTGGCCTGATACTGAAGCTGCCATTGTGCACAGGGTCGGGACACTTGATATAACGGATATTGCTGTTGCGATAGCCGTTTCATCTCCTCATAGGAAGGCTGCATACGAAGCGAATGAATATGCCATTGAGCGAATTAAGGAAATCGTTCCGATTTGGAAAAAAGAATATTGGGAAGACGGGGAAGCCTGGATAGGTGATCAGCTTGAAACAGTTTCATATCCAGAGGGGAAACCTAGCGAGCTTCAACTTGCAAAGAAAGAAGGTGATCAGCTTGATTAGTGTATTATTGTTCGCCGGCCTTGCTGAGAAGGCCGGTAAACAACAAATCATCATTCAAAAAGATCAAACAACTGTTGATGAGATTAAATTAGAATTACAGGAGGTATATGGTGTTGATGCTGCACAAAATGTGATGGTTGCAGTCAACGAACGATATACGAGGGGAAACGCTGAAGTGCGTAGCGGGGACACTGTTGCATTCATTCCTCCTGTAAGCGGTGGATAATAGATATTAGAGGATTTGGTTATGGCCAGCGGCTGTAACCAATTTTTTATGTGTGAAAAGATTGTAGAGGTATTTGGGTGTGATCTTCGTAAATAAAACATCCCCTTCGTGCTTTAGAAATGTGAGGATCGAGCTGCTGAATCAGATCATACAATTCACTAATTCGTCTCACGTTGAAATCTGTCTGGGCTTGAAGCTGTTCTTTTAATTCTTTTGTGCTCACAATGCTTCCCTTTTTCTCTTTAATAATATCTACACATCTAGCAGCGTAGTATATTTTGTCATTAGAGGGTCTGCTTTCTTTCATATCAAGTAATTTGAGCTCATGATAAATCAGTTCTCTTTCCTTTCGAAAGTATTGCCATGCTTCTTGTTCCTTTTCATAAAGTAAAATCAATTGCGTTTTCAATTTTTCTCTTAACATTCACTTGACTCCATTTCCACTATCATTTAACCTACCTCTATTTTACATTATATGAAAAAATAACTTTTGATCAAGTAAAATCATGATATTTTTAATTTTTTAATATGAAAGTATTGTTACTAAAGGCTCATTTGTTCTATAAAAGAAACCAATCATAGTCCTATAAAGCCGGGATTTGTTGAAATTACTAGGAATATTTTAACAAAAAATTGTTGTGTCTCACAAAAACCAACCGAATTCAAAGGAAAAGGATATTTATTCCGAAAGACATGGGTTTTTTTGATAAAATGTTTTTAGGTCAGAAAAACCTTTATTTCTTGATATGAATATGATCTAGTCATGGTGTCATTTGGAGGATTTCATTCATGATAATAGATAATTTTTCCCTCAATGAAAATAAGAAAATCAAATCATCCATCACTTATTGGCAATCTTTTGATAAAATAGAAAGAATAAGAGAGAGCATGTGCGTTTGCATACTTGCATGACATAGAGAGGATGACATTTGATGAAAGAAAATATGCAAAAGCCTACGATCATTGGAGTGAGCACAAGGCCTTCGGAGCACCTGAAAAGAGTCTGGGAAAATCCGGTGGTTTGGTGGCCTTTATCCTGCGTACTTTTTTTAACAGTGATTGTGACTTATTTGTCAGAGCTGGTGAATGAAGGAATGTGGGCAGATTTAAGCTTGCCGGTATCGGTCGTTTATGTGGTGACGCTAATTGGTCTACTTCTCGGGCTTGTGGTTAATGCTGCAATATATAAGTTCATCGTTTTTTTAGCAAAGGGTGATGCATCGTTTCAGCAGCTGTTTTCAGCGGTCCTGTTTATTACACCAGTTACGATCGTTGGTACGATTATTTCTCATCTGTCCATCATTCTGTTCCATGTGCCAAAAAACATCACAATCACCTCATTAAATGCACTCATTCAAACGTCTGGTCCATGGCATGCTGTGCTTGCCAATATTGATCTATTTGTGATCTGGAACCTTGTTTTAACAGGCTTTTTATTGATGAAAGTAGGCCATATATCGCCAAGAATCGCTTGGACCATTATAGGAGTCTTTTATCTCTTATCTATCATTTTTCAATATGTAGGAACTGCAATCACCATATCAGTAAGCTGGGGGTAGAATGTCTTTATGAGAAAGAAAATCATCATCGGATCCATTTTTATTATTGTTATCGGTCTATTTATTGGCTTTAACATTGCGAAAAATCAATCAAAGCCTGCTTCGACAGCAGCTATTAAAACAGTAAAACCTACGCAAAAAGAAATCACCACTACGGTCATGACGCCAGGGACACTTTCATTCTCTGAAGAGCAGTTCATTTATGCAGAAGAGGAAAAGGGACATTTGAAGAGGATTTCTGTGAAAGAAGGAGAAAAGGTAAAGCCTGGAACGCCGCTTCTTACATATGAAAATAGGGAGCTGGAGCTTGAAGAAGAGCAGCAAGCTCTTGCGGCTGAATCCAGTACGTTAAAACGCGAACAATTACAAAATAGATTGAGCGAATTAGATAAAAAACAAGGAGGCGACTCCGCTGCCAATCCTAAAACCGAGCGAGACCAGCTTGAACTAGAGCTGAAAGCGGCTGAATTAGAACAAAAACAAGCAGAGATCAGCCAAGAAAAAGTAAAAGCACAAATAGAAGATTTAATCGTACATAGTAAAATTGCCGGTACAGTCATTTCCATTGAGCAAGAAGAAGGGGCAGGAAAGCCAGAAGAGAGACAGGCGATCATTCATATTGGCAATGAGAAAAAAATGATTGTAAGAGGATTGATTTCTGAATATGACGCCATAAAAGTGAAAAAGAAACAAAAAGTAAAGATAACGTCTGATGTCATTCGCGGAAAGAGCTGGCAAGGGGTCGTGAAAAAAGTGGGGGTTGTACCTGCTCAGGCAGCATCCGAAACAACTGCAGGTGATCAAACGGTGCAATATCCAGTTGAAATCGAAATAAAAGGAAAAAAACCTGAAGCAAAACCTGGTTTTAAAATGATCATGGAAATTGAAACAGATAAGCGTCAAGCCCTAACGATTCCTGAATCAGCTGTAAAAAAAGAGGATGATGGACAATACGTTTATGTTGTCAAAAAGAATGTACTTAAAAAAGTAAAAGTAGAGCTAGGGGAAACGTCAGGTCATGATCTTGAAGTGACAAAAGGTGTCATAGCAGAGGATCAAATCATTTCTCATCCATCAGATGACATGTATGACGGAATGGAAGTGAATGCTGAATGATTCAGCTTTCAAACGTGACAAAAAGCTATGAGGTTGCCGAGGAATCATTTGATGTATTAAGTGAGGTCGATCTTGTCATCGAAAAAGGCGAGTATATGTCCATTATGGGCCCGTCCGGCTCTGGAAAATCGACGTTAATGAATATCATTGGCTGTTTAGACCGGCCAACTACAGGACAATATCATTTTCAAGGAAGAGAGCTGTCAGCAGCAAAGGATCAAGACCTCGCAGTGATTCGAAATCAATTCATTGGATTTGTCTTTCAGCAATTTCATCTGCTGCCGAGGTTAAATGCGAGGCGTAATGTTGAGCTTCCGATGATTTACGCTGGTATCAGTCAAAAGGAAAGAAAAGAACGTGCAGAGATGGCACTTGAAAAGGTTGGTTTGGCAGACCGAATGAAACATATGCCAAGTGAGTTGTCGGGAGGGCAAAAGCAAAGAGTGGCAATAGCCCGTGCAATTGTCAATAAGCCGCAGCTTATCTTAGCAGATGAACCGACAGGCGCTCTTGACTCAAAAACAAGCTTCTCAATCATGGAACAGTTTACTAAGCTGAATGAGGAAGGGACAACGATTGTACTTGTCACCCATGAAGAAGAAATAGCTGCGTATACAAATCGGACGGTCGTTGTAAGAGATGGACGACTCGTTGAAGATAGATTGACACAAGGGGACGCTATGAATGAAACTCTTTGAAAATATCAAAATAGCGATGAATTCTGTTTTAGCTCATAAATTACGTTCTATTTTAACGATGCTTGGGATTATTATTGGTGTTGGATCAGTCATTGCGGTCGTGGCTATCGGTCAAGGCGGCGAGCAAATGCTAAAAGGGTCGATTTCAGGTCCAAACAATACCGTTGATATGACATATACGCCTTCTGACGAAGAGTTAAATGCAAATCCCAACGCTTTATTCGACGCCACATTTACTGAGGAAGACATAAAAAGCATTAAGACAATCAATGGGGTGAATCAGGTTGCCTCTTCGACTGCGCAAGGAATGCAGCTGAGATTTCAAGATACGACAGTGGATGCGACAGTTAACGGTATAAATGAAGGGTATACAAATGTACATTCATTACAAATAGCAGAAGGGCAGAATTTAAGAGATATTGACTTTAGAAGCGGCAGAAGAGCCGCCCTCATCTCTGAAGGCTTACAAAAAGAATTATTTAATGGACAGAAGGCATTGGGCGAAATGATTTGGATGAACGGACAGCCGGTTGAAGTCATCGGTGTTTTAGCCAAACAAAAAGGAATGCTCTCATTCGATATGAATGAAATATATGTCCCATTTGCAATGCTCACCTCCACATTTGGGATCAATGAATACGATAAGTTGTCAATTCAAGTCGCACATGCTGATCAAATGAAGGAAGTAGGAAAGAATGCGACTGCATTATTAAATGAGAATCATCATACAGAAGATGCTTATGAAATGATCAACATGGAAGAAATTGCAGAGGGCATCGGTCAAATCACGTCTGTTATGACAACAATCATTGGGTCAATAGCTGGAATTTCTTTACTTGTCGGCGGTATCGGTGTGATGAATATCATGCTTGTTTCTGTGACAGAGAGGACAAGGGAAATCGGTATTCGAAAAGCGATTGGAGCAACGAGGGCTCAAATACTCGTTCAATTTTTAATTGAGTCTGTCGTCTTAACCTTGATCGGCGGGTTGATGGGGATTGCACTAGGTATAGGCGGTGCCTCGTTAGTATCACTCATTGCCGGCTGGCCGTCCTTAGTATCTTGGCAAATCATTTGTGTAGGTGTGCTGTTTAGTATGCTTATTGGGATTGTTTTTGGGTTAATTCCTGCGAATAAAGCAGCAAGACTAGATCCGATTGATTCTCTTAGATATGAATAATTCTGAGAAGAACAAAGACATACAAACAGTGTGAATTCCGCTGTAATCAAACATCAAAAGCTTTTATGCACATCGCATAAAAGCTTTTTTTAGTTCTATTGAATGAAATGAAAAATGATAGAAATGCTAAGATCATGACTTTCATCTTAATGTCACATATTTTTCAGTTTACAAATGGTACATATAAAGGTAAGATGACCATGGTGAAAGATTTTGATAGTTATTGAATGTATTTGATTGTTTTGTATTGATAATGTTGAAAAAAGCGATTACAATAAAGGTGCACGCAAAATGAATACGTTTTCAAAAGGGGGTGTTTTCATGTTAACACCGGAAAGACATCAACTCATTATCGACTGTTTAGAAGAAAATGATGTCATCAAAATACAGGACTTAACGATTATGACGGATGCGTCTGAATCTACTATTAGAAGAGATTTATCAGCCCTTGAAGAAAAAGGATTTCTTAAAAGAGTTCATGGGGGAGCAGCCAAGATATCAAGTATCCGTCTTGAACCAGATGTATTTGAGAAATCTGCCAAAAACCTTCAAGAAAAGTCATTGGTTGCAGAGGCAGCTGCTTCACTTTTAAAACAAGGCGATTGTATTTATTTAGACGCTGGTACGACCACACAGCAAATGATTGAATATATCGATCCAGATCAAGATATTGTTGTGGTGACAAATGGTGTTATGCACATTGAAGCACTCATGAGAAAAGGCATTTCTTTTTACCTGATAGGCGGATCAGTGAAACATCGAACAGGAGCCATGGTCGGAGCCGCAGCCTTAACGGCGATGGAAAATTACCGTTTTGACAAAAGCTTTGTTGGGACGAACGGCATTCATCCCGAGGCGGGGTTTACAACACCTGATCCAGAGGAAGCGCTCATGAAAAAAAGGGCCATGAAGCAGGCGAAAAAAACCTATATCTTAACAGATGCCTCTAAATTTGGCGAAATATCGTTTTCAACCTTTGCTAGTTTACAGGAAGCCACCATTATCACAAACGACGCAAAAGAGGATTCATTCGATAATTACCATGAAAAAACGGTTATAAAGGTAGTGAAAACATGATTTATACAGTTACTTTAAACCCATCAGTTGATTACATCGTACACGTGGAGGATTTCGCAGTCGGCGGTTTGAATCGTTCAACCTATGACAAAAAATATCCGGGCGGAAAAGGGATCAATGTCTCAAGGCTTTTAAAACGTCACGGTGTTGAATCAAAAGCACTTGGATTCATTGGTGGATTTACAGGCAAATATATTCAAGACTTTTTACAAAACGAACAATTACAAACAGCCTTTCACGAGGTGTCAGAAGATACACGAATTAATGTGAAACTAAAAACAGGTGAAGAAACCGAAATCAACGGACTCGGCCCATCCATTACTGAAGTACAATTTGAGTCGTTTCTGTCTCAATTTACTTCATTGATTGAAGGAGATGTCGTTGTGTTAGCTGGCAGTATTCCTTCTTCATTGCCTCATAACACGTATGAACGTATTGCTGAGGTATGCGAAAAGCAAGGCGTTAGAGTGGTCCTTGATATTTCCGGGGAAGCCCTAAAAAAAGCAGCAGGCTTGAAACCGTTCTTAATGAAGCCAAACCATCATGAACTAGGTGAAATGTTTGAGACAAGCATCTCTACTGCGGAAGAAGCTATTCCTTATGGGAAGAAGCTGTTAGAGCAAGGTGCTGAACATGTTATCGTATCCATGGCTGGTAATGGCGCTCTCTTATTCAGTAAGGAAGGGATTTATCAGTCAAATGTTCCAAAGGGTACGCTTGTTAATTCGGTTGGTGCAGGGGATTCAGTCGTTGCAGGATTTTTAGCCGGCGTTTCGAAAGGCCTTTCGATTGAAGAATCATTTAAGCTTGGTGTCACATCAGGCAGTGCTACAGCATTTTCTGAAGAGCTTGGGACAAAAGAGCTTGTTGACACACTATTACCACAAGTAAAAGTCACACGCATTTAAAGGAGGAGTCACCATGAAAATAACAGAACTACTCACAAAGCAGACCATTAAGCTTCAATTAGACAGCCAGCAGAAAGAAGCAGTCATTGAAGAATTAGTCACTGTTTTAGATACAGCAGGCAAGTTAAATGATAAAGAGGGCTACAAAGAAGCAGTGATTAACCGTGAAAAACAGAGCTCTACTGGTATTGGTGAAGGAATTGCTATCCCTCACGCTAAAACAGCAAGTGTCAAAGAGCCTGCCATTGCATTTGGCCGCTCGGTAGCTGGTGTAGATTATGAATCACTGGATGCGCAGCCGAGTCATCTTGTCTTTATGATTGCAGCAACTGAAGGCGCAAACAACACGCACTTAGAAGCACTTTCTCGTTTATCAACACTTCTGATGCGTGAAGAAATCAGAAAGCAGCTTCTTGAAGCGGCTACTGAAGATGAAATCATCGATATCATCAATACGCATGATAAGGACGACGATGAAGAAGAAGAGGAAGTTCAAGAGGAGCCGGTTGCAGCAGGTAAACCAGCTAAGATTTTAGCAGTAACAGCTTGCCCAACAGGTATTGCACATACATTTATGGCAGCAGATGCTTTGAAAGAAAAAGCGAAAGAAATGGGCGTTGACATTAAAGTTGAAACAAACGGCTCTGGCGGTATTAAACACGCTCTTACCGCAAAAGAAATCGAAGAAGCACCAGCCATCATTGTGGCAGCCGACAAGCAAGTTGAAATGGAACGCTTTAAAGGCAAACATGTCATTGAAGTACCTGTGACAGCAGGAATCCGTCGTCCGCAGGAATTGATTGAAAAAGCAGTCAATCAAGATGCGCCGATCTATAAAGGCTCTGGCGGCAGTTCTTCAAAAGACGAACATGAGTCATCTGGCAAAGGGAGAAGTGGTTTTTACAAGCACTTAATGAGCGGTGTAAGCAACATGCTTCCATTTGTTGTCGGAGGCGGTATCCTTGTTGCAATTTCATTCTTCTGGGGTATTAAATCGGCTGACCCTAATGACCCTTCATTTAATTCATTTGCAGCTGTTTTAAAAGGAATTGGTGGAGATAATGCACTTGCCTTAATCGTGGCTGTATTAGCCGGATTTATTGCGATGAGTATTGCAGATCGTCCAGGTTTTGCGCCAGGTATGGTCGGTGGATTTATGGCATCGGCAGCAGGTGCTGGATTCTTAGGCGGACTCATTGCCGGTTTCCTTGCTGGTTATGTCGTTGTGTTACTTAAAAAAGTATTCACATTCGTACCGCAGTCACTCGACGGAATTAAACCGGTTCTGCTCTATCCATTGTTCGGTATTTTCTTCACAGGTATCATTATGCATTACGTTGTTAACACACCAGTAAAAATGGTGATGGACGGATTAACTCATTGGCTTGAAACTTTAGGTACTGGAAACCTTGTCTTAATGGGCATTATTTTGGCAGGTATGATGGCGATTGATATGGGTGGGCCAATTAACAAAGCGGCTTACACATTTGGTCTTGCGATGATTGCTGCTGGAAACTATGCACCGCATGCTGCCATTATGGCAGGCGGAATGGTACCACCACTAGGTATTGCACTTGCTACAACAATTTTTAGAAATAAATTCTCAAAACGTGACCGAGAAGCAGGGATTACATGCTACTTCATGGGAGCGGCCTTCATCACTGAAGGGGCGATCCCGTTTGCAGCGGCTGATCCTCTACGCGTGATTCCTTCAGCTGTCATTGGAGCAGCTGTGGCTGGCGGATTAACGGAATTCTTTAGAGTCACGCTTCCTGCACCGCACGGCGGACTATTCGTTTTCTGGGTAACAAATCATCCGATACTTTATATCATCAGCATCTTAATCGGTGCCGTTGTAACAGCGATTTTACTTGGTATTTTGAAAAAACCAGTGAAACTAGAAGCGTAAAGTAGAAGAGAAGCATCGTGAACAGCGGTGCTTCTTTTGTTTAATTATGAACAAATTAGGAAAAAATATCTAATTGAATGGTTGTCTTGTGAATTTTTAAATGACATGTGATAAAGTAAAGTTATTCAATTCACGTTTCAAGTCTTTTAGCAGAAAGTCTTAGGAGGAAGCAGTATTTTGAACGAAGAAAACAAACAAAACGAAAATGATATTCAATCTGATGCAAAGCAAGCCAAAACAGAGAAGAAAAGTTCACTGTTTGAGTGGATCAAAGCCATTTTAATTGCACTTGCGCTCGTCTTGCTCATCCGTACGTTTATATTTGAGCCGTATGTGGTGGAAGGAGAGTCGATGGAACCGACCCTTCATGATGGAGAAAAGCTGTTTGTCAACAAAACCATTAACTATCTAGGTGGTGTCAAACGAGGTGACATCGTGATTATTAATGGAAAAGATGGCCAGAAAATTCATTATGTAAAACGATTGATCGGTCTTCCGGGAGACACGATTGAAATGAAGGATGATACGCTTTACATTAATGGTAAAAAAGTAGATGAGCCTTATTTAAAAGAGAACAAGGCACATGCGAAAGAGTATGAAGTGCATTTGACAGGGGATTTTGGTCCAGTGAAAGTACCGAAAAACGATTACTTTGTGATGGGGGACAACAGACTCAACTCCATGGACAGCAGAAATGGACTTGGACTCATTCAAAAGGATCGGGTTGTCGGGACATCAGAATTTGTTTTCTTCCCATTTGGCGACATTCGGCAAACAAAATAAAAGCACCCTTCTCAGGTGCGTGAGAAAAGTGCTTGAACGGGCGACCCTTAAAAGAAGGGTCGTTTTTAATTTGGCGTGAGCACTGTAACAATGAGCACAATGGCCAACACAGAAGCGAAGACAGACCCAGTAATGGCTAAAACGGACCGAAACAATCCGATCTTATGATTTTCTTTCCCTCGCTTTTGTAAAAAGCGTTTCGAAAAGATGTGTACCAGTGTGTAAATAAGCACAAGCCCAATATAAAGGCCAAAATCCCTCGCATTAAAGCCTGTTGCAGATAAATAAATACCCATAAAGAAAATCAATAAACAGTATTCCATCAGTGTAAGTAATCTCAAATCGCACGAACTCCTTCAATAAATCATTCCCACTTATTATACCATATTGGACAATTTGCCTTCGTTCTTAGTGAGAGACGTTTCTATCAAACGTTATTCATGTTATACTTCATAATGATGAATGAGTGATGGAGGATTAATAAATGATTGCAGTAAATAATGTTAGTTTGCGTTTTGCTGATCGTAAACTATTTGAAGAAGTAAATATTAAATTCACTCCTGGCAACTGCTACGGTTTAATTGGTGCCAATGGAGCTGGTAAATCAACGTTTCTAAAGATTCTTTCAGGTGAAATTGAGGCTCAGACGGGCGATGTTCATATGAGCCCTGGTGAGCGTTTAGCGATCTTAAAACAGAACCACTTTGAATACGAAGAATTTGAAGTATTAAAAGTCGTCATGATGGGTCACAAACGTTTATATGATGTGATGCAGGAGAAAGATGCGATCTATATGAAACCTGATTTCTCAGATGAAGACGGGATTCGTGCAGCAGAGCTTGAAGGTGAGTTCGCTGAGTTAAACGGCTGGGAAGCAGAAAGTGAAGCTGCGATCTTACTAAAAGGTCTTGGCATTCCAGAGAGCCTTCAATCGAAGAAAATGTCTGAGCTTGGTGGTTCTGAAAAGGTTAAAGTACTACTAGCCCAAGCTTTATTTGGTAAGCCTGACGTCCTTCTTCTGGATGAGCCAACGAACCACTTGGACTTACAAGCCATCCAGTGGCTGGAAGAGTTCCTTATTAATTTTGAAAACACCGTCATCGTCGTTTCGCATGACCGTCACTTCTTAAATAAAGTGTGTACACATATTGCGGACCTAGACTTCGGAAAAATTCAAGTATATGTCGGAAACTATGATTTCTGGTATGAGTCCAGCCAGCTAGCGCTGAAACTCAGCCAAGATGCAAATAAGAAAAAAGAAGAGCAAATTAAGCAGCTTCAAGAGTTCGTTGCCCGGTTCAGCGCGAATGCTTCTAAATCGAAGCAAGCGACGTCAAGAAAGAAATTGCTTGATAAAATCTCTTTAGACGATATTAAGCCATCTTCACGTAAATATCCGTATGTCCATTTTGCGCCAGAGCGCGAAATTGGAAATGATGTCCTTCAAGTAGAAGGTCTATCAAAAACAATTGACGGTGTGAAAGTACTTGATAACGTCAGCTTTATTATGAATCGCGAGGATAAAATTGCGTTCCTAAGCCGTAATGAGCTTGCTGTGTCTACTTTATTTAAAATTCTTGCTGGTGAGATGGAGCCAGACAGCGGGACATATAAATGGGGTGTCACAACATCTCAAGCCTTTTTCCCGAAAGACAATAGTGAATACTTTGAAGGGAACGATGTCGATCTAGTAGATTGGCTTCGCCAGTATTCTCCTAATGATCAAAGCGAAAGCTTCTTACGCGGATTCTTAGGACGTATGCTTTTCTCTGGGGAAGAAGTTAAGAAAAAAGCAAGCGTCTTATCAGGAGGAGAAAAGGTTCGTTGTATGTTATCGAAAATGATGCTGTCAGGAGCGAATGTACTGCTTCTAGATGAGCCGACGAACCACTTAGACCTAGAGTCCATTACGGCGCTGAATAACGGTTTAATGAGCTTTAAAGGAGCTATGCTCTTCTCATCTCATGACCATCAGTTTGTTGAAACAGTGGCAAACCGTATTATCGAAGTGACGCCAAATGGCATCGTCGATAAACAAACAACATATGATGAGTTCTTATCAGATCAAGAGATTCAAAAGAGACTCGTTGAGCTTTATGCGTAAATAAGAAAAGACATCCACAAGTGGATGTCTTTTTTTGGTTAAATCGCCCAGTTTCCATTACGGAAGATCGGTTCACGTTTTCCGTCTTTTGTAATACCGTCAATATTCATTTCCTTTGAACCAATCATGAAATCGACGTGTGTGATACTGTTGTTTACACCAGCTGCATCCAATTCTTCACGATTCATCTCTTTTCCGCCTTCGATATTGAACGCATACCCGCTGCCGATGGCAAGGTGATTCGATGCGTTTTCATCATAAAGGGTATTGTAATAGAGAATGTTCGAGTTTGAGATTGGTGAATCATCTGGTACGAGAGCAACCTCACCTAGATAATGAGAGCCTTCATCTGTTTCAACGAGCGAAGTTAAAATGTCTTCGCCTTCCTTCGCTTTCACATCGACAATTCGTCCATTTTCAAATGTTAAAGTAAACTCATCAATGATATTTCCTGCATAGCTGAGCGGTTTTGTGCTTGAGACAGTCCCATTTACACCATCTTTTTTAGGTACGGTAAAGACTTCTTCTGTTGGCATGTTGGCCATGAAAGAGACGCCGCGCTCACTCACGCTGCCGGCACCTACCCAAATGTGCTGCTCAGGGAGCTCAATCGTTAAATCAGTGCCAGGAGCATCATAATGAAGCTTGTGGTAGTGGCGCTCATTTAGGATTTTGACCTTTTCATTTAGCGACTCATCGTGCTTTTTCCAAGCCTCCACAGGATCTGCTTGATCAGCGCGAGCGACTTTAAAGATTTGATCCCATAATAAAGCGACAGCTTCTTCATCTGTCTCGTCAGGGAAAATCTTTTTCGCCCAATCTTTTGATGCAGCACCTACGACCGTCCAAGCCACTTTGTCTGATTGAACGTATTGGCGATATGTATGAAGGGCGGATCCAGCGGCTTTTTGCTGTGCAGCGATTTTTTTCGAATCAATGCCTCGCAGAAGGTCAGGGCTTTCTGACAAGATCGTGATAAAAGCGCCGCCGCGTTTTGCGATGGTTTCCATCATCTGTGCTTCCCATTCTGGGAATTGCTCAAACACATCCTGCGGTGCATGTTCATACTTTAAACGAGCAAGAACACCATCACTCCAGCGGATATGTACGTTTTTCGCCCCGTGCTCATACGCATGTTTCGCGACAAGACGAACAAGGTCTGCAGATTCAGTAGATGCAGATACGACGACTTCTTGTTCCTTTTGAACATTCACACCGACTTCAACGATGGTCTTCGCATATTGATCTAATTGTTTTTCAAATGTACTCATAAAAACCCTCCTTTAGTCATGTTCATCATATCAGATTTAAGACCGAAAAGGAAAATGGGGAGCACGCGAAAGGCCAAAATAAAAAAGCCGCTTTCATGCGGCTTTTTTAGCGGTTCAGTTGTTTCACAGGCTGTGCATTAGAAGGGGGCATATGTGAAAACGACAGGCTCATTCCTCCTAATATAATACCCGTTAAAATGACTGTGACAACGACCCGTTTACCTAAATCAAGCAACATGTTCTTCCTCCTTCACGTTTATCCATTCCTCACGATATGATCGAAATGATAAAAAAAGAAGTAGAACAAGAAGATTATTTTAATGTTTTTTGCAATTTATGAATGACTTCTAGTGAACGACCTGTTCCGATTGCGACAGATTCAAGTGGATTTGCTGCAATATGAACTGGAACGACAATCTCCTGTGAGAGCCATTCTTGAATCCCGTTTAACAAAGCGCCACCGCCGGTTAAGATCACGCCGCGGTCTACGATGTCACCACTAAGCTCTGGAGGGCTGTCCTCTAATGTGGCACGAATCGCCTCTAAAATATGAAGAAGTGACTCTCGCATGGCACCTTGAATTTCATGAGATTCAAGTGTGATCGTTTTTGGAAGACCTGTCACCAGATCACGTCCACGTACTTCTAATGATTCAGGCTCATGCTCAATGAGACAATAACCAATTTCCATTTTAACTTGCTCAGCTGTCCGCTCGCCGATTAATAGGTTATATTTCTTTCGGACAAACGTAATGATATCTTCATCCAGCTGATCTCCGCCAATTCGAATGGAATGACAAGAGACAACGCCGCCAAACGAAATGATGGCAACTTCCGTTGTTCCTCCGCCAATATCAACTACGACGTTTGCAACAGGCTCATCTACTGGGAGATCAGCGCCGATTGCGGCTGCAACAGGTTCTTCTATTAAATGCACGTGCTTTGCTCCGCAGTTTTTCACAGCATCACTGATGGCACGACGCTCAACAGCTGTTGAACCAGAAGGTGTACATACGACGACCGTTGGTTTTCTGAAGGTAAACCCGATATTTTTTCCTGCTTTTTTCATGATTTGTTTGAGTAAATCTGTTGTCATATCATAATCAGCGATGACACCGTCTTTCATCGGACGGATCGCCACAATTTTCCCAGGTGTTTTCCCAATCATTTCTTTTGCTTCTGTTCCGACGGCAAGTACAGTTTTTGTTTCTGTATCGACTGCCACGACGGACGGTTCATTTAAAATAATTCCCTTATTTTTACTATAAACCAATATGTTAGCTGTTCCTAAATCAATTCCAATTTCGGCATTTTGAAACATGTTTTCACCCAATCTCTATTTTTGCTGTTTTAAACAATTTTACATTTAAAAGTTCAGAGGGTTGAGGTCATTTGTGGGGGTTTGTGATGACCTTGAAATGAACTTGTAAAATTCAAGTATCATTTTGACAATCACAATAAATTTTCCCTTTGTTTTTTCTTTTATGAAAAAAATTTTTATAGAGGAGAAACCTTTTGAGAATCTCTTACGTCTACGATATATCAATTGGTGAAAAACAGATTGATCTTGAGCTAATGAAAGAAAGAGGGAACGAAATTGAAATCTATCGGAGTCGTAAGAAAAGTAGACGAACTAGGGCGTATTGTGATGCCAATCGAATTAAGAAGAGCACTTGATATTGCCATTAAAGACAGTATGGAATTTTTTATAGATGGGGAGAAAATCGTCTTGAAAAAATACAAGCCAGAGGGTGTTTGCCTCATGACTGGTGAGATTACATCAGAGAACCATGATTATGGAAATGGTCAAATTACATTAAGCGCTGAAGGCGCAGAACTGCTCTTAAAAGAGCTGCAAGAAGCTCTTCAGCAGTAATGAAAAAAGCCTGCTCTCTTCCTTTGTGCGGAGAACAGGCTTTTTTTCTGAAAAAGTTCCTTAAAAATGCCCCATCTCCCTCAAAAAATAAGTGGAAAATGGTACAATTGACAAAGAATCTCAGGGCGGCAGGTGGAATTATTTGAACAAAACATATCAAGTGCGGATCGTGTTATCTGTTCTTGCATTTATTTTAATATTAAGCTGGGATTTCTTTTATTATCTAGGCGGCTATCAAATTAATTGGCCGCTCGATCTAGCCTTTACAGTCCTTGTTCTAACAGGGATCTGGGTTGTCTCAGGCTATGTAGACCGCTTAAATCTATTTGTGTCAGACTTAAATACGAGAGAGAAAGAAGCACAGGAACTGACAGAGCGGCTGAATCGAATTACAGATAACTTGCAAGAAATCGTCTTTGAAACAAACGAAAAAGGTGAAATTATTTTTTTGAATCAAGCATGGACACAAATGACAGGCTATGACATTGATGAATGTCTAGGCACCATGTACAATCAGTACTTTGATCAAGAGGAACGCGTGGTGCAGCATTTGTTATCTGTGATCAAGGAGCATAAAGATGCGGGGCGGGTAGAACTGCAGCTTCTCCATAAAGAGGGAAAGAAGGTATGGGGAGACGTTCATTACAAGCTCTATTTTGATGAGCATCACCAGTTTACCGGAGGAATTGGAACAGTAGCTGATATTACGAAACAAAAGCAGGCAAAGCTTGAGCTTGAAAGATCCAATCAGCAATTGCAAATGCAGGCGCAAAAGCTGGCCGTCGCTGGACAAATAGCCGCTGGAATCGCCCATGAAGTCAGAAATCCACTGACATCAGTAAATGGTTTTTTACAGCTGATGAAGACACAATATCCTGAAAGAACCGATTATTTTGACATTATCTTCTCTGAAATTAAACGGATTGATTTTGTTTTAAGTGAGCTGCTTGTATTGGCTAAGCCTCAAGCGGTCCATTTTCAAGAAGTTCAGCTTCATGAGCTTCTAGAACAAGTGATTACTTTATTAAAAACAAATGCCGTTCTTTCAAATATTGATCTCAAGCAGCCATTTAAAAGGCAGGATGCCGGTGCAATCCTAGCAGACGCTAACCAAATGAAGCAGCTGTTCATTAATTTAATCAAAAATGCGATTGAGGCAATGCCTGAAGGTGGCAGCATATACATATCTACAGAAAAAGTATTGAATGAATGGAAGATTACCATTCAAGATGAAGGAAAAGGGATGTCTGAAGAAGATATTCAAAAAATATATGACCCTTTCTTTTCCACGAAAAAAGAAGGGACAGGGCTTGGTCTGACCATCTGTGCGACAATTTTAAAAGATCATCACGGAAGAATGGATGTGTCTAGTGAGCTTGGAAAAGGCACAGCTTTTCATATTTATTTGCCTGTGTGTCAAAAAAGCAGACAGCAGCAAGTTGAGAGGACGTGAAGTCATGACGATGAAAGCTTTATTTGTATATGGGACGCTATTGCAGCATGAAGAGCACCACGAAGCGTACATGAAGGAAAGCAGACTAATAGCTAAATCTGCTTGGATGAATGGAAGAATCTACGATACAGGTCAAGGATATCCAGCGTGTGTTTCCGCAGAAAAAGGCACTGTATACGGGGAATTGTACGAGGTAACCGCTGACACGTTGAATAAGATAGACGCACTAGAGGAAGGGTATGACAAGCAGGAAATCAATGTCATGACGGATCAAGGTCAGGTAGCAGCCATGACATACACTTTGCCAGAGCAGAAGGCATCAGCACTGAAAGAAATAAAGAGAGGGTGCTGGAAAGCTTATAAACTGTGGCATGAGAAGCCATCATCCTTCTATTATTTTGCCTATGGCTCCTGTATGGATGATGCTAGATTTAAGCTCGCAGAAGTCGATCATCACTTCAGACAAATCATCGGCGGTGGTGTACTAAACGGTTTTACTACGAAATTTACATTGGTGAGGCCAGATGGATCAAGAGCTGATATGGTAGAAGACGGCGGCGAAACAGAGGGTGTATTATATGAAGTTCCTTTTGATGCCATTCGTTATTTGTATAAACGAGAGGGAGTATATGAAGGCACATATCGTCCAGCTTTTGTCGATGTCAAAATAGGTGATCAAATTTATGAGGACTGTTTAACCTTTCTTGTGCTTCAAAAGAGCGAAGAAATCGCTCCGCCAGCTCATTATCGCAGTGAAATCGAAAAAGGAGCAGACCTTTACTTAAGTGAAGCGTTCCGCAAAAAAATTCGTTCCCATATGGATTCATTAATCAAACCGTAGTAAAATGCATGGTAAGTGAGATAAAAGGAGTCTGAACATGAAAAAGGAATATGCAGTCATTGGTCTTGGACGCTTTGGCGGAAGTATTTGCAAGGCGCTGAGCGAAGAAGGACTTGAAGTCATGGCGATGGATATGAATGAAGATCGAGTAAACGAGTACGCGAAAATTGCCTCACATGCGGTCATTGGTGATTCGACGGACGAAAACGTTTTAAAAAATCTTGGTATTCGCAATTTTGATCATGTCATCGTTGCAATCGGTGAAAACATTCAGGCAAGTATTTTAACAACGATTATGCTGAAAGAGCTTGGCGTCAAAATGGTCACCGTGAAAGCGCAAAATGACTACCATGAAAAGGTGCTCAACAAAATTGGAGCGGATCGCATCGTTCATCCAGAGCGAGATATGGGCAGACGGATTGCACATAAAATCATTTCAAATAACGTGCTTGATTACCTCGAGCTGTCAGATGAGTACAGCCTGATTGAGATTGTGGCAAACAGCAGGCTGGCGGGACATTCTCTTTTAGATCTTGATATACGGGCAAAATACGGCATCAACATTGTGGCCATTAAGCGCGGAAAAGAAGTCATTGTTTCCCCGCTGGCAGATGAAATGATTCAAAAAGAAGATATCCTCATTGTCATTGGGGCAGTAGCCGATATAGGACGCTTTGAAAAACGAGAAATGCAAAACGATTATTAAGCACTCCGATGACGGGGTGTTTTTTTTTATATGAATGTGTTCATGACAGGTGGACATTGAGACGGAAATTGACACTGAAAAGGGTTGCTTTGTTCATGTATAACCGCAAAAATGAATCATCTTATTTTTCGTGCAATTATCACTATTCAGAAATAAAAATCAGTGTTTTGATATGGTTGATTTTCTCTAAATGTCATTGACTGGACAAACAGATTCGTTTACGATAAGAAACATTATATTGTTTACTTGGAGGAGGCAGTGTCGTTGGATAAGGAGCTTTTCAGACATCAAATTGAGGTAGCAGCAAAGAGAAAAAAAGCAGCCCTCGTGATTAAACATGCGAAAGTCATGGATGTGTTTAACCAGGAATGGATAGACGCAGATGTCGCTGTTGAAAATGGACAAATAGTCGGGATAGGGGAGTACGAGGGGGAACAGGAGCTTGATGCAGCAGGTCAAATGCTTGTGCCTGGTTTTATTGATGGCCACGTTCATATCGAGTCTTCTATGGTTACCCCTGCTGAATTCTCCAAAGCTGTCGTTCCGCGCGGTGTGACAACTGTCGTAACAGATCCGCATGAAATCGCCAATGTGTCAGGTATAACAGGCATCCAATTTATGCTGGAAGAAGCGAGAAAAGCTGCCTTACATATTTATTTCATGCTGCCATCCTGTGTACCGGCAGTCAGTTTTGAACGATCAGGTGCTACATTAATAGCGAAAGATTTAAAGCCTCTTTATCAAGAAAAGGAAGTGCTTGGTCTTGCTGAGGTGATGGACTATGTCGGTGTGGAGCAGGCAGAAGAAGATATGCTTCAAAAGCTGCTTGATGCCCAAAACGAGAATAAACTGATTGATGGCCATTTAGCAGGCTTAACAGATCGTTTAATCAACGTCTACCGGACGGCCAATATCCAAACAGACCATGAGGTGACAACTGCACAGGAAGCCCTTGAGCGTGTGAAAAGGGGCATGTATGTGATGCTGAGAGAAGGATCTGTTGCCAAAAACGTGAAAAATGTTTTACCCGCTGTCAATGAAAAGAATGCGAGACGCTTTTTCTTTTGCACAGATGATAAACATTTGGATGATTTAATGGCACAGGGAAGTATTGATGAGCAAGTACGGATGTCCATAAAAGAAGGCTTAGATCCATTTTTAGCCTATCAAATGGGAAGCTTAAATGCCGCAGAGTGTTTTGGTCTTAAAACAAAGGGAGCCATTGCACCAGGCTATGATGCTGATTTTATGCTTGTCTCGGACTTTCATCATGTAGACATTACAAGCGTATTTATCGCAGGTGAATTGGTTGCACAGAACGGAGAGTACAAGCCGAGTGTCGAAAAGATCGCACCAAGCCCAGCATTATTACAATCTGTTCATGCAGTAGATGTTCAAGAGGAAGACATTGCACTACCTATCACGGGCGATCAACATATGAATGTGATCCGTATTATTCCGAATCAGCTTGAAACAAAGTTAGAACAAGTCTCTCCTTCAGAAATGAACGGACAATTTACAAGTGATACAGGCAGAGATGTATTGAAAATGGTGCTTGTTGAACGTCATCAAGGTTTATCTGAAATAGGCGTAGGGATTGTCAGCGGCTTCGGCATCAAACAGGGCGCGATTGCAACAACGGTTGCACATGATTCCCATAACTTAATTGCAGTTGGCACAAATGATGCTGATATCATCAAAGCGATTGAGGCGTTAAAAGAAGCAGGCGGCGGTTTGACTGTTGTTAAAGAAGGGCGTTCTCTTCATACGCTGCCATTACCGATCTCTGGTTTATTGTCAGATCAGCCGGCACATCTCGTCAATGAAAGCCTTCATACACTTCATGAAGCGCTTAAAGAAACAGGTTTTACCTTAGACTTTAATCCGTTTTTGACGCTGTCCTTCTTGGCACTTCCAGTCATTCCTGATGTGAAAATGACGACAAAGGGCTTGTTTGATGTCAGAAACTTCCAGCACCTCCCAATTCAATCATAAAAAGTGAGAAACCGCATGTTATATATGCGGCTTTTTTCAATACTGATGAAAAAAAGAGACACAGCCAGTCGGCTCGTGTCTCTTTTTGTGATTACACTTCCATAATAATCGGTAAGATCATTGGGCGGCGTCTTGTTTTTTCGTAAAGGAAAGGAGCAAGTGTGTCCGTAATTTCGTTCTTAATTTCCGACCACTGAGTTGTCTTACGTTCCATTACTTTTTCAAGATGCTTTGAAATGAGATCTTGTGCGTCGTTGATGAGGTCTCCAGATTCTCTCATGTAGACAAAGCCTCTTGAGATGAGATCAGGACCAGCAGAGATTTTGAATTCTTTCATGTCCATGCTGACGACCACAATGACAAGACCTTCTTCAGAAAGAATGCGGCGGTCTCTTAAGACGATATTCCCGATATCGCCAATTCCGCTTCCGTCGATATACACGTTACCTGATGGAATTTTGCCAGCGACACTCGCTTCGTCACCTTTTAGTGCAAGTACTTCACCGTTATCCATGATAAAGCAGTTTTCCTCAGGAATTCCGCAATCATTCGCAAGTTTAATATGCGTTTTTTGCATGCGGTATTCACCGTGAATCGGCATAAAGAATTTTGGTTTAATTAAACGGAGCATCAGCTTTTGTTCTTCTTGTCCGCCATGACCAGATGTATGAATATTATTAAGTGAGCCATGAATAACCTCAGCGCCAGCACGGTACAGCTGGTTAATGGTGCGGCTTACGCTAATATTGTTACCTGGAATCGGTGAAGAAGAGAAGACAACAGTGTCTCCAGGATTAATCGAAATCTGGCGGTGAGTGCCGTTTGCAATACGAGAAAGAGCAGCCATCGGCTCACCTTGGCTCCCAGTACAAAGAATAGTCACTTTGTTTGCTGGTAGACGGTTGATTTCATTATGTTCAATGAACGTGTTTTTTGGACATTTAATGTAGCCAAGATCTTGTCCAATATCAATGGCAGACTCCATACTTCGTCCAAACACCGCAACTTTTCGGCCGTTGGCAACAGCGGACTCGATCACTTGCTGAAGTCTGTGAATGTTTGAAGCAAACGTAGCAAAGATAATACGTCCGTCGACTTTTCTAAAGATGTCATCAATGCTTTCGCCTACGCGTCTTTCAGACATCGTAAATTCTGGAATTTCACTGTTTGTACTATCGGATAAAAGACATAGAACGCCTTCTTTCCCGATTTCAGCCATTTTTGTTAAGTTGGCAGGTTCGCCAACAGGCGTAAAGTCAAACTTGAAATCACCTGTATGTACGATGTTACCAGGAGGTGTCTTCACGACAATTCCATAAGAATCTGGAATACTGTGTGTAGTTCTAAAGAAAGACACAGCTGTTTTTCTGAATTTAATGGTATCTTCCTCTTCATAAATGTGAAGTTTTGTTTGTCTCAAGAGACCGTGCTCTTCCAATTTATTACGAAGTAGGCCGATTGCGAGTTTGCCGCCGTAAACTGGAATATTCACTTGCTTGAGAAGGTAAGGGATACCGCCGATGTGGTCTTCATGTCCGTGAGTGATGAAAAGACCTTTGATTTTATCTTCGTTTTTAACTAAGTACGTATAGTCAGGGATGACGTAGTCAATTCCAAGAAGCTCATCTTCAGGGAACTTAATACCAGCATCAATTAAAATGATTTCATCTTGAAATTGAACGCCATACGTGTTTTTACCGATCTCGCCTAAACCGCCGAGCGCAAAAACTGCCGCCTGATCGTTTTTTACAAATTTCATTCCTCTCATAGCTCCAATACTTTAAAATTTTCACTTTCTCGTTCATAGTCTAAAAAAGCACCGTCTACAGGCTGAATGAATTCAATGTTGTAGCTATGTTTTTTCAACTTATCACGTACGTCTCTTTCAGAAACTGCTTCAACGTATAGTGAATCTGTGTGTTCTCTTACAGGTACCTCAGTAGTACTTGCCTGAAAAAATACCTTATATATCATCCAAATCTCTCCTTAAATACCGTATGTTACACTCGCTATTTCTATTATATTAAAAAAACGCGCATAAGAAAAGTCTCTGAGAAAAAAGGACCTTCAGCAAATGTGCGGAAGATCCTTTTAAGCGATCGATTTTTTACGAAGCATGTCCTTCCATTGTCTTCTAATTTTCTTGCGCAGACGACGAAGCATCGCAGGTCGCCTCCTTTCGAATTGAAGTGAGATTAGACCTTGTATTCCGTTCTCTCTTTATACTTGTATTATATGACGTTTCCATTGAATGTTACATGGTTATATGTGGGAAATGGGCGTTTTCATAGGAATTGGTTTCGAAAGCAGAAATCTTTCTGTATGATGAAAGGGAGTGGGTATACATAACAAGAGACAGGAGACGGGATATGAATAAAAAAGTCATCTTCTTTGATATCGACGGTACTTTATATGATCATGATAAAAAAATACCTGAATCAACGAAGCGAGCGGTTCGTTTATTAAAAGAAAAAGGCCATCATCTCTTCATTGCATCTGGGCGTTCGCCTTTTTTAATTAAGCCTATTTTAGAGGAATTGGGGCTTGACTCCTTTATAGCTTATAACGGTCAGTATGTCATGTATGAGGGAGAAGTCATTTACGGCAATCCGCTTAAACTGGAGCTAATGGAGCAAATTTATGAAACAGCGGATCATCATGATCATCCGCTTGTTTTCATGGGGGAAAAAACGATGAAGGCTTCTGTGCCAAATCATCCGTTTATCCATGAGGGGATTGGGACTTTAAAAACAGAGCATCCTGAACATGATTTGTCTTACTTTAAAGAAAACGAGATTTTTCAAATGCTGTTATTCTGTAAGGCAGAAGAGGAAGTCCAATACGAGGCGTTCCGCGAAGAAGTTGATCTTGTCAGATGGCACGAGCTGTCAACAGATGTCTTGCCAAAAGGCGGATCAAAGGCTGAAGGCATTAAACGAGTTATCGAAAGACTGCCTTACGAGCAAAAGGATACCGTTGCCTTTGGAGACGGTCTGAACGATCGAGAGATGATTTCGTTTGCTGGTACAGGCGTCGCCATGGGAAATGCTGTGAATGAACTAAAAAATTTGGCTGATTTTGTGACAAAGCCAGTAGATGAAGACGGCATATTCCATGCAGTGACTCATTTAGGCCTGATTGAAGAATAAAAAAAGAAGACCCTTAGATTATTGGGTCTTCTTTTTATTTTATGATCTGCCGATCGCAACAGAGTTGTCAGGCTCAGCGAATGGCTGATCCTTTTGAATATGATCATAAAACATAATGCCGTTTAAATGGTCGATTTCATGCTGAAACACAATGGCCGGAAACCCTTTTAGGCGAATATCAATGTCTTCTCCTTCAAGCGTTGTACCCTTCACCCTGATCTTTTGATATCGAGGGACAAATCCAGGAATGGCTTCATCAACAGATAAGCAGCCTTCACCAGTCGTTAAATAAGCTCTTTTGACGGAATGACTGACAATGCGCGGGTTGAAAAGGGCATAGCTGTATTCCACTCCATCTTCATCCTCACAGTGAACAGCGATCATTCGTTTACTGACATTAATTTGCGGAGCCGCGAGTCCAACGCCTGGTCTGAGTCCATACTTTTCAGCCATGTCAGCATCCTGACTATTTTTAACGAATTCAATCATGTCAGCTAATTGCTGTTTTTCCTCTTCTGTAGGCGGGAGCTCGACCGCTTCAGCTGTTTGTCTTAAGACGGGATGTCCGTCCCGTACGATATCTTCCATGGTAATCACAAATCTTCACTCCTATTTCCTTTGTATGTAAAGTATATAAAATGATACACAACATATGCAATGAAATAAAGAAGACCGGTCCTATGAGACCGGTCAGAGGCTTAAACAGCCATTAGCAGCAGCCGCCACCGCCGCCTAAGAATGCTGCGCCAACGATGATTAATAGGATGAAAAGGACAACGATTAAAGCGAATGTCCGTCCACCGCCGTATCCGTAGCCACCGCCATAACTTGGGTAACAACAGCCACCGCCATATCCACCACCGTATCCATACCCGTAACCGCCGTATCCACCATACATACTTCCATGACTATAATTAGACATACTTTTGACCTCCTTTGGAAATACACTCGGCCTCTCATAAGTGAAGGCGAAGCGTGTAATATAAACTATGTATGAATGCACTATTTGTATAGTCATGCGCCTATCACTTGAAAAAAATCTTCTTCGGCTCCTCAAAATGACCTCTTTCCTTGTCACAAACGCCTATAAAAATTATAGTGGTATGTGGAGATGTAAAGGGGGAACCTTGTGATGAGACAGATAAGAAGAAGCATGAAAGCAGGTGCTGCTTTAGCGGGGATATGTACCCTTTTGCTGGCGGGGTGCGGAGGTCAAAGTCCATTTCATGATATGCAAGATGCGATGACGAAAATGAGCGAAAAAGAGGCATCCTTTGAAAAAGAGCAAGGCGCACTGCAAAGCTATGAGAAAAAAGAGCAGCAGCTCTATAAAAAAATGATTCAAACCACAAAGGATCACACTAAAACAGTGAAAAGCCTTTCTGATCAGGCGTTAGCATCTGCTGCGAAACGAGAAGAACATTTGAAAACAGAAAAAGACAGCATGGATGAATCGAAAAAAGAATTGAAAACGGTCAAGGAATCTGCGGGACGTATACAAGATACGAATTTAAAAGAAGAAGCAGATGAAACGGTCAAATCGCTTGAGAAAAGATATGCGTCGTATGACCAGCTTTACAAGGAATATCAAAAGGCGTTGAAACAAGATCAGCATTTATATCAATCTTTAAAGAAAAAGGACTTAGGATATAAAGAGCTAAAATCCAAGCTGAAGACGGTGAACCGTTCTTATAGCAAAGTCAGAAAAGAAGGTAAAAAGTTCAATCAATATACAAAGCAATTGAATGAGCATAAACAGGCTTTGTCTAAAGTGGCAGATCAAGAGTCCAAAAAGAGCTGAAAAAACAGCTCTTTTTTTATTTTTCGACAAAAACAAACATTTTCTATTGTAGTACAGTAGTACACACTATACTAGTACAGTTCGATGTGTTTGTTAAACAGATTGATACAGCTCACCATAAAAAGTAAAGCGAATACATTTATTTAAATAAAGCCGTTAAATCAATTGACGGACTATTTTTCTTGTTGTAAACTAGTCCTTGTTAACAGAAGTTGTATTAGTTATTTGTGAACTATCGTTAATACAGTTAGAAGAACTCAAAAACGAGCGATCATCTTATGTTTCGACAACGATCCTAGTGGCTATTAAATACAGGAGTCATATGTGTATTTTGGGTTATCCTATATCTGTATGTATAAATGGATTCACGACAAATTGACTGTTAAAAGAAAGGAAGAGGTGACTTTAGAATGGCTGCAAAAACAAAAAAAGCAATTGTTGATAGCAAAAAGCAATTTGATGCCATCAAAAAGCAGTTTGAAACGTTTCAAATTTTAAACGAAAAAGGCGAAGTCGTAAACGAAGCGGCAATGCCAGATCTCTCAGATGACCAATTAAAAGAATTAATGCGCCGTATGGTGTTTACACGAGTATTAGATCAACGTTCAATTTCATTGAACCGTCAAGGACGTCTTGGCTTCTATGCGCCAACAGCTGGACAAGAGGCTTCTCAGCTTGCAACTCACTTTGCACTTGAGAAAGAAGATTTCATTCTTCCAGGATATCGTGATGTACCACAATTAATCTGGCATGGCCTACCATTAACAAAAGCGTTCTTGTTCTCTCGTGGACACTTTGTTGGTAACCAAATGCCTGAAGATTTGAATGCACTTTCACCACAAATCATTATCGGTGCACAAATCATTCAAGCTGCTGGTGTAGCTCTTGGTTTGAAAAAGCGCGGTAAAAATGCTGTTGCAATCACTTACACTGGTGATGGCGGAGCTTCACAAGGTGATTTCTACGAAGGTATTAACTTTGCAGGGGCTTACAAAGCGCCAGCGATTTTTGTTGTCCAAAACAACAGATATGCGATCTCTACTCCTGTTGAGAAGCAATCTGCTGCGCAAACAATTGCACAAAAAGCGGCTGCAGCTGGTATCGTAGGCGTACAAGTTGACGGTATGGATGCATTAGCTGTATATGCAGCAACTGCTGAAGCTCGTGAGCGTGCTGTAAATGGCGAAGGTCCAACATTAATCGAAACTCTTACATTCCGTTACGGCCCACATACAATGGCTGGTGACGATCCAACAAGATATCGTACAAAAGAAGATGAAAACGAGTGGGAGCAAAAAGATCCATTGGTACGCTACCGCAAATTCTTGGAAAACAAAGGCCTATGGTCTGAAGAAGAAGAGAATAAAGTCATCGAAGATGCAAAAGAACAAATCAAACAAGCGATCAAAGAAGCTGACGAACAGCCTAAGCAAAAAGTCACTGACTTGATTGAAAATATGTACGATGTGAAACCATTCAACTTAGTTGAACAGCTTGAAATTTACAAACAGAAGGAGTCGAAGTAAGCCATGGCGCAAATGACAATGATTCAAGCGATCACTGATGCGTTACGCACAGAACTGAAAAATGACGAAAACGTTCTCGTTTTCGGAGAAGACGTTGGTAAAAACGGCGGCGTATTCCGTGCGACTGAAGGATTGCAAAAAGAGTTTGGTGAGGATCGTGTATTCGATACACCACTTGCTGAATCTGGTATTGGCGGTCTTGCAATTGGCCTTGGACTACAAGAATTCCGCCCAGTAATGGAAATTCAATTCTTCGGATTCGTTTACGAAGTATTAGATTCTGTTTCTGGACAAATGGCTCGTATGCGTTACCGTTCTGGCGGACGCTGGCATTCTCCAGTGACAATCCGTTCTCCATTCGGCGGGGGAGTTCACACACCTGAGCTTCACGCTGATAGCTTAGAAGGTCTTATCGCACAACAGCCTGGTATCAAGGTGGTCATTCCTTCAACACCTTACGATGCAAAAGGACTATTAATTTCTGCAATCCGCGACAATGATCCGGTTGTATTCCTTGAGCATATGAAACTTTATCGCTCTTTCCGTCAGGAAGTTCCTGAAGAAGAGTACACAATTGAAATCGGTAAAGCTGACGTGAAACGTGAAGGTTCTGACCTTTCAATCATCACTTACGGTGCAATGGTTCACGAATCACTTAAAGCTGCTGAAGAGCTTGAAAAAGAAGGCGTTTCTGCTGAAGTGATCGACCTTCGTACAGTAAGCCCGCTTGATATTGAAACAATCATCGCTTCTGTTGAAAAAACAGGTCGTGCGATCGTTGTTCAAGAAGCACAAAAACAAGCTGGTATTGCTGCAAACGTAGTAGCTGAAATCAATGACAGAGCAATCCTTAGCCTAGAAGCACCAGTACTTCGTGTAGCTGCACCTGATACTGTATTTGCTTTCTCTCAAGCTGAGACCGTATGGCTTCCAAACCATAAAGACGTGCTTGAAACAGCTAAGAAAGTTCTTGAATTTTAATTAAATGACTGAGGGGAAAAGAATTTATTTCTCTTCCCCTTTATCAATTACAAGACCGTGTAAACATACACAACAAGGATTCAACAAAATCTAGGAGGCGAAAAACAGTGGCATTTGAATTTAAACTTCCGGACATCGGAGAAGGTATCCACGAAGGTGAGATCGTTAAGTGGTTTGTAAAACCAAACGACGAAATTAATGAAGATGACGTTTTAGCAGAGGTACAAAACGATAAAGCAGTTGTAGAAATTCCTTCACCTGTTAAAGGAAAAGTATTAGAATTAAAAGTTGAAGAGGGAACAGTTGCAACTGTAGGACAAACAATCATTACGTTTGATGCACCTGGTTACGAAAATCTTCAATTTAAAGGCAGCGAAGAAGAAGGCGAAGCAAAAACTGAAGCTCAAGTACAAGGTACTGCTGAAGCTGGTAACGAGCCAGAGAAGAAAGAAGTGGCACAAGAAGAAGCGGCAGCAGCAACTGGTGCAGGCGCACAAGAGCAAGTAGATGCTGATCCAAACAAACGCGTTATCGCTATGCCATCTGTACGTAAATATGCTCGCGAAAAAGGCATTGAAATTTACAAAGTTGCAGGTTCTGGTAAAAACGGACGTGTGTTAAAAGAAGATATCGACAGCTTCGTTAATGGTGGTTCTGCAGCTCAAGAAGCAGCGCCTCAAGCAGCTGAAAGTGCGAAAGAAGAAGCAGCTCCTAAAGCGGCAGCAGCTCCAGTTCTTGAAGGGGAATTCCCAGAAACTCGCGAGAAAATGAGCGGAATCCGCAAAGCAATCGCGAAAGCAATGGTAAACTCTAAGCATACAGCTCCTCACGTAACATTAATGGATGAAGTTGATGTAACGAACCTTGTTGCACATCGTAAACAATTCAAACAAGTTGCAGCTGATCAAGGAATCAAGTTAACTTACTTGCCTTACGTTGTAAAAGCTCTTACTTCTGCTTTGAAAAAGTACCCAGTACTTAACACTTCTATCGATGATAAAACAGATGAAGTTGTTCAAAAGCATTACTACAACATCGGAATTGCAGCTGATACTGAAAAAGGCCTGCTCGTTCCAGTTGTGAAAAATGCAGATCGCAAAGCTATTTTTGAAGTGTCTAACGAAATCAACGAGCTTGCAACAAAAGCACGTGATGGTAAATTGGCTCCAGCTGAAATGAAAGGTGCATCTTGCACAATCACAAACATCGGTTCTGCTGGTGGACAATGGTTTACTCCAGTCATCAACCACCCAGAAGTAGCGATCCTTGGTATTGGCCGTATCGCTGAAAAAGCGGTTGTTCGTGATGGCGAAATCGTTGCAGCTCCAGTCTTAGCTCTTTCCCTAAGCTTTGACCACCGTATGATCGACGGAGCTACTGCGCAAAATGCCCTTAACCACATCAAGCGTTTATTGAATGATCCACAATTAATTTTAATGGAGGCGTAATGTCATGGTAGTAGGAGATTTCCCAATCGAAACAGATACTCTTGTCATCGGTGCAGGTCCTGGCGGATATGTAGCTGCTATTCGTGCTGCACAGCTTGGACAAAAAGTAACAATCGTTGAAAAAGGAACACTTGGCGGTGTATGTCTAAACGTTGGTTGTATTCCTTCAAAAGCATTAATCAATGCTGGCCATCGTTTCGAAAATGCTAAGCATTCTGAAGACATGGGTATCAAAGCTGAAAACGTAACAGTTGATTTCACAAAAGTTCAAGAGTGGAAAGCTTCTGTTGTAAACAAATTAACAGGTGGAGTTCAAGGTCTTCTTAAAGGAAATAAAGTAGACATCGTTAAAGGTGAAGCTTATTTCGTAGACAGCAACTCTGTACGTGTAATGGATGAAAATTCAGCACAGACGTACACTTTCAAAAATGCAATTCTTGCCACTGGATCTCGTCCAATTGAATTGCCTACTTTTAAATACACAGACCGCGTGATCAACTCAACTGGTGCTTTAGCGCTTAAAGAAGTACCTAAGAAGTTAGTTGTTATCGGTGGTGGATATATCGGTACTGAGCTTGGTACTGCTTATGCAAACTTTGGAACAGAAGTTGTCATCCTTGAAGGTGGAGACGAAATCCTTCCAGGTTTCGAAAAGCAAATGAGCTCATTGGTTAAACGTAACCTGAAGAAAAAAGGAAACGTTGAAATCCATACAAACGCTCTTGCAAAAGGCGTTGAAGAAAAATCTGATGGTGTCACTGTTACTTTCGAAGTAAAAGGTGAAGAAAAAACAGTTGATGCTGATTACGTACTTGTTACTGTTGGTCGTCGTCCAAACACAGATGAGCTTGGTCTTGAGCAAGTTGGTGTTGAATTGACTGACCGCGGAGTTGTCAAAACAGACAAACAATGCCGTACAAGCGTATCTAACATCTATGCAATTGGTGACATCGTTGATGGACCACCACTTGCACACAAAGCTTCTTACGAAGGTAAAATTGCAGCTGAAGCAATCGCTGGAGAGCCAGCTGAAATTGATTACCTTGGTATTCCTGCTGTTGTATTCTCAGAGCCAGAACTTGCAACTGTTGGATACACTGAAGCAGAAGCAAAAGAAGAAGGAATCGACATCGTTGCAGCGAAATTCCCATTCGCAGCAAACGGACGTGCACTTTCTCTTGACGCAACTGATGGCTTCATGAAAATGATCACTCGTAAAGAGGATGGTCTTGTGATTGGTGCACAAATCGCAGGTGTTGGCGCTTCTGATATGATTTCAGAGCTTAGCCTTGCAATCGAAGCTGGAGTGACTGCTGAAGATATCGCAATGACAATTCACGCTCACCCAACTTTAGGTGAAATTACAATGGAAACGGCTGAAGTAGCAATTGGAAGCCCAATCCATATCGTAAAATAATGAACTTATTAAAACCCTCTCCATCAAGGAGAGGGTTTTTTTGAGCGCTGCATGAGAAAAACCCCTCATTTCATGAGGGGGCTATTTCATATGGATATATAAGTGCAAGGTGAAGCCATTAATTTGTATTCACGCGGTCTAAAGCGTGGCATAAAGGCGATAAAATATCCTCTTTGCTGCTGACATTTCCTTCAACCTTCACTATGACTTTTTCATTATTTACAAGTAAAATAGCCGGCAATTCGTCTACTTCATTTTTCCAGCCTTTACGATCTTCTTTCACAATCATCTTTGACATTTCCTTCGGGTATTCATTCTTTAAATCGAGGACTGCATCATAATAAGGACTTTCTTTATCAAGATTTTCTGCATCTGTAAAAAAGAGAATTCTTGGTTTTTGAATATGACTGACTTGGTCTGTCTGATTCGGTATGATATACGCAAATGAGCATGAACTAAGTACAAAGAGCATGGGGAATATAATGAGAAGTGTCCTCATAAAATTCAATCTATTCACCTCAAAATCCTTTGGGGTTGTCCCAACATTTTTAGGAGCTGGTTACCTGTTAGTCACTCTAGTGTATCATGTCCTTTTTGACAATTTTCGATTGTTACTCAATTGTTACAGAATTGATATGAAGCAAAATACAATTGAAACGTTCCCTCAATATGATGAGAAAATAGCACATATTCATAAAAAATAATTAAATGTGTCATACAATTAACCGTTGACAACTTAAATGTGACATCATATTATAGAAGTATGAAATAGATTAAACGCTTTCAAATATTGAATGAAGAAAAGGGGAATGTACGTGGGTACAATTATTTGTCAAGATTGCAATGAGACCATTGATCAATTTGAAAATGAAAAAGTGACAACACTATACGGAACGTGTGGTCACTGTCATTGCTGTGATGAAGCCTCTGAATAAATAAAAAAGCATGCAGCTCCATTTGGGGCTGCATGTTTCTTTTTTATAAAATTGGTTTCTGTTCTTTAATCACGCGGATCATCTCTAGCGTTGAATCTTCTGGTCCTTGGACAGGGAGACCAATTTCAATGTTTTTAAAGATATAGGAGATATTTTCTTCTGTGATAATCTCTCCTGGTATAAAAATAGGTATGCCTGGCGGGTACACCATAACAAACTCTGCGATGATGCGGCCTGTTGCTTCTTTAAACGGAACCACTTCTGTTGTGGCGTAAAAGGCATCACGCGGCGTCATGGCAAGCGATGGAATCTCAGGAAGCAGGACTTCAGTTACCGCTTGTGTGCCGCTCTCACTTGTAGAGGTTGCGGCAATGTCTTTCATAGCCATTATAAGCGTATCGATTGTTTCATCAGAATCTCCAGGGGTCACAATACATAAAATGTTGTAAAGGTCAGAAAGCTCCACTTCAATCCGGTAGCTTTCTCTCAACCATTTTTCGACATCATGGCCATTTAGGCCAAGGTCTTTAATTGAAATAATTAATTTCGTTGGATCATAATCATACGTAGAAGCTGAACTGAGTATTTCCTTGCCAATACACGTAATGCCATCAATTTGATTCAAACGGTTTCTCGCTGATTCAGCTAAACGGATGGCTTCATCTGCTAGTGCCTTTCCTTCAGTGGCTAATCGCTTTCGAGCGACATCAAGTGACGCCAAGAGCAAATAAGAAGTAGACGTTGTTGTCAGCATGCTTAAAATCGATTGCACGCGATCTTTTGAGATAAGCCCTTCCTTCATATTTAAAATAGAGCTTTGGGTCAGGGAACCGCCGAGTTTGTGGACACTTGTTGCTGCCATGTCGGCACCTGCCTGCATGGCAGATAGCGGGAGCTTATCGTGAAAATGAATATGCACGCCGTGTGCTTCATCGACAAGGACAGGCACATGAAATGAATGGGCAATGTCTACAATCGATTTTAAGTCTGCTGAAACGCCAAAATACGTCGGATTAATCACAAGCAGACCTTTTGCATCTGGGTGCTCCGTGAGTGCCTTTTTCGCTGATTCTGGTGTAATGCCGTGAGAGATGCCAAGCTCTTTGTCTATTTCTGGGTGAATAAAAACAGGAACTGCGCCAGAAAATACAATCGCGGACATAATCGATTTATGGACGTTACGCGGAACGATGATTTTATCTCCAGGTCCGCATACGGTCATCACCATTGTCATGATGGCGCCGCTTGTTCCTTGGATACAGAAAAACGTATGGTCAGCACCGAAGGCTTCAGCAGCTAGATCTTGTGCTTCTTTTATCATTCCTCGAGGTGAGTGTAAATCATCAAGAGGTTCTATATTAATGAGATCAATGCTTAATGCATTGTCGCCAATGAATGCTCTAAATTCAGGGTCCATTCCGGCTCCTTTTTTATGGCCAGGAATGTGAAATTGAACTGGATTGGTTGCTGCGTGTTTTTTTAGTCCAGTGTATAAGGGTGTATCATGTTGTGACAATTGCTTTCCCACCTTCATCGAAATACCTGCTATTATTGTGCCAATAACGACAGATTTCATTGCATAAAACAAAAGAATTATATTATGAACTGATCGGAATGTAAAGCATAAAATCAATCGGTTTCTGATCGAACAGATGCTATAATAAAAGTTCAAATAAGAAATGAGTGTAAAAGTGAGGGACAAGTAAATGGAATATCAATATCCAATGGACGTCGACTGGACGACAGAGGAAAAGATTGCGGTTATTTCGTTTTTTCAAGCTGTTGAAAAAGCCTATGAAAAAGGAATAGCGAAGCAGGAGTTATTAGATACTTATAAACGCTTTAAAGAGATTGTGCCATCAAAAGCAGAAGAAAAGACGCATTGTGCAGCGTTTGAAAAGGAAAGCGGGTATTCTCCTTATCGTACAGTGAAAACGGCAAGAGAAGCAGAAGAGTCCGCCATTATACGTATGTAAGAAAAAACGAGCCTAGGTGGGCTCGTTTTTTTATACAGATTGTTTTTGTGTAAAGCGGTATAGATAAGTTAACGTGCGGAAGGCATCTTCGATTTTTGATAAAAATTCTTCATTATTCATTTGAACGACTTCTTCTCTAGGCAGCTGAATGCCGCAAAGGAGCTCGGCTTTTTTCACCGTTTGCACACGTTCAAACAGCGTTTTCAGCTGTTCTGCATCGAGCTCGCTGTGACGCATGACATCTGGTTTCATATGATCTTTAGACCAAACAAAATCTTGCGGTATTTTCTTCTGAATGGTGTCTAGTTCTTTTTCAAATAGCTGACCATATTCGCCTTTCACAGGAGATTCATAAATAAGAGCAAACCATACAAAGACATGTGTTTTCCAAAGCCCAATTTGAAAATGAGGGAGTTTTTTATACCCACGCTTGCTGTTTGCAAAAGCAACCCACGTATCATTTGGCGGATTGACTGATCTTCTAGCATGCTTTGCGACGTGTACAAACATTTCGTCACCTGTAATAGAAGAAAGAAGTGGTGCAAAGTGTTCTCCAAGTGCTTCAAGCTTTGGACGGACTCTTTCTTTTAATACGGTCATTCGTTCATCTAAACCGTCAACTGTAAATGTCTCAAAATCTTCATCTCTAAAACGCATTTCACTCATAGTATGCCTCCTGTATTCTTTCGCTGATCATATTTTATCATAGCTTGGGTTAAGCTCAAAAAAAGATGCACCGTCATGTCAAAGATTGTAGAGGAAGTAGGGCAGCGTTTAAAAACAACGATTTTGTGGTACATAACAAATAGGTAAAAACACAATTTTCAGAATGTCGTTGCGGTTATGCGATCGCTTCATACGATATAAGCAAGAACCAATTCTCTTATCGATTGAATTTTTTATCAATGAAAACTGACAAGGAATGAATCATTCTCTGGAAGGGGCGTTGACCAAATGAAGCAAATCGTGAAGCAGGGGTATAGACAGGAGAAGAAGAATCGCATCGCTGTGTGGAGATTAGAGGTGGACTATGAGCTTTCTACGCTTCATGAAGCCATCGAGCAAAAAGATGACATCCAAATCGAACGCAGCAAACGAAAGCTTGAGCGCCTAAGAAAAGAATGGGAGCAGCTTAAAGGGTAAAACAAGGTGAGGTAAAAACGAACCAATTCATCGGTTCGTTTTTGTATGAAGCTGCTTTTTTCTTGCTTTTACGCACATAATATCAGTATGCTATTACAAATAGGTATTACATAGAAAAGAGGTTTACAGTCTGATGACAAACTGGGTGGAAATTGACCGTCTTGCAAAGCTTTGGGTAAAAGAAGCAGGAAGCCGTATTAAAGCATCCATGCAGGAAGGTCTATCAATTGAAACAAAATCAAATCCAAATGATCTTGTCACAAATATCGATAAAGAAACAGAACGTTTTTTCATTGAAAAGATACAATCGACATTTTCAGATCATCATATTTTAGGTGAAGAGGGACAAGGGGAAGAGGTGACCTCACTTGATGGGATCGTGTGGATCATTGATCCAATCGATGGCACAATGAACTTTGTCCATCAAAAACGCAACTTTGCCATTTCAATCGGGATATTTGAAAATGGCATAGGGAAAATCGGTCTCATATATGACGTCATTCATGACGAGCTTTACCATGCGGTCAAAGGAGAAGGGGCTTATATGAACGATATCCTTCTCCCGCCATTAAAAGATGTAGCGATTGAAAAAGCCATTGTTGGCATTAACCCGACCTGGGCGATCGAAAGCCCTTATTTTGATGCTAAACCGTTCGCCCGTCTTGTGCGTGATGTGAGAGGGACGAGAACGATTGGATCAGCTGCACTTGAGCTCGCTTATATCGCAAGCGGCAGAAGTGACGCATACGTCACGTTAAGGCTTGCGCCGTGGGATTATGCAGCAGGCTGTGTGCTTTTGGATGAAGTAGGGGCAGTCTACTCAAATATACACGGAGAACACCTAACGTTTCTAGACAAAAACAGTATCGTCGCCGGAAATCGATCCGTTTGTGAAAAAATCTTGCACGATTACATAAAAGGCAGTGGAAATAAAAAATAAACCAAATCACTTCATTCTCATGAAGTGATTTGGTTTATTTGATGAAACTTTTTAATGAAGCACAACTGGCTATCGATATGAAAAAGCCAGATGATCATTCTTTATTGGCTGAAATAAAAAACCCCCATCTGGGCGATCCAGGTGGGGGTTTTCGAGCTTAGCTTAATTTTTCTTTAGCAATTTGAATGGCATCATAGACCGATTTTAATTGCTCTTGAGGAATTTTCTTCAGCATTTGGTTAAAAACAAGTAATTCAGTAGAGCTGAATCCAATACCTTTTGCGATTTTTGAATCAATGACAACATTACCTTTTTTGTCTAGAACAAGTGCATCACCAGCAAGGTCAGCAATTCTGATCACTGATTTCAACAGTTTTTCAAATTTAGCTGCTTCTTCTTTTGTAAGACCAAGTTCAACAGCTTTCGCTGCATCAAAAACCAATTTTCCTTTTTCGTTTTTAGTGATGCTTTCACTGAAAACGATTGTCAGAACAGCTGCGCGATCTAAGAATTTCTCAGCAGTCGCCGCTTCTTCTTCAGTTAGTCCGAGCTCAACAGCTTTTTTCACATCAAATGTGTAGTTGTTGTCTTCCTCAACAAATGAGTTGATGAGAATGTTGATGACACGCTCGTTTTTCTCCAATAATTCTTTAATGACTTGCTGCTGCTCGAAAGGAATCCCTTTGAAAGTTGCAGCGCTTGCTTGCCCAGGAGCTACTGTTGTGAAAGTAAGAATAATAGCTAAAGCGAAAAATACAACAGAGCTGAGCGATTTGCTCAAAATCTTCTTCATGCTTCTTTTCTCTCCCTTTTCTGTTAAATTTTGTTGCAAGAACAGCATACCATGAGAAAGTTTGTGGAAGAATAGGAAAATTGTAACTTTGTGTTTGATTTTGGAGAACTATAAAAATTCTTGTCGAAAAATGAAGAGGTTCAGATTGCTTATATTTGCCAAGTCTACATGCTATTTTCAGTCTGATTACTCGGGTTTTCATAGGTGGTTGGTCTTGTTTTTACTCGAAATAAAAAGCCTTCTACATGTAGAATGTAAAAGGCTTTTGAGAAATTTTATGATTGCACGTTTAATTTTCTTTTTAATGTAAATCCTGTACCCATGAAAATCATGGCAAACACAATACTTAGACAAATACCCAGCACGTTTTTTTCTGCAAGAGTTACCCCAATAAACGCCATACTGACAACCGCAAGTAATGCACATAATAATAGAAGCCATTTGATTTGTTTCATTTGTCTCCATCCCTTTTTTTTAGAGTTAATATAAGTTTACAGAAAAACGATCGGCATTTAAAGGGGATTGTGATATAATATGAAAGTTATCTAATTATTTTAGGAGATGAAAATGTGAAACTTCGAAAAGATCTTCGCAACATCGCAATTATTGCCCACGTTGACCATGGTAAAACGACGCTTGTTGACCAATTGCTCCATCAAGCTGGTACTTTCCGTGCGAATGAAAATATCGCTGAGAGAGCCATGGATTCAAATGATTTAGAGCGAGAGCGCGGTATTACGATTTTAGCTAAAAATACTGCGATCCATTATAAAGATACACGCATTAATATTTTAGATACACCAGGACACGCCGATTTCGGTGGTGAGGTTGAGCGTATCATGAAAATGGTAGATGGTGTACTTCTCGTTGTGGATGCTTATGAAGGCTGTATGCCTCAAACACGCTTTGTGCTGAAAAAAGCACTTGAGCAAAACTTAACACCAATCGTTGTTGTCAACAAAATTGACCGCGACTTTGCTCGTCCGGCTGAAGTAGTCGATGAAGTAATCGACTTGTTCATTGAATTGGATGCAACAGAAGAACAGCTTGAATTCCCAGTTGTCTATGCATCAGCAATCAATGGTACAGCAAGTAACGATGCGAGCAAGCAAGATGAAAACATGGAATCTTTGTTTGAAGCCATTGTTAACCATATCCCTTGCCCAGTTGATAACCATGAAGAGCCGCTTCAATTCCAAGTGGCACTACTTGATTACAATGATTATGTTGGAAGAATTGGGATCGGCCGTGTATTCAGAGGAACAATGCAAGTAGGACAGCAAGTAGCCTTAATGAAAGTTGACGGCAGTGTGAAACAATTCCGTGTGACGAAGATTTTTGGTTTCCAAGGGTTAAAACGAGTGGAAATCAACGAAGCGAAAGCAGGAGATCTTGTTGCTGTTTCTGGAATGGAAGACATCAACGTAGGTGAAACGGTTTGTCCGGTTGAACACCAAGAGGCTTTGCCAATCCTTCGTATTGATGAGCCGACACTTCAAATGACGTTTGTTGTTAACAACAGCCCATTTGCAGGCCGTGAAGGGAAATACGTAACATCACGTAAAATTGAAGAGCGCTTAGAGCAGCAGCTTCAAACAGATGTCAGTCTTCGTGTTGATCCAACTGCTTCACCTGATGCGTGGGTTGTATCTGGACGCGGAGAGCTTCACTTATCCATTCTTATTGAGAATATGAGACGTGAAGGATTTGAATTACAAGTATCGAAGCCAGAAGTTATTGTAAAAGAAGTTGACGGTGTTCGATGTGAGCCTGTTGAACGCGTTCAAATTGATGTACCAGAAGAGCACACTGGCTCTATCATGGAATCAATGGGCGCACGAAAAGGTGAAATGATTGACATGATCAATAATGGTAATGGTCAAGTTCGCCTGATCTTTACAGTGCCTTCACGTGGTTTAATCGGATATACAACTGAATTTCTTTCATTAACTCGTGGTTTTGGTATTTTGAACCATACGTTTGACAGCTACCAGCCAATGCAGTCTGGTCAAGTCGGCGGACGCCGTCAAGGAGTTCTTGTTTCAATGGAAACAGGTAAAGCGACTGCTTACGGAATCCAAGGCGTTGAAGAGCGCGGCGTGATCTTCGTTGAGCCGGGTGTTGAAGTATACCAAGGAATGATTGTTGGTGAGCATAACCGTGAGAACGATCTTGTTGTCAACGTAAGCCGTATGAAACAACAAACAAACGTGCGTTCAGCGACGAAAGATCAAACGGTGAGCATGAAAAAACCACGTATTATGTCACTTGAGGAATCTCTTGAGTACTTGAATGAGGACGAATACTGTGAGGTTACACCTGAATCAATTCGTTTAAGAAAGAAAATTTTAGATAAAAACGAACGTGAGAAATCAGCGAAGAAGAAAAAGCTAGCAGGATTATCTTAATTCCATGAAGAATTAAAGAGATAGAACCCTGAAAGATAAGGGGAGGGAATCTTTTTGAATGATCAGGAAGTAAGTGAAAATCTATCCTTTTTCGCGATGCTGTTTCGTGTCGATGAAAATCCGCAAACAGGGATGTGGCTCCTATATGGCACCATCCTTGTTTTAGCGATTATTGTTTTTAAGCTCGGCTTTGCTAGACGTTTACCGATTTTAAAAGCGCTCGTGATTTACTTGTTTTTGATTTTTGGTTGCACGTTTCTCACATTTCTAGGAATCTTCCTGCCAGTAGCGGAAGGCCTAGTTGTGGCAGCTGCCATTTTGATTATTTATAAAATACGGCTGCATCGTGCGAAAAAAGAAGGAACAGTGAATACGTAAAAAAAGACCTGAACATGTGTCAGGTCTTTTTTTATGTCTTTTGTTCTTTTTTTCCTTTTTTCTTCTTTTTCTCTTTCGTCGCAGGATCTTGATAAAGAGAGAATCTGCCAGTCTTGATGCGTGCTTCTGTCTTTACTTTAATACGTTCCTGACAGTCATCGCACATATATGTATGAATCGGTCGATTTCTTAACCGCTTAGCAACGAGTGTATCATCATCAATGGTTTCAAGCTTCTCACATATTGAGCACTTCACTCTCATCCTTTTCACCTCACTTATTGCATTTATTATAGCATGTTTTCCAGCTACTTAAAATCAGCGTATAAAACGGCTTATATCACAGGAGATATAAGCCGTTCTCTTTATTTCTTCTGATTCATATGATGGTTTGATTGATCGTTTTGATGTTCGTCTAACTGCTTTTGATCATTTTGTTTGAGCTGATCATTCGGCTCATTTGTCGGATCTGTTTCGTGGCGATCAATTTCATTTCTCGGCATCTCTGGCATCACGCGGCCGACGATGGCGGCTAGTTCATCCATAATCCCACTGACAGGACGGCCTGCTTGTATTTCTTTGCCCATTTCTTTTAACCGGCTGACTGTATCCGGATCAGCGACCACAACAGCATTCGCACCTTCTGGATCATTTTTCAGTGCTTTTGCAACTGAATATTTAATGTTTTCTACTTTGCTTCTATCTAAATCATCTTTTACATCAATACCAACAACAGCATAGCGGCCGATGACGATCGCCGTTGCATCATTGACATCTGCTACGTGCTCTGTCACTTTGACAAGATGCTGCGCAACATCTGTAGATGACCGGGCTTGATTGGTCTTTTTCTTCGTTGAGTCTGACACCCGTACTACGTGCTGGCGTCCATCTTGCTTGTCTAGTGCCTCTGGCTTTTCTTGCTGCTGACAAGCGCCCAACAGAATGATGGCTTGAATCATGAATAATGTCAAAAATAGTCGCATCTGTATTCCCTCCTTCACAAACTGCATGATTTATTTTATTGTTGAATTAACCTTCTAACTTTATTCATGAAAACATATATTTTAACAATCGTTTTGGGAAAGACAAGGATGAATGAAACCCCGATCAGGAGGCGAAGGACCTGAGTAAAATTTATGTATTAGACACAAATGTGTTATTACAGGATCCGAATTCAATCTTTTCATTTGAAGACAACGAGGTCGTCATACCAGCCGTTGTGTTAGAAGAAGTAGACTCAAAAAAGAGATATATGGACGAGGTTGGACAAAATGCCCGGCGCGTCTCACGCCTAATCGACGGTTTAAGATCGAAAGGGAAACTGCATGAAAAAATTACACTAGAGTCAAAAGGGACGCTACGCATTGAACTGAATCACCGCTCTTTTCATGAGCTTCAAGAAATTTTTATTGAAAAAACGAACGATAATCGAATTTTGGCAGTCGCGAAAAATTTAAGCTTAGAGGAAGAAACAAAGCCTCATGGCAGGCCTGTTATTTTGGTCAGCAAGGATGTGTTAGTGCGGGTAAAGGCGGATGCTATAGGGCTTCAAGCAGAAGACTTCTTAAGTGACCGTGTTTTGCAAAATGAGGACATCGATAATGGCTATCATGAGCTCTACATTCCGACTGAGCAATTGAATACATTTTATAAGCAAAATCAATTACCAATAAAAGAGGTCACAAGCGCACCATTCAACCCTCATCAATTTGTCATCATGAAGGGAAATGAAGGTGGTTCTGCTTTAGGAATGCTTGATCAAAAGGCAGAGCATGTAAAACGTCTCGTTTATGATCAAGAGCATATTTGGGGAATCCGTCCAAAGAATGTCCAGCAGACGATGGCACTCGAGCTGCTTTTGCGCCGTGACATTCCGCTCGTGACACTGATTGGAAAAGCGGGGACTGGTAAAACATTGCTTGCACTTGCTGCCGGATTAATGCAGACAGAGGACCTCGGTATGTTTAAAAAGTTGATCGTGGCGCGCTCCATTGTGCCTGTCGGGAAAGATATAGGATATTTGCCTGGAGAAAAGGAAGAAAAGCTCAGACCATGGATGCAGCCGATCTATGACAACCTAGAGTTTTTATTTAATACAAAAAAGCCGGGCGAGCTTGATGCGATTTTGTCGGGAATTGGATCTATTCAAGTCGAAGCATTGACGTATATTCGGGGAAGAAGTATACCTGATCAATTTATTATCATTGATGAGGCGCAGAATTTAACAAAGCACGAGGTGAAAACATTATTAACGCGAGTCGGAGAGGGAAGTAAAATTGTGCTCATGGGAGATCCAGAGCAGATTGATCACCCTTATTTAGACAGCTTAAATAATGGGCTTACGTATGTGATCGAGCGGTTCAAAGGGCAGCAAATATCTGGACATGTCAAGCTTGTCAAAGGAGAAAGGTCTGGACTTGCACAGCTTGCCGCTGATTTGCTATAGTCCAGACCATCTGTTCTTATGTAATGATCAGCTCTTTGACACCTTTTATCGGCTGAGTGAGGTTGGACTGATCCGCGAAATAGACGTGGATGGGTCCTTCTTCTGTGATTGGCTTACCATGTTGGCTGAAATGAGCAATGCTTTCCATTGCCTGAGAAAGCGGCACAGCAATTGTACCTGTCTCTGTGACAAATTCGCATGTATCCGCATGTTCAAGCGGCTCAGCATTTTTTAGCATATCGCCAAGCTTCATCCCGAAGCTGCCTGTGACGAGTCTTTCCTTTTCGTACTTCTTCTCTGTTTTTAACGTAGGTGGAAGAGTTTGACCTTCTCTTATGACCCGCTCTTGGTCAAGCTCCTGATCTAGCTGCTTCTCTTCACTTGCTGCATTTTTTTCAAAGAATGAATCCATTAAAAATTTGCGGTCATCAAAAATCCATACACTTGGATCAATGGTGATCTTGTACTGTACGTTCCCCTTGATTTGAATGATGCTCATGTTCAAGACAACCCCTTTCCAACATAAATTATAGAAGTTTTCTCCCGCTTTGTCACTTTCATAAACATGCTGCACCTTGTACACACTAATCATACATGAAAGATAGGGAGTGTATGAGCATGGCATGTCGCGACAATGAAGAGCTTCAGCGATTTGTAGAAGAAGCAAAAAAAGTGGCCAAAGATGGTCAAGTAGCATCCTATATTCCCGCTCTCGGCAAAGCGGATCAGACGGATTTATCTGTGGCAGTGTATCATGTGAGTAATACGTGCCACTCAGCTGGAGATGTAGATAAACGATTTACGCTTCAAAGCATTTCAAAAGTATTAGCACTGGCGCTTGTGCTCTCAGAAGAAGGGCCAAAAAAAGTCTTTCAATTTGTTGGACAAGAACCAACAGGTGACCCGTTTAATTCAATGATCAAACTGGAAACAGCGAGTCCGAATAAACCGCTGAATCCAATGATTAATGCAGGGGCGCTCGCAGTCACGAGTTTAATCAGAGGAGCGACTCCGCAAGATCAGCTGGGCCGGTTGCTCAGCTTCATTAGAGAGCTTGCAAATGACAAAAGCATTACATACTGCAAGGAAACAGCTGCCTCCGAATTTGAGACATCGATGATTAACCGGGCAATGTGCTATTATATGAAGCAATATCATATTATTAGAGGGAACGTAGAGGAAGTCATGGACGTCTATACGAAACAATGTGCCATCATGATGAACAGCTTGGATTTGGCGAAAATTGCTTGTGTTTTTTCATTAGACGGCAGACATCCAGAAACGGGGAAGCGAATTCTTTCAAAAGATGTCGCTAGAATTTGTAAAACCTTTATGGTGACGTGCGGCATGTACAATGCGAGCGGAGAATTTGCCATTAACATCGGAATTCCTGCAAAAAGCGGTGTCTCAGGCGGGATTATGGGAGTTGCACCATATGATTTTGGAATTGGTATCTTCGGTCCGGCTTTGGATGAAAAAGGGAATAGTATTGCTGGGATTAAGCTGCTTGAGCTGATGAGTGAAAAATACGAGATGAGTATCTTTTAATGAAGGAGGGCTTCTTTTTATTTTTACAAAGCGAACTGTACAAATCTGCTTGCAATTTTGGGCGTTTCGCTTTATGATAAATAGAAGAATTAGGTACTCGCCTGGGGAACGGAGGGATACTTTTGGCGTCAGAAATTTTAGTCGATCATCGGCAAAAAGCACTGTCTTTATTAAAATTGGATGCAGATAAAATTTTAAAATTGATCCAAGTGCAAATGGACAACTTAACGATGCCGCAATGTCCTCTTTATGAAGAGGTTTTAGATACTCAAATGTTCGGATTATCGAGAGAAATTGATTTTGCTGTCCGGCTTGGATTAGTTGATCAACATGAAGGTAAGAAACTACTCGATAAACTTGAGAGAGAGCTTTCCGCACTTCATGATGCGTTCACAAAAAAATAATGATTGAAAACTCAAACTTCCTTAACATAAGTTTGAGTTTTTTTGTCCTCTATTTTCTTTTCATTGTTTCATGTCAAACGGACTTGATTCATTCATGAATGACGAACAATATAAAAGAGGTAAAACGAGATCAAACGGAGAAAATGTAGTAGAATAAAAACAGCTAAGAGGATATCAAGCAGTAGAAACAGACGTTAGGAAGAGGATTATATGTTAAAGAGAATGCTAAAATCGTATGACTACTCATTATTGTTCGCCATTATTTTAATTAGCGCATTCGGTTTGGTCATGGTGTATAGCTCAAGTATGATTACATCTGTGATTAGATACGATGCCGCGCCAGATAATTTTTTTAAGAAACAGCTTTTATTTATGATCGTTGGAGCCGTCATCTTGCTCTTTACAGCATTAGTTCCATATCAGCTGTTTTCAAATAAGAAATTTCAAATCGGTATGCTGCTGCTATCCGTTTTTTCCCTCATCTATGTGTACTTTGGCGGTCATATTGCAGGGAACGCAAGAAGCTGGATTAAAGTAGGCCCATTCAGTCTTCAGCCAGCGGAATTTGTGAAGATTGTCGTTATTATTTATCTTGCTGCTGTTTATGCAAAAAAGCAGCATTATATTGATCATATTTTACGAGGAGTCACACCTCCAATCGTGATTGTTTCGATCTTATGCGGATTTATCATTTTGCAGCCAGACTATGGGACAGCCTTTATCATTGGCATGATTGCTCTTGCGATGATTTTATGCTCAGGGTTTAGCGGGAAAACACTTGCGAAGCTGCTGGCGTTATTTAGTGCCGTGATGGTCATCGTAACCCCATTTATTATTCTGTTCTGGGATAAAATATTCACGCAAAATCGCCTCGGGCGTTTTGAGAGTTTCCAAGATCCCTTTAAAGATGCAGGGGATACTGGACATCAATTGATTAATTCCTATTACGCCATTGGATCAGGCGGCTTTTTTGGACTGGGTCTAGGAGAAAGCGTTCAAAAGTACGGGTATCTTCCAGAGCCGCACACAGATTTTATCATGGCAATCATTTCAGAAGAGCTTGGCTTTTTCGGAGTATTTTTTGTACTCGCTCTCCTTGGCTTCATCGTCGTGAAAGGTTTTTATATTGCAAGAAAGTGTGAAGATCCATTTGGAAGTTTGCTTGCAATAGGAATTTCCTCCATGATTGCGATCCAAACATGCATTAATTTAGGCGGTGTTTCAGGTCTGATTCCGATTACTGGGGTCACTCTTCCATTTATTAGCTACGGGGGATCGTCCATCATTTTACTGAGCGGTTGTATGGGAATATTGCTGAATATCAGCATGTTTACTGAATATAAAGAGCGTTACAAAAAGAAAAAATCAATGAGCAAGCCATCAGTTCAAAAAAATGGATTGCAGAAAACTTTGAATCTTTAGAAAACAAAAGTGTACAGTTTTCATTTCTTCCTTTATTATAGAGTACATATAAAATTTTAAGGGATATGGAGGAGTGAGAAATGTCACAGAGAACAATTCAAAAGGTTCTAGTTGCAAACAGAGGGGAAATTGCTATCAGAGTCTTCAGGGCCTGTACGGAGCTCAATTTACGTACAGTAGCCATTTATTCCAAAGAAGACTCGGGCTCTTATCATCGCTATAAAGCAGATGAAGCATATCTAGTTGGAGAAGGAAAAAAACCGATTGATGCCTACCTTGATATCGAGGGGATCATCGAAATTGCAAAACGAAATGATGTGGATGCGATCCATCCAGGTTACGGATTTTTATCTGAAAATATTCATTTTGCAAGACGATGCGAAGAGGAAGGCATTCAATTTATCGGTCCAACTTCTCAACATTTAGATATGTTTGGAGATAAAGTAAAGGCAAGAGAAGAAGCGAAAAAAGCTGGGATTCCAGTCATTCCAGGAAGTGACGGACCAGTTGACTCGGCCGAAGAAGTCGAAAAATTCGGTGAAGAATACGGTTACCCGTTTATTATTAAAGCTTCACTAGGCGGCGGCGGCCGGGGTATGCGGATTGTCAGAACGAAAGAGGAGCTGAAGGAAGCCTATGACCGTGCGAAGTCAGAGGCAAAAGCGGCTTTTGGAAATGACGAAGTATACGTTGAAAAACTGATTGAAAATCCGAAACACATTGAGGTGCAGGTGATTGGTGACAATCACGGCAATATCATTCATTTATATGAGCGTGACTGCTCTGTTCAAAGGCGGCATCAAAAAGTTATTGAAGTGGCGCCAAGTGTGTCTCTTACAGATCAACTGCGTGAAGACATTTGCGAAGCGGCTGTTCAGCTGGCTCGGAATGTATCATATATCAATGCAGGAACTGTAGAATTCCTTGTTGCAAATGGAGAGTTTTACTTTATTGAAGTCAATCCAAGGGTACAGGTAGAACACACGATTACTGAAATGATCACTGGTGTCGATATCGTCCAAACCCAAATTCTTGTCGCAAAGGGCTATGACCTTCACAGCAAGGAAGTCGGTATACCAAAGCAAGAAGATATTTTCACACATGGTTTTGCCATTCAATCAAGGGTTACAACAGAAGATCCTTTAAATGATTTTATGCCAGACACAGGGAAAATTATGGCCTACCGTTCAGGCGGGGGATTTGGTGTACGACTTGATACAGGGAACAGCTTTCAAGGTGCAGTCATTACACCTTATTACGATTCACTATTGGTCAAGCTGTCCACATGGGCGCTCACATTTGACCAAGCGGCTGCTAAAATGGTTCGAAACTTACAGGAATTCAGGATTCGCGGAATTAAAACAAACATTCCGTTTCTTGAAAACGTGGCAAAGCATGAGAAGTTTCTAAAAGGGGAATACGATACGTCGTTTATCGATTCAACGCCAGAGCTATTTAATTTCCCTAAGCAAAAAGACCGTGGAACGAAGATGCTGACTTATATTGGTAACGTGACCATTAATGGATTCCCTGGTATTGCGGAGAAAAAGAAGCCTCATTTTGATAAGCCTGTTGTACCGAAGCTTCCGCTCAAGCAAGAGATGCCATCTGGGACTAAACAATTGTTAGATGCGCATGGACCTGAGGGCCTTGCCAATTGGGTGAAAGAACAAAAGAGCGTCCTTTTAACAGATACAACCTTTAGGGACGCGCATCAGTCTCTGCTTGCGACCCGCTTCAGAACTCATGATTTAAAGAAAGTAGCCCAGCCGACAGCAGGTTTATGGCCAGAGCTGTTTAGTATGGAAATGTGGGGCGGTGCTACATTTGATGTTGCGTACCGTTTCTTAAAAGAAGATCCTTGGCAGCGATTAAAAGAGCTTCGCCAAGAAGTGCCAAACACGTTGTTCCAAATGCTTTTAAGATCATCAAACGCTGTCGGATATACAAACTATGCGGATAATGTGATTAAAGCATTTGTAAAGGAATCTGCCGAGGCAGGCATTGACGTGTTCCGTATTTTCGATAGCTTAAACTGGGTCAAAGGCATGACACTTGCCATTGATTCTGTTCGTGAATCAGGCAAAGTGGCAGAGGCAGCCATTTGTTATACGGGGGACATTCTCGATCCATCTCGTCCGAAATATGATCTTAAGTACTATGTATCTCTTGCGAAAGAGCTTGAATCTGCCGGTGCACATATTTTAGGTATTAAAGATATGGCGGGATTATTAAAGCCGCAGGCAGCTTATGAGTTAGTCTCTGCTTTAAAAGATGAACTCACAATCCCTATCCATCTTCATACACATGACACGAGTGGAAATGGACTGTTCACCTATGCAAGGGCAATTGATGCAGGTGTTGATATTGTCGATGTGGCCGTCAGCTCTATGGCAGGACTCACATCGCAGCCAAGCGCAAGCTCACTGTACTATGCTTTAGATGGGCATGAAAGAAAGCCAGACATGAACGTCCAATCGGTCGAACACCTTTCTCAATATTGGGATTCTGTTAGAAAATACTACCGTGAATTCGAAAGTGGCATGAATTCACCTCATACAGAAATTTATGAGCATGAAATGCCTGGCGGACAGTATAGTAACTTGCAGCAGCAGGCGAAAGGTGTCGGACTTGGAGACCGCTGGAACGAAGTAAAAGAAATGTACAGACGTGTGAATGACATGTTTGGTGATATTGTGAAGGTGACACCTTCCTCTAAAGTAGTCGGAGACATGGCACTTTATATGGTGCAAAATGATTTAACAGAGGAAGATGTCTATGAAAAAGGAGCAACTTTAGACTTCCCTGATTCTGTTGTGGAGCTATTTAAAGGCTATTTAGGCCAGCCGCATGGCGGGTTCCCTGAAAAATTGCAAAAGCTGATTTTAAAAGGAGAAGAACCGCTCACTGTCAGACCTGGTGAAAAGCTGAAGCCAGTTGACTTTGAAGCTATTCAGCAGCAGTTCAAAGAATCTCATGACCTGACGCTGACAGAGCAAGACGCGATTGCGTATGCCTTATATCCGAAAGTCTTTTCTGAATTTGTCCAAACAGCAGAAAGCTACGGAGACATCTCTGTTCTTGACACACCAACTTTCTTCTACGGGATGAGGCTTGGTGAAGAGATCGAGGTAGAAATCGAAAAAGGAAAAACCCTCATTGTTAAACTCGTGTCAATTGGAGAACCGAATCCAGATGCCACAAGAGTTCTTTACTTTGAGCTAAATGGACAGCCGCGTGAAGTCGTGATTAAGGATGAAAGCATCAAATCATCCGTTCAAGAAAAAATGAAGGCGGACCGCTCAAATCCAAATCACATTGCCGCATCAATGCCAGGCACTGTCATCAAAGTGCTCGTGGAAAAAGGACAGAAAATCTCGCAAGGTGAGCATTTGATGATCAATGAAGCCATGAAAATGGAGACGACTGTACAAGCCCCATTCACTGCGGTCGTAGATGAAATACATGTGACAAATGGAGAACCGATTCAAACCGGAGATCTGCTGATTGTTTTAAAGCCTGAATAATAAGTGAGACACATCCATCGTGATGTGTTTCAGCGTGTAGACAAACCCTCGCATTCTTTGTCAGGTCTGCGCTTCGGTGCTCACGAATGTCAAATTCGCTCCGCTCCGGTGCTCGCCCTTCCTAGACTGCAAAGGTTTTCTATCACGCTGAAAAGAAGACAAAGGGCTAAAATAAAAATCATTTTAGCCCTTTGTCTACAATCTGAGACACATCCATCGTGATGTGTCTTTTTTTGAGCGCATTAAAATGTGCAGCAGCCTGCGAGAGTGATTACACTATAGAGTGAGGTGAAGAAAGTTGGAAATTGTCGTGATTTGGTTTCGCCGAGATATGCGATTAGATGATCATATCGCCTTGTCAAAAGCGATCACTTATGCAAAAAAACACGAGTACAAATTATTGGCTCTTTATCATCTAGATCCATTCTTTACTGAAATGGAAATAGATATAAATAACGAACATTTCTTTCAAAACTTGGCGCATTTCGTCAAGGAAGCGAGAGAATCTCAAGTGTATGTTCACCTTCTCCATGATGATGTCCTGCGCGCCTTTCAGCAGGTCATGGAAGTGTATGACATCAAAGCCGTCTTTTTTAACGAAGATGAGGTGGGTATCGGTCAAAGGCGTGACAAGCAAGTAACCGATTTTTTAGAAAAGAAGGGCATTCATGTGTCAACATGGCAAGATACACACCTTCACGGTGCGCGAGATATTTTAAAAGCAGATGGGTCACATTATCAAGTGTTTACCCCATACTATCAATCATGGCGTAAGCAAGAAAAGCAGCCTGTGATAAAAGTTGACAAATCATTTTTTAGCAGCGAGCATACGATTTGTGATGAGCCACTTTCGCAAAAAGGAAATGATAAACTGCGAGAATTGATAAAGGGCTGCTCAAGGAAGTTTGATCAAATTGGCTCAGACAAAGCGATGAACACGCTTCATCAATTTATCCAAAAAAGATTAACGCGTTACCATGAGAAACGAGATATTCCGTCTGTTTTTGGAACGAGCAAGCTGTCGCGGTTCTTAAAAACAGGCACTATTTCGATTCGAACGATCTTTCATGCGATATATGAAGAAGCACTCTATGAAGACGAGGGCAGAGAGACTTTTATCAAAGAGCTGGCATGGCGTGATTTTTATCATATGATTTATGCGCATTATCCTGAGATGAAAGAAAAAGAAATCAATTCGGCGTTTCAAGGAATGGAATGGAATGAAGATGAGACGCTGTTTGAAGCTTGGTGTAAAGGAGAAACAGGTTTTCCGCTCGTTGATGCAGGGATGAGACAGTTAAATGAGGAGGGCTGGATGCATAACCGCTTGCGGATGGTTACAGCTTCATTTTTAACAAAGGATTATTTGATTGATTGGAGAAAGGGCGAATCGTATTTTGCAAAAAAACTTGTGGATTATGATGAGGCGTCAAATATCGGGGGATTTCAGTGGGCAGCCTCCGTCGGAACAGATGCGGTGCCGTACTTCCGTATTTTCAATCCGACCACTCAGTCAAAGCGATTTGATCCGAGCGGGGAATTGATTAGAAAATATGTACCAGAGCTAGAGCGTGTCGATGAAAAATGGATTCATGAACCAAGTAAAATGCCGATTGATGAGCAATTGAAATCGGGCTGTGTGCTAGGTGATACATATCCGCTGCCGGCAGTTGACCACCAGGAAAGACGCAAAAAAGCCATTTCGCTATTTGAAGAAGCAAAACAACAATAAAACAAATCCCCCATTCCATATGGAAGGGGGATACAAATTCTTATTTGAATGGTTCTTTGCTTTCATATTTAAACCGTGCAATGAGTAGACAGAAGTAACAGAGTACTCCAAACAAACAGGAAATAAAGAATGAATGAGCCAGCGCATAACCTAGTGCGAGCTGAGAATACACAGACATCACACCTGAAATCGCTTGAAGTGTAATGAGAATGGCTGAAATGATCCATCCATAATACAGCTGCTTCTGTTCTTTATAATGTTTCATGGCATGGAACATCGCAACAAATATCCAGACGAATAAAAGAAGTGCTGCTGCTCGGTGAGACATTTGCACCCACTGATTAAAGTATGCTGGAAGTGCACCGTCTTTTGAACAAAACGGGAAAACAGAGCAAGCAAGGCTTGACTTTGTATGCCTCACATAAGCACCCGTGTACACCACGATATACGTATAGGTGATCAAACCATAAATATGAAACTGCATTTTTTTGCCGATATGAAGCGGCTTCACAAGCTTTGTTTCAGATCGGGTTGCCTCAAATACAAGAAGCGCAAGCAATAACACTGAAGCAAAAGAAATGAGTGAAATACCGAAGTGCAGTGCCATGACAAGTGCGTTGGAACCAAACACGACGGCAAGAGCCCCTAACAGCGCTTGTAGCAGTAAGAATATAATCGACATGATGACCAAAAATTTGGTTTCACGGAATACTGGACTAATCTTTTTCCAGCATAAGACCGCCAGTGCCAAGACAAGAATGGTTGAAACCCCTGTTGACATGCGGTGACTCCATTCGATGATGGAAGCAGGGTTCATTTCAGGGAAGAAACGACCGTGGCAAAGGGGCCACTGCCTGCCGCAGCCAAGACCCGAGCCGGTTTTCGTCACAAGCGCACCGCCAATCAAAACGATCAGCATCACAAACGTTGTGATCACGCTCAATAACCTTAAAGCAAATTTCATCAAATTATTTCACCTTCTCTAAAAAACTTCTGATCTAATTGAAAAACCTCACATGCTCTCAAGTTTAAGCCAAATGCGTGTTCTGTTGCAATTCATAATGACCAAAGTTCACAAAAAAATGATATGTTAGTTCACAAAGTTTACAGATTTAGAGTGCTTGATCTTTCTTTCACAGTCTGATAGAAATAGAGGAGAGAATATTTCATTTTGCACCGCCTTCTGAAACACAGATAAATCCTAATAAATTCACTAAAAGTTCACAAATAACTTCGAGATTGTCGTTTATTATTTAATAGGATGTTTTTTTACAGCTGTTTATCTTGTATGATAGAGTTGTAACGAATTTACGTTTCATTGTTTGTTTGAAGGTTTGGGCAAGGGAGGTTATACACATTGGCAAATTCCAAAACAGCCGCGGAAGCAGCTATTCATGGACAAATAGAAGAAACAACAGCTTGGAAAGATTTTCTTGCTCTGATTAAAATGGGCATCGTCAATTCCAACTTCATTACAACATTTACTGGAATGTGGCTTGCTTTTTATTTTACAGGGATGAGTTTCCTTGGGAATCTTGATATTGTGCTGTTAACAATGATTGGTTCTTCTCTTATTATTGCCGGTTCATGCGCCATTAATAATGCGTTTGACCGTGATATTGATATATTAATGGAAAGAACAAAAACAAGACCGACGGTTACAGGTAAGATTCAGCCGGGGCAAGCGTATGCATTTGGTATTTTGCTTGTTGTACTTGGACTCATCATGCTTCTGATGACAACTATCACATCAGCAGTGATTGGATTTATCGGAGTCTTTACTTATGCGGTTCTTTACACCATGTGGTCTAAACGCCATTACACCATTAATACCGTTATTGGAAGTGTATCTGGTGCGGTGCCGCCATTAATCGGCTGGACAGCTGTCACAGGTACAATCGACACAACGGCTTGGGTTTTGTTTATGATTATGTTCATTTGGCAAATCCCGCACTTCCTGTCACTTGCGATTAAGAAAACGGAAGATTACCGTAAGGCAGGTATTCCAATGCTGCCAGTCGTTTATGGCTTTGAAGTCACGAAGCGCCAAATCATCATTTGGACAGCATGTCTTCTCCCGCTTCCATTTTTCTTAGGTGGATTAGGATGGCCGATTGTAGCACTTGGCACATTGCTGAATATTGGATGGCTCGTCATTGGCCTTATGGGCTTTAAAATGAAAGACGTCATGAAGTGGTCAACGCTCATGTTCGTTTATTCATTAAACTACTTAACCATCTTTTTCGTCGCGATGATTATTATTACACTATTCTAGAGTAAAATACACTTTGATCACATCAAAACAAGGCTATATCTTATAACACAACATTTTCTAACAACTATGAAAGCCGCCTGATATTCAGTTCTATTTAGGCGGCTTTCTGTTTATACATAGATGGTATTTTGAGTAAAAACATCATTTTTTTATGAAAACAGGAAATGTAAGTGCTTTTATAAGAGGCGGGGGTTATGGATGGGTGAAAAGTGATTTTATAAATAAGAGGTAAAAAGCGAAAGGCAAAGGAGATCAAGCAAAAGGGGTTGGGACAAATTATGATAAGAAAATGGCGTGTTTATTCACTGTTTCTCTTATTGACGCTCGTTTTGGCGGGCTGTGGTGAACCATACTTATCAACACTCAAACCAGTTGGGGAAGTAGCAGATAAACAATTTTTCCTAACGGTACTGAGTACACTCATTATGGTTCTTGTCGTCATTGTTGTATCGATCATTTTCTTTTACGTCATCATTAAATTCAAACGTTCTAAAGTTGGAGAAGATACGATTCCAAAGCAGGTGGAAGGGAACCGTAACCTAGAAATTACGTGGACAGCGATTCCGATTCTTCTCCTCATTATTCTCGTTGTGCCTGTTGTGGCATACACGCTTGAGCTTGGGGATACAAGCGCTATGGATAAGAAAAAACGAGATCCTGAAAAGACACTTGTTGTCAATGTAAGAGCCAGTTTATATTGGTGGGAATTCGAATACCCTGATTATGGGATTGTCACGAGTCAGGAATTGATTGTACCGACAGATCAAAAGGTCTACTTCAAGCTGAAAGCATCTGATGTGAAACACTCTTTCTGGGTTCCATCGGCTGGCGGTAAAATTGATACAAACACAGATAATGAAAACAAGTTTTATTTAACCTTTGATTCAAAACGAACGAAAGATGCAGGAGAATATTTCTACGGGAAATGTGCGGAGCTTTGCGGTCCCTCGCATGCTTTAATGGACTTTAAAGTTAAAACGCTTTCTCAAGATGAGTTTTTAGGATGGACGAAAAAAATGGCTGATTACAAGAAGCCTACATCCACAAAAGATCTTGCCCTTGAAGGTGAAAAATTATTTAAAGAGAAAAACTGCTTGAGCTGTCACGCAGTAGAGCCTGGGGACGAACGGCCGGAAGCAGCAAGGACAGCACCAAACCTTGCAACCTTCGGAGAGCGAACGAAAGTAGCTGGAATTAAAGACATGAACAAAGAAAACGTGAAAGCATGGCTGAAAGATCCAGAGAGCTTTAAACCAGGAAATAAAATGACAGGGACGTACCCTAAATTAAATGACTCAGAAGCAGATGCACTTTATGAGTATTTAAAAGGACTTAAAATCGAGTAATTTCTAATAGGAATGTGTAAGAGGGTATGTAATCGATGTGAAGTTTTTGTTAAGAGCTCCCGAATATGTCTCTACAACCAAGAAGTAGCCATCTGTCAGACACAGTCTGTGTAAAGTTAAAACATCTATATGAAAAGGGGCAAATGGGAGATAAGAGGGGGATTTCATGGTGAGTACTATAGCTAAAAAGCGGGGGTTTGGCGCTGTCTTATGGGATTACTTGACGACGGTTGACCACAAAAAAATTGCCATACTATATTTAGTGGCAGGGGGATTTTTCTTTTTAATTGGCGGCCTGGAAGCGATGATAATCCGTATTCAGCTAGCCATCCCTGAAAATGATTTTGTAAGTGCAGGGTTTTACAATGAAGTCATGACGATGCATGGAACAACGATGATTTTCCTTGCAGCAATGCCGCTTTTATTTGCATTAATGAATGCGGTTGTACCTATTCAAATTGGTGCACGTGACGTAGCGTTTCCATTTGTGAATTCACTTGGTTTTTGGCTGTTCTTTTTCGGAGGAATTTTCTTAAATCTTGGATGGTTTATGGGCGGGGCACCTGATGCAGGCTGGACTGCATACGCTTCGCTCACGCTGAATTCGGAAGGACACGGCATGGATTTCTATATTTTAGGGTTGCAGATAGCGGGTATTGGTACGCTAATTGCCGGAATCAACTTTCTTGCAACGATTATTAATATGAGAACGCCTGGTATGACGTATATGAGAATGCCGCTCTTTACTTGGACGACATTTGTCGCCTCAGCACTGATTTTATTCGCATTCCCGCCGCTTACTGCAGGGCTTGCGATGCTGATGCTTGATAGAATGTTTGATACGAGCTTTTTTAATCCAGAGCTCGGCGGAAATACAATCATCTGGGAGCATTTGTTCTGGATTTTCGGACACCCAGAAGTTTATATCTTAATCCTGCCAGCATTCGGAATATTTTCTGAAATCATTCCAGTGTTTGCAAGAAAAAGGCTGTTTGGGTATTCGTCGATGGTGTTTGCGACTGTATTGATTGGTTTCCTTGGATTCATGGTGTGGGCGCATCACATGTTCACAACTGGACTTGGTCCGATTGCCAATGCCATCTTTGCTGTAGCCACAATGGCGATTGCGGTGCCGACAGGAATTAAAGTATTTAACTGGCTGCTCACTATATGGGGCGGTAATGTGAAGTTTACAACGCCAATGCTGTATTCCGTTGCCTTTATACCGTCGTTTTTACTTGGCGGGGTAACCGGAGTCATGCTTGCAGCAGCTGCAGCAGATTATCAGTTCCATGATACGTACTTTGTTGTGGCGCATTTCCACTACGTCATTATCGGCGGGGTTGTATTCGGTATTTTAGCTGGTGTGCATTACTGGTGGCCGAAGATGTTTGGAAAAATACTGAATGAGAAGCTTGGGAAAATTGGCTTTGTGCTGTTTTTCGTCGGTTTCCATTTAACCTTCTTTATCCAGCATTTTCTCGGTCTTTGGGGCATGCCGCGCCGAGTCTTTACATTCTTGCCGGGTCAGGGGCTAGACCTTGGGAACTTGGTCAGTACGATTGGGGCACTGTTCATGTTTGTAGCTGTTGTCATCATGCTGATTAATATCATCTGGACGACAGCAAAAGGGGAGCGTGTATCGGGCGATCCTTGGGGAGATGGAAGAACGCTTGAATGGGCAGTGTCTTCACCTCCGCCAGAATATAACTTTAAACAGCTTCCGCTTGTCAGAGGACTAGATCCATTATGGATTGAAAAAATGGATGGTAAAAAAGGAATGACAGCATCTGAACCGCTCGATGATATTCACATGCCGAATAATTCCATCTTACCTGTCATTATCTCATTCGGTCTATTTGTGTCAGCGTTTGGCTTCATGTATCGTCAAGAGCATAGCTGGGGGCTTCCAGTGATTCTCATTGGTCTTGGCATTACATTTGCGACCATGCTGGTTCGCTCTCTTAAAGACGATCATGGGTACCATATTCACAAAGAAGATTTGACCGATGACGATGATAAAGGGGTGAAAGCATAATGGAACCACAAAAAATGACAGCAGAAACTTTTCCGGCTTCTCCTGAGAAAGCCACGTTAGAAGGAAAGAATAAGTTCGTCGGGTTCTGGTTGTTTCTTGGGGGAGAAACCGTTCTGTTTGCATCGCTCTTTGCCACGTATTTGGCGCTGAAAAACTCTAATGCAGGCGGAGCAAAAACAACTGATATGTTTGATCTCACGCTTGTCTTTATTGCCACGATGCTACTACTAACGAGCAGTTTAACGAGTGTGTATGCAATGTATCATATGAAAAACTTTTCCTTTAAAAAGATGCAGCTTTGGCTTGGTGTGACTGTGCTATTAGGTGCTTCATTTTTAGGGGTTGAGATTTATGAGTTCTATCATTATGTGCATGCGTATGATTTTACCATTACCAGTTCAGCTCTTGGTTCCTCCTTCTATACACTTGTAGGAACTCACGGGGCTCACGTCGCCTTTGGACTTTGCTGGATTACCGCTCTTATGATTCGAAATATGAGACGCGGACTCGATTTATACAATGCGCCGAAATATTATGTGGCAAGTCTGTATTGGCACTTCATTGATGTTGTGTGGGTCTTCATCTTTACCGTTGTATATTTAATGGGAATGGTGGGATAAGAATGGGAAATAAAAACACAAATCAGTCTAAAGTCGATCTTGTATACCGTAAAAAGAAAAATGCCGAAGAAATGAAGCATCAGCTCATTTCTTTCGGCTTGATGATTGGATTAACCTTTGTTGCCTTTTTAACAATCGCTTCTGAAGACGTAGGAAACTGGTTCGCAGTACCATTTATTTTACTGCTTGCCGTTATTCAGGTGGCTTTTCAGCTTTATTATTTTATGCACATGAACCAAAAAGGGCATGAAACACCCGCATTGTTTCTTTACTCAGGTGTGTTTGTCGCGTTTATTACCGTATTAGCCTTTTTGACCATTATTTGGTGGTAAGCCCGCTTTGCCCTTGAAGGAGGCGCAGCAATGGAGAACTTAGAAATATTCGGATTTCGGGCATTATGGAGCCCTTACTATTTGACTAGTATTGTCATAGCAGCTGCTCTTTATCTGCTTCTTGTGACAAAGGGGAAGCATCGTGCGACGGTAAAAGAGAAAACGTTGTTTCTGACGGGGCTTGTTCTGTTATACGCCGTAAAAGGAAGCCCAATTGATTTAATGGGGCATATTATGTTTAGCGCACATATGGCGCAAATGGCGGTGCTCTATTTAGTCATTCCGCCTCTCCTTATTACAGGATTACCTGCGGCCATTTGGGAGCGGATCATACAAACACCAGGCATTCAGCAGATGTTTCGTTTGTTTTCCAAGCCTTTAATTGCATTGCTTGGGTTTAACGGCTTGTTTTCGATGTACCATATTCCGCTTGTGTTTGACTTTGTGAAAACAGATCCGTTTTATCATGCGCTGATGACAGTGGTCATTTTTATCGCTGCCTTTTTCATGTGGTGGCCGCTCGTTCATAAAGTCCAAAGTCAGCCTCAGATTACAGGCATTTTAAAGCTTGGTTATATCATGGCAGACGGGATATTAATGACTCCTGCGTGTGCACTCATCATGTTTAGTGAGGCGCCGATCTATGCAACCTATTCTGATGCTGGTGCTTGGATACAGGCGCTGCATCTATGCGTACCAAGTGATACGCTGGCAGGTCTTGCGCTCACAGGTCCTGAAATGTTCCATACCTTGCCGCTGCTAGAAGACCAGCAGCTAGGCGCGATTTTGATGAAAATTATTCAGGAGATTGTGTACGGCTCGATCCTTGCTGTTGTCTTCTTTGACTGGGCAAGAAAAGAAAGAGCGAAAGATGCCGTACCAGATGCCCTGATTCCGAAATATGAATGAAAAAAGCACAGCCGGATGGCTGTGCTTTCGTTTATGCTTCTGCAGTCATTGCTTCTAGTTTTTCTTTCAGCTGTTCAAGTGTTTTTTTGCTTGATTGGATGAGAGACTTAGGGAAATCTTCGCCTTCGCCGTATTCAACACCGTGCGGATAATAATGTTTTCCGAGTAAAGGTGTGAGAAGCTGTATGTGTGCTCTTTTTGAACCTACATCTCCTTCGGTGGCGTAGCCGGAAATGCGTAAATAAAAGGTTCCCTCTACCATGTTAAACTTTCTGTCGTACGTCACACGCTCATAATCCCATTGATCGGCTCGTACAAATCCTTCACTTTCCATGATGAAATCTAATTTATTTAAGTCAGCTGCTACCTTTTCAATCCCCGTACCTTCAAACTTCACCCAAAACCCCTCCTTATAAAAATTCCCTTTACTGACAATCATAGTATGAAAGCGTTAAACTTTCAACTGTGAAAGGTATGTTCTTTTATAACCTGGTTACAGTAATAAAGAAAATAACAGATGGAGGAATCAACGTGAAAACAAAAAAAATCAAAGATATTATGACAAAAAAAGTAGTGACATGTCAGCAAGATGACAATACGTATGAAGCGGCAGTCAAAATGAGAGAAGCAGACATTGGAGCCATTCCCGTGGTTAACGGAGATCAGCTCGTTGGTATCGTGACAGACCGTGACCTTGTACTCAGAGGCATTGCAGAAAAAAAGCCAAACTCACACGAAGTAGGCTCGCTGATGACGAAGGAAGTACTGACAGCAGAAGAAGATGCAACGCTTGAAGAAATTGTCCGGCTGATGTCAGAGCACCAGCTTCGCCGCATTCCTGTTGTGAAGAACGGTGCATTAACAGGGATTGTCGCTCTTGGAGATTTATCCGTCGAAGATTTATCGAATGATCGCGCAGGAGATGCACTGACAGAAATCTCTCAGCAGGATCAAGATCATGGGCAAGGATTTCTTCATTAAGAGGGGCATATTTTAAATTCGTGTTAAATAGGCTGTATTGTCGTTGATAAATAGAGCGAGTTTTGTTTAAATGACAGTAGAAGGTACTTTTTGTACCTTGCCAATTTAACGGAGGTGTTTATTTGAAAACTGTGCTCAAAACACTCCTCATCCTCCTGATTATATCTGGAACGTATGTTCTGTTTATTCAATATGGATCTTCACCAGAAAAAGAAAACAGCAATGAACCGAAGGTGTCTAATGAAGAAACATCTAGCGATAAGCCGATCAACATCCCTAAAAAGGGGCTCATGTCCTTTATGGGGAAATCTTCAAACGAAGTGCTTAAACAGCTGGGAGAACCAGATCGCATTGATCCTTCCGCATATGATTATGACTGGTGGATATACAATCAATCGAAGAAGCACTATATTCAAGTAGGGGTAAAGGATAGTAAAGTGGTGACATTGTTTGCAACAGGAGACGGGCTCAATGTTGAACCGTTTAAAATCGGTCAAGCCACAAGTGAGGTATTTAAAAAAACACAAATTGCACCTTACATTCATGTAGAGGATGAACAAAATTCATACCGCTTTGAATTCTCAGAAGATGATATGAATACAAGACCTACCGTGAAAGTGGACGATGATGTATATGTTCAGCTTTACATGGATAAGTTTGAAAGCACCCTTTCAAGTATCAGGGCGTTTAACGCAGATACATTTGTGAAACAAAAGCCATACGAAGTCGTCTATCGTGGTCAATTGATAGAACCAGAGGCAATATCGGGTGAAAAATGGAAAGAGATCGAAGCTTCCAGTCAAAAACAAATTTTTGATATGACCAATATTATTCGTCATAAGTACAAACTGCCGATCTTAAAGTGGGATGATGAAACCTCTGAAGTGGCATTCATGCATAGTGAGGACATGAAAGAGAATCATTATTTCTCCCATGAATCTAAAAAATACGGTACGCTGAAAGACCGATTAGAAAGAGGCGAGGTGGCATTTCAGCTCGCAGGTGAAAACATTGCCTATAATTATGTAGATGGACCTGCAGCGGTAGAAGGCTGGCTCAATAGTGAAGGTCATAGAAAGGCGTTATTAAATAAAGATTACACACACCTTGGCGTCGGTGTGAAAGAAAAATACTACACCCAAAACTTCATTAAAAAAACATCTTAAACGAAAGCAGCTGCACCATCGCAGCTGTTTTTTTGATTGAAAAAGAGGCTCACCAAAATAACTGCTGATGTATATAGTATAGTAGGCATTTGTATGGGGGGTGAGGATATGACAAACAAGCAAAAACAAACATCCATTGATGAATTTAAACAATTCGTCAGACGCCATCCGAAGTTAATTCAAGAAGTGCAAACGCAAGAAAAAAGCTGGCAAAGTGTATACGAAAATTGGGTCATGTTTGGTGAGGAAGATGAGATGTGGTCTCCTTACCGGCAAACGCAATCTGGAGACGTGAAAGAAGAAAAAGACTCTAAGCCAAGTGAAGCGGGAAAAGCCGATTTTATGTCTAAAATGGTTTCTGCTGTGAAAAAAATGGACGCTGATCAAATGAATGAACAAATCAACAAAATGAGCCAGTCTATTTCCTCTTTACAAAGCTTACTCGGACAATTTTCATCAAATGGCTCAAAGAAAGGTTCATCTGGAGGCAGTCAGCACCCATTCTCCTTCAGGAAAGATTAAGTGAAAGGGGATGCTTTTGGTGCGAAAAGAAGTACTGGAGTTTGTCATGGCCGAAGAGGATCGAATCAAATTCATCAGACAGCGTCCTCTCTGGTACAGACAGCTGACTCGACATCCTGATAAGCTATCGTCCTTTGAATTAGATAAAATGAATTTTTACGAAAAAACCATTCCTCATCGTGTGAGTCAGTTGAGTAACAGTGTCCAAATGGCTGAAATGATGATTCAAATGTTCCAAGCAATGCGCAATCAAAATGGAGCCGGATGAGGCTTTTTTGAGTTGATTAAGATGTCTATTTCCTGAGCATCCTATAAAAGTAGATGAAAGGAGAATCAGATGATGAAATGGATGCTGTCAATATGCGCATTGCTTTTTCTTGTCACCGGGTGTCAAAGTCAACATGAAGAGAAGCAAGTCATAAAGCAAGATCCAGCTGTACATGTGATGCAGCAAGCCCAAAGCGAAATGAAGCAGCAAGGTTTTTTAAAATACAAAGTGCAGGGGTCTTCTGTTTATATAGAAAGTACACTGCAAGATTTTCATCTTGAGCCTACGCGACTAAAAAAGGATGAGAAGGCGGGATATTTTACAGTGTATGTAGACGGAAAACGTGCAGGCAATGAATATACTGCTGCATTTGTGGTCAAGCATCTCTCAAAAGGAAAGCATAAAATGACCGTTGTGCTCAATTCTCGTCATCCAGAATATAGGCAGAAAAGAGAGACATGGGATGTATTTGTGACGTAAAAGCATTTTCTGATCCATAGGTTTCGTGGTAAACTATGAATTGGAGGTGCATCATTTATGTATGCGACAATCGAATCTGTGGAGCTCCAAGAGGAAGCGAATCAATTGGCTGCCATGATTCTTCAGTCGGAGGAGGCTGAACATTACCGCAACTGCTTTAAGCGTCTCCAGCAAGACGAAGAAGCCCAACAAATTATTGCCCATTTTACAAAAGTAAAAGAGCAATATGAGGATGTGCAGCGGTTCGGCAAATACCATCCGGACTATAGAACGATCTCAAAGGAAATGCGTGAGGTCAAAAGAAAGTTAGATCTTCACGATACAGTGGTTGATTTCAAAAAAGCAGAAACAGCGATTCAATCCATCTTAGATGAGATTAGTATTGAAATCGGTCAAGCTGTATCAGCATATATCAAAGTTCCAACAGGGAACCCATATTTTGATGGTCTATCATCATGCGGCGGTGGCTGTGGATCTGGTGGCAGCTGTGGCTGTAAAGTATCTTGACGAGACTTGAATGTCTCGTCTTTTACATAATGACTGAAAAGAATTGAAAAAGCGGCAGGTGAAAAGATGGAAACCAAACGTCAAGGGATGGTCGTTTGGCTGCATTCGTTAAAGCAGTCAAAGGCGCTAAGAAAATTTGGAAATGTTCACTATATTTCACGGAAAATGAAATATGCAGTGATCTATTGTGATATGAATGATCTCGAGCGCCATATGGCTAAGCTCAGCTCATTGCCATTTGTGAAACGTGTTGAGCCTTCATATAAACCCTTTATTAAATTAGAGTACGAATCCAAATTGGACAAAGCAAAAGAGTATGATTATAAAGTGGGCTTTTAAAGACACAAAAAAACCCCCGCGGCATCACCCGCGGGGTCCTTCTATTCTTAATGATTCATTAAGGAGAAGGCAAAGGGAGAGGAGAAACCGGAGGAAGAACTTATGGGGAAACGTAAGTCTTCTCCGCGGTTGGCAACAGCACCACATCAGATGCTGTTATAAGTAGTATGACCCCGCTTTCCTTGATCTATACATAGTAAATGAATGAAAGTCCGCGCATTGTCCCCTGCGGAGTGTTGTGGTAAGATAATGTTGGATTTTTTGTCATACACAATAACCAATAGAAGCAAGCAGAAAAAGTGGTGGAAAAATGAGAGTCATCTCTGGAACGAGAAAAGGCCGCACACTTAAAGCGGTACCAGGTCAATCAACAAGACCGACGACAGATAAAGTAAAAGAATCGATATTTAATATGATCGGCCCGTATTTTGATGGCGGATGGGCCCTTGATTTATTTGCGGGAAGCGGTGGTTTAGGGATTGAAGCGCTTTCTAGAGGATTCGATCATTGCATATTCGTTGATCGAGATATGAAGGCGATTCAAACGATCAAAGGAAACCTCAATCAATTGGAGCTGATTGATCAAAGTGAAGTGTTTCGAAACGAGGCAAAGCGTGCACTTGCAGCCGTTGTGAAACGAGAGGAATCCTTTCAAGCGATCTTTCTTGATCCGCCTTACAAAGATCAACAGCTAAAAGCACTTCTTGACATGATTGACGAGCATGCCTTATTAACAGATGACGGCGTGATCGTGTGTGAGCATGATAAGGACGTTATACTGCCAGAGGAAGCTGGACAGCTTTACATATCAAGACAGGAACTGTACGGGTTGACTGGTATTACGATCTATAGAAAGCGGGGAAATTAAAGCATGGGGAACATAGCCGTTTGTCCGGGTAGCTTCGATCCAGTCACATTGGGCCATTTGGATATCATCAAAAGAGGTGCAAAGATCTTTGATGAAGTGTATGTATGTGTACTAAATAACTCATCCAAGAAACCGTTATTTACCGTTGAAGAACGGTGTGAGCTCATTCGCCAAGCGACGAAGGATCTGCCAAATATCAAAGTCGAATCCTTTCACGGTCTGCTTGTTGATTATGCGAAACAAAAAGAAGCCAAAGTCATTTTACGCGGATTAAGAGCTGTGACAGACTTTGAATATGAAATGCAGGGCACATCAATGAATAAAGTGTTAAATGATGACATTGAAACGTTTTTCATGATGACCAACAATCAGTATTCCTTCTTAAGCTCAAGCATTGTCAAAGAAGTAGCGAAATATGATGGTTCAGTCAAAGACCTTGTGCCAAAAGAGGTAGAAGAAGCGCTGATAGAAAAATTTAAAGGATGAGTGCACTGTGCACTCATCCTTTTTTTAATTTCTGATAGTATAGCGCCGTATACAAGATCAAGCTGCATAGCGTGATCAAAGGGCCAGCTGTCACAAGCTGATTCCAAAGCACACTGCTGTACATGACGACCTGCTGGCTTGCTTCAAAGGCACCTGCTGGGAGAGCCATGTCAGATCGAGAGACATAAAGAGGCTTGAACAATAAGAAGGCAAAAACAGCTGCATAAATCCCGTGAAGCAAACGAGCGAAGAAAAACGGTTTAAAGCGTATATCTGTTGCCGCCAGAATGCCAGCGACCTGAGCTTGAACAGAAAACCCGCTGAATCCTAATATAAAGCTGACGACAATCGTTTTAGCAAGAAGGGTGACTTCCTGTGACCCTGTCAGCTGACTTCCTAATGTGATTTCAAATAAACCGGCAATCATCGCAAGATCTAATTCTGGCGGAAGGTGCATCGTTTGCAGCATATATCCGATCCCTATGGATAAGAGATCCGTCACATGAACAACTGACAGCATTTTGCTAAACACAGAAAATAAGATAATAAAGCCGCCAATCATAAAGAGTGTTTGGACTGATGACATGACCGCATCACTTAAAATTTGGCCGAGCGGTCTTTTCTCTGCGAGTCTTGCTGTATGAAGAGCGCTGAATGCCTCTTGAAACGGTGGGAATAAAATTTGCTTACGGCTTCTCAGATGTGCATCATGCCGTGCTTTATATCCTCGCATCGTCACCCCAACAGCGAGATTCCCTAAATAATGTGCGCAGGCCAAAACAATTCCTAAAGCTGGATGATGAAAAAAACCAACAGCCACCGCACCGAAAATAAACAATGGGTTCGATGAATTTGTAAAAGAAACGAGGCGCTCTGCTTCGATTTGTGTCAGTTGTCCTTCTTGCCTGAGTCTTGTGGTTAATTTCGCACCAGAAGGAAAGCCTGATGCCATTCCCATCGCTAGGACAAATCCGCCTACACCAGGCACTCGAAAGATGGGGCGCATAAATGGCTCTAATAATACCCCGACAAATCTGACAATCCCGAAACTAATTAATAGCTCGGACAAAATAAAAAAAGGAAGCAATGATGGAAATACAACCTCCCACCACATTGCAAGTCCATTTTTAGACGCTTGCAAAGAGGCTTGTGGATGTGTAATCACAGTGGCTGTTAAAAAGATAAAAAAAGCAGCGATGAACAGAGTGTTCCATTTTTTCATGGAGATTTCGCCCCTTGCCGTTATGATCTATTGGCGAGCTCGTGATCAAAAAAGAAAGAAACTAGCCGAGCCTGTCTTCTATTACTATACGAGCAGAAGGGGCATGTTTAGACCAATAGATTCGTATATATGCATAGAAAAGAGGAGGGTGGATTTTCATGAGGCGACCAGTCATCGGGCTTGCGTTAGGCTCTGGGGGTGCGAGGGGAATGGCACATATCGGAGTTTTATCTAGTCTTGAGAAACAAGGTATTCAGGTAGATATGATTGCTGGCAGCAGTATTGGCGCACTTGTTGGGAGCTTTTATGCGGCAGGACAGGACGTAGAAAAAATGAAAAAACTTGCACTTGTCTTCAGAAAAAAGTATTATGCTGACTATACACTGCCAAAAATCGGTCTTTTAAAAGGAAATCGAATTTTGCAGCTGATTCACACGTTTACATATGGGAAAAAATTCGAAGAATTAAAAATGCCCCTTGCAGTGGTTGCCTGTGACCTCGAGACAGGGGAGAAGGTCGTGTTTAAAAAAGGGTCTGTCTCACAAGCAGTCAGAGCAAGCATCAGCATTCCGGGCGTGTTTGTTCCTCATGAAATGGGCGGCAGACAGCTAGTGGATGGAGCGGTTGTGGACCGCATTCCTGTGTCTGTTTTAAAAGATATGGGCGCAGACCTCATTATCGCCTCTGATGTATCAAGGGTGAAAAAAACAGAAAAGGCGACGAGATTATCGGATGTGATTATGCAAAGTTTGGACATCCTTCAAAATGAATTGGTCCGTCATCAAACCATTCACGCTGATGTCATGATCCGGCCGAGGCTTGAAACATTTAGCTCGAGTGCGTTCGTGCAGGTGCAGGAGATGATTGAAGCAGGTGAGCTTGCCGCAGATCAACTAACAGGTACACTGAAAGATGTCATTGATAAATGGGAGTGTTAATCGAATGAAAAAATTAAATATTCGCTGGCTCAGCTTTTTTGTCGTTATCCTTGTATTATGTGGCTTAACCTTTGTCAAACTGCCATATTACGTGACAAAGCCGGGTGATGCAACCGAGATTGCTCCCCACATTCAAGTAGACGGCGGATATGGCGAGAAGGGCAGCTTCTCTCTTATGACAATTAAAGTAGGTCCAGCCAATCCGTATACGTATTTGCTTGCGAAAATGAATAAATATGATGAAATCGTCCCAGAAGAAAATATTAAAGCGGACGGGGAGTCGGATCAAGATTATATGAAACGGCAGCTGCAGCTGATGAAAAGCTCGCAAGAAAATGCCATGATTGCAGCATATACAAAAGCAGGTAAAAAAGTAGATTATACGTTTAACGGCGTATATGCAAGCTACGTGATGAAAGGAATGCCTGCTTACGGCAAAATTGAAGTGGGCGACCGAATTAAAAGCGTTGATGGCAAGACCTATGATTCTGCTGATAAAATGGTTTCGTATATCAGCAGCAAAAAAGCAGGTACATCTGTCCGTTTTGTCCTTGAACGAAATGGCAAAGACATGACGGAGAAAGTGACGTTAAAACCATTTAAAGAAGAGCCGAATCGAGTTGGAATTGGCGTATCATTATTTACAGACCGAAATGTGAAAGTCTCACCTTCTATTAAGGTGGATATCGAAAATATCGGCGGCCCATCAGCAGGTCTTATGATGTCACTTGAAATTTATAACCAGCTGACAAAAGAAGACGAAACACATGGCTATGCGATTGCAGGAACGGGAACGATTGACGCCGATGGAACGGTCGGTCCAATTGGCGGAATCGATCAAAAGGTCGTGGCGGCAGATAAAGCAGGAAAAGATATATTCTTTGCACCGAATGATAAAGGTGATCCAAATTCAGACTATAGAAATGCTGTCAAAACAGCGAAAGATATTAAAAGTGATATGAAAATTGTGCCTGTAGATACAATGCAAGATGCCCTGAACTATTTAAACAAATTAAAAGAGAAAGCATCTTAATCAAAAAAGAGCAGCCTTCCGCAAGGCTGCTTTTTTTGCTAAGACTGGAAGAGACCAGTCTCTTCATCATATCGGATCGGTGACGTTTTAAATTCCGCTTCCGTTAAGTTCGTTTGCATCGGCTCACTAACGGGCAGGCTGAAGACGCGGGATGCGCGAATATCAAGATCAAGTGCGGGATGTGAAAAGGCAGACAGCTTACTGACGAGCGGCACGTCCAATTCTTTTTTCACAAGAGATAAATATTGCTGCCCTTTCTTTGACATACCAAGTAAACGAATATAAGGCGCTTTTTTCTCTTTCAGCAGCTCATGCATGGCACTCTTTTTCACCCTCATTAAGAGATGTGTGTTCATCCGTTGCAGCCTTGTCCACGTATAGCGTTTTGTTTTAACAAGTGATAGATATTCCTCGTAGGAGGACGCATGTGTAATCGCCTTTTGCATGCGGTGTTCGATGCCTTCTTCGATTTCATAGATGCCTTCTAGTTCTGCCGTATCCATTGTGTGAAAAACGTGTTTTAAGAAGCTAAAGTAGGCTTCTTGTGTATGTAGAAGACCATATGAAGAATGATAGTCATGTAATTGCTTGAGCGTAGCTTCTGGGAGATAAGGGGCGACTGTTTCAAATGTACCATGATCTTTTAACGCTTTTCGTATACTTGTTGCGCTTGCGATTTTCTGATTTTCAGGTAGTTCTTCATCATGATAACCAGATGAAATCCTTTGAGAGGTAAAGGGCTGCATGTGAGGGGATCTCTCCAAGATGGCTTTGACATAATGGAAACCTAAAATGTTATTGGGCAGAGACAGATTCAGTAAGTGCTTAGGATCAATCACCTCTTGAAACGCAGCAGCAGCAGCAGTTGGATAACTAAGGCCCTCTTTTACTTTTCCTTTTGTGAAAAGGTCAATTTCTTCTTTTTTCTCATGCCAAGCACGAGCTGTTCGCTCGAATGCTTTGATGTCACCATCCTCGCTGCCGAAAAAAAGGGAGCGGCATTTTAAAGCATCTAGAATCGCCACAGCACCGTTTGCAAAGGTTTCTGCCTTTTGCACTGCGTATATGTATGGAAGCTCACACACAATGTCTACACCGTTTTGCAGTGCCATTTTTGTCCGCGCCCATTTTGAGACGATGGCAGGCTCACCGCGCTGGAGGAAGGAACCGCTCATGACGGCAATGGCAACATCTGAGGAGGTATGTGTTTTCGCCTGACGAACATGATAGGCATGTCCATAATGAAATGGATTATACTCGACAACGACTCCTGTTGCTTTCAATAGATGTTCCGCCTTTCTTGCTATGGTTAAATGGTCTATGCTACAGTAGCATAAGGGAAAAATGAAGCCCATTTTTTTCAGTGTAGGCATTCCGAGAACTGATGTCAAACAACGCTCTGACATCACAAAGGACTGTAAAGAAAAAATATTGACAAATAACATGAGGAAAGCTATAATCATGTTTGTTGCTCTTAGAGGTGATACAATTGAAATGGACAGTTTATCAGTTACATCAAAAAGCTAAAAACAGCTTCGATTTTCATGAGACGGTTGACTTAAATGAACTTACTAGCCTTCATTCAGATATACGTCGCATTTCACCGGTAGAGGTGAAAGGGACTGGAGTGATCGAATCAAAGCAAGTCGCATTTGATTTAACCATCACAGGTGAAATGACATTGCCTTGTTCAAGAACGCTTGTTGATGTAAATTATCCATTTGCGATTTCAACGAAAGAACTATTTGTACTTCATAAGACAGACGACATAGAAGATGAAGACGTTTCTATTGTAGAAGACGACATCATCGACTTAACGCCTTTAGTCAAGGAAGAAATTCTTCTTGAAGTGCCGATGCAAATCTTTTGCGACCAAACGGACGTAAAAGGTGCTGCACCACAAGAAGGGAATGACTGGGCGGTCATTTCGGAAGATGCACATCAAAACCGAATTGATCCGCGTCTGGAAGGCTTGAAGAAGCTCTTAGAAGAAAATAATGAATCTTAACTTAACTCTTTAAGGAGGTGGGAATAATGGCTGTACCTTTTAGAAGAACTTCTAAAATGAAAAAAAGATTGCGTCGTACGCATTTCAAACTACAAGTACCTGGTATGGTAGCTTGCCCAGAATGCGGTGAAATGAAAATTTCTCATCGTGTCTGCAAATCTTGCGGAACATACAAAGGCAAAGACGTAAAAAGCAACTAATGCTTGATAAAAAAACGTGAGGGAATTCTTCCCTTGCGTTTTTTTATTTGTCTATTTTTTAGGTTTCTCCCCTGCAAATAGTCTATCTACTCTAGTAGGCGCATATGATGTGGTATTCAGATTCAGGGGGGATGATCAATTGACGATTACAAGGCAGGACGCATGGACACAGGATGAAGATTTACTTTTAGCAGAAGTTGTCTTAAGGCACATTCGAGACGGAGGAACGCAGCTTTCCGCATTTGAGGAAGTCGGGAAAGCATTGTCAAGAACAGCGGCAGCATGTGGTTTCAGGTGGAACTCATACGTTAGAAAACAATATCAGGCAGGCATAGAGCTGGCAAAAAAACAGCGGAAAGAATTGCGCAAAAAAATAGGTATTCATTCCTCTGGTTTACCACAGCATGCGTTAACCATAGAAGAGAAGACTACTTCAAATCAGGCTGAATTGACCCTTCGAGAAGTGATTCAGTTTTTAGAGCAGCTTGAAAAAGAACCTGATGGACCTACTCATTTACGCGAAGAACTGGCAGATGCACAGCATCAATTGAAGTCACTTACAGAAGAAAATGAACACTTAAAGCGGCAATTAAAAATGACAGAAGAAGATTACCGGGCACTCATAGGTATTGTTGAAAGAGTCAAACAGAATATCAGCTTAAAAGAATATGCTAAATAAAGAGACGCCCCTCACAGAGAAAGGAGGGGCGTTTTGTGATCAGCCTTTAAGCGGATTCACCTGTATTTTTTTGAATATGTGCGGGCTCCCAGATGAGTGGATTTTCACCCTTATCGCGCTCCATATCATATTTGACTGCTTCAAAGCCCATTTTATCCCAAAAACCAGCAGATTTGACGCGCGGATTGGTCCGAATTGGCAATCCGAACGATTTAGCGAATTCAACAAGTGCTTCGCCGTACCCTTTGCGCTGATACCCAGGAAGCACTTCCAGCTTCCACAGCTCTAAATAATCATGGTTGTGGTTAAAATACGTTGTCGTTGAGCCGTCCACTTGATAAAGGCTCATACGTGCCACTAGCTTATCTCCAAAATAAATCCCATAAAATGGAGAGTTGCTGTCATTTTCAATCATATTGCTTTCAAGGTCTTCGAGCATGGATAGCTCTTGTATGCCGTATTCCTTAAATTGTTTAAATTCCTCTAACGTTTTGTAATTAATTAGAAGTCGTTTTACTTGTGCCATATGATCTTCCCCCTTACACACATAATGTCGACAGTGATGTCATTGAAGGCGTTTTCATCCCACCCGCCTCAAAAAGTTTTTACACTTATTATTATAGTTTTTAAATTAAAAAAATTCAATCATAGCGCGCCATCTGCTTTTTGCATCACGACATGAACCTGTTAAAATAGTTGATATCATGAAGTAAACGAAAAAGGGATGTGCGGCAGTTGAATATTGGAATCATTGGCGGCGGTGCGATTGGTCTGCTTTGTGCTAGTTATTTAACGCAGCATCATGACGTCACAGTCTTTACAAGAAGAAACGAACAGGCAGAAGAGATTCGAGCAGTAGGCATTGAGCGAACAGTAAAAGGAGAAACATGCCAGGTGGCTGTTCATGCACAGACAGGAATAACAGGAGAATTTGATTTGCTCATCGTGACAGTGAAATATCATCATTTGCAAGATGTACTTGGTGAACTATCGACATTACCTCCTCATCGTATCTTATTCTTACAGAACGGAATGGCTCACTTATTAGATTTGGAGAATTGGAAAACGGGACATTCATTATACATAGGTGTGGTAGAGCACGGAGCTATGAAGATGTCAGATCATGCAGTGAACCATACAGGTATCGGTGTCATCAAGTGGGGGGCATTTCAGCATGAGGAAGCAGCTGATATAAAAAAAGCATTGAATGAGACATCATCTCATTTTCAGATGATCTATACGGATGAATGGAAAAAGGTGTTGGAGGAAAAACTGCTTGTCAATGTCTGTATTAATCCACTCACGGCTTTGCTGCATGTGAGAAACGGGGAATTGATCGCAAACCCTTCATATGAATACATGATGAAATGTGCATTCGAAGAAGCAGTTTCCATCTTGGGCTTACATGAAAAAGAGCGGCTCTGGTCTTATGTAGTCTCTGTTTGTGAGAAAACGGCTGAGAATCAGTCGTCTATGCTTCAAGATATAGTGAAAGGCCGCCAAACCGAAAGAAAAGCCATCCTTGGCTATCTTTTAAAAAAGGCTCAAGCTCACAGCGTTGCGGCGCCACATCTCACTTTCTTTGATCGAAGCTTGGAAGTATTGGAAAAAAAGCAAACAAAATCTTTTGAGTGAGCTCATTTACATGCTATACTTTTTTCGGGAAACTAACTATTTATTGAAGAAAGGAAGTTCTAAACATGCAATTGACTGAACTTTCCATCCGAAGTCAGAATTTATTCATACGTGATTATATAGAAGAAAAAAAAGAGATGACGACTTTTTTTGATTATGATATACATTCTGAGCACACATGGAAAAAGAGATACGACGATCTCATGGAAATGAGCTTCCCGCGCGAGGCTTTAGCGGATTATATGAGCGCGTACCACGCAAAGTTTGAATCGAAAGCGATGCGCCAGAACATTGAAAAGATCCGTGATGAACGGAGTGTCATGGTGGTCGGAGGACAGCAGGCTGGTCTATTAACAGGACCGCTTTATACCATACATAAAATCATATCCATCATTCAGTTTGCAAAAGAAAAAGAAACAGAGCTTGGCGTCCCGGTGATTCCGGTCTTTTGGGTAGCCGGTGAGGATCATGACGTAGATGAAATTAATTTTGTGTACACATCTGGCGAAAAAGGGCCAGTGAAACAAAAGCTGTCATTACATAACGTCAAAAAAGCGGCTGCGAAAAGAATCCCGCTTGATCAAGAAAAAACCGAGACATGGCTCCGTGATGTGTTTTCAACGTATGAAGAATCTGCATACACCAATGACTTGTTTGATCAGCTTCTTCGATGTTTACGCAAATCACAAACGTTTACTGATTTCTTTGAATGGATTGTATGTGACCTCTTTGAAGAGGATGGACTGCTTTTATTTAATTCGGGTGACTTAGGTGTCAAACCACTCGAGCGTGCGTTATTCAAGCACATTGTCGAGACAAATGATGCAGTTACTGCTCGCTTAAATGAATCGCAGGCTGCTATGAAACGAGCAGGATATCAGCCAATTATTGAAGCTGGTGACAATCAGGCGAATCTGTTTTACGAATATGATGAGGAACGTTTCCTGATTGAAAAAGAGAACGGCCGGTTTTCTATATCAGAAGTGGGGCTTACGTGGACGAAGGAAGAGCTTTTGCAGGAAGTGGAGGAGCACCCAGAACGTTTTAGCAACAATGTGGTGACGCGTCCCTTGATGCAGGAAACCCTTCTCCCGACACTTGCCTTTATGGCAGGACACGGTGAGGTTAACTATTGGGGGGAGCTGAAAGGAATCTTTGAGCATTTTAAATTAAAGATGGCGCCTGTTCTTCCAAGACTGCATGTAACCCTTCTTGAAAGGCACATCGACAAGAAACTGTCAGTTAGAGAACTGTCGGTAGAAGAAGTGCTGACAAATGGAGTGAAAGAAAAGAAAGAAGCGCACTTTCAGCAAAGTCTTCCAGACAGCTTTGTTCAAGCGGTTCAACACGCCAAACGTGAATTAGCAAATGCTCATGACGTGATGAGACAAGAAGCACTGGAGATTGAGCCAAACTTCGAGCAGCTGCTAGATAAAAATGCCAAATTTATTGAAGACCAGCTTCAATTTGTTTATCAAAAGGTTGCGCAGCGTGTGGAAGAGAAGGAAGGATATATCCTTCGGGACTTTGAACGGATTGAAAATAGTTTAAAACCACTAGATGCTCCGCAAGAAAGAATTTGGAATATCATGTACTTTTTAAACAAATATGGTCCAGAATTCTTCAAAACATTCAAAAATATGCCATTTTCATTTCAAAACAAGCAACAAATTGTCAAACTTTGAAATAAAGTTTTAATGAACCCTGACTAGTTCAGGGTTTTTTTTTATGTAGAAACAGTGTAGAATAAGTTTTGTGGAGAGAAGTGGTGGATAGTGGAGAGTATGGGTGAGAAAGTGGGGCTCTGATTATCATGTTCATGGGTGAATACCAACATACGATTGATACAAAAGGGCGCATGATCATCCCTGCTAAATTTAGAGACGGTCTCGGAGAACAGTTTGTGCTGACGAGAGGGCTTGATCAATGTTTATTTGGCTACCCTATGAGTGAGTGGAAACTAATCGAAGAGAAACTCAAAGCACTACCGCTAACGAAAAAAGATGCACGTGCGTTTACCCGGTTCTTCTTCTCTGGCGCAGTCGAATGCGATCTGGACAAGCAGGGGCGTATTAACATCGCATCAAACCTACTCCAATATGCAAAACTCGAAAAAGAATGTGTGGTCATCGGCGTTTCAAATCGAATTGAGTTGTGGAGTAAGTCGATCTGGGAACAATATACAGAAGAGCAAGAAGATTCTTTTGCTGAAATTGCTGAAAACATGATTGGATTTGATATATAATAATCCCTTGTGCAGCAAGCTTTCTACACATTCATTTCTATTTGAAAAAGGTGGGACCATAACATCATGTTTCAACATGAGACAGTATTATTAAAAGAAACAGTTGACGGTTTAAACGTAAAAGAAGACGGTACATATGTGGACTGCACGCTAGGCGGAGCAGGTCATAGCTCATATTTACTATCTCAATTATCAGAAAAAGGAACATTGATTGGATTTGACCAAGACGATGCTGCACTGGATCATGCACGAGAGAAGCTCGCGGATTCTAAAGCGAACATTCTTTTCATAAAAAGCAACTTCCGATATTTAAAAGAACGTCTGAATGAACAAGGTATTACAAGCGTAGACGGTGTGATTTTTGACCTTGGGGTATCATCTCCTCAGCTCGACACACCAGAGAGAGGCTTTAGTTATCACCATGATGCACCTCTTGACATGCGAATGGATCAATCAGCCGCATTGTCGGCAAAAAAAGTGGTGAATGAATGGCCATTTGAAGATCTAGTTCGGATTTTCTACAAATATGGGGAAGAAAAGTTCAGCAAGCAAATCGCACGCAAAATTGAAGAAGCAAGAAAAAAAGCGCCAATTGAAACAACGGGTGAGCTTGTCGACATTATCAAAGAAGGAATTCCGGCACCTGCAAGACGAACTGGCGGACATCCAGCGAAAAGAGTGTTTCAAGCGATCCGAATTGCCGTAAATGATGAATTGAAAGTATTTGAAGAAGCACTAGAACAAGCAATAGAGTTACTCAATCCGAAGGGGAGAATTTCTGTCATTACATTCCATTCACTTGAAGACCGGATTTGTAAAAGTACATTTAGAGAAATGTCTTCTCTTCCAGAACTTCCGCACGGACTACCAGTGATTCCAGAAGGACTTGAACCAAAGCTGAAGCTGATCACGAGAAAACCGATCGTTGCATCAGAACAAGAGCTGGAACATAACAACCGTGCCCGTTCAGCGAAGCTCCGAATTGCAGAAAAAAAGTAAAACGACACCATAGATGATGATAAAAAGGAGGTTTCTTATGAGTAATTTGGCTTATCAAAGAGAAGTGAAGCAACATCAAACAGAGCAGCAAGGCCAATCGGTTGTCATTAAAAGAAGAGGTTCTATCACACTTGGTGAAAAAATCTTACTTGTCATGTTTGTCATGGCTCTTATGTGCAGCTCGATTCTCATCATTTCTAAAGCTTTTGCTGTCTATCACGCCAATATCGAAGTGCAGAAGCTAGAACAGCAAGTATCTTTAGAATCGAAGAAGATCACTGAGCTACAAAAGGAAAAAGACTTGCTGAGTGAACCAGAAAGAATCATTGATGCCGCAAAAAAAGCAGGCTTAACTATTTCGAAAGATGTTAAGAAGGTCGATTAACATGGCGATGCCTAAAAAGAATAAAATGATGAACAGAGGCGCGGCAATTGCGAGTATTTGCTTCGCCCTGTTTTTCTTTATCATCCTAGCACGTTTTATCTATATTCAAATTACAGGAACGGTTGATGGACAAGTATTGGCTGCCAAGGCAAATGAACAATATCAATCGAAGAAAACACTTGAAGCAAAAAGAGGATCTATTTTAGACCGGAATGGAAATGTGATCGCTGAGGATACATCTGTGTATAAGCTCATTGCAGTCATGAGCAAGAAAATGACAGTTGACCCTAAGCATCCAATGCATGTCGTCGATAAAGAAAAGACGGCAAAAGAGCTCTCGAAAGTCATCGATATGAGTGAAAGCGAAATTTTAAAGCGTCTCAATACAAAAGATGCATTCCAAGTGGAGTTTGGTAAAGCGGGGAAGGATATTAGTTTTTCAACGAAGGAAAAAATTGAAAAGCTAAAGCTTCCAGGTGTTGCTTTTGAAAAAGACACGAAGCGATATTATCCTAACGGCATGTTTGCTTCTAACCTAATCGGTTATGCCAGATTAAATGAGGCGACAAAGGACATGTCAGGTGCAATGGGACTTGAGAAGGCACTGAACAAATTTTTAAAAGAAAAAGACGGCTATGTGACATATAACAGTGACAGAAGCGGATGGGCCTTACCGAATAGTAAAGAAGACATTGTCGCCCCGAAAGACGGGAAAAATGTCACGCTGACCATCGATCAGAAAATTCAAGCGTTTCTTGAAGAAAGTATGACGCAGGTTGCCAAAAAGTATAAGCCGAAGAAAATCATTGCCACAGTCGTTGATCCGAAAACTGGGAAGGTTCTCGCGATGGGGCAGCGGCCAAGCTTTAATTTAAATGAACTAGACATTACGAATTATAACAATGATGTGATTTCATATGCGTTTGAACCAGGTTCAACGATGAAGATCTTTACCCTCGCTGCGGCGATCCAAGAAGGGGTCTACCAAGGCAATGACAAATATCAATCTGGTACTTATAAAGTAGGCGGCGGCCTTGTGCGAGACCACAACAACGGAAATGGCTGGGGGAAAATTGACTTTCATCAAGGAGTTCTTCGCTCGTCAAATGTGGCCTTTGCAAAGCTTGCAAAAGAAAAACTAGGCTTCACACGCTACGAACAATATTTGCAGAAGTTCCATTTCTATGACAAAACGGGGATTGACTTGCCGAACGAAGCGTCTAGTAAAATCAATTATAGATATGAATATGACAAAGCATCGACAGCTTATGGTCAAGCATCAGCCATCACACCGATTCAACAAATCGAAGCAGCCACTGCGATAGCAAACGGCGGAACAATGATGAAGCCATATGTCATTGACCATATTACAGACCCGAACACAAACAAAACGATTTTGCAGCACGAACCAACAGCGGCAGGAAAACCGATTTCATCTGATACAGCGAAGCAAGTTCGTGACATTTTAGGTGAGGTTGTTTCCTCGAAAATTGGAACAGGTCAGCCTTATCAAATCAAAGGCTTCGACGTTGCTGGAAAAACAGGAACGGGACAAATTGGCGGTGCCGGCGGTTACCTCCAAGGAAGAAACGATTACGTCTTTTCATTTATGGGAATGGCGCCAAAAGATGATCCGAAGCTACTTGTTTATGTGGCTGTCCAGCAGCCGCAGCTGTCTGAAACAGAAACGGGGTCAGCTCCGGTTTCTCAAATCTTTAACCCTGTCATGAAAAATAGTTTGCTATATTTAAATATTGCACCAACAAAAACAGACGATAAGAAATCAGGCGAACAAAAAGTGAAACAAGAAACGATGCCTTCATTCCTGGACTTAGAAGTGAAGCAGGCAGAAACAGAAGTCAAAAATAAACAATTAACACCTGTTGTCATCGGCGACGGTCTGTCCATTAAACGCCAGTGGCCGAGTGCGGGCTCTGAATTCTCTGAAAGCCAGAAAGTCTTCTTGAAAACAGCAGGGAAAACCATTAAGATGCCTGATATGACAGGCTGGTCCAGAAGAGAAGTCCTTCAATATGCTTCGATTGCCGGTGTGCATATAGAAACAAATGGACAAGGCTATGCTGTGAAACAAAGTGTCAAAAGTGGAGCGGAGATTTCAGACAAAGTCGTCACTGTGACATTTAAAAGCCCAAATTAACTGTAAACCTAGCAAATCACTTGCTAGGTTTTTTCTTTTGCTCCAGCAGAATATCACGGTGCGTTCTACAAAAGGACGGGCCTGCATATGATGAAAACAAGCCATATGTAAGGAGTGAACCGGGCGTGCGAGTGTCGAGTGTAACAGTGAGAAAACGATTGCTTTTCGTGCTGCTGTTTGGGGTGATCATTTTTTTCATCATAGATACTAGATTAGGATATGTGCAGTTTATTATGGGTGAGAAGCTGACAAGCTTAGCAAAAGATTCATGGAGCCGAAACCTCCCATTCGAACCAGAACGAGGAGATATTTTGGACCGGAATGGGGTAGAGCTTGCGACGAACAAAAGTGCTCCATCTATTTTGGTCGTCCCTCGGCAAATTAAAGATCCCGCAGAAACAAGCAAGAAATTGGCAGCTGTGCTGAATATGTCTGAAGAAAAAGCGTACAAGCACGTCACGAAAAAAACATCAATTGAACGAATTTCTCCTGAGGGCAGAAAGGTATCACATGAAAAAGCAAAAGAAGTAAGAGAGCTTGATTTAGAAGGCGTGTATGTAGCAGAAGACAGCATCAGACATTATCCGTTTGGCAGCTTTCTTTCACATGTACTCGGCTTTGCTGGAATCGATAATCAAGGCTTACTTGGACTTGAAGCCTACTATGACGATGACCTAAAAGGCGAAAAAGGGTCTGTGAAGTTTTATTCTGATGCAAAAGGGCAGAAAATGCCAGATGAAGCAGACGATTATACACCGCCTAAAGATGGTCTTGATATGAAATTAACAGTCGATGCAAAAGTACAAACCATCATAGAACGGGAATTAGACAACGCGCAGGCAAAGTATAATCCAGATGGTATGATTGCGATTGCGATGAATCCGAAAAATGGTGAAGTGCTAGGAATGTCAAGCAGACCAGATTTTGATCCAGCTGACTATCAATCAGTTGACTCAAAAGTGTTTAACCGAAATCTTCCGGTGTGGAGCACATATGAGCCGGGTTCGACATTTAAAATTATTACACTTGCAGCAGCATTAGAAGAGAAGAAAGTGAATTTAAAACGCGATTCATTTTTTGACAGCGGATCTGTGACAGTTGATGGTGCAAGACTCAGGTGCTGGAAAAAAGGCGGGCACGGATCACAGTCATTCTTGGAAGTAGTTCAAAATTCCTGTAACCCCGGCTTTGTAGAGCTAGGAGACCGTCTTGGTAAAGAAAAATTATTTTCTTATATCAAAAATTTCGGATTTGGCCAAAAAACCGGAATTGACCTTCAAGGAGAAGGGCGGGGAATTTTGTTCCCGCTTGATCGTGTAGGTCCTGTAGAGCAGGCGACCACCGCCTTTGGTCAAGGTGTATCTGTTACGCCAATTCAACAAGTAGCTGCAGTAGCAGCTGCAGTAAATGGCGGGACACTTTACACGCCTTATATTGCAAAAGAATGGATAGATCCAATCACAAAAGAGGTTGTGAAAAAGCAATCACCGATTGCCAAAAAGAAAGTGATTTCAGCAGAGACATCTAAAGAAATCAGGTATGCACTTGAAAGTGTAGTCGCTCAAGGAACTGGCCGAAATGCATTTGTTGAAGGGTATCGGGTTGGCGGAAAAACAGGAACAGCACAGAAGGTAAAGGACGGAAAGTATATGGAGAATAACCATATTGTGTCGTTTATCGGATTTGCGCCTGCAGATGACCCAAGTATCGTAGTCTATGTAGCTGTGGATAATCCAAAAGGCACCATTCAATTTGGTGGTACCGTTGCCGCACCAATTGTTGGTCATATTATGCGGGATAGCCTGCCTGAGATGGGTGTGAAAAAAAGAAAAGGCCAAATTGAAAAGAAGTATCAGTGGCTGGACACAAAAACCATTGAAGTACCGAATCTTGTAGGAGGATCTGTTTCAGATCTTGAATCCCTCTTGATCAACCTAAAGATCGATGCCTCAGGAACTGGCAGTAAAGTAGTGAAGCAATCACCTGCTGCTGGGACAAAGGTCAAAGAAGGCTCCACGATCAGATTATACTTAAACGATGAATAATAAAGAATGAACAGAGGGTAGCCGCACTCATTTGGCTGCCTCTTTTTGTTGAAAGAGAAGGTCAGTTTGAAAAAAAGAGTCCAAAGTGTGTTTTTTCCAACAGAAACTTAAGGAATACGCTGGATGTATCCTTTTTTTTACGATAAAATATAGACTGTGTGTTTTTTTCACAAGACATGCACGTGAACGAATTTGAGAGGTTTGATATGAAAATGAAATTACAAGAACTGCTTACATACTTTAAAAGTGAAAACAACGAATTGATAAACGAAAATCCTGATATCACTTCCATTGAAATGGATTCAAGAGAGGTGAAAAAGGGAAGCCTTTTTGTCTGTATAAAAGGCTATACAGTAGATGGACACGATTATGCTGAAAAAGCGGTGAAAAGCGGGGCTGCTGCCATTGTAGCAGAACACCCTCTTAACATAACAGAGGTACCAGTCATTATTGTGAAACACTCTCAAAGAGCACTTGCAAGAATAGCTGATGCGTTTTATGAACAGCCCACTCATAAGCTGAATCTCATCGGGATCACAGGCACAAACGGAAAAACCTCAACAACACATATGATCGAACAAATGATGAGAAAAGCCGAGAAGAAAACAGGCTTAATCGGTACGATGTATATGAAGGTGAATGATGACATTCTCGACGTGAAAAACACCACACCTGAAAGTGTCACACTTCAAAAAACGTTTAAACAGATGCTTGATCAAGATGTAGACACAGCCATCATGGAAGTATCATCACATGCCCTCCATCTTGGCAGGGTGCATGGATGTGATTATGATATTGCTGTTTTCACAAATCTTACGCAGGACCATCTTGACTACCACAACACAATGGAAGAATATAAACATGCGAAAAGCTTGCTGTTTTCTCAGCTCGGAAGTGCCTTTCATCACAATAAACCGAAGCATGCGATTTTAAATGCAGATGATGAGGCTTCGAGTTATTTTGAAAAAGTCACAGCTGCTGAAGTCATGACGTATGCCCTAGAGCGAAAAGCAGATGTCATGGCAAAAAATATTCAAATCATGCCGAAGGGAACTCAATTTGATTTGGTCACTCCAATCGGCACCAAGAAAGTGACGGTTGCCCTCGTCGGAAAGTTCAATGTGTATAATATCCTCGCAGCTGTATCAGTTGGGATCGTATCTGGCTTAACATTTGAGACGATCGTGAGTGCGATTGAAGAGCTGGAAGGAGTCAAGGGCAGATTTGAACTTGTAAACTGCGATCAAGACTTCCCTGTCATCGTCGATTACGCACATACACCTGATAGTTTAGAAAATGTCCTCACAACATGTAAAGAATTAACAGAGGGCAAAATTTTCTGCGTGATTGGCTGCGGCGGCGACCGTGATAAAACAAAGCGTCCTCAAATGGCTCAAATCGCTGTGAAATATGCAGATGAACCTATATTTACATCAGACAACCCAAGAAGCGAAGATCCTTCAGCCATTTTAAAAGATATGGAAAACGGGGTACCAGACGCATATTATCATAGCTTTGTGAATCGGAAACAAGCGATCTTCTTTGCCATTGCCAATGCGAAAAAAGGCGATACAGTCTTAATAGCCGGTAAAGGCCATGAGACCTATCAAATTATTGACGATCAAGTCTATGACTTTGATGATGCAAAGGTTGCTATTGACGCTATTTTAGATCTAAACAAATCTTAAAATGATGAAAAGAGTGTAATGAAATGAAGCATTTTGTACAAAAACAACATACGAAGAACGCGAATGAATACCATAATAATGAATGCAATTTTCTGATGGAAAACGGCTTTGGAAATTCGGAAGGAGTAAAGAACGATGCTTGAACAGGTGATATTGTTTACAATCATAATGGGATTTTTAATCAGTGTTCTTTTATCCCCGATTTTTATACCGTTTTTAAGAAGACTAAAATTTGGTCAAAGTATTAGAGAAGAGGGCCCGCAGTCCCATCAAAAGAAATCTGGGACGCCGACAATGGGCGGCATCATGATTATCTTTTCTATCACTATTACAACAATTGTGATGATCAACAAATTTTCTGAGATTAGTCCAGAAATGTTTTTACTGTTATTTGTCACACTTGGTTACGGCCTATTAGGATTTTTAGATGATTATATTAAAGTAGCGATGAAACGAAATCTTGGATTAACATCGAAACAGAAATTAATCGGTCAAATTGTGATCGCTGTGATCTTTTATGCAGTTTTCCATTATTATCAGTTTGCAACGACGATTCGCATTCCAGGAACAGACGTCAGCTTTGATTTAGGATGGGCTTACTTTATCCTTGTTGTTTTCATGCTTGTCGGAGGTTCTAATGCCGTAAACTTAACAGATGGACTGGATGGCCTCTTATCTGGAACCGCTGCTATTGCTTTCGGAGCATTTGCTATACTGGCTTGGAATCAATCCCAGTATGATGTAGCGATCTTTTCAGTAGCTGTTGCAGGAGCCGTTCTTGGCTTCCTTGTGTTTAACGCACATCCTGCAAAAGTATTTATGGGTGATACAGGTTCTCTAGCATTAGGCGGAGCCATTGTAGCAATTGCGATTTTAACGAAGCTTGAAATTTTACTTGTCATTATTGGTGGAGTATTTGTTGTTGAGACGTTATCTGTTATTCTTCAAGTCATCTCCTTTAAAACAACCGGCAAAAGAATCTTTAAGATGAGTCCGCTTCACCACCACTATGAGTTAGTTGGTTGGTCAGAGTGGAGAGTAGTTGTCACCTTCTGGACAGCTGGTTTATTACTTGCTGTTTTAGGAATTTACATCGAGGTGTGGTTATAATTGAATAAGATGCAAATGTTAAAAAACGAACATGTACTAGTATTAGGTCTTGCTAAAAGCGGATATGCGGCAGCTTCAATTCTTCATGAACATGGAGTAAATGTGACGGTAAATGATCAAAAACCGTTTGAAGAAAATAAACCTGCTCAGCTACTTTCTGAAAAGGGGATTGATGTCGTTTGTGGCAGTCATCCTCTTCGTATATTCGAAGATAAAGACATTACAATTTTAATTAAAAATCCAGGAATTCCATATGAAAATGTGATGGTTCAAGAAGCACTTCGCCGCCAAATTCCAGTTTGGACGGAAATAGAATTAGCATATCATTTAACCCCATCTCCTTTTATTGGGATTACTGGATCGAATGGAAAAACCACTACCACGACATTGATTTATGAAATGCTGAAAAAAGACAGCCAAAAAACATTAGTGGCAGGTAATATTGGAACAGTTGCCAGTGAAGTCGCTGCAAATGCAGCTGGCGATGAGTGGATCGTAACGGAACTGTCTTCTTTTCAGTTAATGGGAACAGTTGAATTTAGACCTAAAATCAGCTTAATATTAAATATTTTTGATGCACATTTAGACTATCACCACACTCGTGAAGAATATGAAAAAGCAAAGCAGAAAGTATTCGCACATCAACAAGAAGATGACATCGCTGTAATTAACCTAGATGATCCTTCGGTTGTAAAACTGGCAGAAGGTTCAAAAGCAAAAAAAGTGTTTTTCTCAGTGAAAGAGCCAGTAGATCATGGTGCGTTTATTCAACATGGTGCAATTTACTACATGAATGAACATATCATTGATGTAAAGGATGTTGTTCTTCCTGGTGAGCATAATCAAGAAAACATTCTGGCAGCTATTTGTGTTGTGAAAAATGCAGGTTGCTCAAATGAAGCGATCACACGCGTACTCACAACATTTGGTGGAGTGAAGCATCGTCTGCAATTTGTAGATACAATTCAGAGTCGGAAATTTTATAACGATAGCAAGGCGACCAATATACTGGCAACAACTAAAGCATTGTCAGCCTTCGAACAACCGACTATTTTATTAGCAGGTGGACTTGATCGAGGCAATGAATTTGATGAGTTGATACCTTTTATGAAACATGTCAAAGGAATTATCACATTTGGTGAGACTGCACCTAAGTTTGTGAAGCTTGGTGAAGAGCTTGGAATACATCACGTAAAACATGTCGATAATGTTGAACAAGCAGTACCTGCGGCGTTTAACATATCTGAAGAAGAAGACGTGATTTTATTATCTCCGGCTTGTGCAAGCTGGGATCAACATAAAACATTTGAAGAACGTGGAGACATGTTTGTAAACGCCGTGCATATGCTTAAATAAGGGCTTGTCTCTCATATGACTGACAGCCCAAATGAAATTATGCTTGGGGTGTCGGTCTCTTGACGAATAAGAAAACTTCTCCGGATTTTTTGCTTGTTGTCATTACGTTACTTTTATTGACGATTGGTTTAATTATGGTGTACAGCGCTAGTGCTGTGTGGGCATCGTATAAATTTGATGATTCGTTTTATTTTGCAAAAAGACAGCTGTTGTTTGCCGGAATCGGAGTTATCGCAATGTTTTTCATTATGCGAGTCGATTATTGGACGTGGCGGACTTGGTCAAAGATATTGATTGCTGTTTGTTTTCTCCTTTTGCTACTTGTACTTATTCCTGGTATCGGTATGGAGAGAAATGGATCAAGAAGCTGGATCGGTGTCGGAGCGTTTAGTATTCAGCCCTCTGAATTCATGAAGCTTGCGATGATTGCGTTTCTTGCAAAATTCTTATCTGAAAAGCAAAAAAATATCACATCCTTTCGAAAAGGTTTTGCCCCAGCTTTAGGCATTGTATTTTCTGCATTTGCCATCATCATGCTTCAACCGGATCTGGGAACAGGAACGGTGATGGTTGGAACCTGTATTATTATGATATTTGTTTCAGGTGCGAGAATTGCTCACTTTATATTTCTCGGTCTTATAGGGCTCAGCGGATTTGCTGCACTTGTCTTATCAGCACCCTACCGAATAAAACGAATTACATCTTATTTAAATCCTTGGGAAGATCCACTAGGCAGTGGGTTTCAAATTATTCAGTCCTTATACGCTGTTGGTCCAGGTGGTCTGTTCGGAATGGGACTTGGTCAAAGTAGACAAAAATTCTTCTATTTACCTGAGCCCCAAACGGACTTCATCTTTGCGATATTGTCTGAAGAGCTTGGCTTTATAGGGGGATCACTCATTTTACTCCTCTTTAGTGTTCTATTATGGAGAGGCATACGAATAGCACTTGGAGCCCCGGACTTATATGGGAGTTTCCTAGCAGTTGGTATTATTTCAATGGTTGCCATTCAAGTAATGATTAACATCGCAGTTGTCACTGGACTTATTCCTGTGACAGGTATCACGCTCCCATTCCTTAGTTATGGCGGCTCATCATTGACATTAATGCTGATGGCGATTGGTGTACTTCTTAATGTCAGCAGGTACGCAAGATATTAGCGTGCTGAAGCTAATGAAACCATGTTGACGTTTATTTTGCAAAAGTATAAAAAAATGATTTGAAGAGTGAAAATGACAGTTTTTGTTTCGAAAACGTTTATTTTGACTCTTCTTTACAGGTTTTAATGGAGCCCTGTTGTTTAAAACAGGGTTTATACTTTGTTCAGAGCAGAAAAAAATTGAGGGGAAATGGTATAATGCGTATAGTAATCAGTGGAGGCGGAACAGGCGGACATATTTATCCGGCCTTAGCCTTTATTAAAGAAGTGAAAAGACTGCATCCTGATGTGGAATTTTTATATATCGGTACTGAAAATGGACTTGAAAAGAAAATTGTAGAAAGAGAAAATATCCCTTTCAAGGCAATAGAAATTTCAGGTTTTAAACGAAAGCTTTCCTTTGATAACGTCAAAACGGTGATGAGATTTTTAAAAGGCGTTCAAAAAAGCAAATCTTACTTAAAAGAATTCAAGCCTGATGCGGTTATTGGAACAGGCGGTTATGTGTGTGGGCCTGTTGTTTATGCGGCTTCTAAGCTGAAGATCCCGACCATTATACACGAACAAAACAGCCTGCCTGGTATTACAAATAAGTTCCTAGCGAGATATGTTAATAGGGTAGCCATATGCTTTGATGAGGCAAAGGCACATTTTCCTTCTGAAAAGGTTGTATTTACGGGAAACCCTAGAGCCTCTGAAGTCGTCTCTATAAAAGAGGGGAAATCTCTTAAAGAATTCGGGCTCGATGAAAAGAAAAAAACGGTTCTTATTTTCGGCGGGAGTCGAGGTGCTGCTCCTATCAATAGAGCAGTGATCGAAATGCAAGATGATTTAAAGGCTAAAAACTACCAGCTTTTATATATCACAGGTGAGGTTCATTATGAAAAAGTGTTGAATGAACTAAAGGAAAAAGGTGCAGCACCTAATATGATCACCAAACCTTTCTTGCATCAAATGCCAGAGTACCTGAAATCGATCGATGTGATTGTTGCAAGAGCAGGAGCTACAACAATTGCTGAAGTAACGGCTCTTGGAATCCCAACCATTTTTATTCCGAGCCCATACGTGACGGCAAATCATCAGGAAATCAATGCAAGATCACTTGAAAAACATGATGCTGCGATTGTTTTAAGAGAATCAGAGCTTTCAGGGGATCGTTTGCTGCATGCCATTGATGAAATTGCTGGTAATGAAGAAAAACTCAACCAAATGAGCCGTTTAACGAAAGAACTCGGAGTACCAGATGCGGCTACACGTTTATATAATGTGTTAAAAGAAATTACGACTACATGATGGAATGATATTAGGTAAGGCGGAGGGTAATATGGAGAACTTGAAGAATGAATTATTAGAAGCGCAAGTTGGTAAAGTACTTGAAAATGAGCCGCTTGCAAATCATACAACAATGAAAATAGGCGGACCAGCAGATCTTTTGATCATCCCAAAAGATATCGATGCAGTGAAAACGATCATGGATCATGTGAAAAAACACCATACGAATTGGACGGTCATTGGAAGAGGATCTAATTTACTTGTCCTTGATAAGGGAATTCGAGGAGTTGTCCTAAAGCTAGGTGCTGGACTGGATCACCTAACTGTAAATGATGAAGAAATTACAGTAGGCGGCGGCTACTCTGTCGTAAGGCTCGCGACATCACTTAGTAAACAGGGTCTTTCAGGACTGGAATTCGCAGCTGGTATTCCGGGATCTATTGGAGGCGCTGTTTATATGAACGCAGGTGCACATGGATCTGATATCAGTAAGATTCTTGTGAAAGCCAGAATCTTATTTGAAGATGGAAGCATCGAGTGGCTCACAAATGAACAAATGAATTTTAGCTATCGAACGTCAGTCCTACAAAAGGAACGACCTGGCATTGTTCTAGAAGCTGTGTTTAAGCTCAAGCAGGATGACCGCGAAAAAATCACAAAGAAGATGCAGCAAAATAAAGATTATCGTAAAGAAACTCAGCCTTATAACCGGCCATGTGCTGGCAGTATTTTTCGAAATCCGCTGCCTGAATATGCAGGACAGCTTGTAGAAAAAGCGAATTTAAAAGGATACCAAATCGGCGGAGCTAGAATTTCTGATATGCACGGCAACTTTATTGTCAACGCTGGTGGAGCAACTGCTCAAGACGTGCTGGACTTAATTCAGTTCATCCAAAAGAAAATTAAAGAAGACTACAACGTAGAGATGCATACAGAAGTAGAAATTATCGGTGAAGAAAATTAACAGCTAGTTTTTATGAATGATGGCATCTGAGGAAAACAAACGGCATGAAAGAATGCCGTTTGTTTTCTCATCAAAATGATGACCCAAAGGTGTGGACAAGCAGCTTTGAATGAGGTGAAGAGTATATATGCGGCCTGATCATGAAAATGAAAAGATCGTCAATATAGAAGAGCGAATTCCTAAAATTAAAGAACAAAGGAAGCAAAAAGCGAATCGGAGACTGATCTCTTTTATACTACTGTTTTTTATCATGGTTTTAATTATTATTTATTTGCAGACACCTATCAGCAAAATTTCTTCTTTAACCATCACAGGTAACGAGCATGTCTCAACAAAACAGCTTGTTAAACTTTCACAAATTAAAGAAGGCGAAACAGAGTTTTGGAATTTAAATAAAGATTTAACAGCAGATCATTTGAAACAAAATAAATTGATTAAAAGTGTCAGTATCAAAAAGCATTTCCCAAATAAAGTGAGTATTGCTGTCAAAGAATATGCAAATATTGCGTATCTTCAAAAGGGAAATCTATATTATGAGCTTCTTGAAAATGGGACCGCTTTACCAGAAGAAGTGACACCGAGTCATGCAGGACCTATTTTTGTCGATTGGGACAATAAGGAGAAGCTGAAGCAAACTGTTAAATCTTTAAATCAACTGCCAGCCTCTATTCAGGAACTCATCTCAGAAATATATTATGTGCCGACCAATTCAAACAAGTGGCTAGTTAAATTTTATATGAATGACGGAAACACTGTGATTGCATCAATTAAAACATTCGGTGATAAAATGAAAACCTATCCAGCCATTGTAAAAGAACTTTCATCATCTGAAAAAGGCACAATCCATATGGAAGTCGCTACGTATTTCGAAGCGTTTAAATCTAAGAAAAAGGAAGATGAGCGTTGAGAGGCAAAACAGTTATATTCTCGATTGTCATGCTTGTTCTTGGTTTTCTGATTTCTTTTTCATACCAATATACAAAGCAGCATCAGGCAGATGTCATTCGAACAGAGCAATGGAAAAAAGAATACTCTCTGAAAAGTCAGCTCACAACGCAAGAAAAGGCGAATCAGAAACTCGAAAAAGAATTATATAGTCTTCAATCAAAGGTACAAGCAACGGAGTCCAATTTGAAAAATGAAAAAGAGCAATATTTTAATGTGCTGGAAGATGTTGAGAAATATAGAATGTTTACAGGAGAGATCGGTGTAAAAGGAAAAGGGGTAAAAGTGTCTCTTGAAGATGCATCTTATATCCCGAGTGGACAAAATGTTAATAATTACATTGTGCATGAGAGCCACATTTTTCATGTGATAAACGAACTATTTATATCAGGGGCTTCTGCTGTATCTATTAATGGGCAAAGAATCACACACCAATCATACATACATTGTAACGGTCCAGTTGTCACAGTAGATGGTGTTCAGCATCCAGCACCATTTGTCATATCTGCTATTGGTGATCCAGCTGTGTTAATACCTGCTTTAAATATTGCAGGGGGAGTGGTCGATCAGCTGACAAGTGATCACATTTCAATGACGATCGAGAAAACGGATATTCGTATGAACCCTCTTTTAAGAAACAAAGATTAAAAGTGAAAAGGTGAGTGGTGTTGAGGAAAAAGAAGCCTTTACTTAGTTTAACAGCTTTAATGATCATATTTGGCATCATGGTCTCCATCCAATTTAATTCCTTACAAAAGCCCAAAGTTCGTGATACTCGTGATGTGTGGGAACTGAGAGAGGATTTATCTGCATCTAAAAGTAAGGAATTGGATTTGCTCAAAGAAATTGATAAATACGACGAGATGCTAAAAAAATATGGTCTTCAAGGAGACCGATCAAAAGAAGCACAATTAACAAAAACATTAAAGGATTTAAAAGAAAAGGCTGGTTTTACAGAAGTGGAAGGGGAGGGGATTGAAATTGAAATATCTCAGCTTTTTTCCAAGGACCTTACCGGAGAAGAAGTGAAAAATATCCCACCTGATCTTCTGAAAAAGTTAATGAATGAAGCCAATATGTTTGGGGCAAAACATATTTCCATCAATGATCGCCGTGTCATTAATACAAGTGTGATTCGAGATATTAATGGCACGACAAAAATGGATGGCTACAGCTTAGATAGTGATGAAGTCACCATTAAAATGATTAGTGAGCAGGCCGACAAATTATACAGCCGTTTAAATGTATCAGATATTGGTGATTTGTTTGCTCAGGAAAACTTCAGCTTGAGTATGAGCCAGCCGAAGAAAAAAATCCACTTAAAAGCATATGACGGTGCAATTCAAGTAAACGAATTGAAGCCTCTTGACGATGTAAAGGAGGGAAAATCTTAATGTGGCTTCCTGTACTTGGCTTAATCATAGGAGTTGCGATCGGTTTCTTAACTAATTTTACGATACCGAATGAGTATTCTAATTATCTTTCCCTCGCTGTACTTGCTGCGCTTGATACATTGATTGGTGGAATCCGGGCACATCTGCAAGGGGCATACGATGAACTAGTGTTTGTATCAGGCTTCTTCTTTAATATTATACTGGCAATAAGTTTAGCTTTTCTGGGCGTCCATCTTGGTGTAGACTTATACTTAGTCGGAATGTTTGCATTCGGCGTTAGATTGTTTCAAAATATAGCAGTTATTAGAAGAATTCTCCTAACAAAATGGACAATTTCTAGAGAAAAAAAGAAAAAAAGTCAGTCATAAAAAAGGATATACATATGATGTAACGAATATTTTCAGTAATCCTAATAAAAAATGTTGATTTTTTAAGTTTTGTTACACACTTGTAAAAACACATTCATTGTATTGTTGTTCAGCAAATAATAGAATAGAAAGTATTGATATGTGAGGAGGTGCCATAGAATGAACAACAATGAAATTTACGTCAGCCTTGACATCGGTACATCCAATATAAAAGTCATCGTCGGAGAAATGGCGGATGATTCGCTTAACATTATAGGTGTTGGAAATGTCCCTTCAGAGGGGTTAAAAAAAGGATCGATTGTTGATATAGATGAGACAGTTCATTCTATTAGACAAGCATTTGAACAGGCTGAGAGAATGGTAGGTTTTCCTTTACAAAAGGCGATTGTCGGAATTAACGGAAACCACATTCATATTCAGAATACGAGCGGCGTAGTCGCAGTATCTAGTGAAAACAAAGAAATACATGCTGAAGATGTGAGACGTGTCTTAGATGCTGCACAAGTAGTATCTATTCCTCAAGAACATCTCGTCGTAGACGTGATTCCGAGACAATTTATCGTCGACGGAAGAGATGAGATCACAGATCCGAAAAAAATGCTTGGTGTTCGGCTAGAGGTGGAAGGATCGTTAATTACAGGTTCTAAAACGATTCTACATAACTGGCTCCGATGTGTAGAAAGAGCTGGAATTGAAATACTGGATATATGCTTGCAGCCACTCGCATCGGGCTCGGCAGCATTATCGAAAGATGAAAAAAATCTTGGGGTAGCTCTTGTCGATATTGGCGGCGGATCTACAACGATTTCCGTATTTGAAAACGGGCATCTCTATTCTACTCACAGTATCCCTTTGGGCGGAGAGAACATAACAAAAGATTTGTCTATAGGACTTAGAACTTCCACTGAAGAAGCTGAACGAATCAAAAAACAATTTGGGCATGCGTTTTATGATGAGGCATCGACTGAGGAGACATTTGAAGTTTCTGTGATCGGTACTGATCAAAAACAAACGTATACACAAATTGATGCGGCTAACATTATTGAAGCGCGGCTGGAAGAAATCCTGCTCTTTGTGGCAGAGGAATTAAGAAATATGGGTGTCCATGATTTGCCTGGTGGATTCGTTCTAACAGGTGGACAGGCAGCCATTCCAGGTATCCTTTCTCTTGCACAAACAGTCTTGCAAAACAATGTCAGGATTGCAAGTCCGAATTATATCGGGGTGAGAGAGCCTCAATATATGACAGGAGTGGGTCTGATCCACTTTGCTTATCGCAATGCAAAGATTCAGGGCAGACAAGTTGGATTCCAAATGCCAGATGAGGCGTTTCATGAAGTAGGCGCATCCATGGAGCCGGTTTCTTCTGCACCACAAGTGAAAGAAGCGCAGCCAAGACCGAAAGTAAAACAACAAGCACAACAAGAGACAAATAAAAAACCGGGCAAAATGAAAAAACTATTTAATATGTTCTGGGAATAGAATTAGATTTTCGACGGATTAGGAGGATTCAGCATGTTGGAGTTTGAAACAAATATAGACGGCCTAGCATCAATTAAAGTAATCGGAGTAGGTGGCGGCGGGAATAACGCTGTTAACCGAATGATTGAAAATGACGTACAAGGTGTCGATTTTATTGCAGTCAATACTGATGCACAGGCGTTAAATCTATCAAAAGCAGAAACTAAAATGCAAATCGGTGCTAAGCTGACAAGAGGGCTTGGAGCAGGTGCGAATCCTGAAGTCGGTAAAAAAGCTGCTGAGGAAAGCAAAGAGCAGATTGAAGAAGTATTAAAAGGCGCAGACATGGTCTTCGTTACAGCTGGTATGGGCGGTGGAACTGGTACGGGTGCTGCACCTGTCATTGCAAAAATCGCAAAAGATTCTGGTGCATTGACAGTTGGAGTTGTGACTCGTCCTTTCACATTTGAAGGAAGAAAGCGTCAGCTTCAAGCAGTTGAAGGAATTGCTTCTATGAAAGAAGCCGTTGACACATTAATCGTGATTCCAAACGATCGCTTGCTTGAAATTGTTGATAAAAACACGCCAATGCTGGAAGCATTCCGCGCGGCAGATAACGTGCTTAGACAAGGTGTTCAAGGGATTTCAGATTTAATTGCAACACCAGGTCTGATTAACCTTGACTTTGCTGACGTGAAAACCATCATGTCCAATAAAGGTTCAGCTCTTATGGGTATTGGTGTCGCAACAGGTGAAAACCGTGCTGCGGAAGCCGCGAAGAAAGCCATTTCCTCACCACTTCTAGAAACAGCAATCGATGGTGCTCAAGGTGTCATCATGAACATTACGGGTGGAACGAACCTAAGTCTTTATGAAGTGCAAGAAGCGGCGGATATTGTGGCTTCTGCATCTGACGAAGATGTAAACATGATTTTCGGGTCTGTCATCAATGATAACTTGAAGGATGAAATTGTGGTTACTGTGATCGCTACTGGATTTATTGAGCAAGAACCAGAAGTGACAAAATCACAAAGAAACCCATTAGGACAAGGATTAAAGCAAAATCAATCCATTCCTCAAAAACGTGAAGTAAAACGTGAAGAACATCAACAGCCATCATCTCAGCCAAGACAAAATACACAATCAAGTGATGATACGCTAGACATTCCAACGTTCTTACGCAACCGCAATAAACGCTAATCGAGTATAGCTTAACCCCTTCCATTGGAAGGGGTTTTTTTATGTCTCAACTTATAAGGGTTTCTAATCAAAAAGTCATAAATACGTGAAAGCTACTTCAATTTCCATATGTAATTTGACTTATGGTGTTTAAGAAAAAAGAATCATTTTTACTCCCTCTTACAAAAAACGACAAAATGATGAACTTTATTTGACTACATTAAATAGAACACCATGAATCTTGTCATGAACAACAGAAGGAAAGGAGTGGGACCTATACTCTGTTTGGACATTTGAGGAGGAGGGATTTGATTGAAATTGAAGTTTCGCAAGACCGCCGGCTATCGTTTGATGAGTCTTTTGGTGATTGGTACTTTAACGATGACAAGCTTTGGGACGGTTCAAGCAACATCGACTTCTACCTCATATCAGGAGGAAGCTGTCTCCTCTAAGACTACAAAAGCAAAGATCTCATCTAGATTAATGAAGCAGTTTCAGCAGGATGATCAGGTGACTTTTTTAATCAAAATGAAAGAGCAAACAAATACGCAAAATGTGGCGAAGGAAGCGGTGATCAAAGCCAAAAAACAGAAATTAACAGCGGCTAAAACGCAATACACAAAAAGATCAGCTGTCGTATCCGAATTAAGAGCAACGTCTGAAAAGACGCAGGAAGCGCTCGTTACGTATTTACAAAAGGAACAAAAGAAAAAGCAAGTGAAGGAGATTCATTCGTACTATATTGTGAATGGTTTAGCGGTGACGGGAACGAAAGAAGTCATGGAAAAGGTGGCTGCCTTCCCAGAAGTAGATCAAGTGTTGCCAAATGAAACCCGTCAAATTCACCGGCCGGTTGATTTGAAGACGAAGCAGAAAAAACAAATGAAAGCAGTAGGTGGAGTCGAGTGGAACATTTCTCAAGTTCATGCTCCAGAAGCGTGGGCTTTAGGTTATGACGGTACTGGTACAGTTGTGGCAAGTATTGATACAGGAGTGGAATGGGATCATCCTGCTTTAAAGGAAAAATACCGCGGATTTGATCCAGCAAATCCGAATGAACCAAATCATGAATTCAATTGGTACGATGCTACGACAGGATCTGAAGCGCCATATGATGATTTAGAGCATGGTACACATGTAACGGGAACGATGGTTGGCTCTGAGCCAGATGGAAAGAATCAGATCGGAGGCGCACCGGGCGCAAAATGGATTGCGGTGAAAGCTTTCTCAGAAGATGGTGGGACAGATGCTGATCTGCTTGATGCAGGTGAGTGGATTTTAGCACCAAAAGATGAGGCCGGCAACCCGCATCCAGAAAAGGCACCAGATGTTGTCAATAATTCTTGGGGAGGTGGACCTGGCCTAGATGATTGGTATAAAGATGTCGTCAATGCTTGGAGAGCGGCGGACATCTTCCCAGAGTTTTCAGCTGGCAATACCGATTTATTCAACCCTGGTGGTGAAGGATCCATTGCGAATCCTGCGAACTATCAAGAGGTCTTTGCAACGGGTGCTACGGATCAAGATAACAAATTGGGGTCTTTCTCGCTGCAAGGTCCGTCTCCATATGGTGTCATGAAACCAGACATTGCCGCCCCAGGGGTAAACATTCGTTCATCCATTCCTGGGAAAGGGTATGAGGATGGCTGGAATGGGACGTCGATGGCTGGTCCGCATGTTTCAGCTGTTGTGGCTCTTCTTCGCCAAGCACAGTCAGATCTTTCTGTTGAAGAGATTGAACAAATTCTGATTGATACAGCGAAGCCATTAACTGATCAGCAATTCACGGAATCCCCAAACAATGGCTATGGGGCAGGTTTAGTTGATGCAAGAGAGGCGATTACGGCATTAACAGATGGAATTGGCATGATCGAAGGACAGGTGACAAACGAAGATGTTCATTTAGATGATATGAAAATAACAGATCAAGCCTTGACTCAAAAAGATAAGGCGGTACACCCACATAAGAAGCCTGCGAACATAAAAGAATTGAAAAAGGAAAAAAATCTAGCTGGTCCGTCCATCAAAGCTCTTCCAATGAAAGCGGAAATTAGTGTTCTTGAAAGCGGCAAGTCAACGTACACAGATGAAGCGACAGGGAGATATCAGCTTTCTCACAGTGCAGGAAAATTCACAGTGAAAGCGGAAGCTTACGGATTTGAATCACGCACACAAACCGTCCATATTTCTTCAAATAAAACGGCAGAGGCGAATTTCGCCTTACAGCCACTAAAGAAACGAACGATATCTGGCACAATTGCCAACGAAACAACGGGTGAAAAGATAAAGGATGCCACGGTTTATCTTGTAGAGGATGCGAAAATTAAGCCGGTGAAAACAAATGAATCTGGCGAATTTTCTCTAGAGGCATTGAGCGGTGTCTATACCGTCAAAGTATTTGCCAAAGGATTTAAAGGATATTCTTTTACAGCAGATGTGACAGAAAAGCCAGTTGGAAAAAACATTCAGCTAGAGCCATTCATCGGCTTTGCTGGGGAAATTGGCTACGATGATGGAACAGCTGAAAATGCGAGAGCCTTCTATGATCCTGGCAATGGCTGGGCTGTGAAGTTTTCATTAGAAAAGGGGAAGAAACAAGCGCAACTCACAGGAGGGCTTTTCCGTTTCTGGTCATCAGAGTGGCCAGCTCCTGGAGGGAATGAATTTGCAGTTGAAGTGTATGACGCTTCTGGGAAGAACGGAGCTCCAGGGGAAAAAATGGCAGGACCTCTAAAAGCAAAAGCGCTGCGTAATGGGGAATGGACAAAAGTAGATTTAGAAGATCAAGCCATTACGGTGGATGGAGATTTCTATCTTGTCTATATTCAAACGAAAAAGAATACGGAATCTCCAGGGCTTGCAACTGATGAAGATGGACCAAATGCTGAAAGAAGCTGGCAGCTGACAAGCGGTGCATTTTCTCCTTCTCCAAAAGAAGAGGGAAATTATATGATTCGTGCGCTTGTTGACTATGAAGCAGATGTGCCAGAGATTACATCTCCAAAGGCAGGCGTCATTACGAACAAAGATGAACTGGAGATTGAAGGCAAAGCCTCTCCTGGGCTTGATGTAGCGATCTATCAAAACGACGAAGAGATTGCCAAAGTGAAAGCAGATCAGTCAGGCGCCTTCAAAGAAAAGGTCACAGTTTCAAGTGGAGAGCATGTATTCACGGCTGCAACTGTTACGGATAAAGGTGCAACAAAACGATCTACACCAGTAAAGGTAATCATTGATCAAACAGCGCCAGCGCTCACTATCGATACACCGAAAAAAGGGGAAAAGACGAATAAAGAATCGCTCACTGTAGAAGGAAAGGTGACAGATGATCATCTTGATCAAGTCACCGTAAATGGAAAAAAGGCAACCATAAAAGAAGGGAAGTATTCCGTAAGAATACTGCTTGAGAACGGGAAAAATATGATCAAAGTCACAGCGAAAGATGCAGCAGGAAACAAAACAACTAAAAAAATCAAGATCGATGTCCAATACGAGGCACCTGAGATTTCTAAGCTGACTCCAGCAGAGAATGTCCATCTGGCATCAGGGGAGTCTGTTAAAATTTCATTTCACAGCAGAGAAAAGCTAGACGCAACGTTTGTCATTCACATGCCGCTGACAAACGCGAGATCAAAGCTTCAAAATACCACAGAGCTGCCGCTTCGCGAAGTATCGAGCGGAACGTATGAAGGCTACTGGACTGCTACTTCTACCGCCAAAGCAAAAGGTGCGGTCATTGAAGTAATTGTGCGAGATGATTATGGAAATGTCACAAGACAAAAAGCTTCAGGTACATTAAACATCAATGAAAAGTAACTTAAACAAAAGACACGACTTCTTGGAGCGTGTCTTTTTTCTTTCAACAATTGTTTGAAGGCTTGTCCAGAAGAATACTCTCTCTCATTCCTCGACAAAAACAATAACAATCCACCAAAAGTTCTCTATCATCCCCAACAAGAATTGACAGACTTCCATCTCATGACTGTTTTATACTGGTACAAACAAGTGCAAGTACTGCTTTTGATTCTTTGTTTCAGATGAAAGGAGCAGAAGGTGGTCATTTATTTAGATGTGATTTGGCTGTTAAACTTTTGTTTTGATCTATTGCTTCTCTTACTCACTGCATTTATTCTCAAACGACAAGTAAAAAAAAGGCGATATATGTTAGGAGCTCTCATTGGATCGAGCATTGTTCTCTTGCTCTTTACACCATTTGCAATGGTTGTGTCACACCCTTTAGGCAAACTACTTTTTTCTGTCTTCATTGTTCTTGCAACCTTTGGTTTTCAAAGATTTCGTTCCTTTTTTCAAAATCTGTTTGCTTTTTACTTTGTAACATTTTTGATGGGAGGAGGCATGATCGGGGTTCATTCATTTTTGCAAACCAATACAGTGATTCAAGATGGCCTGCTGATTTCTCAAAATGATGGCTTTGGTGATCCGATTAGCTGGCTTTTTGTTTTAACTGGGTTTCCTGCGATTTGGCTGTTTTCAAAGAAAAGATTAGGCGAGGTGGGTACGAAAAAAAGACAGGTTGATGAACAAGTGCTTGTGGAAATACACATTCATGGAGAGACCATCCGTTTAAAGGGACTCGTCGATTCTGGCAACCAGCTGTATGATCCTATGACAAAAACACCTGTCATGATCGTCCAGGCCGACCAGCTAACGGCCATTTGCGGAGAGTCATTTATAGAGCTCATGAAACAGTCTCATCCTGTTGAAGTCATGCAAAAGATCGATGATCAATTTCCTCTTCTTGATCGATTAAGACTTGTTCCATATCGAGCGGTCGGTCATGATCACGGCTTTCTACTATGCCTAAAACCAGATACAGTCTTCATTTATTCAAAGACGCATATGATTCAGCCTGCTAAGTGTTTTGTTGGGTTGAGTCTCAGCGGTTTATCGGCAGATCAGGAATTTCAATCCATCATTCATCCAGATATGTTAGACGGGAAAATCATCCAGGGGGTGTCGTAGTTTTTGGTGATGTCTTTTATCTTACGAGGTCAACTTGACATTTAGAAGGGAGAAGAAGATGAAAAAATTAAAATTTAAACTCACTTACTACTGGTATAAACTCCTCATGAAGCTAGGTCTAAAGAGTGATGAAATTTATTATATTGGTGGAAGTGAAGCGCTCCCGCCTCCATTATCAAAGGATGAAGAGCAGGAGCTGCTTGTCAAATTACCAAAGGGAGATCAAACCGCAAGAGCGATTCTGATTGAAAGAAATTTGCGTTTAGTCGTTTACATCGCAAGAAAATTTGAAAACACAGGTATTAATATTGAGGATTTAATCAGTATCGGAACCATTGGTCTGATCAAAGCAGTCAATACATTTAACCCAGAAAAAAAGATCAAGCTTGCAACATATGCTTCGAGATGTATTGAAAATGAGATTTTGATGTACTTACGTCGAAATAATAAAATCCGGTCAGAAGTTTCGTTTGATGAGCCGCTCAACATTGATTGGGACGGAAATGAACTGCTTTTATCAGACGTACTTGGAACAGATGATGATATTATCACACGCGATATTGAAGCAAATGTAGATAAAAAATTGCTGAAAAAAGCGCTCGAACAATTAAATGACCGCGAAAAGCAGATCATGGAACTAAGATTTGGCTTAATTGGTGGTGAGGAAAAAACCCAAAAAGATGTCGCTGACATGCTTGGGATTTCACAGTCTTATATTTCGAGGCTTGAAAAAAGAATTATTAAACGATTACAAAAAGAATTTAATAAAATGGTCTAAAAATTTTTTTAAAAAAGCTCTGTCCCTGCACTGTCAAAGGAAACAACCTTTTTTTTCATGATTCTCGTCATCGCTCGTGCATATTTTTCCATCCCAAGGAGATACTGAACTTTGTACAACAGCTCCTGTAGGGAGGGAAAAAAGTGTCCAGAAATAAAGTGGAAATCTGCGGAGTCGACACCTCCAAGTTGCCTGTTCTGAAAAACGACGAGATGAGAAAATTGTTCAGACAGCTGCAAGATGAGGGTGACGATACAGCAAGAGAAAAGCTAGTCAATGGCAATTTACGGTTGGTTTTAAGTGTGATTCAGCGTTTTAACAACAGAGGCGAATATGTCGACGATCTCTTCCAAGTAGGCTGTATCGGATTAATGAAATCAATTGATAATTTTGATTTAAGCCACAATGTCAGATTTTCAACTTATGCGGTTCCTATGATCATAGGAGAAATCCGTCGATACTTGCGTGATAACAACCCGATTCGGGTGTCTCGCTCGCTAAGAGATATTGCCTATAAGGCACTTCAGGTCCGTGAGAGGCTGATTAGTGAGACAAGCAAGGAGCCAACAGCAGAAGACATTGCCAAAGTGCTGGAAGTGCCTCATGAGGAAATTGTCTTTGCCCTAGATGCAATTCAAGATCCTGTATCTTTGTTTGAACCGATCTATAATGACGGAGGAGATCCGATTTATGTGATGGATCAAATTAGTGATGAACGGAACAAAGACACACAATGGGTGGAAGAATTGGCCTTAAAAGAGGGCATGCGTAGGTTGAACGACAGGGAAAAAATGATTCTTCGCAAACGCTTCTTCCAGGGAAAAACGCAAATGGAAGTTGCCGAAGAGATCGGGATTTCTCAAGCACAAGTCTCTAGGCTTGAAAAAGCAGCCATCAAACAAATGAATAAAAACATCTTTTAAAGCCGCCGCTTCATGGGCGGCTTTTTTCATTCTTATGAGAGAACACTCCTCTAGTATTGACTCTGTTATTTTTTTCATTTAATCTGTTTTTAACAAATGTTATTTTAGATAGCATTTGTTAGGGAACACTTAAGCGGAAAGAAGGGTTATTATGACATTCCATGATGAAAGAAGGCTGCTCATTAAGGTTGCGCATATGTATTATGAAGAAGGCGCCACTCAATCTAACATTGCAGAAGCGGTTGGGGTTAGCCGTTCGCTCATATCGAAATATTTGGCAAAAGCACGTGAAGCAGGAATCGTGGAAATCATTATTCATGATGAAGTCAACCAACAGTATGGATCGTTAGAAAGAAAAATAGAACGTAAATATGGGCTCCGAGAAGTCGTCTGTGTGGAAACACTCAGCAAAGACACAACCAAAAGCCGAATCGGTGCCGCGGCGGCAAGCTTTTTATTAAAAGTGATGAAGGATGGACAAGTTATTGGGTTTTCCTCTGGGACAACGCTGCATGAGATGGCGAAAGCGGTTACGTCTGTTCAGCACTATCCATCCGTGACATTTGTTCCGCTTGTCGGAGGTGTGGGAAATGAAGATGTCGATATCCACGCCAACTATATTATTGCGAGATGCACAGAGGCGCTCAAATCTAAATGTGAGTTTTTACATGTACCTGTCATGCTTGATACGAAAGAAGCGAAAGATGTACTGATCCGACAGCCGTCAATCAAAAAAGTGATTGAACTAGGAGAATCATCAAATATCGCGGTTGTCGGAATTGGTGGTGTTCCGCAGCATTCAACGATGGTGAAATCTTATATGACAAGCGGTGAAGAGGACATCCTTCAAGCAAAGGATGTAGCAGGTGACATTTGCTATAACTTTATTGATCATCAAGGGGAAGTATATCCCCACCCATGGAACGACCGGGTGATGGGCATAAGCCCCCAAAAGCTAAAAGAAATTCCACTTGTCATAGGTGTCGCTGGTGGCGAAGAGAAAATTGAAGCAATTCGGGCGGCATTAGCAGGTGGATTAATTCATGTATTAATTACCGATGAACGAACTGGAGATGCCTTATTAAAGTAACTACCTAATATCATTAGGTAGTTTTTTTTTGAGTCTTTAGACTCAAAAAGATTGAAAATTTTATCGATTTTATCTTGACACAAAGTTGACACATCATATAAACTAAGTTCATAACAAATGATAAACAAAATAACAAATGTTACAAGAAACAGATTTTTGTTAATTTTTATAACATTTGTTAAAAGTTTCAGATTATATTTCTAGCAATCTATTGAGAAGCAAGAAAACCTGAAAGGATGATTTAGATGTCAATCTATCAACAATTGTTAGCTCGAGAACGCAGTGGAGATCCAATCAAAGTAGGGATTATTGGAGCAGGCCAAATGGGCTTTGGACTCATTTCACAAATTTCTAAAATTCCAGGCATGATTGTTGCTGGTGTTTGTGATATTCACCTTAGTGCAGCAGAGAAGGCAGCGAATTTTTACAAGCAGCATGCAAAGCCGCATCAAATGGTTGTCACAAATGATTACAGAGAAGTGATTCAATCAGATTCCGTAGAAGTTGTCGTAGATGCAACAGGTGTCCCAGAGGTCGGAGCAAACATTTCTTTGGAAGCGCTTAATTCAAAAAAACATCTCGTTCTTTTAAATGTAGAAGTTGATATTACCATCGGGTTGGTCATGCATAAGTTATTCACAAATGCAGGACTTGTTTACTCAGGATCAGCTGGAGACGAACCAGCAGCAACACTAGAATTATATGAATTTGCGAAAACAATGGGTCTTGAGGTACTCGTTGCTGGGAAAGGAAAGAACAACCCATTCTTCCCAGAAGCAAATCCAGATACGTGTCAAGCAGAAGCAGATAGTAAACATATGAGTTCACATATGCTGGCTGCATTCCAGGACGGAACAAAAACAATGGCGGAAATGAACTTATTAAGTAACGCGACAGGGCTTCTGCCAGATAAAGTCGGTATGCACGGAGTCGAAGCGAATTTAGAAAATGTAGCAGATAAATTGAATCAAAAACAGCAAGGCGGCGTGCTTGATAACTTCGGAGTCGTTGAATATGTAAATGGACTTGCACCAGGTGTATTTGTCATCGTGAAGAGTGACCTTGAGCCTGTAGATGAAGAGCTGCGCTACTTAAAAGTTGGAAAAGGCCCACACTACACACTTTACCGTCCTTTCCACTTAGCGAGTCTTGAAACACCTGTTACCATCGCAAAAGCGGTCTTACAGCATGATTCATCCATTCACCCAATTGGTGTACCAGTATCAGAAACAGTCGCTGTGGCAAAAAGAGATATTAAAGCTGGAGAATCACTTGACGGGATTGGCGGATACTCTGTAAGAGGGGTTCTTGAAACACATCAAGACATGAAAACGAACGGCCACATTCCAATTGGTTTAATTAGCGGAAAAGTCGTAGCGAAAAAAGACATCAAATTAGGACAATTCCTGACTCATGATGATGTAGAGCTTGATTCAAACACAACGGTCTGGAAGCTGCGATCATTACAAGATCATTTATTTCAATCATAAGGACGTGAAGCTGTGGAAAAATTAGCGATCGTACTTTGTATCATTCTCATTGTGCAGTACGGGTTATCTTTTATTCAAATCAAGTACTACCGCAAGAGCATGGATTCACTTATTGATGATTACAGAGGGAAGCAGGGCTATCACTTATTTTCAGGAATGGAGCGGCGCAAAGTTGGCCCTGGAGCCATTGCGCTCATCATTGTAGATGAATCGTATATCATTCAAAAATGCCATGTGCTTGGCGGTGTGTCGATCTTATCTAAGTTTAAAGAAGTCCCTTCATATGAAGGAAAGCATGTAGGGGCTGTGTTAGACGAGCACCATATGATGAAGCAGACGTTGAAAAAACGCAAAAAGGGGCCAGCTGTCATGCACGCACTTTCCATGGCGGCTGAACAGGCACTTGTCTCGATTTCGAAAAAAAATATAACAAATGTGAACTAAAGAAAGGGGAGATGAAACATGGAATGGATTCAATGGTTTGGAGAGCACTTTATCGGAATGTTTGAAGCCGGCGGAAAGCAATTCATGGGTCTTGTTACAGGTATCGTTCCAACGCTTGTTGTGTTACTTACTTTCACTTATGCTGTCATGAAGTTTATTGGAGAAGAGCGAGTGAATAGAGCGATTCAGTTTGCTGCGAAATATACCATTTTGCGCTACACGTTAATGCCGATCTTATCCGTTCTTATTTTGACAAACCCGATGGCTTATACGTTTGGCCGCTTCTTACCCGAAAAACAAAAACCAGCATTCTATGATTCAGCTGTTTCATTTGTTCATCCGGTGACATCACTGTTTCCGTATGCCAACGCAGGAGAACTGTTTGTCTACTTAGGGATTGCGAACGGTATTAAAGAAGCAGGATACTCAATGTCAGAGCTTGCTGTACGGTACTTCTTAGTCGGGATCGTCGTCATTTTACTTCGCGGTATTATTACTGAATGGATTACAAAGTACTTAGCAGGAAAAATGAAAGCGAATTCACAATAGGGGAGGGTTAGACATGACAAACCACAAAGTATTTGTTGCAAAAGGTGCTGGCGGATGGGGAGAAGGCTTGGAGCTTGAACCAACCGGTAAAAAAAGAAAGGTTGTTTCCATTACAGGGGGAGGCATTCACCCAGTTGCACGTAAAATTGCAGAAATGACAGGGACAGAAGCATGTGACGGCTTTAAAAACTCGATACCAGAAGATGAAATGATGTGTGTTGTCATTGACTGCGGAGGAACCGCACGAATCGGACTTTATCCAATGAAGCGCATTCCAACTGTAGACGTTTTGGCATCCTCTCCTTCTGGACCGCTTGCAAAACATATTACAGAGGATATCTTCGTATCAGGCGTCACAGAAAAAGATATTTCCTTTGCGGATACATCAAGTGGTGAGGAAAAAGTAGAAGGTCAGGAAAACAGTGAGCCGATTGACAAGGAGAATTTCAAAGAAACCTATTCAAAACTGAAAGAGGAAAATCTCGAGCGTCAGGAAAAAGGTAATTTCCTGATGAGGTTCTCAAGAGGAATTGGGAAAGTTACCGGTACGTTCTACCAGGCTGGCCGTGATTCCGTTGATATGCTTTTGAAAAACATTATTCCATTCATGGCATTTGTCAGTATGTTAATTGGAATTATCAATTATACAAAAATTGGTGACTTGATTGCCCATTTTCTATCACCATTGGCAGGATCTATATGGGGACTCTTACTGCTCGTTGTGGTCTGTACATTGCCATTCCTATCACCTGTCTTAGGACCTGGTGCAGTCATTGCACAAGTAATCGGTGTTCTCATTGGTAGTCAAATTGCACTAGGAAATATCCCGCCTCAATTTGCACTTCCTGCACTATTTGCCATCAACGGTCAAGTAGGGTGTGATTTCATTCCAGTGGGTCTGTCACTTGGTGAAGCGAAGCCGGAAACGGTACAATATGGAGTACCAGCTGTTTTGTATAGCCGTCTCATTACAGGGGTTCTATCTGTTGTGATCGCATACGCTGCCAGCTTCGGTATGTATTAAACGTATTAAAGGAGGAATCGATATACATGGTCACACAATCTGTCGTAAAAGAAATCGGGATCTTAGTCCCGCAATTTAAAGAAGATAAGCTGATTGTTTTATTTGGACCCGCAGCGCCGCAGGAATTAAGAGATATGTCCGTCATTCATGAGTTCGAACATTTAGAAGAAGAGCCGTTGAAACTGGGCGGTACCATTCAAGTGGGCGATCAAACGTACACGATCACAGCCCTCGGCAATAAAGCAAATGACAACTTTAAAGAACTCGGCCATATTTCGATCTACTTCCAAGAGCCGTTTGATGATGTATTACCGGGAGCTGTCTTTGCATCCCCGCACACGTTTCCTGATATAAAAGAAGGCGTACGAATTGAAATTTCGTAGCTATGAAGAAAAGCTGTTCCGTAAAAGGAGCAGCTTTTTTTATGTGAGGTTTACCAGAAAGAGCAATTGCGATATGCTGTAAACATTCATTATTTGTTTATTCAGAATTTTTACTCAGGGGGAAATGATGGTGTCAATTGAATTGAAGAATGTTTCATTAAAACGAAATGGAAAATGGCTGCTTCAGTCTGTTGACTGGCATGTGAACAAAGAGGAGCACTGGGTGCTTTACGGTTTAAATGGTGCGGGGAAAACCGCTTTATTAAATATGCTCTGCTCATATTATTTCCCTACATCAGGTGAGATGACCGTGCTGGGACATATCTTTGGCAAGGAGGCTCTTGGCGAAAAGCTCAGGAAGAAAATTGGCCTCATTTCTGCGGGACTTGAAAAGAAACTGCACAGAGACGACAATGCATTTGAAATTGTTCTCAGCGGGGCATTTGCCTCTATCGGGCTTTATGAAACCCCGACAGATGAGATAAGGGAGAAAGCCATTGATCTATTAAAAGCATTTGGTTCGTTCAAATATGCAAACCGGACATATGAAACACTCTCGCAAGGAGAAAAGCAGAAAGTCCTGATTGCGAGGGCTTTAATGAATGATCCCAAGCTCCTGATTTTAGATGAGCCTGTGACAGGTCTTGATTTTTTAGCAAGAGAACAGGTGCTGGAGACCATCTCATTCATTGCTTCAAAGCCTGATGCGCCTACTTTGCTTTACACGACCCATCATGCAGAAGAGATTTTGCCTGTTTTTCAGCACACCTTATTATTAAAAGATGGGACTGTTTTTGATCAAGGGAAAACAAAAGAGATGATGACAAGCGACTTGCTTTCTTCCTTCTTTGAATGTCCGGTAGATGTGATGTGGAGAAATGGCCGTCCTCATTTAAGTAAATTGTAGATAAAAGAAACTATTGGTCTGCGTCCCTGCTTTTCCATCATACATATTATAGTAGAAAACGAAAGGCGGGGAAGGACAGATGATCAGTATTTCTGAATTCCAAATCAAGGATGTTGTCGATGTGTCCAGCGGAAAAAAACTAGGCACCATTGGGGACATTGATATCAATGTTACGAGTGGTAAAATACAAGCAATCATTATCGGCGGTACAGGTAAAATGATGGGATTTTTCGGAAAAGAAGAGGAAATGATTGTCCCGTGGCGAAATATAGTAAAAATTGGCGAAGATGTGATACTTGTCCGATTGTCTTCTTAAAATTCGTATAACTCCTCAATGAATCATTTAATGATCCTTAACATAAGCTCTCCATTCTCAGCAAACAATGTCTTTTTCGGGTAAAAAGATTACGTTTTCATATCAATTTGCAAAAAAACCTGTAGAAAGGGCACATTTGAGTGTAATATTTAATGAATCCCACTAACTGTCTACGCATGTCTTGTGGTAAAATAGGAGCGATATAAAGAGAGATGAATGAAAGGTGGGAGGCAGCTTTGACACACAATTATGACCCCTTTCAGCAGAAATCACCTTATGCAATGATGATTCATGATTGGACGAACATGACATGTTCTGGTAAAGAGGTATTAGCCGGATTTACGACAAAAAATGGCGGCTTCAGCCTTTCTCCATATCAATCATTGAACACTGGACTCCATGTAGGAGATGATGCTTCTAGTGTCCAAATGAATCGTCAAGTCATAGCAGATGCTACTGCTGTGCCGCTCTCTGATTGGGTGTTTGCAGACCAAACACACGAGGACCGCATCAAGAAAGTCACCAAGGAGCAAAGAGGAAGAGGAAGTCTTCATTATCATGAGGCACTGCCTGGAACAGACGGCTTATATACGTCTGAACCGAACATCATGCTCGCTCTTTGTTTCGCCGATTGTGTTCCGCTTTATTTTCTAGCTCCGCAACATGGCCTCATCGGAACAGCCCATGCCGGATGGAAAGGAACCGTCAAACAAATTGGTGCAAAAATGGTAGATCTATGGGTCAACCAAGAAGGTGCTAAGACCGATCAAATACAAGTCGTCATTGGACCATCCATTGGCAGCTGTTGCTACATAGTTGATGATGTGGTCTTGAATCAAGTGAAACAGCTTCCCTTTTCTACAGAGGATGTGTATTCCGAGATATCACAAGGACAATATAAATTAGACTTAAAAACATTAAACAAAAACGTATTGCTACATGCAGGGATGAAAGAAGAAAACATACATGTCAGTTCGATGTGCACAAGCTGCAATGATCAGCTATTCTTCTCACACCGGCGTGATCAAGGAAAAACAGGACGTATGATGTCTTTTGTCGGGTTTAAGGAGGCATAAGAGCAATTGAATGTACGAGAGAATCTCAGACAAATAAATGAACAAATAAACGAAGCATGTAAAAGAGCCGGCCGGAACCCAGACGATATATCAGTCGTCGCTGTCACAAAATATGTCTCAATTGAACGAGCACAAGAAGCCAAGGAAGCAGGAATTTTGCATTTTGGTGAAAATCGTGACCAAGGGTTACTTGAAAAACAAGCGGCTATAACCGATGAAAGCATTAGCTGGCACTTCATCGGCAGTTTACAAACACGAAAAGTAAAATCTGTCATTCAGAGCATTGACTACTTACATTCGCTCGACAGGATCTCTCTTGCGAATGAAATTGAAAAAAGAGCGGATCACACGGTTCGCTGTTTTGTACAGGTGAACACATCGCTGGAGGAGTCAAAACATGGCTTACAAAGTGAAGACGTGATCCCATTTGTCAAGCAGCTCGCTGATTTCAAACACATTGAAATTGCTGGACTGATGACGATGGCTCCATTTACAGATGATCGCACTGTGATACGAAACTGCTTTAAAACATTAAAAAACCTTCAAGAAGAAGTAAAACATCTTAACCAAGTAAATGCACCTTGTCAGCATTTATCAATGGGCATGTCAAATGATTTTGAAATCGCAATTGAAGAAGGTGCGACATTCGTTCGGATTGGCTCTTCACTTGTTGGAAATGAAACAGGAGGTGCGTGACATGAGCATAAAAAATAAGTTTAAAAGCTTTTTCACTCTCGACGATGAAGAGTATGAGTACGAATATATTGATGAAGAAAGAGAACCAGTCCAAGAAGAAAAAGGAACAAAGGACAAAGCGGCATTTCAAGAGCGTCCGCAGACAGGAAAACAAAATGTCGTCAGCTTGCAAAGCGTGCAGAAATCCTCTAAAGTGGTGTTAAGTGAGCCGCGTGTTTATGCAGAAGCGCAGGAGATTGCAGACCATATTAAAAACAGACGTGCAGTCGTCGTCAATTTGCAGCGCATTCAGCACGATCAAGCAAAGCGAATCATCGACTTCTTAAGCGGCACTGTATATGCAATCGGTGGAGATATCCAGCGTATTGGCTCGAATATATTCCTCTGTACACCTGATAATGTAGATGTATCTGGCACAATATCAGAACTTTTGACAGAGGAAGAACCTCAGAGGTGGTAAATCATAGTGATTCTAAATTTGATTTTTAATTTTTTAGGAACGGTATTAACGATTTACTCATTCGCGATTATTATTTACATCTTTATGTCATGGGTGCCATCAGCAAGAGAAACATCAATTGGGCGTTTTCTGACAAATATTTGCGAACCATATTTAGAACCATTTCGTAAAATTATTCCGCCAATTGGCATGATTGACATCTCGCCAATTGTGGCATTGCTTGTGATTCGTTTTGCATCAACATATGGACTAACTGGTCTTTACAATATGATTGCACGCTTCATGTAGACAGGCTGCCGGGCTTGGCGCTGCCAGGCTCTTTTACATAAGAGGGGAACAAAATGAGCGATATTTATCAACATTTTAGAAAAGACGAACAGCCATTTGTCGACCAAGTGTTAGGCTGGAAAAAAATCGCACTCGACCAGTATCGAATGAAATTAACAGACTTTCTTGATCCGCGTGAGCAGCTTATTACCGAGTCCGTCATCCAGCATGCTGATGAGCTTGGGATCATGTTTTTTGGCGGGTATGAAGGAGCGGAGCGCAAAAGAGCGCTCATTTATCCTGAATATCTAGAACCGGCTACTCAGGATGCTGAGCTCTCTTATTTTCAGGTGAACTATGCGAAAAAGTTTATTTCGTTAGAACACCCGAAGCTCCTTGGTTCACTGATTGGGACAGGCTTGAAGCGTCAAAAATTTGGAGATCTGTTATTTTCTGAGGAAGATGTGCAGTTTATTTGTACGAGTGATGTCGCTGATTTTGTTCAGGCGCAGCTGACGCATGTCGGCAGAGCCTCCGTTTCATTAGAGGAAATCACGCAGGCAGATTTAAAGCCGGTTAAGAGCAAGACTGACATCAAAGAAGATACGATTTCTTCACTGCGGCTTGATGCGGTATGTGCTGCAATCAGCCGTCAGTCTCGGCAAAAAGCACAGCTTTTGGTCAAAAATGGGCTTGTCAAAGTTAACTGGAAAGTCACTGAGGACCCTTCCTTTACAATCGGCGAAGGCGATCAGCTCTCTGTTAGGGGATTTGGCCGCTTTAGCCTCAAAACGATTGATGGGAAGACCAAAAAAGATAAATTTAAAGTAACATTTGAGCTTCTGACATAACGAACTTGAATCTGGAGGTGGCGAGGTTGCCATTAACACCTAATGATATTCATAATAAAACGTTCACAAAAAGCTTTCGCGGCTATGACGAAGATGAAGTAAACGAGTTTTTAAGCCAAGTACGTAAAGATTACGAAATCGTGCTTCGCAAAAAGAACGAACTCGAAGAAAAAGTAAACGAGCTTGACGAAAGATTAGGTCATTTTGCAACAATTGAAGAGACATTAAACAAATCAATTCTTGTGGCGCAGGAAGCAGCAGAAGACGTCAAACGTCATTCTGATAAAGAAGCGAAATTGATTATTCGTGAAGCGGAGAAAAATGCCGATCGTATTATTAACGAAGCGCTATCTAAATCAAGAAAGATTGCGATGGAAATCGAAGAGCTGAAGAAGCAGTCGAAGGTCTTTAGAACTCGCTTCCAAATGCTCATCGAAGCTCAGCTTGATCTTCTAAAAAATGACGATTGGGATCATTTACTGGAATATGAAGTTGACGCTGTCTTTGACGAAAAAGAATAAGCGCATCATCTTGACATGACGTGTACAAGTTGCATATAATACCATCATAAATTAACAAGAGATAAACGTTTGAAAGGGACACTCGCAGTTGTCATATGCGTAATAAAGCGAATCAGGGATGGTGGAAGCCTGACATTACGAGACGCTGCAATGAGATCACCCCTTTAGTTCCTTTTCTGAAATGACCAGTAAGAAAAGGCGTCTGATCACGTTACGATTTTAGAGTGGATAAGCGGCTGTTTAAATAGCGCTTGTCTAAAAGGGTGGTACCGCGAGACAAGCCTTCTCGTCCCTTATGGGATGAGAGGGCTTTTTTTATTGTTTTTTAATCAGAATTTGCATATGGAGGAATGGGTATGAACTACAAAGACACCTTATTAATGCCGAAAACAGAATTCCCAATGAGAGGGAACTTGCCGAACAAAGAGCCTGAAATCCAAGAGGAGTGGGCAGAAAAAGACATCTATCAAATGGTTTTAGAGCGGACAAAAGGACGCCCGACCTTTATTTTGCATGATGGACCTCCATATGCGAATGGTGACATTCATATGGGGCACGCACTCAATAAAATCCTAAAAGATTTTATTGTCCGTTTTAAATCAATGAATGGGTTCCACGCACCGTACGTACCGGGCTGGGATACACACGGTTTACCAATTGAAACAGCACTCACTAAAAATAAAAAAGTCAAACGTAAAGAAATGTCGACAGCTGAATTCCGCAAACTATGCGAGGAGTATGCATGGAAGCAAATCGAGGGTCAGCGCAATCAATTTAAGCGATTAGGCGTCAGAGCAGACTGGGACAATCCATATGTCACGTTAAAGCCTGAGTACGAAGCGCAGCAAATTCTTGTCTTCGGAGAAATGGCGAAGAGAGGCTATATTTACAAAGGACTAAAGCCTGTTAACTGGTCTCCTTCAAGTGAGTCAGCTCTTGCTGAAGCGGAAATTGAATATAAAGACAAACGTTCACCATCCATTTACGTTTCATTTAAAGTGAAAGATGGAAAAGGCGTACTTGAAAACGGCGAACAATTCATCATCTGGACAACAACACCTTGGACACTTCCTGCAAACCTTGGGATTTGTGTTCATCCAAACCTAGAGTACAGTGTTCTTCAAGTAGGTGCTGAGCGATATGTTGTCGCATCTGAGCTTGTTGAACAAGTGGCAAAAACGCTTGGCTTTGAAGAGTATGAAGTCGTGAAAACATTAAAAGGAAAAGAATTAGATAACGTCGTTGCAGAGCATCCGATCTATGGTAGAGATTCCCTTGTGATGCTAGGTGACCACGTGACAACGGATGCAGGTACAGGCTGTGTTCACACAGCACCAGGTCACGGGGAAGATGACTTTAATGTGAGTATGAAATACGGTCTTGATGTGCTATGTCCAGTAGATGAAAAAGGTGTCATGACAGACGAAGCACCTGGTTTTGAAGGACTATTCTACGAGGATGCCAATAAAGCCATCACAGAACAGCTTGAAGCAAAAGGCGCCCTGAAAAAGCTCGACTTTATCACGCACTCCTACCCGCATGACTGGAGAACGAAAAAACCAACGATTTATCGTGCAACCGCTCAGTGGTTTGCTTCGATTAAAGACTTCAGAGAAGCACTATTAGACAATATTAAAGAAACGAAATGGGTTCCAGCATGGGGCGAAACGCGCCTATTCAATATGGTGCGTGACAGAGGCGACTGGTGCATTTCAAGACAGCGTGTATGGGGCGTCCCAATTCCGGTCTTTTATGCAGAAAATGGTGAGCCGATCATCACAGATGAAACCATTCAGCACGTCTCTCAATTATTTAGAGAACATGGCTCGAATATTTGGTTTGAAAAAGAAGCGAAAGAACTATTGCCAGAAGGCTTTACACATCCAGGCAGTCCAAACGGTGAATTCACAAAAGAGCAGGACATCATGGATGTATGGTTTGATTCTGGTTCTTCTCACCAAGCTGTTTTAGAAGAAAGAGATGATCTTGTTCGTCCGGCAGACCTTTACCTTGAAGGCTCTGACCAATATCGCGGCTGGTTTAACTCTTCCTTATCAACAGCAGTTGCGGTCACTGGAAAAGCACCGTATAAAGGTGTTCTCAGCCACGGCTTTACGCTTGATAAAGAAGGACGCAAGATGAGTAAATCATTAGGCAATACAATTGACCCAACAAAGGTAGCGAAGCAGCTTGGGGCGGAGATTCTAAGACTTTGGGTATCTTCTGTCAACTATCAAGCCGATCACCCGGTGTCTGATGATATCTTAAAACAAGTAGCAGAGGTCTACCGTAAAATTCGTAACACGTTCCGCTTCCTGCATGGTAACCTATTTGACTTTGATCCAGCAGTCCATGCAGTACCTGTAGAAGAGCTTCGCGAAGTGGATCAATATATCTTGATCAAATTAAACAAATTGATTGATAAAGTGAAAAAGGCTTATGATGATTACGAATTTGCGGTCGTGTATCATGCGATTCACAATTTCTGTACAATTGAGCTAAGCTCTTTCTATCTCGACTTTGCAAAGGATGTCGTGTACATTGAGCATGCGGATCATCCAGACCGCCGTAGCATGCAGACGGTCTTCTACGAAACATTAATGGCATTAGTGAAGCTGACTGCACCAATTCTTCCGCATACAGCAGATGAATTATGGAGCCACTTAAGCTTTGTTGAAGAGCCAAGTGTTCAGTTAACAGATATGCCAGAAGGTGTGGCTGTTTCTCAAGCGGAAGCGACAGAAGCGAAGTTTGACCGCTTTATGGAAGTGCGTGACGATGTGCTAAAAGCGCTCGAAATTGCGCGTAATGAGAAAGTCATCGGACGTTCTCTTGAAGCAAGTGTGACCCTTTATGCGACAGAAGAAGTGAAAAACCTTCTTGCATCCATTAAAGAAGATGTGAAGCAGCTCTTTATCATCTCTGAATTAACGGTAGAAGATGAGCAAAATGCTGACACATCAGCACCTGAATACACTTCAGGAAGAATTTTGGTTCAAAAAGCAGAAGGAGAACTATGCGAACGTTCTCGTATTATTTCAAAAGATGTTGGTGCAAATCCGAAATATCCAACATTGTCACTGAAAAATGCTGAAATCGTGGAAAAATATTACCAGAATTAACAGTGTGATATGACCAACTAGCGCCCCGCCATATGCGGGGTGTTTTCTTTTTTGCGGAAATGACAGCGTTTAGAACGAAAGGAAAAATCTTATGGCTTTAAAGTGGACAGCCGGGGCAACAATATGATTATCACGACAGGGCAGGAGTTGAAATAGCGACATGAATGGCGATCTAGAGACGATTTACACGGAACTCCTTCAAATGAAAGAAGAGCTGCAAGCTAAACTGTTTGAATACGCATCATTTCGTTCACCCGCTGAGCATGTCTCAATGAACGAGGTCCAAACGGCCACGCTTCTTTATCACATCAAAGAAGAACTTCAAGATGTGTCTCTCGCTATTGCAAAAATTGAGCAAGGAACCTTTGGTATATGTGAGGCGACAGGTGATGTCATTCCGCTTGAACAAATGAGTATTCTTCCTACCGCCCGCACGGCTGACGACTTTTTATATCATAAGCAATACGAGAAAAAAGCATTCACTCCTTATCCTCATGAATCAGATGATTCTCATTTTGAAGCCTTCCATATGTAGGGAGGTTTTTGTCTGTCAACTAAAGTTTCTTTACTCCTTCCTGTTTTCTTGATAAAATGCATAAAGATCAAAGTATGAAGATGGAGGAACGTGTGTGTTCTATTACATAATCGCATTCGTGATGATTTGTTTAGATCAATTAACAAAATGGCTCATTGTCAAAAATATGGTGCCCGGAGATTCTTATCCAGTGATTGATGGTTTCTTTTATATCACGTCTCACCGAAATTCAGGCGCCGCATGGGGAATTCTCCAAGGACAAATGTGGTTTTTCTATGTGATCACACTCGTTGTTATTGCGGGAATTGTTTATTATTTGCAAAAGCATGGGCAAAAGGACAAGCTGCTTGGAGTTGCACTGGCCTTAATGCTTGGCGGAGCGATTGGGAATTTTATCGACCGCGTTTTCCGTCAGGAAGTGGTAGATTTTGCTCATTTCGTCTTTGGGAATTATCACTACCCAATCTTTAATATTGCAGATTCTTCTCTATGTGTAGGAGTTATTCTGCTCTTCATTCAAATGCTGTTAGATGGAAAGAAAACGAAGGAGTCAACTACATGAATCAAGTAAATATTGCCGTTTCAGAAGAACAAACGAGTGAACGGCTTGATAAATTTCTAAGCACGACAGAACCAGAATGGTCAAGAACCCAGGTCCAGCAGTGGGTAAAGGATGGGCTGATCGAAGTAAACGGGAAACAAGTGAAAGCCAATTACAAAGTACAAGCTGGAGATCAGATTAAAGTCGAGATTCCAGAACCAGAAGTACTAGATGTAGAAGCAGAACCAATGAATCTTGATATTTATTATGAGGATGCAGATGTGCTAGTGGTGAATAAACCACGAGGAATGGTCGTTCATCCAGCACCAGGTCACGTGTCAGGAACGCTTGTAAATGGCCTGATGGCACATTGCACGGACTTATCAGGGATTAATGGTGTGATGCGTCCTGGAATTGTCCATCGTATTGATAAAGACACATCTGGGCTGTTAATGGTCGCAAAAAACGATATGGCGCATGAATCACTAGTCAATCAGCTTGTGGCTAAAACTGTCACAAGAAAATATACGGCCGTTGTCCATGGCATCATTCAGCATGATACAGGCACAATTGATGCCCCAATTGGCAGAGACAAAAAAGACCGCCAAAGCATGACGGTCACAAAAGAAAGTGCAAAACAAGCAGTCACTCACTTTGATGTGATTGAACGCTTTCAGGATTTCACGGTGGTGGAGTGCCGACTTGAAACAGGAAGAACACACCAAATTCGTGTTCATATGAAATATATCGGCTATCCGCTTGCAGGAGATCCGAAATATGGACCGAGAAAGACAGTCGATTTCAATGGTCAGCTGCTTCATGCAGGTGTTTTAGGATTTGATCATCCAAGAACAGGCGAATATATCGAGTTCACAGCACCAGTTCCTGCTGATATGCAAGCTTTTATCGATTCATTAAGAAATAACGATTGACAGGCCGTTCTTTTTTTGAAATAATGAACGAAGAAATGAAGATTCTTTAAAACAGTCCAGAGAGGCTGAGAAGGATAACGGATCAATTTGTGCACGTGTATGCACAAATGAACGCCCCTCTCTGCCCTTTGCAGAAGGGGCTTTTTATTTGTCAAAAAGAGGTGTAAAAGATGGAACAAAAAGCAGTCATTCTTGATGAACAAGCGATCAGACGAGCGCTTACCCGAATTGCACATGAAATGATTGAGCGCAACAAAGGGATGAAAGATGTCATCCTTGCGGGGATCAAGACTAGAGGTATTCATCTTGCAAAGCGCCTTGCAGAGCGCATCGAGCAAATTGAAGGAAATCCAGTCATAGTGGGTGAACTTGATATTACGCTATACCGTGATGACCTGACAAAAAAGACAGAGAACCAAGACCCGCTTGTGAAGGGTGCAGACATTCCAGCTGACATTAATGACAAAACACTGATTGTCGTTGACGATGTCCTGTTTACAGGCAGAACCGTCAGAGCAGCCATGGATGCCCTTGTGGATGTAGGAAGACCATCTTCCATTCAGCTTGCTGTTCTCGTCGACCGGGGACACCGGGAGCTACCGATTCGAGCGGATTATATCGGGAAGAACATTCCGACATCAAAAGCAGAGACAGTTATGGTTCAACTGAATGAAGTAGATCAAAACGACCTTGTCGCTATATATGAAAAATAACCTTTTTAAATGCATTCCAGAGAGTTTGCAAAGAGGGCAATAACAGAGATACCGAGCACCGCAAACATGACGTGTACGGTTTTTCTAGGCCTCTTTGCGCATACTCGCAAAGAGGCTTTTTTAATGAAAAAGGACACATCTAGGAGGAAAATCATGAGTCAGCAAAAAGCCAATTTAGGCATTCGAGATATCCCAAAACCGTTCACATGGCTGTCACTTAGCCTTCAGCATTTGTTTGCCATGTTTGGTGCAACCATTCTAGTACCAAAAATCATCGATATGAGTCCAGCGGTCGCGCTCATCTCAAGTGGTGTTGGAACCATAGTTTACTTAATTATCACAAGAGGCCAAATTCCAGCGTATCTTGGATCGTCCTTTGCCTTTATCGCCCCCATACTGAATGTGAAAGCCACAGGCGGCCCTGGAGCCGCCATGGTGGGTGCCTTCATGGCGGGTGTCGCTTATGCACTCATTGCACTATTTATTAAATGGCTCGGCACAGGCTGGCTGATGAAACTTCTACCGCCGGTCGTCGTAGGGCCGGTCATTATGGTCATCGGACTCGGACTCGCTGGAACAGCTGTCAACATGGCGATGTATGCTGATCCGAATGCAACCGAGCTTGTTTACAGCCTGAAGCACCTAATGGTCGCCGGCTTCACACTGGCTGTCACGATTATCAGCATGATTTTCCTAAGAGGATTCCTTAGCTTGATCCCAGTATTAATCGGCATTATCAGCGGCTATCTCTTTGCCTTATCACAAGGCATTGTGAACTTCCAGCCGGTCATTGATGCAAAATGGTTTGCTGTACCAGACTTCGTTGTACCATTTGTTGACTACACACCAGCTGTGACTTTAAGCATTCTCACCGTAATGGTGCCGGTTGCCTTTGTGACAATGTCTGAGCACATCGGCCACCAAGTGGTGTTAAGTAAAGTTGTAGGGCAAGATTTCATTAAAAAACCTGGTCTTCACCGCTCCATTTTAGGAGACAGTGCGGCGACAATCTTCGCTTCACTCATTGGCGGACCGCCGACAACAACGTATGGAGAGAACATCGGCGTCCTTGCCATCACAAGAGTGTTCAGTATCTTCGTCATCGGCGGAGCAGCAGTATTTGCAATCTGCTTCGGCTTTGTCGGAAAAATCTCAGCATTAATCAGTACAGTGCCGTCCGCGGTCATGGGAGGCGTTTCATTCCTGCTCTTTGGAATCATTGCCTCAAGCGGTCTGAGAATCCTGATTGATCATAAAGTGAATTTTGAAGAAAAGCGTAATCTCATTATCGCATCAGTCATCTTAGTCATCGGAATTGGAGGGGCATTCATTGAGGTGAAACAAATCAACCTCACACTATCTGGAATGGCACTTGCTGCCATCACGGGTGTCCTGTTGAACCTGATCCTGCCGCAGCAAAAAGCGGAGGATGACGAGTCAAATGAATCGAATACAGAAAACCTTTTAAAAGAAGTCCAGTGAGGCTGACAAGGGTTCTAAAATGAGCAGAATGCACGAACGTGCCGCTGCTTCTTTTGGAGAACCCTAAGCTGCCGAGGCTTAGGGTTTTTTTGAACCTGAAAGTGATGAAAAACTAGAGGGGGAAGAAAAAATGAATGATCTATCGACAATGAGCAGCTTATCTAAAGAAGAGATTTTACAGCTGATTGAAGAAGCAACGGCTCTCAAAAAGGGGAAGCAAGAGCTTGGTTTAGCGGGAGAATTTGTAGCAAATCTCTTTTTTGAACCAAGCACAAGAACACGATTTAGCTTCGAAGTCGCCGAAAAGAAGCTGGGGATGAATGTACTAAGCTTAGATGCGGCAAGCACCTCTGTTCAAAAAGGCGAAACTCTTTACGATACGGTAAAAACGCTCGAATCCATCGGCGTGAAAGCTTGTGTGATCAGAGACAGCACCGATGAATATTACAACGAACTGATCGGGAAGGTTGGGATTCCCATCATCAATGCTGGAGATGGCTGCGGGCAGCACCCGACCCAATCACTGCTTGACCTAATGACCATCTATGAAGAGTTTGGCGGCTTTGAGGGCTTAACGATTTCGATTCATGGAGACATCAAGCACAGCAGGGTGGCAAGGTCGAATGCGGAAGTACTCTCAAGGCTCGGAGCGACAGTCCTTTTCTCAGGACCTGCTTCCTTCCAAGATGAGCAAAATCCTCACGGAACGTATGTCCAAGTAGACGAAGCCACTAGACAATCTGATGTGGTGATGCTGCTTAGAATCCAGCATGAACGGCACGCTAAAAAAATGGGTAATGAAGATTACTTATCGACTTATGGATTAACAGTAAACAGGGCAAACAACATGAAAGAACGAGCCATTATCATGCATCCAGCGCCAGTAAACAGAGGTGTGGAGATAGATGATTCTTTAGTGGAATCAAAGCAGTCACGAATTTTCAAGCAAATGGAAAATGGCGTTTATGTCCGAATGGCGGTATTAAAAAGAGCTTTTCAAAATAGCAGACTACATCAAAAAGGGAGAGATTCTGTCTATGTCGTATCTCATTAAAAACGGTTTTATCTTAACAAGCACAGGTGAAAAAGTGCAGCAGGATATTAGGGTAGAAGGAAAAGTGATTCAAGCGATTGGTCACTTAGAAAGAGAAGACGGAGAAGAGGTCATTGATGCTAAAGGGCTATTTGTTTCACCAGGCTTAATTGATCTGCATGTACATTTAAGAGAGCCAGGCGGAGAGAAAAAGGAAACGATTGAAACAGGCTCTAAAGCAGCAGCAAGAGGCGGTTATACGACGATTGCAGCGATGCCGAATACACGCCCAGTTCCAGATACAAAAGAGCAAATGGAATGGCTCATGAATCGAATCGAAGAGACCTCTTCTGTCAGAGTACTGCCATACGCCTCCATCACAACTAGACAAATTGGGGAAGAGATGACAGACTTTGCAGCACTAAAAGAAGCAGGCGCCTTCGCTTTCACAGATGACGGAGTCGGCATCCAAACAGCAGGCATGATGTACGAAGCGATGAAAAAGGCAGCAAGTCTTGATCAAGCCATTGTCGCGCACTGTGAGGATAACTCGCTCATTTACGGCGGATGCGTTCATGAAGGAGAATTTTCAAAAGCAAATGAATTAAACGGTATACCGTCCATTTGTGAATCGGTGCATATTGCAAGAGATGTTCTTTTAGCAGAAGCAGCGAACTGTCATTATCATGTATGTCATATCAGTACGAAAGAATCTGTGCGAGTCGTTCGCGATGCAAAAAAAGCAGGCATCCGTGTGACGGCTGAGGTGTCACCACATCACCTGCTCCTATGTGATGCAGACATCCCAGGGCTTGATACGAACTATAAAATGAACCCGCCTCTTAGAGGAAAAGAGGATCGCGAGGCACTAATCGAGGGACTGTTAGATGGAACGATTGATTTCATCGCAACAGACCATGCACCGCATACAGAAGAAGAAAAGAACGAAACGATGCAACGCGCACCTTTTGGAATAGTTGGGCTTGAAACAGCGTTCCCGCTTCTTTACACGCGATTTGTCAAAACAGGCGAATGGACATTAAAAAAACTCGTTGATTATATGACGATCAAGCCAGCAGAAGCCTTCTCCCTTCCTTATGGAAAGCTGGAAGAAGGACAAACAGCTGATATTACACTCATTGATCTAAACAAAGAAATGGCAATCGATAAAAAGAGCTTCTTATCAAAAGGACAAAATACACCGTTTGACAAATTGACTGTATCAGGATGGCCGGTCATGACACTTGCATCTGGGAAAGTCGTGTATGAAGAGGGGAGACTAGTAAAATGAAGAGACGCTTAGTGCTAGAAAACGGAACAGTATTCGAAGGAACAGGCTTTGGCAACTTAGAATCATCAGTCGGAGAAGTCGTCTTTAATACAGGGATGACAGGCTATCAAGAAATTTTGTCTGATCCATCATACTGCGGACAAATTGTCACACTCACTTACCCGCTTATCGGCAACTACGGCATTAATCGTGATGATTTTGAATCGATCACACCGTTTGTCAAAGGGCTGATTGTGAAGGAACTTTGTGAAAAGCCCTCAAACTGGCGCTCTGCATACTCGCTCGATGAGTATTTAAAAATGAAAAACATTCCAGGGCTTAGCGGAATCGATACACGAAAGCTGACGAGAATGATTCGAAGTGCAGGGACTTTAAGAGGGGCATTTGCAGGACCGGATGAACAAGTGGAAGACGTGGTGCGCCGCCTACAAACAATGCAGCTGCCGACTGATCAAGTGAGTCAAGTATCTGTGAAAAATGCGTATCCAAGCCCGGGAAGAGGAAAAAGAATTGTCCTTGTCGATTTCGGCATGAAGCACGGCATTTTGCGCGAGCTCAATAAACGGGACTGTGATGTCATTGTGGTGCCGTACAATATCACGGCAGATGAAGTACTGCAGTTGAAGCCTGATGGAATCATGCTTTCAAACGGCCCTGGGGATCCTGTGGATGTACCAGAAGCAGTCGAGATGATTCAGCAATTGATTGGAAAAGTTCCACTCTTTGGCATTTGCCTTGGACATCAATTATTCGCGCTTGCATGCGGCGCAAGTACTGAAAAAATGAAATTCGGTCACAGAGGATCGAATCACCCAGTGAAAGAACTAGCAACCGGCAAGGTCACCCTGACAGCTCAAAACCACGGCTACACAGTTAGTGCCATTAACGAGGACGTGCTCGAAGTCACACACATCGCACTAAACGACAATACAATTGAAGGCTTAAAACATAAAGAAGCACCAGCATTCACTGTCCAGTACCACCCAGAAGCATCACCAGGTCCAGAAGATGCGAACTACTTATTCGACCAGTTCATGGACATGATTCATACAACTGAGAAAGAAGGGGAAGAAGTATGCCAAAACGCGTAGACATCAAAAAGATTTTAGTTATCGGTTCAGGTCCAATCATCATTGGTCAGGCAGCGGAGTTTGACTATGCAGGCACACAGGCTTGCTTAGCACTGAAAGAAGAAGGCTATGAAGTCGTTCTTGTGAATTCCAATCCAGCGACCATCATGACAGATACAGAAATGGCCGATAAGGTATACATCGAACCACTGACACCAGAATTCTTAACACGAATCATTCGAAAAGAACGTCCTGATGCGATCTTGCCAACACTTGGCGGACAAACTGGACTTAACCTTGCTGTTGAATTATCAGACCTTGGCGTATTAGCTGAATGTGGTGTTGAAGTATTAGGAACAAAACTTTCAGCTATTCAAAAAGCAGAGGACAGAGATCTATTCCGTAATTTGATGAATGAACTAAATGAGCCTGTACCAGAAAGTGAAATCATCCATAACCTAGAAGAAGCGATGGCGTTTACGAATCAAATTGGTTTCCCTGTCATTGTGAGACCAGCTTATACATTAGGCGGAACAGGCGGCGGAATTTGTACAAACGAGCAAGAGCTGAAGGAAATCGTCGAAAACGGTTTGAAGCTAAGCCCAGTCACACAATGCTTACTTGAAAAAAGTATTGCAGGCTTTAAAGAAATTGAATATGAAGTCATGCGTGATAGCGGTGATCATGCGATCGTTGTTTGTAACATGGAAAACTTTGATCCAGTCGGTATCCACACAGGAGACAGTATCGTTGTGGCGCCAAGCCAAACGTTAAGTGACCGTGAATATCAGCTGCTTCGCAATGTGTCGCTCAAGCTGATCCGGGCACTTGGGATTGAAGGCGGATGTAACGTACAGCTGGCAATTGATCCAGACAGCTTTCAATACTATATCATCGAAGTAAATCCGCGCGTGAGTCGCTCTTCTGCACTTGCGTCGAAAGCAACTGGTTATCCAATTGCCAAACTTGCAGCGAAAATTGCTGTCGGCTTAACGCTTGATGAAATGATGAACCCAGTCACAGGTAAAACCTATGCCGCCTTCGAACCGGCACTCGACTATATTGTGTCTAAAATTCCGCGCTGGCCGTTTGATAAATTCGAATCGGCCAACAGACGTCTTGGTACGCAAATGAAAGCAACGGGTGAAGTGATGGCGATCGGTCGTACATTAGAAGAGTCTCTTCTAAAGGCTGTTCGTTCACTTGAAGCGGATGTGCACCACATTGAATTAAAAGATGAAGCAGATATCACAAACGAAGTGCTTGAAAAGCGGATTATCAAGGCGGGAGACGAACGATTATTCTATATCGCCGAGGCACTTAGAAGAGGCTATACGGTTGAACAAATACATGAGTTCTCAAAAATTGATTACTTCTTCCTTCATAAACTGGAAGGCATCATCGCTTTTGAAAAGACATTAAAAGAAAACAAAGGCAATACAGACGTATTAAAAGAAGCGAAAGAAAAAGGCTTCTCAGACATCTATATTAGCCGCGAGTGGAATATGAATGAAGCGGATGTCTATACGCTAAGACAAGAAGCAAGCATCGTACCTGTTTACAAAATGGTAGATACTTGTGCGGCTGAATTTGAATCCGAGACGCCATATTTCTACAGCACATATGAAGATGAAAATGAATCAGAACGTACAGACAAGAAAAGCGTCATCGTATTAGGCTCAGGTCCTATCAGAATCGGTCAAGGAGTAGAATTTGATTATGCGACCGTTCATTCTGTGTGGGCAATTAAACAAGCAGGGTATGAAGCAATCATTATTAACAACAACCCTGAAACGGTCTCAACAGACTTTAGTATTTCGGACAAGCTCTACTTTGAACCACTCACTGTAGAAGATGTGATGCACATCATCGATCTAGAGCAACCTGAAGGAGTCGTTGTCCAGTTCGGCGGTCAAACAGCAATCAACCTAGCAGATGAATTATCAAATAGAGGGGTGAAGATTCTCGGCACTTCTCTTGAAGACCTAGACCGAGCTGAAAACAGGGACAAGTTTGAACAAACATTAGAAGCACTCGGCGTGCCGCAGCCTAAAGGAAAAACAGCTACTTCTGTGCCTCAAGCTGTAGCGATTGCCAATCAGATCGGCTACCCAGTCCTTGTCCGTCCTTCCTATGTATTAGGCGGTCGTGCGATGGAAATTGTTTATCAAGAAGCCGAGCTTCTTCACTACATGGAGAATGCAGTGAAAGTCAATCCGCAGCACCCAGTCTTAATTGACAAATATTTAACAGGAAAAGAAATCGAAGTAGATGCCGTGTCTGATGGCGAAACTGTCGTGATCCCTGGCATTATGGAACACATTGAAAGAGCCGGGGTTCACTCTGGTGACTCGATTGCGGTTTACCCGCCGCAAACATTGTCTGAAGAGATCAAAGCGAAGATCGCAGAATACACGATCAAGCTTGCAAAAGGACTCAACATTATTGGGCTGCTAAACATTCAATTTGTTCTCTCAAAAGGTGAAGTGTTCGTACTTGAAGTGAACCCGCGTTCAAGCCGGACAGTTCCTTTCTTAAGTAAAATCACGGGCATCCCGATGGCAAACCTAGCGACAAAAGTCATTTTAGGAGAAAAACTCAAAAACTATGGCTACGAAGAAGGACTTCACACAGAGCAAGAAGGGGTGTACGTCAAAGTTCCAGTCTTCTCTTTTGCAAAACTAAGAAGAGTCGATATTACACTCGGACCTGAAATGAAATCGACAGGTGAAGTCATGGGGAAAGATGTCACAATCGAAAAAGCTCTTTACAAAGGATTAATTGCATCAGGCATTCAAATTCCTAAAGATGGGACAGTTCTTCTGACAGTTGCTGACAAGGATAAAGAAGAAGGACTGGAGATTGCGAGAAGATTCCATTCAATCGGCTACCATATTTTAGCGACAGAAGGAACAGCGAATTACTTAAAACAAGCCTCCATCCCATCAAGTGTTGTCGGCAAAATAGGAGAAGAAGGCAAAAACCTTCTCGATGTCATACGAAACGGGGAAGCCCAATTTGTCATCAACACTCTGACAAAAGGAAAACAGCCGGCAAGAGACGGCTTTAGAATCAGACGTGAAGCTGTTGAAAATGGCGTAGCTTGCTTAACGTCACTAGATACAGCAGAAGCGATTTTAAGAGTACTAGAAAGCATGACATTTAGAGCGGACGAAATGCCAGAAGTGAAAACGAATGCTGAGGTGACAGTAACGATATGAAAAAAGCATACTTGACGGTCGTCTCAAATCGAGAGATCGCTGATCATATTTACGAAATGACATTAAAAGGTGACCTTGTGGACTCCTTTCAAACGGCTGGACAATTTCTTCATATCAAGGTCAGCGAGTCCATGACACCGCTGCTGAGAAGACCGATCAGTATTGCCAATATTCATGCCGAGAAGCAAGAAGCAACCATCATCTATCGCGCAGAGGGAGAGGGCACAAAGCTTCTTTCCCAAAGGCGGGATGGGGAATCCATCGATGTCTTAGGGCCGCTTGGCAACGGGTACGATCCTTCAGTTGTTCAGCCAGGTCAGACAGCGTTACTAGTCGGTGGTGGAATTGGAGTACCGCCTTTATATGAGCTGTCCAAACGTTTAACGAAAAAAGGCGTCATCGTCAAGCATGTCCTTGGCTTTCAATCGAAAAAGGATGTATTTTACGAGGAGAAATTCCAAGCACTCGGAGATACATTTATCGCAACAGTTGATGGGACATATGGCGCAAAGGGCTTCGTGACAAGTGTCATTGAAGAGAATGATTTGAGCTTTGATGTCATGCTTTCCTGCGGGCCGACCCCTATGTTAAAAGCACTAAAAGACTCTTACCCCGATAAGCCTGTCTACATTTCAATGGAAGAACGAATGGGCTGCGGAATTGGTGCTTGCTTTGCATGTGTCTGTCATACCGATCAGCACGAAAAAGCTTACGTCAAAGTCTGTCTGGACGGACCTGTATTTAAAGCAGAGGAGGTGGCGTTGTCATGCTAAACGTTGAGTTACCCGGCTTATCTTTAAAGAATCCGATTATCCCTGCATCAGGCTGCTTTGGATTCGGGAGAGAATTTGCTTCATTATACGACTTATCCGTGCTTGGCGGTATCATGATTAAAGCCACAACCTTAGAGCCGAGATTTGGCAACCCGACACCAAGGGTAGCGGAGACAGGTGCCGGGATGCTCAATGCCATCGGTCTTCAAAATCCTGGCCTAAAAGGCGTGCTGGAAAATGAATTGCCTTGGCTTGAGCAGTTTGATACGCCTATTATTGCAAACGTCGCTGGCTCACAGGTCGATGATTATGTTGAAGTAGCGAAGCAGATCAGCCAAGCAAAAAATGTCCATGCCCTTGAACTGAATATCTCGTGTCCAAATGTCAAAACAGGCGGAATTGCCTTTGGTACAGATCCTCAAATGGCAGCAGCATTGACAAAAGCGGTGAAGGACGTGTCCTCCGTTCCTGTCTATGTCAAACTGTCTCCTAACGTAGCTAATATTGTGGAGATTGCTCAAGCGATTGAATGTGCTGGAGCGGATGGACTCACGATGATTAACACGTTAATCGGTATGCGTTTAGATTTAAAAACAGGGAAACCGATTCTTGCCAATAAAACAGGCGGATTATCAGGCCCTGCGGTCAAACCTGTCGCTGTGCGCATGGTACATGAGGTCAGTCAAGCGGTTTCTATCCCGATTATCGGAATGGGCGGAGTGCAAAACGCTGAAGATGTACTTGAATTTTTACTAGCAGGTGCGAGTGCAGTAGCTGTTGGCACAGCCAATTTTGTAAACCCATTTATTTGCCCAGAAATCATAGAAGACCTGCCAAATGTATTAGCAGCCTATGGGTATTCATCTGTAGAGGAATGTATCGGAAGGAGCTGGAAATATGAAGCACTTGCCCATCATCGCGCTTGATTTTCCATCAGGGCAGGAGGCGCTTGCCTTTTTAGAACCCTTTGAAGGGACACCATTATTTGTGAAGGTCGGCATGGAGCTGTTTTACCAAGAAGGACCTGCCATCCTTGACGCACTTAAAGAAAAAAATTGCCACATTTTCCTCGACCTCAAATTACATGACATTCCAACAACGGTGCAAAAAGCAATGAACCGGCTTGCCGCACTTGGCGTTGATCTAGTCAATGTACATGCTGCTGGCGGGAAACAGATGATGCAAGCTGCGTTAGAAGGGCTTGAAAACGGAACGCCTGCTGGGCAAAAACGTCCGGGCATTATTGCAGTGACTCAGCTGACGAGTACATCTGAAGACATGATGAGAAGCGAATTACTCATAGACCGTCCGCTGCAAGAGACTGTCATCCGGTACGGTCAATTGGCACATGAAAGTGGACTAGACGGTGTTGTTTGCTCTGTTCATGAATCCAAAGCTCTTCATGAGCACATCTCACCTGACTTCCTCACTGTTACGCCAGGGATTCGTTTACTAAATGATCAAACCGATGATCAAAAGCGTGTGGCAACCCCTGCTTATGCAAAAGAGCAAGGTGTTTCACAAATTGTTGTCGGAAGGTCAATCACAAAAGCTGAAAAACCATTGGAAGCCTATCATCAAATTTTGAAAGAGTGGGAGTGACTGCAAGATGAAAACAAAAATCGCTAAACACCTATTACAAATCAAAGCGGTCTCATTGAAGCCAGACGAACCGTTTACATGGGCAAGCGGTATCAAATCACCGATCTATTGTGACAACCGTCTCACCTTGTCCTATCCAGAAGTTAGACACGACATTGCTGAAGGTCTTAAAGAGTTGATTCTCACTCATTTTGAGGGAGCGGAGGTGATTGCTGGTACTGCAACAGCAGGCATCCCGCATGCGGCATTAGCAGCAGATCGTCTAAACGTCCCGATGTGTTATGTCAGAAGTAAGCCAAAAGCACATGGAAAAGGAAATCAAATTGAAGGTGCCGTATCAAAAGGCCAAAAGGTGGTCGTCGTAGAAGATCTGATTTCAACAGGAGGCAGTGTGCTTGAAGTGGTCGCTGCTCTTCAAGAAGCGGGCTGTGACGTACTAGGCGTTGCCGCGATCTTCACATACGGTCTGCCAAAAGCTGCGGCAGCATTCCAAGAGAAAAACATTCCATATGTCACCCTAACAGACTATGACACCCTGACAGACGTGGCACTTGAGCTGAAAGCGATTGAGCCTTCTGCTATGAATAAATTGAAACGCTGGAGACAAGATCCTTCCTCTGAATCTTGGATGGAAGAAACCGTCTAAATAGCTTCGTGTAGACAAACCCTCGCATTCTTTGTCAGGACTGCAAAGGTTTTCTATCACGCTGAATACAATATGAAGCTGCGCATACCCGCACAGCTTTTTTATTTGGTTAAAAATAGTAAAATAGACTCAAATTTAAATAAAAACTAATCCTATCAATAAAGTCGGGTTGACTTTTGTTTGAATTGTGTTAATATTTAAGACAAATTAAAACACTTATCCAGAGAGGTGGAGGGACTGGCCCGATGAAGCCCGGCAACCTGCAATTTGCAAGGTGCTACTTCCTGCAAAATGATTCTATTTTGAAAGATAAGGAAATCGTGAGCTTCCTCATCTTTCTTTCGGAATGAAAGGAAGTTTTTTTATTTTAACGGTGAGGGGGAAGTGAAGCAAAAGCAGGATGAAGACTTAATTGAAGCCTATGCAGAAACTGATTGGGGATATGAATTCAGTTTAGTTACACTGATTGTTCAGGACGGTCAAGTGATCCAAGTGGAAGAAGACAGAAAAAATTCAGTTGACGTAGTGCGGAGAGTAGTGATACTCCGGAAGGGGAGAAACAATGTTAACTTATGAAAATTGGCAAGAGCCGTCCATTACATTTCAAGAAGATGATTTGTATAAAGGGGCCTTATCTGTGCTGAAATGGGCATACGGTCATTATGGTGATCAGCTCGTTTATGCATGCAGTTTTGGTATTGAAGGCATCGTCCTCATTGATTTGATTGCGAAAGTAAAAAAGGATGCAAGAATTGTCTTTTTAGATACAGGTCTGCATTTTAAGGAAACGTACGACACAATTGATGCGGTAAAGGAAAGATACCCGGGTTTAGATATTGTGCTGAAAACCCCTGAGCTGACGGTTGAGGAGCAAAACGAGCAGCATGGTGATCAACTATGGAAAACAGATCCTCAAAGCTGCTGTCATATGCGTAAGGTCATTCCTTTGCAAGAAGCGCTATCTGGCTATCCGGCATGGCTTTCTGGCTTAAGGAGAGAGCAGTCTCCTAAGCGAGCAGGGACGAACTTTTTAAATAAGGATGAAAAATTCAAATCAGTGAAAGTATGTCCGCTTATCCACTGGACGTGGAAGGACATATGGAGATATGCATCTAGAGAGGAACTTACTTATAATCCGCTACATGATCAGGGATATCCAAGTATCGGGTGTGCCCCGTGTACACAGCCAGCATTTACTGCCGAGGATCTGCGGTCTGGCAGATGGTCAGGCACAGCTAAGACTGAGTGCGGATTACATGAGTAAGGGAGCATAGTGTATGGAAATTGCCGCAATTTTATTTAGTTTATTTTTCGCTCTAAACATTGGCGCGAGTGGTGCAGCAGCTTCGATGGGTATCGCGTACGGATCAGGTGCGATTCGAAAGCCGATCTATGCACTCAGTGTATGTGCAGTTGGGATTTTAGCAGGTTCAGTTATTGGCGGTGGTGAGGTTGTCAAAACGATTAGCTCTGGAATTATGCCTGAATCCGTCATTACACTTGAAATTGTTTGTATTATTATTGGTTCTGCTGCATTATCACTCTTTATAGCGAATCTGATGGCCATCCCTTTATCAACGAGTGAGGTGACAGTAGGAGCTGTAGTTGGTGTCGCGGTCGCATATAAAGTATTGTATGTGAAATCCATTTTAGTCATTGTGGCATTTTGGGTCATCATTCCGCTTGTCGCCTTTCTTTTTACCTTTGTTGTAGTCAAAATCATCAGAATGTTCCCTAAACGTAAGCTGTCTAAAAAAGGAACATTTATTTTATCCATTGTTTTAATCCTTAGTGGATTTTTAGAAGCATTTTCAGCAGGTATGAACAATGTGGCAAATGCAGTCGGTCCACTTGTTGCCGCGGGCGTTTTGTCAGTTGGGCAAGGAACACTTTACGGCGGAATCTTCGTCGCCATTGGAGCCCTCTTGCTTGGTAGAAGAGTACTAGAAACAAATGGAAAGAAGATTACCCGCTATCAAACGGGCGAAGGGATATTGCTTTCCGGTACCGGTGCTGGACTTGTCATCGTCAGCTCTATTTTTGGGCTGCCAGTTCCACTTACCCAAATCACCTCCTCGTCTATCATTGGACTTGGCATGGCAAAAGGCGGACCTAATATTTTTCATAAACATGTGGTGAAAAAAATGCTGAAAGTGTGGGTAGTATCACCCTTTTTATCACTTAGTCTATCGTATTTGCTGGTGAGTCTTTTCTTAAAAGGGGACTATTACTCTATCTTTATCATGATGAGTGTACTGCTTGCCTCACTTGGTGCGCTAAGTCTGATGAAGGCAGTCAAAAATGAAAGCAGCTCGATTCATGAACAGGGCGGCGGGATTTAACGACAAATCCGACTATTTACATCTAATAAATATGAACATTGAGAGGAAGATGAACAAATGAGTTTAACACCACATGGTGGCGTATTAATTAATCGAGTAAATGAAGAGTATGACCTTAGCACGGCTGCAAAGGAAATTGAACTAGATGCTATCTCTTTTGCAGACCTTGAACTCATAGCAATTGGCGGGTATAGTCCAATTGAAGGGTTTTTAACAAAAGCTGATTATGAAGCGGTTGTGAGCAGTATGCGGCTAGCAAGTGGTGTCGTTTGGTCTCTTCCTATTACACTGCCAGTGACAAAGGAAAAGGCAGCGGAAATCCATCGAGGCGAGATTGTGCGTCTATCGTATAATGGAACTGTATATGGCGTGATTGAAGTAGAGGATCAATACACACCAGATAAGGAAAAAGAAGCGGTGAATGTGTATAAAACTGATGACCGCAATCATCCAGGCGTGAAAAAATTATTTGAACGCGGTGATACGTACATTGGTGGTAAAATTACACTGACGAAACGAAGCGAAAAACCATTCCCTCAATTTACGTATGAGCCGGAAGAAACAAGACGTCATTTTAAAGAGAACGGCTGGAAAACGATTGTTGGTTTCCAAACAAGAAACCCTGTTCACCGTGCCCATGAATATATTCAAAAGACAGCACTTGAAACCGTCGATGGTTTGTTTTTAAATCCACTTGTCGGTGAAACAAAATCAGACGATATTCCGGCAGACGTGAGAATGAAAAGCTATCAAGTGTTATTGAACGGTTATTACCCAAAGGATCGCGTCTTTTTAGGTGTTTTTCCTGCGGCAATGCGTTATGCTGGACCAAAGGAAGCAATCTTTCACGCGCTTGTTCGTAAAAATTACGGTTGTACTCACTTTATTGTGGGAAGAGATCATGCAGGTGTTGGTGATTATTACGGCACATACGAGGCGCAGGAGTTATTTGAACAATTTACAAGCGAAGAAATTGGCATTACCCCGTTAAAATTTGAACATAGCTTCTACTGTAATACATGTGAAGCAATGGCAACACCAAAAACATGTCCTCACGATAAAAGCGAGCATGTCATTCTTTCAGGTACAAAGGTTCGAACGATGCTGAGAAACGGAGAATTACCGCCAAGCACGTTCAGCCGAAAAGAAGTCATTGAAACATTAATCGAAGGATTAAAAACGACGGTATCTTAATGGGAGGGTATGACATGAGCAACGAACATATCGTGTGGCATGATTCATCTATTACAAAAAAAGAATATCAACAAAAAAACAATCATAAAAGCGGCATTATTTGGCTCACAGGTCTAAGTGGATCAGGTAAATCTACAATTGCAAATGCAGCGGCTAGAGAGCTGTTTGAACAAGGTTATCAAGTCACTGTTCTTGATGGCGATAATGTGCGGCATGGATTGAATAAAGATTTAGGGTTTTCAGATGATGACAGAAAAGAGAACATCCGACGTATCGGAGAAGTGGCGAAATTATTTGTTGAGCAAGGAACAATTGTCATCACGGCTTTTATTTCACCATTTCAAGAAGACCGCCGCATTGTCAGACAGTTAGTTGAAGCGGGAGAATTTCACGAAGTGTTTGTGAAATGTGATCTGAACGTATGCGAAGAGCGTGACCCAAAGGGGTTATATAAAAAAGCTAGAAATGGCGAAATTCCATTTTTTACCGGGATTGATTCACCTTATGAAGAGCCAGCTGCACCTGAGCTTGTTCTAGATACAGGTGAATTATCGCGTGAAGAGTCCAAACAGCGTCTTGTTGATTATGTAAAGGGAAAAGCGAAATAATCGCCTGATGGCAGGGGGAGAAAAGCACGATGGGGAAAGTATACATTGTGGGGGCTGGACCTGGGGATCCAGACTTAATTACATTAAAAGCCCTTAAGGCAATACAGCAGGCAGATGTCATTTTATATGATCGTCTTGTCAATCAAGAAATACTCGCCCACGCCAAACCCGATGCGGAATTAATCTATTGCGGCAAGCTCCCGAATCATCATACGATGAGACAGGAAGCCATCAATGAAGCCCTTGTGACCCATGCAAAGGAAGGGAATGTTGTCGTCCGTCTGAAAGGCGGCGACCCCTTTGTATTTGGCCGCGGCGGTGAAGAAATCGAATGCTTAGCTGAGCACGGAATTCCATATGAAGTTGTCCCGGGGATTACCTCTGGTATTGCAGCAGCTGCTTATGCAGGCATTCCCGTGACGCACCGTGAATTCAGCTCAAATGTTGCGTTTGTCACGGGTCACTATCAAAAGGATGAGCATTTTGAAGAAAAGTGGGAGGCACTGGCTACAGGGATTGATACCCTTGTGATTTACATGGGCGTCAAAAACGTAGAAAGAGTGCAGCAGCTTCTTATAAAAAATGGACGTGATCCTGAAACGCCAGCAGCGTTTATACACTGGGGAACCACGACGAGGCAAAAGACGACTTGCTGCACTGTTAAGACACTGTCTGAAACCGTTGAAAAAGAAGGCATCGAGCATCCAAGCTTAATAGTTGTTGGAGATGTCGTTCATTTTCACCAAAAGCTGAACTGGTTTGAACCGGCCCTCATTGAGAATTGAGAATGTTAGAGAAAAGACACGTGCATTGATCGTGTCTTTTCGTCTGAACAAAACAAGTAAGAAGGAGGAGTCACATGAAACAAGCTGTACTTTATGTTGGGCATGGAAGCAGGGTAAAAGAAGCACAAGATAAAGCCATTTCTTTTATGAAAAGCTGTATGCCATTAGTAGAAGCCGATATACAAGAAATTTGTTTTTTAGAACTAACAGCCCCTTCTATAGAGGAAGGCTTTGAAGCCTGTGTGAACAAAGGAGCTACACACATTGCGATCGTCCCGCTCCTCCTTTTAACTGCTATGCATGCTAAATCGGATATTCCAGTTGAGATTGAGAAAGTTCAAAAACGATACCCGCAAGTGAAGGTCACATACGGGAAACCAATTGGGGTCAATCAAGAAGTGACAAAAGCAGTTGCTGCAAGAATTGAAGAAGCAGGATATCAAGGCGGGAAAGCACGGATTCTTTTAATTGGCCGCGGAAGCTCTGATCCAGATGTGAAGCGAGATGTGTTTGGCATTGCGGACGATGTCCGGCGCCTGCTTCCTCTTGCTGAGGTCTTGCCATGTTTTATTACGGCATGTGAGCCAAATTACCGAGATGTTCTTGCGCAATTAACAGCAGATGATGATGCGCCTGTTTATCTCGTTCCTTACTTGTTGTTTACGGGTATTTTAATGAAAGAGATTGAAAATGAAGCGGCTCAGGCGAGAGAGAGGCTGAAAGGCGTCCGGGTATGCCGGTATATTGGCTTTCATCCGCATGTAAAAGCAGCTTATATTGAACGCGTGCAAGAAACCATTTTAAACAAAGACGATGTGTTTCATTTCCAAGGAGAAAGCCATGCTTCCAGTCCATCTTGATTTAACCAATCAACAAGTGCTCATCGCCGGCGGTGGAAAAATAGCCGCAAGAAGAGCAGAGGCGCTATGTATAGAGCCTTGCCATATTACCATCGTGAGTCCTGATATTTCTAAAGAGATGGCACGTCTCATTGATACATACAACCTGAATTGGAAAGAAAAGAAAGTGGAAGCTCAAGATGTAGAGGATGCATTTTTCATTGTCGCTGCTACAAATGATCCGGCGGTAAATGAATGGATTGCACAAACAGCACGGCCTCACCAGCTTGTGAATTGTGTGAGCCAATCAGAGCTTGGCAATGTAATCGTGCCAAAGGTGGTCAAAGCAGGGAAAGTGACGATTTCAGTCTCTACAAGCGGTGCAAGCCCAGCCCGGACAAAACAGCTGGCTGCGGAAATTGAGACATTGCTTGAACAAGAGGATGTAGATGCACTTGATGCTCTCTATATCGAAAGAAAAAAACAACAAAGAAAAAGCCGATAAAATCTCTTGAAAGGATTTTATCGGCTTTTATTATTTTCGCAGCTTAAGAACCACATCTTCGTCAGGCGTGACAAATAATGTTTGCTGTTGATCATACGTCACAAATCCGGGCTTGGCTCCATTTGGTTTTTTCACATGCCGGATTTTCGTGTAATCGACAGGAACGGAGCTCGACTCCTTTGCCTTCGAGAAGTAGGCAGCGATTTGAGCCGCTTCAAGCAGCGTCTGTTCGTCAGGCGTTTGATGACGGATGACGACATGTGATCCAGGAATATCTTTCGTGTGCAGCCAAATATCGTCACGGGCAGCCGCCTTTGTGGTTAAATACTCGTTTTGTTTGTTGTTTTTTCCGACTAATATCGGAATCCCTTGAGACGATTCATACGTTTCAAGCTGAATGGCCGCCGTTTTTTTCTTTTTGGCGTTGCGCTTTTGTTTGGCGCGTAAATATTTCCCTTCAACAAGCTCTTCTCTCATTTCCTCTAAATCCTTCGGTGAGGCAGAGGACAGCTGCTGAATCAACTCATCAAAATAAGCAATCTCTTTATGTGTCCGCTCAATTTGCTCATTGACCGCTTCTACTGCATTTTTTGCCTTTTGATATTTTGTGAAATATGCTTGCGCATTTTCAGAAGGGGTTTTGTTTGTTTTGAGCGGTATTGTGATCTCTCCGCCATCTTCATCGTAATAATTGATGACAGTCGCTTCTTTATCCCCTTTTTTGATGGCATATAAATTGGCTGTTAGCAATTCGCCATAGAGCTGGTATTTATGGGCATTTTGAGATTCTTCAAGGGTTCTGTTCAGTTTTTTGAGCTTGTTTTCATTTTTCTTTTTTTCATTTATGACAAACCGTTCAAGGTCAGACGCTTGTTGTTTCACTCTGTCTCTCTCAGCTTTGCCGAAATAAAAGCGGTCAAGCAGCTGGCTGAGAGAGTCGAATGTCTTCATTTCGCCTTGGACATGCTGCAGTTCTAATAAATAGAAATACTCCTTCCCATCTTTTCTTGTCAGCTGCGGGGTAAAGGAATGCATGCGAATCAGCTGGAACATGTCGACTAGTGTATTTGGAATTGTTTCCTGATTGGCAAGACCGGCCCTGTGAACAGCTTCCTTTGCAAACAGCGGAGAAACCCCAGAGAATGTATCGACAATTTGCTTTGTGATCATTCCTTCTTGAAAGCGTAAATGCTTTAAAATATCGTCCTTCGTTACTGCAAACGGATTTAATTTTTGCTGCGCAGGCGGCAGAAGGTATTCGTGCCCAGGAAGCACTGTTCGATAGCTGTTTACAGATGGAGAAAGATGCTTCAAGCCATCGATGATCTGCTGCGTATCATCTTCGACAAGAATCAAATTACTATGCCTTCCCATGATTTCAATGTAGAGCTTTCGCGTCTGTTCGTCGCCAATTTCATTGCGGCTTCGTACATGAAGTACGATCACACGGTCAAATCCAATTTGTTCGAAACGCTCAATGAATCCGCCCTCAAGATGCTTTCTAAGGAGCATACAAAACATTGGAGGTTCGCTTGGATTGTCATATTGCTGCTCTGTGAGCTGCACTCTAGCGTAGCTCGGATGAGCGGATAAAAGGAGCTTATGATTCTTTCCGTTTGCCCGGATATGAAAAATCAGCTCGTGCTTATATGGCTGATGAATTTTTGAAATTCTTCCACCAGTTAATGTCTCTTGCAATTCATTTGTCATACCATATGTAAAAATGCCGTCAAATGACATGTTGGATACACCCTCTTCTTTCACACAAATCTACTGAAAGAACCTTCCATTTCTCGTTCTTTAGGCAGTCTTATTATTATAGCATGATTTAGGACGAGTCTGAATAAACTGGCTTATAGAACACTGCATATGAGAGAGAACAAAAGAGGAGTGGACGAGGTCAAATGAATTGGCATGAACTGAACCAAACCGATTTATTAAAAACAATGAATACATCGATAGGTGACGGACTGTCAGAAAAAGATGTACAAAAACGGCTTGAAAAACACGGGCCAAATGAATTGCAAGAAGGGAAAAAGGCGTCAGCTCTGATCATTTTTTTAGCGCAATTTAAAGACTTTATGGTGTTAATCTTGCTTGCAGCAACGATCATTTCTGCTTTTCTAGGCGAATACATTGATGCAGTAGCCATTGTAGCGATTGTTCTGATTAATGGAGTGCTCGGCTTTTATCAAGAACGCCGGGCGGAAAAATCCCTTCAAGCACTAAAGGAATTATCAACCCCGCATGTGTATGCAAGGAGAAATCATGAATGGATCAAGATCCCGTCTAAACATCTCGTGCCAGGGGATATTGTGAAATTTTCAAGCGGAGACCGGATTGGGGCAGATATTAGATTACTAGAAACAAAGAGTCTGGAAATCGAGGAGTCTGCTCTCACTGGCGAATCCATCCCAGCAGTTAAACACGCAAGTCCGCTTTCTAGCAATCATGTCTCGCTTGGAGATTTGACGAACATGGCCTTTATGGGGACGCTTGTCACTAGAGGAAGCGGCGTGGGCGTTGTCATTGGTACAGGAATGAATACAGCGATGGGGCAAATTGCCGGCATGCTGGATGCTGCAGGGAATATGGAAACACCACTGCAAAGACGTCTCGAACAGCTGGGGAAAATCCTCATTGTGGCTGCTTTATTTTTAACGGTGCTCGTTGTGGTTCTTGGCGTTGTGCAAGGACATGATTTGTATCATATGTTCCTGGCGGGAGTATCACTTGCGGTTGCTGCCATTCCCGAAGGCCTGCCGGCAATTGTCACCGTCGCACTTTCCTTAGGAGTGCAGCGGATGATCAAACAAAAATCGATTGTCAGAAAGCTCCCGGCGGTGGAGACTCTTGGCTGCGCGTCGATCATTTGCTCAGATAAAACAGGAACCATGACGCAAAATAAAATGACTGTGACCCATGTATGGGCAGAGGGCAAAACGTGGAATATTTCTGGTACGGGCTATGAGCCATCTGGTGATTTCACCTTGAACGGAGAACTTGTCCATGTAGATAAACATCCAAGTCTGCAAAAGGTGTTATTATATGGGGCGCTTTGTAATACATCGACCATCGTTGAAAAAGATGGCGAAATGAGGCTTGATGGTGATCCGACAGAGGGGGCACTTCTCACCGCAGCACGTAAAGCGGGTTTTACAGAGCAATTCATCGAAGCAGGATTTCACGTGGTAGAAGAGTTTCCTTTTGATTCAGAAAGAAAGATGATGTCAGTCGTCGTCGAAACGAATCAAAAAGAGCGGTACGTCATTGCAAAAGGTGCGCCGGATGTCCTGATGAACCGTTCAAGCCATATCATGCATGGCGGACGCACAGCTTCATTTTCAGCCACTCACAGGCAAGAAACAGAGGCTGCGATTCAAGGTTTAGCAAGACAAGCGCTGAGAACGATTGCCATTGCGTATAAAAAAGTTGGTCTGACCGAAACAATCACCACTGTCCAGCAGGCTGAAACTGATTTAACATTTATCGGACTAGAGGGCATGATCGACCCGCCTCGTCCTGAAGTGAGACGAGCGATTAAAGAGTGCAGGGATGCGGGCATAAAAACAGTCATGATTACAGGGGATCACGTGGAAACAGCCAAAGCGATCGCAAAAGACTTGAGCCTTTTACCAAAGCAAGGAAAGGTGCTCGACGGAAAAGCGCTGGATCAGCTGAGTGACAAAGAGCTTGAGCAAACGGCTGAAAATGTATACGTCTTTGCACGGGTATCACCGGAGCATAAGCTGAGAATTGTGAAAGCCTATCAAAAAAATGGACATATTGTAGCGATGACAGGTGACGGGGTCAATGATGCGCCTGCAATTAAGCAAGCAGATATCGGTATATCCATGGGCATCACTGGAACAGACGTAGCCAAGGAAGCGTCCTCTCTTATTTTACTTGATGACAACTTTGCGACCATTAAATCGGCCATTAAAGAAGGCCGAAATATTTATGAAAACATTCGTAAGTTTGTTCGCTATTTGCTCGCATCAAATGTGGGAGAAATTTTGGTTATGCTGTTTGCGATGCTTCTAGCGCTTCCGCTTCCTCTCGTTCCTATTCAAATTTTATGGGTCAACCTCGTCACAGATGGTCTCCCGGCGATGGCGCTTGGTATGGATAAGCCAGAAGGCGATGTCATGAAAAGGAAGCCGAGGAATATGAAAGAGGGGATTTTTGCTAGAGGGCTCGGCTGGAAGGTTGTATCTAGAGGGTTCCTCATTGGACTTGCGACCCTTTTAGCATTTATGTTTGTGTATCACCGTGATCCAAACAACCTGCCATATGCACAGACTGTTGCATTTAGTACGCTTGTGTTGGCGCAGCTCATTCATGTATTTGACTGCCGCAGTGAACGATCCATCTTTGAACGCAATCCATTCGGGAATCTCTACTTAATCGGTGCGGTTTTGTCATCACTTTTACTGATGTTTGTGGTCATTTATTATCCGCCGCTTCAGCCGATTTTCAAAACGGTGGCGATTGCACCAATTGATTGGCTGCTGATCATCGGTATGTCTGCACTGCCAACTTTTTTACTGGCAGGATCACTTTTGACAAGAAAAAAATAATTCGTTATGGTATAATTTTGAGGTAATAGTGTCTGCTATTACCTTTTTCATTTTATTAATATGAAAGAATTGGGTGTTTTGACATGATACGCAGTATGACGGGATTCGGCCAAGCGAGTAAAACGGATGGAGAACTGACAGTGTCAGTTGAGCTAAAATCGGTCAATCACCGTTTTAAAGAGGTTCATGCCCGTTTGCCGAGGCCGCTTTTATATTTCGAAGACACATTAAAAAAAATCATTCTTCGTCACGTGCAGCGCGGTAGAATTGAGCTGTTTGTTACGATTGAAGGCGGTAAACTAGCAAGCCGGTCCTTGCAGATCGACTGGCCGCTGCTTGATGAATACATGAAAGCCGCAAAAGATCTCGAGAAACGCTATCACATTTCAGGCATTCAGCATGCACATGACTTACTGGGGCTGGAGCATGCCGTTCAAGTAGAAGAATCGGCTAGCCGAAATGAGCAATTAGAGCAATTGCTGATGGAAGCTTGTGAAACGGCTGTCAAGGAGCTTTGCTTCATGAGAGAGCAGGAGGGAACATCACTTCAAAAAGACTGTGAGCTGAGGCTTTCTGAATTAGAGGCCTATACAGAAGAAATCAAAGTCTTTGCACCAGAGGTTGTGAGTCAGTATAAAGACAGGCTCAATCAGCGATTGCAAGAATGGATCGGAGAGGCGCTTGACGAAAGCAGATTGACAACAGAGGCTGCGATCTTTGCTGACCGCTGTGACATTACAGAAGAGATTACGAGATTGAAAAGTCACTTTCAGCAATTCCAGCAAATCTTGATGCAAGGCGGTGCTGCTGGCAGAAAACTTGATTTTCTTGTACAGGAGCTCAACCGTGAAGTGAACACCATTGGCTCAAAAGCGAACCATCATCATTTAACTAAGCTGGTGGTTGAAATGAAAAGTGCTATTGAAAAAATAAAAGAACAAGTGCAGAATATAGAATAGTCATTGTGTATGCTGTTTACAGTACGTCTCTTTCGGCGAGACTAGAGACGTTTATAATACAGGGGGACGTTAGAAGATGACCATAAAGTTGATCAATATCGGATTTGGAAACATCATTTCAGCGAATCGGATGATTTCGATCGTCAGTCCGGAATCAGCACCGATTAAACGAATGATACAAGACGCAAGAGATCGAGGCATGCTCATAGATGCTACATACGGAAGAAGAACCCGTGCTGTTGTCATTATGGACAGTGACCATGTCATCTTATCTGCCGTTCAGCCTGAGACTGTCGCGCAAAGACTTTCTGTAAAAGAAGAAATCATAGATGAAGGGCAGGGGTAATACGCCATTATGAAAGAAAGAGGACTTTTAATCGTTCTCTCTGGACCTTCGGGAGTTGGAAAAGGAACGGTCAGACAAGCCATTTTCTCCCAGGAAGATACGAGATTTGAATACTCAATTTCTGTGACAACACGTAAACCGCGTGAAGGTGAAAGAAATGGTGTCGATTATTTCTTTAAATCCAGGGAAGAATTTGAACATATGATTGAAAACAAAAAGCTGTTAGAATGGGCAGAGTATGTCGGGAATTACTACGGCACGCCTGTTGACTATGTAGAACAGACATTAAGCGAAGGAAAAGATGTTTTCCTTGAAATCGAAGTGCAAGGTGCACTTCAAGTAAGAGAAGCATTCCCAGAAGGTCTTTTTATTTTCCTTGCACCGCCTAGTCTTTCAGAACTTCAGAACCGCATCATTACACGTGGTACAGAGTCTGAGGAGCTCATTCGAAATCGAATGGCTGCTGCAAAAGAAGAGATTGAAATGATGGATGCTTACGACTATGTCGTGGAAAACGATGATGTCGAGCTTGCTTGTGAAAGAATCAAAGCGATCGTCCTTGCAGAACACCTGCGCAGAGACAGAGTCGCACCAAGATATAAAAAAATGCTGGGGGTAGAATAAACTATGTTAGATCCTTCAATTGACTCATTGATGAACAAACTTGATTCAAAATACACACTTGTGACAGTATCTGCACGCCGTGCACGTGAAATGCAGATCCACCAAGATCAGCAAATCGAAAATACGAAATCTTACAAATTTGTAGGTAAAGCACTTGAAGAAATCGATGCCGGTCTTTTGACATTTGAAAAAGAGGATCAAGTATAACACATCGCTTCTGCTATGCAGATACGATACGTTCAAAAAAGTCAAAACTATGATTGGTTTTGACTTTTTTGAATTGTAGACGAATTTGTGAAAAAGGCCGTTAAGGGGGACAAACAAATGTTACAGTCAAAAAATATTTTGCTCGGCGTCAGCGGAGGAATCGCCGTATATAAAGCAGCTGCACTTACTAGTAAACTCGTACAGGCGGGCGCAAATGTAAGAGTGATTATGACGGAATCTGCTCGTGAGTTTGTGTCTCCGCTTACCTTCCAAGCTCTGTCTCGACATGAGGTGTATGTGGATACATTTAAAGAAAACAATCCAAAAGTCATTGCGCATATTGACGTAGCTGACTGGGCCGATCTCATTCTTGTTGCCCCTGCAACAGCACATACGATTGGTAAAATGGCGGCAGGGCTTGCAGATGATATGCTCACGACGACCTTACTTGCTTCAACTGCTCCTGTATGGATCGCGCCAGCTATGAATGTGCATATGTATGATCACCCGGCTGTAAAGCGGAACATTCGCACATTATATGAGGACGGCTACCGGTTTATTGAACCGAGTGAAGGTTATTTAGCCTGTGGCTATATTGGAAAAGGGCGATTAGAGGAGCCTGAAAAAATAGTTGAGCACATCCGTGCTTTTTTCGAAGAGCCAAAAAACTTACCGCTTTCAGGTAAAAAAGTCGTGGTGACAGCAGGTCCTACACGAGAAGTCATCGATCCTGTGCGTTTCTTTACAAATCGATCGTCTGGAAAAATGGGCTATGCGATTGCAGAGGCTGCGCAGCAAATGGGGGCTGATGTCACGCTTATTTCAGGACCTGTTTCTTTAACGGCACCTAATCATGTACATGTGGTGCACGTTGAATCGGCAGAGGACATGTATCAAGCCGCATTAGCTGTGTACGAGGAAGCGGACCTTGTCATTAAATCAGCAGCAGTCGCCGACTATACCCCTGTGACCTCATATCCTCATAAAATGAAAAAACAGGACGGCGGCTTAGAAATTGAATTCACCCGGACAAAAGATATTTTAAAAGAGCTGGGGAAAAGAAAAGAGCATCAAGTGCTTGTCGGTTTTGCAGCTGAAACGCAGGATGTAGAATATTATGCGAAAAAGAAAATCGAATCCAAGCATTTAGATATGATTGTGGCCAACAATGTCACAAAAGAAGGTGCAGGCTTTGGCACAGACACAAATGTAGCAGCAATCATCAAAGCAGATGGTACAACAACAGAACTGCCAATGATGAGCAAAAAAGACCTCGCTTTTGAAATCTTAAAGGAGGCAAAACAGCTGTTGCCAAAAGAGCGTGATCGCGCATGATTGCTGAAGTCATCGTAGATGTCACAACGAAAGCCATTGACCGGCCATTCGATTACCGTGTACCAGATCGATTCAAAGATCTCGTCAAAGCGGGAATGAGGGTGGTCGTTCCCTTTGGCCCGAGGAAGATTCAAGGGTTTGTGACAAAAGTCAAAGAAGAAACAGACGTAAAAACAGGAAGCATAAAGGACATTGTCGATTTATTTGATTTATCACCTGTTCTGACAGATGAGCTATTGGAGCTTTCCCACTGGCTGACGGAAAAAACATTGTCCTATCACATTACGGCACTTCAATCGATGCTGCCTGCAGCCATGAAGGCGAAGTATGAAAAAGAAATTCAAGTGCTGTCAGATGAAGAACTTCCGCAGTCATTGAAAGAGCTTTTCGGTCAGCGAGATAGCATTCTTTACGCTGACATCCCAGCCGAACAACTAAAACAGATTCAAAAGCATGTCCAAAAAGGTCATCTAGAGGTAAGGTATCACGTCTCGCAAAAATCTGGAAAGAAAAAAGTGCGCACGCTCCAACTAGCTGCATCAAAAGATAAGCTTGAAGAAAAACAGCAGCAGCTGAAAAAAAATGCGGTGAAACAAAAGGCTCTGCTCTCCTTTTTGCTTCAAGCGAGTGAGACGACCTTTTTAGCGAAAGACTTGCAGCAGCAAACAGGCGCGAGTTCTCAAACGCTTAAAACCTTTATTCAAGAAGGGCTGCTAACAGAAAGCTATGAAGAGGTCTACCGGGATCCTTATCGTGACCGGGCATTTACACCTTCTGCTTCACTTGACCTTATGCCAGAACAAGCAGAAGCGGCAAAACATATACATCAAGCAGTCAGTGATGACCGGCATGAAACCTTTCTGCTGCACGGGGTGACAGGAAGCGGTAAAACGGAAATATACTTGCAGACGATTGATCATGCCCTACAAAAAGGAAAAGAAGCGATCGTCCTCGTTCCAGAAATCTCGTTAACCCCTCAAATGGTTCAGCGGTTTAAAGAACGATTCGGTTCAAATGTGGCTGTACTTCACAGCGGCTTATCGACAGGGGAAAAATATGATGAATGGCGGAAAATCCACCGCAAGGAAGTCAAACTTGTCGTGGGCGCGAGATCGGCTGTTTTCGCACCATTTGAAAATCTAGGCATGATTATCATAGATGAAGAGCATGAATCTTCTTATAAACAAGAGGAAATGCCTCGTTATCATGCCAAGGACGTCGCCATTGAACGAGCCAAAAGGCATCGATGCCCAGTTGTTTTAGGTAGTGCAACTCCTTCACTTGAAACCTACGCGCGTGCCAAAAAAGGCGTGTTTACATTGCTGACGCTCAAAAACCGAGTCAACCAGCAGCAGCTGCCGCACGTTTCGTTAATTGATATGAGAGAAGAATTGAGAAATGGCAACAGGTCCATGTTTTCAGAAGAATTAATGCTCAGATTAAAGGAAGTGCTTGAAAGAAAAGAACAAGCCGTCTTATTTCTGAATAAAAGGGGCTATTCATCCTTTGTGATGTGCCGTGATTGCGGATATGTGGAGCAATGTCCTCATTGCGAAATTTCTCTCACCTATCACCGCTATCAAAAACGGCTGAAATGCCATTATTGCGGTCACGAGGCACCGGTGCCAGCTGAATGTCCAGAATGCCATAGTGAGCATATTCGCTATTTTGGTACGGGTACACAGCGTGTAGAAGAAGAGCTGGCAAAAGTACTGCCAGAGGCAAGAGTCATCCGAATGGATGTAGATACAACGTCTCGTAAAGGTGCTCATGAAAAGCTCCTCACATCTTTTGGCAATAAAGAAGCAGATATTTTGCTCGGGACGCAGATGATTGCAAAAGGGCTAGATTTCCCAGATGTCACACTTGTTGGTGTTCTAAGTGCGGATACGTCTCTTCATATCCCTGATTTCCGTTCAAGTGAAAAAACATTTCAGCTTCTCACGCAGGTCAGCGGCAGGGCAGGACGACATGAAAAAGCGGGCTCTGTGATCATTCAATCGTATACGCCTTCTCACTATAGTATTGAATTAACGAAGCAGCATGACTACGAAGCCTTTTATGAACAGGAGATGCTGCATCGCCGCCACCAGTCCTATCCGCCGTATTACTTTTTGGCGATGGTGACAGTATCACATGAGGAAGTGACGAAGGCAGCGCATGTCACGGATCAAATTGTTCAGTTCCTAAAAATGAACTGTGCCCCGAATACAAGAATTCTTGGTCCGGCTGCATCACCAATCGCTAAGATCAAAGATAGATATCGATATCAATGCGTGATAAAATACAAAAGGGAAAATGAACTGGCAAGTTTACTACGGAAAATACAAGATCATTATCAAAAGGAAATGGAACAAAAACAATTGATGATTTCAATAGATATGAATCCATATATGATGATGTAAAACGGAGGGCTTTAAGTGGCAGTCAAACCAATAGTCATGCATCCGGCAGAAGTACTCGAACAAAAGGCAGAGCCTGTCGATACGTTCGATAAAAAGCTCAAAAAACTGCTTGATGATATGTATGATACAATGCTTGAGCTAGATGGAGTCGGACTAGCAGCACCACAAATCGGCATTTCACAAAGAATTGCTGTTGTCGATATCGGAGAAGAAACGGGCAGAATTGATTTAGTAAATCCCGAGGTTCTTGAAGTGAAAGGAAGTCAAACAGATATTGAAGGCTGCCTGAGCTTTCCATCTTTATACGGCACAGTAGAAAGACCGAGCTATGTGAAGGTAAAAGCCTTTGATAAGAAAGGCAAACCATTTACAATAGAAGCAGAAGGATTTTTAGCAAGAGCCTTATTGCACGAAATTGATCACTTAGACGGGATATTATTCACGTCGAAAATCATTCAAACCTATACAGAAAAAGAACTTGCGGAAATGGAAGGGTGAAGAAAATGGCACGTATTGTATTTATGGGAACCCCTGATTTCTCAGTACCTGTGCTGCAGACACTTATAACAGAAGGATACGAAGTTGTCGGGGTCGTCACGCAGCCAGATCGCCCGAAAGGCAGAAAACGAGTACTCACGCCGCCTCCTGTGAAAGTGGAAGCCTTAAAGCACGGCATTCCGGTCTTGCAGCCTGAAAAGGTACGCCTTGATGAAGAAATTGATAAAGTGCTTGCCTTAAAGCCAGATTTAATTGTCACGGCGGCATTTGGACAAATTCTACCAAAACGATTACTAGATGAACCTCAGTTCGGCTGTATCAATGTACATGCCTCGCTGCTGCCAGAACTAAGAGGGGGCGCGCCGATCCATTATGCGATCCTTCAAGGCAAAAAGAAAACAGGCGTCACGATCATGTACATGGTGGAACGGCTCGATGCAGGGGACATGATCAGTAAAGTAGAAGTGGAAATCGACGAATTAGACAATGTCGGTACATTACATGATAAATTAAGTGTAGCAGGCGCCGCACTATTGAAAGATACTGTGCCGAATGTTCTGAGCGGATCTATTTCTCCAATTCCGCAAAATGAAGAAGCGGCAACGTATGCACCTAATATAAAGCGAGAGCAGGAAAGGTTAGACTGGACAAAGACCGGAGAAGAGCTTTACAACCAAGTTCGCGGCTTAAATCCGTGGCCAGTTGCCTATACTGAATGGAACGGGGCTCATCTAAAAGTATGGGAAGCGAAAAAAGTTCCACTCGAAGCGCAAGAAGAACCTGGGAAAGTGATTGAGCTTCAAAAAGAAGGACCAGTCATTGGAACTGGGAATAAACAAGGCCTTTTATTAACAGGTGTGCAGCCAGCTGGTAAGAAAAAGATGAGCGGCGAAGACTTCCTAAGAGGCGCAAATATCGAAATGGGACAGAAATTAGGGTTAATGAATGAAGAAAAGTAATGTAAGAGAAGTAGCGCTGGACGCTTTAATCAAACTCGAACAAAACCAAGCTTACAGTAATTTGCTTTTGCAGTCAGTTATGAAAGACAAAGACTTGGCCGATCAGGACAAACCGCTCTTAACAGAGCTTGTGTACGGTACACTGCAAAACAAGCTGGCATTAGATTATATGCTGGCACCATTTGTGAAAAAACCGCAAAAGGTGGCTCCGTGGGTCATGCAGCTTTTGCGGATGTCTCTTTATCAAATGGTCTACCTTGAAAAGATTCCAGATCGTGCAGCCATCCATGAAGCGGTTGAGCTAACGAAAAAGAGAGGGCACAAGGGCATTTCTTCACTTGTGAACGGCGTTCTTCGATCCGTGCAAAGAGAAGGCGTTCCGGCTTTTGATGACATCAAAGATCCAGTCAAGCGGCTTTCGATTGAGACAAGCCACCCATTATGGCTCGTGCAGGAATGGGTTCAGTCGTACGGATTTGAAGCGGCAGAAAGCATGTGCCGCATTCATTTAGTACCGCCAAAGCAAACCCTTCGTGTCAATCGAATGAAAACGGACCGCGCAGCACTGCAGCAAGAACTGCTGGATGCCGGAATTGAAACGGAGCTTGGCGATTTATCAGAAGATGCACTTAAGCTGATGAAAGGGTCCATCGTTTCAACCCCTTCTTTTCAAGAAGGCTATGTGACCATTCAAGATGAAAGCTCAATGCTTGTCGCAAGAGCACTAGACCCTCAGCCGGGAGAAGCTGTGCTTGACGCCTGTGCGGCTCCAGGCGGAAAATCAACACATATCGCAGAGCGTATGAACGACGAAGGACAAATTGTTTCACTTGATTTGCACGAACACAAAGTGAAACTCATCAAACAAGCAGCAAAACGTCTGAACCTTACTCAGATCGAGGCAAAAGCGCTTGATGCAAGGAAGGCAAAAGACGATTACAGCGAAGCTTCATTTGACCGGATTCTGATTGATGCGCCGTGTTCTGGTTTTGGCGTCATTAGACGAAAACCAGATATGAAATATACAAAGTCTCCAGAAGACTCAGCAAGGCTTGCTTCAATTCAGCAGGCAATCTTAAAAGAAACAGCTCCGCTTTTAAAGCCTGGCGGAACCCTTGTATATAGTACATGTACAATGGACCCAACAGAAAATCAACAAGTGATTCATGCGTTTTTACAAGAACACCAAGACTTCGAACCCGATCTATCTCTTAATGAACGGCTGCCTGAGCAGGTTGCTCCGTTTGTTCAAAACGGAAGTGTGCAAATTCTTCCTCATTATTTCGGAACAGATGGTTTCTTTATTTGCAGCATGAGAAAGAAGGGATAAAAAATGACAGAACAAAAAGTAAGAAAAGAACTGAAAACAGATATGCCGTCGATCTATTCATTTGAGCTTCACGAAATGAAAGAATGGTTAAAAGAACAAGACGAAAAGCCTTTCCGCGCAGCTCAAATTTTTGAGTGGCTTTATGAGAAACGTGTGACATCCTTTGATGAAATGTCTAACCTCTCCAAAGATTTAAGAGAAAAATTAAAAGATCAATTTACAATCACAACATTAAAAACCGTGATCAAACAAACGTCTCAAGACGGAACGATCAAGTTTTTATTTGAACTGCATGATGGTTATACAATTGAAACAGTTCTTATGCGTCATGAATATGGAAACTCTGTCTGTGTGACAACGCAGGTTGGCTGTAGAATTGGCTGTACATTCTGTGCATCTACACTCGGCGGTTTAAAACGAAACCTTGAAGCCGGAGAAATCGTTGCACAAGTATTAAAAGTACAGCAGGCACTTGACGAAACAGACGAGAGAGTCAGCTCTGTTGTCATCATGGGAATTGGCGAACCGTTTGATAACTTTGAAGAAATGCTTGCTTTCCTTAAAATCATCAACCATGATCATGGCTTAAATATTGGTGCACGCCATATTACGGTTTCGACAAGCGGAATCATTCCAAAGATCTATCAATTCGCTGATGAGCAAATGCAAATCAACTTTGCTGTGTCATTGCACGCACCGAACACAGAGATCAGAAGCCGCCTAATGCCGATCAATAAGGCATATAAGCTGCCAAAATTAATGGAAGCCATCGAATACTACATTCAAAAGACGGGTAGACGTGTCAGCTTTGAATACGGCCTGTTTGGCGGAGTAAATGATCAAGTTCACCATGCAGAAGAACTTGCAGACCTATTAAAAGGAATCAAGTGCCACGTGAACCTCATTCCGGTGAACTATGTACCAGAGAGAGATTATGTGAGAACACCTAGAGAACAAATCTTCCTATTTGAAAAAACGCTAAAAGAACGAGGCGTAAACGTAACGATTAGACGAGAGCAAGGCCATGACATTGATGCTGCTTGCGGTCAGCTAAGAGCGAAGGAGCGTCAGGAAGAGACGAGGTGACGAATGTTGATAAGGGCAGCCTTTCTTACCGATACAGGAAAAGTCCGTCAGCATAATGAAGATGATGCAGGTATTTTTGAAGCAAAAGAAGATTCACTTCTCGCTGTTGTAGCAGACGGCATGGGAGGTCATCTTGCTGGTGATGTCGCCAGCAAGATGGCAGTCTCTTCTTTAAAAGAATACTGGGAAGAAACATCTTCAATTCCAGAAAAGCCAGCCGATCAAGAAAGCTGGTTAATCTCTAAAATCAGTGACATTAATGACCAAGTTTATGAACATGCGCAAAACAATGAGGAGTGCCAAGGAATGGGGACGACTATTGTATGCGCGCTCGTTCATTTGCAAACGGTCACAATTGCGCATATTGGAGACAGCCGCTGCTACCTGCTAAGAGAAGGAGTGCTGACCCAATTAACAGATGATCATTCACTCGTAAATGAGCTTGTGAAAACAGGTGAAATTTCAAAAGCGGATGCAGAATATCATCCAAGAAAAAATGTGCTCACGAAAGCATTAGGAACAGATAAACGTGTTCAAATTGATGCACGTACTTTTGAAGTGGACCCAGGAGATCAAATCCTGCTTTGCTCAGATGGTCTATCGAATAAAGTAGAAGAAGAGAATTTGACTCATATATTAACGCAAACGACCGCACCAGAGGAAAAAGTAACAGAGTTAATACAAACAGCGAATGACAACGGCGGTGAAGATAACATTACAGCAGTACTGTTAGAAATCTCCTCCCAGCCAGAGGAGGGTGACAGCAAGTGTTGATCGGAAAAAGGATCAGCGGCCGTTATCAGATTCTTCGCGTCATAGGCGGAGGCGGAATGGCCAACGTCTATTTGGCGGAGGATATGATTTTAGATCGCGAAGTAGCGATTAAAATTTTGCGGTTTGACTTTGCGAGCGATGATGATTTTATTAGACGTTTCCGGCGGGAAGCGCAGTCAGCTGCAAGCTTAGATCATTCGAATATTGTCAGCATCTACGATGTTGGGGAAGAAGATGACATTTATTATATTGTCATGGAATATGTCGAAGGGATGACGCTGAAAGAATACATACACGCCAATGGCCCGCTTCATCCGAAAGAAGCCGTTCGCATCATGGAGCAAGTCGTTGCGGCGATGGAAGAAGCCCATGCGAAACAGCTCGTCCACCGAGACATTAAGCCTCACAATATATTAATAGACAATATGGGGAACATCAAAGTCACTGATTTTGGGATTGCCATGGCACTCAGCTCAGCGACCATTACCCATACAAATTCTGTCCTAGGCTCCGTGCACTACTTGTCTCCAGAACAAGCACGCGGGGGTCTTGCAACGAAAAAATCAGACATCTATTCACTTGGGATTGTGCTCTATGAACTCATCTCAGGACGCATGCCATTTGAAGGAGAATCGGCTGTCAGTGTTGCACTGAAGCATTTGCAATCAGAGCCACCATCTGTGAGAAGATGGAATCCTTCTGTTCCACAAAGCGTGGAAAACATCATTTTAAAGGCGATGGCCAAAGATCCATTTTATCGATATGAAGATGCATCTGAAATGCAAAAAGACTTAAAAACCGCTTTCGATCCAGCCAGATTAAAAGAAAAACGCTTTGTTATTGAAGAAGACCATGAAGCAACGAAAGCAATCCCAATCATTCAAGATCATCAAATCGATCAAGACAATGAAAAAACAGCCGTCCATCCGGCTCAAAAACCGAAGAAAAAAGAAAAACAAAAGCCGAAAAAGAAACGAAAAAAATGGCCATGGATTGTGGCATCCATCTTATTTATATTGACTGCTGCGTCAATTTTAGCCATCACTGTGTTTCCGGGGCTGCTTTTTCCAAAAGATGTGGAAGTCACAGATGTATCTGGCATGACGGTTGAAAAAGCAGAAGATACCTTAAAGAAAGCTGGGTTTACCGTCGCTTCGGAGTCAATAGAGATCGCTGATGAGAAAATTGAAAAAGGTCTCGTCGTCAAAACAGACCCGAAAATCGGCACAAAGGTCAAAGAAGGAACAGAGATTCAGCTTTACGAAAGTACTGGCAAGGAAAAGACCGAATTACCTGATGTTACAGGCGAAAAGGTCGATAAAGCAAAAGAAATATTAGAGAAAAAAGGATTTAAACAGGTCGTTGTGGAGGAAGTGAATGATAATGACACCGAGTCTGGGATTGTCATGGAACAGAGTCCTTCCGCGAATACTGAGCTTGTAGCAGCAGATGAAGAAGTCACGTTGACTGTCAGCATAGGTCCTGCCGATATTACATTACGTGATTTAACGACGTATAGTAAGCAAGCGGCATCGAATTATTTAGAGGATAACGGCTTAAAGCTCGATGAAAAAGAAGCGCATTCTGACGATGTGCCAAAAGGCGAGGTCATGAAGCAGGAACCAGGAGCAGGAACGGCTGTTAAACCAGGTGATACGGTCAAGATTACATTCTCTCTTGGACCGAAGGAAAAACCAGCTAAAACGGTAACTGAAAAGATTGAGATCCCTTATGAACCAGAAGCGGAAGGGCAGGAGATGAATGTCCAAATTTCCATTGATGATGCGGAGCATAGCATCTCTGATTCATACGAAAGCTTTAAAATCACTGCGCCGACTGAACGGACCATTAAATTTAAGATTGAACCAGGTCAAAAAGGATATTATCAAGTGACGGTTGATGATAAAGTCGTCAGCTCGAAAACGATCGAATACCCTGATGATGAATAAAGGAGGGACTTTATGCCTGAGGGCAAAATTATTAAAGCATTAAGCGGATTCTACTATGTGCTGGATGAGTCGCAAGAGAGTGGAAAAGTAGTTCAGTGCAGAGCGAGAGGCATCTTTCGAAAAAACAAAATTACACCTCTTGTTGGCGATTACGTCGTGTATCAAGCAGACAATGATAAAGAAGGCTACTTATTAGAAGTAAAAGAACGGACAAACGAACTTGTTCGTCCGCCTATTAGTAACGTTGATCAAGCGGTACTTGTTTTCTCAGCGGCAGAACCAGCCTTTAGCACCTCACTTTTAGACAGATTTTTAGTGCTTGTAGAAGCCAATCATATTGAGCCGATTATCTGTATCACTAAAATTGACTTATTGAAAACAGACGAAGAGCGTGAAACGATCAAGGCATATGCAGACGACTATCGGCAAATTGGTTATGAGGTTCATTTAACCTCTACGATTGAAGGAGATGGCATTGAGAAGCTGACCCCGCATTTTCACAATAAAATCACGGTATTTGCCGGTCAGTCTGGTGTAGGCAAGTCCTCCCTTTTAAATGCGATGAGTCCTGAATTGGCGCTGAAAACAGATGATATCTCATCCCATCTCGGACGAGGAAAGCATACGACAAGACATGTCGAACTCATTCGAACAGCAGACGGGCTCATTGCAGATACTCCGGGCTTTAGCTCGCTCGAATTTACTGGCATCGAAGCAGAAGATCTAGGTCTATACTTTTTAGACATTAGAGACCGGAGTGCAGATTGCAAATTTCGAGGCTGCTTGCATGTGAAAGAGCCTGGCTGTGCGATAAAAGATGCGGTCGAGCATGATCAAATCAAAGAATATCGCTATCAGCATTATTTAGAGTTTTTAACTGAAATCAAAGACAGAAAGCCGAGGTACTAAATCATGGTTTATATTGCCCCTTCCATTTTATCGGCCGATTTTGCCAATTTGGAGAAAGATATCCGTGATGTGGAACAAGGCGGTGCAGATTACATTCACATCGATGTCATGGACGGTCATTTTGTTCCGAATATGACATTTGGGCCAAATGTCGTTGAAGCGATCAGACCGCATACGCGTCTGCCGCTTGATGTTCACTTAATGATTGAGCAGCCAGATCGGTATATTCCTGCATTCGCAAAAGCAGGCGCTGATATTATCTCTGTTCATGTGGAAGCTTGTCCGCACTTACACCGAACAATACAACATATGAAAGAACAAGGTGTAAAAGCAGGGGTCGTCTTGAATCCGCACACACCTGTTTCTCACATTGAGCATGTATTAGAAGATGTGGACCTTGTGTTATTCATGACAGTGAACCCTGGTTTTGGGGGACAGGCATTTATTCCATCTGTCCTCACGAAGGTAAAAGAAGTAAAAGCACTGAGTGAACAAAAGGGCTTAACCGATTTACTAATAGAAATAGACGGCGGTGTCAATGTAGAGACTGCAAAGAGTTGCAAAGAAGCAGGCGCTAATTTACTAGTAGCGGGCTCTGCGGTATATGGTAAAGAAAACCGCGCAGCAGCGATCCAGGCAATTCGAGAAGCGTAAAGGAAGGAACCAAAGTCATTGTGATCTTTGGTTCTTTTTACATGGAGAGGAGCGTGTATCATGCACATACATATCGTAGCCGGCGGTCCTTTTGAATACATCCCGCCACTTGAACGTGAAGCATCACAGGAGGATGTTCTCTGGATTGGCGTAGACCGTGGAACCCTCTTCTTACTAGAGCACGGTATTACCCCTGCCAAAGCCTTTGGTGATTTTGACAGTGTGACAGAAAAAGAGCTTCGAGAGCTGAAAGAGAAATTGCCTGCTCTGAATGTATTTCAAGCTGAAAAGGATGAAACTGATTTAGAGCTTGCACTGAACTGGGCACTAAGTCAGCACCCAGCACATATTTACATCTATGGTATTACAGGAGGAAGGGCGGATCATTTTCTAGGAAATATCCATCTTCTTTACAAAGGGATTCAGCACAAGCAGAATATCACCCTTGTAGACAAACAAAATATCATTCAAATGTTTGAACCTGGTACATACGAAATAAAAGAAGATCAGGATAAAAAATATGTATCGTTTTTACCCTTTGGAACACCGGTTGAAAAGCTGACGTTAAAAGGTTTCAAATATCCTCTGAAAAATTGTCATATTGAGCCTGGTTCCACACTATGTATTAGTAACGAACTCATCCACTCAAATGGTACTTTTTCTTTTCATGAAGGCATATTAATAATGGTAAGAAGCAAAGATTGACCAACCTATCAATGTGGATGGCTGATTAAGCTCAATTGTGCTGCAAGCGGTACTTTTAGGAGGGGGACAAAATGAAATTTTATACAATCAAACTGCCTAGATTTCTTGGCGGCATTGTCCGTGCGATGCTTGGTTCATTTAAGAAAGATTAATGAGTAATCTCCTTTATTTCCACATAAAAACGCCTGCTACAAGTTATTGTAGCAGGCGTTTACTCTTGCTTATACACGCTCAACTTTACCAGATTTCAAAGCTCGAGCTGATACATATACTCTTTTAGGCTTACCGTCCACTAGAATACGAACTTTTTGAAGGTTCGCGCCCCATGTACGTTTTGTAGAGTTCATTGCGTGAGAACGATTGTTCCCAGCTTTTGTTTTTCTGCCTGTAATAACGCATTTACGTGCCATTTGTTTCCCTCCTAACTGCGAAAACATCATCATATTCTTCATATACGTACTTAGAGATGCCTCAAGATACTTTAATAATTTACCACAGCTTCAAGGGGTTTGCAAGGATTGTTTACTCCTCTTTCAAGAAAAATACCTTGACATCTTGATAAAAAATCAAGGCTATAGTATAAGTAGGATTGGGTCGGATTGAATGATTTCTTTTAAAAAGAAGGGTCTTATAGTAAAATAGTGATAACTCAGGGCAATTTCTCAAAAAGGGGGAACCAATGTGTCCATTGAACTTAGAACGAAATACGGACAAATTGATATATCAAATGAAGTCATTGCAATGGTGGCAGGAGGCGCTGCGATCGATTGCTATGGTATTGTTGGGATGGCGTCCAAAAATCAAATCAAGGACGGCTTGACGGATATTCTCCGTAAAGAGAACTTCAGCCGGGGTGTTCTTGTGCGTCAAAAAGAAGACCGCATTCATATTGATATGTACATCATCGTCAGCTACGGTACAAAAATATCAGAAGTCGCACATAATGTTCAAACGAAAGTCAAATATACGATTTCTCACACAGTTGGACTTTCTGTTGATTCGGTCAACATTTATGTACAAGGAGTAAGAGTTACGAACCCGTAGTAAGGAGGAAATATATTGTCTATTAGAAATCTTGATGGCCGCTCATTTGCAAAAATGATTCTTGCAGGTGCTCACCATCTTTCTCAAAACGCACAAATTGTGGATGCGTTAAATGTTTTTCCAGTGCCAGACGGAGACACGGGGACAAATATGAATTTGTCAATGACTTCAGGGGCAAAAGCAGTTGAAGAAACAAATACCGATCATATTGGGAAGGTCGGCGTGGCCTTGTCAAAAGGGCTATTGATGGGCGCAAGAGGAAACTCAGGCGTCATCCTATCACAGCTCTTTAGAGGTTTCAGTAAAAATATAGAACAAAAAGAGACGATTGACGCCAAAGAATTTGCCCTTGCCTTACAGGCAGGTGTCGATACAGCCTATAAAGCCGTGATGAAGCCGATTGAAGGGACCATCTTAACGGTCGCAAAGGATGCAGCAAAGAAAGCGGTTGCTGTTTCAGTAACAGAAAAAGACATTGATCGCGTTCTTGAGTTAACGATTGAGGAAGCGAGAGCATCACTTGATCGAACGCCAGATCTGCTTCCTGTTTTAAAAGAAGTAGGCGTTGTCGATAGTGGAGGTAAGGGACTTCTCTGCGTATATGAAGGTTTCCTTGCTTCATTAAGAGGAGAGGACCTCCATCTGAAAGCGGCCTCTTTGCCAACGTTAAAAGAACTTGTCAGTGCAGAGCATCATAAAAGTGCACAAAGCCATATGAACACTGAAGATATTGAATTTGGTTATTGTACTGAATTTATGGTGAAATTTGAAGAAGAGAAACAGTCCTTTGATGAGAATGCCTTCAGAGAAGACTTAAGCGAATTCGGAGATTCACTTCTTGTGGTATCTGATGAAACGCTGGCGAAAGTTCATATTCATGCAGAGCAGCCTGGAGATGTCTTATCCTATGCACAGCGCTACGGCAGCCTGATCAATATGAAAATTGAAAACATGAGAGAGCAGCATAGCTCGATTGTGAACGAAGAAAAAGAACATGCGCCCGCTGCACCAAAGGCACCTGCTGCTGAAAAACAGCGCTTTGGAGTCGTCAGTGTCGCAATGGGAGAAGGAATTGCTGACTTGTTTAAAAGTATCGGAGCTTCCGTCGTCATTGAAGGCGGACAGACGATGAACCCAAGTACAGAAGACATTGTCACAGCAATTGAAAGCGTACATGCCGAAACCGTCTTTATCTTACCTAATAATTCTAATATTGTCATGGCAGCGAAACAGGCGGCAACTGTCTCGAGTCGTGAGGTTGTTGTCATTCCAACGAAGACCGTTCCTCAAGGAATGTCGGCACTTCTTTCTCTCAATGAAGCAGCTTCAAATGAAGACAACGAAGCGGCGATGCTAGAAGCGATTGACCACGTGAAAAGCGGCCAAATTACCTTTGCGGTGAGAGATACCCAAATTGATGGAATCGACATTGCCAAAGGAGATTATATGGGTCTCTTTAACGGAAAAATCACCCTAACTGCGAAAAATCAATTAGATGCAGCAAAAGAACTTTTGACCAAAATGGTGACAGAAGATGATGAGATTGTTACGATCATTAAAGGGGAAGATGCATCATCTGAAGAGATGGATGAGTTAGAAGCCTTTATTGAAGAAACATTTGAAGATATAGAAGTTGAAGTCCACGATGGAAAACAGCCGCTTTATTCATATATTTTGGCTGTCGAATAACGAAAGAAGGGCAAATAAAGCCCTTCTTCTTCTTTTGCAATTTTTTACTAACGATTCAACGGTGAAATGAGTTGCGGGAAACGATTGAATCCATTAGTCTAAAGAAAGAACCAAACCAATATGTGAGTGGTTATGAGAGGGGAAGACCTATGAAATTTAGAAGTGTGTTTGATATTATTGGACCCGTCATGATTGGTCCATCAAGTTCGCACACAGCGGGTGCGGCTCGAATAGGAAGAGTGGCTCGCAGCTTATTTGGAAGAGAACCGAAGCGAATTGTCGTTTCATTTTATGGCTCTTTTAAAGATACGTATAAAGGACATGGTACAGATGTCGCCATGATCGGCGGCGTTCTTGACTTTGATACATTTGATGAACGCATCAAAACAGCGATCGATATTGCAAAAAGCAAAGGGATCGACATTGAATTTAAAGAAGAAGATGCGGTACCAGCGCATCCGAATACAGCAAAAGTAGAGATATCAGATGCGAACGGAAGCCTTGAATTAATCGGGATTTCCATCGGCGGTGGTAAAATCGAAATTACTGAACTGAATGGCTTTGAGCTCAGACTTTCAGGAAATCATCCTGCCATTCTTGTGGTTCATAACGATCGCTACGGCACGATTGCGGCAGTCGCCAACGTGTTAGCGAAATTCGCCATCAACATCGGTCATATGGAAGTGGCGCGTAAAGATGTCGGGCAAGAGGCTCTGATGACCATCGAAGTGGATCAAAATATTGACCCAGCTGCCTTATCAGAACTTGAAACACTGCCAAACATTATTCAAGTCACACAAATTGCAGAGTAACAACAAGGAGGTTATGAATGATGTTTAAAAACGTCAAAGAACTCGTGCAGCTAACAGAAGAACGGAATACCTCCATTTCAGAAATCATGATTACGCAAGAAATGGAAGTAACAGGGAAATCGCGTGAAGATATTTTCTCCCAGATGTACCGCAACTTAGAAGTGATGGAACAAGCCGTAGAAAACGGGCTAAAAGGTGTGAAATCATTATCCGGTTTAACAGGCGGAGATGCGGTCAAACTTCAAGCGTATATCGCATCAGGCAAAACATTGTCTGGTCATACGATATTAGATGCTGTTAGTAAGGCAGTGGCAACAAATGAAGTCAATGCCGCAATGGGGACGATCTGTGCAACGCCTACAGCAGGCTCAGCAGGTGTTGTGCCAGGTACGTTATTTGCAGTAAAACAAACATTAAAGCCAACAAAGGAACAAATGGTCAGATTCCTATTCACTTCTGGCGCATTTGGTTTTGTTGTGGCCAATAATGCGAGCATCTCTGGTGCAGCAGGCGGCTGTCAGGCTGAGGTAGGCTCAGCATCAGGGATGGCGGCAGCAGCCATTGTCGAAATGGCAGGCGGTACACCTCAGCAATCTGCTGAAGCAATGGCGATTACACTGAAAAATATGCTTGGACTTGTTTGTGACCCAGTAGCTGGACTTGTTGAGGTACCGTGCGTAAAACGAAACGCCATGGGTGCATCAAATGCGATGATTGCAGCAGATATGGCACTTGCCGGCATCACAAGCCGTATCCCATGTGATGAAGTCATTGATGCGATGTATAAAATCGGCCAAACCATGCCAACGGCACTTCGCGAAACAGCACAAGGCGGACTTGCTGCGACACCGACAGCAAGAGAGCTTGAAAAGAAGATTTTCGGAGGTGTGACCCCATCTCGTGATACAGAAACTGCAAGATAATGTCTCAGTCCTTAAGGGGATTGGAGAAGAAACCGAAAAAACACTCAATGAACTTGGAATTCACACAGTAGCCGATTTACTTGGCTACTTTCCTTATCGATATGACGACTATGAGCTTCGTAACTTAGAAGAAGTAAAGCATGACGAACGTGTCACAGTTGAAGGAAAAGTGCACAGTGAGCCCGTCCTCACCTATTATGGAAAAAAACGAAGCAGGCTGACATTCAGGCTGCTTGTCGGGCGTTTTCTCATCACAGCAATTTGCTTCAATCGTCCTTATTTAAAACGAAGCCTTGTGTTAGGTGATACGGTATCCGTCACTGGCAAATGGGATAAAAACCGTCAATCGATCATGGTGCAGGAATTTAAAAAAGGGACGCACGAGCAAGATGGCAGTATAGAGCCTGTTTATTCAGTAAAAGAAAATGTAACCGTGAAAATGATGAGGCGTTTTGTCAAACAAGCCTTGTCACTTTATGTAGATAAAGCTGAAGATCCACTGCCAAAGCAGCTTGTCTCTACCTATAAACTCATGTCCTATCAGGAAGCATTAAAAACCATTCACCTGCCAGAAACAAGAGACTCGCTCAAGCAAGCAAGACGCCGCTTTGTGTACGAAGAATTTCTTATTTTCCAGCTGAAGATGCAGGCCATCAGAAAGAAAGAACGAGAAAAAACATCGGGCATCCAGCATCCGTTTTCTAAAGACGCTGTTTTTGAGTTTGTTCACAGTCTGCCATTTCCGCTGACAAAGGCACAATCAAGAGTGCTTGATGAAATTATGTCTGATATGGCGTCCCCGTACCGGATGAACCGTCTGCTGCAAGGGGATGTAGGTTCAGGGAAAACTGCTGTTGCAGCTATTGCACTATATGCCGCTCATTTATCCGGCTATCAAGGTGCATTAATGGTTCCAACAGAGATTTTGGCAGAGCAGCATGCAGATTCCCTTTATCAGCTGTTTGAAAAATGGGGACTAAATATCGCTCTACTAACAAGCTCTGTGAAAGGAAAGCGCCGCAGAGAATTGCTAGAACGTCTAAAAGAGGGCGAGATTGATATATTAGTCGGAACGCATGCGCTCATCCAAGACGAAGTCGAATTTCAGCAGCTCGGTCTTGTGATCACAGATGAGCAGCACCGGTTTGGCGTCGAACAAAGGAAAAAACTAAGAAGTAAAGGGCAGGACCCAGATGTCTTATTCATGACTGCCACACCTATTCCGCGCACACTTGCGATCACTGTTTTTGGAGAAATGGACGTTTCCGTCATTGATGAATTACCAGCCGGCAGAAAACAGATCGAAACGTATTGGGTCAAGCATGACATGCTTGAGAGGATTCTTGCATTTGTAGATAAAGAGCTAAAAAAAGGAAGACAGGCATATATTATTTGTCCACTCATAGAAGAATCGGACAAGCTGGATGTCCAAAATGCGATTGATGTCCACAGCATGCTGACAGAGGCATACCGCGGTAAGTGGTCGATCGGCTTAATGCACGGGAAACTGGCGAGTGATGAAAAAGATCAGGTGATGAGAGACTTTACAGCAAATGAAGTACAAATTCTCGTTTCAACCACAGTCGTTGAAGTGGGTGTCAACGTGCCGAATGCGACCATCATGGTCATTTACGATGCAGACCGTTTCGGACTGTCTCAGCTTCATCAGCTCAGAGGCCGGGTTGGACGCGGAGAGCATCAATCATTTTGTGTTTTAATGGCGGATCCAAAATCGGAAACCGGGAAAGAGCGGATGAGGATTATGTCCGAAACAACCGACGGCTTTGAGCTGTCTGAAAAGGACTTAGAGCTAAGAGGACCCGGTGATTTCTTCGGTAAAAAACAAAGCGGAATGCCTGAATTTAAAGTAGCAGATATGGTTCATGACTACAGAGCACTGGAAACTGCTAGAAAAGATGCGGCAGAACTTGTGCAATCAGATGCATTTTGGACAGATCCCGAATACAAAGAACTTCGGCAAACACTTGTAGACAGCGGGGTGCTGGGCGGAGATAAATTAAGCTGATCAAGCGCTGGAGGAATTTTCTTGTCTTTTTGAAACAAGGATTGATTTATCATCTATGAGATTATATACTACTATTAGTACCTAGTCATAAATGTACGGATGGTGTCTGCATATGAAACTAAATAAAAAAGAACGTCAAAAGCTTCTCCAGCAAACGATCAGCTCGACTCCGTTCATTACTGATGAAGAATTGGCAAGTAAATTCGGTGTAAGCATTCAAACGGTTCGTCTTGATCGTTTGGAACTGTCAATTCCTGAATTACGCGAAAGAATTAAGCATGTGGCCGAAAAGACATTAGAGGATGAAGTGAAGTCACTTCCGCTGGATGAAGTGATTGGAGAAATGATTGATGTAGAGCTTGATGACCAAGCCATTTCCATTTTAGAAGTGAGAAAAGAGCATGTATTTAGCCGAAATCAAATTGCCAGGGGACATCATCTCTTCGCCCAGGCAAATTCGCTTGCAGTAGCGGTCATTGACGATGAACTGGCTTTAACAGCAAAAGCGAATATTAAATTTACAAGGCAGGTTAAACAAGGCGAACGAGTTGTCTCAAAAGCCAAAGTAGCCTCGCATGATAAAGAAAAAGGCAGAACTGTAGTTGAAGTAAACAGCTATGTCGGTGAGGAAGTTGTCTTCTCAGGTGACTTCGTCATGTATCGCTCAAAACAAAAGTAAAAGGTGGCACGTAATATGAGAATTGCAGTCGATGCAATGGGGGGAGACCATGCCCCTAAAGCCATTATTGACGGTGTGCAAAAAAGCTTAACGGCATTTTCAGATATCGAGATTACACTTGTCGGCGATGAAAATAAAATCAAACCATACATAACAAATAACGAGCGCATCACGATTTTAGATGCAAAAGAAGTCATTGAACCGACAGATGAACCAGTGCGTGCAGTTAGACGTAAAAAGGATTCATCTATGGTGAAAATGGCGCAAGAAGTATCCGAAGGACGAGCAGATGCTTGTATTTCAGCAGGAAACACTGGCGCACTCATGACAGCAGGACTGTTTATCGTAGGAAGAATTGATGGCATCGATAGACCGGCACTTGCTCCAACACTGCCAACACTTGATGGCAGCGGGTTTTTATTACTAGATGTCGGTGCAAACGTTGATGCCAAACCAGAACACCTTGTGCAATATGCGATGATGGGTTCAATTTACGCAGAGCGTGTTTTTCCAAAGAGCAATCCGCGTGTAGGATTGTTAAATGTAGGAACAGAAGATAAAAAAGGCAACGATCTCACAAAAAAAACCTTTGAATTATTGAAAGCATCAAATTTGAATTTCGTAGGAAATGTGGAGTCTCGTGATTTACTAGAAGGTGTAGCTGATGTCGTTGTCACAGATGGTTTCACAGGAAATATCGCCCTGAAAACGATTGAAGGCACAGCTCTTTCTGTCTTTAAAATGCTGAAAGAAACATTAACATCCAGCTTCACAGCAAAAATAGCGGCTGGCATGATGAAGCCGAAATTGATGCAGATGAAGTCTAAAATGGATTACTCCGAATATGGCGGTGCCGCTTTATTTGGTTTAAAGGCACCTGTCATTAAAGCGCACGGTTCCTCTGATGAAAACGCCATTTTTCATGCCATTCGTCAGGCACGTGATATCGTAGAAAAAGACGTTTCAGCCATCATTCATCAAGAGGTCCAAAAAGAAACCACGAACGAGTCTTAATGGAGGTATAGCAGCATGACTAAAATCGCATTTTTATTCCCTGGCCAAGGCTCTCAAAAAATTGGCATGGGAAAAGATTTATTTGACCAAGAAGAAGTATCTAAAGCTGTATTTGAAGAAGCAGACAAGACCCTCGGTTTTGACTTATCTTCAATGATTTTTGAAGGAGATGCAGAAGAGCTGACGCTCACTTATAACGCGCAGCCAGCTCTTTTAACGACAAGTATCGCCATCTTAAAGAAATTTGAAGAGAGCGGAATCAAAGCAGATTACGCAGCAGGACATAGCCTTGGTGAATATACGGCCCTCGTTGCGGCAGGCGCACTTTCGTTTCAAGATGCTGTCTATGCAGTGAGAAAGCGCGGCGAATTAATGAACGAAGCTGTTCCAGCAGGAGAAGGCGCTATGGCAGCGATCCTTGGCTTAGATCAAGCTGCGCTTTTAGAAGTGACAAAAGAAGTGACAGAGAGTGGTCATCTTGTAGAACTCGCTAACTTAAACTGTCCTGGTCAAATCGTGATCTCTGGTACAGCAAAAGGGGTTGAACTCGCTTCAGAGAAAGCGAAAGAAAAAGGCGCAAAACGTGCGATTGCCCTTGAAGTGAGTGGACCTTTCCATTCTGCCTTAATGAAACCAGCCGCTGAAAAATTCACAGATGTTCTGTCAAAGCTAAACATTACAGATGCCAAAACACCAGTGATCTCAAATGTCACAGCAGACATCGTTACATCTCGTGATGCTATTGAAACAAAGCTCATTGAACAATTGTATTCTCCTGTTCGATTTGAAGAAAGTGTAGAACGTCTGATTGATTTAGGCGTGACAACGTTTATTGAAATTGGCCCAGGCAAAGTGCTTTCAGGTCTTGTGAAAAAGGTCAATCGCCGCCTGATAACTATTTCAGTTTCAGATCAGGAAACAATTGAAGCAGCCATTGAAACATTGAAGGAGGATTCTTGATGCTTACAAATAAAACAGCCGTTGTAACAGGTGCATCACGCGGGATTGGCCGTTCTATTGCGATCGATTTAGCAAAGAATGGTGCAAATGTTGTCGTCAACTATTCTGGAAACGAAGCAAAAGCAAATGAAGTCGTAGACGAAATCAAAGCACTTGGCCAGCAGGCATTTGCCGTTAAAGCTGATGTTTCAAATGCTGAAGAAGTACAATCGCTCATGAAACAAGCGATTGACACATTTGGTTCAATTGACATTCTTGTCAATAATGCAGGGATCACAAAGGATAACCTGCTCATGAGAATGAAAGAAAATGAATGGGATGACGTCATTAACATAAACTTAAAAGGTGTCTTTAACTGTACAAAAGCTGTGACACGTCAAATGATGAAACAGCGCAGCGGAAGAATCATCAACTTGGCTTCAGTGGTTGGCGTATGTGGAAATCCTGGACAAGCAAACTATGTTGCAGCAAAAGCTGGTGTCATCGGATTAACGAAAACAACAGCAAAAGAGCTGGCAACTCGTCATATTACAGTCAATGCAGTAGCACCAGGCTTTATTTCTACAGATATGACAGACAAGCTTGATGAGAATGTACAAACTGAAATGCTTAAGCAGATCCCGCTTGCACGCTTTGGTGCACCTGAAGATATTAGCAACGTTGTTGTCTTTTTAGCTTCAGAAGGAGCAGGTTATATTACAGGCCAAACCATCCAAGTAGATGGCGGAATGGTCATGTCCTAAGAAATATCAAAATTTCATTAGGTTTTCTCTAGTTTTTTAAAAACGAATCAACTATAATACTTTGAGGGGAGGTGAAAGGCAATGGCAGACGTATTAGAGCGTGTATCAAAAATTATTGTAGACCGCCTTGGCGTTGATGAGGCTGACGTGAAAATGGAAGCTTCATTTAAAGAAGATTTAGGCGCTGATTCCCTTGATGTAGTTGAGCTAGTTATGGAACTTGAAGATGAGTTCGATATGGAAATTTCTGACGAAGATGCTGAAAAAATTGCAACAGTCGGTGACGCTGTGAACTACATAAATAGCCAGCAATAAGCGTAACAAAGTCCCGTCTGTTTTCATGACGGGACTTTCAAAATTTATGTTAGTTTCAACATATTCAGCTGATCAATTGTCAGCCTTTTTCAGATGCTAAGGAGCAAAGTTTCCTTGCATGTAGAAAGAGAGACTCCATATAATCAGTATCCTTAAAGGCGATTAAGCCTACCTGGAGGTTGCTATGCCAAAACAATATAAAGACAAACAGAAACAGAGCAAAAAACTAGAGCAATTTAGAGAATTCCAGCAGCGTATTTCTGTACACTTTCAAAATGAAAAACTTCTATATCAAGCCTTTACGCACTCCTCTTATGTGAATGAACACCGGAAAAAGCCATACGAGGATAATGAAAGACTTGAATTTCTAGGAGATGCTGTTTTAGAATTGACCATCTCTCAATTCTTATTTGCGAAATATCCTGCGATGAGCGAGGGAGATTTAACAAAACTAAGAGCAGCGATCGTATGTGAACCGTCACTTGTGTCTCTGGCACATGAGCTGTCCTTCGGAGACCTTGTTCTTTTAGGAAAAGGCGAAGAAATGACCGGCGGGAGAAAACGCCCAGCACTTTTAGCGGACGTATTCGAGGCGTTTATCGGGGCACTTTATTTAGATCAAGGGCTTGAGCCAGTGGAGCGATTCCTAGAAGCCTATGTTTATCCGAAAATTAATGATGGAGCGTTCTCGCATGTCATGGACTTTAAAAGCCAGCTGCAAGAATTCGTTCAGCGCGATGGAAAAGGTGTACTGGAATACCACATCCTGCATGAAAAAGGACCAGCACACAACCGGGAATTTGAAGCAAATGTCTCCCTTCGCGGAGAAGTGCTTGGAATTGGAAATGGCCGCAGTAAAAAAGAAGCAGAACAGCATGCTGCACAGGAAGCACTTGCTAAATTGCAGAAACATCATATGAACCAATAAAATCCCCCTCGTCATTCAGGGGGATTTCACTCTGTTTTCCATCATCTTTTTTCACTTCATATGGTAAGATAATAGTACTTTAAATACATAAGGAGGATCACTCTCATGTTCCTCAAACGTTTAGACGTGATAGGATTCAAATCTTTTGCACAGCGAGTGACCGTGGACTTTGTCAAAGGGGTCACCGCTGTTGTTGGACCAAACGGAAGCGGCAAAAGTAATATTACCGATGCCATCCGCTGGGTACTTGGAGAACAATCAGCGAAAAGCCTCCGCGGAGGAAAAATGGAAGACATCATTTTTGCAGGAAGCGACTCAAGAAAAAGAGTCAACCTAGCAGAAGTGACTTTAACATTAGATAACGAAGATCACTTTTTACCGATCGATTTTCACGAAGTCAGTGTGACAAGAAGAGTCTATCGTTCAGGAGAAAGTGAATTTCTCATAAACAATCAATCTGTCCGCTTAAAAGATATTATTGAACTTTTCATGGATTCAGGTCTTGGAAAGGAAGCTTTTTCGATCATCAGCCAAGGGAAGGTAGAGGAAATTCTATCTAGTAAGGCAGAAGAGAGAAGAAGCATCTTTGAAGAAGCGGCTGGTGTTTTGAAATATAAAACAAGAAAGAAAAAAGCCGAGAATAAACTGTTTGAAACGCAGGACAACTTAAACCGAGTAGAAGATATTCTGCATGAACTAGAAGATCAAGTAGAACCATTAAGAATGCAGGCATCTATTGCAAAGGACTATTTGCAAAAAAAAGAAGAGCTTGAAAATGTCGAAATCGCCTTAACTGTCCATGACATCGAAGCACTTCATGAAAAATGGACAACACTTGGTGAAGCTGTCGAGCGCTTCAAACAAGATGAAATGAAGCAATCCACAGATATTCAAGCAAAAGAAGCTAAAATTGAAGAGTCAAGAGACCGCATTCAAGCACTTGACGAATCAATTAATGACCTGCAAGAAGTTCTTCTTTTCACAAGTGAGGAATTAGAAAAGCTTGAAGGTAAAAAAGAAGTACTAAAAGAACGGAAGAAAAATGCAGCCGCAAATCAGGGACAGCTAGAAGAAACGCTCATTCGTTTAACTGAAAAGCAGGCGCAGCTAACCGAAAAAATTCAGCAACAGAAAATCGCGCGGGACAGCCTTCAAAAAGAAGTGCAGCAGCTAAAAGATGAAGTGAAAACAAAGCAGCATCAACTGTCGCTTCATAGTGAAGATGTGGAAGGTCAAATTGAACAGCTGAAAAGCGATTATTTTGATCTGCTCAATGAACAGGCTACCATACGCAATGAACGCAAATTATTAGAAGAACAGCAGCGCCAAGCGGCCATGCAGCTAGATCGGCTAACGCAAAACAACCAAAAACACATTGAAGAACGTGTGTCTGTCAAAGAGAAGAAAACAGAGGCTGAGCAGCAGCTTTCAGCCCTAGAAGAAGACATTCTGGCTCAGGTCAAGCGTTTTAGAGAAGCGGAACAAAAGCTTGAGCAAATGAAACGTCAATACGAGAAAAAAGAAACGGCTCTTTACCAAGCCTATCAATATGTGCAGCAGGCAAAGTCAAAAAAAGAGATGCTAGAATCCATGCAGGAAGACTTCTCAGGCTTTTTCCAAGGAGTAAAAGAGGTCTTAAAGGCAAAAGAACGGTTAGGCGGTATTCACGGTGCCATTGCAGAGCTGATTCAAACAGATCAGCAGCATGAGACAGCGATTGAAATCGCGCTAGGCGCAGCAACGCAGCACGTCGTCACAGAAAACGAAGCCGCAGCGCGACAAGCAATTGCATACTTAAAGCAGCACTCCTTTGGACGAGCAACCTTCCTGCCAATGAATGTGATCAAAGAACGAACCATTCAGCATAGAGACGTCCAAACAGCCGAGCAGCACGCTGCATTTATCGGTGTAGCAAGTCACCTTGTTTCCTTTGAAGAAAAGTATCAAAAGGTCATACAGAACTTGCTTGGAACGGTTCTGATCGTTAGAGACTTAAAAGGCGCCAATGAACTGGCAAAAATGCTTGGTCATCGTTATCGCATCGTGACCCTTGATGGAGATGTTGTGAACCCCGGCGGTTCAATGACTGGTGGCGGTGTTAAGAAAAAGAACAACTCCCTTCTTTCAAGAAACCGTGAAATCGAAACATTAACAAAGCAGCTTGTTGAAATGGAAGAAAAAACGACGATCCTTGAAAAGGAAACAAAAGAAACGAAGCAATTGATTGCAGCAAACGAAAGTCAATTAAACGAACTGCGTCAGCGGGGAGAAACGCTTCGAGAACAGCAGCAAGAGCTCAAAGGGAAGCTATACGAACTGCAAGTAGCAGAAAAAAATATTAATGCTCACCTTGAACTCTATGACCAAGAAAAAGAAGAATTGCAGCTGCGTTCTACTGAACTTACAGATAAGGACAAAAAGCAGGCAGCTCTTGAAGTTTCTATAGGGGAGAAATTGACCACCCTTGATCAAGAGATCAATACATTAACAAAGCGTAAACAGACCCAAAGCTCAACGAAAGAAACCATTTCTGCCGAATTAACAGAGCTGAAAATCTCGCTTGCCAAAAAAGAGCAGTCCTTAGCGAATGAACAAGAAAAGCTTTCGAGCTTAATGGCCGAATTAGAAGAGGCTGAACAAACGCTGACGGAAACAAAAGAAGATCTGTCACTCTTAACAAGTGAAATGACATCTAGCTCAAGCGGAGCAGAACAGCTGGAAGAAGCGGCGAAAGAGAAGCTGGAAAATAAAAACAAAACAACCGCGCTCATTTCAGAGCGGCGCAAACAGCGTCTTGCTCTTTCTGAAACGTTAGAATTTGCTGAACGTGAACTGAAAGAACAAAAACGCCTTTACAAGCAGCTCACCACAAGCTTAAAAGATGAAGAAATTAAGCTTGGCCGTATGGAAGTTGAGCTCGACAACCTCATCGCTTATTTGAACGAAGAGTATGCTCTCTCGTTTGAAGGGGCAAAAGAGATGTATCATCTGACGTTATCGCCAGATGAAGCAAGAAAACGAGTGAAACTGATCAAATTAGCCATTGAAGAGCTAGGAACAGTGAACTTAGGCAGCATTGATGAGTATGAACGAGTAAATGAACGCTACCTTTTCTTAACAGAACAGCGAAATGATCTGACAGAAGCGAAAAATACATTATTCCAAGTGATCGAAGAAATGGATCAAGAGATGACAAAGCGCTTCTCTGAAACATTCTCGCAAATTCGCGGGCATTTTGAATCAGTTTTCCAAGCATTATTTGGCGGCGGGAAAGCAGATCTTAAGCTGACAGATCCAAACGATTTACTAAACTCTGGCGTTGATATTGTCGCGCAGCCGCCAGGGAAAAAGCTGCAAAACTTAAGCCTTCTTTCAGGCGGTGAGAGAGCATTGACAGCGATCGCTTTACTATTCTCTATTTTAAAAGTCAGACCTGTTCCATTCTGCGTGTTAGATGAGGTAGAAGCGGCGCTTGATGAAGCCAATGTTTTCCGCTTTGCACAATATTTAAAAAAATACAGCGAAGAAACACAATTCATAGTCATTACGCACCGCAAAGGAACAATGGAAGAAGCAGATGTGCTCTACGGTGTTACGATGCAGGAGTCAGGTGTTTCTAAGCTTGTATCTGTCAAACTAGAAGAAACGAAAGAGCTTGTCCAGTAATTAAAGGAGGTTTTTGAACCAAATGAGCTTTTTTAAGAAATTAAAAGAAAAATTTACGCAGCAAACCGATTCAGTATCAGAAAAGTTTAAAGATGGACTTGAAAAAACGAGAAACTCCTTTCAAGGAAGAGTAAATGAACTCATTTCACGCTACCGTAAAGTTGATGAAGACTTTTTTGAAGAATTAGAAGAAGTTCTGATCGGCGCGGATGTCGGTTTCACAACGGTGATGGAACTGATTGATGAGCTGAAAAAAGAAGTGAAACTAAGAAACATTCAAGACCCAAGTGAAGTACAATCGGTCATCTCTGAAAAACTGGTTGAAATCTACAATAGCGGAGAGGAACAAATCTCTGCGCTGAATATTGAAGACGGGCGATTAAATATCATTTTATTTGTTGGTGTCAATGGCGTTGGGAAAACAACGACGATCGGCAAACTTGCAAATAAGCTGAAAAATGATGGGAAATCCGTCATTTTGGCAGCAGGTGATACATTCCGTGCCGGTGCGATAGAGCAGCTTGAAGTATGGGGAGAGCGTTCAGGTGTCCCTGTTGTCAAACAGACGGCTGGCTCTGATCCAGCAGCGGTGATCTATGATGCCGTTCAATCAGCAAAAGCGAAAAATGCGGATGTCCTTATCTGTGATACAGCAGGAAGACTACAAAACAAAGTCAACTTGATGAAAGAGCTAGAGAAGGTCAAGAGAGTCATTGAACGCGAGGTTCCAGATGCACCGCATGAAGTGCTGCTCGCTCTTGATGCAACAACGGGTCAAAATGCGATGGCACAAGCGAAAGAATTTTCTAAAGCGACGAATGTGACAGGAATTGCTTTAACAAAGCTTGACGGCACTGCAAAAGGCGGGATTGTCCTTGCAATTCGAAATGAGTTAAACATCCCCGTGAAGCTCGTCGGTTTAGGTGAAAAGGTAGACGATCTGCAAGAATTCGATGCAGAATCGTATGTGTATGGATTATTCTCAGACGTGATTGATCAAGAGGACTAACAAAAATGCCGGCAAAGATTGCTGGCATTTTTATTTATACGCCGCTTCATGCAGTGACAAGATAAAAACTTGACACACAGTAGAGAACCGTGTAAACTTAGTTGATGTAAAGGGAATGAACTTAACAAAGGGGAGAGAGCCCATGACGCTTGAAAAAACAACGAGAATGAACTACTTGTTTGACTTCTATCAATCGTTGTTAACCGCAAAGCAAAAGAGCTACATGTCGCTTTACTACCTAGACGATTTTTCCCTCGGTGAAATTGCGGATGAATATGAAGTATCAAGACAGGCTGTTTATGATAATATTAAACGGACTGAAGCGATGCTTGAACAATATGAAGAAAAGCTGCTCTTGTTTAAGAAATTTAAAGAGCGTAAAGAACTTCTCAAAAAAATGAGTGAGCTCGTAGCAGATTCCGCTCAGATGGAAGAAGCAGAAGCTTTAATTGAATCGCTTGAGAAATTAGATTAGGAGGCGGCACAGTATGGCATTTGAAGGATTAGCCGACCGACTGCAGCAGACGATTTCAAAAATCCGCGGCAAAGGAAAAGTGTCAGAACAAGATGTAAAAGAAATGATGCGCGAGGTACGCCTTGCCCTTCTTGAAGCTGACGTCAATTTTAAAGTAGTCAAAGACTTTGTGAAAAAAGTAAGTGAGCGGGCAGTTGGACAAGAGGTCATGAAAAGCCTTACCCCTGGGCAACAGGTCATTAAAGTTGTAAAAGAAGAACTCACTGAATTAATGGGCGGAGAAGAGAGTAAAATCGCTGTAGCGAAAAAATCTCCGACGGTCATTATGATGGTTGGTCTTCAAGGGGCAGGTAAAACCACCACAACTGGGAAGCTTGCCAATTTACTTCGCAAAAAACATAATCGCAAGCCGATGATGGTGGCTGCAGATATTTACAGACCAGCAGCGATCCAGCAGCTTGAAACGCTAGGGAAACAGCTTGATATGCCTGTGTTTTCATTAGGTGATCAAGTCAGTCCTGTCGAGATTGCCAAACAGGCAATCGAAAAAGCGAAAGAAGAACACCATGATTATGTCATTTTAGATACAGCAGGACGTCTTCATATTGATGAAGAATTGATGGATGAACTTCAGAAAGTAAAAGAAGTAGCGAGTCCAGAAGAAATTTTCCTTGTTGTTGACTCTATGACAGGTCAAGATGCTGTCAATGTAGCGAAAAGCTTTAATGAACAGCTAGGTTTAACAGGTGTCGTTTTAACGAAACTAGACGGGGATACACGAGGCGGTGCAGCACTTTCCATTCGAGCTGTCACCAATACGCCGATTAAATTCGCCGCGCTAGGTGAAAAGCTTGACGCGATTGAACCATTCCACCCAGAACGGATGGCATCAAGAATTCTTGGCATGGGAGATGTGCTTACACTGATTGAAAAAGCACAGGCAAACGTGGACCAAGATAAAGCGAAAGAGCTTGAACAAAAAATGCGGACCATGAGCTTTACACTCGATGATTTCCTCGAGCAGCTTGGCCAAGTTCGTAACATGGGTCCACTTGATGAATTGATCCAAATGATGCCGGGAGCCGGTAAAATGAAAGGGCTCAAAAACGTCCAAGTAGACGAAAAGCAGCTCAATCACATCGAAGCGATCATTAAATCAATGACGACCGAGGAAAAAGAACAGCCAGAGGTCATCAATGCAAGCCGAAGAAAACGGATTGCAAAAGGAAGCGGAACATCTGTACAGGAAGTCAATCGCCTCTTAAAGCAATTTGACGAAATGAAAAAGATGATGAAGCAAATGACCAACATGTCCAAAGGAAAGAAAAAAGGCTTTAAATTACCATTTATGTAATTGGTTATACATGATAAAACCGTTGTTAAGAAAAAACACTTTACAAACCCTTTTATCATTGTTAATATACTATCTTGTTGAAATATTTTCGGAGGTGCTAGTAAAATGGCAGTAAAAATTCGTTTAAAACGTATGGGATCAAAAAGATCTCCTTTCTATCGTATTGTAGTAGCAGATTCTCGTTCACCACGTGATGGTCGTTTCATCGAAACAGTTGGAACATACAATCCAGTGTTATCACCAGCTGAGGTGAAAATCAACGAAGAATTAGCTCTTAAATGGCTTCAAAATGGTGCGAAACCATCTGATACAGTTCGCAACCTTTTCTCAAGCCAAGGAATTCTTGAAAAATTTCATAATGCGAAAAACAGCAAATAATGAATGAGCTGTCCTTGGAAGAATTGATTGTGTCCATCGTCGAGCCACTTGTTGATTTCCCAGAAGATATTCACGTATCTTCATTAGAAAAAGATGAGCAAGTGATTTACACACTGTCTGTCAATGCTGAAGATACCGGAAAGGTGATCGGAAAGCAGGGACGTACAGCGAAAGCGATACGAACAGTCATGTTTGCAGCAAGTGCAGAGTCTTCTAAGAAAGTTCAACTTGAGATTGCTGACTAAAAAGGGAGAGGGCTTAGGACCTCCCCTTTTTTTACACGTTTAAATCTATTTTTCGTTATACTGTAGAGGACAAATGCCTTCGGATAGGGGGACAAAAAGGAAGATGCAGATCATTCAACATGTCACCGTCATGCAAGTATTAACTGAAAGCAGTAAGGACAAACTGTTAACGACTTTTTTGGAGAAAAAAGAAAGACTAGAACGTGAATGCAACCAACTATATTTTCAACTGAAAAAACATGAAAAAGAACCACATCAGCAAGAAGCCATCCCTCAATTTCAAAAAGCCATCGATAAACGGCAGGAAAAGATCCAGCAAATTGACTTTCAAGTAGAGCAGCTGCATATTTTGCCGCTTGGAAGTGAAATGAAAGAGACAGAAGTGGATGCGCTGGTTGAAGTGAAAATAGGTGATAAATGGGATGACAAGATGCAAGACAATGTCATCGTCGTGAAAGACGGCACCATTGTGGAAATACGTCAGGGGTGATTGAGAACATGGAACAAGAATGGTTGAATGTTGGAAAGATTGTCAATACACACGGAGTGCGCGGAGAAGTACGCGTCGTATCAAAGACAGATTTCCCAGAAGAGCGTTACAAAAAAGGAAGCGTCCTCTATATTTTTAAGCAAGGTCAAGGGGAGCCGCTGAAAGTCACTGTCGCATCACATAGGCAGCATAAACAGTTTGATTTGCTTACATTTGAAGAAATTAGCTCATTAAATGAAGCAGAGCTATTGAAAGAATCAATCTTAAAAGTAGAAAAAGAACATCTCGGCTCTTTAGATGAAGGAGAATTTTATTTCCACCAAATCATTGGCTGTGAAGTATACGATGAAGAGGATCAGCTTGTCGGCCAAATCAAGGAGATTTTAACACCAGGGGCAAATGATGTCTGGGTGGTCGGAAGAAAAGGCAAAAAAGATGCCTTGATTCCTTATATCCCATCTGTCGTCAAAAAGATCGATATCTCATCCAAAACCATACACATTGAAGTGATGGAAGGACTCATTGACGAATGAAAATCGACTTCTTAACGCTTTTTCCTGAAATGTTCGAAGGTGTGCTCCACTCATCGATCTTAAAAAAGGCACAGGAGAAAGAAGCTGTCTCATTCAATGTTGTCAATTTTAGAGAGTATTCAGATCATAAGCACAAAACAGTAGATGATTACCCATATGGCGGCGGTGCTGGTATGGTACTGAAAGCACAGCCCGTATTCGATGCGGTAGAAGATTTAACGAAGAAAGCAAGCAAGAAGCCCCGAATTATTCTTGTCTGTCCTCAAGGAGAAAGATATACACAAAAGAAGGCAGAGGAACTTGCAAAAGAAGAACACCTTATGTTCATTTGCGGCCATTATGAAGGCTACGATGAGCGCATCAGGGAGCATCTTGTCACAGATGAAATCTCAATCGGAGATTTCGTTCTCACAGGCGGAGAGCTGCCAGCGATGATGATTGCAGACAGTGTGGTCAGGCTTTTGCCTCATGTGCTTGGAAAAGAAGCGTCTCACATTGAAGATTCATTTAGTACAGGTTTGCTAGAGCATCCTCACTATACAAGGCCAGCCGATTATAAAGGACTAAAAGTGCCGGAAGTGCTCCTCTCTGGAAATCATGCCAAAATTGAAGAGTGGCGGCGCAAAGAATCCTTGAAGCGAACTTATACAAGAAGGCCAGATTTGATCGATTCATGCAAAACGTTAACAGATGAAGAAAAAAGATGGCTTTGGCAGCTTCATAATGACTAGATTGTATTGCACACTGCATAGAGGTATGGTATGATACTACTTGTGACTTGGACGGCTTGCCGATTCAAGTTTGAAAACGATGTTCCGCTGCAATGAAGAAAGAGGACATGAGCATCTGTTGGAAGGAGTTGAAAACGATGCAACATTTGATTGAAGAAATCACAAAAGAACAATTACGCACTGATCTTCCTGCGTTCCGTCCTGGTGACACTTTACGTGTACACGTTAAAGTTGTCGAGGGTACTCGTGAGCGTATCCAGATCTTTGAAGGTGTTGTAATTAAGCGTCGTGGTGGTGGAATCAGCGAAACTTTCACAGTTCGTAAGATTTCTTACGGTGTAGGCGTTGAGCGTACATTCCCTGTACACACACCAAAAATCGCTAACATCGAAGTTGTACGTCACGGTAAGGTACGTCGTGCGAAACTTTACTACCTACGTGAACTTCGCGGTAAAGCGGCTCGTATCAAAGAAATCAGACGATAATGATATCAAAGGAAAGAGCTTGTTACCTGTAACAGGCTCTTTTTTTGTACAATGTATAGAGATAATCGATAGAAGAGAAGGTGCACATATGACGATTCAATGGTTTCCAGGCCATATGGCAAAAGCAAGACGTGAAGTCACAGAAAAATTAAAGCTCATCGACATCGTATTTGAATTAACTGATGCTAGAATTCCGATGTCCTCTAGAAACCCAATGATCGAAGAAATCCTTCAGAATAAACCCAAAATCATGCTATTAAACAAAGCAGATAAAGCGGATCCTCGTGTGACAAAGGAGTGGCAGGCGCACTTTGAGCAGCAAGGCGTTCGGTCACTTGCTATTAACTCTGTCGATGGACAAGGGTTAAATCAGATCATCACAACTTCAAAAGAAATCTTAAAAGAAAAATTCGACCGCATGAAAGCAAAAGGTGTTAAACCACGTGCAATCCGGGCGCTGATTATCGGGATTCCCAACGTCGGGAAATCGACCTTAATCAATCGTTTAGCGAAAAAGAACATTGCCAAAACAGGAGACCGTCCTGGTATTACCACCTCACAGCAATGGGTGAAGGTAGGGAAAGAATTGGAACTGCTCGATACACCTGGAATCCTCTGGCCGAAGTTTGAAGATGAGAAAGTAGGACTTAGGCTAGCGGTAACTGGAGCGATCAAAGATTCTATCATCAACTTACAGGATGTCGCTGTATATGGACTTCGCTTTCTAGAAGAAAACTATCCAGAGAGATTAAAAAAACGCTATGACCTAACGGAGATCCCTGAAGATACGGCTGAGCTGTTTGATGCAATAGGTACAAAGCGCGGCTGTCTCATGAGCGGTGGATTGATTAATTACGACAAAACCACCGAAATCATTATTCGGGATATTCGAACAGAAAAATTTGGTCCCCTCACTTTTGAGAAGCCTGAAAGCTAAAAGACACGCAGCTCATGCGGGTCTTTATTTTTTGCGGAAAACTGCCGATATAAAGAAGGAGGCTGACGAAAAGCCTATGTACACAGTGAAACAAATAAAAGAACTGATAGAAAAGCATTCGCAAGACGAGTCATACATTCATGAGCTTGTAAAAGATGATAAGAGAAAAAGTGTCCAAAAACTGATAGAGAAGTGGCACAAAGAGAGAGAAAAGCAGCAGCAACTTCATGTAGCATGGAATGAGATGCTGCAATTTGAAAACAATGCTAAGGCGCAGGGATACACATGTATTGCTGGAATAGATGAAGCAGGAAGAGGACCGCTGGCAGGCCCCGTTGTAGCAGCAGCTGTCATATTAAAGGAAGATACAGTCCTGCTCGGTTTAAACGACTCAAAGCAATTATCTGAGAAAAAAAGATTGGCATATTATGACCTGATCCAAAAAGAAGCACTTGATATCGGTATCGGCATTGTTGATGCGGCTACGATTGATGAAATCAATATTTACGAGGCATCAAGACTGGCGATGGTGAGAGCGGTGGAGCAGTTAACTCATACACCTGATTATCTACTCATAGATGCCATGACGCTCCCACTTCCTATTCACCAGGAGAATATCATCAAAGGAGATGCAAAAAGTGCATCCATCGCAGCAGGTGCATGTATTGCAAAGGTGACAAGAGATCAGATGATGGAAGAATACGGGCGTAAGTACCCTGAGTATCAATTTGAAAAACATAAAGGGTACGGAACAAAAGAGCATTTGGCTGCCATTCAAACACATGGAGCTGCCCCAATCCATCGATTATCGTTTGCACCAGTGAAATCCGTTATCTCATAAATTTTTGACCTAAGGAGGCTGCCTGTGATGACAAGAGTTGAGGACATACATACAGCACTGAATAGCCGGTTAAGTGCGGCAGAATCTGTGCCATTAAACACCGAAGGAAAGGAAAATGTGCATCGGCTGATTCTCGGTAAAGTACTGAAAATGCTTGGAGATGATACAGCCCTTGTTCAAATAGGCTCAACAAAAATAAAAGCACAGCTAGCGGCTCAGCTCAAAGCAGACGCATTTTATTGGTTTCAATTTGAACAAGAGGGTGGAGACAGCCTCAATAAACTAAGGCCAGTCCAGCAATTTGATCAAGATCCTAAGACATTAAAGGATGCCGCTGCCAAACTATTAGAAGGTCTCTCTCTGAAAAGCGGACTTGAAAACATTCTAACAGCCACAGCTTTTTTAAAAGAAAAATCGGTTATCAACGAAACAGAGTTAAAAACGGCAGTGAAGTGGATCGAACAGCTTCAAGGAGCTGATGTGAAAAAAGGTCTCCAGGCACTTCTATTTGCTTTAAAGAAAGACTTGCCGATCCAGGAAGGAGTGCTTCAATCCATTTTAGCTGTGAAATCATCCTCTGCTCTTCATCAGGATATGACAGCGCTGCTAGAACGCTTAACACAGCTCCCGAAGCACTCAGACGCCACACAGGCGCTTACACAAGCCGTTCGATCAGTCATAGATGCTGAGACGTCTGTCCATGCAGAAAAGCTCTTATCGGTCCTTCTAGCAGCGAGAGAAGGGGCGACGAAGCAAGGAGGAAGTCTACCTGTAACGCCTCAGCCCAATCTGACTCAACCAAAAGAAAATAGCCAAACTCCAATCGCTCAAGAGCGTCAGACGACCCAAGTTCTTCAATCTAACGTGCAGCAGTCAACAAGTCCAAAAGAGCTGCACATCCCGCCTCAGCAAATTGAGCGGATACTTACAAGTTTAATAAAACAAGGCGCAGATGGGCAGCAAGAACCTAGCTTAAAACAGCTCACGTCATTGCTGCAAGGGCTTCAGCAGGCTGGATCTCAGCCTGACGCAAAAGCATCTGTGCTTCAAAAAGAATTTCCATTCCTGTCAAAAATAGAGGCAAAAGCATTGGCTCAGGTGGTGCAGCAGACGGAACCCGCATTAAGCAATAAAACCGATGTGCTCGATTTACTCATGACGATGAAAAAGGCAATAGGTGTACGTGACGAAATCGGTATGCTGAAACTACTCGAAAAAGGCAACCAGGATGTAAAAAATCAGGAGCTTCACCAATTAAAGCTCGTCTTAAATGATGTGAGACAGTCTGATTTACCAGAGCCCGTAAAAAAAGAAGTCGATCAATTGTTTCATAGATTGAACGGGCAGTTATTTGTGCAGCAGGAGAACCAAACCATCAGCCAAATGATGGTCTCTTATCCGCTCTTTTCAAAACATAGTGTTCAAGATTTAACCTTTATTCTAAAAGGACATAAGAAAAAAGATGGCTCTATTGACATTTCTCAGTGTCGCCTTATGTTTTACTTAAACATGGAAAACCTCGAAGAAACATTAATCGACTGTACGATTCAGCAAAAGGTCATGTCAATTACAGTTGAAACCGGTCATGAACTTCAAGGAACCATTAATCCAATGATTCCAGCAGTTCGGGAGAATTTAAATGCCTTAGGATACAGCCTTACGGGAATTACAGCAAAGAAGAGACAAGAGCCAGTAGATCCGTCTCACTTTCTAGATGAACACTTTCATAAAATCAGCGAGAAAGGGCTGGACTTACGAGTATGAAGGATTCAAAACCGCTTAGAAGGGCGGTCGCTCTACATTATGATGAAGAAAAACAAAAGGCGCCAAAAGTCGTCGCGACAGGGAGCGGCTATGTGGCAGACCATATCATTGAAGAAGCAAAAAAGTCGGGAGTTCCTATCCAAGAAGACCGTAATTTAGTCGAACTCATGCGCCACTTAACGCTGGATGAGGAGATCCCTGAAGCGTTATACGATACTGTAGCAGAAATATTTTCGTTTATCTATAGGTTAGATCAAAAAATGAAAAAATAAGGTAAAATAAGTGTTTTGAATGAAAAATTTATATTTTTAATAAAATAAAAGTTTGAATGTTTAGAAGGATTTTACGATTTTACATAGAACCCTAGACATTCTCTTTTTTATTCTTTAAAATGAAAGCGCAGTCTATTTTATAATTTTTGTTTCTACATATGTTGGGAGGATGGGAAATGAATATCCATGAGTACCAAGGAAAAGAAATCCTAAGAAAATATGGGGTTTCAGTTCCAAATGGTAAAGTAGCATTTACACCTGATGAAGCAGTGAAAGCATCAGAAGAGCTAGAAAGCTCTGTATATGTCGTAAAAGCACAGATTCATGCAGGCGGCCGTGGTAAAGCAGGCGGGGTAAAAATTGCAAAAACAAAAGATGAAGTGAAAGGGTTTGCAGAGGAATTGCTCGGCAAAACACTTGTCACACATCAAACTGGGCCTGAGGGGCGCGAAATAAAACGCTTACTTATTGAAGAAGGCTGCGATATTCAAAAGGAGTACTACGTTGGACTTGTTTTGGACAGAGCGACATCAAGAATTGTATTGATGGCTTCTGAAGAAGGCGGTACTGAAATTGAAGAAGTAGCAGAAAAAACGCCAGAAAAAATCGTCAAAGTGGTCATCGACCCAGCGATTGGATTGCAAGGCTATCAGGCGAGAGAAGTAGCGTTTAAAATTAATATTCCAACAAAATTAGTTGGCCAAGCTGTTAAGTTTATGACAAGTCTTTACAATGCGTTCGTTGAAAAAGATTGTTCAATTGCTGAGATTAATCCACTTGTTGTAACAGGCGATGGAAAAGTCATGGCACTTGATGCGAAATTAAACTTTGATAGCAATGCCTTATATAGACAAAAAGATATATTAGAATACCGTGACCTTGATGAAGAGGATCCAAAAGAAATTGAAGCATCTAAATATGATCTAAGCTACATTTCTCTAGATGGAAATATTGGCTGTATGGTCAATGGTGCAGGTCTTGCGATGTCTACAATGGATATCATCAAGCATTACGGCGGGGACCCTGCAAACTTCCTGGATGTTGGCGGCGGTGCAACAGCTGAAAAAGTAACGGAAGCATTTAAAATCATCTTATCTGATCAAAATGTAAAAGGGATTTTCGTGAACATTTTTGGCGGCATCATGAAATGTGATGTCATTGCAGAAGGTGTCGTTGAAGCGACGAAACAAGTCGGCTTAACATTACCACTCGTTGTACGTCTTGAAGGAACAAACGTTGAATTAGGGAAGAAAATTCTGAGCGATTCAGGCTTAAATATCACTTCTGCTGAGTCTATGGCTGATGGGGCAGAAAAGATTGTATCTTTAGTCAAGTAGAGCAGAAAGGCAGGGAACCTAAATGAGTGTATTTATTAATAAAAATACGAGAGTAATTGTTCAGGGGATTACCGGTTCAACCGCATTGTTCCATACAAAACAAATGATTGAGTACGGAACAAATATTGTTGGCGGTGTCACACCTGGAAAAGGTGGAACTGAAGTAGAAGGAGTTCCTGTATTTAATACAGTATCTGAAGCTGTTCAAACAACTGGAGCAAATGCTTCTGTTATCTATGTACCAGCACCATTTGCAGCAGATGCCATTTTAGAGGCTGTTGATGCAGAAGTCGATCTAGTCATTTGTATTACAGAACATATTCCAGTACTTGACATGGTCAAAGTAAAACGGTATATGGAAGGGAAAAAGACAAGACTTGTTGGCCCTAACTGCCCAGGTGTCATTACACCTGAAGAATGTAAGATTGGGATCATGCCAGGCTACATTCATAAAAAAGGTCATGTGGGGGTTGTTTCTCGTTCTGGAACGCTTACATATGAAGCGGTACATCAGCTTTCAGAAGCTGGCGTTGGTCAATCGACAGCTGTAGGAATCGGCGGAGACCCTGTCAATGGGACAAACTTTATTGATGTATTAAAAGCATTCAATGAAGACCCTGATACACATGCTGTCATTATGATCGGTGAAATTGGCGGTACGGCTGAAGAAGAAGCAGCTGAATGGGTAAAAGCAAATATGACAAAGCCAGTTGTTGGCTTTATTGGCGGTAAAACGGCGCCTCCAGGAAAACGCATGGGACATGCTGGTGCCATTATTTCTGGTGGTAAAGGAACAGCTGATGAAAAAGTAAAAACAATGCGTGAATGTGGAATTGAAGTGGCAGAGACACCATCTGTCATGGGAGAAACTTTGATTAAAGTACTAAAAGAGAAGAATCTCTTTGAAGCTTGTAAAACGCATTAATGACACAAGAAGACTTGTTCTTTGACAAGTCTTCTTCTTTCTATCTTAAACAGGAGGAATGGTATGTACAACGTGTCCGAAAGAATGATTTTTCACCGCTTAAAAGGCCTCATCTCACCCTCTTTGTTAACAAAATGGTGGAAAGTCGATCCTGAGCTATATATAAATGAAGAAACACATCATTTCAAACAGGATCGATCATTACAAACAATCGACTTTACCCGCTTAAAACAAGCCGAAGAAAAAGAATTCCCCATTTTTCAACACATCGTTCAAGCCTATTTAAAGCAAAACATTCACATGATTCCCATCACATCACCCTTATATCCCAGCACACTAAAACATATTTATGATCCTCCCCCTGTGTTATTCCTAAAAGGAAACATATCGTATTTAAATGAAGAAAAAAGTTTAGGTGTAGTAGGCACACGAGTTCCATCGTCTTATGGAGAAGCATGTGTGAAGAAAATTGTTGGTGAGCTTGTAAAGGAAGAGTGGACGATTGTCAGTGGCTTAGCAAAAGGCATTGATGGACTTGCACATAAAGAGTGCATTAGGAATAAAGGGAAAACGATCGGTATTATAGCAGGCGGATTTCAGCACTTATACCCAAAGGAACATGTGCAAATGGCTGAATACATGGGCGAGCATCATTTGCTTTTATCTGAGCATCCGCCTTACGTCAAACCAGAAAAGTGGCATTTCCCTTTGAGGAATCGTTTAATTAGTGCGCTCACAAGTGGAACCATCGTGATTCAGTGCAAAGAAAAGAGCGGTTCACTCATTACCGCCTATCAAGCACTTGAGCAAGGCAAAGAGGTATTTGCGGTTGCAGGATCAATCTTTGATCCTAATTCCACAGGTCCAGCCAGACTTATACAGCAGGGAGCAAAGCTTGTTCATTCAACGAAGGATATTTTAGAGGAATTCTCCTTCCGCAGCGTTCAATATACTGAACTCTCATAAAAATATCGTTTGACAAAAGACATAGGAATATTTAATAATAGTGAGGATTTAAGTTTACACTTTGTTTTTCGTGTTTATAATGATGTTCATCATAAAGAATTTTTCATGATTGCCTGTTAGATAGGTGCAATTAACATAAATATGAATTGTGAAATGTATAAAGAGAGAACACCTCTTAAGGGGGATTTTGAGTATGGCTGATTATTTAGTCATCGTTGAGTCGCCAGCCAAGGCGAAAACGATTGAGCGTTATTTAGGTAAAAAGTATAAAGTAAAGGCTTCAATGGGGCACATAAGAGATTTACCGAAAAGTCAGCTTGGTGTTGACACTGAGCATGACTTCGAACCGAGGTATATTACAATTCGCGGGAAAGGCCCCGTATTAAAAGAATTAAAAACAGCTGCGAAAAAAGTAAAGAAAGTCTATCTCGCAGCTGACCCCGATAGAGAGGGAGAAGCGATTGCTTGGCATTTAGCGCATAGCCTTGACCTTGACCTCTCTTCTGACTGCCGCGTTGTCTTTAACGAGATTACAAAAGATGCTATTAAAGATTCCTTTAAGCATCCACGTATGATCAATATGGATTTAGTTGATGCACAGCAGGCAAGACGGATCTTAGATCGTCTCGTTGGGTATAAAATTAGTCCGATTTTATGGAAGAAAGTGAAAAAGGGCTTAAGTGCTGGTCGTGTTCAATCAGTTGCACTCCGCCTGATTATTGATCGCGAGAATGAAATTAATGAATTTAAACCAGAAGAATACTGGACAATTGACGGTACATTCCTAAAAGGAAAAGAAAGCTTCGAAGCGAGCTTCTTTGGCGTCAATGGCAAAAAGCATCCACTGAAAACAAAAGAAGATGTAAAAGAAATCCTTTCGAAACTAAAAGGGAGCAAATTCTCTGTAGAGAAAGTGACGAAAAAAGAGCGTAAACGCAACCCAGCTGTTCCGTTTACAACATCTACTTTACAGCAGGAAGCTGCGAGAAAATTAAACTTCCGTGCGAAAAAGACGATGATGATTGCACAGCAATTATATGAAGGAATTGATCTTGGTAAAGAAGGTACAGTCGGACTCATTACATACATGAGAACGGACTCAACACGTATTTCCAATACGGCGATTGAAGAAGTATCTGCTTTCATTGATCAGACATACGGTAAGAATTTCTTAAATACAACAAAACGAACCGCTAAAAAGAATGAAAATGCACAAGATGCTCACGAAGCCATCAGACCGACATCTACGCTAAGAAAACCAGCAGATGTCAAACATGTCTTAAGCCGAGATCAGCTTCGTCTGTATAAATTGATTTGGGAACGATTCGTCGCAAGCCAAATGGCGCCAGCTGTTCTTGATACAATGAGTGTGGACCTTGATAATAACGGGCTTACATTCCGTGCTAACGGAAGCAAAGTGAAATTCCCTGGATTCATGAAGGTATATGTAGAAGGGAAAGACGATCAGCTAGAAGAAAAGGACAAAATGCTGCCTGATCTTAAAGAAGGTGATACGGTTCTTTCAAAAGATATCGAACCTGAACAGCACTTCACGCAGCCGCCTCCGCGCTACACTGAGGCAAGACTTGTCAAAACGCTTGAAGAGCTAGGTATAGGCCGTCCGTCTACGTATGCACCAACATTAGATACGATTCAAAAGCGTGGCTATGTCGCACTTGATAATAAACGGTTTATCCCAACAGAGCTTGGGGAAATTGTTCTCAACTTAATCATTGAATTCTTCCCTGAAATCATTAACGTGGAATTCACAGCGAAAATGGAAAAAGAACTTGATAGCGTTGAAGAAGGTACGATCGAATGGGTTCGTATTATCGACAGCTTCTATCAAGACTTTGCAAAACGGGTCGAAAAAGCGGAAGCAGAAATGCAAGAAGTTGAGATTGAGCCTGAATACGCCGGAGTTGACTGTGAAGAGTGTGGACATCCGATGGTGTACAAAATGGGTCGATACGGTAAGTTCATGGCTTGCTCTAACTTTCCTGACTGCCGTAACACAAAACCAATTGTGAAAGATATTGGTGTGAAATGCCCGACATGTCATGAAGGAAACATTGTTGAACGAAAATCTAAGAAGCGCCGCATTTTTTATGGCTGTGATCGTTTTCCAGAGTGTGAATTCGTCTCTTGGGACAAACCGATTGAAAGAAAGTGTCCAAAATGCGAAAATATGCTTGTAGAGAAAAAGCTGAAAAAAGGCATGCAAGTTCAATGTGTGAACTGTGATTATAAAGAGGAACAACAAAAATAGCGGTGAGCAACCTTGTTCACCTGCTTTTTTATGTCATCAAACAGAACTTACGAAATAGGAGAGTTGTACAATGAGTCAATTTGTAAATGTGATCGGAGCAGGTTTAGCTGGAAGTGAAGCGGCATGGCAAATTGCTAAACGCGGAATTAAAGTCAACTTGTATGAAATGAGACCTGTCAAACAAACGCCAGCTCACCACACAGATAAATTTGCAGAGCTTGTATGCAGCAATTCACTGCGTGCCAACGCTTTGACAAATGCGGTCGGTGTATTAAAGGAAGAAATGCGTCATTTAGATTCAGCGATTATCGCAGCTGCAGATGAAAGCTCAGTTCCTGCTGGCGGAGCGCTTGCAGTAGATCGTCATGAATTTGCAGCAAACGTTACTGATCGCGTAAAAAATCACCCGAATGTGACAGTTTTTCAAGAAGAAGTGCAAAGCATTCCAGAAGGTCCAACAATTATTGCGACAGGCCCACTTACATCTGAAGCACTTTCAAAAGAATTAAAATCGTTAACTGGTGAAGAATATCTGTACTTCTACGATGCAGCGGCTCCTATCCTAGAGAAAGATAGCATTGATATGGATAAGGTGTACTTGAAATCACGTTATGACAAAGGAGAAGCTGCTTATTTAAACTGTCCAATGACAGAAGAAGAATTCGATCGTTTTTACGACGCGCTTATTTCTGCTGAAACTGTGCCATTAAAAGAGTTCGAAAAAGAAATCTTCTTTGAAGGCTGTATGCCAATTGAAGTCATGGCGAAAAGAGGAAAGAAAACGATGTTGTTTGGTCCGATGAAGCCAGTAGGACTTGAAGATCCGAAAACAGGAAAAAGACCTTATGCTGTTGTTCAATTAAGACAAGATGATGCAGCAGGCACTTTATATAACATCGTCGGCTTCCAGACACATCTGAAGTGGGGCGACCAAAAGGAAGTATTCCGCTTGATTCCAGGTCTTGAAGAAGCAGAGATTGTTCGTTATGGCGTGATGCACCGCAATACATTCATTAACTCACCAAGTCTTTTAAAACCAACGTATCAGTTTAAAAATAGAGAAGATCTATTCTTTGCCGGACAAATGACAGGCGTTGAAGGCTATGTCGAGTCCGCAGCTTCCGGACTAGTGGCTGGAATTAACGCCGCTCGTTTTGTCAAAGGAGAAGAGCTTGTGACACTTCCGGAGGAAACAGCGATCGGCAGCATGGCTTATTACATCACATCGACAAACAAGAAAAGCTTCCAGCCAATGAATGCGAATTTTGGTTTGTTGAAAGATCTTGGTGTTCGCATTAAAAACAAACAAGAGCGTTATGCGGAGTACGCTAAGCGCGCAATCGAAACTATTCAAACTATTTCGAAATCTCTGTAGTAAATCATTGCACGGAAAGCAAGATATGTGATACCATTTAAAAGCCTTAAAGAGGTGTAAAAATGACGAATAAACAGCGTCTTGTCCACTTATTCATTGAATATCTGCAAATTGAAAAAAACTATTCTGCTTTAACCATCTCAGGATATACAGAAGCGATTGAAGAGTTTGTCAGATTTATGAACGTTCAAGGAATAGACGGTTTTGAAGAGGTATCCTATCAAGATACGAGAATTTATTTAACAGAAGCTTATGAAAAAGGCCTGACAAGAAGAACGATTAGTAAGAAAGTCTCTGCGCTTCGCAGCTTTTATAAATTTCTATTAAGAGAACAGCTTGTGAAAGAAAATCCTTTTTTACTCGTTAGCTTACCAAAGCAGGATAAGCGAATTCCTTCATTTTTGTATGAAGAGGAACTGAAAGAGCTTTTTACAGTTTCTGATGTCAGCACACCGCTTGGGCAAAGAAACCAAGCGATTTTAGAACTTCTTTATGCAACAGGTATGAGGGTCAGTGAGTTATGTTCATTAAAAGAATCTGATCTTGATTTATCGATGGATACAGTGCTTGTTCATGGAAAAGGCAGCAAGCAGCGGTATGTTCCTTTTGGTTCATATGCTCATGAAGCGCTCATCACTTATTTAGAGGATGGAAGGCTAAAGCTGAAAGCGAAGGGGAATGATCGTGCTGATGCATATGTGTTTTTGAATCAGCGCGGGGCGCCTCTTACAGACAGAGGCGTTCGATTCATTCTCACTGAACTAATGAAAAAGGCGTCAGGCACATTACATATCCATCCTCACATGTTAAGGCACACCTTTGCCACACACCTCTTAAATGAGGGGGCAGATTTGAGAAGTGTTCAAGAACTTCTTGGTCATTCGAATTTATCATCAACTCAGGTGTACACGCATGTATCAAAAGATTCTTTAAGGAAAACGTACATGTCTCATCACCCAAGGGCTTTTAAACGATCCTAAAAGGAGGTTTTTTCATGTCATCATTTCATGCAACAACCATCTTTGCCGTTCAACACAAAGGAAAAAGTGCGATGGCTGGAGACGGTCAAGTCACTTTCGGGCAGGCTGTCGTGATGAAACACACAGCAAAAAAAGTGCGCCGTCTTTTCGGAGGCAAGGTGCTTGCAGGTTTTGCAGGTTCAGTAGCAGATGCATTTACACTCTTTGAAAAGTTTGAAACGAAGCTTGAAGAATATGGTGGTAACTTAAAGCGGGCAGCCGTAGAACTAGCAAAAGAATGGCGTAGTGACAAGATGCTTAGACAGCTTGAGGCCATGCTGATCGTTATGAACAAAGACAGCATCCTGCTTGTCTCTGGGACAGGAGAGGTCATCGAACCAGATGACGGTATTTTGGCCATCGGCTCAGGCGGCAATTATGCGCTTAGCGCCGGGAGAGCACTCAAAACACATGCAGGTGATCATCTCACAGCAAGAGATATTGCAAAGGCAGCTCTTGAAACCGCTGGAGAAATCTGTGTCTACACGAACGATCAAATCACTTTAGAAGAGCTTGAATAGAAAGGACATGAGACGTATGGAGAAAAAGCCGTTCACCCCAAGAGAGATAGTTGAAAAGCTTGATCAATACATTATTGGTCAGCTTGATGCGAAAAAAGCAGTGGCGGTGGCTTTAAGAAACCGTTACAGAAGAAGCCTTTTACATGATAAGCTAAAGGATGAAGTCGTTCCGAAAAACATTTTAATGATCGGCCCAACAGGTGTGGGGAAAACAGAGATTGCCCGCAGAATTGCAAAAATTTCTGGTGCGCCTTTTATTAAAGTGGAAGCGACGAAGTTTACTGAAGTTGGTTACGTCGGCCGTGATGTAGAATCGATGGTCAGAGATCTAGTTGAGACAGCGATCCGAATTGTCAAAGAAGAAAAGATGAAAGACGTTCAAGAAGAAGCAGAAAAACAAGCAAATAAACGTCTTGTTCATTTACTTGTTCCTGGCAAGAAAAAAAGCCAGTCTGTGAAAAATCCTTTTGAGATGCTGTTTGGTGGTTCTGATGAAGATGACCGTGATCGAGATCAATCAAGTGAAGAAGTTGAACTTGAATCGACAAGAAAGCGAATCGCTCATCAACTGGCTATGGGCGAACTTGAAGATCATTACGTCACGATCGAAGTCGAAGAGCAGCAGCCATCCATGTTTGATATGCTTCAGGGCTCGGGTATGGAGCAAATGGGCATGAACATGCAGGATGCGCTCGGCAATCTCATGCCTAAAAAGAAAAAACGCAGAAAGCTGACCGTCAGAGAAGCAAGAAAGGCGTTAACAGCTGAGGAAGCTTCAAAACTGATTGACATGGATGAAGTCAGTCAAGAAGCTGTCTATAAAGCAGAGCAGCAAGGAATTATTTTTATCGACGAAATCGATAAAATCGCTAAAAGCGGTGGTGCATCATCTGCAGATGTTTCTCGTGAAGGGGTTCAACGTGATATTTTACCGATTGTAGAAGGTTCAACTGTGATGACGAAATATGGGGCAGTGAAAACAGACCATGTGCTTTTTGTAGCAGCAGGTGCATTTCATATGGCAAAACCATCAGATTTGATTCCAGAGCTTCAAGGGCGCTTCCCAATTCGTGTAGAATTAGATAAATTAAGTATCGAAGACTTTGTGAAAATCTTAACGGAACCAGATAATGCATTATTAAAGCAATATAAAGCTTTACTTGAAACAGAAGGTATATCTCTTGAATTTTCTGACGATGCTATTCATAAGATTGCCGAAGTGGCTTATCATGTCAATCAGGAGACAGATAACATCGGTGCAAGAAGGCTTCATACCATACTTGAAAAGCTGCTTGAAGAGCTTTCATTTGAGGCGCCTGATATTACACTAGGGACAGTGACCATTACCCCTCAGTATGTGGAAGAGAAGCTAGGAAAGATTGCGAATAACAAAGACTTAAGTCAATTTATACTTTAACAAATGAATAAAGTAATCTAGGAGGATCATTAATATGGCGTTACTACAAAAAACAAGGATTATTAACTCAATGCTGCAAGATGCAGCGGGGAAACCAGTTAATTTTAAGGAAATGGCAGAAACGTTGAGAGATGTCATTGATTCAAACATTTTCGTATTAAGCAGAAGAGGGAAGCTTCTAGGCTACTCGATCAACCAGCAGATTGAAAATCCGCGTATGAAGAAAATGCTTGAAGACCGTCAGTTCCCTGAAGAATATACAAAAAGTCTATTTAACATCCCTGAAACATCTTCAAACCTTGACATTAACAGTGAGTATACAGCTTTCCCGATTGAGAACCGTGATTTATTTGAATCAGGTTTGACAACCATTGTTCCAATTATCGGAGGAGGAGATCGTTTAGGGACGTTAATCCTGTCTCGTTTGCAAGATACATTCAAAGATGATGATTTAATTCTTGCTGAATACGGTGCAACAGTTGTTGGAATGGAGATCCTTCGTGAGAAATCAGAGGAAATCGAAGAAGAAGCAAGAAGTAAAGCTGTTGTCCAAATGGCGATTAGTTCTCTTTCATATAGTGAGCTTGAAGCCATTGAGCACATCTTTGAAGAACTTGATGGCAACGAAGGGCTTCTAGTGGCAAGTAAAATTGCTGACCGTGTAGGAATCACTCGTTCAGTGATCGTGAACGCCTTACGTAAGTTAGAAAGTGCAGGCGTCATCGAATCTCGTTCTCTTGGAATGAAGGGAACGTATATCAAAGTGTTAAACAACAAATTTTTAATTGAACTTGAAAATTTAAAATCTCATTAATCAAAAACCCTTTTCAGCAGAAATACAAGCTGAAAAGGGTTTTTTTTTATAAAAAAAGAGGATTTGTCCGAAAAATGACACTCTTTTTTCCAAGAAAACCCTTACAATTCTTAGTTCTTTGAATCTAGGTCTTTATACCTATTCGTAAAATAGATATATATTACGAGTTTTTTTTACATATACATCATAGACTTTAATCCTATTATTTCTTACAATGAACATATGGTTTTACAAATCTCGACATGATTAAATGGAATGAAATACATATGATTGGAGGTATATGGTTTTGGATATATTTTCTGGAACGATAAGCAACCTTGAGAATGCCTTGGGCAGAGCGAATGTTAAGCAAAAAGTCATAAGCAATAATATCGCGAATATAGACACACCGAACTACAAGTCGAAAAACGTCGCATTTCATGATATGCTAAACGATGCATCGATCAAGTTAGATGCTAAAAAAACATACCAAGGTCACATTGATTTTTCTAAAACAGGGTCTAATTATTCAGTTGTTTCGAGCAACCGTACTTCATATCAAGAAAACGGAAATAATGTCGATATTGATCAAGAGATGAGTGAACTCGCTAAAAACCAAATTCAGTATAATGCGTTGGTTGAAAGAATGAGTGGAAAATTCAATTCTCTTAAAACAGTTTTGACAGGAGGTAAGTGATGTCAATTTTTTCAGGCGTTAACGCTTCGGCCTCTGCATTAACAGCACAGAGGCTCAGAATGGACGTTGTATCCTCTAACCTTGCAAATATGGATACAACAAGAGCGAAACAGGTTGATGGCAACTGGGAGCCTTATAGACGTAAGCTCGTCACATTACAGCCGTCAGGTGAATCGTTTTCATCTATATTAAACTCAAGCATGAATTCGAGCGGTAAATTAGGAAACGGCGTGAAAGCAACGAAGATTACAGAAGACGAAACTCCATTCAACCTTCAATATGATCCTACAAATCCCGATGCCAATGAAAATGGATATGTTCAAACACCTAATGTTGATCCATTAAAGGAAATGGTTGACCTCATCAGCAGCTCAAGGTCATATGAAGCAAACGTGACCGCGCTAAATGCGAATAAAAGCATGTTGATGAAAGCTTTAGAAATAGGAAAGTAAGGTGAAAAGAATTGGTTAACGCAATATCTCCTTTCCAGCTTCAAGCTGCTCAGCAAGCAAGTGAATTGACAAATGCATCGTCCGTTCATGCGGCTGCACCTAAAAGTCAAACGAATTTCTCTGATGTGCTGAAGAATTCCATTGAGGCATTAAATCAATCACAGCTTAAATCAGACCAGTATACAAATGCACTTGCACAAGGAAAAGATGTCAATCTCGATGAAGTCATGATTGCCTCGCAAAAAGCGAGTGTGACACTCACAGCTGCAACGGAGTTTCGAAATAAAGCGGTCGAAGCGTACCAAGAGATTATGAGAATGCAGATGTAGGAGGTGCTGACGGACAAAAAAAGACTGAATGGAATGACCGGGGGTTAAGATGAATCGTACTTTAATGCAATTAAGAACAAAAACAGTTGAGTTTTGGCGAAATCGATCAAAATTACAAAAAATACTTATGATTGGCGGCGTTGCTGCCCTAGCAATCATTATTACGGTTGTTAGCATCTTTGCTTCTTCTGAAAAAATGGTTCCATTGTTTAGAGATTTGTCTGAGGCAGAAGCTGGGCAAATCAAACAGGAACTAGATGGCAAAAACGTTAAATCGGAACTTGCGAATAATGGAACAACGATTCTCGTTCCAGAAAAGCAGGCCGACTCTTTAAAAGTAACACTCGCATCTGAGGGTCTCCCTAAGACAGGGAATATTGATTACTCCTTCTTTGCGAATAATTCCGGCTTCGGTTTAACAGATAATGAATTTGATGTTCTGAAAGTAGACGCAACTCAGACAGAACTATCCAATCTAATCAACACGATTGATGGGATCAAAGATTCAAAAGTTATGATTAACCTGCCAAAAGATTCCGTTTTTGTTGGAGAAGAGCAAAGTAATGCATCAGCATCCATTGTGCTGCAAGTTGAACGTGGCTACACGCTCGCGCCGCAGCAAGTAAAAGGCCTTTATCATCTTATTTCAAAAAGTGTACCGAATTTAAAGACAGAAAACATTGTCATTATGGACCAAGATTCCAACTACTACGACTTAAACAGCAGTTCCGATTCCTATGCAAGTGGAATGGATGCACAGCAGCAGAAAAAAGAAGAAATCGAAAAGAACCTTCAAAGAAAAATTCAACAGCTGCTGGGAACAATGATGGGTCAAGAAAAAGTCGCTGTATCGGTCACAACAGACATTGATTTTACTGAAGAGAAAAGAAAAGAAGACCTTGTAGAACCAGTTGATAAAGAAAACATGCAAGGCATCGCTGTCAGCGCTGAAAAGATTGCTGAAACTTATTCAGGAAATGGTGCAGCAGCTGGTGGAACCGCTGGAACAGGCGACGATGATGTCACAAACTATCAAGGCGCCGATGGAGCGAACGGTAGCGGAGATTACGAAAAGAGCGAAGATCGTATCAACTATGAAGTCAACCGCATTCATAAAGATATCAAAGAGAGCCCTTATAAAATTAGAGATGTTGGCATTCAAGCACTGGTCGAACCACCAACTGCAAACGATGTGAACTCTTTAACAGCTGAAAGACAAGATGATATTAAAAAGATTCTTTCAACGATCATTAGCACGTCAATTGATAAAGAATACACAAATGGTCAAGCGCTCACTCAAGCGGACTTAGATAACAAAATTGTTTTATCTGTATCAAAATTAGACGGTAAACAGCAAACTGCAGCAGAAAACCCATCAAACAATATTCCAATTTGGGTTTATATTGTAGGCGGTGTGCTACTACTTGCAATTATCGCTCTCATTATTCTTCTTGTGCGTAAACGCAGAAAAGAAGAGGAAGAAGAGTTTGAGTTTGATGAACATACACCAATTCATGTTCCTGATATCGACACTGAACCAGAAACAGAAGAAATGGTGAGGAAAAATCAGCTTGAAAAAATGGCAAAAGATAAACCAGAAGACTTTGCTAAATTGCTACGCAGCTGGCTGTCCGAGGATTAGGAGGAATATACATGTCGAGAAAAGATTCAAATCGACTAACAGGCAGACAAAAAGCAGCAATCCTAATGATTTCCTTAGGGCTAGAGGTGTCAGCATCTGTATACAAACATCTGTCTGAAGACGAAATAGAAAAATTAACATTGGAAATTTCCAATGTGCGAAGTGTAGATACTGCTAAAAAAGATGAAATCATTGAAGAATTTCACAGCATCGCCATCGCGCAGGACTACATATCACAAGGCGGTCTTATGTACGCAAGACAAGTGCTTGAAAAAGCGCTTGGTGAGGACAAAGCGGATAGTATCTTAAACCGATTAACATCCTCACTTCAAGTGAAACCGTTTGATTTTGCTCGAAAGGCTGACCCAGAACAAATCTTAAACTTTATCCAGCATGAGCATCCACAAACCATTGCGCTCATCCTTTCCTACTTAGATCCAGTTCAAGCAGGGCAGATTTTATCTGAATTAGGTGAGGAAGTACAAACAGAGGTTGCGAGACGTATTGCTTTAATGGATCGCACATCTCCAGAGATCATCAATGAAGTGGAACGCATTCTTGAACAAAAACTTTCTTCAACCTTTACGCAAGACTATACGCAAACGGGCGGAGTCGAAGCGGTTGTAGAAGTACTAAATGGTGTAGACCGTGCGACCGAGAAGACCATTTTAGACACTCTTGAAATTCAAGATCCTGAGCTTGCTGATGAAATTAAGAAACGTATGTTTGTCTTTGAGGATATTGTCACTCTTGACAGCAGAGCGATTCAGCGCGTGATCAGAGATGTTGAAAATGATGACTTATTGCTTGCACTCAAAGTGGCAAGCGAAGAGGTCAAAGAAATTGTCTTCCGCAACATGTCACAGAGAATGGTCGAAACGTTCAAAGAAGAAATGGAGTTTATGGGACCTGTCCGGCTTAGAGATGTCGAGGAAGCACAAACCCGTATTGTCAGCATCGTAAGACGACTCGAGGAAGCTGGAGAAATCGTCATAGCTCGAGGCGGAGGAGACGATATCATTGTCTAGGATTATCAAACATGAAACATCTGTTATTCCTGAGCAAGGCCGGCAAACGATTCCTTTGCAGCAAGTGGAGTTCAAAAAAGAACATCATGAAGAAGAGCTTGTCAATGAAACAGAAGTGTCGCAGCTTGTACTAAGTGATGCTGAAGATCAAGCAAGCCGTATAGTAGAACAAGCAAATAGTGAGCTTGAAAAAACAATGGCTGAAATCAATCAGCGCCGCGCTGATTTTGAAGAAGAAAGAATGCAGCTTATTGAAGAAGCGAAACAAGCAGGTTACCAAGATGGCTTCCAAAAGGGTGAAGCAGATGCGATGAGTCAGTACCGATCAATTCTTGATCAAGCAAATGACATTGTCAGTCTTGCCAAGCAGGATTACGAAGAAAAAATTGAAAGCTCCGCAGAAAAAATTGTGGAACTGGCTTTTGAACTCGCCAAACGTGTTTGGTACTCGGCTGAGGACACGAAAGATCAATTTTTGGCTCTCGTGAAGCAGGTCATTTCTGAAGTGAAAGAATATGACGATATTTCCATCTATGTTGACCCTGAACATTACGATCATGTGATGGAGTATAAAGACGAATTAATCAGAATCCTTCAAAAGGATACACACCTTGCCATTTACTCGGATGAAAAAGCGCCAAAAGGGACTTGTTACGTAGAAACAAGCTTTGGAAAAGTGGAAGCGAGTGTTGATACACAAATGAATCAGTTGAAAGAAAAGCTACTAGAAGTCATTGATTCAGGTGATCACAAATGAACATCGATGTGTTAAAAGAAACGATTGAAACCGCAGATCCTTATAAACGATTTGGTAAAGTCAATCGAGTTGTTGGACTGATGATTGAATCTAAGGGGCCGGAAAGTTCTATCGGAGACGTGTGTCTCATTCATAAAAAGGGGCGTAAGCACGATCCAATAAAAGCAGAGGTCGTAGGGTTTAGAGATGAAAATATTCTGCTCATGCCTTATGTAGAAGCATCCAATATTTCACCAGGAAGTCTAGTTGAAGCGACAGGTGAGTCGCTGAAGGTCAAAGTTGGGACTGGGTTAATTGGCGAAGTTGTTGATGCCTTCGGTGAACCGCTGGACGGCAGTATGCTTCCAAAGGGACTTGCACCTGTTTCGACAGATCAGTCACCTCCAAACCCGATGGACAGGCCACCTATTCGTGAAAAAATGGGCGTTGGTGTCAGAGTGATCGACAGTCTGCTTACAGTCGGCACTGGTCAGCGGATCGGAATTTTTGCCGGAAGTGGTGTTGGGAAAAGTACCTTAATGGGGATGATTGCTAAGCAGACAGAAGCAGACCTCAATGTCATTGCCCTTGTTGGAGAGCGTGGCCGGGAAGTTCGTGAGTTTATTGAAAAGGATTTAGGTACCGAGGGACTAAAGCGATCGATTGTTGTCGTCGCAACTTCTGACCAGCCTGCACTGACGAGAATGAAGGCTGCTTATACAGCAACAGCTATTGCAGAATATTTTAGAGACAGAGGCAAAAACGTCATGTTCATGATGGACTCTGTTACACGGGTCGCTATGGCACAAAGGGAAATCGGTCTTGCAACTGGTGAACCGCCAACGACAAAAGGATATACGCCTTCGGTGTTCGCTATACTGCCAAAATTACTTGAACGAACTGGAACGAATCAGCTTGGTTCCATCACAGCGTTTTACACAGTGCTTGTTGATGGTGACGATATGAATGAGCCAATCGCTGATACAGTCAGGGGAATCTTAGATGGCCACATTGTACTTGATCGTGCTTTAGCCAACAAAGGACAATTTCCTGCTGTCAATATTCTGAAAAGTATCAGCCGTGTTATGAGCAATATCGCAAGTCATGATCACAAGGAGGCGGCCAACCGGTTCCGCCAGCTTTTATCCACTTATCAAAACGCTGAAGACCTCATTAACATTGGAGCATATAAAAAAGGCTCCTCGAAAGACATTGATGATGCCATGCAGGCTTATCCTCATCTGATTTCATTTTTGAAGCAGGATGTAGAAGAGGCTGTATCTATTGACGACAGTGTGAATGTATTGCTCGGTTTGATGAATAGAGAGGATTGACAAAAACAGTGAGATATCAATACAAATTTCAAAAGCTCTTAGAACTGAAAGAAAGTGAAAAAGACAAGTCACTCGCAGCGTACCAACAATCCGTTTCGGCATTTGAGCAAGTCGCTGAAAAGCTCTATGAAAATATGAGTAAAAAAGAATTAATGGAAAAAAGCAAAGAAGAAAAGCTGAGAAGTGGTATGAGTGTTCAAGAAATGCGTCATTATCAGCAATTTGTGACCAATTTAGATAACACCATTCAGCATTATCAGCAGCTTGTGATCATGAAACGCCATCAAATGAATGAAAAACAATCTGATTTAACTGAAAAAAACATCGAGTTTAAAAAGTTTGAAAAAATGAAAGAAAAGCAGTATGAAAAGTTTTCCCTTGAACATAAGGCCATTGAAATGAAAGAAATGGATGATATCTCTATCAGCCAATTCATGTTTCAAGGACATTAGGAGTCGAGATGAATGCCTAAGAAGGAAAAAACGAAAGAATCAAGCGGCGGTAAATTTCAATGGATCTTGTTTATTGTCATCATCCCATTGATTGTGCTTGTGTTAGTGACTGGCACAATCCTTTATATGGCAGGTTTTGATCTAAAGAAACCGCTCCAAAACATTCCGGGCGTCAGTAGTTTGGTTGGTTCAGATGACACCTCAAAAACGTCATCTTCACATAATAATCAAAGCGATGCAGAATTGAAGGAACTGAAAAAGACCATTAAAGAGCAAAAGAATGAACTTGAAATTGCACAAAAAGACTTAAAAACAAGTGATGAAGAGATTAAAAGACTGAATCAAAAAATCAGTTCACTTGAAAAAACATCTGAAAATGATGCGAATGATAAGTCAGCGGATGACAGTTCATCAAATAGCAGCTCATCAAGCGATACATCAGGTAATAATGCATCAGGGACAACTTCTGATGGGGCAGCAGCCTCTAACCAGAAACCGAAAGGGAAGATTGCCAGTATCTATGAAAGCATGGACGCAGGGAAATCTGCCAAAATTTTATCAGAATTAAGTGATAAAGAGGCATTGAAGATTCTTGAAGAGCTGAGCAAAAATAAACTAACAGACATATTAGCAAAACTAACACCTCAGAAGGCAGCTACGTTTACGAAAGAGCTTTCTAAAAAAGAAAGTGAAAATGGGGGTGGACAATAAGTGAAGCTATTGGATATTGGAGCCTTACAGCAATCGTCTCAAGGTCTCTCGGGACCAAAGGGGAGCGGCGCGGCATCTGCAAGCGGGTTGTTTAAACAATTACTTAGCGGGGCAGGCGCACAAAGCGGCCTTGTGAATGCTGAGACAGCGGGTGCCACTCTTTCCATCAATGATGCGATGCAAATCATTGAAAAATGGATGCAATCGCCTGAAGAAGGCATCAACGGAGACCTTCTTAGCGCGCTTCAAACACTTCAAGGTCAAACGCTTGATTCGTCTGATCTCAAGTCACTAGAAGAGCTATTTCAAAAAATGGAATCATCCATTTACGGTGATCAAATGGATAAGTCAGCTTCTGAACATAGTGAGCAGCTCATACAAGTCCACTTTTTCATATATCAACTACTCAATCAACAGCCGCTCAGCTTTGATGCAAAGCTAGTGCAAGATATTGAAGCAAAGGGTCAAGACTTCATTCACTTTCTTTCAAAAAATGGAGTAGATGAGAAACTGATTCAGCAAGTAAAAGAGCAGTTTTTCTCGCAGGGTTCAGCACCAAAGCTGAATTCGATGTCTCAAAGTGAGCTGAAACACTTTAATCAGTTAATCGACCATATGATGGCAAATGCAAAAGGGTCAGACAAAGAGTTGAAGATTGCTTTAGGAGAGTTAAAAGAATTGGTCTCTCCAAGACAAGAATCTACTCTTGCTACTCCTGCAAAAGGGGCTAACTCTCTTGAATGGCTCATCAAAAAGGAAGTTGTCAAAGGACAAAGCACTGCTGCACCTGCTTCTGAAAAAACAATCACTCATACGCTGTTGCCAGGTCATAAGCAGTTTTTTCAACTGCAATCAGCAGCTCCTGTTCAGCAGACACAAACAACTGATGAAAAGCCGGGAACGGTTGATCAGCAAATTCTAAATACGTGGAAGCAAATGAAATTCACGCCATTTGGCAACTCAAGTGGGCGCTTTACAGTTCGGTTAAATCCAGAAAATCTCGGATTTATCACGATTCAGCTGACGAAGCAAAATGGTATGTATGCGAGTAAAATTACAGCTTCGACACAGGCAGCAAAAGAACTGCTAGAGCATCACCTTCCGCAGCTCAAGCAGGCGCTTCCGAATATGTCGGTTCAAGTGGACCGTTTCCATATACCGCTTCAATCAAATGAGCAGCCGTTATTTGGACAACAATTTAACGAAGAAAACAAGCAGCAGCAGTCAAAAGGACAGAATTCCCAGCAGACTGATGAACAGGAAGCAGAATTCCAAGATGTACTGGATGCTCTTGTTGGGTCAGATGAAGAAGAGGAGGAGATCTAATGGCAACAGTTGATGCTACAAATAGAATAGCCGCACAAACAGACACTTCTTCAAAAGCAGAAAAGAAAACAGATACGCTTGGCAAAGATCAATTCTTGAAAATTTTGCTCACACAGCTTCAAAACCAAGATCCGACAAACCCACTAGATGACCGTGAGTTTGTCACACAGCTTGCAACATTTTCATCTTTAGAACAGCAAACCAATATGAACGATTCGATCACCAAGCTGAATCAGCTCATGTCTACATTTGTTGCACACCAAGATCCGTTTACGACGTATGTAGGGTGGATCGGTAAAGAAGTATCGGGCAAATTGGATGATAAAGAGATATCAGGCACTGTGAAATCTGTTAAAAACATAAACAATGAATACTTCCTATATTTAGAAGATGGAACGAAAATCAGCCCTTGGGATGTTACAGCAGTTGGAGAAAAAACGAAGTAATTCGAGGAGGAAAATAAATGTTACGCTCACTTTACTCAGGAATTAGTGGAATGAAAAACTTCCAATCAAAATTAGATGTTGTAGCCAACAACGTAGCCAACGTCAACACACACGGATACAAAAAAAGCCGTATCACTTTTAAAGATATGGTCAGCCAAACCATTGGAAGTTCTGGTGGGCCAACGAACAACTCTGGTTCAATCAACTCAAAGCAAATTGGTTTAGGGTCATCTTTATCTTCAATCGATAAAATTATGTCAGCGGGATCTTCTCAAAATACAAATGAACCTTACGACTTCTATATCAATGGAGATGGGTTTTTCCGTATTGAAGTTCAAGGAGAAGTTCTTTATACAAGAACAGGAAATTTCGACACTGATTCAGAGGGAAGCTTAGTCACCCCTGATGGAAATTATCTACTTGGAATGAATGGACAAAAGATAACGATTCCAGACGGTGTTTCAAGTGTAAGTGTTGGTCCAGATGGAACGATTTCGGTTGTTGAAAACAATGTATCAAGAACCGTTGGTCAAATATCACTCGTATCTTTCCGTAACGCAGGAGGGCTAGACAAAGTTGGTGACAACCTTTACCGCCAAACGTTAAGCTCAGGTGCTCCAAGTAATCCAATCGTACCAGGTGAACAAGGAACGGGCGTCGTCCAAACAGGGAAACTTGAAATGTCAAACGTTGATTTAACAGACGAGTTTACCGAAATGATTATCGCGCAGCGTGGATTCCAATCGAATGCAAAGACGATCACAACATCTGATGAAATCCTGCAAGAGCTTGTGAATCTGAAACGATAGGAGGTAGGGGGAGCGGATGATCGCTTCTCTGCTTAATATGATCGAAGTGACAAGATTGAATGGCAAAGGATTTATGCTGAACGCTCTCCATATCGAGCAAATCGAAAGCTTTCCAGACACGACCATTACATTAGCCAATGGAAAGAAATTCGTTGTGAAAGAAAATGAAGAGCAGCTTCAAGAGAAAATCATTTCTTTCTACAGAAAAATCCAAGTCATTTCATTGAATCAAGGAATAGAGGAATTTGAATGAAGAAGAAATTAGTCGTAGTAATGCTAATCATGATTATTGCCATCGGCGGAATAGGAGCAGGCATCATTTTTCTGTTGAATGGTTCAGAAGAAGCAAAAGCTGAAAAAGAGCCAACAGCAGATGAAGTCGTAAAAGCTTCTGTTGAAATTCCTGAGATTATCACCAATTTAAAGTCTGAAGGAAATGCGGTCAAACTTGTATTGAATATTGAAACAGACTCTGAAAAAGCAAAAGAAGAGCTCGAGAAAAGAAGTTTTCAAGTGAAAGACGCCGTAATTGACATTTTATCAGACACAAATGCAGATGAACTTGATGGCAAAAAAGGCAGAGAACATTTTAAAGCACTAGTTAAAAACAAAGTGAATAACTATTTGCAAGATGGCAAGGTGAAAGAAGTATATATAACCTCCTTTAATCTGCAATAGAGGCGATTAATTGACACGATGGAGGTGAAGAAATGTCAGGAGAAGTGCTTTCCCAGAATGAGATCGATGCATTATTATCCGCCATATCTACAGGCGAAATGGATGCAGAAGAGCTGAAAAAAGAAGAAACGACGAAAAAAGTAAAGGTGTATGATTTTAAACGTGCACTTCGCTTTTCGAAAGACCAGATTCGAAGTTTAACAAGGATTCACGATAACTTCGCTAGACTGCTCACCACACACTTTTCAGCTCAGCTAAGATCATATATTCAAATTACTGTCAGCTCGGTTGACCAAGTACCATACGAAGAATTTATTCGTTCGATTCCTAATATGACATTATTAAACTTATTTTATGTCAGCCCGCTTGAAGGAAGAATTATGCTTGAAGTGAACCCAACAATCGGCTATGCCATGATGGACAGGCTGATGGGCGGGATAGGCATTAGTCATAATAAGACAGAATCACTTACAGAAATCGAAACAAAGATTATCTCAAACATGTTTGAGGGAGCTTTGGAAAATTACAGAGAAGCGTGGCAGTCCATAACCGACATCGAGCCTGAAATGGCAGATTTCGAGGTAAATCCCCAGTTTGTTCAAATGGTGTCACCAAACGAAACAGTTGTCGTCATTTCTCTTAATACACAAATTGGTGAGGTAAGCGGGGTTATTAACCTATGTATTCCTCATGTTGTATTAGAGCCTATTATTCCAAAGCTGTCTGTACACTACTGGATGCAGTCTGAACGAAATGAACCAAAACAACAAGAAACAAAGGCTATTGAAAAACGGATTATGACGGCAAAGATACCGGTAGTCGCAGAGCTAGGGGAATCGGAAATGACGGTGGAAGAGTTTTTGAATTTGGAAATTGGTGATTGTATTGCCTTGGACAAACCAGTAAATGCGCCTCTTACTGTTATGGTCGGAAATAAACCGAAATTCTTGGGACAGGCCGGCCGCGTGAATCGGAAACAGGCGATTCAAATTCTAGATCACGACATAAGAGGTGAAGAAGATGGAGAATAACGGAAGTAAATTATCACAAGACGAAATCGATGCGCTCCTTAAAGGAGGCAGCAATGACGATATAGAGCCTGAAACAATCCTTTCTGCAATGGAGCAAGATGCCATTGGAGAAATCGGAAATATTTCATTCGGCAGTTCTGCTACAGCACTTTCAACCCTATTAAATCAAAAAGTGGAGATTACCACTCCAACTGTTACAGTGATTCAAAAAAGTATGCTGAATGAGGAATTTCCTCATCCGTATGTCGCGATTGAAGTGAATTATACGGAAGGCTTCAGCGCAAGTAACCTGCTTGTCGTCCAGCAAACAGATGCAGCAGTCATTGCGGACTTAATGATGGGCGGAGACGGGACAAATGCTGACCCTTCTTTAAGCGAGATTCACTTAAGTGCAGTGCAAGAAGCGATGAACCAAATGATGGGTTCTGCTGCGACATCCATGTCGACGGTCTTTAATAAAAAGATTGATATTTCTCCGCCTCGCGTCGAATTACTTGATGTGAAAGAAGGAGAAGGAACAGACCGGATCCCAGCTGAAGAAATGCTTGTCAAAGTGTCCTTCAGATTAAAAATAGGAGAGCTCATTGATTCAAATATTATGCAGCTTTATCCTATTACATTTGCGAAAGATTTAATTGCAGAATTAACAGACCCAGCGCAGGAGGAAGAGCCGGTTCAAGACACGCAAGTGAGCACACCTGAACCTCAGCAGGCAGCACCTCAAACGCAGTCTGCACCAGCGCAGCAAGCTGCTCCGCCGAAAAGACAGGCGAAGCCAAAGCCGGCAGCACCTGTAAATGTGGCACCAGTTGAATTTGAAGCGTTCAGTGAGCCTCAGCATACAACAAGCCAGCTTGGAAATCTTGATATGCTGATGGACATTCCGCTTTCCATTACGGTGGAACTTGGAAGAACTCAGCGAAGTGTCAAAGAAGTCCTTGAGCTTTCAGCAGGAAGTATTATTGAACTGGACAAACTTGCTGGTGAGCCAGTAGACATTCTAGTGAACAAACGAATCGTCGCCAAAGGGGAAGTCGTTGTCATTGATGAGAACTTTGGTGTTCGTGTGACTGATATTTTAAGTCAGTCAGAAAGACTTTCTAATTTAAAATAAACAAACATACAGGGAGAGAATAAGTAAATGGCTACTAAGGTATTAATCGTAGATGATGCAGCATTCATGAGAATGATGATAAAGGATATTCTTGTAAAAAACGGATTTGATGTAGTAGGAGAAGCAGAAAACGGCGCTCAAGCAGTTGAAAAATTTAAAGAAACATCTCCTGATCTTGTCACAATGGATATCACAATGCCAGAAATGGACGGGATCACAGCATTAAAAGAAATTAAACAAATCGACGCTTCTGCAAAAATCATCATGTGTTCTGCAATGGGCCAGCAGTCAATGGTTATTGACGCGATCCAAGCAGGTGCAAAAGACTTTATCGTGAAGCCGTTCCAGGCAGACCGTGTACTTGAAGCAATTAATAAAACGTTAGGCTAAAAAAGGGTGTAAGACTTGTTGAAAAAACGTTTGATATGTATAGCAATGATCAGTTTTATGCTTTTCTTAACGATACAGCCTGTCTCACTGTTTGCTGAAACGAAAGATCCTGAAAATGGCACAGTGAATGACTGGCTCAAAGAAGAGAAAGGCAGCAAAAAGGATACAGAAAAGACAACCACTGACAATCAAACGAATCCGGCAGAAGAAGTTCCCTCTTCTTCTGTCTCCATTATGGATTTTGTCAAAATGATTGGTGCCTTACTTTTTGTCATCCTGCTCATATATGGATTGGTGAGATTTGTTGGTAAGCAAAACCGCTTACTTAAACCATTTCGCTATGTTGAAAATATTGGCGGAACGACGGTTGGCCAAAACCGTTCAGTCCAGCTTATCAAAGTGGGCAAACGAGTATTAGTTGTCGGAGTAGCGGACTCAATCCAGCTGCTAAAAGAAATTGATGATGAACAAGAATGTGAAGCGATCGTGAAACAATACGAAGAAGCGATGGAAAGCAAAACAGATTTACCAAAAATCGTTCAAAAATTCACATCTCAGATAAAGAAACAGGATCAGCCAACCACTTCTTCTTTTTCAGCCAATTTGAAGGCGCAGCTAGCCGAATTGAAAAAGACCCAATCAGAAGTCAGAAAGAAAGGCCCGAAACAAAATGAATGAGTTTATCGATTTATTTAATTCCAGCGGTGCAGGGAATATTAGCACGTCTGTCCGTCTTCTTTTACTTTTAACCGTATTTTCGGTTGCACCAGGCATTCTCATTTTAATGACGTGTTTTACACGAATTGTGATTGTACTTTCATTCGTTAGAACGTCACTTGCAACCAACTCAATGCCGCCAAACCAAGTGCTTGTAGGGCTTGCATTGTTTCTCACATTTTTTATCATGGCACCCACGTTCTCAGAGATTAATAAAGAGGCACTCACGCCGCTTTTAAATGATGACATTACGCTCAATCAGGCATATGAAAAAGCCGAAGTGCCCATTAAAGAATTTATGAGTAAACATACGAGACAGAAGGATTTGGCTTTATTTCTTAGTTACGCAAAAATCGATACACCTGAATCGATAAAAGATATTCCGTTAACGGCGATGGTACCCGCTTTTGCGATTTCAGAATTAAAGACGGCATTTCAAATTGGTTTCATGATCTTTATTCCCTTTTTAATTATTGACATGGTGGTCGCAAGTGTTCTGATGTCAATGGGGATGATGATGCTTCCGCCGGTTATGATATCGCTCCCTTTTAAAATATTGTTATTTGTTTTAGTCGATGGATGGTATTTGATTGTTAAATCTTTGCTGCAAAGCTTTTAGAGTAGGTGCTTAAAACATGAGTTCAGAATTTGTCATTACGATGGCTGAAAGATCAGTGTATGTGGTATTGCTTGTCAGTGGGCCGCTTCTAGCGCTCGCTCTTATTGTGGGACTGATTGTCAGTGTGTTTCAGGCGACAACCCAAATTCAAGAACAGACGCTTGCGTTCATTCCTAAAATTGTTGCAGTTCTTATCGGGCTTGTTGTGTTTGGTCCATGGATGCTGTCAACCATTGTGTCCTTTACGACAGAGCTGTTCTCGAATTTAGATCGATTTGCAGGTTAACGAGCGATGTCAATCATAGAATTATTCCCTGCTTTTCTATTAGTTTTTATTCGGATCACCGCTTTTTTTGTGACAGTACCGCTTTTAGCGCATAGAACGATCCCAGCTGTACACAGAGTTGGATTCTCTCTGTTTTTAGCCGTGATTAGTTTTAGCACGATTAAGGAACCGCCAGCACTCGACATAGACGGTCTTTATATGATGCTTGCGGTGAAAGAAGCAATGGTCGGACTTCTGCTTGGCTTGATTGCATATATCATGGTGTCCGCTGTTCAAATTGCCGGCTCATTTATTGATTTTCAAATGGGCTTTGCGATCGCCAATGTGATTGATCCGCAAACAGGGGCGCAAACGCCGCTGATGGGGCAGTTTTTTTATACGGTCACATTGCTATTGATGCTGGCAACCAATGCACACCACCTGCTGCTTGATGGAATCTATTACAGCTTTCAATATATTGCAGTTGATCAGTACGCACTGAATTTCGGCAGTGAATCCTTTGCTTATTTTATTGCAAAGAGCTTCAACCAAATGTTCATCATTGCCTTTCAAATCTCAGCACCGGTCGTTGCCAGCTTGTTTTTGGTCGATTTAGCACTGGGCATTGTGGCACGAACAGTTCCGCAGATGAACGTTTTTGTTGTCGGACTTCCTATTAAAATGGGTGTGAGTTTTATTATGATCATCATCTGTATGGGCGTCATCTTCGGGGTTGTCCAAAATACATTTGATACGATTGTACTCACCATGAGGAATTTCTTAGCATTGGTCGGTGGTTCGTCATGATGACAAGACTTAGACTAGACTTGCAATTTTTCGCAGGTGAAAAAACAGAAAAAGCAACGCCGAAAAAGAGACAAGATTCACGTAAAAAAGGTCAGGTTGCCAAAAGTACCGACGTCAATACAGCCATCTCATTTCTATTAATCTTTTTATCATTCTTTTTTATTGGGCCTTTTATGAAAGAGCGTATTATTGCGCTCATTGAACGTTTTTATTCAACAACGATGCTAATGAAGGTTAGCACGTCTAATATTCATCAACTATTTGTGCAATTGCTTCAGGAAACAGGAATCCTCCTCATGCCAATCCTTGGTGTTGGTATGCTGGCAGGGATCATCAGTAACTATTTGCAAGTTGGTTTTCTCTTTTCGACAGAAGTAATCAAACCAAAATTAGAAAAACTCGATCCAATCAAAGGGTTTAAACGGATATACAGTATTCGAGCCCTCGTAGAGCTATTAAAATCCATTTTGAAAATTGGTTTAATTGGTTTTGCGACATTTATTGCACTTTGGATGCACTTTGACGAAATCCTGAGGCTTCCTTTATTAACAGCAGAGGAAACCCTTCATTTCGTCGCAAATATGACCTTGATTATGGGGCTATATGCAGCAGGTGCTCTCATGATCTTAGCAGGGCTTGATTATATGTATCAGAAATTTGATTATGAAAAAAACTTACGGATGTCCAAACAAGACATCAAAGATGAGTATAAAAAATCAGAGGGTGACCCGCTCATAAAATCTAAGATTAAACAGCGCCAGCGGGAAATGGCCATGAGACGGATGATGCAGGAAGTCCCAAAAGCGGACGTCATCATTACAAACCCAACCCACTATGCAATTGCTTTGAAATATGACGAAGAAAAGATGGACGCGCCCTTTGTTGTGGCAAAGGGGACAGATATTTTAGCTTTGAAAATTAGAACGATTGCGAAAGAGCACGATATCATGACCGTAGAAAACCGGCCGCTCGCTCGGGCACTATATGATCAGGTCGACATCGACCAAGCGGTCCCAGAGGAATACTTTAAGGCGATCGCAGAAATTTTAGCTTACGTCTATAAAACGAAACAAAAGATTTTATGAATTTTTGGTTTTAAAAGGAGAGAACAGGCATGTCAGCAAGAGATTTATCTGTTATATTCAGTGTTATTTTAATTGTGGCGATGCTGGTCATACCGTTTCCGCCAATGCTATTAAGTATTTTAATCATTATTAATATTTCTCTTGCGCTTATCGTGCTTCTCACCACTATGAACATGCAAGAACCACTGGAATTTTCAATTTTTCCATCATTGCTTTTGCTCTTAACACTGTTTCGTTTAGGGCTTAACATCTCTACAACACGTTCTATTCTTTCAACAGGAGATGCTGGAAAGGTTGTAGAAACGTTTGGTTCATTTGTTGTTGGAGGAAATATCATCGTTGGTCTCGTTGTTTTCCTTATTCTGATCATCATTCAGTTTATTGTTATTACTAAAGGGGCTGAGCGTGTATCAGAGGTTGCGGCAAGATTTACACTTGATGCGATGCCAGGTAAACAAATGAGTATTGACGCTGATTTAAATGCAGGGATGCTGACAGAAAGTGAAGCAAGAAACCGCCGTGAAAAAGTAGCGAGGGAAGCAGACTTTTATGGAGCGATGGACGGTGCCAGTAAGTTCGTTAAAGGGGACGCCATCGCTGGTATTATCATCGTTATCATCAATATTATATTTGGAATTATTATTGGGATGCTTCAGCAAGGCATGTCGATTCAAGAATCAGCTTCCCACTTTACCCTGTTAACAGTAGGGGACGGAATTGTTTCTCAAATTCCGGCACTCCTCATTTCAACGGCGACAGGGATTGTTGTTACGAGAGCAGCTTCTAACGGAAACCTTGGATCAGACATTACAGGTCAGCTCTTTGCATTCCCAGCCATGCTTTATGTCACAGCAGGCACGATCTTCCTTCTTGGGTTGTTTACTCCAATCGGCGTACTTTTGACAGGACCGATCGCAGGTTTACTTGCCCTCGGCGCATACTTGATGTCAAAAAACAAACAGGATCAAGAAGAAATAGAAGAGGTACTAGAGGAGCAGGCAGAGGTAGAAGAGATGAAAAGTCCAGAAAGCGTCATTCACCTTCTCCAAATGGATGCCATTGAATTTGAGTTTGGCTACGGCCTGATTCCGCTAGCCGATGCAAATCAAGGCGGTGACCTGTTAGACCGAATTGTGATGATCCGAAGGCAGCTTGCCCTTGAACTCGGTCTTGTGATTCCAGTTGTCCGGATCCGGGACAACATTGCACTTAACCCAAATGAGTATCGACTCAAAATAAAAGGGAACGAAGTGGCAAAAGGCGAGCTCCTGCTTGATCACTACTTAGCGATGTCTCCTACGCCTGATGATGATCCGATTGAAGGAATCGAAACAATCGAGCCATCCTTTGGTCTTCCGGCTAAATGGATCTCAGAAGCAGAAAAAGATCAGGCTGAGATGCTCGGCTATACGGTTGTAGATCCTGCATCTGTTGTGTCTACTCACATCACAGAGAAGATTAGACAAAACACACACGAACTGCTCGGGCGCCAAGAAACGAAGCAATTAATCGATCATCTGAAAGAAAGTTATCCTGTCTTAGTGGATGAAGTGACCCCGAATCCACTAGCAGTTGGTGAGATTCAAAAAGTGCTTGCAAAACTGCTGAAAGAAAAGGTTTCTATTCGAAATCTTGTCACCATTTTTGAGACGCTTGCAGACTACGGAAAATTAACGACGGATACAGATTTGTTAACAGAGTATGTCAGACAGGCGCTGGCAAGACAGATTACTGCACAATATGCGAGAGAAAATGAATCGCTCAAAGTCGTGACATGCTCAGGCCGAGTGGAAAAGGTGATTGCTGACAGCGTACAGCAGACAGAGCATGGCAACTACTTATCGTTAGATCCAGAATCCTCTGAAAGTGTGATTCAATCAGTGGCGAGAGAAATTGAACAGCTTTCGCTTCGTCAGGAAACGCCGGTTCTATTGTGCTCACCTCCTATAAGAATGTACGTCAAGCAGCTGTTAGAAAGATATTTCCCGGATTTACCGGTACTATCTTATAACGAACTAGAAGCAAATGTGGAAGTACAGAGCATCGGAGTGGTGGATATCTAATGAAAATGAAAAAAATCACAGCGAATTCAATGCAGGAGGCAACGATTCAAATTAGGCAGCAGCTTGGAAAGGATGCCGTCATTTTAAATTCCAAAACCGTTGTGAAACGAAAGCTGTTCGGTTTAAAGAAACAGCAAATGGTTGAAGTGATTGCAGTGCTGGATCAAGATTTTGAAGAAAGAGCGGGTAAAGGTGGACACCCTGCGCCTCCTCTTCCAGTATTTCCGAAAAAGGAGCAGATTCAACACCGGCCTGAAGAGCCGTCTCTTGCTCCTGAGGCAGTGAAACCAGTACCTTCTCAAGCTCAGCCTTTAGAATATGCGAGGAATGAGCGGCATGCTGGTATTCTGCCTGATCCTCTCATGGCAATCGATCAAAAACTGAAGGATCAAGGTCTTGATGATGTCATTCGAGACGAATGCCTCAAAGGTCTTTTAACGAAGGGTGCTGTCAAGGAAGATCAAATTCAAAAAGAACTTGAACAACAGCTGACAGATATGCTGCCGGCTCACACCTCTGAAGAGCCGATGATTCGTTCAAAATACATTGTGCTGTTTGGTTCAACTGGAGCTGGTAAAACAACAACGATTGCAAAGCTCGCTGCTAAAACGGCCATTCAGAAGCAAAAGAAAATCGCTTTTATTACAACAGATACGTACCGAATTGCAGCGATCGAACAACTGAAAACATATGCGGAACTGCTCAATGCACCGCTTGAGGTTTGTTATTCGAGAGAGGATTTTGTAAAAGCTCAAGAGACGTTTAAAGAGTATGATCATATTTTCGTAGACACAGCGGGTCGTAACTTTAAAGAAGAAGCGTATATCAAAGAGCTGACAGACATCATTCCATTTAATGAAAGCATTCAAAGTTTCCTAGTGATGAGTGCGACCTCGAAGTATCAGGACATGAAAGCCATGGTTAAACGCTTTGAACACGTTCCAATCGATCAATTCATTTTTACAAAGGTAGATGAAACAGACACGATGGGAACCATCTTTCAAATCATTGCAGACTCTCAAATTGGACTTGGCTTTTTAACAAATGGTCAAAATGTTCCTGAGGATATTCTTGAGGGCTCTCCTCTTGAATTAACAAGGATGGTCTTACAATGATGAAGCCCGACCAAGCAGAAGGTTTAAGAAAGCTCGTTCAGCAGAATCAAACGATCGCACCAGCTCCTCTTGGTATAAGCGGACAGGCAAAAACCATTGCTGTCATGAGCGGTAAAGGTGGGGTTGGAAAATCGAATTTGACGCTGAATATGGCACTGTCTATCGCAAATGCAGGGAAGCGAGTGTTAGTCATCGACCTTGATTTTGGTATGGGCAATATTGATATTTTACTAGGAAAAACTTCGACTAGCTCTATATTAGATGTTCTTGTCAGGAAGAAATCCTTCCAAGCAGCTATGACCCAAGGAACGAACAACCTTTATTACATTTCTGGTGGCAGCGGACTTGAACAGCTGTTTTCTTTAGATAAGGATCAATGGTCGTTCTTTCTAGAGGAAATGGAAAGAATGATGCACGACTTTGATTGTATCTTCTTTGATATGGGGGCTGGCTTGTCTAAAGATCAACTGCCTTTTGTTTTATCAGCAGGAGAAGTTGTGGTTGTGACAACGCCAGAACCAACATCAATCATGGATGCCTACAGCGCAATTAAACACTTAGCGATTCATCAGTTCGAACAATCTGTGCAAATCATTGTCAACCGGTGTAAAACCTCGTCAGAAGGGTCAGAAACCTACCGGAAATTAGCAGGAGTGGTCACATCATTTTTACACAGAAAACTAGTATTTGCTGGTGCTGTGCCTGATGATCCTGCGGTTCCAAAAGCGGTGGCTGAACAAATTCCATTTTATATGAAGCAGCCTCATTCACGGCTGAGTAAAACGATCAAGATGCTGGCAGAAACACTTTATCAACAGCAGATAAGAGAGGCACAGAGAGAGCAGCATACGTTTATAGATAAGTTGTCCTCTTTTTTTAAAAGGAGGAAGGTGGACTCATGATTAGAGTGCTTGTAGTAGATGACTCGGCCTTTATGCGAAAGCTCATTAGTGATTTCCTAAGTGCCGAGCAAGAAATAGAAGTCGTCGGAACGGCGCGAAATGGGGAAGATGCCTTAAAACGGATCAAGGAACTGAATCCAGATGTCGTCACATTAGATGTGGAAATGCCTGTTTTAAATGGAACAGAAGCATTAAAACAAATTCTGGCTGAACACGACCTTGCCGTGATTATGGTGTCAAGCCAGACAAAGCAAGGGAAAGATTTAACCATCCATTGCTTAGAACTTGGTGCTTTTGACTTTGTGACAAAGCCTTCAGGAAGTATTTCGCTCGATTTACACAAAGTAAGAGGCCAAATTGTAGAGCGGGTGCTTGCGGCAGGGCTGTCAAGGAAACGCACTGAAGTACAGGTTTCTCCAAAGCCGGTGATGAAGCCGCCAATTCCAGTGGCTACACCTCGCCCGCAAGCCGTAAAAAGTGGCTCACTCCGAAAGATTATTTCAATCGGAACATCAACGGGAGGGCCAAGGGCACTTCAACGAGTTGTCACGAAGCTGCCTAAGGACATAGAAGCACCTATTTTGATTGTGCAGCATATGCCGGCAGGATTTACAGCATCACTTGCTACTAGGTTAGACCATTTATCTCAAATTTCGATTAAAGAAGCACAAGATGGAGACATCGCTAAAAATGGAGTGGCTTACATAGCACCTGGTGGAATGAATATGTCACTTCATGAACAAGGGGCATCCTTAGTCATCAGGCTATCTCCAGAGGACACGGAAAGCCGGCACAAACCTTCTGTTAACTATTTATTTGAATCCATCAGTCATATAAAGGGTTACGAGAAAATTGCTGTCATTATGACAGGCATGGGTAGTGACGGCACAGAAGGTGTCAAAAAAATGGTCGCAAGCGGTCATACAAAAGTCATTGCAGAAAAAGAAGAATCATGTGTTGTTTTCGGAATGCCTAAATCAGTCATTAAAGCAGGCCTTGCACATGAAACAAGGCATGTGGATGACATCGCACATGCAATTATAAGCTCCATGAAAAAAGAGAGGGCGTGAACACGTTGGATGTAAACCAATACTTAGATATCTTTTTAGATGAAAGCAGAGAACACTTACAAACTTGTAATGAAAAACTTCTTGATTTAGAAAAGAACCCAACCGACTTGCAGCTAGTGAATGATATATTCAGAGCGGCTCACACATTGAAAGGCATGAGTGCAACGATGGGCTACGCTGATATGGCTCAGCTAACACATCATTTAGAAAACATGTTTGATGCCATTCGAAATGAACAAATGATTGTCACACCTGAGTCAATGGACACAATGTTTGAAGCACTTGATCACCTTGAAGCAATGGTTCAATCAATTGCAGAAGGCGGAGATGGGAAACGCGATGTCACAGAGATTAGTAAAAAGCTAGATGTGACAGGAAGCCATGCTGAGGCAGCTCCTAGTGTTGAAACAGCGGCTGTATCAGCGGCTGCTGCTAATGACTTAGACTATAACGAATTTGAACGAACAGTGCTTGATGAAGCGAGGGAACAAGGCTTTAAATGCTATGAACTCAATGTAACATTAAGTGACGCATGCCTATTAAAAGCCGTTCGTGTCTATATGATCTTTGAAAGACTGAACGAAGCAGGCGAGGTCGTCAAAACAGTTCCAAATGCAGAACTTTTAGAATCAGAAGATTTCGAATCTGAATTCAGTATTTCTTATTTATCTAAACAACCGATGGACGAAGTGAAAAAAATCGTGATGACGATCTCAGAAGTTGAACAAGTTGAGATCTCAGAAGTTTCTGCATTTGAAGAAGCGAATCCAGCTGAAAAACAAGAAGCAAAACCTGAACAGAAAAAAGAAGAAGTCTCCGTGCCTGCTGCGAAAGCACCAGCAAACGATGCACCAAAAGCAAATGGCAATAACGGTTCAGCTGCAGGAGGAACAAAAACGATTCGTGTCAACATCGATCGTCTAGACTCTCTTATGAATCTATTTGAAGAACTGGTGATTGACAGAGGCCGTTTAGAACAGATTGCCAAAGAGCTTGAAAATAACGAACTCACTGATACGGTCGAAAGAATGACACGTATTTCAGGCGATCTGCAATCGATCATCCTGAACATGAGAATGGTACCTGTAGAAACGGTGTTTAACAGGTTCCCGCGTATGATCCGTCAATTGACGAAAGAGCTCAATAAAAAAATTGAACTGATCATTGAAGGTGCTGATACTGAGCTTGATCGAACAGTCATCGACGAGATTGGAGATCCGCTCCTACACTTACTTAGAAACAGTCTAGATCACGGAATTGAATCGCCAGAAGAACGTGTGAAAAAAGGCAAGCCAGAAAAAGGAACCGTTCTATTAAAGGCGTATCATAGCGGAAACCACGTCTTCATTGAAGTAGAAGATGATGGCGGCGGAATTAACCGTAAGAAAGTGCTTGAAAAAGCATTAGAGCGCGGGGTTATTACAGAAAGAGAAGCGGAAACCATTGAAGATCATCAAATTGATTCATTGATCTTTGCAGCAGGATTCTCTACAGCTGATGAGATATCTGACATCTCAGGCCGCGGTGTAGGTCTTGACGTCGTGAAAAACAAGCTGGAATCACTAGGCGGATCTGTAAGCATCAACTCAACAGAGGGACAGGGCTCACTATTCTCGATCCAGCTTCCGCTTACATTATCGATTATTTCTGTACTTCTTGTAAAATTGGAAGAGGAAACATTTGCGATTCCGATTTCTTCTATTATTGAAACGGCTGTCATTAAGAAAAGCGACATCCTTCAAACGCATGATCGCGAAGTAATTGATTTCCGCGGATTTATCGTACCGGTCGTGTACTTGAAGAAACAATTCCACGTACCAAATGCGAATGAATTAGAGGAAGAACTGCACATCATCGTTGTTCGTAAAGGAGATAAGCTGACAGCATTTGTGGTCGATTCATTTATTGGTCAGCAAGAGGTTGTATTGAAATCACTAGGAGATTACCTGCCAAACGTGTTTGCGATCTCAGGCGCAACAATCCTAGGCGACGGTCAAGTTGCACTCATCGTTGACTGTAATGCACTGATCAAGTAAAAAACAATAGAGGAGCGGTCTGAAATGAGTACAGATATCAAAACTGGCGAAAAGATGATTGTGTTTATCGTAAACAAAAAAGAATACGCCATTTCAGTATCAGAAGTAAAGTCCATTGAAAAATGGCAGCAGCCGACAAGAGTCCCTGGCGTTGCCCCTTATATATGCGGTGTTATTAATCTGCGCGGTGTCGTGACGCCTGTCATCGATCTTAGAGTGAGACTTGGATCAAGTGACAACGAAATTACAGATGAAACAAGAATGATTATTGTACAAGTTGGTGACATTGAAGTCGGCTGGATTGTTGATGAAGCTAATGATGTCATTACAGTCCATCAAGAAGAAGTAGAATCTTCTCCTGAGTCAGCTGAAAAAGAAGGACAATCATGGGTAACAGGTATCATTAAGCATGATCAGCGTCTATTTAATATCATTCACCCTGGTGCTGTCCTCGACAAGAGCGTTCAAGATGCACCTGTTCATTAAGGAGGATGTGAAATGAGCATTTTCAATGAAATAAAAGATGAACAGCTGGATGTATTAAGAGAGGTTGGGAATATTGGAGCAGGCCACGCCGCGTCTGCTCTTGCCAGCCTTTTGGATCGCAAAATAGATATGGCTGTTCCGTTTGTCAAGGTTCTCTCGTTTGAAGAATTAATGGATTTCTTTGGCGGTGCAGACCTCCCAGTTGCAAGCATTTTCCTGCGAATGGAAGGAGATTTATCTGGCTCTATCTTTTTCATTATGCCCTTTGAGCAAGCTGAGCAATTTGTAAGAGAGCTTGTACGAGATCCAGCATTTGATATTGATACCATTCACGAGCATGTGATGGGGACGTCAGCACTACACGAGCTGGGAAATATTTTAGCAGGCTCTTATTTATCAGCCCTTGCCGATTTAACAAAATTGCAGCTTCACCCAAGTGTTCCAGATGTTACGCTCGATATGTTCGGGGCTGTCATTAGCGAAGGGTTAATGCAATTCAGTCCTCTAGGTGATCAGGCAATTGTGATTGATACATCAATTTTTGATGATCAAAATAAGCAAGAGCTGAAAGGAAATATGTTTCTATTACCAGACTTTGAATCGTTTGAAAAACTATTCAAAGCATTAGGTAACCTTTAATGAACGTTCAGATTCCGGCAGTTGTAAAGGTTGGTATAGCGGATGTTCAGCTTGTGAAAACACCGGACCGCATTCGGACATCCGGACTTGGTTCTTGTGTAGGGCTTGTTCTGTTTGATCAAGAAAAAAAACTGGCAGGTCTTGTCCATGTCATGCTTCCAGACTCATCCCTTGCAAAAGGGGCAGTGGAGAACTTGGCTAAATATGCAGATACAGGTGTCAAGCATACAATTGATCTGCTCCTTAAAGAAGGAGCGCGCAAACATGCGCTAAAGGCAAAACTTGCTGGTGGCGCAGAAATGTTTAAGTTTAAGTCAACCAATGATCTGATGAGAATTGGACCTAGAAACGTATCAGCTGTTAAAGAACATCTGTCTCTTTATCGCATCCCGATCATTAGTGAGGATACGGGCGGGAACAATGGTCGTACGATTGAATTTGACCCGCTTACGACAGAGCTTGAGATCCGCACTGTGAAGCAAGGCATTATGAAGATATAACTAAGGAAGTATAGGGGGAGAAAGATGCAATCCTTAAATTACGAAGATCAGGCGCTATGGGCTAGATGGAAAGAGTGGAAGGACCCAGCTGCTGGAGATGATCTTATGCGCCGCTATATGCCGCTCGTCACATATCATGTTGGAAGAATTTCCATCGGTCTCCCGAAGTCAGTGCATAAAGAAGACTTGATCAGTCTAGGGATGCTCGGTTTATATGATGCCCTTGAAAAATTCGACCCCGGAAGAGATCTGAAGTTTGATACATATGCATCCTTCAGAATCCGCGGGGCCATCATCGACGGTCTTCGTAAAGAGGACTGGCTGCCTCGTACATCAAGAGAAAAAACAAAAAAAGTAGAAGCGGCTATTGAAAAGCTTGAACAACGCTATTTACGAAATGTGACGCCAACAGAAGTGGCAGAGGAACTTGGCATGAGTGAACAGGATGTTGTCACAACAATGAATGAAGGTTTCTTTGCAAATCTGCTTTCAATCGACGAGAAGCTGCATGATCAAGAAGACGGTGAAAACGTCCAAGTCATGATTCGCGACGAGAAAACTGTGACACCTGAAGAGAAGATGCTGAAAGATGAATTAATAGAACAGCTTGCTGAAAAAATGACCGAGCTATCTGAAAAAGAAAAGCTCGTGATCAGTCTTTTCTATAAAGAGGAACTGACGTTAACGGAAATCGGTCACGTGCTCAATTTATCGACCTCACGCATTTCGCAAATTCATTCAAAGGCATTGTTCAAGCTTAAGCATCTGCTTGATAAAGCCATTCAATCTTAAAGAGTTAGTGAGTGAAAAAATATGTTATGGCTGATTAGCTTCATGCTTCATGCTGCACTTATTTATTTTGTGATCATTTTATATACGAGAATGAATTCGCTGAAGGCAACTGAACAAAAGCAGCGAGAACTTCTAGAAGAAACGGAAAATACCCTGGCTGCATTTTTGATGGAAGTCAAAGAAGAGAATGACAAACTATCAAAAGTGGCAGCCGCTTCCCCTGATTTTTCTGCTGAAGAGCTGAAAACAGATTTTCAGACACCAAAGCAGCCACAAACACCAATTGAATCCCAGCAATCGGTAGAAAGTGAAGATCCAGTACCAGAGCACTTGTCGGCTCTCCTTAGCGAAGTCGAAGTGCAGGAAGAGAAGGTAAACGAACCCGTTCCACATCTTGAATCAGACGCTTTTGCGTCTTCTGAAAGTGAAGTAGAAGAAACATTCGAGGACCAAGTGAAGACCTTATATGACCAAGGGCATTCGCTAGAAGAAATAGCGAAAGAACTGAAAACGGGCAAGACAGAAATCGAGCTTTTATTAAAATTTAGCGGAAAGCTGTAAAGGATTCTTGATTGTCAGTCCATCATGTGTTATATTATTTCTTGGTGTTAAATACACACGCTTAATGATTCATATGAAGGTGCTGCCGTGGCGCAGTTTTATGTGAACATGACTTGAGCGGAGGAAAAAAAACCATTATATTAGGAGGCAACAACATGTCAGTTATTTCTATGAAACAATTGCTAGAAGCTGGTGTTCACTTCGGTCACCAAACGCGCCGCTGGAACCCAAAAATGAAGCGTTACATCTTTACAGAGCGTAACGGTATCTACATCATCGATCTTCAAAAAACGGTGAAAAAAGTAGAGGAAGCTTACAACTTCACGAAAAACCTTGCTGCTGACGGAGGAAAAATCCTTTTCGTTGGTACGAAAAAGCAAGCACAAGATTCAGTGAAAGAAGAAGCAATCCGTTCTGGTATGTTCTATGTGAACCAACGCTGGCTTGGTGGAACTTTGACAAACTTTGAAACAATCCAAAAACGTATCAAACGTTTAAAAGATATTGAAAAAATGCAAGAAAACGGTACATTCGATGTTCTTCCTAAGAAAGAAGTCGTTCAACTGAAAAAAGAATTAGAACGTCTTGAAAAATTCCTAGGCGGAATCAAAGACATGAAAGGTCTTCCGGATGCACTTTTCATTATCGACCCTCGTAAAGAGCGTATTGCAGTTGCAGAAGCTCGTAAATTGAATATCCCAATCATCGGTATCGTTGACACAAACTGTGATCCAGACGAAATTGATGTTGTGATCCCTGCAAACGATGATGCAATCCGTGCTGTAAAACTTCTAACTGCTAAAATGGCAGATGCGATTCTTGAGTCTAAACAAGGCGAAGAAGAAGCTGTTGTAGAAGAAACGACAGAAACTGAAACAACAACTGCGTAACCTATTCAAAAGGTGATAAGAGGGAAATGCCTTTTATCACCTTTTTTTCACCTAGTAATCCGTGTTTTAACATAGAAGGAGGAAATGTAAAATGGCTATTACTGCTCAATTAGTTAAAGAACTGCGTCAAAAAACTGGTGCAGGTATGATGGACTGTAAAAAAGCGTTAACAGAAACTGATGGTGACATCGACAAAGCAATCGATCTTCTAAGAGAAAAAGGAATTGCAAAAGCTGCGAAAAAAGCAGACCGTATTGCTGCAGAAGGATTAACTCTTATCAAAACTGACGGCAACACAGGCGTGATCCTAGAAGTGAACTCTGAGACTGATTTCGTTTCGAAAAACGAAGGGTTCCAATCACTTCTTAACGAACTTGCTGATCATTTGCTTGCTGCTAAACCTGCAACAATTGAAGAAGCTCATGCTTCTAAAATGGAAAACGGTTCAACAGTTGAAGAGCATATCACATCTGCGATTGCGAAAATCGGAGAGAAAATCACTCTACGTCGTTTCTCTGTTATCACGAAAGAAGATAACGCAGCTTTCGGTTCTTACTTACACATGGGCGGACGCATCGGTGTGTTAGCTGTTCTTAACGGAACAACTGACGAAGAGCTTGCAAGAGACATCGCAATGCACGTTGCTGCTGTAAACCCTAAATACATTTCTCGTGACCAAGTGTCAGAAGAAGAAGCAAACCGTGAGCGCGAAGTATTAACGCAGCAAGCGCTTCAAGAAGGAAAACCTGAAAACATCGTAGCTAAAATGGTAGAAGGCCGTCTAAACAAATTCTTCGAAGAAATTTGCTTACTTGACCAAGCTTTCGTTAAAAACCCAGATGAAAAAGTGAAACAAGTAGTAGCTGCGAAAAACGCAAGCGTTCAAACTTATGTTCGCTATGAAGTGGGCGAAGGCATCGAGAAGCGTCAAGACAACTTTGCTGAAGAAGTGATGAGCCAAGTGAAAAAATAATGTTTGAAAAGCTCTCTGGGGCTTTTTTAGGGAGCACAAGCACTGTGTTCCCTATTTTTTAGAGGATATTGATTTACAAAAGGCAGTTTCTTACGCATAATAAGAGACGGTATAGTTTACACTTGGAGGTTATCATGAGCAAACCGAAATATAATCGCATTGTACTGAAGCTAAGTGGCGAAGCACTAGCAGGTGATGCTGGAAATGGAATTAACCCAACTGTCATTCATTCAATTGCAAAGCAAGTAAAAGAAATTGCAGAGCTAGATGTTGAGGTTGCAGTTGTTGTAGGCGGAGGAAACCTTTGGCGCGGTAAGACAGGTAGTGACTTAGGAATGGACCGTGCAACAGCAGACTACATGGGCATGCTGGCAACAGTGATGAATTCACTCGCGCTACAAGACAGCCTAGAAACGCTTGGCATTCAGTCTAGGGTACAAACCTCTATCGAAATGAGACAGGTTGCAGAACCATACATAAGAAGAAAAGCGATCCGTCATCTTGAGAAGAAACGTGTCGTAATTTTTGCTGCAGGTACTGGTAACCCTTATTTCTCTACAGATACAACGGCAGCACTTCGTGCAGCAGAAATTGAAGCAGATGTCATTTTAATGGCGAAAAATAATGTAGACGGTGTCTACAGTGCTGATCCTCGTACAGATGCGGATGCAGTAAAATATGACAAGCTTTCATATCTTGATGTGCTAAAAGAAGGGCTTGCAGTAATGGATTCTACTGCGTCCTCATTATGTATGGACAATGACATTCCATTAATCGTATTCTCTATTATGGAAGAAGGAAATATTAAACGTGCCGTAAATGGCGAATCAATTGGAACGATTGTGAGGGGGAAATAACGTGTCAAAAGAAGTATTGAACCAAACGAAAGAAAAAATGGAAAAAGCCGTTCAAGCATACGGACGTGAACTTGCAACTGTTCGTGCGGGCAGAGCAAATGCTTCATTGCTTGATAAAGTGACGGTTGATTATTACGGTGCACAAACACCACTTAACCAAATCGCGTCAATCACAGTGCCAGAAGCACGTATGCTGATTATCACACCTTATGATAAAACAGCTATCGGTGATATCGAAAAATCGATCCAAAAGTCTGATCTTGGCATCACGCCAACAAGTGACGGAAATGTGATCCGTATTGCGATTCCTGCACTAACAGAAGAAAGACGTAAAGAGCTTGTGAAAGTGGTAAGAAAATATTCAGAAGAAGCAAAAGTAGCTGTTCGTAATGTTCGTCGTGATGCAAACGATGAGTTGAAAAAGCTCGAGAAAAATGGTGAGATCACTGAAGATGAATTAAGATCATCAACAGAGGATGTTCAAAAATTGACAGATGAATATGTCGCTAAAATTGATGACGTGACGAAAGATAAAGAAAAAGAAATCATGGAAGTTTAAGAAAAAACTATGTACAATAGATAATAGTGAAAAGACCCTCTTCATGTTTACAGGGGGTTTTTTTGTTAATACTGTTGGTGACTATATTATTAGCGGAAACGCAACCTTTTTGGGTGATGGAGGAATCTCATGCTCAATATACTCAAAAATTGGAAGAATCAGCAAACTGCAGCTTCCAACTTAGAAAGTCTGACAAAAGAAGACATATTAAATGGAGAAATTCCTGAACATATCGCCATTATCATGGATGGGAACGGAAGATGGGCAAAAAAACGTGCTCTTCCGCGGGTAGCAGGACATCATGAAGGAATGAAAGTCGTCAAGCGCATGACAAAGCTTGCAAATGAGCTGAATGTCAAAGTGCTGACTTTGTATGCTTTCTCTACAGAAAATTGGAAGCGTCCAAAACTAGAAGTAGACTTTTTAATGAAACTTCCTGAAGAATTTTTAAACATCTACCTGCCCGAGCTCATCGAGGAAAATGTCCGTGTTCGCTTAACAGGTGATCCAGACGGCCTCCCGCAGCATACGAAAAGAGCGGTGGAGAACGCAGTAAAGAGTACGACGAATAACGACGGGCTCATTTTGAATTTTGCGCTCAACTATGGAGGGCGCACAGAAATCGTCTCCGCATGCAGACAAATTTCTGAAAAAGTCAAAGAAGGTAAGCTTCAAGCAGAAGACATCACAGAAGAGATGTTTTCAGCTTATTTAATGACAGAATCTCTTCAAGATCCGGATTTGCTTATTCGCACAAGTGGAGAAATTAGATTGAGCAACTTCATGCTTTGGCAAATTGCGTACAGCGAATTTGTCTTTACGGATGTGCTTTGGCCTGACTTTTCTGATGAGCATCTTATAGGCGCTATCGGAGAATACCAGCGCCGCGGCCGGAGGTTCGGTGGAATTTAGAGGGTGGTGCAGATGAAACAAAGAATTTTGACGGGTGTTTTGGCAGCTGCAGTCTTTTTACTTGCAGTTATATATGGACAGATGCCATTTACCCTGCTGATTTACTTAATGGGAAGTGTCGCTCTCTTTGAGCTTCTAAGAATGAAAAAGATATCGATTTTTAGCTTTCCTGGTATTGTCAGCTTAATATTGCTTTGGCTTTTAATGGGCGGAGAGAACAGCTTCTTCCCGAACGTAGACGCATCAAAAATGCAGATTGCTTTATTTGCAGTCTTAATTCTTTTAACTTATACAGTGTTGAGTAAAAACTCTTTCACATTCGATGAGGTTGCTTTTGTAATATTAGCGACATTATATATTGGCGTCAGTTTCTATTATTTTATTCAAATTAGAGGCTTATATGGCATGAGTGCGATCTTCTTCGCAGCAGTGATTATTTGGTCCACTGACTCAGGTGCCTATTTTATTGGGAAATCGATGGGGAAACGAAAGCTCTGGCCAGAGATCAGCCCAAACAAAACAGTAGAAGGATTTATCGGCGGAATCGTCACAGCGGTCGTGTTGTCATTTGTGTTTCAGGCGGTTACAGGATTTTTGCCATCATATCTGCTCGTTATGTTTATTACGCTTTTGCTCAGTATCTTTGGACAGCTTGGCGACCTTGTGGAATCTGCTTTAAAGCGTCATTACCACGTGAAGGATTCAGGGACAATTCTCCCTGGACATGGCGGGATTTTGGACAGGTTTGACAGCTTTTTATTCGTTCTGCCGTTTTTATATTTATTGCTTGCAACGTTTGCCAGCTAACCTCATAGAAACTTATTGAACGAGAGAAGGAGTGGCAATTTGAGATATATTTCGCTATTAGGCGCAACAGGATCAATTGGAGAACAAACATTAGATGTGATGAGGCAGCACCCAGACAAATTTAAGCTAAAAGCCATGACGTTTGGCCGAAATGTAGACAAAGCCATACCAATCATTGAACAGTTTCAGCCTGAATTTGTCGGTTGCTTAAGTGAAGAGGCCTATCACACGCTAAAAGGTCATTCATTTGAATACGATGTCAAAATGGCTGCTGGTGATGAAGCCAACATCGAAGCAGCGACCTATGATGCAGTGGACGTTGTGGTCAATGCCCTTGTCGGAAGTGTCGGGCTTGTTCCAACATTAAAGGCCATTGAACAAAAAAAGACGATTGCACTCGCAAATAAGGAAACACTTGTGACAGCTGGTCATATAGTAAAAGAGTACGCGAAAAGATATGATGTACCTTTACTTCCTGTCGATAGTGAGCATTCCGCTATTTTTCAATGCCTGCAAGGTGAACAAGCTAAAAACATTGAACGCTTAATCGTGACAGCCTCAGGTGGTAGTTTCCGAGATAAAAAACGAACTGAACTTGAAGGTGTTACGGTTGAAGAAGCGCTGAACCACCCAAACTGGTCGATGGGAGCGAAAATTACCATTGATTCAGCGACGATGATGAATAAAGGGCTCGAGGTGATTGAGGCACATTGGTTGTTTGATATACCGTATGAACAAATTGATGTGCTGTTACATAAAGAGAGCATTATCCATTCGATGGTGGAATTTCACGACAAAAGCGTCATGGCTCAGTTAGGGACACCTGACATGAGAGTGCCCATTCAATATGCACTCACATACCCTGACAGGGCGCCATTACCAGAAGCAAAATCATTGAACCTTTGGGAGATTGGACAATTGAATTTCCAAAAAGCGGATTTTGACAGGTATCGCTGCTTACATTTTGCTTATGAATCAGGTAAAATAGGAGGGACAATGCCTGCTGTGCTCAATGCAGCAAATGAAATGGCAGTCGATGCATTTCTGAAAGGCAAAGTAACATTCCTGCAAATTGAAGAATTGATTGAAAAGGCACTAAACAGACATCATGTGATTTCAACGCCTAGTTTGCAAGATATCCATGAAGTGGACAAAGATACACGAGACTTTGTTCAATCAATCCTCACATAAGGTGGTATGTTCGTGAATACAGTGATTGCGTTTATTATTATTTTTGGAACGCTCGTTTTTTTCCACGAGCTTGGCCATTTAATTATGGCGCAGCGAGCGGGGATTTTATGCCGTGAGTTCGCAATTGGTTTTGGGCCGAAGATTTTCTCCTTTAAACGAAAAGAAACCGTTTATACCATTAGACTTCTCCCTATTGGCGGATTTGTTAAAATGGCAGGAGAGGACCCTGAAGTCATTGAAATTAAACCAGGTCATACAGTGGGGCTCTTATTCAATGAGCAAAATGAAGTAGAAAAAATCATTTTAAATGATAAAGAAAAATATCCTGATGCACTTGTCATCGAAGTTGAGCAGATTGATTTAGATCATGCCATGAGAATCTCAGGATATGAAGCTGGAAATGAAGATATTTTGACTGGCTACAATGTAAGTCAAACAAGCTTTTATATTGCAGATGGTGAAGAGATTCAAATTGCACCGTACAATCGTCAATTTGGATCAAAAACGGTATGGCAGCGTATTAAAGCGATCGCAGCTGGACCGATTATGAACTTTATCTTGGCGTATGTGATTTTAGTTGCTTTAGGGTTTATTCAAGGGGTCACCGTTGATGATCCTGTACTCGGCAAGCTGACGAAAGACGGCCGAGCGGCAGAAGCTGGACTCATGCAGGGAGACCACATCGTGTCCATTAACGGGGATAAAATGAATTCTTGGACAGATGTCGTTCAAACCGTTCAAAAGAACCCTGAGAAAAAAATGAATGTCGTCATTGACCGAGACGGCAAAGAAAGCACTGTGCAGGTTGTACCAGAAGCTGTGAAAGCAGACGGAAAAAACATTGGCCGTTTCGGATCTTATCCGCCAACGGAAAATGGATTTCTGAAGGTTATTTCATCCTCAGGAACGACTGTGATTTCAACAGCAGGTCTGATTTTAACGAACTTACAAAAGATTGTCACAGGGCAATTTTCACTAGATATGTTAGCAGGTCCTGTTGGGATCTATGACATGACAGGAGAAGTAGCTAAGCAAGGTGTGTTAACATTAATGCAGTTTGCGGCGTTCCTTAGTATTAACTTAGGTATCGTGAATTTATTGCCGATTCCTGCACTAGACGGAGGACGTTTACTATTCTTGTTTGTTGAAGCCATTCGCGGTAAACCAATTAATCGTGAGAAAGAAGCACTTGTTGTCTTTATCGGTGTTGCATTCCTCATGCTGTTAATGCTAGTGGTTACGTGGAATGACATCCAGCGATTATTTTTATAAAACCAATGTCTCTTGTTTCTCATTACGGGAAACAAGAGTTTTTGTGAGAAGTCCTATTTCATAAATGAGGTGTAACGACATGAGACAATCCCTGACTTTCATACCAACTCTTCGAGAGGTGCCAGCAGATGCTGAGGCAAAAAGTCACCAGCTCTTAGTAAGAGCTGGGTTCATTAGACAAAACACAAGCGGAATCTATCATTATCTGCCGCTTGCTCATAAAGTCATCCAGCATATTCAATCCATCGTTCGCAAGGAGATGGAAAAGGCGGGAGCAGCTGAGCTGTTAATGCCAGTGCTGCAGCAGGCAGAAATGTGGCAAGAGTCAGGAAGATGGTATACATACGGTCCAGAATTGATGCGTATGAAAGATCGTCATGGCCGTGAGTTTGCACTTGGCCCAACGCACGAAGAAGTGATTACATCACTTGTACGCAGCGAAGTGAAATCGTATAAGAAGCTTCCTTTAACTCTTTATCAAATTCAATCAAAATTCCGCGACGAACAGAGACCGCGTTTTGGGCTACTACGCGGACGTGAATTTATTATGAAGGATGCGTACTCATTCCATTCTTCACCAGAAAGCCTTGATGACACTTACAACAAGATGTTTACAGCTTACTCCAATGTATTCTCAAAAGTAGGTCTTAATTTTAGACCAGTTATTGCAGATTCTGGTGCAATGGGAGGAAAAGATACACATGAGTTTATGGCACTGTCAGAAGTAGGAGAAGATACAATCGCATACTCTGATACATCTTCCTATGCTGCGAACATTGAAATGGCTGAAGCTGTATATCAAGGAGAAGAAGCAAATCCTGCGGACTTCAAAGAACTTGAAAAAGTCCATACACCGCAAGCAAAAACGATTCAAGACATCGCTGGATTTTTAGAAGTTGATCCTTCTCTTTGTATCAAGTCTGTTTTGTTTAAAGCAGATGATGCGTATGTTCTCATCCTGACGAGAGGCGACCATGAAGTAAATGATGTGAAAGTGAAAAACTTGGTAGGAGCACAGCTTGTAGAGCTTGCTACTCGCGAAGAAGTACTAGAAGTCATTGGAACAGAGCCTGGATTTGTTGGTCCAGTGAAGCTGGAAGCAGAAGTCGATATTTATGCAGACCTTGCGGTTAAAGGCATGACAAATGCTGTTGCAGGTGCAAACGAAGCGGATTATCACTATATCAATGTCAATCCTGCGCGTGATGTGTCAGTGAAAGAATTCACAGATCTCCGTTTGATCCAAGAAGGCGACGTTTCTCCAGATGGAGAAGGCACAATCCAGTTTGCTAAAGGGATTGAAGTAGGACAAGTCTTTAAACTAGGCACTCGTTATTCTGAGTCAATGGATGCGACGTACCTTGATGAGAATGGTCGAGCGCAGCCAATGATTATGGGCTGCTATGGTATTGGTATCTCTAGAACGCTTTCAGCGATTGTTGAACAGCATCACGATGAGAAAGGAATCATTTGGCCGGAAGCTGTTGCGCCATATGACCTTCATCTCCTTGCATTAAATATGAAAAACGATGCTCAAAAAGAGCTAGCTGAAACGTTATACGAGCGCTTAGAAGATGAGGGCTTTGACGTACTTTTCGATGACCGTCAGGAGCGAGCAGGCGTGAAATTTGCAGACAGTGATTTAATTGGGCTGCCAATTCGCATTAGCTGCGGAAAACGTTCAGAAGAAGGCATTGTTGAAGTGAAGTTTAGAAAATCAGGGGAATCACACGAAGTATCTGTTGATGAGCTGATTTCATTTATACGCCAAGCATAAAAAACGAACAAAAAAATGAAGGTACCTCCTGTAGAAAAGAGGTACCTTTCTGATTGACAAAAGGAGGGTCCTGTCTTGGATGAACAATTACCGATCACACGGCGGCAATTTCATATATTACTCAATCAGATTCAAATGACAGATGATGACCTCAGTCGTTACTTTGAAGAAGGAGAAATCGTCAAATTGACGGTGCATAAGGCGGCGAAAACGTGGCATTTCCTTTTTAAATTTAAGGCGCTTTTGCCTTACAAGGTATATGCAATGTTTCTCAGCAGGCTGACAAATGCATTTTCTCATATTGCACAAGTCACTTGCACGATTGAAGTCAATGATTCGAGCATCTCTGAAGAGCTCGTTCAATCGTATTGGTCACATTGTGTGGAAGAGCTTCAAGGAATTTCTCCTCCAATTATCAGCTTGCTTCAGCAGCAAAAACCATCGCTGTCTGGACATAAAATCATCATCAAAACGAAAAGCGAAACAGAGGCTTTGGCCATCAAGAAGAAGTACAGTCCAATGCTCCAGGCTGCTTTTAAACAAGTAGGCTTTCCAGAATTGCAATTTGATACAGAAATTTTTGTATCAGATCAAGAGATTCAGAAGTTCAGAGAACAAAAGCTTGCTGAAGATCAAGAAAGAGCGATGCAAGCCCTCACTGAGATGGAGAAGAAGGAAAGTGAGGAGCAGGAGGAAGGTCCGTCTGGCCCTCTCATGATTGGCTATCAAATTAAAGACAATGAAGAAATTCGTACGCTTGATAGTATTATGGATGAGGAAAGAAGAATCACCGTCCAGGGCTACGTATTCGATGCAGAAACGCGTGAGCTGAAAAGCGGCAGAACGCTTTGTATCTTTAAAATTACAGATTATACAAACAGTATTTTAATTAAAATGTTTGCAAGAGAAAAAGAAGATGCCCAACTGATGAAATCATTGAAAAAAGGCATGTGGGTCAAAGCAAGAGGAAGCATTCAAAACGATACGTTTGTCAGAGACCTTGTCATGATTGCCAATGACGTCAATGAAATGAAACCTCAGCTGAAAGAGGATACGGCACCTGAGGGTGAAAAGCGTGTCGAGCTTCATTTGCATTCCCCAATGAGTCAAATGGATGCTGTTACTGGCATTGGCAAGTTGGTGGAACAAGCAAAAAAATGGGGACATGAAGCGATTGCTCTGACGGATCATGCGGTTGTACAATCCTTCCCAGATGCCTATGCAGCAAGTAAAAAGCATGACATCAAAATGATGTATGGTGTGGAAATCAACTTGGTTGACGACGGAGTACCTATTGCCTATAATCCAGAGCACCGTTTGTTAGAGGATGCAACATATGTTGTATTTGACGTAGAGACAACTGGACTTTCAGCTGTGTATGACACGATTATTGAGCTGGCAGCAGTGAAAATAAAGGGCGGAGAAATCATTGACCGTTTTGAGGCATTTGCAAATCCTCATCACCCACTATCAGCGACAACGATCGAATTAACAGGTATCACGGATGATATGGTCAGAGATGCTCCAGATGTCGTCGATGTCGTACGGGATTTCAAAGAATGGATTGGACAAGATATACTTGTTGCGCACAATGCAAGCTTTGATATGGGCTTTTTAAATACAGCGTACAAACGCCTGTTAAAAACAGATAAAGCGTCAAACCCTGTGATTGATACACTGGAACTTGGCCGATTCCTTTACCCTGAATTTAAGAATCACCGGCTGAACACACTTTGTAAAAAGTTCGATATAGAACTGACGCAGCATCACCGGGCCATTTACGATGCAGAGGCGACAGGCTACCTCATGCTGAAAATGCTAAAAGATGCGGCTGAAAAGGATATTGCCTATCACGATCAATTGAATGAAAACATGGGTCAGTCTAATGCTTACCAGCGCTCACGTCCTTACCATGCCATTCTGATCGCACAAAATGAGACAGGGCTGAAAAATTTATTCAAGCTTGTTTCTCTTTCTCATATTCATTATTTCTACCGAGTGCCGCGCATTCCGCGCTCACAGCTTGAGAAATATCGAGAAGGTTTAATTATTGGGTCTGCCTGTGATAAGGGTGAAGTGTTTGAAGGGATGATGCAAAAATCACCTGATGAGGTGGAAGACATTGCAGCATTTTATGACTATTTAGAAGTTCATCCGCCAGAAGTGTATCAGCATCTGCTACAGCTGGAGCTTGTTCGAGATGAACGTGCGTTAAAAGAAATCATCACAAACATTGTGAAGCTTGGCGAAAAGCTGAATAAACCAGTCGTAGCAACCGGAAATGTGCATTATCTGCATCCAGAAGACAAAATTTATCGTAAAATCTTAATTTCATCACAAGGTGGAGCAAATCCGCTGAATCGTCATGAACTGCCAAAAGTTCATTTTAGAACGACAGATGAAATGCTTGAAGCATTCTCCTTTCTAGGAGAGGAAAAAGCGAAAGAGATCGTCGTGACGAATACGAAAAAAGTCTCTGAGATGGTCGAAAGCATTAAACCAATCAAAGATGACCTATACACACCAAAAATTGAAGGTGCAGATGAAGAAGTACGGGAAATGAGCTATCAAATGGCGCGCAGCATCTATGGAGATGATTTGCCGAAAATCGTAGAAGACCGTATTGAGAAAGAATTAAAAAGTATTATCGGGCATGGATTCGCCGTTATTTACTTAATCTCTCATAAGCTTGTAAAGAAATCACTTGATGACGGATATCTTGTTGGTTCAAGGGGATCTGTCGGCTCATCTCTTGTTGCAACTTTAACAGAGATTACCGAAGTGAACCCGCTTGCGCCGCATTATGTATGTCCAAGCTGTAAGCATTCCGAGTTCTTTAACGACGGATCTGTTGGTTCAGGCTTTGACCTTCCTGACAAGGACTGCCCGGAATGTGGCACGCCGTACAAAAAAGACGGGCATGATATTCCGTTTGAAACGTTCTTAGGTTTTAAAGGAGACAAAGTCCCTGATATCGACTTGAACTTCTCAGGTGAATATCAGCCGATTGCCCATAACTATACGAAAGAGCTGTTCGGTGAAGAGTATGTATACCGAGCAGGTACGATTGGTACTGTTGCAGAAAAAACAGCATATGGTTACGTGAAAGGCTACGCTGGAGATCATAATCTTCATATGAGGGGCGCAGAAATCGACCGGCTTGTACAAGGCTGTACAGGGGTAAAACGGACAACGGGCCAGCATCCAGGCGGTATTATTGTAGTGCCGGATTATATGGACATTTACGATTTCTCACCTATTCAATTTCCAGCAGATGCGACAGGTTCTGATTGGAAAACGACGCATTTTGATTTCCACTCAATCCATGACAACTTGCTCAAACTTGATATATTAGGGCACGATGATCCTACGGTTATTCGTATGCTTCAGGATTTAAGCGGAATTGATCCAAAGACGATTCCAACAGATGATCCAGAAGTGATGAAAATTTTCCAAGGAACAGAGCCTCTTGGTGTAACAGAGGAGCAAATTGGCTGTAAAACAGGTACACTCGGTATTCCAGAGTTTGGGACAAGGTTTGTTCGGCAAATGCTTGAGGATACAAAACCAACAACCTTCTCAGAGCTTGTTCAGATCTCTGGATTATCACACGGGACGGATGTATGGCTCGGGAACGCGCAAGAGCTCATTCACAATAAAACGTGTGAACTAAGTGAAGTGATTGGGTGCCGTGACGATATTATGGTCTATCTCATCTATCAGGGCTTAGAGCCGTCACTTGCCTTTAAAATCATGGAGTCTGTTCGTAAAGGAAAAGGACTTCCCCCTGAATGGGAAGAAGAAATGAAGAATAATAATGTACCGAACTGGTATATTGATTCTTGTAAAAAGATCAAATACATGTTCCCTAAGGCCCACGCAGCTGCTTATGTATTAATGGCTGTACGGATTGCCTACTTTAAGGTGCATCATGCACTTTTATACTATGCGGCTTACTTTACCGTTCGTGCAGATGACTTTGATATTGAAACAATGACAAAAGGATCGAATGCGATTCGAGCGGTCATGGACGATATTAACTCAAAAGGTTTAGATGCATCACCGAAAGAAAAGAACCTATTAACTGTACTAGAGCTTGCCCTTGAAATGTGTGAAAGAGGCTACCATTTCAAAAAAGTGGATCTCTATCGATCAAGTGCAACAGAGTTTATCATTGATGGAGATGGATTAATTCCGCCATTCAACTCAATCCCTGGACTCGGAACGAACGTTGCGTTAAATATTGTTCGCGCACGTCAAGATGGGGAATTCCTTTCAAAAGAGGATTTACAAAAACGCGGAAAAGTGTCGAAAACGATTCTAGAATATTTAGATCGTCAAGGCTGCTTAGAAGCACTTCCTGATCAAAACCAGCTTTCTTTGTTTTAATGCGATCAATGAAGAGCGCCCTTAAAGGGGCGTTTCTTTTTTATATATACAATAATATTATTATGTTAACTAATAAAGAATTTCCACCAAATGGAATCATTTTCTAATTCAATCATATACCTTGATTTAGCGTGATGTTTTAAAAGAAGAGATTGTATGTCATTCTTTCTACCCAAATAGAGCAAAAAAGAGAATTTCGCCGTCTGAAATGTTCTCAATCGACATATGATCATTCTGGGTACAGTCACAGAAAGAATCAAGAGAAAAAAACTTCGATGAGCGCAAAGCTGATTGCTGTTTACTATGCTTATTTTTGAAACATATTTGATTCTTTTCAAAGCTGTTCAAATCACGTTCTGAATCAAAGGAGGTGGCTTGTCTATTCATGTTTGACTAAATAGAAGGGGTGAGTCATACAGAAATGGCATCGTATAACTATGTAGAGGTTCTTCAAAAATCCTTGTTGTTTTATGAAGCGCAGCGGTCTGGAAAACTGCCTAAAAGCAGCCGTCTCAACTGGCGGGGAGATTCTGGACTAGAGGACGGGAAGGATGTAGGGCATGACTTAACTGGCGGCTGGTATGACGCAGGTGATCATGTGAAATTTGGACTTCCAATGGCGTACTCAGCAGCTGTGCTTGCATGGACAGTATATGAATACCGAGAAGCCTATGAAGAGGCAGAACTGCTTGATGACATCCTCGATCAAATCAGGTGGGCAACAGATTATTTTTTGAAAGCTCATACAGGTCCGAACGAGTTTTGGGCGCAGGTAGGTGATGGGAACGCTGATCATGCTTGGTGGGGACCGGCAGAAGTGATGCCGATGAGCCGGCCAGCTTTTAAAATTGATGAAAATTGTCCAGGAACAGAAGTGGCCGCACAAACTGCGGCAGCTTTAGCAGCGGGCTCTATCATTTTTAAAGAGACAGATGCCCCTTATGCAGCAAAGCTTCTGACGCACGCGAAACAGCTGTATGCATTTGCGGACAGGTATCGCGGCGAGTATACAGATTGTGTCACAAACGCTCAGCCGTTTTACAACTCATGGAGCGGCTATATTGATGAACTCATTTGGGGCGGAATCTGGCTGTACTTGGCAACAAATGAAGAAACCTATTTAAATCAAGCATTAAAAGCAGTAGAGGAATGGCCGAAGGATTGGGATTATACGTTTACCATGTCTTGGGACAATACTTTTTTTGCTTCGCAAATCTTACTCGCCAGAATCACGAAAGAGAATCGATTTATAGAATCGACAGAGCGTAATCTTGATTACTGGACCACAGGTTTTGTTCAAAATGGAAAAGTCGAAAGAATCACTTATACGCCTGGCGGTTTGGCATGGCTTGATCAATGGGGCTCGCTTCGTTATACAGCAAATGCAGCATTTTTAGCCTTTGTTTACGCTGATTGGGTGTCAGATGAAGAAAAAAAGAATCGATACCAAACGTTTGCGATCAACCAAACTCACTATATGCTTGGTGATAATCCGCTTAATAGAAGCTATGTCGTTGGGTTTGGCCAGAACCCGCCGAAGCATCCACACCACCGAACTGCACACGGTTCATGGTCTAATCAACTGACAAATCCTTCGAATCATCGTCACACTCTTTATGGGGCGCTCGTTGGCGGACCTAATGCACAGGATCAATATGACGATGACATCTCTGATTATGTATCAAACGAGGTGGCGACGGACTATAATGCCGCTTTTACAGGAAATATAGCCAAAATGGTACAGCTGTTTGGAAAAGGGCAATCAAAGCTGCCCAATTTCCCGCCTCAAGAACAACCAGAGGATGAGTTTTTTGTAGAGGCAGCATTGATGAATAACGATGCAACATCTACTCAAGTAAAGGCGGTTCTATACAACCGGTCCGGATGGCCGGCGAGACGTAGTCAAACGCTCTCCTTTAGATATTATGTCAATCTGAGTGAGGTCTTTTCAAAGGGATTCACTGAAAAAGATATTCAAGTGACAACCGCCTACAATGAAGGCGCTTCCTTATCTCCGCTCAAGGTATATGACGCATCAGCTCACGTGTATTATGCAGAAATTGATTTTACGGGCGTAGCGATTTTTCCTGGAGGAGAATCAGAGCATAAGAAGGAAATACAATTTCGATTATCTGCACCAAATGGGTCGAATATATGGGATGCCTCAAATGATTATTCCTTTCAAGGCTTAACATCCAATATGCAAAAAACACCGAGAATTCCTGTTTTTGATGATGGTGCTTTAGTATTTGGTACACTTCCAGACAAATAAAAATCAAGATTTTTTGAAAGGGTGAAGGATTTGTCAAACAAAGAACGGTTTTTAACGCTTTATCATCAAATTAAAAGTGATGGGAATGGATATTTTTCATCAGAAGGAATTCCGTATCATTCAATTGAGACGCTTATTTGCGAAGCGCCTGATTATGGGCATATGACAACGTCAGAAGCGTATAGCTATTGGCTGTGGCTAGAGGTGTTGTACGGACATTACACAGGGGATTGGAGCAAATTAGAGGCAGCCTGGGACAATATGGAGAAGTACATCATCCCAGTAAATGAAGATGGAAATGATGAGCAGCCGCATATGAGCGCCTACAATCCTTCTAGCCCAGCCACATACGCAGCGGAAAAACCATATCCAGATCAATATCCTAGTCAGCTGAGCGGAGCTCGTCCTGCTGGTCAAGATCCGATTGATGGTGAATTGAAATCAACCTATGGAACGAATGAAACGTATTTAATGCACTGGCTGCTTGATGTCGATAACTGGTATAAATATGGGAACTTACTCAATCCATCACATACAGCCGCATATGTGAACACGTTCCAGCGCGGGCCGCAGGAATCTGTATGGGAGGCGATCCCACATCCATCACAAGATGATCAATCTTTTGGGAAGCCAAATGAAGGCTTTATGAGCTTGTTCACAAAAGAAAACCAAGCACCAGCTGCTCAGTGGCGCTATACCAATGCGACGGATGCTGATGCGCGTGCAATACAAGCGATGTATTGGGCAAAGGAACTCGGCTACAATAATTCAACCTATCTTGATAAAGCGAAAAAAATGGGTGATTTTCTCCGTTACGGTATGTACGATAAGTATTTTCAAACGATTGGAAGCGGCAAGCAAGGGAATCCGTACCCTGGAAACGGAAAGGGTGCCTGTCATTACTTAATGGCGTGGTATACCTCTTGGGGCGGAGGACTTGGCGACTATGCAAACTGGTCATGGCGTATCGGAGCGAGCCACTGCCACCAAGGGTATCAAAACCCTGTCGCCGCTTATGCTTTGTCCTCAGACAAAGGTGGTTTAAAGCCATCTTCCGCTACCGGTGCAAGCGATTGGGAAAAAACATTAAAAAGGCAGCTTGAATTTTATGTATGGCTTCAATCAAAAGAGGGAGCGATAGCAGGAGGCGCAACCAATAGCTGGAATGGAGACTATAGTGCATATCCGGCGGGAAGAAGTACTTTTTACGATATGGCATACGAGGATGCACCTGTTTACCATGATCCACCTTCTAATAACTGGTTTGGGATGCAGGCATGGCCGATGGAACGCGTAGCAGAGCTTTATTATATTTTTGTGAAAGATGGAGACAAAACTTCTGAAAATGTCCAAATGGCGAAATCTTGTATCACAAAATGGGTCGACTATGCATTAGATTACATTTTTATCGGCAGCCGTCCTGTGTCGGATGAAGAGGGGTATTTCTTAGATGACCAAGGACAAAGAATTCTAGGAGGAACAAATGCTGCTGTGGCTACAACGAGTGCACCTGGCGAGTTTTGGCTTCCTGGAAATATTGCATGGAGCGGACAGCCTGATACTTGGAATGGGTTCCAGTCTGCAACAGGAAATCCAAACCTAACAGCTGTCACAAAAGATCCAACTCAGGATACGGGCGTACTAGGGAGTCTCGTCAAGGCTTTAACATTCTTTGCTGCTGCTACTAAGCTAGAAACAGGGGATTATACAGCGCTTGGCGTAAAAGCGAAAGATGCAGCCGCACAGCTCCTTGAGGTGGCGTGGAATTACAATGATGGCGTGGGCATTGTGACAGAGGAAGACAGAGAGGACTATGACCGCTTCTTTAAAAAAGAAGTGTATTTCCCAAATGGTTGGAGCGGGACCTTTGGTCAAGGGAATCAGATTCCTGGATCAAGCACTATTCCTTCTGATCCGCAGCGAGGAGGTAATGGGGTCTATACGAGTTTTGCTGATCTTCGTCCGAACATTAAACAAGATCCAGCATGGTCTTCACTCGAGAGTAAATATCAGTCTTCATTTAATGAAGCAACAGGCAAATGGGAGAATGGGGCACCGGTTTTCACCTATCACCGTTTTTGGTCACAAGTGGATATGGCCACTGCCTACGCAGAATATCATCGTCTAATCAACTAGCAGGTGAAATTTAAGCTGCCGGTTTCTTTGAGCCGGCAGTTTGTTTAAGAAATATAAATACAGTGAAGATAAGGGTGTTTTTACATGGTCAAAGAAAGAAGTTTTCTTCATCAATCAATAAACAAGGGCGAAAATGAGCAGATCAATCTGATGTGGAAAAAAGAGGCGAATGATCGAATCTCAGAGCATAGACAAAGAGATCTTGAAATAAACGTCACAAATCACGATAAAAAGCCAATAGCAGGAATAGAGGTTGAGTTGAAGCAAATTAGGCATGAATTTGCATTTGGTTCAGCGATGAATGACCAAGTGTTATTTAATCAACAATATGCCGATTTTTTTGTGAAGCATTTTAATTGGGCTGTTTTTGAAAATGAGGCAAAATGGTATGCAAATGAGCCGGAAAGAGGGAGAATCACCTACGAAAAAGCAGATGCGATGCTGAATTTTGCAGATAAACATCAACTTCCAGTAAGGGGGCACGCTTTATTTTGGGAGGTAGAGGATGCCAATCCAAGCTGGCTGAGGTCACTACCGAATCACGAAGTGTATGAAGCCATGAAAAACCGGCTTGAGCATGCGGGCAATCACTTTAAAGGAAGATTCCGTCACTGGGATGTAAACAATGAAATGATGCATGGTTCATTTTTTAAAGACCGCTTCGGGAAAAATATTTGGAAATGGATGTATGAAGAAACGAAAAAAATTGACCCTCAAGCACGATTGTTTGTGAATGATTATAATGTGATCTCATATGGTGAGCACCATGCTTATAAAGCACATATCAATGAACTTCGTCAGTTAGGCGCACCTATTGAGGCGATTGGTGTACAAGGGCATTTTGAAGAACGGGTCGATCCAGCCGTTGTAAAAGAGAGGCTCGATGTGCTTGCTGAGCTTGGACTTCCTATATGGGTTACAGAGTACGACTCTGTTCACCCTGACGCTAATAGAAGAGCGGATAACCTAGAGGCTTTATATCGCGTCGCATTTAGTCATCCAGCCGTAAAAGGAGTGCTAATGTGGGGATTTTGGGCAGGTGCCCATTGGAGAGGTGAGCATGCGGCCATCGTGAATTACGATTGGTCTTTAAATGAAGCAGGTAGACGTTACGAAAAGCTTCTAAATGAGTGGACGACACAAAGAGTTGAAAAAACAGATGCTAATGGCAATGTGACATGTCGAGCATTTCACGGGACATATGAGATTCGAATCGGTAAAGAAAGTAAACTGTTGAAACAGCAGACAATTGAACTTGATTCAAATGAACAAACACCACTTCGGCTAGATGTGATCATACCTGAAGAAGGATAGATTGTGAGGAGAATGTAAATGAAAAAGTGGACTCAAAGAGTGTCCTTCTTCATACTTGTGGTCGCTATATGGGCCGGATGGTTTTCACTGACGATTAAAGCCGCCGCTTATGTACAGACGTCTGGCACACAATTTACGCTGAACAATCAACCATTTTACTTTGCTGGTACAAATAATTACTATTTCCATTACAAATCTAAAAAGATGGTAGATGCAGTGTTCGATGATATGAAAGCAATGAATTTAAAGGTCTTACGTATTTGGGGATTTCACGACGGAGCCCCTCAAGAAAACTCCGTTTTACAATCTAGTCCAGGGGTCTATGAAGAATCGGGTTTTCAAAAACTAGATTATGCGATTTATAAAGCGGGGCAGGAAGGAATAAAACTTGTCATCCCACTAGTGAACAATTGGGATGACTTTGGCGGGATGAATCAATACGTAAAGTGGTTCAATGCAGGATCACATGATGCCTTTTATACAGATCCTCGTATTCAACATGCTTACAAAAATTATGTGCGTTATGTTTTAGAAAGAACGAATACGTACACAGGTGTTCAATATAAGGACGATCCAGTTATTATGACTTGGGAGCTAGCCAATGAGCCGCGTGTGCAGTCAGATCCAACGGGTAATATACTAGTCAAATGGGCAGATGAAATGAGTACATGGATCAAATCGCTGGATCGTCACCATCTTGTTGCAGTAGGAGATGAAGGGTTTTTTCGCATACCAGGCCATGAAGATTGGTTTTACAGAGGCGGAGAAGGCGTCGATTGGGACCGTTTGACAGCTCTCTCTAATATCGATTATGGAACCTACCATCTGTACCCAGATCATTGGAACAAGTCTGCTGCTTGGGGAGTGAAATGGATCGAAGACCATATCACCCGCGGGAAGTCAATCGGAAAACCAGTTGTGTTAGAAGAGTTTGGCTATCAAAATCAATCAGCACGTCCTGACGTATACCAAAGCTGGCTGTCAGCGGTTGAGCGGCTCGGAGGGGCTGGTAGTCAATTTTGGATTTTAACAAGCATTCAAGACGATGATTCTCTCTATCCCGATTATGACGGTTTCCGCATCATAAAAGGGAGCAGGGAGGCAGCCCTTATCAGTGAACATGCGAAAAGAATGAACGAAAAGAACTGATGGCGAATGCTTGCTGAATAAGGAACTTCATTTGCTGTTTATATTGCTTAAACCAAGTTTTCAGAAAGGATCAAGTGACAGAAGGTATTTATGAGATTTCGTTCCCCATAAAAAAGGAGGTGGTTATTTTTATTTTTTATCTTAATTTGTAAAAAACATTTCCAATAACTTGACTAAATGGAAATTTAATTCTATACTCTGTAGTACAGAGTTCTTTGTGGAAGAGGAGTTTATTTATGCCGAATGAAAAATCGAATAATTCAGAAATATTAGAGAATTTATCTCATATCAAGACGATTACAAACTATAAAACAGAGTATTGTAAACAAACAAGTATTTATTTTATCATTTGGGGCCTTATTTGGATAATGGGGTATTCAATACCTTTACTTTTTGCTAATCCAATAACTATAGGTGTCTTTTGGCTTGTTTTAGGTATTGTGGGCTGGGTTATCACTTTAACTACATATTTTAAACAAAGGAAAATGATACCAATGCCCTTGTTTTTAAGAACTCAATTGCAATACACATGGCTTGGCCTTGGAATCATTTTAGGTATCTTTATTTTTTTAATATGTGTTGGTTTATTACCATATACAGTAGATAATTTACCCTTTTATATTGTTTTATTGGTATCCATAATGTATTTACTTTTAGGTATTGTTCTAGCTAAAGAGATTTTTATTATGGGGTTCTGGTTAAGTGTTTTAGGTGTAACTACATTTTTATTATTTCCTAGTTTAATGAACATTATTTTTGCTTTTATTGGTGGAGGAAGTTTGTTATTAACTGGTGTGATTTTAAAAAGAAAAGGACAAGGAAATGAGTAATGTCAATAGTTTAAATGATTTAATCCATCCAAAAGTCCGGTTAGGGATTATGAGTTTATTAATGATTTATGAAACATGTGATTTTACCTTCTTAAAAGGTTCTTTATCTGTAACAGACGGGAATTTGGGCTCGCATTTGAAAAAATTAGAAGAAGCTGGCTATGTGCTAATTACAAAGACCTTTGTGGATAAAAAACCAAAAACAATAGTTAGTATAACAGATTTAGGAGAGCACGCTTACAAAGAATATTTGAGTGTTATTGAAGCCATTTTAAAAAATAAATGAGATGAAAGGAAAGGGTGCCGAATGTTGAAAATAGAAAACGTCAGTAAAAAATACGGAGCTTCCCAAGCGTTAAGAAGTATTACATTAACGATTCCAGAAGGAGTTTGTTATGGATTAATAGGTCCAAATGGCTCTGGTAAATCAACCTTAATGAAAATTATATCTCATATAATTAAATCTTATGAAGGCAAAGTTGAGCATGTTGGTGAGTCTAAAAGTGCGCTAGGCTACATCCCCCAAGACATCAGCTTGGAGGAAAAATTAACAGCTAAAGTAAATATGGAGTTTTTTGGACAGATTTATGGTTTAAAAGGGAAGAAATTAGATGAAAGAGTAGAAAAAACACTAAAAGATGTAGGGTTGTGGGAAAGAGCAAATGATATAGTTGAACATTTTTCAGGAGGAATGAAACGCCGTTTGAATATTGGCTGCGCTCTCATGCACGCCCCTGAGTTAATTCTTTTAGATGAACCGACAGTGGGGGTAGATCCTCAATCAAGACGCTATATTTTTGACATAATCAACAAATTGAAGGAAGAGGGAAGAACTATTATCTATGTTAGTCATTATATGGAGGAAATAGAGAGTTTATGTGATTATGTGGCTTTCATTGATAAAGGAAAAATTGTTGAAGAAGGAAAAATAGGTGAACTTTTGAATCGTTATGCAGAAACATCTGTCTTTTTTGATTCTATGATTCCTAATAAAACATTAACTAGTCTCGGGTATGACTTTGTAACTTATCAAGGCGGTGTGTTAGTTAAAACAACAAAACCCTTAGAAACGTTAGAAGATTTGGCTAAACTGAGTAAAAAAGAATCATTGGTTCCCCAACAATTATCTTTGTACAGACCTAGACTCGAAGATGTATTTTTTCAATTAACAGGAACAGATTTACGTGATCAATTCCAATAAAAATGTCTTTATGAATGAAAACCACTCTCGTATTTTAATTCATATAACTTATAAGAGTGATTGACATAGTTAAGAGGCATACATCAAACGAACAGAATTACCTTGTGTGAACCTTCAATTTAAAATAATAAGTAGGTTAGTTAAGATGATTTGACTAATTATAATTAAATACATCTATAAATGGTAAAATAATTAAAAAATGTGATTATTTTAAAGCGATATAAGAAAGCGAATTAAATTAATATAACGGGAGTGATTTTTATGTGGCCATTAGTCCGCATCGAATCCATAAAACAAGTGAAAGATCGATCTTTGTTGTTCTGGACCATTTTGTTGCCAGTTGCTTCAATTATTCTTTTAATAGAATTATTTACATCAGGTAGTTCACAAGCACAAAAAACATTAGTTGCTTCTCAATCGGTTACAGGAATGAGTGTGTTTTTTTCCACATTTGTTATTATTTCAATTGTAATTAGCTTTGTAAAAGATCGAGAGAAAGGAATTGTGGCAAGGCTGGCAAGTACTCCCTTACAGCCGCATAATTTTTTTCTTGGAAAGTGTATTCCGTTCTTTGTCATCATTTTATTTCAAGTTTTGTTGTTAACCATTTTGGGTGTTTACTTATATGGTATTGAAATCACACAATACAGCTCGTATTTCTTAGTAGTTGTCCTATTATCAATGCAAGTCACTTCATGGGGAGTAGCCATCGCCGCATTTGCTAAAACTGAGAATACAGGTTTAGTGATGACGAACATGATTGCTTTAGGGACAGCGGTTGCTTGTGGTTTATGGACTCCATTTGATCAATTACCTAGTTATTTAAAAATAATTGGAATGCTCTTCCCACAGTATTGGGCACATCAAGGCTTAGTGCAATCAGTATCAACACTACCCGGGGGGGAGAATTTGATCTTAGTAACAGTAGTCCTTATAGGTTATACACTGTTAGGATTTATTCTTTCGTTGGTTGGTTATAAAAAATATATAAAGAGAGCCAGAGGCTAGGCTATAAAATTTCAGCTGAATGTTATGCACATAAACTAACTTAAATTTTAATGATTTATCTAAACTTCAATTAGTCTATTTCTAGAACGTTGACCGAAAAATCAATACTTGTAAGCCGTCTTTTTATATAGAAGGAGTGGGGCAATGTTAAGTGAAAAGTTAGAATTATATGTTGAAAGTTGTTTTCGGCCATATAAAAAAGACAAAACATATGAAGAAAAGAAAAAAGAATTATTAGAGATGCTTGGAAAAGTTAAATTAAAACTGAAAAATGCTGGAACAAAAGATGAAGAAGTTCAGGATATGCTTATTGAAAAGCTGAAATCAGGTGAAATAAGCATTGATGTCAATACATTAGATATTGATGATCATAATCGAGTAGAGCATGTGAAAAAAATATTTGTTAATGCTGATTTAGATTGGTTGACTTTTATAAATGTTAAGTATAAATTGTGCGATTTTAAAGGGCTATCGATCGTACAAAAAGTGATGAACCATTCAGAATTTAATGGGTGTTATCTGAGAAAAATGAATGTTAGCAATTCTAAAATTTCCACATCAACTTTTGAAAAGAGTGATTTGACTCAATCTCATTTTGAACATTGTGAGATAACGAATTCATCTTTATATGGCTGTCATTTACCCAATGTTCGTATTGATGAATCAACTTTAATAAATGTTTCATTTGAAAATTGTTATTTTAAAAACATCTCTTTTGAGAATTCTAAATTAATAAATGTTAATTTCAAATCATGTACGTTTAAAAAATTAAATTTTATTGGAGTGACAATGGATAAAATGACCTATCATATCTTAGAAGGAGAAGGGGCTGATTTAAGCGGTGTGAAAGTAATCGATAGTTAATGTAGTAGGCTGTTGAGAAAAATCTCAATAGCCTTTTTTGTTTTATCCTCTATCTCTAGATTACCCCATTAGTATCATGATCACCGTGTCTTTGGGTTGAAATTCAAATATATGTAAGAGAAATAGTTGTGTTGAGAATTTAAATTGAAGTACAAGAATTAGTTTAATTATAAGAGGGAGCTTTACAAAAGCGAGTTAAATGCAAGGTTTTCGTTAAGGAGAATAAGTGTGGAAAATTTCTATTTTTCCAAATAAAAGATGACCACACACCTAACTAATCTGCTTCGCTAAGTGTGTGGGAGGTTTTTTCAATCATATATATTACGAAAAAACCTAAAGTTGATTAGAAAGTTGAAGAACTTGAGATGATTGTTGTGCAAGTGCAGCGCGCAGCCATTGGTTCAAATAAATGTTGACCTTCCCCATGTACCTTAGCAGACAAAGCAGTTGGAATTGTAATTTTAGTCATCTTTAAACCTCCTTAAATAAAATTTATCAACATAGATTATGTAGTTGATATATTACATATGATGGTTCATAAGTCTTTATTTGTCAATAATTAAGTGTGAAAGTTTTATATTTTCTGAAAAGTACATTGATAACACCAAAAAAGTGTGGTTTAATATGACTATGGAAAATAATACTATAATTAAAATTTTATGTATTTAAAGTCATTATATGGTCTAGATGTTATTTTTTAATTGAGGGATGATGTTAATTTGGATCAATTATTTTGGGTATTTAGATATTAAGTTAAGTAAATGTATGAAAAAAGTCGAGGTTAACTATGTTATGAAGAACTCAAAAAGAAGATTACTATTTCTGTTAAAAGTTTAATCATTTTATCTAACTGAGAGATAAGAAAGAGAAAAGAGGGAAGTGCTGTTTATGAGTATTCATTATGTCGGTATTAGAGAACCAATAAAAGTCTATTTAGAGAAGATGAAAGTTGATTATGACGACTACCCTGTTCAAGTTATTGATTTGGGCGGAGCGGTCAATTATGACAAAGAATTTTTTATAAATAATACTGATTTTCAAACGGAAACAATTCTTTTATCTAATAGAAGGCATAATGTCGAGGATGAACTAGGTTCTCTTGAAAGTGAATTATTGAAAATTTATCAGAATAGTATACTTTATAGGACTTCACCGCTTGATATCAATATAGAACTTTATAGAGGATGGGCAGGTGCTACTGGAAAATTAATAACTGCATTTTCTCCCGAGGGAGTTAATTGGATTAATACAATAGATGTTATAAAGGCATGTTTGATCCCTAAAAAAGATGTTAGAAGTCGCGCTGGAAAAGCATATGATTTAACAGGGCCAGAGTTAGTAAGTATGAGTAGGCTTAAGGATATCTTTGAAAAGGATTTAGACATGAAAATTGAATTATATTGTAAAAGTAAAGAAGAGGTTATAACAATTTTATTCCAAAATAATATGCCTTTAGATGTATTAGAATGGTTAGTCGGATTTCAGGAATATTCTTCTTCAAAACAATTACAGCCATTTACGAAAACGCTAGAACAAATAATTGGTCATCCCCCAACAAGTGCACAATTATTTAAAAATACAAATTAGTTATTCTTAAAGGAGGAATAATGTATGTTTGTTAAAGAACAAGAAAGCACGAGATATAAATTAGCACCACACGTTACGCTGGGTAAATTAGAAGACAGTTTGATTGGTTTAAAAGCGCAAACTGTCACCAAAATTGAAGGTGAAGGAATTATTGAATTTATTCAAGAAATTTCTAATCATCTCACGAAAGATAATGGGGTTTCAATTAAAGAGCTAGAGGAGAATTTTGAAATTGAGAGTGATCAATTAAAACATGTCCTCGAATTTTTAGTTGCGAATGGAATATGTGTTAAGACTGATATGAACTTTGATTTGACTGCGCTTTTGTCTTATGAAAGAGCCGGTGGCCAAGTATTGGTTGAAGATATACTAGATCGTTTAAAAACAGGGATTGTTGAAGTGATTGCGCAGGATCACAATCCAGTTGCTGTAGAATTCATTCGTCATTTGCAAGAGGCAGGGCTACATGTAGCGCTTAAGGGAGAAATAACTAAGCAACCAAATATCAGGGTTGCTATTGGTAAATCTCATTTAGATCCGATTTTGGAAGAAATAAATGACCTAGCATTAGAAGACCATATACCTTGGTTAAGCATTGTGCCATATGATGGACAGACATCTTGGGTAGGTCCATTTTTCATACCACATCAATCAGCTTGTTTACATTGTTATAACCTTCGAAAATCAGCGAACTTTTCTGACGAAGTACTGCGTTCAGACTTAATGAAAATCAAACCTGTAAAGCCTGAAAAGAAGCCGGTTTATCATATGCCGATTAATTTAGTTCAAATCGGGATTGCAAGTAATTTAATTCTAGAATGGCTCACTTTAAAAGATTACGCACCAAGTGCAACACCAGGTGGATTTACAACAATTAATTTAGATGATAAGGGAGTATCTGTTCATAATCATCGTGTTTATAGAGTACCAAGATGCCCTAAGTGTTCTCCAGCTGCAGATACCGGTTTTCCTCAAGTTTGGTTTCATGGTGAGGTGAAAAATTAATTATGGTTAATAAATGGACAACATTAGAAGAGTCATGGGAGATACTTGACCAATTGGCGGATCCTTATGTTGGGATAGTCCGTAGAGAGTATAGAAAACTCAGAGACGTTGATGATATATGGGGTCATTCATATGGAGCGCATGGTACAGACAGCAATATTTTATTTGGAGTACCATCTAATTCTTATAATGGGGGAGGGTCTGCTAATCCAGCAGCAGCCAGATTAGCAGCTATAGGTGAAACGGTAGAAAGATATAGTGCAGCTTATTTACCTTTAAACTCTGATGTAGTTTGTTTTGGAACACAAAAGGACTTAATCAATGAAAACAAATCAGTAATTGGCTTTGATAAGTGGGAAATGTATGCTGTCACCCAATATGAAGATCCGAATTTTCCTCATAATGTATGGAATGAAGATACAAAATTATGGTGGAGAAAAGGTCATATTGCTGAAAATAATGAAGAAGTTTGGACGCCTGCTCAATTAATTCATATTGCAAACTATACTGAGTGGCCAGGAGACCCAAATATTGGTCATGCAACTAGTAATGGACTAGCATGTGGTATTACATATCAAGAAGCGGCAATCTCAGGTTTATTTGAAACAATTGAAAGAGATGCATTTATGCTTACTTGGTACAATAAGTTAAGTTTACCGCAGATCGATATTAATACTTCACCTAGATTAAAACATTTCTATGAACGATATATTAAACCTACATCTCTTGATTTGCATTTAGTAGATATGACCGTTTTTTCTGGTGTACCTACTATTTTGGCAGTGATAAGAAATCCTCATACAGATTTAGCTCCATTTGCTATTGGCGCTGCCTCTGCTCATTCAATTGAAAGAGCATGTGAGAAAGCTGCAATAGAGGGAATGTATACAAGAACTTGGGTAAAAACAGAACAACGATTAGGGAATGCGCTAGTAGATGTAGATTATCATCGTGATATAAATAGTTTTGAAGATCATATTAAACTCTATGCTGGAACAGCTATTGTGAAAGAAGCTGATTTTTTAACTGCGAGCAAGAAATTAGTGGATGTTAATGATTATACACCGTTTGATGATGGTTCTCCAGATATCTTATGGACTAGTCTCGTCAGTCATTTATCAAAACAAGGATATCATGTAGCAACTTTTGATTTAACCAGTCCTGATATAAAAGATGCTGGTGCATATGTCGTAAAATCAATTATTCCTGGATATAAACCGATTGACGTTCTATATAGAGGTAGAATGTTGGGTGGAGAACGAATTTTAAAACACTCTTATCAATTAGGTTTAGTAGATAAACCTTTTAAATTAGAAGAACTGAATCCAATTCCGCATCCATTTCCTTAATATCGTAGAAAGGTGATTAAATATATGAATAGTATTGAAAGACATGCTACTAATTTGGCTGATGTTGTGTATGGAAACGAAGCATTACGGTTTGATGATCCTTCTGAAAATTGGTTTGAAGCAACAAAAATCTATAGAGGTTCAATGGCATGGGACGCACCTGGTGTTGCAGGACTGCTTCGATCTCAAACTTTGCAAAAGATTGCTACACATGCAAGTAAAAGGTTTGATGACCTACCATTAATTTCACTACCTAAACCATTAAATACAAATATATCTTTAGACGATGTCATTAAGGGACGAAGAAGTGCAGATTATTTTAGCGGGGGGAGTGTTTCATTAGAACAACTCTCAACAGTTTTACAGAAGAGTTATGGATTGGTAGAGCGTAAAGAAGGACCTAGACGTCCTATACCATCTGGTGGTGCGCTCTATCCTCTAGATCTATATATTGTAGCCAATAAAGTGGATACTTTAGACAAAGGTGTTTATCATTTCGATCCGTATAGAAGAGGATTGACTAAAATGGGTGATTACTCCGAAAAAGAATTTGAGAAAATAATGTTACAAGAAGAATCAGTTCAAGATTTTGCATTTGCTATAGTCATTTCAGCTAATTTTTGGCGTTCTCGATTTAAGTATGGACATCGTTCTTATCGCTTTGTTTTTATGGAGGCAGGACATGTCATGCAAAATATGATCATGCTATCTACTGCACAGAAGATTAATAGTCGACCGTTCGGAGGGTTTATCGATGATGAGTTGATGGAATTGATCGGTGGATTTAATGGGGTAGATGATGCCCCAATTTATACATTGATTGCGGGTACTTAAATAAATGATTTCAATGATAGCAGCTTTAGGGATCCTCATTCACTTTTTGGGTCCCTTAAGTTCTAAAATGGTTGTCAAAATCATGAGAGATAAATCAACAGCCAATCGAAGGCTAACAACATATATCACACCTCAGAGGAGCTATGATGGACTCACCATTATCGGAGCTTCTATATGCTGTGGGGCGCTTTCTCAAGAACTCTTTGTTGAAGTCGCGAATAGTAAAAATGTATTTGGCATTTTATTTTTCTTTTTGTTAGGAGTACTTTTACCATCAGTGCTATGGAAAATAAAAAACAAAGTGATTGTATTTAAAGGTAGATATGCTGTCAATGTTGATTCAATCGTTTTTCTTCCATTGACTGCTCTATCAGAAGAAGTAATTTGGCGCTTTATTCTTCCGGCTTTATTAATGAATTTATGGGAATCTATTGCAATATCAATCTGTGTAAGTTCGATAGGATTTATATTGCTGCATATACCATTAGGCGGTGCTAAGTCAACTGCTTATATGTCTCTTTTTACATTAATTACAGTTATTTCATATTTTGTATTTGGGATTTTAGCAGCGATAGCATTTCATATTTCTCATAATTTGTTCATTCATTTTTTTCACCCTCTCAAAGTAAAGGAATTCAAAACGAAACCTCCCGTATTATCTGAAACTGACTGGTGAGGCTTTTATAAAGGTGGTAAACCCTGTGATGATACAAGAAAAAATCAAAGAGCTTGAAGTAAAAAGAGCTCTGGCTCAGTCATGGTTTTTGGATCCAGATAAAAGAAAAATAAGTTCAAATTATGATAATAGAGAAACACCATTTACTCGATTTCTATCAGCTGAAACTTTCATTTCTTATTATCAACTAACATTCAAAAAAACACCTGTTTCTATTTTAGATATAGGGTGTGGACAAGGTCAGATGCTTGAGTATATATCTAAGCAATTACCTCTAGCTGATTTGACTGGGATTGATTCATCTGAAGAAGCCATACATTGTGCAAATAAATTAAATATAAAAGCCAATTTTATTTGTACAGATATAAAAAATTTTTCATCACATGCTAAAATATATGATGTGATTTTAATACATCTGTGTTTTGGGCTATTTGAAAATCCGATCGAATTATTAGAACAGTTACTTCCTTATTTATCAAATGAATCTATGATTTATATTGTTGATTTAAATCGAGATAGTATAGAAAGTGGATTGAGTTCAGTTCAGAGCAAAGAAGAAGAACTGTATATATATGATCAATATCATGCCTCGTTGACATTATCTGAGTTTGAACAGTTACTCACCTATATTACCAAACCGAGAGAAGATATGATGTATAAGATTGGTACTTCTATAATTGGAGGATTTAGCCCATTTAGTATGGAATTTTTATCGTTAATAGGAAATGGAAATTTACAACAAACGTTAAGACAGGCTCCAGATCAATATAGCAGTTCAACGCAGAAAGTACCTGTACTTTTACATGCGTGGCTTATTAAAAATTCTGGCTAAATAACTCCATCTAAACATGGTCCTTTCTTTATGTGTAATGTTAAGGTTATCAGTACAGTATTCCGCCTACTCTCCATGGAGTTCGATGTGAATTTTTTCTCAATTTTATTCGCTAGAAACAAGTTGGGAGGGTTTTCTTTGAAATGAGGGAGCAAAGGCAAAGCGATTAAAATGGAAGCCTGCTTATTTCTTTAACATTTACACTCTTTTCTTCTATATTAAATATCAACCATTCTGTTTAATACAAAATGCTTTTTCGACATAGAAATGATTTAGTGCAGATGGAGATCATTTTTCATAGGGAGTTCTGTTCTTCGCCCATAGTATACAGCTGCGATTATCACCAGCCCGTTCTGTTCATATTGGCATATATAATAAAGGAAGAGAGAGTTATGATTGGTTTAAAGTAAACGATTTACGAGTACCTGTTATAAGGAAGAACTTCATTTGCATAAAAAAATTGGATATGGTATAGTTTTTATGGAAATGCTAACGATTACCGAGACAAGAGTGGGGAAACCCGCTCTTTTGTATTGAACAGGCAATTTTTGTCTCGACATTATTCATCCGTTTTCTGCTCCCCCTGCTCACATAAAGCAGGGTTTTTATGCAGAATGATTGATAAGAGCGTTTATCGAAAGCACAAGGAGGAAGAGAATGAGCAAAAAAGTAGTGGATGTCGTAAGCGAAATGGTACAGCCAATTTTAGATGGCTTACAGCTTGAACTCGTTGATGTTGAATTTGTCAAAGAGGGTCAAAACTGGTTCCTTCGCGTGTTTATTGACTCTGATAAAGGCGTCGATATCGAAGAATGTGCCAAAGTGAGCGAAGCCTTGAGCGAAAAGCTTGATGAGGCAGATCCGATTAGCCAAAACTACTTTCTTGAAGTGTCCTCTCCTGGAGCGGAGCGCCCATTAAAGAAAAAAGCTGATTTTGAAAAAGCACTTGGAAAAAATGTTTTCATGAAAACATATGAACCAATTGATGGTGAAAAAGCATTTGAAGGTGAGCTTACAAGCTTTGATGGTGAGATTGCAACAGTGACAGTGAAGATCAAGACAAGAAAGAAAGAGATCAATATTCCATACGAAAAAATAGCTAACGCAAGATTAGCAGTTTCGTTCAATTAACCTTTTCATTGATATAAGGGGGAACCATAAAAATGAGTAGTGAGTTGTTAGATGCCCTGACTGTTCTCGAGAAAGAGAAGGGTATTAGTAAAGAAATTATTATTGAAGCGATAGAAGCTGCACTCATTTCTGCATATAAGCGTAACTTTAATCAAGCGCAAAATGTTCGTGTTGATTTAAACCGCGAAACGGGAACAATTCGCGTATTTGCAAGAAAAGATGTTGTAGATGAAGTGTATGATTCTCGCCTTGAAATCTCTGTAGATGATGCAGCCAATATGAACCCGAATTACATGGTAGGTGACGTCGTTGAAATTGAAGTCACGCCAAAAGATTTCGGACGCATTGCAGCTCAAACTGCGAAACAAGTGGTGACGCAGCGAGTGAGAGAAGCAGAGCGAGGTGTGATCTACACTGAGTTTATCGATCGCGAGGAAGACATTATGACGGGAATCGTTCAGCGAATTGACAGTAAATTCATTTACGTGTCACTTGGCAAAATCGAAGCCCTTCTTCCGGTCAACGAACAAATGCCAAATGAGGACTACAAACCACATGACCGCATTAAGGTGTTTATTACAAAAGTCGAAAAAACAACAAAAGGACCACAAATTTATGTGTCTAGAACACATCCAGGTCTTTTAAAGCGTTTATTTGAAATTGAAGTGCCAGAAATTTATGATGGTACTGTAGAGCTTAAATCGGTTGCTAGAGAAGCTGGGGACCGTTCTAAAATCTCTGTTCGTACGGATGATCCTGATGTTGACCCAGTTGGTTCTTGTGTTGGACCAAAAGGCCAGCGTGTACAAGCAATTGTCAACGAGCTAAAAGGCGAAAAAATTGACATTGTCCATTGGTCTAATGACCCGGTTGAATTTGTTGCCAATGCATTAAGTCCATCAAAAGTACTTGATGTTATTGTGAATGAAGAAGATAAGGCGACAACAGTCATTGTCCCTGATTATCAGCTGTCGTTAGCCATTGGTAAAAGAGGTCAAAATGCTCGTCTTGCAGCAAAGCTGACTAGCTGGAAAATTGACATTAAAAGCGAAACAGATGCAAGGGAACTCGGTATTTTCCCAAGAACTGAAGACTCTGAATCTCTTTTCTTAGAGGCTGAACCAGTAGCTGAGGAATCTGACGAATAAGAGGTGATGTAAAAGGTGAATAGCCGAAAAAAAATCCCGCTTAGAAAATGTGTCGTGACGGGAGAAATGAAACCAAAGAAAGAACTGATCCGTGTTGTTCGTTCTAAAGAAGGTGAAGTGTCTGTTGACGCAACTGGAAAAAAGAACGGACGCGGAGCTTACCTTTCTCTCGATAAAGAAACCATTCTTGCGGCAAAGAACAAACGCAGTTTACAGCAGCAATTTCAGACACAGATTGACGAACACATATTTGAAGAATTACTAGAACTAGCTGAAAAGGTGAAAAAACCAAATGACTGATTCTAAGTGGTATCCTTTGCTTGGTCTAGCAAATCGAGCTCGTAAAGTCGTGTCAGGAGAAGATCTTGTGATCAAAGAAGTTAGACATGCGCGTGCTAAGCTGGTTCTTCTTGCAGCAGATGCCTCACCGAACACAGAGAAAAAGGTATCTGACAAATGCAAATTTTATAATGTTCCGGTTAGAAAAATTGAAGACCGTTCCGTTCTCGGACGTTCTATTGGGAAAGAAGCTCGCGTAGTTGTCGCTGTCACTGACCAAGGCTTCGCTAAGAAGCTTATAAGCTTGCTCGATTAATTTATTTGGGGGTGAACGAATGGCTAAAGTGAGAGTATATGAATACGCAAAAGCCATAGATGTTTCAAGTAAAGATATTATAGCAGCGCTTAAGGATATGAATGTGGAAGTGAACAACCACATGGCGACGCTTGAAGACGACACTGTGAAAAAGCTAGACGCTATCTATAAAAAAGCCAAAGCAAAAGAGACAACTAACGAGAAACCCGCAGAACAAAAAAAACAATCATCTAACAAAAACAATGATAGAAAGAAGAATGACGTGCAGAATAATCAATTTAATAAAAACAAAAAAAACAACAACCAAAACAAAAACAAAAATAAACGCGGTGGGAATAACAAATCGCAGCATCAACAAGCTAGACCTGTGAAGCCTAAGAAAGAGCTTCCTGAAAAAATTGAATTTACAAATTCAATGACAGTCGGCCAGCTGGCTGAAGAGCTTGGAAAAGAAACAGCTGAAATTATCAAAAAGCTGATGATGCTTGGTGTAATGGCAACCATTAACCAAGAGCTGGATAAAGATACAGTTGAACTAATCGCTTCTGAATATGGCGTTCCAGTAGAGGAAGTCATTATTTTAGAAGAAACTGAACTTGAAAAGTATGAAGTGGAAGATAAAGAAGAAGATATGCAAGTACGCCCTCCAGTTGTGACGATCATGGGACACGTTGACCACGGGAAAACAACGCTTCTTGACAGCATTCGTAAGACGAAAGTCGTTGAAGGCGAAGCTGGTGGAATCACGCAGCATATCGGTGCATACCAAATTGAAGAAAACGGCAAGAAAATCACGTTCCTTGATACACCTGGACACGCAGCCTTTACAATGATGCGTGCACGTGGTGCCGAGGTAACGGATACAACCATTCTAGTCGTGGCAGCAGATGATGGTGTGATGCCGCAAACGGTAGAAGCTATTAACCATGCGAAAGCAGCAGAAGTGCCAATCATTGTTGCTGTCAACAAAATTGACAAACCAACAGCGAACCCTGACCGTGTGATGCAGGAATTAACGGAGCATGGTCTAGTACCAGAAGCTTGGGGCGGCGAAACGATCTTCGTTCCTCTATCTGCAAAAACAGGTGAAGGCATTGACGAATTGATCGAAATGATCCTTCTTGTCAGCGAAGTTGGAGAACTGAAAGCCAACCCAAATCGTGCGGCAAAAGGGACTGTTATCGAGGCTGAGCTTGATAAAGGAAGAGGGTCAGTTGCAACCCTTCTTGTTCAAACTGGTACGCTTCAAGTAGGTGACCCAATCGTTGTCGGAAATACATTTGGGCGCGTTCGTGCAATGGTCAATGACATCGGACGCCGCGTGAAAACAGCAGGACCATCTACACCTGTTGAAATCACTGGTTTAAACGATGTACCAAATGCAGGGGATCAGTTCCTCGTATTCAAAGATGAAAAAACAGCTCGTCAAGTAGGTGAGGCGCGTGCTTCGAAACAGCTTGATGAACAGCGTTCAGACAAAGCGAAATTATCTCTAGATGACCTATTTGAGCAAATCAAACAAGGTGAAGTGAAAGATATCAACTTGATCGTGAAAGCAGACGTACAAGGTTCTGCTGAAGCACTGACGGCCGCTCTTCAAAAAATTGAAGTGGAAGGCGTAAAAGTGAAAATCATCCATACGGGTGTTGGAGCGATTACAGAATCTGATATTATTTTAGCAAGTGCTTCTAATGCGATCGTGATCGGATTTAACGTACGTCCTGATGGAAATGCGAAGAGCACAGCTGAAACAGAAAACGTAGATATCCGCTTACACCGCATTATTTATAAAGTCATCGATGAAATTGAAGCGGCGATGAAAGGAATGCTTGACCCTGAATATGAAGAAAAAGTCATCGGTCAAGTTGAAGTTCGTCAAACGTTCAAAGTATCTAAAATCGGTACAATTGCTGGTGGCTATGTTACTGAAGGAACGATCACAAGAGATAGTGGTATCCGCTTAATCCGTGACGGCGTCGTTATTTTTGAAGGCGAAGTCGACGTATTAAAACGATTCAAAGATGACGTGAAAGAAGTTTCACAAGGTTATGAATGTGGTATTACCATTAAGAAATACAATGATATCCGTGAAGGCGACGTTCTGGAATCATTTGTTATGCAAGAAATCGAAAGAAAATGATCGGTTATACCGAATGTGAGTGCATCATTTATGATGCCTCCTCACTGAAGGAAAAACGTGCGGTTCTTCAGCGTATATTGACAAGAACGCGCCATAAATTCAATGTAACCATGGCTGAAATGGATTACCAGGACACATGGCAGCGTACATCAATTGGAATCGCCGTGATTTCCTCATCTCGGGTTCAAGTGGAAAAGGAATTGCAGCGTGTTTTAAGCTTTATTGATTCTTTTCCTGAAATTGAACGAACGATCACGAAAACTGAGTGGTTTTAATTAGAGGTGATATGATCATGAGTATGAGAGCAACCCGCGTGGGTGAGCAGATGAAAAAAGAATTAGGCGATATCCTAGGCAGAAAGCTAAAAGATCCAAGAATCGGCTTTTTGACTGTAACCGATGTCGAAGTAACCGGTGATTTGCAAATTGCCAAAGTCTACATTTCTGTTCTCGGTGACGAGAAGAAAAGAGAGGAAACCTTAAAAGGCCTTGCTAAGGCTAAAGGGTATATCCGCTCTGAAATTGGCAATCGAATTAGACTTCGCAAAACACCAGAACTGCACTTTGAATTCGATGAATCCGTAGATTACGGAAACCGAATTGAAAGCCTAATTGCTGAACTAAACACAAAAGATCACGAATAAGACGTTGAAATAAGGATAGGCGATGATCGTCTGTCCTTTTTCATCGTTTACGAAAGGAGAGAGCGCAGATGGTAAATGGTGTTCTTTTATTACATAAAGAAAGAGGGATGACCTCTCACGACTGTGTGTTCAAAGTGAGAAAGCTCTTACATACAAAAAAAGTCGGACATACAGGCACCCTCGACCCCGAGGTATCAGGTGTTCTGCCCATTTGTATCGGAAGAGCAACGAAGATTGTCGAATACTTAACAGATAAATCGAAAACGTATGATGCAGAAATCACGATTGGATTTTCTACAACAACAGAAGACCAAACAGGTGAGATCGTAGAAGAAAAAAAGGTGCAAAACCCCATCTCAGAAGAAGACATTGATGCTGTGCTGAAACAGTTTCAAGGAACCATTGAACAAATTCCTCCTATGTTTTCGGCTGTGAAAATTGGCGGAAAAAAACTCTACGAATATGCAAGAGAAGGCATTGAAATTGAGCGGCCGAGCCGCGAGATTACGATTCACCGTATCGAGCGGACAACACCTGCTTTATTTGAAAATGGAAAAGTATCATTTAGATTCACCGTTTTATGTTCAAAAGGAACGTATGTCAGAACCTTAGCAGTTGATATTGGAAAGAAACTAGGATTTCCAGCTCATATGTCACATCTCATTCGCATAGGATCAGGTGATTTTACACTAGATGAGTGCATCACCCTTGATGAGTTGCGAGATATAAGCGAAGAAGGCACAGTAGATGAGCACCTTGTCTCGATCGAGCGTGCGCTCAATCATTTGCCGAAATGGGAGATAAATGATACATTAGCAAGTAAAGTGGAAAACGGTGCAGTCCTGCCCATGCCTGATGAATTCGCTCATTTCGCAGAGGAAGATCGTGTCGCTGTCTTTGCTCCTTCAGGCAGGTGTTTGGCGATATATATGAAGCACCCGACCAAACAGAATCTGATGAAGCCGGCGAAGATCTTATCTCAGGACAAGCAATCTTAAAGAAAAGGTGACCATCTCGTGAAGACTATACATATTTCACACCCACATACATTGAATCAAAAGGATCAAGACCCGTCTGTTATGGCTTTAGGGTATTTTGACGGTGTTCACCTCGGACATCAAAAAGTGATTGACGCAGCAAAAAGCATTGCGAGAAAAGAAGGATTGGCTTTAGCGGTCATGACCTTTCATCCGCACCCATCACATGTTTTGCAAAAAGCACGTGAACCCAAGGACTTAATTACACCGCTTGAGGATAAAATTGATTTCATCGAACAACTGGGCGCTGACTATTTATACATTGTGCAGTTCAGCGAAAGCTTTGCAGCGCTATCTCCTCAAGAGTTTGTCTATCAATATTTAGATGAGCTGAATGTGAAGCACGCAGTAGCTGGTTTTGATTTTACGTTTGGCCGTTTTGGTGCAGGCACAATGGAAACCTTCGATGAGTACGGAAAAGGGCGTATCACGGCCACCATCGTTCCTAAGTTGTCCAATCAAGACCGAAAAGTCAGCTCAACACTCATACGCTCTGCATTGAAAAATGGGGATGTTGAATATGTGAGTGAGCTTTTAGGAAAACCGTATCAGCTGCGCGGTATTGTCATTCATGGTGATAAACGAGGACGGACGATCGGCTTTCCGACTGCGAATGTCGGTTTATCTGCTGAGTATATCATTCCGCCAACAGGGGTTTATGCAGTAAGAGCAGAAGTGAAAGGTAAAGTGTATGACGGTGTTTGTAATGTTGGCTATAAACCAACCTTTTATGAAAAACGTCCTGATCAACCTGCCATTGAAGTAAACCTCTTTGGTTTTAACGAAGAAATATATGGTGAACCGATTAAATTACAGTGGTTCAAGCGCATTCGCAGTGAGCAAAAATTTAACGGAATCCAGGAGTTAACGGCTCAAATCAGTCAAGATAAAGAAGAAGCGATTCAGTTTTTTCAACATCAGCGAAAGCAAACAAAAAATTCATAGAAAAACAGCTCTACCATTTGCAAATTCAGCATATTTTTAGTATGATTATTCCTGTAGCTTTAAAACCACTTACTTGGCAGGCCGACTTCACCGACGGTTGCGAGGTAGATGGGGCTAACATGATTTGGAGGTGAAACAGGATGGCTATTACTCAAGAGCGTAAAACTCAATTAATTAGTGAGTTCAAAACACACGAATCTGATACTGGATCTCCAGAAGTTCAGATCGCTGTCCTAACAGAATCAATTAACAACTTGAACGAGCATTTACGTACTCATAAGAAAGATCACCACTCACGTCGCGGTCTTTTGAAAATGGTAGGTAGACGTCGTAATCTTCTTACGTATCTACGTAATAAAGACGTAACTCGTTACCGTGAGTTAATTAACAAACTAGGCTTACGTCGATAATCGTAAAAAGCGGGAGGATTCCCGCTTTTTTATCGTATAATCACTAATATTTTATGGTTAAAATGTTGAAAGAATGGCAAAAACCCTTCTACATACACCTTTCACATTGATATGTGAAAATCATTTTGTTCATAATAAGAATTAACTAAAATTTCAAGATAAGAGAGGAGTTTTTCTCAGAATGGGACAAGAGAAACATGTCTTCACCATAGACTGGGCTGGACGTCAACTGACAGTTGAAACTGGCCAGCTTGCAAAGCAAGCAAACGGAGCGGTCCTCGTACGCTACGGAGATACAGCTGTGCTTAGCTCAGCAACAGCTTCTAAAGAACCAAAACCACTTGATTTCTTCCCGCTCACTGTGAACTACGAAGAAAGATTATACGCAGTAGGTAAAATTCCTGGTGGCTTCATTAAAAGAGAAGGCCGTCCAAGTGAAAAAGCGATCCTTGCGAGCCGCTTAATTGATAGACCAATCCGTCCATTATTTGCTGATGGATTTAGAAACGAAGTACAAGTTATTAGTATCGTCATGAGTGTGGATCAAGATTGTTCATCTGAAATGGCTGCAATGTTTGGCTCATCTTTAGCATTATGTGTGTCTGACATTCCATTTGAGGGACCAATCGCTGGCGTTACAGTAGGACGAGTTGATGGAAAGTTTATCATCAATCCAAATGTAGAACAGCTTGAACAAAGTGACATCAACCTTGTAGTCGCTGGAACAAAAGATGCGATCAACATGGTCGAAGCTGGTGCTGACGAAGTACCAGAAGAAACAATGCTTGAAGCTATCATGTATGGTCACCAAGAGATCAAACGTTTAATCGAATTCCAAGAGGAAATTGTCAAAGCAGTCGGTAAAGCAAAAATCGATATTCCTCTATATGAAGTAGATCAAACGTTAGCAGACGAAGTAAAAGCACTTGCTGAAACAGACCTGCTGAAAGCGATTCAAGTACATGAGAAGCATGCACGTGAAGATGCAATCAGTGCAGTGAAAAAAGCTGTGGTTGAGAAATTTGAAGAAGAAGATCGCGACGAAGCGACAATTAAACAAGCGAAAGACGTATTAAACAAGCTTGTCAAAAATGAAGTTCGTCGTCTGATCACTGAAGAGAAAGTACGTCCAGATGGACGTGGTGTAGATCAAATCCGTCCACTTTCTTCAGAAGTAGGACTTCTACCAAGAACGCACGGTTCAGGTCTATTTACAAGAGGACAAACACAGGCGCTCAGTATTTGTACATTAGGTGCACTTGGCGATGTGCAAATTCTTGACGGTCTAGGCGTTGAAGAATCAAAACGCTTCATGCACCATTACAACTTCCCTCAATTCAGTGTTGGTGAGACAGGGCCAATGCGTGGCCCAGGACGCCGTGAAATCGGACATGGAGCGCTAGGTGAACGGGCATTAGAACCAGTGATCCCATCTGAAAAAGATTTCCCTTATACGGTTCGCCTTGTGTCTGAGGTACTGGAATCAAACGGATCTACTTCACAAGCAAGTATTTGCGCAAGCACACTTGCGATGATGGATGCGGGTGTTCCAATTAAAGCACCAGTTGCAGGGATTGCAATGGGACTTGTGAAATCCGGTGAATACTACACAGTGCTGACAGACATTCAAGGAATGGAAGATGCACTTGGTGATATGGACTTTAAAGTTGCAGGTACATCAAAAGGTGTAACAGCACTTCAAATGGATATCAAAATCGATGGTCTATCAAAAGACATTTTGGAAGAAGCGCTCCAACAAGCGAAAAAAGGAAGAATGGAAATCTTAGATAGCATGCTGTCAACGATTCCTGCTTCTAGAGGAGAATTGTCTCGTTATGCACCAAAAATCTTAACGATGAAAATCAATCCTGATAAAATTCGCGATGTCATTGGACCAAGCGGTAAACAAATCAATAAAATCATCGAAGATACCGGTGTGAAAATCGATATTGAACAAGATGGTACAATCTTTATCTCTTCTACAGAAGAAGACATGAACCAAAAAGCGAAGAAAATCATTGAAGATCTTGTGAGAGAAGTTGAAGTAGGACAACTTTACTTAGGTAAAGTAAAACGCATTGAAAAATTCGGTGCTTTCCTTGAAATCTTCAGCGGCAAAGATGGACTTGTTCATATTTCTGAGCTTGCGCTTGATCGTGTAGGCAAAGTAGAAGATGTCGTGAAGATTGGCGATGAATTACTTGTCAAAGTCACTGAAATCGATAAACAAGGCCGTGTGAACCTTTCTCGCAAAGCTGTTTTACGTGAAGAAAAGGAAAAAGAAGAAAAACAGTCTTAATGAAATATGTTAGAAGCCAGGTATCCGTACCAGGCTTCTTTCTTTTCTTGCGCTAACAATAGTTCTAGCTTGTTTCTCCCCATCATAATTTGTGGTAAAGGGGAGGGACAACCATTGAAAAAAACGTTACCATTCATTGTGTTTGTATTTTTACTGCTCGTGTCATATCAAACGATGAAGCAGCCGGCTGCTGTTACATATATTGAATCAATGAAAGAGCATGCTGAGGTTGCATCTGTTTCAAAAGATATTTTATATCAAGAGATTGAATCGAAGTCTTCTGACTATGAAGTGAAGGCGCAAAATGCTAAGATTGATAAAGTGTGGAAAAAGATGCCTGGTCTAAATGGACAGACGGTCAATATCGATGCCTCTTATGAAAAAATGAAAAAACAAGGGTCATTTGATGAAAAGCTGCTTGTTTTCAATGAAACAAAACCTTCTATTCATTTACATGAACTTGGTGCTGAACCCATTTACAAGGGACATCCAGATAAAAAAATGAATGCTTTCCTCATCAACGTGGCTTGGGGTGACGAGCATTTAATCAAGATGTTAAAGACACTGGAAAAGCATCAGGTCAAGGCGACCTTTTTCTTAGAGGGCAAATGGGTGAAAAAAAGCACGGATCTTGCTAAAAAGATCGTGGCAGATGGTCATGAAATTGGAAACCATTCATACAATCACCCAGATATGCGCACACTGACAAGAGAACGAGCATTAGAGCAGATTACCAAAACAAATCGTCAAATTGAAGAATCCCTTGGAAAAAAACCGAAGTGGTTCGCCCCTCCAAGCGGTAGCTTTAAAGAAGAAACAGTGAAGCTTGCCGCAGAAGAAGGAATGGAAACCATTATGTGGACGGTAGACACCATTGACTGGCAAAAACCGTCACCAAACGTACTACAAAAACGGGTGCTTGGAAAAATTCACAATGGGGCGATGATATTAATGCATCCAACAGATTCGACGGCGAAAAGTCTTGACGCACTTATCACTCAAATCAAGGAAAGAGGATATGAATTAGGAACGGTTTCTGACCTCCTAAGTGAAAAAAGACATCCGTGATCCGATCTGTTTGTTGAATAGGAGGAGCAAAACTTGGTCAAAACGTATACATGCCAAAACGGAGTAAGAATTGTACTTGAAAACAATCCCACTGTAAGATCTGTCGCAATTGGCGTCTGGATTGGAACGGGTTCTAGACATGAGACACCAGAAATTAACGGAATCTCACACTTTTTAGAGCATATGTTCTTTAAAGGGACAAAGACGAGATCTGCACGTGATATCGCAGAATCCTTTGACCGCATCGGTGGTCAAGTAAATGCCTTTACGTCAAAAGAATACACTTGCTACTATGCAAAGGTGCTTGATTCACATGCCGGCTACGCCCTCGATGTATTAAGCGACATGTTCTTCCACTCTGCTTTTGATGAAGAAGAGCTGAAAAAAGAAAAAAATGTAGTATATGAAGAAATCAAAATGTATGAGGATACACCTGATGATATCGTTCACGATCTGTTGAGCAAAGCGATTTATGGTGATCATTCTTTAGGGTTCCCGATTTTAGGAACAGAAGAAACACTTTCTACCTTTAACGGTGATTCTCTTAGAGCTTATATGGATGAATTCTACACGCCGGACCGCGTCGTTATCTCTGTTGCAGGGAATGTGGATGACACATTCATTAGTGAGGTTGAAAAGTTGTTCGGTTCGTATGAAACGAAAGGAAAAAAACAGCCTGTAGAAGCGCCGCAATTTCACTATGACAAGCTCACACGCAAAAAGGAAACAGAGCAAGCGCATCTATGCATGGGCTTTAATGGCCTCCCAGCTGGAGACAAAGGCATCTATGACTTAATCGTCTTAAATAATGTTCTTGGGGGAAGCATGAGCAGCCGCTTATTTCAGGATGTAAGAGAAGACAAAGGCCTCGCCTATTCCGTTTTCAGCTATCACAGTTCATTTGCAGATAACGGCATGCTGACGATTTATGGCGGGACTGGAGCGAAGCAGTTAAACCTGCTCTCTGAAACCATCTTACAAACACTTGACGTCTTAAAGCGTGAGGGAATTACGCAAAAAGAGCTTGAAAACTCTAAGGAGCAAATGAAAGGGAACCTAATGCTCAGTCTTGAAAGCACAAACAGTAAGATGAGCCGAAACGGTAAAAATGAACTGCTCCTTGGCAAACATCGTACACTTGATGAAATTATTGAAGAAATCAATAAAGTCACATTAGACGGTGTGAATAACTTATCAAAACGAATCTTTACTGAGGATTATGCGCTCTCGCTTATTAGTCCTACGGGTGATCAGCCATCATAATGTAAACAACACGGCAGGCTTCTTATGAGGTCTGCCGTTTATTGTATATCAAGTAGAAAGGGGCACTGCTTACATGGAACGTGAAAAACTGAAACTCCTCTCTCCGCTTCTGACACAAGCCATCTCCTTTCAGCCGATGACATCTGGCTTTTCTGGAAACCGTACTTACCTCGTCACAACATCCTCAAGTGAAAAGCTGGTGCTCAAGCTATCAAATCTCAAAACGTATACTAATTTTAAAAGAAAAGCTTCAGTTCAGCAAAAGTTTAAAAATCGAGGGCTTCTATGTTCTGAAGTCATGGAGGTTGGAATGAATCCTGAACTTAACTGTACCTATCGTATTTTCTCTTTTATTGAAGGAGAGAACGCTAGAGCATCCATCCATCTGCTTACAAATGAAGAGCAGTATGAAATCGGAAGACGGGCAGGCAGAGAGCTGAATTTCATGCATACATGTCCCGCACCTTCTCATGTCGCGCCATGGGATGAGAGAGTCATGGCGAAACATGAACGGTATGTACATGCCTATCAATCAAGTGGAGTGACCTTTACGAAAGAGCAATTCGTATTAGATTTTATCAAATCACATGCTGATGCGGTAAAGGCGAGACCTAATCAATTCCAGCATGATGATTTTCATTTGGGGAATATCATCATACAAGAAGGTGAGTATGCCGGCGTCATTGATTTTGATCAATCTGACTGGGGTGACCCGGTTCATGATTTTTATAAATTGTCCTTATTTAGCCGAGAAAATAGTATTCCGTTTTCAGCAGGGCAACTGGATCACTATGTAAATACGCAGGTCACAGACGATTTTTGGCTTCTTTTTTCTATCTATACAGCAATGAGCTGCTTTTCTTCTATTGTTTGGACGCTTTCTTATGACACTGAACATGTACAAGGTATGGTGAACCGAGTGGAGAGAATGCTGGCAGACCATGATCACTTTCATCAACTGAAACCAGCTTGGTATTCAAATTGGCATCATGCATAACTTGCAAAAGCGGGACGGTCTATTTCTTCTTGTGGCTGCATATATGATACGGAAGGGAAGTGATGCGATTTTGAGGCTAAGCGAGCTGTCAGGAAAAGAGATCGTTGATATTAAAAGAGCGGAGCGGCTTGGCGTGCTTGGACAAACCGACCTTGAAATCAATGAACAGGACGGTCAAATCACAGCACTCATCATACCTTCCGTGAAGTGGTTTGGCTTTCGAAAGCAAGGAAATGACATCCGCGTCCCGTGGAATCACATTCAAAAAATAGGATCAGATATGATCATTCTCGATGTGCCTGAAGCACTTCAGCCGCCCGGGGAAAAAGAGCATCCATCATAAATGGGTGCTCTTTTTCTTTTCTCTCTTCGATTTGTTCACAGGCTGAATCCTCTCCTCATATGCTGAAAGGGAGATTCAGAAAATATTACAGACTTTTTTAAATAAAGAAGGTGAACGGTCAGTATGTTGAGCGGTTTAACGGTTGCGGTGATCGGGGGAGATGCAAGGCAGCTTGAAATTATTCGCAAGCTGTCACAGCAGCATGCCAAAGTGTTTTTGGTTGGATTTGATCAGCTGGATCACGGATTTATTGGGGCTGAAAAGCTAAAAATGTCAGAACTTCCATTCGAACAGGTAGACAGTATGATCCTGCCAGTATCAGGGGCAACGGATGAAGGTGTTGTCGCGACAGTTTTCTCAAATGAACAGGTGTTACTAGAAGCAACTTATTTAGAAAGAACCCCTGCCCATTGTACCTTGTACTCAGGTATTTCTAATACGTACTTAGACAATCTGGCAAAGCAGGTGAACCGAAAACTTGTGAAGCTGTTTGAGCGAGATGATATTGCCATATATAACTCTATTCCAACAGTTGAAGGGATTATCATGATGGCCATTCAGCAAACGGATTATACGATTCATGGATCACGTGTCGCTGTTCTTGGACTCGGAAGAACAGGACTCACCATTGCCCGCACATTTCGGGCACTCGGTGCGGATGTAAAAGTAGGGGCAGCAGATACAGCGCATTTAGCGCGGGCATTTGAAATGGGACTCGATCCATTTTCAATGGACCGGTTAAAAGAAGAAGTAACCGATGTAGATATCATCATCAATACCATTCCAAGCCTTGTATTAGATTCATCTGTCATCGTCAGCATGACACCAAAGACACTCATTTTGGATATCGCCTCCCGCCCAGGAGGAACAGACTTTGACTTTGCACAAAAACACGGGGTGAAGGCGCTTCTTGCACCAGGACTCCCGGGGATTGTCGCACCAAAGACAGCGGGGCAAATCATTGCAAAAGTGCTTTCTGGGCTCTTATGTGAACTTGCAGAGGAAAAAAGGGGGATGGAATCATGACAACATTAAAAGGGAAAAGAATCGGCTTTGGCTTAACTGGTTCCCACTGTACGTACGAAGCTGTTTATCCGCAGATCGAAGCACTTGTAAAAGAAGGAGCAGAAGTGCGTCCAGTGGTGTCATATACGGTCCAGAACACGAATACAAGATTCGGAGATGGGGCGGACTGGATTGAGCGGATCGAGAAGCTGACTGGCTTTAAGGCGATTGACTCAATCGTGAAAGCAGAGCCGCTCGGACCTAAGCTGCCACTTGATTGTATGGTCATTGCTCCATTAACAGGGAACTCGATGGCGAAATTCGCAAATGCCATGACAGACAGCCCTGTTTTAATGGCGGCAAAAGCAACCATTCGAAATCATCGTCCTGTCGTTTTAGGAATTTCAACAAATGATGCGCTAGGCTTAAATGGTACAAATCTGATGAGGCTGATGTCGACAAAAAATATTTTCTTTATTCCATTTGGCCAGGATGATCCATTTAAAAAACCGACCTCCATGGTCGCGAACATGGATTTGCTTTCTCAAACAGTAGAAGAGGCACTTCAGCATAGACAAATTCAGCCAATTTTAATTGGACCAAGCGAATAATAGATTCACTAGAAAATCATGAAAGATTCAAAAAAGATGCTTCAAGCCTTGCTTTTCTATGGTAAAATAAAATGTAAAAAGTCATAGGATGGCCATCCGAAAGAAAAGAATCATGGATGGGTCGGAAGGAGTTTTACTGATGGGAAGAGGATTGCATGTAGCTGTAGTTGGAGCGACTGGAGCTGTCGGTCAACAAATGTTAAAAACACTAGCTGACAGAGATTTTGAAATGGATACACTGACTCTACTATCCTCAAAACGTTCTGCTGGAACAAAAGTGACATTCAGAGGTCAAGAGTATACTGTACAGGAAGCAACACCTGAAAGCTTTGAAGGAGTAAGTATTGCATTATTCAGTGCTGGAGGAAATGTTTCCAAGGCGCTAGCTCCTGAAGCAGTCAAACGAGGTGCGATTGTTGTAGACAACACAAGTGCTTTCCGTATGGACGAAAACATCCCTCTTGTCGTACCAGAGGTAAACGAAAAAGACTTGCATGACCATAAAGGAATCATTGCAAACCCTAACTGTTCAACGATTCAAATGGTAGCGGCATTAGAACCGCTTCGTCAGGCGTATGGCATGAAAAAAGTCATCGTGTCCACTTACCAAGCCGTATCAGGTGCAGGACATGAAGCCATTGACGAGCTATATAGCCAATCACAAGCCATTTTAAATAAAGAAGATGTGAAACCGGAAGTCATGCCTTATCAAATTGCATTTAATGCGATTCCGCAAATTGATAAATTCCAAGACAATGGCTATACATTTGAAGAAATGAAAATGATCAACGAAACGAAAAAAATCATGCATATGCCAGAGCTGGAAGTAGCGGCAACATGTGTGAGACTTCCAATTGAAACAGGACATTCAGAATCTGTTTACGTCGAACTAGAATCAAACGACGCAACAGTTGAAGACGTCAAGTCCATTCTAAAAGATGCTCCAGGCATTACACTGCAAGATGATCCGTCTCAGCAAATTTATCCAATGCCTGCAGATGCTGTTGGGAAAAACGACGTATTTGTCGGCCGCATTCGGAAAGATTTGGACCGTCCAAACGGGTTCCATATGTGGATTGTATCTGATAACCTGCTAAAAGGCGCTGCATGGAACTCCGTTCAAATTGCAGAAAGCTTAAAAGCATTAAAATTAGTTTAACATTCAATGGATGATGAGGACGAACAGAAGAGAGTTAGGCATCATTCGCCTGCTCTCTTCTGTTACGTCAGAATGAACTTGGAGTGAAAACAGTGAAAATAATTGTCCAAAAATTTGGCGGTACATCTGTCAAAGATGATCAAGGTAGACAAAGGGCACTTGCACATATCTTATCGGCAAAAGAGAAAGGCTATAAGTCGGTTGTCGTCGTTTCCGCAATGGGACGAAAAGGCGATCCTTATGCGACAGATACGCTGCTTGGTCTGCTTTACGGCAGCGCGCAGCATATGACAAATCGAGAAAAAGACTTGCTCGTTTCCTGCGGAGAGAATATTTCAGCTGTTGTGTTTTCAAGCATGCTGAATGAAAACGGGCTAAAAGCTGTAGCGATGACAGGCGCACAGGCTGGCTTTGTGACAGATAAGGAACATACGAGTGCGAAAATTATTGATATGAAGTGCGAACGTCTCGAGGCGGCACTATCTGAACATGATGTTGTCGTTGTTGCTGGGTTCCAAGGAGCCGCGAAAAATGGAGACGTGACCACAATTGGACGAGGCGGCAGTGATACGTCCGCAGCTGCTTTAGGTGCTGCATTACAGGCAGATTTTATTGATATTTTTACAGATGTAGAAGGCGTCATGACGGCAGATCCCCGCATTGTTGAAAATGCAAAGCCGCTCAGAGTCGTGACTTATACAGAAATTTGCAACCTTGCATATCAAGGAGCAAAAGTCATTCACCCGAGAGCTGTCGAAATTGCGATGCAAGCAAAAGTACCAATGAGGGTCCGTTCAACATACTCTGATGAAGAGGGCACACTCGTCACGTCACACTACTCAGATAAAATGAGCCATGATGTGTACGACCGCCTCATTACGGGTATTGCACATGTCAATGATGTGACGCAAATCAAAGTCCCGGCAAAAGAAGGGCAATACAGCGTCCAAACAGAGGTCTTTAAAGCAATGGCTAATGCACAAATCAGTGTCGATTTCTTCAATATTACACCGAGTGAGATTGTGTATACCGTGACAGGTGCAATGACTGAAAAGGCAACCTCGATCCTAAAAGATCTTGGTTATACGCCAATTGTCACAACAAATTGTGCGAAAGTATCAGCTGTTGGCGCAGGCATCATGGGTGTACCAGGTGTCACATCAAAAATTGTATCGGCTCTATCCGAGCAAAACATTCCGATTTTACAATCGGCTGACAGCCATACGACCATTTGGGTGCTAGTGAACGAAGAAAACATGAGAGCGGCTGTCAATGCCCTGCACGAAGTGTTTGAACTTTCAAGATAAATGTGATTGAATCATGATGAGGTGAAAAAAATGAATTTCGGAAATATCGCAACAGCTATGATTACACCTTTTGATAAAAAGGGCAACATTGATTTCCAAAAGCTATCAATTCTCATTGATTACTTGTTAAAAAACGGCAGTGACTCATTAGTCGTTGCAGGGACAACAGGCGAATCGCCAACTTTATCGACTGAGGAAAAAGTCGCTCTTTTTCAGCAATCGGTAAAATTAGCAAATGGTCGTTGTAAAATCATTGCAGGAACAGGCAGTAATAATACAAATGCGTCTATCAAACTAACGAAAAAAGCAGAAGAAGCGGGCGTTGATGCAGTGATGCTTGTCGTACCTTACTACAACAAGCCATCACAGGAAGGCATGTATGCACACTTTAAAGCCATTGCCGAGTCTACATCTCTTCCTGTCATGCTTTACAATGTACCAGGGAGAACGGCTGCGTCATTAGCCCCAGAAACAACCATTAAGCTTGCGCAAATACCTAACATTGTCGCAATCAAAGAAGCAAGTGGTGATCTTGATGCCATGACAAAAATCATTGCAGAGACACCAGAGGATTTCGATGTCTATTCAGGTGACGACAGCTTAACACTTCCAGCTGTATCTGTTGGTGCAAAAGGAGTAGTCTCTGTGGCGTCTCATATCGTAGGGCTTGATATGCAGCAAATGCTGAAAAGCTATGCTTCAGGTCAAACGGCCAATGCCGCATTGATCCATCAAAAGCTGCTTCCAATCATGAAACAGCTATTCTCAGCGCCAAATCCAACGCCTGTCAAAACAGCTCTTCAGCTGAAAGGACTAGATGTCGGATCGGTTCGTCTTCCGCTTCTACCTTTGTCAGAAGAAGAGAGACTGGATTTAAGCAGCGTCTTAAACAGCTGATCAAAACAAAAGATTTCGTAAGCGGTCATTCTCAGATGTCCCTGAGTATGACCGTTTTTTATACATAAACACTTTCTTAAAATGTGACTTCATCTTGTTTTCTAAAATTAGATTCAGTTATAATAGCATTAAGCGATGATGGACGGGCTTGAGACTAGGAGGATAAGAATTTTGAAAAAGAAAAATACAGAGAACGTAAGAATTATTGCACTTGGAGGCGTTGGAGAAATCGGGAAAAACTTATATGTCATTGAAATTGATTCGGACATATATGTGGTAGATGCAGGCTTGATGCATCCAGAAAACGAAATGCTAGGCATTGACGTTGTCATTCCTGATATCTCTTATTTAACAGAACGTGCTGATCGGGTGAAAGCAATTTTTCTTACCCACGGACATGATGAAGCAATCGGAGGCGTATTCCATTGCTTAAGCAAATTGTCTGTACCAGTTTACGGAACGAAGCTGACCCTTGCGTTACTTCGAGAAAAATTAAAACAGTATGGCTTCAATCAAAAAGCTGATTTGCGTGAGGTACATGCAAAATCAGTCATTACGTTTGAAACAACAAAGGTATCATTCTTTAGAACGAATCACAGCATCCCTGATTCAGTTGGGATCAGCTTCAAAACCTCTCTTGGTTCAATCGTATGCACAGGTGATTTTAAATTTGATCAAACCCCAGCGCTTAACCAAGCCTGTGACATCGGAGAGATTGCGAAAATTGGAAACAATGGCGTTTTAGCACTTCTTTCAGACAGTGCCAATGCTGAAAAACCAGGCTATACACCTTCTGAGGCGCTCGTCCAAGACGAAATCTCAAATGCGATGTACAATGCTGAAAATCGTGTCATTGTGGCTGTATCTTCATCTAACATTAACCGAGTGCAGCAGATCATTAATGCAACAAATCAAAATGGCCGTAAGCTTGCCGTAGCAGGAAAGAATATGATGACGACTCTTCAGCTGGCGATCAAACTTGGTTATGTCACAGCAGACGAAGAATTATTTGTACCAGTTCAAGAAGTGAAGAAAATGGCGAAAAACGATGTGGTCGTCCTGACAGCTGGAAGCCACGGAGAGCCTTTAGCTGCGTTAACAAAAATGGCGAAACAAAATCACAAACAGCTTCATATTGAAAAAGATGACACGGTTGTGATTGCATCTACACCTCTTCCTGGACAAGAACTTACCTATTCAAAAACAGTGGATTTCCTTACAAGAAGCGGCGCACAAGTCATTTTTGCACAAAAACGTGTGCATGTTTCTGGACATGGCTGCCAAGAAGAGTTAAAGCTCATGCTGAACTTACTAAAGCCGAAGTATTTAATTCCGGTGAATGGCGAATATCGTATGCAAAAAGCACATTCTCGTGTTGCTGAAGAAGTGGGAATGAAACGAAGTGACATTTTCTTGATTGATAAAGGGGATGTTGTGGAGTTTAGAGGACAGAACGTCAAGATTGGTGAAAAAGTTCACCAAGGCAATATTTTGATCGATGGTCTTGGCGTTGGTGATATCGGGAACATTGTGTTACGCGATAGACGCCTATTGTCTCAAGATGGTATCTTAATTGTCGTCATTACGCTCGATAAACAAAAGAAACAATTAATTTCTGGACCTGAAATCATCACAAGAGGATTTGTGTATGTCAGAGAATCTGAAGAGCTGATTGTGAAAGCGACAGAAATGGTCAAAGGGATTGTCAAAGAGCAAACGGAAAACTCAATTGTTGAATGGTCAACATTGAAACAATCCATGCGCGACGTACTTAATCAATTCCTATATGAAAAAACAAAACGTAAGCCGATGATCATTCCGATTATTATGGAAGTATGATGAGAAAGCCCAAGGAGCATAAGCTCTTTGGGCTTTTTTGATGTGGTGCGAGGAATGCGGATTGAATATGGCCTTCTTGTTCATAATAGGAGGAGAGTTTGAGGAAAGGATGGAGACAAATGGACGAAAAAAATGAACAGCAGCCTGAGCGAAAGCCAGAAGAAAAAGACAGCATTATGAGCAAAATACAGCAGCTTGGTGAAACAGCCATACCACAGCTCCCGCAAGATACAAATATCCATTGCCTCACCATTATTGGACAAATTGAAGGGCACATGCAGCTTCCACCACAAAATAAAACAACCAAATACGAGCATGTCATACCGCAAATCGTAGCAGTAGAGCAAAACCCAAAAATTGAAGGGCTTTTGATAATCTTAAATACAGTAGGCGGCGATGTTGAAGCGGGACTAGCGATTGCAGAAATGCTTGCTTCTTTATCAAAACCGACTGTATCGATTGTACTTGGCGGCGGCCACTCCATTGGTGTCCCGATTGCTGTATCGTGTGACTATTCCTATATTGCGGAAACAGCCACGATGACCATTCATCCTGTGCGTTTAACTGGTCTTGTGATCGGTGTCCCGCAAACCTTTGAATACTTAGATAAAATGCAGGAAAGAGTCATTAACTTTGTGACAAGCCACTCCAATATTACAGAAGAGAAGTTCAAAGAGCTCATGTTCTCAAAAGGCAATTTGACAAGAGACATTGGAACAAATGTTGTTGGTCATGAAGCGGCAGAATACGGTCTCATGAATGAAGTAGGCGGTGTAGGACAAGCGATTAAAAAGTTGAACGAGCTGATTGGAGAAAGGGCATCTCAAAACGAGGGGCTGATCCAATGATTTTATACACACCTATGCCATATGAAGCCATTTACGCAGAGGAACAAGGAGACCGCAAACTTCAGCAGGTAAACATCCAAGGCGTGCCAGTTATGGTTGAAATGAAAGAGGATGAAGCAGAAATCGTTCAGGTCATGAGCACCAATCCAATGGACTTTTTGAATCAAGAGCTTGCACCAGGCAAGCGATTGAAGTTACAATTAGGCTCCAATCAAACCGACTCATATGAATGATTCTATGCTATAATAAAGGGAAAACTTACAACAAGATGCAGCCAAAACCAGGCTGCTTTCTTTCTGATCTTTCGGTAGGTTATATTTTCTTTCGTAGTAAGGTGATGAGTATGGCTAAAAAGAGAAAACGGAAAACGAGAAAAAAACAAAATAAACAGCTAAAACTGAAATATGAATTAAATGGGTTAGTCTGTATTGCCATAGCGATCATCGCCATTTTACAGCTAGGCGTCGTTGGACAAACCTTCGTACATTTATTCCGATTCTTTGCAGGTGAATGGTTCATTCTCTGCCTTATCGGATTATTTCTTTTTGGCGTGACCATCTTCTGGAAAAAACAAATCCCAGATATGTTGACAAGAAGAAAAGCAGGGCTATACTGCATCATTGCGAGTATCTTGCTTTTGTCTCATGTGAAGCTCTTTCAGCACCTTTCATCTGCGGGTGCGATAGGCTCTCAAAGTGTGATCAGAAATACATTTGAGCTTTTCTTGATGGACATGAAAGGTGAGACGGGGTCGCCTGATTTAGGAGGCGGCATGATCGGTGCCGTATTATTTGCTGCTTCTTATTTCTTATTTGCACAAGCAGGCTCTCAAATCATGGCAATCGTTCTGATGCTGATTGGAATTGTGCTGATTACAAATCGATCTCTTCAAGAAATGGTGAAAAAAGTGACGCTGCCTGTCTCGCAATTTATGGTGAAGCAGTGGAAAGCGTTTGTTGAAGATATGAAAGGAATCAGGCAGGCGAAAAAGAGCGCGCCCTCTCAGAAAACGGCCCAAAAGAAAAAACGGTCTCGTATTCAGGAAGAGGACGAAGATGGTCAGATCATAATGGAAGAGGAAGCGCCAGTGCCTGACAATAGTCAGCCGATTATCTCAAGCTTTGCTGACAGAGATGACATTCTCACCCCGCTCGTTCAAAAAGAGCAGGTGGCAAAAGAGACTTCGCCTCTTCAAGAATCTGTGCAAAGTACGCCGGCTCCATCAGATTCAGCTGATGAACCAAAAGAGGCGCCGCCGATGACGTTTACGGAACTTGAAAACAAAGATTACGAATTGCCGTCACTGGATATTTTGGCAGAGCCGCAGCACTCAGGACAGCAAACAGACAAAAAGAATATATATGAAAATGCAAGAAAGCTTGAAAAAACGTTTCAAAGCTTCGGCGTCAAAGCGAAAGTTACACAGGTTCACTTAGGACCGGCTGTTACCAAATATGAGGTCTATCCAGATGTTGGCGTGAAGGTAAGTAAGATCGTCAATCTAAGTGATGACTTAGCTCTTGCTCTCGCCGCAAAAGATATTCGGATTGAGGCGCCGATTCCTGGGAAATCAGCCATCGGTATTGAGGTTCCTAATGCAGAAATTGCGATGGTTTCTTTAAAAGAGGTATTAGAATCGAAGCAAAATGACCGTCCAAATGCGAAGCTGCTGATTGGACTAGGCCGCAATATTTCGGGTGAAGCCGTGCTCGCTGAAATGAACAAAATGCCGCATTTACTTGTAGCAGGATCGACAGGAAGCGGAAAAAGTGTGTGTATCAATGGCATTATCACAAGTATTCTCATGAGAGCGAAACCTCATGAAGTGAAAATGATGATGATTGATCCGAAAATGGTTGAACTAAATGTGTATAATGGCATTCCGCATCTGCTCGCTCCCGTTGTAACGGACCCTAAGAAAGCCTCACAGGCACTGAAAAAAGTCGTCAGTGAAATGGAACGCCGATATGAATTATTTTCTCATACGGGGACAAGAAATATTGAAGGGTACAATGATTACATTAAACGAATGAATCAATCAGAAGAGGCGAAACAGCCAGAACTTCCTTATATTGTCGTCATTGTAGACGAGCTTGCAGATTTAATGATGGTCGCTTCCTCAGATGTGGAAGATTCTATTACAAGACTTTCGCAAATGGCTCGTGCAGCCGGGATTCATTTAATTATTGCCACACAAAGACCTTCTGTCGATGTCATTACAGGTGTCATTAAAGCCAACATCCCATCTCGCATCGCCTTTAGCGTGTCCTCGCAAACCGATTCAAGGACGATCCTTGATATGGGAGGCGCAGAAAAACTGCTCGGCAGAGGGGATATGCTGTTTCTGCCAGTTGGAGCAAACAAACCGGTTCGTGTGCAGGGCGCCTTTTTATCAGATGAAGAAGTAGAGCATGTCGTTGACCATGTGATCACTCAGCAAAAAGCGCAATATCAAGAAGAAATGATTCCAACTGAAGAAACGCAGGATCAGCTTACAGCTGTGGATGACGATTTATATGATGAAGCAGTGGAACTCATCATCGGCATGCAGACGGCTTCTGTCTCTATGCTTCAAAGAAGATTCCGCATCGGCTATACCCGGGCCGCCCGCCTGATTGACGCAATGGAAGAGCGAGGCGTTGTCGGTCCTTATGAAGGAAGTAAACCGAGAGAAGTCCTGCTTTCAAAAGAACAATATGATGAGCTCTCTTCATAAATCGAAGAGAGCTTTCTAAAAAAGAAGTGAACGATAGTATGATTATGTTAACTGGAAGTCAGACTATTTATTTATTTGCAAAAACATGATATAGTTATGTTCAACTTATCTCGGAATAGAGATTTCTCATCTTATCATTTGCATTGATTAGACGGAGGGAAAACATGTCGACCAAAACAGACAATCGCCATTTATATTTGAAAGTGATTGACCGTATTAAAGAAGATATACAATCAGGCGTATATGCCGAAAAAGAAAAGCTGCCTTCTGAGTTTGAGCTCTCAAAGCTTTTAGGCGTGAGCAGAGCGACACTGCGTGAAGCCCTTCGTATATTAGAAGAAGAGAAATATTTAATTAGAAGGCATGGTGTGGGTACGTTCGTCAACACAAGACCACTCTTTTCAACAGGCATAGAACAGCTGGCAAGTGTCACGAAAATGATAGAGCAGGTCAATATGACGCCTGGTACCATTTTTTTATCCTCCCAAGAAGGGGAACCAACAGAGAATGATGTGATTCGTTTTCAGTGTGATGAATCTGATGAGATTTTTTCAATGGAGCGCGTTCGGACGGCAGATGGACAGCCCGTGGTTTACTGTTTAGATAAAATTCCGGTCAAGCATCTTCCCGCTTCTTTTACACATGAAGAAGAGTCTCTTTTTGAGCTGTTTGGAAGAGAACCACACAGCGGGATAAAATATGCAGTTGCTGACATTGAACCAATCGGCTACCACGATCAGGTTTCACCGATACTAGAATGTGACCCTGAAACAGCATTATTACTACTGAAACAAATGCACTATGATCAGGATGATCAGCCGGTCTTATACTCGCTTAATTATTTTCGAGCGGATAAATTCAGCTTTCATGTGATACGTAAACGATTTTAACGAGCAGTCGCTTTCATAAGCGGTTGCTTTTTGTTTGCCCATACATAATACCCGTAAAACTTGCCACACTAATACGTAACAGTATATAGAATTGGGTGAATGATGTTGGGCGAGAAAACAGTCAGTAAAAAGAATATTATTGCATTATCATCAGTGCCTTTAATCATGACACTTGGGAACTCGATGCTCATTCCCGTATTGCCACAGATAGAAAAGACACTTTCCATTACTTCCTTTCAAGTCTCCCTCATTATTACGGTATACTCCGTTGTCGCGATCTTATGTATTCCGATCGCCGGCTATTTATCAGATCGAATCGGGCGAAAAAAGGTACTCCTGCCGTGTCTGTTAATCGCAGGACTTGGAGGGGCTGTGGCAGCAGTTGCCTCAACGATCATGAAAGAACCGTACATGTGGATTCTATTTGGCAGGGTCCTTCAAGGTGTTGGCTCAGCCGGGGCAGCACCTGTCGTGATGCCGTTTATTGGAGATTTGTTTCATGATGATGAAGAAGTCAGTGCGGGACTAGGCGCCATTGAAACCTCTAACACAGCTGGAAAGGTATTGAGCCCGATTATTGGGGCGCTTTTGGCTTCATGGTTTTGGTTTGTGCCGTTTTGGTTTATTCCGTTCTTCTCAATCATCAGCTTTCTCATGGTACTGTTCATGGTAGAATCCGCGAAAAAAGAGGAGGACCCGCCTTCATTCAAAGAATTTTTACAATCAACAAAGACCATATTTAAGCATGAGGGACGCTGGCTGTATGCCATTTTTGCAATTGGCGGTTTTATTATGTTTCTTCTTTTTGGTGTGCTTTTTTACTTATCTGATAACCTAGAGGCAGCTTATCAAATTAAGGGTGTCAAAAAAGGGCTCCTGCTTAGCATTCCGCTCCTTTTTCTATCCATCAGCTCATACGTTGCTGGGAAAACAATTGGAAAAGAAAAAGGGAAAATGAGAATCTTTTTAATCGTAGGCATGGCCTTGCTATCACTTTCCTATATGCTTTTATGGTGGAATCACAGCTTTTATGTATTGTTTATCTGCTTAAGCATTGGCGGTGTTGGCATCGGTATTGTCCTGCCTGCACTTGATGCCCTGATCACAGAAGGAATTGAAAAAGAGCAGTGCGGAACCATTACGTCGTTTTACAGCAGTATGCGTTTTATCGGTGTCGCTTTAGGACCTCCGATTTACGCTTATCTCATGGATAAAGGGGACTCCATCGTTTTTATTCTCTCGACCATTTGCAGTCTTATTTCTCTATTTTTGGTCATCTTCTTCATCCAGCCAGATGAAGAGGATGAAAGTGAACAATTAAAAACGGTTTAATCTAGAAAAAAGACGGTATTTTGCCATCTTTTTTCTTTTTTATAAATTGACATGTAAAATTTTGATAGTTAAACTAATGTATAGTAATATCTTTTAAATTATTCCAAACGGGAGGTGTTCAAAAACATTCATTTTCTGTCCTTCTTTAGGCGGAAATTGAGTTCGCGTGGTGATGATGAATGTGTGTTTCTTCAACACGAAAAGACAATTGAATAGGTCATCCTGCCATTAGCACGTTGAAGGAGACGCAGTCAGCACTTCAGACACGCTCAAATATAGCAAATTGATTGATGAACTAGAAGGAGCTTGAAGCAGCTATGTTGCAAATAATTAAAGCAAGATGGATTGTATTAGTGGTGTGGATGATAACAGCTGTGATTCTGTTTATTACTGCGCCCAATTTAGAGGAATTAACAAGAGAAAAAGGGCAATTAAAGGTTCCGGAGGGGACACCAACAGCTGAGGCACTTCACTTATTGGATAAGCTCACAGATCAAAACGGGAAAAAAGATACGGGTGTCATTGTATTCTCCGAACAACATCTGTTCCCAAAGAAAGAGCAGGAATTAAAAAAGGCTTTATCTGCACTCATGACACATGCTCCAGACCTCCACGTTGACGGAATTACTTCGTATTTTCATGTAGATCCGGACATTCAAAGACAACTTTTATCAAAGGATAAAAGTACACTTCTTGTTCCATTCAAATTCGACCACTACGAAACAAAAGCTGTGAAGCTTAAAGAACAAATTGAGGAAGTTTTAAAGCCCTATCATGTCTCATATGAAATGACGGGACAAAAATTTGTGGATTCAGATGTCATTCAAAGCTCTCAACAAGGTCTGAAGAAAACTGAACTTATAACGATCATTTTTATTTTCTTTATTTTAATCATTGTTTTCAGATCGATTTTGGCACCTGTTGTTCCGCTCATTACGATCGGCATTTCTTATGCTGTCAGCCGGTGTATTGTGGCTTTTCTAGTAGAATATATGCAATTTCCTCTATCTAATTTTACTCAGATTTTTATGGTAGCGATTATGTTCGGTATAGGAACAGATTATTGTATTTTGCTGTTAAGCCGTTTTAAAGAAGAAATCGGTCAAGGTCGTGATGTCAAAGAGTCGATTATCATCACATATAAATGTGCAGGGAAAACGGTCCTTTTCAGTGGCTTAGCCGTGTTAGTCGGCTTCTCAAGCATTGGGTTTGCCAAATTTCAATTGTATCAATCAGCCGTTAGTGTTGCTGTTGGAGTTGGTATCCTGCTGATCGCCCTTGTCACCATCGTTCCCTTTTTTATGTCTGTTTTTGGAAAATCCCTTTTCTGGCCATCTAAAAGAGAAAACATTCGCCACCCGCAAAGTAAAATGTGGGAATGGGCTGGGCGTTTTTCATTTAAAAGGCCGCTGATCAGCCTAGGTTTAGTTGCACTCATTACGGTGCCTCCTATTCTGATGTACGACGGGACTCTTTCTTATAACAGCTTAAATGAGATTGGGACAAAGTATGAATCAGTGTCTGCATTTAATACGATATCAGAGCAATTTGGCTTTGGGGAAGCGCTGCCCCTGAATGTACTTGTTGAAAGTGACAATAAGTTAGATAACCAAGAAAAGATTGTCATAATTGAAAAACTGACCCGTAAATTAAATGACATTGACGAAGTAAAAACAGTTCGCAGTGTCACTCGGCCTGTTGGGGACGGGCTAAGTCAGCTTTACGTCACCTCTCAAGCAAAAGAGCTGGGCGGAGAACTAGGAAAAGGCCATGAAGGAATCGGAAAAATTTCAGATGGTTTGACCGAAACAAATCTTGCCCTTCTTAAACAAAAACCAAAAATTCAAGAATCCGCTAAAGGCATTGATCAGCTGATTGATGGAACAAAAGCGATCAAAAGCGGCATTGGAGAAGTAAGGGTGTCTCTGATCTCTTTAGAAGATGGGGTGAGGCGCAGTAAAGATGGCGTCGGAACCATTCGAAGTAAAATCAAAGAAGCGAAAAAGGAATTAGAGCAAGAATATCGAAGCAGTGAAGCGATGATTCAAGAGCTTAAACGAATGGTGAGTACGTTTGAACGTCATGCGAAATCAAATCAGCAGCTAATAACCACCATTAAAAAAGTAAAAAGTTCGTATGAAAATGTATCGTTTGAAGCACTTGAAAAACGGCTTCCAGAAGTAAAAGATATGGATGAATATAAAGAAATAAAGAAAGTATTCAAAGACACAAAAGGAATGCTTGATCAAGCAGGGGACCAAATGGGTCTGTATGAAGAGGAAGCCTCTGTCTTTAAAGAAAAGATCAAGAAAGCAGATTCAGTGATTCAAAGCCTATCAAGCAAGCAAAAAGAAGTAAAACGTCAAGTACAAGCGCTCATGGAAGGACTGGATCAAATTTATGCCGGTCTTGATCAAACAAATGAGGGTCAAAAACAATTGATTAAAGAAATGCCTAAAATTGAAGATGGCGCAGACCAGCTGACAGACGGTCAAAAAGCCATCAAAAAAGGATTTAGCCAGCTTTCATCAAAACTCACATTGTTAACAGATGGTTTAGATGAAAGTATTGAAGGGCTTGAGCAGGTCAAAAGCGGCTTCACAGAGGCGGACGGCTATTTAAAGCAGCTTCAGAAAGCGCCAGATGAAGAAATAACAGGCTGGTTTATTCCAGAAGAAGTGCTGAAACGCCCTGAATTTAAGCAAATCTTTCATACGTATATGTCTCCAGATCGTAAATTAACAACCTTTGAAGTTATTTTAAATGTGAATCCATACAGCAATGAAGCGATGAAAGGCGTTGCGAAAATTGAGGACACCCTTGATCAATATTTACCTGTCAGCGGGTTAAAGAATGCAAATTACGGTGTGTCTGGTATCTCAAGTTTAAATGTAGATTTAAAAGAAACATCTGACGGTGACTTTATTCGAACGGTCATTTTCATGCTAGTTGGCATCTTTATCATTTTAATTATATTATTACGGTCAATCGTCATGCCGATATACTTAACACTTTCACTCATTTTAACGTATTTTACATCCGTCGGTTTAACAGAATGGATCTTTAAAACATTTTTTGGCTACGACGGTCTCAGCTGGGCTGTCCCATTTTTCAGCTTTGTCATTCTTGTCACCCTTGGCATTGATTATTCGATCTTCTTAATGGATCGCTTTAATGAATGGAAGGGAGAGCATGTGCAAGCATCAATGATATCAGCGATGAGAAATATGGGTTCCGTCATTATTTCAGCAGTCGCGATATTAGCGGGGACCTTTGCCGCTATGCTGCCGTCCGGTGTATTATCACTTGTTGAAATTGCAACGGTCATACTCATTGGGCTTTTATTATATGCTTTTGTTGTATTACCGCTCTTCATCCCAGTCATGGTTCGTATTTTCGGTAAATGGAATTGGTGGCCTTTTAGAATGAAATAACGACCGGCGTCTCTGCTTATAGCAGAGGCGTTTTTATTTCCTATCCTTTCCTCTGATTGATATAATGTCTATTAAATGGCTGTTTTACGTATATATCAGCTATGTTCTAATACATAATAAATAGGATGAACAAAGGAGGTTTCTCATGACGTACTTACAAGAGAAGACACTAGACACACCTGGTCTTCATACTCATATTGTCAAAACAGAAAAATTTAAAACGGTCACAATCCTTTTTAAAATGCTTGCGCCTCTATCGAAAGATGACGTCACCATGCGTTCACTTTTCCCGCATGTGCTGTTAAGAGGAACAGAGAAAATGCCGAAAACAGGAGAATTGCGTGCTTATTTTGATGAGCTTTATGGTGCTACGGTTTCAGCAGACATGGCGAAAAAAGGGGAGAATCACATCATTACCTTCCGCCTGGAAATGGCGAATGAGAAATATTTAAAGGATCAAACCCCTTTACTAGAAAAAGGGATTGCCTTACTATCTGATCTACTATTCCATCCGTATGTTGAAAATGGAGCGTTTAGTCAATTATATGTAGATCAAGAAAAACGCACTTTAAAACAGCGAATTCAAGCAGTGTATGATGATAAAATGCGTTACTCGAACTTAAGGCTTGTGCAGGAAATGTGCAAAGGTGAACCGTATGCACTGCACGTCAATGGAGAAATGGAAGATATCGAAACGATCACAGCTCATTCGCTGTTTGAAGCATATAAGCATGCGCTTCAAACAAATCAGCTTGATCTTTATGTTGTGGGAGATGTAGACGAACAAGACATCAGCCGAATGGTCTCTCAATACTTCAAAACAAGTAATAGAGAACCGGTCAAACAACACGCTGAATCAGCAAGCACGCAAAGAGAAGCAAAAGAAGTCATCGACGAAGAAGACGTAAAGCAAGGCAAACTGAATATCGGCTTTCGCACGCATACGACGATTGCAGATGACGATTATCCGGCTTTGCATTTGTTTAATGGCATATTCGGCGGCTTCTCACACTCGAAGCTATTCATCAATGTTCGGGAAAAAGCAAGTCTTGCGTACTACGCTGTGTCTAGACTTGAGAGCTTTAAAGGCTTGATGATGGTTATGTCAGGAATTGAAGTCGGCAACTATCAGCAGGCAGTAGACATCATTAAAGAACAATTTGAAGCGATGCAAAAAGGTGATTTTTCAGATGAAGCGATTGACCAAACAAAAGCTGTCGTCAAAAATCAGCTGCTTGAAACGATCGATACATCTTATGGGACAGCGGAATACCTGTATCAGCATGCCGTTGTGCCAACAGGGGAAACGCTTGATTCCTTTTTAGAAGCACTTGACCGAGTGACAAAAGAGGACATCATCAAAGTGGGTCAGAAAATCGAATGGGATACGACCTATTTTCTTAAAGGAACGGAGGGTGCTTCATGACAGTGAAAACAATTCAATTCGACCAGCTGCAAGAAACTGTTTATCACGAAAAAATGGAGAGCGGACTTGACGTCTATGTGCTCCCAAAGCAAGGGTTTAACAAAACCTATGCGACCTTTACAACCAAATATGGTTCTGTCGATAACGAATTTGTGCCGCTTGGCAAAGAAGACATGATTCGAGTGCCTGACGGAATTGCCCATTTTTTAGAGCATAAACTGTTTGAAAAAGAAGACGGAGACGTATTTCATACATTTAGTAAACAAGGAGCATCCGCAAATGCTTTTACGACATTTACGAGAACAGCTTACTTATTCTCAAGCACCTCAAATGTCGAACAAAATCTTGAGACACTCATTGATTTTGTTCAGGAACCTTATTTTACTGAAAAAACGGTCGAAAAAGAAAAGGGCATCATTGGTCAAGAGATTAACATGTATGATGACAATCCGGACTGGCGTTTATTCTTCGGTCTGATTGAAAATCTATATCAAGAGCACCCCGTGAGAATTGATATAGCTGGAACAGTAGAAAGCATTGCTCCGATTACAAAAGATCATTTGTATGAATGCTATGAAACGTTCTATCACCCGAGCAATATGCTTCTATTTGTTGTCGGTCCCGTTGATCCGAAGCAAATATTAGATCAAGTTCGAGCGAATCAGGAGAAAAAGCCATTTACAGACCAGCCAGAGATCAAACGAAAAGACATCAATGAGCCTGAAGGTGTGTACCGAAAAGAATACGAACTTCCAATGAACGTACAAGGCTCGAAATGTATGTTCGGTTTGAAAACAAAGAATCCTCATAAAAAAGGAAATGAGCTGTTAAAACATGAACTCGGAATGAATCTCATTTTAGAGACACTGTTTGGTAAAAGCTCCTTACAATATGAACAAATGTATGAAAAAGGTTTAATTGATGAGACCTTCAGCTACGATTATACGGAAGAAGGCGGCTTTGGCTTCACGTCAGTTGGCGGAGACACAAATGATCCTGATCAACTGGCGAAAGTATTAAAAGAAACCCTTCTTCAAGCAAAGAACTTGATCTCAGAAGAGAAAATTGAGCTCGCGCGTAAGAAGAAAATCGGAAGCTTTTTAAAAGCGATGAACTCTCCTGAATACATTGCGAACCAATTTACCCGATATGCATTTTTAGATATGAGCTTATTTGATGTCGTGACCATGCTGGAACAGATCCAATTAACTGACATTCAGCAAATTTTAGAGGAAGAAATTGATGAAGAACGGATGTCCGTTTTCAAAGTCGTCCCGAAAACCAAATAAATAAAGAGAGACAAACTCAGATAAATGAGTTTGTCTTTTTTATGTCTAATGAATAAAAGCCTGTGATGTGTGAGGATTTTCATTGACAATCATTTTGTTCATTAGTTAAACTCTTTAATAGTTAAACACTTAAACTAAAAAAGGAGCAACGTATGGAACAAAATAAAATTGCACAGCTCATTCAGAGATATGCAGACGTCTATCTTATGATGGAAAAAAAGGTATCGAGTATGATCACGGAAAAGCTTGATAAAGAGCTGACGCTTGATCAGTATTACTCGCTTCGATACATCAATTTACATCCTGGATGTACGTCTACTGACCTTGCAAATGTATGCAATGTGAATAAAAGTGCGGTAACCTCCATGACCAATCGTCTTTTTACAAAAAACTATATTGTCCGTGAGCACGATAAAGCCGATCGAAGAAATGTTCACCTTTACGTCACGCCAGAGGGCAAAGATGTGGTCAGCCGAATGGAAAAGCAGCTTCAGGATCTCGTTCGATCTTATTTTGAAAAGCTGGAAGAAAAAGAAATGGAATCATTTATTCAAACATATGAAAAGATCTATCAAGTAATCATCGAAGAGGAGGCACAAAGTACTAATGAGAGCAATCATAAAGGGTAGATGGCTGATCACGATTTTATGGATCGTATTAGCGGCAGTGTTACTCATCACCGCCCCTAATATGGCGCAATTAACAAAAGAAAAAGGGCAAATTTCAGTACCAGACGGCTATCCGTCCTCATATGCAAATCAGTTATTAAAGAAAATGTCTGAAAACGGTGATACAGAAAAATCAATTGTCATTGTCTTTCAAGAAAAGAACATCGTCAAAGAAAGAGAAACATCTTTAAAAAAGGCAATGGAGATTTTAGAAAAGGACCAAGATCTACATGTCGAGGACATCACTTCTTATTTTGACGCCAATAAAGATATCAAAAAACAGATGCTTTCTAAAGATCGCACGACGCTCCTTGTTCCAGTTACATATGACTCAAACAAAATCAAAGCTTCCGATTTTAAAGAAAGAGTCAATGAAAAGCTGAAGAGCTTAAATCTAACATATGAAATGACAGGACAGCCGTTAATTGATGATGACGTGATCACAAGCTCGCAAGAAGGTCTGAAGAAAACAGAGTTCATTACGATTGGGTTTATTCTCATCGTTCTTGTCCTTGTCTTTAGATCAGCTGTGGCGCCTTTCGTTCCATTAGTCGCAGTAGCTCTGTCTTACTTGGTGAGTCAATCCATCGTGGCTTATTTAGTTAAATATCTCGACTTCCCGCTCTCGACCTTTACCCAAATTTTCATGGTCGCGATCATGTTTGGAATAGGAACGGACTACTGCATTCTACTTCTCAGCCGCTTTAAAGAAGAAATCGCACACGGTAAAGATAAAATTGAGGCAATTCTCATTACGTATAAAACAGCAGGAAAGACTGTTTTATTCAGCGGAATTGCTGTGCTCATCGGTTTTACATGTATTGGCCTGGCACAGTTTCAGCTCTATAAATCAGCTGTTGCAGTAGCAGTTGGTGTTGCTGTGCTCATTGTGGCGCTTCTCACGATTGTTCCGTTCTTTATGGCGGTTTTAGGTAAAGTGTTATTTTGGCCGATTAAAGGTGATATTGCGCATCCGCAGTCAAAAATGTGGGAAACAGCAGGACGCTTTTCATTTAAAAAACCACTTTTCAGTTTATTAATCGTAGGAATCATTACGCTTCCGCCCATTCTCATGTATAAAGGAACGCTTTCTTATAACAGCTTAGATGAAATCGGTAATAAATATGAATCAGTCAATGCATTCAATACGATTTCCGACAAATTTGGGCCAGGAGAAGCTCTACCTGCAACGATTGTCGTGAAATCAGCTGATCTGTTAGACAACAATAAAGGGCTGATTGCTGTTGAAAAACTCAGCCGTGCAATTGAACAAACAGATGGCGTAAGTAAAGTGAGAAGTGCGACACGTCCTGTCGGTAAAGGGCTGAGTGATCTATACGTGAAATCACAAGCAAAAGAACTAAATACCGGACTTGATAAAAGTAATGAAGGCTTGAAAAAAATCCAAGATGCACTGACGACAATGAGTCAATCCATTGAGGATCAAACGCCGCAAATCAAATCATCTGGAAAAGGCATTAACAAATTGATTTCTGGTACAGAATCAGTGAAAACAGGCATTCAAAACATCGAAAAATCGTTAAGAGATTTACAAGGCGGAATCGCTCAAAACAAAAACGGTGTTGCACAGATTAAAGAAAAAATTAAAGGTGCGAAAAAAGAATTAACGACTCAAGTCGCACAAGTAAATCAGCAAGTGTCGCTATATAAAAGCATTTCCAGAGAATTAAAGGCAGCATTAGCGAAGGTGGATACGTCCTCCTCTGCCGCAGCAGATGTAAAAGCATTAATCACACAAGCAAATAAACAATTTAGTACACTTGAAAAACAAATTCCGCAAGTGAAAGAAAATCAATCGTATCAAGCCATCAAAGCTTCATATAATGAACTTTCTACGACCTTGCAAGAAGGGGCGAAACAGGCAGACAGCTATGCCAAACAAGCGAAAGAAGCTAGAAAACAGCTTGAAGCAGCGGATGCCTTTATCGCAAAAGCTAGAGAGCAGCAAAAAGTTTTGACGAGTCAAATCGATGAACTCGTTGCTGGCTTAGATGCAATTGAAACTGGATTGGATAAAACGTCTAAAGGTCAAGGGCAAATAGCTGATAATATGCCAAAGCTTGCTAATGGTGCCGGGCAAGTGATTGATGGTCAAAAACAAATGAAAGAAAAGATTGGCGGCTTTGGTGATAACCTGACCAAACTGACAGATGGGCTGAACAAAAGCGTCGATGGCTTAGAGAAAATTTCAAGCGGATTAATGGGTGCAGGTGACTACTTAGACGAACTGAAAAATGCACCAGATCAAGACATGGCCGGCTGGTTTATCCCAAAAGACGTGCTGAAAAACAAAGCATTCAAGCAAGTGTTTGATTCATACATGTCGGATGACCGCAAGATGACAAAGATTGATGTCATTTTAGAAAAAAATCCATATGGCAACGAAGCCATGTCGACGATCAAACAAGTAGAAGCTTCTGTCGAGCGGGCACTTCCTGAAACGAATTTAAAAGATGCATCATTCGGCGTTTCAGGTGTATCAAGTATGAACGCTGATTTAAAACAGCTGTCAGACCAAGATTTCAATAAGACGGTTCTTTACATGATGATCGGTATTTTCCTCATCCTGGTGATCCTGTTCCGTTCGCTTGTGATGCCGCTGTACTTGGTAGGTTCACTTATTTTGACTTACTTTACAGCTATCGGAATGACAGAATTTATTTTCACTCATTTCTTCGGATATCCGGGCATTAACTGGGCGGTTCCATTCTTTGGATTTGTCATATTAATGGCGCTCGGAGTCGATTATTCGATTTTCTTAATGGAGAGGTTCAATGAATACAAAACAAAAGACATTCAGTTTGCGATGACCGAATCAATGAAGAATATGGGCTCTGTCATTATGTCTGCTGCTGTTATTTTGGCAGGAACATTTGCAGCCATGCTTCCTTCAGGAGTGCTGTCTCTCCTGCAGATTGCAACACTTGTTCTCACAGGACTTTTGCTGTACGCACTCGTTGTGCTACCATTGTTCGTACCTGTGATGGTGAAATTGTTCGGATCAGCGAACTGGTTCCCATTTAAACGAAAAGAATAGATATTTCAAATAGAAAGTAGGAATCCATGTGATGAGTCGTTGGGCGCTGATAACAGGAGCCAGTGGCGGGATTGGGCAGGCTGCGGCAAAAAAGCTTGCCCAGGAAGGCTGCCATGTGATAATCCATTATCAAAAAAATGAACAGACAGCCGTTCAGCTTGCCGCTGAGCTGGAAGAAACATGTCATATTCAGACGCATGTCGTTCAAGCGGATTTAGCTAAAACGGGCGGAGCAGATGAGCTCGTCAGCCGTCTGCCTGTATGTCCAGATATTCTTGTATTAAATAGCGGTAAGAGTCATGTCGGATTAGTGACAGATACAGAAAAAGACGTATTAGCCAGTATGGTGCAGCTTCATGTCACAAGTCCATATGAGCTCACCCAGCACCTATTGCCAGCCATGATTCAAAAAAAAGCAGGTCATATTGTTGCGGTAAGCTCAATATGGGGAGAAACAGGTGCATCGTGTGAAGTGCTGTATAGCATGGTAAAGGGGGCGCAAAATGCGTTTATTAAAGGTCTGGCAAAAGAGCTTGCCCCAAGTGGAATTAGAGCAAATGCTGTTTCGCCAGGTGCTGTCCATACAGACATGATGAAAAGCTTCACACAAGAAGATATTGACATGCTGGAGGAAGAAATCCCGCTTGGCCGGCTTGCATCACCTGAGGAGATTGCAGATGTCATTTGGTTTCTCGCCTCAAAGCAGTCAAGTTATATGACAGGTCAAATTTTATCCGTTAATGGAGGCTGGTACTGTTAAATAACGTGTATAATTCGTAACTCCATGACAAAAGCTATGGCTGTAATTCATCTTTTCGAATGGAGGAATCGACATGTCAGTACTTGAGAACTGGGACCATTGGAAAAACTTTTTAGGTGACCGCTTAAATCATGCGCAGGATAAAGGCTTAAAAGATGATACCATCAATAACCTTGCGTATGAAATTGGCGGATATTTAGCTAACGAAGTTGAAGCAAAGAACGAGCAAGAAAGAGTACTTGCTGACCTTTGGAGCGTTGCATCAGAAGATGAGCAGCGCGCAATTGCCAATATGATGGTCAAACTGGTTGAAAATAATAGCTCGCACTAAACAAAAAGAGGGGTCGTTTGTGCCTCTCTTTTTATTTTAACTGTTTCACAACATTGTGCTTTCTAAAAATGTGAAAATGCTTTATGATATAGGAAGGTAAAAATTTGCCACAATGAAGGGGGTAATATCATTTGGCAAAGCTCGAATGGTATTTTGAATATGAGATACAGGTAAACCGTCCCGGACTTTTAGGAGACATTTCATCTCTAATGGGGATGCTTTCAATTAATATTGTGACAATTAATGGTGTTGATGTATCAAGACGCGGAATGCTTTTGCGCTGTGACCATACAGATCAAATTAAGCGCCTTGAATCAATTTTAAATACAATGGAAACGATAAAAGTAACGAAATTAAGACAGCCAAAACTTCGTGACCGCTTAGCGGTTCGTCACGGCAGATATATTCAGCGTGATGCAGATGACAAAAAGACGTTCCGATTTGAAAGGGACGAGCTTGGTCTTCTTGTTGATTTTATGGCAGAACTATTTAAAAAAGAAGGACATAAATTGATTGGGATTCGCGGGATGCCGCGTGTCGGAAAAACAGAATCAATTGTGGCTTCAAGTGTATGTGCCAGCAAGAGATGGCTATTTGTATCGTCGACTCTTTTGAAACAGACGATCCGAAGTCAGCTGATTGCGGATGAATACAGCCCAGATAACGTCTTTATTATTGATGGTATTGTGTCGACGCGAAGAGGTTCTGAGAAGCACTTGCAGCTTTTAAGAGAAATTATGAGACTGCCGGCAACAAAAGTAGTTGAGCATCCAGACATCTTTATTCAAAATTCAGAATATACAATGGATGATTTCGACTATATCATTGAATTGCGTAATAGTGCAGACGAAGAGATTACATATGAGCACGCTGAAGAACCACAAGTGTTTGATCATTCTGGTTTTTCTGGCTTCGATTTTTAATATGGTAATGGTAGGTGTTTGTTTTGACTGAATTGGGAAAACGGCTCATTGAGGCCAGAGAGGAAAAAGGGATGTCGCTGGAGGATCTTCAGACGGTGACCAAAATCCAAAAGCGCTACTTGCTAGCAATCGAACAAGGAAACTATGATATTATTCCAGGTAAATTTTACGTCAGAGCATTTATTAAACAATATGCCGAAGCCGTTGGACTAAATCCTGAACAATTGTTCGAAGAATTTCGTAAAGATGTGCCGAGCACATATAACGATGAAGTATCTGATAAATTATCAAATATTAAGCCGCAAAGAGAGCTGCCTAAGCCTGCCTCGAAGGTGCTTGAGCTGCTGCCGACCATCTTGATTATTGGAGGCGTCCTTGTGGTCATCGCGATCATTTATGTCATCGTGCAGGCGGTCAATCATGATAGCGGACAGAAGAACAACCAGACGGCTCCTCAGCAGTCAGAATCTAAGTATGAAGTATCTGAGGATTCATCTCTTGCCAAGGATCAAAAGAAAAAAGAAAAAGCTTCGTCAGATGATCAAGAAAAATCATCTAAAAAAGATGACTCATCAAAGGATTCATCCAAAGACGATGAAACGGTCTCTTTGAAGGCAGCGAATACAGAAGGCTCAACGACAACGTATGAAGTGTCAGGCGCAGATGATATGGAGTTAACCATTTCTGCTACAAAAGCTTCTTGGCTGCGCGTCAGGGACGAATCTGGAAAAGTGCTGAAAATGGGTGAACTTAAAGATGGCGAATCGTTTAAAACAGACTTGTCTGAGCTCTCTCAGGTCGATATCCGTCTAGGCAATGCGACTGGAATTGATATTAAGGTGAATGACGAGACGCTTAAGTACGAATTAGACCCTAAGAACACCATGACACAAAACATTGTGATTGTGAATAAAGGAAAGGAAAAGTCATCTTAAGCAAGTAGATGACTTTTCTTTTGTTCCTACTATTATATATACATAAAAAAAATGGCTTATTGGAGGATTGAAATTCATGTTTAACTTACCGAATAAAATAACTCTTTCTAGGATCGCCTTGATCCCTGTTTTTATGATTATTATGCTTGCACCTTTAGATTGGGGCGTTGCGCGTTTTGGTCACGTCAGCATCGAAGTGACACATCTTGTTGGAGCAATCCTGTTTATTGTTGCTTCGACAACGGACTGGATTGATGGGTACTATGCGCGTAAACTGAACTTAGTGACGAATTTTGGTAAATTTTTAGATCCGCTTGCAGATAAATTGCTTGTTTCAGCTGCTTTAATTATACTTGTTCAGTACAACCTCACGCCGGCATGGATGGCGATTGTGATCATTAGCCGTGAATTTGCTGTAACTGGTCTAAGGCTTGTGCTAGCCGGAGGCGGTGAAGTGGTAGCAGCTAATATGCTTGGAAAAGTGAAAACATGGGCGCAAATCATTGCGATTTCAGCTCTTCTATTGCATAACCTGCCGTTCGAACTTGTATCATTCCCGTTTGGTGACCTTGCGATGTGGGTAGCAGTGTTCTTCACTGTTGTGTCAGGCTGGGATTACTTTGTGAAAAACTGGGAAGCTTTAAAGAATGCTAACTAAAAAGGACGTGTACGCTTTGAAGTCAGAGAGAAAAGCAGAAATTATTGCAGTCGGTTCCGAACTTTTGCTAGGGCAAATTACGAATACGAATGCACAATTCATCAGCAAACAGCTGGCTGAAATTGGTGTGAATGTTTATTACCATACAGCAGTTGGTGACAATCCAGAGCGTTTAAAAAGGGCCATTCAAGTGGCGCAGGAAAGATCGAATTTTATTATCTTCTCAGGTGGTCTTGGACCAACGAAAGATGATTTAACAAAAGAAACCATCGCGAGTACGCTTGGAAAAGAGCTCGTGCTAAATGAAGAAGCATTTGAATCCATTCAAGAATACTTTCGAAAGACTGGACGAGACATGTCACCGAATAACCGGAAGCAGGCACTCGTCCTAGAAGGATCTGATGTGCTCGTGAACCGGTTTGGAATGGCTCCGGGTATGTTTATTCAAGAAAACGATACGTTTTATATGCTTCTTCCTGGTCCGCCAAGTGAACTGCATCCAATGTTTGAGAACGAGGCGAAGCCGCTGATATGTGAGAAACTGGATTTGAAGGAAAAAATCGTGTCTGTTGTTCTTCGCTTTTTCGGAATCGGTGAATCACAGCTTGAAACAGACCTAGAAGATTTAATTGATGCTCAAACCAACCCAACGATTGCACCTCTCGCATCTGACGGTGAAGTGACACTTAGGCTCACGGCTAAGCATAAGGATGAAAAAGAAACGGAGCGTCTGTTAAAAGAGACGGAAGCGAAAATTTTAGCGCGTGTAGGAGAGTACTTCTACGGGTATGGTGATACATCACTTGTCCGTGAAGCCTCCAAGGCCCTGCACGAACACGGGAAAATAGTGGCAGCGGCTGAGAGCCTGACAGGCGGAATGTTTTCTGAATGGCTGACAGACCTTGAAGGTGCATCGTCGATTTTAAGCGGCAGTATCGTTTGTTATACAAACCAAGTCAAACAGCAGGTGCTTGGCTGCCGTGAGGAAACATTGTCTTCTCATGGTGCTGTTAGCAAAGAGTGTGCTTTAGAGCTTGCTGAAGGTGCTAGAAAGCTTACGGGAAGTGATATTGGCATTAGCTTTACGGGTGTAGCAGGCCCTGATACCCACGAGGGACAGCCTGTCGGAAAAGTGTTCATCGGGCTATCTACGAAAGACCATACAGACGTGTTTGAATGGATGTTTACAGGAAGCCGGTCAGGCATTCGAAAGCGCGCTGTGAAATACGGACTGCATCACTTGCTGAATTTATTAAAAGAAAGTTAATTTTGTTTTTTGTTAGGTTTACTCCTTTATAAAAGAGTGTTTTTTCTAATAGAAATCACTCTTTTCTTAAAAATCTGCCAAGAAAAAAATCGAATATGTGTTCGTTTTTTTTCTTGGCAAATGTCGTGAAACAAGGTATAGTATAGATAGTGGAATTGATAAAGGAGGAAACAATAGAATGAGTGATCGTCAAGCAGCCTTAGATATGGCTCTTAAACAAATAGAAAAACAGTTTGGTAAAGGCTCTATTATGAAACTAGGAGAGCGAACAGATACACGTATTTCAACAGTACCGAGTGGCTCGTTAGCACTTGATACTGCACTAGGAATAGGTGGATATCCTCGTGGCCGTATTATTGAAGTATATGGTCCAGAGAGTTCTGGTAAAACGACAGTAGCACTTCATGCCATTGCCGAGGTTCAGCAGCAGGGAGGACAAGCTGCATTTATTGATGCAGAGCATGCGCTCGATCCAGTTTACGCTCAAAAACTAGGTGTCAATATTGATGAGTTGTTACTTTCTCAGCCTGATACAGGAGAACAAGCACTTGAAATTGCAGAAGCTCTTGTCCGCAGTGGTGCAGTTGACATTGTTGTTATTGACTCAGTAGCTGCTCTTGTACCAAAAGCAGAGATTGAAGGAGACATGGGTGATTCACACGTTGGTCTACAAGCACGTTTGATGTCCCAAGCACTTCGTAAACTATCTGGTGCCATTAATAAATCAAAAACCATTGCCATCTTTATTAACCAAATTCGTGAAAAAGTTGGGGTCATGTTCGGTAACCCTGAAACAACGCCAGGTGGACGTGCGCTGAAGTTCTATTCATCTGTTCGTTTAGAAGTGCGCCGTGCTGAACAGCTGAAGCAGGGCAATGACATTATGGGGAATAAAACGAGAATTAAAGTAGTGAAAAACAAAGTAGCACCGCCATTCCGTATTGCAGAAGTAGACATTATGTACGGTGAAGGAATTTCAAAAGAGGGCGAAATCATCGACCTTGGAAGCGAACTAGATATCGTACAAAAGAGCGGTGCTTGGTATTCTTACCAAGAGGAACGTCTTGGACAAGGCCGCGAAAATGCGAAACAGTTCCTGAAAGAAAACAAAGATATCATGCTAATGATTCAGGAGCAAATTCGTGAACATTACGGCTTGGATAATAACGGAGTAGCGCAGCAGGAAGCTGAAGAGGCGCTAGAAGAATTAGAATAAAAATAAAATCAGTATGAAATGATACAAAAGGCTGGGTGAAAAAACTCAGCCTTTTTTATTTTGCAAAAAACTTTCGACAACTTTTTCAGTACTTCATCCGTCTAAAATATAAAATGGAATTTATTTTGGGGGGAAAAGGTAATGACAAGCCCAACCCGCAGTAGAACTGCAAAACGCAGACAGAGAAAACCAAATCAGAGGGGAAAACTTGTGCTTGTTTTTTTAGCAGCGATGATTTACTTAGCGATGTGGAATGTGCTTCATCGAAATAGTGAAGAGAACAACCCGTTTCAACAAACTGCAGCAGCTTCAAGTACTAGCCAGAAAAAAGAAGTCAAAAAGAAAACCGTCAAAAAATCAGAGGAACAAATCAAAACAGTGGACCGCAATCAAAATATCAGCAGCTATTTAAATGAGATCGGTTTCAGCGGAACAGCCATGATGGTTAAAAATGGAGAAATCGTAACAAATAAAGGTTTTGGTTATGCAGACCGTAAACAAAAAATTCAAAATAATCCATTGACATCTTTTTATGTCGGTTCGTCACAAAAAGCGCTGATAGCAACCGCTATTTTGCAGCTTGAGGAAAAGGGGAAACTTCAGACAAGTGATCCGGTAAGCATGTATTTACCTCATTTCCCTAACGGACAAAAGATTACCTTGAAAAATCTGCTTACACATACATCGGGAATAAACGGACATATTGAAGGAAACGGCGCAATTACTCCGGACAATTTAATAAAAGATATAGAACGTCAGGGAATTAATCGTCAGCCGGGCGTATGGGAATACAAGGATTCCAACTATTCTGTTCTTGCTTATATTGTTGCTAAAGTAAGCGGTGAGTCCTATGAACAATATATAACGAATCATATTTTTAAACCGGCAGGAATGACGCATGCAGGTTTTTACAAAACATATGAAAAAAACCCTTATCCTGCTGTAGGGTATAAACTGAAAGGCGGCAGAATGGTTACACCGTATATGCTTGATCTATCTCAGCTGTATGGTGCTGGAGATATTTATATGAGTGCTATAGATATGTGCAAATTTGACCAAGCACTGATAGACGGCAAACTGTATTCGCAGAAGAGTTATAAAAAGATGTTTACGCCAGGAAGCAGCTCCACATACGGAATGGGATTTTATGTTGCTCCCGGCAGCTATTCAAACCATGGTGTCATGCCGGGTTTCAACATTTTGAACAGCTTTAGCAAATCTGGACAAACCATTGTTGTATTGTTGTCAAACATTCAAAATAACACGAAACTGGGCCAAGTGAACAATATAATATATCAGCTGCTGAATCAAGAATAATTCTGATCTGCTTTTGCAAACGTTAAGATAGCAAGCTTGACAAGTATTTCCGACACAATTACAATGGAAATGTATCACTTGTTTTTCTTAACATGATTGATAACTAATTTAAACTTGACAAGGGCAGTGAGGATCTCATTCCCTGTGAAGGCCCTGTATGTTGAGACACAAAACAATGTACATGCCGACACTTTATTTGTAAAACCAAGTTCATAGCAAGAGGAGGTGAAAATATGTCGCCTACGATGTTTACGATCATCTCCATTTTGCTGAGCCTAATCTGTTTAGTTGTTGGCTACTTTGTTCGTAAAACCATTGCAGAAGCAAAAATATCCGGCGCAAGAAACATGGCCGAACAAATTGTTGAGGATGCAAAGCGTGATGCGGAAGCATTGAAGAAAGAAGCGCTCTTGGAAGCGAAAGATGAAATTCATTCCTTTCGTGTAGAGGCGGAGCAAGAAGTTCGTGAAAGACGTAATGAGCTTCAAAGACAAGAAAACCGTTTACTTCAAAAAGAGGAAAATCTTGATCGCAAAGATGAATCTTTAGATAAACGGGAGTCCCTGTTGGAGAAGAGAGATCATTCTCTGAATGAACGACAACAACATATTGAAGAGATGGAAAGCAAAGTGGATGATATGATTCGTTTGCAGAAAGCCGAGTTGGAACGTATTTCAAGTTTAACTCGAGATGAAGCGAAACAAATCATTCTGGATCAAGTTGAAAATGAGCTTTCCCACGACATTGCAGTCATGACGAAAGAATCTGAAAACCGAGCGAAAGAAGAGGCTGATAAAAAGGCGAAAAATATTCTTTCACTTGCGTTACAGCGTTGTGCAGCTGATCATGTAGCTGAAACGACGGTATCTGTAGTCAATCTTCCAAATGATGAGATGAAAGGTCGTATTATCGGACGTGAAGGACGAAATATCCGTACGTTAGAAACGTTAACAGGTATTGACTTGATCATAGATGATACACCTGAAGCTGTTATCCTATCGGGCTTTGATCCGATTAGACGTGAAACAGCGAGGATAGCTCTGGACAAGCTAGTCCAGGATGGCCGCATTCATCCTGCACGAATTGAAGAAATGGTGGAAAAATCACGCCGTGAAGTCGATGATTATATCCGTGAGATGGGTGAGCAAACGACATTCGAAGTCGGAGTTCACGGTCTGCATCCGGATCTCATCAAGATTCTCGGTCGCTTAAAATTCCGTACAAGTTATGGACAAAATGTCCTGAAGCATTCAATTGAGGTTGCACATCTTGCAGGTCTCATGGCTTCAGAGCTTGGAGAAGATGCAAAGCTTGCAAAACGAGCAGGTCTTCTGCATGACATTGGAAAAGCCATTGATCATGAAGTAGAAGGAAGCCACGTAGAAATTGGCGTTGAGCTTGCGACGAAATATAAAGAGCATCCTGTTGTCATCAACAGTATTGCCTCTCACCACGGTGACCAAGAACCGACATCTATTATCGCTGTTCTTGTTGCGGCAGCAGATGCATTATCTGCAGCACGCCCTGGTGCACGAAGTGAGACGCTTGAAAATTACATTCGGAGACTTGAGAAATTAGAAGATATCTCTGAATCTTATGAAGGTGTTGAAAAATCGTTTGCGATACAGGCTGGACGTGAAGTACGTATTATGGTGAAGCCGGATTCAATTAATGATCTTGAAGCTCACCGTCTAGCAAGGGATATTCGTAAGCGGATTGAGGACGAGCTCGATTACCCTGGTCACATTAAAGTGACGGTCATTCGAGAAACTCGCGCAGTAGAGTATGCAAAATAGAGCGGTGCGCTTAGCGCCGCTTTATTTTTTTGTGTAAATATGCAACACTGATAAGAAGTCAATTTATAAGAGAAAGGGTTCAAAGCGCATGAAAATATTATTTGTTGGAGATATTGTCGGTTCACCTGGACGAGACACACTGAAAGAATACTTGCCAAAGCTAAAGAAGAAATATCAGCCCCACTTTACCATTGTCAATGGAGAAAATGCTGCTCATGGAAAAGGGATCACTGAAAAAATCTATCATGAACTGCTGCAAGCAGGAGCTGACGTGCTCACAATGGGCAACCATACATGGGATAAAAGAGACATTTTTGATTTCATTGATGACGCAGCCAACATGGTTCGTCCGGCGAACTTCCCAGAAGGTACACCTGGTAAAGGTCTTACGTTTATCAAAAAACAAGGGAAAGAATTAGCCGTCATCAACCTGCAAGGACGTACTTTTTTACCCCCACTTGACTGCCCATTTCAAAAAGTAGACGAGTTAATTGCGGAAGCATCTAAACGTACACCGTTCATTTTTATTGATTTTCATGGTGAAGCCACAAGTGAAAAGCTAGCGATGGGCTGGTATACAGACGGCCGTGCATCATGTGTCGTTGGAACGCATACACATGTTCAAACAGCAGATAACCGCGTTTTGCCAAAAGGAACTGCGTATATTTCAGATGTGGGGATGACAGGACCTTATGATGGCATTTTAGGTGTTGATCGGGAGACGATTATTAAACGATTCAAAACGAGTCTTCCAGTCCGTTTTGAGATTGCGGAAGGACGCACGACATTAAGTGCAGTAATCGTAGAAATTGACGAACAGTCGAAAAAAGCTGTCAAAATTGATCGAATTTTGATAAATGATGACCATATTTTCTTTGAATAAATGTTCACATATTTATTTCAGAAAAATATTAATCAGAAAGAAGGAATATGCGCCCTCTATCGTGAATATAGTAAAAATGGTAGGTAGCCTGCTATTTTTGAAAAACATTTTGGGGATGGATTTTCAAAAAATAGCATCATCTAACAAAGATTGTTCTAATGAACACTCACTTATCCATTGTAAATTTAAGGGGGAGCAGAAATGGAGATTTTAAAAGTTTCAGCAAAGTCAAATCCGAATTCAGTAGCAGGAGCATTAGCAGGCGTTTTACGTGAACGCGGTGCAGCGGAAATACAAGCAATCGGCGCTGGAGCGCTGAATCAGGCGGTCAAGGCTGTAGCCATAGCAAGGGGATTTGTTGCACCAAGTGGAGTGGATTTGATATGCATTCCAGCCTTTACTGACATTCTTATCGATGGAGAAGAAAGAACAGCCATCAAATTGATTGTTGAGCCACGATAATTCTAATTTTATTATTTTCAACCTGCTTACATCATGTAAGCAGGTTGTTTTTGTTTACCACTATACATTTCTTATATAACATATTCAGTTCATGAAATAGATAAAAATGACATATTAGAGCTTGCATTTTTTCACCATGATGATAAATTAAGATTAAGTTAAAAATACTTCATCAAAAATAAATATTTAAGTAGGTGAAATAATGGTTGAAGCTTTTTTGAAAAGAGGAAAGCTTGTTTTTATTTTATTTTTTATTGTTCTCATTGCTGGTGGCTATTTATTTACGCAGCTTCCTAAGCGAGAACTGCCAGAATTCCAAGCGAATATCGTCACGATTTCCACCGTGTTCCCAGGTGCGGATGCAAAACAGGTGGAAAGTGATGTAACCAATAAGCTCGAATCAGCCATATCTGATATCAATGGTGTAGAGAAAACGAGCTCTGTTTCTGCCATTGGGTTTTCAAATATTGTGCTTGAAATTGATGATCAAGCCGACTTTCAAAAGGTGGCAAGTCAAATTAAGAACGAAACCACAAGTGCTGCGTCGTCCTTTCCTGATGGAGTGATGGAGCCTGATGTAAAGGATGAGTTTGGCAGCGTGCCGGTTGGTTCTTATATGGCTGTGGCAAGTCAATCAGCAGACTTAGCAAAAAGTCAGGAATCGCTGCGTGCGTTGAAGGAAAAGGTTGAGGACATCAATGGGGTAGACAGTGTCGTCATCAAAGGATTCAATGACAAACAAGCGGTATTAAACTTAGATTCAAGTAAACTGGAGGATGAAGGGTTAAGTGTAACGGATGTCACAAATGCCATCAATCAGGAATTTGACACATCTCCACTAGGCGACATTCGGACAGGCGGCGAGAAGGTTAAGCTGTCCATCGATGCCTACGACCGTTTGAATCAAGTGAAAAAGCTTGAGCTTTTCTCCAAAACGAACCGTGAACCGGTCACAATCAGTCAGCTTGGCAGCTTAAAAGAAGTAGAAAAAGAGAAAAGTGACATTGTGTCGTATAACGGAAAGCCTGCCTATTCATTTACAGTCAATATCAAACCAGGGCTTGATATTCCTAAAATGTATGACAAAGTCAGTGATGTTATTGAGAAAGAGAAGCAGCTTCCAAGTGGTGTCGAGTGGGTAAACTACTATTCACAAAAAAGTGAAGTGGATGCCATTTTTAATGATTTGATAAAAGAAGCCATTGTTGCGGTCATCGCTGTTATTGTTGTCACCACACTTGGTCTGACCATTGGCGGTGCGTTCATCGTTTCACTTGCCATCCCATTATCAATCACAATCGGAACGATTCCGCTGCCATTTTTACAAGTGGACCTCAATCAGATATCGATTATCGGATTTATCATTGCCCTAGGAATACTTGTCGATGATGCCATTGTCGTCAACGATAATATTTTAAGGCAGATGAAAAAATATGAAAGTCCGCTGAAAGGAACGATTGCAGGGGTCAAAGAAGTTGCAGGGTCTATTTTGACCTCAACACTTGCGGTTGTGTTTGCTTTCTTGCCACTTGTTTTCCTATCAGGTGCAAACGGTTCATTTATACGAGCATTACCGTCTGTCCTCGTAACGACTGTACTTGCGTCTATGGTAATTTCTCTGACACTAGTGCCAGTCTATCAATATACTGTGAACCGAAAAAGACAGAACAAAAAAATTCAAAAAGAGCCAGGATTCCTAGGCAAACCGTTAAAAAAATTAGCTGATTTTTATGCAGACCGTGTGCTGACGAATATTGTGAAGCGTCCGCTGCTTATTGGTTTAAGTGGTTTGCTTGTTGCAACGCTTGCCTTTTTACTAATTTTCGTCACACCATTTGAATTTTTCCCTGCAGCGAATAAGAAAGAAGTGGTTGTCACTGTCACACTTCCAAGTGAAACAACATTAGACAAAACAAATGAAACATTAGAGAAAATAGAACAAGAGATGAAACAGCAGAAAGGCATTGAAGAGACGGCGATCTTTGCAGGCGGCGGTGTACCGAACCTGTTTAATGAAAGTATCTCAAATGCAAGTGATCATACTGGCCAGGTTGTCGTGAGAGTAGACAATGATCAGGTGACGAGTAAACAATTGATCGATCGTATGACAGAGCCATTGCGTAAGAAGTTTAAAGATGCTGATATCTTTATGAAAACCATTGTTCAAGGACCTCCAACTGGTGCACCTGTGACAGTAACCATTGCGGGTGACTCTTTTGCAAAGCTCATTGATGTCAAAGAAACGCTCACAAGTGAAATGAAAGAAAAAGGAGCGAGCTTGATCACTGACGATGTCAATCAGCCGGTAAAAACGATCTCCTTTGAACTAAACCGTGACCGAATGGCAGAGGATGGCCTCACCGCTCAGCTTGTCAGCAGACAGCTCGGTCTTGTGACAGAAGGCATGCCATTAGGCAGCTTTAAACAAGGAACAAAAGATATCGATTTAGTGGTCAAACAGGATGTAGGTACACATCAAAATGGATTAAAGCTAAAAGAAATAAAAGTGCCTGTCAATTCAAATGAAGGCGGTATGCCTTCACTCGAGCCACTTAGCCGATATGTAAAAGAAAAAGAAACAGAGCAGTACGAAAGCATTCCACATGAAAATGGAATTCCGACCATTACGCTGAAGGCGTACCCTGGCACGTCAGAGTCGTTTAAAGACGACATGAAAGAAGTCGTCGATCAAGTAGGAAAAACAGATGCAGCGAAGGATCTAGCTATTTCTCAAGGCGGAGAAAATGAAGATCAAACCAAGTTCTTTATTGAAATTAGTCTCTTATTTGGGGTTGTCTTGCTTCTCATTTATGTGACCATCGCTTTCCAGTTCAATTCATTGATGCTTCCACTATTAGTTCTAGGAACGGTTTACTTAGCGATATCTGGAGCTGTTATCGGACTATTTGTCACACAAACACCGTTCAGCTTTATGGCAACAATGGGAATTGTCTCATTAGCTGGTATCGTGGTCCGAAATGCGGTTGTCTTGTTCGAGTTTATTGAGCAGCGGCGTAAGCAGGGATTCGATCAACAGACAGCTGTCATTGAAGCGGGAAGAGCAAGGATTAGGCCAATTTTACTAACAGCATTTACGGCACTTGTTGCCCTAATGCCTGTAGCATTAAGTAATGATCCGCTCTTTAAGCCGCTGGCAATCTGCATTGTATCGGGTGTCTTTTTCTCAACAATTTTGACACTATTAATTGTGCCAGCCTTATATATTGTCGTTTCAAAAAGACGGTGAATCAAAAAGTAAATCTCCTTTTCTACGGGGATTTGCTTTTTTTTTAGAAAAATATCCAAAAAAATATGTGGAGTGTTCATTTGTCTTTTTGCAGTAGACAATGGTATTTACGACGAAAATAAGACGTGTTAAAATCTCATTGGGAGAAGTTTTTTAACAAAGGGGTTGTACGTCATGTGTGGAACGATGAAAGCAATTGTTAAAAAAGAAAGCGCTTACGGAGCGATGCTGATGGAGATGCCGATTCCAGAAATCAATGATCATGAAGTATTGATTCAGGTGAAAGCCACTTCGATATGCGGAACAGACGTGCATATTTACAATTGGGATGACTGGGCAAAGGGAAGAGTTAAAGCGCCCTACATTTTTGGACATGAATTTACAGGGGAAGTTGTCAAGACGGGGAAACAAGTCTCACGTGCAAAAGTAGGGGATTTTGTATCGGCAGAGACACATGTTGTATGTAATCAGTGCTCTATGTGTTTAACAGGTCAACAGCACTTGTGCAATGAAACGAAAATTTTAGGAGTAGACATTGACGGCTGTTTTGCTGAATATGTCAAAGTACCTGAACAAAATGTGTGGCACAATCCAGCTCAAATGCCAGTAGAGCTTGCGTCTATTCAAGAGCCGCTTGGCAATGCGGTTCATACAGTGCTGCACACACCTGTTTCAGGTAAGTCAGTAGCGATTTTTGGCTGCGGACCAATCGGTTTAATGGCGATCGCCGTCGCGAAAGCTTCCGGTGCTGTCCAAGTGTTTGCTGTCGATCAAAACGAATACAGGCTGAATCTTGCCCGGGAAATGGGAGCAGACCATATCGTGGATATTGGAAAAGGTGATCCTGTTGAGGTGATTAAGCAGTTCACGCGGATGGAGGGGGCAGATGTGATATGCGAGATGTCAGGACATCCAGTTGCCATTAATCAAGCTCTCGAAGCTTGTGCAAATGGAGGGAAAATCAATATACTAAGCTTGCCAGAACGACCAGTGACAATTGACATTACGAATCAAATTGTTTTTAGGGGATTAACCGTGCAAGGGATCACGGGGAGAAAAATGTTTGAAACGTGGCGTCAAGTATCTGAGTTATTAAGAACAAATACCATCGATGTCAAGCCAGTTGTCACCCATACACTACCATTTGAACAGTTCGAAAAGGGATTTGAACTCATGAGAAATGGGATGTGCGGAAAGGTCGTACTGATGATGCCATCAAATCAAAGGGGGAAGAAATGATGAAAGAATTCACGTATTTACAAGATGAACTGGAAACAATGAAGCAGCAAGGCACTCACCAAACATTGAAAGAGATTGACTCAAAACAATCATCCACTGTGACATTAAATGAACAACCTGTCATACAGCTCTCCTCAAATAACTACTTAGGCCTCACCTCACATCCAAGGCTGATGAAAGCGGCAAAAGAGGCCATTGATCAATTCGGTGCTGGTACGGGGTCGGTACGAACGATCGCTGGCACAATGACGATGCACGAACGTCTTGAAAAAAAGCTCGCTGCATTTAAAAAGACCGAGGCAGCCCTTGTATTCCAATCAGGCTTTACGACCAATCAAGGGGTCTTATCAAGTATCCTGACAAAAGATGATATTGTGATTTCAGATGAACTGAATCATGCCTCAATCATTGACGGCATTCGGTTAACAAAAGCAGATAAAAAAGTATATGGTCATTCCAATATGGAAGAGCTTGAGAAAATTTTAAAGAAATCTATGAATTACCGCGTTCGTCTCATCGTCACAGACGGTGTGTTCTCGATGGATGGAGATATTGCGCCACTTCCTGAGATTGTCAGGCTCGCAGAAGCATATGATGCATTTGTGATGGTAGACGATGCACATGCCTCGGGCGTGCTTGGTGAAAATGGCCGCGGGACAGTCAACCATTTTAAACTCGACGGCAGAGTGCATATTCAGGTTGGGACACTTAGTAAGGCTGTCGGAGTGCTCGGCGGCTATGTAGCGGGATCAGCCGTTTTGATTGATTATTTAAAGCATAAAGCAAGACCGTTTTTATTCAGCACCTCACATCCGCCAGCTGTGACTAGAGCGTGTGAAGAAGCGATTGAAGTGCTGTTAGACGAACCAGAGCGAATTAGCACGCTCTGGGAAAACGCCGCCTATTTCAAAGAAAAAGTCGTCAGCCTTGGATTTCAAGTTGCTCCGACAGAAACACCCATTATTCCAATCATGATTGGAGACGAAGCTCTTACGTTTCGCTTTTCAAAGGCTTTAATAGACCGAGGCGTGTTTGCCCAGGGCATCGCTTTCCCAACTGTAGCAAAAGGAAAAGCGAGAATTAGAGCCATCATCACAGCAGAGCACACAAAAGAAGAACTGGACCGTGCACTGACGATCATCGAAGAAGAAGCAAAAAAACTGAACATACTTGATTGAGAGAGCGCAGGCTCTCTTTTTTTTGCACTATTCTTTCCATATTTCATCAAATCTACCGTTTGTTATGTATAATGTATGTAAAAAGATCTATTGAGGTAAGTGGTGAGACAAATGTTATTTAATAAAGAAAATTTTTATGAGCAATTTTTAGATTATAAGAACAAAGGGAGAACAGATAAGAATCACCCTTTTCACAACATGTTTAATAAAGAAATCCCAAACAACATTCGTTATGAATTAGAAAAACGTCATATGAGGAATTTGGATAGGATCGATATTAAAGCATCTACAGGAAATGGAAAAGTTGCAGAATGTTTTTGGATTGCACTTTTAGACAGGAGATTAACGACAAATCCTAATTCCCAAAAAACAACGACACAAAAAGGAATATTTATTGTTATTTTATTTGCTGAGAACGGGGAAGATTTTTATTTAACAATTGAAACTGGAACTGAAAATTTATCTTTATCTGAAATTAAAGAAGAGGCAGCTATTTGGAGGAAGAGGCTACAGCCGGAATTAAAGCACCATAAAAGACTAGAGGACTTTCATATAGGTGATTTTCATTTGGGTAAATCATTAAGACCTAAAAAATACGTGGCAAGCTCATTGGTTTTTAAAAAGTATAATATTGATCATTTTGACCATCACCAATTAATACAAGATATCAATTCTTTAAATGAGTTTTTTTATGATTTTGTTTACGAAGTATATTTGGATCAGGACCTTACTCCAAAAGTGAAAGATCAGAACAAATTTAAAAGAAAAAGAATCATTCATAGAGATGTTTATAAACAATTAAGAGAAGAAAGAGCAAAGCAAAACGAAGAGACAGGTAGAATAGCAGAGAAATTTGTTTATCGTAAGGAAGTAGAGCAATTAAAAGCAGTGGGTCGGGAACAATTAGCGGAAGCTGTCGATTGGGTGGCTGAGACGGAAGATGGTCATGGATTTGATATCAAATCTTATTACCCCGATGGAAAAGAGAAGCTCATAGAAGTAAAAGGATCTAAACTGACTCACCAAGACTTTCCATTCTTCTTATCTGAACAAGAAAGAATGGTAGCAGAAGAGGAAAAAGAATCATATGTGATTACTTTAGTTGAGAGTGTCGGGACACAGCATATGAAGATTGTCAAAGAAATACAAAACCCTTTAGGTAAAGACGATCTACATCTGAAACCTACTCAATATTCATGCAAAATTCGTGTGGATTGAAAAGTAGTGGCACGTATGAATTTATTTTCAATTCATCACAAAATAGTCTATACTGTAGGGTGGAGCTTGGTTTGAAAGGAGTACAAATTCATGAATGAAGAGCAGAGAAAAGCGAGCGGACAAGTAAGTTCATCGGACAAAAAATCCGAGAAGGACTATAGCCAGTATTTTGAAGCTGTGTACATTCCGCCTTCCTTAAAAGATGCAAAAAAACGGGGTAAAGAAGAAGTCGAATACAATCAATTTCAAATTGACGAGCGTTTTCAAGGGTTAGGAAACGGGCGCAAGTTTTATATTCGCACATATGGCTGTCAAATGAATGAGCATGACACAGAAGTGATGGCTGGTATTTTTATGGCGCTTGGTTATGAACCGACAAACTCAACGGAGGATGCAAATGTCATCTTATTAAACACTTGTGCAATTCGTGAGAATGCGGAAAATAAAGTGTTCGGAGAGCTTGGTCATTTAAAAGCATTAAAGCGTGAAAAGCCAGATTTAATTTTAGGTGTCTGCGGATGTATGTCTCAAGAGGAATCTGTCGTCAACCGTATTCTGAAGAAACATCCATTTGTTGATTTGATTTTCGGTACACACAACATTCACCGCCTGCCAGAGCTGTTATCTGAATGCTATCTTTCAAAAGAAATGGTCATCGAGGTTTGGTCAAAAGAAGGCGATGTCATTGAAAACCTTCCGAGAGCCCGCCAAGGAAAAATTAAGGGCTGGGTGAATATTATGTACGGTTGTGATAAATTCTGTACATACTGTATCGTCCCTTACACACGCGGTAAAGAAAGAAGCCGCCGCCCTGACGAAATTATTCAAGAGGTCAGACGTTTAGCGGCAGAAGGATATAAGGAAATTACCCTTCTTGGTCAAAACGTGAATGCGTATGGAAAAGATTTTGAAGACATGGAATATGGTCTTGGACACTTGATGGATGAGTTGCGTAAAATCGATATTCCGCGTATCCGTTTTACAACAAGCCACCCGCGTGACTTTGACGATCACTTAATTGAAGTGCTTGCTAAGGGTGGGAACCTTCTCGATCATATTCATTTGCCAGTTCAATCCGGCAGTTCTTCTGTCTTGAAGCTTATGGCGAGAAAATATGACCGTGAGCGTTACCTTGATCTTGTGCGCAAAATCAAAGAAGCGATGCCAAATGCTTCATTAACAACGGATATTATTGTTGGGTTCCCAAATGAGACAGATGAGCAGTTTGAAGAAACACTTTCCCTCTATCGCGAGGTTGAGTTTGACGCTGCTTATACGTTCATTTACTCTCCAAGAGAAGGAACACCAGCAGCGAAAATGCAAGACAACGTGCCAATGCATGTGAAAAAAGAACGTCTGCAGCGCCTGAATGCCCTCGTGAATGAAATTTCTGCGAAAAAAATGAAGGAATATGAAGGGCAGACTGTCGAAGTATTAGTAGAGGGTGAAAGTAAAAACAACCCTGAAATCCTAGCCGGATATACAAGTAAAAGCAAGCTTGTGAATTTTAAAGCACCAAAAGAAGCGATTGGCAACATCGTCAAAGTGAAAATCACACAAGCCAAAACTTGGTCTCTTGACGGAGAAATGGTTGGAGAAGCTATCGAGGTGAATTAAAATGACACTTTATTCAAAAAAAGAGATTGTCGAGCGCGCAAGAGAGCTCGCTAAAATGATTTCTGAAACAGAAGAAGTTGATTTCTTCAAGAAAGCAGAAGCGCAAATCAATGAAAATACAAAAATTTCAACGATTATTAATCAAATTAAGGCGCTTCAAAAACAAGCTGTGAATTTAAAGCATTACGGCAAACATGAAGCCTTAAAGCAAGTCGAAGAAAAAATCGATGCCCTGCAAGAAGAACTGGATGAAATCCCGGTGATTCAAGAATTCAAAGAATCACAAGTGGAAGTCAATTCCCTGCTTCAGCTCGTAGCGCATACGATTTCTAATCAAGTAACAGATGAAATCATTCTTTCAACCGGCGGTGACCTCTTATTAGGAGAAACCGGTTCAAAAGTGAAAAACTCATCACCAAGTTGCTCCATTAAATGAGAAAACCCCGCAAATGCGGGGTTTTTATTATATAGAATATATGTAATTTGTATTTTGCTACTGCATCAACAACAAAATGTTGATGCAGTAGCCCTGTATTTCGTAATTTATTTATTCAAAATATTATAGTGATACGTTATAAACTAAAAATTAATTGATTTTACAGATTAAAAGATTTGAATTGAAGCTCAATGCTTAATCCAAAAATGTTTATTATAATATTAAATTGTTTCATAAGATCTCCTCCTTATATAAAGAAGGGCTACTATCTTTATTACATCAAATGACACCATTACAGTCAACCCCAAAATCTCTCACTCTCCAACTTTTCCAATTTTCAAGGCAAGTTTGTGGGCGACCATGCATACACTGAAACAGAAATGAATTTAATTGAACATGAAGTTCAAAATCGTGACACACTAGACGAATGCCCAGCATAAGATAAAACGATCAAGAACAAGGAGGCATGCCGGAATGTCTGAATACAGAGAAATTATTACAAAAGCGGTGGTTGCAAAAGGGAGGAAATTCACCCAAAGCACACACACCATTTCTCCATCGCAAAAACCAACCAGCATCCTAGGTGGTTGGATCATTAATCATAAGTATGATGCTGAAAAGGTCGGTAAAACTGTTGAGATTGAAGGAACCTTTGATATTAACGTATGGTATTCTTACGCTGATAACACAAAAACAGAAGTCGTCACAGAACGGGTGAAATATGTAGACATCATCAAACTAAGATATAAAGATAAAAATTTCCTTGATGATGAGCACGAAGTGATTGCAAAAGTACTGCAGCAGCCGAATTGTCTAGAAGTGACCATTTCTCCAAACGGCAATAAAATTATCGTTCAGGCAGAGCGTGAATTCATTGCTGAAGTGGTAGGAGAAACAAAAATTGTTGTAGAGGTCAATTCAAGCTGGAAAGAAAAAGATGATCATGAGTGGGAAGAAGAGGTGGATGAGGAGTTAGAGGATATTCATCCAGAATTCCTAGCGGGTGATCCAGAAGAGTAATTGATGACTAGGGCGCATATCCCCCTAGTTTTTTTGTGTCCTATCTAGGAGAAAAAAGGTGATTTTTTATGCTATAATGAAAGATGGTATGAATTCGAATGTAATATAGTGAGGGATTAGAAATATGGCAAGTTATACGCCCATGATACAGCAATATTTAAAAATCAAGGCAGAGTATCAAGATGCCTTTTTATTTTTTCGCTTAGGCGATTTTTATGAAATGTTTTTTGATGACGCAAAAGAAGCGTCACAAGAATTAGAAATCACGCTAACAAGCAGAGATGGCGGGACCATACCAATGTGCGGTGTTCCTTATCATTCTGCTTCTGCATACATAGAACAATTGATTTCAAAAGGCTACAAGGTCGCGATTTGTGAGCAGGTGGAAGATCCTAAAACGGCAAAAGGTGTAGTCAAAAGAGAAGTCGTTCAACTCATTACACCAGGTACGGTGATGGATGGTAAAGGCTTAAGTGAAAATGAAAACAACTTCATTGCCTCTGTGACAAAGTTTGAAAATGGATATGGACTTGCACTTTCCGATTTATCTACTGGTGAAAACATGGCGGCTTTCATTGATCGATTAGATGAAGTCGTGTCTGAAATTTATTCTGTCGGTGCAAAAGAAATTGTGGTGTCAAAGCAGCTGGATGAGGAAACAGTCAAGACCTTAAAGGATCGGTGCCAAGCGACCATTTCATACGAAGATAGTGATGAATTGATCGATGAAGCTGAGCGGCTCGTGTCTCGCCTGAGTGAGCAACTAAGATCGGCCTTTTTGACATTATATGCTTATTTAAGAAGAACGCAAAAAAGAAGCCTCGATCACCTTCAGCCAGTTCAAGTGTTTGAGCTCGAACAAACAATGAAAATTGATCTTTACTCAAAACGAAATCTTGAATTAACAGAGACGATCCGCTCAAAAAGCAAGAAGGGCTCTTTGTTATGGCTGTTAGATGAAACAAAAACAGCGATGGGTGGAAGGCTGCTCAAGCAATGGATCGACCGGCCGTTAATTCGGCTTTCGCACATTAAAGAACGCCAGGAAATGGTGCAAATTCTCATGGACCATCTCTTTGAACGAGAGGATCTGCGTGAACGGTTAAAGCAAGTATATGATCTCGAACGTTTAGCGGGCCGCGTCGCATTTGGCAACGTAAATGCCCGTGATCTCATTCAGTTAAAGGAATCCTTAAAACAAGTACCAGCCATTAAAGAGCTTGTGCACTCACTGCCAGAGGAAATGGCAAAATCAAGAGCGAATGCGATTGATCCTTGTGGTGACTTGCTTAATTTATTAGAAGATGCACTTTATGAAAATCCGCCGATGACGATAAAAGAAGGCAATTTGATTAAAGATGGCTACAATGCAAAATTAGATGAATACCGTGATGCCAGCCGAAACGGAAAGGACTGGATTGCACGTCTTGAACAGCAGGAAAGAGAATATACCGGCATTCGCTCCTTAAAAGTCGGGTTTAATAAAGTGTTTGGTTATTATATCGAAGTGACACGCGCAAATACACATCTGCTGGAGGAAGGCCGTTATGAAAGAAAACAAACGCTTGCCAATGCAGAGCGGTATATCACACCTGAATTAAAAGAAAAAGAAGCACTGATACTTGAAGCAGAATCAAATATCAACGAATTGGAATATGAACTATTTACAGCTCTCAGGGAGCAAGTGAAAGGTTATATTCCTAGATTACAGCTGCTTGCAAAACAAATGAGTGAGCTGGATGCGCTTCAATGCTTTGCGACTGTCAGTGAAAAACGCCGTTATATCCGTCCAGAATTCTCAGAGGATGAGGTAGATGTCATAGATGGTCGTCACCCAGTCGTTGAAAAAGTGATGGATCACCAGGAGTATGTACCAAATGACTGCCATATGGGAAATGGCCGGCAAACCTTACTCATTACTGGACCAAATATGTCAGGGAAAAGTACGTATATGAGACAAATGGCGCTTATCTCCATTCTTGCGCAAATTGGCTGCTTTGTGCCGGCATCGAAGGCGACTCTTCCGATCTTTGACCAAATCTTTACACGCATTGGGGCGGCAGATGATTTGATTTCTGGTCAGAGTACTTTTATGGTAGAGATGCTCGAAGCAAAAAATGCGATGGTGCATGCAACGAAAAACAGCTTGATTTTATTTGATGAAATTGGACGCGGGACAAGCACCTATGATGGAATGGCTCTTGCGCAGGCGATCATTGAATTTGTTCACGATCATATTGGTGCCAAAACGCTTTTTTCCACACATTATCACGAGCTGACAGTTCTTGAATCTCAATTAAGCGAGCTGAAAAATGTCCATGTACGTGCTGAAGAGCATGAGGGCACGGTCGTTTTCTTACATCAAATCAAAGAGGGTGCAGCTGATAAAAGCTATGGTATTCATGTAGCGCAGCTTGCTGAATTGCCTGATGCGATCATCGATAGGGCCCAGACCATTTTGACGGAGCTTGAGAGCGGATCACATGAAGTGACCCCGCACGTATCTGCAGCTCCAAAAACAGAAAAGGCGGAGGAAAAGCAGCAGCTTTCTTTCTTTGAAGTAGAAGAAAAACCGCAAACCAAACCAGTTCTAAAACAGAAAGATCAAGCGGTGATCGAGGAATTAAAGTCATTCAATCTAATGGATATGACTCCGCTCGAAGCGATGACTAAGCTATATGAATTGCAAAAGAAATTATAATGTAAGGTGAGGTGAGCAAAATGGCAAAGATTATTCAGTTATCCGATGACCTATCCAATAAAATTGCTGCAGGTGAAGTAGTCGAACGTCCAGCTTCTGTCGTAAAAGAGCTTATGGAAAATGCAATCGATGCAAGTAGTACAGTGATTGAAATCGATGTAGAAGAAGCAGGTCTTTCTTCTATTAGAATGATTGATAATGGTGTTGGAATCGATGCTGAAGATTGTAAGCTCGCCTTTCAGCGCCATGCAACGAGTAAAATCAAAGATGAAAATGACCTGTTCCGTGTCAGAACGCTCGGTTTCAGGGGAGAGGCGCTGCCAAGTATCGCATCTGTCTCTCATCTAGAAATGAAAACAAGTACTGGTGAAGGAGCTGGAACGCACCTGGTGCTGCAAGGCGGAAAGATCATTTCAGAGAAAAAAACCTCTAGTCGCCGCGGTACCGAGATCGTCGTTACCAACTTATTTTACAATACACCGGCCCGCCTAAAATACATGAAAACCGTTCATACGGAGCTTGGCAATATATCAGATGTCGTCAATCGAATTGCGCTGGCTCACCCAGAAGTATCGATTCGCTTGCGTCATCAAGGAAAAGTCCTGCTTCAGACGAATGGAAACGGGGATGTGCGGCATGTGCTTGCGGCCATTTACGGGACAGCTGTTGCGAAAAAAATGGTGCCGCTTCACGTGCAATCACTTGATTTTGAAGTGAAAGGATATATCTCCTTGCCAGAAGTGACAAGGGCATCACGGAATTATATGTCTTCTGTTGTAAACGGCAGATATGTTAAGCATTTTCCGCTCGTGAAAGCGGTCCATGAAGGGTATCACACGCTGCTACCGATTGGCCGCCACCCGATTACATTTATAGAGATGAAGATGGACCCCATTTTAGTGGATGTGAACGTTCATCCTTCGAAGCTTGAAGTGAGACTTAGTAAAGAGCAGGAACTTCATGAGTTAATTAAGCAAGGAATTAAGGACGTATTTCAAAAGCAGCAGCTCATTCCAAGTGCTTCGGTGCCAAAGAAAGCACCAATGCCAGCGATCAAAAATGAGCAGCAATCCTTAACCTTTGATGCGAAAAAAGGAAACACAAGCGAGGTGGAAACGCCGCTATCCTATCAGCCGGAGCCGCTCGAATCGGTCTTATATGAGACAAGCCATACCGAAGCATACGGAATGCCTAATCAAGAGAAGACGGAACCATCATCACCAGTATTTTATGAAGAAGCCTCATCTGAGCGAGTTCAGTTAGAGGAATCCGCCGCTTCACTAGAATATGAAGAGTCAGAACTAAGAGAAGATGCTGTAGAAGCCATTTCAGAAAACGAACGCGTCCCTGTGATGTATCCCATCGGACAAATGCACGGCACATATATTTTGGCTCAAAATGAACGTGGGCTTTATATTATTGATCAGCATGCGGCCCAGGAGCGAATCAAGTATGAGTATTATCGTGAGAAGGTAGGAGAGATCAAACAGGAAGTGCAAGAAATGCTCGTCCCATTAACATTCCATTACTCGAAAAACGATATGCTGATTATTGAAGAGCATAAAGAGATACTAACGAAAGTGGGTGTCTTCTTAGAGCCTTTTGGTTCAGGAAGCTACATTGTACGGTCGCATCCGCAGTGGTTTCCAAAAGGAGAAGAGGCTGAACTGATCGAAGAGATTATTGAGCAAGTGCTGGATGAGAAACGTGTAGATATCAAAAAATTAAGAGAAGAAGCGGCAATCATGATGAGCTGCAAAGGCTCTATCAAAGCAAATCGTCATTTGCGAAATGATGAAATCAAAGCCCTATTAGATGAACTCAGGCAGACAAAGGACCCTTTCACTTGTCCGCACGGCCGGCCGATCATCATTCATCACTCGACATATGAAATGGAGAAAATGTTTAAACGGGTCATGTGATCAAATAAAAAAAGCGCTCTTATTAAGGCACCTCAGCGTGTAGACAAACTATTGCGCGAGCTGGTGCTCACGAATGTCTAATCCGCGCCAGAACTCGTCCTTCCTAAGCTACAAAGGTTTCTATCACACTGAAAAGAAGACAAAGGGCTAAAATAAACATCATTTTGCCCTTTGTCATTTGAAGCGCTCTTATTAGAGCGCTTTTTTATTTAGCATCCACACGGATCTGGCGGTGTGACCACAACTGGTCGTGTATTAATATCAATCGTATCTTCTGCATAAAATGTAGAACCGATGCTAATTGCTCGATTTTCTGCGCGGAACGTATATGTACCTGCGGCAGGGAGTACTTTATGTGAAAGCTTTAATGTATATTTGGAAATTCCAAGTAAATCCAATCTAAGCGGAATACGGACGGTTTGTCCGTTGTTCAAAATGTAGCTGTCTTTTAATGCTTTACCGTTCATAATGTCTTTAGTTGTTGCTTGGAAACCCTTTGGCAGTGTGAACTCAACCGCACCAAGACTTAGAATAGAATTTGGGCTGTACGTTAGTTCAATGTCAGAAAAAGACCATTCCTGCTTACTTGTACCTGTAATTTTTGCGTAAAGGGCAGCTGGTTTTGCATTGGTTGATGCTTTGCTTTCCTCTGTTTTGGCTCCTTCAGCAGATGCAGAAAGCGGTACTGACAGCGCCATAACCAATGTGAGCATCCCCATCATGATCATCGTCCATGTTTTTTTCATTTCTTCCTTCCCCCTTGTTGAATATAGGTAAATAATAGATGATTACACCCATTATTTACCTATAATGTTACCATATCCCTACATGGTATTAAATGGTATATTATACCCTTATTTTGTCATTTTGTTTAGTAATAACGGGGAAAATGCGCATTTGGTTGGTTCATTCCGTAACCAAAGCCTGGCATTTGCTGATTCGGCATCATCATATGCATATCTTGATATCCGTATGGATGATATGGCATCATTCCATATCCACCATAGTGGCCATGATGATGGTGATCCTTCATTGGAACATGCGAAAAGGGGTCATGCTGATTTGGAAAAGGCGGATAGGCTGAATGATGATGCGGATAATGTCCGCTGTACTTATCCTTTTTACCGGTATGATAATGGTTTGGCATATTCATATGATCATGCATGTTTGGCGCGACCACATGCTCATGATTGGCTGTATACACATTCTCAAACGTATGGTACGGATTTCCTTCGTGATGATAATTCATTTGGCTATTCATATTGTTCATTTGATATCTCATCCTTTATGTCAGGTTGCCATATCCTATGAGCATGATCCGTTTCATGAGCCTATCCATATGAAAAAAACCGGCTTTTCAGCCGGGAAAACAAAAAGCAGTTGAAAGCGTCAGGTGCTAATATGAGAAGCCATGTCTTCTTCTACGACGCTTCTTACAACTGCTGCAGACACTTTTAGGGTAATAATAGGGATCGTAGCTTCTAGAAGTATCCCAGAAATCGCTCTCAAACCAATCATCTTTTTTATGATGAAACTTTTTTTCTTTACATGGGTCCTCATGGCAATGATCGTCATGCTTTTTATAACAGTTTGAGTGGGAATGTTTGCACTTGCATTTGCACATTGTCATCCCTCCTAAATGTGACTCAATGCTAGTATATGCACGAATAAGACAAGGGGACTGGATGGTGGCGCATCTTCTCTAAAAAAAGGCTTTTTCTCAAAATTCAAATGAAAAGAATTGACTAGTGCTAAAATAACATGATAAAATATAAATTTTTATCCAACCATGAAATGTGTTATAATCAAATTGTGAATACTTTCGGAGGTGGCGGATTTGTTTCAAATAGGTGATAAAATTGTTTATCCTATGCATGGTGCCGGTGTGATTGAAGGAATGGAAGAAAAAGAGATTTTAGGTAAGACGGAGGAATATTTTCTGATTCAAATGCCGAATATGCAGATGATGATCCCAAGAGGCAGAATCAATCAACTAGGTATTCGTCAGGTAGCAGATCAAGCAACGCTGAAAGTTGTGATGAACAATTTTGCAGAAGAAACAAACGACGACACGCTTACTTGGAAGCAAAGATATGATGAAAATATGAAAAAACTAAAAACAGGTGCGATCGAAGACGGTGCAGACGTTGTCAAAGATCTGATGAGACGAAATCAGAAGAAAGCATTAAATTCAAGTGAAAAGAAGATGCTTGAAGATGCTAGAGGCATGTTAGTGAGTGAAATTTCTCTTGCACAAGGGCTTTCACAAGATGAAGTCCTTTCAGCTTTAGAGAATGAACTAAGAATTTAATGATGGATATACAATAATTGGCTGTAAACAGAAGGGCATCCCTTTTGTTTGCGGCTTTTTTGTTTGAAATCAGAAAAACATGTCCATTTTTGTAGGTGATTTTAACTAAAGCTAAAATAAGGTCATACGATGCAGTTTTTTATTCAAGCAGCGAATGATTCAAAGAAGTCAGAAATACCTAGAGCGGCATAAAAAAACAGGAAAGTTCTCCTGATTCATTTAAATGAGCCGGACAACCTTTGAATTCTGTTAGCCATTGATAGTAAAATAATGCGATAAGATGACACCTAAGAGAATGAAAAGGAGCGGTGAAATGAAAAGGCTACTGATATGTGGATTCATCTTTCTGATCCTATGTGCTCTTTTAATGGTGAAATGCAGCCATTCTGTTCAAGAAAAAAAAGAGCAAAAGAAACATCAAGAAGAGGTAGAAAAGTATCAAAAAGAGCGAAAAAAAGGGGATCGATACGACAGTTTTAAACAGCTTATTCGGCATGAAAGAAAAGGGTATGAAATAGAATTTCACGAAAAGGGCGGAAGTGATTTACTCGTCTTTTCTCCTCATGGAGGGGAAATTGAACCAGGAACAAGTGAAATTGTAGAAGCATTTCAACAAAGATACTCGACGTATTTGTTTGAAGGAACGAAACAAGACAACAATCGTGATTTGCATATTACAAGCACCAAGTTTGATGAACCGATATTGGTCCAAATGATTAAAACGTATCCCTTCTCCATTTCCATCCACGGCTATAAAAGTGATAAAAAGCACACGCTAGTTGGCGGGACAAACGAAAAAATGAAAAGAGCAGTTGTACGAGAGTTAAAAGATCGAGGATTTTCTGCAGAAATGGTGCAAGAAGGCGAACGGCTTTCAGGAACAGATCCTAAAAATATTAATAATCGAAATGCAAGTGGTGAAAGCGTTCAGCTAGAAATTAGTACGGCGCAGAGAGAATCTTTTTTCGACCATTTTGATACGAGAAAAGGAAAGAAAAAAGCATTCAGACGTTATATCCGTGCTTTAAAAGAAGTATTAAGAGAATTTGACCCAACTTCGTAGTAAAATCGTTTTGATGGGTAAAAGTACTCCATTTAAACTTGGTAAAAAAGATAGAAATATGCGAAATGAACATAAATCATGCAATAAATTACAATTTGCCTTAAAAACATAAATTATGTAAAATAATAGTTATCAGTTTGATATGATAGAATGGGGCTGAAGTGGATGGCACATAAAATACCATCTTCCGAAGTAGGTGTAAAGATCAATCAATGGTACACGCATATTTGCAAATTTGAAGTCGAACAAGCAAACGATATGAAGCGCCTTGTTGAAGAAGAAATTCATGAGATGGAAGAGGATCAAGATTTGCTTCTATATTATTCTCTAATGGATTTTCGCCATCAACTGATGCTTCAGCATTTAACGCCAGTCCATGCAGGGAGTGAAACACTTCAAGCCGTGTCTTTTCCGAAAGAAATGGAAGATGGAGAAGATGAGATGACAGGCTTACTTGGCTATTACTTTCATTTTTTTCATGGAATGTATGCGTTTATCCAGCGCCGATACATCGAGGCCATTTCCTATTACAAGCATGCGGAACATCAACTGATCTTAGTGACAGATGAGATTGAAAAAGCGGAATTTTACTATAAAATCGCTGAAGTATACTATCATATGAAACAAACTTATTTCTCCATGCATTATGCTAAAAAGGCGAGAGACATTTATAAGAAACATCAGCTTTATGGAAAAAGAAGCATTCAATGTGATTTTGTCATGGCAGGTAATTGTATTGATGTGAGTCAGCACCAAAAAGCGCTTCCTTACTTAGAAAAAGCGTTAAAGGTTTGTGAAGCGATGGAGCGGAAAGAGTGCACATCTTATTTTAAAGCGATGGCTCTTAATAACTTAGGAGCTTGTCATTATAGTATGGGAACGTACCATACAGCGACAGTCTTTTTTGAACAAGCCATTTCCCTTTATCAAAAAGATCAAGCATCCACGATGATCAAATCATTATTTTCACTTGCTCTTACCTGGTTTAAACTCGGAGATATCGAGCGGGCGGGTGAGGCTATACGTAAAGGAATGAACGAGGCTTGTTTATTGGAAGATGAAATTTATCAGTTGAAATTTCAATTTTTACAGGCGCTTTATATAGAAAAAGACAGCTGTGAGCAATTAAGATCGGCACTATTTGGACTGCGAAGCAAAAAAATGTTTGCTGATTTAGAGGAATTAGCACTTGATGCGGCTAATTATTATAAGGAACGCGACATGTACAAGGAATCCTCCACTTTTTTTGAGATTGTGATCGAAGCGCGTACGCACATTCAAAAAGGAGATGAGATGTATGAGAACGAAGCATAACATGTCAGCTGATCAAGTAGATGAAAGACTTCACACGTAATAACAGACAAAAACAACACCCTTTACGAATCAACGTAAAGGGCTTTTTTATTTATTCTTTGATGGCTTTTTCTGCGTCAATGGCACCTGCCCCGTAAATCATCGGGTCATCCCCAGACCACTTGCTTGTATTTTCTTTTAACAGGGTTTTGACCTCATCGGGCGTTAAATCTGGTGAATGCTCTAATAGAAGAGCACAAATACCAGCGCAAATCGGTGTTGCCATAGATGTGCCAGATAACGTCGTGTAATCATCATCGACTCTGCTTGATTTGTCGAGTTTATCTAGAAAGGATCTTGGTGATCTGAGAGAGACGATGTTTACTCCTGGTGCAAGGATATCAGGCTTTGTCTCACCATAAACAGTAGGACCTCTGCTTGAAAATGGTGCCACGATATCATCGTTTGATTCTGGTGTATTCCGGTCATCAAAAGCGCCAACCGTAATCACTTTTTGACTGACGGCAGGGCTCGCAATCGTTTGACTGTTAGGACCAGAGTTTCCGGCTGCGACGCATACTACAATGCCTTGATCCCAAGCAGCATTGACAGCACGCACCATCGGATCGTCCTGTTCGTCATCATAACGCTGAGCATCTCCGCCTAGTGACATACTCATAATATGAATCGGATCATCAGGGTGATCTTCATTGAACTGGATGCACCATTCAACCCCTTCTATAATAGTAGAAAGCGATCCAGCCCCTTGTTTATTTAACACTTTTACGCCAATTAAATGAGCTTTTGGAGCAGGTCCTTTGTACAAGCCATCTGAGGCCGCTCCGTCTCCAGCTACATCTCCAGCGCAATGAGTACCATGCCCGTTATCATCATAAGGCTTTGTTTTTTGCTTGACTAAGTCCACAAAATCGCGAATCCTTCCTTCTAAATCTTCATGCGGATAAATTCCTGTATCAATGACAGCGACCGTAATGCCTTCCCCTGTTAAGGCTGTACCGTTGCGGAAGACTTCATCCGCGTGACTGGCTTGTGTGGCCACATCCAGAAGTGCATGAACTTTCCGGTCTAAATAAATTTTACGAATATGCTCACCATTTGCTAACAGCTCCTCTAAAGCGGCCGGTGTTATGTCTGCAGCGCAGCAGTCGATATGTGAAAAGTGCCGTTTGATATTTGTTTTTCTACTTTTTTTCATGAGCTGTTTTGTGCTTTGAATCCCTGCTTCGACCGCGTCTTCCTTAAATTCAATAATTACACGAAGCTTCTTTCTCTTCTTTAATCTTCCTTCAAAGAAACGATGAAGAAAGCATGGCGTCCATTTAAAAGGTTTATAAAGGTGAAGGACGGTCTCTCTTAAAGGCTGATCTAGTTTACTAGCATGTGTCCTGACCATTTGCACCATAGAAAATCCAAACATGTGATGCCCTCCATTCTAGCTATCCATTCTTGTACACTCTTACGTTATGAGAATGAGAGCTGCTTTGTTCGGATTCTTGTCCCTTCTTTTCTTCATATTGGCGGCTTACTCATTTCTGATGAAAAAGAAAAGCGCTTACATTTTGTAAAATAATAGAAAAAGGTGGAAAACATGTAGAATCAGCCGATGATAGGTGGGAGAGTTCTTCTTAGAGAACCGGTGAAACAAACGATTTTGCAGAAAAAAAGGAGGGGTTAGACAGGGTCAATGCTCATACAAATGTGACTTGTCACAGAGGAAAAAAATCAAATCCATATAAAAACAAGCCGAATTAAAGAAAACAGACTGGATAGAACTAGGTCATTTTAAACATAACTTCGTTTGTCTGTCATACTATTCTAACTCTGTTTTCAAAGACGAGAGGCGTTTCTGTGTATATAAATGCAATTATCTTATTTTTGAGGAATCTCATGATCTAGAGTGTTATGATCAAATTTGAAGAGAAAAAGTGGAAAAAATGAAAAGAAATGATGATTCAATATAAATCATAGAAACGGCTTAGAAATCTGTTAAAGGAGAACGGGAATGAAGAAGTTTTTTGCTTTGCTTCTCCTGCTTGCGATCGGATGGGGCGTTTATTATACAATGCAAGCACAGGAACATGATGAGCCATTGTCATCAGGTGGGGAAGACGAAAGCGGTTCAAATGATATTTATCGCAATTTTAAAGAACTGGAAGAAAACGAATCAACAAGCAGCTATCAAATTACAGCCAACCCAGTGCCTGGAAGCCGTCTTCTTGTGATGTCACCCCATGGCGGGAGAATTGAAGGCGGCGTGAGTGAGATCGTCCATTTTTTCGATAATGATTTCTCTACGTATTTGTTTGAAGGTTTAAGAGAGAATGCGTCAGAACTTCATGTGACAAGTACAAACTTTGATGAGCCAGTCGGCGTCGCGCAGGCAAAAGCACACGATTATATCTTAGCAGTGCATGGATACAAAGGTGAGGAAGGCATTGACCATACGCTCGTTGGCGGAACAGATTACGACCGTGCAGAAAAAATAGTGAACTCATTAGAGCGGAACGGATTTTCTGCTGAACTGGCTGTCGCACACGCAACCCTGAGTGGAACAAGCAATCATAATATTAATAATCTTACTAAAACAGGGCAAAGTGTACAGTTAGAGATTAGTAGAAGTCAGCGTGAAGCTTTATTTGACAGTTTTGACTTTCGGCGGCGGTCGAGTACAAAAAACGAGACGTTCTACCGGTATGTCAGGGCGATTCGGACAGTGCTGGATGAGGAATATACATAAAGATGGTGCACATGTTAAGACAAGCAGCGTGAATTCTTGTTACACTATAAAAAGTGATAACAAAAGGAGAGACGAATATGGCGCGTCATCATTTTCATCTTCAGGCGAGCTGGCCTGGCCTGCGTAACGATGTGGGTACAATCTCATGCGAACAGTTAAAAACGAAGATTTCAATTCCAAAAGAAATGGACGGTCCCGGCATCGGAACAAATCCAGATGAGATGCTCTTAGGTGCAGCGGCTACGTGTTATATTATTACACTTGCCGCTATGATGGAGCGGAGCCAATTAGAAAAAGAGGATCTCACAATGAGTTCTGAGGCTGTCGTAGATGTGACAAATGGTGTGTTTACATATGAAAAAATCATTCACCGGCCTGTCATCATCCTCAAAGCCTCTGCTTCTCCGCAAGATATTGAGCTGGCCCGCAAGCTCGCGCACAAAGCCGAAAGCTCATGTATGATCTCAAGAGCTGTTCAAGGAAATGTGGACATTTCCTTAGAAGAAACCATTCAAGTCGGCGGGTAAAAACAAAAAGTCATTTTCTCTTAATGAAATGGAGAAAATGACTTTTTTTATGACGTCCATTCGGTTTGATCGATTTGTTCTTTGTTTTCTTCCTTTTGTTTTTTTGACAGGTTCAAGACAATCACGCCGCATATCACTAGTGCAAGACCGATGAAGCCTTTTATGTGAATGGTTTCGTTAAACAGCACGAGTCCGATAAGAGCAGTGAGTGCTGTTCCAACGCCAGACCATGTTGCATAAGCAGACGAAAGGTCAATCGTTTTAAGTGCCAGACTGAGGAAGGTAAAGGCACACCCAAATCCGATCAGGACCCCAATACTCGGCAGCAGTTGCGAAAAACCTTGGGAAAGCTTCAGCATCGTACTGCCAAAAACCTCTGTCAAAATAGCCCCTGTTAAATAGAGCATTCCTTTCATGATCTCTCACATCCTTTATGACATATTTAAAAGTACGACTCCTGAGACAAGCATCGCCATCCCAATGATTGCTCTTTGGTTCAAGGTTTCTTTGAAAAAAAGCACGCCAAAAATAGCCGTGAGGACTGTACCAACCCCAGACCATGTTGCGTAAGACATGCTAAGCGGAATGATATTCAGTGTCAATGACAGCATATAAAAGGCAAGTGTATACCCAGCAACAACGACAGCGCTAGGCTTAAAGCGAGTAAAGCCATTTGAGAATTTTAACATCACGGCGCCAATGGCTTCTGAAAAAATAGCCACAGCTAGAAAAAGATATCCGAGGATCATGATTATCCCTCCTCTAATAGGTGTAAAATCCGATGAAGTAAAAGGGTTTTTTCCTCTCGGTTCAGCGGTTCAAGCTGAAACATTTCTGAAAACCATATTCCATCACATGAAAGGCGGATCAGCTGGCTCAATGCAGGGTCATTGATTTCCTCAGCTGCTTTCGCTTTGAACTCTGCATAAAAATCACGCCAAGGGTTCAATAACGCTTCATCAAATGACATGGTGGCCAGCATACTTGTACATAACTGGGTCGTGTTTTGCATATCAAGATCATTTAATGTCGCCAAAATATATGCACGTACATAAGGAGCCTTTTCGTTTTTGTATGTTTCCTGATACGACTCAAGCTGCTGACGAAAGCAGACAATCGCGTGCTCATTCATTTTTTGGATGAGCTCTTCCTTGCTTGAAAAATGATAAAGCAGGCCGGCCTTGGTCATATGTGCATGCTCTGCTACATGTTGAAGGGTAAGCTGACTTAATCCTTCTTTTAAAATCGTACGAGCAGCTGCCTCAAAAATTTGCTCTTTTTTGGTTTTAGACATAAAAAAAACACCTACTTTACTGAACGGTCGGTAAAGTAAATGTTAACCCATGAAAAACTAGTGTGTCAATCGATTCATTTTATGAAAGGTTGTTTTCACTTAAAAGACATGTTTAATAATAAGGGTATGGTCCATATGGCGGGTACGGAGGCGGATAAGGGTACCCATAGCCATAGCCTGGAGCAAGCAGGGACCCAGCAAGTAGTCCTCCGGTAAAACCACCTAAAAATGGAGCTCCAAAAAATCCAGGTCTCCCAAAACCAAATCCAGGTCTTCCAAAACCAAATCCTGGGCCTCCAAAACCAAACCCAGGGCGTCCAAATCCAAAAGGTCTTCTCATGTCTTCTTGAATAAACGGTGGTGATTCAAAATAATTCATAAAAAAAGGCTCCTCTCACATAAAATCACTGTAACTGACATCAGTGTATTCAAATGGCCTACATGTGTTTGGGTGACCGCCTAATATAAGGAGGAATGTCAAAAATGGGCCTGTATCCATCTGATTGGGCAAATTGTCCGCCGCATGCTCATGCCTATAAAGCACGAACGGATATAACAGAAGAGCATTATCATTTAATTGAAGGGATCTCTCAGCCTGTAAATGGAAGCAGTACTGACAAGCATACGCATTACTATCGCGGGGTCACCTCTTTTGAAAGAGGCCATTTTCACAGATACTATGGCATCACAGGACCTGCTATCCCAAGAGCCGATGGCACACATTATCACGAAATCCAGGAGGTCACGTATTCTGCTTATACAGATCCTGTCCCCATCCGATACGGAGGTGTCGTCTATAGTCCAGATCAAGAGAGGCCAACGCATACCCATCGTTTTAAAGGAAAAACATATGAAGTGGTCGGAAATGAACCACTCGGCTGGTGATAGGCATTATATAGGAGAGAAAGAGAAGTTATGCTATACTGTAGGCAGTTTGTAAAAGAGAGTGATGTTATGAAAAAAACGAAACAACCAGTGATTGTATTAGTAGGACCGACGGCTGTCGGCAAAACAAAACTGAGCATACATATAGCCAAAGCATTTAATGGAGAAATTATCAGTGGTGATTCTATGCAGATTTATAAAGGAATGGACATTGGAACAGCTAAAATCACCCCTGAAGAAATGGATGGTGTCCCGCACCACTTAATTGATATTAAAGAGCCGGCCGAATCCTTTTCTACAGCTGAATTTCAGCAGCTGGTCCGTATGAAAATCAAAGAGATTGCCGCTAGAGGGAAAACACCCATGATTGTCGGCGGAACAGGTTTGTATATCCAATCTGTTTTATATGATTACACATTTACCGATGAGAAAAGTGACCCTGCTTTTAGAGAAGAAATGGCGCTGTTTGAACAGCAGCATGGCTCCCTTCAGCTGCACGAAAAGCTAAAAGCAGTAGACCCTGATGCTGCAAAAGCCATTCATCCGAATAATGTCCGCCGCGTGATCCGGGCGCTGGAAGTGATCCATACAACAGGTCAGAAAATGTCGGAGATGCAAAATGGTCATCAAGAAGTTCCTCTTTATGATACAGCCTTCATTGGGCTCAAAATGGATCGAGAGCTTTTGTACGAGCGCATTCACCAAAGAATTGATATGATGATAGATGAAGGCTTAATTGAGGAAGTGAGCGCACTTTATCAATCTGGCTTGAAGGATTGTCAATCGGTTCAAGCGATTGGTTATAAAGAGTTGTATGCGTATTTTCAAGGTGACTGCTCACTTGATGAAGCTATCCAGCAATTAAAGCAAAATTCCCGTAGATATGCGAAGCGTCAGTTCACGTGGTTCCGTAATAAAATGGATGTCACTTGGTTCGACATGACACCGCCTTGCCACTTTTCAGACAAAAAAGGGGAAATTTTCGCATATATAGCAGGAAAGCTTGGACTTAAAGCGAAACTGTAGTTATCAGAATCAAGGAGGACGAAACATGAAACCGATTAATATTCAGGACCAATTTTTGAATCAAATTCGTAAAGACAATACATTTGTTACAGTATTCTTACTGAATGGCTTTCAGCTTCGCGGTCAAGTGAAAGGCTTTGACAATTTCACGGTGCTGCTTGAAACAGAAGGGAAGCAGCAGCTTATTTATAAACACGCCATTTCTACATTTGCACCTCAAAAGAATGTAAATCTAGAATTAGAATAGGATATGTTCGACCTAATAGCCCCATGCATCTGCGAATAAACCGGCCGGAACCCGCTACGTTTTTTGTCAGTGCAGAGGGGCTATTTTGCATGCCGTGAAACCTTTCTGTCTATTTTGCGTATAATCCCTTATTGGATATGAAGAAAGGTGAGGGAAGCGATATGGAAAATGCAGAGCTTGAATTAAGAAGGATTAGAGTGATCCTTCTATTGATTGGGATTGTTGTCTTATTTGGATCATGCGCCATTTCAAACATTGAATCAAGACAGGAAAGCTGGCATAACTATTCTAATCAAGATGATCATGGACATATAGATGGCCTATTACAATCAGCTGTTGCACTAAAAAATAATCACTTTGCTGTTGTGAAAGATGATGAAGTACATGTGTACCGGTTTGATGAAAAAGAGGGAGAACTGACCCTTATTAAAACAAAATACATAGATGAGTGGGACGAAGATGATGATGATGACGATTCTGTAGAAGAGTAAGCACGTAAATTTACAAATGAATGTGAAGTCGCTACACTATAATCATGCATCAGACATCTAGACAGAAAAGGATGAGTTCATGACACACAAAATTAAAATTAATCATTGGGAACAAACTTGTGAAGACGACTCCTGTTTTGAATATGGAACAAGCGTTTCTGTAAATGGGAAAGAATTAGTCAGAGAAGCTTCAATCGTCTCTGCGCTTGAAGCGGTGCTAAAAGAATTAGGTGTTGAAGTGGAAATTACAGAAGTGTCAGAAGATTTACAGTGCGATGCCTACAAAAAATAAAACAAAAAGTCTAGTCTACTAAGCGATTTTTTTTCGTGTTATGATAGATTTCGGTTTCAGTTGAATAGAGAGTAGAGCAGTCTATTTTTAGATCCTGTTCTGCTCTATTTATTTGAACGTACGAGTTCGGCTATGAATGTTCGGCCGGGTTGGTTGATTTTTTTCGTTTCGAACATCTATATGTTGTGTTTTGAAAAAACATAGTATACTATATATAGTGAATAACGAAATGATCAACAATACTAAAAACTAGGTCGTGATGGAATTGATTCAAATCGTATTTGATTCAAAAACAGGAAATGTTCAACGCTTTTTGGACAAGACCCCTTTTACAGACAAACGAAAATTGACTGGAGAAGAGTTTTTGGATACGCCGTTTATTCTCGTCACCTTTACGACAGGATTTGGACAAGTCCCTAGTACTACTCAATCCTTTTTAGAGAAAAATGCTCACCTTTTACTAGGTGTAGCGGTGAGTGGAAACAAAGTATGGGGAGATAATTTTGCCAAAAGCGCCGATACGATTTCTAAACAATATCAAGTTCCTATTTTGCACACCTTTGAACTAAGCGGAACAAAAAGGGATGTTGAATTGTTTACACAGGAGGTAGAAAGAATTGTCACAAAATCAGGTTCCAAAGTGGATACAATTAAATAACGAGATTATGATTCAAAAAGAAGGAAAGTTTCAGTTCGATAAGGACAAAGAAGCTGTACATAGTTATTTCGTAGATTATATTAATCAAAACACAGTCTTCTTTCACAACTTAGAAGAGAAGATTGATTACTTAATAGAAAACGACTACTATGAGGAAGAATTTTTAAGACAATACAGCATGGCAGATATTAAAGAGGTATTCGAAGCTGCATATGCGAAGAAATTTAGATTCCCATCATTCATGAGTGCGTTTAAGTTTTACAACGACTATGCACTGAAAACAAATGATAAAAAGAAAATCCTTGAACGCTATGAAGACCGCATTTCAGTTGTAGCGCTTTTCTTTGCGGGCGGAGATAAAGAAAAAGCCCTTGAGTTTGTAGAACTGATGATCAATCAGGAATACCAGCCAAGTACACCAACATTCTTAAACGCTGGACGTAAAAGACGCGGTGAGCTTGTGAGCTGCTTCTTGCTTGAAGTGAATGACTCATTAAACGATATTTCAAGAGCGATTGATATTTCAATGCAGCTTTCAAAATTAGGCGGCGGCGTCAGCTTGAACTTGTCAAAGCTTCGTGCAAAAGGCGAAGCAATTAAAGATGTTGAAAACGCGACAAAAGGTGTCGTCGGCGTGATGAAGCTTCTTGATAATGCATTCAGATATGCAGATCAAATGGGACAAAGACAAGGATCAGGTAGTGCCTACCTTAATATTTTCCACAGAGATATTAATGATTTCTTAGATACAAAAAAAATCTCTGCAGATGAAGATGTGCGTGTGAAAACATTGTCCATCGGTGTCGTCATCCCGGATAAATTTATCGAGCTTGCCAGAGAAGATAAAACAGCTTACACCTTCTATCCGCACACAGTCTATAAAGAATATGGACAGCATCTTGATGAGATGGACATGGAAGAAATGTATGATGAGCTTGTAGAAAACCCGAAAATCAAAAAAGAAAAAGTCAATCCGAGAAAGCTTCTTGAAAAATTGGCTGTTCTTCGCTCAGAATCTGGCTATCCATATATCATGTTCCAAGATAATGTGAATAGAGAGCATGCATTAAACCATATTTCACGAGTGAAATTCTCAAACCTTTGCTCAGAAGTGCTTCAAGCTTCAGAGGTCTCTTCTTACGCGGACTATGATCAAGAAGATGAAATTGGTCTTGATATTTCTTGTAACCTTGGTTCATTAAATATCATGAATGTCATGAAAAACAAATCGATCGAAAAAACGGTCAAACTAGCAACAGACTCACTCACGCTTGTATCTGAAACAACAGATATTCGCAATGCACCGGCTGTTCGAAAAGCGAACAAAGCGATGAAATCAATCGGACTTGGTGCGATGAACCTTCACGGGTATTTGGCTCAAAACCAAATGGCCTATGAAAGTGAAGAAGCAAGAGATTTCGCGAATACGTTCTTTATGATGGTGAACTACTATTCAATTAAACGTTCAAGTGAGCTTGCAAAAGAAAAAGGAGAAACATTCCATCGTTATGAAGGCTCTGGCTACGCAACGGGCGAGTACTTCAATAAATACGTGGAGAATGATTTCACACCAAAAACAGAAAAAGCAGCAGCATTATTTGAAGGCATGCACATTCCAACAAAAGAAGACTGGGCAGCACTCAAAGACTTTGTAGCGGAAAATGGCATGTACCATAGCTACCGCTTATGTATTGCACCAACAGGTTCCATTTCTTATGTGCAATCGGCAACAGCCTCTGTTATGCCAATTATGGAACGTATCGAAGAAAGAACATACGGCAACAGCAAAACGTATTACCCAATGCCAGGTCTTTCAGCGCAAAACTGGTTCTTCTATAAAGAAGCGTACGATATGGATATGTTTAAAGTGGTCGATATGATCGCAACGATTCAGCAGCACGTCGATCAAGGAATCAGCTTTACACTATTCCTGAAAGATACGATGACAACGCGTGACCTAAACCGCATCGATCTGTATGCACACCATAAAGGCATTAAGACACTTTATTATGCAAGAACGAAGGATACAGGGCAGGAAGGCTGTCTTTCTTGTGTTGTTTGATTAAAGGAGAGTTTAACGTGACAAAAATTTATGATGCAGCCAACTGGTCAAAACACGAAGATGATTTTACACAAATGTTTTACAACCAAAATGTGAAGCAGTTCTGGCTTCCTGAAGAGATTTCCTTAAACGGGGACCTCTTAACATGGAAATATCTAGGTGAAAAAGAGCGAGATACGTACATGAAGGTACTTGCTGGATTGACTTTACTTGATACAGAACAAGGAAATACAGGGATGCCGATTGTGGCTGAACATGTAGAAGGCCATCAGCGTAAAGCAGTATTAAACTTTATGGCGATGATGGAAAATGCGGTACATGCGAAATCATACTCAAATATCTTCATGACACTCGCACCAACTGAAACGATCAGTGAAGTGTTTGAATGGGTCAAAAAGAATAAATTCTTGCAAAAGAAAGCAGATATGATTGTCAGTTTATACCGTTCGATTCAAAAGGACGATCCGATTTCCCTCTTTAAAGCAATGGTTGCTTCTGTTTATTTAGAAAGCTTCCTATTTTACAGTGGTTTTTACTACCCGCTTTATTTCTATGGACAAGGAAAGCTCATGCAAAGTGGTGAAATCATCAACTTGATTTTGCGTGATGAAGCGATTCACGGTGTATATGTTGGATTATTAGCACAAGAAATTTACAACAAACAAACACCTGACGTGCAAAAAGAGCTATATGATTTCTCGATTGACCTCTTGAACGAGCTTTATGAAAATGAACTTCATTACACGGAAGATATATATGACCAAGTCAATTTATCGCATGATGTGAAAAAGTTCATTCGTTACAATGCCAATAAAGCGTTAATGAACCTTGGATTTGCCCCTTACTTTGAAGAAGAAGAGATCAATCCAATTGTATTGAACGGACTCAATACAAAAACAAAATCGCATGACTTCTTCTCAATGAAAGGGAACGGCTACAAAAAAGCAACGGTTGAGCCGTTAAAAGATGACGACTTCTTCTTTGGAGATGAATCATAAGTAAGGCGTAAAAGTCAAAACGCATCACTCGTTTTGGCTTTTTGCCATTTCATATAATGCGTTACATACTGGAGGTTACCGAACATGGGAAAAATGGATGAAATCATACTAGTTGCACCGCGCACACGCGTATTCCAAAACGAAACGCTTGCGTTTAATGGTGTGAATAGTGAAGAGAAAACAATCAACACCATTATGAAAGAAATCGAAGAGCACTTCAAGCAGATGCGCAGAGGCGATGCGGAAGAAAATCCTGACTTCAAGCAGCCGATTCCTTATGTCGTGATTAAGCGTGAGGACGAAGTGTATGTATATGAAAGGCTTCAAGGCGGGGGAGAGACTCGATTGCATCATAAGTTATCTCTTGGCTTTGGTGGTCACATGAATTTCATCGAAGGCAAAAACTTTGCTGAAATTCTAAAAGAAAATACGGATCGTGAACTAGACGAGGAACTTTCTATTCAAGAAGAAGACAAACTTGAGATGAAAACCCTTGGTTTAATTAATGATGATGACAACAGTGTCGGCCGTGTGCACATTGGACTGTTATCGGCGCTTGAATTATCTCCAGGCGCTCATGTAGAAGTGAAAGAAACAGATCAAATCTCAGGAAAATGGATGAAAGCATCCGATTTGAAAAAGCCTGAATACTTCGATCGACTTGAAACGTGGTCTCAATTTGTCGTGAACATTTTAGCATAAAGGAATCAATCATAAACCGGCTCAGCAGCAGACTTGAGCCGGTTTATTTCGTTATAACAAGCTTCAGTTATTGGAAAACGAATGCGTCATGACCGGCCTGTTTCAATCTTGCGACGAGGTCATCCGCATTTTGCTTTGTACGAAAAGCCCCGGCTTGCACTCGGAACATGCCGCCCTCTAATACAACGAAGGCGTCAAAGCCTTTGGATTTCAGCGTGGCTGCTAATTCATCTGCATTGGCTTTCACCTTGAAAGCTCCAGCCTGAACTTTATAAAGATTACTAGCTTTTTTTTTCAGCTGAAAGGCTTTCTCTAATCCAGTGGCATGAGCGCGAGCGATGCCTTGAAGGAAGGTTGCGTTGCGGAGCTTATTTGCATCAGCTGTCGTATCGATGAAACCATTCTCTGTTAAAATAGCGGGCATAGAAGTTTCTCGAAGAACGTGGAAGTTCGCTGTTTTCTTGCCGCGGTTGGCAAAATCCACCGAGCGAACAATTTCATCATGAAGGGCATTGCGATACGTGGTGGTTGGTGCTGAAACGCCAGGATACACATAGCTTTCAAAACCTGTGCCCCCGCCTGCATTAATATGAATAGACACGAAATAGTCAGCTCCCCAGCTGTTTGCCGCATTTGTACGCTGGGCCAAAGTAACGGATTGATCAATTGAACGACTTAAGCGGACGGAAACGTCATCATAATCACTAATCAACATATCTCTCAATAAAATCGCGATTTGCAGTGTGATATTTTTCTCCAAAAGTCCATTAGCAGCAGCTCCAGAATCTGTTCCTCCATGGCCAGGATCAATAAAAATTTTCACCATCTATTCATCACCTCGTCTTTATTTTATGAGAAAATAGAAAAATTGCCTGTACAAAATGCGGAAATCATTGAGACTCTTTTCTGCACAATTTGTGATGAGAAAGCTACATTTTTCTAAGAAAAAACAAATTGTTGGTTTGTCCGCCTAAATGGGATGAATACAATGGAAATAGCACATCATTTCCTGGGAAACCGCAGAAATCCCTACAATATTCGGAATCTCGGGTCATTTTGACAGCAAACTTGGGCTTAAGCGGGCGATTGTCACGATTACAGCTCCACCCGAATAGAATAAAGAGAGAAGAGCGAGAGGTGAATACGTTGGAGCGAGCTGTCACATATAAAAACAACGGCCAAATCAATATTATACTTAACGGACAAAAACAAGTATTGGTTGATTCAGATTCAGAGGCAGAATACCTAGAAGCCTTGCAGAAAAATGAGGCAAAACACAGCATCTTACGGGAAATAGAGCGTGAAATGAACAGCCTTGTCGGTATGGATGAAATGAAACGAAACATAAAAGAGATTTATGCTTGGATCTTTGTCAATCAAAAAAGGCAGGAACAAGGGTTAAAGGTAGGTAAACAAGCGCTTCATATGATGTTCAAAGGGAATCCCGGCACAGGGAAAACAACGGTTGCAAGACTTGTCGGGAAGCTTTTCTTTGAAATGAATGTCCTCTCAAAAGGTCACTTAATTGAAGCGGAACGCGGAGATCTAGTCGGCGAGTACATTGGTCATACTGCTCAAAAAACAAGAGATTTAATTAAAAAATCACTAGGCGGCATTTTGTTCATCGACGAAGCCTATTCTCTTGCCCGCGGAGGCGAAAAGGATTTTGGGAAAGAAGCGATTGATACCCTAGTCAAACATATGGAGGACAAACAACACGAATTCATTCTCATTCTTGCTGGCTACTCCAAGGAAATGGATCATTTTCTATCATTAAACCCCGGCCTGCAATCGAGATTTCCAATCAATATCAGCTTTCCTGATTATACCGTCGATCAGCTCATGGACATTGCCAAACGGATGATGGCTGACAGAGAATATATATTTACTCAAGAAGCTGAATGGAAGCTGCGAGATTACTTAATGCACATTAAAAGCACCACGAGTCCTGCAAAATTCAGCAACGGCCGTTTTGTGCGAAACACGATTGAAAAGGCCATTCGAACCCAAGCGATGAGACTCCTGCTTGTGGATCATTATGACAAAAAAGATTTGCTCACGATTAAAAGTCACGATCTCCAAATGAAAGAGGATACGCCTACTTAAAATGGCGTATCCTTTTTATAAAGAGATACTAAAATAAACCATCCGAATAGTGGTATACGTGTGGTGTGTTTGGTATGATGGTACTACTGAAAACTTAAGTACAGAAAGGAAACAACTGACGTTGAATGAACATGAAATGACAGAAAAAGCGATCCTTGTCGGCTGTCAATTGCCGCATGTCACGGATGAACGCTTTCAATACTCAATGGAAGAATTAGCTTCCTTAACCAAAACGGCTGGCGGTGAAGCTGTCAGCGTAATGACGCAGAAGAGAAATAGACAAGACAGCGCAACATATATCGGTAAAGGGAAAGTAGAAGAGCTTGAAGTGCTTTGCGAGGAATTCGAATGTGATGTCATTATTTTTAATGACGAACTGTCTCCAAGTCAACTAAAAGCTTTGGCAACTGCCTTAGATGTGAAAATTATCGATCGGACACAATTGATTTTAGACATCTTTGCAAAAAGAGCCCGGACAAGAGAGGGGAAGCTGCAAATAGAGCTTGCCCAGCTTCAGTATGCCTTGCCGAGACTAAGCGGACAAGGGATCAGCCTCTCAAGGCAAGGCGGAGGAATTGGCGCAAGAGGTCCAGGTGAAACAAAACTTGAAACAGATAGACGCCATATTCGAAACCGTATTCACGAAATTAACGGGCAATTATCTACAGTCAAAGAGCACCGGACAAGATACCGGGAGCGCCGGAAGAAAAATGGTGTGTTCCAAATTGCCATTGTTGGGTATACGAATGCCGGAAAATCTACTTTGTTTAACCAATTAACAGATGCAGATAGTCATGAAGAAGATCTGCTATTTGCGACACTTGATCCAATGACACGTAAGATGACATTAGCATCTGGCTACAGTGTGCTGATTTCAGACACCGTTGGTTTTATCCAAGACCTCCCAACAACACTCATTGCGGCATTTCGTTCCACTCTTGAAGAAGTGAAGGAAGCCGATTATTTGCTTCATGTCATTGATTCTTCTAATGAGGATTACGAAGGTCACGAACGGACGGTTCATGAGCTTTTAGAGGAATTAGAAGCAGATCGTATTCCAATGCTGACGGTTTATAACAAAGAAGATCAAATCAGACCGGATTTCATCCCATCTTCAAAGCATCGTCATCTATTAATCAGTGCGAGGCGCGAAGAAGATGTAAAGCGATTAAAAGCGGATATTATGGCAGAACTGAAACAAAACTTTTTAAAGCCCTATCATGTGAAGATTCCAGCGTATGAAGGAAAGCTCATCTCCGCATTAAAATCAGAAACGCTCGTGGAATCGCTAGAATTTCAAAAAGAAGCAGAACTTTATGACATCACCGGGTTTAGCGGTGAGGAGCAGACCATATTAGGTCAAATCAAGAAGTATATGTTGTAAGAAAGGAATTAAATCAAGATGTTTCATACATTAAAACACGGCAGTATTTTAGAAAAAGTAGCAGCAGAAACAGAACAAGACATTTTTCACATGCATCAGCAAATTGATCAAAAGAGTGAACAAAATGAGTGGCGGGTGCTTGAAAGCTACCGAAAGCATAGAGTCAGTGATTCTCACTTTAACCCGACAACTGGATATGGCTACGATGATATGGGAAGAGACACGCTAGAAAAAATTTATGCGGATGTCTTCGGAGGAGAAAGCGGCCTTGTGCGTCCGCAGATCATTTCCGGCACACATGCCATTTCCATTGCGTTATTTGGTGTGCTGAGACCTGGCGATGAATTGATCTATATGACGGGAAAACCATACGATACGCTAGAAGAAATTGTAGGGATTCGCGGCAAAGAAGGGACAGGCTCATTAAAAGACTTCCAGATTGATTACAAGGCCATTGATTTAAGACAAGATGGATCCGTCGATTATGACAAAGTAAAAGAGTCAATCTCCTCTAAAACAAAAATGATCGGCATTCAGCGTTCGAAAGGCTATGCTTCAAGACCTTCCTTTACAATAGAAGAAATCGAGCAAATGATTTCATTTGTAAAAGAGATCAATGAAGAAATCATTGTGTTTGTGGACAACTGTTATGGTGAATTTACTGAATTACAAGAGCCATGTCATGTGGGAGCGGATCTTATGGCGGGTTCCCTTATTAAAAACCCAGGCGGCGGGCTTGCCAAAACAGGCGGCTACATCGTTGGAAAAGAAAAATGGGTAGAAGCTTGCTCTTATCGAATGACATCTCCGGGCATCGGCAGTGAAGCGGGTGCCTCGCTTTATGCGCTTCAGGAAATGTATCAAGGATTTTTCTTAGCACCGCATGTTGTGGCGCAAAGCTTAAAAGGTGCAGTGTTCACGGCTCGTTTTCTTGAGAAGCTCGGGTTCCAAACGAACCCGGCGTGGAATGCGAAAAGAACGGATTTAATTCAATCCGTCGAATTTGGTGATCCTAACAAAATGATTGCATTCTGTCAGGCGATTCAATATGCATCTCCGATCAACAGTCACGTCACACCGCATGCAAGCTATATGCCGGGTTACGAGGATGATGTCATTATGGCAGCGGGCACCTTCGTCCAAGGGGCTAGTATCGAATTGTCAGCCGATGGACCGATCAGACCGCCTTATACAGCCTACGTTCAAGGCGGACTCACGTATGCCCATGTGAAAAATGCGATTTGCAGTGCTGTAGATGCCTTATTGGAACAAGGTTTCATCGACATACCTGCTCGATAAAAAAATCCATGTTAATATTCCTAACATAATGTTGACACATAATATAACATGACATATAATAAATTTAAGCAAAGAGGAGGAGACAGTTGAGATGAGTGATAACATTCGCCGCTCAATGCCTTTATTCCCAATTGGGATTGTCATGCAGCTAACAGAATTATCTGCAAGGCAAATTCGCTATTATGAGGAAAATGGTTTAGTATTTCCAGCAAGAAGTGATGGGAATCGCCGATTATTTTCTTTCCATGATGTTGATAAATTACTAGAAATTAAAAACCTCATCGAACAAGGTGTAAACATGGCAGGAATCAAAAAACTTTTTGCCAATGCTGAGGCAGAACATCCAGCGTCTGATGCAAAGACCGAGGAGAAATCCACAGCGAAGCACAACTTGACAGATGATGAACTCAGGAAGCTACTGAAGAAGGAACTCATTCAGGCTGGACGTTTCCAACAAGGAACGACCTTTAGGCAGGGGGATATGTCAAGGTTCTTCCGTTAACCAATTAGCAAAAGCATTGCTATACAATTTTACCTTTTGTAGGGGAGGAGTTTTACGAAATGGCAAAATACACAAGAGAAGATATCGTAAAATTAGTAAATGAGGAAAATGTAAAGTACATCCGTCTGCAATTTACAGACATTCTCGGAACGATTAAAAATGTTGAAATTCCTGTGAGCCAGTTAGAAAAAGCTCTCGATAACAAATGTATGTTTGACGGTTCATCTATTGAAGGTTTCGTACGTATTGAAGAATCAGATATGTATCTATACCCAGATCTCAACACATTTGTTATATTCCCTTGGACAGCAGAAAAAGGTAAAGTTGCACGCTTTATTTGTGACATTTACAAGCCAGACGGGACGCCATTTGATGGAGACCCACGTAACAACTTAAAGCGTGTCTTAAAGGAAATGGAAGACCTAGGATTTAGTGATTTCAACCTTGGACCTGAGCCAGAATTCTTCTTATTTAAATTAGATGAAAAAGGCGAGCCAACGCTTGAATTAAACGATAAAGGTGGATACTTTGACCTTGCACCAACAGATCTAGGCGAAAACTGCCGCCGTGATATCGTGCTTGAACTTGAAGAAATGGGCTTTGAAATTGAAGCGTCTCACCATGAAGTAGCACCTGGACAGCATGAAATTGACTTCAAATATGCAGGCGCCATCCGTTCTTGTGATGACATTCAAACGTTCAAACTCGTTGTCAAAACGATCGCGAGAAAGCATGGTCTTCATGCGACATTCATGCCAAAACCATTGTTTGGTGTAAACGGATCTGGTATGCACTGTAACCTATCATTATTCAAAAATGGCAAAAACGCATTCTTTGATGAAAAAGCAGATTTACAATTAAGCGAGACGGCTAGACACTTTATCGCAGGTATCGTCAAGCATGCAACTAGCTTTACAGCGGTCACAAACCCAACGGTGAACTCTTACAAGCGTCTTGTACCTGGTTATGAAGCACCTTGCTACGTGGCATGGAGTGCACAAAACCGTAGCCCATTAATCCGTATCCCTGCATCACGCGGCATCAGCACACGTGTAGAAGTGCGCAGCGTAGACCCATCTGCAAACCCATACCTTGCATTAAGCGTATTACTTGCAGCAGGTCTTGACGGAATCAAAAACAAACTAGACGCACCAGCACCAATTGACAGAAACATCTATGTCATGGACAAAGAAGAGCGCCTTGAAAACGGCATCGCTGATCTGCCTGCAACACTTGCAGAAGCACTTGAGCTGCTGAAATCAAACGAAGTCATGGTCAACGCGCTAGGCGATCACTTATTCGAACACTTCATCGAATCAAAAGAAATCGAATGGGATATGTTTAGAACCCAAGTACACCCATGGGAACGCGATCAGTATATGTCTCAGTATTAATCAAGAAACCCCTTGGAGCCATTGGCTTCAGGGGGTTTTTGTTTTTGTGGGTGTTTCTAATATTTCAAAATGAAGCAGGCATTACCCACAAACCATAGATGTCTCAGATTACAAGGCGGGTGTCGAAGGGCTAGCATCAAGAATGTAAATAAAAGCTATGTTTGGCAAAAGCTCATTATAATTAAAGTCCCTTCTTATTTGAGGGGTTTGACTATAACAATTATAAAAAGTAGTTTTGTTAAATCACTTTTTGAAAAATCTTATGAGATTGATGGTTGAATTTTCAGATCGAAGTTATCAATTTTTTAAGAAGATGTAGGTAGCCCTTTAGAAGAAATAAATATCAGAAGTCTCTCTCTTCTGATGTCACTTCACTCAATTATTATCGTATTTGCGGGATACCGAAAATTTCTATTATGAACAGTTTGACTTTACATATGTTGTAAATCTAGTGTTAAAATATTAGAAGGATTTGTTTAGAAGGGGGTAAAGGGATGTCAGAATTAATTGCCTCTCAGGAGGTAGGGAACATGCTAAACACTTGGAATCTTGCTATACAAAAAGGAAATTTATCGGCAGCTATTGAAATGCAAGATGATATAGACAGGGCAATCGAACAAATGGAAGAAAATCAAGATATTCTTTTGTATTATCAACTTTTGAGCTTTAGACTTAAGCTGAAACTTCAGAATATTAGCAGAAATTTAGATAAGCCATTTTTTGAGAGAAATGCACCAGATGAAAAAGAAGAAAAAACAAATAAACTCATGTCATATTACTTCTACTTTTATAATGGGATCTATCATGACTACTTGCAAGATTATGATAAGGCATTAAGTTATTTCAGAATAGCTGAAAAGAAGTTAGCTTATGTTGATGATGAAATAGAAAAAGCTGAATTTCATTATAAATTAGCTGTTCTGTTCTATGATTTGAAAATGACTTTCCTATCTAAATATCATGCTCAAATTGCTTGTGACACATTTAATGCACATGAATCATATATCAAAAGACAAATTAACTGCAGAATGCTACATGCGCTGAACTTAATCGATCAATTTGAATATGAGAAAGCAAGTGAACTTTTCTGCGAAGCAGAGAACATGATCGGAAGTATCAATGACAATCATTTAATTATTCACCTCTATTACAGCATGGGTTTTTTGGAAAGTAAAAAAGAGAATGCTGAGAAAGCATCAGTCTTCTTTAGACGTACGCTGAGTTATGAAGAAATTGAAAAACAAATATTATTAAAAATGAGATGTTTATATGAACTAGCTAGGATAGAAATATCAAATCAAAGCCATGAAGTGATTGAATGGATTGATCTAGGCATTTCTTTGTCGGAACAAGTGAACCATCATATTTTTCAAATCAAATTTAAATTGTTAAAAGAACTATTATATGAAACAAATGAAACTCAACTGGCCAATATGAATAATTTGTGTGCAGAGCTTGAAGAAAAAAGAGTATGGGTTGATTTAGAGGAAATCTTGGTTGATGTGGCGAAATATTTAGAGGACAAGGGCTTACTGCAACAATCATTGAATTACTATAAAAGAGCCTTACATGCAAGTCAATTTGTAGGAAAAGGAGTGAATTAAATGAAAAAGTCAATTTTTATTACATTATCAATAGCTGTGGTAGCAATAAGTACACTTTTCTTTACAAATGGTTCGATTCAGCCTCAACCTCAACATGAAGATGTCCAAACAGTCGCATCAAGAGGCAGCTCTGGAGGATAATTGGTTAAAAAACGATAAAGTGGATTAAAGTGTCAGGCTCCTTATGGTATTCTAGTAAAAGAATATTCCATAAAAGGAGTCTTTTTTATATGAAAATATTAGATGCTCCATCTTTACTATCAGCTGTCGAACAGAGGTCAAAGGCCTATCATGAGCTTCAAGAAGAGATGAAACTTGTGAAAAAAGCATTAAAAGGTGTATCGGGATTAGGTGATGAGTTTACTGGAAAAGGTGCAGATAATATCAAAGCTTTTTATAATGATCTTGCACTATACGCAGACACTTATCTTGATTTTATCGATATGCAAAAAGCTTTTTTAGATGGAGTGAAAGGAAAGCTGGATGATGAATCATTAGGCGGGAGTACATTTATTGATGAGCACTTCCTAGATGCTCAATTGAAGCAAGGCATTCAGAATAATAAAGATATGGTCAAGGAACAAAAAGAAGCTCTTTCCACTATTTTTGACGATATCAGTGATTTAATTGAATTACACACATTTTCAAGTAAAGAGGTCAATGAACATTTAGACGATGCGAACAAAAAAAGAAAAGAGACAATTGATGCTTTACATAAAATAGATCATGAGCTAAAAATAGAATACGCAAAGTCAGAAGAGATTGAGAATCACCTCAAAACTTTTTATACAAAAATGATGGCTGCTACAGGAAAAGGTAAGAACGCTCAGCCCATGTATTATGATGCAAAAGCATTTCATGAGACAGATGTGTACAAGAATCATGATAAAATCGATGCACAGGTGAAAGCATATTTAAAAGTGAAAAAAGAAGAAAAAGAGAAACGAAGAATTAAAGAATTGAAAGAAAAGCTCAATGATCCTTCGTGTATATCAGAAGCGAAATACTTTGAGATTGTAGACGAAATTGGATATGAAAATCTTTCTTACGATCAAAAAATGTATTACAGCCAGCTGCTCCAAATCAAAGCGCAGGAAGAAGCATCAGAGGTATTCGTTGATAGTGTAAAAGGTGCTGCAGTTGGTCTATATGATGTGGCCAAAGATACAGTGACCGGAATATATGATCTTGTGACAGACCCTGGTGGTGCCGTAGAATCAGTCATTACGGCTGTTTCTCATCCAATTGAAACATCGAAAGCGATTGGAAAATCAATTTCAGACTCATTCCAAAAAGAAGTCATAGATGGTGATGCGTATTCTCGTTCACACTGGTTCGCCTATGCGACTGGTTCACTAGCAGAAATCGTCTTTGGTTCCAAAGGGGCAGGAGCCATCACAAAAACAGGGACAACCGCGGCCAAAACTACAGTGAAGAAAGGGCTTGAACAAGGAGCAAAATCATTAGACAGAGTCTCTATTCCGAATCTATTGCCGTACTCACCAAAGTTTCAAATGGCTGGTGGACCGAAGCTCCCGTACAATGTATTTGACGGGGAAAAACTTAAAAATAAACTCCTCTCCATGGCTAAGCGTCTAGACAACAACTCAGGCTACGGCATCTCTCAGACAGGCAGACGCTTACCAGCACAAAAATCACCGCCAACCGTTGTCAGTTACGGAGACCACTATGTGAGATGGAAACGTAAAAAAGTATTAAAACCAAATGTCGTTTATTCAACAAAGCAAGGCTACACCTACACAACCGATCACTACGGACGTATTGTCAAAGTTGAAGCAAGTGATTTAAAATACGGAGAGGTCAAAAGAAACCAATACGCCCAATCTAATTCAGGCAAGCCAGATCGATTACTGGATGATGATGGTGGGCATTTAATTGCGTCAATTTTTAAAGGTTCAGGTGATATTGATAACCTGCTTCCGATGAATTCACAGATTAATCGTAGTGGCGGGAAATGGTATGAGATGGAGCAAAAGTGGAAAAAAGCATTAACGGCTGATCCTCCAAAGTATGTAGAGGTCAAAATTGAGCCTGTTTATATAAATGATTCATTAAGACCTGCAGAATTTCTTGTAGAATATAAAATCGGAGACCAAAAGAGATTTAGAACTATTAAAAATAAGCCAGGAGGTTGAATTGTGGAAAAAATAGAAGAAAACTATAAAGAAATAGCAGAAATATTAAATGAAATGATTCCTGTTGAATGGGATAAAGTTTGGATGTATGCAGAAATCGTGGATGATTCGTCAGAAGTGAATTTTTATTTCTGCAACCCAGACAGTGAAGAATTGATTTATGGTCATAATATTCCTGGAAAATATAGTGTTAGTAACTCTATTTATAAAAAGTTATTGTTAAAACTTCTCCATTCTTTAGAAAACTTAAAAAAAGAATATATAAAAAATGGATTCGGAGATTGGTCGACAGCAATTATAAAAATGGAGCAACCAGGAAAATTCTCTATTGAGTATGGATACAAAGATATTTATTCATTAGGAATTGATGGTGATCAAAGAATAGCAGTTTGGGAATATGAAACCTTTGGATTTCTCCCTGAAGATGAGGAAGATAAAGAAGCTGTATTAAATTATTTAAAAAATAAAGACGACAACTAACACGCATTACCCTCCTAATCAAGGAGGGTTTTTATGTGCCTGTATTTGATATATTTCATATCATAAAAAACTCATTCCATTATTTAAACCGATAAACCGTCACTTCACACCCACCCAATACCTCTTCAATCATGCCTTCCACAATCGCCCAATCGCCGCCCGCCAGTCCGCAGCCGATCCCGTAGGGAATGGCGATGGAAGTATGGTTTTTCTTTTCATTTGAATGGGTTACTGTGTCTTTTAGGCTTTGTAAGCAGCTGCGTAAGGCATCGTAGTCCGTTTGCATTCTTTTTCTTCCGTATCCGGTTTGAGCAAATAAGTTGGCAATTGTTTTTCCGTCATTAGTTGTGATGAGTTGAACGGAGCTTAACAAGTCATCTCCTTGTTCTGTACATAATTCTTTATACTCTTTGTACACATTGGGGTATTTGCTTTTGATTTGTTTGGCTAATCCAGCGCCCATGACCCCTTTACAGTTCACCTGGTGACAGATGATGTCTTCACTTGCCTCTAAAATGTTGCCATCCACTGTTTTGATCATATCGTGTAACCCCTTTTTCATAAAATAGAAACATAAGTTCTATTTTATCAGTTTTGACCAAATGATTTAATAGCAAAATGCTTTTTATGAGTTTCGTTTATTTGAAGACACTTCAGAATAACTTGATTGTCAAAGCTGGTGCATGTCATCTAAAATATGAAGAGACTAGAAAACACGAAATAAAGCAAGAACAGTGAGGAGTCATTTATGAATCAATTAGAAACGAATCGTTTAATGCTTAGACCGTTTTGCGATGAAGATGCAGCAGGGATGCTTGAGTACTTGTCTAATCCAAGAGTAAATTGTTTCCTCGCTGATCGAATTTCTTCATTAGAAGAAGCTTTGGCTATAGTGAAAAAGAGAAAAGAAGACCATTCATATGTAGCGGTTTGTTTAAAAGAAAGTGGGCAGATTATCGGTGAGTTGTTTCATTTAAAAGAGGATCCTGATACGTATTCAATCGGCTGGAATATCAATGAAGCATATGAAGGAAAGGGATATGCACGAGAGAGCGCTGTGGCGCTTTTGTCCTATTTATTTGTAGAAAAGGCAGCAAGGCGGCTTTATGCCTATGTAGAAGATGATAATGTCCGTTCGCAGGCATTATGTGAGCGATTAGGCATGCGGAGAGAAGGCCTTTTTCTTGAGTTTATTTCATTTACTACATATGAGGATGGCACCCCTAAATATGAAAACACGTACCAATATGCTTTACTAAAAAAGGAATGGCAGCATCACTCTCTATAGAGCAGTAAGTAAATGATGTCAGTGACAGCAAAGTGACAAACATGTCATATGGTTCCATGGTTTGTTCGTTCAATCGATGGAAGAGTCATCTTATTTCAATTATCCTTATCATAAATCGAGGAAAAAGGAATGAAATGAGATGCAGCGATATAATGAAGATTTATTTAGGTGGGTGAATCAGCTCAGTATCGATCATGGTTATTTGAATCCGATATTCATTGGACTAGCTGAATATACTGTGCTGTTAGCAGCGCTCACGTGTCTGTTCATATGGTTTCAAAATCGAAGTGAAACCAATAGGGGGATGGTGGTATCTGCTGGACTTACTTTCATATTGGCAGAGTTAATTGGGAAAATTGCAGGATTTTTTTATTCCAACCAGCAGCCCTTTGCCGAAATGAGTCATGTCAATCTTTTGATTCAAAAGGAAGTGAATAACTCTTTTCCGAGTGATCATACCATCTTTATTTTTTCTGTATGTCTGATCTTTTGGCTTTTTCACAAACGCCATGTTTATTGGCTGATCATAGCGTGCGCCGTTGGTTTTTCTAGGATATGGGTAGGTGTCCATTATCCTTTTGATGTCTTAGCAGGGGCTGTTATAGCGTGTTTAATAGCGGTTGCAGTTGTCTATTTGCCGATATGTCAAAGGAGCGTGAATGCCATCTTGTCATGTTATGAGTGGCTTGAGCAGAACGTTGTAAGGAAGAGAACAAAATAACATGTTGCAGCAAAATGCCCCGATCTGATAATGGCTCAGATCGGGGTACTTTTTATTTTCGCCAAAACGTTGTACAATCCGCTTTGTCTTCAATATTAAATTCGATGATTTTCTTTAGGAGAGGATAATCAACTGGTAAGCTTTCCTTCATGCGAAACATCTTTTTTCCATGATCGTAACCCGCTTGTACAATGTCAGCTGAAAAGTGATCGATTCCTTTTCCTTCTGGTGCGACAGAAATGTGATGTTTTGCCACGCTAAACCCAATAATAAATGTGCCATGGTCTGTGAACATGGGCTGATTCCAAGCAATTTTTGGTTCTAGTTGAGGGAATGTGTCTAATATCCATTGTAAAATGTCTTGCGTGCGCTGCTTCAGCTCTGGATTACCGATGTTGCTTACATATTCTTTAAACACATGCATGATGTTTTATCCTCCCATTCCATCGACCTCATAAGCCTCAGACGGGATTCGAACCCGCACTCCTTTCGTAAGCATAGGCTAGGGGCAACACGCTTCCCTACGGAATTTCACCGACAGGAGTTTCGCCTGTCTCAGCTCATGTGCTTTTCGGTGCTTCTGAAACCCTTGCCTTGCGACCCGCTAGCTACAATTTGTTTTACGGCGCTCTTCCCTTCTAGAGCTACTGAGGCGCGGAAGTTATTGATCATATTATATAAAGAAACTGGATAAATGAAAAGCTGTGCTGATAATTAGTTTACTGATCTATAGGCGAATCGCACAAAATAGTCAAAGACACATATGATAAAAGACCATATGGATTGTATACAGCATTGAATTGGGCTGATGGAAAGTGACAAACCTGTTGATGAGTAAATTGAAAGAGATAAACAATCAAACAAAAAATGAAAGCTTTACTCACAAGCGTTCAATGAGTCCTTCTTTTTTGCTACTCATGGAAGATGGAGAACCTTTCTACTCATGGGTGTTCTTTGAAAAAAGTGTGTTTAAGACTTGCTATTTTTCCTTGATTTCCATCAATGAAGAACAAAATTGTGTGGTGTTAGAGCTTCTTGTTCCATGCTGCATGCGATCGGCGTGCTGTCAGAAAGTTTTATATCGATCCAGTTCAAAGATCCTTGTTGATCTTTCTTTTTTATGCGGAATGATTGAAGCAGAACAACCAGTCTATGATGCGATCATTTTAAAGAACATAGAACCTCACCACCTCCTTCTTGGTTTTTCAACATCGCCCAGTTCGGTTGAAATCTGGCGAAATGGAACAAAATTACCAAATGCAGCAACAGTGATTTTGCATCATCATGATGATCAAGATGTGCCGGTTTCTATCACGATTCAAACGAAAAAATCATGTCACGATATATGTGTTCAAAAAGGAGAAAGTCGATCGATTACTGTAAAAGATATGATGTTGATTTTCAATCATCAAACCACTGAAAAGGTGCAAGCATGTTTAGACATTCGATTGAACATGGTACAAAGGAAAAAAATAAGGCTTTGAGTCTGGGATAAGCGCACAATCTTCGTAGATCACTAGATCATAGTCTATCAAGAATAGGTTGAAGGAGGGTTAAAATGGCTATTTTAGGCGGGTGTAGTAATGAGCAAACAGGCTTTGTGAATGATGCGGTATGCTTCACAGTCGATTTAGCAGCAGCAGCGGATCCAGTAGTCGTCTGGACGGATGGAACACCATTTGTCATAAACGGGACCATTATGGTGGAAAACAACGGAATCGTGGCTGTAGCTCCAACTGTGACATTAGAGGTCAACGGTGCGGCTGTTCCAGATTTCACTGTACCTCCAGGAGAGAGTCGATCCATTACGCTAAGTGATCTTAACTCCATTGGGATTGTAGCTACGGGTGGGACCTCGACTGGAAGTATTGTCGTTTCTTTTTCTCTCAATTATCAGTATTAGTGTGTATGTCTTGAAGATTCCACAGTTTGAAAGAAGTGAGAGGCATGTGTGCCCAGCTTAATATGTGTGGAGGAATAACGGGTCCAACAGGAGTAACTGGCCCAACCGGATCAACTGGCCCGACCGGATCGACGGGTTCAACCGGATCAACAGGATTAACCGGAGTAACTGGCCCAACAGGATCAACAGGTTCAACGGGAGTAACAGGTCCAACAGGATCAACGGGCCCAACAGGATCAACGGGTTCAACCGGATCAACAGGATTAACCGGATCAACTGGTCCAACCGGAACAACAGGTTCAACGGGATCAACAGGCCCAACGGGAGTAACTGGCCCGACGGGAGCAACGGGTTCAACCGGCCCAACCGGATTAACAGGTTTAACCGGATCAACAGGCCCAACGGGAGTAACTGGCCTGACCGGATCGACGGGTTCAACGGGAGTAACTGGCCCGACGGGAGCAACGGGTTCAACTGGTCCAACCGGAACAACGGGTTCAACGGGAGTAACTGGTCCAACCGGAACAACGGGAGTAACTGGTCCAACCGGATCAACAGGATTAACCGGAGTAACAGGAGCAACAGGTCCAACCGGTACAATTGTAACCGCTAACTCAATGTACGCGTCTAATACGTCGGGAAGTACAGTGCTTGTTGTCCTAGGCGGGACAGCGGTTTCTTTGCCTAATAATCAGAGCTTAGATGGTTTTACGGCAAGTGGTGGAAATACGATTTTTACAGTGCCAGTCTCGGGTCGCTATTTCATCACTTATCAAGTGAACACAAATGCAGCGCTGCTTGCTGGAACAAGGCTGGTTAACAGCGGATCTGCCATTCCCGGTTCTATATTAACACCCGCTTTATCGGCATCTACCTACAACGTATCACTCATTACAACACTTGCAGCAGGTAACCAAATTTCTCTCCAAATTTTCGGTTTAGTCGCAACAGTGGTGTTACTTGGGGGAGGTTCTGTTGGAGCGGCACTTACCATCATACGATTGGAATAAGTACAAAAAGCCCCCAAAAAGGGCTTTTTTCATTTCATCCGAGATGATTGTTTATTTTAAAACCGAAAAAAGACGGAATTTTTACGCAAACATCATTGGTTAGAAAAAAGAAAAGCTTTTTCAAAGGAAACGGTTATTGAAGATTTAAGTGATTCATATTAAAATGATCTCGAATGGACTAATTAGCAATTGCTAATAGAAGTTCCATATTTAGTGAAATCATGTGATGCAGCTGAAGGTGATTGGGGGTGTAGAATGAGCAAGATTCCTGTTGCGGAATTGGCATCATTATTAAATGACTGGAACATGGAAATTAAAAAAGATCATGCAGATGAGGCAGAACGGCTATTTGCTAAAGCGAAACAAGCAGTAGAGGAAATTGATGATGCGGACATCCTTATGTACTATTCTCTTCTTGAGAAGAGGCATCACATTCTCATGTACAATTTAAGAGGTCAAAAGGGCAGTGTTTCAACGAAAAGTATGGAAGGTCTCCACGGGAAAAAAGAGGATGACTTATCTAACCGCCTTGCCTACTATTTTGATTTTTATGAGGGTGTGTATGAGCAGCATCAAGGGAATTACGAGGTTGCATTGCAAATGTATCAAAGTGCTGAAAAGCTCTTAGATAAAATTCCAAGTGAGATCGAACGTGCTGATTTTGATTTTAAGGTGGCCTGGCTTTACTACCGGCTTAGTCATATCATGCTCTCACTAAGCTATATCAGGAGAGCCCTTCACGTTTATAAACGGCACAAGCATTATGAAAGAAGAACGGCACTTTCATATTCCCTCATAGCGGCGAATCAAACAGAGATCGGCCGGTATGAAGAGGCGCTTGAAAATTATCGTTTGGCGGAAGAGGTTTTGACAAGCGAGCAGGATGATTTTATGCTGGCTCAGCTTCATCACAATGTGGCCATTTTATATTCATTTTGGAATAAACCGAAAGAATCAATACGTCATCTTGAAAAAGCATTGTCCCATCAAGAATATTACGAGTCGGATTTCTTTTTCCATTCTACGTATCTGATGAGCCGGGAACTCTGTGTGATTGGTGAAAAGCAGCGTGCAAGCCACTATATAGAGGCTGCGTATGCGAGAATAAAAGATGCTTCTCATGAAGTGTTTCAGCTGAAAATAGGCATCGTCCATGACCTTTACTTAACGAATGCACCACAAAGATTTCAACAAATTGATGAGAAATTAAGAAAGTTAGAAGAGAAGAATGAATATCATGAAGTAAAAGAGCTTTCACATTTTGCGGCTAAGTATTGTGAAAAGCAAGCACTTTATGAGCAGTCTGTTTTTTATTTGAACAAAAGTTTAGAAGCGGATTTACATATGAAAAGAATGGGGTTGATTTAAGATGAAAACAGGTTTAAAAGTATTATTCGTTGTAGGTTTAGCGATCGCTGCGTCAGTTCTGACTCAAAACGTTGCGGGTTCTTTCGAAGTAGCAGAAAAAATCATTGGTGGTTAATCCACCATTTATCTCTTGCCCTTGTTGATTATCGTCAGCAAGGGTTTTTTGTCTTTTAATAGGCTCTTCTTATTAAACGCTACAAGAACGTTTAATAAGAAGAATTCGCAACAAAGGGGGTGTGCAAATTTGTTACCTGCCTCATTATTCTAAATAAACATAGGGCAGAGCAACAAGTTAAAAAGGTCACCTTTCTTTGCTTAATTTAATTTTTTGCAGGACTTTTCATTCAAATTTTCTCAAATTGGTCTATTGTACATAGAAGTAAAAGAAAAAGCGGGAACACCGCTCCATTTGTCATGCATATGATGAGATGAAGTGTATCTAGAAGGTAGGTGATTGTATGGACCCACGGGTATATGGAGGTTTTCATGGAGGCGGTTTTAGCGGAGGAGCAGTGGGGCCACATATTGGCTTTGGCGGGTATTATGTGAGCCCTGGCGTGTTCTCTGGTTTAGGAGGTTATCCTGGATATGGTGGATTCGGGACATTTTCTGGATATTCTCCATACGGCTCCACGTTCATTATGGGGCGTCCTCCTGGTTTTTATGTAAGAAGTTATTAGTGGTTTCATTACAGAGATTGAAATAGCCATCTTTCGATTGGCTATTTCAATTGATGAAAGTGCTTGAATGCAGCAGTGATCACAATGACCCCTAGGATAGAGATAGGCAGCCAAATGATGATAAACGGATCGAATGCATCTGTGTATGCCGCTAATGCAGCACCTAGGCAGTAAAAGACAATAGAGCCTATTCGCATGAAACTGACATGCTGAATGGGAGCTGTTCTTTTTTCCCGATGTGAAATGCGCTGAGCCAAATCCTCAAATAGGTTGGCGAGTGTATTCGTTAGAACCGTTGTGGAAATGCCAGCCACATTTAATTTGCGGGCGGCCGCTGTCTGCAGGCCCATGGCCATGCTTAAAAGGATAATGAGCATAAAATAAGCACCTTGTGTATAAGGGAAAATGGCCATGAGAACAAATAGAAGCAGTATCAGGACTTCTATGATAAAGATACGTGTAACGGCTTTCGGCCAAAATGTTTTCTCATGCTTTCCGCCTATCACAACAGCAAGTAAAATCCCTAATACAAATCCACTCAGTGCGGTGATGGAATGAAGGGCCGTAAGCTGCAAGGAGCTTCCTGCTGCAATGCCAAGTAGCACAATATTACCTGTCATATTGGCTGTAAATACATGCCCTAAGCTCAAATAGCCAATCACATCCACAATACCTGCTGCAAGGCACAAGAAAATAAGTGCTATATTTCGAAATGAATGTGCGGTCAAAATGGTCATCCCTTTCTTACTCTCTAATGAGTAAGTGTAACGCTTAATGACCGCGTATGTCCATCTTATGTGCCGGGATAATGTCCTCAAGCCGGTGCAAAACTTGTCTGAAAGTGTCATCATTTGCAAGGTGCCTCATGCGTCGGAATGGATTGCCTTTTTCCTTTAGACGCTCTATCACAGCTGGCATGGTAAACAAAGAAGGATGAAGTCCATCTTGATGGAGTTCGTCCCATTCAAGCGGTGTTGCTACAAGTCCAAGCTCATTTCCTCTTGGTGAATAGGGCGCAATGATTGTTTTTCCAGCATCGTGCTGAATATAGTCTAAATACAAGCGCTTGCCGCGTTTTTTCTTAAGACGTTCCAAAGTAAATAGCTCAGGGGCTTGTTCACATAAAAATTGGCATATAAACGCGGTAAATGTCCTCGTTTCTTCATATGTGAAGGCATTTTTCTTTAATGGAATATAAACTTGCAGTCCTTTACCACCGCTTGTTTTAATAAAGGCTGTGAGAAAGAGACCGTCTAAAAGCGTTTTGATTCGCTTGGCAGCTTCTATGGCTAGATGAAACTCGTTAACAGACGGCGGGTCTAAATCAAAGACGATTTCGACCGGCCGGTTCGTATCCCTTGTTTCAAAAGGAATATGAAATTCCATTGCAAGCTGGTTGCCAAGCCAAAGAAGCGTCTGAGGGTCATTACAGACCGTGTAAGCAATATCATCAGCTTGATCGGTCAACACATAATCTGGCGCATAATCAGGTGTCGACTTTTGATAAAAGAATTCATCCCCGGCGCCATGAGGAAACCGAATTAAAGTCAGCCGTCTTTCACGTAAAAAGGGCAAGAGATAGGGAGCGGCTTGTCTCAAATAAAGTAAGTAATCTGCCTTGTTCAGATGAAGAGACGGCACAATCGGTTTTTCGGGATGAGTGATGTCAATCACAGCAGGGAGCGGATATAGCTGTTTGAGCATTTGCTGAAACGTACACGTTGCTGGATCAGTATCTAGTAAAAAGGAAGAAAAACGCGGCTCTCTTAAGGCGGATCCATCAAAGGAGATACAAGCAATGCTCGCGACGATAGAAGGTGGGATTTCATATCCTGATGCCCCTGCCTGCTTGCCTTTTGTTTGAAAGAGCGTACGAAGCGTTTGTTCTTCTTCTTTAGAAAATCCATGCTTGAATTGGACAACCTCGGTGAGTTGATGATCTTGATAAATACAGCCTTGAAAGTAGCCATTTTCTTTATCAAAATGAGTCACTATGACAGAGACATATCGCCAGTTTTTGACTTTCAACCATTCTTTTGACCGGGTATTGTCGTGCCATTTACTCGTCCCTTTTTTCGCAACGAGTCCTTCTGCTAAATACGTCGTCATCAGCTTTTTCATATTTTCAGGATTTGTGTCTGTATGAATGAGTTGAAGAAGGGAAGGGTGCTCAAGCTGTACAGATGGCGGAAGTTTTGCTGCTTGGAAAACTTGCTGTAACTGTTTTTTCCTTTCTATCAACGGTAAATCAATTAGAGATTGCCCTTTGCATCTTAATAGATCAAATGCGATCAAATGACATGGAAACCGCTCAGCCTGTTGCTTAATCGCCTCTTTGTTTTTCAGCCTGCCTCTTTGCTGAACCCTCGCAAAATCGCTTTGCTGTTCATCCAGTAAAAAGACCAATTCCCCGTCAAACGTCAGAGGTAAAAAAAGAGCAAACTGATCCCTTAATTGTTCGCACTGTTCAATCATCTCAGGAAACTGTTCATTTAATCGTTTTCCGGCTCTGCTTTCTAAATGAATCTCGTTTTGATCCCACGTCAGAATGGCTCGAAAGCCGTCATATTTTAATTCATACGCCCAGTCTGCACCGGTAGGAACCTCATGTGCAGCCGTTAATCGCATAGGTTTCATTTGTGCATGTCACTTCCTCGTATAATGTGTTCTTAGAGTGGGATGAAATTTTCATTCACATACATAAGTCTAACGAAAACATTGCATAGTAAGGAGAAAAGAACGGAGGCGACGCGATGCATACAGTTTGGAAAGGCGGCATTAGCTTTGGACTAGTCAATATTCCAGTGAAGCTGTTTACCGCTACAGAGAACAAAGACATTAAATTAAGGCAGCTGCATAAAGAGTGTCACACGCCCATTAACTACAAGAAAGTATGTGCCAATTGCGGTGAAGAGGTAGCGCCAGAACAAATTGTGAAGGCGTATGAATATGCGAAAAATAAATTTATTGAATTGGACGAGGAAGAGCTTGAAAAACTGCGAAAAGAAAATGAAGAAAAAGCCGTTGAAATCATTGATTTTGTGAAGATAGAAGAGATTGATCCAATCTATTATGAAAGAAGTTACTTTTTATCACCAGATACCGGCGGAGCGAAGGCTTATTCATTATTAAGAAAAGCTTTAGAGGAATCGGGGAAAATTGGTGTCGCAAAGATTATGATCCGCTCAAAGGAGCAATTAGCAATCGTTAGATGCTATGAACATATTTTACTGATGGAAACCATTCATTTCCCTGATGAAATTAGACAGGTATCAGATGTACCGAATATCCCCCAAGAAGAAAACATTGTAAAAAAGGAGTTAGATACAGCGCTTCTTTTAATCGAGCAATTAACCACAACTTTCGATCCAGCTGCCTATCAGGATGAATACAGAGAACAGCTGATGAATTTAATTGGAGATAAAATATCTGGAGAACATACAGTTCAGCCAGAAACGACAGGCAAAAAAGATCCTGCATCCAATGTGACCGATTTAATGGCAGCTCTACAGGCTTCAATCGACCGATCAAAACCAGCCAAAGCGAAAAAGGCAGCACCTAAAAAAAGAAAAGCACCAGCGAAAAAAGAAAAGAATGCATAAAATAAGACCGCTTTTGAGCGGTCTTACTGCGGTTTTAACACATCCTGAATGCTCCCATCTTTTCTATGGATAACAACAGAAGTCCCTTTATTAGATGCAATCTCACTTGCCCGGTCGATGGCTTCTTGTTTCGTTTCTTTGACCTCACTTGCTCGTTTTGCTTTCTCTGTTTGAACCGCCCAGCCTTCTTCGTGCTTGACGACATGCTGCGCATGATCCATAAGCTCTGGTCTTGCGGAGCTGCTGTCTTTAGATGGCGTGACAGAACCATGAGCTGAGACATTCTCGATCTCTTTCTCCGTTGCGTTCTTTTTCCATTCTTTCGCTTGACTGATTGCAATTGGGATGGCTCTACTTTCGTCATAGCCTTCCTGCATCATTTTGTTCGCAATCTCAAGCGCTTTTTTTCGAATGACGTTGTCTAATGATTTAAATGAAGCAGGATAATCTTTCATCGTCCAAGGCATATAAAGCGCTCCTTTCTTTTATTTGAACAACTTCCCCCATATGTAATCGATCAAACATATCATTCTTCTCAAACCAATGAAGGGGATAAAATACATCGTTTTGCTGAGGCAGAATCTCATCAATTCCCGCAGAATAGAAGGTAGAAAAGGAGTGATTTTGATGATGATAAAAGGTTTGTATGAAGCCCATTTACCTGTGAGTGACTTAAAGAAATCTATTGCGTTTTATGAAAAATTGGAATTGACACTTGCTCACGCAAATGAACGAGTTGCTTTTTTATGGATTGAGAAAGGGAAGAGCTGGCTTGGCTTGTGGAAAGTAGATATCAATGACTTCCCATATCATCCCTCGACACGGCACGTTGCTTTTCAAATTACAACCTCTAGTATCGAACAAATCAAGGCTTGGCTGGTTGAAAAAGGCATCAGCATTCACCCAATGTTTGGCTTTTCAGAAGAGAAGCAGCCTTTAGTTCTCGATAATCCGCCGCAATTTCATGCAGCGATCTATTTTCTTGACCCAGATGGAAATCTGCTTGAATGCATTGCCCCGCTTGAGCTTGATACAGAAGAAGACTACGATATCATGACTTATGAGGACTGGGATCAAAAGAAAAATCCATTTATTGATTGACAAAACCACTCATTGTAACTATATTGATTACAACGGTGGTGAAAGATTGTGAAACAAATTAGCAGCAGGTATCCGATTGCTGTTCATATTGTGTCATTTATTGCAGGTGTTCCAAAAGAGTGTACAGGTGATTTTATTGCAGAGAGCGTGAATTCAAATCCAGCCATTGTTCGAAAAATGATGGCAATGCTCAAACGGGCGGATCTTATTGAGATCCGCCGCGGAGTAGGCGGTGCTTATTTAAAAAGACCGGCTGAGGAAATCACGCTATTAGATGTGTACCGCGCTGTCGATGTAAGCGAGGATGAAGAATTATTTAACTTTCATCAGCCCGTCATCGCATGCCCGATTGGTCAAGCGATGGATACGAGACTGCGGCATGAACTAAAAGAAGCACAAGCTGCACTTGAGAATCACCTAAAGCAAGTGACAATTCAGCAATTATTGACAGAGGCGGAATAAAAAAGCTCATACATTGGAGCTTTTTTTACACCTTTGTTGTAACCATTTTGATTATAACGTATGCACATCACCGTTGAATGAAAAATGAGGAGGTCAAACAAATGAAATTATTAGTAACAGGCGCAACAGGACAGCTTGGATCGCTCGTCGTCCAGCATTTACTTAAAAAGGTACCAGCTGAACAAATTGCGGTGAGTGTTCGAGATCCGCAAAAAGCAGCACATTTAAAGGAAGCCGGGGTGGATGTACGCCGCGGAGACTTTACTCAGCCAGACACCCTTAAGGCAGCCTTTCAAGGCATTGACCGCCTTTTGATCATTTCAACTGCGGATGGTGACCGCGTGCAGCAGCATACGGCTGCCATCCAAGCGGCCAAAGCAGCCAGTGTATCCTTTATTGCTTATACAAGCGTTGTGAATGCAAGAGAGAGTCAGCTTGTCCTTGCACACGACCACGCAAAAACTGAAGAAGCCATTGTGGCCTCTGGCATTCCTCATGTGTTTCTAAGAAACAACTGGTATGTAGAAAATGAAAAAGATACGATACTAGCAGCCGTTAGCGGCGCACCATTTTTAAGTCCAATTGGTGATGGCAGGGTTGGCTGGGCAACAAGAAATGACTACGCAGAAGCGGCCGCAAATGCGTTAACACTTTCTAAACATGACAAGGAGATATATGAACTGTCAGGCCCTCTTCGGACACACACTGAACTTGCTCACATTGTCAGTGAGGTGAGCGGAAAAGAGATCAAAGTGGAGCAAATTGATGTCGACACATTTGGGGAATTTTTAGCTTCTAATGGTGTACCAAAAGAAGCTGTGCCATTTGTCAAAGCCATTCAAAGCGGAATTCGCGATGGTGCCTTAGCCGTTGAAAGCCATGATTTCGAAACCTTATTAGGACGGCCGTTAACACCTATCGACGAAAAAATTCGTGAAATGATTACAAAATAAATTTTCTCAAACGTCCTATCAAAAGGGCGTTTTTTTCATTCAAGCTACACGAGCACTTCATTGAAATTGCAGGAAGTTGGGACTAAAATGGAATTTAGGCTTATTATTTGTTTATTCTTCCTGCTTAATCTAGCATAGGGAAGCTAATAATAAAGGTTAGATTTTCAATTAGTTCTTCTGAATAATGGACGTATATAATGGTTATTACTCTTTCTTAACATATGCAACCTTTTAAAATCTACATAAGCAGGATGTGACGAAATGTTACGAAAAGCCTCACTTTCTTATCTTATTGCAAGCATTATAACAATAATAGTCATTTTGATTGAAGTTGGTATCCGTTCAGCAGTTGTTTCTCCTTTTGTTCTACTTGATTCGAACAAAGATAACAATCCAAAAGTATTAATCTCCCATTCTCTTTATCAGGGTGATTTTTTATTAACCTATCAAGATGATGACTCCAAAGATCGTTCAGAAGCAGCCTTTCAATTGGGGGGAAAGCAAGTAAATTTCACGGAGATTTCATCTAGGAATAGAGTTAGCACGATTGAAACTAACAAATTAATGAAAGAAAAAGCAATGGTTTTTCTAAGAAGAGGTTTTGTACTTATTCATGATGATAAAATTAAGATGGAACAGGTATCGCAAAATCCTTTTTTCTCTAAATACAATCTAACGAATCTAACAGAAAGTACTAAGGTCAAAACAGGTTTTAAGCATAATACCACATATATTATATTAATTACCTTAATAGGAATTATTTTTCCATCTATGTTATTTTTATTTTTTAATCTTCATGAATCTATGAAAAACCTATTCACATTATTTATTCCCTTTGTTCTAGCCATTTTTCTTCCCTTGGGATTAAATTATTTTTTCTTAATGGGATATGCGCTATCAATAACAGGCTCTTATGTATTAAGCATCATTCTCTCTATACTTGTACCTAGTTTCCTGTCAGTCTTATTGACAGCTTATTCATTTGAGTATACTACAAAAGATACGCCTGAAGGTTTAGAAGAGAATGAAGGTGCGTCAGGAAATTCGTTTTTAATGAATGTTAGGGAGCAAGTTGTTTTGTTTGGTGCTGCCACATTATCTTTGCTATATTTCGGATCATATTTATTACTTCCTTTGTCATTTCAAGCGAAGATCATGGATAACCTTTTTCTCTTTTGTGGCTGGTACTTCGCCCTAATCATATTATTTATTTTTGGTTACTCAATCATACAAAAAATAATAAACAAATATGAACTTTTAAATACGGAAGCATTCATGAATATTCGCAAAGATATTGAGAATAAGACAAACCAAAAGGTAAATATTTGGGTGAAAAAAGACTCTCAACAGGATGTGAATGCCTGGATATATTCATTTAAACTTCCATTTAAAAGAAGAGTTGATGTGTATGTGACAGAAGGGTTGTTAGATAAGTTTGAAAAAGATGAAATTCGTGCCATCTTATACCATGAAATGGGGCATGCGAAGTTAAAACATGCGCATTATACCATGTTTCTAACTTTGATCGTAACATTATTTATGGGCATCAGTATGTATTATGCCAGACAGGTTATGCTTGCTAACGGATGGTGGCAATATGTTCTTATTTTCCCAGTAGGAGTAATTCTCATGATCTTCATTACGGAATGGTTGCCAAAGAAAATCAGCCGGTTATTTGAGATTCAGGCTGATAACTTTGCTGTTTTCCACCTTGGGAATAAAACACTGTATCTCAATACTTTGATTAAATTAAGCAGCCTTATTGAAGAAGAAGATGGAGATTATGGAAAAAAGTCTGAATGGCGTGAAAGTCATCCCTCTTTCGAAAAAAGAATTGAGAACATAAAGAAAAATTAGGCCATCTCACTCCTATTAACGAAAAAATTCGTGAAATGATTACAAAATAAATTTTCTCAAACGTCCTATCAAAAGGGCGTTTTTTTCATTCAAGCTACACGAGCCATATGTCCAAATTTAGACAAATCACCTCGTTGAAATTTCAGAAATTTGGGATTAAAATGAAAATAAGGCCTGTTATTTCGTCATCAGATGACCAAATTGATGAATCAAATTGCAGCAAAGAAGGGAAGTTCGCCGATGAAAGTCCATTTATTCGTTACTTGTTTAATTGACACTATGCAGCCAAATGTAGGAAAGGCCACAGTGGAAGTATTAGAAAGGCTCGGTGTAGAAGTGGAATTTCCAGAGGCACAAGTGTGCTGCGGGCAGCCAGCCTTTAACAGCGGCTATACAAAAGAAACCATTAAAGCAGCAAAAAACATGATCAAAGCCTTTGAATCAGCTGAATATGTCGTGACGCCGTCAGGTTCTTGTAAGGCGATGTTTTTAGAATATCCTCATCTTTTAAAAGAAGACCCAGTGTGGTCAGCAAAAGCTAAGGCACTTGCTGAGAAAACATATGAATTAACCGAGTTTATTGTTGATATATTACACGTCACAGATGTCGGAGCGAGCCTGAAAGGAAACGCAACCTATCACACATCCTGTCATATGACGAGACTGCTGCGAATTAAGGAAGCCCCTTTCACACTGTTGTCAAATGTCAAAGATTTGACGATGACACCATTGTCGCGCGCCGAAAATTGCTGCGGATTTGGAGGAACCTTTTCAGTAAAAATGACTCCTATTTCTGAGCAAATGGTCGATGAGAAAGTCCAAAGCATAGAGGAGACACAAGCTGAATACATCATTGGTGCTGACTGCGGCTGCCTGCTGAATATTGGCGGGAGGCTGAATCGTCTTGATAAGCCCATTCAAGTGATGCATATCGCAGAGGTATTAAATAGCCGCTGACTTTAAGAGGGGGAACGGCACATGAGTATGAAAATTGGAGAGAAGGCCTTTAAAGAACGAATCGGGGAAGGGTTAGAAGATAAAGTCATGAGAGGTGCTGTTTCCTCAGCACAGGAACGCCTGTATGAAAGGCGGCTAGCTGCGAGCGAAGAGCTTGGCAATTGGGAAAAGTGGCGTGAGCTTGGCGAGGAAATCCGGCAGCATACGCTGACGCATCTTGATGACTACTTATACCAGTTAAGTGAAAGTGTTAGTGCACGCGGAGGACATGTCTTTTTTGCAAAAACAAAGGAAGAGGCATCGGCGTATATTCAACATGTGGCACAGAAAAAGGCGGCCCAAAAGATCGTTAAATCAAAATCAATGGTCACAGAAGAAATTGAAATGAATCAAGCCCTTGAAGAGATCGGCTGTGAGGTGGTGGAAAGCGATCTTGGCGAGTATATTCTGCAAGTAGATGATCATGAACCTCCTTCACATATTGTGGCACCTGCTCTTCATATGACGAAAAAACAAATACGAGAAGTCTTTCACGAAAAGCTCGGATATGAGATGTCAGAGACACCTGAAAATATGACGAGTTTTGTGAGAGCCATCTTACGTGAAAAGTTCCTCGAAGCAGATATTGGTGTCACCGGCTGTAATTTTGCTGTCGCCAATACAGGTTCCATTTGCCTAGTGACAAATGAAGGGAATGCGGATCTTGTCACGGCTATCCCGAAGACACATATCGCCGTTATGGGCATGGAACGGATTGTTCCAACGATGGAGGAGCTGGATGTCCTCGTTGGTCTTTTGTGCAGAAGTGCAGTCGGTCAGAAATTAACGAGTTACATTTCTGTCGTTGGACCAAAAGGAGAAGAAGAAGTGGATGGACCAGAAGAATTTCACTTGGTCATTGTAGACAATGGGCGGTCCAATATATTAGGTACTGCCTTTCAGCCTGTTCTCCAATGTATCAGGTGCGCAGCCTGCATCAATGTGTGCCCAGTTTACCGGCATGTGGGCGGACATTCATACGGATCGATTTATCCGGGGCCAATTGGTGCTGTTTTATCGCCGCTTCTTGGCGGCTATGATGACTACCAAGAGCTCCCCTTTGCATCCAGCCTTTGCGCGGCCTGCACAGATGCTTGTCCAGTAAAGATCCCGCTTCACGAGTTATTAATAAAACATCGTCAAGTCATCGTGGAAAAAGAGGGGAGAGCGTCTAAAGCTGAAATGATGGCGATGAAAATGTTCGGAATGGGCGCATCGACTCCCGGGATGTATCAATTCGGAACAAAAGCAGCTCCTGTATTGATGAATCGTATGGCTTCAAACGGACAGATTTCAAAAGGAATAGGTCCTTTAAAGAATTGGACAGATATTCGTGACCTGCCAGCTCCTAGTAAAGAAAGATTCAGGGATTGGTTTAAAAAGAGACAGAAGGAGGAGCAGTGATGAAGGGAACCATTTCTCAACGAGAGTCGTTTTTAGCTCATATCCGTAAGCAATTAGGGAAGGATTCCTCCTCGTCTGCATCTATTCAGCGTCCAGCTTGGAAGCATCAAGTTCAGTGGGAAACAAACGGACTTTTGTCTAAAGAAGAGCTAGTCGAGCAATTGAAGGTGCAATGTCAACGAATTCATACAAGAGTGGTCGAAACAACACCAGAGGAAGCGCCCTCTGTATTACGATCATTGATGACAGAGTATGGAGAGGGTTCTGTGATGACATCGGGCGATCATCGTTTTGAACAATATGGATTTTATCCGATGTTTGACACCTTGCTGCACGAAGGATTCGCAGTCACCAGTTGGAATGCTGAGGCTTCAAGGGAAGAAAATATCAGGCTGGCAGAGCAAGCGGCGTATTCGGTTGTATTCAGTGATTACACCTTAGCAGAATCAGGTACAGTCGTCCTTTCATCCCATCAGGGCCAAGGAAGAGCGCTCCATTTTTTACCGATGATGTATATCGTGTGTATCGAAAAAAGCACGGTGGTTCCGCGGATGATTCAAGCTGTTTCGGCTCTTAATCGCTCAGTAGAGGAGGGAGAGCAGGCGAAAGGTGCTATTCATTTCATATCAGGTCCGAGTAACTCTGCGGATATCGAGATGAATTTAGTAGTAGGGGTTCATGGTCCAGTTCGGGCGGTTTATCTATTGATAGATGATGAATAGGGCTTTCGAGAAGAAAGCCTTTTTTCATGCAAAAAAAGCGTACATAAGTTTTAAAATCATCTTGCCTCTAGCGGATTGGACATAGTAAGATGACGACATACAAGATGAACTTCTCATCTACTGCTGATGTAAAGGAAGCTGCTTATGGACATGAAGTCAACTGCTCAAAAGAAATCAATTGCACTACCGCTTGTGATTTCAATTATTGCCATTTCGTTTTCTGCTATCATTGTGAAATGGTCAAATGCACCTGCTGCTATTTTAAGCATGTATCGAATGATCTTTGCCGCGATTTTTATGCTGCCGTTTATTCTGCCACGAAAAAAAGAATTTCTCTCGATTCAGCGAAGAGATTGGTTTTTCTTATGTATGTCAGGCTTCTTTTTAGGACTCCATTTTGTGTTGTGGTTTGGCTCACTGAAGCTGACGACTGTGGCAAGCTCTACTATTATCATCGCCCTTCAGCCGATGGTCTCCTTATTAGGCGGCTTTCTCTTTTTCCGTGAACGAACCACGCTGCCTGCACTCTTGACGATGTGTGCCGCAATTGTTGGTGCACTTATGATTGGGTGGGGAGACATAGGTCATAGCCAGGAAGCCATCCTAGGAGACATTTTATCCTTTTTAAGTGTGATCGCGGTTGTTTGTTATTTATTAATAGGTCAACAGGCTGTCAGAAAGATATCTCATTGGATTTATAGTTTTTGTGTGTTTGGTTTTGCCGGTCTTTTTTTAATTTTATTCAATTTGATTCAGCAAACGCCTTTTACAGGCTATCCGGGTAAAGAGTGGGGAATCTTTTTATTGCTTGCGATCATTCCCACCATGTCTCATGTCATTAATAATTGGCTTTTAACCTATGTCAATGCCACAACCATTTCAATGAGTATCCTTGGCGAACCTGTTGGAGCCACGATTCTTGCTGTATGGCTGCTTGGAGAGAAAGTCACGCTGCTCCAAATGTGTGGCGGTTTTCTTGTCCTTTTAGGCGTCTTTTTCTTTTTGATGCAGCAGCGGCAAGGGATTGTGATGAAACAAAAAAAATCCGGTTAAATTCCGGATTTTTTACTCTTTTAAATCGTTTTTTTCAATCACTTTGTTCAATCTTTCCTCAACCTTCTTCAATTCCATTCTTTTTCTTCTGATCATTCGAAAAGCGATGACAATGATCGTCACGATAGCAGCAATGAATAGAAGAGAGAACACTTGAAATAGAAGATCACCAATATTAAATGCCATATTCTCCCCATTAGACATACGTAAAACCTCCCTTTCTATCTATATATTACCATAATCGATAAAAGATTGAGATTTATCCATCATTTATCTATAATAGGTAAAATATCACTTATTAAAGGAGAACCAATATGAGAACTTTAGTCCTTTTACGAGGTCTCCCAGGCGTAGGGAAATCAACTTGGATCAAAGCCCAAGGCTTAGAGCCTTACACATTATCAGCGGATCAGATTCGTCTTTTGACCCAGCCTCCGCAGTTATCTGTCAATGGGAAACCAGAAATTTCAAGCAAGCATGATCACAAAGTCTGGTCTTTATTATTTGAATTGCTTACAGCACGTATGGAACGCGGAGACTTTACTGTGATTGATGCCACGCATATTTCAAGCAAATCGATATCTCAATATAAATCGCTGGCCACATCGTATCGTTACAGGGTGTATGTCGTCGATTTCACGCAGGTGCCGCTTGAAACAGCTCTATTGCAAAATCGCTCACGGGTAGCTCACAAAGTTGTGCGGGAGTCTGTTTTATATCAAATGAATGAGCGGTTAAAAACAGAAAAGGTCCCATCATGGGTGACTGTCTTGCAGCCTGAGGAATATCCGCAAGTGATGACCTATCAGCCTCGATCCTTCGATCAATATGAGGCCATTCATGTTTTTGGAGATATTCACGGCTGTCATACCGCTCTGACCACCTATTTGCAAGGAGATATTAAAGAAAATGAACTTTATATCTTTGCAGGTGATTTGCTTGATAGAGGCATAGAAAACAAGGAAGTATTAGAATGGATGCTCGCACATAGAGAATGCCGGAATGTCATCGTGATTGAGGGCAATCATGATCAGCATTTATACCGGTTTGCACATGGTGAAAAAGTAAAAAGTAATATGTTTAACCGGCATACTGCACCTGAGATTGAAGCAGCAGACTTTGATTTAAAAGAAGTACGAAAGTTTGTTAGGACATTTCATCAGCTTACTTATTTTACGTACCATGGCAAGACATTTCTTGTTACCCACGGGGGGCTTGCTCATTTGCCAGAAGAGCTATTGCATGTCTCAACACAGCAACTCATCCACGGTGTAGGTGAATATTCAGATGACATTGATCACTTGTTTGTTCAAAATACTGCTGGATTAGATGTCATTCAAATTCACGGGCATCGCAATTTATACAGGCTGCCTATTCAAGCAGCGGAAAGGTCTTATAATCTAGAAGGCCAGGTTGAATTCGGGGGACAGCTGAGGGTGTTGAAAATCACAGCTGACGGGATTGAGACTCATGAAATTGACAACCCAATCTATAGAGCTTCTGAGAAAAAACCATCAGCCGCTATTCAACCAGATATCTCACTAGATGACTTTTTAGCTCACTTAGATCAGCATGAGTATGTACAGGAATTAAAGCTTCCGCACCATATTTCATCTTTTAATTTTACGAAAAAAGCGTTTAGTGAACGGCAGTGGGATGATGTGAATGTGAAGGCAAGAGGCTTGTTTGTCAATATGGTGTCAAAGCAGATTGTTTCAAGAAGCTACAACAAATTTTTTAACATTGATGAGCGTCCGGAGACAAAAATGCATCATCTAGTGAACCACCTTCAATTTCCTGTCACCGTCTATGATAAAGCAAATGGATATTTAGGGACGGTTGGGTATAACGAAATGGAAGATGAATTGGTGTTTACGTCCAAATCGTATACATCTCATGTGAAACAAAATCAGCATGCTTCCTGGGTCGAGGAGTTATTCTATCAGACCTTCGGAGACGTGCAGGTCGACTACATCAAATCATACGTACGTGACCACAATGCATCTCTTGTGTTTGAAGTCATTTTGCCAGAGAAAGACCCACATATTATCACATATGATCATGATCAACTCATTTTGCTTGATATAGTGAAGCGTCAGCTAAGCTATGAAAAGGCACCATTTACTGAAGTGAAAAGAGTAAGCGAACAGCTTGGAATATCCAGCAAGCAGGAAGTGGCTGTCTTCCATGATTGGACGTCTTTTTATAAATGGTATCAGGCCGTTTCTCATGACGACTCGATCAAAGAAGAGGGATATGTCATTGAGGATGATCGCGGCTTGATGACCAAGCTCAAGCTTCCTTATTATCAATTCTGGAAGCAGATGCGCGCGATCAAACAGCGCGTTGCAGAGAAGCGTTCCACGCATAAATATATGCAGGCATTGCAAACAGCGGAGCAAGCTAGATTTTATACGTGGCTTCTTGAGCAAGATGACAATGCTGTCAGAAATAGCTCCATTATTGAGCTGCGCTCACATTTTGAGCAAAGCGATGCAGCCCAATTGAATAATGATGGAATAAATGCATAGTCTAAAAAGGAGTCTTTTCTAAGGAAAAGGCTTTTTTTGATGCAATTGAAAGGTGGACCCTTACATGCCTGACCATATTGAAGTCATTTTACGGACGATGTTTGCTTTTGCGATTTTATTTGGTGGAGCACGTCTTCTTGGAAAGCAAACCATAGCACAAATGAATATTTTTGATTTTATAGCAGCCATTAGCTTAGGTTCAATTGCGGCGAGTCTCGCGTTTAATACAACGCTTCCGTTTCATCACACGACGATTTCCTTTGTCACGCTTGTCATGATCATTTATGTGATTTCGCTCATTGCTTTAAGGAGCCGAAAATTGAGAGGATTTATGGCCGGTAAACCAACCCTTGTCATACAAAATGGCAAAATTCTTGAAGAGAATATGAAGGGAATGAGATATACCCTTGATTATTTAAATCAGCAGCTGAGAGAAAAAGACATTTTTGATATTAGCGAAGTTGAATTTGCCATAATTGAAACAGATGGACATATGTCAGTGAAAAAATATCCTTCGTTTGAAAATGTCACTCGAAAGGATCTTCAATTGTATATGAAGGCAGAGGGCTACATGCCTATTGAAGTGATCATGGACGGAAAGCTCATTTTGAAAAACATTCATGAAAATCAATTAACGGTGGAGTGGATAGATGAAGAGCTTAAGAAAAGGCAGCTCTCCTTAAAGGACATTGTATACGCAGTCCGTTCAAGTAATGGCAGCTTATATATTGATACATATGACGACCACATTCACTCTCCGATTGATCAAGAATGAAGGTATAGTGCGGAGGTCACCCGCATGACACATATCCGTCAATGTTTATAAGTCGTTTGGATGCTGTCTGACTAGGCATCATTTCTCAATTATTATTATTTTCAGAAAATGTGATGACGGAAAAAAATAAATGTGTTTAAGTGTATATAGAACAAATTAAAATATTAATATAATATACCGTTTGCGGAATGAACGTTCATTCCTGTGGCGAGGAGGGGATGAAGTGCAAGCAGTGACTGATAAACAAGAACAGATCATGAAGGCTTCACTAGACTTATTTATTGAACGGGGCTTTGATGGGACCACGATGCCAATGATTTCAAAAAGAGCAAACGTCGGAGCGGGAACCATTTACCGTTATTTCGACAGTAAAGAGGCACTCGTCAATATTTTGTACCAGCGCAGCCTTTCTGCATTTATCGAAAAAATGAACACAAACAGTCCAGATCCAAAGGCGAGTATTCGGGCGTACTTTAAGCATGTATTTTATTGCTTGGTTTTATTTACAAAGGAGAATCCAAGCGGGCTATATTTCTTAGAAATTGATAAACGATCCCATTACTTAGACGAGACGAGCAAAGAGAAAATGCAGCATTTGTTACATGAGCTATTCCTTATCTTTGAAGAAGGGAAAAAGGATGGGATTCATCCAAATCTTTCAGGTAAAACCATTTTATCGATTGTATTTGGTGCCTTTGTACAGCTGCATAAACAAATTCTTGCAGAAGAAATAGAGCCAACGATTGAATTTCTAGAGGACATTGAGCAAAGTTTATGGCGCGCTATCAGCGTCGCATCTTAATGAATGAAAAGGAGTGGGCACATGCAACAAACATCAATCATTCCAAAACCAAAAACATACGGACCTTTTAAAAATATTCCCCATATCAAAAAGGGGGAGCTTTCTCAAACCTTTTGGCGGCTGGCAGATGAATTAGGACCGATCTTTCAGTTTGAATTTTCAAAAGCAACAAGTATTTTTGTTTCTAATCATGAACTTTTCCAAGAAATATGTGATGAGAGCCGTTTTGATAAATACATTGGGACTAGTCTCAATAAAGTAAGAGCATTTGCAGGGGATGGGTTATTTACGAGCTGGACAGAAGAACCGAACTGGAGAAAGGCTCACCACATCTTGATGCCGGCGTTTAGTCAGCAGGCCATGAAGGGCTATCATGAAATGATGCTCGATATTGCCACACAGCTTGTACAAAAATGGCAAAGAACAGGCCGTGATGAAGAAATTGAAGTAGCAGAGGATATGACAAAGCTTACTTTAGATACGATCGGACTTTGTGGTTTTGATTTCAGGTTTAACAGTTTTTATAAAGAAAATCAGCATCCATTCATCGAAAGTATGGTGAATGGTTTAAGCGAAGCGATGGATCAGGCGAGCCGGTTGCCGGTTGCAGATAAGCTAATGATCAAAAGAAGAAAAAAATTTGAAGATAATGTTGATTTTATGAAGCAATTAGTAGATGACATTATTCAAGAACGGAAAAAACAAGATAAAACGGGCGATGATTTACTGTCCCTCATGCTGCATGCAAAGGACCCTGAAACAGGAGAGCGCCTGTCAGATGAAAATATTCGCTATCAAATCATTACCTTCTTAATAGCTGGGCACGAAACAACAAGCGGGCTGCTATCCTTTGCGATTTATTTCTTATTAAAGAATCCTGAAAAATTAAAGAAAGCTGTCCAAGAAGCAGATGATGTGCTGCAAGGCGGACTGCCAACATTTAAGCAGGTACAAAAACTAAATTACACACGTATGGTTTTAAATGAATCTCTTCGCCTCTGGCCAACAGCGCCTACGTTCTCTTTTTATGCGAAAGAGGACACCGTCATCGGAGGGAAATATTCGATTAAAAAGAACCAAAGTGTCTCCGTGCTGCTACCTAAGTTACATCGTGATCAAGCGGTATGGGGAGAGGATGCGGAAGAATTTAAACCAGAGCGGTTTCTACACCCTGAAAAGATCCCGCAGCATGCCTACAAGCCTTTTGGGAATGGACAGCGTGCATGTATCGGCATGCAATTCGCCCTTCATGAAGCCACAATGGTACTGGCAATGGTCCTGCACAACCTGGAATTGATTGATCACACATCATATGAACTTGATTTAAAAGAATCTCTGACGATTAAGCCAAACGATTTTAAAATCAAAGTGCGGCCAAGAAAGCAGCAACTCTTTATGGCACCACCGAAAGAAGAGGCGAAAAAAAGCACAAAATCTGATGAGTCAAAAGTGGAGAGTCATGGTACACCACTGCTTGTTTTATATGGATCAAATCTTGGCACAGCGCAGCAAATCGCAAACGAATTGGCTGAAGAAGGAAAAGCAAAAGGGTTTGATGTGACCACTGCTCCGCTTGATGACTATACACGTCAATTACCAGATAAGGGTGCAGTCTTCATCGTGACCGCTTCATATAATGGACATCCGCCTGACCATGCGAAAAAATTTGTGGATTGGGTCACGCAGGATAAAGAGCAGGATTTAACAAACGTGACGTTTGCTGTGTTTGGATGCGGAGATCGAAATTGGGCGAGTACGTACCAGCGTATTCCTCGCCTCATTGATGAAGCACTTGAAAGAAAAGGTGCGAAACGTGCAGCTGATTTAGGAGAAGGTGATGCAGGCGGAGATATGGATGAGGATAAAGAAGCATTTCAGAAAACGGTCTTCAAGCAGCTCGCAAAAGAATTTAAGCTCACCTTCCAAGAAAAAGGTAAAGAAAACCCAAAGCTATCAGTTGCTTATACCAATGAGCTAGTAGAACGTCCTGTGGCGAAAACATATGGTGCCTTTTCAGCTGTTGTACTGAAAAATGAAGAATTACAATCTGAAAAAAGTGAGCGGCAAACAAGACATATAGAGCTGCAATTGCCTGAAGGGAAAAAGTACAAAGAAGGGGATCATATCGGAATTGTTCCGAAAAATAGTGATGCACTCGTTCAGCGGGTGATCAATCGCTTCAATCTAGATCCTAAGCAGCACATCAAGCTTTCTTCTGAGAAAAAAGCAAATCATTTACCTTTAGATCAGCCGATTCAAATGAGAGAATTACTTGCGTCGCATGTTGAGCTTCAAGAGCCTGCAACACGTACGCAGCTAAGAGAGCTCGCCGCATATACAGTTTGTCCGCCTCACCGCGTGGAGCTTGAGCAAATGGCTGGTGAAGCGTATCAAGAAGCTATTTTAAAGAAACGAGTAACCATGCTTGACTTACTAGATCAATATGAAGCATGTGAGCTGTCATTTGTGCACTTTTTAGCACTTTTACCAGGTTTGAAGCCGCGTTATTATTCTATTTCTAGCTCACCAAAGGTCGATGAAAAAAGAGTCAGTATCACAGTGGCGGTTGTGAAAGGGAAAGCGTGGAGCGGCCGCGGAGAATATGCCGGAGTCGCATCAAACTATTTATGCGGTCTGCAGGAAGGAGAAGAAGTCGCCTGCTTCCTCCACGAAGCGCAGGCAGGATTCCAGCTGCCGCCTTCATCTGAAGTTCCGATGATCATGATCGGACCGGGTACAGGAATCGCTCCATTTAGAGGGTTTGTTCAGGCAAGAGAAGTATGGCAGAAGGAAGGCAAACCACTAGGCGAAGCTCACCTATATTTTGGCTGCCGTCACCCTCATGAAGATGATCTGTATTTTGAAGAAATGCAGCTTGCAGCGCAAAAAGGAGTTGTCCACATCCACCGGGCTTATTCTCGTCACAAAGAGCAAAAAGTATATGTCCAGCATTTGTTGAAAGAAGACGGCGGCATGTTAATCAAGTTACTTGACCAAGGTGCGTATCTTTACGTGTGCGGGGACGGAAAAGTCATGGCACCAGATGTAGAGGCTACACTGATCGACCTCTATCAACACGAGAAACAATGCTCGAAGGAAGCAGCTGAAAATTGGCTGACAACCCTTGCGAATAATAATAGATATGTAAAAGATGTATGGAGCTGACAAGAGGGAAGACCGCCAATTAGGCGGTTTTTTCTGTTTCATCAAGAGAGGTGAGATCGATAGAATGAAAGTTTGAAAGATACAAAACACCTAATTTGAAAATGAAATATTTTGTAAAAAATAAGAATATTCTCTCATTTACTCCAATATGGAACAATCGTATCATTTTTGATATAGGACATAAAGGAGGAATATGATGAAAAAGGTGAAAATGTTACTCCCTTCTCTACTCGTTTTTGGTGCTTTAAGTGTGCCTAGTTTTGCCCATGCCGCATCGGATTCAGTACTAACATCTGATTATGACATGGTGACTTCTGATGGAAAGGTGATCTCTTCAAGTGATTTCCACAATGATACGAAATCCCCCTCATCCTTTGATAAAGTGGATGATCTATCTTCAACTGTTGGTGAAAAAGTAAAACCACTATCAAAATATGTAAAAGACTTTCAAACTAAAGTCGTCATTGGAGACGATGGTAGAACAAAAGTAGCAAATACAAGAGTAGCACCATATAATTCAATTGCTTATATTACATTTGGCGGCTCCAGCTGCACGGGGACACTCATTGCCCCTAACAAAATTTTGACAAACGGACACTGCGTGTACAATACAGCATCGAGAAGTTATAGTGCAAAAGGATCGGTGTATCCAGGGATGAATGATAGCACTGCGGTAAATGGGTCAGCAAATATGACAGAGTTCTATGTACCAAGCGGATATATCAATACAGGTGCGAGCCAATATGATTTTGCCGTGATCAAAACAGATACGAACATTGGCAATACAGTCGGTTACCGCTCCATCCGTCAAGTGTCAAACTTAACTGGAACAACGATTAAAATTTCTGGATATCCAGGTGATAAAATGAGATCGACTGGCAAGGTGTCGCAGTGGGAGATGTCAGGTCCTGTGACAAGAGAAGATACGAATCTCGCATACTATACGATTGATACATTTAGCGGAAATTCAGGCTCAGCGATGCTAGATCAAAATCAGCAAATCGTTGGGGTTCATAACGCAGGGTATTCAAACGGAACGATTAATGGCGGTCCAAAAGCGACAGCTGCCTTTGTTGAATTTATCAACTATGCAAAAGCGCAATAAAAGCTAGAACATAAAGCTTGTTTCCTTCATAGGGGACAAGCTTTTTTATGTGGATACAAGTGTCTATCTGTCTATACTTGAAAGATTCATTGAGTTTTCAGCCTCTTCATTTTTTTCACATGTCATTCGTGAACGACTCATACATTAAAATGACACATTTCCTTTAAGTCAAGATTCTACTTGAGAAAAATGAGGAGGTCACGCATTTTTGAAGATGAGAAGAGGCTGGATTACTGCTGTCGCCTTATGCTTTGTGATATGGATGGGCACGCTGCTAGGTGGATTTGGGGAGGAACATGCGGCAAAAGGTGCGGATCGATATGATCATGTTATTCAATTTCCAAAGGAACGGTACCCTGAAACAGGCAGTCATATTCAAGAAGCCATTCGAAAAGGGCATTCAGATGTGTGTACGATAGACCGAAATGGAGCAGATGCCCGCAGGCAAGAATCATTAAAAGGCATTCCGACTAAGCCTGGATTCGACCGAGATGAGTGGCCGATGGCAGTTTGTCTTGAAGGAGGAAAAGGGGCGAGTGTTCAATATGTCAGTCCGTCTGATAATAGGGGAGCGGGCTCATGGGTCGGACACCAGATGAGCGGGTATCCTGATGGGAAAAGAATTTTATTTATTGTGAAATAAAACTAAAAGAGAGGCGCCTGTGAGTAGGTGCCTTTTTTGATGATGATCAGAGCGTATTGGAGCTAGCAGGGGCAAAAGATTCAGTGGTACAATGGATCCTATAAGGTACAAAGACAGACAAGAAGAAAATGTGAAGGGACATATGCTTATGGATAAGAACCGTGCATTATACGATTATTTCATGCAACATGCAGAGAAACTGACTGAAACTTGGTATGATTCAATTGAAGATGATGATCCAGAATCAATATATCGTTCAACAGATTCCAGCATCATATCAGAGCTAAAACGGCAAAATCAAGATTATTACCAGCATTTTATACGTGCTCTTATTGAAGACAAGACGTATTTACATACTGAGTTTAAAAAGTGGTCTGAAGACTTAGCCAGTGACCCAAAGCATTTAAACACACCATTAGATTATGTTGTGAGAGAATACATGTCCAATCAAAGAGTGGTCCTTCATTACTTAAAAGAATTTATTAAACAGCGTCAAGATGAAATTGATATTGACCGCATCTTTTATTGGTATGATTTAATTTCAGAGGCGTTTAATATTTCTATTCATATGTTCATCCAGCAATATGTGAAAAATACAACGAGGAAGCTCGTGGCACAAAGAGACATGATTTACGAGCTGAGCTCACCTGTCATTGTCTTAAAAAGTCATATTGCGTTATTGCCGTTAGTAGGTGATATTGATACAGCAAGAGCAAAGATTATTTTAGAAAATACGCTAAAACAGTGCTCACAAAAAGGTGTACAGCATTTATGTATTGATTTATCGGGCGTTGTCATCATTGATACAATGGTGGCTCATCAAATCTTTGATCTTGTCACATCACTTCGGTTAATTGGAGTAGAGACAACTATTTCAGGAATCAGACCAGAAATTGCCCAAACCGCTGTGCAGCTCGGGCTTCCTTTTAATGAATTTCGCACGGCATCATCACTTGCTCACGCCTTAGACCGCATGACTGAATTTACTTCAATATAAAAACCAGGCCGATTGAATGGCCTGGTTTTTATTTAGATAACAGCGTCAATTTTAGTGACTTTCCAATCTTTTTGTCCTTTTTCGAACGTAACCGTTCTTTGTACTTTGCGTCCATCAAGTGTTGGGACAGTGAATTCATATGTGCGGACTGTTTGTTTTTTAGAGACAAGTTTAGGTGTCGCTTTATCCCAATTAAGCATATTGTCTCCGTCGCCGACTGGAACAGCCATTTTGCCTTTATGAACAATGAACTGGTAGTCTTTTAAACCTTGATTGATGGCTTCTTTTGTGAAAACTTGAGATAGGTAGCTGTTTAGTTTTTTCTTTGTATCAAATGTTTTAGAAAGATAGTTGTAAGTCATGTCTTTATAGCTAAATGATTTTAATTTGTAATCAGAATGTTCATTAATTTTGTAGCCTGACATCGCACTCCAAAAGTGTTCCCGTGCATCAAGGGCAATATGTAACGCTTCTTTATTTGTCAAAGTGGCTGGTTTTTTAGAAGCGGCCAATGTTGTAGATTGTAATGAGATCATAAGCATAATAGCAGTTAATAAAACGAATAATTTTTTCAAGGCGATTGCCTCCTTTTCTCAATGAAAACTTCTTATGTTACAAATGTTACAATAATTACAGTGATATTACAAGTATTAAATTGAAATGTTTTTTATTTCTTTTCTTTCTATATATATAACGTTTGAGGGTGGCAAAAAGTTTTCATTTTTTTATTTTTTCTTTATATCTACTACTTAACCGTTCTAAAGAAGAACAAAACGTTTTTTGGAAAAGTTTCTGTTTGGACGTTCAACACGCTTTTTCATTTATGACATATACTATCGTGATGAATGTCTAAGAAAGTGGTGTTGAATATGTATTATCCGTATGAAGGTATGTGGAATGGGTACTCATATGATAGGCAGATGCAAGGTTGGCCGTCGCTCCCTTCTCAAGTTGGAGGATTTCCAGGGTTTCCAATCGGAGGAGGAGGCACTGGGCCCGGATCTAGTGGATCAGCCCCGCCAGCCCCACCACAGCATATCGTTTCGCAATATCAGCAAGCATTATCACAGCCTCAAAGCATGCAGTCACTTATTTCAGGGCAAACAGGTGGAGGTCAGCAATCGGTTCAATTTGCCGCGGGATGTAATAGAAGGTGGACGATTGTGTTTATGAGAAACGGTCAAGTATTTTTAATGTATGTTCTATCTTCACAGCCTTTCGGGAGAACAACTGGCTTTATTTGGCCGAACTTTACATTTGGTTCCTTCCCAAGCTCGAGTATTCTTGCCTATTCTTGTTCATAAAAAAAAGCCGGTTCTCATCATTAACTGATGAAATACCGGCTTTTTTTAGTGAATATTTCTAAAGACGCCAATCACTTTACCTAGTATACTTACATTCTGTAAAATAATCGGTTCCATAGATGGATTTTCTGGCTGTAATCTAAAGTGTGTATCTTCTTTATAGAAACGTTTCACTGTCGCTTCATCTTCCTCTGTCATGGCGACGACAATATCTCCATTGTTAGCAGTGCTTTGCTGACGCACAATGACATAGTCCTTGTCCAAAATTCCTGCGTCAATCATACTTTCTCCCATAATTTCAAGCATAAATACTTGTTCATCTGGTGCTGCAAAAGTCTCTGGAAGAGGGAAGTACTCTTCTACATTCTCAACAGCCGTAATAGGCAGGCCTGCTGTTACTTTTCCGATGACTGGTACGTTCATTACAGCACTCTTTGGAATATTCATTTCCTCTTCATCTAGTACTTCGATCGCTCTAGGTTTTGTCGGGTCTCTTCTAATTAAGCCCTTCGTTTCTAGTCTAGCTAAATGTCCATGAACCGTTGAACTGGATGCTAGACCGACAGCTTCTCCAATTTCACGAACGGATGGGGGATAGCCCTTGCTTTTTACTTCTTCTTTGATGAATGTCAGGATATCGAGTTGTCTTTTTGATAGCTTCGTCATCTTTTGCACCTCAAAACGTCAATTTTAAAGAAATTATAGCATGTTTTTCCTAACAGTACAAACATAGGTTCGAAAAAAACGTTTGACAGAAACGTTTGTTCGTATTTATAATAAGTGTCAGAAAGAACGAACACACATTCTATTAGGAGAGATGACATTATGAGGTTAAAAGAATCTATTATTTTTATTGGGGTATTCTCATTCATCGTTGGCATATTTCTCTCACTTATTGCAGTCACAAGCCATAATGATCCAAATCAGTATGTTAAAATAGAAGTTCAATCAGGGGATACTCTTTGGGGGTTAGCTGATCAAGTAAACGACAGCAAATCAATCGATAAAAATGCGTTTATTGACTGGGTCACTCAGCACAACGATCTTGCTTCAACAGAAATCCAGCCTGGTGACATCCTTGTCATACCAGTCAAAAAAGAGCATCCAGTCGTATATCAACTTGCAACAGTACAGTAGAAAGGTCGATTGAAGACATGAATGCAATCATCTATGCGAGAGTAAGCACTGTCAAAGAAGAGCAGGAAACCTCACTGAAGAGACAAGAAGAAGAATTGCTAGCTTTAGCTGCTATGCACAAGATGAATGTGGTTAAAGTCATTAAAGAAAAAGCAAGCGGGTATGATCTAGATCGCGATGGTGTGTTTGATATGCTAGCTACACTAAAAGAAGAGTCAATTGATGCTGTTCTTATCCAGGATGAAACACGTCTCGGAAGAGGACAAGCAAAAATTGCGCTTCTTCATTGTCTTTTTAAAGAGAATGTGAAGGTGTACAGTACGTTTCATAGAGGCGAACTTGAGCTTTCAGAAGCAGATGAAATGGTGATTGAGATCGTAGGAGTCGTTGAAGAGTATCAACGAAAAATTCATAACCTGAAAATCAAGCGGGGAATGAGAAGAGCCGTTGAACGAGGGTATCAGCCCGAACTGAATTTAAAACAGCAGGATCATGCGCCTGGCCGTGAGCGTATTGAAGTGCCGATTTCAGAAATTGTTCGATTAAGAAAAAATAACATGACCTTCGCAGAAATCGCAGCAACTCTTCAGGCACTAGGTTTTGACATTTCAAAAGCAACGGTCCATAGAAGGTATCAAGAATATGAAAAAGGTCTGACCACCTAAAGCTTGATTTGTTGTCAAAATGATTGATATTTAGTAGTATGTAGAGAAAATGCTTTAAAGGAGTTAGTCATGATTTCTAAAAATCAGCTTGCAAGAATCAATGAGCTTTCAAAAAAGTCAAAAGAGACCGGTTTGTCAGACGCTGAAAAAACAGAACAAAAGCAATTAAGAGAAGAGTATTTAAAAGCTTTTCGTTCTTCTATGAAAAATACACTTAAAACCGTGAAAATCGTTGACCCTGAAGGAAACGATGTCACACCAGAAAAATTAAAAAGAGAAAGAGATCAAAACCTTCATTAAGTTTTCGGTTTCTTGAATTTTGAAAAGATGGGAAGGATATTCTCATCTTTTTTCATATTTGCATAACTTTTTAGGTGATCGATAAACTAAATGTGACAAAATCACTCTTTTTCAGCGTGAAATAGTTGTGAAAAAAGGACAGTAGATTTATGATAATGGTGTACACAAGATACGGAAGGGGATTTATATGGAAACGATTGAATTGAAATCTATTGCAACAATACGTACTCTCTCCATAGACGCAATTGAAAAAGCGAATTCCGGCCACCCTGGAATGCCGATGGGTGCTGCGCCAATGGCATACGCTTTATGGACGAATCACTTAAACGTAAGTCCGCAAAACCCAAATTGGTTTAACAGAGACCGTTTTGTATTATCTGCGGGACATGGTTCTATGCTTCTATATAGCATGCTTCATTTAAGCGGATACAATCTGAGCATCGATGATCTAAAACAATTCCGCCAATGGGGTAGCAAAACACCTGGACATCCTGAATTTGGACATACAGATGGCGTCGATGCTACAACAGGTCCTTTAGGACAGGGGATTGCCATGGCAGTTGGTATGGCACTTGCAGAAAGACATCTTGCGGAAACGTATAACAAAGACAACTTTAATGTTGTAGATCACTATACATACAGCATTTGCGGAGATGGAGACTTAATGGAGGGAATTTCCTCTGAAGCTGCTTCCCTTGCTGGTCATTTAGGCTTAGGCCGTTTAATTGTCCTTTATGATTCAAATGATATTTCTTTAGATGGCGACCTAGATCGTTCATTCTCTGAAAATGTGAAGAATCGTTTTGAAGCGATGAACTGGGAAGTTCTTTATGTGAAAGACGGCAATAACATTGAAGAAGTGACGGCTGCTATCGAAAAGGCAAAACAAAGCACAGACAGACCTACACTGATTGAAGTGAAAACAACAATCGGTTTCGGATCGCCAAACCGTGCAGGAACTTCTGGTGTGCATGGTGCACCACTTGGCAGCGACGAAGCCAAGCTGACGAAGGAAGCTTACTCTTGGACGTTTGAAGAAGATTTCCATGTACCTTCTGAAGTGTACGATCATTTCAAAGAAGCTGTAAAAGACGCTGGTCAGAAAAAAGAAGCAGCTTGGAATGAACTATTTGCGCAATATGAAAAAGAATACCCTGAGCTTGCAGCTCAATTGCAGCTTGCGATTGAAGGAAAGCTTCCTGAGAATTGGGATCAAGAGGTTCCTGTTTATGAAGCAGGTTCAAGTCTTGCCTCCCGCGCTTCTTCAGGCGAAGTATTAAATGGCATTGCGAAGCAAGTACCTTTCTTCATTGGCGGGTCTGCTGACCTTGCAGGTTCAAACAAAACAACGATTAAAAACACAGACGATTTTGGTAAAGATCATTATGCTGGTAAGAACATTTGGTTCGGCGTCAGAGAATTTGCAATGGGTGCCGCGTTAAACGGTATGGCGCTTCACGGCGGCCTTCGTGTATTCGGCGGAACGTTCTTTGTTTTCTCAGATTACTTAAGACCAGCGATTCGTCTTGCTGCCTTAATGGGACTTCCAGTCACTTATGTCTTTACTCATGACAGTATCGCTGTTGGTGAAGATGGTCCGACGCATGAGCCGGTTGAACAGCTTGCTTCATTACGTGCGATGCCGAACCTTTCTGTCATTCGCCCTGCGGATGGAAACGAAACAGCTGCAGCGTGGAAACTGGCTGTATCTTCAACGGATAAACCGACAGCACTAGTTCTGACTCGTCAAAACCTTCCAACGATTGACCAAGCACCTGAGAAGGCGTATGAGGGAGTAGAAAAGGGTGGATACGTCGTCGTTGAAGCTGCTGATGCGCAGCCAGAAGCACTTCTACTCGCATCTGGATCTGAAGTCGGTTTAGCGATTGAAGCGCAAAAAGCACTTGAGAAAGAAGGAATCCGCGCGTCTGTTGTCAGTCTTCCTGCATGGGATCGTTTCGATCAGCAGTCAGACGAATACAAAGAATCAGTCCTTCCTACAGCAGTGCGGGCTCGTATTGCGATTGAAATGGGGGCTTCACTTGGCTGGGAGCGTTACACTGGTCTTGATGGTGACGTAATTGCCATTGATAAATTTGGCGCTTCTGCACCTGGTGAAACCATTATTGAGAAATACGGCTTCACGGTCAGCAATGTCGTCAGCCGTGTGAAAGCGAAGCTGAACAAATAACGAAGTCTCCAAGCATCATGCTTTTTTTCATCTGTTTGCAGAGCATTTTCATCCGCTCTGCAAACTTTTTTCTTTTTTCTTGTTTTTTTGACAAAACTAGTTTCTTCTTGCTTCATATATAGACAATTCTTTCTTTCACATTTTTGTATAATACAAGCAATATACGAGATTGACGAAATGTGAAAGGAAGGGATAGACATGGAACGCCATTATTATATTTATTGGATTGAGGATGAATTTGCGCATCATTATTTTGGCAGAGAATCAATTTTGTTTCATTTGTTTGAGTCGTTACACTGGACGAACCGCACGGAAGATGAATTGGTGATGCTTGTGAAACAAGTGGATTACGTGACGAAACGAATCCCTGCTTTTCATATGCATCAGCGATTAATGAACAACTTAACGAACGTTCACTATACACAAATTGGCTCGATATACAGCGCTTCCTTACCTGATGGAAAAGGAACGGCTGCATTTATCATAAAAGATCGTTATATCCAAATGTCTGCCACCGGTAGTTATGAAGCAGAAGCAGTGTTTTTTGAAGTGCTGAGAAAAATTAGTCCTTGCTTCCTTGCGATGGACTTCGGTTCAAAGAAGCACGGGTGGCTCAATCCGGTAAAAGTGAGGAATTTTGTTTAAAAAAATAAATTTGAACGTGAAATGTTGTATAATAGCCTTTTGTTTAGTACACTTTATACGAGACAACATGAAGGAGGAAGAATTATGGATTTATGGGTTGTCATCCTTGTAGGCGTTGTTGCACTGCTTGCAGGAGTTGCACTCGGATTCTTTATTGCTCGTAAGTATATGATGAGCTACTTGAAAAAGAATCCACCAATTAATGAACAAATGCTTCGAATGATGATGATGCAAATGGGCATGAAACCGTCCCAGAAGAAAATCAATCAAATGATGAAAGCCATGAACAACCAAGCGAAATAATACGTACGATATTATGATCATAGATGGAACATGGTTATAAAGAATGGACAAGCGTTGTCCTTTCTTTATTGAATTCACCTTCATCAGACGCTTTAAAACCACTGTACTTGCCTAAATGAAGCAGGGAAGGTGGTTTTTATTTTGGCGTCAGCTTCCTGTAAAAAAACAAAAACCCCTGTTATCAGAGGTTTTTGTTTCGTTTATGGTCACACATATCAACTGTTCTAAAAATCGTGCAGCATGATAAATATCATGAGATATGATTAGTTGGCTGAGTTTGAGTGTAAGTGTCGTTGATATTGTAAGAGGAGATGATCTAGCTGCTGGCTATGTTCGATGGTCACTGTTGAGGTCATCCCATTGTGCATCACAACTTTCATCAGCTCTTCTCTTTTTTCTTCGATTTGAGTTAATAATGATGTTTTTACCAAAGTCATGTTCCTTTCATGCAAATCTTGATAAAAAGAATCGATTCTATTATATCCATTTTCAGGTTTATTTTCAAATTTAAAGGATTCGTTATCTCGATGTCAAATTAAATTATATAAGGTTTTAAGAGAATAGACCATCTTTATTGAGAGGATGTAAAAAAAATGAAATGATTTTGTCATCTCTTATTGTATATTGTAAGAAGGGGGTGTTCTTTTGACAGATTTGAATTACTTTTTAGCTTTCGGAGCAGGATTCCTTTCTTTTATCTCACCGTGCTGTCTGCCGCTTTATCCAGCGTTTTTATCTTATATTACGGGCGTTAGTATGGATGAAGTGAAATCTGAGAAGGTGATGCTGAGAAGAAGAAGTCTGCTTCATACCTTATTCTTTTTAATTGGTTTCTCTATTATCTTTATTGCGATAGGCTTTGGGACATCGTTTGTTGGGAAGTTTTTTGATGATTACCATCAAGCGATTCGCCAGGTTGGAGCTATCCTCATTATTTTCTTTGGTTTTATGACGCTTGGTGTATTTCAGCCTTCTTTCCTCATGGGCGAAAAGAGAATGCAGTTCAAAAACCGACCTGCTGGTTTTTTTGGATCGATTCTCATTGGAATGGGCTTTGCCGCTGGTTGGACACCTTGTACAGGACCTATTTTATCTGCTGTTATCGCACTGGCGAGTAACAATCCTGAGTCGGCTGTGCCTTATATGATTGCGTATGTATTTGGATTTGGCGTTCCCTTTTTTGTTCTCTCCTTTTTCATTACGAAAATGGCGTGGATCAGAAAGCGTCAGCAGTTCATCATGAAAATTGGCGGGATCATTATGATTGTGGTAGGGATATTGCTGTTCTTTGATCTCCTCACATGGATTATCATCATGTTCTCATCCTTGTTTGGCGGATTTACAGGCTTTTGAAATCGTTTTCTACAGTCGCGGCGAATGGTTTTTTTTCGTCAATTGGAGTATATTATACATAGGCTGACCTTAAAGAATAAAGGAATGATTTGATATGATGGTCTTAATCTCTTCTATAATTGCAATATGTATGGCGGTAGCCGTCATGTTTATTCGCATTAAGTCATCTGCAAAACCGGCAACCGCGAAAAAAATTATATTACCTCCTATTTTCATGAGCACTGGAGCTTTGATGTTTTTTGTTCCTATGTTTCGAGTAACTGGAGCTGAATTTCTTGAAGCGATCACAGTGGGGATGTTTTTCTCCATCTTTTTAATCAAAACATCGAAGTTTGAAATTAGAGGGAACGAGATTTACTTAAAGCGTTCAAAAGCATTTGTGTTTATTCTCATTGGACTTCTTGTTCTTCGTATCGGGATGAAGACGATCCTGAGTTCTTCTATTGATTATGGCTCTCTAAGCGGAATGTTTTGGATACTTGCCTTTGGCATGATTGTACCTTGGCGCGTTGCCATGTATTTGTCGTTTAGAAAGCTGTCTAAGCAATTAGATCCGCAGCAGGTTCAAATGAATTAAACCCAGATTGTTGACAAAGGGCTAAAATGATCTTTATTTTAGCCCTTTGTCTTCTTTCTTTTCAGCGTGATAGAAAACCTTTGAAGTCTAGGATGGGTGAGCACCAGCGCACAGACTGACAAAGAATGCGAGGGTTTGTCTACACGCTGAACCTCCTTTTTATAAAGGAGGTTATTTTAATAACGCCTCATATGGCGTATGATCGATGTTTTTTTCTTGAAGGCGCTTCAATAAAAACTTATGATCACGCTTTGGTGTAGCGATAATATAGCCGCGAATGATTAAGTCTAAATTAATGCTGGCAGCTTGTTCTTTTAAAGCCAGCTCGCCAATTTTTCCTGCAATTTTTTCTTTGGCGACATCTCTAAACAGCTCTGGAACAGGTAATACAAGCTCATTTAAAAGCTGTTTGTCTTCTTCCCGCCATAGGTGGAGGCTCTTTTGAATATATTCATCCTGCCAATCAAGCTCTGATTTCCCATCTTCCTTCGGCAATCGTTTTAAAAATTTGCGAAACATAAAAAAGCCACCGATTGCGAGTAATCCGATCATCACCGTACCCCAAAATAAAATGAACCACAAAAACCAGCCGCTTAACATGTTCTCACTCCTTATACCCCTCGTCTCTCTATCTTATTTTACATGAAGCGATGATAGAAGAAAATAACAAAAATGTATGTCTCTCATCTCTATGAACGCCTTTTTTCATTCATAACTGCCCATTTACTAGAAAGACCCAAACCATCTAGTAGAAAAAGAATACCTTATCATATAGCGACTCTACTATTTGGCCATGGTGGTTCGCAAAAGGTATTGACTTGACACGAACGGAAGAGAGCCCACCAAATGAAGGTGGGCTCTTAATGTTTGAAGTGCGGGATTTGAAAGGAAAATGCCCCGCGTGGATGGTCGGAACTTTTTTTAATTCTTATCGAAATGATTCGGTTTTCGTATTCTGTTTCAATCTCTTTGTCGTTCAAATAAAAAGGGAGCATGACACTTTTTTCAATTGGCTGTTCGCCTTCAACATTTGGCTTTTGTACCGTGCAACAGAGAGTCAGCTCATGTCCAGCGAAGGTCAGCTTTACATCGGTGATCGATAGGGTGGAGACATCAATCTCAATAATATAATCACGGCTTGTTTCATAAAGGTCAATTGGGAGGTGTTCATCATACCAGGCAAATGGATCATCCATTAAAACATTGAGCCAATCATCTATTTCTAGAAAATCAGAGGAATTCGATTGCTTTTCATTCTCCATAGACACTCCTCCATCACATCTCATAATAAATGATATGTTGAGAACTGAAATGTGTGAAAGACCTAAAACATTCCGTTTTGCCACGGGATGAGAGGAGAATGTTTACATATCGTGATGAGAATTGTGCTTTTGTCTTGTATGGTTGCGGTTTTTTACTTTTTTACTGCCTGATAATGGCTCAGGCTGTCCGCTTTGATGCTCCTTAGGCGAGTTTTGACGGATGTCTTTTCCTGTGTTTTTATTCGTCATGATGCTTGCTCCTTTCCTATTGGTTTTTTTTACGTTTTTTATTGTTTTGTCTTTGTTCTTCTGTTAAAACGAGTTGGTCATTTTCAATATAGCCTGCACCATTACCTTGGCTTTTGGCTGCATTCATGCCGTCAATCACATGATTTGCTTTACGTTTTGTCATGTTCTATCACCTCATTTGTAGTATGAGCCCGCCCCGCTTCGTTTATGAAGAGTAATCATTTCCTGATGATAAGTTAAACTTATTGAATTTAATAAAAGCATTGTTATTTACTTATGTATGAATTTGTTTTAAGATGAAATTGTGAGAAAATTGTGGTGAAATACGACGATTTTTCTGAGAATTGAAATTGATCTTGATCATCAAAAGGGGGATTTTGGATATGTCGAAACAGCAGCAAGTCGCTAAACAAGACGCTTTTCAATCTAGAAAAACGTTTTCGACAAATGGGAAAACGTATCACTATTATTCGTTAGAAGCACTAGAGAAACAAGGAATCGGAAATGTTTCTAAGCTGCCTTATTCCATTAAGGTACTTTTAGAATCAGTGCTTCGCCAAGTAGACGGTAGAGTGATCAAAAAGGAACACGTTGAAAACTTGGCAAAATGGGGAACTGCCGAGGTCAAAGAAATTGATGTTCCATTTAAACCTTCTCGTGTTATTTTACAAGACTTCACGGGTGTACCAGCCGTCGTTGACCTTGCTTCATTAAGAAAAGCAATGGCAGATGTAGGTGGGGATCCGGATAAAATCAACCCTGAAATTCCAGTTGACCTTGTTATTGATCACTCAGTACAAGTTGATAAAGCTGGAACTGAAGATGCATTAAACATTAACATGGATTTAGAATTCGAACGTAACGCAGAGCGTTATAACTTCCTTAGCTGGGCAAAGAAAGCGTTTAATAACTATCAAGCTGTTCCGCCTGCAACAGGGATTGTTCACCAAGTAAACTTAGAGTACCTTGCAAGTGTTGTTCATGCGATTGAAGAAGATGGCGAGATCATCACTTACCCAGATACATTGGTTGGTACTGACTCTCATACAACCATGATCAACGGGATCGGCGTACTTGGATGGGGCGTTGGCGGTATTGAAGCGGAAGCTGGTATGCTCGGTCAGCCTTCATACTTCCCAGTACCAGAAGTCATTGGTGCTAAATTAGTTGGAGAACTTCCAAACGGAACGACTGCAACTGACCTTGCATTAAAAGTGACACAAGTTCTGCGTGAAAAAGGCGTAGTGAACAAGTTCGTTGAGTTCTTCGGACCAGGTGTTGCACAGCTGCCGCTAGCAGATCGTGCAACGATTGCGAATATGGCGCCTGAATACGGGGCTACTTGCGGATTCTTCCCAGTAGATGAGGAAGCTCTTGCTTACCTTCGCCTTACTGGACGTGATGAAGAGCAAATTAATATCGTTGAAGAATATTCTCGCGCAAATGGCTTATTCTATACGCCAGATGTAGAGGACCCAATTTTTACGGATGTTGTGGAAATTGATCTTTCTCAAATTGAATCAAACTTATCTGGTCCAAAGCGTCCACAAGATTTGATTCCACTTTCAGAAATGAAAGAGACGTTCCATCAGCACATCGAAAGCCCAGCTGGTAACCAAGGGTTTGGATTAGAAAAATCAGAGCTGGATAAACAAATTGAATTTGATCTAGCAAATGGTGAAAAAGCTGTGATGAAGACAGGTGCGATTGCGATTGCAGCGATTACGAGCTGTACGAATACATCAAACCCTTACGTCTTAATCGGAGCAGGTCTTGTTGCGAAGAAAGCAAGTGAGCTTGGCATGAAGGTGCCAAACTACGTGAAAACGTCACTAGCGCCAGGTTCTAAGGTTGTGACAGGATACCTCGTGAACTCAGGTCTTCTTCCATACTTAAGAGACCTTGGATTTAACATCGTTGGGTATGGCTGTACAACATGTATCGGTAACTCAGGACCGCTTGCACAAGAAATTGAGGATGCTGTCTCTGAAAATGATCTGCTGATCACATCTGTTTTATCAGGTAACCGTAACTTTGAAGGACGTATCCATCCGCTTGTAAAAGGAAACTACCTTGCATCTCCACCATTAGTTGTGGCATATGCACTTGCTGGTACGGTCAATATCGATTTAACAAAAGACCCTATCGGTGTGGATAAAAACGGTGAGAACGTTTATTTCAATGACATTTGGCCATCAATGGACGAAATCAACAGTGTCGTGAAAAGCACAGTCACACCTGAACTCTTCCGTTCAGAGTATGAAACTGTATTTGACAGCAATGACCGCTGGAATGAAATTAAAACGACAGATGATGCTTTGTATAAATGGGATGAAAATTCCACATACATTGACAACCCGCCATTCTTTGAAAACCTATCAGTTGAACCTGGTAAAGTTGAACCGCTTAAAGGCTTGCGCGTCGTTGCGAAGTTCGGTGACTCTGTGACAACTGACCATATTTCTCCTGCTGGAGCGATTGGTAAAGACACACCTGCGGGTAAATACTTGCAAGAAAGAGGCGTATCTCCTAGAGACTTTAACTCATATGGATCTCGCCGTGGTAACCACCATGTCATGATGAGAGGTACTTTTGCAAACATCCGTATTAAGAACCAAATCGCACCAGGAACAGAAGGCGGATATACAACGTACTGGCCAACTGGTGAAGTGACATCCATCTATGATGCATGCATGCGTTATAAAGAAGATGGCACAGGTCTTGCGATTTTAGCAGGTAAAGACTACGGAATGGGTTCTTCCCGTGACTGGGCTGCAAAAGGAACAAACCTTCTTGGAATTAAATTCGTTCTAGCTGAAAGCTTTGAGCGTATCCACAGAAGTAACCTTGTCTTCATGGGTGTACTTCCTTTACAGTTTAAAGACGGAGAAAGTGCAGAAACTTATGGACTAACAGGAACAGAAACATTTGAAGTTGAAGTTGATGAAACAGTTCGTCCACGTGATCTTGTCACTGTGAAAGCAATTGATACAGATGGCAATGAGAAAACATTTGAAGTGGTTGTTCGCTTTGACAGTGAAGTCGAAATTGACTACTATCGTCATGGTGGTATCCTTCAAATGGTACTTCGTGAAAAATTGGCAAGCAACTAATACTCATACAGCAAAGAAGAGAAGGCGCCTAGACAGCTTTCTCTTCTTTTTTAAAATAGTGGAGGATCAATCATGTGGAAAAAAGGAATAGCAAGCGCTGTTTTACTTGTATTGATTGGTTTACTTGTGTGGAATTTACTTGAACCAAAAGAGCCCGCAATTGGTCTTGAAAAAGGGGATCAAGCCCCTGATTTTGAACTTAAAACCCTTGATGGTCAAACGGCCTCGTTATCTGATTACAAAGGGAAAAAGGTGCTCGTCAATTTTTGGGCGACATGGTGTAAGCCATGCAGGACAGAAATGCCGGATCTAGACGCAATTAGAAGCGAATATGATCAGGTCGAAGTACTTGCAGTGAATTTAACGACCACTGAAAAAAGTGAAGATCATGTTGCAGCATTTGCAGATGAATTAAAGCTGAGCTTTCCTATTTTATTGGATCAAAAAGGCATTCAAGCACGATATCAGGTGCTTTCATACCCCACGACATACATATTAGATGAAAAAGGACGCATCATGTCTGTGAAGCATCAAATGCTGACAAAAAAAGAAATTGAGCAAGAGCTGGATCTATAATGATTCAGCTTTTTTGCTTATTTTCTAAATGTTTTGGCGAAAATGAAATACAAACACTGGAGGTGAGTACAATGAGAAGAAGAAAACGCCGTACATTTGAAGAGCTTGTACTTGAAAATAAAAAAGAATTATTAAGCAATGAGGAATTTTTAAACCAGCTTGAAGAAAAGTTGGAAGAGCGATTTAGACAGAAATAAGTTATGAATTATCCTTTTTCGTTCATCCTAAAGAAGAGGAGGGATGAATGATGGGTAGAGAGCATGATAAACAAGCGCAGTTTACACCAGACCATTTAGGGACAAAACCTGTAGCATACAAACGCAATAAAGGTAAAAAGATGCATAATAAATCAAATGAACAGCCTGATGTGATCCAGACGAAGGGCGAATAAGGAGGGAATCAAGATGAATGGAAAGTCTTATCAATCCAATCCAGATGATCGTTCTGATAATGTTGAAAAGCTGCAAGATATGATTGAAAACACCTTTGACAATATCGATGAATCTGAAGCAGCGATGGCCCTTTCGACAGATCAAGAAAAACAGATGATTAAGCAAAAAAATGAAAATCGAAAAATGAGCATAGATGCGATGCGTTCTGAAATCAAGGACGAAGAAGCAGCAAGAAAAAATGGCTATACTGAATAAACCAGGGATCCCTGGTTTATTTTATTGCCTCCTTTTAGAAGAACCATTTCGATTGTGGTAAAATGGCAGAGATCTTAGGTTTTGATAGGAGAGCGATGAAAACGTGTATGTATCTAAAAAAGAAATAGAAGTCCGTTATGCAGAAACAGATCAAATGGGCATTGTGTATCATGCCAATTATTTAATCTGGATGGAAGTCGGCAGAACAGCACTGATTAAAGAATTAGGATTTTCCTATGCGCAGCTAGAAGCAGACGGCGCTCTTGCACCCGTTATAGATTTGCAGGTGAAATATAAAAAACCACTCCTGTACGGTGAAACAGCGACCGTTCATACTTGGATTGAAGAATACAATGGACTCAAAACGGTGTATGGCTACGAAATTCAAAAGCCTGATGGACAAACAGCGATTACAGGGACAACCTCGCATATTTGTGTAGACAAAGACACCTTTAGACCTATTCAATTTAGAAAAGCATTTCCTGCCTGGCACAAAGTATATGAACAGTCGAAGAAGCAGGTTTAACTTATGGCGTTTGGTCTTAAAAGAAGCGATCTAAATGCGTGGAAATCAGCTGTTCAGCAGGGAAAAATGGCCTTTTTAACTCATTATTGGCTTGATGACCGTTTCCCGCATGCTAATACCGTCACTAAAGCAGCCTGTCAGGATATGAAGCAGTTAATTGAATGGGGAGAAAAGCATGGACTTAAAAAAGAATGGATTCATGACCGCGCAGGGTTTCCTCACTTTGACTTGATCGGTGAACCACAAAAAAGAATCCTGCAAAAGGAGCGGTCTTTAGGAAACATTCAGGAGTATGGGCTATATATTGAAGGATAAAACAAAAAAGATACCCGAGGGATGAGGTATCTTTTTTGTTTATTCATAATGAAATTCTGGTTCTTTTACAGACTCGTTATAATCAATATGCAGATCATGGTTGTCAAAATACCAAATATCACTTTCTTCTACAAAGAAAGTAATACCTTCTATTTCAGCGGTTGCGCCGGCATTTTGAGGTTCATCTTTTGCGACGCCGAGAGAAAAGCCTTTTTGTACATTACTGCACCCGCCATATCTCACAAAAAAGCGAACTTGATCACCTTTTTCTAAATCTAATTCATCCTTGTACCAATTAAGTGCATCTTCTTTTATCGTTAATTTCAATGTGATCGCCCCTTTTTGAAGTCATGCTGTTTTTTAAAATGCAGGATGCAAAAAACAGCTTTTCTTTACTTTTACCACAGAATGAAACTTATGAAACGGCTAGAGCCATTTGATTTTCGGTTCAGTTTTGTTGAGGATTCGTTTGAGGTTGGCGATGTGTCTGTAGATCACAAAACCAGCAAGAACGGCAACAACAATGATTAAGAATACGTCTTTGGTGAATATGCTGTAAATGAATGTATAGATGCCGGTCAGCATAGATGATAATGAAACATATTTACTAATGTATAAAAATAAGAAAAAAGCAGCGATCATCGTGATAAATAAGAATGGGGCATAAAATAATAACACGCCGCCAGATGTAGCGACTGCTTTTCCCCCTTTAAATTTTGCAAAGATAGGAAAGCTGTGACCGATAACAGCAGCAACCCCTACTAATAAGGGATGAATGTCCAGTTGCATGAAAAACGGTAAAGCAGAAGCGAGAGTCCCCTTTAAAATATCAGCAGAAATAACGATAGACCCTGCTTTTACGCCAAGCGTACGAAATGCATTCGTCGCACCAAGGTTGCCGCTGCCATGTTCACGGATATCAATCCCCTTTGCAGCTTTCCCGACAATGAGACCGGATGGAATACTGCCGAGAAGATAAGCCAAAATAAACATCAAAGCAATTAACATCTGCATAACTCCTTTATATTCTCCCTCTTGTCTTACATTTTAACATGATCTTATGAAAAACATGGGGATCTTTTTTTGAAAAAATCAAAAGCAGATGGATTCAGCTTTGTTTTTAAGCAGAAGTTCGCTAAAATAGAGGAAAAGGGGTGTTTGGATGAATCATCCTTCGAAACAAGAAATTGGCCGCATATTAAAAAGCAGTAAACGAATTGCTGTTGTTGGTTTATCAGATCAACCGCACCGAACGTCATATATGGTGTCTAAAGCGATGCAGGATGCCGGTTATGAGATCATTCCGGTGAATCCAACGATCGATGAAGCACTTGGTGTGAAAGCAGTCGCTTCACTAAAAGATATCAAAGAGCCTGTTGATATCGTGAATGTTTTTAGACGTTCAGAGTTTTTGCCCGAGGTAGCAGAAGAATTTCTTGAAATAGACGCACCTGTTTTTTGGGCGCAGCAAGGCATTTATCACGAAGAAGCGAAAAGGCTGATTGAGGAAAATGGCAAGGTCGCCATCATGGATGTATGTATCAAGGTGGCTCATGCAATGACAAAAACTCATTAAATCGTCAAAAATCCTTGGTTTTCAAGGATTTTTGCTTTTTTGTTACAGAAATATATTTGCGATTCTAGAAGAAAGCGATAAAATAAGGCGACAGGGACATATCGGTGATCTTGCATAACAAGCAAAAGAGCGATAAGATAAAAAACAGAACATTTGTTCTGTTTTGTAAAAATCATCATATGATTGCATTTGGCTTATCAAACAGTCTTGTTTATAATGGACTTCTAGTTCTCATTGCAGAATGTAGAACATTCTCATAGCCGTTAAGGAGCATGTGTTGTTGAATCACACATGCATGGTGATGATGCAGCTTATTAAAGTGGACAGTAATGAGCAGCATGATCATCATTAAAATCTAGAGAGATCATTTGATGGTTTGCCGGTTATGTTTGTTAGTGAAAGGGGATTAAGCATTTGGTTAAAAAGCAGCAAGTAGATTATAACGATGATTCTATTCAGGTGCTAGAGGGGCTTGAAGCGGTCCGTAAACGTCCAGGGATGTATATTGGGTCAACGGATTCACGCGGTCTTCATCACCTTGTCTATGAGATTGTAGACAACTCTGTCGATGAAGTACTCGCTGGCCATGGAGATCATATCGTTGTCAAAATACATAAAGATAACAGCATTTCCGTTCAGGATAAAGGACGCGGGATGCCTACTGGTATGCATAAGCTTGGAAAACCGACACCTGAGATCATTTTAACGGTCCTTCACGCAGGCGGAAAATTTGGTCAAGGCGGATATAAAACAAGTGGTGGGCTTCACGGAGTTGGGGCATCTGTTGTAAACGCGCTGTCAGAGTGGCTTACTGTCACAATTGAACGTGATGGCTTTATTTATCATCAGCGCTTTGAAAACGGCGGAAAGCCTGCCACATCACTTGAAAAAGTCGGAAAAACGAAAAAAACCGGAACACTGATTCATTTTAAACCAGATCGATCGATGTTCAGCGTTACAACCTATAATTTCGATACATTATCAGAACGTTTAAGAGAATCTGCCTTTTTATTGAAAGGATTAAAAATAGAGCTGATTGATGAACGACATGATGTACAAGAAACCTTTTATTATGAGACGGGCATTGAAGCCTTCGTTGCTTATTTAAATGAAGAAAAAGATGTTCTGAGTGAAGTGGTCTCATTTGAAGGAGAGCATCAATCAATCGAAGTAGACTTTGCATTTCAATTCAATGACGGCTACTCGGAAAATATTCTTTCTTTCGTCAATAACGTGAGAACAAAAGATGGCGGTACGCATGAGTCTGGTGCCAAAACGGCGATGACAAGAGCCTTTAATGAATATGCGCGCAAAGTAGCCCTTTTAAAAGAAAAAGACAAAAACTTAGAGGGCACTGATATTCGCGAAGGGCTGTCTGCTATTATTTCTGTCAGAATTCCTGAAGAACTGCTTCAATTTGAAGGCCAGACAAAAGGAAAGCTTGGAACAAGTGAAGCTCGCTCAGCTGTTGATGCTGTTATTTCTGAAAAGCTGGCTTATTTCCTTGAAGAAAACCGTGAAACAGCGACTCTTCTTGTGAGAAAAGCGATTAAAGCGCAGCAGGCAAGAGAAGCTGCTAGAAGAGCACGTGAAGAAGCAAGGAGCGGCAAGAAACGGAAAAAGTCCGAAGCAACACTGAGCGGTAAATTAACACCTGCTCAATCTAGAAACCCAGCAAGAAACGAATTGTACCTTGTAGAGGGCGACTCTGCGGGCGGGTCAGCAAAACAAGGACGTGACCGTAAATTCCAAGCGGTGCTGCCGCTTCGTGGAAAGGTCATTAACACAGAAAAAGCGAAACTTGCTGATATTTTCAAAAATGAAGAAATCAACACCATTATTCATGCGATCGGTGGAGGCGTTGGTGTCGATTTTAATGTAGAAGACATCAATTATGACAAAATCGTGATCATGACAGATGCTGATACGGATGGAGCGCATATTCAAGTGCTTCTGCTCACGTTCTTCTACCGCTATATGAAGCCGCTGATTGAGCATGGCAAAGTGTTTATTGCACTACCGCCTTTATATAAAGTCAGCAAAGGCTCAGGTAAAAAAGAAGTTATTGAGTACGCATGGTCTGATGAAGAAATGGACGACGTACTGAAGAAAGTTGGAAAAGGGTACACGATTCAGCGCTATAAAGGTTTAGGTGAAATGAACGCCGACCAGCTATGGGAAACGACAATGAATCCAGAATCGAGAACACTTGTCAGGGTTAAAATCGACGATGCTGCACGTGTGGAACGCCGCGTCACGACATTGATGGGTGACAAAGTAGAACCACGTCGTAAATGGATTGAAAAGAATGTCGCCTTTGGACTTGATGAGGAAAGCAACATTCTTGAAAATGAAAACTTGTCGCTAGCTGAGGAGGTTTAAACATGGCACAACAAGAACGATTTCATGATTTACCATTAGAAGAAGTAATCGGAGACCGGTTTGGTCGCTATAGTAAATATATTATCCAAGACCGCGCGCTTCCAGATGCGCGAGATGGACTAAAGCCTGTACAACGAAGAATTTTATATGCGATGTACGCAGAAGGAAACACGCAAGATAAAAACTTCCGTAAAGCCGCGAAAACAGTCGGTAACGTGATTGGTAACTATCATCCGCACGGTGACTCATCTGTTTATGAAGCGATGGTGAGAATGAGTCAGGATTGGAAAGTACGGAATGTGCTCATTGAGATGCATGGAAATAACGGGAGTATCGATGGTGATCCGCCTGCTGCCATGCGTTATACGGAAGCAAGGCTATCTGCGATTGCTTCAGAGCTATTAAAGGACTTAGACAAGGAAACGGTCGAGTTTGTCGCAAACTTTGATGATACAAGCAAGGAGCCAGTTGTTTTACCAGCAATGTTTCCAAACCTTCTCGTGAATGGATCAACAGGGATTTCTGCTGGTTATGCCACTGATATCCCGCCGCATCATCTAGGAGAAGTGATTGATGGTGTCATTAAACGAATCGAACAGCCGCATTGTACGGTTGAGGACTTAATGACGGTCATCAAAGGTCCAGAATTCCCAACAGGCGGTATCATTCAAGGGGTAGACGGCATTAAGAAGGCCTATGAAACAGGCAAAGGAAAGATCATGATTCGCGGAAAAGCGGAGATTGAAACCATCCGCGGCGGGCGCCAGCAAATTGTGATCACAGAGATTCCTTATGAAGTGAATAAAGCCAACCTTGTCAAAAAGATGGACGAGTTCCGAATTGAAAGAAAAGTGGAAGGAATTTCAGAGGTTCGAGACGAGACTGACCGGACTGGGCTTCGAATCGTAGTAGAGCTGAAAAAAGAAGCAGATGCAAATGGTGTTTTGAATTTCTTATATAAAAACTCAGATCTGCAAATCCCGTATAACTTTAATATGGTGGCGATACATAATCGTAGACCAACCTTAATGACGCTCACAACTATACTTGATGCATATATTGCTCATCAAAAAGAAGTGGTGACGAATCGCTCAGCATATGAGCTTCGAAAAGCGAAGGAACGCCACCATATTGTAGATGGATTAATTAAGGCGCTATCCATCTTAGATGAAGTCATTGCCACAATCCGCTCTTCTAATGATAAGCGAGATGCGAAAAACAACTTGATGGATAAATATGACTTTACAGAAGCACAATCAGAAGCAATTGTTTCCCTCCAGTTATATCGTTTAACGAATACGGATATTACGCAATTAAGAGACGAAGCAAGTGAGCTTGATGTGCGTATAGCAGAACTTGAAGACATTTTAGGTAACGAGAAAAAGCTGCTAAAGGTCATTACAAACAGTTTGAAAAAGCTCAAAAAGACATATGCTGATGAGAGACGATCTGTCATTGAGGAAAAAATCGAAGAAATTAAGATTAACCTAGAAGTGATGATTGCCTCAGAGGATGTTTACGTCACGGTGACGAAGGATGGGTACATCAAACGGACAAGCCAGCGCTCCTATGCTGCATCTAACGGTAAGGACTTTGGCATGAAGGATACAGACCGCCTGATTCATCAGTTTGAAATGAACACAACAGATGTCCTTCTATTGTTTACGAATAAAGGGAGCTACATTTATTGTCCTGTGCATCAGCTGCCAGACATACGATGGAAAGACATGGGGCAGCATATTACGAATATCATTTCTATTGATCGTGATGAATCCATCCAAAAAGCCATTCCAATTAAAGAATTTGATGAAACATCGTATCTGCTGTTTTTTACAAAGGGCGGAATGGTGAAAAAAACAGAGCTTCTTCAATATAAAGCGCAGCGCTATTCAAAACCACTTGTCGCCTTGAACCTAAAAGGGGACGATGAACTCGTGGATGTCCATGTGACAACAGGACAGCAGGAATTGTTTATTGCGACGAAAAATGGCTACGGATTGTGGTTTGATGAAGAAGAAGTAAGTGTTGTTGGTCCGAGAGCGGCTGGTGTTAAAGGCATCAACTTGAAGGACGGGGACGAAGTAGTCTCTGGCCAGATCATTGATCCGAAAAACGATGTCCTTGTGCTGACGACACAAAGAGGGGCTGTGAAGCGAATGAACCTCTCTGAATTTGATAAAACATCTAGAGCAAAACGCGGAGTTCTGATGCTAAGAGAATTAAAGAAAAACCCGCATCGTATTGTGGCTGTCATTGCTGCATCACTGCACGACACACTTGAAATGGATACAGAGAAGGGTGCAACGATTCCGCTTGATATCTCTACTCTCAGAGCGAATGACCGTTATAGCAATGGATCATTTATTGTAGATGAGGAAGAGCAGGGAGAAGTAACGCATGTCCTTGTCACACCTCAACCTGCACCAGATGACAATAAATAAGCAAACGAAAACCCCCTGCGATAAACAGGGGGTTTCTTTTATATACGGGTCATTTAGCTCTCGTGGCTGCCAAACATGTTTGTAATGGCGTGCACTACTTCAATTCCTTGGTAGACGAAAAGAGAAAGTGAAGTGACAGAGAATAGACCTAGAATGAATACTCTTAAGAAAAATAACATCGTGTAAAACCTCCCAATTTTTGTTTTGATTTAGATGGTTGGGTTAAACACGAGACAGTCGGAAATAAGAAGATTGATAGAACACTGCAAGTAAATGCTTCTTTTTCCGGTCATATTGATCAGTATGAGTGATGCGTGCAAATCCAGCTGTCATACTGCCAATCATCAGCAGTACTGTAAATGCGGCAAATACTGCGCTCACATGTTTTTGTTTCTTTTCATCGCCCATGGTCTGAGCGATTTTCATCTCATGTGATTCTTGATCGGCAACCACCTTTGCATGATGGTATACCTGAACGGAATGAGGCATTGAGAACAAATGAAAACTTGCAAGTGCTATGAATAAGACAGCTAATTTTAGCAACATATTTTTTTTCATTTATCTCACCCCTTCCTGTTTATTTTCATGATCTTACCACGTTTTCTGTTATTTGAAAAGTCTTATTTTTTCACTTTCCCTCTTTAAAAAAGCGATAAACATCAGGACATTTATAGGACTGTTTCACTTCATGAAAGGTTTCAATTTTATTTTTTAATTTAAAAAAAGTGCCATGATCGAGGATCAGACACTTTTAGTGAACTTGTGATGTACGCGGTTTTGCGACAGCTTTTGTAAAGATTCCTGCAATACATATGGCGAATAACACAAAAATAAAGGCATGAAGCAGTCCTACTTGATTGGCAAGCAGCCCTAATATAGGCGGCCCAGAAAGAGAGGCGGTGTAACCTGATAAGGTCACAATGCTGACGCGTTTCACGGCGTACCGGCTATCATCACCAGCTGCAGAAATGGTTAGCGGGAAGCCTAAAGAAGCGCCAAGTCCCCATAAAAAGATCGATATCATACATACCACAAGTGAAATCTTTAAAATGACCAAGAATAGTCCAGCAGCAGCTGATACAATCGCAACTCTTAGCAATAACACCCTGCCGAAACGGTCGATCAAACGTCCGCTGATTAATCTGCCGCTAATCATCCCGCATAAAAATAATGCATAGATGACGGTACTCATGGAATGTGAAACCTGGTATCCATCCACCATTGCAAGTGGAATCCAATCATTAGCAGACCCTTCGACAAACGCAAGACATAAGGCGATCATCGCAAGAGATATCGTCCGTTTGTTCAGCCATGGCGTTTGAGTATCATCTATTGTATCTGACTGCGACTGCTTCTCATGCTGATCCATTCCAGTCCCATGCGGAATATACCGGGTACAAATTAGGATGCTGAGAAAGAAGAGAAGGGCAATGACAAGTAAATGAATCAACACAGAGACCCCTAGATGAATAAAAAGAATGCCAGCACCTGCTCCAATTAAAGTGCCAATGCTAAAGGAAGCGTGCAATATAGGCAAAATGGTTTTCTTAATCCTGTATTCAATTTCTGTCCCTTCTAGGTTCATCGCCACATTGCACATCCCTGAGCCTGCTCCAAAAAGAAATAGCCCAGCCGTGACGACAAAGATAGAAGAGAGGGTCGAACCAATAGCAAGAGTGGTGAATCCAAGAAACATCAAAAAAGCACTAATCACAATCGCCAATCGTCCGCCTTTTTTTCGAACAAATACATTTGAAAGAACAAGCCCAACAATTGAACCAACGGATAATCCGAGTAAAATGAGTCCCATCGTTCCTGTATTGGCTTGTAATAAATCTCTCACTTCTGGTGTCCGTGAAAACCATGTGGAAATGGAAATACCAGACATCGTGAAAATGATGATGATTGCTTTATACCACTTTAATTCCATGTAATCCCTCACATTTAAAGATGTATCTGTTACTGAACAAATCTACTCGATTATAAATGAGACGGGTCGATTCGTAAATAACTTATGGCAGGAACATGGCCAATTCTATTCAAAAGAAATCATGCCTTCACAAATTCTTCTGAAGAGAAGGTAAAATAAAGAAAAAGGGGAGGAGAGGATCAATATGAAAAGTGAGAAGGAAAAAATGATCCAAGGAAAACATTATGTATCTAGTGCCCAAACCTTGATCGCAGATCGTGAAAGAGCGAGACAATTGACCTTTGCATACCAGCCATAAAAAAGAACAGCCATTTTATTAAAGGAATTATTAGGTGCTTGCGGAAATGATGTCGTTTTGAACCAATAGAACGTGCAAAAGGCATTGAATTTGGCAAGTTGGCGGAAATCCTGCGAAAATCATGAAATATCTAGATGAATCAAAATCTGGCGAATAAGCGAAGGATTTTGATTTTTCCTTTTTTGTCTCAATAAGATAAGTATGCTTAAATTTGAGACATGAAAAATGTATTCGTTGTTTAACTTCCTAGAATATATATTATGTAAACTAAAAAATGAAAATAAACAGACGCAATGCAATTGTTCTGTACTAGAAGGTAAATGTGAATCCATTGTTGTACACTCCCTCTTATCCATCTCCAACTGCCCTTTTGTATGTAATATCAAAAACCTCTATGTCCAATAAATTATTTTGAATTTAATTATTGTTACCTAATTGCCATCCCTCGACTTCACCCACATATTAAAAAATGTTTTTAAAAGCTTGTTATCTTTATTGAAATACTTAACTTCAAAAGGCCTTTCGCAAAGGGTGGATCGCCAGTTAAACAAGCCCTTTCTGCCTCAAAAATCTCTGTTAAAGCCTCTTTCCTAGTATTGGGCTTATTATCACCAAATAACTCAAGACCAAAATCAATTTGTGATCTTTTAGTCGAATTAAAGAACTCTCGATTTTCTTCAATACCGATAAATTGGAGTAGTGAATTATCTGAAATAAATACAGCGCAGTGGTCACTTCCGGACCTAACTGCCCTTCCCACCCCCTGTAATCGTTTGAGCAGTTTGTGCACATCCCTCTCGCACAATAGAATTATATTGTTCTCTTGCTGTGTATGAGTTAGGCTTACCATCAAGCACGAGGATTCTGCAAGAATCCCCTGCCAGATCTACTCCATGTCATATACAAATTATCCAGTCAAATATAAACTAGACGTACTTCACATGGGACGTCTATCATGGAAACACAAGGAGAAGACGCCCCCAAATCAATGAAAAAGGGGCGTCCGTCTATGAAAAAAACAGGAAAGCAAGCACCAGCTAAAGGATCGATGGAACTTTGATTTAAGGCATAAATACCCGGTGAAAGCACTGCTTAAGATCGCAGGTATTCCGCGAAGTACCTACTACTATTTGGTGAAACATTGGAATCTTCATAACCGAGATGTCCATCTGAAAAAATGATTCAAAATATTTACTAATCTTTAATATGTTTTATTTTTTTATCGCATGAATGTAATGAATCGTTTCAAAAGCAGATAAGTAATCATTACGATTCTTAAAATAAAGTTCATGAATTTGAGCCGGTGATAGGTGTTCGTAAATTAATAAACCGGATTTCTCTAACATCTTCTCAATTTCAAAGTAAGAAAAACATGATTTCATTGGTTCCCCGCCTATTGAAGCCATTTTCAACATATTTTCAACTCTATTAGAGGTTCCTTTTTCTTCGAATAGTTTCTCGTCTGCATAATCAAAAACGATTGAACTTCCTGATGGAACCTTGGTGAATAAATAATCTATTAAGCTTGAAACTTCCTCTTTAGTTAAATAGTATGAAACACCTAAAAGACTAAAGAACGTCTTTTTGTTATCAAATCCTTTACCTGTTAGGTTTTGATAGGACAATTTTTTTGTGAAGTCCATAGAAACAAAATGAAGATTACTTGGGATTTTTAAATTAGCCTCGTCCAGTTTTTTCTTTTTAAATTCCTGTGTAGTAGGATAATCAATTTCGAATATTTCTAAGATGTTTTCCAATTCTGGATGTCGAAAACTAAAAGTATCTAATCCAGCGCCAAGTATGACATATTGTCTTAAACCTAAAGCTACCTCATTAAGTAATACTTTTTCGCAATACGCAGCACGTGATAAGGTTATTGGAGAAAGTTGTACTTGTGTAATCCATTTTAATATTTCTTCTGTATTCCCCTCGAATTTTTGTGCGATATCTTTGTTGAAGAAATGTATGCCTTGAACCATATTCTCTTTGATGTCATTAAATTCTTTTTCGGAAATTAAGTCTTTAGCTAAATAATCATTAAAGATTTTAGGGGTATCATCAAATTGACTATGATAGGATCTGCCAAAAGCTGATATTAACGAAGTTACACTTGACTCATCTTTCTTCATACAAACACTCTCCTTTATTATAGAACAAAAAAATAGGGTTCCCCTGGCCAGGAGAACCCTATTATATAACCGAAAAAAACAAAAGTAAATTATAGCACAAATAAAAAATTTCGTCAAGCGTAAATCGAATTTTTTTGTTTTATTTCGTAACCTTAAATGCTTTAACAAGGTCAATACAACTTTTCGAAATATTGTTTTATTGAAGGGAAGCTACCTTTTGGAGCACCTAATAGTTTTTCATAAATCTCGTCAATCGCATCTAGTTTGGCAATGAGCTGTTCGTGAGTCAATGAGAAAAGGCTGGGATCAAGCATAAAATGGAGTCCGACTAATAAGAATTCCGTAATTTCATCTGGAAAATCCGTGTGAAATACACCTTCTTCTACTCCTTGCTTCAAAACAGATGAAATAATTGGTACATATTCTTTTATCATGCAAACTTTCATTTTCTGATGTAGAAGAACGTTATCTTTGTGATGTAAATGAGTCATTAATCCATCACTGAAATGATTTGATGTTTCCTGTGAAAAAAACTGAATAATATTTATAAACTTCTCTATTGCTTTTAAATCGGAGTTATTATTAATTTGTTTAAACACTTGAACACTTGAATCAATAGAGTCTTGAATTACTGCGTCCGCAATTTCATCTTTTGACTTGAAATAATGATAAAAAGTGCCTTTTGCAACTCCAATTTTTTTAATAATATCGCTAATCGTAGTATTCTCGTACCCATTAGATGAAAACAAATCTTTTGCGACGGAAATAATCTCGCTTCTTCTTTCTTCGGGTTTTTTGACAATTCTTTTCATGGAACTCCCCCCTCGAGACTTATAATTGTCTTTTAAAGATACATCATTGACCGACCGACGGTCAATGATGTATTATTTATTTACTTTTAACATCTTTAAGGAGTGTGAAGAGGTGAAGAATGGAAACCAAGTGCGAAAGTATGAAGAGGAGCGCATTCGTATTGTTTTAAGAGAAATTGAAAAAAAAGTCGTTAAGTTGGATCATGATTCTGGTGGATTAAAGAAAGATGTCATTCATCTAAAGAAAACCTTTTGGGATGATGTAAAAATAAATCTAGATAATCCTGAAGATGCTGGTGAAACCTTATCAAGCATTAGACAGCAGGCGGAGATGCTGTCCGAGAGAGAAAGAACGCACCGTCAGCTAGATAAGCAGAGGAAGACCTTATCTCGATTAAAAGATTCTCCATATTTCGCCCGTGTTGATTTTCTCGAAAATGGTAAGGAGACAACAAATAACGTGTACCTTGGAGTTTCGAGTTTAATGGATGAAAATGAAGAAACATTTCTTATTTATGATTGGAGAGCCCCTATTTCCAGTATTTATTATGATTACTCTCCAGGATCAGCCCAATACGAAACAGTAGAAGGGATAATTCAAGGAGAAATAGAGTTAAAGCGTCAGTTTATCACGAGAGATGGGCAAATCAAAACGATGTTTGATACGGATGTTACCATTGGCGATGAACTTTTGAAAGAAGTACTTGGCAATAATGCGAGTACCAATATGAAAAGTATTGTTGCTACCATTCAGAAAGAGCAAAATCAGATTATTCGTAACGTGAAAAGCAAGTATTTAGTTGTACAAGGGGTTGCTGGAAGTGGGAAAACCTCTGCAGCTCTTCAAAGAGTTGCTTATTTGCTATATCACTACCAGAATGAGATCACGGCTGAAAATATTATGCTTTTTTCACCTAATTCTTTATTTAATCGCTACATTGCTTCTGTCCTCCCTGATTTAGGGGAGGACAATATGCAGCAGCTCACATTCCAAGAATATGTGGAGAAGCGTCTTGGAAAACAATTTGATGTTGAACATCCGTTTACGCAAATGGAATATATGCTTACATGTCAGGACCATAAAAAGTATCCTGCAAGAAGAAAAGGAATACGGTATAAAGCGAGTAGCGATTTTAAAGCTTTGATTGATTCCTATGTTGTTATTCTCTCGAGTGAAGAGCTTATCTTTAAAAATATTTCTTTCCGAGGAGAAATGTTGATTAGAGCTGAACAAATTAAAAACTATTTTTATTCACTAGATGCATCTATCTCCATTCCAAATCGTATGCAGTTAGTAAAGGAATGGCTTCTAAAAGAGTTAGGAAAGAAAGAAAAATTGGAAAGAACCAAAGATTGGGTAATAGAAGAGAGTGATCTGTTAGAACTTGAAGAGTATACAAAAGTTTATAGTGAGCTACTGAAGGAAGGAAGATTTTCTGAGAATACGTTCGACGATTTTGAACAGGAGCAAAAGAAAATAGCTAAAATGATTGTCAAAAAACACTTTAAACCAATACGAACAGCTGTAAAGAAACTAAAGTTTATTAATGTAGCGGCGATTTACTGTCAACTGTTTAAACAGAAAGACAACATCCTTCAAAAGCTTAAAGGTACACTTCCTGAAAGTTGGGAAGAAATTTGTTCGTATACATTAAAAAAGCTACAAAGAAAAGAAATGACGTATGAAGATGCAGCGCCTTATTTGTATCTCCAAGATAAACTTGAGGGAAAAAGAATAAACACAAGAATACGCCATTTATTAATTGATGAAGCACAGGATTATTCACCCTTTCAGTTTTTTGTTCTTAAGCAGCTTTTTCCTTATTGCCGAATGACGATTCTAGGTGATTTTAATCAGGCGATATATGCCCATACACTAAATGCACCAACCTTACTATCAAGCGAATTATATGTAAAAGAAAATTTTGAGAGAATAGAGTTAACGAAAAGCTACCGTTCAACTCGTCAAATCGTTGAATTCACAAAGGGAATTATAGAAGAAGGAGAAACTATTGAAGCTTTTAACAGAGATGGTCAGAAGCCTACTTTTACGAAGGTTGAGGATCTTGACACCCTTCAATCTCGAATAACACAGAAGATTCGTCAACTGCAGTCAGCAAACCATGAAACAATCGCTGTGATATGTAAAACGGGAAAAGAATGCAAGGAATCCTATGAGCAATTGAGTAAGCAAATGGATCTCAAGATGATTGAACAAAGTGCGATTTCCTATCAAAAAGGTATCTTAATTCTCCCTGCTTATTTAGCAAAGGGAATCGAATTTGATGCTGTGATCATATACGATGCTTCTAATATAAAATATGGAAGAGAATTTGAAAGGAAACTCTTTTACACTGCATGTACGAGGGCTATGCACGAGCTTCATCTTTTCTCCGTAGGGGAAATGAGCACGTTTATGAATAAGATTCCTGAAAATTCGTATGAGATTACAGTTTGAGTATAATTTCAATGAGGAATTGCTAAGCGTTTAAAAGCCGCCCTATCACTTCAATTCCTGCCAGATTTGCGGATGCTTCTTTTTCTTTGACATTAAATATGAAAGCCGATGAATCCTTAGCGTAGGAAAAATCGGCTTTATCCATCTAGAAATTGTCTTAGCGTATGTTTTCCGCGTTTGGCTGGTAGGACCCCAAAAAGAGCTGGCTCTTTTTTAAGTCATCAACTATCTGTAACTGTACGAAGTCTACATTTCTTTACTAATTTCGGAGTCAAATGATGAAATAATCTTGGAGGAATGTGTAGGTGCCGAATAGCTAACAATTTTCACCTTCTATTTCCATGGTGTTTACACTTGATTTGCTAGGAGAAGAAAACTTTGCTACTTCTTATCTTTATTTTGATTTATTAGTCGTTCATTATGGATCCACTTTTAACTTCTATGAAAAGAGTATAAAAATTGGATCCATTAAATTATAGAATCCTTATTTCACTAGTGTCAATGAAGCATTCAATGGATCTATATTTACCTTCTTGTACATCTTCCCTTCTGTGCATCATCTCAAAAACCTCCATAGAGGTTTTTGAGTTAAATGAGCTGTCATATGACAATTCTTAATTTTAAATAAAGCCTATTGGCTCATTTTGTTGATGAGCTAACTCCATTCCTTCTGCCAGATAGAGAGCGTTCTTTTTATCTATATCATCATCAGGCCAATTGTGGATCAGTTGACGTAATCTAACTGCAACGGTCCTACAAACATCTGGCATTAAGTAGCTATCAGAATCCGAAAGTTCCAGCAAAGGAATGATGTCATCTGCAAAGTTCTCAATCGGTGTAAGACCAATGTGCTTCGCAATGAGTAAAATCCAATCCCACGAATCATTCCTCCGTTTTCAAATTGTAATGATCAATGTTTTCAACACTCGCAAACGTCACTCCTGATTGATCATATAATAGGTCACGAGGCACGCAACTCTCTATTCTACCTGAGTTCTGCGTGATTTTCCCCTAAGGTTATTTTGATTTAATCCCTGCACCACAAAGAGGTATGACAATGGTTTCTTCTGGTTCCTTTTGATATTTCATGTAGCCAGCAAAATTGACTGCAGATGTCACTTCGACATAAAATCCTTTTTCACTCAGTTTAGATCGTGCATTTAAGATCTCATCTTCTTCAATATCAATAAATGTACCATTCGTATCTAGTACAGCTTCTAAAATTTGTTTGGAGCGCGCCGGGGCAGCAATGGCGATCCCTTCTGCTAAGGTCCCTTTATTCGTCACAGGTGCTGCTGATTTTTCTTCATTTTGATAAGCTTTCACAAGGGGTGCACAGTTTTTCGCTTGTACTGCAACGATTTTCGGTATGTTATGAATGAGACCATTTTCAAATAACTCTTTAAAACCATAATACGCACCTAGGAGGAGAGTACCATTTCCAACCGGAATGATTAAAGCATCAGGTGCTCCTTTTAGTTGCTCATAGATTTCATAGGCGTATGTTTTTGTTCCTTCAAAAAAATAAGGGTTATAGACATGGCTTGCATAAAAAACGTCTTCGTCGTCTACTGCTTTTTGGGCTGCGGCTGCAATATCCTCTCGAGTACCACGAATTTCTTTAATCGTTGCTCCATGGGCTTTTATTTGAGCGACCTTTTTAGGAGAAGTGTCATCGCTTAGATAGATGTCACAGGCAATCTCGCAGCGTGCTGCATAAGCTGCAATCGCCGTTCCTGCATTCCCACTACTATCAGCAATCACTTTTGATACCCCGAGTTCCTTAGCCTTTGTCATTAGAACTGCGGCTCCTCGGTCTTTAAAGGATAAGGTCGGCATCATATAATCAACTTTGACATAGGTGTTTGGCTCATTAGGATCTAGAACGATTAAAGGGGTTTGACCCTCCCCCATTGTGACAGTTTCCCAAGTCTTAGAATCTTTTGAAAATGGCATGGTTTCAACATAACGCCATAATGAGTTTGGATAGTGATCCCAAGCTGCGATATCTATGTTCGGGGTATCTTTCACCAGGTTTAATACTCCATCACAATCACATCTCCATAGAGTTGGTGTCATCTCATACTTTTTCCCGCAATGGTTACAAATCAATTGATTCATCAATCATCAACCCCTTCAAATATTTTTTTATACGAAATATAATTTTTTATATAGAGTAGGCAAAAAAAAGATCTTAAATATATGCAATGGCATCAATTTCAATTTTGAAACCAAAATGTAATTCATTCGTTGGTACAATAGTACGTGCTGGTTTATGTTCACCGAAAAAATCAGTATAAACAGCATCAACTTTGTCCCATAAGTGAATATCCGAAATGTATAATGTCATGCGCAAAATCTTCTCTTTGTTACTTCCAGCAGCCTCTACAATCATCTCTACATTCTTAAGCGCTTGTAATGTCTCTTCTTCAATGGGGCCGAACTCTTTTTCTCTCGTTTCGGGATTGATGGCAAATTGTCCTGAAACATAGACCGTGTTTTGATGAATGGTTGCGAATGCATAGTGTCCGTTTGATTTTAGATTTCCTACCTCGAGTATGCTTTCCATTTTGACTCTCCTTACCTCGATTTATTTTTGATTTCATCCAAATAGCTATAGACGGTTACTTTGGAAATGCCTAACATAGATGCGACCTTCTCAACAGATCCTTTCATTAAAAAAATGCCCTTTTCATCCATGAATTTAATTAGTTCAATTTTTTCATGACGTTTCATGACTGGATGAACACTGTTTTGAATGATTTGTTGAATCAATTGATCTACTATTTCTTCCACATTTTCAAGATCATCATTTGATGTTGTTTCTTTCTCTGGAGCTTCCACTTGTGTAGAAAGAAAAGTATCCATAAATTGCTGCATTTGATTCAGTGCTTCAACATCAAAGTTGATACAGAAAGCACCAATCACTTTTTGCTTTGAATCACGTATTAATGAAGTCGAAGAACGAATCGTACGCTTATCTTCTGTTACAAATGTATAACCAGCCAGATAATCTTCTTTAAAATCTTCTGATTGTAATACAGTCTTTACTAGATGATCAAATGATTGGCCGATTTGTCTTCCTGTCACATGGTTATTTACTGTAAACATGACAGATGCTTGAGGGTTCGTTAAATCATGAATAACCACTTCACAATTTGGTCCAAACATTTTTGCTGTAGATTTTGCTAAAGGAATATAACTCTCTAATAAATTTTTAATATGTTCCATGCCTAAGCACCTCATTTTTTTATTCCACTAGATTATATAATTTTTTATATATAAAAACAATATATAGATTTATTTATATATCATGATGCTCACAAGATCATAAATGTGAAAATCACCATATAAAAAAAGCAGCCATTGACTGCTTTTTGCTTGTGCTCCTTTCTAATTGATTTCTTTCTGGATTCCATACAAAATGACGTCAATTCCCCACCTGAACCGTTCCATTGATACGGTATCACCTGCAAACATTTCTTCTTTTACACTATGAATGAAAGGAAAACGCGTTTTGTCTGCATCATGAAATGTTTTTTTAATGTCTGAAATCTGCGAAGAGTCATGTTTCTTCCAAGAGACCTTTTCGTAAGCTACCGAAGATACGTATAACAGCAATAGGTCTACTCCCCATGCAGCGGATGTAGATTTGATCCCGCCTTCATTTAATGCAGTGAGAATACGTTCGGTCAACTGAAGAAAGTTCGTTCCTTGTGGAATGGTGGAAAGAGAAATTTCAGCGAGACCAGGTTTTTCGAATAGCAGTAGGAAATAAGTATGCAATATGTCAAATAACTGTTCTTTCCATGTGCGATTCTCTGAATCTGGGTAAACCATTTGGCCGAGACCATAATCCAATACGTAAGCACTGAGTTCTTGAAAATTGTTCACGTAGACATACAAGGATGCAGGTCCCGTATCCAATGCTTTAGCCACCTTACGCATACTCATGCCCTCTATCCCTTGCTCCTTAAGAAGCTCATAGGCCGTTTTCACAATGAGCTCACGGCTTAAGGGCTCTTTAGCCGGCCGAGACCGGCGACTTATAATACGACGATTTGAATTGTTCATACTCTCTTTATAACATGTCAAAGTAAAATAGTAAATTGAGCATCAATCACCGTTTTCTTGAAAAGAATTCATCATATCTGCAAGCTTGACCGCAGCGTCTTTTGAAAAACACAGTTTTAAACTATTCTCCGATTCATGTGCCTTTTCCGATGAATATTCGTACATCATGTCTTCGTATTCCTCAATGGCCTTTTCAATATCATGAGGATGTCGGACAATAGCAAGTGCTAGCTCCCTTGCATCAAACATCGCCATGTTTACACCCTCGCCTGCGAATGGTGACATGACATGAGCTGCATCACCGATAAGCGTTACTCCTTTATGACGGTTCCATTTAAAACCGGTAGGAAGCGTATAAATCCGTCTTGGAATGATGGCATCTTCTGCATAACGAATATACTTTTTCAGCTGATCATCCCAATCACTAAATAACTCTAATAATTGTTCTTTTGCTTCTTTCGCTTGATGAAACGGTATACCACAAGTCTCGATCCAGCTGCGTTCTACCATAAGGCTTGCATACACTTTGATTCGTCCATCTCCGTTCAACTGCCCAATTATCCCTTTGTGATCAGCTAAAGCAAACATCTTACCACGTTTATTAAATTCAGCTAAATCAGGGTGGTTCGCCTCTACGCTTAGGACATTCAATTCCAGCATCGTGAGCCCAGAGTATTCAATCTCAATATCTGTTAACAGAGGACGCACACGAGAAAATGCACCATCAGCCCCAATCAAAAGGTCAACTGTCTCGACAACCCCGTTTTCAAAATGAAGCTCCGTCATGCCGTTTTCTAATGAAACGCATCTTTCTAGTTTATATCCATATTTGATGTTTGCAGCATCAATTTGATCTAACAGCAGTTCGCACAACACACCACGATCAATTTCTGGACGAGTGCCTTTTTGATCTGATTCCGTTTCTTCATCTAAATAAATTCTTCCTGATTTATCAAGTAATCGGAAATCTTCTCCTTCATAACGGGCATTCCTTTGAAATTTCTCATAAACTCCTGCTTCTTTTAATGCTTTTTGGCCTGTTTCTTCGTGAATATCCAGTGAGCCTCCTCGTTCAAGACTCTTGTCATGCATCTCCCGTTCGTAGATGGTTGTTTGTATACCGTAATTCTGCAGAATTAAGGCGAGTGTTAGCCCCCCAGGTCCTCCTCCAATAATAGCGATTTGCTTTTGGTTCTTAGATAATGCCGTCATCGTATGCATCTCCTCTTCTTTTATGGAAATCGTTTAAAACTACATCTCATTTATATTATAACGAACATTGTTCGTAAAGAACAGTGTTCGTTTGAAATTTGTTTGTTTCACGATTGTGTTTTAATGAAAAGAAACCACTCGCCCGCCATCATATGATACACTCCATCTAGGAATATTAAAGGTTTTCATTGTTCAAATTGTGAGTGTAAGAGGTGTTTCTATGAATAAATTATTGGCAATGTTGATATTAGGATTGGGCTTTAGTGGTGCCGCGCTCATTCTTTCTGTCCCTTTGTTATTCAAATCCAAATTAGAACAATCTGGGCTGATGTTTGCTGCTGGATCAGCAGGCGCTTTCGCAGTTTTTGCTGTCTCATGCCTAGTTCTTCGAAAACGATTCAATCGCTAAAAAACCTAAACACAATCTATCATTGGAACAATGGAGATGTGTTTAGGTTGTTGTGACTCACCTTAATATGAACTTAAAGAATGTGGTATAAGCTGACCCCAATACTAAGAGAGAATAAAACAAGTGCAGGAATTGCTTTTTTAAAGGGATCTTTGGCCAATACGATCAGAGTAAATGCAGCTGCCAGCATCGTGCCTCCTAACAATAAGCCTGATAATAATGCTAATGTTGGCATCCATATGCCGGCTAGCATTCCAGCAGCGCCTATTAGCTCAAGAGCGCCCGTTAAAACATTGAAAAATGCGGGTAAACCAAATCGTTTGAACTCTTCTGCCATTTTCCCTGATATGATTTTCGTTCCTGTGAGGAAAAAGAAAACGGCCAATACAATTTGTAGAATAAGAATAAAAATAGTGATCACATCTTTCTAAGTTATTTGACCAAATGGTGTCATTTATATGTCATAGCATATATCGTACAAAAATAGAGGTTGTTCCTACTTTACAGATTTATCAAGATGAATAGTGTGAATGAAATAATTTGTTTAAAAGTAATTTTAATTGTTGAATCTCTTCATCGCTTAATTGATTTGTCACAGTTCGATGTGCATCCATGACGACAGGAAGAATCGCCTTTTTGATCTCGTCCCCTTTTTCTGTTAAAAACAGGTGATGTGATCGCCGGTCTTGTTCATTATAGCTTTTTTTGACAAGCCCTTTTCGTTCCATTGACTGGATCATTCTTACGACAGTGGTTTGATTTTTATCAATGCCTTCTGCCAATTCCTTTTGAGTCGAGCCTTTTTCACGGCTAAGAATACTAATAATGCTCCACTGTTCTGGTGTAACTCCGTACGGCTTTAACCTATTCGTAAAATAATTCGTCATTTTCACATCAGTGCGATGAACGAGATAACCTATTAAATCATGTAACTTCATGTAAACACCCTCTACCAATTTTATATGCTATAGCATTTATATTAGTGGAGCGGTTAAACATTGTCAAATTGTCTACATGCTATGCTTAAAATCAATTCCTGACATGATATACGGCAATGCTGATTTGATAAATTCTTCTGAAGAAATGTGCGAACTATTCTTTCTCCACTCAACAGAAGCTCCGTGAATTCCCCAGCTTAAAAAAACAGCCGTGACCTTCAACACTTGCTTTTCGACATTTGTATATTGATTCACTAACAATTGATAAAAAATAATTTCAAGCTGTTCTCGAACAATCGGAGCAAGTTCAGTTTCATATTCTACTTGGCAGCGGTTATGCAGAGATTGTTGAAAACTGGCTAGCGCTTTAAAGATATTCATCATTGTATCTTCATCAAGTTTACTATTATTAAAATTGATACTTTCTAAATTAATCGACAATACTTCAGAGAGTGTTTTATCCAATAAATCGTATTTATCCTCAAAATGATAATAAAACGTCGCTCGGTTAATCATGGCTTCTGCTGTCACATCTTTCACCGTAATATCCTTAAATTCCTTTTTCGATGAAAGCTTGATGAAAGACTCCATGACTAATTTGCGCGTTCTTAATACGCGCGGATCTGTCTTTGGCTGCGTCATCTTCTTCCTCCTTCTTTTTAAACACATGCTTGAATCTGTTGGATAAACAACAAATTGAAGAAATTATTGGTGTTGATCTCACTCATTCTGTCTTAAGATTCAATTGTAAAGCAAATGATTGATTCAAACAACTTATAGGAAATGACGTTTCCTGCAAAATTAAGGAGGAAAAATAATGATGAAAATGAGGTTGTATCTTGGTCTACTGCCTTAAAAACCATTAGAACTTAATGAACATAGATAATGAAAAAGAAAAGAGGAAAACAACTTGAAAAACAATGACATGTTTTGTGATTTAGAAACTGGTGTATGCGGTGTAGGTGAAGAAGAAGATATCCAGGTCATTGACTTTCACCAACCTAAAAAATCCATTACGCTCTACTATGTAACAGATCCGATTTGTTCTCATTGCTGGGCAATTGAACCTGTCCTGCGTCGTTTTAAAGAGCAATATGGACATTATTTTCATTTCCAGACTGTGCTTGGTGGACTGCTAGAGAAATGGCATGACGGTCCAATTGATCCCGCAAACGGAATTTATAAGCCTGCTGATGTCGCGGGTCACTGGAGAGAAGTCGGAGAGCATTCTCGCATGCCAATTGATGGGTCCTTAATGATTGACAATCCTGTTCAATCCTCCTACCCGTCCTCTCGCGTGTTCAAAGTGATTCAAAAACATCACGGTGATGAACAAGCCTATACGTTTTTACGCCGTGCAAGAGAAGCACTATTTGCATTCAATCAAAATATATCTGATATTACGGTTTTGATTGATATCGTCAACAACCTTGGACTGAACGGAGATGTTATTTTACATGAAGCGGAGCTCCTTAGCGGACAAGACTTATTAAATCAAGATTTTGCTCTTGTTCGAGACCTCGGTGCAAGAGGTTTTCCGACCATCATCTTCGTCAACGAAGAAAATAAAGGAGTTAAAATCACGGGTGGTCGACCGTTAGACGTCTATGTTGATGGATTAAAGAAAGCTTTAAACACTGTAGAGATTCAACCGAAGAAGCTCCCAGCTGTTTCTGCCTTACTCGAAAAAGAAAAACTTCTATTCTCTAAAGAGATTGCAGTAATGTACGATATTGACCAATCGGATGTGCGGGCATTTATGGAGAAAGAACTTTCACAAAAACCGTTTCAAATGAAAGAAGTTCTAGGGGAACAGTATTTCACAACATCAACATAAGGAGAATGGCGATGGCTTACGTATTACAAGTAGATTTTAAGATGAATGTCCCTTTTGGGGATGAAATGGCAAAAGAGTTTTCTGATTTAGCGAGAAGTATTAATCAAGAGGACGGGTTCATCTGGAAGATATGGACGGAGAATTCTGAGGAAAATGAGGCTGGCGGGATTTATTTATTCGAAACAAAAGAAGCAGCTGAAACATATCTCGATATGCATTCTAAAAGAATCACTAGCTTTGGCATAACAGACATCAACGCGAAAATCTTTGACATTAACTCTGAGCTGACTCATATCACAAAAGGCCCATTAAAAACGCATAAAGATTGACAAACGAAAAAAGAGCAGTTGTTGGCTGCTCTTTTTGCTTATGAATTAAATAAGATATTCAACTTTAAGGCTGCTATCAGCAGCTTCCCCTATCTCACTTGTTGCTGGTTTTCTTGATTAAGTCTACACCTTCATATGACAGGCTTTCTACACGTACAGCCTTTTGCAGGATGTAATGATCAAAAAAGGTCTTCGTATAGTCCGTCACAAGATTTCGCATCTCTAATACATCCCTTGTGCCTCTAAGTTCCTCATCTACACCGGTAAACACGATGTCACAGTAATCTAAATGTGCAGCACCATCAACAGAGAAATAATAGGTTTCCATGCTGTTGTTATCACCAATGATCGCATTCATATAATAATTCGGTTCAGAAAACAGGAGCAAAAAGGGTTTATTGAGGTCGCTGTCGAGAAGGCCGAATGCACCACTATCTAAGCCAACCCCGCAGACAAACCGGTCGTCATCCCGGCAAACAATAGCCGCTGTAGGCCCGCCATAAGAATGCCCTGCGATGCCCATGCCGATGCCGAGCAGCAGTCTGTTACGAAAGATAGACTTCCATTCTCCAGAGTCTAGTTTGTGAAGATAATCGGCTACGTACCTTACATCTTCTGCCTGTTGTTCACTATATCTTGTTAACTTGTTAATGGTTGGCAAGGTAAGGACGTTACGGCACATCTCAATAGCCGTTTCATCGTCAGGCCGCATTTTCATCTTACTAGCCAGCGCCATCATCTCTGGATCTTCAGAAAACGTCATTATGACATCCGAAAAATCCTTTGAGACATTCACCAGCTTCCCATCTTTCCGTTTATACATGGTGCTATCCTGATGACCGATACTGACGACAACATACCCTTGGCATGCCATGTCTGTACAGATGGCTGTCCCCCATTCTGGTGAACCACCCCCGCCGCAAACATAGAATACCACTGGATAGCGCTTTTCCTTCCCGGAAAGAGCAAGATCGTCATAACAATGAGTCTTGATATCGGTAGAGAAGAAGTTTATTTCCTTCAAATATTCAGTGACAAGTGGCTGCTCATGAAGCATCTCGTAGACTTCAGGAAACATGTACGTTGATGCAGTCTTCCCTTCGCTGCTATCAGATGGATAGTATATAAACGCGGTCAATTCTCTTTTTGAGTGATCTGATGCGGTATACTCAAAATCCATCTGGATTTGGCCGGCTATATAGCTACCGATTGGTTTTGGGAATGTGTCATACCTTTTCATTCTTTTATGCCCCTTTCATCTTGAAAATGGATATCTGTTCTTTGCTGGGTGAGTATCGTTTTGTGATATAATCTTGAGTCAAATACAAGTGATAAGAAAAATGAAATGAACTTGCTGAATGGAATTCTTGATTGTAAAAAATTCTGAAGAAATGATAGGGTGATAGCGATGAGAAGACTTGAGTCTGGTATATCAATAGACTACGAATCATTTTCTGATATTGCCAGGTATGAACACGAAACAATCAGCAGAACGACAATCATCAACTCAAATGTTCGTTCTCCTATTTTTTGGAGCTGTCACCTGGATCATCTTGTATTTGATACGTGTGATCTCACGAATGCAAGATTTTTTGCCGGTAGTACGATTGATCATTGTACTTTTAGTCGTTCCGACTTGCGTTCTGTGGGCATTGGCAAAAACGAAGCTGTCTTCACCAATTGCGTATTTTCTTCTTGCGATATGAGGGGAATGACCTTGGAGAATGCTACGTTTATCGATTGCATTTTCTCTAAATGTAGATTCAATGACCGCGTTTTACAGGTAGCGAATATCGTCAATTGTACCTTTGCTGGTAAGCTAATAGATATAACGTTTGAGGGAAATGGCAAACAAAAGCTGATCGCCGATTTTGAAAACTGCACCCTTGACGGTGTTCGTTTTACAGGCTGTGAACTGTCGGCATGTATTCCGCCAGCATCCAAAAACCAACTCTATGTTGAAAAGGTATCTGCACGAGTGAAAATGGCTTTGGAGAAGGTAAATGATGACCCTGCTCTTTCTGACGATGAACGGAAAATACTAGTGCGTAGTCTGCGCAAGCTTGAGCATATGGAACAGTATATTTTTAACATGAATCATATGGAGAAAATATATGGGGTTGCTTTTGTTGAGCGATTTTTCAGTCATCTTGGATGCAGTAAGGATCACACTTGACGTTTTCTGCATCCATCCTCCTACTGTATATCTATGGGGCACATCAGCTTCGAGTATATTTGAGCGGTATGAGTTCTTCGATTTTCACCTTGACCAGCTCCCCAGCCATCTCGATGATGACAAAACATGCTGGTCCGAAGTCTGAAATGAGCTCTCGGCAGATGCCGCAAGGGCTTACTACTCTAATTTTTCTATCTTCTTCATCTGAATAGGGATGTCTCACTGCCACAATTGTATCAAAATCCTTATGTCCATTCGATAAAGCACTGCCAATCGCAATGGCTTCTGCACAAACAGTTACCCGTCCGATATAGGCTTCTATATGGACAGCCGACATTATTTCTCCTGTTTTCATGCGGATCGCTGCCCCTACATGGTGTTTATCATCTTCATAAAGACTGATAATCTTCTTTTTTGCTTCGTCTATTAATTCAAGATCTTCTTGGGATAAATCAAAAGTTTCCAACGTGTTCTCCTTCCCCTTCCATGCTCGTATCTATTATACCAAACATTAGGTAATGAACTGTTTGCCCGAAGATGAGTGGAAACAAAAATAAAGCTTATGTTTGCAGGCATAAGCTTCTTTATGCTTTTTTATAGCGTTGAATCATAAATTGGATGATTTTTGTGATGAGAGAGGTACACATGCATAGAAAAGTCATTGCGACGACCCAATACATATTCGACAAATCGAACCCCGTATAGGCAAAGATAAAAACGGTTGAAGCTGCAAATGTGATCACTAGAACGACGTAGACCCGCTTAAAGATGAAATAGCCGACAATCCCCCATATCAAAGATAACAAAGGCAATGTAAACAAGATCAGAGCCATAGGTTGAAGAAAGGAAACAATCATCATTCACTCTCCTTTACTAGCCGTCATTTATTTAAATCCAATGAAGAAGCGAACAATCATTATATTAATGGGAAATACGATCGTTGTAAACAAAAATTGGAATTTAAGGAAGTGGAATCTGTAGTGAATGGATATTGTGATTATATTTAAAAAGACTGCTTAAAAGGAAGCAGTCTTTTTGGTGTGAACGGAATCCCTAACGATTAATCACCTGAATGATTTTCTCCTGAGCATCTTGTGCCTCAGGGATTGGCATGACAACAAATACATGAAGCATTTCGGGATAAACAAAGGTTTTGATGTCAATTCCTTGTTCTGTTAGTTTTTCATCGAGCTTTATGGCATCTGGATATAACATATCATGTGTTCCAATGAAATGAGTAATCTTCGCAAGTCCTTTGAATTCACCGTAAATGGGACTGATCAATGGGTCAGTTACATGTTGATCAGCTGTCCAAATCTTTGCAATGGCTTCCATTCCTTCATAACCTAGAATCGGGTCCTTTTTTGCATATTCAAACATGAGAGGATTGCTTAAGCTCATGTCAACACATGCAGATAATAAAATAATATCCTTCGGCTGCGGCAGATCCTCCTTCTTTAAAAGGTGCGCCAGACCAAGTGAGATATTTCCGCCAGCTGAATCTCCCATGATCGTCAATTGATTGGCACTTCCGGCAGTTTTCAGAAGGTCTTTATATAGGTTAAGTATTTTCGGATACGTATCCTGGTAGCTATAATGAGGCACTTTTGGGTAAATAGGAGCGACTACTTTCGCACCTAGTGATTGCGCCATTTTATCCATGAACCACCAATGGACATTCAAAGGCTGATTTGTCCACGCGCCTCCATGTAGATAGAGAATGACTTTTTGGTTTTGTGATGCTTGTTCATTCAATGTGAAAACTTGCATGCCTTCGAATGTCTGCTCTTGTACCTCACTCATTAACTTCACATCATCTCCAATGGCATAAGGCTGCGTATTTTCCATTCCTTTTTGCTCAAGAAATTTTTTTGTGTGCTCGATACTAGAAAAACTCTCTTTATTACTTTGCGAAGCGAATAATGTTTCAAATTGAATACTTTCGTCAGAACGTTCACCTTGATAAATTTCTACACTCATTTTTTTCTCTCCTTTCACTCAATATGAGGATTGATCATCCTGGTTTGGTACACGAAATGATTCCATGTAGACTTGTACTTTTTTTTCAGGAGTTTTTAATAAGTTAGATAAAAGGTCTTGAATGAGACGAAGGCTTTTGATTTTCCTTTCAATTTCTTCATGTTTAAGATGGACAATTTTTCTTAGCGTATCAAGTTCTATGTCTTGACTTAGCATGTCCATGATTTCAGCTATTTCCTTTAATGAATAACCCAATGTTTTCGCATCTTTGATCAATTGAATCTTCACAACATAGTCTTCTGTATAGAATCTGTAACCGTTTGAACGTCGTCTTGGAGCAGGTAATATGTTGTGCTCTTCATAGTAACGAATTGCGGCAGGACTTATTCCTGTTTTTTTGGCAAGTTCTCCTCTAGTCATCAACTCCATCGTTACTCCTTTGTCATTATTTTGTCTTACTATATATATATTATAAAGGTTGAACTATACATCAAGGTCAAGGTGAAACATTTATTGGCTTGCTATGACATGATTTGGGTTTCTTTTCGGTAAACAAATAAAACACCATCGCACCCGGCAAATAAAGGCGGGCGCAATGATGTTTTCATCATTCAATCTGGATTATGATAAATCTTCTCCATTTGTTGCAATCACATTTTTGTACCAGTAGAAGGAATCTTTTCGGTAACGATTTAATGTACCATTCCCTCTGTCGTCTTGATCCACATAGATCAAACCATAGCGTTTACTCATTTGAGATGTTCCGCAGCTAATTAAGTCGATGCATCCCCAAGGCGTATACCCCATTAAGTCGACACCTTCTTTGACTGCTTCTTTCATTTGTTCAATATGTTTTTTCAAGTAATCAATTCGATAATCGTCGTGTATTTCTCCGTCTGGTGTCAATGTATCTCTTGCGCCAAGTCCATTTTCACATACAAATAAAGGCTTTTGGTATCTGTCATACAGCTTGATTAATGAAATGCGGAGTCCCATCGGATCAATTGGCCAATCCCATTGTGATAGCTCCAAATGCTCATTTTTGATTGGACTATCAAATGTACCCGCTAGCTCAGCCGCATCTTCTCGCGCTTCTGCAACGTGGGACATATAGTAGCTGATTGCCACAAAATCAACAATGCCCTCTTTCAAAATTTGTTCATCCTGCTCTTTGATATCCAGCTTGATGTCGTTGTCTGCAAAGTATTTTACCATGTATGTTGGATATTCTCCTCTAGCTTGAACATCTGGATAGAACATATTCAATTGGTTCGATTTTACCGCTTGCAGCTGGTCCTCTGGCTTTGTTGTTTTTGCATAGGCTTCAATTTGGTTAATCATACAGCCAATTTGTGCATGAGGAATGATTTCTTTTGCTGCCTTCACTGTGAGAGCGCTGGCGATAAATTGATGATGTGACGCTTGATACGCAGCCTGTAATTTATGGTCTACTAGGTCCTCTAAAATTCCAGCACCGGTGTAAAGGCTGTTGAGGTTCATATTCATTTCATTGAATGTAATCCAATACTTCACTTTATCTTTATATCTTTCTAAAATGGCGCGGGCATATTTTTCAAACAACGGCACAAGCTCTCTATTCATCCATCCATTATATTTCTCTGTTAAAGTAATCGGCATTTCATAGTGAGACATCGTGACTAACGGTTCAATTCCATATTTCGCACATTCATCAAATACTTGATCATAAAAAGCCAATCCTTCTTCGTTCGGCTTTTCCTCTAAACCAGTTGGGAAGATTCTTGCCCATGATATAGACAAGCGAAACACTTTAAAGCCCATTTCTGCAAATAGTGCAATATCCTCTTCATATCGATGGTAAAAATCGATTCCGCGTCTTTTCGGGAAATCAAATTCATCAGGTTGTTCCTTGTATCTTTTTAATTCAGCTGAACTAACATCGAAAGTAAAGTTGTTCACTTTTCCTTTTTCATAAGGATCTTTATATGCAGCAAAGTCTGACGTCGATAAGCCCTTGCCACCTTCTAAGTACGCGCCTTCTATTTGATTGGCAGCAGTTGCGCCACCCCATAAAAAATCATCTGAAAATCCTTTTTTTACATTCTTCATTTCAATCATCCCTTCTCTTTATATTAGTGAATAAGCATTAAGAGCTTATTTTGACCTGCGGTGACATGAGCGTCACCTGTATGAATCACATCAAGGTATTGCGTTGAATTTGTGACGATAATAGGTGTCACTACATCTAAATGGTTTGATTGAATTCCTTCTATATCAAACGATAATAAATGATCCCCGGTCTTCATCTCATCGCCCTCTTTTACTAGTACATCAAAGAATTGGCCATTTAGGCTGACGGTATCAATCCCCACGTGGATCAATAATTCAATTCCATCATCTGAAACGAGTCCGATGGCATGTTTAGTAGGCGTAACAGTCACTACTTTTCCTGAGAACGGTGCTTGTACCACCCCCTTATCAGGCAAAATTGCGACTCCCTTCCCCATCATTTCACTTGAGAACACTGAATCATTCACTTCAGATAAAGGAATGACCTTTCCACTCATAGGTGCTTGAACTTCGAATGGGCTTGTTTGCTTAGACATTTGTTGATTCTCTGTACTCACAGTGTGATTTGGCTTTTCTGCTGCTTGCTCGTGAACGGCTGTGACAGACTCCTTAAATCCAAGGAAAATGGTGACGAGAAGTGACACGATGAAGCTCAAGGCGATTCCAATCAGAGCCAGCTGGAAATTATTCGTCCCTTTCATAATGTAAGTGGGCAGTGAGGTGATGCCTGGAATCGAAAAGGCTGTCGTTTTAACTGAAAATAAACCGTAAAAACATCCACCGACTGCGCCGCCAATTAATGAAGCATAAAAAGGTTTTTTTAGTCTAAGTGTGACTCCATAAATGGCTGGTTCTGTGATACCGAAGAAACTAGGAAGCAATGTTGAAAGTGCTAAAGACCTTGTTTCTACCCGCTTGGTGCGGATGATGACACCTAACACAGCGCCTGCTTGTGCCATATTCGCAATGAAATTCATCGGAAGCAGCATGATATCGTAACCCACTTTTTCAAAGCTGGCTAACGTGCTTGGGAAGAATGCGTAATGCATCCCAGTTAACACAATGAGTGGCATCAAGCCGCCCATTAATAAACCGGCAATCGGACCAGCGAAATTGAACAAAGAAGTGAAAAAGATTTCTAAATACTGCCCGGAAACGTTTCCAATAGGAGCTATAAAAGCCAGTGTAAGAGGAGCCGTGATCATCAGGCTCAGTACTGGTGTAAATACGATACTTAAGGATTTAGGGATCGCTTTTGTTATCCACTTATCGACAAAGCTTAGTAATAGCACACCTAAAATAATTGGTAATACGGAAGATGTGTAATTATTTAGTGGAATACTTAACCCTAAAAAGCTTAACGGGTCTGCTCCTTTTGCTGCACCTTCGATCATCGTTGGATATAGTAAAATTCCTGCTAATGCGAGCGCGAGAGATTCTCTTGTTTTAAACTTCTTCGCTGCCGAATAAGCAATGAGGAAAGGTAAAAAGTAAAAGACAGCATTTGAAAAGATTTGAAGTACTTGATAGGTAGCGCTTGTTTCCGTCAGCCAGCCTAAGCTAACAAGTAGTGCCATGATCCCTTTGATCAATCCACTACCAACAATCGCTGGCAAAATAGGTGTGAAAATCCCGCTGATCACATCGAATACGACTTCAATTGGATTCATCTTTGACGTGTTTTTACCAGGAGCAGATTCATTGCTGCTATGACCAACCAGATGATCAATTTCCTCATAGACCTCTGCTACCTTTGCTCCAATAATGACTTGGAATTGTCCACTTTGGAATTGTGCACCTAAAACACCATCTAATGTTTTCAGCTCATCTACTTTTACTTGGCTTTCATCGTTGAGATTAAATCTTAGTCTCGTGATACAATGCCAACTTTGAGATATATTTTCGGTTCCACCGATTAAATTCACAATTTCTTGAGCCAATTCTTTGTTTTCCATGCCTTCACCCCTTCATTTTCACAAAAAAAACCTAAACAAAATCCGCCATTAGAAAAGATGATTCTTCTTCATGGAGATTTGTTTAGGTTAATGCTTTTTCATAACACGCCTAAAAGAAATCAGTTATTTTTTTGGTGTTCCTTTGTGATTCTCTCAATATGGATGACTAAAAAAACAAGTTCGTCTTCTGTCACATTCCAATTGAATTCTCGTTTTAACATTTCTTTGATAATCAATCCGCAGGCATAACTCTTCATATAACGATCCTGAATTAATTCTTTTAACGAGTCATCCATCTGCTGCGGCGGGTGATTGGTTTCCTGCCTCACAATAAAATATCTCAAGTGTGTGATAAACCTCGAATAATTAATGGATGATTTATCCAATATCATCTCGAAAATATTTTGAATAATTTTGACGATTTCCTTCGTGAGGTGAGTCATCTTAATGGTGTCTCCCATAGACTGACCATCTATTTGAGCGTTTACAAAATGCAGGGCAATGAGTGAAGCTTCAGTATCTTCAAAAGAAATGCCCATCATTTTTTGAATAATTGTCAGTGCTTTTTTCCCGATTTGATATTCTTGAAAATAGAGATGTGGAATTTCCCACACAATGGGGTTTTCATACGCCATTTTTTCTTCGTGCCTTTGAATAGCAAAGGTAAGATGATCGGATAGCGAAAAGAGCACGCTGGAACCTAACTTCTTATTCAACATCTCTTCGCCCACACGAATGATTTTTTCAGTTAATAAAAGGATATCAGTTGGGATAGCGGCAAGTTGAGATTCTAATGGAGACGTCTGATCAGAATAAAATGTCTTACTGACAGCGCTCTCATCAAGAGTATCACCTTTCTTCTTTTTAAAACCTATTCCTGTTCCAAAAACAACGACTTCATTTTGAGTCTCTGTTAGAGCTAATACGATATTATTATTTAAAACTTTAACGACGGTGAACATCCTCATCCCACCTTACCTAAAATGCTAAAAAAAGCATAAAAAAACACCAAAATCTCAGCAAACAACGTACAAAATGTACAAACTGTTTACCTGACTTGGTGGTGCCTGATCATATCAGTAACACTCCTGCATCGGTTACGACTTTATTTTAAACAGAGGGATGACCAAAGTCAACTATTTTTTCTGAAAAAATAGATTGAAATACCTATAATCATTTTATCTTTCATTGATCATTTTACGGTTTAACATTTTTAAGGTTGCTGTAAGGTTCGGATTAATACAAGTTAAGGTTGAGGTTGTACAATGGGGTTGTAAGGAAGTGAGGGATGAGTCAAATGGTCCCCTCTTCTAAATCAATCATAGAGGTGAAAAGGTTTGAGAGAAAATAAAATTTTGTCTTCATTATGTTACTTCAGTATCTTTTTTGCACCGTTTCTGTTTCCAATTATCGTCTATTTCTTAGGAAAGGACGAAGTGAAATATCATGCGAAAAAATCGCTTTGGACGCATTTAATTCCTTATTTGATTTTTGGCATCGGTATTGCCGGTTCAGGGTTACTTGGCATGAACGATATCAGTCATGCTGGTCCGTTCTTAATTGCAACGTATGCTGTGACATTCCTTGTCGCGATCTACTTCTTCATTTGGAACATTGTGAAAGGCATTAAAGTGTTTTCAGAATAATAGTTGAAAAAAACGGTTCTGTGATTGAGCAGAACCGTTTTTTTGTATGTCCGTTCATGCGGGTAATTGGATATCAATCGTTGTTCCTTCCCCAATCATACTTTGTATCTTAATATCCCCGCCGTGTTTTTTGATAATATCCTTTGCAATCGCCATTCCAAGACCAGAGCCTGCATGTGTCCCTCCTGTATTTGTCCCTCTATAGTAGCGGTCAAACACTTTTTCTAGCTCTGCCTCTTCGATTCCTTTGCCGTTGTCTTGAATCGTAATGTGGGTGTTTTCTTTTTGTTCAAGCTGTACAATGATGTTCACATCAGCATCATTGTGAACAAGGGCATTTAAAATGAGATTGGTGACCGCTCTTCGTATGAGGATCGTATCAATATTCAGCATAAGCTTGTCTACATTCGTTTGCAGCTCAATGGTCTGATCTGCATATCTCGAATCGTTGAGGATATCAATTAACGTTTCACGCAGCAACGGTACAATGTTCACCAGCTCTTTATGCAGCATCACGTCGTTATTTTTCAGCCTTGTTGTTAAATTGAGATCCTCCATGACATCTTTGATGTACAGTGATTTATTCTCTATGATGCTGGCATAATGTTTGATGTCTTGATCTGAAAGAGGATAATTTGGATCTTTCATGATTTCTGCATAGCCTTGAATGGAGGATAATGGTGTTTTAATATCATGAGAAATATGGCTGATCCACTCTTCTCGCATTTGCTCTAATTTGTCTTTTTCTTTTTGGCTTGAAGCGAGCTGTTCTGATAAGTGATTGACATTATAGAAGACATCTTTATATATCCCCTTAGTTGGCAGCTTCGTCGTATAATCTCCGTTTGCGAGCCGCTGGATGCCATAAATGGCACGGCCGAGCGGTTTGATGAGCTGCCGGCTGAATAAGTATCCAATGACTAAGGCAATGATGGCATCAATCGATAATAAAATCATCGTCCCGATATTGAATTGCGATATTAAGTCTTTCGTATCGAACGAAAATAAATATTTTCCGATGGAAGGGTCCTTAAATCCGATAAAGTAGCTGTATTCCTTACCCTTTCCATTTTTCCCCCCAGCATAGATAGTCGACATCAATTGCTTATCTTTATATTTATGTAAGTTTACGATTTCTATAGGTGTGTATTTGCTCTTTAAGCCTTTAGGTGCTTGTGCATGATAAACATCTTGTCCATTTTCGTCTAATATTTGAATCCATGCATTTTGTTGTTTTAAGGCTTGCTGTCCTTCTTTGCTCACAGTGATATCTTGATTGGACAAGGTGATGTATTGTTCAAATGTTCTTGTGAAGGTTTCCGGCGTATTTTCTTCGTTTTGCTGGCTGCTTGCTTGTAGTACAAGCCAAATCATGAATCCAAATAAGTTAATAAAGACCGTGATAATGGTCACGATAATGACAGAGACCATATATCTGCCTGTTAATCGCCATTTCATCTTTACGCATCCTTTACAACGAATTTATAGCCAAGTCCTTTAACCGTTACGAGAAATTCTGGTGTAGATGGGGAATTTTCTATTTTCTCCCGAAGTCTTCGTATATGAACCATCACCGTATTATCAGAACCGAAGAAATCCTCTCCCCAAACCGTTTGATAAAGCGTTTCTTTACTGATCACGCGATTCGGGTGCTGCAAGAAATAGGTCATCAGCATAAGTTCTTTCGGAGTGAGCTCAATCGCCGCTCCGTTTTTCGTCAGTTCGGCTTGCTGCTCGTTTAACTCAAATGGCCCTTTTTTGATGATGGGTTCTGCTTGAGAAGGCTGTAAGTATGACGACCGTCTAAGCTGTGCTTTTACCCGGTAGGCGACTTCTTTTGGACTGAACGGCTTTGTAATATAATCATCACCGCCAATGGCAAGTCCTACAATTTTGTCTGATTCCTCTCCCTTTGCTGATAAAAAGATAATCGGAACATGCGAGACGTCTCTGATTTGTTTGCAAATATCGTAGCCTTCACCGTCTGGTAGCATAATATCCAGTATGACGAGATCGGGTTGTTCTTGATGGAATTGCGAGAGCCCATCACGGGCAGTTGAAGCTGTTATCACCCGGTCAATGCCTTCTCTTGTTAATACGGTATGGATTAATTCTAAGATTTCTTTTTCGTCATCTATAATCAATACTTTGCTTTGAAGTTTTGGCATTATGATCACTCTCCTGAAGTCATTGTTATTATTATACCCAAAGTGGAGACGTCGTGAAAAATCAACTTTCTATTTACACAGAAAAAGCCAATTTTCTTTGTTAATGAGAAAATTGGCTTTTGGTGTTTTTTAGCGTTTGACCACAAATGTTGTCACACTTTGAGCAGGGAGATGAGCCCAAAATTGATTTCCTGATATGTTTAAGTCAGTTCCAGGCTGAAGGTTACTGTTGCTGCTCGTGATCCATCTTGACGCTTGGGAAGCAGTTCCGTTTTGCATGACAAAGTGTTGATTGACTCCTGTATTGTTTTTGTTAATCGCGACAATGACGACCTGATTGTTTCCTTTATAGGCTGAGACGAAAACATTCGGTTCAGGGCTTTTCGTTGCATCAATTCTGACGTACCCTGGACGCACAAACTTGGAGAAATGCGCCATGTTGTATCCGCGCTTGCTAATCATTCCATCTTCTTTCATAGGACCGTATGATCTCCGGATGTACCACCACACATACGCCTGAAAGTCCCCTTCCACCATTGAATGGTGAATATGCTCTGATACCCCTAATGCCTCAGGCCAGCGGTCCGCTGAATTGTTATCACTATTCGGGTAGTAGACCTCTGTCATCCACAGCTCTTTCCCCCCTCCTTTTTGTTTGAAAAGAGGATACGGAAGCTGGCTGATTTGGGTTCCGTACAGATGGGCACCGAGAATGTCCATATTTCTAAGCGCCTGCGGATCGTTTAAGATAGGATCTGAGATATTCTTAAGGTATTGAAAGGATTCTGGTGCAATCACACGTGCATTTATGGAGCCAGCATTTTCTCTCATGAATCGCAGGATTTCCTGAGGTGTCCACCATGTCCATTCATGTGCATAATCAGGCTCGTTCTGTACAGAAATGGCATAGAGATTGACGCCATTATTTTTCATGAATGTCACAAAACCATTCAAATGCTGAGCATATGCGGCGTATTGATTGTATCTCAGCCGCTTTGCAGACGCACCATTACGGTTGAAAGTCTCTACCATATGGCTTGGAGGATTCCAAGGCGAAGCGATCACCAAAGCGCCGTGCTCTATCGCTCTTTTGGCGGTGGCGACTTCTCTGTGCCAATTATTTCTGTTCTCGTCTACATAAATCCGTAAAATGGAGAATCCTAACTGATTCTGTCCATTGCCAAAGGCGGTATCCCTTTGAGGGCCGGTCAAATCACCAATCCAGGCCGGGTGGTTCATTCCGCCAAAGCCGCGGATCACTTGTCTTTCCGCGTTGACATTAATATTCGCATCTGCCGCTGACACCTCAGTTACCCCAGGCCCTAAAAACATGACAGACAACATAGTGAAGCAGACCAATAAAGTGCAAATTGGTTTTTTGATTATGGACATCAAATTTTCCCACTCTCCCATCAACCATTAATCGATGCCGTAGCATCAGATTTTGTTTACCTTTGAGTAAACTGCCAGGAATCAAATTGGAATAGGTTGGCACCATTTCCTTTGAAGACAAAAAATACGTTGTGTACTCCCGTTGCCCCGTTTACTGCCGCTTCTATTTCTCGCCAGTTTCCGCCTGTGGAAGGGACATTGAGTGTTCCAGCAATTCTACCGTCTGGACTGCCAAGACGTACTTCAATTTGTCCGCCTGAAGCGGCTGCTACATTGGCTTTAAAGGTTCTGGCACCTCTCGATCCGAAATCGACATTACTGACAGCCACCCAATCGCCGTTTTGAATGTTTGTGACGTGCTGGTTATTGGCTGGCCCACCAGGTGCTGAGGAGGCCTCTGTTAAAATGCGCCCATTCCAAGCGAATGTTTCAGCTTCTACCCGTTGATAAGGATTTAAGTTGGAAAGCTGTTTAACGCCTTCAAAATTGGCTGCGACCTCTCGAAGGGAGCCGTCAGCATTATGCACAAGCTTATTAATGTGGGGAGATCTGTAGCCTTTCCCTGCTCCGTATAAGGCAGAGCTCACCGTTTGTGTGTGATACACGACATACCACTCGTTTTTAAAATTGAACACAGCATGATGGTTGTTACCGCCGCCACCGAAAAATGCACCCGGATTTTTCAAGAAGTGTCCTTTATACGTAAAGGGACCCATAGGACTTGAGCTCGTCATATAGCCGATCTCGCCTGGTGGTTTATCTGCTGGGTGAGAGCCGCCAAAATTGATGCAATAGGAATAGTAATAGGTACCGTTATACTTATGCATCCCTGAATCTTCAAACATGAAAGGAGCATCAATGGTTGATGCACTACCGACCACACTTGTCATGTCAGGCCCTAGCTTCAGAACTCTTGCTGTTTTAGGATTGGCCCATTGTCCCTGCGTTGGATTTGAACCGCCTGGAACGCCTCCACCAGCATATAGATAACCGGTCCCGTCATCATCTACAAATACGGCTGGATCAAACAGCCATACAACACCTGACATCCCTGGTGTATTTGGCGTGACGAGCGCTTTTCCGATAGGATCTTTCCATGGACCAATCGGGCTGTCCGCTGTCAGGACGCCAATCCCTCCACCGCTGTTAGCAAAATAAAGGAAAAATTTATCCTTCCCATTGATCTTCTTCACCGCAGCGGCTGGAGCCCAAGATGCGCCTGCCCATTTGGCAATCCCTTTCCCGCCATTGGCCCCATTGGCACCTGCTACTGGAATCGCTCCGTGATCTGTCCAGTTCACCATATCTGCCGAAGAGATGACAAAAACCCTATTCAAATTTGCAAAAGAATTGTCCTTAATCGTTCCATTGCTGTGATACTCATAGTCATCGCTCGACATATAAATGTACACTCTTCCGTTATAGGTGAGCGCAAACGGATCTGCCCCCAGGTGATGGTCTATGAGCGGATTTGCATTTCCTACTCGTTTTGCAATGGGGGTACTTGCTGCACTCGCATCATATACAGGTATACAGCTCAGTACCAAAGCAAGAATCAATAAACCTAAACCGCACTTCATCCTCTTTCTCATCGTGTCATTTTCCTCCTGTTTTCATCTTCCTAATCTTGGGGTTTACGCCCAATTTCAAATTATGTTGATAGACGCTGATGAAGAATGAATACAAAGGATGATTTCTTGGGAGAATCGCTGCTAAAACAACGATGAAAACCCTTACTTTTTGACTAGGAGACAACAAAAAAATGCAGTTCTCCTTTTGGAACTGCATTTTCTTAGCTTATTCATGATTGTTGATCACATATAACGCGCGGTCACCATTTTCTTTCTTGTGTAAAACTCTACTCCGTCTGTTCCATTCGCGTGCAAGTCCCCGTAGAAAGAATCCTTCCAGCCGGAAAACGGGAAAAATGCCATTGGTGCGGGAACACCGATATTGACGCCGAGCATCCCTGCGTCGATGTTTTCGCGAAATTCTCTGATGCTTGATGCACTGTCTGTGTACAGGCAGGCACCGTTCGCAAATTTTGATTGATTGGACAGGTCGATTGCTTCTGTTAGTGAAGAGACACGAACAATGGATAAGACTGGGGCGAAAATCTCGTCCTGCCAAATTTTCATTTGATTTGTCACATGGTCAAAGATCGTTGGTCCAACAAAATACCCTTTTCCATTTGTTTCGTGATCTTTCCTGCCATCACGAATGAGACTTGCGCCTTCTTCAATCCCTGACTGGATGTATTGAAGCGTTCGTTCTTTATGTTCCTTTCGAATGACTGGACCAAGAAAGACCTCTTCATTTATTCCATTTCCAATGACGAGCTCGTTCGATTCATCAACTAATTTTTGAATGAGCTCATCTGCCACTTCTTCTTCCACTGCGACAACGGCCGCAGCCATGCAGCGCTCTCCTGCTGATCCAAAGGCAGCACCAATGATTTGTTTCGTTGCCGCGTCTAAATCTGCATCTTTGAGAACAATGGAGTGATTTTTTGCTCCTGCAAGTGCTTGGACACGTTTGCCATGCTCTGTGCCTTTTTTATAGACGTATTCTGCGACTGGTTGAGAGCCGACAAATGAAATGGCTTTGACCTTTTGGTGTTCAAGCAGACCATTGACGACATCGTGAGCCCCATTGACAATGTTGAGAACACCTTTTGGAAGACCTGCTTCTTCAAATAGCTCGGCTAAACGCGCGGCAAGAATCGGCGTGCGCTCTGAAGGTTTTAAAACAAACGTATTTCCGCACGCAATGGCAAGCGGGAACATCCAGCAAGGGACCATCATCGGAAAGTTAAATGGTGTAATCCCCCCGATGACGCCTATTGGATAGCGGTACATGCCGGATTCGAGTCCAGATGCGATATCTGGTAATTGTTTTCCCATCATTAAGGTTGGTGCACCAGCGGCAAATTCGACACATTCAATCCCGCGCTGCACTTCTCCTTTTGCTTCTGTTATGCTTTTTCCGTTTTCAATCGTGACGAGTTCAGCCAGCTCATCCCATTTTTCAACGAGTAACTGCTGATATTTAAATAAAATGCGGGCACGGCGGGGAACGGGGGTTTTCGACCAAGTGGTAAATGCTTGTTGTGCTTCCTGTACCGCACGTTCGACATCTTTTTTTGTTGATAGCGGCACTTCTGCGATGATCTCGCCAGTAGCTGGGTTATATACTGCCTCTGTTTGACTAGTTTCTGCCTCAATCCATTGTCCGCCAATATAATTTTTCAACATTTGTACATCTGTTTTGGTCATGTTCCCTCTCTCCTTTTTATGAAAAAATGTCATGCTTATAGGATGTGTTTGGTTGTCATTGTCTCATCTAATGGGCGCCCATCTGTATACACTCTTTGTCAAATATTATTGTCGTTTTGGTTTACGTTGTGATAAAAGCTTGCTCTAACGTGTGAAAGGTTGTCGCCCATTCATTTGTTTGTGAGAAATGATTCCGGAATGTGATTCATTCATGATGTATTTTTGATTAACTATTGGTTAACTTTAGAAAAATCATAATATTAAAAATGCTTTCAGTCAATCCTCTTTTTGCAGCATAAAAAAACCTGATGCGCGTAGCATCAGGTAGAGGCTGGTTTATTTCTGTAAGTTGGTTGATGCGGCATATTGATTCGGTTCTGCAAAATGCGGAAGCATCTCACCATGTGCTTCAATGAGTTCATCGCATAATTTGATGATGTCATCAATCGATAGTTCAGCGCTTGTGTGTGGATCAAGTAATGCCGCTTGATAAATGTGCTCTTTTTTGCCGCTGATTGCTGCTTCGATTGTCATGAGCTGTGAGTTGATATTGGTCCGGTTCAGTCCAGCCAATTGTTCAGGGATCTCTCCGACATAGCATGGCATGATACCGCTCCGATCTGCAACACACGGCACTTCGACACACGCTTTTTCAGGCAGGTTGTGAATGAGGCCTCCTGTGTTCAGCACATTCCCGCCAAATTTAAAGGGAATGTTCGTTTCGATCGCTTCAATGATACGGGAACCATATTCTTTTGAGCGAGTATGTGTGATCTGTGTATTGCCCACAAGGTCATGCTTCATGGTATTCCAGTTGTTGATTTGTTCCTCGCAGCGTCTCGGGTATTCATCGAGCGGAATGTTATATTGACCGATCAGTTCTGGATAGCGAGATTTAATGAAATAAGGATGATATTCGGCATTATGTTCTGAGGATTCTGTGACATAGTAGCCGAATTTATCCATCAGCTCAAAACGTACCATATCATGATGCCGCGATTGCTGCTTTTCTTTTGCTCTTTTTTTGATGTCTGGATACAAGTCTTTTCCGTCCCGTTTCACTTCTAATAACCATGCCATATGATTAATGCCGGCAATTTTTTCTTCAATGCCTTCATGATCCATTTCAAGTGATTCAAATAGATCCTTTGTACACACCTGCACACTATGACAAAGACCCACTGTTTGAACCTGTGTATAGCGCAGCATCGCGCCTGTCAGTGTGGCCATTGGATTTGTGTAATTTAACAATAAAGCATTTGGGCAAACCTCTTCCATCTCCTTTGCAAAATCAAGCATCACAGGAATTGTTCGAAGGAAGCGGAAGATGCCGCCGATGCCAACCGTATCCGCAATCGTTTGTCTTAACCCATAGTTTTTCGGAATCTCAAAATCAATCACCGTGCTTGGCCGGTAGCCTCCAACCTGGATGGCATTGATCACATATTTCGCATCCTTTAAGGCTTCTTTTCGGTTGTGATAGGACTTAATGGCCACATGTGCACCGTAGTTCTCTTTTAAATGGCGGAGCATCGTTTCGGATTCTTTCAGCCGGTTGTGGTCGATATCATATAAAGCGAATTCAAAACCGCTTAGTGCAGGGACGAACAAACAATCTCCTAATATATTTTTAGCAAACACGGTACTCCCTGCACCGATAAATGTAATTTTAGACATAGACGACTCTCCTTTTCGCATCCATATTGAACTACCCTTTGACAGAGCCTTGTGAAAGCCCTGCGATAAAATATTTTTGCAACAGTAAAAACATCGTCACCATCGGCAGCATTGCAATGAGCGCAGCAGCACCAACGAGCTGAAGCTGATGTTGATTTTGACCAAAAAAATGGGATAAGGCGACTGTGAGTGTATGCATCTCTTTATCTTGCAAAAAGAAGATGGCAAATTGATAGTCGTTCCAAATATACACACAGGCAATGATTAAAACAGAAGCGGTAATGGGTTTCAGAAGCGGAAAAACGACGGTGAAAAAAACTCTAAGTGTCCCCGCTCCATCAATACGGGCTGCTTCTTCAAGGTCCTTTGGAATGGTTGACCGGATAAAGCCTGCATATAAGAAAATCGTTAGCGGCAAAAAAGCAGCGACATTATTTAAAATAGCGATTTGATAGGTGTTCATCATCCCGATTTGAACGACCATTTTATAGAGAGGGACAAGGGCTGTGAGTGGTGGAATGACCATAATGGCGATGAATAAAACATAAACTGCTTGATTTAGCTTTGTGCTCCTTCTTGCGAGCGGATAGGCTGCAAGGGAGCCAAGAAAGATGAGGCATACAGCAGAGCTGAACGTAATGATCACGGTATTCAAAAAGGATTGGCCAAGCTGAGCCTCTGTCCATGCCGTGCGAAAGTTTTCAAGATGAAGCGCTTTTGGAAACAGCCATTTTGAACTAAAATCTCCTATCCCCTTTAATGATGTCGTTACCAAGATATAAAATGGAATGAGATGAAGCAATGTCACCAAAAGGGCGAGGAAGGTGTACCATCTCTTCTTACGTTTAAAGGCATTTTCCATCACACCTCGGTCTCCTTTCGTTTGAAATACATCAACGCTGCGACACTAATGACAAGGATGATGACCGCCATGAAGACCCCTTGCGTTGCTGCATAGCCTGCATCCTGACGTTTGAAATACAGATCATACATAAAGGTCGACATCGATTGCGAGGAATCTCCAGGTCCGCCGCCAGTAAGCGCCACAATGACATCAAAGAGCTTGAGCCCGCCAATGACATTTAGCACAACATTAATGGTGATAGACGGTATAAGGAGAGGCAATGTAATTCGCCTGAATTGCTGGAGGCTGGATGCACCGTCTAATTGTGCGGCTTCATAATAATCCTTAGGAATGCTTTGCAGTCCTGCTAAATAAATGATCATCGCGATCCCGACGAATTGATAGGTGTTGACGAGCACAATGATCCATGTGTTTAGTTGCGGATTGCCAAGCGCATTCATTTGATCAAATCCAAAAAGCGTCACCACATCGTTTAAGGCACCGCCTTGGTAAGCAAACACAAAATACCAAATATAGCCCATCGCAATCGGACTAATCATGACAGGTAAATAGACAATTGTTCTTGCGATCGCTCTCATTTTTAAGGTTTGATTTAATAAAAGAGCATATCCAAGTCCGATGATATTTTGTAAGATGGTGCTACCGATGCCGTATAGAAGTGTATTTTTAACAACAAGCCATGTCGTTGGGTCCTGAAGCAGGCGCTTATATTGATCCAGCCCAATCCATTCATAAGTTTGTGAGAACCCATTCCAATTCGTAAAAGATAGCTGAATTCCGTTCAAAAAAGGATAAATGATAAAGGTACTGACGACGAGAACAGCTGGCAAGTACATCCACCAAAGGGATGAATTCTGGCTTTTTTTCATTTTCTGCTTTGGTAAAGAGGTGAATGCGGCTGGCTGCTGTGCTTTTGTGATGTCATTCATTGGCTTCACTCCTGTTTCAGCATGAGCCTGCTATTGTTTTTTCAGACGCTTATATTCCTCTTCCATCTTTTTCGATAACTGTTCTGGTGTGATGGAGCCTGCTAATAATTCTTGACCCGATGTTGCCATGACAGCCCACATGCCGCTTGGTAAGTATTTTCGATCGAAATACGGTTCAATCTTCACCTGTTCGTATTGATCGTAAAACGTAGAGTAATAGTTTTTCGCTTTTACTTGCTTTAAGGCTGCTTCAGAGGATGTGCCTTCTGCGATCTTTTTCGCATTTTCAGGCTTTGCGAGAAAATCAATGAATTGTTTTGCTTCTTTTAGATGCTTGGAGTCTTTCCAAGCAGCGACCGTAAACCGTTCTCCTCCAATCCAGCTTTGCTTATCTCCTTCATGAATAGATGGAACTGGCATCGTCCCTACTTTGATCGATGGATTGAGTTCAGATGCTTCAGGTCCTAATGAGCCTCCGACAAAGGTGAAGGCTATTTTGTTTTGTGCCATCAGTTCAGGTGCTTGAGATAGTTTTGCTGTGAGGACATCTTTGTTTAAAAGATCTTGATCCTTCAGCTCCTTCATGAACTGTGCAAGCGGTGTATAGAGAGACCAATCAAATGATCCGTTTTCAAGGTCTTTTCCGTATCGGTGGTTTGGACTGGTGATCAATAAAGGTGTGGCGAGTTCATCAAAGACTTGGGCGATATTTGAGTTGTCTCCTCCTGGTATCCAGAGCGGCACAACCTCTCCTTTGCTCTTTTCCTTCACTGTCAGCAAAGCGGATTTTAGCTCATCAAGTGTTCTAGGGATTTCAATGTCATAGTCCTTTAATAGATTGGCATTAAAGCTAAGCCCGTCTTTTGCTTGATTCAGCGGATACGCGTATACTTTGCCATCTTGGTCCTTTAAAATTTGATCGAGTGAAGGATCAAGCTGTTTCACCCAATCCATTTCTTTTAAATCAGCCACATACTCGCTGTAGCGCAGTTTTGCCCAGCCATGTGTGTCAAACAGATCCGGCATATCGTTTGCCCCCATTTTGACGCGGATCGTATCTTCATAGCTGTTGCCTGGGAAGTTGGCATCGATTCGAAGATGTGGATGCTCTTTTTCAAACTCACGAATCACTTCTTCAAACGCTTTTCTTTCCCCGCTGTTGCTCATCGTCGAAAAGAGAGTCAAGGTGACCTTTCCGTTTGCTTCGGACGTACTGTTATTGCTGCAAGCAGACAAAAGAATGGTCAAGATAAAGGCCGCAGTGAGTAGCATGATTTTTTTATTCATGGTTTCCTCCTTTTAATCACTGAAAATTCAGACGATAATCGGTAGAATTCATGCAGTTGCGGAAACAAAAGAAGTCCATTATACTGGAATTCTATTCTTTTCAAAGAGATAAGAGAGCATACCGGTAGGCTGCCTTGTTCTTCGCATGATCTGGCCATCATGCTAGCAGCTTGCTTTCTGCTTTTTTGTCTCTTTTTTGTTTGCTGAAATCTCGGGTTCACCCCCTTTCATGGATGAGACATGTGCTGCCTCTTTCGATGAGTTTTGTTGGCACGACGACTTTTAGAGGAAGCTTTCTGCCGTTTATTCTCTCAAGCAAAAGCTTCAGACCGACTTCCCCCATTTCTTCTGTATATACTTTGACGGTTGTAAGCGGCGGGCTTGAAAATGAAGCCGCTTCAATGTCATTAAACCCAACAATGGATACATCGAAAGGAACACGCAGACCGGCTTCGTTGAGCGCTCGCATTGCACCGATCGCCATTGAATCACTTCCGATAAAAAAGGCTTGTGGCAGGTTTCCTTTTTTAATGGCCTTCTGCATGAGCGTATAGCCTTCTTGCATGGAGTATTCTCCAATATGGATGTCATCCAGATGAAGACTACCTGCCTCTTGCATTCTTTTCATAAACGTCGTTTGTCTTTCGTCCTCAATCACAGCATTACCTTCGAAATAATGCTCTCGCTCCTTTCCGCCAATATAGCCTAGATGTGTATAGCCAAGCGATTGCAGATGGCGAATCGCTCGATCTGCCGCTCTGACAAAATCGACATGTACACAATCATATAAATCCTCATCCGCATAATGATTGATAAAAACAATGTGTTCCATTCGATTTGTCATTTTTTCCACCGTATCAGGGCTAATTCGTCCAATGACGATCAAACCGTCAATATCCTTTAGCATCGCCCCTTTATCCATGCTTCTCAGGCGAAAGGTATGGAGGGTGGAGAGCCCTTGTTTGGCATATTCTTTTTCAATTCCTTTTCGAATCGATGAAAAAAAGGGGTCATTTAATTCTTCGTCAATGGATTGAGCGACAACGATACCGATGACTGGGGATTCAGATGGGCTTTTTTCCTCTGTGTGATCGGCTTTTCTTGCTCTCACTGGGGTATAGTTTAGCTTCTTTGCAATGTCGAGGATGTTTTGTCTTGTTACGTGCGAAACGGCAAGGGTTTGATCACCATTTAACACACGGGATACAGTGGATACGGACACTTTTGCATCATGAGCAATATCTTTGAGTGTGGTCATAGGCAAACTCCTCTTGGTTTTTGACTAAATATTTACTAAAGATATTTGAAGGATAACATGTTGATAAAGCGCTTTCAAGTGTGAAGTTATGATTTTTTATTTTGTTTTCGAGTATGTTTTGGTTAGATACGATGTTTTAGTAAAGTTGCGTAAAAAAGAGGATGGGTTTCATCCTCTTTTACTAACGTGATTCAATTGAGGCTGTTTCTTTTGAAAACAATTGCTTCATTGTCTCCCAAGCTGTATCAAGTTGATGGTGAAGTCCAAATAAACCTGAGGTACCGATAATATAGATCTCGTTTCCAGCCTCAGCAAGCAGCCGGAACGTGCTCTCATTACAGGAGCCGTCTACTTCAATTGAAAACGTGTAGCCTCCCTTCTCTTTTACATCTTTCACCTGTTTCATTTTCTGAAGCATTTCTTTAATAAAAGGCTGCCCTGCAAAGCCTGGATCAATCGTCATGATCGTCACTCGGTCTATTAAATGTATATAGGAATCTAACACTGCAATTGGTGTGGCTGGATTTAAGACAAAGCCAACCTCGCAGTCTCTTTGATGGATATGCCGAATGATCCTAAAAACGTCCTTTTGCACGACCTCTGGGTGTAAGCAGATCATGCTTGCGCCAGCATCAATACAGGCATCAATTAAAAATTCTTGGGGGAATTCAGCCATAAGATGCACATCAATTGGTCTATCTGTCAGTTTTCGGAGCTGTTCTATGAAAAAGGGTGATAAGGTGATATTTTTCACGTAATGACCATCCATGACATCGACATGATATCGATCTGCTCTTGTGTTGAGAATATGAATATGTTCGCGGAAATGCGTTAAATCCATGCACATCAGCGAAGGTGAAAAAATGGCTGTCATTCCCAGGTTCCTCCTTTTTACAGTTGAAATAAAAGCTTGATCAATCCAATCAAGATTCCGATGATACCAAAGTCTGTATCTCCAAAAGTTGTCCCTTCAAAACCAAGGGTTCCTAACACAGGTAATAAACAAGCAGGTAAAAAAGAAAGAAGCAATCCATTTGCAAATGCCCCAGCGACAGCCCCTCTCACGCCTCCAGTTGCATTACCATACACTCCTGCTGTAGCGCCGCAAAAAAAGTGCGGGACAAGACCAGGAACGATGACAGTTAAACCAAACAAAGGTAAAAGAAAAATGGATACAATGCCTCCTGCAAAGCTGCATAAAAAACCGATAATGACTGCATTTGGAGCAAATGGAAAAATGGTTGGTGCGTCAAGTGCCGGTTTTGCCCCTTTCACAAAACGATCGGCAATCCCTTTGAAAGCAGGCACGATTTCACCGATTGCCATCCGAACCCCGGCTAAAATAATGTACACACCAGCAGCAAAGGTTATCGCCTGAATGAGAATGAAGACGGCGAAGTTCGTGCCCCCACTCATTTGTTCTATAAAGGGAATCCCAGCAAACGGTGCAATCGCAAAGAAGAGCAAAGCCATCGTGATTGAAATGGCCACAGATGTATCTCGTAGAAAGCCGAGTGATTTAGGCACTTGAATGGTTTCTGTTGATCTCTCTGGACGACCGATCCATTTTCCGATCATTCCCGCTGTAAAATAACCGAAGGTACTGAAGTGTCCAAGCGCAAGATCATCGCTTCCAGTGACTTTCCTTGTGAATGGCTGAAGAATAGCGGGTGCAATGACCATAGCGGTCCCTAATATAATTGAACCGATAGTGACAAGAAGCGCTCCTTGCATTCCTGCTGTCGAAAGAACGACTGCGAGCATTGCAGCCATATACAAGGTATGGTGTCCTGTTAAAAAGACGTATTTAAAGGGGGTGAATTTTGCCAATAATAAATTGACCAGCATGCCAAAAATCATAATGAGAGCCGTCTGTGTCCCGAATTCCTTTTGGGCAATGGCCGCCATGGCATCTGTATTTGGGACAACCCCTTGAATGTGAAATGCTGCTTCAAACATTTTCCGAAAAACGCCAAGTGAATCAGACACGACTGTGGCGCCCGCTCCTAATATTAAAAAACCCATCGTTGTTTTTAAGGTGCCTGATACTGTATCGGCAGCTGATTTTTTCTGCAAAAGTAAACCAGCTAGTGCAAACAAACCGATGAGAATGGCTGGTGTGCCCAATATATCGTTCATGATCAGTTCTATCATGATGTGAATCCCCCTTTTTCGTGGCTTAAATGTGTTTACGAAGGACGTCTTTAATGGCTTCCTGGTCTAACAAGTTATTTAATCCAGCGACCTTTCTTGTGCCGTCATCCAGCTGATCGATAATGTCTGTTGCTCCGATATATAGATCAGCCAGTTCATTTTTACTTGTGCTGAGATCGGTATGGTCCACTTCAGCTACAAGTCCTAACTCTTCTAATGCTTTTTTGACATTCATTTCTACGATAAAGCTGCTTCCTAATCCGTTTCCGCACACAACAAGAATTTTTTTCATTCTCTTTTTCCTCCTTTATCGTTGTGAAAATTGATCAACTAGTTTTTGCACCGATGCTAATTCCTTTGCTTCAACCAGTTGTTTCCTCCGTTTTTCATCACTTAACAGCATGGTCAGCTGTTTGAGCGCTTTCAGGTGGGTCATACTGTCAATGGCTGCTAGCACAATGATGAGACGAACTTGTTTTTTTTCATCCTTAGAGAAAAAAACGGGCCATTCGAATGACATGAGTGACATGCTTAATTCGTTCACGCCGTCCTCTGGTCTAGCATGCGGAATGGCTACTTGTGGCGCGATCACAATATAAGGTCCATTTTGATGAACGGACTGAATCATGGCCTCCACATAACCTTTCTGAATGGCATTTTGATCGAGTAAAGGCTGCGCTGCTTTTGTGATGGCCTCTTGCCATGTTTCTGCTGTTTGTTGGAGATGAATGGTTTTTTCTGTTAATAAATCGTTTAACACTGGTTTCCACCCTTTCTGATGGGATACATATGCGGGATGCAGTAGCGCTTTAAGATCATGAAGCAGTGCATTTTCATTTTGTACGATGGTATGTTGTTGAATGATGTTGAATAAAGCGTTCACATTTTTCTCATCAAACCTAGTTTCTGCACCTTCTCCATATTGAAGTAAGGTTTTTTTTTCATAGGCAGTAAGGATGGGATGAACGAGATGAACTGGCTTTCCTTTAAACGAAATAGGTGTTGTTGACACAACAAAGTCGACATCAATCGATGACAGCTGTTCATATGAGCGCTTTGATAATAGATCACGTACATCGATATAACCGATTAATTCGATAAGCTGTGTTTTCAGCATATGACTTGTGCCAATTCCTTCGCCGCAAACAATGTATACAGAACGCCGCACAATTGGCGAAATCCCTTCTCTTCTCATCCAACCACCAAAATGCATCGCCACGTAAGCAATTTCATGATCACTTATCTTGGAGCAGGTCGCCTTTTCTAAATGGCATACGACCTTTTGAGTGATGTCAAACACCTCTGGCTGTGTTTTTTTAATAGATTCTGTTAATTCATTGTTGATATCGATGTGATAGATGAGTCTGTAATAGGCAGGGATGAGATGCATGGTTAAGTTTTGCTCCAAGGCTTCGTACTCTTGAAAGGAGATACATGCATACCGCTGAAAATCAACAATCATTTGTCTGGCAATGGTGCGAATGAGATGCTCTTCTGGCTTTTGACTTGATGGAAGCTTTTGTTTCTTGGCGCTGAGCCATAGAGTGCTAAGAAAATAGATTTCATCATCATGAACTTGAAGGCCGGTTTCTCTTTGAATTCGTGCCATGAAACGAATAGCCGCCAAGCATTCATCTGTTTCCTGCAATGTACGCTTTTCTTCGTTTGAAAGGTGTACAGCACGTCCTAGCTTCATCCGCTTAAAGTAGAAAAAGAGATCCAAAGAGAGCTGATCCAGCATGTCATCTGCAAACTCGAGCTTAAGCTCTTGTTCTGACTGCTCGAGGAGATGTTTTAACCTGTTATATGAAATGGGCCCCTTTAACCAAAAAGATGGAAACGCTTTTTCGTTTTTTATCATGGTGCGAATGGAATGAATATAAGGTTTCAGCGCCAATCGAATCATTCTTTCTTCTCCTGAAATCAAATAGCCGCAGGCTGCCTGATAGTGAAGCGTGAGCTGCTGCTTTGAAAGTGCTTCTTTTAGCTGTTTCATATCTTCAAGCAATGTATTCCGGCTCACTTTGGTGAGCTTCATAAAATCATCAATTTTTAGACATTTCTCACTGCATGCAATAGATAAGAGCAAAATAGCCCTTCTTTCCATTACACATGGTTCATAATCATCACCAACGAGAATGCTGTTCGCTTTTTGAATAATGACTTCTTTTTCATGTGGGTGTAAGTAGTAGCCAAGTTGATCTTTTCGCTGAACGCCACTAAGCTGATGTGTGTCCAGCCAGCTATTCATGCGTTTGATTTCATAGTAGACAGTTCGAGTAGAGACATTCAGTCGATTCTGTAAATCTTCAATTGATAAATAAGATGTCGTGTGAATCAGCATCGATAATAAAGTCGTACCCCTTTTGGTTAAGTGCAGTTCGAATTCCTCCCTTCTTCCCTTTGGTTATAAGTCTAATCAACTCCCCTGCGTCAAAGAAGTCCAAATGTCTTCAGCAAATGCTGTGCAGCTTTTTGGGTGTTCTTTTGCTATAAGAAAAAGCACACCCGCTTGAGTGTGCTTTGAGACTTGTATAAAAAGAATTCTTTGTTTTCTTTTATGTGATAGAAAACGTTTGTAATGAGGTCATGGATGTACTGAATCGTCCTTTATGCCTTTTTTGATCTTTCACAATTCTTTTGGCATTCTTGATTTACTCATATGTACTGAATCATCGTTGCTAAAAAAGCGGACACCTTATATGCCTTCATAGGAAAAAAGGTCACCATCCACCTTTTTGTCGGTTTTTTGCATAATCTCATTAAAACGAACTAATTTGAATGCATTTTTGAAAGAAAGTCTTGAAGAACTACTTTTACTGGTGAATTCGCAGTAGTAGTCACTACATGATTTACACGTTCTAAAATTTGAGGATGCTTCAATATCAATTTCTTGCCTTCTTCAATTGGAAAACTTCTCAATGTATCAATACAAATCTCAAACAATTCTTTATCATTAGTATTCAACAAATCTATTAAAATATTTAACTCATATTCATTGCACTCATTATCCAGACAGTAAGCAATTTTACGCTGCCACTCTATTGGTTTATTAAGCACCTGATTTGATAGTTCTTCCCAGTCGTTTAGGCTAAAATCTGAGAGTATCTCACTAGCAATCAAACACCCGTCATCATACCAAGAGTCTATCGTTGTATTAGCAGATAAAAGATTATCTAATTCTATAAACATATTGAGTCCCTTAATTATGAATTTACTCTGAGAACACATTCGAGTACCTATAGCCCCAAAAATTAATCATAAAACGAGTAAAACTGAAGAAAATAACGATGTTAATTTGTTAGTAATTAAGTAACTAGCATTTTATTTCCACCAGTTAGATGTAATTTCTTTCAAATGAAATTCTATAAAATCAATCACTTTGGTATAGTCATCCGAGCTGAATTCCTGAATAGGATTGTCCCAATCTGTATTTTTAACTATTAGAACAAGATAGTGACCATCTGAAGATAAGTCGGGATACCACCCTAAATCCAATGTTATTGATGATGTCTCATGATAAAGTTGTAACAAACTTTCAGTGAACATAAACCATCTATCATCTTCTGTTTCTAACTTTTTAGGGTCAATTTCCCTGAAATTATTATAACGTACAATCCAACCTTCAGTTATTCTTAAAGGATGAATGTTTACTTCGGGAATATCAAGTTTTACATATTTTCTCATCATCTGACCTCTTTGCTAATATTCTAGTTATTTTATTCCTAATTTATTTAAATACTTATTTAGTCTGTCTCCAGCAATAGGGTGGCCGTGATACACATTTCCACTCGTCAGTTCTCCCCTTATCCAACTTGTAGATTTACCATTATCATAACCAACAATTTTACCTGTATCATAAATGAAATAAAAATTATTGTTGCCATTATCAATGATATGCCCTTTTTGAAGAGCCTCTTTTTCTAAAACTTTATTATTTATTTCAGGCAGGTATTGAGCATTTCTTTTTCCTGTCTCACTAAAACGTTTGGCTTCTTCAGCAGTCCTAGCCTTTAAATGTTTATTATCATGATGAGAATATACTGCATTATTTATCTTAGCTCTAAAATCTTTTCTACCATAATAACTTTTATGAGCAATTTCATCGTGCCTTTTTGAAATATTAGGTATGCCTGTACTCTTTACCCCCATCTTCCCATGAAACCCTTTCGCCCCAAACGGCAAAAGCATTCCCAGCGCCGCATTCATACTCGCTTCCTGCTGTTCTTTCGAGACCTTATTTCCAAACATATCACGCCCTGTAATCGCTTCGCTGAAGCCGTTGGTGGCGGTGAGACCATATAAGCCTTTTTGAGAAGTTTTCAACGCATCAAAAGACTTTTGCGATGTCTTGTAAATGTCGACTGCTCTCACTGCGGCTGATGTGGCTTGAGTTGTTTTATAGACGGCTTTTCCACCTTTGAAAATACGACCTGCCCATCCGACGATTGGGATATAACCTGCTGCTGCCATGCCGCCTGCGGCGACGCGCTGTCCTGCGGTAAGTTCTTCGCCTGTAATCGGGTCAACGCCTGTTGCGGCGCGTTTTGCATCGTTCACGCCAGTCAGTTCATTCACGATATTTCCGCCATAATCAAGTGCTTTTTCATACCAAGGACGGTTGGCGAGTGCTTCTTGTTCTTTTGCAATCTCACGGGCCTCTTCTTGTTCTTTTTTGATTTTCAGATATTCAGAAGTTTGCTTCTCAATATCGCTTTTTGCCTTGTAGATTTCACTATTTTGATACGCTTTCTTGTCAAAATTCATAGGCGAAATGGCTTTTCCGTCATTTGTGGCATTCATCATTTCCGTATACAATGCCATTGTAGCTTGCTGCTCCGTTTCTGACAAAGCATATTCATCTTTTACATTTTGATCAAGTTCTCTTAGGTCTTTCACTGTCTTTTTTCGCTCGTCTTCCGCATCTGCAATTTTTTCATCAAAGGTTTGACTATCAAATACTTCTAAAGAAATAAGGTCGTCGATGTCTTGAAAAATCGTTTTAAGCGCCTTTTTTTGATCCTTCACAATGCTTTTGGCATTTTTGATGCCCATATGTACAGCGTTGTCTAAAAAGTGTTCTTCTACAAAGGTGTCGCCGCCAAAGTTTGTATCATCTAGTGTCCCAGAAACACCTTCATGAAAGGCTTTTTGCTTATCAATGAAGCTGATAAACATATCTACATTTCCAGCCAGTTCTTTATAAAAGCTTTTAATGTTATCGGCACCTTTTCCAGTGAAATCATCACCGAGGTTAGAAACACCTTGTAATGCTTTTTTTAAATCTACCATTTGTTCACGGAGTTCCTGGTAGTGTTTTGCCCTTGCATCCATGGCACTTGTTAGTGCTTTTGCATCAAGTATCTTGCCCAGAAGAAGTCACTCCTTCCTATTCATTGACAAGGTCAATTTTACCAACACAAAGTTTGTCATTAAATAGGAATAAAGATACAAAAAAGTACTTAATATGTAATGAACCGTGTTTTATTAGAACGCTTTAGCGCCGCTATCGTCAGTAATCATTAAGACGCGATTTTTAAACCATCCTTTAATTAAAATCATTTGAGATGTTCCATTGTAAACAAGGTTATAGAGCACTTCCATGGTAAGAAGAGGCCACTAATTGAGCCAATTATAATCTTCGCTACCTTATTTGAACAACTTATAGAAAAGCACACCCGCAACAGTGTGCTCTCTTACGATTTAGACTTAAGCAATTGCAACTCTTGATCCATAATATCTGCTGCTTCGGTAATAAATTGAATAATTAAGTCTAATTCTTCTCGTTTGTATTCGTTTGTAAGCTGTTTTGTTGATGCCGATAAGGATCGAAAGAGTTCTTTTACCTGTGATTTCCCTGCTGTTAATGGAACGATGATGACTCTTCGTTTGTCTTTTGGGTCCTTTTCTCTTTTGGCGTAGCCTGCTTTTTCAAGGCGGTCAATCAGAGCTGTGACCGCACCTGAGCTAAGACCTGTTTTTTCACTTAATTCTCCTGCTGTGAGAGGACCGAGTTCGTTTAATAAATCGGCTGATTTGAGGTCTGTTGGGAAAAGGCCAAGCGATTGTGCGGCCGCTTGGTGGAATAAAACCGTTCGTGTGGCGAGGCGCCTCATTGTATGGATGATCAGGTCTGCTCTGTCTTCTGCGTCGTTCTTTATTGACAACTTGTTCTCCTCCCTTTAAAATCAATTTATCTTGATCATCAAGATAAATGTTCTCTTACTTTATATTTAAGTTGATCATAGCAAAAATAAGGAGAGAACGTAAGCAGGAGGTAAATGAAATGAATCATGTGGATAAAGGCAAGGCATCCACTCACTTAGTTGTCATCGGTTTGCTGTTAGGAATTTTTATGGCGGCGATGGACAATACCATTGTTGCAACAGCAATGGGAAGCATCGTAGCAGATTTGGGCAGTTTTGATAAATTTGCTTGGGTGACGGCTTCTTATATGGTGGCAGTAATGGCTGGAATGCCGATTTACGGAAAGCTTTCTGATATGTATGGTCGAAAGCGTTTTTTTCTGTTTGGACTTATTTTCTTTTTAATTGGATCTGCGCTTTGCGGTATCGCACAAACGATGGATCAGCTCATTATTTACCGAGCCATTCAAGGGCTTGGAGGCGGTGCCCTTCTTCCGATCGCGTTTACGATCATCTTTGATATCTTCCCGCCTGAAAAACGCGGGAAAATGTCCGGTATGTTTGGTGCAGTGTTTGGTTTATCGAGTGTACTAGGACCACTATTAGGAGCTATTATCACAGATTCAATCGGCTGGCATTGGGTTTTCTATATTAACGTGCCAATTGGTATTGTTAGTGTGTTCTTGATCGCCAGATACTATCATGAATCCCTAGAACATCGCAAGCAGAAAATTGACTGGTCAGGTGCTATTACACTTGTCGTGGCGGTTGTCAGCTTGATGTTCGCTCTTGAGCTTGGCGGTAAATCCTATGCATGGGATTCGGTGCAAATCCTCACACTTTTTGCCGTGTTTGTTGTGTTTGGTACCATCTTCTTTATTGTTGAGCGTAAAGCGGAGGAACCGATTATTTCATTTTGGATGTTTAAAAATCGTTTATTTGCGACATCTCAAATTTTGGCGTTTTTATATGGCGGAACATTTATTATTCTTGCCGTCTTCATTCCTATTTTCGTCCAGGCGGTGTACGGTGAATCAGCGACAAGTGCAGGATTCATTTTAACACCGATGATGATAGGGTCTGTCATTGGCAGTATGATTGGCGGAACGATGCAGACGAAAGTGCCTTTCAGACGTCTTATGACGATCTCTGTCATTTCATTTTTCGCGGGGATGCTGCTGCTTGCCAATATGTCACCAGATACAGCTAGACTGTGGCTCACAATCTTTATGATGATATCAGGCTTTGGTGTCGGCTTCAGCTTCTCCCTTCTGCCGTCAGCTTCAATGAATGATCTTGCCCCTCGTTACCGAGGCAGTGCAAACTCGACCAATTCATTTATGAGATCACTTGGGATGACACTTGGTGTCACGATTTTTGGGACGATTCAAACCAATGTCCTATCGAATCGCTTAGCAGATGCCTTTAGCGGAATGAAAGGAGTCCCTTCTCAAATAGGCGATCCACAGGCCATTTTCCAAGAAGGTGCCCGTTCACAAATTCCGCCTGATATTTTAAATAAAGTCATCGATGCGATGTCACAAAGTATCACGTACGTATTTTTGATTGCGTTATTCCCTATTGCCCTTGCAGCGATTACGGTCCTGTTTATGGGAAATGCACGGGTGCGCACATCAAATGAAATGAAAGAAAGCGAATAATGTGAAAAAGCAGAGCTTAAGCGGCTCTGCTTTTTTGTTTCACTGATATAGAGGATGGGCTTTGCCCTCACTGCCAACGATCCGTATTTTCGATGTGACCATATCTTTTGCTGCTTGTTTAGCTTTTTGTAAATACATCCGTGGATCTAAGCTTTCCGGTTCGTTTGAGAAATGATCACGAATGGCTTCAGAGTACGCATTTTTTAATTCAGTTGAGACATTGACCTTTGCCATACCAAGTGCCACACATCGTCTGACGTCTTCATCCGGTACAGCGGAACCCCCGTGCAGCACAAGGGGAACATCGACCAGTGATGCAATTTGTTCAATGCGGTCAAAATCAATATCCGGAACCCCTTTATAAATGCCATGTGCGGTACCAATTGCAGGTGCTAAAGTTGGTACCCCAGTTTCTTCTACAAATTGACGGCATTCTGATGGAATGGCTTTTTCAGCATCCTTTTCATCGACAACGATATCATCCTCTACGCCGCCCACCTTGCCTAGTTCAGCTTCAACGTTCACCCCTACTTTTAATGCGAGGTCCACCACTTCTTTTGTGCGGCGAACATTTTCTTCATATGAATGCATCGATGCATCGATCATGACGGATGTATATCCCGCCCTGATACAGGTGAGAATCACATCAAAGTCCGTACAGTGATCGAGGTGCAGGCCGATTGGGATTTGATATTGATCAGCCGCCGCTTTGACTGTATCTGCAATCGCTTTTGCTCCAAGAGATTGAACGGTTCCAACCGTTGTTTGCAAAATGACAGGTGACTTTAATTCTGCGGCCGTTTCGAGCACCCAATAAATACTGTCAAAGGAATGTACATTGAATGCAACGATTCCGTATTTTTCTTTTTTCGCAGTCTCAAGCATCGGTGTTGTGGATAGTAAAGGCATGATCAAACATCCTCTCTCGTTAAAATATCTGTTTCTAATACAGTTAGCATCTCTTCATTTGTTCTTGTTTCCAGTAGCTTTTGTCGTTTCGCTTCATCCATTAATCCTCGTGAAAGGGCAGAAAGAGCCTTTAGATGAGTGGTCCCTGCTTCACTTTTGGGGATCAGTAAGGATAAGAAGAAAAAGCAAGGCTTCCCATCAAAAGCGTCCCATTCAATGCCTGTTTCCGTGCGGACGATCACGAGTGCTGGTTTTGTGATGACGTCTGTTTGTGTATGCGGAATCGCAAATCCATCTTGAAATCCAGTTGTGCTCAGTGCTTCTCTTTCCGCTAAGCCTTTTTTAACATCCTCTGGTGATGTACAAATACCTGCTTTGTAGGCAATATCAGCAATGGCTGCGAAAACACCAGCCTGTGACGACGCGGTTTCATGAAGATTCATATAAATATGTTCCATCATTTCTCTTCCTCCCTATTAAACTGCGGGTTTGTCTATTTTTTTACGATAAAGTCCGTATAGAATGGCACCTACAAGTGATCCGATCAGTATGGATAGTACCCACTGGAATGCGCCTGTGACGACTGGAAGGACAAGGAACCCGCCATGCGGAGCTGGAACCTGTACGCCAAATAGATATGTCAATATAGCAGAGATGGCGGAACCAAACATGATAATTGGCAGGACAACGATCGGGTTCTTTGCCGCAAATGGGATGGCCCCTTCTGTTATATGTGTCGCTCCTAGAATATAGTTGATGGCCCCTGCATTTCGTTCCTGCGGTGTGAAATGTTTTCGGAAAATCGTTGTGGCAATCGCAATGATAAGCGGTGGTGTGATACATGCTGCTGACACACCTGCCATGAAGTAAAGGTTACCTTCTGCAAGTAAAGCCGTTCCTGTGACATAGGCTGCTTTGTTAAAAGGTCCTCCCATGTCAAATCCACACATCGCTCCAACAATTAAACCTAAGAGCAGCGGATTCGTGGATTGAACAGCTGAGAGAAAATCCATTAATGAATTATTTAGCCCCGTGATTGGTACTAATAGAGGTGTCATCACAGCCCCAATTAAGAAAATACCGATGACAGGATAGATGAAGATTGATTTTAATCCGTCAAGTGATGCAGGTAATTTTTGAAGCAGGAATTGAAGGAGTACGATGATATACCCTGCTGCAAAACCTGCGATAATACCACCTAAGAATCCAGCACCTCCATCGTTTGCAAGCAGGCCGCCGATAAATCCGACAACCATCCCTGGGCGTCTGGCGATTGAATCAGCGATAAATGCTGCTAAAATAGGCACCATTAAGCTAAAGCCGAGTCCACCAATGCTTTTCAAGTAGGCAGCAAACGGATGATACGTTTCATGCTGAGGATCAGCTGAGTAAATACCGAATAGAAAAGATAAAGCAATTAAGACCCCGCCTCCAACAACAAATGGAAGCATGTGTGATACACCGTTCATTAAATGTTTGTAGATGGTGTGTATCCACTTATTCGCCGACTTTTGTTGAGCTGGTGAAGAAGAAGCAGATGTTTTTTCTGTTCCAGTAGCTCTTCCTTTCACTTGATGAACGGGAGCTTCTCCATTGATAATGCCTTGGATCAGTTCATTTGGCGTGCGGATACCCTTCGCTACAGGCACTTCAATCAGTGGTTTGCCGTGAAAACGATCTGTATTCACATCTTTGTCAGCTGCGACAATGACCCCATCGGCCTCCAGAATGTCTTGATCGGTTAAAGCGTTTTCAATTCCTACTTGACCGTGCGTTTCAACTTTGATGTCGACCCCTAGTTGCTCAGCAGCTATTTTTAATGCCTCAGCTGCCATAAATGTGTGTGCAATGCCTGTTGGACAGCCAGTTGCAGCGACAATTTTTTTGCGGCTCATGTCTATTCCCCCTTATATCTTGTCAATGTGTACTTGATCAATTAATGAATGAATGTCATGTAAATCACTTAAGCCTTTAGAAAATGCAGTAGATGCCCCTGTTGCAATGCCGTAACGTAAGCACTCTTCAGGTGAATGTCCTTCAAGCTGTTTACTAAGAAAGGCTGCGAGCATCGCATCTCCAGAGCAAGCTGTATTTACTACAGTGCCTGTCGGTGCGTTTCCTTTTAAGACGGCGTCTTTTGTAATGAACAAAGCCCCTTCTCCCCCGCGGGAAATAAGCACTTGCTCTGCACCCATCTCAATGAGCTTTTCTCCTGATTGAATGAGTTCTTTTTCTGACATAGGATGTGTTTTGCCGAAAAAAGCAGCGATTTCTTCTTCATTCGGTTTTAATAAATACGGCTTGTATTGAAGCGTCTCAAGAACTGCTGCGGAGCTTGTGTCTAAAATAAACTTGACGTTGTGCTGATGACAAATAGCTGCTACTTCTGAAAAAATGCTGGCTGGTACGCCCTTTGGCAGGCTGCCTGACATGATCAGGATGTCCCCCTGCGGGATGGCCGCTATTTTTTCACGAAAGGCGTGAAGTGCTTTTTCTTCAATCGCAGGTCCTTGGTTCACGAGCTTATATTCTTCTGTCGTATTAATAAAAACATTAATGCGTGTAATTCCTTCAACTGAGATAAAATCGGTTTGAATGGAAAGGTCCTTTAAGGATTGTTCAATATAAGAGCCTGAAAACCCAGCAATAAATCCTAATGCAGTGCTGGTGAATCCATATTTCTTTAGCATAATGGAGACATTGACTCCCTTGCCGTTCGGCTGATAATCTTCATCTTCCGTGCGGTTGACTGCATTTGCCTTCATTTCTTTTAATGCAATATATAGGTCAATAGCAGGATTTAAGGTGCAGGTATAAATCAATTGGTTTCACCTTCTTTCTTTTCTCTAAAGAAAGTATCTCATACGCAGGAGTGAAAATGTTTTCAGATTGTGTAAAGGTTTTCATGATAAAAAGCCTTCTAGATCAAAGTCTCGAAGGCTTCTTTATCGGTTATTTCATTCGAATCACGTAGGCATCTAGTAAAATGCGGGCAATGACATGAAGAGACAGGCGCGATCTGACCTCATAATCTGGGAAGAAAGATTGTTCGCCTTTATATCCGACTAGAGTCATATCTGATATTTTACTTAATGTAGAATCTATTCTTGTGGTGACGGTAATGGTCGTGACTTGCTTCATGCTAAGATTTTGACACGCTTCAACGAGCTCTGCTGTTTCGCCATTCAATGAAACAAAGATTGCAAGTTCGTTTTTACCGATATCCCGCGACTTCAGCCGAATGATATTCGGGTCGTCATGTACTTCACATGTTTTTCCGATGAGCTGTAATTTGATGGTCATTTCTTTGGCAATCATCTCTGAGAAGCCTCTGCCGAAAATATAAATTTTGTCCGCATTATGTATTTTTTGAACGGCATCTTCAATTTGCCCAATACTTTGCAGCTGGATCGTCTTTAAAACCTCTTCTTCGTTTTTCCGAATCGCTAGTTTGATGTCTTCATCAATGTTTTTGAGCTGATCACTTGCATCGGTCATTTTCTTTTCTTGTTTCAATCGATATTTAAAGGATGTATAGCCGTTGTAGCCGATTTTTTTCATCAGCCTGACAATTGTGGCTGTCGACACATTGGCTCTTTCACTTAATGTGACGATGGATAAGGTGGAGATATCCTCTAAATGCTGGTGAATATAGTTGAGTAAATAACGTTCTGTTTCACTTAGCGTTTGATACACTTCGCTTGGAATGTTAAATAGTGGTTCATTCAATTCGATTCCCCCTTACTCATTTCATACTATAATTAAATGCCCAATAAAAACAAGTTGATTCTTTTGTCATGTATTTTTTTAAAAAAGCCAAAATGAGTGAAATTTCATTTTTGACATACACTAAGGAAAAGTTGTGTCTGTGTGAAAGGAGCTGATCATGATGCTTCATCTTTTGTTTTATCTCATCCTTTTTTATGTCGTCTATGTATTTTTGACCGCATTTGTTTTGTTTTATTTACCGATACGAAAAACATGCAAAGAACATTGCATTTATAAAGCCTCTTCTATCTCAGGAGACGATCAGGGGACAAATCAAGTCATGCTTCTTGACGACGGCTTTGAATCTGGTCAGGTGAGGATCCAAATGATTCGTGAGGCAAAGAAGATGATCCGTCTCAGTTACTATTCCATTCAAAAGGGAAAAACAGCCGAATGGATACTAGGTGCTTTAATTGAAGCAGCTGATCGAGGTGTGAAAGTGCAGCTGTTGTTAGATGGCATCTGTCACAGTTTGCGCGGGCCACTAAAGCATTTGCGCTATGCAGTAGCAAATCATCCGAACATGTCGATTCGTTTTTATGAGCCCTTTCGTTTGTTCAAGCCATGGACATGGCATAATCGGCTACACGATAAGCTGCTACTAGCAGATGGCCGAGTGGCTGTGATGGGCGGAAGAAATATCGGTGATAAATACTTTGCAGATCAGCCGCCGAAAGACTTTGCTTTTGACCGTGATGTGCTGCTCTATAACCCCAAAAAGGGAAAAGTATTAGATGAAATGGAGCAATATTTCGTTTATCTATGGAATCATGATTTCACAAAAAGAACAAAAGATGTGTTCTCTAAGCCAAAAGCGAAAAAAGGGTTAAAGCTAAGAAAACAGCTGCTCAGATCTTATCAAGAAGCCATGCGCACGAAAGAACCTTTTGTGATGTCCTCATTTGATTGGGCAGCAGATTCCACTTCTGTGAAACAGGTTGCCTTTTTCACAAATCCTGTGGAACGCTTTAATAAGCGGCCACTTGTGCTGAAAAAACTGAACGATCTTGCGCACCGGGCAAAGCGTTCTGTGCTTATACAGACGCCTTATGTCATTCCAACACGCCCAATGAAATCCGGACTCACCCCCTTACCTAGTGAGATTCAGACGACAGTGGTGACGAATTCTCTTACGGCGACGCCAAATCCATTAGCCTTTGCTGGATATTTAAGTACAAAAAAGGAATTGATGAAAACAGGCGTTCATTTGTATGAATACGAAGGTCCATATTCGATTCATGCGAAATCAATGGTGATTGATGATTACCTGAGTATTATTGGGACATATAACTTAGATGCGAGGTCTAGTTTTTTAAACACAGAGTCCATTTTGGTCATTGACAGTGCCCCGTTTGCGTTATCACTTACGCAAGCAATTGAACGAAAAATCGCCTATAGTTATCTCGTTGCTAAAGATCGAACTGTCTACCAGACGAGCGCTTATGGACAGAAAAAAAAGCCTTTGATGAAAAGGCTCCTTTTAAATGGATTATCCGCGATAACAGTTTTATGGCGTCGATTGATATAAAGTAGGGCAGCTACTCTTGTGGCAGCCCTTTTTCTTGCGTTTGATCTTTTTCTGCAGACTCCAATTTGGTCAATTTAAACACCAAGATCCCTGCCACAATCACAATAACACCTAAAAGTTTTGTCAAAGAGAATTCTACTTTTTCTAACCCAAGCCAGCCAAGCGAATCAAACAAAAGCGCGCAGCCGAGCTGTGACGTGAGGACAATCGAGATGCCATAAGTCGGTCCAAGACGTTTGATACTTTGAACAAGACAAATGACCACTCCTACCCCAATGGCCCCGCTGATCCAGTACCATGCTTCCATATGTCTTAATCGAAACATGCCAGTCCCCTCTAGTAAGAGCCCCATCAGGAGTGAAGCAATAAAGCCCATTCCAAGAACGAGGGTTGTCGTTGACCAAGAGCCTGTGTGCTCGTTGACCTTACTGTTAAAAATGGTTTGTAAGCTGACGAGTGCGCCAGCCGTGATGGCTAATACTATTCCTATGATCATATATAAATCCCTTCATTTCCTCTATTCATAAATGTTGTGCTCGGCTATTTCTAGGAGCCCTTTGCGGTCACAAATCGTAATCTTTCCTCTCTGCCTTTCTATCAGCCCTTTTTCACAGAATTGCTGAATGACTCGGTTAATATGACGGTAGCTCGTACCGATTAAGCTTGCCGCATCAGTGAGACGAAGGGCGCTCGCGCTGTCGTCATCTGTGACAACAGACAATAAGTAGCTTGCGAGCCTGACCTCCACAGGATATAACAGGTGGAAACTCAAATCGTTTGATTTTGTATAAAATTTGTTTGTGATCCCTTTTAGCAGAAAGGTTAGCATGCGCGGGTCATCCTTCGCATGGCGCATGAGCGCTTGATGAGAAATCCTTAACATATGTACTTCTGTGACCGCTTCGACTGTATTGACCATGTCCGTCTGCTGAACGTATTCGATATCTCCAATCGCTTCAAGGGGATGTTTAAAGCTAAGAATAAAGGTTTTCCCTTCCTTTGTGGTCGTGAAAATCTTTAATTTTCCTTTCACTAACAAGTACAGGTACTCCCTCTTATCCCCTTTTGAACAAACGAGCTCCCCTTGCTCATAGCGCCACAAACTTACGTGTGATATGAGCTTTTGATGAAAGACACTTTCTAATTGATGTGCCTTCATATATGAGGCAAAAAGAGATTCATCTTGAAGTTCCTCCATCTGTCGCCCTCCTTTATAGTTTTAAAATGATCACGCCTGTGACCATCAATAAAATTCCTGCGTAATGTGGCCATTTCATTTTCTTTTTCTGAACACCAAACCATCCTTTTGCATCGATTGCAAAGGTAAAAGCAAGCTGTGCAATCAATAAAGCTGCGATAGTGAGTGTCACACCGATGATTTGAATCGCGGTGACTTCATTAAAAATAATAATCGCTGCAAATGCGCCGCCTATTAAATAAAGTGGCTGCACCTTTCGATATTCTCTGAAGTGTCCGTCTCGTACGATGAGTAAAATGACGAGCGAGATGATAAAGCCGGTCAGCTGCGTGATGGTGGCTGCCTGCCATGTGCCGATATCCTGGCTAATTCTTGCATTGGCTACGCCTTGTAGTGTAATACAAGCGCCTCCTAATAAAGCGAAAATAACACCTTTCATTCGTTCAAAAGCTCCTTCTTTTTTCAGTCTAGTTCCATTAAATGATACATGCCTGCCGGTTGAAAAGGACATATGTCCCACTTTGCGTATTATATCAGAAACTTTTTCTTTTGCAGTTTGTTCGTTTTAGATTTTTCACAGTGGGTACAGTTTTATATCAGCTGAAAACAGAATATTGAATGAATCATATACAAAAAGGAGACATGTCAGAATGAGAAATCAAGAGAAACATTTTATTAACGGAGAATGGGTTGCATCAACAGGAAACGAAACGACAGAGGTCATCAACCCTGCGACAGAGGAAGTCATTGGCACCATTAGCTTAGGAACAAAAGAAGATTTAGATAAGGCAGTGAAAGCAGCTCGTGCCGCCTTCCCTTCTTTCTCCAAAACATCTCGAAATGACCGAGTGAAGATGCTGGAAAACATTGTGCGCGGCTACGAAAAACGCAAAGATGAACTTGTAGAAGTGATGACACAAGAGCTCGGTGCACCGCTAAAAGTATCCGAAGAAGTTCATTACAAAATGGGCTATGAACATTTTTCTAAAGCAGCGGAAGCACTTAAATCTTATACATTTACAGAGGACCGCGGCGGACATACCATTATAAAAGAAGCGATTGGCGTCAGCGGATTGATTACACCGTGGAACTTCCCAACGAATCAGACATCTCTTAAAATCGCAGGTGCCATTGCGGCAGGCTCACCAGTTGTCTTAAAGCCAGCGGAAATTACACCATTTGCTGCGATGATTCTTGCAGAAATTATGGATGAAGCTGGTGTACCGAAAGGAGTCTTCAACTTAGTAAACGGAACGGGTGACGTGATTGGTGACGGCATTAGCTCACATCCTGATATTGACTTTGTTTCATTTACCGGATCAGGTGCCGTCGGCTCTAAAATTATGGAAAACGCGGCGGACAATGTGAAGAAAGTGGCTCTTGAGCTTGGCGGGAAATCCCCTCTTATCGTCTTAGATGATGCAGATGTGGATGTAGCAGCAGAAACCGCTGTTCATCATATTGCGATGAATACAGGTCAAGTGTGTTCTGCAGCTACGCGTGTGCTTATTCCAGAATCAATGAAAGACAAGTTTGAAAAAGCGCTGCTGAACGCCCTGCCGAAGTTTACAGTGGGTGATCCGAGAGAAGATCATGCTACAGGCCCGCTTGTATCTAAAAAGCAATGGGATACCGTGCAATCTTATATTGAAAAAGGAATCGAAGAAGGTGCTACCCTTCTTGCAGGGGGAACTGGAAAGCCGGACGGAATCGATAAAGGATATTTCGCCAAGCATACCATTTTCACCAATGTGAAAAATGACATGACCATTGCACAAGAAGAAATCTTTGGACCGGTCATGAGTGTCATCACGTATCAGGACCTGGATCATGCCCTTGAGATCGCCAATGATACAGTGTATGGCCTTGCTGGGTATGTTGTTGGAAAAGATGAAAAAACATTAAAATATGTCGCTGAACATATTCGTGCTGGCCAAATCACCATTAACAATGCCGAAACAGATTACTTTGCCCCATTTGGCGGCTTCAAGCAATCAGGTATCGGAAGAGAATGGGGAGACTTCGGCATCGAGGAATATTTAGAAGTGAAAGCTGTGATGGGGTTACCAACTGCATAAATCGAGAAGGGGGGAAAACTCTAGGGTTTTTCTCCCCTTTTTATTTAGTAAGAACCCATTTCGAATTTTAAGAACTGCTTACTACTCTCTTATTTATTCTTATCCATAATGATTTTGTATTTTTCGACGGTTGCTTTTGGAGGAAACGATTCTTGTAACTCATCAAACCAAATCTCAATCGTTTGCCCCTGTGACAGCTCTTTAGAATCTACTTTCGTTAAATCGATAATGATGAGATCATCTTTATACTTATCAATAAGTAGATGAGTATTCAACGAATCATCGCTTTTTAGAGGCGTTTTATTGTTTATAAGAAGTAAACTCGTCTCCTCTTTACATAGCAGTATGCCTTTTTTTGAAAAAGGTGCTGTTGTTTTATTCTGATTGTATGAATCCTTTATATTTCCCTTCGGAGAATTGCACGCTACTAATAAAATGAGAAAAATCAAGATGACAAGCCGAAAACATTTTATTTTTTTAAACTTTAGCTGTATCAAATTTCATTCACCCCTTTTCAATTCTTTGCATCGCTTCTTCATGCTAGCATTCTTAGAACAAAACGACCCATTTTTCTTAAGATGCTTTATACAGTTAAACTGATTCACCTTCAAGTTCATTCATCTTATAAAGGTATTAGAAATCTTAATCATGACAATCAATATTATATATTTTACTTAATGGCAAACTTTCGGTAAAGTTCAAATTGAACCTATATATATAATTCCTATCGAATTAATCTATGTTTATATTCCTTGTGAGGTGGATATCGTTGCAACTTCATGTATTGAACAGTCCGTTTAGTCAGCAGCAGGCAGACTTGCTTAATCAGCTGCTTCCGACTTTAACAGATCAACAAAAAATTTGGCTTACCGGTTATTTATCAGCACAGGCAGCTCTAACCGGATCAGAAACAGCTACTCTAGCCCCTTCTCCTTCTGCCGCAGTACCTGCGCAGCCTGTCAGTAAAGATGTGACCGTCATTTATGGCTCACAAACAGGTAATTCCGAAGGATTAGCGAAAAAGACAGCGCAGCATCTTGAGGAGAAAGGTTTTCAAGTGACGCTCTCTTCTATGTCAGATTTTAAACCAAATAATCTGAAAAAAATACACAATTTACTGATGATCGTCAGCACACATGGCGAGGGAGATCCGCCTGATAATGCCCTTTCTTTCCATGAATATGTCCATGGTAGACGTGCGCCAAAGCTCGATCATTTAAACTTTTCTGTTCTTTCACTTGGCGACAGCTCCTACGAATTCTTCTGTCAGACTGGAAAAGAATTTGATGAGCGCTTCAAAGAGCTTGGCGGAACGCGCCTGACAGATCGAGTGGATTGTGACCTTGATTATGATGAGCCGTTTTCGGAATGGCTTCAAGGGGTGACATCGTCACTTAGCGAAGGTGAAGCCGCAGCCTTCCCGCAAGAATCAGCAGGAGAGAGCAACCAAACAGCAGCTACTGAATACTCAAGAACGAATCCTTTTTATGCGGAAGTTCTTGAAAATATCAATCTAAATGGTCGCGGCTCTAACAAAGAGACCCGCCATTTGGAGCTTTCACTAGAAGGATCAGGACTTGTGTATGAACCGGGTGACAGCCTTGGAATTTATCCAACAAATGATCCTGCGCTTGTTGATGAACTGATCACGACATGTGGATGGAATGCAGACGAAGCCGTAACTGTTCATAAAAACGGTGACACTCTTCCTTTAAAAGAAGCACTTACCTCACATTTTGAAATAACAGTATTAACAAAACCTCTTCTTCAAAAGTTGGCGGACTTGACGAAAAGTGAAGCCCTCCATGCCCTTTTAGAAGAAGGAAATGAAGAAAAGTTAAAAGCGTATTTAGCAGGAAGAGATTTAGTCGATGCTGCGCGCAACTTCGGTCCTTTTGAAGGAACAGCCGCAGACTTTACTGCGATTTTAAGAAAAATTCCTGCCCGCCTTTATTCGATTGCAAGCAGCCTGAAAGCGAATGAAGAAGAGGTTCATTTGACGATCGGTGCTGTGAGATATGATGCGCACGGGAGAGAACGTCAAGGTGTCTGCTCCATTCTATGTGCAGAGCGCTTAGAGCCAGGTGATACGCTGCCTGTTTATATTCAGCACAATCAAAACTTTAAGCTTCCTGAAAACCCTGATGCACCGATCATTATGGTGGGACCAGGCACAGGTATCGCCCCTTTCCGTTCGTTTATGCAGGAACGAGAAGAAATCGGTGCAAGCGGAAAGTCGTGGTTATTCTTCGGCGATCAGCACTTTGTGACGGACTTCTTATATCAAACCGAATGGCAAAAGTGGTTAAAAGATGGCGTCTTAACGAAAATGGATGTGGCTTTTTCAAGAGATTCAGAGGAAAAAGTATATGTTCAGCATCAAATGAAGAAGCAAAGTAAAGAATTATTCGAATGGCTGGAGCAAGGTGCGTATGTATATGTTTGCGGAGATGAAAAGCATATGGCGCATGATGTGCATCGTACCCTTCTATCGATTATCCAAGAAGAAGGAGCGATGAGCAAAGAGAAAGCAGAAAGCTATCTAGCTAACTTGCAGCAGCAAAAACGCTATCAGCGCGACGTATATTAATGGACTTGATGCTTGAAAGAAAGGAGCTTTTACTTACATGGTGAAGACAGCATTAACAGCGCCGGATGGACCTCCGAGCGACGTAGAAGAAATCAAAGAAAAAAGTGATTATTTACGGGGTACGTTAAAAGAAGTAATGCTTGATCCGATTTCAGCGGGAATTCCTGATGATGACAACCGCCTGATGAAGCATCACGGCAGCTATTTACAGGATGATCGGGACCTCAGAAATGAACGGCAGAAACAAAAACTTGAGCCTGCCTATCAATTTATGCTGCGTGTACGCCTGCCTGGTGGAATCGCCACATCTAAGCAGTGGCTAGTGATGGATGAGCTTGCTCACACATACGGAAACGGTACGTTAAAGCTGACTACTCGTGAAACCTTTCAGCTTCACGGTATTTTAAAATGGAATATGAAAAAAACCATTCAAGACATTCATTCTACTATGCTTGATACAATTGCTGCTTGCGGCGACGTGAACCGGAATGTCATGTGTACATCAAACCCCTATCAATCAGAAGTGCACCATGATGTATACGAGCTGGCGAAAAAATTAAGTGATGACCTGCTTCCGCAAACAAGAGCGTATCACGAAATTTGGCTTGATGAGGAAAAGGTTGCGGCAACGCCAGATACAGAAGTTGAACCGATGTATGGCCCGCTTTATTTACCAAGGAAATTCAAAATTGGTGTGGCGGTCCCTCCTGCTAATGATATTGATGTCTTTTCGCAGGATTTAGGCTTCATTGCGATCATCGAAAATGAGCAATTAATCGGCTTTAATGTCGCAATTGGCGGCGGAATGGGTATGACTCATGGTGATACAGCGACCTATCCTCAGCTTGCAAAAGTAATTGGCTTTTGTACACCGGAACAAGTTGTAGAGATTGCGAAACAAGTGATTACTATTCAGCGTGACTACGGAAACCGTTCCGTGCGAAAAAATGCCCGCTTTAAATATACAGTGGACCGCCTTGGTCTTGAGAATGTAAAAGAAGAGCTGGAGCGCCGCCTCGGGTTTGCCCTTTTAGGCGCAAGAGATTATCACTTTGATCATAATGGGGACCGCTATGGCTGGGTAAAAGGCATCAATGGCAGATGGCATTATACGATGTTTGTAGAAGGCGGACGTATCACAGATTATGATGATTATCCGCTGATGACGGGCATTCGTGAAATCGCAAAAATTCATACGGGTGACTTCCGCTTAACAGCGAATCAAAATTTGATCATTGGAAATGTCACTTCTCATAAAAAGAAACAAATCGAGCAGCTCATACAGGAGTTCGGTTTATCAGCTGGTCAGCAGCACTCTGCACTCCGCCGCAGTTCAATGGCCTGTGTTTCTCTTCCAACATGCGGCTTAGCAATGGCAGAAGCAGAACGCTACCTCCCGCGCTTGATTGACAAAATTGAAGAGATTGTTGAAGAAAACGGCTTAAGTGATAAAGAAATCACGATTCGTATGACTGGTTGTCCAAATGGCTGTGCCCGCCATGCGCTAGGTGAAATTGGTTTTATCGGCAAATCACCTGGCAAATACAACATGTATCTTGGCGCTGCGTTTGATGGCAGCAGATTAAGTAAGCTGTACCGTGAAAATGTTGGTGAGGAAGAGATTTTAAACGAGCTTGGTTCTCTTCTCCCCCGCTATGCAAAAGAACGAGAAGACCAAGAACATTTCGGTGATTTTGTTGTTCGGGCAGGGATTGTCAAAGAAACAACAGATGGCACGAATTTTCATGTGCAATAGAAAAAGACAGGACACTCTCCTGTCTTTTTTTCAGCCCTAGGAAGAACGAGTACCGGCACGCAGATCTGAACACCGATGCGAGGGCTCTTGTTTACACGCAGTTCTGTTTCCGTTTTAAGTACTCGCAAATGCTTTTGTACACATGAGGATTGTCTAAAGAAGAAAGATCTGGTGAAGGCTGCTGTTCATAAGCTCCTTTTAATAGACGCCGGACGATTTTTCCGTTTCTTGTTTTCGGTAAAGCTGAAATAAGATGAATTTCCTTTGGCGTGAGCGCTTTTCCCGCAAATGAACCAACATGAGTTTTGAGATCTTGAATCAGTTTTGATTCGTCACAAGACTGCGGGCTGGTCACGATGAAGCATACGAGTGCCTCCCCCTTCACCTCATCCTTTACCCCAATGACAGCTGCCTCGTGTACAGCTGGGTGTCCGACAAGAATGGATTCAATTTCTGCTGGACCGACACGTTTTCCTGCTGTATTAATGACATCATCCGACCTGCCAGTGATATGAAACGTGCCATCCTCTGATTGCACCACCCAATCACCATGTGTCCACACCCCATCAAATCGTTTGAAATACGTGTCTTCATAACGCTTAGGATCTTTCCAAAACCCACATGTCATGCCAACCCATGGCTTTTTCACAACGAGCTCTCCTACTTCATTTATGACGCTCTGACCTGCTTCATTATATACATCAGCTGCCATTCCTAAAATCGTCGCATTAAAAAGGACTGGTTTAATTGGGCGAAGCAACGTACTTCCTACAATTCCGCCTGAGACTTCTGTTCCTCCCGAATAGTTTAGAATTGGAATATGCTTATGACCAATTTTATCAAAAAGCCATTGCCATGGTGCTTCATTCCATGGCTCACCTGTAGATATGATGGCTTTGACATGGGGCAGCTTTATACCTGCAAGATCTTGCTGCATCGCAGATCGAACAAACGTAGGTGAAAGACCAAAGTGGGTGACCCTTTGCTTGTGAATGAATGACCAGAGGTGCTGTTCATCTGGATAATCGGGTGCGCCGTCATATAAAACAATCGCAGCTCCATTGATCAAGCCGCCAAAGACGAGAAATGGCCCCATCATCCAGCCCATGTCTGTGAGCCAAAACAAGCGGTCTCCTTTTGCAACGTCCATACAAAGACCGGCATCAAAAGCTGCTTTTACAGGGAATCCTGCGTGTGTATGAACCGCTCCTTTTGGCGTACCAGTCGTTCCAGAAGTGTATAAGATCATGAGAGGCTCTTTATTTGTGAGATAGGTCGGTTCACTTATCGGATTTTCTTTTAACAAATCATTTAGCCTGATATCTCCTTCATATTCAGTATCAGAGGAGGTGTGTACAATGACGGTTTTGACGGTCGTGGTTTTGCCTATGGCTTCTGCTGCACATTCCCGCATATTGATCTTCTTCCCGCGGCGCGTCATGCTTGAGCCTGTGACGACAATGGCTGCACCTGACGCACGAATACGTACGGCAAGAGGCTCGCTTCCATATCCAGAGAAGACGGGGCTAAAGATAACGCCAATTTTTGCAAAGGCTAGCATGACAGCGACCGTTTCAGGAAGCATCGGCATATAAATGACTGCCACATCTCCTTTTTGAAGCCCATTCTTCAAAAAGCCAGCAGCGAGGCGATTCACCTTTTCCTGAAGATCGAGATACGTCCATCTCCTCTCTTCGCCCATCTCGTTTTTCCAAATCACGGCTGGCTGATGCTGCGCTTCTTCGTTCTCTGCCCATTTGTCCACGGCCGTTTCGGTTATGTTGAGTTGGCCGCCTTTATACCAGTTTGGCCACATGAGTGAATCTTGACCTAATGCGGCTTCATACGGCATCTTCCATTTAATACCGACCGCCTTTTCAGCTTCTCTCCAAAACCAATCGGTACGCTCGATACTAGCTTTGTAGAATGCATCATAAGTAGAAAAACCAAGTGAGTGCATCCATTGGTAAAGACGTGTCTGTTTGATCATCTGCTCTTCCGGTTTCCATACTGGTTTCAGGTTCATCATGAGGCTGCCCCCCCTTAGACCGGATAGACCGGATGTTTTCGGCTTGTAAATGTCATCTCTTTTGAGGAATAGGCTTGTAATCGATGACAAAGCTCATCTCGCAGGTGGTCGAACGGGATGACGCCGTCGACAATCATTTCAGATGCAAGCTCATATATATTCATATCTTCTTGATATTCCTTGCGTTTCTCTTGGATAAATGCAGCTCTCTCTTCAGCAGGCAATTCGGCAATCTTATTTGCATAGACAGCATTTACAGCCGCTTCTGGCCCCATGACAGCAATTTGCGCTGATGGAAGAGCAAGACAGCAGTCTGGTTCAAACGCTGGTCCTGCCATTGCATATAAACCTGCACCGTATGCTTTACGCACAATGACCGATATTTTCGGAACGGTTGCCTCTGACATAGCGGAGATCATTTTCGCCCCGTGCCTAATAATGCCAGCTTGTTCCACTTTTGTTCCGATCATAAATCCCGGTATATCCGCAAGGAAAAGGAGCGGGATATGAAAGGCGTCACATAGCTGAATAAACTTGGCAGCTTTGTCAGCTGAGTCATGGAACAGCACCCCGCCTTTTACCCTCGGCTGGTTGGCGATAAGACCGACAGGCTGTCCGTTCATGCGGCCAAAGCCTGTGATCAGCTCTGCGGCAAACAGTTTTTTGATTTCAAAAAATGATCCTTCATCAATGAGTAAATCAATGAGCTGATACATATCAAAAGGGGTATTCTGCCCTTTAGGAATAAGGTCTTGGATGGTCCTCTCAGATGCTTTAGGTGCTTTTGCGGCTGCCAGTTTTGGTTTTTCTGTATAGTTGGCAGGCATGTAGGTTAAATAGTCGCGAGCGATTTGAATGGCTTCTTCCTCGGTTTTGGCTAAAATATCACCACATCCTGATATGCTGCAGTGCATGTTTGCCCCGCCCATTTCTTCAAGTGTTACTTTTTCTCCAATCACCATTTCGGCCATTCTCGGAGAGCCTAAATACATCGAGGCATTCCCTTCGACCATCACAACGATGTCACAAAAAGCAGGAATGTAAGCACCTCCTGCCGCAGAAGGACCAAATAGTAAACAAACTTGCGGGATACGTCCAGACAGCTTCACTTGGTTATAAAAAATGCGTCCCGCTCCTCTTCTGCCTGGAAACATCGCAATTTGATCGGTGATTCTAGCACCCGCAGAGTCGACTAAATACAGCATTGGGCAGTTGAGCTTTTCTGCTGTTTCTTGGATTCTGATGATTTTTTCGACCGTTTTGACGCCCCATGATCCAGCTTTGACAGTAGAATCATTGGCCATAACGCATACGGTTTGCCCATTCATCCGCCCCGTCCCTGTAACAACACCATCTGCTGGTAAATGCTCATCTTTACACTCGGCAAACATCGCATCCTCAATGAACGAATCCTGATCTAATAACAACTGGAGCCGGTCACGGACGAACAATTTTCCTTTTTCTTTGTTTTTTTGATGGTATCGTTCAGCTCCTCCTTTGACAATCCGCTGTTTTTTCACTTCATATTCTTCAATCATGCCCATTCCCCTTTCTTGCTAGTTGCCTCTGTATTGAGGCGTTCGTTTTTCTTGGAAAGCTTGAAGACCCTCCATTCGATCTTCTGTATCAATGAGCCGTACATAGGCTTCGTATTCCTTCATCAAACCTGTACGCAGATCGTGATCAAGACTCATTTGAATCGCTCGTTTCGCTTCTTTTAAAGCAATTGGGCCGTTTTTGGCGATTTGTTTTGCGAGAGAAATGGCGTCATTCATAAGGGAATCTGCTAAAGAGAGGTGCTCAATTAGTCCAATTTGAATGGCTTCTTCAGCTTGTAATGAAGCACCTGTGAAAATGAGTTCTTTTGCTTTACCGAGTCCAATGAGACGAGGAAGCCGCTGCGTACCTCCTGCCCCTGGTATGATAGCTAGTCCTGTTTCTGGCAGACCGAGTCTTGCTCCGGCTCGTGCGATGCGAATATCACAAGCCAGTGCGAGCTCAAGTCCTCCGCCAAGTGCGTGTCCATTCATGACGGCAATGACAGGTACAGGAAGGAATTCAAGTTCTGTAAAGGTTTGCTGAATTGACAGAACTGCCGCTTTTGCTTCTTCTTCTGTCATCAATCGTCGCTCTTTTAAATCAGCACCTGCGCAAAAAACGTTAGAACCAGCTCCTGTCATGAGCAGGCAGCGGATGCTTTCATCATGTTTGATTTCTTGAATGAGTTGATTGATCTCCTCAAGCATCGCAGCAGATAGGGAATTTGCTTGTGCTGGTCTGTTTAAGGTCATGATTCCAATCTGTTCATCTTGTATCGTAAAATTGACCAATGATGTCATGTCACATTCATCCTTTATGAAGTAGTATGAGAGTGAAAAGCGCGTAAACAATGACTAGGCAGGGTTCGATTTACTTTTGATTCGATCCATTCTGCCGCTTTTATCAATGCTGGAAAATCGATATTGGTTTCAATTCCTAGTTTTTGAAGCATATGCACGACATCTTCTGTCGCGACATTTCCACTAGAGCCAGGCGCATATGGACAGCCGCCTAGCCCGCCGCTAGAGGCGTCAAATGTGGTGATTCCAGCTTTTAATGCCGTATAAATATTGGCAAGACCCATCCCTTTCGTATCATGAAAATGAAGAGCGATTTTATCAGCAGGAAAACGTTCAAGTAAAATGTCTAAGCGTCTTTCTACTTGAAGCGGATGGGCTTCTCCAATGGTGTCGCCGAGTGATATTTCATCAATGCCATAAGAAAGCAGCATATCCGTTAACCGCAACACTTGATCCATCGGCACTTGATGTTCATAAGGACAGCCAAACACGGTGGAAATATATGCGCGTGTCTGTTTTCCTGCTACTTTTAAATCAGCTGTCATTTGTTTGATGACAGGAAGTGTTTCGTGGATGGATTGATTCATATTCTTTTTGTTATGTGTTTCACTCGAGGAGATAAACATAGCGCCTGTGTCAAGATTTGCTTCAAAAAAGTGAGCTAAGCCTTTTTCGTTAGGAATGAGTGCTGCATAGGTGATGTCGCCTCTTTTGTGTAAGGATTGGGCTAACTCTTTGGCGTCTTTTAAGGCTGGGACCCATTTAGGATGAACAAATGAGGTGACTTCAATATAAGGAAGCCGGGATGCTGTGAGCAGTTCAATCCATCTTTGTTTCTCACTTGTGTCCAGCCAAGTGGATTCATTTTGCAATCCGTCCCGCGGGCCAACCTCCCTAATAAGTACACGCTTTGGTAATGCCATCTCGCTTCCCCCTATTCTGTCAGCTCTAGAAGAACCTCCCCTTCATCGACAAATTCTCCCTCTCTTTTATACACTTTGCTGATGACACCTGCCTCTTCTGCCACTATTGGAATCTCCATTTTCATTGATTCCAAGATAGCGACCTCCTGCCCTTTTTGCACTTCATCGCCTTGTTTCACAAGAAGCTTCCATAAGTTTCCCGCCATTTGTATCGTGACCGTTTTCATGAACGGTTCCCCTCCCTTTTTTTCATGAGAAAATCGGTTGTGATGCTGCCATGTAAGAAAGTAGATGATTCAGCCATTTCCCTCAAAAGCGGTAAGTTGGTTTTGATCCCTTCTATTTCATATGCTTGTAACGCCTGTTTTAATCGTTCTATTGCAAGTTTTCGTGTATCACCGTAAACGACCATCTTCGCAATCATTGGATCGTAATATGGGGTAATGACGCTCCCGCTTGTCACACTTGATTCATGGCGTATATAGGGAGCTTCTGGTATAGATAGCCGAGTGATTGTTCCTGGTGACGGATAAAAGGTGACGGGATCCTCCGCATAGATTCTGACCTCGATGGCATGCCCGATTTGATGAATGTCCCCCTGATTGAAGGAAAGTGGCTCTGATGCAGCGATTTTCAGTTGCTCCTCGACAAGATCAATACCTGTAATTTCTTCTGTGACAGGGTGCTCTACTTGTAATCTCGTGTTCATCTCTAAAAAGTAAAATTGTTGGTTTTGATCGACTAAACATTCAATTGTCCCTGCATTTTCATAGCCAATGGCTTTGGCTGCTTTCACCGCCACCCGTCCCATCTCTTGTCTTACGGATTCATCGAGACAGGCAGCTGGTGCTTCTTCGATGATTTTCTGGTGTCTTCTCTGGAGTGAACAGTCGCGCTCAAATAAGTGAACCCCGTGGCCGAATGAATCAAAGAGGACCTGGATTTCAATGTGCCGCGCGTCTTCAATGACCTTTTCCATATAAAGCGTCCCGTCGTTAAAAAAACTTTGCGCTCTTTTTTGATTTCCCTCAAAAGCTTTACGCAGCTCCTCATCATTTCGGACAAGCTGCATGCCTATACCTCCGCCTCCGCTTGATGCCTTGAGCATGATCGGATAACCGAGTGACTGCGCTTTACTGACTCCTTCTTCTGCGTCATGGAGAGGTGCTGAAACGCCAGGTACAATGGGGATTCCCGCATGATCCATCGTTTTTCTCGCTTCAATTTTATTCCCCATGCGCTGAATGACCTGTGCAGATGGACCAATAAAAGCGATTCCTTCGCTGCGGCAGCGTTCTGCAAAGGCGGCATTTTCTGATAAAAGGCCATACCCAGGGTGGATGGCGTCTGTATTTGTCTGCTTGGCTACCTCGATGATCACTTCCATGTTTAAATAGCTTTCAGATACTTTTGCACCTCCAATAAGATAGGCGCTGTCTGCTTCTTGCACATGAAGTGCATGCTGATCTGCCTCTGAATAAACAGCCACGGTGTTGATCCCGAGCCTTTTACAAGTCCGAATAATTCGACGAGCAATTTCGCCTCGATTGGCGATCAATACTTTTTTGAACATCGCTGCCCTCACTCCTTTATTAGATCAAGTGCCTGTTTTTTCAGACGAAATTTTTGAATCTTCCCTGAGGCGGTCATCGGATACTCGTCTGTGATGAAAAAATATTTCGGAATTTTGTAGCGTGCCATTTGTGACTGACAGTAGCTGGTTAATGTCTCAATCGTCACCGTGCGACCTTGTTTGAGCCGAATGAAAGCGGCGGCTTCTTCTCCGTAAGTCTCGTCAGGAATACCGACGACCTGTGCATCAAGAATGGCTGGATGCGTGTAAAGAACGTCTTCAATCTCTTTTGGATAAACATTTTCCCCGCCTCTAATGATCATATCTTTCAGCCGTCCTGTGATTTTCACATAGCCATCCTCATCCATCTCCGCTAAATCTCCTGTATGAAGCCACCCGTCCTCATCAATGACTTCATTTGTGGCTTCTTCATTTTTATAGTAGCCTTTCATCACGTGATAGCCTTTCGTGCACAGCTCGCCTTGTTCTCCTCTTGGTACTTCATATGGGGTACCTGGGGCGGTGATTTTTACCTCGATGTGAGGAAGCGCCCGTCCGACTGTTTGAACCCGCCTTTCAAATGAATCATCCGTTCTTGTTTGGGTAATGACAGGTGAGCTTTCAGTCTGGCCGTAGGCAATCGTGAGCTCCTTCAGACCCATTTGTTCAATGACGGCTTTCATCACATGGGATGGGCAGAGAGATCCTGCCATAATGCCGGTGCGTAATGTTGACAGATTGTACTTGTGGAAATTCGGATGATCAAGCTCTGCGATGAACATTGTCGGGACGCCGTGAAGAACCGTGCACTTCTCTTTTTCCACTGTTTGAAGGACTCGCTCTGGGTGGAAAGATTCAATTGGAATGATCGTGCCACCTTTTGCGAGACAAGCAAGTACGCCAAGAACAGACCCAAAGCAATGAAAAAACGGCACGGGGATACACATGCGGTCTTCACGGGTGAGCTTCATGCAATCTGCGATTTGACTGGCATTGCAGACGATGTTTGTATGGCTGAGCATGACACCTTTTGGGTAGCCGGTTGTCCCTGACGTATATTGCATATTAATGACGTCATCAGGCGTCAGCTCCTCCATTCGTTTCTCCCATTCATCATCCCCCGTTCTTTTGGCAGCAGCTTGAATACTGTCCCAGCTGCGCATGCCCTTTGGCGTGTGCTCGCCAATATAAACGACACTTTTTAAATATGGAAATGCTGTTGAAGTGATCTCGCCCTGATGAGCTGTTTGGAGCTCTGAGATGAGGTCTTCAAGCATTCTGACATAGGATGTCTCTTTAAACCCGTCTACGATAAACAGCATGCTGCTATCAGAGTGCTTTAGTAAGTAAGCGAGTTCTTGTGATTGAAAGTTCGTATTCACGGTGACAAGAACGGCTCCAATAGAAGCGCAGGCGAATTGCAGCATGAGCCATTCAGGTACATTGGGTGCCATAATGGCGATATGATCTCCTTTTTGAACGCCTAATGCCATAAGACCTTTCCCTGTTTCCTTGACCTCTTTAAAAAACGCTTCGTATGAATAACGTAATGAACGTTCTGGATACACAATGGCTTCATGTGCTGGGTGCTGCTCCTTTTTCTCTTTTAATAGGGAGCCAATCGTTTGTGGATGAATCGACATCATGAATTTCCTCCTCCACCAATAGTAAGCGTTTTCATAACAGAATTAAGCTAACAATTGTCTTGCGATGACTAAACGCTGAATTTCAGAGGTGCCTTCTCCAATTTCCATGAGCTTGGCATCTCTCACAAGCCGTTCTACCCCGCACTCTTTCATATAGCCTGTTCCTCCGTGAATTTGGACAGCATCAAGACTTGCTTTTGTCGCCATTTCTGAAGCGAAAAGCTTGGCATAGGCAGCTTCTTTTGTAAATGGCTTGCCATGATCTTTCAGCCAGGCGGCTTTCCACACCATTTGTCTAGCGAGTTCTATTTGCATCGCCATATCTGCCAGCTTAAACTGAATGGCTTGGAAGGAAGAAAGGGTCTGCCCAAATTGCTTTCTTTCCTTAGCATAGGATAGTGAGGCATCAAGTGCAGCCTGCGCGATGCCAACTGATAAGGCAGCAATGGATATGCGTCCTCCGTCTAAAGTGTATAAAAATTGCTTGAAGCCTTTGTTTGGATCTCCTAATATATGATGTGCTGGTACACGTACGTTGTCTAAAATGATTTCAGCCGTATCTGAACCGCGCACCCCCATTTTGTCATATGGATTTGTAATGGTCAGCCCTTTTTGCCCTTTTTCTACAATGAAGGCGGAGATGATTGGACGGCCGTGCTCATCGTGATCCGATACGGCGGTAACGATAATGGTTCTGGCAAAATTGGCGTTTGTGATCCAGCACTTCTCCCCGCTGATCACATATTCTTGTCCGTCTTTGACCGCTTTTGTTTTTGTCCCTTTAGCATCTGATCCTGCATTTGGTTCCGTTAATCCGAAGGAACCGAGTGCTGTTCCAGAGGCCAGCGGGACGAGGTGATCCATTTTTTGTTCCTCTGTACCGAAGTAATACAGCGGGCTTGCGCCTAAGGAAACGGCCGCGGCATAGCTAAGACCTGTACTGGCACACTGTTTTCCGATTTCTTCTACAGCGAGCGCATATGAGATTGTATCTCCACTTGAGCCTCCGTATTTCTCTGGAAAAGGAATACCCATCAAGCCGAGCTCCCCCATTTTTTGAAAAGTTTGGGCTGGGAATACAGCCTGTTCATCAATGGTTTGAGCGAGTGGTGCAATTTCTTCCTTGGCGAATTCTTTGACCATCTGCCGAATCATTTGTTGTTCTTTCGTTAATTCAAAATCCATCATGTTTCCCCCTTTGGCTCTTTTCTATCATATTTATTAATCAAGTGGCTGCTTCATGCCAAGCTTGGCTGAATTCAGAAAATTAAAACAAAAATAATAGAAAAAAGCATGAACGAAGAAAATCCTCATTCATGCTTTTTCGTTATCTCACTCTTTTTGTAGAAGGTTTGCTTTCGTGATGAAGACGATTGAGAGCCGTTACTTTGTAAGTATTACTCTTATTCTGGTGAACTGAAAGATCTTTGACAGATGTCAGCGTACCAGTTTCTTTTCTAACAGTTTGAAGCAACTCATATGTTCCTTTCGTCGTCAATCGATAGACTGCATAATAGGATGCGGTAGATTGCGGATCATTTTTGATCTGTAAAGCTGCACCATCTGCTGTTTTTTTAATAGATTGAATGATTGGTTTTTTTGGCGCTTTCTGATGAAGCCAAGGCATTTCTGGAATGAGAGCCGGTTTACGGTACGCATCTTCTATCAATCGATTTTTGACATTCAAAGGGTTACGGTTGATATCCTTTAGGCTAAAGTGCATGCTTCCCTGTACGAGAGGTGACTGTCTGTTTAGTTTGATCTGCCGAAAGTATTCTTCTGGATCTGACCAAGCAGGATCACTGTTTTGATTAATTTTATACGTCGCCTGACCAATGTACAGGTGAACAGGCTCTCCCTTCACTTCATTTGACCACCATTTCGTGAGCACGTCATAGGCGGCTGCCTGAAAACCGATGCTCCAGTAAATTTGCGGGGTGACATAGTCGATATCATGCTGCTGAATCCACTCTCTTGTATCAGCATACAAATCATCGTAATTGGTCATCCCTGCTGTGGTATTTGAACCAGTCGGGTCATCCTTTATGTTGCGCCATACTCCAAATGGGCTAATACCAAATTTCACATACGGCTTTACTTTCTTCACGGTGTCGTTGATTTGTTTGACCAATTGGTTCACATTATCTCTTCGCCAATCTTCTATATGAGTAAATGCCTTTTTTCCATATGTTTCATACGTTTCTTGATCTGGGAACGGCACACCGGCTATTTTATTCGGGTAAAAATAATCATCCATATGCACTGCATCAATATCGTAGTTTTTCACGACTTCTTCTATACCGCCGACAATGAACTTCTGAGCTTTTGGAATGCCTGGATTGAAATAAAGCTGATTTCCGTACGCAATGGTCCAATCAGGATGTTTTTTTGCCGGGTGATCGGCTGATAAACGGCTGAGATCGGTATGATTCATTGTGATGCGATACGGGTTAAACCAAGCGTGAAATTCGAGCCCGCGTTTATGAGCTTCTTCGATCATGAATTCAAGCGGGTCATACCCGGGATCTTTCCCTTGCGTGCCGGTTAAATATTCGGACCACGGCCCGTATGCCGAAGGGTAAAAGGCATCTGCTGTCGGTTTAATTTGCATGATCACGGCATTCATATTCATCGCTTTGATCTCATCTAACAAATGAATAAACTCTTCTTTTTGCTCTTTGACAGGCAGCCCTTTCTTTGAAGGCCAATCTAAATTATAAACCGATGCGATCCATACTGCGCGCATCTCTCTTGTGCTTTCAAGCTTCCCTTTTGGGATTGGACGAGCTAGACTGCTAGAAGGAATCAATAAGAATACAAACATTAAAATTATTGTTAGACACGTCATACAGATCTTTTTCACCATTTTTTGCATCACCTCATCATCAGTTTATTCCGCTTTTTGAGATCGAATGCCAGCAGATGGTGTCAGCAGGATGTTTTTCATTTCCTTGAGCTGGGCTTCAGGTATGTCGCAAGCCTCGATTAAATACCGCTCTGCACTCCCGTATGTCTCCATCATTTCGTTTAGCACATCTTCCAGATAATCTTGCTGCACACCGAGAAGCGGCTGAATTTGCTCTTTTGATACCCGATATAAACTCATCATCCGGACAAATCGCTGCTGCCTTCTGACAAGCATTTTCACCCCTTCGTTAGAGCGCATGTATTCACTTAAAACGGCAGACATCGGTACACCTGCTGCTAATTGAATGAGGGCAGATAAAAAGCCTGTCCGGTCCTTACCGCTTGTGCAGTGAAGCATCAGCGGGTAATTGCTTTTATCTGAAAGCAGTGTGAACAGTTGCTGAATTTCTTCTTTACGCTCTGTGAGCATGCTTTGATATAAATCCTTCATAATCGGTGTGAAAGTGAAAGATTTCCCTTCTGCTACCAGCATACGAAACATGGTCCATTTACTTGGCATCTTACTGTCAGGATGCATGGGAATATGGACGATTTTGTTATGTTCCTTGATCTTTGGCGGATGTGATTTGCGTTCTGAGGCTGTACGAAGATCACAAACGGTTTGAATCCCAAGGGTCGAAAACGTCTCGATATCTTGTTTCGTCAGACGGGACAAATCTGCGGATCGATAAATCATCCCCTCCCTGATCACCATTTCATCTGTTGTGTGAAGTCCCCCTACTTCTCTAAAATTCGCAAGCTTTGAAAATGGGTTGTTTGATTGATTCATAGAAGTGAAAGTCCTTTCCGTTACGTTCTTTTCTCTATCATACGCTTTTATCGAGATGGGGAAAAGAGAAGCCATTTGGTATAATGGAAAAAGGACATACGGTTGGATTGGAGAAATGTAGCATGATCAAAACAAAACGGATTCAGCAAATCAAAGAGTATGTGTTTGACCGGGAATCTGCCTCACTGGATGAGCTTGTGGCGCATTTTGGCGTTTCAAAAAACACGATACGCCGAGATGTACAAGCATTGGTCGAGTCCGGCGTGCTCAAAAAAGTATATGGCGGAGTGGCTGTGAATCATTCAACATTAGTAGTATATCAGGAGCGAAAGACCCGTCAGCTGAGTAAAAAGCAATTGATTGGTCAAACAGCAGCTGCTTTTGTGGAAAATGGGGATATGATTTTTGTTGATTCTGGTACGACAACACTTGAGATGCTTCCCTATTTGACTGAGAAACAGGTGACTGTTGTGACCAATAATGTAGATTTCATCACACAGGCGATGCCTTATGAGAATCTCACTATCTTTTCCACCGGCGGGATGCTTGAGAGAAAAACGAATTCATTCGTTGGCTATCAAAGTGTAGAGCGTTTGAAAGCTTACAATGTCAATAAAGCCTTTATCGCATCAACTGGTTTATCCATTGATCACGGCGTCACGAATTCGTCCCCGCTTGAAACGGATATTAAAAAGACGGTTGTTGAAAAAAGTGCCAAAACGTTTTTATTAGTGGATGATAGTAAATTTAATCATTACGCTTTGACCACATTTTGTCATTTGCAAGATCTTGATGTCGTCGTGACGAATAAACAGCCAAGTGAAAATTATCTTCAATATGGAAAAGAGCATGATGTACGGTTTGTCACGCCTTCATCAAAATAGATGGATCACAAAACAACGGCTCAGGAATTTGAGCCGTTGTTTGATTCATTCATTTCAAGCTGCATGATCAGGCGGAATAAAAAGCGGTACACGGCTGAGATGACTTCAATGAAGGGCATATCTTCATGGATGTCCTCAAGCTCAAGAAGCTGTAAATTCACATCAAACAAGCCGTCTTGCCCATTAAATTGAAGCTGCGCACCATTTAATGAAGCCAGCATGTCCTTTAGAATGCCTGTGTCTTTTTTAGGACGTTTGAAACCGAATAACACGGTATACGTTTGAAATACTTCGTCCCATTCAATGGCTAATCCATCGACTCTCACCACATCAAACCACTTTGATTCGATATAAATGAATTCTTTTTGATGTTGTTTTACATATGTAAGCGGTGTGTTTAGAAATGAGGCGCCCTCTGATTGAATCATGTCCTCGGATTCTTTGTCTACACGCTCTATATATACATCGCTAAAGCGTGCCTCTTCCTTTATTCTTGCACCCTCTAAAGGCCAATTGTGGCGCGCCGCTTCGTCATATTCAAAGTCTGTCAGCGCTTGTCCTTCTTTCAATAGATCTTGTAAGCGATTTTGTAGCGACATGGCTATGTCTCCTTTCTTCTCCTTCATGTGCGTGTATTATTTTAGCATAACTCATGAAAAGAAAGATATGGATCAGCATATGATGGTATGATAGTGTCAAAAGATACATCTCGGAGGGGTACGTTTTGCTCACAATGACACTGGCAGAAAAAATCGTAGACGAGGTCAAAAAGGTGCTGACTGAGGAAATCATCATTACACAAACAAACGGCACCATCATAGCGGCAACAGATCCAGCGCGCATTGGTCAATTTCATGAAGGAGCATATTTGACATCCTTTGAAGGACAAAAACGAATCCTTACAAAGGATGATGAGCAGCGAATGAAAGGGGTCAAAGCTGGCATCAATCTGCCTATTTATTTTAAGCAAGAGGTCATTGGTGTAATTGGGATGACAGGAAATCCTGTCCATGTCTCTCCATTTGGCGAAATATTACGAAAAATGACCGAATTGCTTATTCAAGAACATGAATTTTTTCTAGAAACGGAAACCGATGAACGGCAGCTTGAAGCGTTTGTGTTCGACTGGCTTCATCTGCCAGAGACAGCCATCGATCTCACTGAAAAAGCAGCGCGGCTTCAGCTTGATATCAATAAGCAGCGTGCGGTCGTCCTCATTGATTGTCACGATGAATCGTTTATGAAGCAGGATCAATACAAAAAAGTGAAGGAAATGCTGCATCTCACCAATCAGGAAATGATCGTCCGCTGGGGACATGCCCGCTTTTTGCTCATGCTACAAACCTCGGCAAATGACCGTGATACTTTGCGGCAGCGTCTTTTTTACATCCATGCTGCGCTCACCGCACATCCTAAGTCAAAGGTTTTGATAGGTGCGGGAAAACCTGCAGCTGGACAGATGATGAAGCAATCATTTCATCAAGCCTTTCGTGCTTTAAAAATGGCGAATGCAGATACACCGATTGTGTTTGATGAGGATTTAACACTTGAACTTTTTATAGAAGAAGTGAGTCAAGAAACAAAAGAAGTGTTCCTTGATCGAACGATTGTCCCGCTTCTCCCCTACCCTGAACTAGTGAAAACATTGCGTGTACTCATGACGTCAGATTGCTCATTGAAATATACTGCGGAAGCGATGCACGTACATATCAATACACTGCATTACAGGCTAAAACGTATCCAAGATTTAACGACACTTGATCCGAAACGCATGCAAGATGCGATGCTCTTTTATTTAGCTTTGATGCTATTAGATCATCATCCAAATAAACGAGGCGAACAGCCCGATATTTTGTAGAATCGTCCATAGGCATGAGGCGATTCTTTTTTTATACTGAAAGAAACGGTATGTCTAATCAGTAGGAGTGAATGCGTATGTTAAATTCTGAATTTTTTAGTCAATTAAAAAAGATTGTCGGTGCGTCTCATGTACAGCGCAGTAAAGCCGATCGGCTTGCCTACTCTTATGATGCAACGCCTAATTTTCAGCATATGCCAGATGTCATCGTAAGCCCGCACGCGGCTGAGGAGATCCAGCAAATTGTTCGGCTCTGCGCCTCATATAAGGTGCCGATTGTGCCAAGAGGATCCGGTACGAACCTTTGTGCAGGCACCTGTCCGACACAAGGCGGACTTGTGATGTTGTTTACAAGAATGAACCAATTCATCGAAATTGACGAAGAAAACCTGACTGCAACGGTCCAGCCTGGTTTGATCACACAGGAACTCATTCACCAAGTAGAGGCAAGAGGCCTTTTCTATCCACCAGACCCAAGCTCGATGAAAATTTCGACGTTAGGCGGCAATATTAATGAAAATTCAGGTGGGCTCCGGGGGTTAAAATATGGTGTGACGAGAGATTATGTACTTGGACTTGAAGTGGTTCTGCCAAACGGTGACATCATCAAAACGGGCGGCAAGCTCGCAAAGGACGTGGCCGGGTATGATATGACCCGTTTATTTGTTGGATCAGAAGGAACGCTCGGAATTGTCACTGAAGCCACGCTGAAGCTTTTGCCGCTTCCAGAAACTAAACAAACGATGCTTTGTTTATATGAAAGCCTTGAGGAAGCAGCTGCATCAGTTTCGGCGATTATTGCAGAGCGTATCATCCCCGCCACGTTAGAATTTATGGATCAGCCGACACTAGAAGTCGTCGAAGACTTTGCCAAAATCGGCCTGCCGACTGACGTTCAAGCGGTGCTATTAATCGAACAGGACGGCAATCCTGAGGCTGTTTCCCGTGATATGCAAAGCATTGCAAAGGTTTGTCAGCAGCACGGTGCAAAAGAAGTGAATATCGCACACTCTGAAGAAGAAGCAAGTGCCCTTTTAACAGCGAGGCGAGCCGCTTTATCTGCCCTCGCCCGTTTAAGCCCTACGACCATTTTAGAAGATGCCACAGTGCCCCGTTCTGAAATTGCGAACATGGTGCGCGCGATCGAAGACATTGCGAGAGAGTACGACGTGAAAATCTGTACATTTGGTCATGCAGGTGACGGAAATCTGCATCCTACTTGTGCAACTGATGCAAGAAATGAAGAAGAAATGAAGCGGGTTGAAGAAGCATTTCAGGCCATTTTTGAAAAAGCAGTCTCCCTTGGTGGCACCATTACGGGTGAGCATGGTGTGGGTCTAATGAAAGCCCCCTATTTGGAGCTAAAGGTCAAAAAAGAAGGAATCGCTGCAATGAAAGCGATCAAACAAGCGCTAGATCCAGCAAATATCATGAATCCTGATAAGGTGTTTGGAAAAGCGGCAAGGAAGCGAGTGGTGGTCTCATGAATTCCTCTAAACAAACAAAGATTCAGCAAACATTTCAACAGCAAATGGACGAAAAGGAGCTGCTCAATTGCATGCGCTGCGGCTTCTGCCTCCCTTCCTGCCCTACTTATATTGAATCCGGTCAACAAGAAACGCACTCACCCCGCGGCCGAATTGCTTTAATGAAGGCGGTAAGAGACGGCGTGATTGAGCCTGATGAAGACGTCGAACATTCATTGAACCTTTGTCTTGGCTGCCGTGCATGTGAACCGGTTTGCCCCTCAGGCGTCAAATATGGACGTTTACTTGAGGATGCAAGAGACATCATTCAGCAGCACAAGAAACAATCCCTTCCTGTCAAATTTGTGAGACGTGTTGTGTTTAAAGGACTCTTTCCTTCCCAAAGCCGAATGCGTCAAGCGGCTGGACTACTGCGATTTTATCAAACCTCTGGTCTGCAAACGGCCGCCCGCAAGTCTGGCATGCTAAAGGTACTTCCGCCGCATTTACAGCTGATGGAAGAGGCCCTTCCAAAGGTGCCGCGTCAACAAAAAAACCGTGCGTTAGAATACAAGGCCATTGGCACAGCAAGAAAGCGTGTCGCCTTTTTTACTGGCTGTTTAATGGACACCGTTTTTTCCAGCACAAACGAAGCAACCATCCAGCTTTTGCAGCTGGCCGGCTGTGACGTTGTCGTCCCTCCTGTTCAGACGTGCTGCGGTGCACTTCATGGTCATAGTGGAGAAAAAGAGCAAGCGAAAGAGCTAGCAAGGCGGAATATTGAAGCATTTGAGGAGGTTGAGGCAGATGCCATTGTCATGAATGCGGGCGGATGTGGTGCCTTTTTAAGTGATTATGATCATTTACTAAAGGATGATCCGTCTTTTCAAAAGCGAGGTGAAGCCTTCTCACAGAAAATCACGGATATATCAGACATTCTCGTGGAGCTGGAATTTCACGGCCGTACGCCGCTTGCTTTGCCAAAGCAAGTCATCACCTATCAAGATTCCTGTCATTTGCGGAACGGAATGGGTGTACAGCAAGCGCCAAGGGTGCTCATGAAGGCAATTCAAGGGGTATCATTTAAAGAAATGAAAGATGCCGACCGCTGCTGCGGATCTGCTGGAATTTATAATATCTTGCAGCCACAAATGTCGATGCAAATTTTAGATCATAAAATGACAGAAGCTAGTCAAACAGCTGCGACTGCGATTGTCACGTCCAATCCAGGCTGCCAGCTGCAAATGGCAGCAGGTATCAAACGTTCAGGACAATCGAACAGCATGCGTGCTGTTCATCTCGTAGATTTTTTATTAGAAGCGGTTCAATATGGAAAAGAAGCGTCCAGCACATCAAGCTGAACGCTTTTTTTCATGCATATCTTCCGGCAATTGGTTGGATAATAGAGGCAAATTGCGGAAGGAGATGGTTCAAGTGCTGAAGAAAAACAAACAACATCAAAAAGACCCAAATTCAGTATTTGAGGCATTGTCACGTTCCTCTGATTTTACAAACGAGTTGTCACGAAGTGAAGGGTTTCTTTATCGAATTTCTTTTTTTCGTTCTTTAATTAATGGGCATCTACTTCATGAACAAATTTTGCCCTGCATGAAAGAATTACATCTCACCCCTACTCTTGAGGAGCTGAAAGAACGAATTCCCATTGAACAGTCCGTCATCACGACCGATCTTCAGGAAGTGGAAAAAGCGCTTCATTTAGGTAACTTGGCCATTCGGCTCGAAACGGATTGGGGCAAAGCGCTTCTGATCCCGATTGAAGAAAAGAAAGGCAGACAAGTAGGTCCGCCCGAGATAGAATTTGGCATTATTAGTGCACAGGAAGCATTTGTGGAGGTTTTGGATACCAATTTAAATTTGGTCAGACGGCGGCTGCCGACACCGAACCTAAAAGTGTCAGAAAAGACGGTTGGCACGCTTTCGCAAACAAAAGTAGCGGTGTTATATATTGAAGAGATTGCTAATCCGACAAACATTGAAACCGTTCTCCAGCGTATTGAAGACATTGATTTTGATCAAATTTTAGATGCAAATTACCTTGCACAGATGCTTTATGATGTGTCCAATACGATCTTTCCGTTGTTTTTAAATACAGAAAGACCCGACCGCGTCTCTTCAGGTTTATCAGAAGGGAAAATTGCCATATTAGTGGATGGCTCGCCTCATGTCTTGCTTGCCCCGACGATTTTACTTGAGTATTTTTCCACTATGGAAGACTACAATATGTCGTGGATTGCGGCTTCTTGCTTTAGGCTGTTACGCATATTTGCTGTGATATTTTCCATTTTTGCGACACCTTTATATGTAGCCGTTTTAACGTTTCATTATGAGCTAATTCCAAAAGACTTATTAGAAACCATTGTGGCCTCCCGCTATCTGGTTCCATTTCCTCCAATCATTGAGGCGCTATTTTTAGAGATTTCGATTGAATTACTAAGAGAAGCGGGTTCGAGGCTTCCAGCTAAAGTCGGTCAGACGCTCGGGATTGTTGGAGGGATTGTCATTGGACAGGCTGCTGTGGCAGCAGGATTAACAAGTAATATTTTACTCATTATTGTTGCCCTTTCTGCTCTTGCCTCATTTGTCACCCCTATTTACAAAATGGGCAGTGCCATTCGGCTGCTGAGATTTCCCTTTCTACTTGCGGCACAGGTGTGGGGTGCATTAGGTATTGCAGTGATGGGATCATTCCTTCTCACCCATTTAATGAAATTAACGTCTATTGGACGTCCGTATCTAGAGCCTATTTTTCCGCTGCGCCTGACAGATCTAAAGGGCAGTTTGATTCGCCCTCAGCTTCGTTTTTTGAATAAAAGACCGGAAAATTTACGCCCGGAAAATGAAACCATCCATCGGCAAAAGCCTAAGCAAGGCCGTAAGGGGAAAAATGATTTTTATGAATAAGGAAGTGAAAGCATGAGTTCTTCTTCTGTAAAAGAGAAATTTCAAGTTTCCCCTTTTTTTGTGTTTTTTCTCGTTAATGCTAATCAAGTTGGTGTTGGCATTTTAAACTTTCAAACAAACCTTGTTCGTTCTATGAATAATGATGGATGGATCGCCATTCTGATTTCTGGCTTCAGTGTCAATGTCATGATCTTTCTTATGTACATGATGTTTAAAAAGGCCCCTTCGGATGAATTTGGTGATATCACGCAATATGTATTTGGCAAGTGGGTTGGGCAATTATTCAACATTCTCTATATCTTATATTTTGCTTCTTTGTCGTTGACCGTTCTCGTCCATTATATGGATGTGATCCATGTATGGCTGTTTAAAGAAATTCCTGGTCTATTGTTTGCGTCTGTACTTCTGCTGCTCGTGTATTACATTCATACCGGCGGGTTTAGAACGATTGCTGGATGGGCATTTTTTAGTATTGTACTGACGTATTGGATGACGTTTATTTGTTTTTATGCCATGAAATATATTCACATTCGTTTCATGTTCCCGATGTTTGATCATACATTTTCGCAGCTGTTGATGGGAGTCAAAGATGCTTCATTATCCATGTTTGGTTTTGGCACACTGCTTGTCTATTATCCCTTTATTAAACATGCGCAGACGTCTCAAAAATTTGCTCACATGGGGGCATTATTTACGACATGCTTAAATTTACTCGTCTTTCTCGTCTCCATTGCGTATTACTCAAGTGCTCAGCTTAAATTAACAAAATGGCCGACGTTAACGTTAACAAGCATTGTGAAGCTCCCGTTTATCCAGCGCTTTGAATTTATCGAAGTGTCTCTTTGGCTGCTTTTAATCATTCCGAATATCGCGATTCCACTGTGGGCCGCGAGCCGAATGGCAAAACAAGTGCTTCATACAAGCCAGCGCGTCACGTTCATCGCGCTCAGCATCCTCATTCTGGTCATGTTTTCATTTTTTACGGGGGCGACTTCTTTTGAAACCTTTAACCAATGGGTGGAATATAGCGGATACTTTCTTGTATATGGCTTGATTGTCTGTATGGTTATTGGACTGATGTTGAAAAAAAGGTGGGTGAAAAAACGAGCATGAAACGTTATATACTCACGGGTCTCATGTTGTTTAGTCTCTTCTTAACTAGCTGTGCACAGCCTCGCCTTTTAGATGAATTAAATATCTCTCAGGCGGCAGGATTTGATTTAATCGAAGATGGAGAAATGAAGGGCTTCTTTGTCTTCCCTGTCTTTAAAAGTGAGGAGCAAGGAAGTTATCAAATATTAAGCGCAAGGTCAAATACCATTAGTAATATTCAGTTTCTCGTATCAGAAAAATCACCTTTTCCAGTCGTCATGGGTCAGGTGCTCGTTATTTTAGTCAGTGAAAAATTAGCAAAGGAAGTCGGCATGATCGATTTAATGAATTACATTTATCGTGATCCTATCATTGGTTCACGCCAAGTGTTTGCGATTGTAGGCGAAGAAGTTGAAGATTTATTATATACAAAAATGAATCAAACGAACTTAAATATAGGTGTGTATCTCTCTGATCTGTTGTCCCAAAATATGCGAAATGGCAATCAACCTGTCACTAATCAGCATATTTTCATGAATCAGATGCTGGCAAAAGGAGTCGATGCTTACCTGCCTTACATCAAGAAAACTAGCAACGCCATTAAAGTCACAGGAGTTGCTCTGTTTGATCAGGAAAAAATGGTCGGTCATATCCCTGGAGAAGACACGTTTACATTTAAAGCGATGATTGAAAATCATAAAAATGGTATCTACGAGTTTCAATTGGCTGATCAAGAAAAGACCCATGTCGTCATTGAAAATATCAAATCACATGTGTCCTACCAGGTCAAACCAACGAATAACCTAACAAAAAAGCCTCATATCACGATTGATATCAAGCTGAAGGGCGAATTAAAAGAATTCATGAAATCCAAGAAAATTGATAAACCGAATATATTGGACCATGTCGAAAAAGAAGTTGAAAAACGTGTCGCCCAGCAAGGACAAGACCTTGTTCAGTCCTTTAAAAAGCAACATATTGATCCGCTTGGGCTAGGCTTAAGGTATCGATCAAAAGACAAAGCTATGACACCAGAAAAATGGAAGGAAATCTATCCTGATGCGGATGTACAAGTTAAATGCCATATGAAAATTGTGCAAACTGGTGTCAGTCAATAAAGGAGTTGGAAATTATTCGAAAATATCTTCTTTGTTGTTCAATATGGTAGACACGTTCGTTTTGACTCTTGGAACGCAGTCTTTTTGAAGATAGTCATTTAACGTGTTCTCTACTTCACTTTTATCTGTGTGAAGGATCTTAGGTGAACATTGTTCCACAAGGACCGGTCTATTCCCTTTAGCACAGTGTGTCATTGTTTCAAGGGCAATTAAACTGAAAGGTCTTCCTTTGTCTAGCCATGTTTTCATTCTATCCCAGGTTGGACAGCTTAAAGCTGCCAGCCTTCCCCAATGAACGTGAAAATGAGTGCAAGTGACCTCCATCCAATTTAATACTTTGTTAGAGTGGAAACGGTACAGACAGATAAAAGCAGCTGTCGGTAATTCTTTTTCACTGATCGATTTCAATTTCTCTATCACATGTTGTAAACCTTCATCTTCGGGCAAACTGCTGGCCGCTGCCCAAGAAAGTGGATAAAGAAATTCTTCGTCAGCCTGATTCACCAGTTCCCTTACCCACCCAGCGGCAGATGTACCTAAAACATCAGCCACGATTTCTAACATGCGTGATTTCACTTCGATATGCTGAGTTTCCTCAAACCGGCTTTGAACAGAGTCTAAGGTCCTTTGCTGATCATGCTGTTTCAGCGCATCAATGACATCATCCTCAAGAAACCACCTAGTAATTGAGAAGTCTATTAAAGACGCCAAATCTTGCCGCACGTCTTGTAATGTGGGGGCTTTATCTTCTTTGGTGACGATGACACCATCCAAAGCCTGTCCATCCTCTCCATAAAAGTCATCATGCAGTAAAAATTGTTTAGGAGAATGGAGAACGGCTAAGTTATACCATTCAATCGGTCGTAAAGAATTGTTGATTAGTCTCTTGTGACACGGCTGACATAATTGATAAGGTTGTTTCGGTTCATCAGTATCTTCTACCACATTCATTGCGTTTTTTTGACAGGCTTCACATAAGACGACTTTTTCCACTCCATTCACTTCCTTTGAATCTAATCTTCATCCTTTACATCTGGATCTTCAGGAATCGGTTCATTTAAAATCTCTTGGACGAGCTCTTTGTATTGTTCAAGCTGCTTCATATGCGTTTGAAACTGTCCTTGATAAATGAGATATGATTCTCCGTCAAATACAAAACGGATCTTTTTTTGCTGAATTAATTTCTCAATATACGCCTCTGATACTTCTAAGTATTCAGCTGTTTCTTCGATTGTTAAATACATGTTTATGCACCACCCGTTCGTTTCATCTAACAAATTATATCATGATCTGTTGAAAAAAACGGAAGCCGCCTGTTCATATTTTCTTTCCTGATATCATGATAACAAGTGTTCAGCAAGTAGATCGTCTAGGTGCGAGCAAATATGGTATGATAAAGTTTGCTAGATGGGCGTTTTTCGGTTTGACCTTCAGAGAGGTAAGCGAAAAGCAGACTCATGAGAGAAACAAAACAAGCATAGGCTTTTATATGAATGCTTGAAGAAAATTCGTATTTAAAGGCAGAGTGAAATGAATGGGAACCTTGTTTAATGAAATTTTAACTTGGCTGACAAGCCTTGGTTATGTAGGTGTAGCACTAGGTCTGATGATTGAAATCATTCCGAGCGAAATTGTTCTTGCTTATGGCGGATATATGGTGTCAACAGGAACAATCGGTTTTGTTGGAGCTGTTATCGCCGGCGTCATCGGAGGTACGCTCGCACAGTGTTTTATATACTGGATCGGTCTTTATGGCGGAAGACCTTTTTTAACAAAGTACGGGAAATACTTATTCATCCATGAACATCATATCGCCACTGCAGAGCGCTGGTTTGATCGATATGGAACCGGTGTGGTGTTTACAGCGCGCTTTATTCCTATTGTCCGCCATGCCATCTCCATTCCAGCCGGTATTGCCAAAATGCCTTTTTTGAAATTTGTCCTCTTGACAGGATTAGCAGCCATCCCTTGGTCGATCTTATTTATCTATCTCGGTATGCAGCTTGGGACAAAGTGGGACCACATTCAAAGTGTTGCTCACGCTTATACCACTCCTATTATGGCCATTGCGATTGTCCTGATCGTTCTCTATTTCGTCTTAAAAAAAATTCGTACGAACCGAAAACGGACAATCTAATGAAAAGCGCCTTCCACTGATCTAGTGAAAGGCGTTTTTTCTATGAGTGTAAGGATTGTTTTTTCATATATTGAGATAATTCCATAATCATTGCACCCATTCTCTCAAGTGACGGGGCGAGAATCCGGTCAATTCCCTCTTCTTTTAAAGCTTCAGCTGTGACTTTTCCAACAGCTACTGCCAGTACGGGCTGCTCGAATAGCGCTTGGAGTTCTTCTTTTCTTCCCCATTTTGCCGCTAGTGTGAAAAAGGCGTGCACCTGAACAGCGGTTGTAAAACAGACGGCTTGGACTTTTCCATCTTTCATTTCTTGAAGCAATGTTTCTGCGGCTTCTGGTTCAGGTGGTGTGTGCTGATAAGGTAAAAGCGGCAATACATCTGCCCCTTTGTCATGTAAAAACTTCATGAGAGCCGGAGCGTTTTCTCCGTGCAGCTGCACCATGACACGTTTGCCTTGAAACTCTTTGCCTTCAAGCTTTGAGATTAGGTCACGCACCGTTCCATCTTCATCAGATACGTCTGGCTGAATTCCGCGTTTTTTGAGTGCAGCATAGGTTTTGTATCCTCTTGAAGCAATCTGTGCATTTGATAGAATGTGCATAAATTCTTCCCCTAAATGAAGCTCTTCTGCACTCTCAATTAATGTATCAGTCCCGATACCCGTTGTTAAAATCACCCAATCGGCGCCTTTTTTCACAAAGGTTTCAATGCCTGGCTTTAACTCCTCTTTGGCTAAAAATACGGTTCCTTGAAGAGAACGAATAACGGCTTGTCCCCCTTGCTTTTCGACAAGTGTACGCATTTCTTCTGTTTTTCTCGTTCCACAAATGGCAATCGTTTTTCCAGCTAAGCCTTTACTCAATTTTATCCCTCTTTTTCTATCACATTTGATATGTATTAAATATAGATTTATTTGGAAGACGTTGCAAGTGTCTACTAAAAAAGAGCTTGACGTTTCGGTCTAATTCGAGTATCTTTTGTAAGTGCAAATTGTAGGAGGTCATTATGGAAAAACAGAATGTTCAAGCTTATCGATTATCAATTGCAGACCCAACACCACTTGGTTTGTTTGGTTTAGCAATGGTGACGCTCGTTGCGTCCTCACAAAAACTAGGAATTACAGATGGCACTTCCCTTATTTTACCTTGGGCTATCTTCCTTGGAGGCATCGCGCAGCTGATCGCGTCCATACAAGATTCAAAGCATCAAAATATTTTTGGAGCCACTGCCTTTGGCGCATTCGGTCTTTTTTGGATGGGCGTTGGTACGACTTGGCTCATTCAAGCGGGCGTTTTTGGGAAAACGCTTGCGGAAGCAGCAGATCCAAAACAACTAGGTTTTGCGTTTATCGGATATTTAATTTTCAGCTTGTTTATGACGATTGGTGCAATGGAAACACATAAAGTATTATTTTTGATTTTCGTCTTTATTGATTTCTTATTCCTTGGTCTTTCCCTAAGCTCATTTGGTGTGATGTACGATGTGACTCATACCATTGCCGGTATTGCAGAATTGATCATTTCCCTGCTTTCTTTTTATGGTTCAGCAGCAGTTGTGCTCAATACTCATTTTGGCCGTACTGTACTGCCAATTGGACAACCATTTCGTATTTTTACAAAAGCATAAGTAAAAAAAGAACTGCTTTGTGCAGTTCTTTTTTATGTTTATTTTTCTTGTGCCTCTTGGAAGATCTCGCTGATGATTTCATATGAACGCATTCTTTCTTGATGGTCAAACATATCCGAATTAATCATCACTTCGTCTGCTTGAGTAGCTTCAACAAAGGCTTCCAATTCTTTTTTCACCTTTTCTTTATCCCCGATCATTGTTGAACTTAATTGTTCATCCACCATCGCTTTTTCATATGGACTCCAAAGGCCGTCCATACTGTCGACAGGCGCTTTGAGTTTTCCTGGAGTATTTCGAATGAGACTCAAAAACCGCTGATAATGAGAGGTTGCCAAATATTCAGCCAGCTCTGTTTGATCTGCAGCAAAAGCTGTCACCCCCACCATGGCATAAGGCTCTTTCAACACATCAGAAGGTCTAAATGACTGTCTATACAACTCTAAAGCAGGAATTGTATTTTTAGGTGAAAAATGTGCCGCAAAGGCAAATGGCAATCCAAGCTCTCCTGCAAGTCTTGCGCTAAAACCGCTTGAACCAAGCAGCCAAATCGGAATGTTTAGACCCTCTCCCGGAACGGCTCTTACATGTTTTTTGACCTGTCCAGTTGGTTTAAAATATTGCCGAAGTTCTTCTAGCTGCTCAGGGAAATCTTCTCCATTATGAAGATTACGTCTAAGCGCCCTTGCCGTTAACTGATCTGTCCCTGGTGCTCTGCCAAGACCTAAATCAATTCTCCCCGGATATAATGTCTCAAGTGTGCCGAATTGTTCAGCAATGACAAGTGAAGAGTGGTTTGGCAGCATAATTCCACCAGATCCTACTCGAATTTTTTCGGTTCCTCCAGCAATATACCCAATTAAAACGGACGTTGCTGAACTTGCAACACCTTCCATATTATGGTGTTCTGCCAGCCAGTATCTATGATAACCCCACTTCTCCGCCTTTTTTGCTAAATCCATACTATGTTCAAAAGATTCCTTAATGGAGCCTCCTTCTGTCACAGAGGATAAATTTAAAACGGAATAAGCTGTACGCTGTAAAACTGATTGACTCATAAATGATGTCCCCATTTCTGTCAAAAATCATACTAGTTTCATACTTTCAACACCATAACATAAAATCATCAAACATTTAAATGATTTGATTCGATGATTTTCGAAATGATGATTTTCTAGGTTTTACTTCCAATTTAAAAATTTGCACATAGAATGAAATATCAATTTTAGGAGATGGGCAATTTGTACAATCAATTCGATCACAAATGTCCCTTTTGCGGTAAATATCATGAACAGCCTCATTACAAAAGATCACGTCATGACCGTTCTCAAAGAAGAGACTGTCCATTTATCAAACAAGAACTTTCGAAACAAAATAGACCTCAAGGAAATCCTCTCTGTCACAGTGCAAAAGGAGAAAAACAATCAAAACCAATTCAAAGGGTTGGACGAAGAGGTCCCGCTGGGCCTATAGGACCCACCGGACCTGCTGGCGCTACTGGGGCAACCGGTGCAACGGGAGCCACCGGAAATACTGGTCCAACTGGAGTTACCGGACCAACTGGAGACACTGGTCCGACCGGAGTTACTGGTGCCACTGGTGATACCGGTCCAACGGGAGCTACTGGTGCAGGGTTAACAGGTATTGAAGCGTTTGATCCGGTAATCAGCCCTACTTACCAAGTAGGGCAAGTAGTGACCTTTAATGGCAGTACGTATGTAGTAAATACTGCACCACCGACAGGTACACCAGATACTTCCCCAGACTACACATTACTGGCTGCAGCAGGATCAACTGGTGATACTGGACCAACAGGTGTAACTGGAGATACCGGGCCTACTGGCCCTACTGGTGCCACTGGTCCAACTGGAGATACTGGCCCTACTGGAGACACTGGTCCAACCGGAGCTACCGGTCCTACTGGAGACACTGGTCCAACCGGAGTTACTGGCCCTACTGGTGCCACTGGTCCAACCGGAGTTACTGGTCCAACCGGAGATACCGGACCTACTGGAGACACTGGTGCGACCGGAGTTACTGGTGCCACTGGTGATACTGGTCCTACTGGACCAACAGGTGTAACCGGAGCTACCGGTCCAACGGGAGACACTGGTGCGACCGGAGTTACTGGACCAACAGGACCAACAGGTGTAACCGGAGCTACTGGAGCGACCGGTCCTACTGGTGCAACTGGAGATACCGGCCCTACTGGTCCAACCGGAGTTACTGGAGCCACTGGTGATACTGGTCCAACCGGAGATACCGGTCCAACGGGAGCTACTGGTGCAGGGTTAACAGGTATTGAAGCGTTTGATCCGGTAATCAGCCCTACTTACCAAGTAGGGCAAGTAGTGACCTTTAATGGCAGTACGTATGTAGTAAATACTGCACCACCGACAGGTACACCAGATACTTCCCCAGACTACACATTACTGGCTGCAGCAGGATCAACTGGTGATACTGGACCAACAGGTGTAACTGGAGCTACCGGACCTACTGGAGACACTGGTCCAACCGGAGATACTGGCCCTACTGGAGACACTGGTCCAACCGGAGATACTGGCCCTACTGGAGACACTGGTCCAACCGGAGATACCGGTCCTACTGGTGCCACTGGTCCAACCGGAGATACTGGCCCTACTGGTGCCACTGGTCCAACCGGAGTTACTGGTCCAACAGGTGTAACCGGAGATACCGGTCCAACGGGAGACACTGGTGTAACTGGAGATACCGGTCCTACTGGAGACACTGGTCCAACCGGAGATACTGGCCCTACTGGTGCCACTGGTCCAACCGGAGTTACTGGTCCAACTGGACCAACAGGTGTAACCGGAGATACCGGTCCAACGGGAGCTACTGGTGCAGGGTTAACAGGTATTGAAGCGTTTGATCCGGTAATCAGCCCTACTTACCAAGTAGGGCAAGTAGTGACCTTTAATGGCAGTACGTATGTAGTAAATACTGCACCACCGACAGGTACACCAGATACTTCCCCAGACTACACATTACTGGCTGCAGCAGGATCAACTGGTGATACTGGACCAACAGGTGTAACTGGAGCTACCGGACCTACTGGAGACACTGGTCCAACCGGAGATACTGGCCCTACTGGAGACACTGGTCCAACCGGAGATACCGGTCCTACTGGTGCCACTGGTCCAACCGGAGATACTGGCCCTACTGGTGCCACTGGTCCAACCGGAGTTACTGGTCCAACAGGTGTAACCGGAGATACCGGTCCAACGGGAGACACTGGTGTAACTGGAGATACCGGTCCTACTGGAGACACTGGTCCAACCGGAGATACTGGCCCTACTGGTGCCACTGGTCCAACCGGAGTTACTGGTCCAACTGGACCAACAGGTGTAACCGGAGATACCGGTCCAACGGGAGCTACTGGTGCAGGGTTAACAGGTATTGAAGCGTTTGATCCGGTAATCAGCCCTACTTACCAAGTAGGGCAAGTAGTGACCTTTAATGGCAGTACGTATGTAGTAAATACTGCACCACCGACAGGTACACCAGATACTTCCCCAGACTACACATTACTGGCTGCAGCAGGATCAACTGGTGATACTGGACCAACAGGTGTAACTGGAGCTACCGGACCTACTGGAGACACTGGTCCAACCGGAGATACTGGCCCTACTGGAGACACTGGTCCAACCGGAGATACCGGTCCTACTGGTGCCACTGGTCCAACCGGAGATACTGGCCCTACTGGTGCCACTGGTCCAACCGGAGTTACTGGTCCAACAGGTGTAACCGGAGATACCGGTCCAACGGGAGACACTGGTGTAACTGGAGCTACCGGTCCTACTGGAGACACTGGTCCAACCGGAGTTACTGGCCCTACTGGTGCCACTGGTCCAACCGGAGTTACTGGTCCAACCGGAGATACCGGACCTACTGGAGACACTGGTGCGACCGGAGTTACTGGAGTTACTGGTGCCACTGGTGATACTGGTCCAACTGGACCAACAGGTGTAACCGGAGATACCGGTCCTACTGGAGACACTGGTCCAACCGGAGTTACTGGACCTACTGGAGACACTGGTCCAACCGGAGTTACTGGTCCAACTGGACCAACAGGTGTAACCGGAGATACCGGTCCAACGGGAGCCACTGGTGCGACCGGAGTTACTGGTGCCACTGGTGATACTGGTCCAACCGGAGATACTGGACCTACTGGTGCCACTGGTCCAACCGGAGTTACTGGTCCAACTGGACCAACAGGTGTAACCGGAGATACCGGTCCAACGGGAGCCACTGGTGCGACCGGAGTTACTGGTGCCACTGGTGATACTGGTCCAACCGGAGATACTGGACCTACTGGTGCCACTGGTCCAACCGGAGTTACTGGCCCTACTGGAGATACTGGACCAACAGGACCAACTGGTGTAACCGGAGATACCGGTCCTACTGGTGCCACTGGTCCGAGCGGAGATACCGGTCCTACTGGTGCCACTGGTCCGACCGGAGTTACTGGAGCTACTGGACCAACAGGTGTAACTGGAGATACCGGACCTACTGGTGCCACTGGTGCGACCGGAGTTACTGGTGCCACTGGTGCAACTGGTGATACTGGTGATACTGGTCCAACTGGTGTAACTGGTCCAACCGGAGATACTGGTCCAACTGGACCAACAGGTGTAACTGGAGATACCGGTCCAACGGGAGACACTGGTGTAACTGGAGCTACCGGACCTACTGGAGTTACTGGTGCCACTGGTGATACTGGTCCAACTGGACCAACAGGTGTAACCGGAGATACCGGTCCTACCGGAGCCACTGGTCCAACCGGAGTTACTGGACCTACTGGTGCCACTGGTCCAACCGGAGATACTGGCCCTACTGGAGCCACTGGTCCAACCGGAGTTACTGGTCCAACTGGACCAACAGGTGTAACCGGAGATACCGGTCCTACTGGTGCCACTGGTCCGACCGGAGTTACTGGTGATACTGGACCAACAGGTGTAACTGGAGCTACCGGAGATACTGGCCCTACTGGTGCCACTGGTGCGACCGGAGTTACTGGAGCCACTGGTGATACTGGTGATACTGGTCCAACTGGTGTAACTGGTCCAACCGGAGATACTGGACCTACTGGTGCCACTGGTCCAACCGGAGTTACTGGTGCCACTGGTGATACCGGTCCTACTGGTGCCACTGGTGATACTGGTCCAACTGGTGTAACTGGTCCAACCGGAGATACTGGTCCAACTGGACCAACAGGTGTAACTGGAGATACCGGTCCAACGGGAGACACTGGTGTAACTGGAGCTACCGGACCTACTGGAGTTACTGGAGCCACTGGTGATACTGGTGATACTGGTCCAACTGGTGTAACTGGTCCAACCGGAGATACCGGTCCTACCGGAGCCACTGGTCCAACCGGAGTTACTGGACCTACTGGAGACACTGGTCCAACAGGTGTAACTGGAGCTACCGGACCTACTGGAGACACTGGTCCAACCGGAGATACCGGTCCTACTGGAGACACTGGTGCGACTGGAGATACTGGACCAACAGGACCAACTGGTGTAACCGGAGCTACCGGTCCTACTGGTGCCACTGGTCCGACCGGAGTTACTGGTGATACTGGACCAACAGGTGTAACTGGAGATACCGGACCTACTGGAGACACTGGTCCAACCGGAGATACTGGACCTACTGGTGCCACTGGTCCAACCGGAGTTACTGGTCCAACCGGAGATACCGGACCTACTGGAGACACTGGTGCGACCGGAGTTACTGGTGCCACTGGTGATACTGGTCCTACTGGACCAACAGGTGTAACCGGAGCTACCGGTCCAACGGGAGACACTGGTGCGACCGGAGTTACTGGACCAACAGGACCAACAGGTGTAACCGGAGCTACTGGAGCGACCGGTCCTACTGGTGCAACTGGAGATACCGGCCCTACTGGTCCAACCGGAGTTACTGGAGCCACTGGTGATACTGGTCCAACCGGAGATACCGGTCCAACGGGAGCTACTGGTGCAGGGTTAACAGGTATTGAAGCGTTTGATCCGGTAATCAGCCCTACTTACCAAGTAGGGCAAGTAGTGACCTTTAATGGCAGTACGTATGTAGTAAATACTGCACCACCGACAGGTACACCAGATACTTCCCCAGACTACACATTACTGGCTGCAGCAGGATCAACTGGTGATACTGGACCAACAGGTGTAACTGGAGATACCGGGCCTACTGGCCCTACTGGTGCCACTGGTCCAACTGGAGATACTGGCCCTACTGGAGACACTGGTCCAACCGGAGCTACCGGTCCTACTGGAGACACTGGTCCAACCGGAGTTACTGGCCCTACTGGTGCCACTGGTCCAACCGGAGTTACTGGTCCAACCGGAGATACCGGACCTACTGGAGACACTGGTGCGACCGGAGTTACTGGAGTTACTGGTGCCACTGGTGATACTGGTCCAACTGGACCAACAGGTGTAACCGGAGATACCGGTCCTACTGGAGACACTGGTCCAACCGGAGTTACTGGACCTACTGGAGCCACTGGTCCAACCGGAGTTACTGGTCCAACTGGACCAACAGGTGTAACCGGAGATACCGGTCCTACTGGTGCCACTGGTCCGACCGGAGTTACTGGTGCCACTGGTGCGACCGGAGTTACTGGTGCCACTGGTGATACTGGTCCAACTGGTGTAACTGGTCCAACCGGAGATACTGGACCTACTGGAGACACTGGTCCAACCGGAGTTACTGGTCCAACTGGACCAACAGGTGTAACCGGAGATACCGGTCCAACGGGAGACACTGGTGCGACCGGAGTTACTGGTGCCACTGGTGATACTGGTCCAACCGGAGATACTGGACCTACTGGTGCCACTGGTGCGACCGGAGATACCGGTCCTACTGGTGCCACTGGTCCGACCGGAGTTACTGGTGATACTGGACCAACAGGTGTAACTGGAGATACCGGACCTACTGGTGCCACTGGTGCGACCGGAGTTACTGGTGCCACTGGTGATACTGGTCCAACTGGTGTAACTGGTCCAACCGGAGATACTGGCCCTACTGGTGCCACTGGTCCAACTGGTGTAACTGGTCCAACCGGAGATACTGGTCCAACTGGACCAACAGGTGTAACTGGAGATACCGGTCCAACGGGAGACACTGGTGTAACTGGAGCTACCGGACCTACTGGAGTTACTGGTGCCACTGGTGATACTGGTCCTACTGGACCAACAGGTGTAACCGGAGATACCGGTCCTACCGGAGCCACTGGTCCAACCGGAGTTACTGGACCTACTGGAGCCACTGGTGATACCGGTCCTACTGGAGCCACTGGTGATACTGGTCCTACTGGAGCCACTGGTGATACTGGTCCAACTGGTGTAACTGGTCCAACCGGAGATACTGGTCCAACTGGACCAACAGGTGTAACTGGAGATACCGGTCCAACGGGAGACACTGGTGTAACTGGAGCTACCGGACCTACTGGAGTTACTGGTGCCACTGGTGATACTGGTCCAACTGGACCAACAGGTGTAACCGGAGATACCGGTCCTACCGGAGCCACTGGTCCGACCGGAGATACCGGTCCTACTGGAGCCACTGGTGCGACCGGAGTTACTGGTGATACTGGACCAACAGGTGTAACTGGAGATACCGGACCTACTGGAGACACTGGTCCAACCGGAGATACTGGCCCTACTGGTGCCACTGGTCCAACCGGAGATACCGGACCTACTGGTGCCACTGGTGCGACCGGAGTTACTGGTGCCACTGGTGATACTGGTCCAACTGGACCAACAGGTGTAACCGGAGATACCGGTCCTACTGGAGACACTGGTCCAACCGGAGTTACTGGCCCTACTGGAGCCACTGGTCCAACCGGAGATACCGGTCCTACTGGAGACACTGGTGCGACCGGAGTTACTGGTGCCACTGGTGCGACCGGCCTTACTGGAGCTACTGGTGCGACCGGAGCGACCGGCCCTACTGGAGCTACTGGTGCCACTGGTGCGACCGGAGTTACTGGTGATACTGGTCCAACTGGTGCCACTGGTGCGACCGGTCCTACTGGTGCCACTGGTGCGACCGGCCTTACTGGAGCTACTGGTGCGACCGGAGCGACCGGCCCTACTGGAGCTACTGGTGCCACTGGTGCGACCGGCCTTACTGGAGCTACTGGACCAACAGGTGTAACCGGAGCGACCGGTCCAACGGGAATCACTGGTGCCACCGGAGCGACCGGTCCAACCGGAGATACTGGACCAACCTCACAAATTTTCTTTGACCAAACAGCAACACAGCAGCAAGTATTTCCTCCGTTGAATTCAGAAATAACAGTACTCACTTTTACAGTTCCTGTAACAAGTGGTCAAAGAGTAAAGATTGACCTATCAGCAAATATTACAGCTAACACTACAGCGAATTATAGTATAAGTGGAAATACTCGATTAAGGAGAAACGGAACATTGTTAACAGAAGTTCCTTTCTTTAGATCAGGATCAGGCGCAGGGGCACAAAGCTTTGTAGTTTCCACCACTTTCGTTGATACTGTAACTAGTACGGGTAATAATGTATATACTGTTAATATCATTATTACAGCACAGTCAAATATAACAACAGTTAACACAGATACTCGAGCTGCAAATGCTGTAAGATATGTATAAACAAAACGCATAAAGGCTTTGGCCTTTATGCGTTAAGGCTGTCGAAAAAATCTAGACAGCTTTATTTTTTTCCTTAAAGTTTCCATTCCCCCATTTTATAATAGAGAAAGCAACACCTTCCATATTATGGTGTTCCGCCAGCCAGTATCTATGATAACCCCACTTCTCCGCCTTTTTTGCTAAATCCATACTATGTTCAAAAGATTCCTTAATAGTGCCTCCTTCTGTCACAGAGGATAAATTTACATAAAACAATTTAACTTTTAAATAATTTGATTCGATGAACTTCGAAATAAAAATATCATTTAACTTAATTTCGCTTTTTAAATTTCCACATAGAATAAAATATTAACTTGTAGGAGATGGGGAATTTGTATAATCAGTACGACAACAAATGTCCCTTTTGCGGAAAAAAGCATGATTGGCAACCTCATTACAGAAAATCTCGTCACGATAGACCTCTATTTGATGACTGCCCTCTTCTTAAACGAGAATGTAAAAAGAACAAAGTTGTTAAACATCACAGCACTTGTGCTAAAGCAAAAGGACGGAAAAAAACAAATAATAAAATTGTAAAAAGAGGTCCTACTGGTGCAACCGGAGCTACCGGTCCTACTGGAGTTACTGGTGCAGGGTTAACAGGTATTGAAGCGTTTGATCCGGTAATCAGCCCTACTTACCAAGTAGGGCAAGTAGTGACCTTTAATGGCAGTACGTATGTAGTAAATACTGCACCACCGACAGGTACACCAGATACTTCCCCAGACTACACATTACTGGCTGCAGCAGGATCAACTGGTGATACGGGAGCCACCGGAGATACCGGGCCTACTGGAGACACTGGTGCAACCGGAGTTACCGGTTCTACTGGAGTTACTGGTGTAACTGGAGATACCGGCCCTACTGGAGTTACTGGTGCAACCGGAGATACCGGCCTTACTGGGGCCACCGGAGTTACCGGTCTTACTGGTGCAACTGGTGCAACCGGAGATACCGGTTCTACTGGAGTTACTGGTGTAACTGGACCAACAGGTGCAACCGGAGGTACCGGCCTTACTGGGGCCACCGGAGTTACCGGTCCTACTGGAGCTACTGGGGCAACCGGCTCTACTGGAGCTACTGGGGCCACCGGAGTTACCGGTTCTACTGGAGTTACTGGTGTAACTGGAGGTACCGGTCCTACTGGACCAACAGGTGCAACCGGAGATACCGGTCCTACTGGAGCTACTGGGGCAACCGGAGATACCGGCTCTACTGGAGCTACTGGGGCAACCGGAGTTACCGGCTCTACTGGAGCCACCGGAGTTACCGGTTCTACTGGAGTTACTGGTGTAACTGGAGGTACCGGTCCTACTGGACCAACAGGTGCAACCGGAGATACCGGTCCTACTGGAGCTACTGGGGCCACCGGCTCTACTGGAGCTACTGGGGCAACCGGAGTTACCGGTCCTATTGGACCAACAGGTGCAACCGGAGTTACCGGTCCTACTGGAGCCACTGGGGCAACCGGAGTTACCGGCTCTACTGGAGCTACTGGTGCAACCGGAGATACCGGTTCTACTGGAGTTACTGGTGTAACTGGAGGTACCGGTCCTACTGGACCAACAGGTGCAACCGGAGATACCGGTCCTACTGGACCAACAGGTGCCACCGGAGATACCGGTCCTACTGGAGCTACTGGGGCCACCGGCTCTACTGGAGCTACTGGGGCAACCGGAGATACCGGTTCTACTGGAGTTACTGGTGTAACTGGAGGTACCGGTCCTACTGGACCAACAGGTGCAACCGGAGATACCGGTCCTACTGGAGCTACTGGGGCAACCGGAGATACCGGCTCTACTGGAGCTACTGGGGCAACCGGAGTTACCGGCTCTACTGGAGCCACCGGAGTTACCGGTTCTACTGGAGTTACTGGTGTAACTGGAGGTACCGGTCCTACTGGACCAACAGGTGCAACCGGAGATACCGGTCCTACTGGAGCTACTGGGGCCACCGGCTCTACTGGAGCTACTGGGGCAACCGGAGTTACCGGTCCTATTGGACCAACAGGTGCAACCGGAGATACCGGTCCTACTGGAGCTACTGGGGCCACCGGCTCTACTGGAGCTACTGGGGCAACCGGAGTTACCGGTCCTATTGGACCAACAGGTGCAACCGGAGTTACCGGTCCTACTGGAGCCACTGGGGCAACCGGAGTTACCGGCTCTACTGGAGCTACTGGTGCAACCGGAGATACCGGTTCTACTGGAGTTACTGGTGTAACTGGAGGTACCGGTCCTACTGGACCAACAGGTGCAACCGGAGATACCGGTCCTACTGGAGCTACTGGGGCCACCGGCTCTACTGGAGCTACTGGGGCAACCGGAGTTACCGGCTCTACTGGAGCCACCGGAGTTACCGGTTCTACTGGAGTTACTGGTGTAACTGGAGTTACCGGTCCTACTGGACCAACAGGTGCAACCGGAGATACCGGTCCTACTGGAGCCACTGGGGCAACCGGAGTTACCGGCTCTACTGGAGCCACCGGAGTTACCGGTTCTACTGGAGTTACTGGTGTAACTGGAGGTACCGGTCCTACTGGAGTTACTGGTGTAACTGGAGATACCGGTCCTACTGGAGCTACTGGGGCAACCGGAGTTACCGGCTCTACTGGAGCTACTGGGGCAACCGGAGTTACCGGTCCTATTGGACCAACAGGTGCAACCGGAGTTACCGGTCCTACTGGAGCCACTGGTGCAACCGGAGTTACCGGCTCTACTGGAGCTACTGGTGCAACCGGAGTTACCGGCTCTACTGGAGCTACTGGTGCAACCGGAGTTACCGGCTCTACTGGAGCTACTGGGGCCACCGGAGGTACCGGCTCTACTGGGGCCACCGGAGATACCGGTCCTACTGGAGCTACTGGTGCCACCGGAGTTACCGGTTCTACTGGAGTTACTGGTGTAACTGGAGGTACCGGTCCTACTGGACCAACAGGTGCAACCGGAGGTACCGGTCCTACTGGACCAACAGGTGCAACCGGAGATACCGGTCCTACTGGACCAACAGGTGCAACCGGAGATACCGGTCCTACTGGACCAACAGGTGCAACCGGAGATACCGGTCCTACTGGAGCCAATGGTGCAACCGGAGTTACCGGTTCTACTGGAGTTACTGGTGTAACTGGAGATACCGGCTCTACTGGAGCTACTGGTGCCACCGGAGTTACCGGTTCTACTGGAGTTACTGGTGCAACCGGAGATACCGGTTCTACTGGAGTTACTGGTGTAACTGGAGGTACCGGTCCTACTGGACCAACAGGTGCAACCGGAGATACCGGTCCTACTGGACCAACAGGTGCAACCGGAGATACCGGTCCTACTGGAGCTACTGGGGCCACCGGAGATACCGGTCCTACTGGAGCCACTGGTGCGACCGGAGTTACCGGCTCTACTGGAGCCACCGGAGTTACCGGTTCTACTGGAGTTACTGGTGCAACTGGAGGTACCGGTCCTACTGGACCAACAGGTGCAACCGGAGTTACCGGTCCTACTGGAGCTACTGGGGCCACCGGCTCTACTGGAGCCACCGGAGATACCGGTCCTACTGGACCAACAGGTGCAACCGGAGATACCGGTCCTACTGGAGCTACTGGTGTAACCGGAGTTACCGGCTCTACTGGAGCCACCGGAGTTACCGGTTCTACTGGAGTTACTGGTGTAACTGGAGGTACCGGTCCTACTGGAGCCACCGGAGATACCGGTCCTACTGGACCAACAGGTGCAACCGGAGTTACCGGTCCTACTGGAGCTACTGGGGCCACCGGCTCTACTGGAGCTACTGGTGCAACCGGAGATACCGGTTCTACTGGAGTTACTGGTGTAACCGGAGTTACCGGCTCTACTGGAGCCACCGGAGATACCGGTTCTACTGGAGCCACTGGTGCGACCGGAGTTACCGGCTCTACTGGAGCCACCGGAGATACCGGTTCTACTGGAGTTACTGGTGTAACTGGAGGTACCGGTCCTACTGGACCAACAGGTGCAACCGGAGATACCGGTCCTACTGGACCAACAGGTGCAACCGGAGATACCGGTCCTACTGGACCAACAGGTGCAACCGGAGATACCGGTCCTACTGGAGCCACTGGTGCGACCGGAGTTACCGGCTCTACTGGAGCCACCGGAGATACCGGTCCTACTGGAGCTACTGGTGCAACCGGAGTTACCGGTCCTACTGGAGCCACTGGGCCTACTGGTCCAACTCAAACGGCTCTTTATGCCGGAAATACAACGGGGCCTACAATCATTACTGTTCTTGGTGGTACGAACATTGCTTTACCAAGTAATCAAAATATCAATGGATTTGCACCGAATGGTTCAAATGATACTTTTACTGTACAACAAACAGGTAAATACTATATCACATACCAAATTAATACAACAGTTGCACTTTTAGTTAGTGCACGGCTACTTCTTAATGGAGCCACTGTCATCCCAGGTTCTATTCAATCACCGGTGGTCTCAACCACATTTATCAGTAACACATTGATTGTGAATTTAACTGCTGGAAATACGATATCATTGCAATTGTTTGGGGCAGTTGTAACAGCTATTTTAATTGGTGGAGGTGCAACCGGGGCATCCCTAACAATCATAAGACTCAGTTAACGAAAAAAAGAAGGGCTACTTTAGCCTTCAGATTGTAGAGAAACTCATGTTTTTCTACAATCGTTAGGTTGAATAAAAAAGGCATCCCACACACGTTTTGTTTTCCTCTCAACCGGCAATAGCGAAGCCCATGCAGTTGTTTTGAATCTGCAAGGCTTCGCTCTATTTTTCTTTTCTTTTTTTATATAGCTCTTTTCCAGAGGCAGACAGACGATTTTGTCTGATCTTTTCTTGTGTTCCTCTCCCATACATGTCTGGAGATCACTTTTTGATGATTTTTCGATCTTGTACAGCTCTCAAGGAAAGAGATGGAAAATATCTAAGAAAAAAATAAAGCTGTCGAGATTTTCTCGACAGCATGAGAAAGGCTTTTTCAGCCTTTCTTTTTTATGTCTTCTATGACATTTATACATTGTTCAATATCATCAGATTGTAAGAGGTGAAAAATAGATTGGATGACGGTAAACTCTAAATTCCACCATTCTAATAACTGAAGTTTTTCGATGATTTCAGATGAAAACCGGTATTTCATGAGCTGCTGCGGATTTCCTGCGGCAATCGCATATGGAGGCACATCTTTTGTGATGACACTATTTGCACCAATCACTGCTCCGTTCCCTATACATACTCCTGACATGATTGTTGCTCCATAACCAATCCAGACGTCGTGTCCTATGTGGACATCTCCTTTTGACTTTGGATGTCCTTTAATGTGAGAAGCTTCCTTGAAAATTTGATTAAACGGATACGTTGTGGCCCAATCTGTACGGTGTTCACCGCCAAGGAAAATTTTGACTTCGTTTGCGATGGAACAAAACTTTCCAATGTTTAATGTTGTTCCTTCCCCCCACGTCAGCACTTGGAAATCTGGTCCGGCATAAGAAAAATCACCGATATTGTACGCGCTCAGTTCATTTCTTTGATTCAAATACATAGAAGATCAGACCTCCTGAAAAGTGATAGATCTTCGTATGTATATGCTGCTTCACACTTTTACATTATGACTGCACTAGCGCTACAATCTGTTTTTTCTTCCATACGAGCTGATAGTAGCCGTATTGAAGGAGTAAGTTCACGAAAAAAGCCGCAGGATAGCCAATCCAGATGCCCTTGATGCCAAGGGTTGTGTGGTGCGATAGCACATAAGCGACTGGTACTTCTACAAGCCAAATGGAACAAATACTAAAGATCGTTGGCCATAGCACTGTTCCGCTTGCTCTCATCGTGGCTGCAACAATTTGGGCTGTTCCAAAAATAAGATAGCTCCATAATGTAATGACAACTAAGCTATAGGCAATGTCAATCGTCTTAGAATCTGTTAAAAAGATAGATAAAATCTGCGGTGCGAAGAGATAAACAATGATAATAATGAATCCGCCTATGGCAAAATTGAGTCCTAGCCCGATTTTTATCACATCTTTCAATCGGTTGATATTCCCTGCGCCGATGAATTGTGCTGCAAAGATCGAGACCGCGATGCCAAGACTCACCGCCGGCATCTGCACATAGCTCACAACTTGATTGACAACACCATAGGCAGCAGTCGCCTGTGATCCATAATCATTGACAAAGGAAATAACAGCAATTTCTGATAAAGAAATAAGGATCATATTAATGCTCGATGGAATGCTGAGCTTTAATAATGTTTTTAGTAGATCCCCTTTCATCAATAAATGCTTTCTAACCGATGCATCGATGCGAAGCGGGTGTTTTGTTTTATATAAGTAGATATGTAGAATAATAAACGTCACAATGGTTGAAATCACAGAAGCATACGCAGCACCGTATAAACCAAATGCCGGCAGTCCCAGCCAGCCAAATAATAAAATCGGCAGCATCAAAATATTCGTTGCCGTACTAATCATTAAGAAATAAAAAGGCGTTTTTGAATCCCCTGTCCCTCGCAGGAAAGTCGTGTAAACAAAATAAAGAAATAAGATCGGCATTGAGATGAATAGAATTCTGGCATAAGCCGCACTTTCCTTCACGATATTCGCAGGTGTTCCCATGAGATTTAAGATATCTGTTGCAAAAAAACCTCCAATGATTGCTAAAGAAAGTCCGATTAAAAAAGTAAATGAAAGCGTTGTGCCAATAATTTCTTTTAATCTTTGTTCATTTTTTGCTCCATACGCTTGTCCAATAAGGATTGAACTTCCCGATCCAATTCCGATGGAAAAAGAAACGAGTAAAAAGAAAAGCGGAAAGAATGCAGAAATGGCAGCTACTGCATCCTCTCCAATCCATCTGCCGACAAGGACAATGGATACAAGCTGTCCGATTGATTGCAAAATATTGCTAAGCAAAAGCGGGACGAGAAAAATGGACATGGTTTTTACTAAAGATTGATTGTTATCTAACGTCATGGTGGTTCTCCTTCTCTATCTAAAGATTCTCAGCTAAAATGCTAACAATGTGGTCTTCTATCTCTTTCCCTTTCTCGTCATCAACAAGATGATTTAATAAAATGGAAAAAGCGACCGTCTTTCCACTCTTTGTGTCAATATATCCAGAAAGTGTACTGACCGTAGTTAATGAACCTGTTTTTGCACGTACTTTTTCTAGTGTAGCTGGTTCTTTCAACCTGTTTCTTAACGTCCCTCCCACCATTCGTTCACTTGCCCCTGCTAACGGAAGCGCATGTTCATAGGTCTTAAACCATTTTTCCTTTTGAATGTTTGTTAAAAATAACGTGAACTGGTTGGCAGAAACAAGGTTAATAGGTGAGATGCCTGACCCATCTCGCAGCACTGCAAGAGATGGATCGATGCCGAATGCAGGAAGCCGTTCATTCATCACATCCAGTCCATCTTCAAAGCTCCCTTTGCTTTTCACTTGTTTTCCAAGTTCCTTCAGCAACATTTCTGCTTGGGTATTGTTGCTGAGTTTCATCATGGGAACAAGGAGCTCTGATAAAGGCATCGATGAATGGGTGGCAATTTTCTTGGCTTTTTTAGGAACTTGTTTTATTTTAAGCGGTCCTTTTACGTGAATCCCTTCCGCCTTTAACGCTCGTTTCATTAAATCTAACGCATAAGAGGATGGTTCCCATAACGCTACCCATTGTCTAGATACACTCGCTTTCACCGGAATGGTGCCAGTCAAAGTGATTTTGTTGGTGCCGTGAGAGCGCTTAAAAGAAATCTTCTTTTTCCCTTCTTCTGGCACGGTTTTTACTTGATTGATGACTTGAGGGACAGAAGTCTTCGGAATCATGTCATAGGTGGCTTTTTGCCCAGCTTTTTTGCCTGGCTTTACTTCGAGAATCACGGTTCCTGCATCAAAATCTTGATTCGGTGAAGCCGTGAGAGCAGAGATTTGTGCACCGTAATATTGATCCTCATCACTCCAAGGTAAATCAATCGAATATCTTGTGTCATCATACCATGTATCGTCTGCCGCAAGCTGTCCGCGAATTGTATGTATTCCGACCTTTTTCACTTGTTTGGCAAGTGCTGCAAAATCCTCTTCTAATAAAGTCGGATCCCCGGTACCGCGTAGATACAGGTTGCCATGTAACGTTTTCTTTTGAATAGAACCATCTATCCAGATGTCTGTCGGGAATGTGTGTGTTTCTCCTAGTATATCAAGGGCGATGGCTGATGTGAGCAGTTTCATATTAGAAGCAGGAGTAAGACGAATATCGGCTTGATGTTCATAAAGAAGAGAGGAGTCAGAAGTATCGCGGACGCTGATGCCAGAGATCGCGCCCTCTAAATCAGGTGCTGTTCGTATAAATTCATCTAAAGCTGTCACCCACGGCAGTGAGTCGTCACGAGCTGTCAGTTGATCATCTTTTGCTGAAAAAGGGAGAAATAAAATCGACAGGATACATATGTGTAAAAACAAGATCTGTGAAAAACGCTTCATACAATCCCTCCTTTTTAGTCGCAGCCAATTTTAGAAGAATATGTTCATTATACACAAAAGAACGTTTGTTCTCAAAGGTTTTTTAAACAGAAAAGTCAGCTTTCTTTGACGAAAACTGACAAGCTCTTTACCTTTTTTCTGGATTCCAGCCATCGGTTCCGCTAAGAACAGCTTGCACTGTGATTTGACTTGCTTCGTTTTTCGATAAAATACTGGACCATTTTACGCGGGTTGCTGCGTTGCTTCCTGCTCCTGTCGATCCATATTCTTTATATCTTGCTGTTCTTTCGTTATCACGGTTATCCCAGTTATGCCAACCCTCTGCCTTAATATGATCATCCATATTTGTATAGAGGAATGTCACAGCAGAATGAGGCCGCCACGGACGTCCTAAATATACCGATTGAGCAGCAGCCGTCCCCTTTTTGAGCGTAGAATCGATGAATACATATCCATACTTTTGCGCTTCTGTTGTGGATGCTGCAGTAATATACCCATTTCCAAGACTTTTTATTTCAGCTCTTTTAAACACGGCTGTGGCTGATCCGAAAATAAAATCGACCGTTCCTTCGATATAGCAGTTTTCATAATATTGCCGGCCTGTACCTGTTGCATAAAGTGTATCTTGATACCCTAAAACTCGTATTTGTTTAAACGCAGCCCGGTCGCCGGACACGTACAGTGCAACCGCCTGACCAGCATGTCTGCCAGCCGTATTTTGAAAGGTGATATTTTCTGCATAAAAGTCGTTCGCACGAATCATTGTGCTTGAGCTATTTGTTGTGCTGCCAGTACTTGCATTTGTATCATGATACGTCAGAATCGTCTTGTATTGGTCTTCCCCGATAAAGGACACGTAAGGTTTATTTTGCGGAAGCAGGATTTTTTCTTTATACACACCATTTTTAATATAGATCGTTACGCGCTGTTGATTGTTCACTGGAATCGCATCAATGGCAGATTGAACGGTTCGAAACGAGCCATTTTCCTTTTGATCGACCACAAGAACGCGATTTGTTTGATTCTGATGTCCGGCTGCTTGAAGTGAAGCTGAGTTCAATAATAATAAAGACAAGACGACTACAAGCCATACCTTTCCATACTTCATCGTGCATCTCCTCCTCTTTGTGAACGTTTTCAATCAAACATTCTTTTTGATCCTATTCATGACACGCACAAAAAAACACCCACTTATAGATGTTATGGATGTTTTTTGGACTTTTCATATTTCATTGCATAAATCCCTTCATTTTCAATCCATTCACAAAATAGAACGTCTCGATAGGAAGAAATGTGCTGCTTTTTTAATTGCTCACTCAGCCATGTTTCATCGAAGCCAGCTTCTTGTAAATCTTTTTTTAAAATTTCACCGTCAATAATAAACGTTCTAGGTAATTTGACTTCTTTTCCCTTCACGTTCACATCTTCTGCGGTGGCTGTTGCGTATTTCATTTTCGGAAGAACGCTTACCGAGCCGTCTGTTTCCAAAATGGCATATTCAATTTCATTCAAAGCAAAATGACCCTTCGCGCGAATCAGTGTTTGTAGCTGATTGAGATCCAGCATATTTTTCTTTAAACGTTTGTAGTGAATCTTCCCTTGATCAATGACAAGTGTCGGTCTTCCTTCTAAAAAGGCTCGAATACCTTTAAAGCGCTGTGAAAACCATTCAACTGTATAGAGAAGAACGCCCCATACCGCAACAGCAAACAAAATGTGCTGAATCTTGACTTCTGGGTCGAAAATGGCGTTTCCGACCATTTCGCCTAAAATCAGTGCAGAAATAAAATCAAACGGCGTGATTTGTGCAAATTGTGTTTTCCCTAATAATTTTATTATAGAAAATAAGGCAAAAAATCCGATAAACAGTTCAATCAAAATATTAAAAAATGGCACAAACATACCTTCCTTTCAAAGTGCATTTACCTACAGCATGCACATGAAAGGAAGGATCTAAACCGTTTACAAAGTAAAACGTCGTCTCCCTCAAGCAATGAGTCATATACTTTGACGCATCCATGATCTGGTGCTTGAATGTCACCTCATGTAAGATGGCTTTTCAAATCAGCTCACTGCCTAGAGCGGAAAAAAGTGATAGTAAATCAAAATATCTGATTCATAAAAAGCCATGACCACTCTTCGGTCATGGCTTTTCTTTATATGTGTAAACACCCTTTGTTTGACCTATTTTGGCAGAACCGAACTCCCCATTAAATAACGGTCTACCTCGTGCGCCACTTGTCTGCCTTCATTAATTGCCCAGACAATCAAGCTTTGCCCGCGTCTTGCATCTCCCGCTGCAAATACGCCTTCTACATTTGTTGTATACTCCCCATACGTTGCGTCAATGCGATTGTTTTTGCTGTCCACGCCAAAGTGTTTCACGAGTGGCTGTTCAGTTCCCTCAAAACCAATTGCAATAAAGACTAGCTGAGCCGGCCATACCTTTTCTGTCCCTGGAATCTCATGAAATTCAAACTTCCCTTGTTCGTTTTTCACCTTTTCCATTTGAATCGTATGAAGCTCTTTTAATTTTCCATTTTTGTCTGCCACAATTTTTGTGGTTTGAATGGAATATTGACGCGGATCTTCCCCGAATTTTGCTTGTGCTTCTTCATAAGCATAATCGAGTGAGAAGACGTAAGGCTGTTCAGGCCACATGTTATCCCCTACACGTGTATTTGGAAGCTTCGGATGCTTCCCGAACTGAACAACACTTTTTGCTTTTTGGCGAAGTGCAGTTGCAACGCAATCTGCACCTGTATCTCCCCCGCCAATGATAATCACGTCTTTTCCTTTTGCATCAATGAAGTTTTTGTCTTTAAATCCTGAATCCAGCATGCTTTTTGTTGCGAGGGTCAAATAATCCATCGCTAGGTGAATCCCTTTAGCTTCCCGGCCTTCAATCAACAGGTCACGCTGCTTTTGTGCACCTGTACAAAGGATGACCGCATCAAACTGCTCTTTCAGTTCATCGGCAGTGACATCGACGCCAATTTCTGTGTTCGTTACAAAATCAATGCCTTCTTGTCTTAGCAGTTTGACTCTTCGTTCCACTACTTCTTTGTCCAGCTTCATGTTTGGAATGCCGTATGTCAGCAGTCCGCCAAGGCGATCAGACCGTTCGAACACTGTGACGGCGTGGCCTGCTTGGTTTAATTGATCAGCACTTGCAAGTCCTGCTGGTCCTGAGCCGACAATGGCAATCTTCTTGCCTGTACGGCTTGAAGGAATTCTCGGTGTGATCCATCCATTTTCAAAGCCTTTATCAATGATGGTGCGTTCGATATTTTTAATCGAAACAGCTGGATCATTGATGGCGACTGTACATGACCCTTCGCAAGGCGCTGGACACACTCTCCCAGTAAATTCAGGGAAATTATTTGTTTTTTGCAGTCTTTCGAGCGCTTCTTTCCATCTGCCTCGATACACAAGGTCGTTCCATTCTGGAATTAAATTGTAGATCGGGCAGCCTGACACGCCGCCTTTGATCTCCATCCCAATTTGACAAAACGGTGTGCCGCAATCCATACATCTAGCGCCCTGCTTCTTCAATACGTCATCTGTATAAGGAGCTGAATATTCTTTCCAGTCATTTTGACGAGTGAGAGGGTCACGTTCATTTGGCTTTTCTCTTTTATAATCCATAAAACCTGTTGCTTTGCCCATTGTCCTCTCCCCTTTCTTAATGAGCGAGGGCTGCTTTTTGCCCGTTTGCCGTTTCTTGATTTTTCGGTTTCGTGTTTGCTTCAAAGGCATACATGACCGCTTCCTCATGACTAAGGCCCGCTTGTTTTTGTTCTTCAATGCTTTGAAGCATCATTTTGTAATTTCTCGGAATGACCTTGATGAATTGATCCTTTTCTTGCGCCCAGTTTTCTAAAAGTGCCGAAGCTTTTGCGCTGTTTGTATAGTGAAGGTGCTCTTGAATCAGCTGTTTCACTTCTTGCTCTTCATCGTGATCTGTGAGTTTTTCAAACATGATCATTTCCATGTTGCACATTCTTTTGAACTGTTTCGCATCGGATGTATGGACATAAGCTACGCCGCCAGACATTCCTGCGCCGAAGTTCTTTCCGACGTCTCCTAAAATGACGACACGTCCGCCAGTCATGTATTCACAGCCGTGATCACCGATTCCTTCAACAACCACCTGCACGCCTGAATTACGAACGGCAAAGCGCTCACCTGCACGCCCGTTAATATAGGCTTTTCCACTTGTCGCTCCGTAGAATGCGACGTTTCCAACAATGACATTTTCATGTCCATTTTGTACAAAGTGATCAGATGTTTTGACCGCAATTTTGCCTCCAGAGAGTCCTTTGCCGATATAGTCATTTGAATCACCTGTTAAATAGAGAGACATGCCCTTTGGCACAAATGCGCCGAAGCTTTGTCCTGCGGAACCAGTGAACCTTAGTGTGATCGTATCCTCTGGCAAGCCTTCTTCCCCGTAGCGTTTAGACACTTCACTTCCAGTAATGGTTCCGGCCACACGATTGATATTGCGAATATTCAATGATAGATCAACCGGTGTTTGATGATTCAACGCTTCCTGTACATAAGGGAGGATTTCATTCATATCCAGTGATTCATCAATTTTATGATTTTGCGGTGTTCTGAATGTACGAGCTCCTTCTGGCTGATAAAGCAGTGTTTCAAGGTCTAGCTGGCCTGCTTTCCAGTGAGCTTTTGCTCGTTCGCTAACTCCTAGAACATCCGTGCGTCCAATTAATTCATCCATTGATGTAAAGCCGAGTTCCGCTAAGATTTCTCTTACTTCCTCTGCAATAAACATCATGAAATTCACAATATGGTCAGGGTTCCCCATGAATTTTTTACGAAGCTCTGGATTCTGTGTAGCGACGCCGACTGGGCAAGTATCTAAATGACATGCTCTCATCATCACGCAGCCCAATACGACAAGTGGAGCTGTCGCAAAGCCATATTCTTCTGCTCCTAATATCGCAGCCATGACAACGTCGCGACCAGTCATTAACTTTCCGTCCGTTTCAAGAACGACTCTCTCGCGAAGGCCGTTTAACACAAGGGTTTGATGCGCCTCTGCCAAACCGAGCTCCCAAGGAAGTCCTGTGTGTTTAATACTCGTTTTCGGCGAAGCTCCTGTGCCGCCATCGTATCCACTGATCACAATGACATCCGCCGTTCCTTTTGCAACACCTGCTGCAATCGTACCAACGCCTGCTTTAGACACAAGCTTGACGCTGATGCGGGCATCACGGTTCGCGTTTTTCAAATCATGGATCAGCTGCGCTAAATCCTCGATGGAATAAATATCATGATGCGGCGGTGGTGAAATCAATCCGACGCCTGGTGTAGATCCGCGTACATCGGCGACCCAAGGGTATACTTTATTTCCTGGCAGCTGTCCGCCTTCTCCAGGCTTTGCTCCTTGTGCCATTTTAATTTGCAGTTCATCTGCATTGACCAAATAATGACTCTTTACGCCAAAGCGGCCAGAAGCAATTTGTTTAATCGCACTTCTGCGATCATCGCCGCGTTCATCAACTGTAAAGCGTGCAGGATCTTCTCCGCCTTCTCCGCTGTTACTTTTACCGCCAATTCGGTTCATGGCAATCGCAAGTGCTTCGTGCGCTTCTTTACTTAAAGACCCAAATGACATGGCGCCTGTCTTGAATCGGCGCACGATGGATTCAGCAGATTCAACGTCTTCCAAACGAACTGGTTTTTGTTTTGGCTGGAAAGCAAATAAATTTCGAAGGAAGCCGATTCTTTCTTCGTCCGCTGCCTTTGTATATTGCTTAAATAGATCGTAATCTTCATTGCGACATGCCCACTGAAGCGTATGGATCGTTTTTGGATTAAAGGCATGGTGCTCACCATTTTTTCTCCACTGGAAGTCACTTCCTGATTCGAGTGTTTGGTCAGTCGCTGCCTGATACCCTGCTTCATGACGAAGTTTTGCTTCATGTGCAATGGTCTCAAGGTCAATCCCGCCAAGCTGAGAAGCTGTTCCCGTGAAATACGCCTGAATGACGTCTTCACTAATACCAACGGCTTCAAAGATTTGGGCTCCTCTATAGCTTTGCACAGTGGAGATTCCCACTTTAGACATGACTTTGACGACACCTTCGGTTACGCTTTTACCAAACTTAGTGACTGCTTCATCAAAGCTGAAAGAGATCGCTTCTTCTGCAATCAGCTGTTTGTACGTTTCATACACAAGATAAGGATGGATTGCATCTGCTCCGTAGCCAATCAGTGCGGCAAAATGATGAACCTCTCTGACTTCTCCAGATTCAACGATCAGACTCACCTTTGTCCGTAAGCCTTGACGAACAAGATGCTGATGCAGTGCACTTAGCGCTAGAAGTGGTGGAATCGGCACTTTTTCTTCCGTCATTTCACGATCGGAAAGAATTAATAAAGATACACCTTCGCGGATCGCTTTTTCCGCCTCTTCAAACATCGCATCCAGCCCGCGCTTTAAATCATCGGTGAAAAGAGTATGAATCGTTTTGCTTTTAAAGGCATTATGAACAATTGTTCTCAAACCGTTAAACTGCCCGCTTGTTAAGACGGGTGTATACAGTTTAATTCGTCGGCATGAATATTCATTCGGATGTAAAATATCTCCTTCAGCACCTAACCACGTCATCGTAGATGTCACAAGCTGCTCACGAATGGCGTCAATCGGCGGGTTCGTCACTTGTGCAAACAGCTGCTTGAAGTAAGAAAACAGAGACTGCGCACGATCTGATAACACAGCAAGCGGAGTGTCGCTTCCCATTGAACCGATTGGGTCCTTGCCTTCTTCTAGTAAAGGAATTAAATACTTTTGAATGTCCTCGTACGTATAATGGAAGGCACGCTGGCGCGTCAATAAATCATCCATTATACTAGAATTTTCTGAATTTTCTTCCGAGCGATTGACGTGCACCATTTCTTCATCAAGCCATTTTTGATAAGGAAGTTCATTCGCAATCGTCGATTTCACTTCTTCGTCAGAAATAATTCGCCCTTCTTCTAAATCAATTAAAAGCATTTTACCTGGCTCAAGACGATCTTTATACTTCACATCCTCTTCATTTGTGTCGATCACACCGACCTCAGAAGAGAAAATGATATGATCATCATTTGTGACATAGTATCTTGCCGGTCTTAATCCGTTTCGGTCTAAGATGGCTCCGATTTGTTTACCATCAGTAAAGGAAATAGCTGTTGGCCCATCCCACGGCTCCATAAGAGAACTATGGTATTCATAAAATGCCCGTTTTTCTTTCGACATGTGCGTGTTTTCAGTCCATGGCTCTGGAATCAGCATCATCGCTGTATGAGCAGGTGTTCGGCCTGCAAGCACAAAGAATTCAAAGGCATTGTCTAGAATGGATGAATCACTTCCGTCTGCATTCAGCACTGGCAAAATCTTGTCTAAATCGTCTCCGAAAGCTTCAGATACGAATTGTTGTTCTCTTGCTCTCATCCAATTGATGTTTCCTCTTAATGTGTTGATTTCACCGTTGTGAATCAAATAGCGGTTTGGATGGGCTCTTTCCCATGTAGGAAATGTATTTGTACTAAATCGTGAATGAACAAGTGAAAATGCAGAAACAAATGTTTCATCCTGAAGATCAAGATAAAAAGCATCGACTTGATCTGATGTTAAAAGCCCCTTGTATACAATGGTTTGACTCGACAGGCTGACAAAGTAAAATTGCTTTTCCTCTGCTGTCCCCCAGTTCTCAGCCTGCTTACGAATGACATATAATTTTCTTTCAAATGACAAACGATCTGTGATCTTGTCATTTGCCCCGATAAAGACTTGCCTCACAACCGGACAGCTCTTCGCTGCGACAGTACCAATTTTCCCGGCATCAATAGGAACTGTTCTCCAGCCAATTAATGTTTGACCTTCTTGTTTAATGAACCCGTTGATTTTTTGCTCGATGGCTTGGCGCGTTTTCTCGTCATCCTCTTTTGAAAAGAAGACCATTCCTACCCCGTAACGGCCCTTTTCAGGAAGTGCAAAGTCTTTGCAGCTTTTTCTAAAGAAAGCGTCTGGTAGTTGTACCATTAAGCCGGCACCATCACCTGTATACGGATCACTGCCTTGCCCGCCGCGGTGATCAAGCTGGCACAGCATTTGTAATCCCTTTTTGACGATGCTGTGTGTCGCTTCCCCTTTTAAATGAGCGTACAGTCCGATCCCACATGCATCATGTTCAAATTCAGGACGGTAGAGACCTTGTGGTTGTGGTAGTTGATTATAAGTCATCGTTTCTCTCCCCCGTTTAAAAGATCCGTTTTTTCACAGTAATAAAATCTCACAAACTCTGTAACTTATTTTAAGTTTTCAAATTAATATAAACAATATATAATTTAGATGAAAACAATCTCTTTTTGAGATAGATGGGTGTGAAGTGTAAAAATGGAGCTTCGTCAGTTACGTTATTTTGTAGAAGTCGCAGACCGTGAACACGTGTCAGAAGCGGCTGAAAACTTACATGTTGCCCAATCTGCGATCAGCCGGCAGATTGCGAATTTAGAAGAAGAGCTTGGAGTGGCCTTATTCGAACGAGAAGGACGAAATATCAAATTAACGAAGATCGGCAGACAATTTTTAGATCATGTCAGAACGGCTCTAAAAGCCATTGATTATGCGAAAGAACAAATTGATGAATATTTAGATCCACACAAAGGAACCGTCAATATCGGCTTTCCTACTAGCCTAGCAAGCCAAGTGCTACCTTCTGTCATTTCCGCCTTTAAACAGGAATACCCAGAGGTCGATTTTTTACTTCGTCAAGGATCCTATAAATTTCTCATTGAAGCTGTAAAAAATCGAGATATTGATCTCGCCTTTTTAGGACCCGTACCGACAAACGATCCTCAAATAGAAGGACATATTTTGTTTTCAGAAAGCATTTATGCCTTGCTGCCTGTCAGCCACCCCTTTAGCGGACAAAGGAGTATTCATTTAAGTGATTTAAGAAAAGATCATTTCGTGTTATTTCCGGAAGGATATGTCCTGAGACAAATTGCGGTTGATGCTTGTAAGCAGGCAGGTTATGAGCCAACCATTTCATCAGAAGGAGAAGATTTAGACGCCATTAAAGGTCTCGTATCAGCGGGTATGGGAGTTACCTTATTACCCGAAAGCGCCTTTTATGAAACCACACCGCGCTTTACAGTGAAAATTCCGATCGATTTTCCGCAAGTGAGAAGAACGGTTGGAATTATTGCTTCTAAATCACGAGAAATGTCTCCTTCTGCTCATGATTTTTATGTGTTTGTGAAGGATTTCTTTTCTAAAATTGAACAATATAAATAATTCATTAAAACAAGACATTTCATTTGTGGAAATAATCCCTCTTTGTATATGATGAGTTACAGAACAACACACTATATGGAAGAAAGGTATTCGTATGAAATCAATTTTATCGTTTTTAAAGCCGTATCGGCTGTCCGTTGTCTCCATTGTGATCCTCACCTTTTTAAGCAGTATGCTCCAGCTGTATTTACCGACGCTTACGGCAGATATCGTCGATGTCGGGATCGTCCAAGGAGATATTGCTTACATATGGAAGGTTGGCGGCTGGATGGTGGCCTGTTCTTTACTTGCCATCTTACTCACGATCTGGAAGTCCTACTTGTCATCAAAGACTGCACTTGGCTTCGGGCGTGATATGAGAAGACAGCTATTTGTGCATGTCGAACAATTTTCATTAGAAGAATTTCAAAAGATCGGAACGTCTTCCTTTATTACAAGATCAACAAATGATGTAAAACAAGTCCAAGATGTCACGATCATGATTTTACAAATGATGACGAGAGCCCCGCTTATGCTTGTCGGCGGAATTATTTTAGCTGTATCACGCGATGCTGTCCTGTCTCTCATCTTTTTAGCAGCACTTCCCCTTCTTGGCGGATTTATCTATTTGGTGTCGAGAAAAGCCATTCCGCTCTTTGGCCAGCTTCAGAAAAAAACAGACCGGCTGAATTTAATTATGCGAGAATCTCTTTCAGGCATCCGGGTCATTCGTGCTTTTAACCGAGTAGATGATGAAAAGGAGCGTTTTCAAGAAGCCAACACATCCTACAAGGATACCGGCCTTAGAGTCAACCGTTTAATGGCTTACTTGTTTCCATTTATGCTGATTATCATGAACTTCACGAATATCGGCATTGTCTGGCTAGGTGCAAACCGAATTGATGCCGGAGAGATGGAAGTAGGGAATCTCATTGCCTTTATCCAATATGCGATGATGATTTTGATGGCACTGATTATGCTGTCGATGAGTTTTATTATGGTCCCAAGAGCACAAGCATCAGCTAAACGGATGAACGAAGTGTTAAACATGGAACCGAAAATTCAAGACAATGAAGGAACGGTTCCTAACCTGCGCGCGCCAGCACAATCCATTCGCTTTGAGGATGTGTCATTTTATTACTCAAATGCTGAAAAGCCGGCAGTTCAAAACATTTCGTTCGAAGCCAAAACTGGCGAAACGACAGCTATTATTGGAAGTACAGGTTCAGGGAAAACCACTCTTCTCCAGCTAATGACGCGCTTTTACGAAGCAACTGAAGGCCGGATTACACTAGATGGTGTAGACATTAGAGAGCTGCCTCAGGAGAAACTAAGAGGCCAGATGGGCTATGTTTCTCAAAAAGCGGTTTTATTTAGTGGAACCATTGCCGATAATGTGCGCTTCGGCAGGCAGAATGCAAGCGATGAAGACGTCTGGCAGGCGCTGCGAACGGCGCAGGCAGAAGAATTTGTTTTGCAAAAAGATGGCGGCATCGATGCGGAAATTGACCAGGGTGGATCGAATCTATCTGGCGGTCAAAAGCAGCGTCTTTCTATTGCAAGAGCGCTAGTGAGAAAGCCGTCATTCTATCTGTTTGATGATAGTTTTTCAGCACTTGATTATAAAACAGATGCGAAGCTTCGGGCATCATTAGAAGCTGAAAAAGCGCATGCAGCCCTCATCATTGTGGCGCAAAGAATCAGCACAGTGAAGCATAGTGATAAAATCATCGTACTAGATGATGGGAAAATCGCAGGTATCGGTACACATGAACAATTACTGAAGGAGAACCTTGTCTATCAAGAGATTGTTGCATCACAGGAAGGTCAGGAGGTGGAGCGAGGATGAGTAAAAAAATGTCTTCCGGCATGGGTCATAAAGGCGGCCACCCTAGAGGACCTGTCGCAAAACCAAAGGAATTTAAGAAAACACTGCTTCGTTTGATTGGCTATTTAAAACCAAGGAAGATTCAATTGATCATTGTCTTCATTGCAGCAGTCGGTTCAACCGTCTTTAACGTCATTAGTCCAAAGCTACTCGGGGATGCCACCTCTTCCCTGTTTGACAGCTTTACACAAGGAACAGCTGTACAATTTGATGTCATTTCACGAATCTTATGGCTGCTTGTCGTGCTATACGTCGTTGCTGCTCTCTTTTCATTCGTTCAGCAATATGTCATGGCGGGTGTCTCCCAACAGACCATTGCTGAATTACGGCAAGAAGCAAATGACAAGCTCACACGTCTCCCCCTTCGGTATTTTGATAAAACAACCCACGGGGACACGCTGAGCCGTGTAATGAATGATATCGATAATATTAATACTTCGCTTCAGCAGGCACTCACCCAAGTGATTACATCTGTTATTACAGTTATTGGGATTGTCGTCATGATGCTATTGATTAGTCCGCTGCTGACCTTGCTTGTTTGTTTAACACTGCCGCTCAGCCTGTTTGCCATTCGCGGCATTACGTCATTTTCTCAAAAACATTTTAAAGCGCAGCAAAAAGAGCTAGGAATGATCAATGGACATATTAATGAAATGTTCACAGGGCATCAAACGGTTCGTGCATATGGCTACGAAAAGAAAGCGATCGATACATTTGATCAATTAAACGAGCAGCTGTATGAATCATCAAGGAAAGCACAGTTCATTTCTGGCTTAATGATGCCAGTGATGACGTTTATCGGGAACCTCGGCTATGTGGCAGTCAGTGTAGCCGGCGGTATTCTTGTGATTAACGGGAATATTCGTGTCGGAGATGTGCAGGCGTTTATTCAATACACGCAGCAAATGTCTCAACCGCTAGTGCAAGCATCAAGTGTCGCCAACTTGGTTCAATCAGCGATTGCTTCTGCTGAAAGGGTGTTTGAAATTCTGGATGAGAAAGAAGAAAGTCCCGAGGAAGATGCAGCGATTGATCTTGAATCACTTTCAGGCGATGTGAGCTTTGAACAAGTTCAATTCGGATATGAAAAAGACCATCCAATTATTAAAGATTTGACTTTAGATGTAAAAGAAGGTCAAACGGTTGCGATTGTTGGGCCAACAGGCGCAGGAAAAACAACCATCATCAATCTTTTAATGCGTTTCTATGAATTAGATCAAGGCTCTATCCGCATCGGCGGTGTCAAAACAACTGACCTCAGCCGTCATCAAGTACGCGACTTATTTGCGATGGTTCTTCAGGATACGTGGCTTTTTGAAGGGACGATTCACGACAATATTGCCTATGGCAGGCAGAACGTCTCAAAAGAGGATGTCATCAAAGCCGCCAAACATGCTTATGCTGACGACTTCATCCGCACGCTTCCAAACGGATATGACACACTCTTAACAGAAGATGCCGGCAATCTGTCCCAAGGTCAGCGCCAGCTATTAACCATCGCCCGTGCAATTTTATCTGATCCAAAGATCTTAATACTAGATGAAGCAACGAGCAGTGTGGATACACGAACAGAGATGCACATTCAAAAGGCGATGAATGAGTTGATGAAAGGCAGAACGAGCTTCGTTATTGCACACAGACTTTCGACGATCAAAGATGCCGACCTTATTCTAGTCATGAAAGATGGCACTATCATTGAAAAAGGAACGCACAGCGAACTCTTAAAACAAAATGGTTTCTATGCAGACTTATATATGAGCCAATTTACGGAGAATCAAGTCGGTTAAAGATAAAAAAGGATAGACACGCATCCATGCGGTCTATCCTTTTTTGGTTACTCTAAACGCTTTTTCACTTTTACACTGAGTTTCGTTATATACTCTGCTTCATCTTTAGACATGAGTGAATGAAGCAAATACTCCTCAAATACATCTCCATCCAGCATCATGTCCTTTTTCTCAATTTCATCTAACAAGCGCGAATAAGCAGATTCAATCACTTCATATGATCCTTGATCATACATCACCGCATAAAGGCCCGCAGGTTTTTTAACTGCTTCCGGCGCTTCCATTCGGCAAAACAACTGATCTGACTGATGATATTGACGCTGAAGGAACTGCTCCTTCTTTAAGACAGCTCCATTTGCCGCAGCCCCTTTTATGCCAATTTCCTTTAGAAAATGTCCAACAATACGAGATATTTCTTCTACGGATGTATTCATGTCAATCGGGTTCGGTGCACTTAATACAACTGGTTCTTCTGGCAGCTCTTGAAACAAGACCTCCCCCATTTTGACAGATGATAGTTCCTGCGTCGTCTCCATGACCCGCATAAGAAAAGACTGGATATCTTGAAGTTTTTCAATCTCTTGTTTGACCTTTTCTATTTGTTCAGCTGCTAGGCTTTGGAGCCTTTCTCGGGAAGGCTCAGTGAAATATTGTTTTAACTCTTTTATCGGAAATTGCACAGCTCGAAGGGATTGAATCGCTATAAAATGATCAAATTGCTCAAGTGTATAGTATCGGTACCCATTTTCATGAACACCAGCTGGCTTAAATAAATCAATTTTATCGTAATAAAACAAGGTGTCTTTCTTTACATCAAATAGCTTGGCAAATTCTCCAGTAAAAAATGTTTTTTGCACATCATTTATCATAACTAAGGCTCCCCTCTTGACTATGGAGTTACTCCACCCTTTATGATAACATGCAGAACACCACTACGCTTGGAAAGGATAAAAACATGAACAACATCACTCAACATGAAGTGGCATTAGAACTTGCAAAAAAAGAGGACTTCCCTTTTATGAAAAATGAGCTACAGAAAGCTTTTACAGCTGGTGTGATTGACGCATTTGGCGATGCGCATGATGGACCGACTCCTCCAGGTGAAGTGATTGATGAATCTTTTCATTCGAATGAACACATCGTTTACCATATTATGCTAAATGGCGAAAAAGCAGGCGGCGTTGTCATTAAAATCAACCAAGAGACCCACCACAACTCAGTTGACTTATTATACATCTCTTCATCCTCACACGGAAAAGGCATTGGTCAGGCAGCATGGAAAGCCATCGAGGCACAATATCCAGAAACGATTGTTTGGGAGGTTGTGACCCCGTATTTTGAAAAACGCAACATTCATTTCTATGTCAATAAGTGCGGCTTTCAAATTGTGGAATTTTATCATATGAAACATCCAGATCCGAACGCACCTCATGCAGCTGATCAAGAAACTAAGCCTTCAGCACCTGAAGAATTTGAATTTTTTAAATTTGAGAAAGTGATGAAGAAAACCTGCTCTAGCTAATAAATATCAGCATCAAAAAACACTACCCCATGAAAAAAGGTAGTGTTTTTTGAATCTCATCTAGCTTCTAATCTGACCGTCACCCGACAGAAGCAGCTTCGTTGTCGTGAGTGCTGGAAGTCCCATCGGACCTCTTGCATGCAGTTTTTGAGTAGAAATGCCAATTTCAGCCCCATATCCAAGTGCACCTCCGTCTGTAAAACGGGTAGATACGTTATGATAAACCGCCGCCGCATCGACTTCGTTTAAAAACTTAAGTGCCTGCTCTTCATCCTCTGTCACGATGGCTTCTGAATGTTTTGTACCGTACTCTTCAATATGGTGGATCGCTTCCTCGATTGAATCGACTACCTTTACTGCAAGATCAAGACTTAAATACTCATCTGTCCAGTCCACTTCCTCAGCAGGAATGGCGTTTGAAAAATGAGACAGTGCTTCCTCGTCGCCATGTACGGTGACATGGTGCTCTAGCAGAGCTTCATTCAACGATGCCGCATTTTCTTTCAGCCAATCGCGATGGATGATTAGCGTCTCAAGTGCATTACATACAGCCGGACGATTCGTTTTTGCATTGATGACAATCTCAATGGCTTTTTTCACATTGGCTGTTTGATCAATAAAGACATGACAGTTTCCTGTTCCTGTTTCAAGGACAGGAATGGTAGATTGTTCAACCACGGTTTTGATTAAAGAAGCTCCGCCTCGCGGAATTAAGACATCGATCCATTCTTTTAGATGAAGCATCGCTTGAACCGATGAACGGTCTGTTTGTTCTATCAATTGCACCGCATCACGCGGAATCTTTGTTTGATCTAATGCTTCATGAATAACACTTACAATGGCTTTGTTGGAAGAAATAGCGGAGGAACCGCCTTTTAAAATCACTGCGTTGCCTGCCTTAAGGGCAAGCCCTGCTGCATCGACAGTGACGTTCGGTCTCGCTTCATAGATCATCCCGATCACGCCGAGCGGTACTCTTCGGCTTTTCACATGCAAGCCGTTCTCAAGAGTCCATTCATCCAATATTTCTCCAACAGGATCTGTTAATCTCGTCACAAGCCGCAAGCTTTCGGCAAACTCATGAATTCTTTCTTCATTTAACATTAAACGATCCAAGAGTGCCTCTGAAAATCCCTTTTCCTTCCCGGCATCTATATCCTTTTCATTCTCTTGCAAGATGAACGTGCTATTTTGTTCTAACGCTTCTGCTAGTTTCAGCAGTGCCTCGTTTTTATCCTCTGTATGAAGTAAACCTAGTTTTTTTGAAACGTGCTTTGCTTTTTTCGCTTTTTCTTTGACCGATGTGACAACTTCAGCTGTCAGTGTCATGGAATTCCTCCCTTTTGGTTAGCAAACTGGTATCGATAAATCTAAATGACAAACAAAAGCTTCAAGATCGACGACATGAACCACTTCATCCTGCAACGAGTCACTGCTCAGTGCAAGTTCGTCAGATGGATAATTCACAATACCAAGCCCGATTTCTCTTCCATCTTGATCTAAAATGCGGACGACATCGCCTTTTTTAAACGAACCCTTTACATTGACAATGCCACCCGAATCAAGGCATTTCTCCCTATGCATGAGGTGTTCCTGCGATTTCTTTTGAACAACAATCTCGCCTTTTGGTCCAGAATGAAAGGCAATCCACTGCTTCTTGTAATTCAGCGGTGCTAAATTTTCATCCGCGGTAAAATAAGTGCCGTCCTCTGTTCCATTAATGGCTTTGTCTAAAATGTGAGGCGTATCCGCTTTGCCTAAAAAGCCGTTAATGCCAGCTGCCATTGAAATTTTAAACGCATCGAGCTTTGATTTCATTCCGCCTGTGCCCACACTGCTGCCTGCATCTCCAGCTGCTGCTTCGATGTCTTCTGTGATGTCTGTGACTTCAAGAATTCTTTTCGCATTCGGATTTGTATGCGGGTTCTCTTCATACAAGCCATCAATATCAGATAAAATGGCAAGGAAATCCGCGTCAATGAGTCCAGCTACTTTTGCAGACAATGTATCGTTATCTCCAAACTTCAAGCGGTTAATCGTCACTGTATCATTTTCATTGATAATCGGAATGATGCCTCGATCTAATAACACATTCATCGTGTTGCGCACATTTTGATAGCGCGTTTCATCTGAAAAATCACTTCTTGTGATTAAAAGCTGTGAGGCAATATAACCGTGTGATAAAAATAAAGTAGAATATGATTCCATTAAAAGGCCTTGCCCAATTGAGGCAGATGCCTGTTTTTCCGGCAGTGTTTTGGGTCTATCGATAAATCCTAGTTTTCGGTAACCAGCTGCAACCGCACCAGATGAAACCAAAATGACTTCGTGTCCTTCATCTTTGAGTTTTACAATTTGATTGACGAGGTTTTCTAGTTTTTTTAAACTAATCTCCCCTTGAAAGCTAGTAAGTGAGCTGCTTCCGATTTTTACAACAATTCGTTTTCTCTCTTTATCTGCGTACACCTTATCACTCCTGTACCTGGGCTCTATTTATTATATAGATACTTTTTGTTTTTGCTGTTTGCTGATCTCTTTTGATCGGTTGGCAGCATGTTTGACGGCCTGCTTGATTGCTTCTCCTCCGCCAAAATCATCTAATGCATTCAGTCCTGCAGCTGTTGTTCCATTTGGTGACGTAATTTTCTCTCTCAGAGTAGAAGGGTCTTCCTCTGTTTCTTGCAACATTTTCGCAGCACCGAGAAGTGTCTGCGCGCCAATTTGGCGAGACAATTCCTTAGATAAACCTGCTTCTTCTCCTGCTTCTTCGATTCTTTCCATTAAGAAATAAAAATAGGCTGGTCCGCTTCCGGCAATTCCAGTGAAAATATCCATTTGCTCTTCCTGAATGGTATACACTTCGCCCATTTCAGATAAAAGAGCCTGACTCATGCTGATATGGTCGTCTTTCACATAACGTCCAGCACATAAAGCGGTCGCTGAAGCCCCGATCGTACTTGACGTATTCGGCATGACCCTCATCACGGGCTGTCCTTCATGCAGCATATCTTCAATATACGATTGCTTCACGCCTGCAAGGACAGACATGATCAGCTGGTCTCTCCGAATATGAGGTTTTAACAATTCAAGTGCTGTTTCAGCATCCTTTGGCTTCATGGCCAGGATCAGTATATCCATTTCTTCAAAAGGAAAAGAATCCATTGTGGCTGTTTGTATTCCGTAACGTGTCGTTAGTTCATTCAATCGAATTTGATTTTGTCTGTTTGTTGCGTAAATTTGGCCTAGTGGCATTTGTCCTGATCGCACAATCCCGGCAATCATTCCTTCCGCCATAGAACCTGCTCCAATGAAAGCAACTTTCTTTTGATCAATGATATTGATCCTCTCCCTTGTTCGCTTTTTGTTCGTGTTTTTCGCACGTTAGTTATCGTAACATGATGAGAAATCGTGTCAAGAAAGAGCCAGCGCTTTTCAAAAGTCCCGAATACGCGTTCAACCGCTTGCTGTATGTATACTGACTGCGCTTTTGCAAAACAACATTTTAGATCAAAAGTACTATTCGTATTTGCATCATAGTACCCTTTCGTTCGACTGAATTCCCCATTTTATTTTTGGTTTCGGTGACTTCAATTCTATTTTTTAGAAAGCGCTATCATTTTTAATGACTTTCTATTTTCCTATACGATGAATGCGCTTGAATCTTCCGATTAGACTATTGACATATTTTAGAAAACATGTCCGTTGAAATGATATTTTACGGGTGATACCGTGAAAGGGAAACTAAGTGAAAAAGGAGCGTTCATAATGAAAGTGAAAGAAAACTATATCAATGTCATTCCAATGAAAGAAATCCGTTCGACCGATGACCTTCTTTTCCCGTTCCCTATTTACAATGAGCTACGTGCCCAGAGTGATATTAGATATGATGAAACAAGAAAGTGCTGGGATCTCTTTCGATATGCGGATATCCAGTCTGTTCTGAAGCAGCCAAAAGTGTTCTCATCACAGCGAGGAAGAAGCACAACGAAAACGAGTATTTTAACGATGGACCCGCCAAAGCATACAAAAATGAGAGCACTCGTCAATAAAGCATTCACGCCAAAAGCGATTAAACAATTAGAAGATAACATTAGAGACCTGACACATGACCTGCTGCAACAAGTCAAGGAACAGCGTACGTTTGATATCGTCCAAGATCTAGCAGCTCCCCTGCCTGTCATGATTATTGCTGAGCTTCTCGGCGCAGAGGTAAAGGATAGAGCGTTCATTAAGAAACATTCTGATGCCCTAGTAGCAGGTGCTAAGGATGAATCAAAAGAAGCCATTCAAGCAGTAGTCGATATGCAGAAACGCGCAGAGGAAGAGCTGTCCGCTTATTTTGCTCACTTGATCCAAAAACGAAAAGAATCCCCTGCTGATGACCTGATCTCACTTCTTATTCAAGCAGAAATCGATGGTGAGCGTTTAACCGAGAATGAACTACTTGGTTTTTGCATTCTATTACTTGTTGCTGGTAATGAGACAACGACCAATTTGATTACTAATGCAGTAAGACTGCTAACAGAGCAGCCGCATATCGCTGAAGCAGTACGGCAAGACCCCTCTCTTATTCCTCAATTGACCGAGGAAACGCTACGCTATTATCCGCCTGTTCAAGCCATTGGGCGAATCGCGGCCGAGGATGTTGAGATTGCAGGCTCAAAAATTAAAAAAGGAGACTATCTCATTAGCTGGGTTGCTTCAGCAAATCGTGATGAACAGAAATTTGACGATCCGGATACGTTCCGTCTTGACCGGAAATCAAACCCGCATATGAGCTTTGGCTTTGGCATCCATTTTTGTCTCGGTGCACCGCTTGCCCGTCTTGAGAGCAACATTGCCCTTGAGGTTTTACTCCAGACGTTTCAAGACATCACCTGTGCGGCAGATCAGCTAAAACCTATTCAAAGCACATTTGTTTTTGGGGTAAAAGAATTTCCTGTACAGGTCACCCGTTTTTAAAAGTCCCTTTTGAGGGGCTTTTTTTCATTTTCTTCAATTCATCATCTCTTTCTTACCTTCCACCTCCGAACATGCTAAAATAAAGTCCATATAAAGTGATAACGGATTTCAGAAAAGGAGCCAAAAATTCATGACCGATTATACAGCAATGAAAGACGGAATATTCAAATCAGTTTGTTCGTTAGATTGCCCGGATCAGTGCGGTCTGTTGATACATAAAGAAAATGGAAAGATCGTAAAAGTGCAGGGAGATCCAGACCACCCCGTCACCCAAGGCAACATATGTAATAAAGTGCGGAATGTCACAGCCCGTTTATATGATGAAAAGCGACTGACCACTCCTTTGAAGCGTGTTGGCCGCAAAGGCGATGGACAATTTGCTCCGATTACGTGGGAAGAAGCCATTGAAACCATTCAGCAAAAATGGACAAAACTGATTGAAGAAAAAGGTCCAGAAAGTATTCTGCCTTACAGCTTTTATGGGAATATGGGCAATCTGAATGCAGAAGGCATGGACCGCCGTTTTTTCTATCGTCTTGGTTCAAGTCAATTAGACCGGACCATCTGTCAGTCAGCAGGAACGACTGGCTATAAATATACAATGGGTGCAAGCATTGGGACAGATCCAGAAGAGACCATTCATACGAAACTATTCATCTTTTGGGGGATCAATGCCGTGTCGACCAATATGCACCAAATCACCCTCGCACAAAAAGCGCGAAAGCAAGGAGCAAAGATTGTCGTGATTGATGTACACAAGAACCAAACCGGACGGATGGCAGATTGGTTCATTCCGCTTCGACCTGGTACTGACAGTGCCCTTGCCCTTGGCATCATGCATGTTCTTTTTAAAGAAGGACTGACAGATGAAGCCTTTTTAGAATCTTATACAACCGGTCATAAGGAGCTGCGTGAGCATGTGAAGCAGTATGATCCAGACACTGTTGAGGGCATCACGGGGGTTTCTAAAGAGGACATCCTTACACTTGCAAGAATGTACGCAGAAACATCGCCGTCTCTCATTCGCATTGGCAATGGTTTGCAGCACCATGATAATGGCGGAATGAGTATTCGAACCATTTCCTGCCTCCCTGCCCTGACTGGTCAGTGGCTCCACAAGGGCGGCGGTGCGATGAAATCAAACTCTTCTTTTCTCAGCTATAATGAAACAGCTCTTCAGCGGCCAGATTTATTAAAGGAACGCACGCCAAGATCATTTAATATGAATCAGCTAGGCAGTGTGCTGACGAATGCAGCGCCTTCCATTGATTCACTCTTTGTCTACTCGTGCAACCCAGCTGTTGTGACGCCTGAAGCGAATAAAGTAAGAGAAGGTTTGCTGAGAGATGACTTATTTACAGTCGTTCACGACCTATTTCTAACAGAGACAGCTAAGTATGCAGACATTGTTCTGCCGGCAACATCCGCCTTTGAAAATGAGGATTTCTATACATCATACTGGCACCATTATATTCAAATTCAAGAGCCAGTGATTGAACGCTATGGAGAAAGCAAATCCAATACAGAAGTGTTCCGCTTGTTAGCCCATGCGATGGGCTTTGAAGATGAAGCCTTACGCGAGACAGATGCGGAACTCATGGAACAAGCCCTTCATCATCCAGAAAATCCGCATTATGAGGACATTTCATACGAGACATTAAAAGAAAAGAAATGGATCAAAGCAAAACGAGGACCTTTCCAAGACTTAAAGCTCTCTACCCCGAGCGGCAAAATTGAGCTTTATTCTGAACAAATGAAAAAAGACGGATATCCGGCGCTTCCTACCTACGTGCCCCTTTATCAGGAAAGCGAATATCCGCTTACCTTTATACCGGGACCGAATCATAATTTTCTTAACTCGACCTTCTCACTTCATGAAAAGCATCAAAAGCTTGAGAAGTTCCCGAAGCTTCATATGAATGAACAAGATGCAAAGGCAAGAAAAATTGAAGATGGTGACATGGTGCGTGTGCTCAATGACCGAGGAGAATGCGAGCTTGTCGTGTCAGTCGGTCACAATGTATTACCTGGTGTTGTGGTCAGCCAAGGATTATGGGCAGATCAAAAAGGCAAAAAGCATCTAGTTAACGGGCTAACACCTGATCGGCTGGCAGATATGGGCGGCGGTGCGACGTTCTTTTCTGGCAGAGTGGAAGTTGAAAAATGATCATAGACAGAAGAAAAGCCAGCAAAAACTGCTGGCTTTTTTCATTTCGTTTTATCGAATAATCAGCTGGTTGGTCATCACATTCGCACTTCCGTTGCTTCGGTAGCCTTCTACAGTTAATGCTGTTTCATACATTTTCCCCATTGGCATACCTAGGCTTTCCCATTTTCTGAAATGCTCACTGACGGATACAGTACCGCTCGTACGTTTTGTTTGACGTACACTCCAATATTGCTTAAAGGTAGCGTCTCCAATAATAGAAGGCTGATTGACACGTAGCGTTTCATAAATGTCATATGTGCCTCCATCGGCATAAAATGATCCTTTATACGTTCCTGTTGGGCGATAGGTGCCCCATGACTCAACAATGTAGTATTCAGCTAATGGAGATTGTGTCCAGCCATAGACACATAAGTAGGAATTCCCGCCTGGGTTAAAGGCTGCGTTGTAATTGATGGAGATGTTGCCAAGTTGATGATGAGTTTTAGTGGAATCAAACTTCTTCCCTTTTCGAAACAAAGCATTTCCGATATTGTTCCATTGTGCGCTAAATGCCCCGCCGTTATTGAGTGTCATTGCGGTATTTCCGTAATCCTTCCATAATTCAAAATCGTACCCGCTGTGATTGCCTATTCTATTGTCATAAATCGTTTCCGCATGAGCTGGTACAGCCGTCAGTGTCAGCACAAATCCAATACACATCACAAACAATAGCCTCAATCTTTTCAAGTTCATTTTCCATCCATCTCCTTTTTTCATTAAAATTGTTCTGCCTACTCTAAGATGAAGCGAGCTCATCACCTCCTTTCATGTCACCCTTTTTGCTAGACGGAACGGTATTGTTCTAACCCGGCATGGATATCTCTTGTTTGTGTATAGATCTTTTGATACAGATGAAACAGATCATCATATATACTTGCATGCTGCTGCTCTGGCTCATAGACAGCTGCTTGATGGATAAACTGTTCCGCACATGCTTCAAGCGACGGATACCAGCCGCAGCCAACGGCGGCCAGTATCGCTGCTCCTAAAGCAGGCCCTTGTTCATTGTCTAACTGGATGACCTCTGCCTGAAAAATGTCTGCTTGCATTTGAAGCCATGTCCGGCTTCTCGCACCGCCTCCAATGGAAACAATTGAATCTATGTGTTTCCCAGCTTGCCTGAATAAAGCGATCGATTCATTTAACGAGAAAGTAATCCCTTCTAGCACAGCCCTAACGACATGTGCCCTTTCATGCCGGCTGTCTAATCCAATCAAGCTTCCACGAATGATAGCATCCGCATGAGGTGTTCTTTCCCCGACTAAATATGGCGTGAAGAGCAATCCATTTGCTCCTGGCGCGACATAAACCGCACCCTCTAAAAGTGATTGGAACGATTCCTCTGGAGCCAGTAAATGTTTTATCCAGTTAAGGCTATATCCTGCTGAAAGGGTCACACCCATTGTGTAGAAAGCGTCTTTTTTTGCATGATGGAACAAATGCAGGTTTCCTTGAAGCTCTCTTTCATGATCCTCTTCGTAAGAGAGAATGACCCCAGATGTGCCAATACTGCATAACGTGCGGCCAGAGGATAAAATACCAGCACCAATTGCTCCGCAAGCATTGTCTGCCCCGCCAGCAAAGACTTTTGCACCCTCTTCGATCCCCGTCTCACGTGCAATGTGCGGAAATAGTGTACCAACCTCTTCCTCTGATGAGATCAGTGGCGGACAAATATGAGGAGGAATATCAAATGCCTGACAAATTTCTTCACTCCACGCTTGCTCTCCAATATTTAATAACAAGGTGCCAGCCGCATCAGAATAATCGATATGAACAGAACCTGTTAATCGAAATCTGACATAATCTTTTGGGAGTAAAAACATGTCGATTTGTTGATCAATTTCTGGCTCATGCTCCTTTACCCATAATAATTTTGGCAGTGTGAATCCTTCAAGCGCTTGATTTTTCGTGATCTGTTGGAGCCGTTCCCCCAGTTTTTTTGTAATATGTGTACATTGCGCTGTCGTTCGTGTATCATTCCATAAAATTGCAGGGCGGAGCACCTCGCGGGATTCATTTAAAAGAACCAGACCATGCATCTGTCCAGAGAAGCTGATGCCCTCTACTTTCTTTGAAAGGACAGGCTGCCTTGCCATCAGTTCTTTCATCGCAGCCACTGTTTGCTCAACCCATTCCTCTGGGTTCTGTTCACAATATCCAGGTTTATCTTGAATGAGGCGGTAAGGCTTAGTGGCCTCGCCGCACACCTTTCCATTCTCATCTACTAATATGGCTTTGACTCCGCTCGTTCCAAGATCAATTCCCATCACATACTTCATGTCTTCACTCCTTCAAAACAGGTCCGCTTCTTCAATCAATCTTCTAACAAGTATTGATTTAACCGGGCTTTTAACTGTTCCTCTCTTCCCGATTCGTTACTGATTAAAGGGTGCTTGAGCGCATACTCTTCTAATGTATGAAAGTTTGCCTTTCCTTCTGAAATGTCACGGCCAATCCCTTCAGAAAAACTGCGATATCGGTGCTTGATCACATCTTCAAACACACGATCTTCTATGAGTCTATGAGCCACCCGCAGTCCTTTTGCGAATGCATCCATGCCCGCAATATGGGCATACAAAATATCTTCAAGCTCAAAAGAAGCTCTTCTCACTTTTGCATCAAAATTGAGACCGCCAGTTCCTAGTCCGCCATTTTGCAGAATTTCATACATGGCAAGAGTTGTGGCATATAAATCGGTTGGAAATTCATCCGTGTCCCAGCCAAGCAGCGTATTCCCTTGGTTCGCATCCACAGAACCGAGCAATCCATGTATTCTTGAGACGCGTAATTCATGCTCAAACGTATGACCAGCAAGCGTCGCATGATTGGCCTCGATGTTCAATTTAAAATGTGAATCTAGTCCGTATTGCTTTAAAAAGGCAATAGATGTCGCTGCATCTGCATCGTATTGATGAGTGGTTGGCTCCTTTGGCTTAGGCTCAATTAAAAATTGGCCAGTGTACCCAATTTCCTTTGCATAATCAACAGCCATATGCAAAAATGACGCCATGTGATCAAGCTCTCTTTTCATATCTGTATTCAGCAGAGTATCGTACCCTTCTCGTCCTCCCCAGAAAACGTAATTTTCTGCGCCAAGTTCTTTAGCTGTTTCGATGCCTTTTTTCACCTGTGCGGCTGCATAGGCAAAGACATCTGCATGACAAGATGTCGCTGCGCCGTGTACAAATCTAGGATGCTTGAACATATTGGCTGTATTCCACAGCAGCTTGACTCCGCTATCCCGCATGTATTCTTTCATTCTTTCTAAAATGATGTCTAATTGCTGATTCGTCTCTTGAAGCGTATCTCCCTCCGGTGCAATGTCACGGTCATGGAAGGAAAAATACGGAACATCCAATAGATCAAACAGTTGAAAGGCTACTTCCAATCTAGCTTTTGCTAAATCCATTCCGCTATAGGAGTCCCAGGCTCTCTGCATCGTACCAGTTCCAAACATGTCTGTTCCATCAGCAGTCAATGTATGCCAATAAGCGACTGAGAAGCGCAGGTGATCTTTCATTGTTTTTCCGCCAATCATTTCACTTGGATCATAGTGTTTAAAAGCGAGTGGATTTTTTGATTGTTTTCCTTCAAATTGTATTTTTCCGATTCCTTCTAAGCTGTGTAACGTTTTCATATTTGAGTTGGCCATCTTTTATTCCTCCTATGAATATACTTTGTAAGTTGATTCAACAAACTAATGTTCAATTGATGATCCATTCACTTTGAATTTTCCATATTTTTTAGTTTTTTAGAAATATTTTCGTTATAATAAAGTTAAAATCATCCTTCTTACAGATTACATGCGTAGAAAAGCAGCTTTTTTCTTCACTTAATCTAAAGACGAAACAAATGGAGTGGATAACATGGATATCGCTGATCAGAACTTTGTGAAAAAAATAAATCAAAAGCTATTATTAAAAGAAATTCTCCAGCATGCACCAATTTCTAGAGCTAAATTATCTGAACGCACTGGGTTAAATAAATCGACTGTTTCCTCTCAAGTGAGTACATTAATGAAAGAGCAACTCGTCTATGAGATCGGTCAAGGTGAGTCTAGCGGCGGGAGAAGACCGGTTTTACTGATGTTTAATAAACGTGCTGGCTGCTCCATCGGGATTGATGTCGGCGTTGATTATGTCAATGGCATTTTAACCGACCTTGAAGGGTCCATCCTTCAAGAAGAACAGATCAAGCTCCCATCAAGCGCTCCTGATGTGACCATACGCATATTAACTGAATTAATACAGCAGTTGAAGGCCCAAATCCCTTCTTCCCCATATGGGCTCATAGGTATTGGCCTATGTATACCTGGGCTAGTGGATGCCGATCAACAAATCGTGTTTACGCCGCATTCTAAATGGAAAAATGTTGACATGAAAACAACGCTCCAAGACGCATTCCAAGTACCCGTCTTCATTGAAAATGAAGCAAATGCCGGTGCATATGGTGAAAAAATCTTTGGTGCCGCTAAACATTATGATCATTTGATCTATGCCAGCATCGGCACCGGCATTGGAATCGGGATCATTATCAATCATCATTTATACAGAGGTGCATATGGCTTTTCTGGTGAAATGGGACATATGACCATCGACTTTAATGGACCAACATGCAGCTGCGGAAACCGTGGTTGCTGGGAGCTGTATGCATCTGAGAAAGCCTTGTTTCAGTCCCTTCAAACAAATGATCAGCCCATCTCTCATCAAGAATTGGAAAAGCTGGCGACGTTAAATGACATGAAAACCCTCAATGCCCTGCGCAACTTTGGCTTTTACCTTGGGGTTGGTCTCACAAACGTCCTCCATACCTTTAACCCGCAAGCGATTATTTTACGAAACAAGGTGATTGAAGCGCAGCCAACGGTTCTACGTGTGATTCAAGAGGAGGTCTCCTCCAGGATGGATACTCAATTCAGTTCACATGTCGAGCTGCTTCCATCGTCATTAGGACACAACGCACCAGTATTAGGGATGACATCTCTCGTCATTGAAGCTTTCCTGCAAGATGCCACCCTCTCACCATGACAAATTCATAGATAAAAAAGACAGCTCTTACCGTGTTGTCTTTTTTTATTTATCTGTTTCCTCATAACGGAAATAGTTGAAATCAGCAGGAAGACGCTCGCCACTTGTATCCTGGCACTGCATGCCGACAAATGCCCCTGTAAAAAATCCTCCTCCTCGAATGAAGTCATCAGATAGGTGGCTAGATTCAAATATCACATCAATTTCCTTCCAGTCTTTTTGATCAAATGAATAAGAATAGGTATATGTTTCTTTCTGAACGGTCACTTTTAAATACACATAGGTGACCTCCTCTGGAATGACGATTTTTTGTGCCAATGGCTGAGAAAAGGAAAGGTTTTGACAGGCAGATAATTCAAGAATGCGGCCAAGTTCCTCGTCATATGTCACCTGAAGCGCTGTCCAATTTTCCGTATTGTAATAATTCACAAGACCAGCGGCTTGCTGAAAATTCTCTGGATAGAACAACACAGCTGTCTCTGCTTCAAAATAAAAGCTTTGCCAGCGCCTTGCAACAAAGGCTTGAGTAAACTTAGATGTTAGAGATTCGTGACCATATAACCTTAAATGCTGAGGTTTTTCCGTTAATGAACCGATCTGTTCAGTAAAAGGAATTCTTAATGTTTGAAAGTGTCTATTTAACGTTGATTCTTTAAACTCATCGACTGTATGGTAGGTAGGAGCAAAAACCTTTTCGTTGATCGCTGGCGCTTCAACCTCCAGCGTTCCTTCTTTTCCGCCCACAACATACGGCCAGCCATCCTTCCATTCAAGCTTTTGAATCGCTGTTTCTCTTCCTAAAGGACACCACCCTCTTTGCTGAAAAATAGATTCCTTGCTTGATTGAATGGGGCGGCCAGTCAGATGAGCGAGATACCACTCATTTGTGTGCGTTTGAACAATGGAAGCATGACCGCATTTTTGAAGCGGATGTTCAGGTGAGTGAAAAGCACTTAAAATTGGGTTATCAGGATGAACCTCATAAGGCCCTTCAATCTGCCGGGAACGGGCAATTGTTGCCGCATGCTCGTACCTGGTGCCTCCTTCTGCTGTTAATAAATAATAGTAATCACCGATGTGATAAAGATGCGGTGCTTCTGTCAATTTAATCGGTGTGCCTTTAAAAATGACCTTCCGCTGACCAATGAGTTTCTTTTCCGTCACGCTATATTCCTGCAGGGCAATACCCGCAAAGGAATGGTGCTTTTCTCTATGATCCCACAGCATATTTAAGACGTATTTCTTCCCGCTTTGGTCATGAAATAAAGAGGGATCAAAGCCAGAGCTATTAAGCTTAACCGGCTCACTCCAATCACCATCAACTTCACTTGCCGTAACCAAATAATTATGACCATCTTTAAATGGACCATCCACTACTTTGATATCTGAATAAATGAGCCAAAACTGACCATCTGCATAGCTTAGGCACGGTGCCCATACTCCGCCAGAATCAGGATTTCCTTTCATGTCCAGCTGCGACGTTTTTTGCAAAGGACGCGCAGCAAGCCGCCAATGGACGAGATCCTTCGAATGATAAATTTGTACCCCTGGAAACCATTCAAATGTAGAGACCGCCATGTAATAATCTTCTCCTACACGGCAAATACTTGGGTCCGGGTTAAATCCTTTGAGTACTGGATTGGTGATTTTCATTCAACTTCCTCCTCTTTCACGACCTACATTTTAAAATCATCCATATGATCGATATATACTTGATCCCTATTCTCAAGCTCCCTCACGACTTTTTGGTGCTCTTCTTCATCTAGGTTATAAAAATTAATATCAATCATCGCTAAAATCAGTAAGCATACAGGAATCACTGTTACCGTGATTAAAATGCCAAGCAATGCTTCTGGCGTCTGCACTTGGTTTGCAACATAGCCAAATCGATCGAGTACAAGCCCCGGAACAATCCCGCCTAATGCCATCCCAAATTTAAAGAAAAATCCAATGACTGCGTAGATCAGTCCGCCCATCCTTTTTCCAGTTTTATATTCGCCATATTCAACAGTCTCAGGAATGAGCGCCCACATGTAAGCACCCGCTGTAATACTCCCCGCAGCAGCAACAAGCCTGAAAATCAGTATTAAAGTGATTTGACTCGGCGGTATCACAAGTAAGGCAAGAAGACCTACTATATTCAGCGATAAAGAATAATTCAGCAGCTTTTTCTTTCCTAACAGCTTGTGCAGCTTCGGAATAAATGGCAGCACCATTAAAGCTGGCAGACTGCCAATGAGTCCGTACCATTTCACTAAATCTTCACTGCCAAGGTTATACGTCACATAATAGATCCCAACAGAGTTGCTGATCGAGTTCACACCAAAAATAATAATAAAGAAAATGCTTAATACAACAAGCGGGCGATTCACTCGTAACTGGACAAAGATATCACTGAATTTAATCTTTTCCTCTGGCTTTTGAAGCGTGACACGTTCATTCGTGCTTTTAAAACAGAAAATCAGTAATGCGCCGCCAAGAACGCCGAGAAAAGCCATCGTCATCTGCCAGCCAAGTGCTGTATTTCCTGTCGTATCACTTAAAAAGGTCGCAAGAAAAGGAACAAAAAAAGCAACAACTAGACCACCTAGATTGGCAAACACCATACGAACGGACGTAATACTGACAACCTCTTGGTTATTTCTTGTCATTGCGGAAGTTAAAGCACCATAAGGAACGTTGATGAATGTGTATGTAAGCGATAAACCAACATACGTGATGTAGGCATAAATGAGTTTACCCATTTCGGAAAAATCAGGTGTTGTAAAGCAAAGAATGGCAAGTACGACAAAAGGAAATGCACCGAATAACAAATAAGGTCTGAATCTACCAAAACGGCTGTTCGTCCGGTCTACCAATGCACCAATAAATGGATCTGCAAGCGCATCGATGGCGCGAACAACCAAAAACATCGTCCCTGCTGCTGCCGCTGATAAACCGTACACATCTGTATAGAAAAATAATAGATACGTAGAAACAGTAGCGTAAATCAAATTACATGCGAAATCCCCTGAAGCATATCCCACTTTTTCAGACATACGAATCTTCTTTAAATTCTCACTAACCATGAGCTTTCTCCCTTCTTCACTTAGCCTCTTCTAACGAACAGATGACGGAGGGCAGCAGCAATCAATACAGGGAATATAAAGCGCTTTCAATTTGTTATAAAAATGTAGCTGAACATCTCTTCCTTTCAGCTTAGCCCAAATGCGCAGCAAAACAGTCGAATGACAGAATCATCTCCTTCAATATAGGGATCAATACTTGAAATTCATCTTAGTTTATTGACCAAACAAACTAAGATGAATTCATTTTATAAAATCTGATCTGACTTTTCAATATATTTTGAAAAAATAATCCAAATAATCGATTTCTTGTCATTCATCTTGTGAAATGACAAGAAAATCTGAAAGAATTCATTTAAAGGTTGCATTCAAGCTCATCCCATGCTATATTAATCAAGCGATGAGCTGAATTGTGTAAGTCGGGTAACATGTCTCTTTGAGACACACACGAATGTGGCGTGTGGTTATTCCGCCTCAATACGCAAAAGACATCTTCTTAGGAAGATGTCTTTTTTCTTACCCTATTTTTGTTCCATTCTCAACCGGTTCATCTGTCGCTAACAACACCACGTCTTCTTTTGACGGCATGCCTCCTAAGACAAGCACTTCTGATTTGAACCCTGCAATTCTTCTTGGCGGGAAATTAACGACCGCTACGATTTGTTTGCCGGTAAGATTTTCCGCTGTATAACGCTTCGTCAACTGAGCACTAGATTGCTTCACACCAATTTCTTCACCAAAATCAATCTTGAGCTTCAACGCAGGCACTCTTGCCTCTGCAAAAAATTCTGCTTCTATGATCGTCCCAACGCGAATATCTAACGCCAAAAACTGTTCAATATCTGCCATCTGACTCTCTCCTCTTCATAAAAGGTAACGTAATCTATTGATTATTCATTGTAGCACATTCATTTTGTCATAGAGGAGGTTCAAAAAGCCTATACAGCGTTAAAATCACCTTTATAGTTTACATAATAAATTTATTGTCGTGTATTAAATGTTTGCATCCTGAAAATGAATTCAGTAAAATGGCAAATAATCCTACTGCTTCCTCCCGAATATATTGGGGAGGGTTCACACTTGTTTACATTATCGGATATGTGGACGTTTTGCTGGTCGTTTTTTGTCATTCTTCCTATCGTTGCCATCCTGCATCAGCTTGGCCATATTGTGGTCGCGTGGATGTTTGGAGCAAAGGTTTCCTTTGCGCTTGGCAGAGGGAAAAAAGTGTTGAAAGTAGGCGTCGTTGAAATTAGACGAATCTATTTTCTAGATGCATTTTGCCACTATGAAGAAATGAGGAAAAACAACCGATTGTCGCACATTCTTGTCTACTTAGGCGGTTCATTATGCAACCTGCTCAGTGTTCTCATACTGAACACAATGATCGCCAATGATTTCCTGCCAGAGCACCAATTTTTCTATCAATTTGCTTACTTCTCAGTCTACTATGTATTTTTTGCACTGCTGCCAGTCCAGTATGCAGATCATCATCCGAGTGATGGGCAAGCGATTGTGAACATCATTCGGCACGGTGAACCATGCGACATCATTGACTAACATGATGACTTTCACTGTCAATATGATAATGAATCGTTAAAAAAGGAATACCGAACAGCTTCATTTGATGTACCGCTGTGAGACTTTGATCTGTCTCCGGCTTCATATGAAAGCTTTCTTCCATTGGCAGTTTCATGGTGATAAAAGGCGTATGCAAATACAATCCTTCGTCACCGGTACTGCCTTTTGGACATGCGCTTTTTAATAGAAAATCTTCTTTCTCATTAAAAGGCTTTAAAATAGCTGTCAGCTGAGAATACGGAAGTGGCAGCGCAATATTCATATAACCCGCAGCTGCATCGTAATGAAGAGCATAAAGTGCAAAAAAGACTTGCTCTCCTTTTACATTGTGACGTATCCAAGCCCGAACATTTTCCCTTTCTTCCTTCGGATGTTGAAATCTAGTCAGACGTCCCTGCATCTCATATGGATGACGAGATAACCCCAAATAAAGCTGACCTATTTTCTTAAACACTGGCTGAAGTAAAAAAACAAACGGCCTTACCCACCAATGAAAGCTGACGGCTGCTTTTAATGTAAAAGCCATAGGGTCTTCATAAAATCTGCGAATCACAGGTGAGACCCTGTCAGCTGAAAATGTCGTTCCATTTAATTCATCAAGCGAATCGACTAAACCCAGCTTCTCATGGTTATGCACGCTTTCCTCTTGAAAAGAGATCAGTTGAAACCGGCCATACACTTTGGAAATCGGAAAGTTCTTCTGCTTTAATTGATCCTTCGGTCCTTCAATCAGCCAGCCAATCAACCCCGGCAAAATCACAAAAAAAGCATTGATACTGCCATGAAACCAAATCATCTGATCCATGCTGATGTAGGTCACACGCATCAGCATACCAGCGGAATAAAGAAGTGATAACACGATCGTCCCCATTAAAACTAAGCTAGAAAACACAACAAGACCTTTTGCCAAAGTCGACCGAAATCTTGTTTTCATACAAAGGATGCCATATATGTAGAGCGCCATTACATAAAGAATGACGCTGAACGTATCAAATAGACGGGAAAAGCTAATCCCCACAGCAATCATCACAGGCGACAGCAAAATCACCCAGCCTGCCGCTTTGTATAAAGCTGTCTCTTTTATTCGCTGCCTTCCTAAAAATCCATAAAAAAGCGGGATAAAAAAAGCCGAGTAATGAAAATGAATAGCGGTCAAAAGAACAATGATCGGCGAAAATGTCATCACCTGTATATCTGCTGTGTACAGCCAAAACCACAGACCGCCTAAAGCGAGATACATCCATGCGCCATCAATCATCAGCTCATGAAGCGGAAAGATTCCTCTTTCCAGCAAACGACAAAAGCCAAATAACGCCAATAAGATTGTATATAAAAGCCATCCCGATGCAAACCAAGCGGAATGATAGATAAAAGCAGCGGTTGCACAAAGAGCCGCTAGTGGAAAGGCTTTCATTAAAAAGCCGATCAGCCTCTCTGGCTTGTGTTTCTTCCCTTCTTTCTCAAAAAAGTGTAAGGCAGAGGGAACAAAAAATAGAATTGCCATGAGAACAAAAAATTCTGCTACCCGGCCTGTCATGAAACGGGTGGCGATAAAACAAGACATGAAGATCAGACTGGATGTCAAATGCCACTTATTCATCATGAGACACCCTTTCTGTAAAACGGCCTTTATATGTAAAAAGAGTACCAAACAGGCGATTTTTCACGTGGACATCAATGGTATATTCACCTACATGTTCATCGTAGCCTTCCGTTACATCTGACACACCATAAAGCCATGAAGGCAGCGGCCATTCCCTGCCGAACATCAAAAACTTCTGCCGGCCGGATTGGATGTGTAAGAAACCATGCTTTGTTACTGTAAAATGAAGCTCTGACACAAGAAGTCTAGGCTTTCCAAAGTAGTCTAGTACTGTATGACTCTTCTGATCAATGATCATATCTGCATCAAAGTGCCGCTCCTTCTTTGGGAAATAAAACGTTCGATACCAGTGCATCCCTTCCTCTCCCTTATGTGTCACAAAGGGATCATTGACAATTTGGAAAGGAATGTCTTTTCCTCTTTCAGGGAAAAAGCACCGAAACAAAGAACCAATTCTAAAAATAAATCGAATGAGTCTTGACCCGCCGCCTATTTCCTCCATGGTGCCTTCAGCAGAAAACGCGCGATTGTATCTCTCTTTTAGCTTTGGATGCAGCTTATCGTAATCCTTTACTTGATGACGATGAACGACCATGTCTACCTCCCCTTTTTCGTTTGATGGAAAATACATCTACACAATCTTTTAGATTGATCATACCTGCAATCGACAAAATGAAAAATGCACTCATCACAAGCGGCTCATGAAGCGTCGTTTGCGGGGATAGGACCCCTATACAAAGCATGATGAGAAGAAACATACTTTGAAAAATGAATAGATATTTCTTTGTTAGCTTGGGAATTAGCCATGATACGCCTAAAAGCGCATAAAACAATCGGAAACTCGTGCTATGATCAAAAGCCGAATGTGAAAAAGGAATGACCGCTTGGCATAGCCAGACGATGGCAAACAGCAAACAAATCCCGTAATGAGCAAGTGTTCTCTCTAGCAGCAAACGGGGATGCGTTCCCTTTTCAAGCCACGTCTTTAATGCCCCAAAACTAAAGGCTGTCATAAACCCGATCATTGGGCGAAAAAGAATTCGGTCTGCCCATGTCCATCCTTTTCCTTCTTTCGTTTTGTAATCAAATTGAGTTTGAAACACAATGTGGTCGCTTGTTTTCATATACTTCCAGTAGCCGCTGCCTTCTTTGATAAAAGACAATGGGTGTGACGATTTGAAATGAAGTGAGGATGCCCGCTCATTCCGTTCATCCATCATTCTTGTTCGATAAGCTCCTGTCCCTGTGACACTTAAACCAAACCCAAGATGCTTTTCATACAAAAAGGATTGGGGCTGTTCATTTTGAGGTTCATTTAATGAAATGGTTGAAAAGCGCAAATCCCATTGTTCATGAAGCTTTGGATTTTGCGTATACTCCCATACTTTCTCTATCGGTGCATGAATGGTTGTTTCCACATAAACGGGCTTTCTTTTCATCTGCCTCTACTCCTCTATGTGAATTATTTCACATAATAAGCATACCATGTTTCACAAAACTGTCAAATGTTTATTCTTTTTTTGTCAAAAAATTGGTTCAAGATGGTCGCCTCTTTAACATATCGGTTCACTACCAAAAAAAGACCTGTCAATGAGACAGATCTTCCAGCGTGTAGACAAACCCTCGCATTCGTTGTCAGATCTGCGCGCTGGTGCTCACGAATGTTGAATTCGCTCCGCTCCAGTGCTCGATCTTCCTAGACTTCAAGGGTTTTCAATTCACGCTGAAAAGAAGACAAAGGGCTAAAATAAAAATCATTTTAGCCCTTTGTCAACAATCTGAAAGACCTGTCAATGAGACAGATCTTCTTTTTGCAACACACCTGAGATATAAAGCTTGACCGCATAGCTCACACTGTCTTCAAGCTGTTCTTTTCGTTGAAATCCATTTTTATTTGAAATATCACCGAAGCCGTGCAATAAGCTTCTTAGTCCTCTGACCACATGTGTCATCTCTTCTTCTTTGACACCAAAACGGGCCATGATGGATTGGACAAATTCAACAAGGCGCTCTGCCTCACTTCTTACTTTTTTCTCCTCCATATGTGAAAAGGCCGCTTCATAAAGGCCTGGATGTTCGCGGACAAATTCAACATACTGTTTGGCAAAGGCTAACACAGCTTCTTCTTTATCCAATCCCTCTGTTACGTGTATACCTTCTTCACGTAGCATGGACAGCCCTTTTTCTGCGAGTGCCGCCTGAATTTCAAGAAGACCAGATACATGATTATAAAGAGAAGGTGGTCTGATGTTCAGCTTTTTAGACAATGTAGCAATGGTCAATGCAGAAAAGCCCTCTTCATCAACAAATGCGGCCGCTGTATCGATGATTTTTTCTTGCGTGATACCCATTCTTGGAGACACGGTTTACTGCTCCCCTTTCTTTAACTGATGCTGCCTTTTTGTTATGGCAGCTTGAAGCTTGGCATGAGGTTCCATGATAAGATCACCATGTCCTACTGCAAGACAAGATAAGGGAAGTGCCAGCAATTTTTCGGCACTTTTGAGTGCTGTTTCTGCATCCCAAGTGGCAAAAGCCGGGAACGGGAAGGTCAAGCGAAACTCACCCGTTACGAATAAACCGCCTTTTGTCACAAGTGCATCTCCTGCAATGACAATCCCTGACCTTTCATCGTATAAAGAAATGCTGCCAGGTGTGTGCCCTGGTGTTGCAATGACTTTCAGCGGTCCAATCTCATCCCCTTCTTCGACAAGCACATCCGGTTTTGTACGAATATGTTTCGAAAAACTGCCTTTAATTTTTTGCTGAGGTTCACCAGGAAGCAAGGAAAAATCACCTTCAAAAAGGAGGGCATCGCGTTTTGATAAATAAACGACTGCCTCTGGAAAAGCCTTTTTCACTTCATCTAGTGCACCGATATGATCCATATGACTATGAGTGAGAATAATCTTGTCGATTGGCTTGTCTTTTTTGTGCGCAAATTCAATGATCGAGCTTGCTGCCATTTTTAAAGCAGCATCAATTAATATCAGTCCATTTTCTTCCTCAAATACATAGCAATTTACCGGAAATAGACGTGGCATCAATGTGAGCTGGTGCAGGCGATCAAAAGTTGTCAATCTCATCATATGTCCTCCTAAAACTAATGTTGTTAGTTTTATATTAACTAATGATATTAGTTTTAGCAAGCATTTCTTCATCAACCGCAATATAAATATCAATTTGCGCTTCTTTTGGATCTATAGATCTTTCATCATACCATTCAAAGTCGCCTGTATATGTGCGGTAATGGCGCTCATCCCACGCCCAAATCTGCTGCCATGTCTCCAACACAACCTCTTCAATAGGTCCCTTTCTCGTTCGGAATTTTGCGTAGGTCGATGAAGGAACCTCTATGACATGTTCTACCTGCTGATCCACGAATTGCCCAGCAGTAAATAAATAAGAGCCATGCTCATCTTTTTCATAATCTGAATATAATCCTATGACGGGCGCTTGCCCTCCGTGAAGCTGCTGCGCAAAAAATTGTTGCCAGAGTGGAGCAATCTTCCGCTCTTTTGTTTGCTCCATTTCGTTTGTTGTTCGAACAGACAACCCTTTCATCCATTGTTTCTCTAATGTCACGATATCGTACATACATTCTCATCTCCTTTTTTTCTATCATATAAAAAGAAACCTGACAACACTGTGTCAAGTTTCTATTCGTTTGAGAAATTGTTTCAACTGAATGTCAAACGCTTCTTTGACATGCTTCGGGGAAAGAATGTCAACATCTGGACCTAAATGGAATAGGAAACTATTTAACCAATCATCAAGAGGTACGGTAATGGTGGCAAGGTAAGTGCCGTCTGAACAAACATTCAATTCGTTCTCATCTACCCACTCCTTCACTTTCCCCACTGATGCTTCCGTTAACCTGAGCGTGACAGAGCTGACCGACGGTTGTTCTTGCCAAGAATCATTCCAAGGCTTTTCTTCGTTTTTGATTCTTTTCGGTTGAAAATACCCTGAAATGGTGACAAGACCCGTCATTCTAGTTAGCTTGAACAGACGAAAAGCTTTTTTTACACAACAGAACGCATACAAATACCAATGCCTCCCTTTTAAAACGAGCGTATAAGGCTCCACTTTGCGTGGAAGTGTTTCACCTTTCGCATTGCGGTAAGTAAACTGAATGTATTGGTGCGCTGACGCAGCTGTATGAATGAGCTGGAGCTTCTTTTCTGCCTGGCTGTCTTTTCCCCAGGAGCTTAAATCAATGAAGACATGATGCTGCTTTTCGTTTTCACACGTATGCGTGGGAATAAGCGATTTGATTTTTTTCAGTACATGTTCGCTTTCTTTAAAGGAATAGGCACTCGTCATGCTTTCGAGGGCTGTTAAAATGACCTCGATGTCATCATCGGTAAATAATTTTTTCTCTAAACGATAATCCTCAACAAGTGAAATGCCTCCACCTGCTCCTTGGGTTGTGACAACAGGGATTCCCGCTTGATTGATGGTATCAATGTCACGATAAATGGTCCTCGTGCTCACTTCGTGAAGTTCAGCAAGATCTTTCGCCTGTACTTGCTTCTTGCTAATGAGCAGCATCACAGTAGATAAAATGCGGTCGATTTTCATGACTTTTCCTCTTTTTCATAAATGTAGGTTTTGTTTTGATAAAAAAAGAAAGAATGGTAAAGATAAGTAACAGCCAGCATTCGTTTACATCCCTGCACGTGCAGGAGGAGGTTGCATCATGACACATAACGTGTGGCAATTGTTCATGATTGGGAGCATTATGTTGATCTGCATCATGATTCGAATGAATCGAATGAGACGCTTTCAGCTTGTACGCCCCATCAGGCTTTTGATGAGAATGTATCTCTTTGGTCTTTCAGCCCTTATTCTCCTATCAGAAGGATGGCAAAATCATAATATCCTCATCTATGCCGCTATTGGTATGCTTTTTGGAAGCAGCCTAGCTGTTCATGCCTATCAGACGATTCGTATGAAAGAAGAAAATGGCCGGCTGTATATGAAAACGAGTAAATGGATTGAAAGCTTCATTTTATGTTTGTTTTTATCCAGGCTTAGTTTTAAGCTGGTTGAGCTCACAAACCATTCGATGACCAAAATCAGTGTCGTTGAACTGTATCAGCACATCGTGAGCGATGATGCGATGACCATGCTCAGCTTTTTTCTTTTAGCTGCTTACTATGTTGTTTTTTCTTTTCACATGATGAAAGCAAATAAACGATCGACACATGTGCATCATGCATAAAAACCTTCCTATATGAAAGTAGGAAGGTTTTTTATCAATCGTGCTGTGCATGGTGAATCATCTGTTCAAGCACTTCCATCACATGCTGATCTTCAGGGCTGTAAAAAATCGAGGTCCCTGCTCGTCTAGATTTCACGAGACGAAGGTTTTTTAAAAAGCGCAGCTGATGAGAAACGGTTGATTGCATGAGATTCAGTGTTTCTGCTATATCATTTACCGAGTGTTCACCTTGAGACAGCAGGTGCAGAATTCGAATACGTGTCGGATCAGATAAAGCTTTAAAGGTTTGGGAGACAAGAAATAGACTTTCTTCATCCAGCTCCATCCGTTCCTGTTCTTGATTTGTATTCAGTTCTTCCTTCATTTTGCTTCACCTTTCTTGTCCGTCAAATCACGACTTATTCTATGTATCATCATATACCAAAACGTCCGGCATGCAAAGAGAGCACACTTTAGAAAAAAGATTTACTCAAATAGCATTGACACTTGGTAGCATTCTTTTTAAAATGAGCATTATTTATTCATTTTTTTAGAGGAGCTGATAGGCAAATTGACTGAAGAGCCAAGACTAAAACGCAGCCTGACTGTCTTTCCACTTGTTGTGATCGGGCTTGCTTATATGGATCCACTTGTCGTATTTGATTCATACGGCATTGTGGCTCAGCTGACGAAAGGACACGTCGCTACAGCTTATATATTTACGTTACTTGCATTACTATTGACAGCGCTTAGCTATGGGAATATGGTGAAGGCTTTTCCAAAAGCAGGATCTGCTTATACATACGCGCAAAAAAGTATTCATCCTCATGTTGGCTTTCTTGTAGGCTGGACACTTTTACTGGATTATTTATTTTTGCCTATGGTGAATTTTGCGATTGGAAGTGCTTATTTAACCGCAGCCTTTCCTGATGTACCTCATTACATTTGGATCTCCATACTTGCTATCGCCATAACGACTGTCAATGTAATCGGTATCCGGCTTACAGCCAACATCACGGCACTATTTGTGACCTTTCAGGTCATTGTCGCCGTCACTTTTGTTGGGTTTATTATGTATGGGCTCACGCAAAATGCAGGCAGCGGGGAATTATTGTCCGCCCGGCCTTTTTATTCGGCGAGCTTAGATCCAGCGCTTATTTTTTCAGGAGCAACCATTTTATGTTTTTCGTTTCTAGGATTTGATGCGATTTCGACCCTGTCTGAGGAAACCATTAAGCCAAAAAAGACGATCCCACTTGCCATCTTCTTAACCGTTGCCATTGGAGGCGTACTGTTTACCTTGACGTCTTATTTTTTGCAGCAAGTATTTCCAAATTTTCAGCAGTTCAAGCATCCCGATGCGGCCTCACTTGAAATTGCGGATTTTGTGGGCGGCGCCTTTCTCCACTCGTTCTTTTTAGCTGGCACAATGGTCGCTGTTATCTCTTCTTCCTTATCGTCACATGCAAGTGCAGCAAGGCTATTATATGCAATGGGTAGAGATGAGTCGTTACCGAAGCGTTTCTTCGGATATATACATCCGAGATTAAAAACGCCTGTTTTTAATATTTTATTAATTGGTGCTTTCTCCTTAACCGCAGTCGTTGGCGAACTTGAAGTCATTTATTCCTTTATCAGCTTCGGCGCGTTGATTGGATTCACATTAGTGAACTTATCTGTTTTTGCGTACTATTTCATTAGACAAAAACAAAGAGGTGTACTCAATACATTGAGATACGCAGTGATTCCTCTGTGCGGGACGGCCTTTTGTATATGGCTGTTAACGAACATCAGTACAAATGCATTAATCATTGGTTTGCTTTGGCTAATTATCGGTTTTGTTTATTTCTGCTACAGACTGAAAACAAGACCCGAATTTACATTTGGGTACGATTGATTATAAGGTTTTCACTTGGTATCTTGTGCAGGATATGGCATAATAAAAAGGCTGTACTTCCCTTTTAAAAGCGGGGCAAAACAGGGGTGAACTGACCTTGAAAAAGAAAAAAACAGGATGTTTTGCCATTTCAGGCTGCTTCACGATTTTTCTGTTTGTTTTCGTATTAGCAGCCATTGTCATGTCCTTTAATCAAAAGGAGTTAAAAAAGCTGCCGATTGATACGGAATCAATTGTTTTGTCGAGATTGGATGATTTCAAACCGCTTGTAGAAACAGAGTTAAGAGATCAAGATTTAGATCAATATACCGCGTTAATCCTCGGTATGATGTATCAAGAATCAAAAGGCAGAGGCGGAGATCCAATGCAGTCCTCTGAATCTCTTGGTTTGAAACGAAATGAAATCAATGACCCTCAGAAAAGCATTAGACAAGGAGTCCATCATTTTTCTACTATGTACAAGCATGGGAAGAAAAAAGGCGTTGATTTGGAAACCATTATTCAAAGCTATAATATGGGAATTGGCTATATTGATTTTGTTGCAAAAAACGGGGGAAAACATTCCGAGAAATTGGCAAAACAATACTCTAAAAAGCAAGTGAAACGAAACCCAGAAGTCTATACGTGCGGAGGCAACAAAGATAACTTCCGCTACCCATATTGCTTCGGTGACTTCACTTATGCTGAAAAAGTAAAAGAAAAAACGAAAACAGTTGAAGAAAAGATGAAATTGGCTTCGTCATCCTCACCATCATCGTAAAAAAAAGCACTTCCATTTAGGAAGTGCTTTTCATTTTATCGATGTTCTTTCCCGATTTCCGGCAGGATCGTTTTCGCTAAATGCTGATCCATTTCCTCATATTCATCATAATGAATCGTTTCATACAGCTCTTGTCTCGTTTGCATGTCCTTTAGCATTCCTTGCTGCGTCCCCTTCTCCATGATTTCTGTAAATAAACGCTCATACGCTTTTGCAGCGACTCTGAGTGATGACACAGGGTAAATGACCATTTGAAAGCCAAATACAGAAAATTCGTCTGCATGATAATAAGGCGTCTTGCCAAACTCCGTCATATTTGCAAGGAGCGGTCCTTTAATATTGTTTGACGCATGCGTGAAGTCCTCTGCTGTGATGAGTGCCTCAGGAAAAATAGCGTCAGCTCCTGCTTCTACGTAAAGATTGGCCCGGCGGATGACATCCTCCATCCCATTTACGGACCTTGCATCGGTTCTCGCAATCACCAAAAGCGTTGGTGCCGCTTGTTTGATGGCTTTGATTTTTGCGATCATCTCTTCTACTGGAACGAGCGATTTTCCGTTTAAATGTCCGCATTTTTTTGGCATTTGCTGATCTTCAATTTGAACAGCTGCCACCTTACTTTCTACCATTTCCTTTGCCGCCCTTGCAGCATTCAATACACCGCCATAGCCAGTATCCATATCGACCAAAAGCGGCAGCTGAGAAGCTCGAATGATTTCCTTTGCTTTTTCAGCCATTTCCGTTGAATGGATCATGCCGAGATCAGGCAATCCTTTGCTGGCACAAAAGGCGGCTCCGGATAAATAGAGCCCTTGGAAGCCCATTTTTTTTGCATAGAGCGCAGACATTCCATCGTGAACGCCTGGAATTTGAAATAAAGCTGATTTGTGCATTTGTTCTTGAAAGGCTGCGGCTAAATCTACTTGACTTGATTCATCATTCACGATCCACACACTAATTCCCTCCCTTATATGACGAATAAGTCCATAAATGCTGGTACGGTTGTTGTTTTTAATTGATTTGGATTTTGACAGAGTGACACAATTTGATCCACTTGTTTTTGTGGAAATCTCGTCTTCAAATGATAGAGCCATTTCTTTTCAAGCAGAGGAATGCCTTCCTGCCTTCTTCTGCGATGACCAAGTGGATATTCAATTTCGATTCGGTCTGTCATCGTCCCGTCTTTAAAGAAGATCTGCACACTGTTTGCAATGGATCTCTTTTTCGGATCTAAATAATCCGCTGTATATTGTTTATCTTCTTTGACGACCATTTGATCCCGGAGACGATCAATGACCGGATTTTGCGCCGTTTCTTCTTCATAATGGTCAGCTGTGAGCTCACCATAGATTAATCCAATCGCAGTAATATATTGCAAGCAATGATCGCGGTCTGCTGGATTATACAGCGGTCCCTTCTTATCGATAATCCGAATCGCTGATTCATGTGTTGTAATCTCTACTCGGTCAATGTCATCTAATCGACCTTTTACAGCGTCATGCAGGATCATAGCAGCCTCTGCAGCCGTTTGGGCATGGAACTCAGCAGGATAAGCAATTTTGAAAAGCACATTTTCGATGACGTATGATCCTAGCGGCTGAGCGAGTGTGAGAGATTTCCCTTTCATCAGAACATCTTCAAAGCCCCACTTCTCTGCACTAAGCGGCGTTTGATAGCCCATTTCCCCTTTGAGTGTCATCATTGCGAGTCTCACCCCACGGCTTGTTGCATCCCCAGCTGCCCATGATTTCCTCGACCCTGTGTTTGGGGCGTGGCGATACGTCCTAAGCGGAGAATTATCAACAAACGCTTGCGATAAAACATGCTGCACGTCTTCCTTTGTTCCGCCAAGCAATGCACATACAACAGCACTTGTTGCTACTTTGACAAATAGGACATGATCCAAGCCATTGCGATTCAGACAATTTTCTAAAGCCAGTACGCCTTGAATTTCATGTGCTTTGACAATCGCATGTAGTACGTCATTCATCGAAAGCGGCTCTTCCCCGTTTGCAAGCCGTGTTCTGCTGATGTAATCACTCACAGCTAAAATCCCGCCTAAGTTATCTGACGGATGTCCCCACTCCTCTGCAAGCCACGTGTCATTATAATCTAACCAGCGAATCATACAGCCTATATCAAAAGCCGCTTGAACAGGATCTAGCACAAAGGAAGTACCTGGAACTCTTGCTCCATTAGGTACAACGGTTCCAGGGACGATCGGTCCAAGATGCTTCGTACATTCAGGAAAATTGAGCGCCAGCATTCCGCAGCCAAGTGTGTCTATGAGCACATAGCGTGCCGTTTCAATGGCTTCTTTACTCGTAATTTCCCCGTCTACTGCATAGGCTGCGATTTCTTCTAATAGCTGATCCGTTTGATTGGCGACTGCTGTTTTATTCATGTTCATTCCCCCATTTTTCCATCATCATCTGAAACTTTTAATCCTCTTGGCCCTAAATAACGGACTCTCGGTCTGAAAATGCGATTATGCAAATGCTGTTCAATGACATGAGCAGCTAATCCACTTGCCCTTGCAGCAAAGAAAATCGGTGTATAAAGTGAAATTGGAATCCCGAGCACGTAATAAATAGGTGCGGCGTAATAATCAAGGTTCGGATAGAGGTTTTTCTTCTCTTTCATGTATGCCTCTCCTGCTACACACATGTCATAAAGCGTTGTATCTCCCTTTGATTCCGTAAGCGTTTTCAATGATCGTTTTAAAAGAGCGGCTCTTGGGTCCATTTTTCTCATGTATACCCTATGGCCAAAGCCCATCATTTTTTCCTTTGCGGCTAATTTTCGCTCAATCAGCGCAAGGAAGCCTTCCGTTGTTTTCCCTTCGAGAAGCATATGCATGACAGCTTCATTCGCTCCTCCGTGCAAGTCACCTTTTAATGAAGAAATTGCTCCAGTAAAAGCACCATACATGTCAGAATGTGTGGATGCGATGACTCTAGCGGCAAACGTTGAATTAGGCAGCTCATGTTCACTATATAATGTGAGTGTTTGGTCAAAAGCGGTGATTTCGTCTTGGGTTGGCGTGCGTCCGGTTAGCATGGTTAAAAAGGTTTCAGTGTAGGATTTGGTCTGATCTGGAGAAATAGCGGCGTCTTTTGTGAGAATATGATAGCTTCCAGCGACAATGGCCGGTAGCTGGCCGAGTAATCGAACAGCACGCTTTTGCTGGCATGCTTCTGATCGATCTTGTAACGCATCATCGTACCCACTAAGAGCAGATATGCACGTTCTCATGGCATCCATCGGATGTGTGGTTTTTGGCAGTTTTGTTAAAATGGTTTGAATGGTTGGATGTAAGTTGGTTTGTGAGGAAATGTCTTGCTGAAACTGGTGATATTCCATCGCATCTGGTAATCTTCCATAAATAAGCAGATAGGCTGTTTCTAAATAGGTCTTTTTTTGTGCCAACTCGATGAGGTCATACCCGCGAATTACAATCTCTTCTTGCTGCACATCTAAGTATGAGATAGACGTTTCGCTTGCCACAATGTCTTCAAGCCCCGGTTTATACTGCAGTTGTTCAGTCATCATATAACCCCCGTTTCGTTCAATTGTTGTTCTCCAAACGAGCAAACGGCCAGAAATGATGTGAGTCTATAGATGGGAAGATACCGTGCAAGTCGGATACCCAATTCCCATTTTATCCAAAGCACTGCATCTTGTAAATAAAAGAACGTATGTCCAGTTGGACATACGTTAGCTGTAGTATGGAGAAATCATCATATACACAATGACGCCAGTGAGACTGACATAAAGCCACAGCGGCATGGTCCAGCGAGCAATTTTACGGTGACGCTCGACTTGCATCTGTGCGCCTCTAAACAGCGTAATCAGGGCAAGCGGTACAATGACTGCTGATAAGACGATATGTGTGATTAAAATAAAGAAATAAATTGGACGGATAATCCCTTCTCCTCCGAAATGGGTATCAGCTGCCATTGAGTGATAGGTCACATACGAAATTAAAAAGACAAGTGTCGTTGAAAATGCAGCAAAGATAAATCGTCTGTGCGCTTTAATGTTCTTTTGTTTAATCATGATGAGTGCTGAAAGTAAAAAGATAAACGTAAAGCTGTTCATCACGGCATTAAGTAACGGCAAAAATGTAATATCCAGATGGCTAAATTTATCTGATTTTGGCATTAAAAATAATAAAGCGATTAATCCGTTGATGGCAATTGTTAAAATGATCACAATACCAGTAAAATTTTTCGGTTTTTGATTCTGTTCGTTCATGTTTGAAAACCTCTCTTTATTAGTTCCGACTAAGAGTATGTTATTTAAATTTCTCTATAAAGTCAATGAATTCGCTGTCTTCGTCGAATTTTAGACAAACTTGCAGGTTGCAGGCGTTCTAACGGCTTGAAAGATCCATCCACTTCCTTTAAAATTGGAATTTATGTGATTTTGATCATTTCTGATAGGAAAGGAGTAATGGACTTGTCAATCTTACAGGAAACAGCCAACGATGTGAAGACGTTAGAGCAAGAATTACAGCAATTGCAGTTCCAAATGTATCGAATGCAAGAAAATATGAAAGATATTTCGAAAAAAGCAAAGATCATTGGCATCGATCAAGCGAAAGAAGATGAGTGGCTGATCGTCTCTGCCATTGAAAGTGCAGATACATGTAAAATTATGCTCAGCGATTGTGAAAAAGCTTTTCGCGGACAATCTGATTTTTCCTTAATTGCGGAATATCCTGAAGAAGGAAAGATTCATATTGCCGATATTAAAGGCCCGCCAGATAATGGATACGGCTCCATCTGCATGAAGCATTTAAAAGAAATCGCAAGAGAGCAGAACATACCCGTGATTACTGGCGACCTCGTCAAAAGAGACTGGGATCACGTAGATCGCTTAATTCATTTTTATGAAAAGCATCAATTTGATGTCCAGATCAATTGGAAAGAACAAAGCGGAGAAATTTATTGGGTGGACAGCTAACGACAAAAACCAGCGTGTATCATAAGATATGCGCTACTTTTTGTCGAAAATGCAAATTTTTCTGAAAAATATGTGTATTTTTGACCAAAAAAAGGGTACAATAAAAGCATCAGGCCGCCACCTGATGCTTTCTTCCAAAAAACAATTATTTACTAGTTAAGTACTTTTACTTTGACTGATTTTACGCCCCAATTTTTCGCTTGGGATTTGCTTGGTACATGTACATCAATTTTGTTACCTTTAATTGCGCCGCCAGTATCTGCTGCGATGGCTTCACCGTAGCCTTCAACATAAACCTTACTTCCTAATGGAATGACATTAGGATCTACTGCAATGACTTTTGCATTTGGGTTTTTGTTTAAGTTTACCCCTGTTGCAGTGATACCTGAGATGCCACCATCATTTGCTGTATAAGCCGTAGCCGTAACAGTCATTTCTTTTTGTACACTCTGACTAGCAGAAGATGATTCTGCTTTAGCTGTTTCCTTTTTAGGAGCAGCTTTTTTCGTTGTTTGCTCTTTTTGGACAGGTTCCTGTTTTTGAACAGGTTCTGAGCTTACCGGAGCCGAGCTTTGGCCAGCAACACTTAGTGTTGAACCAACCATAATTATATCTGAGTTTAAGTTATTCCAAGACTTAATATCGCTAATTGACACATTGAATTTTTGAGCGATTTTCCAGAGGCTGTCCCCCTTCTGGACTTTATACTGCTCCTGAGTTTTCTCTTTTGAAGAGATTGTCAATTTATCACCTACATAGATCATATCAGTAGATAAATTGTTCCAACCCTTTAGGTCCTTTAGAGACACATCATTTTTTTGTGAGATTCCCCAAAGTGTATCACCTTTCTGTACAGTGATTTCCTTTGCAGAAGCTTGCTGCGCTCCAAATGCTGTTGTTGAGATTGCTGCAACAGCAACCAAGGACATAATAGTCTTCTTCATAAAGTAAATCCTCCCTTGTTAGCTTTTTATGGCGGCTAACGAGTGCTATCGTAACATATGTAAATGTCAATTCAATAACAAAACGATATGTTTTAGATTACAGTTCCTTTACATGAAACATCTCTCTCCATTGGTAAATCAGACCACAAAACGGCTTGATTCCCTGCCATATCAAGGTTTTAAAAGGATCAAAAACGGCCTGATGAAAACGTGTCCAAGTGCAGCGAAAAATATTTATTTTTCTTCTTCAAACTCTTTATTTTTTCTCTTTTTCTATAAATAAACGAATTTCTTCTAAAAAAACATCTCCGTATTTCTCTCTTTTTTGAGCGCCAATCCCCTTAATTTGGAGTAATTCATCATCTGTTTGAGGCTCTACCGCTGACATTTCCTTCAATGTTTGATCAGAAAAGACAACAAACGGCGGAACACCTTGCTCTCTAGCTAGCTTCATTCTCAGCGATCTCAATCGCTCAAATAATGCATCGTTTTCTTGAATGGCTTCTGCTTTGATCGCCTGCTTTTTATACACAGCCTCTTGTCCAACTAACACTTTCTTCCCTTTATGGGTCACCTTCAGTGTTGGGTAAGCTCCTTCAGACATGTGCAAATACTCTTCTGTAATTAAAAATTCAATGAAGTCACTGATTTGCTGAGCCGAATGTTGTTTCATTAAAGCATATGTAGGGAGACGATCGAAACCTAGCTCTAGCACTTTTTTGTTTTTAGAGCCCGCCAGTACTTGGGCGATCATCATTTTACCGAAGCGCTCATTCATTCTCACTGTACAAGATAACACCATCTGTGCTTCTCTTGTGACCTCTTCACGCTCTCTTTCATCAAGGCAGTTGCTGCATTTACCACAAGGCGAACTAGCTGTTTGATCAAAATAATCCATCACAAATTGCTGCAGACATTGCTCAGTATGACAGTAATCCACCATTTGCCTTAATTTAAGCAGCTCATGCTGGTAGCGCGTCTCATCTTCTATTGACTGTTCAATGAGAAAGCGCTGCACTCTTACACCTTGAGGTGAAAACAGTAAGATGCATTCACTTTCAAGCCCATCTCTGCCGGCACGCCCAGCTTCTTGATAGTAGCTTTCAATATCCCTTGGAATTTGATGATGGATCACAAAACGGACATTCGACTTATTGATTCCCATGCCAAATGCTGATGTGGCGACCATCACCTGGATATCATCATTTAAAAAGAGGTTTTGCTGCTCTTCTCTCGTATGATCATCCAATCCACCATGATAAACGCCAGCTTTGATCTTTTGTTTTTTTAGTCGATGATAAATATTATCCGCTTCTTTACGAGTGGCTGTATAAATAATGCCAGACTCAAGACTGTTTTTCTTCATATATTGTGTGATAAAACGTTCACTGTTTTCTCCTTTGATCACTTGAAAGGACAAATTTTCTCTAGCAAACCCAGTAAAGACGGTTTCTTCTCCGTTTATGCCAAGCTGTTCACATATATCTTGGTGTACCTTTTTCGTCGCTGTAGCTGTTAATGCGACAATCACCGGTCTTTTTGACAGCTTGTTCAAGCATTCTTGAATGAAGCGATAACTTGGCCTAAAATCATGTCCCCACTCGGATATACAGTGCGCTTCATCAATCGCGATTAAAGGAATCGTTAACCGATCTAACAGCTGAAAAAAACGTTCATTTTGTAAGCGTTCAGGTGTGATATAAAGCAGTTCATATTCCCCGTTTTCGCATTTTTTCAGCCTTTCATTCATTTCAGCTGCGGACAGAGTGCTGTTTAAAAAGGAAGAACGTATGCCCATCTCATTTAACGCATCAACCTGATCCTTCATTAAAGAAATAAGCGGAGATACTACGATCGTTGTACCTTCCATCATTAGCGCAGGGATCTGATAGCAAACTGACTTCCCTCCGCCTGTCGGCATAATGCAGACGGTATCCTTTTGTTTATTTACAATCGCTTCAATGGCTTGTTTCTGTCCTTTTCTAAAGGCATCAAAGCCATAATATTGTTTCAGGAGTGCTTCTGCTTGTTCTAACATTCAATTCCCTCTCCGTCATTTGTTTTGTCCATTTTAACATAGATTCTTGCCTCTACAGGCGATCAGTCGAATTTCGTCTTTTTACAAAATAAAAAGCCATTTTCCGAAATGGAAAATGGCTTGAATCATCCTAGGAAAAGCTGCGGATGCCGTAATCTAAGTAAGAAAGTTTTAAACCACCACTCCTCAAAGTGGGTGTTTGCAGAAACGTTCCTGTCTTCCTCTCTAAGGAGGCATGACATTCCGGCTTCAATATAAAACTCCCTATTACAGCTTAAAGGTTAAAACTTAATTAACATTACGCGCATCGCAGCCTTTAAACTATATTACACGAAAGTTTATTAAATTTCAAGAGATCTTTTTTCTATGAAATACTCATGTATACAAGATATTTGTCATTGCATACATAAGAAAAAATTATTCTGAAAAAATGTAACTTCGATTAATTATCCTATTTTTCTTCGTCTATGTCAACATCCTGCTCTTCCTCTAATCGTTCATACGTATCTGAATGCATCTGATCCATTGTTTGTCTATTTGTTAAATCACGCATTTGATCTGAGAAATTACGGTCAAACTCGTTTGGGTCTTGAGTGGTTTCTTCATTTTTCTTCGCATCGATTGAATAACGTGTATAGGGAACTGCTTTTAAACGTTCATATGGAATGTCTTTCCCTGTTTTCTCACAGACCCCATATGTTCCGTCTTCCATTCGTTTCAGGGCTGCATCAATTTCAGCTTCAAGCTGGCCATCAACTTGGTCCAGCGTTTGTTCGGTCATGCGGTCTAAATAAATGCTCCCATGATCAGCGATATGGTTCCCAACACCATTTGAAATCTCGCTCGATTCACTTAGCATAGATTCTTCTTTCTTTTTTGACCCTTTTACATCTTCCTTTAATTGATTCAATCTTTCGTATAAATCAGCTTTTTGTTCTTTCGTTAAGCCCACGGTCAATCACTCCTTTCTTATTACCTTCCCGCTGCAAGGGAATTGAAAACATCAAAAAAGCCGCCGCCTTATTGGCAGCAGCTTGCTTCTCTTACAGGGTGCGAAGTGCTTCTTCTACTGGTTTATCCCCTTTAATTAAGTCAAAGGATTTATTTTTCACATTGGATTCTGTTAAGCTTTCCACTAGTACAGCGGCTACGTCCTCTCTTGAAATCTCAATGTTTTGATTATCTGAAATATGCTCCGCAGCTTCAATCTTTCCTGTCTTTTCCTCATGCAGCAAGGCACCTGGACGGACAATGGTATAGGAAAGTCCAGACTGTTTTAGATGTTCATCTGCTTTTCTTTTCGCCTCATAATAAATTTCCATACTTCCTTGCCCTTTTCCCTGGTTTGGATCATCGGCATTAAAGGAACTCAGCATCACAAAATGCTGAATGTTTTCTTTTTTCGCTGTGTCGACAAGACGTTTTGCACCTTCTTGATCCACTGCAATCGTCTTATCTGCACCTGTTTTCGAGCCTGAACCAGCTGCAAAGATGACAGCATCTGCTTGTTTCACAGCATCTGTCACATCCTTTTCAAGATCACCGATGACAGGCGCTGCACCAAGTTCTTTTAGCGCATCCGCTTGTTTTTCATCTCGAATGAGAGCAAGCGACTCATGTCCTTTTTCTTTTAAATAACGAATGACGAGTCTACCTGTATGTCCATTTGCTCCAGCAACTAATACTTTCATTGTTCATTCCCCTTTCTGTATCTGTTTCATCTTTATCCTTTTTTGCTATCATTCAAACACCTGAACAAAAAAGCCCTTCCCAGAAAATATGGGGAAGGGCTCAGGCAATGTGCGATCTATTAAAATAAATACGTAGAATGAGAAAAGTGCATGTGATCTATGTAATCGCAAGGTTGATCAGCAAATATGTTTTGTCAAAATGGCTTGAACATCACTCAAATCCGTCTCTTTTGAAAAATCGAGTTCAAATACTTTTGAGCTTGTGACAAGCAGCATACCTGTGTCCTGATCAAACACGCCAGCTTCTTGAATGGCAAAACTTTCAATTGATCGATATGGCAAGGAGACCCTAACTTTCTTCTTAGAAAATACGCGGTTATCGCCAAAGATCAGTCGTTTATTGGTGAAACAAATTTGGTCGTGACGCAGTCTGTAAACAGCTTCAATTCTTTCCCCTTCAATTAGTAAGGATTCGAATTTCTTATCATTTTGTTTACTGACAGAAAAAATACCCACGTAAACCCCCTCTTCCTCCATCAAATTCCTTTATGAAAAAACGGCCACACGCTCTGTGGGTACGTTTTGTTCTCACTTATAGAATACGCTATAAATGATCGTTATTCCATTACGAATAGATTAAATTTCATTTAACTTTTTCTTTTTGATTCGATGCTCTTTTCTCTACTTATTTAGACAGTTAAAGCAGGAAAAAAGTTTCAGTTCTTTTTGAGAAAAATGGTTGAATTGTGACCAATAAAAAAACAGTGATTTTTTCAAATCACTGTCAGCGTGTAGACAAACCCTCGCATTCTTTGTCAGTCCGGTGCTCACGAATGTCAAATTCGCTCCGCGCCGGTACTCGTCCTTCCTAGGGCTGCAAAGGTTTTCATGTCACACTGAAAAAGAAGACAAAGTGCTAAAATAAAGATCATTTTAGCACTCTGTCAACAATCTGGACTATTCGTCTTTTGGTGTTTCAATGGTTCCCTCGGCATATACATCGGAAATCTGCTCAAGCGTAATTGCCATATCAGCATCTTCGTTATCATGCCAAGCATTTTGTTGATTCTGCTCATCTGTTTGCTTCTTTTTCATCATCATCACCCTTTACTGTTTTTCTTAGTATGAGTGATGATGATCAAAATCATTCAGCAGAAAAGTCTTCGAAATACTCTTTATAATACCCGCCTACTTTACCTGTATTATCAACGACAAACAGGAATTCTTCTGTTTCATTTTTCACTTCATATGTGCTTCCAACCGTTAGTGCACGGTCGACCATATATTTTTTCGCATTCGTATGTATACATTTTACTTGTTTTAACGTTTGAGCCGTTTGCCAGTTTTGATGGATCATGATTTAAAAACTCCTTTTTTCATCTATACATTTATTGTAGCCAATTTTTCATGAAATGCAATGAGTGTTATGGATTGCTTTCAAACATGTGGTGTAATATGATGAATGTATACGTTTACATCCATGTGCGTATACTAGATCATTTGCTTCAAATCCGCTTTTTCACCTAGAACTCGCAGAACAACCCATATCTTTAAGGAGGTTTGTTTATTTATGAGCTCTACAACACTTCAAATTAGTTCAAAACTCGAATCTTTTCTCCAAGGGACGAAAAAACTCTACATTAATGGTCAGTTTGTCACAAGTCACGATAACAAAACCTTTTCAACTCCTAACCCAGCCACAGGTGAAACCCTTATTGATGTATATGAAGCAGGTGCAAAAGACATTGATGAGGCAGTAAAAGCAGCCAAAAAAGCCTTTCATGGTCCTTGGCGCTCCATGTCTGCCGCCGAACGCGCCCGGCTCATGTTCAAGCTTGCTGATTTAATGGAAGAAAACCAAGAAGAGCTCGCTCAGCTTGAAACTTTAGATAACGGAAAGCCAATTAATGAAACAACCAATGCAGATATCCCTCTCGCAATCGAGCATATGCGCTATTATGCGGGCTGGACAACCAAAATAAGCGGACAAACCATTCCTGTCAGCCAAGGATATTTTAATTATACCCGTCATGAGCCTGTTGGCGTTGTAGGACAAATCATTCCTTGGAATTTCCCGCTGCTTATGGCCATGTGGAAAATGGGTGCTGCACTTGCGACTGGCTGCACCATCGTGTTAAAACCAGCAGAACAAACACCCCTCTCTGCGCTTTATTTAGCTGAATTAGTAGATAAAGCCGGCTTCCCAGAAGGTGTGATTAACATCGTTCCTGGATTCGGTGAAACAGCTGGGAATGCGTTAACCGATCACCCTGATGTGAATAAGCTTGCCTTCACGGGGTCAACAAATGTTGGGAAACTCATCATGGAGAAAGCAGCCAAATCCATTAAGAGGGTCACATTAGAACTTGGCGGAAAATCACCAAATATTATTTTGCCAGATGCCGATTTAAAGAAAGCCATTCCAGGTGCTTTAAATGGGGTCATGTTTAACCAAGGTCAGGTATGCTGTGCAGGTTCTAGGGTCTTTGTTCACCGGAGCCAATATGATGAGGTTGTCGATCAAATGGCTGAATATGCGACATCCCTCAAACAAGGAGCCGGTCTTCATCAAGATACGCAAATCGGACCTCTCGTAAGTAAAGAACAGCACGAGCGCGTGTTAGGCTATATTGAAAAAGGTAAATCAGAAGGTGCAACAGCCGTTGTCGGTGGCGATTGCCCTTATGAGGCTGGTTATTTTGTCTCCCCTACTGTTTTTAAAGATGTAGAAGATGACATGACCATCGCAAAAGAAGAAATCTTCGGACCTGTCCTATCTGCAATTCCTTACGATTCCATTGATGAAGTGGTCGAAAGAGCCAACCAGTCTGACTATGGATTAGCCGCAGGACTTTGGACAGAAAACTTAAAGCATGCCCATGACATTGCTGCACGTCTTGAAGCAGGCACGATTTGGGTCAACTGCTATAACGTCTTTGATGCTGCCTCCCCGTTTGGAGGATACAAGCAATCAGGTCTTGGCAGAGAAATGGGATCATACGCCCTTAACAACTATACAGAAGTCAAAAGTGTGTGGATTAATCTCCAAGACTAATGACGCCTATAAAGCCGGTGACCATGTCATCGGCTCAGATTGTCGACAAAGGGCTAAAATGAACTTTATTTTAGCCCTTTGTCTTCTTTTCAGCGTGATAGAAAACCTTTGCAGTCTAGGAAGGACGAGTACTGGCGCGGAGCGAATTTGACATTCGTGAGCACCAGCACGCAGGACTGACAACGAATGCGAGGGTTTGTCTACACGCTGAGCCGGTGACCATGTCATCGGCTTTTTTGTGATTGCATGTGACAGGCAGGCTCCTGAATATAGTAATAAAGGAAAGGAGCATGGCCGAATATGCAAGATTTTAAAACAAAAGTAAACGAATATATTGATGAATTGCACATGCAACTGCAGCGCAGACAACGAGAAGATGGCGCTTTTGTCTTCTGCTTTGAAGGGCCAATGATGACAAATGCTTTTTTGATTATGCTGTTAAAGGCGGTCGGTGATTCGGATCAGGCTTTGGTTCATCAATTGGCAGAAGCTATACGTGAAAAGCAAAATGAGGATGGTTCTTTTTCTTTGTATCATGATCAGGCGGGACATGTAACCGCGACTGTGCAAGGCTACTGCGGGATGCTCGTGTCAGGCAGGTATCAACAAGATGAGCCGCATATGGAAAAAGCAGCACATTTTATTCGATCAAATGGCGGCTTGAAGGACGTTCATTTTATGACAAAGTGGATGCTTGCCGTCAATGGCATGCACCCTTGGCCATACTTCTATGCACCACTTTCATTTTTACTCATCCCTACATATTTCCCACTTCACTTCTATCATCTTAGTGCATATGCAAGAATTCATTTTGTCCCAATGATGATTGCACTCAACAAACGATATACCTCTCATGAACAGTTTCCAAGCTTAGCACATCTCGATGCAAACATGTCTAAAAATCCTTTTGACTGGTTTATGGCAAGAGAAGAACGTTCCACTCACCACTTTCTAGCATACATGCGGTCGTATACTGCACTCGACAGCCGGCTCGACTTTTTCGGGTATGAGGCAGCGAAGCGGTATATGTTTGAACGCCTTGAAAAAGATGGCACGCTGTACAGCTATTTAAGTGCCAGTATTTTTATGGTCTATGCACTCATGAGTCTTGGATACTCTCCGGGACATCATCTCATTTTAAAAGCAGTCAAAGGGATGAAACAGCTAGTCACTGACTGTGGGGGCAGGAAATATGCTGAGAATTCTACATCCACTGTTTGGGATACAGCGCTTGTCAGTTATGCTTCTCAGCAAGCAGGCAGAACACAAAATGATCCAGTGATCAAAAAGTCTTTTACGTACTTACTGAACCGGCAGCAAATGAAGAAAGCAGATTGGGCGATCCATAACCGGCATGCAGCTCCGGGAGGCTTTGGTTTTTCAGATTTAAACACAAATAACCCAGATTGTGATGATACGCAAATTGTGTTAAAAGCCATTCCTCAAACTTACGCTCCCGTTCAGTGGAAACGAGGATTTGATTGGCTTCTTTCCATGCAAAACCGGGATGGCGGCTTTTCAGCTTTTGAAAAAAATCAAAATCACTTCTTGCTTCGTCATCTCCCGCTCGAATCTGCTGAGGATGCGGCCATTGATCCTTCTACGCCTGATATTACAGGTCGTGTGCTCCATCTTATTGCTCTTGAAGAGAATAGCATGTCACCACTCATGCAAAGGCAAAAAGATCATTGTGTGAAATGGCTGCTTGATCATCAAGAGAAAAACGGATCATGGTTCGGAAGATGGGGCGTTTGCTATATTTATGGTACTTGGGCTGCGTTAACAGGACTAAAGGCTGCTGGCATCTCCTCATCGCATTCTGCTGTTCAAAAAGCATGTCGATTTTTAAAAACAATTCAATTAGAAGATGGCAGCTTCGGAGAATCGTGTAAAAGTGCAGAGGTTAAAAGGTACGTCCCGCTTCCATTTGGGACAGTGGTTCAAACGGCTTGGGCTGCTGAGGCACTTTTACAATATGTGCAGCCAGATGACAAAGTGATTTTAAAAGCCATCTCATTTTTGATTCAACATCAGCACTCGAGTGAAGCCTTGCACTATCCAGTAGGTATTGGTCTTCCAAAGCAATTTTACATCACCTATCATAGCTATCCATTTGTCTTTCCAATGATGGCTTGTTCCACATTTTCAGAAGAAATGAGGCGTAAAAATGAATAAGGAAGAATATCGCATGCAGCTTAAAGATTGGCTTAGCTTCATTCAAGGTGCAGTTCAAGATGACAACATTCGTCAGAAAGCAGAACATTTATCGTTCATCATGAATGATGAACATTCCAGTGAAGAAGAGTGGTACGAATTGGCTGAAAGTATTGCAGAGGATATAATTCCACAAGATGCAATGCGAGATGTGGCAGTTGGCGGCCATCAATTACCCCCTCTCCCTTACCGGTATGATGCACTAGAACCGTTTATTTCAAAAGAGGTGATGTATTTGCATCACCAGAAGCATCATCAATCATATGTTGAAGGTCTGAACCAAGCTGAGCTTGCCTTAAAAAGAGCAAGAAGAACCAATGATTTTAAAATGATCAAGCATTGGGAACGGGAGCTAGCCTTCAATGGTGCGGGACACTATTTACATTGCATTTTTTGGTTTTCTATGAGTCCTTCAGGCAAACGAAAGCCCACTGGTCAAATGCTTCGTCTTATTGAACAATCGTTTGAAAGCTATGATGCATTCAAATCCCAATTTTCAGCTGCAGCCAAACAAGTTGAAGGTGTTGGATGGGCCATTCTCGTATGGGCACCAAGATCTCAGCGATTAGAGATTTTACAAGCAGAACGCCATCAATTTTTATCACAATGGGATGTGATTCCTCTTCTTGCTCTTGACGTATGGGAGCACGCCTACTATCTGCAATATCTGAATGAAAAAGCGACATATGTAGATCGCTGGTGGAATGTCGTTGACTGGCGTGAGCCAGAAGCACGCCTTAAGCAAGCTCAGCAAGTGAAATGGACCCCTTTTTAAAAACGCTACTCCATGTAGGCATTTGCTTATATGGAGTAATTATAGTTTACATAATATTATTATCACCACTAAAAGAATGGGTTGTTTTTTCAGAAAATTCATTTAAAATAGAAAAGATATGTATAGAAAGAGAGCTGAAGCAATGAATGAAGATTTTATTAACCATTAGTCACTTTGCAGGAAGAACCTTTGCAATTTGGGTCATTTTATTTGCGTGTCTTGGATTTGCCTTTCCTGCCGAATTTTCTAAGATTGGACCTTATATTCCTTTTTTACTCGGTATTATTATGTTTGGGATGGGGCTTACCCTGTCTGCTGAAGATTTTAAAGAGCTGTTTCGAAAACCTCTCTATGTGCTGATTGGGGTTCTGGCGCAGTACACACTCATGCCGCTTATCGCCTTTCTATTAGCTTACGGATTACAGCTTCCTTCTGAAATTGCAGTAGGCGTTATTCTTGTGGGCTGCTGCCCAGGCGGTACAGCATCCAATGTGATGACCTTTTTGGCGAAAGGAAATACGGCATTATCTGTAGCCGTCACCACCATATCGACCCTTCTTGCTCCATTTTTAACACCTGTCTTTATTTTACTCTTTGCAAGATCATGGTTACCTGTATCGCCAGAAGCGCTATTTTTGTCAATTGTACAAGTTGTGTTGATCCCAATTATCTTAGGTGTCATCGTTAAATTGTTTTTCAAAAAACAAGTGACCTATGCAGTTCAAGCATTGCCGCTTGTATCTGTCACCGGAATTGTAGTGATCATTGCAGCGGTTGTCAGTGCAAATAAAGAGCAGATTCTTCAATCTGGGCTGCTAATATTGGCCGTTGTGATCTTACATAATGGACTTGGTCTTTTATTTGGTTACCTTATCGCAAAGTGGTGCAAAATGGATATCCCTTCTCGAAGAGCCATCTCGATTGAAGTAGGCATGCAAAACTCTGGACTTGGTGCAGCTCTAGCGACAGCACACTTCTCGCCACTTGCAGCCGTACCAAGTGCCATTTTTAGTGTGTGGCATAATTTATCTGGTTCCTGGCTTGCGACGTATTGGTCAAAGAGAGGAAATACTGAAAATGAAAAGAAAAAAAGCTAGCACCTTTAATGGGTGCTAGCTTTTCAAATTGAAGATTATCCTTCAAGTAATAGCTGCTCTGGATCTTCAAGTAAGTTTTTAATCGTGACAAGGAATCCAACTGCTTCTTTACCATCGACAATCCGGTGGTCGTAAGAAAGAGCTAAATACATCATCGGACGGTTCTCAAAACGTTCTTCATCAATTGCCACAGGTCGAAGCTGAATTTTGTGCATCCCTAAAATTCCAACTTGAGGGCTGTTTAAAATTGGTGTTGAAAGCAGTGAACCGAATGTTCCGCCGTTTGTGATCGTGAATGATCCACCTTGCAGCTCATTTAGAGACAATTTGTTATCTCGTGCTTTTTTCGCAAGATGACCAATTTCCTTTTCAATCCCTGCAAACGACAATCTGTCTGCATCACGGACAACCGGTACGACAAGTCCTTCGTTAGCAGCAACAGCGATGCCGATGTCATAAAATTTCTTCAAGACGAGCTCATCACCTTGAATTTCTGCGTTAAGCAGCGGATATTTCTTCAGTGCTGCTACAACTGCTTTTGTGAAGAAAGACATGAAGCCAAGCTTTACATCATTTTGTTCAAGGAAGGCATCTTTACGGCGTTTTCTTAAGTCCATCACAGCCGTCATATCTACTTCATTAAATGTCGTCAGCATTGCAGCCGTTTGCTGAACCTCAACTAAACGTTTTGCAATCGTTTGTCTGCGGCGCGACATTCTCTCACGTTCAATTGGCTTTCCTGGTTGTTCATTTTGCACCGCAGCATTTGCTTTTGGCGCGGCTTTTGGTGCACTTGCAGGTGCTTCATTTTTTTGATAAGAAGCGACATCCTGCTTTCGTACCCTGCCCAGCGGATCTACGGTTGGAATTTCAGATAAGTCTAGTCCCTTCTCTCTCGCTAGTTTTCTAGCTGCAGGAGAAGCGATGGTCCTGCCATTACCAGATTTCGGCTCTTCTTTCACTGCTTCTTCTTTTTGAGCAGCTGCCGGTTCTTCTTTCGAAGCTGGTGCAGACTCTTGCTCAGGTGCTGGAGCTGCGGACTCGCTTCCGCCAGCTTCACCCGCTGCAATTGTTCCGATGACTTCTCCAACTTGTACAGTGTCACCAGAATCCTTCAGCACTTCTTTCAGTACACCAGATTCTTCTGCTGTCAGTTCGACATTGACTTTATCTGTTTCAAGTTCTAACAGGTATTCTCCCTGCTCCACATAATCGCCTGGCTGCTTTAGCCATTGAGCTATCGTTCCTTCCGAGATCGATTCCGCTAATTCAGGTACTTTAATTTCCGCCATTTTTCATTTCCCCCTTAGTTTTTGCGAGTCAAGCTATCAGATACAATTCGTTCTTGTTCTTTTTTATGCACAGTTGGATCACCCTCAGCCGTACTTGAACGTCTTCTTCGACCGATGTAACGTACTTTTACTTTTTCAGACGCAATTTCACGTAAATATGGCTCAATGTATCCCCAAGCCCCCATATTTTGTGGTTCTTCTTGCGCCCATACGATTTCTTCTAAGTTTGTTAGTTTTGATAAAATCGCTTTAATATCTTTGGCTGGGAATGGATATAGTTGTTCGACTCTCGCAATGTGAAGCCAATCTTTCGGCTCTTCCATTTGAGTAAAACGATCACTAATATCGATTGATACCTTCCCGCTAGATAGCACGAGTCGCGATACTTTTTCGTGATCATGCACAAGGCCTGGTTGTTCAAGAACTGGTTGGAACTGTCCATCCGTTAATTCCTGGACTTCAGACAATGTGTTCGGGTTACGAAGCAGACTCTTCGGTGTCATGATGACAAGCGGACGAATCTCTTCACGAAGCAGCATTTTCGCCTGTCTTCTAAGAATGTGGAAGTATTGCGCTGCACTTGTGAGGTTCGCCACTGTCCAGTTATTCTCAGCAGCTGATTGCAGGAATCGCTCTGTTCTTCCACTTGAATGCTCAGGACCTTGTCCTTCATATCCATGAGGCAAGAGCATCACTAGACCTGATTTTTGTCCCCATTTTGCGCGTCCAGCTGAAATAAATTGATCGAAATACACTTGAGCCGCATTTGCGAAGTCTCCAAATTGAGCCTCCCAAATGACTAACGTTTCAGGAGAATAGACATTATAACCATATTCAAACCCGATGACTGAGCCCTCTGACAGTGGACTATTATGAACAGTAAATGATGCGTTTGCATCACTCAGCTCATGAAGAGCAATAAATTCATCTCCAGTTTGACTGTCGTGAAGAACAAGGTTTCTTTGAGCAAAAGTACCTCGCTCTGAATCCTGTCCGGTCATTCGAATTGGCGTACCGTCTTTTAATATAGATGCAAATGCAAGTGCTTCCCCAAGTGACCATTCTACTTTACGGTCATCTGTAAACACTTTTGCACGTTTTTCAAGGATCCGTTTAAGCTTACCAAATACTTGGAAATCGTCCGGCCAGCTGATCAATTCTTCATTCAACTTTCGTAATACATCAAACTCTACGGATGTATCCACTGCTGGGAAGCCATTTGATACTGGTTCTGGCAGTTCAATTTCTTGAATCGTATGCTCTTTCTTTGAAGGCACCTTTTGATAGGCCTCTTCTATTCTCGTCGCTACAGCCTGCTCGATTTCTTCACGCTGCTCTTTCGTTAGAAGACCTTCTGTGACAAGTTTATCTGCAAAGATATTCTTGACCGTTTTGTGCTTTCTGACTGCATCGTACAGCATCGGCTGAGTCGTAGAAGGCTCATCCATTTCGTTATGACCGTATCTGCGGTAACCGATCAAGTCAATTAAGAAATCCTTCTTAAAGCGTTTGCGGTATTCTACAGCTAATTGAACAGCCGCTAAACATGCTTCTGGATCATCTGCATTGACGTGAACAATTGGAATCTCAAACCCTTTTGCAAGGTCACTTGCATATTTCGTTGAACGAGATTCATTGCTTTCCGTCGTAAATCCGATCATATTGTTTGCAATGATATGGATTGTTCCGCCCACTTGATAGCCTACAAGTTGACTTAAATTTAATGTTTCTGCCACTATTCCTTCCCCAGGAAATGCCGCATCACCATGAATTAAGATGGCTAATGCCTTTTCAACGTCTTGTACTGGATAGCCCTTTTGAGTACGTAATTCCTGAGCAGCACGTGTGCTTCCTTCAATGATTGGATCAATGAATTCCAAGTGACTTGGGTTATTAGCAAGCGTGACTCTCGCACTCTTTGTATCTTCGTCTTTAATTTGACGATCTGCTCCAAGATGGTACTTTACATCACCTGTCCACCCGTAGCTGATGCCAATAGAGCCTTCTGATGGAACAAGCTCTTTATTTGGCGCATGCTGGAATTCTGAGAAAATAATCTCATATGGTTTTCCTAACACATGTGCTAATACATTTAAACGGCCTCTGTGTGCCATTCCAATGTTAATATTTGAAGTCCCTTGTGTAACAGACTCTGAAATAATTTCATCAAGTACTGGGACAAGTGCGTCTAATCCTTCTATTGAGAAGCGCTTTTGCCCAACAAATGTTTTATGAAGAAACTGTTCGAACTGCTCAACTTCTGTTAATCTCTTGAATACAGAAACTAGTTTATCGGCTGGTTTTTTCTTAAATAGTTCACCAGACTCGATTGATTTTGAGAGCCAGTTCCGTTCTTCGAAATCATGTACGTGATCAAACTCAAATGAAATGGTACGCTTATACGTATTTCTCAAATGGTTAATGGCTTCTATGCCGTTTGAAATGTGTTTTGGTGCGTCAGGACTAATAATAGATATTGGAATATTCTTGACGTCTTCTTCTGTTAAACCGTATTCCTTTAAAGGAAACAGCTCTTGTAATTCCTTTTCTTTGCGAAGAGGATTGACGGAAGCATTTAAATGGCCATACGTTCTGATGTCTTCTGCCAGTTTAACGACTGATGCTATCTTTTGGATTTGTTCAGAAGTAACTACGCTATTTTCTTTTTTCCCAATTTCCTCCTTCATTTCACTCGGTGGTGCACCAAGTTCATCAAATATGCCTCTTAGATCTTCATCAACACTAGTAGGATCCTGGACATACTGATCGTAGAGCTCGAGCACATAGCCGAGGTTCGGACCATGAAATTCTTCCCAACTCAACGGTTGTTTCACATCATTTTGAAACATTTTGAACACTACCCCCAACTTTGATCATCAAGTGATTGAACACTATCTCGATATAACTTCCAGAACACAATGACCAAATTTATGTAATAAAACGCTTCCAATAATATTCTACCACTGTTTCGGATTACTTTCTACATTCTTTGTTCAATTAAAGATAAAAAATTCACAGAAAAACAAAAAATTTAAATCATTCCGAAAAATATTTTGAAGAAAGGGGCAAAACCTTATGCCCCAATGCTTTTATGCAGTAATTTCTTCAGTAACGGATATAAAACATCTGGCAATGTATCGACATCTGGTACAAAAATGCTGAACTTGCCATACATATCTTGAATGGTTTTCATCTGTGCTTCTTCGATCGGTGAATTGGATAAAAACACATTGATTACTTCAATGCCTTTTTTCCTCGCCTCAAGAACTGCTTCATGTGTATCGACGATCCCATTTTGTTCGTAGCTGAATGCAGCTGGCTCTCCGTCGGAAAAAACAATGAGAAACTTTTGCTCTTCTCTTCGTTTTAATATCATTTTTGTCATTTGGCGAATCGCATAGCCATCCCGGTTATCCTCTTCTGGCTCAAGAGACATAATGGAAGGACCTGCATCAAATAAAGAATCTTTGAACGACACGACTGTGTTGAAATAGTTCGGCTGACTTGTTTCTGATGCGTCGTTTGTATCTTCCCAAAACCCCACAATTTGATGCGGGACTTGAACGGACTTTAAGGCTTCATGGAATAGAACAATGCCTTTTTTCGTCTCGTCCATCTTGTCAAACATGCTAGCAGAACAATCCACTAATAAAGTGAAAACAGCATCAATCTCCGAAGAAGGTGCCTGTTTTTTATAGAAAAGACGCGGATTCGACTCTGTAAAATAACGAATGAGCTTTTTACTCAGACGTCCTGCATGAAGATCCGTTTTTGGCCATGTTTTTTTATGTTCGAGCGTTTTTTGAATCATCTGTTTTAACCGTTTCTGATAAGGCTCAATCTCCTTGGCGTGCTGCTTGTATACATTGATTTGTTCTGGCGCGGGAGGATCTGGTGAAATCATGACTGGAAACGCATATTTGTTCTCTTTTCCATTCTCATGAGCATCCGCTCCGCTTTCCTCGCCTTCAGCCTCTTCCAGCGCCTCAAGCTTTGAATAATCTTTTCGGTGAGTCTGCTTGGCAGAGCCTTGGACAGTGCCAAGTGCTTGATCTCCGTCATCGCCTTCTCTTGCTGCATCCTTCCCGAGATCACTTTTCCCGCCGTGCTCTAAATCAAATTGAAGGAAGCTTTTTGACGGCGCTTCTGTTTCTCGATGCCACACTTCCATATACTCTTGGTGGATGTCTTCATCGCCCTCTTTTTCCCGGTCAACTTTGATGTCCTCGCTTAATTTAGGTTTTCTTTTTAAGTCATGAAACAGCGGTTCTTTTGCCGCTTTTTCATAGTCCAATTCCGGGAAGAAAAAGTACGTATTCAGCATATCTTTATCAAGAAGCTCATCAAAGCCTTCCATTAATTCTTTGACGATGACTGCGATATCTCCGGTTGAACGCGCTTCATATACACGCTCAAGACTTGATTCAATAAATGGAATCATTGGGTTGATCCGCTCGTGAAGAGGCGGAATTTCTTCTAGCGGTGAATCCGCTGTCAGCTTCACATACATTGCACAATAGAGTGCATCCGTTAAAATGCTCCGCTCTTGGTTAATCGTTAATTGCGTCTTAAAATGACGCCGGTATAGCTCTCTTCTTCGTTTAAATACCTTTTTTGTTCCTGGGCGGTCACGTTTAATCCGCTCTTCAATCCGGATATCTTCAAAGAGCATAAACAATTGTTTACACAGGTCAGGAATGGACATTGTATGAGCATAGCGAATGATTTCCTGAAAGACAGTCAGATCACTATAAACGGTTCCTACTGCACGGAGGAATACATCACTTTTCAGTCCGGCTGTCATGTCTTCCTGTTTACGGTCATCCCAAAAATGGCTGATGAAAATTTTCTTTTCAAAAGGATCATAGTAGGACTGCACTCCGTATTCAAGCTCGACATCATCACTTTTTGCTAACGTTTTGGCTAAATCCGTTAATTCCATAAATAAAAATGAATCGATTCTGCTGTCATTAAATTTGATGAATTTCAAAACTCAGAACCTCACTCGAATAATGTTTGGGCAATATTTCTTACCGCTGCTTTTTCCCGGTCATCTTCTAGCTTTTCAACAATCCCTCGTTCAACTGCACGAAGCGGCGGGATGTATTGCGCAAGATCACATGTGTCTAGAAGGGCGCGAATGGATGCTGCTTCTTCACTCACCTGCCCGTTGTGTGCCTGTGTAATGAGGTCTGATGAGAGCTGCACGAATTGATCGATTAAACGTTCATCCTTTAATACAGATTGAGATTGCAGTACATCCTTTAAGATGCCGCCGCCGATATATGGAACGTCAATGACAACAAATCGGTTTTTTAATGCTTCATTTAGAGGCACTGTGCCGACATAGCCTTCGTTGATTGCCGCTATCACGCCAAAGCCTTCATCTGCTCGAACGACCTCTCCTGTAAATGGATTTGTCATCATTTTTCTGTAGTCGAGTACACCGTTTAAAATAGGCAGAGTTTCTGGCTTTGCCATGTTGATTTCATCAATATATAAAAGATGGCCTTTTTTCATTGCTTTCGTTACAGGTCCTTCAATAAATTCAATAGAAGCAACTTGACCATCATTGTGAATGGTTTTATAGCCAATCAAGCTTTCTGCATCAAGATCAACCGAGCAGTTCACACTGTGCATCGGCTGCTGAAAGAAAGCAGATAAAGTTTCTGCTAATTTTGTTTTACCTGAACCAGTCGGCCCTTTTAAAAGAACGTTTTTGCCGAGTGCTAGTGCAATCATCGCATCTTGTATGATAGACGTGTCCTGTGATTCATAGCCGCCTGTTCCAATAAGCGGACGGAATTCTTCTTCTAGTCCTTTTGCTTTTGCTTCAATCATTGCTTGAATTTCTTCTGGGAGTAATTGTTCGTTAAACATGTATGATTAATTCCTCTCTTCGATCATTTTCCTCACCAAGTATACTAAAAAAACCTTTATGCACTCAATACATAAAGGCTAGACATCTGTTATTTTACCATTTCTTTTGTGATCGCTCCGCATGCGATGCGTTTCCCTGAGTTTCCAGAAGGGTTGCTTAAGTAATCATCTGCTTCTGCATGAATGATAAAGCTACGCCCATTTTGATCGATTAATTGGTTCGATCCTCCCTTTAACGTCACATCTGGTACATTCACGACAACATCAATTTGTCCATCTGCCCCAACTTCTAAATTAGGCATATCTCCAGCATGATGACCCTTTGGGTTATCAAAGCCATGCTCCCGGTGTGTTGGATTAAAGTGAGCCCCTGCCGTTTCAAAACCTGGCGCTTCACATCTTCCTGTTTCGTGAATATGGAAGCCATGAGGACCTGGCGGCAGATTTTTCGCTTTCACATGTAAATCCAGCCCGTTTTCTGAGGAGTCTCTTACTTCGATGCTCCCTATTTTTTGCCCGTTTTCATTGATGAGTGACGTGGTAACTGGTGCTTGCTTAGGTGCTGCAACTTCAATGGTTTCTTCTGTCGTTTCTTTTTTCGGCGGTGCATGACAAGCTGTTGCAACAAAGACCAGACACATCATGATCAACCACACTGACTTTTTCATATGATTGCCCCCTTTTAATATCAGTATGGACAACCTGATCAATGGGCAAACAAAAAAAGCCGAAAATCGGCTTTTTTAGAAGAAACGTTTTGCACCTAAATAGGCTTTTTTCCAATATGGATTGCTTAAGTTTGAGATCCCCACTCCGTTGTCACTTGCGTGAAGGAAATCTCCTCCGCCAAGGTATAGTCCCATATGAGATGGACCCGCTTTGTACGTTGTGAAATAAACAAAATCGCCAACTTGAGGTGTGCTCACAGGTGTCATCATACTCCAGTAGCCTGCAGTGCTTAATCTCGATACAGACGAAACCTTGTTAATGAGATAATAAACAAAGCCGCTGCAGTCAAATCCAGATGGTGTATTGCCGCCCCATCTGTAAGGAATGCCTGTCAGCTTTTTACCTTCTTGAATCATCGTCGTGATTTTTGCATTCATTGGCACATCGGGTTTGTTATTGTTGACCGGCTTTGTCGAGCCGTTAGACGTAGAACCATTCGACCCAGTTGAGCCTGAAGCTGCACCATTAATTTTGAGAACTTGTCCAATTCTAAGCACATCGCTTTTTAAGCTGTTGGCTGTACGGATGGACTGAACTTGCACTTTAAATTGATTCGCAATTTTCCATAAAGAATCGCCTGATTTTACAGTATAAGATGTTGCTTTCCCGCTTGAAGACTGGTTACTGTTTGAATTGCTTGGTTTAGTAGGTTTCGGCTGACTTGGTTTTGATGCAGCCGTCCCTTTTACTTTCAATACTTGATTCGGATAAATCATATCAGATTTTAATCCGTTCAATGTTTTGATTTCACCAATCGACATATTGAGCGAATTCGCAATTTTCCAAAGAGAATCCCCTAATTTGACCTTGTATGTACTTGATGATGATGAACTATTTGAGTTCGTTGTCTTATTGTTTGAGCTGGAATTTGAAGAGGAGTTTGATGACTGGCTCCCGCTTGTCTTCGTGCTTCCAGATACCTTTAGCTTTTGTCCAGGACGAATTAAGTCACTGTTTAAGCTGTTTAGACTTTTTAAGCTTGCCACTGACATTTTATGATTTTTCGCAATGAGCCATAAAGAATCTCCAAGCTTTACTGTGTAGCTTGATGTCGTTGAAGCATTTGATTTCGTTGCTTTTGAACCAGTTGACGAACTGGATTTTTTGCTTTTTGCGCCAGGAATTTTCAAGCTTTGTCCTGCAAAAATCATCGTCGTTTTTAGTTGATTAAGAGATTGAAGCTCCGAAATACTTGTATTGTACTGTTCGGCAATCTTCCAAAGTGAGTCACCGCTTTTCACCTTGATCGTCTGTGCTTCTGCCGGTGCAGCAAACACAGCTGAGCCAGCGATCGCTGAAACTGTGAGGCCGGTTACTACTTTTTTCTTCATAGATAAATCTCCGCCTTTCATGATTTCATTCAACAAGACTTATGTACTAGTTTTAAGTTTAGCATTTAACGACTCTGCTTCTCTTGCACTATTTTATCTTTATTTCTATTATATTACTCGACATGTAGACGTTGGGCAATAACAAATAGGCTAAAGCAGTCAACTCAAAATGCTAAAACAAAGCCATATCGTTTGTATCGGCCGTTTGCTGTATTTATAAACATTTTTTAAGGAATTTTTAAGTTGACGTTTAGAAATTTGTCAAAACAAGCACGCTGCTAGTTTCATAGTTCTATTCTACATGACAAATTTTTCTGTATCAAATGACTTTTTACTTAATTGCCTGTTTTTTCTCCTCAAATGAAAAAAGCATCCTTCCGAATGAAGAATGCAGCGATTGGTTTTTTATTTTCTGATTTCAGGTTCTTTTACAGTGAGCGGATAAAGGACTCCTTCTTTCGCAAATGACATTTTACCCGTTTCCTCTGAAACGACGAGAACAAGTGCATCGGTCATGCCAGAGAGTCCGATCGCAGCCCTGTGTCTTGTCCCGAGAGAAGGACTGACTTTTTTTGAAGTAAGCGGGAGCACATTTGCCGCAGATACGAGCGTATTTTCTTTGACTAAAAGCGCACCATCATGAAGTGGATTTCCTGGGTAGAAAATGCTTTCAATTAATGAAGCACTAATTTTCGCATGAAGATTTGTCCCTCTTTGAATAAAATCCTCGACCTCATCCCGCCTTTGTATCACAATCAGTGCCCCGTGCTTTTGTTTTGATAAGCTCTCAATGGCTAACGAAAATTGAGCAAATCCAGGTGTGAATTCTTCCATGTACGATTGTAAATAAAACGAGGAAGCCTCTGCATGCATTTCATTAAACTCATCATGTAATGACTCGAGATCACAAAGTAGACATTGCTCAATCTCATCAAGGGAATCGATAATGTCACTTGCATCCTTCATAATTTTCATCAAGTGTGTTCTCATGCCCACTTTAAATTGCACTTCTTCATTCGTACGATTGATCATTTGACCTTTTCCCTCCTCCTTTTCGTTGTCATAAAATAACAAATTATGCACATTCTATTGTTATGGAGGTGACTTAATATGACCATTCAGAAAGTGATTCAATATGCTTGCAGCATTTTAGGTGTTGTCAGTCTTTCCTTTATTTATGCCCAAATGTTTAAAAAAACGAAGCCATCTAAGAAAAATAATCCGACAGAGAATTGATTTTTTTACATAGCATGATATAATCCTCTCGTTATTTCTGTTCAGAGAGGAACTTATGATGAGAGAAACAAATAGCATTCGAGCTAAGGTGACACTATTTTTAACCATTTTGATTCCGATTTTAATCACTCAAGCGGGTCTTTCGCTTATTACGTTTTTAGACACCGTGATGTCTGGAAAAGTGAGTGCAGAAGACCTTGCGGGTGTTGCGATCGGTTCTAGTATTTGGACACCCGTTTATACAGGACTTGCTGGTATATTAATGGCCGTTACGCCAATTGTCGCTCAGCTGATGGGCGCAGGGCATAAAAAAGATGTTCCTAAGGCTGTCTTTCAGGCGATTTATTTATCCTTTCTTTTAAGTATCTGTGTGATTGCAATTGGAACAATTAGCATCCCTTACGTATTAGGGGGACTTGGACTTGAGCAATCCGTAGAGGATATTGCGCGGCATTTCTTAAGTTTTCTTGCTTTTGGTATCATCCCACTGTTTGGTTATTCGGTGCTCAGGTCATTTATTGATGCATTAGGGAAAACACGTGTAACGATGTTTATCACGTTAACAGCACTTCCGATTAACTTTGTGTTAAACTATGTATTTATTTTTGGGAATTTTGGCTTTCCAAAGCTTGGCGGTGCGGGAGCTGGTCTTGCTTCTGCGTTGACGTATTGGGCGATTTTCATCATGAGTATTTGTATTGTCATGAAAGCAGAACCATTTGCCTCATTTCGTTTGTTTCAGAAACTGCCTCAAATCAATATCTCCCGTATGGGGCAAATACTGAAAATCGGTCTTCCTATTGGGTTTGCGATCTTTTTTGAAACGAGTATCTTTGCAGCAGTTACGTTATTAATGGGTCACTTTGATACTGTGACGATTGCAAGTCACCAGGCTGCGATGAACTTTGCTTCCATCTTATATATTTTACCGCTCAGTATCTCGATGGCTTTAACGATTGTCGTTGGGTTTGAAGCTGGTGCCAAGCGTTATAAAGACGCGCAAAGCTATAGCTATATCGGAATTGGAACGGCGGTATTATTCTCCTTGTGTACGGCAGCACTCATTTTATTATTTAGACCAGAGATTGCTGGTTTATACACAGCTGAATCGGCTGTTTTACAGTTGACACAGCAATTTTTGATTTATGCGATCTTTTTCCAGCTGTCAGATGCCATTGCAGCACCCATTCAAGGGGCGCTGCGCGGCTATAAAGATGTTAACTATACGCTCATTGCCGCATTTGTTTCATACTGGGTGATCGGCCTTCCTTCCGGCTATCTGATTGGCACCTATACCTCGTATGGGGCATTTGGGTATTGGATTGGTCTCATTGCGGGACTTGCCGCTGGTGCCATTGTCCTCTTTATCCGTCTCAGATTGATTGAAAAACGATTGCTTCAACAAGCGCCCAATCACTAAATACGACACAAAAAAACAGCTGATCAATGTCAGCTGCTTTTTTTATTTAGTCATTCCATTGGTACGTCCAGAAAATTTCTTCATCGAACCATTTTTGGACGACAGGTTCTTTGTTTTTCAGCTTCTGTTCAAGCTCTCTCAGCATGCCTTCTGTTTGCGTTCTATGCGCTCTCAGTGCATTTAATTTGATATCTGCTACATCTGTAATGTCGATCGTAATATCTGCATTTCCAAGCACTTCTTCTCTATTTTTCGTAATGGCCATGCAGTATGTGACAGGACGATCTTCTTTTTTCTTACGGTAAAGAGCGCGAATCACCGCTTCCCCTGTCGCATCATGATCAGGATGTACACCGTGTCCAGGATAAAACGTCACAATCAGTGTAGGTTTGACTTCATCAATGATGGTTTCCATCACATCAGCTAAATACTCGTCGTCTTCAAATTCCAATGTTTTATCACGAAGTCCAAGCATACGTAAGTCTGTGATATCCATTTCTTTGCAGGCGCTGATTAATTCCTGTTTTCTTAATTCAGGAAGTGTTTCACGGTTAGCATATGTTGGGCTGCCCATATTTCTGCCCATTTCCCCAAGTGTCCCGCATGCATACGTGACTGGGATGCCGCGTTTTCTACTTTGTGCAATGAGACCTGCAACCCCAAACGATTCATCATCTGGGTGAGGCAGCATCACTAGTACATGTTCATTCATGACTCGTCACCCTTTCTTCTACACCTGAAATGGTGTTTCACTAATTTGTAATGAGATCGCTAGTTTCCCGTCTGGCAAGTGCCCAGCTAACAGCAGGCGGCCATGGTCATCAAACACATAATCCGTTAATCCTTCTGCGTAAATCCAGCCATCTTCTGTTTTCATTCCAACACGGTACGGACCTTGTCCTTTTATTTTCGCCTGTGAATAGACGACTTTCGCATTGCGGATATAGGCAACGACCGTCATATTTTGTTCATTTACATGAGCTGAATAAGAACCAGTGGTCGTTTCAAGATGAACGAAGACTGGACGATTTAAAAACGATTCAAGATGTGCTGTGACATCTTCCGTTTGAATTGGTTTCATGAGTGGTTCCTTCCTTCATTTTGAATTAATTCGCGCAGCTTTTTTGTATGTAAGCTGATCAGCTGCAGCTGATGATCATGCCGAAGCCCACTTTCTAATATTCTCTCTACAGCGAGTACATATTTTTGATGAAATGATTTTCTCGCCCTCGGATGAGTGCGCGCATCGCTTAAATCATCACATATTGCCTCGTGTAAAGAAGACATATCATCGACATCAAGCTGACGATTTTTCCATAAAGATTGATAAGCAGCTGTAAGCTCATTGGCTGATGACATGTAATCACCTCTACAGTTTTGGTAACAACTTATTATGACATGATCCGCCTTCAAAAAAAAGCAAACTGCTCGTAGGACTTAATGAGAATTCGCAGTTTTTTTCATGCGTAATTGAGAGGTCGTAAACAATAAAATCGCCACCCAGATACAAAGAAACGTCACAATTTTAGCTGAAGATAAATGCTCGTGATACACAAATAACCCTAAAAACAGCGTAATCGTTGGTGCAATGTACTGTAAAATACCCACTTGATAAAGAGGAATTCTTTTTGCCCCTTCAGAGAATAAAAGAAGCGGTACCGCAGTAAAGACCCCTGCAAAGAATAAGAGACCAAGCGATCCGAAGCTGTTAGGATTCATTGTCACCACAGGTTCTTTTAAGAAGAACAATAAGTACACAAGAGCTGCCGGGGCTAGAAGCAGCGTTTCAATTGTCAAACCAATGGCACTCGTGAAGCTCATTCTTTTTTTAATCAATCCATAAAAACCGAAGCTAAAGGCAAGTAATATTGCCACGACAGGAAATGAACCGTACTGAATCGTAGAAAGAATCACCCCAGCTGCGGCAATTAAAATCGCAATGGTTTGTAATTTATTGAGCCGCTCTTTCAAGAAAATGATGCCTAGTAAAACAGAGACAAGCGGATTAATATAATACCCTAAACTAGCTTCTAGCATAAGATGATGGTTGACTGCCCAAATGTACACATACCAGTTAACCGATATTAAAATAGCAGATAATAGTAATGAAAAAAGTGCCTTGCCATCGAGCATGAGACCCTTCACTGTCTGCATCGCCGGCCGGACTTGTTTTAAATACAGAAGAATACCGCACATAAAAACAAATGACCATAAAATTCTGTGCGCTAAAATTTCGCCTGACGAAATATGTTCCATCAGTTTCCAATATAACGGGAATAATCCCCATAATGTAAAAGATGCTGCCGTATAGAGAACACCTTTTGATTGCTGTTGTTCGTTCAATCTAACCATTCCTTTCTAAACCTATCGTATATTATAGCACGCACTCAAGTGAATGGGCATATACTAATTCAGGGCATTTAGAAAGGATGATTTGCATGTTTGACTGGAACCGATTATTCCCTTTTCAAAAGCAATTTTCAAAAGAAGCCTTAAAGAATTCAGACCCTAAAGACGTCGAGCAGTACGTCAATCAAGTGATGGAAAGTGTATTCGGCTCCAATTATCCTGCTCAGTTCCCTTTTCAGGACCCACTCTCTCAACATCAAAAAACGAGAGAAACAGACGTCAAAAAAGAAAAAGAACCCGAAGTGGAAGTGTTCGAAACCACTGATCACGTGTTCGTTAAGATTGAGCTTGCTCGGCCGAGCACAGAAAAAGTAAAAATTAAACATACAGCCAACCTGCTGTTTATTGATCATTTTCCTGAGGAAGGCACGCAGAAAAAAGTCGTCCTCCCTGCTGCTGTCAAAAGAAAAGGAACGAAGGCTTCGTATCAGGACGGTATTTTGGAGATTATGTTTTTAAAGCATGATGATCCGGGGATTTCTGAAATCGATATTCCATTATAAAAAGCCTGCTTTGATATAGAAGCAGGCTTACTCTTTTTTCTTAATAGTATGGTGGATATCCTCCGCCATAAGGTGGTGGAACAGGCGGTGGTGGTGGCGGGTAATATGGACGGGGATAATTAAAAATCGCACTTCCTAAAAACCCGCCAAGCAGTCCGCCGACTAAAGGAGCGCCAAAACCAAAAAACAAAGGGACTCTGGATTCATATGGCGGAATGCCAGGGGCGCCGCCTCGGAAATACGGAGTATGAGGGTACATGCATTTCTCCTCCTTTGTCATGTGCCTAAGATCAGCATATTCATCAGGAGTCAAAACGTTTGGGCAAACCTGAAACTAGGCTTGTTCCTTTTTTTTATGAGATTCTGTATATTCCCCTGCCCACCTAGATACCTCATGAAACACATCATTTAGCGCATTTCCTTTTTCAGTTAAACAGTAAATGACTTTCACAGGCGTCTCAGGCAATACAGTTCGCTCTATAATCCCTTCTTGCTCAAGTTCCTTTAAACGCTCTGCGAGCATTTTTTGACTGATGGATGGGATAATGTCCGTCATGTCTTTAAAACGCTTTGGACCATCAAGCAATACATGAATAATGAGACCGTTCCACCTTTTGCCTAGCAGTAAAAAAGCTTGCTGAATGTGTGGACATAATTGAAATTCCATAAATTTCAGCCTTTCTTTTCATGATTGTTTGACAAACTAACGGTATACAATTTAAAATATATCTCTAGTTACAATAAGTAAGTTTCTCACTTTTTAGTTATTGTACCATATTATTTGCAAAAACGGGAGGAAATATCCACATGGCGACTGATCAAAAAACGATTGACATTTTAAAACAAAGAGCTTCAGTAAAAGAGTACGATACAACTCATGAAATGACAAAAGAAGAGTTAACAGAGCTTCTTGATATCACAACAAAAGCACCATCCGCGTGGAACCTTCAGCATTGGCATTTCACTGTCTTCCATAGTGCTGAATCTAAAGCGAAGTTACTTCCAATCGCTTACAACCAAAAGCAAATCTCACAAGCATCAGCTGTTATTGCTGTACTAGGAGATCTTGAAGCCAATCAAAATGGTGAAAAAATCTACAGTGAGCTGGCAGAACAAGGCTTCATTACTGAAGACATCAAAGAAACATTGATGACTCAAATCAATGGCGCATACCAAAGCGAGCAGTATGCACGTGAAGCTGCGTATTCAAATGCTTCATTAGCTGCTATGCAATTAATGATTGCTGCAAAAGCAATGGGCTATGATACATGCGCAATGGGTGGTTTCAGTAAAGACGCCTACATCAAAGAATTCAATGTAAGCGGCCGATATGAGCCAGTCATGCTGATTTCAGTTGGTAAAGCAGCGAAAGAAGCTCATAAAAGCAATCGTTTCGACATCGAAGAAGTATCTGATTTCCTTTAAAATTGGCAAGGCCTCAGCTTTCATGCTGAGGTTTTTTTATTTGGTTTCAATATTATTTCTGCATATTTTCTTTTCACTTTACCCCTTTTCACCTCCACTTTTTCTCCTTTTTAAGAATGAAAGCGTTATATTAGTATGATATTCAGCGAAATGATTGTTTTTTCTGAAAATGGTCTTGTGATCTAATCTGACAACTGCTATTATTATGAAATTACAAAAAATTCAGGAGGAAATCATGAATAAAAAATTGATACTGGCACTACTTATAGCGATTCCATTCATCGGACAGCTCGCACTGCTGCCCTTTGCGAATCGTATCCATCCATTTGTGATAGGCCTGCCTTTTTTCCACTTCTGGCTCTTACTATGGATTGTTCTCACACCAGTCTGTACATTCATCATTTACCGCATGCAACATTCAAATGGAGGAACTGACTAATGCAAGGAAATTTGACAGCTTTATTGATTACAGCAAGTATCATTTTCATCGTCGTGGTCATTGGATTTGCCGCTGGCCGTGATAAATCATCCAGACAGTCAGTAGAGGAATGGTCTGTCGGCGGGAGAAAATTTGGCGGGCTGCTCGTCTGGTTCCTCGTTGGCGCAGATTTATACACAGCTTATACCTTTTTAGGGCTCACTAGTACAGCCTATACAGCTGGAAGTGTCGCTTTTTTCGCTATTCCCTATTCAGTTCTAGCGTATTTTATTGCTTATTTCTTCTTACCAAAGCTATGGACGGTTGCGAAGAATCACAACCTCACAACGCTCGCTGATTATGCACGTGAGCGCTTTGACAGCAAGCTGTTATCCAGTCTAATTGCAATTATTGGAGTACTTATGCTCATTCCTTATATTTGTCTTCAACTGAGCGGGATTCAAGATACGTTAACTGTCGCTGGAACTAGTTATATTAATGTGAATGCAGTTGTTATTATTTCATTTATTTTAGTCGCACTTTATACATTTTTCAGCGGGATTAAAGGTCCTACATATACAGCCATTATTAAGGATATTCTCGTTTGGGTCATCATGCTGTTTATGGTGGTTTCGCTGCCAATCATTCATTTTAACGGCTGGACTCCGATGATGAATACGTTAGCTAAGGAAGCTCCACAGCTTCTGACAATTCCTGACGGCGGTCCTAAAGGCATTTTATGGTTCATTACCGCTTCAGGTGTTTCTGCCCTTGCTTTGTTTATGTGGGCACATGCGGCAACAGGGGTATTTACAGCAAAAAGTGCAGATGCTATCCGTAAAAACAGCATGTTTTTGCCTCTTTATAACATCGTATTGATTTTGGTCATCTTCCTTGGATTTATTGCCTTTTTGGTCTTACCAGAAGATACGAATCCAAGATTTGCACTTCTTCATTTAATTCAAACGTCATATGGCGGCGTGATGCAGGGTCTTGCTTATTCAACGATTGCACTGGCTTCCCTCATTCCATGCTCGATCATGGCCATTGGTGCATCGAATTTATTTGCCAATAATTTATATCGTGACTTAATTCATCCGAATGTATCACCTAAAAGGTTGACCATCATCACTCGTTCAATGGTGTTTATCGTGATCGGACTGGCTCTATTATTCGGAATGCTCTTCCCAACAGCACTTGTGACGCTTCAGCTCATTGGTGTTTCAGGAATGGTTCAAATCTTCCCAGCCATTGCGATCAGCTTGTTCTGGAAAAAACAATCGAGAGAAGCAACGATTGCGGGGTTAGTTGTTGGCATCATCGTCACCTTTACAGCCAATATCTCACAAGTCACGTTCGGTCTTTATGAAGGGTTTCTTGGTTTACTAGCAAACGTTGTGGTCATCCTGATTTTGAATCCATTCTTCCAAAAGAAGGTCACATCCAATTCTGTCATGAATGAACTATTTGAAAAAGATCAAGACAAAACAGAAGCGATGGGAAACAACGCGTAAATATAAAAAGAGCAGTCCCCCTATGAGGACTGCTCTTTCTTTATTTCATTTCTTTTTTCAAGACTTCAATGGCTTTTTTCATTTGAGTATCATTTTTCTTTAGCTTATCTTGGATCTTTGTCATCAGTACTGTCGTTGTATCTCCCGTCAGAATTCCGTCTGCTTTCAGATCGTTGTCTGTTTGGAAGCTTTTGACGATCGTCTGGAAGGCTTGATCGTACTCACCATTTGCTTTTGCTTTGTAGTCAAGCGCTTGGAACATTTTTTGAGCCGCTTTGACTTCATCTCCATTGTCATTCAGCTGATACGTTTTTTTCGGGCTTAAGTATGGCAGCTTTGCATAACTTGGGAGCGATGCTTTGACCTGTGGTTCAATTCCTTTTTTATGAATCCACGAACCATCCGGCGTTAGCCACTTGGCAATGGTTAACTTGACACTAGAACCATCATTATAGCTTTGCGCATTTTGAACAGTTCCTTTACCAAATGTCTTTTCACCAATAATTTTGATACCTGAAGATTGGTGCAGAGCCGCCGCCATGATTTCTGCAGCGCTGGCTGAGCCGCCATTTACAAGGACAACTGCCGGCTGATGAACTTTGCGTTCTTTTTCAGCCTTGTACTCTTCTTTCTTCCCTTTTTCTTCAACTTGCATGATGACTTTCCCTTTATCGATAAAGTCATTACTCATTTCAATCGCTTCTGTCATAATGCCGCCTGGATTATCTCTCAGGTCAATGACAAACCCTGTTGCCCCTTTTTTCTCGAGGTCATCAATGGCTTTATCTAACTCTTTTGACGTTGTTTCAGCAAAGGACGTGATTTGGATTTCTCCTATTTTGTCTTTTGTGAGTTTTGCATACACTGTTTCAACTGGAATGGTGTCTCTTGTGATGGTCACATCAACATTTCCCACTCCTTGGCGGTTAAGGTGAAGCTTGACATCCGTTCCTTTTTTCCCTCTGATTAGAGAGACTGCTTGATTGACCGACATGCCTTTTGTGCTTTTTCCATCCACCTTTAAAATACGATCATGAGGTTTCAACCCGGCTTTTTCAGCAGGAGAGCCTTTAATCGGTGCGACAATTAAAATTTGTCCATCCTTCTCTTCTACTTGTGCACCAATTCCTTCAAATGATGAAGAAATGGTGTTGTTAAATCCTTCGGCTTCCTCCTGATCCATATATGTAGAGTATGGATCATCAAGTGATGCGATCATTCCTTGAATCGCACCATCTACTAGTTTTTGATCATCCGTTTTTTCGTAATACTCATCTTTTACTTTCGTATACGCAGCCATGAGTTTACTAAACTTCTCATCTCCTGAGACATTGACAGTCCCTTGTTTTGTGATCACAAATGTAATCGCTGAGGACAGTGCCGCTGTCACCAAAATAGCGATGACGATCTTAAATTGTTTTTTCAAAAAAACACCACCTTTATCTCCTTTCATTATTATCAAGGACGATGCTTCATCCGTCAACCAAAGGATCGAAGTTCTCTTTGAAAAGATAAGCCATTTGACCTTGCATTGCATAATCTTTAAAGAGGAACTTGATAAGGAAAGAAGGGATTTTATGAGTGATTATGTAGAAATGCTTGCCTATTTTGGCGTATCTAGTGCCCATCCTGGCGGAATTGAGTTAACAAAAACGATGCTTGAGCATATAAAATTGATGCCTGATGCGCGCATACTGGATGCGGGATGCGGGACTGGACAAACGGCGGCATATTTAGGCAATATCGGTTATCAGGTGGAGGCGATTGATACACACCCTTTGATGATTGAAAAGGCTAATCTGCGATTTGAGCGAGAAGAACTGCCGATCCGCGCACTGCAAGCATCGATCGAACAGCTGCCATTTCCAGATGAAGCGTTCACTCTTCTGATCAGTGAATCTGTTTTGAGCTTTACCAACCTTCCAGCGGCACTTGCTGAGATTAAACGCGTGCTTGCCCCTGGAAGTCAACTTGTTGCGAATGAAGCAGTATTAAAAGCACCCCTTACACCGAAGGAGCTTGCCGCCGTTCAAGATTTTTACGGGTTTCACGCACTCTTTTCACTTGAAGAATGGAAGGAGCAGCTAAAAGCAGCAGGATTTCATGACGTTCGCATTCTCTCATTTGATGATCACATGGTACAAGAGGAGCCGACAGAAATGGAATTATCTGAATATATCCCGCCTTCTCTTTACGAAACGATGCAAACACACTACGATCTGATTCAAGCGCACCGAAAGCAGCTAAGCCACATTCTATTTGAATGTACCGTATAAAATGAGCGAATCTCCTATATGTTTTGTCCAAACTCTATGAGGTCTCTCGCATAGGATAAGAGGGAAAAGAGTTTGTCATAAGGAGGAAAAATATGGAGCGCTATCAAAAGCTTTGTCAGCAGCATATGGGGAAAGTCGCTAGAATCACAGATCGTAATGGCAGAGTACATGTCGGACGCATTGAGCGGGTGACAAACCGCAAAGTGTATATTCGTCCAGTCGGCGGTTCTCGCGGCGGCTTTGGCTTTGGTTATTACGGAGGGTATTACGGCTGGGGTGCCGCTTATGGCATCGGGCTTGGTTTCATTACAGGTTTCGCATTAGCAGGATTGTTCTTTTTTTAAAAGAAGAATAAAGAAGGCCCCCCCGAATAGCTGGGAGGCCTTTTTATTTGATTAAATTTTCTTCACTTTATTCATGTACTCTTCAAATGTTAAATCGTGATCATGCATCGCTTTTGCTGCTTCTTTTCCAACATAGCGCAGATGCCACGGCTCATATTCATATTTTGTCATGTCTTCTTTTCCTTTTGGATAACGAATGATAAAACCATATTTATAGGCGTTTTTAGCCACCCATTTGCCATCAGGTGTTTCACCAAACTTTTCAGAGATGTCAAAGCCGGCACTTTTTGAGGAAATGTCCATTGCAAGGCCTGTTTGGTGTTCACTTTCGCCTGGTAAAGCTACTGCTTCTTGCGCTTTTTCTTTGCCTTTTAACTTGACTTCACTATCAAAAATGACCTTTTGACGGTCATAGGAGCGATAGCCAGATACGGCAGCCAGCTCAAAGTTTTTCTTTTTCGCATCTTTGAATAATGTCTCAAGTGCTTCTGCTGCTTCTTTACGAATATATCGTTTTTCAATATCCTCTGAAAAAGAGAATTCTACTTTTGGAACAACGAGATCAGAAGGTTTATAGGTTCCTGGTAATGCGTATTCTTTGTTGACAAGTGCTAGCACGTTTGCAGGATTTTGAATGGTTTTCAGCCCGCTTACCACTTTGATGTCATTGAAATATTCACTCTTTAACGTCAGCTCTTGATCCGATGAATCTGCTGTATTGTTTGAGTTTTGCTGGGTAGATGAATTTTCTGCGCTTTTTTGTTCGTTTGTTTTGTTCGATTCAGATGTACCGCTTTTTTGATCCAGCAACTGGCAGCCCGATAGTGCGGCTGTCAAAACAAGAATCGATGCGATTGAGAGTATTTTATAGCTTTTCTTCATGACATACCTTCCTTTTGCTCTTCTAAAAAAATAAAGATGCGCTACATCGTAGCACACCCTTTATACTATTATAAAACGGAGTCTAGCGCAATTAAGATCATTTCGTCAAATGTCGTTTGACGCTCTTCAGCCGTTGTTTCTTCACCTGTGAGAACATGATCACTCACTGTCAGAATGGATAACGCTTTACGATCAAATTTTGCTGCAAGCGAATATAGAGCGGTTGTCTCCATTTCAATTGCTAGAATTCCGTATTGAGCCATGAGCTCAAGTGGTTTTTCATTGTAAAATTGATCTGCTGTAAATACATTACCGACACGTACAGCGACATTTTTTGCTTCTGCTGTGTCGTATGCTTTCTTAAGCAGTCCAAAATCAGCGCAAGGTGCGTAATCAATCGGTCCAAATGCCACACGATTCATTTGTGAATCTGTTGAAGATGTTTGAGCTAAAATGACATCTCGTACGTTGACATCCCTTTTGATAGCCCCGCAAGATCCAACGCGGATCAAGTTCTGAACATCATAGCTTTGAATGAGTTCATTCACATAAATCGAAATAGAAGGTACGCCCATTCCGGTTCCTTGTACAGAAACGCGCTTTCCTTTGTAGGTTCCAGTATAACCATACATTCCGCGCACTTCGTTATAGCATTCGACATCTTCTAAATATGTATCTGCAATATATTTCGCACGAAGCGGATCGCCTGGCAGCAATACCGTTTCTGCAATTTGTCCTTTTTCTGCTCCAATATGTACACTCATTTTTTTAGCCTCCACTTACGTTTACTATGTGTTTTGTCCTATTTAGTATAAACGATTGAGCCCAAAAAAGAAAATACCAGCTAAAGCTCGAGCTGGCATCGAAAATCTCTATTTAACTCATCGTCAACAGTCGTTTACTGCGTTTCCATCCTGCCGGAAAAAGCTGATAATAGCATTTTCCCTTTTTCTTATCATCAATCACAACAATATCACCTGTTGTGATAAACCGTGCATTGTAATCACTAGGGACTGTATCATGTACATTAAATGTCGAGAATGCTTTTTCCAGAACATCCAGGTGTGTTCTGCCGCCAATCTTTGTCCGGTACACAGGCTGATGCCCACTTGCAGCGCCATATTCAGGTGTCTGATAAATGGTTAAGTGAAATGCTGAAGGTTTCTTTTGAAAAAATCTCAACGTCAATTGCATTCAAATCCCTCCCCTTTTATATAAAATTGGCTGGGGTCTGTCAATTTCCTTCTTCTATTTTTGTCGAATGATAGACAATTTTTCGTCAATCTTTTTACAAATGAGAAATAAAGCAAGTCCTATCGCAAAACCGCCTGCAACATCTGTCAAAAAATGAACGCCGATATACATTCGGCTGATCCCAATCAAAACAACACAGACCCCTGTGATCAAGTAGACGATTTTTTGTCTTTCTTTCAGCCATGGAATCATTTCAACTAATAGATAAGCTATAAACGGATAGATTGTGGCTGCATTCATCGAATGTCCGCTCGGAAAGCTGTAATACGTTTCATTGACAAGATGATCAAAGGCCGGACGCTCTCTAGCAAACAGCCCCTTTAGTTCATGGTTGATGGTCTTTTCTGTGAGATATAATAGAAAAAGCATCATGATAGAGTAATAGCGCTTATACATGAATAAAGCGACACTAAAAATGAGCATGATGGGCACGAGCAGCGCACTAATGCCAAAGTCCGTCAAAGTCAGCATGACATCATTTAAAAAAGGGAGTCTGATGCTCTCAAACCATAAGATGATCTGGTTGTCCAATGCTTGACCCACTCCAGATACCATGAGCGCAGCAATGGCACCAAATAAAATTAAAAGAAATAGGATATACACGCGAAAGATTCTCCTCCCTCTCTTCAGAATCACTTCAAAGTATAGTGCCTACCACGCCTCTTCTTCAACTATCATTGTTTTTTTCAGCATATATTCAAACGTAATGTCAGCAAGCTCAAACGTTTCCAGCTCCGCAGGTATGTACCCTCTTTTGACCAGCTCCATGTAGAAGAATTCCGCAATTTCCTCTGTATCGATCACCAAATCTGCTTCTTTCATGACATTCCGCCTCCTTTTTTATGATGTATGAACGACGCCTGTTTTTTATTACAGTTTGTCATAATGGCTCATTCCATACATATAAATGCAGTAAACAAAAAGAAAAGGGGTTTGAGGCAATGAAATGGTTCAGCATATTAGATGGAGAAATGTTTGATCAGGTGATGGGCCGTATCTTGAGGGGATGGTTTTATGTGATTGTTTTTTTCTGTGTGCCTTATTTTTTATTCGTGTTAGGACAAGTCTTTCTTTAACCAAAATGCTCGTGTAAACTTTCCAATATAAAATCCATCATATCTTTGTATTCTGGATCTTCGAAAAATTCGTAGAGAATTTTATAGTCATTATAAATATCAAGAAGCTCATCCACTATAGATACAGCGAGAAATTCTAGTGATGCTTCGCTTTCTTGTTTCTCTTCTAATTGTAATAGAGCTGTTTGCACCATATCTTCTTCCATTTCTTTTGAGGTTTCACCGACGTAATGCACAAAAAGAAGCTGATGAACGAACTGGTCCATCTCATATTTCCTTAGGACAAGCGTTAAGTCTTCCTCTTCTGTTTCCAGCCACTCTCCGTCCTTTAGCCTCGTGAGTTCATAAATGACATCTTCCCAGCCATCATCAAGGTATCGCCATATTTCAGTTCGATGGCCAATAATTTTAAATAGCTCTTTTCCGTAATCTTTTACATATACAACATCGCCAATGAGGAACTCATATTCAATGTCCAGCTTTTCTGTATCCACAATCACCCCGTCGTACTCATCGTAAAGCTGAAGTGATGTTTCAAAATAAAGCACCTCATTATGATTGACCTCATACAAATAGTGCTGGTCAATTTGATGGACTTTTGTAATCGTTCCAACTGTGCCGTACATGACAACGACGACAATATCCCCTACTTGATATTTTGGTGCTTTCGCCTTCATTCTGTCTCCCCCTTGCCCGACTTTTGGTCTTAACGTATCGTATGCCGGCGCAAGGAATTCTGCATGGGCAACCACACCATGCAAAACGCCATTTTATTTCTCATCAAAAAACCGCTTCTCCCATCTGGAAAAAGCGGTTGTGTGTTATTTTTTTTTGACTTCTACTTCATATTGCTCAAACGCTTCGTCAAATGTTGTCATTGAGCTTAAATAATCGCCATTTAATTCTAAATAGGCACACAGCTCATGATAATCAGTGGACGCTTTCGGGAAGCTGTGATCCTCATAAGCAGCATTTGCAAAATGGCTGATTTCATCTTTCGGTTTTGGATGTCTGTACTTCATTAAATAATGGTAAAACGACTTCACCTGTTTTTCCCTCCGCGACACTCTATTTTGTTGTTATATTATACAGCAATTTGATGACTTGTATAGGCGGAGGTACAACTTATGATGAAAAGTCAAAGTAATTTCGCTTTAATAACCGCTCCATGCTCATTAATTCTTCGTATGAAATTTTTTCTGGAAGTTTTGTCTGATCCACTAAAATTAATTGATCTTCTATCCCTTTAACCGTCTCATCCTTTTGATATGTCATACCGCAGTGCGTGCAGGAAATGGACGGTGTTTCGATGATTTCAATGGATTGTGTGCCAGTGATCAGTTCCCAATAGACTGTTGTCTGCTCTGCGTTTGCTTTGTTTTCCTCACACCAATCACATGTCAGCAAGGTTATTTCTCCTCCTTTACAGTTTGATCTTTTTTGAGCTGCGCTTGATATTTTTTCTCTTTTAATTCATCTCGTTTTTCACGTTTGTTTTTGAGTGTGTCATGCTCAGGATTTGTCTCATATGCTTCTCTTCGTTTCATCCGGCTTAAATTCTCTGGCGTAAACGATTTCGCCTCATCCTCAAATAGTGCGGTAATACCAATTGCCGGGTCTTGTTTCTCTTCATAAATTTCATTAAAATACGCATCTGCCTGGCCTGCGACGTAATGCTCTGGTTCAGGGTAAGAGGTGATGACACCTTCAAAGTTACGAAGGACGACTTTGTCAGGGCTTTGCGATAATAAATAATTTGGCTGCAAGGCGATCTTTCCTCCGCCTCCTGGTGCATCCACAACAAAGCTTGGCACGGCATAGCCGCTCGTATGCCCTCTTAAGCCTTCTATGATTTCAAGACCTTTTGATACTGGTGTTCTAAAGTGGCCAATGCCCTCAGATAAATCACACTGATAAATATAATAAGGTCTGACCCGTATCATCACGAGATCGTGCATCAGCTTCTTCATAATCGGCACACTGTCGTTAATTCCTGCAAGGATGACGGCCTGATTACCTACAGGCACGCCGGCATTTACAAGACGTTCGCACGCTTCTTTTGCTTCTTTCGTAATTTCAATGCTTGTATTGAAATGGGTATTCAGCCAAACTGGATGATATTTTTTCAAAATCTCGCACAGCTCATCTGTAATGCGCTGCGGAAAGACGACTGGCGCGCGGGTTCCTATCCGAATGATCTCAACATGCGGAATGTCTCGTAAGTTTTTCAAAATGTATTCAAGCACTTGATCGTTGATTAAGAGCCCATCTCCGCCGGAAATTAACACATCCCGCACCTCAGGTGTTTCTCTAATATATCCAATGGCAGCATCTAACTGCTTTTTTGGCACGCCCATACCGATCTGACCGGAAAAACGTCTTCTCGTACAATAGCGGCAATACATGGAGCACTGATTTGTTACAAGAAAGAGCACACGATCTGGGTACCGATGTGTTAACCCCGGGACAGGTGAGTCTTCATCTTCATGCAGCGGGTCTTCCAGGTCATATTTTGTTTTATGAAGCTCCTCAGCAATTGGCACAGATTGCATACGTACTGGACATCTTGGATCGTCTGGATTCATCAATGAGGCATAGTAGGGTGTAATGTTGAGTGGAATGGTTTTGGTGGAGATCTTCACCCCTTCTCTTTCCTCTTCTGTTAAGTTTACGACTTTCTCTAAATCTTCAAGCGTTTTCACGGTATGCGTCAGCTGCCAAATCCAGTCGTTCCACTTTTCCTCAGGTACATCTTTCCAAAGCTCAATGTCCTTCCAATGACGCGCCGGTTCATATAGTTTTTGATTCATATCCATTCCCCCTATCAGCATTCTCCTTATACTATGCAAGTTATGTGCCAACATGGGAAAATGCCCCTATTCTTTATAGAAGGAGCTTTACCCGTGATATTCAATGGATGGTGATGCCTATATTTCGGCATCTGCATATTTCTTCAGTTTATATTGCAGTGTTTGTCGAGGGATTTTTAAAGCGGCAGCGGTTTTTTTAATATTGCCATGATGCTTGTTTAAAGCTTCTTGAATGAGTGTTTGTTCAAATGAAGAAACCTGACTTTTTAAGGAGGCATTGAGTGTTCCTTCCTCAAGCTTCTGCGTACGTAAATGAGCAGGAAGGTATGAAGGTGTGATGTCTTCCGCTTCCTTTGGCATCATCAATACGGCATGCTCAATGGTATGTTTTAATTCTCGAACGTTCCCCGGCCAGTGGTGAGCCATAAACAATTGCTTTGTTTCTTCAGAAAGGCGTTTGACGTTTTTTGAAAACTGCTGATGATAGGTTTGAATGAAATGGCGGGAAAGCAGCGGGATGTCTTGCTTTCTCTCACGAAGCGGCGGGATATGAAAAGATGACACATGCAGTCTATAAAATAAGTCTTCTCTTAAAATTTGCTTTTTCACCGCTTCAAATGGGTCCATATTGAGTGCAGTAATGAGTCTTACATCTACTTGAATCGCTTTTGCATCTCCAATGCGGCGCACCACGCCATCCTCTAACACACGTAATAATTTCGTCTGCAGCGTGAGCGGCATCGCTTGCAGTTCATCAAGAAAAAGCGTGCCTCCATCAGCTAATTCAAAGAGCCCCTTACGATCAATTGCGCCTGTATAGCTCCCTTTGACAGATCCGAACAATAGGCTCTCAAGTAGCGATTCTGGGAGTGCCGCACAGTTTTGCGGAATGAACACTTGGTTTTTCCGATCAGATTCATGAACGATGGCTTGAACGAGCACTTCTTTCCCTGTCCCTGTTTCCCCGTAGACAACAACTGATGACGGATAAGCAGCAGCTTTTTTTGCCTTTTCAAGCATTTCATTTAAGAGCGGATCATTTGTTAAAAATGAAGAAAAATCATGCATTTGTTCTGCCCCAGCCGCATCGTGTATTCGTTTTTTTTGATCTAAACGATTCGAAAGGGCTGACAGCTTCGATACATCTTTTGCGACTTCGACCGCACCTATTAACTGGCTGTCTTCAATAATAGGCAATGTCGTATTGACGGTCTCAATTCTTTCGCCGTTTTTATTCAAATAGGTTTGCAGCGAATGATAAATGGGCTTCCCTGTTCTCAAAACATGCATGAGCGTACTTGTTTTTTCTGTTAAAGAGGGATACACATCAAGGATGTACTTGTCAATCACCTCTTCTTTTTGTAAACAGTCAAACTTAGCGGCATTATGATTGTAAAAGATCGTCATTCCTTGATCATCTACAACATGGATGGCTTCATCAATGGCTTCTAAAATTAATTCAAACCAGTCCGCTCTTTCGACAACCTTCCCCATTCTTTCCCCCTCACTTTCAGTGCCGAAAAACTGGCATCTATTGCCGGATTTTCAGCGGCTTGATCATCTTCATCACACGTTCTCCTGTCCTTTCATGTTTCGCTTTTTCCTTGCAACTTCCTGCTTTTTTTGTCAATAGCGTCAAAAAAGCACCCCTCTTATGAGGAGTGCTTTCGCCCTGATGTTTGATAAAGAGACATATCGAATTCTTGCAGCGATTCCATATACAGCGGCATTATCGGCTTTCCTTCTTGAAATAATGTAAATTGGGAAGGGTATAAATTAATTGGCTGATGATAAAAAGCAAATCGCTTTACAACCTCAGGGTCAATACGGCAAAAAGTATGATGCATCAGTAAATAGACATCTTGTTTCCATTTAAAGAGCCGCCTGTTTGGCGGATTAAATACTGGTGACACTTGAATCATGCCGCCCTCTTCATACATCTGAAGCCGTTCATTTGAAATCGTATAGATATCCTTAGGATGAAACTGAAAATATTGCACGTCACGCTTTGAAGCAAACCGCCTTTTTTTCTGACCTTCAATATAATAGAACGTTTTCCCATGATCTGCTGTGACAACTGTATAATTAGGTACTGCCAGCATGTCTTTCATCTCATATTTCATCGCACATAACGATGGAACCCGAATGGCGCGTCTGTTTTTTTCGTTCACCCAGCACCTTTCAATTTCATGAAGATTCCCGCCTGCGATTTGGTAGTAATCCCCTTCCTTTTCAATCACCGTTCCGTCAATGAGATCATACGGCATACTCGAAAACAAATGATGAAAGGAATGAGGCGTTTTATACGTTGTATCAAGTACATCTCTTAATGGAAAAAAAGCAGCAAAATCATTCAGCCTCATCCAAAAAACAGAATCTGCATGATGCCAGTGTTTCGGCTCATCAGCCCAATATTGTCCGTATTTTTCATGAATTAGCGGAAGCAAACGCCTTCTGTGCATGACCGAACAATGGTCCACTTGAAAGGACGCATGCTCCAATATTTGGTCTGCTTCACGCACAAAGTTCATCGTCTCAACTAATTGCTTATCAACATGCACGACCCGCTGCGAGGAATACACAATATCGATATGAGGCTTCGACTGAAAAACATCCACCATTTTCTGCAAACGATCTTGATGATACACGGTATCATCGGTTAAATAACAAATGAGCTCACCTGTTATACGAGCTAACGCTTCATTAATTAGTGTCGCATACCGTACGGTTAACAGCCGTTTTGCAGGATGAACCGTGCGTGAATACAGATGAATGCGCTCATTTTCTAAATAGGGCTGGATCTTTTGGATGGTGCCTTGTTCTGAGCCATCATCCATAATGAGAAGCTCCCAATTTGAATACGTTTGTTCCACCATACTCTTTAGCACACGATCAATGAAATCAGGTTTATTGTAGCTTGTTAAAATCACCGATACTTTCATGATCATTATCCTTTTTAATTAGATTAAAAAGCCCCCCAGCTGACGATGTTCACGTAAGGAACATTCACTCTTAGCTGATTTGTCGCGTTTTTAAAGACCGCTACTGTATCAAAGAGCTGCACAACAACTACGTTTTGAAGGACATCTCCATTGACTAAATGAACGCGTGGCACTGGAATGCCAAGTTCAAGCCACGGACGAAGTAATTCTTTGATGTCTGACACACTCTCTTCCTCACTTTCTTCTAATAGACGAAGAAGAAGTAAAATCAAGATGACTTCAAGTACTCCTTCTGCTTCTAGTAATTCTTCGTTCCAACCATTTAATAATTGATCAAATTCCATTCATAATCCCTCTCTCTTCGCATTTAATCTTTACTAGAGTATGAGATTCACTTCATTTAGCCTCAGCATTTGAAAACATTTTTAAAAATGTGTGAAGTGATTAAATGATAAAAAGAACAAGGAATCAGCGTTCTGCTTATACCAAAAAAAATGAACGGCATATACATAGGGGTGAGTTTGAATTGATGAAGAAAGGATGGGAAAAAAATGAGCGACAAGCGTGCCGAATTAAAAAAAGAACTATTGAAAGTGTTTTTCAAACCACTTACTCGTACATTAACAGTTAATCTTGAAGAAGGAGGAGTTCAAATGGAAGAAAAATTGAATGATTTATTAAGTGAAGTGGCAGCTGAGGCATCACCTTCAGATTCTGCTACAACACTTGATGTATCGCAGCCAGCAAGATGGATTTTTGCAAGACTTACACCAGGAACCGTCATTAGCATTGTCACTGACTCAGGAGACTTAATCGGGCCAGTTCAATTCGTATCATTCGATGCGTCAACGGGTGTTGTCTTTGTTACACAAGAAAGCTCAGTCACACCAACAGGCTCTGCAACGACTTTATTAGATGTAGATAAAGTTGAAAGTGTTACGTTCACGTCTTAATGTGAGAGGGCCATCATGAAGCTTCTTTATATCAGCTCTGGCTACGGCGGAATCTATCATATGTTTGATCAATGGGTAGAAGAGAGCTTCATTGATTCCCCCTTTTCATGTGTAAAGATTGACCGAGAATCTCTACCCGCTCACATGCACAAAATCCGGACATTTTCTCCGGATTTTGTTTTGATGATGATCGGTGATCATGTTCCGAGCGAAGTGCTTTATCAATTCAAACAAGAAAAGATCCCGATCGTTTTGTGGATGACAGAAGATCCCTTTTATACAGATGTGTCAGCTGCTTGCACGCGTGATGCGCGGCTCATATTAACAATTGATGAAGGAGCTTTGCCATTTTACAAGCAATTGGGCATAGGTCACGCCTACTACTTTCCCATTCCGGCAAATACAAATATTTTTCAAAAAAATGAATCGTCTGAAAAGATGTGCATCTACGACATTGCACTCATTGGCTACCCTTATCCCAACCGCATGAAAGCCATTGATACACTCTTACAACAAAAAAAATGGCGAATTCTCGTTGCAGGTAAGGAATGGCATCGTCATTTAAATAAGTCACGAAGACATGATCACGATCTCACATTAGTGACCAATTGGCTGAGCCCTCAGCAATTGGCGGACATCTATCAGCAATCAGCGATTGTTCTTAACCCGCACAGACCGGCTCAATTTGCTTATAACAAAAACAAAGCCATGGTTCAAAATGTAAGCCTGAACAACAGAGCGTTTGATATCGCTGCAGCTGGAAGCTTTCAATTGACGGATCTACAACCGCCTCAAGCTTTTTCAAGCTTCGCTTTTTATAAAGATGAGGACGATTTGCTGGAACAGTTTGAATATTATGGATCAAATGCCGAGAAAAGAAAAGCAATCGCACGAAACAATTACGAACAAGTCGTTTCTTGGAATACATTTGAGTCATTTCCACACAGACTTTATGAGATCGTAAAAAGCGCCCTATGACAGGGCGCTTTTCTCGTTGAAATTCTTCTTATACCTAACCCTCCGCATCTCTGCGAGCCAATAAGACTTTCTCCGCTTTCTCAAGATCTTCTTCCTGTTTCACCACAAGTGATTTTTGGGAATCCATGATATACGCTCCAACAGATCCTTCTAAAAAGGAATGAATGCATTCTTTTGCATATGGAACATGAAAAGCATACACTGCTCCATTTAAACGGCCATACGTATATGGCTGCTCATGCTTTGGCATGAAAAAGTAATGATTGTCCTTATATAAAGTGGCTTCATTATTCTCATGCAGTGTCCATGTCTCATTTGGGTTTTCTAGCGCCTCTGTAAAAGATGCCACGCAGTCATAGCTCCCTTCTACTAGAAGCTGCAAGCACTTCTCAATATCTTCCGGCTGTCTTAAAGGAGACGATGGATGCAAATATAGAACAATATCAAAGGTTTTCCCCTCACGCTCTAAGTAAGCAAGCGCATGCTTCACCGCTATGAGTGACGGTGTTTGTTCTGTTACATGACTGTCTGGAAGTTCTATCACACGGGCTCCGTAGTGAGAAGAAATGATTTGTGTATTGACATCCTGTGTAGAGACGATGATTTCGTCTAACTCAATCATTTGCAGTAACGGCTGAATGGTCCAATAGATGAGCGGCCGCTCCGCCAATACGCGAATGTGTTCATCATGCTGATCGCGCCTGCTTCTAAAAGCTGGTATCAAGGCTAAAATACGATTTCCCCTATACATGTATTCCCTTCTCCCCTCGCGCAAAGCTCTCTACATATTCTTCCGAGCTGATCGCAGTACTGAAGTGTTCAGGTCTCTCATTTTTCTACTTATTCTCTTATCTCTCCATATTCTATTAAAACGTCATGCAGATGGTTATAATGTGTTCACCTAATTTATATAGAAAGTGGTTCTTTTCCTCAAACGGATACCACTCTTTCACATATGATGCAAAGTAGAGAAATGAGAGTTGGGGGATTAGATATGTCCAAAAAGATAGAAACGAGTTTGAAGGCTTTTTTTCGTGACAAAACGATATTAGTTACAGGCGGTACAGGTTCAATCGGACGTCAAATTGTGAAAAAATTAACATCATGCTCTCCAAAAAAGATTATCGTCTTCAGCAAAGATGACAGCAAACAATACATGATGAAAAATGAGTATGCGGATCACCCAGAAGTCGCCTTCGCTTTAGGCGATGTACGAGATGCAAGCCGCGTGAGACAGCTCGTCAAAGGCGTTGATATCATCTTTCATGCAGCCGCCTTAAAACAAGTACCTACTTGTGAAGACAATCCGTTTGAAGCCGTGCAAACAAATATTATCGGCGGGCAGCACATCATTGAGGCTGCAATCGAACATGAAGTCAGTCATGTTGTCAACATCTCCACAGACAAAGCAGTTTCTCCGACAAATGCCATGGGTGCAACAAAATTAATTTCAGAAAAACTATTTTTCCAAGCAAACGAAAGTATTCTGAACCAAAAAACATTGTTTTGCTCTGTGCGTTTTGGCAATGTGCTTGGATCAAGAGGTTCCGTCATTCCCATCATGCTCCAGCAGCTGTTAAATGAAAAACCTTTGACCGTAACTGATCCTCATATGACACGTTTTTTTATGTCCATCGAAGAGGCTGTCTCCCTCACACTTCAAGCAGCCATCATGATGAAAGGCGGCGAAACGTTCATTCTCAAGATGGAGTCATTACAGCTTGCTGATCTCTTAAAAGCGTTTCATGAATATGCTGCTCAAATCAATGTCTCATCTCCGGAAATTCTCGTTGTCGGGAAAAGACCTGGAGAAAAGCTTCACGAAGAGCTTACATTTCCGCACGAAGCAGATGCACTATTTGAGCATGAACAATTTTATGCCATTTTACCAAGACCAAAACTGCATGCTTCCTTTCAAAAAGTCGACTTAACCAATTACACATCCAATGAAGCGCCTCTCATTACAAAAGAAAAGCTATTCCGCATCATTGAACAATTACATCACACGCATCATAAAAAATAAAAAATCGTCACACGGAAGCAGATGCCTTCCATGTGACGATTTTTCAATAGATCAATCAAATAGATGTTTCAAATCCCCATAGCCTTCTTTTTCAAGATCATCTTTTGGGATAAACTTCAAAGCGGCTGAATTAATACAATACCGAAGACCATTTGGTCCTGGTCCATCAGGAAAGACATGACCTAGATGAGAATCAGCTGTCTTGCTGCGCACCTCTGTCCGCACCATCCCATGGCTCTTATCCACCTTCTCGGCTACTTCCTCATCTTCAAGCGGCTTTGTGAAACTCGGCCAGCCGCAATGGGCATCAAACTTATCTAAAGAAGAAAAAAGCGGCTTGCCTGAAATGATATCTACATAAATGCCTTCTTCTTTATGATCCCAGAATTCATTTTGAAATGGCGGCTCAGTGCCATTATTTTGTGTGACTTCATACTGCATTCGGTTTAATTCTTTTAGTCGTTTTTCTTTATCGTTTGTCATGATTTATCACTCCAATGGGACTCAATAAAACCCGCTCTGCCAGAACCGACATGATATCGTTCGTAGTGCATTTTGTTCTTTTTATAATAGTGCTGATGATACTCCTCTGCGGGATAAAAAGGAGCAGCATCTAAAATTTCTGTCACAATTGGCTTTTGAAAGATGCCGCTTTCGTTCAGCTTCTCTTTCGATGCCTCTGCAAGCTTTCTCTGCTCATCATGATGAACATAAATACCTGTGCGGTAGGACTCTCCTCTATCACCAAATTGCCCGCCATCATCTGTTGGGTCTATTTGCTGCCAATACAGTTCTAATAGCTTTTCATACGGGAATACGTCTGGATCAAACGTGATTTGAACCGCTTCTCTATGCCCCGTTGTATTTGTACATACTTCTTCATAGGTCGGATTCACTGTATGTCCGCCAGTATACCCTGATTCAACTTTGATAATGCCCGGCTGTTCATCAAAAGGTTTAACCATACACCAGAAGCAGCCTCCTGCAAATGTGGCTAATTCTTGTTTTTCAGACATATTAGTGCCCCCTTCATTTAAAAAATGGTATCATCATATTATAACATGATGAAAAATAATGAAAATGATACGACTCGTCTACCTAAATGATAAAAAAGCATTTTGTCGTATTTTAAAATATAATGGGGGTTTAATGATTGGAACAAAGAAAAAAAATGATGTATGAAATGGATACTTTACTGAGAACCGTATTTAAGCAGATCCGTTATGAGATTAACAGCCTGCTCGAAAACGAATTATCTCGGAATGAATTTCTCATTTTAAATCTGCTTCGTGAGCAAGGTGCAAAAAAAGTAACGGAATTTGCGTCCATTCTAGGAGTGTCAGCAAGCCATATCACAGCTGTGACCGACACACTTGTAGAAAAGGGCTGGATCACCCGTATCCGTTCTAAAGAGGATCGCCGCATCATTAAAATCCACTTAACCGATAAGGGTAAGGAAATTACTGAGCATTTTGAGAAAAAGAAAACAGAATACTTTATGGAGCGATTTGAGTCATTCGACGATGAGGAACTAAAAACAATGATCAAATTATTTAAAAAGCTGGATAAAAGTCAAAAGGATGAAGCATAGAATTTAGCGCAATGGACATGCTACGGATAAAAAGAGGTGGAATGAACCATGACAAGCCCTTATCTTTGTCCAAACTGTAAAACGAACAGAACGCGCTTTAATCTGATTGAGCAGCTTTCAGAACCTGTGAAGCTGGACCCTGCGACCGGAGCAGTTGTCGAAAGATACGAAGGAGAGCAGCTTTCTCCTTTTCACATGAGCTATCAAGGTCCTCAAATAAAAGTCCAGTGCGGTGTTTGTGGTCTCATTGAGGATGAAAAAACGTTCATTAAGCTAGCTGAATATCATCAATATTCTTCTCCTTCTTAACATGCGGGCCTGACGGAAAACGTCAGGCTTTTTTCTATGCTTCGTTTGCCTATACAGATCGCCTTTTTCATGCATACGCTACAAAAAACACCATCGCATAAGAAAGTAGGGATTGATACATGCAGCAGCTCTTTTATCATAACTATCCATACCGTCCACTCGCTGCGGGCTTCGAGCACCCTCAAAGCAGCCCTTCATCCAAAGCCTTTATTCGGCTTTTTCACGCTGCCCCAGATCTTAGTGAGCTCGCTGTTTATGTGAACCGGAATGAGGTTTTGAAAAAAATGCCTTACAGCCAGTTAACAGCTTATATGGAGTGGGATGAGGGAATGTATGAGATAGAAGTGTTCAAGCTAGCTACAAAACAAAGAGTTCTTCATTCTCGTATGATGATTAAACGTGACGAGATTTATACCCTATGTATCACAGGTACGCATGCAGGTTTTGCGCTGCTGACAGAGCGGCAAGACCCTCTGATTCAACATAAGGACCTGTCAGCCCTTACATTTGTCCACCTTTCTCCAGACCTTCCTTCCATTGATATATATGAACGTGATCAAGGGGTGTTAGCTAAGGAGCTTCACTATGTAAACAGCACTCACATTCATCATTTCTCCCCGAATAAATATCATTTTGAATTGAAAGCCGCCGGCACTCAAAGTATACTGCTTGATATCCCAAAAGTTCATCTGCAAGCAAATCGCGCATACCTCATTCTGCTTCATGGATTTGCTAACGGAGAGCCAGAGCTTATGGCGAAGGTGGTCTTGTCTCAGCAAATATAAAAAAGAGCCTTTTCCATAAAGGAAAGGCTCTTTACGAGACATCTTCAGCTTTTTCTTGCTTTTGAAAATCAAAAGCAAGAATCATGATACCTAGAAATAATGCACAATAGGCAATATTTAAGTAAAACTGATCGATATTTTCTGCTCTTAAATCAGTGGCAGCTGTGATGCCAAAGTACGCAGCAAATAAAAACGACAGTAAACTAAAATATTGATAGACTCGCTTCATGATTTCACTCCTGACTCACTTTCTATTGCTTTGGATGATAATATGAGAACTCAATTTCATCGTTCTCTAGATCAATTTTGTTTGCTTTCACATACATATCATTCGTCAACGGCATTTCTGAAAGGCGCACTTCAACCGTTTTTTGATCCGGTTTCACATGAACGAATTCTGGCAGTTCATAGAACTGGCCCATGTAGCTTAGAACAAAACTAATCGGAATGCTCAATTGTCCAATTGAAAGGCCATCCACTTTCAAAAGCACATCACCATTATCTTCAACAGTTGGCGTAAATGAGACGTTTGCATCAATCGTCGAAGAGAAAGCTTTAATGGCGCCTGTTACTTTCACATCTTGATCGATCGCCACATGAAAGTCTGGCATATCGCTTGACCCTTGATTTTTCAAGTAATCATTGATAAAGCTGGTGAGTGATTCCTTTGAGCTAGATATATTAAAAGAATACTCGCTTTTCAATTCTTTAGTTGAAGCGGATTGACCGCCTGGCATTAACATCAAAATACCGCAGGCAAGTACAATCAATAGATTGATTGCAAGTAAAATAAAAAATAAGCTTTTCCACTTTTTCATACGTTCACCCTATTCCTTCGGCAGTCCTTCTTTTTTCACTTTGGAGAATAAACGATTTGCCATAAGAGAGTACCCCTTTTGGTTTGGGTGGAAATCATCATCTGCCAGTAATTTTTCATCAGAATCTTCCTCAAATAAATCTGCTACATTGATCATATCAGCGTTGCCATCTTTTTTCAGTTCTTTTTTGGCGACGGCATTCCAGTCTTTGACGACTTCATCAATGTCTTTCAGCTCAGTGAGACTGAATTTAAAGGGATTATACATGCTTACATACATGATCTTCGCATGGTCATTATGTTCTCTCAGTTGAGCAAGAATGGTTTTAAAGCGCTCCTCAAAAGGCCCCTGCTCTTTTTGAAAAGGAGCAAACGTCAAATTGAGTACATTTTGACGAACGACATGCATTAAGTCATTGCCGCCGATCGTAAAGAAAATATAGTCAGCATCTTTCAGACCGTCTTGCACTTTTTTTTCTTTTAATCTTTTTAATAAATCTACCGTTCTACTGCCTTTAATGGCATAGTTTTTTAATGTGACAGATTGCACGCCGTCCACTGCTTCTAACTTGTCACGGGTCATGCCTGCATATCCTTTTTTTTGTTGATCTCCGATTCCTTCTGTTAAGGAATCTCCAACCGCTGCGATGGTAATATGTTCTTTTACGTCTTGTGTGTCTTCTAGTTTATCCTTTATGCCAGCCTCTTGCGCGGAACATGCAGAAAGAACAAAAGCTAGAGACATCACAATCAAAATCAAACGAGCCTTCAAACGATGATGTCCCTCCTTTTTCTGATTAAAAAAGTGTATCATGTTTTTGCTCATTTGAACATCTTTATGCTAGCTACGGATCAGCGTTTTGATGTCCTTGATGATGTCATCATATGGCGTGTTTTGTACACCATCATAATTTTTCATCACTTTTCCTTCTTGATCAACTAGGAAAAACAATGACTGATGGATCACTTGGTCTTCATCTTCAGGTTTCTTCACAATGGTTTTAAAGCTTTTCATTGCGAATTTTTCAATTGCTGACTGCGAGTAACCAGTGAGGAAATCCCAATTTTTAAAGGATAAAGGATATGCTTTTGCAAATTCTTTTAGCTTTTTCGGTGAATCTACCTCCGGGTCCACGCTAAAGGAAATGATATGCGCATCCAATTTTTCTTCTTTTAACCGTTTTTGCAGCTCTGTCATATGTGCAGTCATCGGCGGACAGATCGTTTCACAGCTTGTGAAAATAAAATCTGCCACCCATACTTTCCCCTTCAAATCATCCAATGACACCTTTTGTCCATCCTGATTTTCATATTCAAACGGCTGTATTTGATAATTTAACGCATCTTTGATTTGTCCATTTGAACATGAGACTAAAAGAAGCACGCTTATGATCATAAGCGCACCAAGTGAGGCTCCCCTTTTTTTAAGCATGGTACGTCCATCCCCTTTTCGAAGTCAATCGGTATAAAAAGTAAAGCCTATTGCACCTTTTCCAGTGTGACACGAAATAATCGGTGTTGTGTAGGCGATGTCAACAGGTGCTTCAGGTGTATGGTCAAGCAGCGCTGATTTGAGCTTTTCAGCGAGTTCTAATGCATCTGCATGCGCTATCCCAATGGCTTGAACTGTTTTTCCTTTCACCGCCTGTACATACTGTTTGGTTAAATAGCGGACAAGAGCAGAATAGCTTCTCACATTCGCTTCTGGCGTGTATACCCCGTCTGTTAAGCTCGCAATTGGTTTGATGTGAAGAAGTGAGCCGATCAGCGCCTTCCCTCTTCCAATTCTTCCACCTTTCACGAGATTTTCTAATGTATCGATTGTGACAAATAGCTTTGTTCCAAGACGGATTTTATCCATTTCTTTGATGATGTCTTCACGGCTTGCACCATTTTGTGCAAGTTCGGCTGCTTTGGTGACTTGAAACCCTAGTCCATATGAAATAAAGTTTGAATCAATCACCGTGATGTTTCCGTCTACCATTTTCGAAGCGCTTTCAGCAGTTTGAACTGTACCACTCATCCCGCCCGTTAAATGGATACTAATGACTTCGCTTCCATCTGCCGTCAGCCTTTCATATAATTCGACGAATTGACCGATCGCAGGTTGAGACGTTTTCGGCAATTCCTCAGCGGCCTCCATTTTTTCAATAAATTCATCTGCCTGTATATTCACTCGGTCAATATAATCAACCCCAGAAATGGAGATATTGAGCGGAATTACGTGAATGGAAAGATCATTGATTTTTTCTTGCGGAAGGTCCACTGTTGAATCTGTTACAATTTTAATTTGTTTCACTATTGTCTCATCCTTGCTGTCTTAGTCTTTACTTATGATATTACCTTATTTCGTGCAAACTTGAAAACAACTGTCATGACGTTTTTGAAATTGTCACATTTTCTTCTTATCATGAAAAAAATCCTTGCCAAGCTGAGCAGCAGCCATTTTAAAACAGCCGCTCACTCCCTTTGACAAAGATTCCTTTTTACGCATTGTGTTTCAGTGTAGGCTCCTGATAGATCTGCTCATATGTGCTCCACTTGACGTTACGTTTCACATCCTCTCTGAAAGAGTACACAGCTCTCTTTCCTTTAGATACATAGACTTTTTTCAAGAAAGCTTCAAGTCTAAAGGTGAGCATGAAACGATACGGCTCATCTCCCTTTAGTACAGGAACTTCTGTTACCTTGATCTGAGCTCCATCCATCCGTCTAAAACATATTGTTTTGAGCAGCACAAACGATCAATCCTCTTTTCCAATGTTCTGTTACGCCTAAATAAATAGGTGGAATAAATCTTGATCTTTATTCACTTCAACATAATGGAATCCTTTTTTATTCATCCGTTCAATGAGCGCCGCATAGTCATCTCTTTCTTTCAATTCGATGCCAACAAGCGCGGGTCCTTTGCTTCGGTTATTCTTTTTCGTATATTCAAAGCGGGAGATATCATCATTTGGCCCTAATACTTCATCTAAAAATTCCCGAAGCGCACCTGCTCTTTGCGGAAAATTGACAATGAAATAATGTTGAAGCCCTTCATAGATCATCGACCGTTCTTTGATTTCCTGCATTCTGCCAATATCATTATTTCCTCCACTGACAATACAGACAACATTTTTCCCTTTAATCTCCTCGCGATGGGCATCCAGCGCTGCGATCGGAAGTGCGCCTGCCGGCTCTGCTACAATCGCACATTGATTATAAAGCTCTAAAATGGTTGTACATACTTTCCCCTCAGGTACAAGACTAATTTTATCGACAACAGATTGTAGCGATGTAAACGTCTTTTCGCCAATCCGCTGAACCGCTGCTCCGTCTACAAACTTATCAATGGAATCAAGTGTCACAACCTTGCCCTTTTCATGAGAGGCATGGAGTGAAGCTGCGCCAAGTGGTTCGACGGCAATGATTTCGGTTTCTGGGGCGATATTTTTGATATATGTACCAACTCCAGATAACAGACCTCCACCTCCAACACTTGCAAATAAAAAGTGAGGCTCCACTTCGATATCATTTAATATTTCTACAGCAGTCGTTCCTTGTCCTGCCATCACATCTAGATCATCAAACGGATGGATAAACTCACGCTTTTCTTCATCTCCGCATTTAACTGCTTCATGATATGAATCATCAAACGTATCTCCGGTTAAGATAATTTCAACATATTCTTTTCCGAAAAGCTCTACTTGAGATACTTTTTGCCTTGGTGTCGTAGCAGGCATAAAGATTTTTCCGTGGATACCTAGATATTTACAAGAATAGGCAACACCTTGTGCGTGATTTCCTGCACTTGCGCAGACAATGCCGTTTTTTAGTTTATCTTTTGGAAGCTGGCTCATTTTATTAAAAGCGCCTCTTAATTTAAAGGAACGAACTACTTGCAGATCCTCTCTTTTTAAGTAGACATTACATTCATATCGTTCAGAAAGTCGCTCATTTTTTTGAAGAGGTGTATGAATGACTACATCCTTCAAATTTTGATGGGCCTTTAAAATGTCTTTCACTTGAATTAGCGTGTTTTCTTTGAGCAACGGTTTCATGTACAAGATCCTTTCTCTTTAACCTTATTTAATTTGTCATTATAACATGAATATTCAAAAAATAAACCAATAGATCATAGATCAAGCATAAATTTCATAAACTTTTTCGTTTCTCTGTACATTTAGTTTTATTGGGTGTTACAATTGAACCAATTAGAACCATAAAGAAAGGAATCACCCAATGACCACACATTCGTTTACGTCTATATATGGAGAGCATCAAGAAATGAAGCGTGCCATTCACCTGGCAAAGCAATTCACAAAGCACGAGCAGCCTGTCTTGATCACAGGAGACATTGGCACAGGCAAAACACGATTTGCCCATGAAATTGCTCATGCATCGGCTCCAAACGCTTCACTGACATATCTATATTGCCCCATCTTAGATGAAGATACCTTGCAGAAAGCCTTCACGGAAAAGACCCATCAAATCCTTTATTTAGACGAAATCGCCGCATTAAGTATTCCTATGCAGCATCAGGTTGTTCGTTTTCTAGAAACATCTCCTGCAACAAAAATCATTGCCACTTCGTCTTTATCAATAGAGGCATTGAGGGTTTCATCTACCTTTTTACCTGAGCTGTTTTATCGCTTAAATGTTTTCCATTTGCCCTTACCGTCATTAGCAGATCGAAAAACTGACATTCCTGTGTTAACAACTGCTTTCTTTCAGGAGCTGAGCATGGCGCCTGATATTGATCCAAGTGTTTGGGAAACCTTGCAGGAGTATCCGTTTGAAGGAAACGTACAGGAACTCAAAAATATCGTTCATTATGCTGCAGTCATTCTCGAGGGGCAAACGGTATTTTTACACCACCTGCCGCCTTTTGTGTTAACCCCTCTTTCGCCGGAGGTAAAAGGAAAAAAGGAAGATCATCAACTCACACTAATGGAAAAACAAGAGTTTGTTTTCCTGCTAGAAGCCATTAAATCTCTCAATGAGAAAGGTGAAGCAGCCAGCAGACGCATCTTGTCTGAATTAAGCAAGCAAGGCGACATCCCGCTGACCCCTCAGCAGGTGAGGAGCCGATTAGATGACCTTGAGAAAAAAGCATACGTGACGAAAGGAAAAGGCAGGGCCGGCACAAAGATTACACTTGAAGGTCTTTCATTCCTGAAGTCACTTGATGGTTATATACCGGTTCAATAAAAGGAGGACATCCATTGTTTACTGTAAAAGAAGAAATTGCAAACGCCATTACACATGGCATTGGCGTTATTTTATCCATACCAGCCATTGTTTTTCTCGTGTTATTCGCTGTTCAATACGGCACTATCACAGAGATCGTGAGCTTTTCAATATTTGGGGCATCCATGCTGCTGCTCTATTTAAGCTCGACCTTGCTTCATAGCATTCGGCACAAAAAAACAAAAGATGTATTTGAAATCCTCGACCACTCGGCTATTTATGTATTGATCGCTGGTACCTATACGCCCTTTTTACTCGGACCATTAAAAGGCGCTCTCGGCTATACGCTTCTTGCAATTGTATGGGCTCTTGCTGCTGGCGGAATTGTCTTTAAAATCTTTTTCGTCAAACGGTTTATCATTGTGTCCACCCTCGTTTATTTATTAATGGGCTGGATGATTATCATTGCCATCAAACCACTTTACATTGGATTAACGGGCGCAGGATTTGGCCTCTTGCTGTTAGGCGGTCTATTGTATTCGGTCGGAACCATCTTTTATATTTGGCGGAAAATCCCCTATCATCATGCCATTTGGCACAGCTTTGTTCTCGGCGGCAGTGCATCAATGTTCTTCTGCATTCTCTTCTACTGTGTGAACATTCCTGCTGCATGAAAAAAACCAGCATCCGAAAGTGGATGCTGGTTTTTCTATGCGCGCTTTTGGGCGTAATCGCTCATCATGACAGGTGCTTTAATATGAATATCAACATTAACAGGGCGCAGCCTTTTCACGACTTTCCCAGTTAATAGACGCTCCGTTCCACTTGTTTCAACCGGTACAAGCGGACAATCACAATCTTCAGCAAGTGCCTCTGCCATGTGACGCTGTGCTTCTGAAAGCAATACACTCTGACCCGATAAGATTCTTTCCTTTGCTTCTTCTAATAAGGCATCATCAGATTGATTCTGATGCATAACCGCCATCTTCTTCAGCCATTGTTTTAAAATGGGATATCGACAAAGATTCGGCTTTGCCATGAAAGCAAATGGTTTTTCAAGGTGACCAATCAATAATGTCGTCGTGACTGGATTCAGTACCTGTGTGATATAAATAACGGGTCCATCTGGCAGCTTCTTTTGCTGGTGAATGGTCATGACTGATCCTGACTGGTCAATACATCCCCGGGCAAACCTTTTTACATGCTCATGAATGAGGTGCATTCGTTTCGTATAGGAAATGCGTGGATCAGTTAATTCATGAGCATGCAAATGCCTCATACTTTTAAAAAAGGATACAACAACATAAAGCGTTAAAAACCAATAACGAAACAACCGTACTCCTCCTACTCATTTATCCTTTTTTGTCATATACGACAAATTCATAATTGTAGGGGTTCTTTTCGTCACGATGGCCTTTTTTGCGTGATACAACCGTCCATTCGTTTTCATTGTAATCAGGAAAGTAGCGGTCTCCTTCAAACGCATGGAGAATATGCGTGATATATAGACGATCCGCATATGGCATCATTTCTTCATACAGCTTAGACCCGCCGATGATAAATAACTCGGTCTCGCTTTCCCCCATTGCCAAAATATCGGCAATGGAATGGACAACCTCGCATCCTTCTGCTTCAAAAGAAGAACTTGTTGTGAGCACGATATTTCGGCGGTTAGGCAGCGCTCGTCCAATGGATTCAAACGTTTTTCTGCCCATGACAATCGTATGGCCGCCTGTGACCTTCTTAAAATACGCTAAATCAGCTGGTAAATGCCAAGGCATTTGATTATCTTGACCAATGACTCTGTCTTTTCCTGTCGCCACAATCATCGAAATCATACACTGACTTCTCCTTTAATATGCGGATGCGGATCATAGTTCTCAAGTACAAAATCATCGAACGTGAAATCGAAAATGCTCTTCACATCTCTTGTGATGCGAAGCTGCGGAAGCGTGCGTTCCTCGCGCTCTAGCTGCATTTTCACCTGCGGAAGATGATTCTGATAAATATGTGCATCTCCTAGCGTATGAACAAACTCTCCTGGCTCAAGATTTGTGACTTTGGCAATCATCATCGTGAGAAGAGCATATGAAGCAATATTAAATGGCACGCCTAAAAAGATATCTGCCGATCTTTGATAAAGCTGGCAAGAAAGCTTCCCGTTTGATACGTAAAATTGAAACAGACAATGACATGGTGGCAGTGCCATTTGATCAATTTCAGCCGGGTTCCAAGCGCTGACGATCAGTCTTCTTGAATTCGGATTATGCTCGATATCGTGGATCAGCTTTGTGATCTGATCCACTGTCTCACCGTCCCCACTAGCCCAAGATCGCCACTGCGCTCCGTATACACGGCCCAGTTCGCCATTTTCATCTGCCCATTCGTTCCAAATACGGACACCATTTTCCTGAAGATATTTGACATTTGTATCACCTTTTAAAAACCACAGTAACTCATGAATAATTGATTTCAGGTGCAATTTCTTTGTTGTTAACAGCGGAAATCCTTCCTGCAAATCAAATCTCATCTGGTAACCGAACGTGCTGATTGTACCTGTTCCCGTTCTGTCACCTTTTTCATCCCCGTGCTGTAATACATGACGGCATAACTCTTTGTATTGTTTCATTTTTTTCATCCTTTATTTATGTTCTTGTTGTAGTTTACCTTATTTCCGCTTTTGTTTAAACACCAAAAAAACATGCCTGCATAATCATGAGCAGACATGTTTTTCTTTTTATACTTGATTCACTCGATCCTGCTCTTCGTCCTTAATATCTTGGTGTGAGTGAGCAATACGACTAGCTGCTGCTGCGGCAAGCGCGGCGACAAGATCATCAAGGAAGGTATGCACTTCACCTGGACGACCTTCATCTAATTCCCTGATAATACCAAATTTCTCTTTATCTAAATAACCGAAGTTGGTCAAGCCGATTGATCCATATACATTGACAATGGAAAGCGGAATAATCTCATCAATTCCATATAGCGGCTCATCTGTTTCAACTAAGTGCTGCAAAGGTTCTGGCAACAGCTTTTTTTCTGCCAGCTGATCAAGGGCAAGTCCTGTTAAAACCGCATGGACAATTTCCCTTTTATTCAACACTTTTTCAACATTTTCAATACAGACACTAAGTGGAAGGTTTGGATGATATTTTTCTTGAAGCTTTAGCACAATGTGTGCAATATCTTCAATTTTCACTCCGCGTTCGTTTAACATTCGTTTTGTAATCTGCACCATTTCGTTCATTGTATACTTTTTCAATTGGCATGACATCTCCTTCTAGTGGCTCATCCAGCTCGGCGGGGTGTTTTTGTCCCAGTAAATATTACCGAGTTCATGATGCGTCTGGAATCCATCTTCTGCTGTATGGTAGTGAAAGTTAAACCAATATCCGCTGTGTGGCGGCTGATCTCTTCTCACATGAAAACGGAGCAAATCTTCTCCAGTCTTCCGGTTGTAGATGTGAAAGATTTTTTCGCCATTTCCGCTTGAAGGCTGATCAGTTAACACAACATCTTGAAATTTTTCGTCATCTTTGAAATTTGTTAAAACATCGGTTAACACTTGTTCAATTTTCGGTTGAATCTCTTCTCTGTACTCGTCTTCAATGACAGGTGTGATTTTACGGCCGAATTTGAGAAATGACTGATTTTCTGCACTTGATAGAACCTCTTCCTTATATTGCTCAAAGGGGTCTACCTGCTCTTTGCTTGCCTCTTGCGATCGTTCCCAGCCTGATGTATCATAAACCGCTGTATAAGGCGTTTTATCAGGTGAAGAAAGTTCAGATGGCTTGTCTGTCATCAAAGCCGACGGAGGAGAGACCAAACCAAAAGTTGCAATGGTGAAGAGCGCAACAAGCGTTTTTCTCATCCACATCTTCATGATATCTAATTCCTTCCATAAGTTATCATACTGCTATTCTAGCATATAATGAATTTTCAGTCATTCAATTTGGTCACTGATTTGAGACTTTCTTTTTCATAATAAAACGTTTACAATGACAGTAATGGCAACTAAAATTTGGGAGGAATGGGTATGCTTGAAGGCTTTTTCGTCACAGCTTCCTTGCTGACACTGTTTTATTTTGTCTATATGGAGATTACGGATTAAAAGCCCTTAGAGAGGGCTTTTCAGATTGTTGACAAAGGGCTAAAATGATCTTGATTTTAGCCCTTTGTCTTCTTTTCAGCGTGATAGAAAACCTTTGAAGTCTAGGAAGGACGAGTACTGGCGCGGAGCGAATTTGACATTCGTGAGCACCAGCACGCAGGACTGACACCGAATGCGAGGGTTTGTCTACACGCTGAAAAGCCCTTAGAGAGGGCTTTTTTCTTTCTCGATATACCCATAATGAAATTGGGCTGTTTTTCGTTTGATGACGTGAAATTGGTAAGAGTCCGCTGTAAATCGTGTGCTTTTCCAATGATCTTTTAACACCACTCTTTTTCTTGCCACTCTTAATGCTTCTTGCACGGCTGCTTCGTGATCAAAGTCGTGCTCTGCCGCATGACGTAGCGGCGCTATACTTGTAGATTCTTGGATCGTTTCCTCAAACATCGGATCAAAATAGACGATATCAAATGAACAGTCAGGATACTTCTTTAGCTGCTCGATACTGTCTCCACTGATAACAGAAATCCGTTTCATCGCTTCATCAGCTTCCTCTATCCCCGTCTCCCATGTATTCAGTCCTTCTTTCACTAGTAACGCCGTAATGGGATTCTTTTCAATACCGACGACCCTTCCATTCCTGCCTATCGCACAGCTTGCAGTAATCGCATCAGACCCTAAGCCAAGTGTGCAATCTAAAAAGGAATCTCCCGGCTTTAGCTGTGCTGCTTCAATTAAAGGATCCTTTTCTTCGCGCAAGAGCCGCTTCACCCTGAACATCGCTGAGCTTGGATGAAAGAAGAACTTTTCACCATTTGGCTGATACCATTCAAATCTTTCTTTTCCGACAACAAGGACATCTCCTCGTTTCATCGCAAGCTGCTTGACAGATTGTTTGCGTCTTTCTACATACTCACCATGTAAATCCTCTGCAAGAGCCTTCGCTGTTTCAATCGTTTGTTCATTTGCTCTAAAGCTTGTTGTAATGAGCATATCGTTCCTCCATCATGATCAAGAAAAAATGCCCTGATCTAGTTACAGGGCATTTCAACACGTGTATTAGCAATGTTTTTCAAATGCAGTTAAGACATTTTTCATGATATCTTCCATTTCATGACCTTCAATTTCGTCACGTGGGATAAAATGAACGAGTTCATTTCCTTTTAAAAGGGCCATAGAAGGAGATGATGGCTCTTCACCAGTGAAGTATTCTCTCATTTTTGCCGTTGCTTCCCGGTCCTGCCCAGCAAATACTGTGACGATTTTGTCTGGCGCTTTTTCTGCCTTCATCACAGCTTGAGTCGCTGCTGGGCGTGCTAAGCCGGCAGCACAGCCGCATACAGAATTAACAACAACAAATGTTGTTCCTTCAGCTTCTTGCATCGTTTGTTCTACTTCTTCTTCCGTCGTCAGTTCTTGGAATCCTGCACTTGTCAGCTCTTGGCGCATTGGCACAACGAGCTGGCGCATATATTCTTCATATGCCATTGACATAAAAAAGCCCCCTCTAAAATCCTTATGTTGTGAATAAAGGATACTATAGAGAGAGCCAATTTTCAAATGTTCTATTTCAGATTAAATTTTCATAATTCCGCCTGTGTTGGCTGATGTCACAAGTTTTGAATATCTGGCAAGATAGCCCGTTTTCACTTTTGGCTCAAAGCCTTTCCAGTTCGCTTTTCGTTTTTCCCATTCTTCCTCTGGAACCTCTACGCTTAAAATGCGCTGCTCAATATCAACCACGACATGGTCACCATTTTCAACAAAGGCAAGCGGGCCGCCTTCAGCTGCTTCAGGAGAGACGTGTCCGATAGACAAGCCGCGAGAAGCGCCGGAAAAACGTCCGTCCGTAATTAAAGCAACCTTTGGTCCAAGACCCATCCCGACAATTTGTGAAGTAGGAGCAAGCATTTCTGGCATACCAGGTCCGCCTTTAGGTCCTTCATAGCGAATGATGACAACATGTCCTGCTTCTACTTTTCTATTAATGATGCCTTCAAGAGCTTCTTCTTGGGATTCAAATACGATCGCAGGTCCTTCGTGACGTGTGATCCCATCTTGTACTCCGCCCGTTTTAATGATGGCTCCATCTGGCGCAAGGTTTCCAAATAAAACCGCTAAGCCGCCCTTTTCAGTAAATGGCTTGTCGATTGGATAAATGACGTTATAGTCTTTAACCTCGTGACCTGCAATGTTCTCACCCATCGTTTTCGCTGTGACGGTCATTGTATCTAAATGAAGGGCGCCTTCTTTTTTGGACAATTCATTTAGTGCAGCTGTGACACCGCCTGCTTCATGTAAATCCTCAATATAAACATCCGAAGCTGGAGCAAGTTTTGATAAATGAGGCACACGCTCTGCTACTTCATTGATGCGTTCAAGTGAATATTCAACACCTGCTTCATTTGCGATCGCAAGTGTGTGAAGAACTGTATTCGTTGAACCACCAAGTGCCATATCTAATGCAAATGCGTTATCAATTGCCTTTTCAGTGACAATATCACGTGGTTTAATATCCTTTTTAATGAGCTCCATTAGTTGTTTTGCTGACTTTTTCGCAAATTCTCTTCGCTCTGGTGATGTCGCCAAAATCGTTCCATTTCCAGGAAGAGCAATTCCAAGTGCCTCTGCTAAACAGTTCATTGAGTTTGCTGTAAACATACCTGAACAAGATCCGCAGGTCGGACAGCCAAACTGTTCTAATTCATTTAATTCCTCTTCGTTAATTTTACCTGACTGGTAAGCACCGACACCTTCAAATACAGAAGAGAGGGAAATCTTTCTGCCATCACTTGTTCTACCCGCTTCCATCGGTCCACCGCTGACAAAGACCGTCGGAATATTGACACGCATTGCTGCCATCATCATCCCCGGTGTAATTTTATCGCAGTTAGGAATACAAACCATTCCATCAAACCAGTGAGCAGATACAACGGTTTCGACAGAGTCAGCAATGATTTCACGGCTTGGTAGTGAATATCTCATCCCGATATGGCCCATCGCAATTCCATCATCGACCCCAATCGTATTGAATTCAAATGGGACCCCGCCAGCTTCACGAATGGCTTCTTTCACAATCTTTCCGAATTCCTGAAGATGGACATGTCCTGGGACAATATCAATATAGGAATTACAAACAGCAATAAATGGCTTGCCGAAGTCCTCATCCTTTACCCCCGCTGCTCTTAGTAAGCTTCGGTGAGGTGCTCTGTCAATTCCTTGTTTAATCATATTACTACGAAGTTCTGCCATCTGTTTAAAAAGCCTCCTATACTACAAGTCTTGTTGACTGTATGATTTTGAGTTGATTTTATTTTACAAATTTTCTGTTTATTTAGACACCGATGAATGACCGATGACCAGCATAGCTGCTGAAGCTAGTGTTCAGCATGGTTCGTGTCATAAAATCTGACCTCCAATATTCTATATTGGTACTACTATATAGAGTTTTTTCGTATATTTCAACAATATTCAAAATAATTTTTCTAAAAAAATTTTTCCGTCTATGATTTTAGAAAAACAAGCTACCTATCATTGGCAGCTTGCTCATAAGTCTCATCATTCTGATGCATTTTTTCTACTTTCTGTCATTTGCTTCCATACTGAGCCTTTCGCTTCTTCTCCGTGCTCAATGCGCTCAATCGCCATTTTCACTTGAAGGCTGACTTCAAATTCAGGGTCTTGCTCAGCTTCTTTTAATGCGTCAAGTGCTGTTTCGTCACCTTCTTCATAAAGAAACATCGCTGCACGCCAGCGAACAAGTTTACTTGGATCCTTTAATGATTCGATCATTGCTTCTATAGCACTCGGGTCACCAAGGTCTGAAATGCAGTCTCCAGCGGTTCTGCGGACCGTCACTGTTTTATCTTTAAGCCCTTTATATAAAATAGGCAGAATAGCAGGATCTTCAATCATTCCAGCATTCACAACGGCTTGTCTGCGAATCGATGTTTTAGGGTCCTCCATTGCTTTCATTAAAACAGGTATATCCTTTTGCTCTGGCTGCATTTGCTCTAAATGGGCAAAACGCTTTTTCCAATCTTCCTCGCGCAGCATTTCTTCTGTCACATCATATGCCTTACGGTTCACCTGTCGATCTACAGCTTCTTGTCCTTCTTTGACTGCCTCTGTTAAGCGGGCTAAACGTTCGTCATCATAGGCTGCTTGGAGCTCTTCTGTCACTTCCTGGCCGATATCTGCAAAGTCACCAAAACGAACGCCATGTTCTTTCCACACACGTTCAAATACGACATTGTCTGAACTGCTTCTGAGCTTTAAAATGGCTGCTTGGAAGCGTTCAGGCATACCAAACCGCTCTTCTCTTTCACCGTCCGTTAATTTGACTTGCATCGGAATCCCATTAAACATTTGGATGAACACTTTGACTTCGCCAAATGTGTCACCGCCAGACTGCGACCCTTCCTGAAGGCCTTCTGTTTCTTGACCAAAGGCTTCTCTGACCTGCTGCAAAATGCCCTGCCAGTCAAACTTTGCATTACGCTCAACCGCTAAGAAATCTGCGACATGATAAACACCTTTTACACCTTCAATGTTCAAAATACGCTTAATCATCTCTGGCGCTTCGTCTTTTTGATCCTTTTTGTAGTTGTTGCTTTTCCCGCCGGCAAGTGCTTCTGTCAAAATGACCTTCATCGTATTTGGACTTGGCGTCGGTTCTATCGCTGTTATTTTCATCTATACATCCTCCTTACACACATAAAGACCCTACTCATCTGTAAGGCCGCATTCTTCTTTCCATGTCTTGATAAATAGGCTCATCAAATCATGCCGCTCCTCAGCAAGCTGCTTTCCAGAACGAGTGTTCATTAAGTCTTTTAATTTGAGCAGTTTTTCTTCCATATGTTTTAGCACAGAGCCCTGCTGCGTGTCCTTTGTATAGTGGGGTTCCCCTTTTGCGCCTGCATAAGTAAACACCCTCGCAATACCGGTTGCTCCTATCGCATCGAGCCGATCTGCGTCTTGAACAATGGCTCCTTCTAACGTTATTGGTCTATTCTGCTTATGTCGATGACGAAAAGACATCGTTGTAATGATGTCCATGATATAACGAATATCTCGCGTATGAACTTCCCAAGAAAGGAGCTGAAGCTCAAGCTGCTTTGGTGAAAGCTTCCATTCACCCGGCAGCTTTTCATCTATGACATCATGAACAATCGCTGCCATTTCGATCACAAACAGAGAGCCGCCTTCCTGATTAGCAATCTGGCAGGCAAGCTGCCGCACACGATCAATATGAGCCGCATCGTGTCCAGTCGGTTCATATTTCAGCCGATCTGAAACAAAGGAGGCAGCTGCCTCCAATTGTTTTTTCTGCATGACGGTGAGCACCTTATTTGTCCAAAAGAGCGATGATGGAGCTTTCTAATTCTTTTGGTGATGTTTTCGGAGAGAACCGCTCAGTGACTTCTCCGTTTTGATCCACGATAAATTTTGTGAAATTCCATTTCACTGTTTTTGTGCCAAGTACACCTTTTGCATGACTTGTTAAATGTTTGAAGAGTGGGTGCGCGTTGTCACCATTGACATCTACTTTCGCAAACATAGGGAAGGTCACCCCATAATTCAAAGAACAGAATTCTTGAATGGCTTCTTCTCCTTCTGGTTCTTGGTTCATAAATTGGTTACATGGAAATCCTAAAATTTCAAGGCCCTTTTCATGATATTGATCATATAGCTCCTGCAGTTGTTTAAATTGAGGAGTCAGTCCACATTTGCTTGCTGTGTTGACAATAATGAGTACTTTTCCTTTGTAATCTGCCATTGATTTTTCTTGACCGTTAATGGTCTTGACCTGAATATCATAAATTGACATCTCATAGCCTCCTAGGATTCACTTTTTCCTATCGTAACATGCTTCTTTTATAAAATCGCTTTTTATGCTTCCGGTTAAAAGAGTCCTGTCACACTGCCGTCTTCTAATAAATCCATCTCGAGCGCCGCTGGTTTTTTAGGTAATCCAGGCATTGTCAAAATGCTTCCAGTTAAAGCAACAATAAATCCTGCTCCTACAGATGGTTTTAACTCACGAATCGTAATGGTAAAGCCCTTAGGCCTCCCAATTAAAGCTGGATCATCTGAAAGTGAATATTGCGTTTTTGCCATACAAACCGGTAAATGCCCCCAGCCGTTTTCCTCGATGGCTGCCAGCTGTTTTCTTGCTTTTGAAGTGAGTGTGACCCCGTCTGCTCCGTAAACCACTTTGGCAACTTTAGATAATTTTTCTTCGATGGAATCATGCTCTTCATACAAATAGGAAAAGCTGTTCTTCTTCTTTTCAATAAGTGTTGCGAGTTCTTCGGCAAGTGCTGTCCCGCCTTCGCCTCCTTCTTCCCATACATTCACAGCTTGGACTGGGTGGCCATGTGCGTGGCACCAATCTTCTATCGCTTGAATCTCTTCTTTTGTATCAGTGATAAATCTGTTAACTGCGACAATGTACGGAAGACCGAAGGCTTGGACGGTTTCAATATGCTTTTCTAAATTATGTATACCTTTTAATACAGCTTGTGCATTCTCTTCTTTGAGTTCTGTTTTCTTCATTCCGCCATGCATCTTTAATGCTCTGACAGTCGCCACAATGACAACTGCACCAGGCTTGAAATCACCAGCTCTTGTTTTAATGTGCAGGAACTTTTCTGCTCCAAGATCTGCTCCAAATCCAGCTTCTGTTACGACATAATCGGCTAATTTCGCCGCCATTTTAGTTGCAATTAAACTATTACATCCATGCGCAATATTGGCAAAAGGACCGCCATGAACGAGGGCCGGAGTTCCTTCAATCGTTTGTACAAGATTCGGTTTGAGTGCGTCTTTTAAAAGTAACGTCAGAACACCTTCATATCCAAGTGCACCAACAGTGACTGGCTCCCCGTCTTGATTATAGGCAACAACAATAGAAGAAAGACGTTTTTTCAAGTCGGTTAAGTCTTCTGCTAAACAAAGGATGGCCATCATTTCGGAGGCAACCGTGATGTCAAACCCGTCTTCTCTAGGATACCCATTTACCTGTCCACCAAGTCCGACAACGACCTGTCTTAAAGCACGATCGTTTAAATCAAGCACTCGCTTCCATACAATGCGGCGCGCATCGATGCCAAGTTCATTTCCGTGATGGATATGGTTATCAATGAACGCAGATAAGGCATTATGTGCAGAAGTAATGGCATGAAAATCTCCTGTAAAATGAAGATTGATTTCTTCCATTGGTAGCACCTGTGAATATCCTCCACCTGCTGCACCGCCTTTTATACCCATTGTAGGACCTAATGAAGGCTCTCGCATTGCTATGATTGCTTTTTTCCCTATTTTTTCGAAGGCTTGACCGAGCCCGACTGTGACGGTAGACTTCCCTTCACCTGCTGGCGTTGGATTGATCGATGTGACAAGGATCACATGTCCTTCTTTTTGTTCTTTTAAACGGTCAAAAATAGTCAAAGATATTTTCGCTTTTGTGAAACCATAGCATTCTAATTCTTCGTCATGTATTTGCAGCTTTGCTGCGATGTCTTGAATAGGTCTCAGCTTTGCCTTTTGGGCGATGTCAATATCTGATAAATGCTTTGTGATCATAAATAAACGGCCTCCTTTTTTTCGAGAAACAGCTTTGTTTTTGCTCTGTTTTTCATTGTAACATAATTGAAACATTGAAATATCGCCAGAAAGTTCCTATAATGAAATGAAATTATCTTTGGTTCAGGGGGTGGCGAGTTGCCTATTAACATACCAGTTCATCTGCCGGCAAAACAAATACTAGAGAGCGAAAACATTTTCGTCATGGATGAGACAAGGGCATTCAAGCAAGATATCCGTCCTTTGAATATCGTGATCTTAAATTTAATGCCAAAAAAAATACAAACTGAAACGCAGCTGCTAAGAATGCTCGGAAATTCTCCTTTGCAAGTGTACTTTACGTTTTTGATTCCAAGTACGCATACACCGAAGAATACGTCGAGAGAGCATCTAGATGAATTTTATACGACCTTTGAATCGATTCGCCATAAGAAATTTGATGGAATGATCATCACCGGCGCACCAATTGAGCATTTAGCTTTTGAAGAAGTATCCTATTGGAAAGAGCTGCAGGACATTTTGGACTGGAGTAAAACGAATGTGACGTCTACTCTTCACATTTGCTGGGGTGCACAGGCAGGCCTATATCACCATTATGGTATTGAGAAAATCAAGCTTGCTGAGAAAAAATTTGGTGTATTTGAGCATCTTGTGAAAGAGAAAAAAGAAAGATTAGTCAGAGGTTTCGATGAAGTATACTATGTCCCACATTCGAGGCATACAGATATTAATACAGAACAATTAAAAAACACGCCGAATTTGAAAGTATTGAGTGTCTCTGAAGAAGCGGGTGTTTGTTTAATTGTTTCAGATGATGATAAACAAGTATTTTTAACTGGACATCCTGAATATGATACGGACACATTGAAGCAGGAATATGAAAGAGATTTGTTGAAGGATGATACAGTCCAAAAACCTGTCCACTATTTTATAGAAGATGGTGACACATTAGTCCCAGTGAATCGATGGAAAGCCCATGCCACTTTACTGTTTATGAACTGGCTCAATTATTATGTTTATCAAGAAACACCATACGTTTGGGAATAAAATAGACTGTAGTCTGATGATAAATGGCCAAAATGTGTTAAAATACAAATGGCTCTGTCTTCCATTATCAATTTAGTCTTGTTGTTTTTTAAAATTAGTTTAATTCTTTCGTAACGAATGATATGCTCTGACTGTTTATATGTTATCTTTATGTATATGTAGACCTATGAGATTAATAGTTTTCGTACGAAGTTTTGTTGTTGTTGATTACATTTGAGGTGAATATTCTTGAATACCAATAAAAAAATATTAATCTTGACCGCAAATTATGGAAATGGACATATGCAGGTGGCTAAAACACTGTATGATGAGTGCAAATCTCAAGGCTTTGAGCATGTTGTAGTTTCTAATTTGTATCAAGAATCAAACCCCATTGTGTCGGAAGTGACTCAATATTTATACTTGAAGAGCTTTTCCATTGGGAAACAATTTTATCGCTTGTTTTATTACGGTGTAGATAAAATTTACAATAAACGCAAATTTAACATTTATTTAAAAATGGGAAATAAGCGTCTTGATGAACTTATTCAATTACACAATCCGGATATGATTATTATTACATTCCCGATGATTGTTGTTCCTGAATACCGGAACAAAACAGGAAAAGTCATCCCGACATTTAATGTCATGACAGATTTCTGTCTTCATAAGATTTGGGTACATGAAAACATCGACCGGTACTATGTTGCAACCGATTATGTGAAACAAAAATTAGTGGAAATCGGCACACATCCAAGCGATGTCAAAGTGACAGGCATTCCTATTAGACCACAATTTGAAGCAGACGTGCCAAAATCGAAGATTTATAAAAAATATGGATTATCATCAAACAAAAAAGTTCTTCTGATTATGGCCGGTGCTCATGGTGTACTGAAAAATGTCAAGGAATTATGTGAAGCATTGCTTCTAGACAGTGAAGTACAAATTGTTGTTGTATGTGGAAAGAACGCAGCGCTGAAACAATCACTAAGCGATCTTGAACAAGCACATCCAGATCAATTGAAGGCGCTTGGATATGTGGAACAAATTGATGAATTGTTCAGAGTAACAGATTGTATGATCACAAAACCAGGTGGCATTACTTTAACAGAAGCAACTGCAATCGGCGTCCCAGTCATTCTTTACAAGCCTGTCCCTGGACAAGAAAAGGAAAATGCTCATTTCTTTGAAGATTATGGGGCAGCCATCGTCATCAACAGACATGAAGACATTTTAGAATCTGTGACCAACTTGCTTCAAGATGAAGAAAAGTTAGAAACCATGAAACAAAACATGAAAAATCTTCACTTAAAGCATTCTTCTCAAACCATTTTGGAAGATATCGTTGAGCAATCAGATATCATCACGAATAACAAAACGTATGCTCGCGCATTATCATAAAAAGGTGTCCGTCATTGACGGACACCTTTTTCTTTATCCTTGATTTCCATTTGTTGTGTACACTTCTTCAAACGGCTGCACGACAACAAAGCCGCTTCCGCTAAATTTCATTTGAATAGACTCTCCGCTTCCTCTGCCAATAAAGGTTTTGAATGAAACATCTGTCACAAATTCAGTTTTTAAATCCCCTGACCATGCAACTGTCGCATTTGGATCTGTATAGACAGAGTCACCCGGCTGAACAATCAATGTGAGCGGCTCATAATGACTCGTAATCGCAGCAAGGCCTGGTCCTTCTAATTTGACATTAAATAATCCGCCTGCAAGCATCCCCGACACTTTTTTCATCAATTTGATATCCCAGCGGACTGAAGGTTCAAATGCGAGCAAATCATTCCCATTCACAAAAATGGATTCGCCTTCAGCCAAACGAAGAATTGAGATTTTTTTGCCTTGATCTGCTACATATAATTTCCCATCACCTGTTGCCTTCATGAGTGAAGTGCCTTCTCCTGACAGCATTTTTTTAAACATTTTTGAGACGCCATGTTCAAACACGCCCTCACGTTCAAACTTGATTTTGCCTCGGTACGAAACCATGGAACCTGTTTTTGCCCAAATGGTATCAGTCAAATTAATTTCTAAAAGTCTTGATGTTTCAAGTTCGAAGACCCCTTCTCCCTTATCTTCCTGCTGCGTATTCTGAACAAATTCTTCGAGTGTATAACGATTCATGATAGCACCTCTTTCTGTATTTTTTTTATATACGGACAAACTGTGCATAAAGTTTCAGAAAATGGAGACGGTTTAGCTATTATTGTTATTTGTCAAAAAAAATCAAACATTCTGCTCAAAATTTGGCTCTCCCGCTTGACGCTTTACTTTTGATGGTGTATAGTGGAACCATCATTTAACAACTGCAAAGTCGTTAGGTGATGAAAATTTTTTTTAGTATGCCAAAAGGTATGCTACAGTACTAGGAGGAAAAAGCAATATGCAAAACGGTAAAGTAAAATGGTTCAATAATGAAAAAGGTTTCGGCTTCATTGAAGTTGAAGGCGGAGACGATGTATTCGTTCACTTCACAGCTATCGAAGGTGACGGTTACAAGTCTTTAGAAGAAGGACAAGAAGTTTCTTTTGAAATCGTTGAAGGTAATCGTGGACCTCAAGCTGCAAACGTAACAAAAATCTAATCAACTAAATCAATGATGCAAAATAAAGAGAGGCTTATGCCTCTCTTATTTGATTTTCAGCTGAATTTCAATTGCTAAAATATTTTGCTTCAGTCGTTGTTCAATTTCAGAGATATCTTTTTCGAGAAAAGGTCTTCCCTTCTTTGCTACATCTACAAGTTGCTCTAGATCGCTGTACACCTCTTGAAATGTTCGATGTAATACCGTTTCGAACTCCTTATTATTCATACCGGCCTTCCCCTTTTCCTCTAATATCCGTCACTTAGTCAAAAAGTAACTCAACCAAAACTTTCTATAGTTATATCGGCTCATTTTTCGGAATATGTTCTTTTTTTACACATTCTATCCGTTTTTTTTCAAGAGCGAATGTTTGAGCTGGGAAAACCGGTCCGTTCATTTATTTTTTGAGCAGCGTTTGGCCATATTCTTTTATTTTCTCTCCAACAGTGCATTGCTGTATGCAAAAGGAATGGGCATATTTTTTGCCAAATTCTTTTCGAAAATGCTTCTTAATCAAACAATCTGAACAATACGTGTCTTGAAGATCGGTCAATTCTTGTACTGCTGTTTTTTTATCCACATTATTCAGCTCCGTCTGCTTCTAATTTCAATGTACTTTCGATTGGGACGTCTGCAAGAATCTGTCTTGCAAGCTGATCCGCTTCTGCATTTTGTTTCCGATCGATGGCTTCATAGGTTGGCGTCAGCTTCAGCTCTTTTAAAGCCGCTTCAATTCGGTCAAGCCATTTGTTATGTACATCATCATAACAAGGCCATTCTCCTTTTAACTGATTCATGACAACAAGTGAATCTCCTCTAATCGTGACAGAATTTCTGCTTGCCCCCAGGTCTTTTAAAGCTTTTACTGCCTCAAATAAAGCCGCATACTCTGCTTCATTATTGGTACTCCCTTGGAAAGGCTGATTTTTTCTCAATCGATAAGCGTCTTTTCCTAGCTTATAGTAGACGACAACACCAAGACCAGAGTCACCGGTTTCTTTGTGAAAACTTGCATCAAAATAGACTTGAAGCTGATCAGGTTCAAGCTTTAATTCTTCATTTAGCTTTTCAAGCTCTTTTATAGACCACATAGCCCCTTTTTCATCTTCAAATGACAGAAGTGACTGTGGTTCTTTTTTGTCAATATGTTTTGCTAACCTCAAGGCCTCTTTTAGCTCCAACCAATCTTCTTGGTAAAAAGCAATGGACCCAATTGATTTCACTTTCATTGTGTAGTGTGCTCTTAGTTTCATTGATCACATCGCCTTCCCGTGCTTTTAAGGTAAACATACGTTATGCTATAATCAAAAAGTTACATTTACAATGAGAAAGGAAGTTCATGTCACTTGTTTAATGAAGGTATTTGGATCTTATTTGCGATCATTAATTTTATCATTGTTCTTCTATTTTATAAAGGATTTGGCAAGATGGGCCTTTTTGTCTGGATTGGCTTTGCGACGGTTGCCGCAAATTTACAAGTTGTCAAAACCGTTGAATTATTCGGCCTAACCGCAACACTTGGAAATATTTTATATGGCAGTGTGTTCTTTGCAACGGACGTATTGAATGAAAAATATGGACAAAATGAAGCGAGAAAAGCTGTCTGGATTGGTTTTGCTACCCTTTTAACACTAACTGTTGTCATGCAGGAAGCCTTGCTTTTCCATCCCGCTCCATCTGATATCTCACAATCATCGCTGGAAACCATATTTGGCTTTATGCCAAGGGTTGCACTTGGCAGTCTCGCTGCTTATATCATCAGTCAAATGCTAGATGTTTATGTATATTCGTTTATTCGCCGCATATTTCCTTCCGATGGCGCGCTCTGGGTGCGCAATGCCGGAAGTACGATGATTAGCCAGCTTCTTGATACATTGATTTTCACGACCATTGCCTTTCTTGGCACGTATCCATTTCATGTATGGATAGAAATCTTCATCACGACATATGTCATTAAATTTATCGTCGCTGCGATTGCAACACCTTACGCGTATGCAGCGAAAAAAATGGTTCCGCTTGATGAAAGGGTGAAATGATGTGCCAGCAGAAATATACATTGACGGTGCGAGTGCAGGGAATCCAGGTCCCTCTGGCATCGGCATTTTCATCAAATATAATGGAAAGGCTGAATCCTTCTCCATTCCTCTTGAACCCATGAGCAATCACGAAGCAGAATTTTCTGCTCTGATCGAGGGGATGAAAATATGCGCAGAAAAAGGATTGCGTACCGTTTCATTTCGAACAGATTCACAAGTAGTTGACCGCGCAGCCAATGCAGGATTTGCTAAAAATCCAGCCTTTCAGCACTTTATCAAAGAGATGATCGAGCTTCAAAGCCAGTTTGATTTATTTTTTATTAAATGGATTCCGAGTAAGGAAAACCAAATAGCAGATCAGCTCGCCAGAAAAGCGATTCACCTATCTAAAGGATGAATCGCTTTTTTTCGGTTATGCTAATGTGTGTGAGGTGATACTGATTGGATAAAGAAAATAAAGGTCGTGTCACAAATGGGACAACCCCACAAGGTGATGCGCAAACAAAAGATAAACAGCCACTATCTCAGCTGGAAAATAGAGCAAAGAAAAGCAATACAAAAAGATGAACCTTAGAGATCGGCTTTAGCTGATCTCTATTGTACTTAAACGATTCATCATCGGTTCGATTCCTTTGATTTGATGGTGCCTCAGCATAGCAGCAGCACGTTCTTGATTGATGTTCATTTTCGTCTCATCCATTGGACAGCTGAGCGGGACATCACATTTAATCTCTGCCAATAGACGAGAAAGCTTCAAATCTTCTAATCCTGCTTGCATTTTCTTTTGCTGCGCAGCCGTTAGTTCATGGACATTTTCTAACAAACCGTCAATCGTTTCATATGTTTGAATAAATTTTAAAGCAGTTTTTTCTCCGATTCCTTTGACACCTGGATAATTATCACTTGCATCACCCATGAGTGCTTTCATATCAATGAGTGCCTTTGGCGAGATTCCCATTTCCTCTTCAAATAAGGCTTTTGTATAATGCTTATAATTGCCAATTCCTTTTTGCATCAGGGCAACAGTCACTTGTTCATTCAAAATTTGCAGCAAATCTTTGTCACCAGTTAGGACAGTTACGCGTGCTTCTTTTTGGTAAAGCGTAGCAAGTGTACCAATACAATCGTCTGCTTCAAAGCCCTTTAAACCAATGTTCACAATTCCTAGTTCTTCTGTAGCTTCTTTTGCTAAATCGAATTGCGGAATGAGCTCGACAGGCGCCTCTCCTCGATTTGCTTTATACTCTTGAAACAATTCGTTTCGATAGGTTTGGCTTCCCATATCCCAGCAGCACACAATATGAGTTGGCTCAAATGTCTGTACAGCTGTTAATAAGTGCTTCAAATAGCCATTCACTCCATTTGTTGGTACACCGTGGTCATTTATCATAAAATTGCGATGGACAGCCGTCGCATAAAACGATCTGAACAAAAGCGCCATTCCATCTACAAGCAGTACGTGTTTATTCATTCTCTTAAACTCCCTTTTCAAAACAATACTCCCATTCTATCACAGAACACAAAACTAGACATGAAAAAGGCGCCTTCTTCTTTTACAAAAGAAGAGGCAGCCCGTTTACTTTTGACCGTATTGCATTTTTTTCGTTTCTGCTTCTGCATAGGACGGCATGTCTTTTTGTTTAGGGTCACGCTCATCCTGCTGCTTTGTCTGTTGCTTTTTTTTCATGATCATTCCCCTTTCTCGGTACATTCATTAAGATGACCAAAAAAGAGAAAGTTACTCTTTACTTCTGTTTCTGCTCGACATACTCTCTGACCATATCATTCGTCACAAGCTTACGAAGCGGAACAATACCGCCTCGTGCAAGCTCATTCATCTTCGACGTAATGGCGTTGATCTCGTCTGTTGTAAATGGCTCGTTTTGCTCACATTTGACAACAGCCATCTCTATTGCTTGTTCTCTTTTCTGTTCAAGCTCAAGAAAGGACTGAATATGAGCATGCTGCTTTTGTGAGTGTGCTGAAATCTCTTCGTGTACGCTCGTCATTTTCTATCAACTGCTTTCTTTTTTATTTAGTCTACCATGAATCAAATGGTTTTCAACTGGTTCTTCCATTCGTCTGTTTGTTCATAAACTTGTTCAATGACGGCCTGCTCTTTGGCATCTGTCGTTAGGCTCGTGATAAATGTTTGTTTTTGTTCACTTAGCTGTTCGAGCGCTTCTGTTTCATATCTTTCCGTAAACGTCTTCACCATCATGTCGTACCTGCTCAGTAATTCTTCTTTTTCTTTATCAGCCCATTTCGTGGTTAACTGATGAAGAATGTCTCGAATCGCTTCAATAAACGCAGCCTTTCCATTCTGTTCAAAGAAAACTTTCGGTGATTTTTGTTTCTTTAAGAGCGGTTCGAATGGCGTTAGTTCAGCTTCGATTTCAATTTGTTTCAGCTCAGCATTTTTCTCTTCAGGCGGCGACAGTGAGAGAGAAAAGTAAGGGTCTTCTGCACATGCCGCTTGCAATCCTTTCTCCCACTCCTCTTGGAAGTATTGATGAATAAACGATTCCATTCGGATATCAAGCGCCTTTAACTCCTGTACAAATTCAAATTCATAATCCTTTAGTGCCTTCTCAAGTGCTTTTTTCAATTGCTGTCCGAAATTCCCTTGAGATATTCCAGGATAAAAGGCTGTCTTAAAGAGATCATTCGCAAATAATGAGAGGCGCTGCACAATATGATAGAGCTGTTCATGTAAGTCCTTTTTCACGCTTTCTGTCACTAGCTTAGATTGTTTTATCTGACTCATTTGATCAAGAATCGCTTCATAGGATGCGTCTATCTTTTTCTTTTCCGCTTGCTTCTCATCTTCTGACTGATGCAGCGTCGCATGCAGTTTGTCGACCGTTCTACATAACGTACGTGCTTCAAAATATAACAGCTCGATCGCATCTTTCGTTAATTCTTCCTCTATAAAATAGTCGAGCTGCTTTCTAAGCTTTGCGTATTGATTATAAGCTGTCTCTCCCTTTCCTTCGATCTCTTCCTTACTGGATACATGATGAAGGTTTGGGTTTCTTATCCCTTCTTTTGTGAGCTCATTTTTCACATAGTCAAAGACGGTGTCAAGCTCTGCTTGATCCTTTGCGAGATCAGCTGCATTGATAATAAAGAACATTTTATCCATGCTAAATGAATCTTTTACAAGCCCAAGCTTACGTAAAAATGACCGATCTGCCTTCGAAAAAGAGTGCTGGTAGTAAGTTAAATAAAGAAGCGCATCTGCGTCCTTCATATATTGAAAGGCGATCTCTGTATGACGCTTATTCATACTGCTAGCGCCTGGCGTATCAACAATAGTCAGCCCTTTATCTGTTAGAGGTGTACTCAAATAAACCGTTACTTCCTTCACCACACAAGAAACAGCTTCTTCCGCCACATATGGTCTCAGTTCTTGAAGGGTGACATGAAGCGGCGTTTGCTTAGTAATGTGATCAACGAAACGGGTATGTGCTTGTAAAAAATGTTCAACAATGACGCGGTGATCTTGTTCAAGCTGTCTTTTTTTAAGCGTTCGTTTGAGCTTGGATGTAAACGTCTCCCCTTTTTCTTCTGAGATCGGAAATCCTAGGATCTGATTGAGCTCCTCTAATATATCCTGTTCTGTTTTGAACACCACTTTGACACTTTCATGCGGGTGATCTTCCGTCGGCCGCGTTAGCTTGTTAATGGTTGCCGTTGTTGGCGTGGGAGAGGATGGCAGCACCTTTCTCCCGACGAGTGCATTTGCAAAGGAAGATTTCCCCGAACTAAACGCCCCAAATAAAGCGAGTGTGAATTCTTTCGCTTGCAGCCGTTTTGTTCGTTTTTCAAAGGACTTTCTTTGAGATTGGAGCGCATCTAATGGCAATAAAATCTGAGAAAGCTGCTCAAACTGGTCAATCGACTGTGCCGTCGTGACATGCTGTGACTGACGCATTTGAGGCTGATCAATCTGCTTGTTCGGTTTTTCTTGGTCGCTCTCAGCAGGATGAATGGTCGCTTGCTCCTGCTTTAGCAGATCATGCTGCATTTGTCTCTTTTTCGTATAAAACCAATCTTCTTCGATCTGTTCATCCGTTCCATTTTGCCATATATCCCATACATCCTGAATATCTCGCTTCATTTGTTCATTTTTTCTGGTGCATTGCTCGAGTGTTTGGAGCTCTTTTGCAGACTGAACCCATTTTTCTTGCTGCTCTGCTTGATCTTCCATAAGCTTGGCTTTGAGCGACTCCACCATTTGTTCAATCAGTGGCATCGCTTGCTGCTTAGCCTGTCTTCTCAAGGCTTCGCCAGCATCTTTTGCATATTGCAGTACGTATTCATTGGAGAACGTTGCTCCATGATGAATCACACTTTCAAGAAGTGATTCTTGTACAGGTGTTTCAAACGCCATCACTTGATTTAATAACTCTTCACCAAGCTGATGTTTCTTGACTTCTTTTTTTAGTAGCTCAGCAATATGCCAGTCCACTTCTGCCTTCATTCTCGCTTTGACATCTGTTAAGAAGTCAGTTGCCCGTTTTTCTTTTTCCTGCTCAGTTTTATTTTTAGCAAAAAGCAGTCCCACTTTAAAGCTAGGTGCTTTTGATTCAATATAGTCGCTTGCGAGTTCTCTCATTTTAAATGGAGTTAGGTTGGCATTTTTCAAAATGCTCTCGACTTCAGTAGATACTTCTTCTTCTAACTGCTTGGCTCCATTTTCAATGAAGTGATTTTTCGCTTCCAAATCCTTTACTTCTTTTCTTTTTTCTTGGAGCTGTGACTCAAGCTCTTCACCTTGCAGCTCTTCTTTTAACGAGTCAATGTGTTCTTTTAAGACATGCTCAATTTTCTGCTCCGTATAAGCCCGAAGTGAGGCTTTCGGCAACGTCTGTAATTCTTGCAGTTTTTTGATTAAACGAATCATTTCATTTCTTGGATGCGTCTCATCGGTTACAGATGTAAAGTATAGATGATCTTCTTCAATGCCTTCTTTAAGGAGCATGTCAACCACTTGATTTTTGTAGTCTTCAAATGCTGTCTCATGCTCATCATGCCGGTCCACTTGATTCACGATGAAATAGAGATTTGGCACTTTTTCTTTGATGGAGCGAATGAAACGAATGTTTTCTTCAGAATGAACATGGTTGTAGTGAACAACATAAAAAAGAGCATCTGCTTGATGAAGAATAGACGCAGCAGATAAAAAGTGGGCATGATCCGTGGAATCAATTCCTGGCGTATCAATCAGTGCCACTTTTTCTTCAAGGCCTCTATAGTCACCGCTAATTTCCACCATCTCAATCTGTTCTCCATCCTTACAGAAACGCTGTACTGCTTCTTTATCATAGGAGCCGCTCATTTTTGCAAAACGGCCATCAGAGGTGTGAAGCTGCACTTCACTTTCCCCTTTCCTCACGACGACCAAGTTTGCACTTGTTGGGATTGGACTCGTTGGCAAAATGTGATCATGAAGCAGATGATTCACAAGTGATGACTTTCCAGCAGAATAGTGGCCGGTAAATGCGATATATACTTCTTCTTCTGCTTCCTTTTTGATAATCGATGCAAGTTTGGCAGCGCGCTCATGATCATCCCTTTTGAGAAAGCTTTGATATAAAGCTCCTGTAGTTTGAACGAGCGAATCTCGAATAGACAAGTCTTTCATGACGATAAACCCCTTTGTTTTTAGAAAAGTCAGTTATGTATGTGATACCATTTTACACAAAATAAAGAGATTTTTCTTCTGATCTGAGGAAATAAAAAAAATCTGCTGCCCGATCAGTCGCAGTTGACTGGAATCAGGAAGCAGATTTTTTGGAGACACCTTTTAATACGAAGCCAATTAATAGGCTGTACACACACACCGTACCGAGTAAGAAAATCATTGTCATGTGATCACCGTCCATCCTTCATGATTGAGAATGCTTATCATTAATGAAAGTGTAGCACAATTGATAATGATTTTCAATATTAATTTAGCAAATACTGATTTAATGCTTTCTCCTCTGTTTGAATTCGTACAGCCATCATCCATGCATTTAAACATGTAAACAAAATGGCAGTGACATACGCATCAAACAATAGCGGGATCAGTAAAAGCTCAATCGCCACGACTACATAGTTAGGATGTTTCAACCAGCGATACGGTCCTTTTTTTACAATCATCGCGTTTGGTACGACTAAAATTTTCGTATTCCAGTACGTCCCAAGGGAGCATAATGCCCAGTATCGAATGACCTGTGTAGCCATGAGAAAAAGGAGCAGCACAAGAAAATAACGGGACGGCCCCTTATGTAAAAACCCTATCTCAACTATAAGTGAGAGAAAAAAAGCCGTATGCATAGCGACCATATAGGGATAATGACTAGCACCAAATTCAATGGCACCTAGTGCTTTTACTTTCTTTTCATTTCTTTTGGCCACAAGCATTTCAATGAGCCGCTGACAAACGAAGAAACCGATGACAAGCCAAATGATCATGACAAGACCTCCTCCCACTTCATAAGCAGCAGCTCAGAGGAAAAGCCCGGACCAAGCGCCCCGCAAAGTCCCATCTCCCCCGCTTCAGCTGATTGATGTTCCAGGAAATGCTTGATGACATACAAAACTGTGGCAGAGGACATATTTCCGTGTTGTTTGAGTACTTCTTTTGAAGAAAACAGCTGATCCTCTCGTAAAGATAGACTTTCAACATAGGCATCAATCACTTTTTTTCCTCCAGGATGGGCTAGAAATACGGATAAGTCATTAGTTGAATATCCTTGCTCCTCTAAAAATTGATCCACCTGCTCTTTTAACCAGCCGGAAATCAAACTCGGAATGTCACGGGAGAAAATAACCCGAAAGCCGTCACTTGTAAATTCCCAGCCCATCACATCCTCAGAATCTTTCATTGTGACAGATTGCGTGCTTAGTACTTTAGGGACCGTTTTTAAATGGGCATATTCAAGCGCAGCTTTTTCCCCAGCTAAAAGAACCGCTGCCGTCCCGTCTCCAAACAAGGAGGTGCCGATTAAATTGCTTTTTGATTGATCTTGCGGCTGAAAAGTTAAACTGCACAGCTCACAAGCAACGACAAGTACCTTTGCTTCTGGAAATGCCCTTATGTATTCATAAGCTCGCGAAAGCCCTGCCGCACCGCCCCCACACCCTAGGCCCCAGATCGGTACTCGTTTCGTATAAGGAGAAAAAGGAAGGACGTTCATGAGCTTTGCGTCAAGACTTGGGGTCGATAAGCCGGTACTTGAAATAAAAAACAATGCATCGATCTCTTCAACCGGGACTGGTTTTTTTAGAAACTCCTTCTCTTGAAGACAATGTATGATCGCTTCCTTTGCATGAGCCAGTGCCTTTTCCAAATAGATATTGTTTTTCTCTTCAAAAGAGTGGTGCGTCTGATACCATTCAATGGGCTGCACAAACTGCCTGCTCTGAATTTCTCCATTTTGAAAAGCTCTCAGCAGCCGGTCAATATCTTTAAACGATCGTTTAAATTGAGACCTAGCAAAATCAGCAGCTGTTTTCTGATCCACGTGATGCTTCGGGTGACTCGTTCCAACTGAAAGAATGTACGCCATCGGCTTCACCTCTTTTTTCGGTTAATATCCCCTATCGAAAAAAGGATATACATGCCGAACCGTCACAATTCAGTCAAAACATTTTCCTCCGTCTAACTTTTTGTCTTGACGACAATTGATAAATATTGGATAATATAGGTGAAAACATGATGTAGTTTTCCTCCTTCACAGGTTCGTTCCAAGCCAAGCGAACCTGCTTTTTTATGCAAAAAAACACCTCTAAAAGAGAAGTGCAGACCGTAGACAACCCCCACCTTTACTTCAAGTAAAAGTGGGGTTTTCACATAATTATAAAGGGGTACGCTGGACATTCAGCATCTACCGTGTCTACATTTCGTTTTCCGATTTTCTCTGTCACCTGTTATACGAGTGAATTTAACATACGAGTATCATGAACATTGCCACCTGTGACCAGTGATCCAAAAATAAATCCTGTTGAATCACAAGCTGTATGAAAGGAATAAGCAAATGACTTTTCACGTTCACCTTTTACATAGTAGCCAATCTCTGATTCAGTTGTACTGACTTTGATTTCTTTTGTTTCTTCTTTATTTTGTAGGGGTAAGAGCTTTTCTCTATGTATTTCGCGATTGATCGCCTCTATCTCCAATATCCACATGAGCATCCTTTTTTTCAATGAAATCGTCATTATACAACACTTTCATACGGAATCTCCCTTTCGCTTCGCATTAATGGTTAAATCTGATGCTATCTTAGCGTATAAATATCAACGTTTCGATCATTATTCAGAATGATTTCATTTAAACATGAATGGATCACCTTTTTTTCTGATCAATACAAAGCAATAACCATGAAATGCTAATTTATTTGATTATTATATATAAAAAGGTGTTTTTTTCCTGTATACTTAATCAATATGAACACCATGAAAAACAGTGAAAAAAGATAGAATCTACTACATGATTCGGCACAAAATTTAATTGACTGGAGTGATTGTAATGAAAAAGGTGTCCAAAAAACAGACACCCTACAACACGATACTTCTCTCGAAGATAATTGGTTTAGTGCTTCTTACACTGTTTCTCTTTTTTATCTGGGATATGTCTAAACCCCATTTGCAGGCGACAAATGGGCAAGCAAAAATTGTTGCCAGCAGTGACTTCCGAGACACAAGCATCAGTCTGAAAGCAAAAGATCATTCTACAAGAACATTGGATACACATTTTAAGACCAATCCAAACCAACAGACAACGAATAAAACGGTCTTTTTAACATTTGATGATGGTCCTACTGCTACATCAAATCAACTGTTAAATGTATTAAAAGCACATCACGTGAAGGCGACATTCTTCATGCTTGGACCGCAAATCCAAGCACACCAAGCAGCTGTGAAAAGACTTTATCAAGAAGGACATCAATTAGGGCTTCATGGCATGACGCATGATATAAACCGCTTTTATCAGAACAGTGAGTCTCCCGCAAATGAAATGAGAGAAGCTCAGCGCATTCTTGCTTCTGTTACAGGCGTTTACACCCGTCTTGTGAGAACACCCTATGGCAGTGTTCCAAATTTAACATATCATCAAAAAGTACGTTTAAACCAAAATGGCTTTATTTACTGGGATTGGACGATTGATAGTCTTGACTGGAGATATAAAAACTCACAATATGTTCCAGAGGTATTGAATCAACTGCAATTGTTTGAGAAAACTAAACCATGGGAACCAAAAGTTATTTTAATGCATGATCAACCCTCTACCACAAACTATTTAGATAGCCTGATTACACAGCTAAAAGCAAGGGGCTATACATTTGCAGTCATTAACGAAACAATGCAGCCGGTACAACATTAATAGCGCTAATCACAACAAGCCCGTATCCAAAAGATGCGGGCTTTCAGTGTTTACACAACAGATTTCTTAGGCTCTTCCATCAGGTCCTGCCCGGTTTCTTTTTTAAAAGGAATCATGTGATAAATAATATGAAGCAAAATAGCGGTAAAGCTACCGGCCACGATGCCATTACTTGTTAATAATTTGATTGATTCTGGCAGATGCTCAAACATTTGCGGCACGACGGTGACACCTAAGCCAATCCCCACTGAGCAAGCAACAATCAGTAGGTTTTCCTGTTTGGCAAAATCCACACGCGAGAGCATTTTAATACCGTAGGCAATGACCATCCCAAACATGGCAACCATTGCGCCGCCAAGAACTGACTTTGGAATAATCGTCGTAAAAGCAGCAATTTTAGGAAAAAGTCCAAATAACATGAGCAATGCGCCTGTCACAACGATGACTTGATTTTTCTTGACTCCTGTCAACTGGATCAACCCAACGTTTTGCGAGTAGGCTGTGTAAGGAAAAGCATTAAAGATACCACCTAATAACACAGCAATCCCTTCTGCGCGATAACCTTTCGCTAAGTCCTTCTCTTTTAATGAGCGGTTTGTTAAATCACCTAGTGCGAAATAAACACCTGTTGATTCAACTAGTGACACAATGGCAACTAACGTCATCGTCATAATGGGTGCAAATTCAAAGGTAGGCATGCCAAAATAAAATGGTTCAATCATACGGAAAACTTGTGCGTTCGCCACCTCAGCTGTTTCCACTTTCCCCATAAATGCAGCAACGGCTGTCCCAAGGAGAATTCCGATTAAAATGGCGATCGCCTTCATAAAGCCTTTTGTGAATCGATAGAGAAGCACAATGATAAACAGCACAAGGAAAGCGAGGCCTAGATTTTCAAAAGAACCATAATCAGCACTTCCTTCTCCTCCTGCCATATTGTTCATCGCTACTGGAATAAGGGTAATGCCAATAATGGTGACGACAGAACCTGTCACGACAGGCGGGAAAAATTTCACCAGCTTCCCAAAGAAAAAGGAAAGCAGAATGATGATACACCCCGAAGCGATAATACTTCCATAGATAGACGAAATCCCGTATTTAGAGCCAATCGCAATCATAGGAGAAACCGCAGTAAATGTACAGCCTAATACAACAGGCAAACCGATACCAAAGAAACGGTTTTTCCAAACTTGAAGGAGCGTGGCAGCCCCGCACATGAAAATATCTGCCGAGATTAAGTAAGTCAGCTGTGCAGGTGTGAGGCCGAGTGCATCTCCCACAATGAGCGGCACAAGAACGGCCCCTGCATACATCGCCAGCACATGCTGAATCCCTAGCGAGAGCGTTTTGGCTTTTTTAGCTGCACTCATGATTGTACCTCTCGTACAAACGTGACTTTCCCTTCCTCAAGTGATTCAATCCGTGCAAGGGATTCGACGCGGTAGCCCATTTGAACAAGTGCATCTCTTCCCGGCTGGAATGACTTTTCAATGACAATCCCAAATCCGGCTACTTTTGCCTTCGCCTGCTTTGCGATTGCGGCAAGTCCTTTAGCGGCTTCACCGTTCGCCAAAAAGTCATCAATGATTAATACACAATCCTTTTCACCGAGATGCGTATTTGAGACAGCGATCGTGCTTTCTACTTTTTTTGTAAAAGAGTACACACTCGCTGTTAATAGGTTTTCTGTTAGTGTTAGTGATTGACGTTTTCTAGCAAAAACAACGGGTACTTGAAGAGCTAGTCCTGCCATCACAGCAGGTGCAATGCCCGAAGATTCGATTGTGATAATTTTTGTAATGCCATCATGCTTGAATAATCTAGCAAACTCTTGCCCGATCTCATGCATTAACACAGGATCAATTTGATGATTTAAAAAGGCATCTACCTTTAACACTTGATTTGACAGAACGATTCCTTCGTTCTCAATTTTTTGACGTAACAATTCCATCATTCTTCCTCCTAGCATATTGGCAAACATTTTCATTTTTTTGCATAAAAAAAGCATTGCTGTCCATGAGGAGCAAGCAATGCGAAAACGATCCACGGATCTTCAGCTCAAACAAGAGCTGTTTCATTTGCTCACTCATAGTCGGACGGTATCGGTGTCCGGTAGAAACTTGCGTGCCATCATCACGCGATTATATGAGTGTTATAGTGTTCAAATTATAACAAGATTTCAGACGCTTGGAAAGCACTTTTCTAGAAAAATACCGAACTTAAATAATAGATCAGATCAAAACGTTCGTTTTTAGAATATTCAAGCATCAAAAAAGCACCCTTCTAAGCAAAGGGTGCCTTTTATTTAAGATAAATACAGTTTCGTATATTTATCCGTTAAATAATCGATTAAATATTGTACATTTAATTCCTCACCAGTCGCATCTTGAATGATTTCAGAAGGCTTTTTGCGTTTTCCATGCTGGTGAACATGTGTTGTGAGCCATTCTTTTATCGGTGCAAAAGACCCATTTTGAATCAGCTCATCAAAATTCGGTAAATCTTTGATCATTTGGTGCTTTAGTTGCGCTGCATACATATAACCAAGGGCATATGAAGGGAAATATCCAAAGCTACCATCAGACCAGTGAACATCCTGCAAGATGCCGAGTGCATCATTAGGAGGCGTAATGCCAAGATATGCTTTATATTTTTCATTCCACAGTGCAGGCAGGTCTTCGACTGCCACTTCTTCATTAAATATCGCTTTTTCAATTTCATAGCGGATGATAATGTGAAGCGGATATGTAAGCTCATCTGCTTCAATTCGAATATAAGTTGGCTTCGATTCATTCACTGCATGCACAAAGTCTTCTAAAGAGACATCTTTAAACTGCTCAGGAGACGCTTCCTGAAGCTTTTGATAATACGTTTTCCAGAAGTCTTCATGTCTGCCAATAAAGTTCTCAAAGAAAAGAGACTGTGATTCATGGATCCCCATTGATGTGCCATCACATAATAACGTTCCGCTCAGCGCCTCATCAATGTTTTGTTCATAGATGGCATGACCACACTCATGAATCGTGCCAAAGATCGCCATCCGAAAATCATGCTCATCATAACGGGTCGTCACACGAACGTCCCCTCTGCTCAATGTCACAGCAAACGGATGAACTGTTGTATCCAGACGTCCTGCGTCAAAGTCATACCCTAATTCTTTTAAGAAGAAAAGACTCAGTTCCTTTTGTTTGTCGATCGGAAAGCTTTTCGATAAAAATGAAGTATCCGGTTTATGAGGAGAGGCTTCGATTTTTTTCACGAGAGGAACAATGGCATCACGAAGTGCACCAAACTTTTGATCTAGCTGTTCAACCGTCATATCTGGTTCATAATTATTGAGCAGCACATCATATGGCGTTTGTTTCACGCCCCAATATTGAATAAAACGCTTGTTAAAATCAATGAGCTGTTTTAAGTATGGTGCAAAGAGTGAAAAGTCTGATTTCTCCCTTGCTTCTACCCAGACATGCTCTGCTTTTGATTGTAAAATCGAGTATTCTTTAAATTCTTCTTTCGGAATTTTGCTGTTTTCATCATACTCTTTTTGTGATAATTCGAGCGCCTTTTGTGTATCTTTTGACAGCTCATCTCGGTGTTTATTTAATGCGTGGAGAAGATCTCTCATTTCATCAGAAGTCTTCATATTAAAAATATCACTTGATAATTGACCGATCGTTTCAGCTCTGAAATCGGCGCTTTTTTTAGGCGCCTGTGTTCTAGAGTCCCAATAAAGTAAATGGAGCGCCTCCGTATAGTGGGCGATTTTTCCTAGTAATTGATAAAACGCTTTCTCTTTTGCTTCAAGACTCATACGTTTGTTCCCCCAATCGATAAAATATGTATGTACGTTTCAAGGCTACTTCAAGGAATGTTCTTTTGTCAATCAAAAAGGAGGATACGCAGATGGTATCCTCCTCTCTTTTCTCGTTCATATGTTATTTAAGATGTGATGATTGGCTTTACTGGCAGAACGGATTCAATTTTACTTTGAAGCTCTGTATCTTCCTTACGGTCAAAGTAAATATGAATGGTTCCTGCATCTTGGCTTGTCCGAATCAGTCTCCCAATTCCTTGTCGTAAGCGCAGCAGCATATACGGAAGATCGACTTCAGCACGAGCATCCTTTGCTTCATTCCGTTTCGCCTCAAATACCGGATCACGAGGCGGGTAAGGAAGTCCCCAGATGATCACATTTGTTAATGATTGACCTGGAATATCTAATCCTTCCCAAAGGTGAACAGAGCATAACACAGACGTCTCATCTGCTTGGAACTTTTGAACAATTGTACTGATTTCCTCGTCTCCCTCAAAGTACACGTCGAAAGGCAGTGATTCATTCGATGCCTCAAGCTGCTTTCTAAAGAAATGAAGTTCATCAAATGAAGGGAACAAAATGAGAGACCGTCCTCCATTATCTTTCAGCTGAGTGATCACTTGCTGTCCTTTTACTTCTTGCTCTTGAAGCTGCTGAATCCCGTGGAAATAAATCTTCATTTGTTCATCGTAATCATACGGCGAAGCGACACTCATTGATAAGTAATCTTTAATCCCAAGACTTTCAGCTAAATAATCAAAGGATTGATTTTCAGACAATGTAGCAGAAGAGAAAATGTATGGTCTTTTTTGCGAGAATACCTTTTCACCAAGCACCTCTGCGACAGTCTTTGGCATCACAACAAATGTCGTATCTAATTCCTGCTTTTCAAGCCAGCTAATCGCATTTTTTTGATAAAGCGACAGAGAATACGCCATTTGTTCAATGTACTCTTCCACAACAGACAATTCGTATTGATCGATTGTATACATCTCTGATTCAAATACGAGTGCTTCTCCGATTTTTTCAAGTAAATCACACAATTCACTTGCTGAACGCTTCACCTCATCCACACGTCCAATTTCAAGTCGATGTGAGCCCTTGATTTCTTTGGCATGTGTTTTTAAGAGATAAAAGAACTCATCGTTTGTAGCAAGTGCATCTTCAACGAGCTCGGCAAACTCTTCGCGTATATCGTTTTGTAGCAGGCGCTCTAAAAAGGTTTCGAGCATTGATTGCTTCACGCGGTATGTCAGTGCTTTTTGTGCAGCAAATTCAAGAAGATGGCCTTCATCAAATACAACGGAGCTATGTTCTGGAAGCAGCGGAAGCTGACCCTCACGTTTGCGTGATTCCTTCGTCCACACATGCTCCATATAAAAATCATGAGAACAGATGATGAGGTCTGTTGCTTTCCGGTAATGATCTCTTGATAAATTCAGACCACAGCGATGACGCATATCGCACGTCAAGCAGTCCTGAAACGAGTCATAGCCAATGCGTGACCATTCATCATTGGATAGCTCTGGGTACTCTTTTCGATCACCATACGGATAAAAGTTTTGCATGCCATGTGATTCATGAACAAATGAAGGAAGCGATTCATAAATATCGAGCCACTTCTCATCATCTTCACGCTGCATGGTTTTCTCTAATTTCTTTAAGCATAAATATTGATCATGCGATTTACTTAATCTCGCATCTATTTGAATATCAAGGTGATTGGCAATTTTATAGATATCACCCTCTTGTTTCACTAGCTGTTCAATTAACGTTTCGTCTGCACATGCAATAATCGCAGGTTTCCCTGTATACCTTGCATATGTGACCGCAAATAATAGATAAACGATGGTTTTGCCTGTGCCTACCCCAGCTTCGGCAAACATCACACTTTTTTCTTTAAAGGCTCTTTCTAGTTGAAAAGCCATGAATATTTGTTCATCTCGAAGATCAAAGCCCTTTTCTGGCAAAATGTCATAGAACACATCACCAATCCAGTTGCCCAGTTCTTCGTAAAAATTATGTTCTTTTGATAATGAAAAAGGCAAACGAGATGCTGTCACCTGCTTCAACCCCCAACTTTTGAATCATTCAGACATTCTATAGTAACATTTATGCTGGGGAATGACAATCTTTTTTATGACCGCAAACGATGTTGATAAGTTTCCTTCATTAAAAATGCGTGCTCAGAACGCTCTATGTAAGCCTGAGCAAGCGCTAAATCTTCGATGGCTGCAGTCAGCTGAGCAGATTGTCCACCTTCTTGCCCTTCAATTTGTTGAGCAGTCGAAGCGAGCGCTTTTTGGATTAACTGAAATTGATCATATTGTATCATGGAGACACCTCTTTTTTTAAAATCAAGTTCAGTTTATTCCGTCCCGTGAAGGTTTATACCTTTCTGGGATAAAAAAAGCCACACCTTCTGTAGGTGTGACATTTTTTTATGATTCAGTTGTCTGTTTTCTAGGCGGGCGTTTTCCCCAATATTGGTAATAGTCTGTTTTAATAAAACCATTAAACAGTTTTCTCTTTTTCGTTGCTTTTCTACCAAAGCACTCTTCGAACTTTTCATGTGACGTTAAGATGTAAATGGACCATGTGTCTAGGCTTTTAAATGCTTCGCCCATTCCTTGATACATTTTTTCAACCGCTGGTTTATCACTGAGTCGTTCTCCGTAAGGCGGATTTCCGACAATCACACCGTAATCTTCTTTTGTTTGAAAGTCTTTCACTTGCATTTGTTTAAACTCAATCAATTCACTTAGTCCCGCTTCTTCTGCATTCATTTTTGCAATGTCTATCATCCGGTGGTCGATATCTCTTGCAATAATGTGGAGCGGCTGATCATAGTTTGCTTTTTCTTCCACTTCGTGACGCGCTTTGTTCCATACATCTTCACCAATCCATTCCCATGACTCAGACGCAAATTCCCGGTTAAATCCTGGGGCAATGTTTTGCCCAATCATGGCCGCTTCAATGGCGATTGTTCCTGATCCGCAGAAAGGATCAACAAACGGACGGTCAGGTGTCCAGTTCGTTAATAGCACGAGTGCAGCTGCAAGGGTTTCTTTAATAGGTGCTCCGCCTTGATCCATGCGGTACCCCCGTTTATGAAGACCTACACCAGATGTATCAAGCGTGAGCACAGCTTTATCTTTTAAAAGGGCAACCTCAATTTTATACTCAGGTCCTGTTTCTTCAAGCCATTCAGACTGTATGTTGTAAGAGGATATGAGCTTTTGCGCAATTGCCTTTTTGACGATACGCTGGCAATCCGGCACACTGGCAAGCTGTGATTTCACAGATTTACCGATGACTGGGAACGTGCTGTTTTTCGGTAAAAAAGAGGCCCAGTCAATCGCCTTTGTGCGTTCAAACAGCTCATCGAAGGTTTTTGCCGAAAATTCAGCAACTTGTACCTTTATGCGGTCTGCTGTACGCAGCCAAAGGTTCGCACGGCAAATCGCAAGAGCGTCTCCTTCGAAAATCACTTTTCCGTTGTCTACTGTGCAGTCATAGCCAAGGTCTCTTACTTCTTTTGCAACAATCGCTTCAATTCCCATTGGAGCCGTTGCGATAAGTGTATAGGTTTTCATTGATTTATCACCTGTTTTCTCGTCCTTTTATGTATTCCAAGATAAAAGCTCTCCATATGTTGAAATAGGAGAGCTTTGTTTTCATCATGTTTATCATAACGGATATAACGTTCTGTAAGCCATGTTTTGTTCCATTGTACTGCAAACGGCAAATGCCTCGTACTCAGGTGGTAATCATCTATCTACAGAATTCTCTGTCCTTCTCTCCGTTTGGTTCCTTTGAGAAAGTTCCCCTACCAAGTTTGGGTTTCTCGCTCGAGGGGTTTACCGCGTTCCACTCTCACCATTTCTAGTGAGACTTCGTCACTGTGGCACTTTCAAGGATACTTTGCCATATCCTAAAAGGACGTAGGCATTTTTCCTGCCGTCAGCCTTTCCCAGGCTGCCCTGGCTTATTTTTTCGCCAGGCACGAACACTACGGGCATCTCAGCACCGTGCGAGCATGGACTTTCCTCTGCAATGTCTAAAAGCATTGCAGCGATTACCCGAACGTTAATCAACAAGCGTTATTATAAACGACAATGACATCAGGCACAAGCTTTTTTCAGTAAGGCTCAATCATAAAGTTTGCTGCCGAAAACATGTTTCTCAAGGTTAGATAGTCTTTTTAAAATATCAGAGTTTGTTGTATTAGACTGTGCAGGCTGTCTTTTCCCTTGCTCAACGGCTTCCTCAAGCTGTTTAGACAAATGGAGGTTTTCTTGTTGAAGCTTTTCGATTTCTTGGTTGAAGGACTCATAGTCTTTAATGACCATATCTAAAAATTTATCGACTTCTTCTTGTTTGTATCCTCTGACACCTGTTTTAAATTCTTTTTCTAAAATTTCTTTTGCAGAAAGCTTTACTTTATCAGCAAGCATCTTTTTCACCTCATATCGTGAATTCATAGTATATTTTTTCAGAAATACGTGACGTTGTCAAATTTTCTCTTGCTTTTAGTCAAAAAACGGATCTTCCGCCTCAACTTGCGCTCTCAAATCATCCATTGTGATGTACATAATGGGGTAATCGGTATAGTTTTCCGCTTCTTTGATCATGTACTTTGGCGAGCCATCATGCTCCGGATCATAAAGGGCGAGGAGTCCATCTGTTTTTTCAATAAAAAAACGGTTCTTTTGTTTAAATTGTGCCGGACTTTCATACGGTCTATGCGTGACACTTTCTACAAAATCGGCCTGTGCAAGAATTCCTTCATACAACTCTTTGTTTTGTTCATTCCAGCGCTCTTCCTGTTCATAAAATGGCGTAATGACGGCAAGTTTTAACGCTGGATACTCCTCTTGAAGCTCAAATACCACTTCAGCTGTCCAGATTTCTGCCCCTAGCTGGCCTGATATGAGAACCCACTCGAGGCCATCTTCAATTAAAGCTGTCAGCCTTTTTTGAAGCTCCGCTTTTATGTATTGAAGTGCAGGCTCGTCTTGTTTGAATATCCCAAGCTCAAATGGCTTGTACCCTGTGACAGCAATAATTTTCATTTTTTCACCTGCTTTTAAAAAAAGGGACTTATAAAAGTCCCATTCCACTTTATCTGTTACAGCAAGGTCCACCGCAGTTAAAGTGTTGATGTGTTGCCGGGTCCACCTGAGAAAACGTATGCGGGAAGTAGTGAACATGTTTGAAATTTTGATGGTGAACATTTGTCACATGTTGCGGATGGATATGCGGCACAATTGTTGTTGAATCACTGTGTGTACAGCAATGATTCGTCGGATGAACAATTGGCTGTGTAACATTCGGTTGGCAATGATGATGATGGTACATGTAGCATTCCCCTCTCCTTAATTTTCTTACATTAACAATGTATGAATTAAGAGGTGTACATGTACTAATGCATTAACCTATTTTAAAAGTTTGCAAGGAAAACATCCTTATAGTTTGAAAACACAAATGCGACCAAAATGACAACAAGAAAAAACAAGTAGAAAAGACCTTTATACATGCTCTACGCTCCTCATTCAATATCTAACGTTATTTTACAGGATTCATGACTTTTCTACAATAAAAGTGCTAAACAATTTTTATTTTCGGCCGAGAGCCGAACGTTGTCATGTTTTGCGCTTTCCCGGGCAATAATTTCATTGTCCAGCTTTCCGAAGTAGACGAGTTATTCTTTTTTCGAGCTCAATACTTTTTTTAACTGGTATGCTCAAAATCAACCGTTCTGAGCTCTTTTAAATGCCTTGTTGCGCTTTCTTGATCCCGATGAGGCAGAGATCATGTAGCACAACTCAAAGAGGTTCTCCGTCAGCTATGACACGAAGCTCGTATTGTTGCTGTTGTACGCTGTACTGCCTCTATTATATGGCGAGAGTTTCATTGGACGAGCCGATATTATCGGGGAGAGAAAAACTGGAACACTCGTTGTTAAAAACATCTGGTCCGAGAACAGTATGAAGCAAATAAACAATTGCAACCAGCTGAACAGTTGTTTCCAAAAAATTTGAACAGGTGAGACAATTTTGGCAGAGTCTACGAACTGATATTTCATGTATGTGTATAAGGATAATTAAGTTGCGCCTCTTATCCTAAATTTCAAAGCTACACTTATCGTGTAATTTTCTCTTCTGTTTGCCTACTCGTTCTTTTTGCCATGTTTACAATAAAAAACCGTATTTAAGATCATTATGATCTTAAATACGGTTACAATCAAAGAACTTTATTATCCGAAAACAGGAGAACTCTTTCGGATATCATCCATTAAAGAGTTTGACTTCTTTCCTCTAATTTATTAGAGGTTACTGCCAACTGATCCGTACTCTTTGTAACTGTTTGTAGCGCATTACTCGATTGATCTGCTGAAACCACCGTCTGCTTCACACGCGCAGCAGCCTGCTCAGTTCCTATTGCAATTTCCTCATTTATTTTGCTAACATTTTCACTATCATTCATAAGAATTTCTCAGAAGTATCTTGAATATTGATCGTTACAATGTTTTTTTATTATTCGTCATTACACCATTTTTTATTTAATACCCATGGAAATATATTTTTCTTCTAAGTATTCGTCCAGCCCTTGATGTCCGCCTTCACGCCCCATTCCACTCTCTTTAATTCCTCCAAATGGAGCTTGAGCAACTGCAGGAACTGCATCGTTCATACCAATAATCCCGAATTCTAGAGCTTCAGAAACTCTGACGGATCGACTAAAATTTTCTGTATAGAAATACGCAGCTAAACCATATTCTGTCGAATTTGCATATCGAACGACTTCTTCTTCTGTCTCGAATGGAATAATTGGAGCAACTGGCCCAAATGTTTCCTCACTCGTAATAAGCATGTTTGAATTTACTTCACCCAAAATGGTAGGTTCATAAAACAACCCCTCAGACAATTCACCTTTAAGGCGTTGTCCGCCATAAAGAAGGCGAGCTCCTTTAGAAACAGCATCATTTACATGCTCTTCCACTTTCTCTAAACTTTCGGGACTTACCAAGGGTCCAACTTGTACACTTGGATCAATACTATTCCCAACTTTAAGAGCTTTCACTTTTTCTACAAAAAGTTCTGAAAACTTATCTATAACAGAGCTTTGGACATAGATTCGATTTGCACATACGCACGTTTGCCCTGTATTTCTAAATTTACTTTCAACCGCACCTGTAGCAGCAGCTTCTAAATCAGCATCTTCAAAAACAATAAATGGTGCATGTCCACCAAGTTCCAATGACAACCGCTTCAATTGTGCAGCAGACTTGGTCACTAATAATTTCCCAACCTCAGTAGATCCTGTAAATGAAATCTTTCTAACTGTTGGGTTTTCAAAAATTTCATCAGAAATTGGGCCTGAAGCACCTGTTACGATGTTTACAACTCCTTTTGGCACTCCTGCCATTTCTACCAATTTTCCAAACGCAATCGCACTAATAGGAGATTGTCCAGCTGGTTTCACAACAGATGTACACCCAGCTGCCATCGCAGGACCTACTTTTCTAGTCATCATGGCTAAAGGGAAATTCCATGGAGTAATTGCTGCAACGACACCAATTGGCTGGCGGATAACCATTAACCTTTTGTTAACAGCAGAAGCAGGAATCGTTTCTCCATAAATCCTTCTTCCTTCTTCAGCAAACCATTGTAAATAACTAGCTGCAAAAGCTACTTCTCCTTTTGCCTCCGTAAAAGGTTTTCCCATTTCCAAACTGATAATTTCTGCTAATTGATCTTGATATTCATGCATAAGATCATACAACTTCAGTAAATAGTGAGCACGTTCGTTTGCCGTTAATTTGGACCAGGATTTAAAAGCATGATCTGCAGCTTCAATCGCCAGCTTTGTCTCTTGATGCCCCCCTTTTGGAGCTTGAGCAATAATTTGACCAGTTGATGGGTTTGTTATTGAAAATGTTTTTCCATCTAATGCAGCTGTCCATTCACCATTGACATACATTTTTAATTTCTCTAATTCAACTAAAGAATTGACTTTTAACAAAAAAATTCCCCCTTAAATAAATTATCTTCAAGCACTGATATAAAATCTAAATTTTAGGCGTCTAGTTTGTCATTACACTTGCAATCTTTTGTAGATTACATCTCATCTAACGCACCATAATATGCTTTTTCAATAATCAAGTGAATATCTTCAGCCTTTGTCAGTCTAGGGTTTCTTAATACATTACCACTTCTCATCGAATCGGTTACTAATTTTGGTAAATAATCAAGTGAAACACCCAAATCTTTTATATTAAGAGGGATATTCATCGACTGATTCATTTGGATAACAATTTCAATTGCTTTTTCTGCTGCCAATCGAGTAGATAATCCGCTAACATCTACTCCTAAAGCAATTGCGATATCTTTATACTGTTCTGCACACGCTGGTAAATTATATTTCATTACGAACGGCAATAATGCAGCATTTGCAATACCATGAGGAATATTAAAAACTCCACCAAACGTATGAGATATGGCATGGACATTTCCCAAAAGTGATTGAGAAAATGCCACCCCTGCTATCATTGAGCCAACAAGCATTTTCTCCCTGCTTTCTATATCTGTTCCAACAAAATAAGTCTTAGTTAAATTTTCACCAATCATTTTTATAGCCTGTATAGCAAATCCTTGACTAACAGGACTAGCAGATTTAGATGTATATGATTCTATCGCGTGTGTTAGCGCATCCATCCCTGTTGCTGCTGTAATCCCTTGTGGGAGATGCAACGTAAGAGCAGGGTCTAATATAGCTAAAATTGGAAATAATTTCGGACTAATCACTGCCAATTTAAATAATGTATCTTTATTCGTAACAACGGTCGAGGCTGTTACTTCGCTTCCTGTTCCTGCTGTAGTGGGAATGGCTATGATAGGTAGAGGCGGTATGGTGATTTTTCCCACCCCTTCATAATCAAAGATATGACCAGGGTTAGTAGCCATTGCGGCTATCCCCTTCGCTGTATCGATGCTACTACCACCACCGACAGCTAATACAGCCTCGCTTTTATGCTGTTTAAGACAGTTTGTTCCTTTATGAATCGTATCATCTGATGGATTTGGCTCTATCTCATCATATATTTCATATTCCAAATGAACAGCCTGAAGTGACTTCTCAATCCCTTCTAAAAGATTAGCTGAACGTATACCTTTATCTGTAACGATCAGTACTCTCTTAATCCCTAATTCACTAATCATTTCTCCTGTTTTATTTGAAATTCCGTTGCCACATTCTACTCGCGTGGGCATAAAATATGTGTATGGCATTAAAGACATTGTTAACAACTCCCCATAAGTAATCATTTTGAGTTTAGTAAAACTCATTCTTCAAATCTATTGAACTTGAATCAAACGAAAAGATTATTGATTTGTTGAGATATGTGAATTATCTTGTGAAACTTTTAATTGGCTTTTTCGCATTGCAAACAACAGAGCGCTAGCTACTAGCAAAGATCCACTTAAGAAGAACAATGCAACACTTACATTTCCTGTGGCATCTTGAATCATCCCAATACCATAAGGTCCAACGAATCCACTTAAATTTCCAATTGAATTAATAACAGCAATTCCTACAGCAGCAGCTGAAGTACTTAAAAATTGAGTTGCCAAAGACCAAAAAGGCCCATAGAAACTGTACATGCCTGATACAGCTATAACCATAAATGCAATTGAAAGAAACGGATTTGAGGTCATTCCAGATGCAAACAGTCCTAATGAGCCCACAATCAACGGAATAGCCGCATGAATACGTCTCTCTCCTGAACGGTCAGAACGACGAGACCAGATATTCATTACAATGGCTCCTGCGATATAAGGAATCATTGTAAGCAATCCAATTTGCACATTAGTTAGGACTTCCGAAAGAGATTTAATAATTTGAGGTAGCCAAAAGCCTACACCATATATACCAATGTTAAACATAAAGTAAATTATTGCTAGATACCATACTCGTGGATTAGTTAAGGTTTGTTTGTGTCCAACTAGTTTTTTGTCAGCATCTACCTTTGCTTTTTCTACTCTCTCCTTCTCCAATTCAGCTATTAACCATTGTTTCTCCTCGCTTGAAAGCCATTTCGCTTGGTCTGGTCTATTCGTTAAATAAAATAACGTCACAATCCCTAAAATAACAGCCGGTACACCTTCAAGAACGAACATCCAACGCCATCCATCAAGCCCCATCCATTGGATGTTATCCATAATCCATGTAGAAAGTGGAGCCCCAATAATGTACGAAATAGCAATAGCTGTCATAAACATAGCAATTGTTTTTGCTCTCTCTTTTGCTCTAAACCAATAAGTTAAATACAAAATAACTCCCGGAAAGAATCCCGCTTCTAATGCACCGAGTACAAAACGTAAAATATACAAATGTGTAGCATTTTGAACGAATCCAGTTAAAACAACTACAATCCCCCAAGTTATAAGAATTCGTGCAATCCATTTTTTTGCTCCGAACTTCTCTAACATGATATTACTCGGCACTTCACACAAAAAATAACTTATAAAGAAGATACCAGAAGCAATTCCAAACATCTGACTCGTTAGTCCTAATGCTTGATTCATTTCTAAAGCAGCATAACCTAAATTTGCCCTATCAAGGAACGCAACAATATAGAGAATAATTAAAAATGGTACGAGTCGTCTAGTGACTTTTCGAGTTGTTTGCTTTTCTAATGAAACTGCATTGTTCATACCCATTCCTCCTAATGTATAAAAGCGTGTAAGTATTGAAATGATGAACTTCAATATATATAAAGTGGAGTAAGCCACGAACTTTAAAATATTCAGATTTGTAAGTGCTTTCATTTCAGTTCAAAAACATTGAAAGCAATGCTTAAATTGTCGCAATTTGAAAATTTGTATTACAACTATTGCAAAACCTAGTAAGTTTGTTTATCATTTTATACATAAATGAACGTTTTGTAAATTTAAAATTTAAAATTCATCATACAAATTAAAATTTTATGGAGGATGGTATCGTGTCTCAAAAAGAAAAAGTTTCGCAGATAATTGCTCGTAAATTATTAACTATGATTGAAAATGGAGAGTTTCCTCCAGGTTCAAAGCTGCCAACCGAAATGGAACTAACTGAACAATTTGGAGTAAGCAGAGTTCCAATTCGAGAAGCGCTAAGCATGCTTCGTGCTGCAGGTGTCATTTATTCACGTCAAGGTGGGGGAAGTTACGTAGAAGATTCTGCCAATTCAACATTGCTTCAAAGAATTCATATCGAAACTGATGATATTGACAATATTAAATATCTCTTTGAAATGAGAAAAGTGCTAGAGCCTGAAGTTGCTTACTTAGCTGCCCTCCGTCGCACGCCAAAACAACTTGAAAACATGAAAAGAATATTAGACGAATGGGAGAAAAAATCAATCGAGAATACTACAACTGCTAGAAAGGAAGATATAGATTTTCATAACTCTATTACTTTAGCTACACAAAATCCTATTATGATTCAAACACAAAATAACCTAGCTTCCCTTTATGAAAAAACATTACAAATTACTCTTCGCCCAAATACAGAGTTAAAACTTAAAAGAGAAGCTGTCTACAAAGAACATCGAGATATTTTGCTTGCAATCGAAGCAGAAGAGCCTGAGTTAGCCAAAGTTCTGTCTATGATTCATTTGAAAAATGCAGAAGAGAAAATAAGCTTGTTTATAAAAGATTACACTTTATAGCAAAACGAGAGGATGAGGATTAAATGAAAGTAGTGACCGATTATCATATAGAGAACATCGAAGCAATCATAAAAACGGGGAGAATACTCATAGATGAAAGTGATCGTTTTAGTTATTCATTCGATGGTTCTTTTGGAACCTATTTACCCGATATCGTCATTCAGACTAAAAGCGTAGACGAATTAGCCTCCCTTGTGAAGTTTGCTAATTGCGAAAAAATACCTGTTTGCCCACGAGGTCAGGCAACGAGCCTAAGTGGAGGTCCTCTTCCTGTTAAAGGAGGGATTGTCATAGATTTATCTATTATGAACGATTTGCTTGAAATTCATGAAGAAGATCTTATTGCAATTGTTTCTCCAGGTGTATTGACATCAGACATTCATAAAGCTGCCGAACAAAAAGGACTCATGTATCCACCGGATCCAAGCAGTTCTCACGTTTCTACGATTGCTGGTAATTTAGCAGAAAACTCAGGTGGCCCAAGAGGACTGAAGTATGGCGTGACAAAAGATTATGTCATTGGTCTTGAAATCATTACCCCGGAAGGAGAAATCATCAAAACCGGCGGTAAAACAGTAAAGAATGTTACCGGTTACGATTTAACGAAACTCATTGTGGGTTCAGAAGGAACACTTGGTATTATAACAAAAGCAATATTGAGACTCATTCCTAAACCACAGGCCAGTGGGACCATCATGGCCATTTTTGATAACCTTGTTGATGCTGGAAGTGCCATTTCCAAAATTCTTTCTTCCGGTATTTTGCCATCTAAAATGGAGCTAATGGATCAGTCTTCTATTGTAGCAGTCGAGAATTTTGAACCTCTTGGTTTACCCACTGACGCAGCAGCACTTATATTAATTGAACTTGACGGCCACCCCCTCTCTCTGAAAGAAGAAATGGAACAAGCGGCTGTATTATGCCGTACTGTAGGGGCGAGAGAAGTAACAATTCCAAAGAATAAAGCCGAGGAAACAGAGCTTTGGAAAGCTCGTAAGCTTGTATCACCAGCCATCGCGCGGATTAAGCCAACTAAAATCTCTGAGGATGCTACCGTCCCTCGAAGTAAAATACCTGAAATGTGTGAAAGATTACTGAACATACGTGATAAATACGGCATTCACCTTGTTGTGTTTGGTCATGCTGGTGATGGTAATCTTCATCCGAATATTATTTGTGATAAAACAGATCAGGAAGAAATGATTCGTGTTGAACAAGCTGTTGCAGAAATTTTTACGGCTGCTGTTGAGCTTGGTGGGACACTTTCAGGTGAGCATGGGATTGGAACGATGAAAGCACCGTTTATGGAAATGGAACTCGGTGCAGTTGGACTTGATATGATGAAACGTATAAAAAAAGCATGGGACCCGAACAATATTATGAATCCTGGTAAGATATTCCCTGAGCCAGGACAAAAATTGGAGTTGAGATAACATGACGGTACCACTTAATGAATTAAGAGAAGAACTTCAGTATGACAAAACAAAAAATTGTGTTCAGTGTGGCTATTGTTTACCTGTATGCCCAACATATGTAACTTTCGGTACAGAAACTCACTCACCTCGTGGTCGGATTAATCTAGTAAAGATGGTTGGTGAAGGAAAGATTACAGATTTATCCGTTCTTGAAGAACCACTCAATTTGTGTTTGGGCTGCCGGGCGTGTGAGACAGCTTGTCCCACAGGTGTAGAATATGGTTCGATCCTAGAAGCAGCACGTGCAGCAATTGTAAAACGCAAAAAATTTTCCTTACCAGTACGTCTATTACGAAAAGTGATGCTGAAAAAAGTCATTCCGAACAAAAAGATGATGAATGTAGCTGGTCATTCTATCTGGCTATATAAAACAAGCGGATTACAAAAAGCTGCCCGGGCGTCTGGCATTATGAAAAATACCCCATATAACTTAGGCGAATTTGAGTCGATTATTCCTACTCCTACTTCCCCTATAGAGCGTAGTCGAGCATCAACCGAAGTGAAGGCAAAGCTAAAAGCAAAATATACTGTTGCATTTTTTACTGGCTGTATTATGGACTCTATGTTCCACACTATAAATCAACTATCTATAAAGTTACTTTCAGAAGTAGGCTGTGATGTTGTGGTGGTTCCGAAACAAACCTGTTGCGGAGCACTACAAGCTCATACTGGAGAAATGGACGAAGCACGTCACCTAGCAAAGCAAAATATTCTCGCATTCGAACAAATAAATGCCGATTTTATAGTAAATAATGCAGGAGGTTGCGGCGCCCAGCTTTATGAGTACGGACATTTACTTTCGAATGACGAAGAGTGGGCCGAAAAAGCTGCTGCTTTCTCTGCTAAATCAAGAGATATAAGCCAGGTACTTGTCGCTTGCGGTGGTTTGCCAGACTTACAGCCCCGTCATGGCGAAAGGGTGACCTATCAGCACTCCTGTCATATGACCAATGTTCAGAAAGTAAATCAAGAACCTTTGGAATTATTGAAAAGTATCCCTGGAATACAATTTATCGAAATGGAGCAAGCAAATATGTGCTGCGGATCAGCAGGCATTTATAATATCGTAAATTATGATGCTTCCATGCAGATTCTTGATGAAAAAATGAAGCATACGAAAGCTACAAACGCAACCGTTGTCATCACAACCAATCCAGGTTGCCTATTGCAGATGAAACTTGGTATAGAACGTGAAGGTCTCTCTCATTCTATGCGTGCCCTGCATCTAATTGAATATTTAGCGGAAGCCTCTGGGATCTCATGAGCTTCTCTCTCACTATTTGATCATGATCAATTCCAAAAACAAAAGAAGATTGAAATGATTTCATCCCAAGCCCCTTCTAAGTTCTTTCTTTTTTAAAGAATGAACCTCTCTCTATTTCTTACTGTATGAAACCCACTTTTTGTGGGTTTCATTTCAGAATAAAGCCATGACGAATCAACAAACATAGGAAAGTTCTCCCTGCATGCTATGGGCATCTTCATCTCCTAATTGATTTCCGATCATCCCCACCCTGCCATGACACGCTCATTGGCTTCTTTTTGATGTATATAGAGCTCACTCACGTCCTTTTTTCTAACACGACTTTTATCTTTCAGCGACCTGCTGCGAAATTATCGATGTCTTTGCGGTGTTCTCATTTATTTCATGCCAATGTACAACTTGTTCATCTGCTTTTAATTCATCAATAAGATCAGTCATTATTTTCCTTTCCATTACGTTCCACCTCTTAATTCTAGTGCACCGATTATTTGTTTGCATACGACAATTTTTGAAATGTTTTTCTGAGCAAATTATTTGTTTGCATGTAACCATATCAATTACACTTCAGAAGAGAAAACATTTCAAGAAAGAAGGAAATCGTATGAAAAAAGATTTTGAGCCTTTATTTGAACCATTTACGTTTCCAGGAGGTGCGTCTATTAATGGCCGGTTAGTCGTTGCGCCAATGACACACTTCGGTTCTCACGAGGATGGCACTATTTCTAAAGAGGAAATTGATTTCATTACAGCTAGATCTAGTGATATGGGCATGGTGATCACAGCATGTGCAAACGTGACTCCAGATGGTAAGGCATTTGAAGGACAGCCTTCTATTGCAAGAGATGAAGATATACCCGGCCTGAAAAAACTAGCTTCTGCGATTCAGGCAAAGGGAACAAAAGCCATCATTCAAATTCATCACGGCGGCTCTCAGGCTCTCCCTCACTTAGTTCCAAATGGTGATGTGGTTGCGCCAAGTGACGTGTTTAAAGATGGAAAACAGATTGCACGCGCTTTAAAAGAAGAGGAAATTGTCCATATCATTGACTCTTTTAAAGAAGCGGCAAGACGAGCGGTCGAAGCAGGATTTGACGGCGTGGAAATCCACGGTGCAAACGGTTATCTATTACAGCAATTTTACTCTCCGCATAGCAACCAGCGGACAGATCAGTGGGGAGGAAATGAAGAAAAGCGGCTAGCTTTCCCTATCGCTGTTGTGGATGCAGTGAAAGAAGCAATTGAAAAGCATGCGAAAAAACCGTTTATCTTTGGATATCGATTATCCCCTGAAGAACCAGAAACGCCTGGTTTAACGATGACAGAGACGTTTACCTTAGTCGATGTTCTTAAAACTAAAAACCTTGATTATTTGCATATCTCTTTAATGGAGATTGACTCTAAAGCAAGACGCGGTGCAGATACGGATAAGACGCGTATGGAGCTGCTAAAAGATCGCTGCGGCGATAACCTTCCGCTCATCGGTGTAGGCAGCGTCATTACAGCCGAAGATGCACTAAGTGCCTATAACCAAGGAATTCCGCTTATCGCTATCGCACGTGAGCTGATCGTCGACTCAGATTGGGCAAAGAAGATTAAAGAAGGCAGAGAAAGCGAGATTGAAACTGTTATTAAACGCAGCCAAAAAGATCAATATTTGATTCCAGAAGGATTGTGGTCTGTTATGGAAGCAAGTCAAGGCTGGGTTCCGATGGAAGATTAATGTCATCAAAAAAACTACCCTCATGCGATTGGGTAGTTTTTTTGTCCTGATTATTTTAATTTAACGGTAAAAAGCTTAGATGTCTGTTTTTCAACAGATCCCTTTGGTTCTTTATCGAGATGCTCGATCAAGTCACCATTCATAATGACAATCGGTGTCACTGTACTTGCCGCTTTCTCTTCAATCAGTTCTAAATCACACGTAATGAGAGGGTCACCGATCTTCACTTTATCGCCCTCTTTGATGTGCGCTTCAAATCCTTCACCATTTAATCCCACTGTTTCAAGTCCGATATGAATCAGAAGCTCAAGCCCTGAGAGTGTTCGAATGCCAATTGCATGTTTTGTATGGAAGAGCTGGATGATTTCACCCTCTACTGGTGACACAATCGTGCCACTATTTGGTTTGACTGCTACGCCGTCTCCCATCATCTTTTGAGAAAAAACAGGGTCTGGTACATCCGTCATATCCATTAACTCTCCATCAGCTGGAGAATAAATGATTTCTTCTTTTACATCATCTTGGTTTTTCCCGAAACCGAATAATTTTTTCAGCAATGTCAATTGCTCCCTTCAAGCTTTGCTTCTATATCTATTCCGTGTATGAAACGCTGCGCTCATACACCTTGCTTCATTCAACACTATTTAATCATAATTTTTTCCTCTCATCAATTGATAACCGCCTGAGTCCTTTCTGCATAGGCTGTAGATGAGAGGTGATTCAAATGGAACATGAAGGCGAAAAGAAACATGAATTGCTGGCAAATGAAGATATTCTCTATGAAGCGATTGAGCAATTTTTCGCATCCTCCCCGTTTCATGAGATATTAAATAGTGCGGAGGCACTCATGACCACATCGCATTCACTTGCATCGATTACGACCGATGTGACAGAGGATGAGCAGTTTGTGTATATCGCAATCCAATTTCCCGACCATTTTGTCGAAGGCGATATCGCACTAGAAGTAAAAGCCCAATATTTACACTTATCCGTACAGGAAACAATTAAAACGGATACAACTTCCTCGTATTCGAGCTTTACAAAAACCATTTTAATGCCGGCAAAAATAGATGAAACGAACATGAAAAGCGTGTGGAAAGATCAAACGCTTCGTGTGACGGCACCAAAGCAAAGAGCCCAATAGATCCTTCTATTGGGTTTTAACTATGCTTTAAAAATGCTCGTAAATCCTTTCGCTAATGAGCCTACTTGATTCATCGTACTCATCATTTGCCCAGCTGTATCAAACATTTTGTTAAAGTCGAATTGTCCATTCGTTTTTTTGAATTGCGATAGCACACTTTTAAATTGAGATGATTGCTGTTTTTGCGGTCTTGGCAAAGGATAAGGGTTCATAGGCTGCTGCATGGGCATCATACCTGGTGGCTGCATCTGGGGTTGATTGATCGCTTCGGGCGGCTGAAAAGGCGGCACATTTTCTTGATATCCATAAGGCGGCTGATAGACAGCAGGTGATGCCTGGCTCATTCCACCTTGATGTGGCGGCATAAAATATTCTGGAGGCTGCGGAGGCTGCTGCTGCATTTCTGGATACGGAAATGGCCCTTGATTGAATGGATTGAATTCATACGGCTGCTGGTTTGAATAAGGGATCATATATCTCGCTCCTCTCGCTCTCAGCGCATAGTCTTGTCACTCATATATTATGACGAAAAGCAGAAGATGTGCCTAAAGCAGCCATAAGAAAAACGCAGCGATGTCTTCAGCTGCGCTTGTTGATTTCTTCTATTAAAAGGTTCAGTGTGTAAATCACTGACTCAACTAAATTTTTCACACGGGGTGCATGCTGTTTGCCAAAATAAGATTGCAGGACAACCTCTTTCCCATTTTCTTTGACAGCTTCAAGCTGTTCTTCGTGTAAATATATAGGCTTCGCCAGATGAATAAACGAGATCGCAGCAGTGAGCCACTCTTCCATTTTCTGATCAAATGACTCAACGGCCGGCTGAATTTCTGTGTGAAAATCATATACGGGGTATTCCTCTTCAGCCTTTCCCTTTTGGTACTGCTCATACGCCTCTTCGATCCATATTCTCAGCTCTTGTGTATGTTCAAGTAATGTTTGATTATCCAAAGTGTTCACCTCTATGAACCATCCTATCAAACGTTTACTTATTGCTCAAATAGAAAGCTACCCTGCGTGGTATGCCGGTCTTGCCGCCAGTTGATACTCAGCTGCGTGAATCTTCACTTCACAGTCCTTTACTTCTGATTCAAGCCGGTCTATCATTTGTTCTTGCTCCTCTATGGCTGCACGTGTTGTTTCGTTCACAGCAAAAGACAGCTCTTCTTCCACCGCATCAATTTTTCGCTCGATTTCCTCTAATAACTGCAAAATGGATTCTTTTGATACAAATTCGCTCATCATCAGATTCCTCCTTTATCGTCTCTCGTTACATTCTCTTTTCTTTCACACCCTCCTTCACACATGACAAAACTAGAAGCAAATCGCCAATCTAAGTGTAGATGAGCGCTATTTCTTCCTTTTCGACATATGCTTGTCCTTCTTTGTATGATTGCGTCCGATTGTGTAAATTCTAAGGACAAAGGAGGTAGATTTCATGAAAAAGCAGCCAGCACCAAAAGAGCAAAAGCCAAAAGGGAAAGAAAACAGTACAGATCAGCTTGATAAAAAGCTCGGCGGTCCTAATCGACCATCCACGTAAAAAAAGCAGGTACCCCCTGCTTTTTATTTATGCAAAAAATAGTGCTCTAATGAGAAAAGAAAACGAAGCTGTCTTTTTTTATGAAAATACCAGTCGGTCAGCTCAATTTGTTTTGGCAATGTCTCTGCATCAAACAAAGATGAGCTCAATTTCTTTTGAAACCAATCTTCTCTTTGATCGTCTAATGAATGTGTCATCACTGGATAAACAGTTCGAAGAAAAGGTGTTGACCTTCTAGCGATCCCTAAAAACGGCTCAAAATCAAACCGTGATCCGGTATGCGGAACAGTATGCAAAAAATGATAAAAATCCGAAAATAAATCGGCCCGAAATAATAGTTTCGCTAGTTTTTTCCCTAATGAAATACGCTCCTTTACGTGGGAAAACTTCCGTATGGTTAACCCGTACAAATGCCCGTCCACCGTTGGAAAAACAACGGTTTGAAAATGTCCCCACTCACTAAACAGATATTGAATCGAGTGAAAAACATTCTTTTTCAGTAGAGGATTTTGTATAATAGGAGATTGTATAGTATATTGTTCATTTATGATGAGTGCATAAAGCAGGCGCTCTGTGTCACGCTTTAGCCAAAAACGTTCCCACTCAGTGCTCATAAAACGAGATACAGAAAAATACGGAAGCAGATGGAACAAAGGTTTGCCGCACCGCTTAGACCATTCATACAAAAGAAGCTGAGGGTAAGCATCCGAAAAGATCAGCCAATTCGCTCTTTCATATGCTGTGAAAAAAAGGTGCCCCTCTTGATCTGTTAAACCTGGATGGAAGAGCTCGCCCTTTAGATCCGTCATAGACCATCCAGCATTTCTCGAGACAAAGGAAGCAAGCAGCGACCATTTCATCTCTGGATGACGATCATAAAAGCGCTTGTAAGCATTTGTCCTCGTCAGGTTGTCTTTATTTTTCACTTTCGTTTCACGCAATATATGCTGAGTGATTATGTGCTCTTCTTGTGACAACATAGGTATCTCTCCAATACAAAATGCATTAAAAGGAGGCTGAAACTTGATGATTCGGTATCCAAACGGAAAATCGTATCAGCCCATTCAACCAATTGGGACAAAAAAAAGAATCAGCGGCGAATCCTCTTATAGTAACCGCGGGATGACGCTTGAGGCTGACTTAAATGAAACCAACCAGTACTATTTGGTCAATGGGATCGCAGTCATTCATAAAAAGCCTACCCCCGTTCAGATTGTGAATGTGGATTATCCAAAAAGAAGCGCTGCTGTGATCAAAGAAGCCTATTTTAAGCAATCATCCACAACAGACTATAATGGAGTGTACAAAGGGCGCTATATCGATTTTGAAGCAAAGGAGACCAAAAGCACCACCTCGTTTCCGCTCAAAAATTTCCACGACCATCAAATTGAGCATATGAAACAGGTTGAAAAGCTAGGCGGCATTTGTTTCGTTATTATATCCGCATTTGGCTCCGTTTATTATTTGCCCGCTTCAGATCTCTTTTTCTTCTGGGAGCGGCAGAAGCTAAACGGCCGGAAATCCATTAGTAAAGATGAATTAATGGAAGCCGGCCACTTAATGACACTTGGATATTCGCCAAGAATTGATTATATTAAAGTAGTGGAGACACTTCATTTTTCGGATGAAAGTGAGTAGCAATGACGTTCGAAAAAGGTTTAACACGAAAGGTTGAGATGTGATGTCTGATCAATTTACAAGTCGTGAACAGCGACGTAAAGCAAGTCAAGAAAACAATAAGAAGCAAAAGAACAAAAAAGGCAAAAAGAAAGCAGGTCTATTTAAAAAAATATTTTTATCTTTACTCGTGATCGGTCTTCTTTGTGTAGTGGCCGGAATCACAACTTTTGCCGTTTTTGCATCGAGCGCTCCTTCAATTGATGATAGTAAGCTCAAAACACCGTATTCTTCAAAGCTTTATGACATAGACAAGAAAGTGTTTGCAGAAGTCGGTGCGGAAAAAAGAACGTATGTCTCGATTAAAGATATACCCGATGTGGTAAAAGAAGCATTTATCGCAACGGAAGATGCACGTTTTTATAAACACCACGGGATTGACCCAATCCGTATTGGCGGTGCCCTTGTCGCAAACGTCGAGGACGGCTTTGGAGCTGAAGGTGGAAGTACAATTACACAGCAAGTTGTGAAAAACACTCTACTTAACAATCAAAAAACGTTAAAACGTAAAGTACAGGAAGTATGGCTCTCGATTCAGCTTGAGCAAAAGTACTCTAAAGATGAAATTTTAGAAATGTATTTAAACCGCATTTTCTTCTCACCTTATGCTTACGGTGTTGGGAAAGCGGCTGAACAATTTTTCGGCGTGACAGATTTAAATAAACTAACGGTTGCACAGGCTGCCACACTTGCAGGTATGCCGCAGAGTCCTTCTGCTTATAACCCAGTGAAAAATCCTGAGGCAGCGGAAAAACGCCGCAATATCGTGCTAGGGCTCATGAAAAAACAAGGCTACATTTCAGAGAAAGACTATGAAGTTGCAAAAGCAACCCCTGTCAGCAAAACTGTCATCCCTGCTGATAAATATAAGAGCCAGAACTCAAGTAAGTATTCTGCTTATATTGAAGAAGTCATGGAAGAAGTACAGAAAAAAGCCAAAGTGGATGTATCAACTGATGGACTAAAAATCTATACATCACTTGATCGAAAAGCTCAGGATCACCTAGATGATATTATCAATGGAGATTCAGTTGGATTTACGAAAGGTATGCAGGCAGGTGTTACTCTGCTTGATACGAAAAATGGTGAAATTCGCGCTATTGGCGGTGGACGTGATGTACCAGCCGGCGGCTTTAACTATGCGACTGATGCAAAACGTCAGCCAGGTTCAACAATCAAACCAATTTTAGATTACGGTCCAGTCATTGAAAACAAAAAATGGTCAACGTACCAGCAAATTGATGATGCGCCGTATACGTACTCAAACGGTACACCAATTAATAACTTTGACAGAAGACATTTAGGGAAAATGTCGATGAGAAGTGCTTTGGCACAATCACGAAACATCCCTGCCCTAAAAGCTTTCCAAGAAGCTGGCACAGACAATGCCGTTCAATTCGCCAATAATTTAGGTATGGACTTACCGTCTGACATTCCTGAGTCTTACTCAATCGGTGGATTTGACGATGGCGTGTCCTCTCTAAAAATGGCTGGGGCCTTTAGTGCATTCGGTAATAATGGATATTATAACGAACCGCATGCTGTCAAGTCTGTTGAATTTAATGACGGTACAAAGCTTGACCTAACGCCAGATTCCAAAGCGGCTATGAGTGATTACACAGCCTTTATGGTCACAGATATGCTGAAAACTGCTGTCCAATCTGGAACTGGGACACTTGCACAAGTACCGAACGTTCAAGTAGCTGGTAAAACAGGTACAACGAACTTTACACAAGATGATATCAATAAATACAATATTCCTTCTGGCGGTGCGAAAGATTCGTGGTTTGTTGGTTATACGCCGCAATATACAGCAGCCGTTTGGACTGGAATCGGTAACTCAAAAGATGCGGACGGCAAAATGTGGCTCACAGATTATGAGCAGCGTGTTGCCAAACTCGTCTTCCAGCGATTAATTTCTCAAATTGATGATGGAAGCGGCTCATTTGAAAAACCAGACAGTGTCGTAGAAGCTACGGTTGAAAAAGGATCGGATCCAGCGAAATTGGCCGGACCAAATACACCTAGTGAGAAGAAGACAACAGAATACTTTGTAAAAGGTACGGTTCCGACAAAAGTGTCTGACACATATGAGAAAAAAGAAGCTGATAAGCCTTCTGATTTAAAAGCAGTGTATGATGAAGAGAAAAAATCCATCACACTGACTTGGGGCTATGATAACGACGCAGATGCTACATTTAATGTAAAACAAGCGGTAGATAACGGCGGCTATAAAGAGATTCAAAACAGTTCTGCTAAAGAAGCGGTCATCTCTGATGTAAAGCCTGGCTCTACTTATAAATTCCAAGTGACAGCCACTGTAGAGGATGTCACAAGTAAAGCAGCTTCTACCTTCCTCACCATCAAAGATGATGAAGATAAGGAAGAAAAAGCAGATGATGAGAACAAAGAAGAAGAAGAACCACAGCAGCCTGACGACGAGCAGACAGACCAGACTGACGATAACAAAAATCAACCCCCAGGCACTGATGAGCAAAAGCCAGATGATAAAAAAGATCCAGACAAAGATAAGGATCAGGATCAAGGCGGAAATACGGAAAACGGAAATAATGGTTCTTCCGATGATGGCTCAGACAGTACAAATGGGAACGGCAATTCACAAACTGACAATAAAGATAAAAAGAAAGATGATGCAAAAACGAACTCTCAAAACTCAAGTTCGCAATCAACTTCTCCTAATCGAAAAGAAAATGAATAATGAAAAAGCACTTGCCTATATGGCAAGTGCTTTTATTGTTGACAAAGTGCTAAAATGATGTTTATTTTAGCACTTTGTCTTCTTTTCAGCGTGATAGAAAACCTTTGAAGTCTAGGAAGGGCGAGCACTGGCGCGGAGCGAATTGAACATTCGTGAGCACTAGCGCGCAGACCTGACAACGAATGCGAGGGTTTGTCTACACGCTGAGCACTTGCCTATATGGCAAGTGCTTTTTTAACGGTTTTGTCTGATTTTTTTAAGTGCTTCATATTTTCCATACTGCTTTTTTAGTTCTGTGTATAGCTCGTCTAGTTGAATGAAGCAGTGATATTGAGTCGGTTTTACCAATATGAACTCTAAACGTTCTGTCCAATTAATAGGAGCAACAGGAAATGTCTCTTGCTTAATATGTTCCCAATCAAGCGTTTGCAGTCTCTCCCCTTTGATCCAGTAAAACATCGCAATCATACTGACAATCCCTTGCAGCATATCATCTTCTTCACACCGGGACTTTCTTGTTTGAAAACGAGGAAGCATTTTTTCTTTTAATTCATTCCACAGTTCGAACATCACAGGAACAAATTCTTCTGTTTTCTGCCATGGAAGTTCATCTCTTAAAGGTTCTGAAGATAGATCATATGCGAGTGGATGCTCTCTAAGGATGTCTACTCGATCGCCTTTCATCTCTACCTTTTTCCCTTTTAGTTTTTCGACATATGAGGAAAAAACAACTGCCCCGCTCATGCCAGCTTCACCAATCCTTTTTTCAGCCTCTTCTGCCCTTCTCTACACATATCAAGAAGCGGACAAGATTCGCACTGCGGACGTTGCGCTTTGCAGTGATATCTGCCAAAAAAGATCAGGCGGTGATGCGTCACAGACCAATCTTCTTCTGGCACTTTTTTCATTAAGGTTTGTTCTACTTCGAGAACAGAATCCTTCCAGCGGCAGATTCCCAGTCTCTTGCTAACACGTTCTACATGTGTATCCACTGCAATTGCCGGCACCCCAAAAGCGACCGAAACAACGACATTTGCTGTTTTCCGGCCCACCCCAGGAAGCTTCACAAGCTCGTCCCGATCCTTTGGCACTTCGCCGCCATATTCTTCAATCAGCATTTTGCTCAACTTTTGAATGTTTTTGGCTTTATTTCGATAAAGGCCAATCGAACGAATATCTTGCTGCAATTCTTCAAGCGGTACACTTAAATAGTCTTCTGGTGTTTTATATTTTTGAAATAACGTTTTGGTCACTTTGTTGACAAGCACGTCTGTACACTGCGCAGAGAGTGCTACAGCGATCACAAGTTCAAATGGATTCGAATGAACAAGCTCACACTCGGCCTCTGGAAACATATCTCCTATAATATCTAAACATTCATTGATTTGTTTTTTTGATAACATGACTTCTCCTTCATTGGTTATTGTTCCAGCCAATTATAAAAAGGAACTTGTCGCTTATATGTTGACGTCTCTTCTTTTGATGGTGGCGCTTTTTGCTGAGAACGGAAATGCTGGCTATGCTCTTTTGCTTCTTCCGCTGTTTTTAGCCCTTTCTTTTTCCACTCAAACAGAATTCGGTCGATATAACGGAAATTTAATTTTCCTGATAAAACCGCTTCTCTTAATGCTAGGCGAATCATTTCAGCATCATGATGGTCTTGATCCATCCAGATCGAGAGTGTTTCTCCTTCAAGAGGAGAGAGCGGTCTGCCAAATTCATCTTCAAATAAAGCATATAAAGACTTTTCAGCCTGTACGTGAAGTTTTTGACCTTCCTTCGCTTGTTTTGCCTCTAAAAAGTCATACAGCACGCCCCATAAAGGCTCAACTGAGTAACGGTCATGCTGAATACCAGACCCGTCTTCAAACGGCTGAATCGAAATAAATCCTTTTTGAATTAAATGCTGAACCATATACGCACACTCTTCAGCTGAAATCGTCATGCCATGGGATAGCTCTTCAAATGTTTGAAAGAACACACCTTGTTCTTCATTCATTTTAATCTTAAGCATCACCATCATTTGTGATTCATTCAGTCCTAACTGCTCATAATGAGCAATCAGCAAATTAGGCAAACTGGTCGAACCCATTTGCTGCATATTAATAAATTGCTGCCTATTCATCGGATACACCTCTTCACTTTAAGTATATCACGTTTTATTTCACGTGCCCCTTCAAAAAACGTTTGAAAAAGCCTCCATATGTTGGAGGCTTTCACGTCTTAAGGATATAAACGGTTTAATAATCTTGGGAAAGGAATGGTTTCACGAACATGCGGCGCTCCACTAATCCAAGCAACAGTACGTTCAAGTCCAAGACCAAAACCTGAATGCGGTACAGAACCATATTGTCTTAATTCTGTGTACCATTTGTATGTTTCTTGATCTAGCCCATGTTCTTTCAATCTTGCTTCAAGCAGCTCTAGATCATGGACACGCTCAGAACCGCCAATGATCTCTCCGTAGCCTTCTGGTGCAATCAAGTCTGCACAAAGAACAACATCATCACGATCTGGTGCAGGCTGCATGTAAAATGGTTTTAATGATGTTGGATAATGAGTGATAAACACTGGTTTATCGTAGCTTTCAGCGATCGCTGTTTCGTGAGGTGCGCCGAAGTCATCTCCCCATTCAATATCGTCAAAGCCTTTTTCTTGCAAGAATTTAATTGCTTCATCGTAAGTGATGTGCGGGAATGGTGCTTTGATATTTTCTAATTTTGCTGTATCACGGCCAAGTGTATGCAGTTCCACTTTACAGTTTTCAAGTACACTTTGAACCACATGAGTCACATAATTTTCTTGGTACTCAAGGTTTTCATTAAATTCGACAAAAGCCATCTCAGGCTCGATCATCCAAAACTCAATTAAATGACGTTTAGTTTTAGATTTTTCAGCTCTAAATGTTGGGCCGAATGAGAATACTTTTCCGAGTGCCATTGCCGCAGCTTCCATGTAAAGCTGTCCACTTTGAGAAAGGTACGCATCTTCATCAAAATATTTCGTCGCAAACAGCTCCGTTGTGCCCTCAGGTGCACTTCCAGTTAAAATTGGCGGATCTACTTTCACGAAGCCTTCTTGATGGAAGAACTCATATGTAGCACGAATGATTTCGTTACGAATTTTCATAATGGCATGCTGCTTTTTAGAACGAAGCCATAAATGACGGTGATCCATTAAGAATTCTGTTCCATGCTCTTTTGGTGTAATTGGGTAGTCAGTTGCTTCGTGAATCACTTCAATGGATTTCACTTGCAATTCAAAACCAAGAGGTGAACGCTCGTCTTTTGTTACTTGTCCTGTCACATAGACAGATGTTTCTTGAGTGACTGATTTCGCAAGCTTAAAGACTTCCTCTTCCACTTCTGCTTTTACTACGACTCCTTGAATAAAGCCTGTCCCGTCACGCAGCTGCAAGAATGCAATTTTACCGCTTGAACGTTTATTGGCAATCCATGCGCCGATGGTTACATCTTCATCGACATGTTTGAACACTTGATTAATCGTTGTTTTCAACATAATTCCCTCCAAAGCCAGAAAGAAACTCACCTTTTCGATAGGTGTGATTCTTTTTTCATACATTTTATTATAACCGTTCTAAATCAGCATGGTCAACGCAAGACAGGAGAAACTATGGTGTTACATTTTTTTCCACATGTCCTGTTGAGAAGTCGACATAGCTAAAGCTGTATTGATTGTTTTCATTTAAGTACGTCACTTCCCAAAGGAGTACGTCACCTTCTCTTGCTAATTGAACGTCCTTTAGCTTAGAGACTGTGTTCTCCTTTTGAACAGCTTGTACTGCTTGATTTGAGGTAATACCGTCTTTTGCTTTTTTTGCAATCACTTTTTCTTTTTTGCTGGCAGGTACCCAAACATAGGTTGTTTCATTTTGTTTGTTTTTCCCTTCAACAATAAATTGTTTTTCTTTTCCGACAAAGGTTTCTACTTGCTCCACTTGTACGATGTTTGCTTGTTTTTTTGCTCGTTCAATCGCCGCCTCATGACCTTGTTCCTTTTGCCCCATGGCAATCTGATAAATCCACGTAAAGCTGATGATGCCAATGAGCAAAACGAGAGCCACAACGGATGAAATGATCCAAACTATTTTTTTCATGTCAAGCTTCCCCTATGTGCGATATATTGTAAATATCGCTTGATTTTGATCTTCTTGATCTAATGCCAATCCAAACATGAGATCTTCTCTTTTAAGCGTTCTGTTCAATAAGTCAACAATTTTATACAGGTCCTCTGAATGCTTAATGTGAACAGTTGAAAGTACCTCTATTTTACTTTCCACTTCTAATTCCTCCTCGGTACGTAAATATTGTTAGTCATACTTTTCGGCGCGGGAACCGATACTATTTTTACAACGGAACACAAAAAGCCGTTACGATAAATTAACTCCAAACCCACACCAGCTAAAGGCCGCTTATGACAGCGGCTTTTCGTTGTTGAGTTTCTCTATATACGCCTCAAGTGATTCTTTTGACATCTCGTGGACTGGCGCAAGAGGGAGTGATTCTAAAAATAGCTTTCCATATGACGCGGTTTTCACTCGGCGGTCTAAAATGAGCAATGTCCCTATGTCTTTTTCAGAGCGCAGCAAGCGTCCTGCACCTTGTTTAAAGGTTAACACAGCTTCTGGGAGTGCAACGGCTTTAAACGGGTTCTTTCCCTGTTTTTTAGCGGCATCACATTTTGCTTCAATGAGCGGTGAATCAGGCGGCCGAAACGGGAGGCGTGCCATAATGACTGTTGTCAGCTCTGATCCAGGAAAATCGACACCTTCCCAAAAACTACCCGTACCAAGTAAAATCGCATGTTTTGCTAATTTGAACATCTTCGTTAATTTAACAGGGCTACCGCCCGTCAGACCTTGAGCAAAAAGGGCGGCTTGCATCCCTTCTGTTTTCAGTTCATCATACACTGCTTTTAACATCTCATGTGAATTAAATAACACCAATATTTTCGCTTGATGCTGCTTTTCCATCATCTTAATGTACCGTACTGATTGCTTTACATAGTCGCGCTCATCACGGTTCGTAATCGGCGGCATATCAGCTGGTACGATAACCTTGAGCTGTTTTTCAAGTTCAAACGGTGACTCAATCTGTACAAGATGCGGATAAAAATCCTGCAAACCAAATCGTTCTAAGCAATAATCAAAGCGACCATTGATTGTGAGTGTCCCTGATGTGAGGACAACACTTTTTTTGTTCATAAAAAATCGATCCGCTAAAAGCTCTCCAGTATCTAGCGGCTGTGCATGCATAAAGACAGCATTTTTGGCACCTTTTGCATCAATCTCAATCCAAACCGTTTCATCGTTTTTCGGTTCAAAAATGAATCGGTACAGCGTACTGCAAAATGTGTGCATAAACGACATCACTTGATCGTATTCCTCTGCTTCAAACGCAAAGTGCTCTGTCAACTGATCACTTTTTTGAAGAAGCTCGCTTTTTTGCTGCTCATACAGCTTTTCACAAGCAATTAACAAAGAACAAAGCTTACTTGCCGTCTCTTTAATCCGTTTCCACTGCGCATGCTTCGAATGATGACGGACTCTATGAATGAGACGATTGATGTCTGCTTTTGGTTTTGTCCTTTTGACAAAAGAATGAACGGTACTAAAGAAGGCGTCACTTTCCATTTGAAGCTGATGAAGATACTCATCCATTTCGATAAAGGTGTCCGTCTGTAAGCCGGCACCGTGAAATCTCTTTTTGAGCTTCTTTAACAGACCGCCCTGCATGGAGCCAAGCTGCGTTAATTTCGCATGAAGCTGAATATACGACGCACTATCCCCTAGCGTTTCATTGGCTGTTTTCTCAAATTGGTGAGCCTCGTCAATCACATATACGTCAGCATGCTGAAAGATAGATGATGCTTCCGTTTGTGATAAGAGCAGGCGATGATTCGTTAAAATTAAATCAGCTGTTTTGGCCCTTCTTTTCGCACGCTCATAAAAGCAGTATCCTTTAAAGCGGCGCTTTTTCGATGTAAACGGCATGTGCACACACGAAATCCGGTCTTTTATATTGGCAGCTCCCGACGGTAAATTTAGTTCAGATAAATCACCCGTTTCTGTCACAAGGAGCCACATTAATATTTGCGCCTTCGTTAAGACCACATCATAATTATCATCTTCCTCATGCAGCACATGCTCAAACTTATCTAAGCAAATATAATGCGCCCGACCTTTGAATACACAGGCTGCTGGCTCAAATGGAAGCAATTGATTTAAAATCGGCACATCACGCTGAAGCATTTGCTGCTGCAAAAGAATGGAATATGTACTAATAATGACAGGTTTTCCTGATTTCTTTGCTTCTAATGCAGCTGGTATGAGGTATGCGAGCGTTTTTCCAATACCTGGTGCCGCTTCAATTAAAGCATAAGCTCTTTCATGAAACACATCTCTCACTTTATTCATCATCTTGAGCTGGCCTTCTCTTACTTCATAGCCTTCCACTGTGTGTGGAAGCTTCTTTTTGATCTCCTCAAATAGCTGTTCATCGTCTTCCCCTACTGAATCTGTCGTATCCTTTTCAGAATTGGTGACATCTTTAACAGCAAAAGAGCCGACTTCTACCAAAGAATCTTCGCGGCTAGCATCACTCGTTTCAAGCTGCTGGATTAAAAGTCCTATATCACTTAAGAGATAAGAGGATAATCTGCGCAGCTGCTTTAGCACATTTGGCGGTGTATGTGTTAATTGATGGAGTAAGGTTAAAAATAACATGGCAGTAACTTCCGCATCACTATCCGCCCTGTGCGGGTGGTCATGTGGAAGCATGAGCTCTTCGCTTAATTCAGTGAGCTTATAGCCTTCAAGCTCTGGATAAAGAATTCTAGAAATTTCAACTGTATCAATCGCTAGCACATCCAGCTCATTTTTCCCGCATGCTTTTAGTTCATCATTTAAAAAATTCAAGTCAAAATGAACATTGTGCGCAACAAAATAAGCGCCTTGAATGAGATCATACACCTCTTGGGCAATGTCCTCAAAAAACACTGCATCGTCTACCATATGCTGCTGAATGCCTGTCAGCTGTTCAATAAATCCAGGGATCGCTTTTCCCGGGTTCACATATTTTGAATACCGTTCGACAATTTGTCCATTTTCAATGACCACCGCAGCAATTTGAATGATTTTATCACCCTTTTTAGGTGAATTTCCGGTGGTTTCAATATCAACGACAACAAACCTTTGATCGGCCATAAAATGGACACCTCAATTCCTCGTTCCACTCGAAGTGAAACACGCTCTGGGCAAAAATAGCTGAAACAGAACAGCTCCTTTTCTTAAACTGTTCTGTTTCATTGCAGCATGCGTTATAAAATCGTTCTCGCAGGCTCTTGCCCAATCATTTGTTCAATTTGATTTTCTTTATTTAACACGACCACTTTTGGTGTATGTGTCTTTGCTTCTTCTTCTGAAAGCATCCCATAAGCGATAATGATCACTTCATCACCCGGCTGAACCAATCTTGCTGCTGCGCCATTTAGACAAATGACACCGCTCTTTCTTTCACCGGGAATAATATATGTTTCAAGTCTCGCGCCATTATGATTATTGACAATCTGTACTTTCTCATTTGCCATCATACCTGCCGCATCAAGTAAATCTTCGTCAATGGTGATGCTTCCTACATAATGTAAGTTTGCTTCTGTTACTGTCGCTTTATGAAGTTTAGAAGTCATAAAGGTTCTATACATGCTTTTCACCGCTTTCAGGAACATGGAATATCACATTATCAATCAGTCTTGCCCGTGAGAATTTCACCGCAATCGCAATGATGACCTGACCTGCTAACTGCTGAAGCGGCTCAAGCTCTGGATAGGAGTAAATCTCAATATAATCAATTTCCCCGCTCGTTTGAAGAATTTCTTCTTCTACCAACTGATAAATGCGACTGACGTCACGTTCACCTTTTTCAACCGCTGACTGTCCTTTTTTCAATGCGCGGTACAAAGCAGGAGCTTCTTGTCTTTCTTTATCAGACAAGTACACATTTCTTGAACTTTTCGCTAAACCGTCTTCTTCCCTAACTGTCGGCACTGAGACAAGATGAAGATCAAAGAAGAAATCCTTGATCATCGCATCGATCACAGCGACTTGCTGTGCATCCTTTAGACCAAAGTATACATTTGTTGGGGCTACAAGATGAAATAGCTTTGTCAGCACAGTCACAACGCCGTCGAAATGTCCTGGGCGTTTTTTCCCACATAAGACATCAGTCCGCTTTTGAACCGTCATCGTGATCGATGGTTCATTTGGATACATTTCTTTCACAACAGGTGTAAATAAAATATCTACCCCTGCTTCTTCTGCAAGGCGCTGATCTCTTTCCATATCCCTTGGATAGGATTCAAAGTCTTCGTTCGGTCCAAATTGCAAAGGATTGACAAAGATGCTCATTACCACAATGTCATTTTGATCTCTTGCTTCTTTCGCAAGCGTCAGATGTCCTTCATGAAGAAAGCCCATCGTTGGGACAAAGCCGATGGAATGCTGTTTTTCTTGATGCAGCTTGATCAATTCCTTCAACTCGTGAATATGGGTGACAACGTTCATTTTTTGATCCCCCCATATAAACCATCAAGGACTTCTTCTTTGATATGAAATGTATGCTTGTCTTCTGGAAATGTGTGTGCTTTTACTTCTTTTGTATATTGAATAAGCGCTTCTTCTAATACAGTATCCATTTGCGCGTATTGTTTCACAAACTTAGGTGTCCTAGACACGCCGTATCCTACCACATCATGGTAAACGAGAACTTGTCCGTCTGCCTCAGCCCCTGCACCAATCCCGATCACAGGAATCTTCAGCATGTCGGTAATTCGTTTTGTCAGTTCACCAGGTACGCATTCAAGCACAAGTGCAATCGCACCAGCTTCCTCACATTTTAAGCTGTCTTCAATCAATTTCTGCGCACTTTCGTGGTCTTTTCCTTGCACTTTATACCCGCCAAGTACTCCAACTGACTGAGGTGTGAGACCTAAATGACTGACGACAGGAATCCCGCCTCTTGTGAGAGCTTGAATGGATTCAAATACGCCATCTCCACCTTCTAGCTTTAAGGCATCCGCACCGCTTTCTTGCATGATGCGTGCTGCGTTTTTCAATGTTTCTGCTAATGAATAATGGTAAGACATAAATGGCATATCCGTCACAATAAATGTGTCTTTTGCGCCTCTTTTCACTGCTTTTGTATGATGAATCATGTCATCGATCGTGACTTGTACTGTCGAATCGAGTCCAAGTACAACCATCCCAAGTGAATCACCGACTAAGATCATGTCGACTTCCGCTTTTTCTGCTTGCTTTGCAGATGGATAGTCGTATGCTGTCAGCATTACAATTGGTTCATTTTGTTCTTTCATTTTGAAAAAATCTAGCTTTGTCTTCATTTGTTCCTCCTCATTCTGGAGAGGAGATGGCTTGCCTCACATCACATGTTTTGATCTCTCATGCGCGGCGAATCATCCCTCTGTCCAAGTCCCTTAGGATCAAGGCAGAAATTTATCAAATTTTTGTTTCTAACAGGTACAGCTCTTTTCAGATACTGCCCACACGAAGTATATCAAAAATGTGCCGGGTGTTCCACTTAAGTTGACTTGATTTCGATGTCTGCGGAGTAGATTTTTTGGATCCCTTCCTCCGTTTCAAGCAATAAAACACCTTCTTCATTGATTCCGAGCGCTTTTCCAGTGTATTGCCCATTGACGGTGCGGGCCACAATATGCTGCCCGATCGTCATCGCAAACGATTCCCATAATTGTTTAATGGGCGCAAATCCTTGCTTCATATAATCAGCATACCTTTTTTCAAAGGTGGACATGATCTGTTGGATGAGCGCAGCACGGTCCACTTTTTCATTCAATTCCATTTGCAGGCTCGTGGCGACATCCTTTAGTTCCTCCGGAAAGTCATCAGCCGTTTGGTTCACATTAATGCCCGGGCCAATAATCACTGCATGAACCTGGTCCGTCTCTGCTTTTAATTCAGTCAGAATGCCAACGACTTTTTTCCCGTTTAACAAAATATCATTTGGCCATTTAATGGATGGACTGAGTCCTGTTTGCTCTGCAATAGCTTCTGCGATGGCTACAGATGCTAAAAGCGTCATCTGCGGCGCTTTGTGCAGCGGAATTTCAGGCCGTAGAATGAGACTCATCCAGATGCCTGTCCCATTTGGTGAATGCCACATTCTTTGAAGGCGGCCTTTCCCGTTTGTCTGATGATCACTGACAACGAGCGTACCGTGGGGCGCACCTTCATTTACAAGATCATGGGCAATCAGCTGGGTGGAGGCGACTTCTTTCTGAAAATAAATGTGCCTGCCAAAGCTCTCTGTGTCGAGACCAAACAGAATTTCGTCCTCACTAATTTTGTCCGGTTTACGTAGCAAGCGATATCCCTTTCTTCTGACAGCTTCTACCTCATACCCCTCTTTTCTGAGGTCCTCTATATGCTTCCAGACAGCCGTTCGAGAACAGCCAAGCTCATCACAAATTTGCTGACTTGAGACAAAGTCCTGGCTAGATGCTGTAAATAGTTCAATTAATCGTTTTCTAATTGCTGATCGCATGCTGTAAGCCACTCCTCTATGGCTTCTTTTCGGTTTTCTAAATGATTGTGCAGAACGGCTTTTTTCACCAAATCAAGCTCTTCTGAAATCCATTTTCCTGATGTCTTTTGCCGAAAGGCCATTAACTCTTTTCCTGAAACAGCGAGGTCTTGAAGCGTTTTAATCGGCAGTGCATCATAAGAACGCTTCGCTGCCTCCAGCTCGTCAAAGAAAATGCGGCGCTCGTTTTTTAGCTGTGAGATCTTCAAGCTAGATAAGAGCACGTGTTCACCAGCCTCAAACATCTTCTCCGCATCCCAGTCACAATCGACGTATTGACTAATAGCCACAGCGTCTTTCAAAAGCTTTGTTGACAGCTTCCATTCTTTTAAGAAGAGCACAGCCTCCGCTTCATCTAAGCCAAGCAAATGGATAACAGTCCCCCATACCTCTTCCAGTCCATCCAGTAAATAATACGGAAATGACTGAAAGGATTCTTGCAGACGATCCTTTTTGAGACCCGGCAATTCTTCATACAATTTGGTAGAAATGAGCACCTTGATCGCCCGCTCACAATAACGACCTTTTAAAAGCTTTTCCATTTCAATCTTTTTGCGTTCAACGGATATGTTGGCAAGCAGGCGCTTATCTTTTTTCATCGCTTCAGCCGTCTCAGGAGCGAGCTCAAAGCCAAGCTGGCTTAAAAAACGGACCGCTCTCATCATACGAAGCGCATCTTCCTGAAAGCGGCACGCAGGATCTCCTACGGTTTGAATTCGTTTCCGCTCAATATCCTTTTTTCCCTCTACATGGTCAATAATCTCCCCATTTATATCCATGGCCATCGCATTGATTGTTAAATCTCTTCTTAAAAGATCTTCCTTCAAGGATGTGATAAACGCCACTTCTTTCGGTCTGCGAAAATCTTCATATTCTGATTCAGTTCGAAACGTCGTCACCTCATAGCTGACCCCATCATGTAACACAATGACAGTGCCATGCTCCTTGCCAACATCAACTGTTTTTTCAAATAAAGACTCGACCGTATCAGGCGTTGCATCGGTTGCTATATCAATATCACCGATTTCCCTGCCTAACAGGACATCTCTCACTGCTCCGCCGACAAAGTAAGCCTGATGCCCATGTTCGTGCAGTGTATGTAAAATAGGGATCGCATGTGTGAATGGTTCATTCATCTTCATCATCACCTTCGATCAATTCTAGGTAAAGCTCTTCATATTCACTCACTATTTTTTCAGAAGAGAAATGGGCTTGAACGCTAGACTGGGCCGCCGCTGACACTTGCTCATGAAGCGCTTTGTTTTTGAGTATTGAGACTGCGTGTTTAGCTGCCGCTTCTATATCGCCGAGCGGGACAAGGAAACCTGTCTCTCCATGTTCAATGACCTCTGGTATTCCGCCAACATCTGTTGCAATACAAGGGACACCGCAGGCCATTGCTTCAAGAAGTACAAGCCCAAAGCTCTCCTTCTCAGAAAGCAGCAGCTTCAAATCACTAATTGAATAAAGCTCCTCTACCTTCTCTTGCTTTCCTAAAAACAACACACGATCAGTTAGTTCCAGCTTTTTCACAAGATCGCATACAACCGACTTTTCAGGACCATCACCAATCAGCAGCAGCTTTGCATGCACCTGGTCAGAAATCTTTTTAAAGACATGAATCACGTCATGCACACGCTTTACCTTTCGGAAGTTCGATACATGGATGATGACCTTTTCGTCCTGCATGAGACCATAATGTTTCTTCAGCACTTCATGATCTTCACGCAAATACACACGCTCATCGACGAAATTATGGATCGTATCGATTTTTTTATCCGGTTTAATCAGATCATACGTCTGTGCAGCTAATGAATGCGACACAGCTGTTACCCGGTCTGATGATTCGATGGCAAACCGAATCACTTCCTTTAAAGATGGATCATAGCCTAAAACCGTAATATCCGTCCCGTGAAGCGTGGTAACGACTTTCACTGTGTGTCCCGTCATTTGCTTCGCTAAGAACGCACAGACGGCGTGAGGGACCGCATAATGCGCGTGAATAATATCGAGCTTCTCTCGTTTTGCGACTTCCGCCAATTTACTAGCTAGTGCAAGGTCATAAGGTGGATATTGAAAAACAGCATATTGATTGACATCCACCTCATGAAAATAAATATTCGGATACACTTTATTGAGCCTAAACGGAATACTTGAGGTAATGAAATGAACATCGTGCCCTTTTTCAGCTAAACGTTTTCCAAGTTCCGTCGCAATAATGCCCGATCCGCCGACACTTGGATAACAAGTGATTCCGACCTTTAGTTTTTTCATAATTCCCCCCCAAGTAAGTCGTCATCGATCAAAAGTGGTTTCTTTGTGATAAACCCTTCTGCATAAGCTTTATTGACTTCTCTTCCATACATAGACTCTCTCATTTTCACAAAATCAATATACCCGTTCACAAGAGGTGTCTCCACTGAATGCGCCGATTTTACAAATTGGCTTTGATACGCATGCAAGCTATCAATCTTTTGGTGCATTTCCTCAGAAATATCAATCACAAAATCTGGACGATGATGGCCGTTAATCATGTAATAATACATCTGACTTATTTTATGCGCTGGCTGCTTGTATGAATCTTCAAATTTATGTATACCTGCCGAAAAAGCAGCCTCTTCTACAAGTGAACCCGCATGACCATGATCTGGATGCCGATCTTGGTGATGCGGAGCAAAAATTAGCTTCGGTTTGTATGTACGAATCACGCCCGCAATGTCCTTCATTGCTTCGTCATTCAAATAAAGACCTCTGTCTGGCAGCGTGAGCTGGATTCGCGTTGACACGCCTAAAATGGCGGCAGCCGCTTTCGCTTCCTCTTTACGGCTCTCTACCGTTCCATTCGAGGATAATTCAGCCTGGGTCAAGTCGCAAATTCCGACACGCGCCCCTTTTTTTACGTATTTTGCAATCGTTCCGCCCATACCGATCTCTACATCATCGCTATGGGCTCCGAATGCAAGGATATCAAGTCGTTTCATTTGTTCCTCCGTTTTTTGCTACATCTCGAAAATCAAACGTACCTTTATTTAAATTCCTGACTAAAATCTCTGCGGTCCCCATATTGGTGGCAAGTGGAATGGTATACACATCGCATAGCCGAATAAGTGCAGATACATCCGGTTCATGCGGCTGCGCGGTAAGCGGGTCTCTAAAAAAGAGCACAAGATCCATTGCATTATCAGCAATTAAAGCACCAATCTGCTGATCTCCTCCAAGTGGTCCTGACTGAAAACGATGAATGGGAAGCCCCGTCGCTTCTTTCACTCTCAAACCTGTTGTCCCTGTTGCGTAAAGTGTATGATTTGCCAATATATCACGGTACGCAATGGCAAATTGGATCATGTCACTTTTTTTCTTATCGTGAGCGATTAAAGCAATGTTCATCAGGAATCCACTCCTTATTAGTCGATGATATTTTCTAAACCATAGACAAGCTGATCAATGTGCATAACCTGTTCAACTGAAAGCTTTACACCTGACATAAATGAGGCACGGTTATAAGAATCATGACGAATGGTGAGCGTCTGTCCGTCCATTCCAAACAGTACTTCTTGATGTGCGATCATACCCGGAAGTCTTACGCTGTGCAGACGGATACCGTCATAATCTGCGCCTCGTGCACCTTCGATTAATTCTTTCTCTTCTGGATGTCCTTGCTTTTTGCTTTCTCTGACTTCTGCAATCATTTCAGCTGTTTTAAGCCCAGTACCGCTCGGAGCATCAAGTTTTTTATCATGATGAAGCTCAATGATTTCAACGTCAGGAAAGTAATTCGCTGCCATTTTGGCAAACTTCATCATTAAGACCGCACCGACAGCAAAGTTTGGCGCAATAATACAGCCTATGCCCTTTTCTTCTGTTAATTGCTGGAGCTCTTTCAGGTCAGCTTCAGAAAAACCAGTGGTTCCGACGACTGGACGCACGCCATGTTCAAGCGCCTTTTTTGTATGTACTTTCCCGATTTCTGGTGTCGTCAAATCAATTAATACATCAGGTGTTGTCTCTGAAAGACACACATCAATATCTGTATAAATCGGCGCCTCAGATGTCGTATGAATCACATCAGATAATTTTTTTCCTTCGTGCGCGTGATCAAGGGCTGCCACAAGCTCAAAATGGCTCGTTTCTTCTGCCAGCTTCACAGCTTCTATCCCCATTCTTCCTCTTGCTCCAGCGATTACTACTTTGATGGTTTGGTTCGTCATCGTCTCTACTTCCCTTCTTTTTTCGTCCAGCGGTCTTTGTCTCTTGTATTGAATTTATGCATCACACGATCATGTGCTTCCTCTAGTGATATATCTAGTGAATTAGCGAGACATGTTAACACAAACAAAACATCGCCAATTTCTTCTTCCATGCTTTTTTCTGTTTCCGTTGTTTTTTTCGGCTTTTCTCCATAGTAATGGTTAACCTCTCTTGCCAGCTCGCCTAATTCTTCTGTCAGACGGGCCATCATGGCAAGCGGGCTGAAATAGCCTTCTTTAAATTGTCCTATGTAATCATCTACTTCTTGCTGCACGTGACGCAGCGTTTTTTCTTTCGTCATCAAGCTCATCCTCCTATCCATCTCTTACATGTTAGCGAAATCATAAATATTTGACAAATGTTTAAAACTCAGTTTGCTTGTTTCTCTCCCATACCATATAATATTATCGCTGTCTAAGCAAAAAAAGGAGTGGTCTCTTGCTAAAAGAAATTCGTCTTAAAAATATCGTCTTTATTTTAATAGGATCTGCGATTTTTTCTTTCGGTCTTGTTCATTTTAATATGCAGAACAATTTGGCGGAAGGCGGATTTACAGGTATTACACTGCTTTTATATTTTCTATTCCACATTGACCCATCCATTTCAAACCTTGTCTTAAACATTCCGATCTTTTTTATCGGCTGGAAAATGCTCGGCAGAACGATGTTTACTTATACAATTGTAGGTACTGTCAGTCTTTCTGTCTTTCTCGCCATCTTCCAGCGCTTTCAAATACATATGCCTCTCCAGCACGATTTGGCCCTAGCCGCACTCTTTGCAGGTGTGTTTATCGGAACAGGCCTCGGGATCATCTTTAAGTTCGGCGGTACTACCGGCGGTGTGGACATCATCGCAAGACTCATCAACAAGCATTATCAGGTGGCTATGGGACGAACAATGTTCATCTTCGACGCTTGCGTCATTACGATTTCTCTTACTTATTTAAATTACAAAGAAGCCATGTATACACTCGTCGCAGTATTTGTTGCTGCGAAGGTCATTGACTTCATGCAAGAAGGCGCTTACGCAGCCAAAGGTGCCATGATCATATCTGAAAAAGATGACATCATTCAAAAGAAAATCACAGAGGAAATGGAGCGGGGTGTGACCATTTTAAAAGGGGTCGGTTCCTATACAAAACAGGAGCGCAACGTTCTTTATTGCGTCGTCCCAAAAAACGAGCTTGTCCATCTCAAAAGCGTCGTGACCTCAGTCGATCCTCATGCGTTTGTATCCGTCAGTGACGTGCATGATGTGCTTGGTGAAGGCTTCACATTAGATGAACACAAAAAGCCGCTCAATCCGCATTAAAAAAAGAAGCCCAAAAATGGTGCTTCTTTTTTATGATTTCGGATAATCAGCTTGTCGCTTTTGCTTCTTCTCTTTTTCAGCACGGTATTTCCGAAATCCAACATACGTTAACGTTAATAAAATGATGCTTCCCGTTGTTAAAATGACCCATAAAAGCGATGGGTCAGCCTCATCTTGATCAACGAGGGAAAATACACTCGATAAATCCTCTTCAAGCTTCGTGAGGCGCTCAAGCTTTGTCCCACTTGATGCTTTTAAAAATTCACCTTGCTCAATCACTTCCATATGCTGCTTAATCGTTTGCAGCTTTTCAGGCGAAACATCAATGGTTAAACTCGGATAGATCATATCGTATAAAGAAACCAGCTCATTCCAAGTTTCATAAAACGTTGTTGATTCCGGATCCTTCACTTCTTTTTTCAACGTAGGAAAAGACCCCATAATGGGCTTCTCCAGCGAACCCCAAAGTGGCTCAGAGTCTGACTGGATCGCATCGAGCAGCATTCTAAACTGAGAGGCATAACGAAGCTTTTCGCGCTCATTCAATTCTTCCTGCGGCAGCCCTTTTATGATATCTTGATAGCCAACTGTAATTTGCCGAATCTGCGTATTTGTCAACGTTCCGCGCCAATTCTCAGCTTTAAATGTCTTTTCAACATACAATGCGACCTGTAACGCCTCATCATATTTAGCTTGTCTCGTTAATTGAAAGATTGAATCTGATAGTTCCGTTAATTCTTGCAGCACACTAGCGGCTGTTTCCTCGCCTTTGGCAACAGATGGCTGTAATACGAGAAAAAATAATAGAATCATCGCGATTGGCTTTCGTTTCATGCAAGTCCCTCCTAGCCCTTCTCCATACAGCGTATGAAGGAAAGGACAAGGTTAGACCAATATTGTTAAGGGAGTTCGAGCTTGACCGATTTTTTCGATAGGACGAAATAATACGAAACAAGAAGAACGGCAATGCTTAACCAAAACGTGACGTAGCCGATCTCGTTTGTATAGGCAGACAGCATAGAATAACGCGGCATCATACCAAATACATAATCAATCACATCATTATGTAAAATCCATATGCCAGCTACCACCAAATGACGCATTTTAAAACGATAATACGGTGCAAACAATACGGCTTGAACCGCCATCGCAAAGTGGGACCCAATCAGCATGTACCCTTCCCACGGAAAATCATCCACAGATAAAAGGACAAAGATATTCATTCCTACAGCCCATAACCCGTACTTCATTAAGGTCACGAGGGCAAGTGCTTCAAAATAAGGAGCGTTTCGTTTCATCAAAAAAGCAAGTAGAACAAATAAAAAGAAAAAGCTTGCCGTTGGACTGTCTGGAACAAAAGCTAAAAAGATAGCCGGCGTCTCTACAAGCTGTGGAATATACCAATAGTAGCCGTACACAGTGCCAAGGAAATTGATTATCAAGACTAGCACAAGCATATAGCGCGTGGCTAGCAGATATTGAATCCATCTCATACGTCTCTTCACTCACGATCTATTAAAATCAGAAAAAAGCTGACAGCGCCAGCTTTTTCTCTTTTGAGTATATCCTTGTACTTGCATTTAAACAACTGAATTATTTAGATTTGACCTCAGATAAATATTTAGACAGCTTTTCAAGTTCTTCATCGCTGCCTTTAAAGATACCCTTAGGCATGTTGCCTTTACCTTCAACAGCGATTTTAGCAATCTCCTCAGGTGCAAGACCATTGTCAACAAGTGACGGTCCGGCTGCTCCGCCCTGCATGTTATCCCCGTGACAGGAGATACATGTCTGCTCCTGATAAATTTTATACTCTTCCGCTGAGGTATCAATCTCTGCTTCTTTCTTAATTTCACCTTGCTTTGCCGCTGCTTCCCAATCATGAGTAGCAACAGACTCCCACGTTAAATATGTTGCTGCGCCGACTGCAAGGATCATCATCCCCACTGCAACCGGTCTTCTATACGGTCTGCGTTCAGGACCAGAATCAAGAAATGGTGCGAGCAACAGTGCACCAAACGCAATCCCGGGCATAATCATCGCACCAACTACCGTATAGCCACCTGCAGCAAATTCATATTTTAATAACTGGTACAAGAATAAGAAATACCAGTCTGGCAGCGGAATATAGCCGGTATCTGTTGGATCAGCCATCCGCTCAAGCGGAGGTGCATGAACCACAGTTAGGACAAGAAATCCAATTAAAAAAACGGCACCTACAAGCCATTCCTTTAAAAGAAAGTTCGGCCAAAAGGCTTCTGTTTTTCCCGGATATTCGGAATAGTCTTTAGGTATGTTAGGTTTTCTTTCTGCCGGAATTCTAGAGTCTCCGACAAACTTCATCCCTTTTCCCCTATGCAAAGTCATCCCCTCCTCATTGAACATTCATCAAACGCAAATTTTTTATAGCGGTCCAGAAATTCCTTGCTTACGAATCATAATAAAGTGGGCAGCCATCAGCCCAAATAATGCCGCTGGCAAGAAAAAGACATGGATAGCGAAAAATCTCGTCAGCGTTTGTGCCCCTACAATGTCAGGATGACCTGCAAGCAGCGTTTTGATCTCTTTACCAATGAAAGGCGTCGCTTCTGCAATTTGAAGACCAACCTTCGTTGCAAATAGCGCCTTCATATCCCATGGCAAGAGATAACCTGTAAAACCAAGTCCAAGCATCACAAAGAAAATGAGCACACCAACAATCCAGTTGAGCTCTCTAGGCTTTTTATACGCCCCTTGGAAAAAGACCCTTAGCGTATGTAAAAACATCATGACAATAACTAAACTCGCACCCCAGTGGTGCATCCCTCTGACAATCTGACCAAATGCCACTTCATTTTGTAAATAATAGACAGATTCCCAGGCGTTTTTAATATCCGGCACGTAATACATCGTTAAAAACATGCCCGAAAGGACTTGAATGACTGTCACAAAAAACGTTAAACCGCCAAAACAGTACACAAAAGCGGAGAAATGATGTGCTGGATTGACATGCTCTGGCACCTCATGATCCGCAATATCTCTCCATATTGGTGTAATGTCTAGCCGCTCATCTACCCAATCATAAATCTTGTTAAGCATCGTTACCCTTCCCCTTTCGGCACAGCTTTTCCAAGATAGAGGTATCCGTCCTTCACTTGCTGCTTATAATGATCAAGCGGTGCAAGTGGCGGAGTTCCGGGTACGTTTGTACCATCCTTGTCGTACAGCCCATAGTGGCATGGACAGAAAAATTTGTTTGGATTTTTCGGATCACTGTTCCAGTTCACTGTACAGCCTAAATGTTTACAGATAGGCGATAAAGCGACAATTTCATCCCCTTCTTTGTACACCCATGCTGACCTAGATTCCTTTGACTCATACCATGCATCTACTTGATCAATTTTAAAGTCAAAGCGCTTCGGTTCCTTCGTCAGTTCATCTACACTGACAACTTGAACCATATCCTGATCCTCTGTTCCTTTTAGCACAGGGTCAAGCGCAAAGCGAACCATAGGCATGAGCATTCCAGCGGCCATAAATCCCCCCACGCCGGTCAACGTGTAATTCAAAAATTGACGCCTGGACACTCCATGTCTCTTCTCGCTCATTTTTTTCTCCCCCCCTCAGGTCGTCAGCTACTTTATAACTGAATTAGAAAAAATTTCATAAAACTAGGACACCCTCATAATATATCAATCTATTCACAAGGTCAACATCCTAAAAAGCTATGTACAATGCAAATGTAAGGGTTTTTATGAAGGGTTCCACTTTTGTAACAAAAAGTTCAAAATTTGTTCTACACTGTCTTGAACAATTTTTTGCTTTAATTCTACCTTTAAATGCTCGAGCGGAACCGGCTTTAACAAAAATAGTGATTCACTAACCACCGCATGCTCTTTCCATTGGTGATCAGATGAGATCAACACAACATGCTGAAAATGATCTTCTAGCGACTGCTTCATCGTGAAGATGTCTTCTAGTTTTCGGTCATTGGCTTCTACATATGTATGTGGTGGAAAAAGAAAGACCCGCCCTTTCAGCTGTCTTTCAAGTTCCTCTGTTACAAGAATGGTAAACTCCCCTAAAGATACGGTTTGTTTGATTTGATTCACATCTATTCCAACTAATGGAATGATAGCGGTATCAATGTAATCTCTAGATTGCAAAAAGCGATCTGCATCCTCCGCTTGAAACTTCATCAATTTCCCCTCTTTCATGACATAAGCCCTGCCTGGATAGGGCAAGGCTTATTCGTTCAGTTTATGACAATAGGCTTAATTCTCTTGCTAACTTATTAAATGTTTCTTGATCATGACGGTCAAGTGCTTCATCTATCTCTTTCATAAGCCGTTCTTTTTGGAAAGTTGCGATCGAGTGTTCAAGCACTTTCTCTGCAAGATCCTTATCTTTTTCATTCTCATAAAGATCCTTTGGAATATGAGGATTTGTTTCAAGCACAGCTGCATATTCCGGCGAACGATAAGCAGAACGGAAATTCAATTGAATAAACAAATCTTGCTGTTTATTCAAACGAATATCATGAAATGACTTTTCAGCATCTGTCGTCATGATATTCTCTTTATAAAATCTAAAGGGAACTTCATCCACACAGTGTGTTGACATAATGATTCCCCTTGGGCAAAATTCTGCTTGCTCTACAAAATGAACCTTTTCCATCAAAGAGTCGTGACTCATTAAATAATTTAATATCCAAACGCACTCTCTTCGCTTTAACTGATAATGGTTTAAAAACCACCGGATGAATTCCTTCTTTTCATTGACAGAAACAGGGGTCTGCATGTTATTCCCTCCTCTATCGTAAATTAAATTGCTATACATGAATTATTCAACAAACCAGTTCTTCATTCCTGCAAACTATAAGGAAATTTCGTCTTCAATTCTTAAAATCGTTTCTTCGATTTCTTCATTCGTGCCATCTTTCTGAAGAACTTTACGTAATAGCGGCAATGCTTCTTTTTGTCTGCCTTCTTCTAAAAGGAACGATGCGTATTCATATAAAAAGTCACGTTCCTCATCAAAATCAGGCAGAGCCAGCTTGAAGTACTCAGCTGCTTCTTTGTATTCTTCTCGTCCAACAGATGCAGATGCAGCATACCAATTCCATTTTGGATCATCTTCCCCAAAGCTTTTAACCTCTTTTATGACATCCAGAATTTCATCAAAAAGCTCTTCATTTAAATAGATCGCGAGCAATGTTTGGACCGCTTCAATATATCCCGGATCAAGAGCAAGTGCTTCTTGAAGCAGCTTTTTCGCATCTTCTGAATCCCCATTTTTCAAGTCAATCTTTGCACCATATAAATATAATTCTTTGTTATACTCATCAATTTTAATACCCTCTTTTACTACCTCTAAAGCCTCGTGATATAGTCCTTCTTCCTCATAACTTTTCGCTAAAGGCATATAAAGAGACGAATAAGATGGATCAATATCTTTTAGTTCTGAAAGCTGCTGAATGGCTGTTTTCGTTCGTCCAGTCCTCATCGCTGTAAATCCGTAGCCAAAAAGTGTATTCGGATCTGTTTGATCTTTCACTGCCTTTTCGTACCATTCAAGCGCATCTTCAAATTCTCCAGCTGTGCTGAGTGATTCAGCGAGCCTCTGATAAACATTGACGCCGCCAACCTCATGTTGTTGATCTGCGACCTTGTAGAAATAGTCGGCCGCTTTCTTTGAAAGACCTTGCGAAAAATACAATTCACCTAACGCAAAATCAATAATGGCTTCATTTGGAAGCAGCTCTTTTGCTTTTAAGAGCTTTTGTTCACTGACTTCAAATAGTCCTTGCATTTGATACAAATCTGCCATTAACAGTAGGCTCTCTGGATAGGCATCATCATCTTCAGGAATCGTCTCTAATACCGAAATCGCCTTTTCTTCTTCATCAGAGTCAATCAGCAGTTCTGCATAAAAACATGTTAACCCCGTTTCCTCTGGATATAAATCATGTAAATCACTGATGAGATTTCTCGCTTTATCGATATCTCCCCAATCATAATATAACTGAGCTGCCTGCGCCTTTTCTTCATCATGCAAATGCTTTTCTGCCTGAGCAAGTGTTTGAAGTCCTTTTTCAGTCTCACCCGCCTCAACTAATTTTATGGCTTCTTGTAATGAACTATTCAAATCAAACCGTTCCTTTCTGTTTTCCAAAAACCTAAACTATTGTTACTTCATATCATAATCGACAGGTACTCATCCAGCAAATATGTTGCACTTTTAAAATGAACCCATTTTTGTGTTTTAAAGACTGGTTTTCATTTCATCCTTTACGAAACGGAAGTTTTGTAAACTGAAAACACCTGAAATTCATTTTTTGATCAGATAAAATGATTTTTTTCCAGGTTTTCATCTTGAGACAAGCTATGCTATATTCCTTACAAATATGCATAAGGAAAGAAAAAGCCTGAGGACATCCTCAGACTGTTTTGGTTAAGTATTCAATGTGTTCAAAGAAATTCGGGTATGAGACGCGTACAGCATCTGTATCTTCAATCTCAACCGCTTGCTTTGTGATGCAAGCAGCAATCCCTAGCATCATACCAATTCGGTGATCTCCGTAGCTTGACACGGCTGCGCCGCCTTGAAGCGTGGTTTTACCATGAATCTTCATACCATCATCTGTTGCTTCAATATCAGCACCGAGTTTTTTAAGTTCTGACACGACTGTATCAATTCGATTGGTCTCTTTTACTTTTAACTCAGCAGCATCTTTAATGATCGTTGTTCCCTCTGCTTGTGTCGCTAGAAGCGCTATAATTGGAATCTCGTCGATAAGTCTTGAAATCATATCACCAGAAATTTCGATGCCTTTTAATGAAGAGGTAGAGATCGTTAAATCTCCATATGGCTCTCCGCCTTTTGCATCTACTTCATTGATCTCAAGATTCGCACCCATTTGTTTCAGAACATCAATAATACCCGTTCTTGTTTTGTTTAGCCCGACATTTTTTAAAACAATTTGGCTGTTAGGAACAATAGATCCAGCAACAAGGAAAAATGCAGCTGAGGAGATGTCTCCAGGAACAAATATATCTGTTGCTTTTAATGTTTGACCACCTTCAATAGAAACACTTTGTTCATCTTCGTCTAGTTTCACACCAAACATAGAGAGCATTCTTTCTGTATGATCTCTTGATTTATGCGGTTCAGTTAATGTTGTTGTTCCTTCTGCTTGAAGACCTGCTAAAAGGACAGCGGACTTAATTTGGGCGCTTGCCACCGGAGACTCATATGAGACACCTTTTAAATGGCCGCCACGAATAGAAAGCGGCGTATACTCGCCGTTTGCTCTGCCATCTATTTTCGCTCCTAGTTGTTTAAGTGGACCTGTTACTCGCTGCATTGGTCTTTTAGCAATACTCTCATCACCGATCAGTGTACTGTGAAACTCACAACCAGCTAATATTCCCATCATTAATCGAATGGTTGTACCAGAATTCCCGACATCGAGGACGTCAGACGGCTCCTTGAGCTCTTTCAGTCCCTTCCCACGGATCACAACATCTGTCCCTTTTTGTTCAATTTCAACGCCCATTTTTCTAAAACAATCAATCGTACTTAAACAATCGGCTCCAGGGAGAAAGTTTTTCACCACTGTCGTCCCATCAGCAATTGCACCAAACATCACTGATCTATGAGAAATGGATTTATCACCTGGAATATGAATGACTCCATTCATAGGAGCATGTTTATGAATTTTCATATTTGTCACCTCAGTCAGCATAAAATGTATCGTAATTCGCTCTATTTTTTATACAGATCTCTGCACGTTTACGGTCGTCTTCTGTTTGAAAACTAATGCGTAAAATCCCATTAATGTCTTCCCGCGTTTCAATAATACGGATATTCGTAATACTGATGCTCTCATTTGCTAAATGTCCTGTAATCTCCGAAATGACTCCAGGGTGATCTGGAACATCCACATAAAGGTCATAAAAAGCAGGAATGGCACCTTTTTTCCTCAGAGGAAGTCCATCACGATATTCCTTTGCCTCTTGAAAATAAGAGAACAAGCCTTCAGCGTCTTCTTGCTGTACAAAGGTCTCAATGCGATCGATCTCTTTTTTCCATTCATGGAACCGGTCTAAAATCTTGTTTTTGTTGTGCAGAAGGATATCTCGCCACATTGCAGGGTTGCTTGACGCAATACGTGTAATGTCACGAAAGCCTCCAGCAGCAAACCGTTTGACAAGTGGGAATTGTTCTTCAAAATGATGTGCTTGATGCACAAGGCTGGCTGCAACAATATGAGGGAAATGACTAATCACACTTGTTACACCATCATGTTCTTCTGGGGTCATCTCAATAAAATGAGCATTTGTACCTTTTAACAAGTCCTTCAAACGATCAACAGCGTCGCGGTTTGTTTCCTTTGCCGGCGTTAAAATGTAGAACGCATTTTCAAATAAAAAGTCTTTCGCTGCTATAACACCTGACTTGTGAGAGCCTGCCATTGGATGTCCACCAATAAATTGATAGTGCTTAGGAAGCGTTTTTTCAGCAAAATGGACAACCTTTTGCTTTGTGCTGCCAACATCGGTAATTGTGAGCTCTCTCTCAATTCCAGAGTTTGCAATATCACGAAGCATATTGACTGTTTGCTGAACTGGTGTTGCCAAAATAATAGTCGCAGATTCAGCCAAACCTGCCGCAAATGAATCAGCTGCTAAATCAATGATACCCAGCTTTGTTGCTGCAACCATTTGTTCTTTGGACACATCGTATCCAACAATTTTTTTATGAGGATACTCTTTTTTAATCGACAGTGCGATGGAACCTCCAATTAAACCAAGTCCAGCGATTAATATTGTTTCATTTGCATCATTCATGTTCATCACCTGTTTTTTCGCGAAAATTAAAAAAGCCATTTCAACAGCTTATATGTATGAGGTTGGTACAATGAAAGCCATATCCTGTAAAAGGATATGACTTTATGGTTATGCTACGCTCGAATGCCTTGCATTAAATCAGCAAGTGTACTTAGAATTTCTGCATTTTGCTCCATTGTTCCGACCGTAATACGTAAAGACGTTGGAAAACCAAGTGCTTTACCAGAACGAACAATGTAGCCTTTTTTCAATAATGCATTGAATAATTCATCTGCATCTCTTTTAAAATCAATCAGCACGAAGTTTGTTTGAGACGGATAAATAAATAGTCCAAAACGGTCAGCAAATTCTTGATATTGCTTGAGACCTGCTTCATTTTTTTGTCTGCATGATTGAATGAAGTCCTGATCTTTTATCGCTGCACGAGCTGCTGCCTGAGCGATACGACTCGTATTAAACGGCTCTCTCGCTGGTTCAATCGCAGTAATCAACTCTTCTGATGCAATGCCATAGCCTACTCGAAGCGCGGCCAGTCCATACGCTTTAGAAAACGTACGGAGTACGATAACATTTTGATAGTTGTGTAATAAAGATAAGCTGTTCGGAAAGTCTTCCGCACGAACGTATTCGACATATGCTTCATCTAGTACTACAAGCACATGAGCTGGTACTTGATCTAAAAACGCCACAAGCTCGGATTCTGACAAATGATTTCCCGTCGGGTTATTCGGGTTGCATACCCAGACGACCTTCGTGTTCTCATCAATCGCATCCAGCATGCCCTTCAGATCGTGAGCTCCTCCGTCTAAAAGCGGCACCTCTCGAATCTCTGCCCGCTCAATGATCGCATTGTGACGATATTGCGGAAAAGACGGAGCTGGGATGACGGTATTTGTATGTTGGTCAAGGAATGCCCTAGCAATAATTTGCACAAGTTCATCTGAGCCATTCCCGAATATTAATTGTTTTTCATTTACTTGAAGAAACTCAGCGAGCTCTGTTCTTAAACTTGCGCTGTATCCATCTGGATAGATCGCTAAATGTTCAAGCTCAGCTTGTATCGCCTCTCTTGCATGAGCGGAACATCCAAAAGGGTTTTCATTTGAAGCCAATTTCACAATTTTGTCTAATTGATATTCTTTTTTGACCTCTTCAATTGGTTTCCCAGGTTGATACGGTTTTAGTTGTTTTAATTGATCTTTGATTTGCAAAAGTTTCACCTCATTTGAATGAATAGAGGGGACTAAATGTTTTTGCATAGGTTTCAAACTCTCTTAAAGCGTCTTGACGAGTATCACTTGCTAACAATTGATCCTGAAGTTCTTCAATTTTTTTTACAAGTGCACTGCCTACAACGACGCCGTCACTCAGTTTATTCATTGCGTCTACCTGCTCTCTTGTTGAGATACCAAAACCGACCGCAACCGGTATGTGACTCAGCTGTTTCACTTGTTGAATAAAATCAGTAATCGATTCGTCAAAGGTTTGTCTGACACCTGTTACACCAAGAGATGAAACACAATACACAAAACCTTCTGCCTGCTCTACTATATTTACTAATCGTTCCTTACTGGTTGGTGCAACGAGCGAAATATATGAAATGTCATATGTTTGACAGTTCTTTTGCAGCTCACTGCTTTCTTCAAAAGGCAAGTCGGGTGTTAAGAGTCCCGAAATATGATTTTTGCGCAGTAAAGCGAAAAAGTATTCTGTTTCTAATTGTAACACAGGATTATAATACGTAAATAGAATTACAGGAATTTTTACACCGTTTTTTTTCATCTTCCCTGCTAATTCTATCGCTTTTACGATATTCATGCCATGATTTAGAGCTCTTTTGGAGGCTCTTTGAATGACAGGACCGTCTGCTAGCGGATCGGAATAAGGAACACCTAGCTCAATCGCATGTGCACCGGCTGCTTGAAGGGACACAGCTAAATCGATCGTGATTTCTTCTGACGGATCCCCTGCTGTAATAAATGGGATGAATAATTTCTCGTCTTGCTCTAATCGAAATGTGATCATTTGGTTTTGCCCTCACTTTCAAGCACATTCATTAATGTATGCACATCCTTATCTCCTCTTCCTGATAGGCAGACAAGGATGATTTCATCTTCACTCATTGTCCTGCTCATCTCAAACGCCTTGGCTAAAGCGTGTGCTGATTCAATCGCTGGCAGGATTCCTTCCTTTTCTGTCAGCAGCTTTAGTGCATCCAGTGCTTCTTGATCTGTAGCACTCACATATTGAACGCGTCCGCTCGCATGTAAATATGCGTGCTCTGGTCCGATCCCGGGATAATCTAGACCAGCTGAAATGGAATAGGGCTCAATAATCTGGCCAAATTCGTCTTGGATTAAATAGGTCAAAGATCCATGAATGACCCCTTTTGTCCCCTTCGTAATGGTTGCTGCATGAAGCGGCGTATCGATTCCTTTTCCAGCCGCTTCTACACCAATCAAATCAATCTCATCATCCAAAAACGCTCGGTACATTCCAATCGCATTACTTCCGCCGCCGACACAAGCAATGACTTTATGAGGGAGCCTGCCTTCTTTTTTCAGCATCTGCTCTTTTGCTTCATCACCAATCATCCGCTGGAACTCACTGACGATTTGGGGATATGGATGAGGTCCTACAACTGAACCGATCATATAGAAATGATCACTACAGTGCTGGACCCAGTAACGAATCGCTTCGTTCGTTGCATCTTTTAATGTGCCGTTTCCGCTTGTGACAGGTATGACTTCAGCGCCAAGGAGCTTCATTCGGAATACATTGAGAGATTGTCTCTCCACATCCTCTTTTCCCATAAATACCGTGCACGATAATCCAAACTTGGCGGCCACCGTTGCAGCTGCTACTCCGTGCTGTCCAGCGCCTGTTTCTGCGATGATGTTTGATTTCCCCATTTTTTTTGCAAGCAGTGCCTGACCAAGTGCATTGTTGATCTTATGAGCACCTGTATGGTTTAAATCTTCTCTTTTTAAATAGATTTTTGCGCCGCCGAGGTATGCAGATAATTGATCAGCATATGTCAGCGCAGTCGGTCTGCCTGAATAGTTTTGCAGTAGAGAAAGATATTCTTGCTTAAAGGCTGGGTCTTCTTTTAATTCGTTAAATGCTTGTTCGATTTCTTTGAGTGGCTGCATGAGCGTCTCGGGAACAAATTTCCCTCCGAATTCTCCATATCTGCCAAGCTCATTTGGATATGCGTACATCGTTTAACATCCTTTCTTCGAGCGCTTTGATCTTAGCGCTGCTTTTCTTCCCGTTTTCTTCTATGCCGCTTGAAAGATCGATCGCTTTTGGGCTATAGGCAAGAAGCTCTGGCAGTGTTTCTGGTGTTATTCCGCCGGCAATGATGCATGCTTTCTTCAGTCGTTTTGCTTGCTGATTGTATACAGGTACCGCGTCCCATGTAAAAGCTTTGCCAGAACCGCCTCTCATCCCTTTTACTTTCGCATCAATGAGAAAACCATCGACAAACGGCGCAAATGCCGTCATTTGATCAAGTGTTTCTTTTATATCGGGATCGTGATGAAAGACTTTCCACACTACCGCCCCTGTTTGTTGTTTTATTTCTTTTGCATCCTCTCTTGTTTCATCTCCATGCAGCTGCACGATATCTAAAGGAATATGCTTTGTGATGTCACACACTTTTTGGATTTTTTCATTTACAAATACACCAGTAATCTTTTTCCTGCACTGCGAATCGGTGAGCCATTGTTTCACTTGATCTGGATCGACTTGCCTTTTACTTGGAGCAAAAATAAATCCGATCGCATCTGCTTGAGATTGCGCAATGCATTCTACATCTTCTAGTGAGACCGCCCCGCAATATTTTAAAAAAGGCTTCATCGTGGTCATTCTCCAAATAACGTCTGAACGGCTTTTTCTTGTGAGGGTTCTCTCATTAATGATTCACCTACAAGGACAGCACTCGCTCCATGTTTTTTGACAAAGGTCAGATCATCAAATGTTTGAATACCGCTTTCACTTACTAGCAAGACATCCTTTGGAACAAGTGATGCAATCTCTTTTGTTTGCTCAACTGTTGTTTTAAATGTCTTTAAATTTCGGTTATTCACGCCAATGATTTCGGGGGTGAATAGGTTTAAGATATGTTCCAGTGTATCTGCTGCATGAACTTCGACAAGAATATCTAGTCCTTTTTCCTTCGCTTCAGCATAGAATTCATGCAGCTGTTGCGGTTCAAGTACTTCCCCAATTAATAAAATGGCATCTGCACCGATACGTCTTGACTCTTCTATTTGTATGGAATCGATGATAAAGTCTTTTCTTAAAATTGGACGTGCGACGTGTTCTTTAATTAAGGAAAGATACTCGTTCTTCCCTTGAAAAAATGGTTCATCTGTTAAGACTGATAAGCAATCAGCATTCGATTTTTCGTAGGCTTTTGCTGTTTGCAGAGGATCAAAATTTGGCTGAATGATTCCTTTGGAAGGAGAAGCCTTTTTCACCTCAGCAATCAGCCCAATCGAGCGGTGAGGGTTCATGAGTGCTTCTTTAAATGATCGTCTTTCAAAGTGTCCATCCACAGGTAACTGCAACGTTTGGATATGTTCTTTTTTGCGTGCAATGATTTGATTAAGCATAGATCTCTTCCTCTTTCGTTTTTTGTTTTAAACGAGCCAATTGTTCTTTGGCTGCTCCGTTTTTAATCGTTTCTAATGCTTTTAATGTTCCTGCCATGAGGCTTTCTGACTTGCCCGCGACATATAAAGCCGCCCCGGCATTCAGAGCTGTAATATGAAGCGGCGCCCCTCCTGTTTGATGATTCAATATATTCTGAATCAATTTCGCGCTCTCTTCCGGTGATTGGACCTGAATATCTGATAAGTATCCTTTTTCCAGTCCAAAGTCTTCTGGGTTTAGCGTATATTCTGTCATGGCACCTTTTTTGAGTTCAATCACATATGAATTGGCTGTAATCGTTAGTTCATCCAGCCCGTCTTCCCCGCATACAAACAGGACATGCTCTGGCTCTAATGGGGCAAGGGCTTCTGCCATTAATTTTGCCTTTTCCTTTGCATACACACCGATGATTTGCTTTTTGGCTTGCATCGGGTGGCAAAGCGGTCCTAATAGATTAAATACCGTCCGGAAGCCAAGCTGCTTGCGGACTGCTGCTACTTGTTTCATAGATGAATGGTACAGTGGTGCAAATAAAAAGCCCATGTTTTTCTCTTGTATTTGCCTTCTTGTTTCTTCTGGAGTGGATTGAATGTGAATCCCAAGACACTCTAGCACGTCGGCACTTCCGCTTTTTGAAGAGACTGAACGATTTCCGTGTTTTGCGATTTTAGCACCAGCGGCGGAAGCTACAATAGCAGCTGCAGTTGATATATTAAATGTGGAGAGTCCATCGCCTCCTGTGCCGCATGTGTCAACGACATCAAGCGATCTTTCCGCTGGTTCTGCTTTTTGCCGCATGGCCCTCACGAAGCCTGTCATTTCTTCAGCTGTTTCTCCTCTATGCGCTAAAATCGATAGACTTGCAGCGACTTCAGCATCTGTTAAAGAGCCGCTCATCATATCATGCATTAGTCTATGTGCTTCATTTTCTGATAGGAAGCCTCCGTTAACAAGAGCTGATAGTCGCTGATTCATCCTGCACACTCTCCTTTTCTGAAAAAATATGTTCAGCAAGCTGAATGGCCCTCAGAAGCGCTCCTGCCTTGTTACATGTCTCTTCCCATTCATTTTCTGGCACAGAATCTGCGACAATGCCAGCGCCTGCTTGTATGGAAGCGATCTGATTTTTGACGCTCATGGTACGAATGGTAATACAAGAGTCGATATTGCCGTCGAACCCAATATAGGCAATACAGCCGCCATACGTTTCCCTTGGCTCAGGCTCCATTTCATTTAATAATTGCATCGCTCTTATTTTCGGTGCCCCTGTTAATGTGCCTGCTGGAAATGCGGACATGAGTGCATCAACTGGGTGTGTATCCTGCTTTAGCTTCCCTGTCACAATGGAGATGATGTGCATGACATGTGAAAAGTTCACAACTTTTGTAAAGGTCGGTACGGACACGCTGCCGTATTCTGCTACGCGGCCAACATCATTTCTGGCTAGATCTACTAACATGTAATGTTCTGCTTTTTCTTTCTCATCTTCTAGCAGCTCTCTTGCCAGTGCGGCGTCCTCTTCTTTTGTTGCTCCTCTTTTTCTAGTGCCTGCAATAGGATGAATTTCTAGGTGCCTATTTTTGGCATGAATTAATCGTTCTGGTGAGCTTCCGACTAAATCACGGTCTTTTAATTTCATAAAATACATGTATGGAGATGGATTCACAATGCGAAGCACACGGTATAATTCAAATGAACTCACTGACACTGGGATATCAAAGCGCTGTGAGAGTACGCCTTGAAAAATATCACCCGCTCGAATGTATTCTTTGATTTTTTCTACGTCCTTTAGAAATTGTGTTTTTTCATAGGTTGATGTCACATGTTCAAAGGACGGTGATTCGTTCATATTCCCTGATAAAATCAGTTCTTTCATATCAATCTTTGTGTGGAGCTTGTGAATCATCTGTTCAAGCCGCTTTTGATTTTCTTTGTAAGCCCGTATTTTTTCGTCTTCTGTTTCATTTCCGGTTAGCTGGGTGTATTGGATAAAATGAACATGATTCGTTTCATGATCAAAGGCAATCATCGTTTGGCAGACAAATAGTGTACAATTGTCTGTCGTTGGTGCGCTTAGATGCGGCCTGACAGATGGTTCAATGCTTGGAATAAGATCGTAACTTAAGTACCCAACTGCCCCGCCTGTAAACGGGATGTCAACGTCTGGTGTCTTGATTTGATATTGCTCTTTCATCCAGTCTAATAAGTCTTTCAGTTCTTGTTTTTTCATGACCTCATGCCCAGCAGCGTCACGTGCAATATATTCGTTTTGATCATCGTGTAAGGTTAAAAAAGGATGTAATCCGATGAAGGAATATCTCGACCAGCTAGAAGACTCATCTTTGCTTTCTAGTAGATACACAATATCTGCCTTGAGTTTTTCGACAATTTGAATCGGTGAGAGCGTATCAACTGTAATGGTTTCAACAATTGGAATCGTTTTGTGGGACTCGCTGTCCCTTAAAAATCGGGTCAAATTTGATTGGGAATTCATAAGCACACTCCTTAAATGGGATTAAGGAGAATGAGGGGACATATAGAGGGTTTGTATGAGTATACGAAATAAGCCTAAAAGAGGGGTGCTCTTTTAGGCAGTATGATGAAATAGACGTATCGTATCTCTGCTCAACTCTACTCATCTCAACTACCCTAGTCTCATTCTCATCTTCTCTAAACTTGCAATGCCGTTTACACCTGTGTGTAAACTTCGGCTGTTCATATCGTATTATAATTCCTTGTTTTTTGTCAACTGTAAATCAGGGCGAAGCGTCACAGCTTCTTCCAAGTACACATGCTGCACATCTTCCTGCTTTGTGTCTGTTTGGACCGTCATTAACACACGAATACAATGTTTTAAACCGCCTTGAATGTCCAGCTCCTGCATACAAGTAACAGGCACATACGTCCACCCTTCAAACTGACGAAGGGCTTTTGCCGGAAAAACGGAGTGAATATCTTGTGTAGCTGAAATTAAGATCTGCACGACACGTTCTGGATCTACTTGATTTCTTGAAATAATCGCTTCTAGCAGCTGTTTCGTTTTGTTTAAAACTTCTGTTTCTGTATCTTCTGTCACAGTTGTAGCCCCACGTATCCCGCGAAACATCATAGACATCCCTCCTCCCGTTTCCATTCTTCGAGCCATTGATGCAGATCATCTTTTGTGAAAGACTGCAAGACAGCATCTCCAACCTGTTTTAATAAAACAAATTGAACGGTTCCACCTCTTGCCTTTTTATCACCAATCATCCGGTCAACAAATGTTTTCGTGGAAATATCTTGAGTGACTTGTACCGGAAATCCGAGTTCTTTCATCCACTCTTTTAGTTCCGTCCGATTGAGGCTGAGTCCCAGCTTCTTTTCGCTCACATATAGCGCAAACTGCATGCCGATTGCAATAGCATCTCCGTGCGTAATAACGCCGTATCCATACTCTGCTTCTATGGCATGCCCAAGTGTATGACCTAAATTCAAAAATGCACGCACGCCTTGTTCTCTTTCGTCTTTTTGAACAATCGACGCTTTGACCTTAATCCCTTGATACAGTATATGTGCCAGCTCGCTCTTTGAACATTCCGCCAAAGAACGAATAGACATCAGTTCTGATAAAAAGTCTTCACTTGAAATGAGGGCATGTTTGATGACCTCAGCAAAGCCTGACCTCATTTCAGTTTGAGATAGTGTCTCAAGCATGCTCGTATCATAGATCACGGCTTTCGGCTGATGAAAGGCACCAATTAAATTTTTACCGAGCGGGTGGTTAATCCCCGTTTTCCCGCCAACTGCACTGTCATGTGCCAGTAGTGTCGTCGGAACTTGAATAAAATCAATGCCTCTCATATAACTAGCAGCAACAAAGCCAGCCAAATCGCCAATTACGCCGCCTCCAAGCGCAATGATGCACGAGGAGCGATCCAGCTGAAACTGAATGGCCTTCGTATGAATATGCTCAAACTCAGCAAAAGATTTCGACTGCTCTCCGCTTGGCACAACCACTTTATGCACAGACCACTTCTGCTTAAGTAATCGAACCATTTCATCACCGTAAATGGCATCAACCGCTGTATCAGTCACGATTAAGAGCTTCGTATAGGAATGCCCCGTGGAAGTCATCAAGTCGACGATATTGCGTTTAATCCCATCACCGATGTATACAGGATAAGTGGCTGAAGACGTCTTAACTTCCAGTGTTTTCATTAAAATTCCCTCTGAAGCTGGCGCATTTTTTCAACATTTTCTTTAATGCGGTCAATTTGATCAAGGCCAAACTGCTCCACTACAGCATTGGCGATTTCCCAAGCCACGACTGCTTCTGCGACAACACTTGCGGCAGGAACAGCACAGCTGTCAGAACGCTCAATGCTTGCAGAGAAAGGTTCTTTTGTTTCAATGTCAACGCTTTGAAGCGGTTTGTAAAGCGTTGGGATTGGTTTCATGACCCCTCTTACGACAATTGGCATACCAGTTGACATTCCGCCTTCAAGACCACCTAAGCGATTTGTTTTTCTCGTATAGCCCTTTTCTTCATCCCAGATGATTTCATCATGGACCTCACTACCATTTTTAGAAGCCGCCTCGAAGCCGATACCAAATTCGACCCCTTTAAAAGCATTGATACTCAGAACAGCACCTGCAAGCTTGCTGTCTAATTTGCGGTCATAGTGAACATAGCTTCCGACTCCAACCGGCATTCCTTCAACGATGACTTCCACAATTCCGCCAATTGAATCACCGTTTTTCTTCGCTTCATCAATGGCATCCATCATTTTTTGACCTGCTTCACTGTCGTAGCAGCGAACAGGTGACTCTTCCGTTACCTTTTGCAAATCTTCAATTGATTCATATGCCGTTTGAGCTGCTTTCACTCCGCCAATTTCAAGAACGTGGCCAGCTACCTTGATTCCTAAATGAGCCAAGATTTGTTTAGCGACTGCGCCTGCTGCTACGCGCACGGTTGTCTCACGGGCTGATGAACGCTCTAATACATTTCGCATATCACGATGTCCATATTTAATCGCACCATTTAAATCCGCATGTCCTGGTCTAGGGCGTGAAATTTGACGCTTCATTTCACTCTCTTCTTCTTCTGTGATTGGCTCTGCCCCCATCACTTTTGTCCAATGCTTCCAGTCGTTGTTTTCAACGACAAGTGCAATAGGAGAACCTAATGTTTTCCCGTGACGAACACCACTTAACACTTTCGCTTGGTCTTTTTCAATCTGCATTCTTCTGCCGCGGCCGTGACCTTTTTGTCTTCTAGCCAATTCATAGTTGATGTCATCCTGCTCTATGTAAAGTCCCGCTGGAACGCCTTCAATAATTGTGGTCAATTGTGGACCATGTGATTCACCTGCTGTTAAGTATCTCATGACTTGATCTCCCTTCATCGCATTAACGCTTTTAAGTAAAACTATGATAACACACTTACTACTAAAAAGTCAGCTACAACCCCTTCTTTTGATAAAAGAAAGTATCAGCTGATGTGAGTCCAAACTTTTCTGGATGAAAAATTTGTTCAGTTGAACCAACAAATAATACGCCATTTGGTTTTAAACTGCTGCTCATTTTCCTGTAAATCTCTTCTTTTGCCTCTTCTGTAAAGTAGATAAGGACATTTCGGCACACGATAAGATCAAGCTGTTTTTCATAAGGGTCTGCTAAAAGGTTGTGTTTTTTAAATTGAATGTGCTTTCGCACCTCATCCTTCACAGTGTAAAATGATGAATCTTCTTTTGTGAAATATTTTTGCTTGATTTGATCTGGTACCTCTTGCAGTGATCGTTCATGATATTTTCCTTTTTGAGCTGATTGCAACACTTTATCATCAATATCAGTTGCAATAATTTGGAAGTCCTTCACAAGCGGATGGCTTGATAGCAGCATTGAGAGTGTATACGGCTCCTCTCCTGTCGAACATGCTGCACTCCATATTTTTAGGGTCCCGCTGTTTTTCAAAAGCAGCGGAAGAATTTTTTGATCAAGCACTTCCCAGCGTTGATAGTTTCGGTAAAATTCTGACACATTGATCGTCATTCGATCCATCGTCTCGTCTAATAGTGCTCTATCCTTTTCAAGGGCAGACGCGAACGCTTCAAAATCTCTATATCCTTTTTTATCATATAGTGACGTTAATCTTCGTTTCATTTGTGCTTCTTTATATAAATTCAGATCCACCCCGGTTAGCTTTTTCCATTTTCCGACAAACACTTGATATTGATCCATCAAAGTCCTCTCCTGTCTCATCTATCTTTGTCCTAGTATAGCTGTTTTTATCGAAAATTTGTATCTTCTCATGCGAAATTTCGTGTAGAAATATTCATATAAAAAAGCCAAGGTGCTCATTTGATGAACACCTTGGCTTGAATTTTAATAAATCCAGCTTGAGATGGTTTGATCCCAGTTTGTGAGTTCTTCTTGTTTGAAGAATAAGTTGATTTCTCTTTCAGCACTTTCTGGTGAGTCTGAGCCATGGATAATGTTTTTTCCAACCGTCAATCCATAGTCTCCTCTTATTGTGCCCGGAAGCGCTTCCTTCGGGTTTGTTTTGCCGATAATCTGTCTTGTGACATCTACTACCTGCTCACCTTGCCATACCATTGCAAATACTGGTCCTGACGTAATAAAGTCAACCAATTCCCCGAAGAATGGTTTTTCTTTATGCTCACCGTAATGTGTTTCTGCTACTTCTTTTGGAATGCTCATTAGCTTTGCACCAACAAGCTGAAGCCCCTTTTTTTCGAATCTTGACACAATTTCACCGATTAATTGTCTTTCCACACCATCAGGTTTGACCATAAGAAATGTTTTGTCCATATACGTTCTCCACCCCGTCGTTTATGTATGTATAGGCTTACATTGTTACAAAGTGATCGTATCATTTTTTTATATAATAATCAATTTTTGACAAAAAATTTCACAAAAAAACCAATCAACAATATGTTGATTAGAATTTTCGTTTTCCAATATATTTGGCAATGGAAGCGAGTGACGTTTTCGCTCGTCCTCGAGGAAGTTTGTCTAGCTGTTCGAATGCCTTTTTCAAATACATTTCACTCACTCGAATCGAGCGGTCGATCGCATCTGTTTGTTTGAGGTGTTCAATCACAGGTTTTAGCTGGGTTTCCGTTGTTTCACTATTAATCAGCTTTAATTGTCCTTCGAGTGTAGGATTCTTCAGTGCATATAAGACCGGGAGTGTGACATTTCCTTGTAAAAGGTCTCCTCCAACAGGCTTACCAAGCTCTTCTTCAGTTGATGTGAAATCAAGCACATCATCAATGATCTGATAGGACATCCCGACATAGTAGCCAAACCAATAAAGGGCTTTATGTGTTTTCTCATCTGTACCTGCTGCTATCGCACCTAACTGACAGCTGCCTGCAATGAGCAAGGCTGTTTTTCGTTTGATTCTTCTTAAATATGTACGTAGGTTTTGATCCATATTGTATTTGTCTTTCACTTGCTCGATTTCACCAAGACAGAGCTCGACGACCATCTTTGACAAAATTTCATGCGCCATTGGATGATTGATCTTTGTCATATACTCAAGAGATCTTGCAAACATATAATCTCCTGTGTACATGGCAATTCGATTGTCCCATTTTGCCTTAATCGTTGGCTTGCCTCTTCTCAGCTCTGCATCATCAATAACATCATCGTGAACGAGCGATGCCATATGAATGAGCTCAAGCGCAACGGCAACATATTTAATTTTATTAATGTCATAGTCGCCAAACATGCCTGAAAGGAGAACAAAAACGGGGCGGATTCGTTTTCCGCCCGCTTGCAGCAAATGAAGACCCGCTTCACTTAATAATGCATAATCAGAGCGAACTGTTTGTTCAAGCTCTTTTTCAATAATATCGATATCATGATTTAAAAAAGAGATCATTGCTTTTAGTTTCATTATTTTCACCCAAATATCGTTTATTCAAAGCTTCTTTCCGATATGTGTTGCTGCTACACCGCCTGTAAATGGATGATACGAGACATCAGACAGACCCGCCTCTTCGAAAAGAGCCGCCAGTTCTTTCATGCCAGGGAACGCTTTGGCTGATTCTTGAAGCCATGAATACTCCTGATAGCTTTTGGCAAACAGTTTACCAAAGAGCGGCATGATGTATTTGAAATAGACATAGTAGCCTTGTTTAAACCCAATCATTTCAGGTTGCGATGTCTCTAGACAGACAACCATTCCACCAGGCTTCACGACTCTTGTCATTTCTTTTAGCACTGTTAAGTAATCAGGGACGTTCCGTAGGCCAAAACCGATGGTGACATAATCAAATGTGTTGTCCTCAAAAGGAAGCTCCATCGCATTGCCGTGAAGCAATTCAATTTGATTATAGCCCCCAGTCTTCACCTTCGTTTCTCCAACACTCAGCATATTTTTACTAAAATCAAGGCCTTTGACTTCGCCTTTGTCTCCAACAGCATCAGCAAGCGCAATGGTCCAATCGGCTGTTCCGCAGCATACGTCTAATGCTTTGGCTCCTTTTTGAACATTCATCAGTTTCATTGTTTTATCGCGCCACTTTTTATGCTGCTTAAAGCTGATGACGGAGTTCATTTGATCATAGTTTTTATAAATTTTTTCAAATACACCGTGTACTCGCTGTTCTTTTGATTGCTGCATGACTTACCCTTCTTCCACTTTCTGATGATACGCAGGTTCATTTTTCATATGATCCAGGCGATTTAATAGCTCTTTTTGAACGACCGGAGATGAAACAAGATGCTCCTTGATGGATCGTTTGGCCTTTTCATAGCCTTCATTCTCAAAGTTGTCAAAACATGTATAGGCGTCCGTATAGCTATCGTTCAAAAAAAGTTTTAAATGCTTGTCATCTTCTGCTTGTTTCATGAAACGCTTATAAACAAGGAAACGACTTGCAATCTCATTCCAATGCGTTAATTGAAAATGCTCAGAAACCCTTTGGAATAACGCAGACTCAACCGTTGCTACACTTTTGTAAAAGTGCGCTGCATCTTGAATGGATCGATCATACAGTCTAATTTTATGTTCATTGATTTCTTTGATCGCCGTTGCGAGCGTGCGAATCATGTAGATGTCTTTCATGTCAGAGAGAAGAGAATAATAGAGACCGCTGAAATAGTCTCCTGCCAGGATCGTCAGCTGACGATTTTTGAATTCGTCTTGTTTGATCGCTGCAGCAGTTGTGACTTCGTCATGGGTATCAAGGGCAATTTGCACAAGCATCGCCGTTAAAATATAATTTTCTTTTTTCTCTGCATCAATTTGAGCTTCATCAAACATTGCATGAAAAAGAAGGAGCTTATCTTCATCGATGAGTGGCGCACGTAAATGTTTCGCCAAATAAGGATGAGAAAGCTTTTTATTTAATTTTATATTTAGATTAGATAAAATTCCGTAGATGTCTTGCAAAGATATCACCCTTGTCCCAAAAATTACAGTTTCATATGTAGCCCTGCACATTGTATAGAGATTTATTATACCATATCAGCTCTCACTTTTATGCTATCAAGTGCACTCAAGTATTTATTTCTTTGCTTCGCTTTGAATTTCCCCGAAGCTTGTTTGAATGACAGCATCGCCTCTTACTTTGATCGCTGACGTATGCTCAGTAAATTGTGCAATGATGACTTCACCTTTATCGAGCTTTTCGGAATGGTGAAATCTTGTATCAGAGCCTCTAGTTAAGCCGATGACATTTACACCATTTTCATTGGCTTTAATCACTACAAAATCAGATGCTTTATTTTCACTCAATCTGTTCACCTTCCATCTATCTATTGAATTAGTCGTTTTTAATAAAGGAAAGTACTTCTGCTCTTGCCGCTGCATCATTTGCAAATGTACCGCGTACTGCTGAAGTCACTGTTTTTGCGCCTGGCTTTTTCACTCCGCGCATCGTCATACACATATGCTCTGCTTCAACGACAATCATCACGCCATGCGGATTGAGTGTTTCCACCATACTATCTGCAATGGTTGATGTGATGCGTTCCTGAAGCTGCGGGCGTTTGGCAACAGCCTCTACAGCTCTTGCAAGTTTGCTAAGTCCTGTCACTTTTCCGCCGCGCGGAATATAAGCGACATGCGCTTTTCCGTAAAAAGGTACAAGGTGGTGTTCACACATTGAATGGAAAGCAATATCTTTTACAAGAACGAGTTCTTCGTGGTCTTCACCAAAAATGGTTTTAAAATGTTCTTTTGGATCTTCATTTAATCCCGAGAACACTTCTTCATACATTTTTGCTACTCGTTTAGGGGTATCAAGAAGTCCTTCACGATCTGGATCTTCTCCGATGGCTTTTAATATATCGCGTACTGCGTGTTCGATTAGTTCTTTATTTATTTCACTCATGTATTATATCCTCCAAAGGCGATTACATTTCAATCAGATTCTAGCACACTTCAGATCCTAAAAGCAAAGGAGAGCGTTCTAAACGAACCTTTTGATTCAAAAGGAAAAGCCCCTTATGAAAGGGGCTTTTCTAGACCAGTGTGAAACTGTATATGTATAACTCCTGCAATAGGATCATTACACATAACGATTATTTACCTGCCACCGCGTCTTTAAGTGCTTTACCTGGTTTGAAAGCAGGTACTTTGCTTGCAGGGATTTCGATCTCTGCACCAGTTTGTGGGTTACGTCCTTTACGAGCTGAACGCTCACGTACTTCAAAGTTACCAAAACCGATAAGTTGGATTTTGTCACCATTTTTAAGTGCATCTAAAATTGTATCAAAAACAGAATCAACTGCTTTTGTCGCGTCTTTTTTAGATAACTCGCTTGCTTCAGCAACCGCGTTAATAAGTTCTGTCTTGTTCATGCCTTTCACCTCCTCCCAAAAATATGCATTCAGTAGATTGTTATCATTTCTTCACAATTCATCTTCTTTCTATACACTTTTTTCGAAAAAAAGAGCGTCTAGAAAGCGGTATACATGGCTTTTCATTAGAAAACAACTCTTTGAAGGAATGTTTGTCCAACAAAGTGAAGATTTTCTGTAAGTAGATTAACACATATGAAATACCATATCAAGCATTTTAAAGGGAAGAATCCTTATTCGTCAAGGATTAAGGGCACTTTTACGAACGAATATTCCTAATTTCAGCCTGAATCTGACTAATCTTTATACAATTGTCTTTTTATGACTCATTCCTTACGCAAAAAAAGACCCCTGTCAATGAGAGGTCTCACATGCTATAGAATAATCGCGATCAAACCGCCTGATCCTTCGTTGATGATTCTTTCAAGTGTTTCTTTCAGTTTATATCTTGCATTTTCTGGCATCAGTGACAGCTTTGCTTGAATGCCTTCTCTGACAAGGGAGCTGAGTGAGCGCCCAAATATATCTGAATTCCAAATCGAAAGCGGATCATCTTCAAAGTCTTGCATTAAGTAGCGGACGAGCTCTTCACTTTGTTTCTCTGTTCCGATAATCGGTGCAAATTCACTTTCTACATCTACCTTAATCATATGAATAGATGGCGCAACCGCCTTTAGTCTTACGCCAAATCTCGAGCCCTGCCTAATGATTTCTGGCTCATCTAAACTCATATCTGACAAGGCCGGGGCCGCAATTCCGTATCCCGTCTGCTTCACCATTTTTAAGGCATCTGATACTTGATCATATTCTGTCTTCGCATGCGCAAAATCTTGCATGAGCTCTAGAAGATGGTCTTTCCCTCTAATTTCTACACCAACCACTTCTTTTAGAATATGATCATATAGATCATCTGGGGCGTACAGGTCAATCTCCGCAATCCCTTGACCCATTTCAATCCCTGCTAAGCCCGCTCTTTCAATAAAGTCAAATTCACTGAACTGGCCAACAACACGGTCAACATCTCTTAATCTTTTAATATCCTTTACGGTTTCCTTCACTGAGTCCTGATAGCTTTCTCTCAGCCAATGATCTTCTTTCAGCACCATGACCCAGCTTGGCAGGTTCACATTCACCTCTAGGACTGGGAATTCATATAATGCTTCACGAAGCACACTAAGGACGTCTTGCTCTCTCATACTTTCTACACTCATGGAGAGTACTGGAATATCATATTTTTGGCTCAGTTCCTGCCGCAGCGCTTCTGTTTCAGGATGATAGGGTCTCACAGAGTTGATCACCATAATAAACGGCTTTCCTACCTCTTTGAGTTCATCAATCACACGTTCTTCAGATTCAATATAATCATGTCTTGGAATTTCTCCAATAGAACCATCCGTTGTAATCACAACACCGATGGTTGAATGCTCTTGAATGACCTTGCGTGTGCCAATTTCCGCTGCTTCATGGAACGGAATTGGCTCTTCATACCACGGCGTGTTGATCATTCTTGGACCATTTTCATCTTCATACCCGCGCGCACCAGGGACTGTGTATCCTACACAATCGACAAGCCTGATGTTGACATCAAGACCGTCACTCACATGAATCGATGCCGCTTGATTCGGTACAAATTTTGGCTCAGTGGTCATAATGGTTTTTCCTGCTGCGCTTTGCGGCAATTCATCCTGTGCTCTTGCACGATCTGCCTCATTATTGATATTCGGGAGCACCACGAGCTCCATAAACTTTTTAATAAACGTAGATTTCCCTGTACGAACAGCGCCAACGACTCCTAAATATATATCGCCTCCTGTTCGTTCAGCGATATCCTTGAAAATATCGACTTTTTCCAAGTGATCCCCTCCCGGACTTGCTATCCTCGTTTTCAAATAAAATACTCTATTCTTCAATCAAACTTGCTTGAAAGGTGTCTGGACAATATATGTGTATGACGTTGTCCTATTTGAATATGACACCTTTTTTTGTTTTGAGAGTATGTTTAGCCATAAAAAAACCTTTCTCCTCATTTATATGCAGAGGAAAAAGGTTCATTCTTGTTTATGACGTCTTTTTTTCTAAAAAGTCAGGCTCACCTTTTTTGTTGATGGTATATGGGACAGAAAACGCGGGTACAAACGGGGTTTCCTGCCAATAGACATCTTGAATGTTTTCACCTGGTTTCAGCTTTCGTTTCGTATTCTTCAAAATATGAGCAAAATCACTGCGGTAATCCACATAGATTTCGCCATTTGATGAAATCAGTAATGGGAGGGAATTCCCTGTCACCGGGCTCATGACCGTAGGCGGCGATTTTAAGCCTAGCTTTTTTTCATTTAACGTATATAAATTGTTTGATACTACTTTGCCGTATGGCGGATATGTATGTTCATCTTGATATATTTTGATTCTAAGCCGTAATTCACTGATGGTTTGCGTCATTTTGACATCAAGCAGTTTCACAGTTGGGTTTTTTTCGACGTCTGTGAGGACATACATATATTCCCCTCCGCCTTCAAAGGATGTAGACGGTACATCGTGTAAATATCTTGGTGACAAGCGCTTAAAGTCGATGACGTACTTTTGATAAACCGGCGTGTCTGCTTCTTTCGTTTCAATCGGCAAAAGACCATTTGTTGCTTTTTGAAATTCCTCAATCGCTGTCTGAACGCTTTGCAGCTGCTCTTCGTACGGCACACGGTTTTCAGTTTTGCGATTTTCTGGATACAGACATCCTGTTAGTAAAATAAGTGCTAACAACGTGACACTGACTTTTGCTTTGATCATCACATTCTTCCTTTTTCTTTATTCATTGACCGGCCCGCTAAATACAACTAAAAACACAATGATACCTGATATCAGCATCAAGCTGTATGCGACGGTCGAGGCTGTTATTTTAAGAAACCGGCTCTTCAGCTTAAATCGACTGAAATAAATGGTTACTACAGCTAAAAACATGAGCCCCATTGAACCAAGTGCAAACCACATCTTGATTAAAGCAAAACTCATCGTGCCTGTCCCCCTTTAAAACGAACAAATTGTAAGCGTTTATATTTCATTCTAAACCAAAAATAAGGTAAATATCAATCATTTTTCCAATCATTCAGAAAAAAGCGCATAAAAAAACTGAAGCAAAGAGGGGGACTCCGCTTCAGTCATTAGGTCGACTATTTTTCCTCATTCTGTAGAGGCAAAGCTCTATTCAAACTTCATTGCTATGTTATGCAAGTCTTCCCCTTCTTGCATCCTCTACATGCCTAAGTTCAGTCTTCCATTTATTTTGTTTGGTTTTCAAACATGTTCACAAGGTCTTCCATTTCATGTGTTTTCACACGTGCCATCAATGATTCGACCGCATCGTCGACCTTTTTCCCTTCAAACAGGACGTGGTAAAGCGCCTCTGTGATCGGCATGCTGACCTTGTATTCTTTGGAGAGCTGATAAGCGCCTTTTGTTGTACGGACGCCTTCGACGACCATCCCCATTTTTTCAAGCACTTCTTCAAGCTTATACCCTTTACCAAGCAGATTTCCGCAGCGCCAGTTACGTGAATGAACACTTGTACATGTCACGATCAAATCTCCAACGCCCGTTAAACCGGCAAATGTCAGAGGATTCCCTCCCATTTTTGTACCGAGACGTGCGATTTCAGCGAGTCCTCTAGTGATGAGCGCCGCTTTTGCATTGTCACCATATCCAAGCCCATCTGTGATCCCTGCCGCAAGAGCAATGATATTTTTCAGTGCGCCGCCAATTTCTACACCAATCACATCAGGGTTTGTATAGACTCTAAAGTTGTTGTTCATGAACAAATCTTGAACAAATTGAGCCGCTTCAATATTTTCTGATGAGACAGTGACAGTTGTCGGGTGACGCAAGCCTACTTCCTCGGCGTGGCTCGGTCCTGATAAGACGACGACAGCTTCTCTTTTCTCATCCGGGACTTCTTGTTCAATCATTTGAGATATTCTCAGAAGTGTATCTGGTTCAATTCCTTTACTTACATGGACAAACGGCACTTTCGACGTAATCAGCTCATTTGCCTGCTTCAACACTTCACGAATGGCCTTTGTTGGCACAGCGACAATAATAGCGTCTGTCCCCTCTAACGCCTGCTTCATGTCTGTCGTCGCCTGAATGGACGCAGGCAGTGCGACATTTGGCAAGTAATCATGATTTTCATGTTTCTCATTGATTTGGTCAATGAGCTCTTGTCTATGTCCCCACATGTGTACATCATGATGATTATCAGCTAATACAAGAGCAAGGGCTGTTCCCCAGCTTCCTGCTCCAAGTACTGAAATTTTCTTCATTCTGCTCACCCTTTTTATTTTCTCGCTCTCGCAAATATTTTAATCGGTGTTCCTTCAAAACCAAACGCATCTCGAATGCGATTTTCTAGGAAACGTTCATAAGAAAAGTGCATAAGCTCTGGATCGTTTACAAACACAACAAAGGACGGAGGCTTAATCGCCACCTGTGTCGCATAGTAAATTTTCAGGCGCTGTCCATTATGAGTCGGCGTTGGATTCATTGCTACTGCATCCATGATGATATCGTTCAAAATATTCGTTTGAACGCGCATCGCATGATTTTCACTAGCTGTAATAATGGACGGCATTAACGTATGAATTCTCTTTTTCGTGAGAGCAGACATAAACAAGACAGGAGCATAATCTAGGAATTGAAAATGCTCACGAATGTTTTGCTCAAATTCCTTCATCGTACGCTCATCTTTTTCAACAGCGTCCCATTTGTTCACAACGATCACAACGGCTTTACCAGCTTCGTGTGCATAGCCCGCAATACGTTTATCCTGCTCAATAATGCCTTCTTCACCGTCTAGAACAACAGCGACAACATCAGAACGATCAATGGCTTTTAATGCACGAAGCACACTGTATTTCTCTGTTGTTTCGTATACTTTTCCTTTTTTTCTCATACCTGCTGTATCAACAATGACAAAATCACGCTGATTATACGTAAACATCGTATCGACAGCATCTCTTGTTGTACCAGCGATGTTGCTGACAATGACGCGGTCTTCTCCGAGCATCGCATTCACTAAAGAAGATTTCCCTACATTCGGGCGACCGATTAAGCAGAACTGGACAACTTGTTCGTCATACTGCGTATCTGGTAAGTTCTTAAAGTGTTCTGCAACAGCATCAAGTAGATCACCAAGACCTAATCCGTGCGTTCCAGAAATCGGATATGGCTCGCCAAACCCTAGTGCATAAAAGTCATACACGTCACTTCTCATTTCAGGGTTGTCCAGTTTATTGACAGCAAGTACAACTGGCTTTTTCGTGCGATATAAAATTTTTGCGACTTCTTCATCCGCTGATGTCACACCATCTCGGCCATTCACCATAAAGATAATGACATCCGCTTCATCCATTGCAATTTCTGCTTGATGGCGAATTTGCGCTAAAAATGGCTCATCTCCAATATCAATTCCACCAGTATCTATTAAGTTAAAGTCATAATTTAACCATTCAGCAGAGCTATAAATACGATCTCTTGTTACACCAGGTGTGTCTTCTACAATCGATATTCTTTCGCCTGCGATTCGATTAAAAATTGTAGATTTTCCAACGTTGGGCCTTCCAACAATGGCTACGACAGGTTTACCCATAGTACCCTTCCTTTCAATCCAGCCGCGATTCAATATGTTCATCATCATGTTTCAACCGGGATTTAAAATTTTCATTCAGTTTTATGAAATAAACCCTTCAAACATGAAGGGTTCAACTTATATATTATATCAATTTTTAATCAGACCACAATGAATAACTTAAAAATGTTTGACAATCAAGTAAAGATCTTCTCCAATTCCGTGTGCAATTCCATCTAAAATGGCCTCTAAATTCATGGCGTACATGTCGAGTTCTTCTTTATTTTCACAGAAAAAAACGGCTGTTCCGCCCATGACCCGCTCTTTATTTGTTGTAGCCACAGCGAGTATAAATTGTTCAATGGTGTTCGCCATGCCCTATTACCTCACTTTCTTTTTTATGAACTCTGTCGGCATTCTGATGGCATTTTCTAAAATGGGTACTTCTTCTAATACACGGACAGCGAGATCTTCACGATACCATTGCGGTAAAATGAACACGCCAAGTGTGCCGTTATTCAAATCACGCTTTGCGAGCGGACAGAGTGATGGTTCACCGGAGTCGCGATACACACCAAGTACATTGGATAAATCAAATAAAATGGCTTGCCGCTGCCCAAGGTTGGCAATCGTTGTGGCTGCGTTGAAATTTTTCGGTGTCAAAATAAAGCCCATCCCATGCTCTAATATGAGCTTTTGCTTTTCGGGCAGTCCGATATTCATGATGTAAATATCGTTCACATAAAGCCCTGCCCCATCAAAGCGAAGCTCTCCTTTTTGTATGTTGACAATATCCTTTAATTGGCTGCCAGACATTAATAGCTTTGCCAAGAAAAAACAAAGAATACCGACCACTGTCCCTATAACGAGCGAGAAGAAAATACAGGCTGTGGTCGTAATCAGTGCCGTGAGAATCGCAATATAATTTCGGCTTTCAAAGGCAATGGCAATGCCTTCTATATATGTACTGCCTCTTGAGACTAGCTCATATGAATCCATTTGAGTTAACGTATTTCTTTCCATATTGCGGACATCTCTGAATTGCGTGGCCGCCAGCGTGAGAAAGGTAATCGCCGTAAATTCCTCCTGAATGAGTGCAGGCATAATGATCGCACCAAGTCCTGAAGCGATAAAACCAAGCGCAATGTGAATCACTTGTCCATGAATATACGTAGGGTATTGCCGGTAATCTGTTCTTAACATATAAAGCCTGGCCGCCATCCCAAAGATGACACCAATAATCACAGGAAACGTATAATCCGTCATGTTGATTTTGCAGCCCCTTTTACTGGTTTTCTTGATGAACGGGCGTTCAAGAGCTTTTCAAGCTGATCGACACCTAATAGGAAGATGGACCCTTGAACAACAAGGGACAGAAAAGAGAGATCTCCTATGACAATCGATGATGTTAGGCGGTGAATTGTGAGCGCATAAAGGGCTTCGCCAAGACATACAGCCATCATCCATAAGGTGACTCGTTCTGTGAAATGATGTCCATATGTCAAAGACATCAAGATCAGCAAGGCAAATACGACCCAATCCACTTTAATTAGCGTGAACCAAACCGGATCATATAATGCAAAAATCATAAAAAAGGCATATGCGCTCACCATAGAACCTAATTGTACGATTCTCATTATTTGATGCCCAGACCGGAATATAACGAAACCCGCACATGCATATAAAAAGGTCATCAAGTACCCCGCATTCAGGCTCATATCAAATATGGATATCATGAAATGACTACATATAATATGGACAAGGACAAAGACGCCTAGCACATTACGCCATGAGCTTTTTTCCATAATAAATGTCACGATAATCCAAACGAACCATATGGACCAATAATAGTACAAAGCCTCCAACGTCTCATCACCTCAATTACATTATGGGAAAATCCCCAATTTTTAAACGTAAGGGATTGCTTTGGGCATTGTATGAAATAAACAAGAGGTGACACCCTAATGGTTGAGGAGGGATGTATGATGGGAAAAGATAGACAGGAAAAACGCTTAAAGGCATCAAAAAGAGTGGAATCAGACCGTGATCAATCCATTCATTATAAAGGGGCAACAGCATTAGAAGGTCCAGATAGTGCGCGAAAAAGAAATCAATAAAAAAAGGCATGTGATGACCACATGCCTTAGATGTTTAAGGGCTAAACTTGCTTTTAGTCCTTTTTCTTATTTGATCTTAAACTATAGTACGTTGTGTCGATGCCTCTTTCTTTGAGCCAATGACTCGTTTCACCTGAAATGACAACTTGGGTTTGTCTCAGCTCTTCAATGGTCTTCACGCCAAGGACTGTCATCATCATCTTCACATCTTCTTGAAGATCTATGATATTCGCGATGAGACCGCTCTCCCCTCCGTCAGTCAGTGATTTTAAGAAAAAGCCAGCTAGACCAGCAGCGGATGCGCCAAGTGCGATTGATTTTGTTACATCAAGGGCGTCTTGTATACCTCCCGAGGCTAAAATCGTTTGATCTGGAAAACTTGTATGTACTTCAGCAAGACTCGCTGCAGTTGGAATCCCCCATTGATCAAAATAATGAAGTGCTTTTTGGCGGCGAAGATTTTCGATCTTAGAAAAGTTCGTACCACCAAATCCGCCTACATCAACGGCCGCAACCCCAGCATGAAATAACTTTTTGGCCGTTTCCTTGCTCATGCCAAATCCAACTTCTTTTACGACAACAGGCACACCAACTGATTCATTGATGGCTGCGATGCGCTCAAGTGCCCCCCTGAAATCACGGTCTCCTTCAGGCATGACAATCTCTTGAATCACATTTAAATGAATCTGGAGCATATTGGCCTCCAGCATCTCAACGGCTTCCTTCGCTTGCTTCATCGTTGCCTCACTGCCTAGGTTCGCAAAGACAATTCCATCTGGATTCACTTTACGAACAACTTCATACGTACGTCTTTCTTCTTTATCTTTCAGTGCAGCCATTTGCGATCCAACTGCCACCGGAATATTGGTTTCCTTCGCTGCGATCGATAAAGAGCGATTAATCTCATAGGTCGATTTTCCGCCTCCGCCAGTCATTGCATTGATAAAAATTGGCGAACCGAAAGTCAGTCCGCCAATTGTTGAATGTGTATCAATTTGTGATGTTGCAAGATCTGGTAAACTGGCGTGAACGAAGGAAACATCTTTTAAACCTGCTTCTGCATGCTGTCCAGTGGACAAGGCATGTTCAATATGCTGCTTCTTTCTTTCTGCTCGCGTCAATTTTGATCACCAAATTATTTTAATTTATTGAGCTTATCTCCGATCAGGTCACCAAGCTGGAATCCACTTGTGTTTTCTTCTTTCGCCTGATATTGACGATAATTCTCTTCGATTTGTTTTTCAGGATTTTCTTCTAAATCACGGATGCTTAGTGAAATGCGTTCTTCATCTTCATTCACATCAAGCACTTTTACTTTCACAGTCTGCCCTTCTTCAAGGACTTCATGCGGCGTACCGATATGTTTATGAGAGATTTGAGAAATATGCACAAGTCCTTCGACGCCTGGCAGAATTTCAACAAATGCACCAAAGCTCACTAGACGTTGAACAGTTCCTTCAAGCACATCACCTTGTTTTACCTTTTCACCAATCTGGCTCCAAGGTCCTGGTAATGTTTCTTTAATAGATAGTGAGATACGTTCGTTATCACGATCAACAGCAAGTACTTTGACCTGGACTTCCTGGCCTTCTTCCACTACGTCAGATGGCTTTTCAACATGCGCATGGGATAGTTGAGAAATGTGAACCAATCCATCAATGCCGCCAATGTCTACAAACGCACCAAAATCAGTAAGGCGTTGCACTTTACCATCAATCACACTGCCTACTTCAAGTTTTTGCAAGAAGTCTTGCTTTTTGTCTAATTGCTCTTGCTCCACTACTGCACGGTGCGAGAGAATCACACGATTTTTTTCGCGGTCAAGTTCGACCACGACAAGTGAGAGTGTTTTACCTTTGTAGTCTGAAAAGTCCTCAACATAGTGCGCTTCTACAAGAGATGCAGGAATAAATCCACGCACACCAATGTCTACGACAAGACCACCTTTTACAACGTCTTTTACTTCAGCTTCAAATACTTCTTTTGTTTCAAACTTTTTCTCTAGGTCTTCCCAAGCGCGGTCTGCATCAACAGCACGTTTCGATAAAATCAAAGCATCGTCTTCGACTTTTGTTACTTTAAGCTCTAATTCGTCGCCATCTTTCACGACATCTGATGCTTTTTCAACGTGAAGACTTGATAATTCACTGATTGGGATGATCCCAGGTTGTTTCACATTGACGATATCTACATTGACATGCTTGTCCTCAACTTTAGAAACAATCCCTTTCACTACATCTCCAACCTCTGGTACCTGAACATCGATTTGATTCATTTCCTCTGTCATTTCGATAACCTCCTTGGTCCAAACCTACACAGCTTAGTTAAAACGACTGGGTGAATATGTGTCTTAAGCATGATGATTGCCAGCCGAGTATGTATTATAGAAACATTCAAATCAACAGAATTGCTTGAATGATCAATAAAAATAGTATTAGTATAAACTTCTAATAAAAGACCTTGTTTGTCAAGAGATAAACCTCTAACTTATAAAAGTTTTCTAAAATTTCTTACAGTTTCTCCACACGGTCTGCTGCATCTAAAATTTTACCTGCTACCTCTTGAATGGTAAGAGAAGTTGTGTCAATCTCAATGGCGTCATCCGCTTTCTTAAGCGGTGAAACTTCGCGCTCAGAGTCAAGCTTGTCACGTCTTGCAATCTCTTCGACCAGCTGATCGTAATTGACATCGTAGCCTTTTTTCTGATTCTCTTCAAAGCGGCGTTTTGCTCTTTCTTCTACAGATGCAAGCAAGAAAATTTTCACTTCGGCATCTGGAAGAACGTGAGTACCTATGTCTCTTCCGTCCATCACGACACCGCCTTTTTTACCAAGCTCTTGCTGCCTGCGGACCATTTCTTCCCGAACAGCTCTGTGCTTTGCGACAACCGATACTTGGTTGCTCACGCGGTCTGTGCGAATCTCTTCTGTCACATCGGTATTGTCTAGATGCACTTTTTGACCCTCGCCTGTTGAGACAAGTTCAATCACCGTTTTCTTTAGTAGTGCATCAAGCGCCTGCTCGTCTTCGAGATCTACACCATGGTGAAGTGCCGCAAGCGTAATCGCGCGGTACATGGCACCTGTATCGATATAAATATATGATTTTTTTGCTGCGACAATTTTTGCCACAGTGCTTTTTCCTGCTGCTGCAGGACCGTCAATTGCGATAGATAATTTCTTTTTCATAATACCTCTCCTTGATTGAATCTCCCTTATGAATTGTAACACGATCACCGGTCAAACGGGGGAATTTTCTATCAATCCTTCTGCTTAAACGTCTCGATCCAATCTTCAATGCTCATGTTATTTACACCCTCGTATTGCACGACTTTTGACAAAAATAGTTCTCCTTTTGTCAAATGAAGTGTGATCTGAACAGCTAATAATAAGACAAGCTGAATGAGCACCGCTTTAAATAACCATCTTTCCATTGTTTTCATACAAAAAGCCTCCACGCTAGATTCTATTACCTCTAGTATGGAAGCTTTTAACATCCTTTATTCTTATGCTTTTTTCACACGTGTTAAAAGCTGCTGCTGGAAGCAGTACTTCATAATGTGCTGTTGCTGATCATTTGTGATCTCAGAAAACTCCATGATCGCTCTTGTTTTGCCAGTCTGCTCATCTTGATAAACTCGGCTCATCTCTGCAACCGCTTTAATTTTAACAGGCTCTTTCAGCGGAAGTTCAAACTCTGTGATCACTTCTCCGTATTCTTTCAATGAGACACCTTCAGGAACAGCAATTGCTAAGCCGCCAGCACTCATATTGACAATAAACGTGTCAAAGGATTCTTCACCCGTTTGCGTGATCGCGGTTTTGACCATTGTATCGACTCTCAGGTATTCTCTACGCTGAAGCCGAATCATTTCTTCTTTTGGCGGAATGGAAATGACGATCATCGGAATATCTTCTTTCCTCTTGCCGATGACTTCGCTTGTGCATTTGTATGGAATTTGATTTTCATCGAAAAAGAAAACGGTGATTTCTGTTTGCTGGTTTAAATAGATCGTGCGTCCCGTTTCTTTATCAGCTGGATAATTAATGCAAATATCATCGTTATTATTTTCCAAAACTTTCGATTTTGCAGTTTTCACTTCTTTGTTCTCATTGACATATTCAATTGTGATTGCATCCCCTATTTGTAACATTCCTCATCACTCTTTTCATCTGTGAAATCATATCCTCTCCTATATTAAACCATGTATAAAACAAAAGGAAAAGGCTTATTCGCCTTTTCCTCGTTTCCTTTTTTTATAGGTCTTTATATATAGGTTCTGCGTTTTTTAGTTTATCTACTCGTTCTTCTTTTCCAGTATCCGCATTAATGAACATTCGGTACGTATCATTTTTTATCGTTCCTAGGAACTCATAGCATAAAACTTCCTCTGACATATCGTTTTGAACAATCGCTACATGAGTATCTTCGATTTTCACATGCTGATTGAGCGTTTTCTTCGCTTCTTTTTGCGAGATTTTAGGTGCTTTGATGTCTCTTGTTTTATGATTCGTTAAATAGTCTTTCGCTGAAAATCCAACCACTTCACCATCGTCTAATGCGACCTTCATACGTATACTATCTGGATACAGCAGTACATTTTTTTGAAGAGGTACATAGGTAAATACACCGATATTATCAAATTGCGCACTTTCATCTAAATGGAATGACTCAGCATCAAATCCTTGCTTCTTTAAGAAGCTGAGTGCTTTTTCTGATGCTTGGTTTAAACTGATTTTCTGTTTTTTCACGTCTCGATTTTGAAGAAGGTAGACTGGATGTCCTCCTTTTTCAGTCAAGTCTAAATAGAAATTCGCTTTACTATCAGGATCTGACATCGATAAGCTGTACACATCTCGATTGGTTTTGCTTCCGCTTTTTCTCACCTTAAAATGTTGATTATGATCAGGTGCGAATTGCTGGGCAATGCGTATCGCTTCTTTCTTTGAAATCTTTTTACCCTTTAAATGATTGTAGCCGCGTGTTTCTGCTTCTGTGGACACATTTGTCGGTCCGAGATCGACATCTGCAAATGCATCTGCATTTCTCTCGACTGTTTTCAACCCGTCAATGATGGTGTTATCATTTTTTCGGTCACCATCAGCAAGTGCCATTTCAACATCCATCCATTTTAAATTTTTATTGAGGACGAGGTGCTGCACTTGTCTCAGTTCGTTTTGGATATCAGATGCTTGCTGATATAAGGACGTAATGGTTTTGTGCGTATTTTTGTTTAATGGTTCATCTGATAAGGATTTAACTGATGATTTGTAGCTAAAGTCTCCGACATTCGCCAAAAATTCTTCCGTTTTGTTAAAAGGCATTAATGTGAGCGGAAGCTGACTCACATTGTTATGTGCTTCTGATGACATTCTCCATACATCTGCAAGTGCCGGTGAAATCGACGATTGGCTGTTCATCGCAAGCGTTGCCCCAAGTTTGTCGTGCAGCTGATCCACTTGGTACGTTAAATCGTGGAAGGCCCTCTGATAGTTGTTCTCTGCGTGCAGCAGCACTGCGTCTTTTTCTTGATGCTCTTTATAGCCCCAATAACCTGTTGAGATGACAGCAATTCCTAAAATGGCAATCAATATTCCTCTGATCATTTATTTACACCTCTTTCTATTCGCAGAAAATATGTTTCCCAATTCGTTTAATTTGTGGTCTTCCCCAAATCCATGGACTTGTTGCTGTATCAGGATTAAAGTAATAGACGGCGCTCTCAGACGGGTCCCAGCCGTTAATGGCATCAAACACAGCCTTTTTTGCAGTTTCATTTGGTGACATATAAAATTGACCATCCGCCACAGCTGTAAACGCAAGCGGTTCAAAAATAACTCCTGCGATTGTATTTGGAAAAGTCGGGTTGTTCAAACGGTTTAAGATGACGGCAGCGATCGCCACCTGTCCTTCATACGGCTCGCCCCTTGCTTCACTATAAACCGCTTGTGATAAGAGCTGAATATCATTACTAGAAAAACCACCTGGCATGTTGGCTGCCGTTTGTTTCGGTGTTTGATTTGCTTGCTGATTGCCTGACTGTTTCGCAGACTTTCCAGGTGCTCCGCTTTGACTTTTTTGATTCTCTTTCGCACCTTGAGCAGTCTTTTTTTGTGAGCTTCTTTTCGCAGGAGCTTTTGTTTGCTGATCAAGAGGTTTCCCGCCATAATGGGTAAACTCATTCCCCTTTTGCAGCTGCTGCTGAACAAAGTCTTTATAGTATTTTGTCTTTTGAACTAATAGGCTTTTTGTTTGTTTACCTACAAGTCCGTCGACCTTCTTTACACCATATTGGCTTTGAAAGTTGCGAACGGCCCAGTACGTCCCCCAGCCATATACACCATCAATTTTGCCATTGTAAAAGCCATTGTATTGGAGCCGTGCTTGCAGCTCGACTACATCTTCTCCTGTCGCACCTCGCTGGATGACTTGACTGGTGAAGGCTTCACTTTTTTCAGTTGTCATCAGTGATGTTGCGAGTAGAACGATTGAGAAGATAAGGACGATTTTTTTCACGAAACGAGCTTTGTCCATATTTGATCCTCCTGTACTTTTGATGTTTGAATATATATTTCTTCCAATCCCTATTTTTATACATTCATCACAGTAGAGAAATGGATGAAAAGACAAAAAAACGCCCTATCAACTGATAAGACGTTTTCTACATTAAATTTTGCACCATTTTCACTGAACGAGCTTTTTTTGCTTTTCGCAGGCCAAACCACCATAAAAAAATCATGAATGGCAGCATGATATATCCCCAATTTTTCATTCCTAACAATATGAAATCATATAGGCCGTGAAAAAGCACAGGAAGCGTTAGAGAAAGGATCAGCCATTTGCGCTGCTCCTTTTTATCAGAGAAGCGGGCTTTGCCGATATAAAATCCCATCACAACACCGAATAAAGCATGACTTGAGACGGGTAATAAAGCACGGGTGAATGCATATTCAACCCCGTGACCGACCAAATAAAGAATATTTTCAAGTGTTGCGAAACCAAGTGAGACACTCGTTCCATATACAATCCCATCATAGTGTTCGTCAAATTGGGCATGCGCATAGACGCTGACCATTAAAATAAACCATTTTAAAGATTCCTCTAAGAAGCCCGACGTCACAAATGAAATCAAGATAGGGTTCGTTGCGATATGCTCCTCTTGAAGGACATATTGAATAAACATGGTTGGAAACACAAGTATAACACCTAGCATAAAAGATCTGATGACCATGTGTACCGGCTCATTGTCGTACTGATCTTTCAAATAAAAATAACTTAAAAGTGCGATGCCGGGAGCTAAACCTGCTGAGATGATTGCGATCATAACCAGACCTCTTTCCCTACATTATCCTTCATTATCGTACCATGATTTACCCTTTTTTTATATGACTCGAGCCCATTTTTATGAAAATATTCTTCTATATAATCCCATTTTATATCAAAAAGAACCGAATCCCTTGGAAGGATCCAGTTCTTTTTTTATGCGTTCATTCTTTTATTAATTTCTTCTGCAATTAGCCCCCCATGAAATCTCCCGTTTTCAATGAAAATTTCATTGGCATTATTTCCAGCTGCAATCACTCCTGCGATGAAAATACCTTCTACGTTTGTCTCCATCGTCTGTTCATCAAATGCTGGGCGGCCTGATTCTTGATCAATTGTCACACCCATTTTTTCTAAGAAAGAATGATCTGGATGATAGCCTGTCATGGCAAAAACATAATCACTTTTCACTCGCTCCGTTTGCTCTTGCTGGTTTGTAAAAATCACTTCTTCTTCTGTAATTTCCTTCACCTGTGCTCCAAACTCCATTCGAATCGTTCCATTTCGCACAAGTGCTTCAAACTCTGGCAAAATCCAAGGTTTGATGCTAGATGAATATTCAGTTCCTCGATAAAGTACAGTGACTCTGCTTCCGCATTTCACAAGTTCTAGCGCAGCATCGACACTTGAGTTTTTCCCGCCGATCACCGTTACATCTTTATCAAAGTATGGGTGTCCTTCTTTAAAATAATGATACACATGTGGAAGGTCTTCCCCTTTGACATTCATATAGTTTGGATGGTCATAGTAGCCAGTAGCAATCACGACATAATCACATGAATAGTCGTCTTTTGATGTGCTCACGGTAAAATGGCCATCTTTTTTCGTCACAGCGGTTACTTTTTCAAAGGCATGCACACGCAGGTTTTTTCGTCTGACTACTTCTCGGTAATAAGAAAGCGCCTGGATACGAACGGGCTTGCGATTTTCAGTAATAAAAGCGACATCACCAATCTCAAGCTTTTCACTTGTACTGAAAAAGGTTTGATGTGTTGGGTAATGATAAATACTGTTAACGACATTCCCCTTTTCAATGACTAGTGCATCAATTCCGATTTGCTGGAATGCGATGGCAGCTGATAATCCGCAAGGGCCGCCTCCTATTATGATCGCTTTTTCTTGTTTCATTTGTTCCACTCCTGTCGTTTCAATGCAATAACAATTGCTAGCTGTTGATGATTTGTTCCCATTCCATAAAAAAATCTCCTATATAAGGATAGGAGATTTTTGGGCGCGATGCAAATAAGCCGCTTAAATCCAGCCTCTGAATCGAGAAGCTTCAGCCATTTTACGTACGCCGACCATATATGCAGCAAGACGCATATCGATGCGGCGGTTTTGCGCCATTTCATAAATATTATTAAATGATTTCACCATCATATCTTCTAAACGAGTTTCGACTTCCTCTTCAGTCCAGTAGAACCCTTGGTTATTCTGCACCCATTCAAAGTAAGAAACCGTTACACCACCCGCACTCGCAAGTACGTCTGGGACAAGCAGTACTCCACGATCTGAAAGAATTTTTGTTCCTTCAAGTGTCGTTGGACCATTCGCTGCTTCTACGACAATTTTAGCTTTAATGTTTGCCGCATTATCTTCAGTGATTTGGTTCTCAATGGCTGCAGGTACTAAGATATCACAATCGAGCTCAAGCAGCTCTTGGTTTGTGATGGTATCGTTAAATAATTTAGTAACGGTTCCAAAGCTGTCACGTCTGTCAAGCAAGTAGTCAATATCAAGACCATCTTCATCGTATAACCCGCCGTAAGCATCTGAAATCCCTACGATTTTCGCTCCGGCATCATACATGAATTTAGCCAAGTAGCTTCCTGCATTTCCGAATCCCTGTACGACAACACGTGCCCCGTTAATGTCAATTCCTTTTTTCTTCGCCGCTTCTTTGATGCAGATCGTCACACCTTTTGCTGTTGCAGTATCACGTCCGTGTGATCCTCCAAGAACAATTGGTTTTCCGGTAATAAATCCTGGCGAGTTAAATTCATCCATTCTAGAATATTCGTCCATCATCCATGCCATAATTTGAGAGTTTGTAAACACATCTGGAGCTGGTACATCTTTTGTTGGACCAACGATTTGACTGATTGCGCGAACATAGCCGCGGCTTAGTTTTTCAAGCTCTCTAAATGACATTTCTCTTGGATCACAGATAATACCGCCTTTTCCTCCGCCATAAGGAAGATCCACAATACCACATTTTAAACTCATCCAAATTGAAAGCGCTTTTACTTCTTTTTCAGTAACGTTCGGGTGGAAACGAATACCGCCTTTTGTCGGTCCAACAGCATCATTGTGCTGCGCGCGGTAACCAGTGAAAATTTTCACTGATCCATCATCCATTCGTACTGGAATTTTCACAGTTAATAGACGAATTGGCTCCTTCAGCAATTCATACACTTCTTGCGGATACCCTAATTTGTCTAGCGCTTTATGTATGACGGTTTGAGTTGACTTTAAAACATCTAGCTTATCTTCTGCGTTATGAGCGGCGTTTTGATCGGCTGCCATTAAAATAAACCCCCTAGAAATCTTTCATGATCTACTGCTCCCTTTCAAGCAATAGTATACACCTTCGTACTGGTAAAGCAAAGGTAAAAAACGTTTTTTATCAAAATAAAATATCAGCGTTTATAAATATAAAAAGGATATAAAAAAATACTGTTGTTTCATCACAACAGTATTAAATATAATAGAAAAAAGTGATTAAAAATACATTTGAATCGTTTTCACTGCATCATCTTGCATGATCACTTTTCCGTATTCTTTTAGCCGATGAATCGTTAATGTCGTAGGTGAACCGAACTCCGCTAAAATGGAAATGACGGTATCAGCTGATAGTTCTTCAAAATCATCTAGGCTGAGAAAATATTGACCTTCATAATGGTAAACTGTACCCCCTAAAAGTCCAATACGACTTAAACTATGGGACAGTTGAATCACATCTTCAAACGAGGCAAATTGATAGAGCACATGATGACTCTCGTCGAGCTTGACTTGCATCTCAATGTAATCTTCATCAAACTCATCATCATCAGCATCATCCTGCTGACTCTTTGTGACAATGACGACCATCCCCTGCGCCTGAAGTGAAAATACTTCAACAGCAATCGGTCCACTCGCTTCAAAACCGAGCTCCTGATTCGCTTCGTTCATCATGTCTTTAAACAGCTGATGGACTTTGAACGAATCTTTCCAAAGGTCTTCTTTCGTAAGACCCCGGTCTGTCAGGTCATCTAGTGTGAGAAAAATTTTGATTTTATTATAATTCAGACGCTCCAGTCGCATAACGTTCCCTCCTGCCTCTTCTAAACACACATCATACTGTAGTATATGAGATGATGAGTCATAGGTTCTTAATTTTGTATTCAGTTTACACTGTGTCAAGACGGAAGACAAGCATGAAGCTATGCTTACGGTGACTTTTATGGAAAATATTGAGGGCGCAGCCAGTCATCGCGTTTTTACAGGCATTAAATAGATCAGATGCGTTTCCGGTTCTGCCCCGAGACGCATTGGAATCTTTGTTGTTCCATAGCCATTACTAATGAGAAAAAATGCGCCTTTGACCTGACCTGTTCTTCCTTTTTCATACGGACCAAATTTCCCAATTCGAATCTGACCTCCATGTGTATGACCGCTCAAAACAAGGTCGATCCCCTCATCTTCACTCATTAAATGATGTACATCTGGGTTGTGTGATAAGAGAATATTTACGTCATCTTTCACAAACTCAGGTCGTATCGCTTCATAATCCGCCTTTTCAAGCCGAATATCATCGATGCCTCCAATTTTGATTGACTGGCCTTCGAAACCCCACACAGCTGTTTCATTTTGCAGGGTCGTCACATCGTAAGCATGAAGAATCTCTTTAAGCTTTTGCTGGTGCAGCTCGTGATCATTATTTCCCCAAACAAAATAAACGGGCGCAATTCTTGATAAACGTTTCACATTTTCTTCAATTCTGGCGTAGGGTACACCTTTTTCTGCTAAGTCCCCGCCTATCATAATGACATCCGGTTTTTCTTGTGTGACCTCAGCTAATAATGAATCACTAATCAGCCGCCGGTGTGTATCAGAAATAAAGAAAATCACTGCTGGTCGATCTGATTGAAGTGCTTCTATTGTAAAGTAATGCTTTTTGATGTTGTTTTGTTTTGCCGTTTTCACCATTTTTGCCGTTACACACACACCTGTTGTAACAGCCGCAATGGCGGCAGTAAATCCGATGGCATATTTCATCATAAATGGCTCCCTTGCATATGTGTCGTTCATAAGACGCTTGAATGAAAAAAGACGTTTCAACTATTAAAACGTCTTTTTACACATTTATTTACTTTCATAATAGAGATTAATGTCATATTGCTGCTGCATATAGCGAAAAACCGCTTCACGCTCTTTCCACTGGTCTGATTGCGGCCATAAGTCTGTGCTTTTTTGTATAATCTCACATCTAAGGCGATGATATTCATCCTCAGCCTTTTCTTCTTTTTTCTTATAATAATAAGATGCATAAAAAGCAAACACCTCAGCCATTATCCAAAATAGAAAGACCTCATGACTGAGCAGCGTTGCAATCATCGCTTCCGGCTGAAGCGAGCCTCCCTTATTTGCCGTTATCACAAAATAAAACAAAAGAATCGCCAGTGACAAAAGGGCTGTCCATTGCCACCTTCTACACTGCTTGGCAAAGCCCTCATATTTGTGCTTTCTTTTGATCAACGTTTCCATCATTTTCTGTGTCGGCTGATCCATATAGCGGCTGATTGCGTGCAAAGTCATCACATACACCCTGTCCCTTTTTTCTACATATGTATGTGCTTTTTCATTCGTTCATGTCAGGTAATTAGTTTTCCAATGGAATATTGAGTACTTGACCACTGTATACACTGTTCCCATTTAAATGATTGTAGGCTTTTATTTTCTCTTCACCTGATCGGCTTTTGTAATATTTCATCGAGATTCGATACAGGTTTTCCTCTGGGCCAACAGTGTGCTGGACGACACGAACTGGCTTTTCTTCCTGCTTCTTTTTCTCTTCGACTTCTTTTCGTTTTTTCTCTTCTTGCTGTTTTTGGAGGGCGAGCTGCTGCTGTTCACGCTTTTTCGCAGCTGCGGCTTTTTCACGCTCTTCTTTCTCTTTAGCAGCTTTTTCTTTTTTCTTTTGCTCTGCTTTTTCTTTTGATCGCTGCTTTTCTTTTTCTTCATCTTTCTTTTTCTTCTCTTCATCAGACGCATCCGCTTTATCAGCGGTTGCGTCATTTTTTGTTTCGGCTAGTGCTGACGGAACTGGGTCTGTGTCAGCACTTGAGGTTTTATCAATGTATACACCCTGATTGTTATTATCGTTGATTTCCTTTGAAGTGTAGTAGATCAATAGAAAGAAAACAGTGATGACGATGATAGGAAAGATAATAGCCAATGTCGTAAACAAAGGATTGCGCACTTTTTTCGTACGCTGCTTCTTATATTCATGAAAGTCTTCTCGTGTAGGAAAGTGAGAGTCATCAGAAGGATGTACTTTTTCTTCAAGAATTTCCTCTACATTGTCGTCATGGTTGTTTGTCAGCTGCTCCTTCTTTCTCTGCATTCTCGACATTTCTTCCATGTTCATCCCTCCCCTTATATTTCAAACGAATTTGACAAGCAAAGACTAAGTCAATGACAAAATGTGTCATGACAGGAACAAATAAATTCCCCGTCCACTCGTATAAAAGTCCTAAAAAAATACTAATGGAAACCACGAGGATAAACAAGAGTATTTTTGATAAATAGCGAAAGTGAAGAAGCGCAAACACGATGCTGGCAATCTCAAGTCCAAATTGCTGTTGAACAATTCCGCGAAATAGTATTTCCTCTGAAAAGGCAATGAGAAGTGCTAACCAAACAATATGCGGAATGCTTCGGTTTTTGAACATCTTTTCATTTAAACCGCCATCATCATACATATGAGCAGGAAACACCTTCATGACAATTGCATCTATAATAATGACGAGCAATGCACCGCCAATTCCATATGTTAGAATGCGCATATCATGAATCTGCCAAAGGGCTGTAAAATCCGTCCATTGATCGAACATAAATATGCCTAGTAAAAAAGAAACGATAAGCATGAGCAGCTGCGTGAAATACAGCTGTTCTACGACTTGTCGATCGGTTAATTTTTCAATGATTCGGCGATGTTGTTCAATCAATGCTGCGCCTCTTTTGTCAGATGAAACATACGATCCAGCACAGTCTTCCAGTGTTTCATTTCATTCAGCTCCAATGATTGTTCTTTTTTTTCATAATCAGACAGGTTCAGTCCGCAAGAAGAGCAGCAATGCTCAGAGGACGCGCGCTCTGTTTGATCAAGCTGTTCGTGAAAATATGATAACAGAGATTGTCTAAAGCAGTCATGATCCATGATCCGCTCTTTAAATTGCCACACTTTTTTTAGCTTTTCTGTTTGTCTGTCCTGCAATATTTCTTTTAGATTCATCAGAATTGCCGGGCGCTGTTCGGACTCATGCATCATGTAATAGTGCGTCAGCATTCTTGCACGCGTCTCCTGAAGCCCTGTTTCCATCAATCGTTCACGTAATTTTTTTTCATCATTTGTCTGCATTTGAGTCAGTTGTGATAAGTAGAAATCAATTTCTGGTTCGTCAAATCCTTCTGCTTGGATCAAGTGTAGCTGAATATCTGCATCCTCTTCTGTATATAAAAGAATGCTCACACTGTTTTTCCCGTCCCTTCCCGCTCTTCCAATCTCTTGCATAAATGCTTCAATCGATTGCGGAGGGCTCATATGAATGACAAACCGGATATTTGCTTTATCAATTCCCATGCCAAAAGCACTCGTACAGCAAATGAGATCAAGCTGACCGCTAATAAATTGCTGCTGAATGAGCATACGATCTCCTGCGTCCATTCCGCCATGATAAAACTCAACACGCTGATTGGTTTTTTGTTTCATACAGAGAGCAAGCTCTTCTGTCATTTGCCGGGTTGGGCAATAAATAATGCCTGGTCCTTGCAAAAAATCCGCAAGCTCAATGGCCCGTTTCTCTTTTGCTTCTTTCGATTCGTGCACTTCTTTGACTAAGGCAATGTTCGGGCGGTTGACGGAATGAATATGAAAGTCTGGATGCTGCAACCTTAGCGTTTGCACAGTATCTTTTAGCGTTTGTTTCGTTGCTGTAGCTGTAAGAGCTAAAGCCACAGGATGACCTAACGCTTCTCTCCATTCTCCGAGCTTCGAATATTCAGGACGGAAATCATGCCCCCATTCTGATATACAATGCGCTTCATCGACGACAAACAGACCAATACGCATCGATTTGAGCTGTTCAAGCAGCACTTCTGACATTAATGCCTCAGGTGCGACGAATAGAAATTTATATGATGGCAAATGCCGAATGATATGTCGCCTCTCCTGAAAAGACAATGTGCTATTAAGCGCCGCCACTCGTTTTTCTCCGCGCATTTTCATTCGTTCGACTTGGTCCTCCATAAGCGATAAAAGCGGCGAAATAATCAGAACCAGCCCGTCTGTCATATAACCGGGAATTTGATAGCAAAGTGACTTTCCTCCACCCGTAGGCAGCATGGCAACCGTATCTTTTTGATGCAGTACACTTCGAATAATGTCCTCTTGACCTGCTTTAAATGTGTCGTGGCCAAAGTATCGCATGAGCGTCTGATGAAGCTTATCCATTTGCTTTCACCATCCTTGTCAGTGCCAATCGTATTTGAAAATAAGTAAATGGATGCTCGAGCTTTTCTTTAATTAGCTTCATTTTATTTGTTTGCAGCTCTCTGGCTACAGCAAGGATCTCCCGCTGCTCTTTTATACTCACATAGGGATCTATTGAAAAGCTTGGCTCATGTATCGACAGCTCCACGATATGATCTTCAATCGTTGCCTTTTTTAATGAACGAATGTGAGCAATTTGTTCAATATCAAATCCTTTTTGGACAAGCTCAAGTGTTTTGTGAGTAGAAGTTGTTAACACGCGTTTAAATTCAAGGTCACCTACGAGCTTCTGCAAAGTCGGCGCCTCACCTTTTTGGGCAGATTGAATAAAATAATGGAGTACATTCCAAAAAAGCAAGTACACATACCACACATCTTCTTTCATCCACTCCGCCATTTGCTGATACGTACGCCCGATTCGTTCATGTGAGGTCAATGAGTAAACAAAAATCAGTGCCTCTTGATCACTTAGGTTCATTAGGAGTTTTTCTAGTTCATGATGCAGCTCTTCTGAAAGCTTGCTTTTCTGCTGATGCTGTTTCAAAAAAGATTTCGTCCAGCTTTGAACTGAGACATCTCTTTGTATTGGAACATATTGATGTGATCCAGCCATATGGTGAGAAAGCACTTGTACAAGTAAAGAGAGCCTCATCCATAGCATCTTTGCTTTATCGTGGTATTTGGCACCATGAAAATAAGCAGGCATCGGTTTTTCAGAGAAATGCTGGTGTAGCATTTGCTGCCCTGCTCCAGTGATACTCAGTGTCTCATCGGTTTTTCTAATATAGTGCTTCTCTTCAAGCTTTAAAGCAGAACGATTCAGCTGATCCCTCGTAAACCCCGGGTAACAGCCGAAGTACCTGGAAAGCTCAAACAAGCTGGCATCCTGTATGGTTTGAGATGATTTTTTTCCTTTAAAAAGATGGTAGACAGCACTAATGGAGCGTTCGCCGTTCAATTTATATACGCTGTCCATTAACATGACATCCAAATAATGAAGAGTCATTCATCAAAGCACCTGTCTTCCTGACAAAATTCGAATATTTTCTCCCTTTATTTTAACAGATTTCATACAAGAAGAAATGTTTAAACTCAATTTATGGGGGAAAGTTATGAACAAACCCTTATGTGATAAGCATTCTCAATCACTTTACAGTTGAAATGTGAATTTAAAATCATTACAATAAGGTTTGAGGAAATTGTTTTTTATCGGTGAAACTAAAAAGGTTAAACCATGTGTTCCATCGAACTATTTGGGAGGTATTTTTTTAACATGGCAAAATATACAATTGTAGACAAAGACACATGTATTGCTTGCGGCGCATGCGGTGCAGCTGCTCCAGACATTTATGATTATGATGATGAAGGCATTGCATTTGTTACGCTTGACGACAACCAAGGGACTGTAGAAGTTCCAGAAGTACTTGAAGAAGATATGCTTGATGCATTTGAAGGATGTCCAACTGACTCAATCAAAGTTGCGGACGAATCTTTCGAGGGTGACCCACTTAAGCATGAATAGTATAAAAGCCCCTTATGCAGGGGCTTTTTTTATATTAACTATTTTGAAGTCGGCGTTTATTTTCAAACCATGGACGCATTTTCACAAAAATGAAGCTAAATACGATGGTAATGATGATTCCTTTAATAAAGTTAAAAGGTAAAATCCCTGCTGTAATGGTCGTCTTGAGCGCATGATCTGATAGTTCAGGTGCGTTTAAAAACCATGTGTAAGCTGGCAGGAATAAGAAGTAATTTAAAATGCTCATCATCACAGTCATAAGTAATGTACCCATGATCATTGACCAAGCCATTCCTTTTGCTGATTTAATTTTTTTGAACATAAAGGCGACTGGTAAGATGAATAGTGTGCCTGCAATGAAGTTCGCGACTTGCCCAACTGGAACGCCGGACATACTGCCTTGAATGAGATAATGCAGAACATTTTTTAATGCCTCAACGGCAATTCCTGCACCTGGCCCATAAATTAAAATCGCAATAATCGCTGGGATATCGCTGAAATCAATTTTCAAATACGCTGGAAGCCCTGGGAAAGGGAAATCCAATAAAATTAACACGAACGAAATACTGCTAAGCATACTGGTGACGACTAAACGTTTTACTTTACTTTGATTCAATATTCTCTCTCCTTTTCGATCAAATCTTTCGAAAAGAGGATTGTTCAATTTCAGCCACAAAAAAACCGCTCATGAAAACAGGAGCGGGGAATTTAGGCTAGACAAATAAACGTGTGAAAAACCAAGTTTTCAACGTTTACGAACCTCCATCTTCTCCCATCCAGACTATACTGTCGGCTTCGGAATCACACCGAATCCTGCCAAAAAAGGCTCGCGGGCTTAGAGACTATGCTCATCACCGCCGGTAGGGAATTGCACCCTGCCCCGAAGATTGATCATTATTCAATTCGACATCATTATATATGATATATGAGCATTTGTACAGATAAAAATCCTGAGCAATTTCATCAGTTTTAAGAAATCGCAAAAAACTTAAAAATTATAATGACAAATACGAAAAAATTGGTTATCTTTTGTTTAAAGGTGTCCATTCTTTATAAAGACACCAGGAAATGTTCGTGTTTTCTTTTTCGCTTTACTGCTTTAATTTGATTGACACAGCGAAAAGGAATATGGTAAATTATCAGATATTTATGACGTTTATTTTAGGAGGAAATCTTACGATGTTTCGAGTATTAGTCTCAGATAAGATGAGCAATGATGGTCTTTTACCACTTTTAGAATCAGATTTTGTTGAAATTGTCCAAAAAAATGTAACAGAAGCAGAAGATGAATTACACACATTTGATGCCTTACTTGTCAGAAGTGCGACGAAAGTGACCAAAGAGCTTTATGAAAAAATGACTTCATTAAAAATTGTCGGCCGTGCCGGTGTGGGAGTAGACAATATTGATATTGATGAAGCAACCAAGCATGGCGTCATTGTGATCAATGCACCAAACGGTAATACGATCTCCACAGCTGAGCATACATTTGCGATGATCTCTTCACTCATGCGTCATATTCCACAAGCAAACATTTCTGTGAAATCAAAAGAATGGAACAGAGGTGCCTATGTTGGTGCAGAGCTTTATGGAAAATCTCTTGGGATTGTTGGACTTGGCAGAATCGGAAGCGAAATTGCCCAGCGTGCAAGAGCATTTGGCATGACAGTCAACGTATTTGACCCGTTTCTGACAAAGGAACGCGCAGAAAAAATCGGTGTCAATGCCAAGTCACTTGATGAAGTACTCGAAGTATCAGATATCATCACTGTACATACCCCGTTAACAAAAGAAACAAGAGGACTTCTCAATAAAGAAACAATTGCAAAAACGAAAAAAGGCGTTCGCCTAGTGAACTGTGCACGCGGTGGTATTATTGACGAGCGTGACCTTCTTGAAGCGCTTGAAAGCGGCCATGTTGCAGGAGCTGCACTCGATGTATTTGAGGTAGAACCTCCTACTGATAATCCGCTTGTAGACCATCCGCTCGTCATTGCGACTCCGCATCTTGGCGCATCGACGAAGGAAGCACAATTAAATGTAGCGGCGCAAGTATCTGAAGAAGTACTTCAATTTGCAAAAGGACTCCCTGTTATGTCATCTATTAACCTACCAGCGATGACAAAAGACGAGTTCAAAAAAATTCAGCCTTATCATCAGTTTGCAGGAAAGCTCGGACGTCTTGTCTCTCAATCAATGAGAGAACCTGTAAAAGAAGTAGGCATCTCTTACGAAGGCTCTATTTCAAAACTCGAAACATCCTTTATTACAAAAAGTCTTCTGTCAGGCTTTTTAAAAGAGCGTGTTGATTCGACTGTAAATGAAGTCAATGCTGGAATGGTGGCAAAAGAACGCGGCATTAGCTTTAGTGAAAAGATTTCTTCCAGTGAATCTGGTTACGAAAACAGCATTTCTATTGAAGTCAAAGGCGACCTTTCAACCTTTACTCTAAAAGCAACCTATATCCCGCATTTAGGAGAACGCGTTGTTTCCATTAATGGATTTAATATTGATTTTTATCCAGATGGACACCTTGTCTACATCCAGCATACTGATGCACCTGGTGTAATTGGAAAGGTTGGACAAATTTTAGGCGACCACGATGTCAACATTGCGACAATGCAGGTAGGACGTAAAGAAAAAGGCGGCGAAGCCATCATGATGCTTTCTTTCGACAAGCATCTTGAGGACGAAATTGTCAAAGAATTAACCGAAGTGCACGATATACTTTCTGTCCGTCTGATCGACCTATAAAAAATCATGATAAACCTCATGCACATGCATGAGGTTTATTTTTTTGAAACCATTAAACGATCTCCCGTTCGGATGAGATGAGTGGTCAGCTCATTGATCTGTTTCAATTGTTCCACAGTCATCTCATGCGCCTTTGCAATCGACCAAAGGGTATCTCCTTGTTTAATGAGATATGTATTGTTCTCTTGTCCGTTTACATGTAGGGCCGGCTCTTGGAAGCGATCCATTGCAATGATTGTGAGTGGATCCACCGCATCTTCTTTGCTGACTGACCAATGCCCCCTGTGCACCTCAAAATGCAAATGAGTGCCTCTAGACGCCCCTGTGTTGCCGATAATGCCGATCGGCTGTCCTGCTTCTACATGGTCACCCTTTTTAACAAACCGCTCGTGTAAATGTGCATAGACGGTTTCATATCCATTTGGATGCTGGATAAACACAACCTCACCATAAGTAGCAGATACATACGAACGCGAGACCTCACCTTCACTTGCAGCAAAGATGGATTCTCCTTCTGGCGCAGCTATATCTAATCCCATGTGCGAGCCGCCTCTTGTCCCAAACAAATCTGTGACTTCTCCTTTTATCGGCTCCACCCATTCGCTTGTTTCCTGTGCATGAGCAACAGGCGAAAAGATCATCAAAAAACAGCTGGCACATATGAAGCAATACCTTTTCATTAGTGACTCCCCTTCTTTGAGGTTCTTTTTATGACAGCTTAGTATACAGCAAGGAAGCTATTTTCTATACATCAAAAAAGAACGCAATTTCTTGCGTCCTTTAACGGTCTTTTATGACAACTGGATTCGGCAGAGCCGGCACCTCTATCGGTTCTTCTAATTCATACGGACCAACTTGATCTGTTCCCGCCTGTTGAATGGTGACCTCTGTAAAACCAAAATCTTTCGCTGAGAGCAGCAGACCTTCAATGAGTAAAATATGATCATTTGAGTCCGATAATTGCGCTGATGCTCCAAACGTAATGGTCACATGTTTTCCTTTAGACGTCACTTCTTTAATCGGTTCGTCTTTAATTAATGGATCAAGTCCTGCATCGCTTGTACGCTTCATAGCTTCTACCGCATCTTCATACGATGAATAATGCGTTTTTGAAGGCACCAAAAAAGTCCCGCTCTTATTCTCTAAAACATAATAAGCGTGCTTTGTTTGTTTTTCAATCGATATTGTTCCAACGCTTCCATTTGCTCCTAGTTGAAGGTGAGAACCTTTGGCTGTCTTGACTTGCACCTGCTCATATTTGCTCCATTTTAGCGTTTCTTTTACCATATCTTTAAACCTGCTGGCTTCTTTTAACGTATCAAGGGACAAATCACTTTTTAATTGAAAAACAAGTGTATCTCCTTTTTCACGAAGGTCCACCATATCCATATAAGATTGAAGAGGCTTTGTCATTTCAGGCAGCTGCACCTGTTCATATGTGTTCACCATATCCTGCAAATGATCATACTCATCCTCTTTTTCAATGCTAATCGGAACCACTTGAGAGGTCGAATCATCTATGTATGCTATGGTCATAAACTTTTGCTGCTGCTTACGAGACACAACGTGTGAGGGGCCATTAGTCTGTTTGACCGCCTCTAATGTGGCGTTTACCTGACTTTTGTCAGCACTTGAGTCCATTTTCATTTGCTGATGATGATCTTGAGCAGCTGGCTGAAATAAATGAGGAGAAATTAAAAACGCCATAAATAAAACCACAACGGTTGCGACCGCTGGACCGATCCATTTGGCACTTTTCTTTTTCTGCCCGCTTGCCATCAGCATCTGCTGGTATATCTGCTTAGATGAACGGTTGTCCTCCACCTTTGGAAGCTGACTTAGTAACACCTTGATTCGTTCTTCGCTCCAATCGGACCTGTTCGTTTTCATTCACTAGCTCCTCCTTCAAAAGCTCCATATGTTTTCGGAGCACTTTCAGGCCTCGGTGCTGCGTTGTTTTGACTTTGCTTTCCGAGAACTTTAGCGCCTTTGCCGTCTCCATGATTGAGTAGCCCTGGATAAATCTTAAAATGATGACAGCTCGTTGATCAATCGTGCACTGATCAAGTGCGGCATAGATTTCTTTTACATTTTCATCCTGTACAGCTAGTTCGTCTGGGAGCAAGTCTGGGTCCTTTACATCCTGCTTATCCCAATCAAACGTGCCGAGTACCCGTTGTCTAATGGTTTGCTGTTTGCGAAACCAATCAATTGCCACATGCCTCGCAATTGAAAACAGCCATGTTTTCTCGCTGCTTCTTCCTTCAAAAGTTTTATATGAGTGAAGTACCCGGATGTAAACCTCCTGAACGAGATCCTCTGCCTGATTTTTATCTTTAACCATATAAAATAAAAACTGGTACAAATCTTGATGGTACGAATCATATATTTTTTGAAAGGTTTCATGCATAGGAAACCCCTCCGTTCACTTATTTTTGTCGAGTGACTCTTAAAAAACGTTACATTACAACTTTATGACAAATATATTACAAGTTCGACAATTTGGGAAGGGCTTTTTGTTTAACTTCTCCTTAAAAATATGAAAATAAAAAAACACTTCTTCTTCTTTCGAAAAGAAGTGTTAG